>NZ_JBYSYJ010000001.1:1352500-3403185 GCF_058783135.1 Novosphingobium sp. FW305-C-30-35
GGCCTGTCACCCCGGCTGTCAGCGTCGCGATGAGCGTCTATAATGGTGAGCGGTTCCTCGATGCAGCCATCGCCAGCGTGCGCCGGCAGACCTTCGCCGACTTCGAATTCCTGATACTGGATGACGGATCGAATGATCGCAGCGTCGAGATCGCCAGGCACCACGCCGCGCAGGATTCGCGCATCCGGGTGATTGCGAGAGAGAATCGGGGCCTCATTGCCAGCCTGAACGAACTGCTGGCGGCAGCGCGTGCTCCCTTGTTCGCCCGGATGGACGCAGATGACGTCTGCCGGCAGGATCGCTTCGCGCGCCAAGTTGCCTTTCTCGAGGCCAATCCGGATCACGGCGTCATTGGTACGTGGACCGAGGACATTGACGAGTATGACCGACCGTTCGTGACGCATGCGCCCGAGCACCCTGTCACCTTCGACGATGTTCTCGCCATCATAGAGCAGCGCAGCCCGCTGAGCCATCCCACCATCATGGCGCGACGAGACATCGTTCGCGCCGTTGGGGGCTATCACGTCGCCTATCGGCATTGCGAAGATTACGATCTCTGGCTGCGACTGGCATCGGTCACGAAACTGGCGAACATTCCCGAACGCCTGCTCAGCTATCGGCATTATGCTGGGCAGATTTCGAACCGCCATGCGTTCGCGCAGCAATACGGGGCCGCCGTTGCCCAACTCGCCTACCGCGAGCGTCAGCTCGGCCGACCGGATCCCACAGAGCATATGCAGCAGCTTCCCGCCGTCGAGGCGCTGGACCGGGTGTTCGACACTCCGGGCCTGTCTCGCCAGATCCGGGACAAGGTTGCGCGGGGCGCCATTTATTCGCGCGATGCCATGCGCGGCGCAGGTTTCCCCCTCCTGATCGGCCATGTTCGCGACGGGGGCAACGGACCAGAGCTTTGGCGCACGGTAATGCGTCTTGTCCTGTTCGGCGTGCCATTACGCGCCATGCGACTGGCAATAGCCCTGCTCCTGCGTATTTGACGATGGCCGCTCCGCAATCACCCGCCGACCAGACAACCGACCGGACTGGCGCACCGATGATGTCTGTCCGCGCGGCAGCCGTCTGGGCGCTGATCTCGCAATATGCCTCCTTTGCGCTGCAGTTCGTGGCCAGCATCGTGCTCGCGCGCTGGTACATCACGCCCGATCAGCTGGGCCGGTTCTCGATCGCCTTTGCCGCGGTCACGCTGGTCGCATTCCTGCAGGATTTCGGCGTCACGCGTTATATCAACGGAGAGCGCGATCTCACGGCAGAGAAACTGCGGTCCGCTTTCACGATTTCGGTGGTCTTCGCCTGGGGGATAGCGCTTCTCGCTCTCGCCAGTGCCTGGCCGATCGCTGTCTTCTATGGCGATCCGCAATTGCTGCCGATCACTCTGGTCATCGCGGCATCCTACCTGCTCGTGCCGCTGGCGATCGTCCCCCAGGCGACCTGCCAGCGCCGCATGGACTATCGTTCGAACACGATGATCGAGGTCGGAGCGGCGGTGGCCAACGCCTTGACCGCATTGATCCTGGCGATCCTTGGTCATGGCGCGCTTGCCCTCGCCTGGGGGGCCTTCGCACAACAGGCGGCGCGGTTGCTCATCAGTCAGTGGCGTTCGGGCGGCATGCTGCCGTGGCCGCCAAAGATAGCGCGCGCGGCAGACGTCATGGCACTGGGCGGCACCAACACCGTACAAGTGGTCTGCAGTTCACTCTCTGCCCGCGCGCCGGAGCTGGTCATCGGGCGCATGATCGACAGCGCCGCTGTCGGCCTCTTTGCGCGCGCATCGGGATTGGCCCTGCAGTTGCGCCTGCTGATCGCGGGTGCGGTTACCGGCGTCTTCTATCCCGCGTTTCGCCGGATCCGCGATAGCGGTGAACCCTTGGGGCCACCCTATCTGCGCGTGCTGGCGGCCTATACCGGGGTAACCTGGCCGGCCATGGCGGGCATCGCGGTGCTCGGCGAGCCCCTGATCAGGTTGCTTTACGGCGAGCGCTGGATGGCAGCGGCGCCCCTGCTCACCTGGGTTGCGCTCTCGCAGATCGGCTACGTCGCGCTGCCGCTCTATGCAGACCTGCCGGTGCTTATGGGACGGCTGAAGCCGCTCATGCGCTGCATGGTCATCGAGACGGTGCTGTCCGTGGTGCTGATCGCACTTACTGCGCCGCTGGGGCTGGAATGGGTGGCCGCCTCGCGCGTGATACATGCCGGGCTATGGGTCGTGATCTACCTGCCCTTGCTGGCTTCGACACTCGAGCTGCGTTACCGCGACATCCTGCTGGGCTGGTTGCGTAGTGCCGCCGTCTCGCTGGCCGCAGTCCTGCCGTTATTGCTGGGGTTCTTCATCGGGCAAGGTCCCGCCGAACTCGGGCTGGTGCAGGCCGCATCGACTGTTGCGCTCGGGATCGTGCTGTGGCTCGCCTCCTTGCGAGTGCTCGGCCATCCGCTTTACGCCGAGATCCACGAGATCGCTCGCGGACTGCTGGCGCTCATTCGTCGCTCGTCCCCCGCCACGCGCTAAGGACTCGCCAAGGCGCCCATGCAGGCGTAAATCAGGCATGGGAGAAGTCGCCATGCCACAGGGCCACCCTTTGCCGGTGTTTTCGCGAAGGCTTTTCATGCTTGCGCTGGCCAGCATCGTGCCGCCGGCGTTCGCCAGCGAACCGGCGACCCAGCCCTTCCCATCACCTGCTGACGAGCTTGTGCAGCTCCAACGGGACAGACATGATCGCATGACTGTCCCGGTCCTGATCGGGAAAAGCGGCCCCTACGATTTCCTGATCGACACCGGCTCCGAGCGCACGGTCCTTTCACGGCAGGTGGCGCAAGGGTTGGGCCTGCCTGTGACCGGCAATGGCGTGGTCGTCGGCGTGGCAGGCTCGCACCAAGTGGAACTGGTCGATGTCGAGGAGATAAGCCTCGGCAAGCGGACATATTATACCCTGACCGCGCCGCTGCTGGAAGCCGAGCATATCGGCGCGCAAGGCATCGTCGGGCTCGACAGCCTGCAGGACCAGCGCGTGCTGATAGACTTCGGCGCCAATCGCATCGCCATTGGCGATGCCGCATCGCTGGGCGGCACGAAAGGCTTCGAGATCGTGGTCAAGGCCAAGCGGCGTTCGGGCCAGCTGATCATGACCAACGCGATCATCGATGGCGTCCACACCGACGTCGTGCTCGATACCGGGTCTGACAGCTCGATCGGCAACCTTGCGCTGCGCAAGGCCATGGCCCGCCGCAACCGCACCGAGCAGACGACACTGTTCTCGGTGACGGGCCAGGCGCTCAATGCGGATATTGTCATGGCCTCGACGATCGAGATCGAAGGGTTGCAGATCCACAATACTCCCCTCGCCTTTGCCGACTCCCCGGCGTTCCACCGGCTCGATCTGGTCAAGCGCCCGGCAATCCTGCTGGGTATGGCGCAGATGCGCATGTTCAGGCGGGTGGCGATCGACTTCGCGACAAGGCGCGTGCTGTTCGACCTGCCGCCCGGGACCGCAATGCCGGACTCGCACAGGAGCATCCGGTTCTGATTGCCAGTCTGCCTGCAAGGCCGCCTTTGCCGCTGTAAACTTTCAAAGCTCTGGCATAGCCGTCCACGTTCCCTATGTGGGAACCCATGCCACCTGATACACCGACGAGTCCCAAAGACGCCCGCCACGATGGCTGGGCCACGCTCAAGCGCTTCCTCCCGTACCTCTGGCCTGCCGACAATGCGGTCCTGCGCCGCCGGGTCATGGGCGCGGTGGTCATGGTACTGCTCGGCAAGGCGACGACACTTGCGCTGCCATTCGCATACAAGAAAGCCGTCGACGCAATGACGCTTCCGGCAGGCGCTCAGCCTGCCCTGACTGTCGCACTGGCGTTCGTCCTGGCCTATGCCCTCGGTCGCTTTGCCGGGGTGTTGTTCGACAACCTGCGCAACATCGTGTTCGAGCGCGTTGGCCAGGACGCCACGCGGCATCTGGCGGAAAACGTCTTCGCCCGCCTCCACAAGCTGTCGCTGCGCTTCCACCTCGCCCGCCGCACCGGCGAGGTAACCAAGGTGATCGAGCGCGGAACCAAGAGCATCGACACGATGCTCTATTTCCTGCTGTTCAACATTGCCCCGACGGTGATCGAGCTGACGGCGGTCATCGTGATCTTCTGGCTGAACTTCGGGCTGGGACTGGTCACGGCGACGATCCTTGCCGTGATCGCCTATGTCTACGCCACGCGCACCATCACCGAATGGCGTACGGCGCTGCGCGAGAAGATGAACCGGCTCGATGGCCAGGCGCTGGCCCGCGCGGTCGATTCGCTGCTGAACTACGAGACGGTGAAATACTTCGGCGCCGAATCGCGCGAGGAAGCGCGATACGCCTCCGCCGCGCGCGCCTACGCCGATGCCGCGGTGAAGAGCGAAAACAGCCTTGGCCTGCTCAACATCGCGCAGGCCCTGATCGTCAACCTGCTGATGGCGGGGGCAATGGCGTGGACGGTCTATGGTTGGTCGCAAGGGCGGCTGACGGTCGGCGACCTTGTCTTCGTCAACACGTACCTCACCCAGCTCTTCCGCCCGCTCGACATGCTCGGCATGGTCTATCGCACCATCCGGCAGGGCCTCATCGACATGGCCGAAATGTTCCGCCTGATCGACACGCATATCGAAGTGGCAGACGCCCCCGATGCGCCTGCGCTGGTGGTGAACCGGCCCTCGGTGACGTTCGACAATGTCGTGTTCGGTTATGACCGCGATCGCGAGATCCTGCACGGTCTGTCGTTCGAAGTGCCTGCGGGCAGCCGCGTGGCCATCGTCGGCCCATCAGGCGCGGGCAAGTCGACCATCGCGCGCCTGCTGTTCCGCTTCTATGACCCGTGGTCCGGGCGTATCCTGATCGACGGGCAGGACATTGCAGGCGTGACGCAGGCTTCCTTGCGCGCCGCACTGGGCATCGTTCCGCAGGACTCGGTGCTGTTCAACGACACTATAGGCTATAACATCGCCTATGGTCGTGACGGTGCAGGAATGGCCGAGGTCGAGGCCGCCGCCAAGGGCGCGGCGATCGCAGACTTCATCGCGCGATTGCCGCAAGGCTATGACACCGAAGTCGGCGAACGCGGCCTGAAGCTGTCGGGCGGCGAAAAGCAGCGCGTCGCCATCGCGCGCACCCTTGTGAAGAACCCGCCAATCCTGCTGTTCGATGAGGCGACCAGTGCGCTCGATACCCGCACGGAGCAGGACATCCTCTCCACCATGCGCGCCGTCGCCAGCCACCGCACCACGATCTCGATCGCGCACCGCTTGTCGACGATTGCCGATTCCGACACGATTCTCGTGCTGGATCAGGGGCGCCTGTCAGAACAAGGCAACCACGCCGACCTGCTGCGCCGCGATGGCCTCTACGCCGAAATGTGGGCGCGTCAGGCGGCGGAAAGCGCGGAAGTGAGCGAAGCGGCCGAGTAGGAGGCCGCTTCGCAGCGCCAGGATCAGCTTTCGGCGGCTTCGCTGTTGAGCTGGATGTAGTTGGCCAGGCCCATGCGCTCGATCATGTCGAACTGCTTCTCGATCACGTCGACATGCTCTTCCTCGCTCTCGAGGATCTTGGCGAAAAGATCGCGGCTGACGAAATCGCGCACGGATTCACAGTGGGCGATGGCGTCCCTGAGCAGCGGCAGGGCATCCATCTCCAAGGCAAGGTCAGCCTTGAGAATCTCCTCCACCGATTCGCCAACGCGCAGGCGGCCGAGCGCCTGGAAGTTGGGCAGGCCATCGAGGAACAGGATGCGGTCCGCCAGCATGTCGGCGTGCTTCATCTCGTCGATCGATTCGTGGCGCTCGTACTCGGCCAGCTTCTTGACGCCCCAGTTGGCGAGCAGGCGGTAGTGCAGCCAGTACTGGTTGATCGCGGTCAGCTCGTTGAGCAGGGCCTTGTTGAGATATTCGATGACCTTGGCATCGCCCTTCATCGCGCTGGCTCCTTTGCAATGGATGGAGCGACGTTACGCTGCAGGATGGACGGCATAAAGCGCGAACGACTCGCACCGGGTGCCTGCAACACTTTGCAACGTGGGACTTATGCCAGCGCGCAGGCGCGCTCGTCGGCGATCACGTCCTCGGCATCATCAAGGCACTGCCGGCACTGCGGCTTGAAGCCCATGCGGCCGTAGATCTCCTCTGCATTGCCGGCGTGGCAGCGGGCAGTGGCGCGGATGTCCTTCTCGCGGATGGCATTGCAGATGCAGATGAACATTGCACTGAAACTCCAGGGCAGCACGCTTCCTGCCAATGACTCGCATTAATAATGAGACTGGATCGCAATAGCAAGTGACATCCTGCACCTTCGCCCCGTTGCAAAGCTTTCAAGGCGGTTCTATCTGTCGTCCTACATCGAGAGTTGGAGTGACGCTCCAACGCCAACCTGCCGATCCGGGCAAGGTGGTACCCGATCTGCCGCAAGCAGAAAGGGGATGCGGCCGATCCGGCAACCAAACGGACACGGACACCGTGAAGAGCGTCTTCTCCCTCAGGTTTGAGGAAGACGTTGCACGTGCCGATCAGGATTGCCGACAATCTCCCTGCCCGCCGCACACTCGAGGCCGAGGGCGTGATCGTGATGAGCGAGACCGAGGCCGCGCGCCAGGACATCCGCCCGATGCGGATCGCCCTGCTCAACCTGATGCCCGACAAGATCACCACCGAGACCCAGATCGCCCGCCTTCTGGGCGCAACTCCGCTGCAGGTCGAGCTTGAGCTGGTGCGCATTTCCGACCACGTCAGCAAGAACACTTCGGCAGGTCACATCTCGGCCTTCTACCGTCCGTGGGAGGACCTGCGTGCCGAGAAGTACGATGGCCTGATCGTCACCGGCGCACCGGTCGAGACGATTCCTTATGAAGAGGTCAGTTACTGGGACGAGCTCGCCCGCATCTTCGACTGGTCGCAGACCAACGTGCACCGCACGCTGTCGGTGTGCTGGGGCGCGATGGCCGCGCTGCATCATTTCCATGGCATCGAGAAGCACCCCTTGCCGACCAAGGCCTCGGGCGTGTTCCGCCACATCAACCACGCGCCCGCCAGTCCCTTCATGCGCGGCCTGCCCGATGTGTTCGACGTGCCTGTGTCGCGCTGGAGCGAAGTGCGCCGCGAGGACCTGCCCGAAGGTCGCGGCCTTTCGGTCCTTGCCGACAGCGCCGAAACCGGCCTGTGCCTGATCGATGACCCGGCCCACAACACGTTGCACATGTTCAACCATCTCGAGTACGATACGCTGACGCTGGCGGGCGAATATGCGCGGGACGCCAACGAGAATGGGGAGGGCAAGTACTTGCCCCGCCACTATTTCCCCGGTGACGATCCCCAGGCCATGCCCGCCAACACCTGGCGCGGCCACGGCCACCTGCTCTACGGCAACTGGGTAAACGAGACGTACCAGACGACGCCATACGATCTGGCGGATATCGGGAAATGAAAAGCGACGCCGGTTCGCGGGGGCGCGGGCCGGTGCCGCCAGCCCTTTGCTGATGCCAGGGCGCACCGTGCCAAGACTCCACAACACTTGCCTTTCCGCGCCGCATCCCCTAACGGCCCCACCTTCAACCGACACGGATTCGATGATCGGCCTGGCCACAAGGGCTGCCAAGGCAGATCGGACGCGTCGAAATCAGGAGACGAAAATGCCCAAGATGAAGACGAAGAGCGGCGTGAAAAAGCGCTTCAAGCTCACCGCCACCGGCAAGGTGAAGCACGGCGTTGCCGGCAAGCGCCACCGCCTGATCAGCCACAACGCCAAGTATATCCGCCAGAACCGCGGCACTGACGTGATCTCCGACGCCGATGCGAAGGTGATCAAGAAGTGGGCGCCCTACGGGCTGAACTGAGGAGCGCTGAACTATGAGCCGTATCAAGCGTGGTGTAACCACCAAAGCCAAGCACAAGCGGATTCTGGATCAGGCGAAGGGCTATCGCGGCCGTCGCAAGAACACCATCCGCGTCGCCCGTCAGGCCGTCGAAAAGGCCGGCCAGTACGCATACCGCGACCGCAAGGTCAAGAAGCGCAGCTTCCGCGCCCTGTGGATCCAGCGCATCAACGCTGCTGTCCGCGCCGAAGGCCTGACCTACTCGCAGTTCATCCATGGCACCAAGCTTGCCGGGATCGAGCTCGACCGCAAGACCATGGCCGACCTGGCGATGAACGAAGGTGCGATCTTCACCGCCGTCATCGCTCAGGCGAAGGCTGCCCTGCCCGCCGCCTGATCGGCGTTGCAAGCAGGCTGAACAAAAGGGCGGTTCCTTCGGGAGCCGCCCTTTTTCGTTGCGATTCGCGCAAGCGCAGTGCAGGGTGCGGATGAACAACACATAACTAAAGTAAACAGGGGCGCGCACAGCTTGACCGGGGACTGCACAGTCCGGGTTCGATTCCATCGGCCGCCAGAGCCGCTGCAGCGCTATTTCACGACATTTTACCTGACCGAGATCGACGTGCCCCAAGGCCGGGTGACCGATCACCTCCACCCTGAATGGGCAAACATCCGCATCTACCAGGGCGACTTTCCGGATTCGCAATTGCCGGATCGGCCTCCATTCGCGGGCGTCCAGGCCAACGCCACCGGGCCGACGAGCACCACTCTGGAATTCACCACCGGCACCACGCGCATCTGGGGCATCGGCCTCTTGCCGCTGGGCTGGGCGCGCTTCGTGCGCCAGCCCGCCAATGCGCACGCCGATCATATCTATGACGTCGCCAGCGAGCCTTTCCTTGCCCCCTTCCGTCCTCTCGCAGCCTCGGTCTTCGGCAAGGAGAAGGACGAGCAGGCTGAACTTTCGCGCATCACCCGCTTCTTCGAACAGAACCTGGCGGCCGACGTCGAAGACGATCCACGCATTGTCGCCTGCCACGCCGCCTTGGTCGATCCGGACATCGCTTCCGTCAGCGAGATGGCCGAGGCGACCCAGTTGCCCACCCACACCGTGGAGCGCCTGTGCCGCAAGCATTTCGGCTTCCCGCCCCGGCTCCTCCTGCGTCGCCAGCGCTTCATGCGCAGCCTCGTGCAATACATGATGGACCCGTCGCTGAAGTGGATCGGCGCGATCGATGGTCACTACCATGATCAGGCCCAGTTCGTTCGGGACTTCCACCGTTTCATGGGCATGAGCCCGAGCGAATATGCCCATTGCCCCAAGCCCGTGCTGCAGGAAGTCATGCGCGCACGGAAGGAGTTCGTCGGCGCGGCGGTTCAAGCCCTGCACACCCCCACTCGATCTTAACTCCAGACTTTGATTCCGGCGCATTTGCGGCTAGCGGCTTGCCGATGGAAAACCTCGATCAACAGCAGGCCGCAACGCTCGCGGCCATTGCGGAAGCAGGCACGCCCGAAGCGGTGGAGGCGATCCGCGTCTCCGCGCTCGGCAAGCAGGGCTGGGTCAGCGCCCTGCTCAAGTCGCTTGGCGGGATGACCCCGGACCAGCGGCAGAGCGAAGGCCCGAAGATTCACGCCGCACGCGAAGCGGTGACCGCCGCCCTCGCAGACCGCAAGAACGCACTGGAAAGCGCCGCGCTCGAAGCGCGCCTCGCGGCCGAAACGGTCGACCTTTCCCTTCCCGCGCCGCAAGCGCCCAGGGGTTCGGTCCACCCGGTTTCGCAGGTCATGGACGAACTGGCCGAGATCTTCGCCGACATGGGCTTCGCCGTCGCGAGCGGTCCCGAGATCGAGGACGACTGGCACAACTTCACCGCGCTCAACATGCCCGAGACGCATCCGGCGCGCGCGATGCACGATACCTTCTATTTCCCTGACAAGGATGCCGAAGGCCGTTCGATGCTGCTGCGCACGCATACCTCGCCGGTGCAGATCCGCTCGATGATTGCGCAAGGCGCGCCGATCCGCATCATCGCCCCGGGCCGCGTCTATCGTTCGGATTCGGACGCCACGCACACGCCGATGTTCCACCAGATCGAAGGCCTCGTCATCGACAAGGGCATCCACCTCGGCCATCTCAAGTGGACGCTGGAAACCTTCCTCAAGGCCTTCTTCGAACGGGACGACATCGTCCTGCGCCTGCGCCCGAGCTACTTCCCCTTCACCGAGCCTTCGGTCGAGGTCGACGTCGGTTACACGCTCATCAACGGCAAGCGCGTCGTTGGCGGCAGCGGCGATGCGGAGAACGGTGGCTGGATGGAAGTGCTGGGCAGCGGCATGGTCAACCGCAAGGTCATCGAATTCGGCGGGCTCGATCCCGATGAATGGCAGGGCTTCGCCTTCGGCACCGGCGTCGATCGCCTCGCCATGCTCAAGTACGGCATGGATGACCTGCGCGCCTTCTTCGATGGCGATGTGCGGTGGCTTGGCCACTACGGCTTCGGCGCGCTCGATGTGCCGACCCTTTCCGGCGGTGTTGGAGTACGTTCGTGAAGTTCTCGCTTTCGTGGTTGAAGTCGGTCCTCGATACCAAGGCCGACTCCCGCACCATCGCCGAAAAGCTGACCTCGCTGGGCCTGGAGATCGAAGGCGTCGAAGATGCCTCGGCGGCGCTCAAGAGCTTCCGCGTCGCCCGCGTGCTGACGGCGGAGAAGCACCCGCAGGCTGACAAGCTGCAGGTGCTCTCCGTCGATCTTGGTGATGGTTCGCCCCTGCAGGTTGTCTGTGGCGCGCCCAATGCGCGTGCAGGCCTTGTCGGCGTGCTCGGCCTGCCCGGCGCAGTGGTCCCGGCCAATGGCATGGAACTTCGTAAGTCCGCCATCCGCGGCGTCGAATCCAACGGCATGATGTGCTCGACGCGCGAGCTTGGCCTTGGCGAAGAGCATGACGGCATCATCGAACTGCCCGAAGACGCGCCGCTCGGCACGACCTTTGCCGATTACCTCGGATCGGACCCGGTGTTCGACGTGGCGATCACGCCCAACCGTCCGGACTGCATGGGCGTTCACGGCATCGCCCGCGATCTCGCTGCGGCGGGCTTGGGCGTGCTCAAGCCGATCGAAGCCAAGCCGGTTGCTGGCAGCTTCCCCTGCCCGGTCGAAGTGCGCACCGACGATCCTGAAGGTTGCCCCGCCTTCTACGGCCGCGTGATTCGTGGCGTAAAGAATGGGCCAAGCCCGAAGTGGCTGCAGGACTACCTGAAGAGCGCGGGCCAGCGTCCGATCTCGGCGCTGGTGGACATCACCAATTACGTCATGCTCGGCTATGGCCGCCCGGCTCACGCCTATGACTTGGCGAAGCTTTCGGGCGCGGTCGTGGCCCGCAAGGCGCGCGAAGGCGAGACCTGCCTCGCGCTCAATGGCAAGGAATATGCGCTGCAGCCGTGGATGACGGTGATTGCCGACGATGCCGGCGTGCATGACATCGCCGGGATCATGGGTGGCGAAGATTCGGGCTGCTCGGACGGGACGACCGACGTCCTGCTCGAAGTCGCGTACTTCGATCCCGCTTCCATCGCCCGCACCGGGCAGGCGCTGGCGCTAGCTTCCGACGCGCGCGGGCGGTTCGAACGTGGCGTCGATCCGGCGTTCCTCGATACCGGGCTCGACCTGCTGACCAGTCTGATCCTCGAGATCTGCGGTGGCGAAGCGAGCGAAGTCGTGCGCGCAGGGCAGCCGCCACTGGCGCGCAAGACCGTGGCCTATGATCCGAAGCTGGCCGGGAGCCTTGGCGGCATCGACGTCGGCAATGGCGAACAGAAGCGCATCCTTGCCGCGCTCGGCTTCGACGTGGCCGAAGACTGGACCGTCACCGTGCCGACCTGGCGCCCGGACGTGGACGGCGCACCCGACATCGTCGAGGAAGTGATCCGCGTCCACGGGCTGGATGCCGTGCCTTCCACGCCGCTGCCGCGCGCAGATGGTGTGGCCAAGCCGACCGCAACTGCGGTGCAGACGCTTGAGCGCCGGGTCCGCAGAGCGGCTGCCTCGCGTGGCCTGCATGAAGCGGTGACGTGGTCGTTCCTGCCCGAGAAGGAAGCCGCGCACTTTGCCGATGGCGAGGAAACTTGGGCGCTGGCCAACCCGATCTCCGAAGACCTCAAGGTCATGCGCCCCTCGCTGCTGCCCGGCCTGCTCTCGGCCGCCCAGCGCAATCTCCACCGTGGCGCCACCTCGGTGCGCCTGTTCGAGATCGGCCGCCGCTACTTGCGCGGCGCCAATGGCGCGAGCGACGAAAAGCTGAGCCTAGCCGTTGTTCTGGCAGGCGAATCCGTCTCGCGCGGCTGGGCGACTGGCAAGGCCAGGCCGTTCGACGCATTCGACGCCAAGGCCGAAGCGCTGGCGCTGCTTGCAGAAGCGGGCGCTCCGGTCGACAACCTGCAGGTCATGGGCGAGGCTGGCGATCAGTTCCACCCCGGCCAGTCGGCCACCCTGCGCCTCGGGCCAAAGCAGGTGCTGGCGCGCTTCGGCATGCTGCATCCGGCAACCGCCAGGGCCTTCGATCTCGATGGTCCCGTGGCGGTGGTCGAGCTGTTCCTCGACCGCATCCCGCCGCGCAAGGGCCCCGGCCAGTTCGCCCGCCCGCACTTTGCGCCACCTGCACTTCAGGCGGTGACGCGCGACTTTGCCTTCCTTGTCGATGCTGCGGTTCCAGCAGGTGATCTGCTCCGTGCTGTCAAGGGTGCGGACAAGCAGGCCATTGTTTCGGCACGGATTTTCGATGACTTCCGCGGGGCTGGCGTGCCAGAGGGCCAGAAGAGCCTTGCCATCGAAGTGACGCTCCAGCCGGTCGAGAAGTCGTTCGATGAGGCGACGCTCAAGGCGGTTTCGGACAAGGTGGTGGCTGCTGCTGCCAAGCTCGGCGGTGTCCTGCGCGGATGAGTGACGATCTCGTCACCATCGCCAGCGCGGAGCTGACTGCGCAAATAAATCCTTTGGGCGCAGAGCTTTGGTCGCTGACCGACGCTGCGGGCGCGGAATACATGACCGATGCGGACCCGGCCTTCTGGTCGGGTCACGCGCCCTTCCTGTTTCCGATCGTCGGGGCGCTGTCGGGTGACACGCTGCGCCTTGATGGTCGCGAATTTTCCATGCCGAAACATGGCTTTGCACGACGCAGTGCCTTCGCCCCGGTTCATGCCGAAGGGGCCGAGGCACGCTTCCGCCTGACCGATTCACCAAGCACCCGGGCGGTCTATCCATTCGGCTTCGTGCTCGAAGTGGCCTACCGCATCGAGGGCATGACGCTGCACACCGAGGTCAGCGTGTTCAATCCCAACGCGGAAGCGCTGCCCTTCAGCTTCGGCTTCCATCCGGCCTTCGCATGGCCGCTTCCCGGGGATTTTCCCAAGGAAGATCATAAGCTTGTCTTTGAAAAGGGCGAAAGTCCAACTCTACGGCAACTCACCCCCAACTCTGGCGAACTCTCCCCCAACTCCGTGCCAAGCCCTGCGAACTCTCGCGAGCTGCGGCTGCACGAAGACCTGTTCCGCAACGATGCGCTGATCTGGGACGTGTTCGAGAGCAAGTCGCTCACCTATGGCACCGATGGCGGGACCACTCTCGACCTCCATTTCCCCGACACGACGTCGATGGGCGTCTGGCAGGTTCCGGGCGCGCGCTACATCTGCATCGAGCCGTGGCAGGGTTACGCCGACCCCGCAGGCTTCACCGGCGATTTCCGCGAGAAGCCCGGCGTCGTCCTGCTCGATCCCGGCGCGACGCGCAGCTTCCGCATGGACGTGACCGTAAACCCGCGCTAACCGCGCTCCCCATGTCCAATCGCCGCACCTTCGCCATCATTTCGCACCCTGACGCGGGCAAGACCACGCTGACCGAGAAGCTGCTGCTTCAGGGCGGCGCGATCCACCTTGCCGGCGAGGTCAAGGCACGCGGGGCCGCCCGCCGCGCGCGGTCGGACTGGATGAAGATCGAGCAGCAGCGCGGTATCTCGGTGACGTCGTCGGTGATGACGTTCCAGAAGGACGGCGTTGTCTTCAACCTGCTCGATACGCCGGGCCACGAGGACTTTTCCGAAGACACCTACCGCACGCTGACCGCGGTCGATTCGGCGATCATGGTGATTGACGCGGCCAAGGGTATCGAGCCGCAGACGCGCAAGCTGTTCGAAGTCTGCCGCATGCGCTCGGTGCCGATCATCACCTTCGTCAACAAGGTCGACCGCGAAGGCCGTTCGGTGTTCGAGACGCTGGACGAAGTCGCCGATGCGCTGGCGCTCGACGTCGTGCCGATGTCCTGGCCGATCGGCATGGGCGGGATCTTTCAGGGCGTGATGAACTTCGCCGACGAAACCATCGCCCGTCCCGAAGGTGACAGCCGCGAATTCCTGGGCAAGCGCGAACCCGCGGTCGACATACCCGAGGACATTGCCGAGGAAATCGAACTGGCCCGCGCCGGCTACCCCGAGTTCGATCTCGAAGCCTATCGCCATGGCGACCTGACGCCGGTCTATTTCGGATCGGCGCTGAAGAACTTCGGCGTTGCCGAGCTGATCGATGCGATTGCCCGCTATGCTCCGCCGCCGCGCCCGCAGAAGTCGAGCGAAGGCACGGTGGAACCGGAGCGGCCCGACGTGACCGGGTTCATCTTCAAGGTGCAGGCCAACATGGACCCGCAGCACCGCGACCGTATCGCATTCATGCGCATGGTCTCGGGCACGTTCAGGCGGGGCATGAAGCTGACGCCTTCGGGCCTGGGCAAGCCGATCGCCGTGCATTCGCCGATCCTGTTCTTCGCGCAGGACCGCGAGATTGCCGACACCGCCCAGGCGGGCGACATCATCGGCATCCCGAACCACGGAACCCTGCGCGTGGGCGATACGCTTTCGGAAAGGAACGACCTGCGCTTTACGGGGCTGCCGAACTTCGCGCCGGAAATCCTGCGCCGCGTGGTGCTGAAGGACCCGACCAAGACCAAGCAGCTGCGCAAGGCGCTGGACGACCTTTCCGAAGAAGGCGTGATCCAGGTATTCTATCCGGAGATCGGCAGCCAGTGGATCGTCGGCGTGGTCGGCCAGCTTCAGCTCGACGTGCTGGTTTCGCGCCTCGAGGCGGAATACAAGGTCGAGGCGGTGCTCGAACCTTCGCCGTTCGATACCGCACGCTGGCTCAAGGGCAGCGACGCGGCGCTCAAGTCCTTTGCCGATTTCAATGCATCGAACCTTGCCAAGGATCGCGATGGCGACCCCGTTTTCATGGCGCGATCGTCATGGGATGTGGGCTACCAGCAGGAGCGCAACCCTGAGCTGACCTTCTCGGCAACGAAGGAAAGGTAGCGGGCCCAGCGGCATCCGGGGGTTGAAACCGCGGCCTATCCGGCGCAGTTACTCGGCCCATGCAGTTACTCGGTCCCAGTTCGAACACCTTCATCTCTCAGCGCCTGCGCCTCCATTATGTGGACTGGGGCAACACGGACAAGCCGCCGCTGCTGCTGGTCCATGGCGGGCGCGACCATTGCCGGTCGTGGGACTGGACCGCCGAGGCCCTGCGCGAGGACTGGCACATCATCGCCATGGACCACCGCGGCCACGGTGACAGCCAGTGGACCGAGGACGGCAACTATCGCACGATGGACCTCGTCTATGACGTGGCCCAGCTGATCCACCAGCTCGACCTCGCCCCGGTGACGATTGTCTCGCATTCGTGGGGCGCGAACACCAGCCTGCGCTATGCCGGGCTGTTTCCGGAAAACGTGCGCAAGATCGTGGCCATCGAAGGGCTGTTCCCGACGCCCGAGCGCGAGGCGATGATGAAGAACGTGCCCTTCGCACGGCGCGTCCGGGATTTCATCGGCGAGAAGCGCAAGGCCGCCGGGCGCCTGCCGCGCCGCTATCCGACGCTCGAGGACGCCTATGCGCGCATGAAGGGCGAGAACCCCTACCTGACCGACGAGCAGGCGCGACACCTGACCCGCCACGGCATCAACCGCAACGAAGACGGCACGTTCAGCTGGAAGTTCGATCCGCATCTCAACGTCGATGGCGCGCCCTATGATATCACCATCGAGCAGCGCAACGAGCTGTGGAAGGCCATCACCTGTCCGACCCTGCTGCTGAACGGCGCGGATTCCTGGGCCGGCAATCCGGTCGAGAACGGGATGATCGAGCACTTCCGCAATGCCGAGGTGATCGAGTTCGAGAACGCCGGGCACTGGCTGCACCACGACCAGTTCGACAAGTTCATCGCGACGCTGAAAGACTTCCTCTGATGGCAAAGTTCACCGACTGCATCCTGCCCGAGCACGAGGCGATGATCGGGGAGCAGTCGGTGTTCTTCGTGGCCACGGCCGCAGCGGAAGGGCGGATCAACCTTTCGCCCAAGGGTTATGACTGCTTCCGGGTGCTTGGACCAAATCGCGTGGCCTATCTTGACCTTGCCGGATCGGGCAACGAGACGCACGCGCATCTGATGGCCGATGGCCGCATCACGATCATGATGACCAATTTCCAGCAGCCTGCGCTGATCCTTCGGTTGTATGGGTACGGCAAGCCGGTGCTTCCTGCCGATCCCGCATGGCAGGAACTGGCAGCGCATTTCACGGTTCTGGCAGGCACACGCCAGATCTTCGACATCGCGGTGGACAGCGTGCAGACAAGCTGTGGCTGGGGCGTGCCGCTGATGACACTCGAGCAGGAGCGGCAAACGCTGGTGAAGTACCACGCGCAATCCGATCCTGCGGCCTGGGAAGCAAAGATGGCGGCGCGCACCAGCAGCATCGACGGACTGCCCGTGACGCCGACCGACCGCTATATTTCAGGGGCCTGACGTCGGTTTGAAACTCAAGGTCGCCAGCTACAACATCCACAAGGCCGTCGGGCTTGACCGGCAGCGTGATCCCGACCGGATCATGACGATCCTGCGCGAGATCGATGCCGACGTGATTGCCCTGCAGGAAGCGGACCGCCGCTTCGGCTTGCGCGAGGCGGTGATTCCCCGCGCCACGCTTGACGACCACAGCCCGTGGCGTGCCGTGGAGCCGGGGCATTACGATCGGGCGCGGACCGGAGCGAGCATGGGCTGGCACGGCAATGCGCTGCTGGTGCGGCGCGAGATCGAAGTTGTGGAAGCCTGCGCCGTGCCATTGCCGACAATCGAGCCGCGCGGGGCGGTCTGTGCCACCTTGCGCATGGGCGGCGCGCTGGTGCGCGTGGTGGGCATGCATCTCGATCTTTCCGGCCTGCGCCGCCGCCAGCAGGTGAAGACGGTGTGCGGGCATGTCGCCGGGCACGCCGAACCCGGCCATGTCGTGATGATGGGCGATCTCAACGAATGGTCGCCGTCGGGCGGCGCACTGGGAGCGTTCGCCGCGCCGCTGAAGGTCCTTGCGCCGGGACGGAGCTTTCCATCGCGGCGGCCCGTGGCGCAGCTTGACCGGATCGTGGTGAGTGATGGGCTCCGGGTGGGGGGCCTGGGTGTGCACCACAGTCCGCTTGCCGCGGTGGGATCGGACCACCTGCCGGTCTGGGCCGAACTGGTCCTGCCCTGAATCGGTGCTCCGAATCCGTGCACCGGACCCTGCCTAAAAATTGGGCACGCCGGTTTGGCTGCACAAGAATCGAGCGCGCATAACCACCACGTGGCCATTTTTGTTCCCGTGAAAGGCTGAATCCGTACAAATTCGGATTTGGCACGCCCCTTGCTTAATACTCCTCGCCGGCAGGTCGCCCGGCGTTGAGGGCAACAGAAGGGGGCATGAATGAAATTCATCATCGCCATCATCAAGCCGTTCAAGCTCGACGAAGTGCGTGAAGCACTGTCCGGGCTGGGCGTTGCTGGGATGACGGTGTCGGAGGTGAAGGGCTTTGGTCGGCAGAAGGGCCAGACCGAAATCTACCGTGGCGCCGAATACTCGACCAACATGCTGCCGAAGGTGAAGATCGAGGTTGCTGCGAGCGACGATCTTGCGCCGCAGATCGTGGAAACGATCCAGCAGGCTGCCAGCACCGAAGCAATCGGCGACGGCAAGATCTTCGTCCTCGACCTCGCATCGGCCACGCGCATTCGCACCGGTGAAACCGGGGATACCGCGCTTTGAGCGCGCCTTCCATTTCCGACCTTAGGGGAACCAACATGATCCGCAAGATGATCGGTGGCTTGGCGGGAACGGGCGCTTCGCTCTTCGCTGCCACTGCCGCTTTCGCACAGGAGGCGGCCCCTGCCGCCACCGTCGACAAGGGGGATACCGCTTGGATGATGGTCTCGACCATTCTCGTCCTGATGATGATCCTTCCCGGCCTCGCGCTGTTCTACGGCGGCCTGACCCGCACCAAGAACATGATCGCGACGATGACCCAGATCGGCGCCGTCGCGTGTCTCGCGATGCTGATGTGGGTGATGTTCGGCTACGGCCTCGCTTTCGGCCCCGAAGGCAATGCCTTCATCAGCTGGGGCAAGTTCTTCCTCTCGGGCGTCGACGCCTCGAGCCAGGCTGCGACCTTCACTGCCGGCGTGGAAATTCCGGAATACGTGTTCATCTGCTTCCAGATGACCTTTGCCGCGATCACCGTGGCGCTGGTGCTGGGTTCGGTGGTCGAACGCATGAAGTTCTCGGCGATCATGGTGTTCGCCGCCGTCTGGCTGACGATCTCCTATTTCCCGATTGCGCACATGGTGTGGGCAGCGGGCGGCCTGTTCTTCGACATGGGCGCACTGGACTTCGCCGGTGGTACGGTCGTGCACATCAACGCCGGTGTCTCGGCTCTGGTGGCCTGCCTCATCCTCGGCAAGCGTATCGGTTTCCAGAAGGAAATCATGGCGCCGCACTCGCTGACCATGACCAGCATCGGCACCGGTCTGCTGTGGGTGGGCTGGTTCGGCTTCAACGCCGGTTCGGCTCTCGAAGCCAACGGTTCGGCCGCTCTTGCCATGATCAACACCTTCGTCGCCACCGCTTCTGCCGGTCTGTTCTGGATGCTCGCCGAGCGTGCAGCCGGCCACAAGGGTTCGGCGCTGGGCTTCTGCTCAGGCATCATCGCCGGCCTCGTCGCGGTGACCCCGGCTGCCGGTAACTCGGGCCCGTTCGGCGCGATCGTCCTGGGTGCCATCGCCTCGATCGTCTGCTTCTACATGGTCACCGTGGTCAAGCCGAAGCTCGGCTATGACGACGCCCTGGACGCCTTCGGCATCCACGGCGTGGGCGGGATCGTCGGCGCCATCGGCACCGCGATCGTCTACGCTCCGTCGCTCGGCGGACCTGGCGCGGAAGACTACGACATGGGTGCCAAGCTGGTCGTGCAGATCATGGCAGTCGTCACCACCATCGGCTGGGCTGCAGTTGCCACCGTCATCGCCATGTATGTCTCGAAGGCTGTCACCGGTCTGCGGGTCACCGAAGAAGTCGAACGCGAAGGCCTCGACCTCGGTGAGCACGGCGAGCGCGCTTACAACTACTGATTACCTGAATTCCCGAATTGGCGGGGTTGGAGAGCCAGATCCTCTCCCTCTCATCTCCCTCCCCGCCAAACCTTGTTCCTCCTGCGAACAGACTAAGGCCGGAAGCGCTAGCCCGCTTCCGGCCCTTTTTTTGTTCGCGATCGGCGGTTCGCTTGCCCGGAACCCCGGCAGACCGTAAGGCGCGGGGCGTTATGGCAAACGCAACGACTCCTCCCGCTCCTCGGCCGAAAGACTGGATTCTCGGCATTCACGCCTACGTCCCCGGCAAGTCGACCGGCAAGGACGGGCAGAAGCTGACCAAGCTTTCCGCCAACGAGAATCCGCTGGGCACCAGCGCGGCTGCGCTCGAGGCGCGGGGGATGGCTGCCCATCCGGCGACCTATCCGGATCCGGACAGCACGGAACTGCGCAAGGCCATCGGCGAAGTTCACGGCATCGATCCCGCGCGGATCGTGATGGGCACCGGCTCCGACGAGCTGCTCAACCTTGCCGCGCAGGCCTATGCCGGGCCGGGCGATGAGGTGCTCTACGTGCGCTACGGCTTCTCGGTCTACGACATTGCCGCGCGGCGCTGTGGCGCAGTGCCGGTGGTGGCGCCGGATGCCGATTACGGCACGGACGTCGATGCACTGCTCGCCTGCGTGACGGACAAGACGCGGGTGGTGTTCCTTGCCAACCCCAACAATCCCACCGGCAGCTGGCTGCCGCGCGCCGAAATCGAGCGGCTCCATGCAGGGCTGCGCAGCGATGTGCTCCTGGTGCTGGACGGAGCCTATGCCGAGTATCTTGATCCGGCGGATGACGATGGCGCGCTGGAACTCGCCGCGCGGGCATCGAACGTGCTGGTGACGCACACCTTCTCGAAGATCTATGGCCTTGCCGGAGAGCGCATCGGCTGGGGCACCGGGCATGCCGACATCGTCGACATGCTCAACCGCATTCGCGGACCGTTCAACCTGTCGAACACGGCGCAGGCGGCGGGCCTCGCGGCGGTGCAGGACCAGGCCTTTGTCATCGCCTCGCGCAAGCACAACAACGCCGAACGCGCGCGCTTTGTCGAGAAGCTGGAAGCGCTCGGCAACCATGGCGTGCGACCGCTGCCGAGCAAGGCGAACTTCGTGCTGATCCTGTTCGAGGGCAAGGTCAGCGCCGAGGACGTCTACCTTGGCCTGATGGAGCACGGCTACATAACGCGCTGGCTGCCGGGCCAAGGCCTGCCGCAGGCCTTGCGCATCACCATCGGCACGCGTGTGCAGATGGACGAGATTGCCGATGCCATCCGCGCCATGTGCGAGAGCGCGAAGTGAGCGACACGCCCTTCCGACAGGTCACGATCGTCGGGCTGGGTCTGCTCGGCGGGTCGATCGGCCATGCGGTGCAGGCATTCCTGCCCGGCATGACGGTGATCGGATGGGATGCCGATGCCGGCGTGCGCGCGCAGGCGGCGGAACTTGGGCTGGCACACCACATTGCCGAAAGCGCCGAGACAGCGGCGCAAGGTTCTGATCTGGTGATCTTCTGCGTACCCGTGGGCGCGATGGGCGCCGCCGCGCGGGCGATTGCGCTGGGCTTGGCCAAGGATGCGCTGGTCAGTGATGTGGGCTCGTCAAAGGAGACGGTGGCCGCGGCTCTTGCCGAGGCTCTGCCGGGCCATCACGTGATCCCGGCGCACCCGGTGGCAGGGACCGAGCGCAGCGGGCCGGACGCAGGGTTCGCCACGCTGTTCCGCAACCGCTGGTGCATCGTCACCCCACCTGCGGACGCAGACCCGGCGCTGTCAGCGCGGCTGTTGGCGTTCTGGGAGGCGCTGGGCGCGCGGGTCGAGACGATGGACGCCGCACATCATGACAAGGTGCTGGCCGTGACCAGCCACCTGCCCCACCTGATCGCCTATACCATCGTCGGCACCGCATCTGACCTCGAGCAGGTCACGCAGAGCGAGGTGATCAAGTACTCCGCCGGCGGCTTCCGCGACTTCACCCGCATCGCCGCTTCGGACCCGACGATGTGGCGCGACGTGTTCCTTTCGAACAAGGACGCAGTTCTGGAAATGCTGCAGCGCTTCACCGAGGACCTGACCGAGTTGCAGAAGGCGATCCGCAAGGGCGATGGTGATGTGCTGTTCGACCACTTCACCCGAACCCGCGCGATCCGCCGCGGCATCATCGAGATGGGCCAAGACGACGCGCGGCCCGACTTCGGGCGCAGCGATCATAATGGGCAGAAGGCTTCAGCCGAACAGGAATAGCAGGGCCACGGCCCACATCGCGGCGGTGGAGAGCCAGCCGCCCACGGCAAGACGGCGCGAGATGGCGAGGCGACCCATGATGCGAGGGTTCCGTGCGATCATCATGGTGACGACCATCAGCGGCGGGGCTAGCAGACCGTTGACGACCGCTGCCCAGTAGAGCGCGCGCATCGGGTCCAGGTCGATGAGATTCAGGGCAACGCCGCCCAGCGTTGCGAGCGCGATGGCGGCGTAGAAGGCCTTGGCCTCGCGCGGGCGACGATCAAGCCCTTCGGTCCAGCGGAAGGTTTCGCTCACCGCATAGGCGGCGGATCCGGCCAGGACCGGCACGGCGAGCAGTCCGGTGCCGATGACGCCGAGCGCGAACAGCGCGAAGGCGAAATCACCGGCAATGGGGCGCAGGGCCGTGGCAGCCTGTTGCGCAGACTGGATCTCGGTCAAGCCGCTCGCATGAAGCGTCGCGGCGGTGGCCATGACGATGGACAGCGCAGTCACGTTGGAGAACCCCATGCCGGTCAGCGTATCGTTGCGGATGCGGCGCAGTTCGGGGCCAGCCTCACGCGGGGTGATGCACAGCGGCTTGGCGTGGCGACGGTGGCGTTCCTCCACTTCCTGACCCGCCTGCCAGAAGAACAGGTACGGGCTGATCGTGGTGCCGAAGATGGCAACGAGCGCCATGGTGTGATCGCGATCAAGCGCGAAGCTGGGCACTGTCAGGCCGCGCAGGGCCGCGCTCCAATCGACATCGGCGACCAGCACCACGGCGATGTAGGAGAACAGCGAGAGCGTCGTCCATTTGAGGATGCGGGCGTAGCGTTCATAGGAGACGAAAACTTCAGCCAGCACGCTCGCGACGCCGAACAGCAGCACGAACAGGTGTTCCGGCCCCGGTGTCAGCAGAGCCAGCACCGCACCCATCGCGCCAAGGTCTGCGCCGAGGTTGATGACGTTGGCGACAAGCAGCAGCGCAACCATCGTGCGCAGCAGCGCGGGATGGTAGTGGCGGCGCAGGTTGTGGGCGATGCCGCGCCCCGTCGTCGCGCCGATCCGCGCGCAGATCGCCTGGATCGAGACGAGCAGGGGCAAGGCCAGGATCATCGACCAGGCCAGCGAATAACCGAACTGCGCGCCGACCTGGCTGTAGGTGCCGATACCCGATGGATCGTCGTCAGCGGCGCCGGTGATCAGGCCGGGGCCAAGCACTTCGACAAGCGAGCGCTTCTCCTCCTCGCTCGGTGCAGATTGGCTCATGCGTTGAGCGCGTTGATCGCGGCCTCGACGCGCGCCTCGATTTCCTCGCGCTTGAGACCGGGCGGGATTTCCTCGGCAAAGCGATAGCGGATGATACCCGGCTGCTTCCACGTGCGATGATACAGCGGACCGCTGTCGACCGCGACCGGGATGACCGGCAGGCCAAGCAGCTTGTAGATCCCCGCGAAGCCTGCCTGAAGGGGGCGGCGCTGCCCATGCGGGACACGGGTGCCTTCAGGGAAGATGATCAGAGGGCGGCCCTCGGCGATCAGGCGGCGAGCCTCGGTCAGCATCGTACGCAGGGCGCGCGCGCCTGCCTCGCGCTCGACCGAGATCAGGCCGTAGTTCCGGCCGGCGAGCCCCCAACCGGGTATGCTCATCAGTTCCGCCTTGGCGAAGACCACCGGCAGGCAGAACAGCCACGGCAGGTCGATCGCCTCGAAAAAGGCTTCGTGGCGGATGGCATAGAGCACGCCGGGCTTGAACACCGGGTTTTCCAGTTCGACGCGAATGCCGAGCAGGACGCGCGCGCAGAGCCGGTGCCAGCCGCCCCAGCCGCGCACCACCGCGCGAAAGCCATCACGCCAGAGCGCCATCAGCGCCAGGGAGCCCAGCACGAAGAACACCGAGCCGCCATAGAACGCGGCGTAAAATAGCAGGCTGCGGGGAATGGATAGCAGATTGCGCAAGATCACCAACCGATCGCTTTCGCTCCGAGCCAGACGACGAGGCGCGCAACGTACTTGTTGTATTCGATGAAGAGGATGCGGAAGCTGGGCTTCGACACAACGGCATCTTCGACGATGATGAGATTGGTCGGCGCTTCGGCCGAAAGGTCGAACGCGGCGCGGCGCATGTGCCAGTCCGTCGTGACGAGACGGACGGAGCGCAGCTTGTTCTCCTTGACCCAGCGCGTGACCTCGACCGCGTTTGAACGCGTGTCGAC
This sequence comes from Novosphingobium sp. FW305-C-30-35, assembly GCF_058783135.1. Classification (NCBI taxonomy): domain Bacteria; kingdom Pseudomonadati; phylum Pseudomonadota; class Alphaproteobacteria; order Sphingomonadales; family Sphingomonadaceae; genus Novosphingobium; species Novosphingobium sp. FW305-C-30-35. The sequence goes on from NZ_JBYSYJ010000001.1 coordinate 1,376,258, forward strand.
CGCATCGTAGCCCAACACGATGCAGCACAGCATCAGGCGATCGGGCACCTTGTATTCGGCGGCGAACTCGCGCGGGCGCACTTCACGGTCCACGCCCGAGACAAGCAGCTTGCTGGCGCGACCGCGTTCCAGCACCTTGAGCGCATGCGGGATGCGCCCTCCCCCGCCGGTGAGCGCGACAACGCCGTCGGTGCGGACCGGTTCAACCACCGGACGCGGCAGGAAGACCGCAAACCAGATGAAGCCCAACGCCCACGCGATCAGCAGGAGCGCAAACAGACGGCGAAAGATGCCCCGCTTGGTCACAGCATGCGTCTCAAGGCGCTGAGCACGGTCAGCCGCGCGGTGAGGACGGCGAGCAGGACGCCGCCCAGGGGAATGCAGCAGATTGCAACCCAGTCGCTCCAGGCAAGGCCACCGGCGGCCATCATCCCCGAACCAAGCGCGGCAAACTGGCGGCCGAGAAGCCCTGTCACGACCACGCCAAGCAGCAGGCCGCCGATGCCGCCCGCGGCTGCGTCCACTGCCATCGAGCGCTGGAAGATGCGAGCGATCTGGCTGTCGGTGCCGCCGAGCATGTGGACGATCTCGATGGTGCTGCGGTGGTTGCCCAGCGCATTGCGCGAAGCCAGCAGCACCGTGGCGACGGTAGCAAAGGCGAGCAGCGCGATCAGGCCGCCAGCGAGCCATTGCAGCGCATGGACCGCCTCGAACACCGGAGCGAGCCAGCTGGCCTGCGCGTCGATCCGAGCCGCCGGTGCCTTGCGCCGGACGGCCTGCCCCAAGGCCTTGACCCGCGCGGGATCGGCACTTCCAGCGAGGCGGACATCGATCAGTGCGGGCACCGGCAGGGCGTTGACATCGTCGCCCGCGCTGGTGCCGAGCCAAGGCTCCACCAGCGCGTCCAGCTCCTGCTGGGGGACGAGGCGCGCTTCGGCAATGCCCGGCGTCGCCTTCAGGACAGCGAGTGCAGCCCGGGCCTGACGGTCTCGCTCACGCGGGGCGCCGTGGACGATCTGGACGGTGACGCCACCGGCGACATCGGCCCTCGCCGCCCGGGCCGTGTTGCGCAAGGCGAGGCCGCTGGCGGTGGCAACGACAGTCAGGCCGATCATGATCGCGATGACCCAGGGCATCGGGCCGGAGAGCTTGCCCTGAGGCAGCAGTCGGCTTTCCGCGCTGGTGCGTTCGCGCCAGTCGCCACCCAGGGCGCTGGTGATGGCGGGAAGTACGCTCATGCGCCGAGCACGTCCGGGCGCGGCGGAACGGCGGCGCGGCGCGGCGGATAGCGCAGGGCGCCGGTGGGATCGGACAGGCGGCCCTTGTCCAGCCGCATGATCAGCGATTCCGGAACCTTCTGGATAAGGTGCACGTCGTGGGTGGCGACGACCACGGTCGTGCCGAGGCGGTTCAATGCCTCGAACAGGCGCAGCAGCTTGACTGCCATCTCGGGATCGACGTTACCGGTCGGCTCGTCAGCCACAAGCATGTCGGGGCGTCCGATCACCGCGCGGGCAATGGCGACGCGCTGTTGTTCACCACCAGAAAGCGTAGCGGGGCGGGCATTGCTGCGATCGCCGAGGCCTACCCATTCGAGCATGTCGGAAACGGGCTTGACGATGTCCCGCTCGGGCACGCCGGCCACGCGCAGGGGCAGTGCCACGTTGTCGAACGCAGACAGGTGCGGGACGAGGCGGAAGTCCTGGAACACGACGCCGAGGCGGCGACGGAAACCGGGCAGGCGTTCTCGCGGCAGGGTGATGGCATCGGTGCCGAACATGCGGATCAACCCGCGCGAAGGGCGCTGGGCAAGGTAAAGCAGCTTGAGCATGCTCGTCTTGCCCGCGCCCGATGCACCGGTGAGGAAGTAGAAGCGCCCGGAATACAACGTGAAGCTGACGTCGGTCAGCACCTCCTTGCCCGTGCCGTAGCGCAGGCCGACGTTGTCGAAATGGACAATCTCCGCGTCGTCTGGCTGGCTCATGAGGTGGAGACTGTACCCGTTTGTTCTGCGCCGATCGTTACGCCCCAAGGGCTATACGCGGCAATCCATGTGGAAAAAAGGCCGGGGATGCGTTTCTTGGGTGGTGTGGCTATTGTTTCCCACGGCACGGCCATGCTTAACCCGATGAATGATCATTGCGTGCCCAGCCTGCTCGACGCGCTATGTCGTTCCCGACACCGCGATCGGCGTGGACGGCAGGACCGTGCGTTGCGCACGGTGCCGCCATTCGTGGTTCCAGAACGGGCCTGAGCTGCCCCCGCGTGGGGAAGCGTCGCTCGAACCCGCGCCGGTGGAGGCCGCACCTGTTGCAGCCGCCCCTGAGGCGGCCCCCCAAGCAAGCGCACCGCCCACACCCGATGCGCCCCCGGCGAACGCGGCTGCGGCCCAGCCTGAACCCGATTTGCCATTCGCGCGCGCTTCGCAGTCCGGTGCTGCCCCGGACGAGGCCGAGCCGCCGACGCCTCCGCCACTGCCCCACCCGGCGCGGCGCAAGTTCGCCCCGGTGGAGGAAGCGGTCGATCAATCACCCTTCGAGCACCAGCCCCCGTTCCGTCCGCGGCGCAATCCCACCAAGCTGTGGACGATGGCTGCCGTGGCGTTCGCGGTCACGATCGCGGCACTGGGCGGGGCGGCATGGTATTTTGGCGTGCCGCAGTGGATCCCCGGCGTGAACCAGACATTCGGCGCTGGCCCTGCCGATCTCGTGCGCTCTTTCCCGCCGGAAAAGCAGGATCGCCGCCAGCTGCCCAACGGCACCGAATACTTCGGCCTGAGCGGAACTGTCACCAATACCGGCAAGGAAGTGCGCGCCCTGCCGGAAATCCTGATCGTGCTGCGCGATTCGAACGACAAGGTGGTGAAGACCTGGCCGGTGCCGCCGCCGCAGGCCGAACTTGCGCCAGGCGAAAGCGTGACCATCAACGCTGCGGTCACCGACGTGCCGAAGTCGGCAAAGGTCGCGGAAATCGGCTGGAAGCCTGACTGACCCGCAGCTGTTTCGAGGCGCGCGCGAAAAATTGCGCGAAGCTTGTTGCGCAGGCCAAACTCCTTTGCTAGGGGCGCGCTCCTACCCCACCACGGGGCGCCGATCACGGATCGGACACCCCGTATGATTTTGCGGTCGTGGCGGAATTGGTAGACGCGCAACGTTGAGGTCGTTGTGGGCGAAAGCCCGTGGAAGTTCGAGTCTTCTCGACCGCACCATCACTCTCCGAACAGTGTGATCCTTGCCTTCGGGCAACCTATTTTCGCTTCAGGCGGAAACCTCTTCCTGCGAACTGCGTTCGGCAGGCAGGATGAGACGCATGACCCTTGGCGGGGCACAGGCCACAGCGGCCCGTGCCCCGCTTTTCTGTGATCAGGTAAGGTCTGCAAGGCCGATGGCCTGCCCTTCGGCCGCAGCCTTGTTGGCGGCCCGGCGCAGGCGCTCGATATGGAGGCGGCCTTCGGGGACAGGCTCCTTGGGCAGGGCTTCGAGCGAGGTGCGGTAGATCTCCTCGAAGTCCTCGGCGAATTCGCCGTGGGTGAGGATCAGGCCGCGGTTCTCGATCATGCCCTGCAGGGTCTTCTGCCCGACCTCAAGCGGGTCCATGCCGAGTTCGAAGGCAGTGCCGAACTGTTCAAGCTCGGCCGGGTCGGCCGGTGCAAAGCCGGAGTCGGCAAAGCCTTCGGGCCGCTTCAGCGCACTGGTCCAGGCGTTGGTGCGGGTCAGGCCGGGGCACATCAGCGAAACGCCGATGCCATGCGGGGCGAGGTTGTAGCGCAAGGATTCGGTAAGCCCGCGCACCGCAAACTTGCTGGCAGTGTAGATGCCTGCCTGAGGTCCGGAGAGATAGGCCGCCATCGAGGCCACATTGACCACGTGCCCACCCTCGCCATGGGCCTTCATGCCCGGCAGGAAGGACACGAGACCGTTGACCACCCCGCCGAAGTTGACGCCCATGATCCAGTCGTAATCGGCATAGGTCGCCTCGTCGGTCGGGCCGAACACGCTGACGCCCGCATTGTTGACGAGGACGTGGACCTTGCCCACCTCGGCAGCGATCGCGGCAAAACGGTCACGGTCGGTGACGTCGAGCCGGACGTAGCGCGCCGCCGGGAGGTTGTTGTCGGCGAGCCAGCGGGCCGCATCCTCGCGGTCCTGCTCCTTGCGGTAGGTGAGGACGAGGTCCATCCCGGCCATGGCGAAGGCGCGGGCTATGCCGAAGCCGATGCCGTTGACGCCGCCGGTGATGAAGGCGGTCTTTCCCTGAAATTCGCGTGTCGTGCCAGTCATGTGTCGTTCCTCTTCCGTTTGCAAGGCTAACAATCGTGAGGATTGTCGGCAACTGTGCGAAGTGAAACGGCCGCAGTGAACGGGCGGCAGTTCAGGCGGGCTTGCGCAGGCCATGGAGGAAGATGCGGACACAGGTGCTCGCGTGGTCGGCGAGCGATGCGTCATCGAAGCTGGCCTCGACACGGTAGAGCTTGCGGCTGACCATGCCGGCAAGGGTAAGGTCGAAGAAGGCGAGCGCGGCGCGTTCCGGATCGTCACAGGCCAGCAGGCCACGCTCGGTCCAGGCGGCGAGTTGCGCGGCGAGCAGATCGTTGAGCGGCGTGACCGCGTGCTGGCGGTAGGTTGCGCCCACTTCGGGAAACAGATGGCCCTCGGCAATGGCCATGCGACCAACGAAGATGCTTTCGTCGGTGAGAATCCACGTCAGCGCACGCAGGGCGAAGCACTCCAGCCACCCCTGCGGTTCGGCATCACTGACGTCCGCCATGTCCACCACATCGCGCCAGCGTTCGGCAATCCGCGCGACGACCCCTTCGAACAGCGCGCGCTTGGTTTCGAAATGACGGAACATGGTGGGCTTGGAACCGCCGAAGCGCTCGAGGATGCGGTTCGTGCTGGCGCCGGCAAAGCCCTCAGCCATGAACTCGGCCTGCGCGGCATCGAGGATGCGGGCGCGCACCACTTCCGGATTGCGACTGACCGGGCTTCTCATCGCGACTGCCCGTGATATAAAGAAACCAACTGGTGTATTTGATTCGACATCTGGGGAGAATGACCGTGAGCGCCTTCATTCGCAATGGCTGGTATATGGCCTGTTGGTCGCACGAAGTGCCCGAGGGCGGCTTTCTCGCCCGCCGCCTGCTCGACAGGCCATGGGTGATCTGGCGCAAGTCGGATGGCGAGATGGTGATGATGGCGGATCGCTGCCCCCACCGCTTCGTGCCCCTGAGCCGCGGCGGGCGCGATGGCGACATGATGCGCTGCGGCTATCATGGCCTCGCCTTCGACGGTGCAGGCAACTGTGCGCACAACCCGTTCAGCGGCCAACCGCTCGACATTGCCAAGGTCGAGGTGCTGCCGGTGGTGGAGAAATACACCGGGGTGTGGTTCTGGCCGGGCGATGCCGACAAGGCAGACCCCGCGCTGATCCCCGACTACAGCTTCATCGACCACGACAGGCCACTGCATCGCGGCACGATCAAGATGGACGCGAGCTACGAACTGGTCACCGACAACCTGATGGATCTGAGCCACGCCGAATTCATCCACCGCGAAAGCTTCGGCACGAACGGTGCCCTTCTGGCCTGCGGCGAGCACGAGGTGATTCAGGAAGACGATGGGGCCATCTGGAACAACTGGACGATGCCCGACTCCGATCCGCCGGCCTGGGCTGTGCCCATGCTTCCGGAAGGCGCGAAGACCGACCAGTGGCTGCACATGCGCTGGAATGCGCCGTCGAACCTGGCCCTGTACATTGGCCTTGCCCGGGCAGGCACGGACCGCAAGGACATGGTCGTGCCGCTGATGGGCGATCCGCATATCCTGACGCCCGAGACGGCAACGTCGACGCACTATTTCTATACGCACGAGCCGACCCCCGAAGCGCATGCTCTGCTCGAGAAGGCCTTTCTTGAGGAAGACCATCCGACGCTGCACGCGCAGCAGGAAGCGATGGGCGATGCGGACTTCTGGGATCTGCGCCCGGTGATCCTGCCATCGGATGCAGGCGCGATCAGGGTACGACGGCGGATGATGCAACTGCGCCGCGCCGAAGCAGGGGAGCCTGTGGCCGCGCAATAGCCGGCCACGGCCAGCGCGCACTCAGAACATTGCCCTCAGAACATCGGGTGCGCGTTGGCCGACTTTTCCGGGATCGGCTGGATCACGTCCCAGTGCTCGACGATCTTGCCGTCCTTGAGGCGGTAGAAATCCGCCACGGCGGCACCGCGCGCCGCAGGATCGGGCCTTGCGAAGATGTGGATCGCGGCAAGGTCCCCGTCGACGAGGATCTTGCGGACCTCGAAGCTGCGGTTGCGGTCGGAAAACATCGGCTGCAGCAGCGCGATCGCAGCCTCTCGCCCATCCGGCACGCCCGGGTTATGCTGGATGTAGTCGGGCGCGACGTAGGTCTCGAAGGCCTGGCGCACGTCGCGCTCGACGTAGAACAGCCGCGCGAAGTCCTCGATGATGCGGCGGTTGTCAGCCGCTGCCGGGCCATTGCCCAGCAGGGCGACGGTCGCGATGGCCAGGAGGACGCGGCGCATCAGGCCAGCGCCGGTTCGGCCTGGCGCGGGGTAACGATGAACCACGTCACCACCGCAATCACGATGCCAAGGCCACCCGCGATCAGGAACGCGCCCTGCATCGAGCCGCTGGACGTGCGGGCAACGCTGACCAGCAAGGGCGAAATAAACTGGCCGAGGAAGAACGCAGAGGTCCACACACCCATGCCGCGCCCGCGGTGTTCGAAGGGCAGGTAGCCTTGCGCCCAGGCGATCAGCGTCGGCACCGCCATGCCAGCGCCGGTCTGCTGCAGGGCCATGCCGGCAACCATGCCCTTCCAGTCGCTCGCAGAACCGATCACGGCAAGTCCTGAGCCGAGCAGCAGGAGGAAAATGGTCAACTGGGTGCGCGCACCGAGGCGCCCGGTGGTCCAGAAGATCAGCGCGCCGACGATCACGAACATGCTCGGGATCGTGGTCAGGCGGCCGATTTCCTTGGGATCGGATACGCCAAGCTCCTGCCAGACGATGCCGCCATTGATGATGAAGACATAATAGAGTGCGCCGCCGAACAGGGTGACGAGACCGAACAGGAGCACACCCTTCCACGGGAACGGAGTGCTTGCTTCGGCACCGATGCCCAGCATCTTGCGGGCGGTGTCGTCGTTTTCAGGCTCATAAATGAAAGCGAGCATCGCGAAGAAGCAAAGGAAGCCGACTCCATAGATCGCAAAGACCGCGTTCCAGCTCATCGAAGCGAGATAGCCCGACGTGAAGATGACGGCGCTGCCGAAGAACGGGCCGACGATACCCTGCATCGAAAGCCAGCGATAGCGCCCCTTTTCGTCCCAGTAATCTCCGATCAGAGTGTTTACCGTGGTGAGGATCGCCGCTTCTGCGACACCCAGCAGCAAGCGCGATGCGTAGATGTGGTCGAGATTGTCGAGCAGCATCGGTGCCATGCCGACGAAACCATAGAGTCCCGTGGACCACAGCAGCAGGCGGCGGCGACCGAACTTGTCGACGAGCAGGCCCGCGAACAGGGCAAGGATCGCGACGGTCAGACCGGGTGCCGAGACCATGGCCGGCACCTTGGTCGGCGCTGTGGGATCGCTCGCGAAATGCGCGATCATCGCGGGCACCGCCGGGAACATCGACACGATCGCGACGATGGGCAGGAAGCCGGTCAGGACTATGGTGAGGCCTTGCGGAATGCCCGGTTGGCGCCTGGCGGAACTGGTCATCTGATCTCCCTGTGGCCGATTGCCGCCACATTCTAGAACCGTTATTCTCAAACGGTATCCACGCGCCTTTTGCGCAAGTCAAGCTAATGGACTTGATGCCAAACCATCAATTTCAGAGATGCCATGGCATAAAAATTACTTGCTTGGTGTATTGGTCCGCGCATTCTAAATCCTGCGCAATCCCAATCAAGCAGACGAGAGGGGCCGGCATTCCGAACTGACGGATCCGGTCAGAGGCCATGGAAAATCTGGATATTCTAATCATCGGCGCTGGCATCGGCGGACTTTCGGCGGCCATCGCGCTGGCTCGCAAAGGGCACACCGTAACAGCCGTGGAAAAGGACCCGAACTGGTCGGTCTATGGCGTAGGCATCATCCAGCAGTCGAACGTCCTCAGGGCGATGGACCAGCTCGGCGTGCTCGACAGGTTCATGGATGCGGCCTGCGGTTTCGACGCCGTCGAGATCTTCCTGCCCGATGGCACCAAGGTCGCCCGCGTGCCGAGCCCCCGCCTGGTCGAAGGTCGCCCCGCCAACGTCGGCATCGGCCGCCGCGCCTTGCAGAAGGTGCTTGGCGACAGCGCAAAGGAACTGGGCACCGAGATTCGCCTCGGCATCACGGCCGATGAGATTGTCGATGATGGCGAGAAGGTGGCCGTGACCTTCTCGGACGGCTCGTCTGGCATCTACGACGCCGTGATCGGCGCCGATGGTGTCTATTCACAGACACGCGCCGCCATCCTGCCCGAGGCAGAGAAGCCGGTATTCACCGGCCAGGCGGTGTGGCGTTACAACTTCCCGCGCCCCGAGGGACTCGATGCCCTGCAGGTCTACAATGGCCCGACCGGCGTGGGCCTCGTGCCGATGAGCGCGGACGTGATGTACATGTATGTCACCACGCCCGAGCCGGGCAATCCGTGGTATCCGAAGGAAGGCATTGCCGCCGCGATGCGCGCCAAGCTGGCCAATTGCTCGCCTGCAATCCGTGAACTGGGCGAGCAGATCACCGACGATGAGGGCGTGGTCTACCGCCCGCTCGAAGGCATGCTGGTGCGTGGCGACTGGAGCAAGGGCCGCGTCGGCCTGCTGGGGGATGCCGTCCACGCCACCACGCCGCATCTCGGCCAGGGCGCAGGCATGGCCATCGAGGACGCCATCGTCGTCGCCGAGGAACTGGAGCGTCACGACACCGTCGAAGCCGCGCTCAAGGCCTATCGCGACCGCCGCTTCGAGCGCTGCCGCTACATCGTCGAGAGCAGCCTTGCGATCTGCCACGGCCAGCTGGGCGTGGGGCCCGCGGTCGACAACCACAAGGCGACCGCAGAGATGTTCGAAGTCGTCTCGCAGCCGATCTGATTCACCCGCATTTCAAGGAAGATCCCAATGAGCCGCGTTACCGAAATCCGCTATGTCGGGTATGGCGTGAAGGAATTCGACGCCGAGAAGACCTATTACACCGAGGTCTGGGGCCTCGAGCCGGTGGGCGAGGACCCGAACCATGCCTGGTTCAAGGCGCAGGGGCATGACGAGCACCACGTGGTGCAGCTGCGCCGCGCGGACGAGAACCGCGTCGACGTGATTGCCCTTGCGGCTGACAGCCGTGCCGACGTCGACGCGCTGCGCACGAAGGTTGCCGATGCCGGATGCCAGATCGTCAGCGAGCCTGCCGACCTGACCTCGCCCGGCGGCGGCTACGGCTTCCGCTTCTTCTCGCCCGATGGCCTGATGTTCGAAGTATCGAGCGACGTTGCCCGTGGCGCCAAGCGCGAGCTGGCGCGCTGGGAAGGCGTGCCGGTCAAGATCAGCCACATCGTGCTGCATTCGCCGAACCATCAGGAAGCGGTGAAGTTCTTCTGCGACGTGCTCGGCTTCAAGGTCTCGGATTGGCTCGGCGATTTCATGTGCTTCCTGCGCTGCAATTCGGCGCACCACCGCATCGCCATCCTGCCGGGGCCGGCCTGCCTCAACCACGTCGCCTACGACATGCTCTCGGTCGACGATATGATGCGCGGCGCGCATCGCCTGAAGATCAAGGGCATCGACATCAGCTGGGGTCCGGGCCGCCACACTGCCGGCAACAACACCTTCAGCTATTTCGTGACCCCGGGTGGCTTCGTCACGGAGTACACCTCGGATCTTGAAGAGGTGGACTTCGAAGCGCACCAGCACAAGGTCCACGTGCCCGCACCGATGGTCATGGACCAGTGGGGCATCGGCGTCGGCGGTCCGCAGACGATGCCGCATCCGCACGTCAACCCGGGCCTGTTCAAGACCCCCGAACTCGTCGGCGAGGCTTGATCGATGGCACTTTACGAACCCTTCCCGAACTACATCTGGAACCTCTCCGTCTCGATCGCGATGGAGAGCGGCGGCCAGATCGGCGAAATCGTCGACATGTGCCAGCCGATCATCGATGCCGCGGCCAATGGCGGCGATGCCGGCACGCCGCAGTTCATGAAGCAGTGGGCCGCCTATGGCGACAAGCTGATCGAACTTGCTACAGAGGACGAAGCCAAGGGCCGCGCGTTTTCGGCATCCAACAAGCTGGAGCGCGCGTCGCTCTACCTGCTGGTGGCCGAACGCATGCAGGGCCACGGCGCGGCGGGCCGCAAGGAAACTTACGCCAAGGCGCTGGACGCCTTTGCGAAATCGACAGCGCTGGGCAAGATCAATCGCGAGCGCGTCGAAATTCCGCTGGCAAAAGGCACGATGCCCGCACTCTACACCCGCGCCGAAGGGCCGGGGCCGCATCCGGTGGTGGTATATTGCAACGGCCTCGATAGCTGCAAGGAGCTGCTTTACTGGAGCCGCCTCCCCGAAGCCCTGGCCCGCCGGGGCGTCTCCACGCTGTGCGTCGACCAGCCGGGAACGGGCGAGGCACTGCGCCTGCAGGGCCTCCCGGTCGATCCGCATTCGGAGAACTGGGCGAGCAAGGCGGTGGACTGGCTGGAGAGCCAGGCAGACGTCGATCCCAAGCGGATCGGCATGACCGGGATCTCGCTCGGTGGCCACTTTGCGCCGCGCGCGGTTGCCTACGAGCCGCGCTTTGCTTCGGGCGCGGTATGGGGTGCCAACCACAATTGGCGCGAAGTGCAGGACAAGCGCATGAAGCGCGAGGGTGAAAACCCGGTCCCGCACTACTGGGCGCACGTGATGTGGGCGTTCGGCGCAGAGACGATGGAAGAGTTCCTCGAGAAGTCGACCGACATGAACCTGAACGGGCACATGGGATCCATCAAGGTGCCTTTCCTGGTGACCCACGGCGCGCAGGATCGCCAGATCAGCGTGTCGTACGCGGACGACCTTTATGATCAGCTCGTCAATTCGCCCCGCCGCGAGAAGGTGATCTTCACTGCCCGCGAAGGCGGTGTCGAACACGTCGGCGCGGACAACATGTCCTACGGGCGCGACCTGATCGCCGACTGGTTCGCCGAGACGCTGGGTGGTACGACTGCCTGAATGGAGCCTGCCGCCTACATCCGCCGCGAGACTGCGGTCAGCATCGCCGTAAATGTCGCCTTGAGCGCGGCATTCTTCATTGCGGTGTTCGGCACAGGTAGGGACGTACCGGTGTGGAGCGTGGGCGGCTATGTCTTCGACTTTGCCCCTCAGGGGTTCATGATCGGCCTGATGGCCACGCTGGTGCCAGGCTTGCTGGCACGCAAGGCCCGGGCGGCGGGCAAGGTGCGGACTCTGGACAGTGAATCGCGCCTGCCCGCAGCGGTCCTGCCACGCGCAATCCTGTGCGGCTTGGCTGGTGCCGCATCGGGCGTGGCAGGCGCAGCCGCCGTGCTGATCTTGGCGGGGACAACGCAGCTCGGATGGCTGCCTGCCCTGCTTGCAAAACTCGCGTTCGGCGCGGCACTGGCCCTTGTGGTCACCCCTGCGGGCCTCCGGACCGAACTGACAAGGCGCTGAGCAAGCGCAAGGGAGAAATTGCCATGAGCCGCCGTTTCGTCGATCTCTCGATCTATCTCGAGAATGATGTCATCACCGATCCGCCGTTCCTGCGCCCCAAGATCGAGTATCAGAAGCATGGCGAGACGATGCCCGAACTGGGCTTCTTCTTTCCCGGCGTGACGCCGGAGCAGACGCCGGACGGCGCGGGCTTCGCAGCGGTCGAGAACGTGACGCTGACCACGCACAACGGCACGCACCTCGATGCGCCGTGGCACTTCCACCCGACGATGGACGGCAAGGACGGCAACCCCGTGCCCTCGATGACCATCGACGAAGTTCCACTGGAATGGTGCTTCCAGCCGGGTGTGAAGCTCGACTTCCGTCACTTTCCCGATGGCTACGTCGTAACCGCACAGGACGTGGAAGACGAGCTGAAGCGCATCGGGCACGAGCTCAAGCCGCTTGAGATCGTGATGGTCAACACCGCAGCCGGCAAGGCCGTGGGCGATCCGAACTACGTCAGCATCGGCTGCGGCATGGGCTACGAAGCGACGATGTACCTGACCTCGCGCGGCGTGCGCGTGACCGGCACCGACGCCTGGAGCTGGGACGCGCCCTTTGTCCACACGGCAGAGAAGGTCAAGGAAACCGGCGATACCTCGCTGATCTGGGAAGGCCACAAGGCCGGGCGAGACATCGGCTACTGCCACCTCGAGAAGCTGCACAATCTTGAGGTGCTGCCGCCCGACGGCTTCATGGTCAGCTGCTTCCCCCACAAGATCAGAGGCGCTTCGGCAGGCTGGGTCCGGGCCGTGGCGATCTTTGAGGAATAAACTCCACTTATTCAGTTGACATTAATCTCAAGCGCATTAGTAGAGTTCTTGTCGCGCAATTCTGCCGCGATTCGAAAAGGCCCAAGGCGACCTCGCTCGGGTTGGTGTTCCCACGAGCAAGGACTCTACCAATGACGATTCAACTGAGCCCCACCCGTATCCGGCCAACGCGCGGCATCCCGGCCGAAGCCTTCGCGATCGGCGTCCTGGTCCTCACCGCAGCGGCAAACGCGCTGCATCTGGTGATCTAGAGCACTTTCCGACCAATCGGGCTTACCGTGATTGTCGCAGGGCGCTTCTCGGCAAGGAGCCTTGTGCAGGGCGCGCTGATGGCCCGTCCAAACAAAGCGACGCTGTCCGAGGGGCTCCCTGCGGCAACCCCTCCGGGGCGGGCCCCTTTTGGCCGATCGCTGCGTCTCTCGTCGGTCACTATGCGATGGCATGGCTCCCTCCTCGATCCTCGCGCTCGGCCAAAATCGGCTCCGTCACGGTGAGCCAGATTGGTCGGAAAGTGCTCTAGACGAAGTCGCCCACCCGGAAATTTTCGGCGAACGCGGCGGCGAGGCTCTCGCGATCGAGCCTGGCGAGCATCGGCAGGCGGCCAAGGCGCTTCACGTTGCCCATTGCGCAGATCGTCGCCTCGCTGTCCTCGTTACCCTCGCCGACGAACGCAACGCCGTGGATCGGGACACCGCGTGAACGCAGCGCCTCGAAGGTCAGGAGCGAGTGGTTGATTGTGCCCAGCGCCGTCCGCGCCACGACGACGACCGGAAGGTTCCACCAGGCAAAAACATCGGCATAGGTGGTGTTGCGCGTGACAGGCACCAGCGCGCCCCCTGCCCCTTCGACGACCAGCGGCCGCACGCTGGGCAGCGCCAGTTGCGCCAGATCGATGACGACCCCGTCCAGCTCTGCGGCCCGATGGGGTGAACATGGCGTGTTCAAACGGTAGGCTTCCGGGAGAACCTGATCTGCAGGCACGCCCGAAAGACTGGCAACGTGGTCACGGTCCGCGCCGTCATCGAGCCCGGCCTGCACCGGCTTCCAGTAGTGCGCGTGCAACGCTCCGGTAAGCGCTGCGGAGAAGATCGTCTTGCCGATGCCGGTATCGGTGCCGGTCACGACAAAGGCGCTCATCGCAGTGCCTCTGAAAGAGCCATCCCCAGAGCGTCGACATCTTCGGAAGTGGCATTCAGGGTCAGCGAGATGCGCAAGCGGCTGGTGCCTTGCGGAACAGTGGGCGGACGGATGCCGCGCACGTCAAACCCCTTGGCCTGAAGCGAAGCGGCGACCGCCATGGTCCGTGCATCCTCGTGCAGGATCAGCGGCAGGATCTGCGATCCCGAAGGCAGCGCACCGTGCGGAGCAAGCACGCGCTCGGCATGGGCGACAAGGGCGCGCAGGGCTTCGCGGCGTTGCGGTTCGTCCGCCATGATCCGGACCGCCTCGCGCACGGCAGCGCAAACCAGCGGTGAAGGCGCGGTCGAGAAGATGAAGGGACGCCCGCGGTTGACAAGGAAATCACGCACGACCTTGGGGCCCAGCACAAGCGCGCCTTCGCAGCCCATCGCCTTGCCGCAGGTTCGCAGCACCACGGTGTCCGGCCGGCCATCGAGCGTTGCGGCGATGCCGCGCCCATCCAGACCGAACACGCCGGTGGCATGGGCCTCGTCGATCAGCATGATCGCATCGTGCCGTTCTGCCACCTGCGCCATCGCGGCCACGTCGGCCATGTCCCCGTCCATCGAATAGAGCGTCTCGAAGGCGAGCCAGATGCGGCCAGAATTGCCCTTGGCACGCCATTCGCGGGCGGCGTCATCGAAGCTCTGCGGATCGTTGTGTGCAGCACTGACCGCCGTGGCACGGGTCAGGCGCAGACCTTCGTGCATCGAAGCGTGGACCAGTTCGTCATGGACGATCAGGTCTCCGCGCTGTGGGAGGGTGGACAGCAACGCGACATTGGCGGCGTAGCCAGCCGAGAAAAACAACGCGGATTCGCTGCCGAAAAAGCGGGCTGCTTCTTCCTCCAGCAGTTCATGCTCGGGGTCATTACCACGCAACAGACGCGATCCCCCGGAACCCAACGGAACCCCGCGCGCGATGGCTTCCTGCACCGCCGCCGCGAGCCGAGGCGACGAAGACATCGCAAGGTAGTCGTTCGAGGCAAAGTCGATCCCGCGCCGGGGAGCAAGGCTGCGCAGGCGGGCCTTTTCGCCCAGCCCTGCAAGATCGGCGACATGTGCCGACCACAGTGAACCGGTGCGAGTGGTGCTGTCTGCCATCAGGCCGCGCAGCCTCCCGCGCAGCCTCCGACCGCCTTCATCGCCCGCATCGGTTCCTCGCCTTCCATCGGCTTGAGGCCAAGGCGGGCGAACATGGCAGCATCGGCATCATCACCGGCGTTGGCGGCGGTGAGCAGCTTGTCACCGGTGAAGATCGAATTGGCACCGGCCATGAAGCACAGCGCCTGCGTGGCTTCGGACATGGATTCGCGGCCGGCCGACAGGCGCACCATCGACAGCGGCATGGTGATGCGCGCGACGGCAACGGTGCGGACGAACTCGATGTCATCAATCTTGGCGAGCGGCGTATCGGCCAGCATGTCGCCCAGCACGGTGCCCTTGATCGGCACCAGCGCGTTTACCGGCACGCTTTCCGGGTGCTGTTCGAGCGTGGCGAGAGCGTGGACGAAGCCGACGCGGTCGGCCCGCGTCTCACCCATGCCGACGATGCCGCCCGAGCAGACGTTGATCCCGGCATTGCGCACGTTGTCCAGCGTCTGCAGGCGATCGGCGAAAGTGCGGGTGGTGATGACTTCCTCGTAGCGTTCGGGCGAGGTGTCGATGTTGTGGTTGTAGTAGTCGAGACCTGCCTCGGCGAGTTGCGCGGCCTGGCCGGGCGTCAGCATGCCGAGCGTCATGCAGGTTTCCATGCCCATCTCGCGCACGCCCTTGATCATGGCGATGATGGCAGGCATGTCGCGGTCCTTGGGGTTGCGCCATGCCGCACCCATGCAGAAGCGCTTGGAGCCATTGTCCTTGGCCTGCGCGGCGGACTGCAGCACCTTCTGCACTTCCATCAGCTTGGTCGCCTCGACGCCGCTGTCGGCCTTCACCGATTGCGAGCAGTAGCCGCAATCCTCGGGGCAGCCGCCGGTCTTGATCGAGAGCAGCGTGCACAGCTGCACTTCGCCCGCCCGGTGGTGCTGGCGATGAACCTCTGCGGCGCGGAACACCAGCTCGGGGAAAGGTAGATCGAACAGCGCGGCGATCTCCTCGCGCGTCCAGTCGGTGCGAACGGAAGCCACCGAGGCAGTTGTTTCGCGCTGGCGGAGCAGGGTGTCTTGCACGGCGGGAGTCCTTCGCAGTCTTCGATTTCGCAGGCCCATAGCGCAAATCGATGCCGCATGCTCAAGTGAATTAGCGAAGCTGCAAACCGGCAATTTGCATTTCACGGAGCGAAACCGGTTTTGTCGGCTTTCTTCAGGCCACCGCGCGGCTTGCAGCGTCGAAACTGGTGACCTTTTCCCGCATGGTGCGATTGCGGCCGAGCCGCTTCGCTTCGTACAGCAGCTGATCGCAGCGAGCATAGAGCGCGGCGAAGTCTATCTGCAGATTTCCGCCGGTGTCGTGCTCTACCAAGCCCATGCTGGCCGTCACCAGGCAGTCGAGGCCGGGCACCTCGGCGGAAACGCGAACAGCTATGGCGCGGCGACAACGCTCGGCGCGGGCCGCAGCATCCTGACCGCGCAGAAGCAGCAGGAACTCCTCGCCGCCCATCCGGATCGCCTTGGTGTCACGGTCGTCGAGCAAGGCACCGGCTGCCGAACGCAGCACCACGTCGCCCATCGCATGACCGTGCGTATCGTTGACGTTCTTGAAATGATCGAGATCGATGACGGCCATCGTGCGGAACCCCCCGGCAAACAGCTGGGTGAAACGCTCCTCGATCGTGCGGCGATTCCTCAGCCCGGTCAGGGGATCACGGTCGGCAACGCCTTCGAGTTCGAGGGCGCGGGCGGTCGCACGGTCCCGTTCCTGCCGGACCTCGACGAAACGATTTACGATTCCGAGGCCCGTGACCAGCACCTCGAAGGCCAGGGCAAGCTGGTATAGCTCGATGGCCTCGGTGGGATGGAGTCCTGGCAGAAGATAGGCCGAGATGCGCCAGGACCCGATCAGGAGAATGGGCGTCCAGGCAATGATCTGCAGACGGACCGATTGGCTGCCGCGGCGGTGTCCATCCCATAGCATGGCCGCCAGCACGACAATCGCCAAGCCGATCGAAAGGTGCATCGCAGGCGATGAATATGGCCTCATCCAATCGACGGGCATGCAGGCGACGAGACCGACGATGCCGATCGCAGGCGCCAATCGCCGCCCCAGCAACCGCAGGCGCGGCGCGAGCTTGTCGGCTTCGATGAAGCTGGCGGCGAACAGCAGCGCGGCTCCCGCCATGGCAGAAAAGGCGATGTTCGAAACCTGCCATTCCCACAGCGCGCCGACATCAAGGAAGATATGCAGGAAACCCGTGGCGAAGGCGGCCTGCACCAGCATGGCTGCGACCATGACCAGATGCCAGATCACGTAGCGTTCCGGCAGAACGGAATAGAACGCGGTGTTGATCAGCAGGGGCACAAGCAGCATCCCGCAGATCGCCGCCATCACGACGATCCGGGGCAAGGGCCAGCCGGTCCCTTCGGGAAAGGGATCAAGCCGCATTTCGCTCATGATGGTCTTGCCCCAGGGCTTCACGACCCTGACCGCCACGGCTTGCGCATCCGCGGTCACGCCGGTCACGGGAATCACCATGTAAGGCCCCGCAGCGAGGTGATGGACGTCTTCAGGCCAGAACGAGGACCAGCGGATATCTCCGCGCTGCCCGACAACGCCCACATCCACCCGCTCGAAGTTGCCAGTATGCGTGACGAGGCTCTGCGGAAGAACCCGGTTTTCTTCCTTGCCGAGATCGAAGCGGATCAGAACCTCTTCGGCCAGGGACCAGCCACTGTCGTCGCAGCGCCAGCGGGACGGCGCCGATGCGACTGCCTGCCAGGTTTCACCAATGCCGGCATCGGCGTGGCAGACCGAGCGAGGGCGAACGGGATCGGCATGCCCTTCAGCGGACCTCAGACCGACGAAGAGCACCAGCACCAAACACAGCCAGCGTCCGAACCCACCCAACATGAACTCAGTGCTAGCTCGTCAAACTTAGAAGCTCGTTAATCCCCTGAAAGAATTGCCCCGACATCCGTATTAAGTTCCGATGTCGGGATGTTCATGAGTTCGCGCGCAAGTGCGTTCAAAGGACGTTGCCGTCCTTGTCGCGGTAGATCTCGCGCCGACCGACGTGATTGGCAGGCCCAACGAGGCCATCGGCTTCCATACGCTCGATCCACTTCGACGCCGTGTTGTACCCCACGCCCATCTGGCGCTGGATCCAGCTGGCAGAGGCCTTCTGGCTTTCGAACACGAGCTGGCAGACCTGACGGTACTTGCGGTCTTCCGGATTGTCCGAAGCGCTGTCGATATCGTCGAAGCCGAAGCCGCCGTCTTCCGGCTCTTCCGTAACGGAATCAACGTATTCGGGGCTACCCTGTCCACGCCAGTGATCGGCCACCTTCTCGACTTCCTCGTCCGAAACGAACGGGCCGTGGACGCGCTTTATCGGGTCGGTGTTGGGCTTGTAGAGCATGTCGCCCTTGCCCAGCAGCTGCTCGGCGCCCTGCTCTCCAAGGATGGTGCGGCTGTCGATGCGGCTGGTAACGGCAAAGCTGATGCGGGTAGGCAGGTTGGCCTTGATCACGCCGGTGATGACGTCGACCGAGGGGCGCTGCGTGGCCATGATCAGGTGGATACCGGCTGCACGGCTCTTTTGCGAGAGACGCTGGATCAGGACTTCGATTTCCTTGCCGACCGTCACCATGAGGTCGGCGAGTTCGTCGACGATGACCACGATCTGCGGCAGCACCTCGTAATCGAGCTGCTGTTCCTCGAACAGTTCTTCGCCCGTGTCGGGATCGAAGCCGACCTGGATGCGTCGTCCGAGCGGCTTGCCCTTGGCCAGCGAGGCGCGAACCTTGTCATTGAAGCCCGAAATGTTGCGGACGCCGATCGAGGACATCTGGCGGTAGCGCCGCTCCATCTCCTCGACCGCCCACTTGAGCGCGCGGACAGCCTTGGCCGGCTCGGTCACCACCGGCGAGAGCAGGTGCGGAATGTCGTCGTAGGACTTGAGCTCCAGCACCTTGGGATCGACGAGGATCAGGCGGCACTGCGCCGGCGTCAGCCGGTAGAGCAGCGACAGCAGGATGCAGTTGAGACCGACCGACTTGCCCGAACCGGTCGTACCGGCCACGAGCAGGTGGGGCATCGTCGCAAGGTCGGCCAC
This sequence comes from Novosphingobium sp. FW305-C-30-35, assembly GCF_058783135.1. Classification (NCBI taxonomy): domain Bacteria; kingdom Pseudomonadati; phylum Pseudomonadota; class Alphaproteobacteria; order Sphingomonadales; family Sphingomonadaceae; genus Novosphingobium; species Novosphingobium sp. FW305-C-30-35. The sequence goes on from NZ_JBYSYJ010000001.1 coordinate 1,395,126, forward strand.
GATCGGCTCGCCGGCAATGTCCTTGCCCAGGATGATCGGCAGCAAGGCCTTGGAACTGGCGAACTTCTCGCAGGCGATCAATTCGCGGAAGGATACCATGTCGCGGATCGCGTTGGGCAGTTCGATGCCCATGACCGTGCGGCCCGGGATGGCCGAAACGCGCGCAGAGATCGCGCTCATGTTGCGGGCAATGTCGTCGGCAAGGCCGATCACGCGGCTGGCCTTGATCCCCGGCGCCGGCTCCAGCTCGTACATCGTCACGACCGGGCCGGTTCGCACCGCGGTGATCTCGCCCTTCACGTTGAAATCGTCGAGCACGTTCTCGAGCAGGCGGGCATTGCGTTCGAGCGCCAGCTTGTCGATCTTCTGGGTCGAACCTGCGGGCGCTTCGACCAGCAGCTCGATCGAGGGCAGCTCGTACTTGTCGAACAGATCCCCTTGCCGTGCCTTGGGCTGCACAGCCGCAGGCGCAGGCGTGCGAGTGGGATCGGTGATCTCGGTCGGCTTGCGCTGCGAGAGCGCCTCCTCGACGTCGATCGCGTCGGCAGCCGCGCGTGCCTCTTTCTCGCGGCGCTCCTTCTTTGGCGGACGGACAGTGGCCTCGTCCTCTTCGTCTCCCAACGCAACTTCGCGCGGCTGGCGGCGCAGGAACGACGGCAAGCTGAGCATTCCGGCCCAGTCGAATGCAAAGATCCGGCTGGCGATGGCAAGGCCTCCTGCAAGCGAGACAAGCCCAAGCGGAACCGTGAACCACAGCGCGGAGACCTGCGGCACCAATCCGGCGAGGCCGCTCACCGCGGCGGCTCCCAGCAGGCCCGAGAGCCCGCCTGGCCCGGCAGGCAGGCGGCTCGACGTGCTCGCCCCCCAGAGCGAGAGCGCAGTGCCGATCAGCGCCATGGCAACAAGCAACAGCAGCGTAGGCCGCCACCAGCTAGGGGGCGGCGCTGCGTCCTCGTCCTCGTCAAGATCGATGAGATCGCTTTCCGAATCCCACAGGCGCCGCGAAAACACCCACAGGAGCGGGAGCAGCAAACCGCCCGGCAACCCGAAGAACAGCAGCACACGCTCCGATGCCCATGCGCCGGCCAGGCCCATCCAGTTCTCGACCGGGCTTCCCGAAGCCGTGCTGCCGGAGGGATCGGTCTGCGTGTAACTCAACAGCGCGAGCGCGAGAAACACCATCGCCGCCGCGAGAATGCCGCCGCCCAGCAGTTCCAGACTGCGGCGCAGCGAGCGGCGCAGAACGGCGCGCCAGTCGGCTCCACGCAAGCCTCCTCGCGCGTTCGATCCGCGTGCCTGCGCGGTGGTTGCTGCCCGGCTTGCCATGAACTTGTGCCTATCCCTGCCCTTGAGCGCGCATCATGCGCCCGAAGGGGACTCACCGTCAAGAATCCCGACAGGAATTGCGACGAGTGAAGGGTTTAGGCGAGCCCGTCGATCGCCGCCCAGCCATGGACCGGCAGGTGCGCGGCACGGGCGCGGGTCATCCCGCCCAGTGCGATCACCGGCAGCGGCGAGAGCCGCGCCAGCATCAGGAAGCGGACCGGGCCGAGCACTTTCCCGCCCGGATGCGATCGCGTCGGGTAGACCGGCGAAAGCAGGATGGCATCGGCCCTGGCGCGTGCTGCTGCGGCTATTTCCTGCAGCGAATGGGCTGTCGCCAGACGCAGGCCGCTACCAGCCATGATCTCTCTCGCCCCGCCGTAGACACCATCGACATGCCACATCCGCGGCACGCGGGCGCCGATGACCATGACGCCACGGCGCCTCGCCAGTCTGGCCAGCGTCACGAAGCGGGCGCGGCGTGGCGCACGGTCGAGGTGGTAGTGGCGGAACACCAGCGCATCTCCGTGCCCGAGCCGCGCAATCGCGCGCTCCAGCCCGGCATCGTTGCGCGCATCGCTGAGCAGCACGCGCCGCGGCACCCTTTTCGCGATGGTCTGGCGCTTTCGCATCGTGGCGCTATAGCACCGCGCCATGGAACAGGCAGTCCCTTCATCGCCGCTCGAACAGGTCCATTCGCGCATCGCCACGGCCGCCCGCATCGCCGGGCGCAAGGCCGATGACGTCACTCTGATCGCGATCTCCAAGACCAAGCCCGCCGAGGCGATCCTCGATCTGATCGCGCAAGGCCAGCGCGTGTTCGGCGAAAACCGGGTGCAGGAATCGCAGGACAAGTGGCCCGCAATCCGTGCGGCCCATCCCGATGTCCAGCTTCACCTTGTCGGCCAGCTGCAGTCCAACAAGGCCGAAGATGCCATCGCCCTGTTCGACTGCATTCACTCGGTCGATCGCCCCAGCCTCGTGACGGCTCTGGCCAAGGCGCAGGACAAGCTTGGCCGCAAGGTGCCGTGCTTCATTCAGGTCAACATCGGCAACGAAGAGCAGAAGGGTGGCTGCGCCGTGGCGGAACTGCCCGCCCTGCTGACGCAAGCCCGCGAAGCCGGTCTGGAAGTTGTCGGCCTGATGTGCGTGCCCCCCGCCGGGATCGAAGCCGCGCCGTTCTTTGCCTTGCTCGACAAGCTGGCCGACGACAACGGCCTCAGCCGCCTGTCGATGGGCATGAGCGACGATTTCGAAACGGCGGTGCAACTGGGCGCGACACATGTTCGCATCGGGTCCGCTTTGTTCGGCAAGCGTTAAAGCGCTGAATGGTGTGGTTAATCCGGCGTTCCGTAAGAGTCTGGTCGTCCTACGCCCGGTGAATTAACCCCATCTTACAACGCCCCGCGGCATACCTTCATGATTGGAGGATCCCTTGGCCGCCGCAGATCGTGAATCGTCAGAGAAACGCCAGCTTCTTGATGACGAGGTAAGCCTTGAGAAAGTGCATATCTCGACTCTAGTCGCGCATGCGCTGGTGCTTTGTGCCGTGATCCTGCCGATGGTCGTGGCCGACAAGTACCACGACTTTCTCGCCATAGTTGCAGCCTGCTGCATGGTGGCTCTATTTGCACTTCAGCTGGTCCTGAAGCGGGCAGCCCAGTCTGTGCGCAACCGCAACATCACGAACTACGTTATCACCCGCGACTCTCGCGAGCAGATCCAGGAACTGTTCGCGATGACCGATATGCTCCAGGCCGCCGAGACCTATGAGGACGCTGGCGCCGTATTGATGGCCACAGCGCGCCGCTTGCTGCCCGGCTACGGCGCGGCACTGTTCGTGTTCAACAACTCGCGCGACCGGCTCGATCTCGCGCGGGCGTGGGACATGCCCGAGGGCTACAGCGTTCCCGAGATGCTCTCGCCCTCGAACTGCTGGGCGCTGAAGCGCGGCAAGCCGCACGTCAATTCGCCGGCAGTCGGTACCCTGTGCTGCGCGCACCATCCCTCGGATATCGCCACCGTCGAAATGCCGATGATGGCCTGCGGACAACTGCACGGCCTGCTGATCATCGCCCATCCTGACTCGGATGGCGCCTACGATCACATCATGGAAATCCGCCGCCTCGGCCGCGCCTTGGCGGACTCCATGTCGCTCGCCCTTTCCAACATTGCCCTGCGCGAGAAGCTGCGCACCCAGTCGCTGCGCGATCCGCTGACCGGGCTGTACAACCGCCGCTACATGGAAGACGCGCTGGAACGATTCGTGTCGCTCGGTTCGCGCACCGGGGCAAGCACTGCCGTGGTCATGCTCGATCTCGACAACTTCAAGAAACTGAACGACGAACATGGCCATGCCAAGGGCGATGCCGTCTTGCGCGATGTCGCGGCACAGATCGTCGGGTGCCTCAGGCCGACCGACGTGGTCTGCCGCTATGGCGGGGAGGAACTGGTCGCCATCCTGCCTGACTGCTCGCTTGAAGACGCGATGGACAAGGCCGAAATCCTGCGCCAGCGCATCGAATCGCTGAGCGCCAGCCACGAGTGCGCAATATCTGCCTCGCTCGGCATCGCGACCGTCCCCGAAACGGCAACATCGGCAACCGACATTGTGCCGATTGCCGACGCTGCGCTCTATGCTGCCAAGAAGGCTGGCAAGAACTGCGTGAGCCCTGCAGAAAAGCGCGCGGCACGCGAAGCGCCAAGGCTGGCAACAATCAAGTCACGCCAGAACTGAGCGCTGCGGAGCGGTACACCCCGCAGCGCCCTCTGCCTCAGAAGTCGGCGTTCAACTCCACGCCCAGCACGCGTCCGCGCACCAGCGGCGAGAACGTGCCGGCCTTGGGATTGTCGGCAAACGGCCGGTCGACGCCGGTCGAAAGCGGGCCACCAAACACCGGGATCTGCGCCGCCGTACCCAGCTGCGTGTCCCCACCATGCTGGACCTGATCGAGCAGGTTGCGGCCATAGACCGTGAAGGTCAGCCCACCGGTCTTATAGCTGATCGAGGCGTCGAGGTTGTCGGACGAGGTGATCCAGCCAAAGTTGTTGTCGGTATAGGCAAACCGGTCGCGGTGCTGGAAGTTGGCGCGGGCGACGATGGCATTGCCTTCGCCCACCGGGAAATCACCCAGCACGCCAAAGCCATAGGTCCACTTCGGAGTGCGTGGCAGGTCGAGCGCCTTGTCCGCGTCGTTGACCACGCCGTCGCTCGAAATGTCGAACAGCACCTTGGTGTACTCGGCATCGATGTAGCCGAAGTTCGCGGTGAGCAGGAAGTTCTTGCCCACGGCAAAACGGCCTTCGCCTTCGATGCCGGTGATGCGGGCGTCGGCAGTGTTGAAGATGGACTGGGCAACACCCGCCGCAGACCCTTCGTTGACCTCACGCTGCATGTTGCCAACCTCTGTGCGGAAAGCCGCCAGGTTTAGCGTCAGCTTGCGATCCGGTGTCTGGAACTTGGTGCCCAGTTCGAAGCTGTCGACCTGCTCCTCGTCGAACGAAAGGCCGCGCGTTGCTGCCACTGCCTCGAAGGCGCGGGCATTGGTGATGCGGAAGTTGTACCCGCCCGAACGGAAGCCGCGCGTCCAGTTGCCGTAGACCTGCGCATCGCCGTTGAAGCGATACTGGAAGCCGAGCTTGGGGCTCCAGTTCTCCCACGTACGCTTGTCCTTGAAGCCGTTGTTCTCGTTCGGGATAAGCGGGTTGACCCCGGATGTCGGGCAAGTGCCGGCCACGACCGAACAATTGGAACGAGGCCGAATGTAGGTGACGGCGACGTCCTTGGTTTCCTTGGACCAGCGGATGCCTGCGGTCAGCGTCAGCTGGTCGGTCACATCGAAGTCGCCCGACGCAAACAGGCCGAGCACGTCGTGATCCTGGCGACCCCCGCCGATCTGGGTCAACGGGCTGATGAACGTGGGGAAGAAGCGCAGCTCGTCGTAGCGCAGGTCCTGCGTGAACCAGAAACCGCCTGCCGTGAAGTCCAGCGCACCGAAGCGGTTGTTGTAGCGGATTTCATCCGAATACTGGCGCTGCTTGAACAAGGAATTAGAGTGGAAGATGAATACCGGCTTGGAATCGATGTCGCCCCCGGTCGAGGCGTCATAATCGCGGAAGCCGAAGATGTTGGTGATCTTGCCATCACCCACGTCGATTTCGGTCTTGTGCGTCGCAAACCAGGTGCGGTTCTTGTAAAAGCCGCCGTTATCGATCGCAAAGTCGAAGGTGTCGCGCTTGTAGAGGCCGTGGTTCTGGCCGGCGGGGCCATCGCCCTCGCTGTTGAAGTATTCGACCTTGGCAACCATGCGGATCGCCTCGGACGGCAGGAATTCCAGCGCACCGCGCAGGATCTGGGTCTGCGCCTTGCCGAAGTCCTTGCCATTGAACAGGTTCTTGAAATAGCCCTCGTCGTTGTTGACGTAACCGCCGACCTTGAAGTTCAGCACGTCCTTGATCAACGGACCGGACACCACGGCCTGCGCCGCGAAGTTACCCGATCCGCGCCCGGAATCGATCGGCCCTTCATAGAACACGCGGAAGTTGGCGCGCAGATCCGGCGTCGGATCGCCGGTGTTGATCAGGACCGCGCCCCCGGTGGTGTTGCGGCCATAGAGGATGCCCTGCGGCCCGCGCGCCACTTCGACCGAGCCCAGGTCGAACACGTCGAACACAAGCCCGTTGTTGACGCCGATGTATACCCCATCCACGAACACGCCGACGGTCGGGTCGATCGAAGGGATCGAGCTGTTCACGCCGAGCCCGCGGATCGAGAAGTTGGCGGTCCCGCGCGAGGTGCCGACCTGATCGAGCGAGACGTTCGGCGCGCTGTAGGTCAGCGTCTGGATATCGCGCACCTGCAGCGCCTGCAGGCTCTGGGCATTGAATGCGGTGATCGCAACCGGCACGTCCTGGACGTTCTCGACGTCCTTCTTCTTCGTGGCGGTGACGATGATGTCGGCGTTAAGCACGTCAATCGCCGACTGCTAGTGATCCTGCGCCGCGTCCTGACCATAGGCCACGCCCGCACCCGTGACGACGAGCGCAAGGGCGCTGAGCCCACGGCAAATTCCTTGCGAAACCCTGCTCTTTGTAACTGGCATTCACAGCTCCCGTTTATCTTGTGGAGCAAGAATGCCCGCTGCGCAGCGGCGTTCAACCTGTTTTCAAGTGCGCAATTAATTCTTACAAAGCGCGTGGCATATTTACATCAATGTCAGCCATGTTGATCCAGTTCGTTGCCGGTAAGCGTGACGACGTGCAGCAGGTTGGTGGCCCCGGGCGTGCCGAAGGGAACGCCGGCCAGCGCGACAAGCCTTGAGCCGGCGGTGCCGAAGCCATGACGCAAGGCCATGCGCTTGCCCTTGGCGATCATCTCCTCGAAGCTGCCGATGTCCTTGGTGCTGACGGCGTGGGCACCCCACAGCAGGCCCACCTTGCGCGCGGTCTTCTGCGATGGCGTCAATACCAGCATCGGCACGCCAGGCCGTTCGCGGGCCACGCGCCGCGCGGTCGACCCCGACCCCGTGAAGACGATCACGCCTGCGATCGGCAGGGTGTTGGCGATGCTCGCCGCAGCCTGTGCCAGCGCGTCGGCCGTGGTCGGATCGGGCAGGGTCTCGATGAAGTGGACGCGCGCGCCATAGCCCGGATCGGCTTCGACCTGCGCAGCGATACGGTGCATGATCGTCACCGCCTCTTCCGGCCAGGCCCCTGCGGCGGTTTCGGCCGAGAGCATGACCGCGTCAGCCCCGTCATAGACCGCGTTGGCGACGTCGGACACTTCGGCGCGGGTCGGCGTCGGCGCTTCGATCATCGATTCGAGCATCTGCGTGGCGACGACCACCGGCTTGCCCTGGCGGCGCGCGCTTTCGACGATGCGCTTCTGCAGCGGCGGCACTTCTTCAGGATTCAACTCCACGCCAAGGTCGCCACGGGCAACCATGATGCCGTCGGAAAGCTCGATGATCTCTTCCAGACGCGAGATCGCGGCAGGCTTCTCGATCTTGGCCATCAGCGAACCGTAGCCGCCCATCAGGCGGCGCGCTTCGGCAACGTCCTCTGGACGCTGCACGAACGACAGGGCGATCCAGTCCGCACCATGCTCGACGGCAAACGAAAGGTCGCGGCGGTCCTTGTCGGTCAACGCCGGGACCGGCACCACGGCATCGGGCACATTGACCCCCTTGCGATCGGAGATGACCCCACCAACCTCGGCGGAACAGAGAATCTCGTTCTGGTCGGCCCGGATCACGCGCAAGCGCAGCTTGCCATCGTCGATCAGCAGGCGCTGGCCCTTCTGCAGGATGCCGAACAGTTCGGGATGCGGCAGTTGGACGCGGGTCTCGTCACCCGGCTCGGGATTGCGATCAAGCGTGAAATGGCCCGAGTGGCGGATCACCGCACGGCCTTCCTTGAACTTGCCCACCCGCAGCTTCGGTCCCTGCAGATCGCACAGGATCGTGATGGGGCGGTTCACCTTCTTCTCGAGCGCCCGGATATTGGCGATCGTTTCGGCATGGGTGGCGTGCTCGCCATGGCTCATGTTGACACGGAAGGCGTCAGCGCCTGCGCGAAAGAGCTTCTCGAGCATTTCCGGCTCGCGGCTGGCGGGTCCTACCGTGGCGAGGATCTTCACTTTACGTCCGCGAGGATCGAGCTTGGCCACAGCTTGGGTACTCCTTATGAATCTGCGGGATGCGCTATGGCCCATGCCATTTCAAAACCCAAGGAAGATTACCGTGGATACGAATGCAATCGATACGCTTCCCGATTCCGTAGCGGCCGCCGCCTTCCGCCGCCTGGTAAAGCACCTCCAGCACCGCCACGATGCCCAGAACATCGACCTGATGGGCCTTTCGGGCTTCTGCCGCAATTGCCTGGCGGACTGGATCATCGAAGGCGGCTTTGCGGGCGATAAGGCCGCCGCACGCGAAGTGATCCACGGACTCCCCGCAGCCGAATGGAAGGCCCGCTACCAGACCGAGGCAACGCCCGAGCAGCTCGCGCGGATGGAAGAAAGCCTCAAGAAGAACGCTGGACATCCTTGATGTGAAGGAAAGGCATCCGGCCTTTCCTTGCGGCACCGGCCCGCTCCCCCGCCCGACCACCCAGAGGGTACCTTTGTCGGGTGGCGGGCGGGGGAGCGGGCCGGTGCCGTCAACAAAAACGCCACTAATCCCCGGACTATCCACAGGCCCGGTTTTGCCCGAATCCTGTGGCGCGTCTATCAGCCGCGCCAATTGATTCACCCGCATACCCGGAGACTTTCCCGATGGTCGAATTCGACGATGCCAAGACAGCAGACGATCGCCTGCGCCTCCTGATCGAGCGCATCGAACGCCTCGAAGAGGAAAAGAAGGGCATCGGCGACGACATCAAGGACGTCTACAACGAAGCCAAGGCCACCGGCTATGACGCCAAGATCATGCGCCAGATCGTCCGCCTGCGGAAGATGAAGCCCGACGACCGCCGTGAGATGGAAGCCGTGCTCGAAACCTATAAGAACGCTCTCGGCATCGACTGATCGCGTTTCCCGGGCAGGAGCGGAACCACCAACCTGCCCGGCCATTGGCATCCTGTAGTTTCAGCAGGATAGCCCCATGACCCAGACCGCCACCGTCCGCCCGCCGATCCACGAAGACGGGCTCCCCGGCAGCGAGGCGAGCCTCGATCCCAAGCCCGAATGGCAGCCGCGCTATCCCGGTTCGGGGCGACTGAAGGGCAAGGTGGCGATCGTGACCGGGGCGGATAGCGGCATCGGCCGCGCCGTCGCCGTCCTCTTCGCACGCGAGAGCGCGAAAGTCGCCATCGCCTATCTCAATGAGAACGAGGACGCCGCCCGCACCCGCGAACTGTGCGAAGCCGAAGGCAGCGAAGCCCTGACCTTCTCAGGCGACCTCGGCGATCCGGAAGTGGCCCATGCCCTCGTCGATCTGGTCATCGGCGACTGGGGCCGCCTCGACGTCCTCGTCAACAACGCAGGCGAACAGCACCCCGACAAGGACATCCGCGACGTCACCGCGGACCAGCTGCAACGCACTTTCCAGACCAACATCTTCTCGATGTTCTACCTCGTCCAGGCCGCGCGCGAGCACCTCAGGCCGGGCGCGGCCATCGTCAACTGCACTTCGATCACCAGCTACAAGGGTGAACCCGAACTGCTCGACTATTCAAGCACCAAGGGCGCCATCACCGCCTTCACCCGCGCCCTGTCGGAACAGCTCGTAAGCGAAGGCATCCGCGTCAATGCGGTCGCCCCCGGCCCGATCTGGACCCCGCTCAACCCTTGCGGCGGCGCGTCGGAGGAGAAGCTCGAACACTTCGGCGAGAACACACCGATGGGCCGCCCGGGCCAGCCCAACGAGGTGGCTCCCAGCTTTTTGTTCCTCGCCTGCGAGGACTCGTCCTACATGTCGGGCCAGGTGCTGCATCCCAATGGCGGCACGGTGGTCAACGGCTAACCCCAGCTCAGCGCCACCGCCAGCACGATGGCGTTCGATGCGATGTGGTTGAGCATCGAGGCCAGCAGGCCAAGCCTCACCCGCATGTGCGCGAACATCAAGCCTGACCAGAACTGCGGCAGCACCATCGGCACGGCAGCGAGCGTGATCGTCGGGTAATTGAAAAGGTGCATTACCGCGAAAAGCGCAGTGGTGCCGTAAAGCAGCAGGGCGAAGTGTCGGGCGAACCACGGTGGAACCCTCGTGTCTCGCCGTTTCCGCCACCAGGTCACCGCCGCAACAAGGACCGTGGCCAGCAATATTCCCCCACCCGCGAGCGGCTTGCCCCGGCCCAGCGCCACGAAAACGATCAGCCCGGCCAGGACCACGCCGATCAGGGCCAGCACGCGCCGCGTCCCGCTCATCCAGCCGCGAAAGAACAGTTCCTCCAGCACCGGCGCCAGAAGCACCGCTCCGCCCCACAGCGCCAGCGGCCCCATTCCTTCGAAGGCATTCGGTGGCGATAGCGCAAAGGCCTTCTGCCACAGCGCGATCAGCGGCATCACCACCAGCCCCAGCACCCCAATCTGGAATGCTGTCAGCACAAACCAGCGGGAAAGCGCTCCATCAGCGTTCAACCCGGAAGCCGCCATCGGCACGGGGCGGCGCAGGAAGGCGATCAGTTCGGCAAGGGTCGTGCGGATCATCGCTGCCTCATGCCTGCAATTGCGCCGATGCGCCACACCGATTGCCGGAACGCGCGGCGTCGGCTAGGGGCGATGCAGATTCCAAAACCTCGCAAGAAGCACGGACCATGGCAGGCCATTCCAAATTCAAGAACATCATGCACCGCAAGGGCGCGCAGGACAAAAAGCGCTCGGCGATGTTTTCCAAGCTCAGCCGCGAAATCACCGTGGCCGCCAAGATGGGCATGCCCGATCCGGACATGAACCCGCGCCTGCGCGCCGCGGTCAACGCGGCCAAGGCCCAGTCCATGCCCAAGGACAACATCGCCCGCGCGATCGACAAGGCGTCGAAGGGCGAAGGTGATAACTACGAGGAAGTGCGCTACGAAGGCTACGGCCCGGGCGGCGTCGCGATCATCGTCGAGGCGCTGACCGACAACCGCAACCGCACCGCCACCAACATCCGCACCGCTTTCTCGAAGAACGGCGGCAACCTTGGCGCATCGGGCGCGGTGAGCCACGGCTTCGAACGCCTCGGCCTGATCGAATACCCCGGCAAGGTCGGTGACGAGGAGAAGGTCCTCGAAGCCGCGATCGAAGCCGGTGCCGAAGACGTCGAATCCGACATGGGCGATGGTGACGAGAACCCCGGCAGCCACCAGATCTGGGTCGCGGTCGAATCGCTGCACGAAGTTGCGCGCGAACTCGAAAAGACCCTGGGCGAGGCCGAAGGCGTCAAGCTGGCATGGAAGCCGAGCATGAAGACCTCGGTCGATGCCGACAACGCCGCCACCCTGCTCAAGCTGATCGACGTCCTTGAGGACGACGACGACGTCCAGACCGTCTGGGGCAACTACGACATCCCCGACGACGTCATGGAAACGCTGGGCTGATGCCACGGGCAACGGCAGCGCTTCCAGTTGCCGTTGCACTCGCGGCGCTGCTCTCCACCGGCGGGTCGGTGGCGAAACCTGCCCGCCTCGGCGCGGCTCGTCCTGCAAGCCTGTGCGCAAACGACGAACGCGTGGTCTACACCTGCCGCTTCGGCGTGAAGCTTGGCAGCGTTTGCCTGGCACGCAACTCGCTGCACTATCGCTTCGGACCACACGGCCGTCCCGAATTGCACATTGCCAGCACGCCGGACTGGAGCAACATCCACACCGGCGGCAATCGCAGCCAGGGCGGCCTCAACCAGGACTACATCCGCTTCACCAACGGGATGACGCATTACGTCGTCCACGTCGATGAAACCGGCAGCCTCAACGAGAACCCCGGCAGGCAGTCCTCGGGAATAGAAGTGCTGCAAGGCTCCTCGGGCGAAAATGCGCTCGCCAGCCTCACCTGCAGGTCGCCAGCCTCGTTCGACGGGAGCGCCTATGACGACCTTGCCAAGGCAGCACCCAAGGACTGGGATGGCGCCGAAACGCCTGGCGGACCATTCGAGGTTATCTACTGAACCATGATGCCGCTCGCCATAAAGGCCGTGCTCTCCGGCCTGCTCATCGCGCTGATCTCGGAGATTGGCCGCAAGCTGCCCACTGTCGGCGCACTGGTCGCTTCCTTGCCGCTCGTCTCGGTGCTCGGCATGGTGTTCCTGTGGAACGCCCGGCCCGATGCGGAGAACATGGCGGTCCATGCGCAAGCAACCTTCTGGTACGTCCTGCCCTCGCTGCCGATGTTCCTCGTGATCCCCGCGCTGCTGCGCCACGGCGTACCGTTCTGGGTTGCTCTGGTCGCGGGCTGCGTGCTGACGGTGCTGCTCTATCTGGCCATGATGCAGATCGGCCCCCGCTTCGGACTCAAGCTGTAAGATGATAATCCTCGGTATCGACCCCGGCCTCACCGTCACCGGCTGGGGCGTCGTCGCTAAGTCGGGCAGCCGCCTCAGCCACGTCGCCAACGGCCAGATCCGCACCGACAACAAGGCCACCATGGCTTCACGTCTGGTCGAACTCGATTCCGCGCTTGCCGCCGTGATCGACATCTACAAGCCTGATAGCGGCGCGGTCGAGGAAGTCTTCGTCAACGTCAACCCGCAGTCCACCCTCAAGCTCGGGCAAGCGCGCGGCGTTGCCATGGTCGCGGTCGCACGGGCGGGAATCCCCGTGGCCGAGTATCCCACCAAGGTCATCAAGAAGGCGCTGGTCGGCACCGGCGGTGCGGAAAAGCAGCAGATCCAGCACATGCTCAAGATCCTGCTCCCCGGCGTCCAGCTTGCGGGCGAGGACGCCTCCGACGCCTTGGCCGTGGCGATAACCCACGCCAACATGCTCGGCAGCCATCGATAGGCCGGAACGACTGCCACGATCCGGCGTATGCACCGGATGGACGCACTGAACGACAGATTGAGCGACGAAGACTGGATGGCGCGCGCGCGCGATCTCGCCATCTCCCGCAAGGGCACCGATCCCGCCAACACCCCCATCGCCGCAATCATCGTGCGCGATGGGCAACTCCTCTCGCACGGCGTCAACCGCACGGCCGAACATTGCGACGCCACCGCCCATGCCGAAGTCATGGCGATCCGCGCTGCAGGCAAGTCCTCCGGCGAAATGCGATTTCCCGGTGCCACGCTCTATTCCACGCTCCAGCCCTGCGGCATGTGCACCATGGCCTCGATCTGGGCGGGGATCTCGCGCATCGTCTATGGCGCGGGGCGTGATGACGTCCACGAGATGTACTTCGAGGACCGCCATCTTTCTACCCTCGATTACGTGGCCGATGCCTGGAAGGACGACCTGACGCTGACCGGCGGCATCCTCGCCCACGACTGCGCCACGCTCTACTACCGCCCATGGGACGACGTGCCAGAGGACCAGCAAGCCAACGACTAGCGCCCCCTTCGCTAGGGGCTTAGGGCACCCCTTTCTTCTCCCCTCCCGCAGGCGGGAGGGGTTGGAGGTGGACATTTAGCGCCAACACCCGCCGCCACTCCACGCATTTGGCGCGGGTATCCTCTGGCCACGGCAAAAAGTTCCTGCCATAGGAACAAACCATGATCGCCAAGCTGACCGGCATTCTTGATGATACCGGGCCCGATTGGGCCGTGATCGACGTGAACGGCGTCGGCTATCTCGTGCAATGCTCGGCCAAGACGCTGACCCATCTCGGCATCCGGGGGGACAAGGTCGTCGTCCACACCGAAATGCAGGTGAGCGAAACCGACCAGCGCCTGATTGGCTTCACCAGCGCCGGCGAACGCGCCTGGTTCCGCCTGCTCACCGCGGTGCAGGGCGTCGGCAGCAAGGTGGCACTGGCCATCCTCTCGGCCCTGTCGATCGAAGAACTCCAGCGTGCCTGTGCCCATGGCGACAGCGCCATGGTCGCCCGCGCCAACGGCGTCGGCCCAAAGCTCGCCAGTCGCATCGTCAACGAGCTGAAGGACAAGGCCGGCGGCCTCGCAGGCTACGCTTCGCCAGTTGGCATGGCCAGCGGCGAGGTCTTCGCCCCACCCCCCGGCAACGCCAGCGCCGACGCCGTCTCCGCCCTGCAGAACCTCGGCTTCAAGCCCGCCGTGGCAAGCAGCGCCGTCGCCGCTGCGGTCAAGGAACTGGGCGAGGACGCGGGGCTGAACGAACTGGTGCGCGTGGCGCTGAAGAGGGCGGCAGGTTGAAGCGCATTCTGATCATCGGCGCAATCGTGAGCGCGTTGGCGCTGGTATGGCACTTTGGCAGTTCCGAGTTCGCCATCGACTCTTGTCTGGATAGCGGCGGAGCCTGGGATTATGCTTCGCAGAACTGCCGGCACTCATGACACGCCTCCTGGCTTTGCCATTAAACCCCCAACCCGGTATGATCCAGCCATGACCGACCTCAGCTTTTCCATCCCCTCGTCTCTCGAAAGCCGCGTCCAGCAGCGGATAGCCGATGGCGGTTATGCCGATGCCGGAGCCTATCTGCGCGATCTGATCCAGCGCGATCTCGATGAGGCGGCGGACACGGCTTGGGTCCGCCGGATGATCGAAGAGGGAGAAGCTTCGGGGTACATCGAGCGTGATGCGCGCGAAGTGCTGCGGGAAATCGCCGAAGAGCGCCGCGCCCGGCGTGCCTAGGATTGTTCTGAGCAGGGCCGCCCGCCGTGACCTGGTCGAAATCTTCGAGTATGGCGAAGCAGAGTTCGGTGCGGCTGCGGCAGATGCTTATAGCGATGCAATCGAGGAACGCTTCGACCGCCTTGTCGATCATCCGCTGATTGGCGAGGCAAAGGACAGCTGGGGCGAAGGCGTTCGCCAATTGCCATGCAACCGGCATCGCATCATCTACCGTGTCCTTGGCGATACCGTGCGGATCATTCGCATCCTGCATCACTCCCGCGATGTTCAGAAGCACCTCCAGGCATGACTGATAACCCCCTCCTTTCCGCCGCCTCGCAGATCGAGGATCAGGACGCCGCGCTGCGGCCCAAGACTCTGGCCGAGTTCGTCGGGCAGGCGGCTGCCAAGGACAACCTGCAGGTCTTCATCGAAAGCGCGAAGATGCGGCGCGAGGCGATGGATCACGTGCTGTTCTTCGGGCCGCCGGGCCTTGGCAAGACGACGCTCGCCCAGATCATCGCGCGCGAACTCGGCGTCAATTTCCGCGCCACCTCCGGCCCGGTCATCGCCAAGGCAGGCGATCTGGCGGCGCTGCTGACCAATCTCGAACATGGCGACGTCCTGTTCATCGACGAGATCCACCGCCTCAATCCCGTGGTCGAGGAAGTGCTCTATCCGGCAATGGAGGACCGCGCGCTTGATCTGATGATCGGCGAAGGCCCTTCGGCCCGCTCGGTGCGGATCGACCTGCCGCCCTTCACCCTGATCGGCGCGACGACGCGGCAGGGCCTGCTGCAGACCCCCTTGCGCGACCGCTTCGGCATCCCGGTGCGCCTGCAGTTCTACTCGGTCGAGGAACTGGAGCGCGTCGTCGCACGCGGGGCCAGCCTCATGGGCATCGGCATCGACAAGGGCGGCGCCACCGAAATCGCCCGCCGCTCGCGAGGCACCCCCCGCGTCGCCGGCCGCCTGCTGCGCCGTGTCCGCGACTTCGCGCAGGTGGCAGGCGCGGACAAGATCACGCAATCCATTGCCGACAACGCGCTGACCCGGCTCGAGGTCGACAAGATCGGCCTCGACCTGCAGGACCGCCGCTACCTGACGATGATCGCCGACATCTACAAGGGCGGGCCGGTCGGCGTCGAGACGCTCGCCGCCGGCCTGTCCGAGCCGCGCGACACGATCGAGGAAGTGATCGAACCCTATCTGATCCAGCTCGGCATGATCGCGCGCACGGCGCGGGGGCGCTGCCTCAACGACCGGGGATGGCAGCACCTTGGCCTCACTCCGCCGACCGGCTCGACACCCTCGCTTTTCGACCAGGCAGACTAGCGCCCGAGTCTGCCCTCCACGCGCGAAAGTTGCAGGAGAGTTAGGGGTGAGTTGTGGGGGAGTTGCCGTAGAGTTGGATTCAAAGCTTCATCCTCGCAGGGCATTCGGTCCCATTCTGGCACAGAGTTAACCGTCCCCCCGCTCCGGTCCCGTTTTCGGGCAGATTCAAGGCTGACAACACGGTTAACGCCATTGCCCCCGCGCGCCCCATCTGCGTTCTTCGATCGGTAAGGAAGGGTCAGCAGAGCATTAACCCGCGTCTGGTAGCCCCTTCCGCAAAGATACGAAACGGAAGCAACGATCATGTCGGTTCGGATGGCATTGGCAAAACTGGCGGCGGCTGCAGCGGGCGGGGCGATGCTCGGCGGCGGCGCCGTGCACGTTTCGGAAGCGCCCTCGAAGGGCGAGATCCACCACGTCAAGCCCGTGAAGGTCAAGACGACCAAGCCCGCCAAGCGGATCGCGAAGCGCCCGGCCAAGCGCGAAATCCACCGCGCCCGCCGGATCGTGACGACGACCACCACCAAGACTTGCGAGCCCGCGCCGCAGATGGCGATGGTGCCGGTTCCCTACATGCCACCGATGCCGCCGCAGCCGACCGGATCGAGCGGCGGCGGGGTGCCCGTGGTGATCGGCGGCGGCGGCATCGGCGGCTTCGGCGGCGGCTTCTTTGGCGGGTTCTTCGGCGGCAGCAGCGGCGGCGGTGGCAGCGTAGTCGTCTCGTCGACCAGCACCGGTTCCACCTCCACCTCGGGCGGCTCCACTTCGTCGTCAACGTCGGGGGGATCGACCTCGACCAGTTCGGGCGGCATCACCAGTTCGACCACCACCGGCGGCGTCTCGACTTCGACCGGCGGCGTTTCCACCTCGACCTCGACGTCGTCCGGCAATGTCAGCACGTCGAGCGGATCGGTCAGCACCAGCTCCGGCAACGTCAGCACCAGCAGCGGCAACGTCTCAACCTCGAGCGGGAACGTCAGCACCTCGTCGGGCAACGTGAGCACCAGTTCGTCAACCTCGACGTCCTCGGGCAACGTCACCTCGAGCTCGTCGACCTCGTCGTCCACGTCCAGTTCGACCTCAAGCTCCACGTCCTCGTCGACGTCTTCCTCGACCTCGTCGTCAACCTCGTCCTCGACGTCTTCGTCCAGTTCGAACGGCGGCACGACGACGACGACCTCGTCGACCAGCAGCGGCACCGAAGTGCCCGAGCCTTCGATGGTGATCCTGTTCGGCGCGGCTGCCGCGGGCCTGGTCGCCCGCCGTCGCTACGGCAAGCCGAAGAAGGCCTGAGGCACACTATTCGGCCCGCGTCAGCGGGTTACGGGAAGGGCGGCGTCCGGGGGAAGCCGCCCTTTTTGCTTGTCCGCTATTCTCTTGCTCTAATCGCAGCCGCCATCACCGCAATCGCCGCTTCCGGCGTCGGTCGCCCACCACATGCCGCCCGAGCTGTCGCCGGATTTCCGGCGCCGTTCCGGCGTATCTGCCTGCGGCTTGAGCGCAATAAGCGCCAGCCCCAGCACGAGCACCACGATTGCGACAAACCCCCAGAACAGTGCCGGCATAGCTCGATCCTCTCTCCCGATCGGAGAGTGCGCGCTTCGACCGGCGCCGTCAAACGGCGATTGCCTCAAACCTGAAGGATGCCGGCAGCATACCAGCCCATCGCGCCGCCGATCGCCATGATCTGCAGGAAGGCAATCGTCTTGAGCCGGCTGACGAAAGGCTGCTTGCGCGTCTTGTGCCGGAACACCCGCCGGGCCAAGAAGGCACCGGGCGTACCTCCGAGGAACGCGCCCATCAGCAGGTTTGCTTCGGACGTACGCCAGAACCCGCGCAGCGCCGCGCGCTTGTCGAACCAGAAGGCTGTGAACGTCTGCAGGTTGACGAGCAGGAGCCAGCCAGCGGCGATCTTGAGCAGCGGCAGATCAGCCAGCGCTTCCAGCATCGATTCCATCGTGAGCCTTGGCCATCATGTCCATGAAGTTGCGCGCCGCATCATGGTCCTCAGCGTGCTTGAACGCCACGTCGAGATCGGGCGCGCTGCCAAGCATGTGCAGCAGCGACCACAGCCCGAAGCGGCGCGCGCGGTCCTTCTCCAGCCCGAAATCGACGAGCATCTTCTCGATACCCGCTTCCATCGCGGCAGGGGTGATGGCGGCAAAGTCATCGCTGCCGAAATAGCGGCGGAGCTGGTCGTCGAGTTCCATGGGGGTGCCGTTAGGGGAGTGGCGTTGGGGGTGCAAGCGTGGTGCTGCGGTCCGGCTGACGCCGGATGCCCACCCCCAGTCCCTCCCGCTTGCGGGAGGGGGGGGAGAAAGTGACCCAAATCCTGCTCCCATCCCGCAACGTGGCACGAGGCCTGCATCCCCCTCCCGCAAGCGGGAGGGGTCAGGGGTGGGCATTCGCCGCCAGGCGAACAAACCCCACCATTCCCGCACCATCTCCAATTGATCCGCCACCCACTCAAGCCACCGTGAACCAATGCGCGAATTCAAACCTCGCAACACAACCCGCGCCCGCGAACTGCGCCGTGAGGCAACACCGATGGAGCGCAAGCTCTGGCGCTATCTGTCGGGCGGAGCGCTGGGCGCCAAGTTCAGCCGCCAAATGCCGGTCGGACCATACTTCGCGGATTTCCTGTGCCGGGAACTGATGATCGTGGTCGAACTGGACGGTCACAGCCACGACCTGCGCCTTGCCCACGACGCGGCGCGGGACCGCTTCATGGCCGAGACCGGCTACAAGGTGCTGCGCTTCACCAATGCCGATGTGCAGAGCAACGTCGAAGGCGTGGCCACTGCGATCCAGCTTGCCATCGAAGCGCGGCGTCAGGACCGGTCCGGCTGACGCCGGATGCCCACCCCCAACCCCTCCCGCCTGCGGGAGGGGGGCGAGAGGTTGCGCGATGGGATGAGGTTGCTGCGGTAACGACGGTCAGCCACCTGACCAAAAGAGCGCCCCGCCACCCACACAAACAAGCCCCTTTCTTCCCCCCTCCCGCAAGCGGGAGGGGCCGGGGGTGGGCATTCAGCGAAAGTTGTTTCTAATTCGAAGTCCATATCATTCCGCGAAACTCAATTATCCATTCATGGAGTTCAACGCCTTGACCCTGAGGACGCTCCGCATAAGCCATACAAGCTTGCTCATGCAAATTGCTCCATACACTGCCGTAAATGTTCCGGCGTAAAGAAACAGCCTATCAATAATTCCCCAGTTCGACTTAAGCGATCCAACCAAGCAATAAGTAGCGGCAACGAACAATGCTGCCAAATTTTGGCCAAGTATCTCCCAAAGCTGATAGGAAGATTTAGATTTTGCCAGAGGCAGAAACTCCGCCTTTTCGATCATATTCGTAAGGAAGCCTGTCGTGGCCACGATCAACCCAATGAGCGTCAAGCAAGCTGCCAGCCAGCGGCTGAGAAGATCGGGCAGCATTTCCAGATCAATATGAAATAGAACAATACCATAAAATTGGGGAAAAATCCAAAAAGCGGCGGCTGTCACCATCGCGGCGAGAAAGTCGGTCAACCGGTGATTGCGCCAATAAAAGGTCATCGCACCAAATCTATAGAGGTAGCAAACTTCAAAGCATCACCCTGCTTGCGATAGGCGGCATCTAAGACGGAGAAGGCGTGAGCCGATTCAATGGCTCTAGATCGATTATCAATTTTGACAAAATGTTCCGTCGAAATAAGGTATTCTTGCAACAAATCCAGAGGTTTGCTTACAAGATTCCTCCTGCCACTGACTCGTAGCCTAGTAAGCTCCTCCCGACTTTGATTGTTTGAAAAAAGATTGTAAGCGATCTTCTTTAGATCTAACTTTGGATTTGCTACCGTCTTTAAAGTAAATTATACAGTCTTAACTTGGTTTATCTTGGCGCATGCTGCAATTGCAGCTCCGATATGCCTATCACCCTTTGCGATAGCTTCAGCTTCAGTAGCTGGCGCTTCAACTTCGAGCTTGGAGATGAACTCAAAATCTTTGAGTTGATCCAAGACTGATCGCTGGAAAAGTGGCAAAAATTTTATGGCAGATTTCACAAATCCTGCCGACTTGAACAGAAGGTATTCCCCCAAGGCAGATATCCTCGGCGCATCTCGATTAAACTCGGCGACCGCATAACCATCTGCGTAGATGATCACGTGTGACCAGTCCATTATTCCTGCACTTCGGGAAATATTTAACGCCGATATACGACCTCCCTCTTCGATCAATGGGAGGTCAGATCTGCGAATTTTTGCAAGCTGAATTCGGATCGGAAATGCAGCAGAATCAACAAATACTGAATGCACCACTTCCCCACTCGTGGTGGGTAGGTATCTTCCCTGATCGTTAAACGGCAGAGAGTCTATGTGACGTACTGCCTGTTCAAGCTGTGACGACACTTCTGCAAAGTGCGCGATGCGAAAGAAATAGACTTTGCGGGAAACTTGAGAGTGATTTTGTGACAAATGCATTTCCCCTATGTTTTCCGCAAAGTCTCCTAACTCCTCACTCCGCCGCAATCCCCGCAGCGCCGAACATGTCGACATCCACCTCGACCGGCGCTTCGACATTCGCCGCCGACTTCGCCGTGCGGCGCTTGTCGAAGCTCGACCATACCGTGTTCCAGTCGCCCTTGGTCGCCGCCTTCGAGTATTCCGTGGCGCGGGTTTCGAAGAAGTTGGCGTGTTCGACGCCGTTGAGGAGCGGGGCGAGCCAGGGGAGCGGGTGGTCTTCGATCATGTAGATCGCCGGCAGGCCGAGCTGCGACAGGCGCCAGTCGGCGATGTAGCGGATGTAGCGCTTGATTTCCTTGGCGCTCATGCCCGGTACCGGGCCCTGTTCGAAGGCGAGGTCGATGAAGGCGTCTTCGAGGCGCACCGTCTTCTGGCAGCAGTCGATGATGTCTTCCTTCACCGCCTTGGTCAGGCAGCCGCGCTCTTTCACGAAGGCGTGGAACAGGCGGGTGATGCCTTCGCAGTGGAGCGATTCATCGCGGACCGACCACGAAACGATCTGGCCCATGCCCTTCATCTTGTTGAAGCGCGGGAAGTTCATCAGCATGGCGAAGCTGGCGAAGAGCTGCAGGCCCTCGGTGAAGCCGCCGAACATGGCCAGCGTGCGGGCGATGTCCTCGTCGTTGTCGACGCCGAAGGTCTGCAGGTAATCGTGCTTGGCCTTCAGCTCCTCGTATTCGAGGAACATGCCGTATTCGCTTTCAGGCATGCCGATGGTGTCGAGCAGGTGCGAATAGGCGGCGATGTGCACCGTCTCCATGTTGGAGAAGGCGGCGAGCATCATCTTGATCTCGGTCGGCTTGAACACGCGGCCGTATTGTTCGTGGTAGCAGTTCTGCACTTCCACGTCGGCCTGGGTGAAGAAGCGGAAGATCTGCGTGAGCAGGTTGCGCTCGTGATCCGAGATCTTCTGCGCCCAGTCGCGGCAATCCTCGCCCAGCGGCACCTCTTCGGGCATCCAGTGGATCTGCTGCTGGCGCTTCCAGAATTCGTAGGCCCAGGGATATTCGAAGGGCTTGTAGGTCGGGCGGGCTTCAAGAAGGGGCATGGCGGTGTCCTGTGCTGATTCTTTGAATGTAAGGTCTGATGCGGTCAGGCAAAAGCGCGGGCGCGGCCTTTGCGGGGGATAGTGGCGGGGTTTTCCACGCGATTGAATCGTGCCCTTTGGGGCAGGAACCCTCGACCCGGCGACAGGGGCCATCGGACTGGCGCTGCGCCCGGTTTCGAAGCGGAACGGCGGACCCGGCGCACGGTTGTGAAGGCAAGGGCGCGCGATCGGCAGCGCCCGTGAAACTTCATAGAATTCGCAGGAGAATTGCCATGGGCGAGTACGAGCCGAACGATTCCCGCAACGTCACCGGCGCCAATGCCGGCGAGCGGCAGCAGCAACAGCAGGGCGGAACCGGCCAGGCCGACCGTCAGGAAGGCATCCGCAGCCCCGGAGGTGCCGACCAGCAGACCGGCGGCGACCGCTGGAGCGGCGACTACACCGGTGGCCAGATGGGCCAGCAGTCCGAACGGCAGAACCAGGGCCCCAACAGCTCGCGTTCCGACAATTCCGGCACCGAGGGCCAACAGGTCCAGTTCGACGCGGGCCAGCGCCAGATGGGCGGGGGGCAGTCGGGCGAACAGATGGGCTACGGCAACAGCACCGAACGCACTTCGGGCATCCGAGAGCATATGGAAGTGATCGGCGCCGATGGCGTGCACATCGGCACGGTCGATGGCGTCGAGGGCGACCGGATCAAGCTGACCAAGAAGGACTCCGGCGCGGGTTTCGAAGGTGGAACCCATTCCGGCCACCATCATTACCTCTCCACCGGGCTCGTCGCCGAAATCGAAGGCGACAAGGTTCGCCTTTCGGCGAACGGCGATGTGGCCTGGGGCATGCTCGAGGAAGAATAAGTCCGGAAAGGCAGCGAGGCCTTCCCGCTGTCCTGTCCCGGCGGCTCGCCGGGTGCCGGATCGCAAGAACGTCCCGCCCCCTTCGGGACCAGGTCGTGCCACGCGACCGGAGAGCGCTCCGCCGAAAGGCGGGGCGTTTTTCTTTATTTGCGGGGTGCGAAAAGCCCATCCGGGCTTTCCTAGCGGCACCGGCCCGCTCCCCCGCCCGGCTACCCACGAGAGTACCCTGAATGGGTGGCCGGGCGGGGGAGCGGGCCGGTGCCGCAAGCCCCTGACGGACGTCAGGGGCGCAACCAGCGAAGACTCGCTTACTTCCAGAACCAGCCGGGCTTGAGGCTGCGGTCCTTGCGGTTCTTCCACATCGAGAAGTACATCCACAGGCCCGAGATGCTGAAGAACAGCAGCGCCACACCGGTCATCAGCGATATCGCCGTGCCCACGGGTCCGAATTCCTCGCCCGAATGCAGGTGGTGGAACCAGCCGACCAGCGACTTCATCCCGCCCGGAGGCGCCTTGGGCCGGCACATCATGGTTTCGGGGCAGACGAAGCCCTGCGGAACCGGCGGAGGCCCGGCCTGCTCGCCCGCTGGCCAGAGCGCGGTCACGTGGCTGGCGACGCCGGTGAACGCCATCCAGATCATGAAGACCCCGAAGAACACCGTGATCCAGCGGTGCCACTTGCGCATGAAACGAACCCCTTTGATAATGCGAATTGATCGCAAGATTAGACAAATCCGCCTTAGCGGGCCTGACCGGGATCGTGCAAGCACAAGTCTTGTCGCGGATTGTCGCATGGAAGCGCCAGCCGCAAAGTGTCGCGGGGTGTAACGGGGATGTGCTGCCCGGCAGTCGGTCAGACGTCTTGTGACGCATAGAGACTGCCGGACGGAGCATGGGTTCGCCTAGGCGAAGGGCATGGCTGGCACCACCATCACTGACAGTATGAGACCACAGTGTGCGTAAACTGTGTGTTGGATACAAGGTTTTGCGCCACAATATCGTACTCCGATCGTCATGTCCCGACGCTTTCGTAAACATCTGCAGCAAAATGACCGGTTTGAGCCCCAAAAAGTTTACGGTAATCTCGAATTCTGATTCTAGGCCCAAAGGATGGCCGGAGACAATCGGTATCTGTCTTTTCATACCCCGAAATTTTGCTCCCGCTCCACAACCTGTGGTGTAGCTCTCCAGATCTCTTACCACATATGGGGCGCGCCACCGGGGCGGGTGTCGAGATCAAACACTGTCTATTATGCGCTCACTCGGCTTTGAAGTTCACTTCAAAGCCGAGTGAGCGCAACCGCCGAAGGCGGAAGAACCCATAAGCTAAGCGCCCAATCACGAACGTCAGCTCTGCTGCTTCTGGACGCGATATCTGATCAGGGGGGCGTTAAGCCCAGCTCTAGCTGGTCTTCAAATTCGTTCTGGCTGTCGGCCGCCATCATGCGCTCCCATGCACTCAGGTCGGCCAAGTTCACGCGCCCGATAGACACCAAGTTGCGCGTGGTCTCAACTTTCTCACGCAATCGCTGCAACACCGCTAGGAAGATGCCCCGCAGCTCGCGGTAGTCATCGACCGTGGCGCCTTCGCGTTCAGCCTGATTGGACAGGTGCTGAGCAAGGGCGATCAGCGCGTCATCTGAGAAAGGCGCGGTCATAGCGCCGCCCAGTCCAGCTCGGCTTCGTCCACAGCATCGAACATTTCTGGGTCCGCACCCGTATCGCCTAGACGCTTTCGCACAGCTTCAGGACCGCCGTTCTTCGGAAAGCCGCGATCGGTCTTCGCGATTCCAGCAAGCTGGCCTAGGAAGCCGCCACGCTCACCTTGTTCAAGTACCCACTGCCCGAACGGTAGAGTGAGGATCAGCGTGCAATAGGCACCCCCTTCGTGGGGTGATCGGCGTGCAAAAAGGACCCCTTCATCCCGGGGATTTAGTCGGCCGACTGGTTTTGATCAGTTGGCGAGAACGGGATGTTGATCGTGGAGACAGTGGTTCGGATTCGGCGTGAGCATGCAGCGGGTAAGGCGATCAAGGCGATCGCTCGTGACCTTCGTTTGTCGCGGAAGGTCGTCCGCAAAGCGATCCGGTCGCCGGAGGCGGCGTTCAACTATCAGCGCAAAGTCCAGCCGCTGCCGCGGATCGGTCCTTATCAGGATCGTCTCGATGCGCTGCTTGAGGAGAACGAAGGTCGCGGCCGCCGCGATCGGCTACGGATGACGCGTATCCATGACCTGCTGGTGCGCGAGGGGTTCGATGGATCCTATGATGCGGTGCGCCGCTATGCGGCGCGCTGGCGTGCTGCGCGGCGGAAGGATGCTGGCGAAGGCGCACCGGCGTTCATCCCGATGACCTTCCAGCCGGGTGAGGCCTACCAGTTCGACTGGAGCCACGAGGATGTGGAGATCGCCGGCAAGCCGATGCGGGTGAAGGTGGCGCATATGCGTCTCTGCGACTCGCGCGCACCCTATGTCCGGGCCTATCCGCGCGAGGGCCAGGAGATGCTGTTCGATGCCCATGCCCGGGCGTTCGCGTTCTTCGGCGGTGTGCCGCGACGCGGTATCTACGATAATCTATGGACGCCTCCCGCCGCAAGGTAGTTCTGATCGTTGCATCCGGCTTGGGTTGCGTGAATCTATCCGGCCTGTGGTCGGAGCGGTCACGCTCCTGGCCTTGATGGGAGTCCGCTACTTCTTGCCTCATAACATGATCGGCCTCGATGGCCTTGTCGTAGATCAGGCTTCGAAGCGGCGGCCCTTGCCGTTGCACCATCAACATCCACCTCGCAATTCTTCGGGGACCTAGCCCCGTTCAGCCAATGCGTTACGCTGGCAGGTAATCTTCCTTCCGGGCCAGCAGCACCCAGGCCAGGCGAGCGGTCTTGTTGGCAAGCGCCACGAGCGCCTTGTTGAAGCCTGCTCGAGCGACAATGCCCT
Organism: Novosphingobium sp. FW305-C-30-35; assembly: GCF_058783135.1. Taxonomy (NCBI): domain Bacteria; kingdom Pseudomonadati; phylum Pseudomonadota; class Alphaproteobacteria; order Sphingomonadales; family Sphingomonadaceae; genus Novosphingobium; species Novosphingobium sp. FW305-C-30-35. Next base: position 1,420,286 of record NZ_JBYSYJ010000001.1, read on the forward strand.
TCAGCCAGACTGATCGCCCATCGTCTTTTGCAGCAAGTCGGCTGATCACCGCCCGGGCCCCATGAATAAGCTGGCGCCGCAGATAATGGTTGGCGCGTCGCCCGATGCCGCCGAGCCTGGGCTTGCCGCCGGTCGTGTACTGTCTTGGCACTAACCCGATCCACGCGGCGAGCTCCCGGCCTGAGCGGAAATGCCGACCGTCATCTACCGCGGCAACAAGTGCGGTCGCAATAACCGGCCCGACGCCCGGCAACGCTGCAAGCCGGCGACAGGCTTGATGCTCGCGGCAGATGCTAACGAGCTTGGCGTCGAGCTTCGCAAGTCGGGCTTCTACGTCGGTGAGCTGATCCATCAGCTCAGTAAACAACTCGCGGGCAAGGTTGGACAAATCAGCCTCGGCCACGGCTGCCGGGACTTGCTGACGAAAGCGCCACGGGCCTTTAGGTAAAACTACGCCGTACTCGGCGAGAAGCCCCCGGGCGTGGTTGATGAGCGAGGTGCGTTGGACGACCAGCCGCTCTCGCACGCGGTGCAGGCTTTGAAGATCCTGCTGCTCGGTCGTCTTCACCGGGACGAAGCGCATCGTCGGCCTCGAGGCCGCATCGAAGATCGCCTCTGCGTCGATGGCATCGTTCTTGGACCCGCGCACGAACGCCTTGACGAACCTTGGGTTGACCAGGCGCACTTGGCGACCGGCCGATGAGAACCGTCGACCCCAGTGGTGGGCGCTCGCACAAGCCTCCATAGCAACAATCGCGGGATCAAGTTCGGTGACTGCGTTCTCGAGCTTGGCACGACTTACCTTGCGCGAGATAACTACCCCATCGGCGTCGATCCCGTGCAGGTGGAACGACTGCTTGCCCAGATCGATCGCGAGCATCTCCATTGTCATTGCCTTCCTCCTTCTTGTTGACCGACATGTTGGTCGGAAGACGGGAGGCGTCCATCCCATAATATGAAGACGGCGGTGACGGCCGTGTTCACCGGCAAGGAGCGTGTGTTCAACCGCCGCTTCCTGATCATGACCGATCATTACATGGTCGAGCCGACCGCCTGCTCGCCGGCGGCGGGATGGGAGAAGGGCCAGGTCGAGCAGCAGGTCCAGACAATCCGAGGCCGCTTCTTCCAGCCGCGGCTCCGGTTCGCCAGCCTGGCCGAGCTCAACGGGTGGCTGGAGGCCGAGTGCCGGCGCTGGGCCGAGCATCATGCCCATCCCGAACGCGGGGATATTACCGTCGCCGAGGCGCTGGATATGGAGCGACCGGCCCTGCAGCCGATCCTGGCACCGTTCGACGGCTTCCATGAGAGCGAGCATGCCGTCACCGGCACCTGCCTCATCAGCTTCGATCGCAACCGCTACTCGGTCATGTCGACGGCCGCACGCCGGACCGTTCAGGTGCGCTCCTATGCCGATCGCATCGTCATACGCTGCGGCGATGCGATCGTCGGGGAGCATGAGCGCCACTTCGGTCGGAACCGCACGATATACGATCCCTGGCATTATCTGCCGGTCCTCGCGCACAAGCCCGGCGCGCTGCGTAACGGCGCACCGTTCCAGGACTGGGATCTGCCGCCCGCCCTGCACCGATTACGGCGAAGGCTCGGCACCGGGGACGAGGCCGATCGCAGGTTCGTGCGGGTCCTCTCGGCGGTGCTCACCGATGGCCTGGAGCCGGTAGAGGCTGCCGTGCGCGAAGCGTTGGCGAACGGAACGGCCAGCGACGAGCTGATCCTCAACATCCTCTCCCGGCGCCGCGAGCCGGCGACACCCCACAGCATCGTCACTTCGGAAGACCGGATGCTGCAGCATCCTCCGCTCGCCGACTGTGCCCGCTATGATCTGCTGCGAGGCTATGATGCAGCGGCATGATATGATCGACACGATGCGCGGCCTCGGACTCAAGGGCATGGCGGCGGCGTTCGACGAGGCGGTCACCACCGGCCTCCAGCGCAAGCGCACCACCATGGAGATACTGACCGACCTGCTCCGTGCTGAGGCGACCCACCGGGATGCAGCCTCCATCCGCTATCGGATGACGGCTGCGAGGCTGCCCGTGGTGAAGGACCTGGAGCGGTTCAGCTTCGAGGGCACACCGATCAATGAGGAGATGATCCGCTCCCTTCACGATGGCTCCTTCCTCCCGCCTCGCCGCAATATCGTGCTGGTCGGCGGCACGGGGACAGGCAAGACCCACCTCGCCATCGCGATCACCGCCAATGTCGTGCGAAGGGGCGCTCGCGCCCGCTACTTCAACACCGTCGATCTGGTGACACGCCTCGAAGAGGAGACCCGGATCGGCAAAGGCGGGACCCTGGCGGCGCAGCTGTCGCGGCTCGACCTGATCGTTCTCGACGAGCTCGGTTATCTGCCGTTCGCCCGCTCGGGAGGGCAGTTGCTGTTCCACCTCATCAGCAAGCTTTATGAGCGGACCAGCGTCATCATCACCACGAACCTCGCCTTCGGCGAATGGCCGACCGTGTTCGGCGATCCCAAGATGACCACGGCGCTGCTCGACCGCGTCACCCACCACTGCGATATCGTCGAGACGGGCAACGACAGCTGGCGCTTCAAAAACCGCAGCTGACAGCCACCTTCGGCGCCTTCAAAAATCTATCTTGCGCTGCGCGCGCCTCCGGTCGGGCTACGCCCGCCCTCCGCCGCACGCAGCGCAAGGCCATCTTCAACAAACCAGCATCATATTATCTGAAAAGGGGGTCCCTCTTCGACGCCGATCGGGGGTCCCTTTTGAACGCCGTTTGACAGTCCCCGCCTCACCGGTCACAAGCAACCGATGTTCGTTCGCCAGCCGGCTGACTGGCCGCTTGATGATCCCGGAGACCTTCTCGATTGCTTCATAGAGGTGTTCGACGAAAAATTGGACACGCCGCACCTCGTCGCGATCACCGCCTTGCTGAGTACGCAAGTCCCAGATCGCTGCCGAACAAACACCTAACGTTTCACTCGCCTCATCGAGAGCCCTTACCCACGGATCAAATGGAACTGGATCGGCTGGGCTGATCGACGCCGTCCGGATCAAACTGCTGATCGCCCGAAATCGAACATCCAGGTCCGCAGCTTGCGTCGCGGCGGGGCCACTTGCCAGAATCCTCGCAACGCTATCGGTCGTGCGATGCCGCGCCTCGTCGAGTTCATCAGCGAGGCGCGTCAAACTCTCAATGAAGGCAGGATCACGAGCGATCGCGAGCAGCCCGCGGCGGATCGGGAGTTCAATGTTGAGTTCGGGTGTGTAGCGCGTACCCAGCGCCTTGCGAGTGATCGCGAAGCGCGTTTGAAACCAGTCGGGCGTGAAATGCAGCAGATCGAACCAATAGTGCCGTCGACCCGCGTACTGCGGCTCATTTCGAGAGAAGCGCTCGATGAGCTGGGTCTCATCCCAAAGCTCAATCGTAACGACACGCGGAAGGATTGCGTCGGCGCGAGCTTGCACCCAGCGGTTCCAGCGATCCCTTTCGGAAATCCGATTGCCCACTCGCCCGTCCGATAGGTTGAAGGGTAAGCCGACAATGAAGCGCCCAAGCTGGGGGTGGCGTGCGATCGCTTGGCTTAGCGATTCGGTGAGCTGCGACGCTTCGCTGCTGCCGAACTCGAAGAAATACTTCGCCTGCCAGCCAGTCTCCGATCCATCTGCCTCGACGCGGTAGCATTCGAGGCCAGCGTCAGCCCCAGCGCCCTTACGGTGGAATGGCGCGTCAGGAGCGGTTTCTAACGCGGCGAGTTGACAAATCGCCTCCTCAAAACCGCTATGCTGGCTTCCGTGATGTGGTCGGATGGTGCGAAAATCGATCGTAGGAGACGGCATGGTCGCTCTGATTTTGGAGGTCGCGCCATGCGCGTGTAGATGCATTTTCCGATAGCTTATGCGCAGAGTCGATCCTACCGCGCACTATGGTGCGCGAGCGCGATGTGAATGGTGATTGCCCGGTGATTACCATGCCCGAAACTGAAGGGAAAAATTCCATATTTTCCTATTATAATTCAAGTCGATATATACCGGTTCTCGCTCTGAGGTCTGGTACTTCCGGTACCGACGGAAAAGCGTCGGGTAAAAGGAAGGAGGGGGCTGCCCTCCCTCATTCCTGATGGCGCCACGTCCGGTCGCAGACAGCGAACGGAAATCCGCCGCTAAACCACGACCGGCGAGGGGGCATGGCCAGCGGATCCGAAGACCCGCAGATAGCGCTCGATCTCGGCGGGATCGCCGGTCGCCTTGGCGGGATTGTCGGACAGCTTCACCGCCGGACGTCCGTTCGCGCTTGTGACCTTGCAGACGAGGGAAATCGGCTCCAGCCCTTCGTCACCGTCGGGATCGCAGCCGCGAAAATCATTGGTGAGGTTGGTGCCCCAGCCGAAGCTTGTCCGCACACGCCCGTTGAAGTGCCTGTATGTCGCCTCGATCGTATCGACATCCATGCCGTCGGAGAAGATCAGCAGCCTGGTGCGCGGATCGACGCCCTGATCCTGCCACCAGCGGATGATCTGCTCGCCGCCTTCGATGGGCGGGGCGCTGTCGGGGCGGAAGCCGGTCCAGTCCGCAAGCCAGCCGGGCGCATCGCGCAGAAAGGCGGTGGTGCCGAAGGCGTCGGGCAGGGCTATAAGCAGATTGCCGTTATAATGCCGTCGCCACGCCTCCAGCACCTGATAGGGCGCGCGGGCGAGCGATGCATCGTCCCCGGCCAGCGCGGCGGCGACCATGGGCAATTCATGCGCGTTGGTGCCGATGGCCTCCAGATCGCTGTCCATGGCAAGGAGGACGTTAGACGTGCCGATGAAGCGGTCGCTCAACCCTTCCTTCAGCGCCTCGACACACCAGCGCTGCCACAGGAAGCCGTGCCGCCGCCGGGTGCCGAAGTCCGAGAGGACGAGATCGGGCAGCAGCTTCAGCCGCTCCACCTTCTCCCACAGCCTGGTCTTGGCGCGCGCATAGAGGATGTCGAGCGCGAACCTGCCCTTGTTGCGCATGGCCGCGCGCGATTTCAGTTCGTTGAGGATGGCGAGCGCGGGAATCTCCCACATGGTCGTGTGCGTCCATGGACCCTCGAAGCAGAGTTCATACTGACCGTCCACCTTGCGCAGCCGATAGTCGGGCAGGCGGAAATCGGCGAGCCAGGCAATGAATTCCGGGCTGAACATCTGCTGCCGCCCATAGAAGCTGTTGCCGGTCAGCCATATCAGCTCCTTTTTGGCGAAGCGGACCTCCCGCGCATGGTCGAGCTGGGCGCGCAGCTCCTCCTCGTCGATGATGTCGGCGAGACGGACCGAGCGGGTGCGGTTGATGACGGAGAATGTCGCCTCCACATCCGGATGAATGTGCCGGATCATCTGGAGCATGAGGAGCTTGTAGAAATCCGTGTCGAGCAGGCTGCGGACGATAGGGTCGAGCCGGAAATTATGGTTGTAGGTGCGTGTCGCGATGTCAGTGACGGTCATGCTGCGATCCTCCGTGCCATGCGGGTTCGGCCACGTCGCGCCGGCGGGCAGCTTCCCTCCGTCATGCAATCCTGTCGAGCAGATCGTCCAGCGAAGGATCAGGCGGGGGCACCGCATAGCCCGCCTCCAGCACCCATCCCGTGACTTGCCGCCTGGTGCTGAGGCTGAGGCTGCTCCGCAGCCGCTCCTGCAGGCCCTGGATGATCGCCATCTTGCGCTCGCGCAGCTTGATGAGTTCACCGGCGGGGAAGCTCATCGCTTCGCGAAGTCCCGTCACTGAGGAGATGTTGCCGAGGTTGCGGCGGGCAGAGTAGACGATGTGGGACACCACCTCCCTGCGGCCGGTGAAGCCGCTTTCCTGAACGAGGCTCAGGCGATGGAGGGCATAGAGGCCAATCACGGCCGATACGAGGAAGAAGAATTCCCAGTGCGTGAACATGACGCCGAGTTCGGCCGCGCCCTCAGGGCTGGTCCATCGCACGGCAAGGGTGAGCTTGCGCGCGGCGAAGAAGTCGCTGGCCCAGCCGCCGATGATGGGCGCCATGCCGGCGGCGATTGCGCCGATAATGGCGTTGGAGGCGAGATAGCCGGTCGCCGCGCCGCCGGGGCTGAGCTTCAGCACGATATTGCCGGAAGCCAGCCCCACGCCCGCCGCCGCCGCGCCCATGATGATGTGCAGCATGACGAGATAGGCGGACCGGGCTGTCATGCCGTCCACATCGCTGGCAAAGGCCATGGCGACGATGGAGAAGATGAACAGTGGCGTGGCCACGCTCAGCACCGACTTGTTGGAGAAATGATCGCTCAGGCGGCCCCATCCCCGGATGACGGCGAGGTTCGCGATCTGGCTGATGAAGCTGAAGATCAGCACGAACCCCATGCCGAAGCCGAGTTCGCGCACGAAATAGACGGTGAAGAACGGCGTTGCGAGGTTCACGGCGAATTGCCAGCTTGCAAGATAGCGCAGCATCTGCCGGAAGTTCCTGTCGCGCAGCGGCCCGGTCAGCAACCGCCGGATCGGCACATCGTCACTGCCGGGGGGCATACGTGGCTCCGGCACGCGGGCGAGCGCGACCGTGCTGACGAGACCGCAAGCGAAGCCGAAAAGGTAGAGGCCGCAGAAGATGCTGTTGCCGAAAGCCCGGTCCGTCCCAGCCTGCTGGAGCGCGTAGGCTCCGACAATAGTAGCGACCGCGCTAACCGCCGTGCCGAACAGGGTCCGCCGGGCAAAGAAACGCCCAAGCTCCTCCTCCGGCACGAGGTCGCGCATCCAGCTGTTCCAGCTACACGCACCCACCGCGTTGAGGCCGTAGTGCAACAGGGCCGCCGCCATCAGGGATGCGGCGGCGACATTACGGTCGGGGATGAACGGCACGACGGCGTAGATGGGCAGGGCGAGCCGCGCGAGAAAAACACTGATGACGGAGATGCGGCGGCGCGTGCGCAACCGCTCCACCAGCGAAACTGCGGGTGCCTGCAAGATCTGGGTGAACAGGGGGATGGCGGCCAATATGCCGATCTGGACCGTACTCACGCCGACATGCAGCGCGAGCGCAAGGAGCACCACGCCGCTGTTAAGGGCGCCTATGGCGGTGGCGAAGGAGGCGTCGACCAGCAAGGCCCTCAGGCCCTGCTGTACCTCCCGTTCGGACACCTCATCCTGCGGTTCCAGCACGCGTGACGTCCATCTGGCTCGTGAAAGGTCCGGCTCACAACGCGCGAGACGGAAAAGGGAGCCGGATCAATATCATGCGTCGGCAACGACGGTCGTTCCGGCGCGCGCGCCGGTGGCTGCGGGCTGGCGGTCGGCATCCCAGCGCTGCTTCAGGCGGCGATAGGTAGCAAGCGCCTGACCGGCCACCTGATCCATGTTATAATAGCGATAGGTCGCCAGCCGGCCGACAAAGCTCACATCGGGCTGGGCGAGCGCCAGCGCTTCGTAGCGCTTGAACAGCGCCTGGTTCTCGGCGCGTGGAATGGGATAGTAGGGATCGCCCTCACCGCTCGGATATTCATAGGTGATGCTGGTGCGCGGCGCGGTCTGGCCGGTCAAATGCTTATATTCGGTAATGCGGGTGTGCGGAACGTCCTCTGACGGATAGTTCACCACGGCCACGGGCTGAAATTGTTCCTGATCCACCGTTTCGTGCCGGAAGTGCAGGGAGCGGTAGGGAAGCTTGCCGTAGCAATAGCCGAAATATTCGTCGATGGGTCCCGTGAAGACGAGGTGCTGATGCGGATAGGCCTGCCGCACTTCGGTAAAATCGACGCCGAGCAGCAGGTCGATGTTCGGATGGTCGAGCATCCGTTCGAACATATGGGTGAAGCCGTCTCTCGGCATGGCCTGGTAGGTGTCGGTGAAATAACGGTCGTCGGTGTTGGTTCGCGTCGGCACGCGTGAGGTCACCGACTTGTCCAGTTCCGACGGGTCCATTCCCCATTGCTTGCGGGTGTAACCCTGGAAGAAAGTCTCGTAGAGTTCGCGTCCCACCGCCGAGATGACGACATCCTCCGACGTGCGGACGATATCCACGGGCTCTGCGCGGGAGGCCAGGAAGGCGGCGGCCTCCTCCTCCGTCCGCAGATCAAGATGGTAGAGGCTGTTCACCGTCGTGCGGTTGATTGGCATCGGTACCAGGCGGTCGCCGACAGCCGCGAGCACGCGGTGCTCATAGCCACGCCATTCGGTGAACTGCGAGAGATACTCGAAGATGTCGGCCGAATTGGTGTGGAAGATATGGGGGCCATATTGGTGGATGAGGATGCCGGCATCGTCCAGTCGGTCATAGGCGTTGCCGGCGACGTGCGGCCGCTTGTCCACGACCAGCACCCGCTTGCCCGCGTCGCGTGCGAGCCGTTCCGCCATGATCGCGCCGGCAAAGCCTGCCCCGACGACCATGACGTCATAGGATTGCGGGCGGTCTCCGTCTGCGCCAATAGGCGACACCACGGGATAGACGTGGCTGCTGCGTTGCACCGCTTCGTCAATGAGGTTGCTCATCGCGCATTGCGTGAGATCCCAGCTCTCCCCTGCGAGCCGCGCGTCGACGGCGGCCAGCCAGCCGTTTGTGCGGGAGAGGGTAAGCGCCGCGTCGCAGGCGGCGACGAAAGCGTCCCGCCCGTCCGCGATGCGCACCGCCTCGACATCGCCATAGCCGCGCACGACGTCACGCACCGGGGTAGAGACGACGGGGCAGCCCGCGGCGAGATATTCGGGTGTCTTCGTGGGACTGATGAAGCGTGTCGCCTCGTTGATGGCGAAGGGCATCAGGGCGACGTCCCAGCCGCGTAGATAGTCGGGCAGTTCGGCATAGCCCTTGCCGCCCAGATAATGGAGGTTGGGGCGGCGGGGCAGGTCGGCGTCGCTGATCTTCACCACTGGCCCCACGATGACGATGGACCATTCGGGCCGCGCGTCCGCCAAACCTTCCAGCAGCGCGAGGTCCATCCGTTCGTCCACGACGCCATAAAAACCGAGGCGCGGGGAGGGGAGCTCCGCCTGATCCTCCGGCTCCGGACCAGCGGCGCGGGCGGTCGAGAAGTGGGTGGCGTCGACGCTGGATGGAAAGGCATGGACCGAAGGATGGCGCGCGGCCTTTGCCTCGTAGAGACTGTGCCCGCCGGTGAAGACGAGGTCGCAGCTGTCGAGCAGCCGCTGCTCAAGCGGGAGAAGCTCTGACGGCGCGCCCTTGAAGTTCGCCAGCTCGTCCATGCAGTCATAGACGATGCAGTCCGCCGCCAGATGGTCGGAGAAGGGCAGCATCATCGGCGTATAGTACCAGCAGATGAGCGGTCGCGCCGGATCGCGGGTGATCGCGCCGTCGAGCAGGGCGCGCAATGTTTCCGTCTCCTCATGCCGGCTGAGGCCGGCGGGGAGGTGCGGGGTGAGGATGGTGACGCCGGAACAGTCGCAGACATGGGTGTCCAACGTCGCACTTGGCGCATCGTGGATCGGCTCTTCCCAAACGATGACCTTCCGGTCCCGGGCGAAGCGGCTCATCAGATGTTGCGGCCGCTGATAGACGAAGTTCCAGCGCAGGTGACTGAAGCAGATGAGCGTGCCGCCGCCCTCCGTCGGGCTGTCGGGGTTGATGGCGTCGACGTCGCTTGGAATGCCGCTCATGTCTGGAACCTTGCTGAATGATGAACATCGGCAACACGCCGTTCATCGCTCCGGTTCCTGTACAAACCGGCCCAAGTTCAAAGAGATAACACAAGATATCAAGTCGAGAGCGGAAACCTGATCCATGTCAGTCGTTCTGGCGAAGGTCTGGGAGATATGTACGATGAAGAGGCATCTGGAATTATGGGGTGGGCCGGAGTGCACCATCAACAGGGTTCGGGATACATATCAGGATCAGTTCGAGCGATGCGGCCACTATGATCGGATCGACGATCTGAATCTATTTGCCGACATCGGCATAACGACGATCCGTTATCCTATATTATGGGAATGCATTGCGCCTGATCGGCCCGGACAGCATCTCTGGCAGGGCGTGGATGCGCGGATCGACCGGCTGCGCGCACATGGCATCGACGTCATTGCCGGGCTTGTCCATCACGGCAGCGGTCCCTCCTACACGCATCTCCTCGACGATGACGGTTTCGCGCGGGGTCTCGCTGATTTCGCGGCCCGCGTTGCGGAGCGCTATTCCTGGATCAACCAGTGGACGCCGGTCAATGAGCCGCTCACCACGGCGCGCTTTTCGGCGCTTTATGGCCATTGGTATCCGCATGTCCGCGACGAGGGCGCGTTCTGGCGCGCGCTCCTCAACCAGATCGACGGAACCCGGCTCGCGATGCAGGCCATTCGCAGGGTCAATCCCGCCGCGCGGCTCGTTCAGACGGAGGATCTCGGCCGCACCTTCGCCACTGCCGAGTTGCGCGAGCAGGCTGCGTTCGAGAATATCCGGCGCTGGGCGACATGGGACCTGCTGTTCGGGCGCGTACGGCGCGGTCATCCGCTGTGGCGGCGCATGGCCGCGCACGGGCTGGAGCACAGGCTGGAGGCCATTGCGGCCGATCCCTGTCCGCCAGACATCATCGGCATCAACCATTATCTGACCAGCGAGCGGTTCCTCGACCATCGCATGCAGCGCTATCCCGCCCATGCGCATGGCGGCAATGACGGGCAGCGCTATGCCGATGTCGAGGCGATCCGGGTGCTGGAGCCGCCCCCGCCCGGTCTGAGGGGCGTGATAGAGGAGGCGTGGGACCGCTATGCGACCCCGATCGCGGTCACCGAAGTCCATAATGGCTGCACGCGCGAGGAGCAGCTGCGCTGGCTGGCGGAGGCGTGGGATTGCGCCGAGGATCTGCGCAATGAGGGCGTGGACGTGCGAGCGATCACGCTCTGGTCGCTGCTCGGCAGTAGCGGATGGAACACGCTGCTGACCGCCCCCGGCATCTATGAGCCGGGCATATTCGACGTCAGTAGCGGAACGCCGCGCGCGACCGCTCTCGCAGCGCTCGGCACGGCTCTGGCCACTGGCGCTGCACGGCATCCGCTTGCAGCGCAGCCGGGCTGGTGGCGTCGGCCGATCCGGCTTGAATATCCCGCCGTCCGCCGTCCTGCCCCGGCCGTGCAGCACCGGGCGGACAGTTGCAGGGAGCGTGCGCCCATGGGTCGGCCCCTCCTGATCATGGGCGCGACAGGAACCCTGGGGCAAGCGTTCGCGCGGGCCTGTACGCTCCGCAACATACCGCATGTGCTGACGGCGCGGCACGCGCTCGACATCACCAGCGAGGCCAGCATCGGGGCTGCGCTGGACCGGCACGATCCCTGGGCAGTGGTGAACGCCGCCGGCTGGGTACGGGTCGACGAGGCGGAAAGCCATGCCGCCCGTTGTTTTGCGGCGAACAGCGACGGCCCGGTCCGCCTTGCGCGGATGGCGGAGGAGCGGGGGCTTGCCACCCTCAATGTCTCAAGCGACCTCGTCTTCGGGGGCAAGGCGGAAGGGGCCTATGTCGAAACCGACGCGCCCGACCCGCGCAACGTCTATGGCGAGAGCAAGGCGCGCATGGAGGAGGGACTTCTCGCCCTGGCGGGGACGCATCTCATCGTTCGCACCGCAGCCTTCTTCTCTCCCCATGACGAGTTCAACTTTGCCGTCGCGGTCGCTCGCGCCCTGACGGCGGGGCAGCCGTTCGAGGCCGCGGCGGACCAGCGGATCACGCCGACCTATGTGCCGCATCTCGTCAGGGTCGCGCTCGACCTCCTGATCGACGGTGAGCAGGGCCTCTGGCACCTCACCAATGAGACGGAGCTATCATGGGCAGAGTTCGCGGAAGCCGTCGCGGACAGCCTGAACCTGCCCCGGCATCTGATCCGCGCCGTGCCGGGCGCCCGCCTGAACCAAATGGCGCCACGCCCCTCCCGCGTACCGCTCGCGACGGGGCGCGGGGCGCACCTGCCGTCTCTTGCGGATGCCCTCGGCGAGTTTGCGCGGCATGAGAAGAGGCAGCAAGCGGTGCGCGAGCTTGCATGACATGCAAACGGCCATGGATCCGAAGACCCATGGCCGCCGAACATTCAGCCGTCTTACATCCAGCCGTCGAGATCGTCGGGGATGTTGCTCAGCGTACCCTTGCCGGTGATGGCGTTCAGATCGAACGGCTGCGCCTCCAGGAAAAATTCCAGCTGGTCACGCGATGTCACAAGCGAATTGATCACGCGGACTTTCAGGCCTTTGAAGTTCGGGCCGTCGATGCGCAGCGCCTTCAGCGTGACTTTCGATCCATGCGGTATCTTCACGAAGCGCGGATAGTTCAGCAGGCGAAAGTCCGGCTGAACGATCTCAAGCTCGACGTCGATCGGGCCAGCATTCGCGATCTCCATCTCGCCTGAGTTTCCGATCAGAAACTCTGACGGCGAATATTTGGTGAACGACATCTTCAGGACCGCGTTCATCACCGTTTGAACATTCTCGCGCGTGCCGAAGAAAGTGTCGCGGAAGAGGCCGACCGTACGACGCTTTTCCAGCGCATCCTTGAAGGCCGCTTCATCCTCTCCCTGCGTCAGGAACAGGGTGGCGACGCGGTGATCCATCCCCGCCGCCTCCTGCTCCAACGCGGTCCCGAGATGAGCGTCCGTAGTCGCCGCGATATAGAGGTTATATTTCAGGGCCACGTCCATCGCGCTGGGGTGGATGAAATCGCTTTGCGCAACCTCAATCCCCGACAGCAGACCCTCTGAAAACATCCGTTCGAGGAACGGCGTCACCACTGCCTCACCAGGGGAGGAGGAGGGGATGGTCGGATGATTCCACTGGCAGATGGCGCCCTGCCGCTTCGCTTCGCGGAACCGTGCTTCCAGATCTTTCTCGTCCGCGCTGGTCCGGTTCCAGTCGACCCGGAGCTGCCCGCCCGTCTGCTTGAAGGTGCTGTAATGGACTTTCCCCGGGTTCAGCGCATTTGCATCCTTGAGGAAGTGACAATTGAAATGCCCGATCGCGCGCGTGATCTCCGACCCGAGCGAGAGTTTCATGCCGCCGAGGCCAAGCATGCCCGAAGAGATGAACGCGCGGCCGATTTCATAGCTGCGGTTCTTGTTGGTGCCGGTGTCGCGGATCTTTGGCGTGATGATGTCATGTTCCGTGAAGGACACGAACTTAAGCCCGTCATGCGCCGCTTCTGCGAGGCGAAGCGTCGGCCAGGCCGAGCCGTCCGAGAATACGGTGTGCAGGTGCAGGTCGCCGGCGAAAATATGATGTCCGTCCTTCGTATCGGGGAAGATCAGACGCGCGGGCGACGGCGGCCGCTGATCGGATTGCGTCACGAACTCGGCGGAAGCTTCTCCGGCGGTGAACAGCCCTGCGAGCATAGCGAGAGCGGAAACCATTGCGCGGAAGTTTCTATGCTTAACCATAAGATCTCCTGATGAAGGTGGTGTTTGATGAATGGGCTTTGATATCGGTCGTGAAATCAGATTCACCGCACCCACATTGCGCTGGGTTCAGAACTTGTATCCAAGCGTGATGCCATAGGTGCGCGGGGCCGCCGGGAGGTCGGTGCTGGTCGTGGCGGAGTTGAATCGGGAGAGCGGATAGTATGTGTCGGTCAGGTTGCGGACCCAGGCCGTGGCGGAGATATTGTTCTGATACCGTAGTTCTACGCGCGCATTGCCTATGAAGCGCGACTTGGTCACGGCGAAGTTGTCGATGTCGAAATAATATTTGGACAGATACTGACCGTCGGACGCGAGGATGACATCCATCGTATCCGAGGCATGGATGGTATATTCGAAAGCACCGTTCAGGCTAACGCCCGGTGTGAACGGAAGCCGCGCATCCGCACGACGCAGGCGTTCGACGGGATTGGTCGAGATGACCTTCTTGATCTCATTGCCGAGATAGGCGCCGGAGATTTCCAGCTTCAGATCGTCGGTCGGCCTGATGGTCGCGGACAGTTCCGCGCCCCAGCTCTGGGCGTCGCCCGCATTGACACGCGTGCCGCCGGACAGGACGCCCGCGGCAGTGGTGATCTGCGTGACCGCCGTCGTCTGAATATCCTTGTAGTCGTTGAAGAAGATCGCACCTTCAAGCTGAAGGAAGGCACGGGGGGGAAGGATCTTGAAGCCCAGCTCATAGGACCAGACCGTCTCGGCACCGAACGGCGCGGATTCGAGGTCGTTGGTGGGCGTGGTGGCATCGAAGCCACCGCCCTTATACCCGCGCCTGATGGACGCATAGATCGACGAGGAAGGGCCGAAATTCTTGCTGCCGTAGATACGGCCGGACACCTGGGACTTTCGGATGTTACGATCGAACTTATAGGGCAAAAGCGGGAAGATGGCCGGGAGAAGCGATACGCCATAGGGATCGAGGCCCTGCGTCAGGCCATTGAAGTCGACCTTGTCATGCGTGTAGCGGAGGCCGCCGCCGATCTTGAATCCGGAGTCGAACGCCCAGGTTCCATCCCCGAAGACGCCGAAGCTTGTCCGCTTTTGCGTGTAATCGCCCTGGATGATGCCGCGCGTCGTGTCGAGCATCGTAAAGGTCTGGTCGATGCGAACGTCGTCGTGAAATGCCGTCGCGCCCACGATCCAGCTGAACCGCGACGTGTCGTTCTTCTGGAACCGAATCTCGGCATATTCCTGATCGTCTTTGTCGCCGTAGAGGATATTGATCAAACGGATAGGCACCCCGTCCCCATTGTAGATCGCGAGGTGCGAGACATGGCTGTATCCGCCTGTCAGGACGAAGGTGTAATCGTCACCGACGCTCTGCTGCAGACTGCCGGTGATACCATAGCCGGAAACGTTCAGCTTTGTCGGCACGTCCGAATCGACTTCATATCGCGCGTTCGGGGCGAAGCCGTTCTGGGTGACGTTGCGGCTGGGCTGCAATGCCCCGCCGGTCTGCTTCGTACCGTTGACCTTCAGGAATATTTCGGTCCGGTCGGACGGGTTGATCTCTATGATGGCGCGGCCGGCGATGCTTTCGGATCGTGCGACGTCACGGTTCATGCCGGTAACGGGCAGCGGCGGGATGCCGGCAGGCGGCCTGAAGGTCGCGACGGCATTGGCATTGCCGATGTCCGTCATGTAGCCGTCCGTCCTGGTGTATAGCGCGGCGATACGGGCGCTGACGATCGGCGAGATCGGGCCGCCGACCGCGCCCTCCATGCGGGCCGTGCCGAAGGTCGCCAGTTCGGTGCTGACATAGCCGTTCAGCTTGTCGCCCGGACGGCGGGACAGGATGTTGATCGCACCTGCGGTCGAATTCTGTCCATAGAGGGTTCCCTGCGGCCCCTTCAGGATCTCCACCCGCTCGATATCGAAAAATTGGCCGGTCGCGAGGATGGCCGACCCCTGGTAGATGCCGTCGATGTTGAGCGAAGTTGCAGGATTGCCGTTGGGGCGCAAATCGTCAAAGCCAACGCCGCGGATGGTGAAGGTCGGCATGTCACCACCCGACACCTGCACCGTGGCGAGGACGCCGGGCGTCTGGCTCGCCAGGTCGACAAGGCGGTCGGCGCCGCGATTGCGGAGCTGCTCGCCGCCGAAGGCCGACAGGGCGACGGGGACGTCGACCAGGCGCTGCTCGCGACGCTCCGCCGTGACGATGATGTCCCGATCGCCTTCCGCCGCTTCGCTCTCGTCAGCGTCGGGGCGGGACGTGCCGGCGCCGCCGGCGCTCTGCAGGGCGATCGGCATCGCGCGCGGCGACGCCGTGGCCTGCTGCAGAACGACCATGTCGCCGACCAGGCTGGCGGTGTAGCCCGACTTGGCGAGGAGGCGGGCGATGGCATCGGACGCCTTGTACTTGCCCGATATGCCGGCGCTCATATGGGAGCCGACGTCCCCGGACGAGGCGACGACCTGAAGCCCGGTCGTTGCGGAAAACGCCGACAGGGCGGCGGACAGATTTCCGGGCGGAATGGCGAACTGGAAGCTTTTGGCAAAGCTCCCCGCTTCCGCATGCGCTGAACAGGGCGCCGCCGTGGCGGCAATGGCGATGGCGACGTGCAATGCACGGTGAGAAATGTGAGACCCCATGTCGTATCCCCTTGCGAGCACCATCATGTGCTCTCCTTCGAAAGACGCGGGGATCGCCAAAGCCGGACACTGTTTTTTCAGCCCATAGTCTGGCAGGCAGAATTTTCTTATAATGCCTTGTGGAAGCGCAAGATTCCCTGATCGGCCCGTACATCGAAGCCGTTCGCCTTGCCGATGACGGAGAGGAGTGCGGCCGGCCGATCCGTTCGAAAGCGCCCCATGATCGGGATCGCCGCCAGCGCCGCTGGCGGAGCACTGATGACGATCCCGCCCTGCCGGTTCAGAATTTCGACCAGCGTGCCGAGCGTCATGCCGTCAGTATCGATCCATCCTTCCCGCCAGTCGGGACGGGAGGCGTCGAACGGCTTGGGGCGGTCGACGGTGGTGTCGTGGACGAGGCTCTGCCAACCGGCACGCACAGTGACCGCCTGGGGCGACCCGACCGGCTTCAACAGAACCGCTCCGCGCGCCACGGCGAGACTGGTGCTGGCGGATGTTACGTTAAGGTCGAACACCGTCCCAGCACCTGCGCCTCGGCTCGGCCGGCATGGGCGATGAAGGGGCGGCTGGCATCGTGCGCGATGTCGAACCGCGCTTCCCCTGCGATCAGACGGGCGTAGCGGCCCCGGCTCGTTATGGTGACAGTCAGATGGCTTGCGCCGCTGAGTTGCACGAACGACCCGTCTTCCAGCCGGACGTCACGCCGCTCTCCGGGCTTCGTGCTGAACTCCGCGGCCGTATTGACCGGCGACCGAAAGATGGTGAGGCCGGTGATGGCCAGAACGACCGCGCCGAGGCCGCCCGCTATGGCTGCCTTCCGGCTGGCGCGCATCTTGCGGATATCATCATTGGACAGGCGCCCGCCGTCATGGACGCGCGTTAGCGCTTCCTTGAGCGCCAATTCATCGATGGGGGCGTCGCTTCGCGATAGGCTGTCGTCACGCATGGCTAGATCCTGCTCCAACCGGTCAGTTTCCGCTTGGCGAGACCCTGTCTTATGTCGCTGTGCGCACGGAAGACATGCTTTTCCACCGCCGATTGCCGCATGTCTAGGTCGGTGGCGATAACCGCGGGTGGATGATCGTCCAGTCGACGGCGGAGGAAGATTTCCCGTCTGAGCGGCGGCATGTTCTTCAGGATGGCGACGATCGCCTCCACCCGCTCGCGATGAAGCAAGGCCTCATCAATGCGCGGCATGGGGCAGATAAAATCTTCCTCTATGGGGCAAGTGGCAGGCATGCGCGAAAGACGGCGGAAATGATCGTTGATCAGGTTCTGCGCGACAGAAAAACAAAAAGCCTTGAGATTGGCGATCGTGCCGGTCTGCCGGTACCGGTAGATGCGCAGATATGTCTCCTGCACGATATCTTCTTCGTCATTGCCATTGCGCAGTCGCCGGGCGACAAAGCGGGTCAACTCATCGCGGATGTCATCTTCCTGGGCCAGCTCATAGCGAGCTCTGACGGTGGTACGCACGATGCACTCCTCAGAATGCGAAATCTGAAGGGAAATGGCGCGCGCATTTACGCTGCACCGCGGTGCGCCGTTAGACCGGGACCATGACGTCTGAGTGACTACGGTCGCAGACCTGCGATGGATGAAGCCTGATGCGTAGACGGCGGTGCCGACTTGCACATCGCGATCTCGCCCTTTGCCAAGCCCCTTTTTATCAGTGTGCGGACTGGCTGATGAACAGCCCCGCTGAACGCACGGTCGGAGGCACCTTCACGCGCGGAAGGCGGTTCTAAGAGTCATATCATCACGGTATCGAAATAAATTGACCATCACCGATCCACGGATCCTGCCTGATGCCTTGGAGATAGAGAAGGCGGACATCGTGCGCTGGACTTCCGGTTGAAAGCCATTTGGAGCGCTAAGCCATGGCGCGCAAGCTGGGTGCATTACCCGCAGCGCGCAGGCCGTATAGCGCCGCTGCCCTTATCGCTGTTCGACATTTTCGTATGAACCGTGGATCCGGGACCATGCGGCTTCCAGCGTTGAGACCGTCCCATGGTCGGCTGACAAGATGCAAGGACCAATGATGACATCCACATCGCATCTCATTGTCAGAGCGGACGGTCAGGACGCATCCACTTGTTCGGCCTCGTTGCGGGTGGGGTTTCTATCGGAGGGAAGCGGAGACTTTGGCTCCACAGCGATGCCGAGAGCGGAAAGGATCATGGCCCGCACAGCAGTACTCTGGATGACTTCCCTCGAAGCGTCGCTCGCCTCTCCCGGCCGGTGCCAAAGGAGGATGCCGCGGGGCTGGTGATATCCCGTGCCGACGTCGCGCTTGAATCGCTTGATCCCGGCCTCCGCAAAGGAAATCCTCTCCTTCACGCCGCCGCCGGAGGGGCGTTCCACATAATTGTCCATGCCTTCCGGCGGCTGCGCCAATCCGAAATTCAGGGTCCTGTTTACAAGGTTGACCTTGTAACAGAGGCGTCTTCCTCCGGCGAATGTCGCAGCTTCCACCAGCGACGCGAAACGCCCCGCATCCTCCGGCGTGTCGAACTCGAAATTGAAATCCGGGTGCATTGCGAGGTTCGAACGATAATCTCCGCTAAACCCGATTGCCCGGACGAAGGCTGGAACGTCGATGATGCGGGCCTGATCGCCGCCGGAGCGGAAAACGGCTTCCTGTCCCATGCTGCTCGCGACGATCAAGGTTCCATCAGTCCGGGTGATATAGTCAAGCAGATAACCTAGGCTCAGGACCCATTAAATTCTTGCATTGGCGGCGATGCCTTGATTCACTCGCGGCACTGAGGAGGTGCTGCGGTTGTCTGAGCTTTGGTTGTTGAGCGAGGCGCAGATGCGCCGGATTGAGCCTTATTTCCCACTGTCGCACGGCATCCCGCGGGTCGATGATCGGCGGATCGTGAGCGGCATCATCTTCGTGATCAGGAACGGGCTGCGCTGGCGTGATGCGCCCGCCGGCTACGGCCCGCACAAAACGATCTACAACCGGTTCATCCGCTGGAGCCGCTTGGGCGTGTTCAACCGCATTTTCGCCGAGCTTGCCGCCAAGGGCGGCAAGCCCGATCAGCTGATGATCGATGCTACCCATCTCAAGGCGCACCGGACGGCGGCGAGCCTGCTAAAAAAGGGGCTCTACCCCGACGTATCGGACGCACCAAAGGCGGCCTGAACTCCAAGCTTCACGCTGTCTGCGATGGCAAGGGCCGCCCGCTGATCATGCTGCTCAGCGAAGGGCAGATGAGCGATTACAAGGGCGCTGCGCTGATGATCGATGCGCTCCCCAAGGCCAAGGCGTTGCTGGCCGACCGGGGCTATGATGCCGACTGGTTCCGCCATGCCTTGGCCGAGCGCGGCATCGCCGCCTGCATCCCATCAAAGACCAACCGAAAGGTGCGCATCCCGCACGACACAGCACTCTACCGCCAGCGTCACAAGGTCGAGAACATGTTCGGCAAGCTCAAGGACTGGCGACGGATCCACACCCGCTATGACCGATGCGCCCACACCTTCATGTCCGCCATCTGCATCGCCGCAACCGTCATCTTCTGGCTGCCGCAATGAGTCCTGAGCCTAGCTGATAATCCGCGACATCCATCGCCCGCTGTATATTCTTCGCCTTCAACCTGTCTTCATCGGAGGTCAAAGTGTATTGGAATTCCTCCGGGAAAGCATGCTTCCAATATCGATGCATCATGCCCGCGACATGATTGGTGAAGAACGTCGTGAACTCCGGTTTGGTCCGATGCAGAAGATGCTTAAAGACATCAAAGGCGATCGGCGCCTGCATGATCGAGCGACGCGACTTGTAAAGTGGATTGATCTTTTCAAGAATGACCTGCCGCGCGAGAGCGAGAACGGTCGACAAAGACAAGCCGATCCGAACCAGGCCGAGCATCAGTGTTGCGAGCTCTCTGCTCGGTTTCACGTCGGAGACGATCCCCCCATCCAGTGCTGTCTGGCGAAGGTTGAGCATCTGGAACGGCCTGCATTCGGGCGGGATCGTGCCCGGCTGCGGCGCGAAAGTGTCGGGGATGTAGAAGGCGTACGCGTCGTCGGGCGGGGGAGGATAGGATTGCAGGCTTGCAAAAACACCGACCCGCTTCCCGGCTTTGGCGGCGGTCTCCCACACAGGCGGGAATTCGCTCGCTCTCGTCAGATCCTGATTAAGGAACTCAATTCCATGGCTGCGATTGTCCACCCCCCGATGCAATGTCGGCCACGTTACCCAGGGATGAAGTTCCCCCACATCTGTCGTAACAGTGGTGTAGGATCTCGACATGCCTAAAATATTCGCGAAGTTCCCATGAGGATTTCTTCCAATGTACCAATCAACAACTTGCCAGGATACCTCATTTAGCTCGTATAGAATGACGGGCGTTCCTGTAACAGGTACATCAAAATTCCCGTCTGTCATGAGACGCGTACCTTCTGCCAAGGTGCATTCATGTTCTTTGTATCAAAAGAAAAACATCTCAGCAATCATTTGTTAAATTTGGTCGCATTTCACTTAATTCCTGCCCTAGCTTGCCGGGAGAGTATGGCTTCGGACGGAAGGAATAACTTTCGATTTCAGGGAGGTTGATGCCAATGCGAACTCCCTCGCCGTTCGGACTGCCGCCTCCCACCCAATCCACAGAACGACGCTTGCCGACATTCCGAATAGCCACATGCCGAACCCACCTTGGGCGGTGACATGCATGATGTCCTCGTAAATCTCGAAGAAGAAGCGGTGCCAGAGAAAGATATGGAGGTTTGCCATGGCGACGATCGTGATGAGCTTGTGCAGGATGGCGGGGACTGCGATGTCCCTTACAAAGAGGAAAATAAGGGTCCCCGCAATGAGGCAGTAGGCAGGTAGTTTGGCGGCCCCGTAAACGAGGAAGCTGCTGGCAATCGCCAGGGCAGCCATCGCGACCCTGTTTCCTTTCGGAGTCCTTGAGGGATCGGCAAAGAAGTAGAAGCACCAGCCGAGGCAAAAATTCCAGAACCGGGAGTAGGGCAGTGTAGGATGGTCCAGACCATCTGAATAGTTGTCCAGATAAAATCGTAGCAACACGGATGCGACAAACAGCAAAACGACGGAATAAGGGAGTAGCTTCCGACCGAAATTCCGGATGAGACCGATGTAGGACAGGATGTAGACGACGATC
Organism: Novosphingobium sp. FW305-C-30-35; assembly: GCF_058783135.1. Classification (NCBI taxonomy): domain Bacteria; kingdom Pseudomonadati; phylum Pseudomonadota; class Alphaproteobacteria; order Sphingomonadales; family Sphingomonadaceae; genus Novosphingobium; species Novosphingobium sp. FW305-C-30-35. The sequence goes on from NZ_JBYSYJ010000001.1 coordinate 1,441,365, forward strand.
AGGATCTGCATCATGACCTGCGGATACCAGGTCGGAAACTTGGATATTCGACCGTCCGTGAAGAGGTTTCGGATAAACAATAATTCTAAAACATCGAATTTACGTAAGATGATGAAGAAGAATAAGACCATGAAGAAGCTGGGTAGCAGGATGGATCGCCCGAAGCCGATCAATCGATGCCGCATCTGTGGGAGCGAGGGAGCGTCAAGCACGAACTTCGCAAAAAATGTATGACCCGCCCTGTCCATGCAAGGGTCGATCGGTGGTGACGGTGCCAGTCTGCACAAATGTATCCGGCCTCTCGCGAGTGGACCGCTGTTGCGGCCAGGCCTTGATGAGATCCGCGCGTATCGTTCTCGGATAAATGCTTCGGGCTGGTAGCCCGTTTTTTTGACGGAGCTTACGATACGCAGGTCAACTGTTTCGTCATCACGCTCACGAACCTCGCAGTCTGTAGCGGTCCAGATCAGCCGAAGGCTGGATCCCTCCGCTCGTAACTGGCACCGGGCTTCGTCAGCACGACCCACAAGATGCGGGCGATCTTGGCTGCCAAGGCGACGGTGACCTTGTTCTTATGCATTCGGCGTTCCAGCCCATCAAGCCATGGCCCCAGGCGGTCCCGGCTTCGGTCGAGATGCGTCACGCAGGATCTAGCTCCGTGGATGATCATGCGCCGGAGGTACTTGTTGCCACGTTTGCTGATGCCGAGCAGCCTCGTTTTGCCCCCAGTAGAGTACTCCCGTGGCACGAGCCCAAGCCATGCCGCCAGATCGCGAGCTTTGCGGAACTGACGCCCCGTGCCGGCCGATGCAAGCAAGGCGGTGGCCCCCAGTGGGCCGACACCGGGTACAGTCATTAAGCGACGGGCCGTATCGCTGCGCGCTGCGATAGCTTCGATCTCGCGGTTCATGGCGGCGATGCGCTGTTCGAGATCGCCGAGTTCCCCGAATACCTCAGTCAGCATTCGGCGCATGGCGGGCGTGAGCTCATTGTCCATATCCCCGAGCACCCGTGGCATGTCGGCTTTGAACTTGCCGGCACCTTGGTGGATTGCGATGCCGTATTCCAGGCAAAAGGCGCGCATCTGACTGATCAGTCGCGTGCGATGAGCGATCATCCTGTCCCGGACGCGGTGCAGAGCCTGCAGGTCAATCTGTTCCGGCGACCGGATCTCCACGAAGCGCATCGTCGGCCTGGTTACCGCTTCTGCGATGGCTTCGGCGTCGATGATATCGTTCTTGTTCGACTTCACGAACGGCTTCACGAACTGTGCCGGCACGATCCGCACAATGTGACCCATCGCTTGAAGTTTGCGCGCAAGCCACTGCGAACCGGGACACGCTTCCATCCCCACCAACACCGGCGACGCACGCTCAAAGAACTGCAGCAACGTCTCCCGTCTGAAGGTGGCTTTCTGGATCGGTGCGTGAGAAGCATCGAGGCCGACGACGTGAAAGACCGTCTTGCCGATGTCGATGCCGAACACGGCTGCATCTCTTGGCTTGTTCCGTATGCTCATTGCATCCTCCTTCTTGATCGCTCGACTGTGGATGGAAGGACAGGGCGGGTCATCCCATTAATAGCCGGAGAGCGCCATCAGGACGCTCATGCCACCCGAGAAGTTAAATCCCAAAACCTGGTCGATATCGGGGTTGGCATGGTTCAGCGCCACGAGGGATATCGCCGCCGCACGCAGGACGACTCCTGCCTCCATGCGCCGCGTCTTAAACATGGGCGACATGTTTGAGTTCCTCCAGTTCGGCAAGCGAGAGTTGATCCCAGCGCGGGGGGATGAAGCCGAGATATCCTTCCAGTGCGATGCTGGCATTAACGAACGAGAGCGAGTCCGTTGAGATGTCGATAAACCTTGTCTCTCGCCCGATCCTATCTGGGCTCTCCGTGCCAAACTCCTCGAAGATTTCGAAGATGCTGGTGGCCGCGACGTCGAGAAGGAGAATGTCCGCGCAATGGTGCGCAATCCGTCGCGAGGCGAGGCCCAGGAAGGCGGTTAGCTTACGGAGGCTGAACGGTTCGTTGTTGAACCCTTCGAACATCGCCTCGAATGACGGCGCTTTTTCGCGGGATGGCGCGAGACCGTCCATCGCCTTAAAATCATATTTGCCGTTCGACAGGCGCGGCAGGGCTTGGACCTGAACAACGGTGCATGCATGGGGGGGCAGGTGGATCTCGCCCTGCAGAACCTGATCAATGATGGCGAGTTCATCAGTCCGTGCCGTGGTCAGCGTGGTCTGGTGACACGCCTCGAAGAGGAGACCCGGATCGGCAAAGGCGGGACCCTGGCGGCGCAGCTGTCGCGGCTCGACCTGATCGTTCTCGACGAGCTCGGTTATCTGCCGTTCGCCCGCTCGGGAGGGCAGTTGCTGTTCCACCTCATCAGCAAGCTTTATGAGCGGACCAGCGTCATCATCACCACGAACCTCGCCTTCGGCGAATGGCCGACCGTGTTCGGCGATCCCAAGATGACCACGGCGCTGCTCGACCGCGTCACCCACCACTGCGATATCGTCGAGACGGGCAACGACAGCTGGCGCTTCAAAAACCGCAGCTGACAGCCACCTTCGGCGCCTTCAAAAATCTATCTTGCGCTGCGCGCGCCTCCGGTCGGGCTACGCCCGCCCTCCGCCGCACGCAGCGCAAGGCCATCTTCAACAAACCAGCATCATATTATCTGAAAAGGGGGTCCCTCTTCGACGCCGATCGGGGGTCCCTTTTGAACGCCGTTTGACAACGGTAGAGCGTTGACTGCGGGGTCAGTGCCGACAAAGTCAACAAATGCTCCCATTTTCAGCATATCGGTCATCGAGAATCACTTTCCAGTTGGATTGGGCCCAAACTACGTGTTCTCTTTTTGTTCGGCAAGTCGATACGGCTTCACTAGGGGCAACCGGCTTCTCTCCGCTCGCAAGTCGGTCGTTGGGGTCGCTCCGAGTCGGGCCAATCACACATAGCGCAGTGGAGCGAGGCACCGGACGTGTCCTGAAGACTGAATCCTCTCGTCAATAGAAGCGGCTGCTTGTCGCCCAAAAGACCCGACGATAAATGACCGGGCTCGGTCTGATGATACCACTGGGTGGGTCGCATCCGAAGGCTCCAATCTCACACACGCAAGGCTAATCTTTCAACATTATCGACCAGACCCGATCGTTCACATCTTCACCGGTAAACGTTATATTCGGCCGAAGCTGGTCGACCGCCGTGGACATAGCAGAAGGTCAGCAAAGCGCCTTTTAATCAGTCATTCGCGGTGAATTTCAGAAGTCCCGAAACCGGCCGTTCGATCACCCGGCGCAAATGTGATCATTAACGACCGACTTTGGGACCTTGCTGCCATTCCATTTGGCGTCCGCCAACCTCAGCTTTTTGAAACTGGAAACGCACCTTATACTCGCCGCTGAGAGGTGACCGGGGGAGGCATATGTTTCACGGCAAATTGACCCATGTTGACCTCGCCCCTGGCTTTGACGAGCGAGGGCATGGAGTGTCGGACATGGCGCTATTGAGCTTTATCCGGCGCTGGCATTTTTCGTTCATCTATTTGGGCGCCATGCGTGGAGCGTAGAAGGATAGTCAAATCAACTGTGGATGATCCCTCCCTGAAGGTGCGTTCAGATGTCCGTCGCCGACGGGAGACCGTCAAGCACGAATCCCTGCTCGGCGACGCTGCAGCGGACGCCACCGCCCTCCGGCCAGCAGAACAGGCCGAGACTCCAGAAGAGGCGCTCCACGTGCCTGCTGAGCGTCGTCACGACGTTCAGGTCGAGCGCGCCCTCCTCTGTGTAGCAGGCCGCCAAGTCGCGACCGAACAGCGTGATCCAGCTGCTCAGACCGTAGATAGCGAGCCGCTCAGGCAGATCGTCGCCGTCGAACAGCTGCCCCTCGGCCAAGCCGTCCCGATGGCCGACCCAGTCAGCCGCGTGGCCTAGCACCGCGGCCACCGTCTCGAGCCCCACTAGAAAGGTGTCGTTGACGTCGCTCGGGCGCGCGCTTTCAAATAGCGCTGTAGCGACCGTCCATGGATGCGAGCCCACACCCGCAAGTTCTCAAGGAATCTTCTTACCTACCAATGGTTTCCGTCATGCACCGAAATGGCGTTCTCTGGCCTTGGCGCTCCATTAACCCTTGGTCTATGCTTGGTGATATGAACCCCGTAGAGATCGAAGAAGCCGTATCCGCCCTCGCGCTCGAACCGTTTGACCGGGCGGAGTTTCCCTTTCAGTTCCTGCGCGCCTTCGGGAACAAGGATACCGCGATCCAGCGCCTGCGGGCGGGCAACACAAACCAGTCCGATGTTCCGGGCGCCGTGCTGCAGCGGGGGCACATCCACATTGCCACCTGCGATCAGGGTGCGGTGGACGAGACGCTTGTCGCCCTGCGGCAAAGCCCGAAGACCGTATCGCAAAAGGCCAAGTTCATCCTCGCCACCGATGGGGTGGCCTTCCAGGCTGAGGACATGGCCAGTGGCGAGACGGTTGCCTGCGATTACGCCTCCTTCCCTGACAAGTTCGCCTTCTTCCTGCCACTGGCGGGCATCACCACGGTTCAGCAGATCCGTGAGAGCAGCTTTGACATCAAGGCCACCGGCCGCCTCAACAAGCTCTATGTCGAGCTGCTGAAGGACAACCCTGACTGGGCCAGCAGGCGCGAGGACATGAACCATTTCATGGCTCGCCTGATCTTCTGCTTCTTTGCCGAGGATACCGACATTTTCGTCGGCGAAGGCCTGTTCAGCCGCACGGTCGAGCAAATGAGCGCACGCGATGCGTCTGACACGCACATGGTCATCGCCGAGATCTTCCGCGCGATGGACACCAGGCTGGCCGATCGCGCTGCCGCCGGGATCAAGAGCTGGGCCGATGTCTTTCCCTATGTGAACGGGCAGCTCTTTTCGGGATCGACCGAATGCCCGCGCTTCAGCAAGATCGCACGGTCCTACCTGCTGCACATCGGCAGCCTTGATTGGCAGAAGATCAACCCGGACATCTTCGGCTCGATGATCCAGGCCGTGGCCGACGACGAGGAGCGCGGTGCGCTCGGCATGCATTACACCAGCGTACCGAACATCCTGAAGGTGCTGAACCCGCTGTTTCTGGATGATCTGCGGGCCAAGTTGGAGGAAGCGGGCGACAACAGCCGCAAGCTGCTCAACCTGCGCAACCGCATGGCCAGGATCCGGGTGTTCGATCCGGCCTGCGGATCGGGCAATTTCCTCGTCATCGCCTACAAGCAGATGCGCGAGCTTGAGGCCGAGATTAACCGGCGGCGCGACGAGCCCGACCGCCGCAGCGACATTCCGCTCACCAACTTTCGGGGCATCGAATTGCGCAGCTTTCCGGCCGAAATCGCCCGGTTGGCCCTGATCATCGCCGAGTACCAGTGCGACGTGCTCTATCGCGGGCAGAAGGAGGCGCTGGCGGAGTTTCTGCCGCTGGATAGTCAGAACTGGATTACCTGCGGCAATGCGCTGCGGTTGGATTGGCTGAGCATATGTCCGCAGACAGGGGCGGGTGTGCGGGTTCAAGCGGATGACCTGTTCGGCACGCCTTTGGATCAGGCCGAGATTGATTTCGAGAACGAGGGCGGGGAGACGTACATCTGTGGCAATCCGCCCTACTTAGGGTCAACGTGGCAGGATTCTGAGCAGAAGGCCGATTTGGAGCGTATATTCGGCCATCGCACCAAAAGCTGGAAGTCGCTCGATTACGTTGCGGGTTGGTTCATGAAGGCGGCGGATTATGGCACCCAAGCCAGAGCTGCGGCAGCTTTTGTGTCAACCAACAGCATTTGCCAAGGGCAGCAAGTGCCGATCCTGTGGCCGCTGATCTTTCAGACAGAACATGAGATCGCCTTTGCGCATACGTCCTTCAAGTGGGCGAACCTTGCTAGCCAGAAGGCCGGCGTCACTGTAGTGATTGTTGGCCTCGCGAGACAATCTTGCAGAATGAGGACCATATACTCAAATACTGATGCCGCTGAAACCGTTGCCAAACAAGTAGAAAACATCAACGCCTATCTAGTGGCCGGGCCAAACATCATTGTTGCACCTGTGTCAAAACCTCGCGACGAGCGTGGCCTTATGGAGTGGGGCAATAAGCCGACTGATGGCGGGAATTTTTTCTTCACTCCTGATGAACGCTACAGCCTGCTGAATGCCGCTCCGGAAGCCACTCCTTACCTTAAGCGCTTTTTGGGTGCGCAGGAGTTTATCCGTGGCGAGGGTCGCTATTGCCTTTGGCTGGAGGACGCAGAACGGGAGGAGGCTGAAAGGATCCCCGAGCTTCGAAGACGCATAGAGGGCGTCGCGAAGTCACGTGCAGAGAGTAAGGCGGCGGAGACCCGCCCGGCGGCAGCGTTCCCACACCGGTTTCGTCAAATTCAGTCCGTAGCCAAATCCAGCAGTCTTGTCGTGGCACGGGTAAGTTCAGAAAACCGTGATTATTTGCCAATCGGTCTCGAAGATCATGGTACTATCATTGGCGACCGGAATTTCGCTCTCTACGATGCCCAGCTGTGGAACATGGCGCTGATCGCGTCGCGCCTGCATTGGGTCTGGATCGGAACCGTTTGCGTCCGCATGCGCACCGACTTCTCCTACTCCAACACCCTCGGCTGGAACACATTCCCGGTCCCCACTCTGACCGACCAGCACAAGGCCGACCTCACCCGCTGCGCCGAAGACATCCTCCTCGCCCGCGAAGCGCATTTCCCGGCGACGATTGCGGACCTCTATGATCCCGAGACCATGCCCGAAAATCTGCGTGCCGCGCACGATCGCAACGACGAAGTCCTCGAACGCATCTACATCGGCCGCCGCTTCCGCAACGACACCGAACGTCTGGAAAAGCTCTTCGAACTCTACACCAGGATGACCTCGAAGGGGAAAGCCGCGTGATCATGCCACCTGCGTACTAGGCATTCGAAAGGAGGCTGATTTGGCACGTTGCCGCGATTGCGGAATGCCGGTCGAGTTCGTCACGATCGATGGACGGGCAATACCGTTGCATCCGTTTGGTGGCTGTAGTGGCAGGAATGGTGCAACGGACGGTCGTGTCGTTCGCAGCCCTGACAGCCAGTGCATCAAGACGAATTGTGCGCAGTGCGGCGCTGCCGTGTTCTTCATCCGCCACAACGGTGGAAGCGTGTTCATTGATCCGCCGCTCGGGCCGCCTTGGGATCGCCACCCTTGCATGCCAAGGAAGCAGGCGGGCGCAGTCGCCGCTCAGGCTCAGGACGCGTTATACGTCAGCCCCGAAGCCCGCGAACTGCTGATAAGGGTCCGGGGCCTTATAACCGGCGTGGTCACGCAAGCCGAGGTTCTACCTGGTCAACATGGCGCGATGCTAACCATTGCCGTGGCACAGGCCGACCCCCTTGTCCTGCTCATGCGCAGCCCCTCCACGTACTTTCTCGGCAAGATGGTGATCCTGCGACCGGCGAAGCGATTGCTCTATTCCGCCGAGAACCCGACCGAAGTCTTCGCAGTAGAGCGAGCTCTCCACGTGCCGATGCCGCTGAGGAACCGCGAATTTCCGCTGCTTCTGGAAGGGAGTGAACTGTCTACAGCTGCCGATGATGCCAAGACAGCGGCCCTGCTCGATGGCCAGCCCAAGAATGTCTGCAAGGCATATCGCAAGTACCTTCGACTTGGGCTGGCGGCTGACTGGAAAGCGCACGAGCTGGCTGCAATCGTCCACCTGCTGGAAGGAAGGAAGCAGGAAGAAGTCGTTCATCAGGCGGCGGTCCTAACCCTGGCGAAGTTTGCAGAGCATGGTGATGCGTCGGTCGCCTTGATCTTGGCGAAAGCACTGCAGCCTCAAAAACGTGAACTGCTGGCGCACTGGTATAGGCGATACTCACCCATCATGATTGACCTCAGCCGGAAAGACAGGAAACTCCGCACAATGCGGGGACCTGACGGCACTATGCCAGACATTGACCACGCAGGTGCAAAGGCGAATCCCTTCTTCAAGCGCTTGCCAAACAAGGACCAACAGTGAAGTGGTCAGCCTCAGAGCATTGCGCCGAACAAGAGCTGCAAGTTGCCCCTGTGTCTGAGAGCGAGATAAGATGACCCCCGCCCAACCCATTCCGGCTGTCAGCTTCAAGACCGCCCGTACAGGCGCCTCGGCCAAGGCCAATGCGCTTGGCATGCGCGTGATGCAGGAGCGTGCCTACAACAAGCGGGGCGAGCAGTACCTGCTGATCAAGTCGCCGCCGGCCTCGGGCAAGAGCCGCGCGCTGATGTTTATCGCGCTCGACAAGCTGCACAATCAAGGGCTGAGACAGGCGATCATCGCGGTGCCGGAAAAGTCGATCGGCAGCAGCTTTGCTGATGAGCCGTTGAGCGCCCACGGCTTCTGGGCGGACTGGACGGTCAAGCCGCAATGGAACCTGTGCAACTCCCCCGGCGCTGACGAGGATCGAGTGGATTCCTCCAAGGTCAAGGCGGTCGGCCAGTTCCTTGAAAGCGGCGATCCGGTGCTGGTCTGCACGCACGCCACCTTCCGCTTCGCGGTCGAGGCCTATGGCATCGACGCATTCGACGACCGGCTGATCGCGGTGGACGAGTTTCACCATGTCTCGGCCAGCCCGGACAACCGGCTCGGCAGCCAGCTTGCCGCATTCATCGCGCGCGACAAGGTGCACATCGTCGCCATGACCGGCAGCTATTTCCGGGGCGACGCCGCCCCGGTCCTGACGCCCGAGGACGAGGCGAAGTTCGAGACGGTGAGCTTCACCTACTTCGAACAGCTCAACGGGTACGAGCACCTCAAGGCGCTCGACATAGGGTATTACTTCTACACCGGGCGCTATCTCGAGGCGATCGAGCATTGCCTTGATCCGTCGCGCAAGACGATCGTGCACATTCCCTCGGTCAACGCCCGCGAGAGCACGAAGGACAAGATTGCCGAGGTCAACGAGATCCTGCACTACCTCGGCAAGTGGCAAGGGGCCGATCCCGTAACCGGCTTCGAACTGGTCGCTTTGCCCGATGGCCGGGTGTTGAAGATCGCCGACCTTGTCGATGACAGCGATTCTGCGCGCCGGGCGAAGGTTTTGGCGGCGCTGAAGGACCCTGCGCACAAGAACGATCGCGACCATGTCGACATCATCATCGCGCTGGGCATGGCCAAGGAAGGCTTCGACTGGATCTGGTGCGAACACGCGCTGACCGTCGGCTACCGGTCGAGCCTGACCGAGATCATCCAGATCATTGGTCGCGCCACGCGCGATGCCCCGGGCAAGTCCGTTGCCACCTTTACCAACCTTATCGCTGAACCAGATGCTTCCGAAGCAGCCGTGGCCGATGCGATCAACGATACGCTGAAGGCCATTGCTGCCAGCCTGCTGATGGAACAGGTGCTCGCGCCCCGCTTTACCTTCAGTCCGAAGAACAACGGGCCGCTGCCGAATTTCGACTATGGCGAAGGTGGCTACAAGGAAGGGCAAACCAACGTCGGCTTCAACGAGGAGCGCGGGCAGTATCACTTCGAGATAGCGGGCCTCGTCACGCCCAAGAGCCCTGAGGCGACCCGCATCGTGCAGGAGGACCTCAACGAGGTCATCGCCGCATTTGTGCAGACCAAGACCGTGGCCGAACGCGGCATGTTCGACGAGGAAACCCCGGCGCAGGAACTAACCCAAGTCGCCATGGGCAAGATCGTGCGCGATCGTTACCCCGACCTCTCCGCCGAGGATCAGGAGTCTGTCCGGCAGCACGCTATCGCGGCGCTGAACCTGACCCAGAAGGCGAAGTCGCTTGCCATGGGGGTGACAGACGCTACCGATGGTGAGCAGCGCGCCAATACCGCCTTGTTGGATGGCGTGCGGCAGTTTGCCATGGATGTCCGCGAACTCGACATCGACCTGATCGACAGCATCAACCCCTGGCAGGCAGCCTATGCCGTGCTGGCCAAGTCGATGAGCGAGAGCACGCTCAAGCAGGTTCAGGCAGCGATCACCGCCAAGCGCACCAAGATCAGCCCCGAGGATGCCAGGGATCTCGCTGCCCGCGCAGTCCGCTTCAAGAAGGAACGGGGACGGCTGCCGTCGATCACATCCGCCGATGCCTGGGAACAGCGCCTCGCCGAAGGGGCCGCCGCATTCATGCGCTTCCGCGAGGAGGGCCGCTATGAGTGACTTCAACCTCGACGATCTGGCCGACGAACTTGCGGACTTTGCGCCCGCCAGGAAGAAGCAGGCCACCTATACGGCGCGCGAGGAACGGATCATCGCCGGGTTCGAGGACATCGAGCGCTTCTTCGAAGAACATGGTCGCCTGCCCCAGCACGGCGAGGACCGAGACATCTTCGAACGCCTCTATGCCGTACGGCTGGATCGCCTGCGTGCGCAGGAAGACTCCCGGACTCTACTGGCCGACTTCGACAAGCACGGACTGCTCGACCGCGTAGAAGCTGATCTCGTGGACGCAGACGAGCTTGATCTGGACGATCTGGCCGCTGAGCTAGGCGGGCTTGGCGAGGGTGACGACATCACTCAACTCCGCCACGTTCGTTCAACCGAGGAAAAGCGCGCTGCCGAGGAAATTGCCCGCCGCGAGAAGTGCCCTGACTTCGAGAAATTCGCCCACCTGTTCAAGCAAGTAAAAGATGACCTCTCCAGCGGCACACGCGTAACCCGGCCTTTCGAGCTCAAGGCCGAAATCCGGCCCGGCGCATTCTTCATCGTCGGTGGTCTGATCAGCTATGTGGCAGAGATGGACGAGGTCTTCGTCAACGCGCAGGGCCGCACCGATGCGCGCCTCCGCGTGATCTTCGACAACGGCACGCAAAGCGGGATGCTGATGCGGTCGCTACAGCGCCAGCTCAACGAAGATGATGCAGGGCGGCGCATTACTGACCCGGCACCCGGTCCTCTATTCGCTGACAAGGCTGAAGCTGGCGAAGTCGAAACCGGCACCATCTATGTGCTTAGAAGCAAGTCAAACCATCCATTCGTTGCGGAGCATCGAGAGGTAATCCACAAGATCGGTGTAACCAGTGGCTCGGTCGAAGCACGTATCTCCGCCGCGGAGAAGAGCTCGACTTATTTGCTTGCTGGAGTCGACGTTGTTGCGACGTACAAGGTGTTTGGCGTAAACTGCCAGAAACTGGAGAACCTCATTCACAAGGTCTTCGCGGCTGCCCAACTGGATCTAACAATTCAGGATCGCTTCGGCCACTCGGTTAGGCCTCGTGAGTGGTTCGTGTTGCCAATTTCAGTCGTGGACGAGGCAGTCGAACGCATCAGGGATCGAACCATCACGGAATTCAGTTATGATCCTAAGGCCGGTATGCTATCCCCAATCAATTAGTCACAAAGCGCGCAACAGCTTAATTTTGGGGGCTCTTGTTTTTTGATCTACTGAGCGCGGAAGGATAGGATCTGATCAACGCCGTACCGTAAGACATCGTAAGATTCCAACGACTCTGCGAAGCCACGGCCTTTCTCCATCGCACTCAAACAAAACGAAAGAGCATCTCTATCAGCTATGACTTTATCGTCTGCCAAAAGCACTCGTACCGAGCTTATCGCAAGTGATTGCGGTATTTGATGCTCCCCGCAGACCGATCCAAGGAATCTCAGAATCGTAATATTAGATATGACAAGAAATTCAGAGTCAGTCATAATTCTGGCGGCATCTCGACCAGCATCCTCATCATGTTGAAGGGCGGCGTAGACCAAAGCTTCAGCAGTTACAGCGATTTTTTTCACAGGAAATCTTCGCTGCAATCTCGTTTAGTCATTGCGTCCACTTTTGCATTCCCTAGCATGCCGAAGAAATTTTGTAATGTGGCCGACTTTTTTGCTGGCGGGGGCATGATAAGGGGGCCGCTGAAGACTGGCCTGCTTTTAGTTTCCGGTAACAATCGAGGCGATACAACCTTGAACTTGCGCGTCTTCCTTCCTTGGTTGCGAAGAATTCGAAATGGCGCCCCGCATTCTTGGTCTTCGAAATCGACCAGCGTGCAGTGATCATAAGGCTGAAATTCTAGGCTAACCGATCGTATCTCGTCGATCTGATTCATCTCGAGAGTCTGAATGATCAAATCGATCGCCTCTTCAAAATCCCAAAGATAAAAAGATCCCGACATCTCGATACGCATGGCCACACCTCAGTTCTATAGGAGCGGGCCGGCCGAGCCGGGTGTTCGTAACCAAGACCACTGATCCAGGCGCCGCCGCCTTTAGGCGGTGCCTTGGACATGCGCGACGGCCACCCGGCCACAGAAACTGTGACCAGACAGTGGTTTCAGAGGTTACGACGCCCCACCGCCGGAATTTGCCAACGGTATGACATCCGTCGCAGATCAAAAACTGGATATCAAGAGCCACGCTTCGTTGATTGCGCGAATCCGACTTGCGAGGCGAGATAAGGGCGCCTTGCTGCGAATTGCGCGGAAACCGGTCGATCGCCGAGACGAAAGTAGAAGGTCAGCAAACCGCCCTAGTTCTAGCCGTTCAAGCGTGGTCGGAGCGATCCCGAAAGCGGTCGTAGGGTCATTGACGCTGAAGCGCAGATCGCACTTAACTTTGCCGCCTTTCAGCCGCGTCAGGCGCTGCTTACGGTCGGGGGCTGCGCGTCCCGCCTCAAAATCCGTGCCGCGGCTTGGTTATACTCTGGCGCGTTCCAAACCACGCCCTTATCCGACGGTGCCGTCAACAAGACTGTGGCGCAGGCAAGGCCGGCCGCATCGAATTTGCGAGCGATGAACTCGCTCTCGCCGCGGTCATGGCTCGACATGATCAGCTGATAGCCGTTCAGCTCTACCATATTGCGCATCACATCGACAAAAGCGGCCGTGTGGATGATATCGTTATGCTGCAGCGGGTCATCGAGAAGCAGCGCACGCCAGCGTGACCATTGATAGGCCGTGCTCGCCGCGCACAGGATGCTGAAACCGTTTGCGGCTAGCTGGCCCTCGCTCAGCACGACCTGCGGAGGCAAATCCTTCTTCGTCTCGATAGCATTGTCGACCTTCTCGCGGTAGCGCAGCGCCATCCCGAAGCTGGTCGCATCGACCCTCGTATCGGCCTTGAACTGAATGCTCTCACCCGGCGTGCTCAGCATCGCCTCGTTGAAGTCGTCGATCACCGTATTGAGCGGATCGAGCACTCGCGCCGAGAAATCGTCGGCCTGCTTCTGAAGATCCTCCGAATAGCGCTTCACTGCATTGCGCGCCGCAGTCGTGAGTTTGACCGCCGCCCGCGCTGCCTCGACTTTCGTTTTGAGCGCTGCCAGATACGCCGTCGGATCCTTGACGACATCGTCGCCTCCGGTCGCCCGCATCGACGCGAGGATCTCGTCGATTTCGCCCTGCAGCAGCGCATCCTCATTGTCGCGGGCAAGCACGAGCTGGCGTTCGGCGAGGGACCGTAACCCCGTCAGCACCACGTCGATGCCGGACAGGCCGCGATCATAGGCCGCCTGGCTAGGAATGTCGTTGAGGCCAGCGCGCGTCCAGCGCTGCTGCATCTGCCGCGCCGCCTGTTCAGAGGTCCCGCGCGTCACCTCGGCCGCAGCAAGCTCGCGCTGCGCAAGGTCGAGTGCCGCCTGTTCGCGCTGCACATCTGCGGTGGCGGTGCTCGCCGCCTCAGTCAGTTGTCCCAGACGACCCCGCGCGTCTTCGCCGCGCTCGCGCTCCGCCGTCAATCTGGCCTCGATCTCACCGATCGTGGCGTTCGACAGATTGCGGGCGGCGATGCGATCGGTGCACGCCTTGTCCTCCGCCTGATACTGCGCCAGTCGTATTCCGGACTGGCTGTCGCGCGCGATCAGATCTTCGAGATCGGCTGCAACGCTCGACCGCTGTTCGGTCGCTGCCGCCGCGTTCGCCGACAAGGGTTCAAGCGCAACCTCTGCGGCTGCAAGCGCAGTATCCGCATCGTGCGATCGGGCCGCGGCCAGCGCGGCGAGGTCGCTTTCGGGGGTCGTCGCGAGCGTCTGGGCGATGCTGGCGCGCGCATTCGTCACGGCATCAGCCGCTGCTCTCGCGGTCCGATCGAGTCCGTCGATCGCCGCCACGATCCCGCGAAGGCGACGGATCTCATCGCTGAGCGCGGGGCGGGTGGCGCGCAAGGATTCCAGCGCGTCATCGGCTTGCGCGAGGCGATGGTCGCTCCCCGACGCCGCGGCATCGGCAAGCGCCTTCAGGGCGCCCGGTTCGAACTGCGTGCGGCACACCGGACAGTCCGTGTCGTCCTCATGGATGTGACTGGCAAGCTGTGACAAGGCTGCGCTGATCGCCGACGCGTGACGGTCCGCCTCGGCGCGTTCGCGCTGCGCGTCGGCAATCTTGCCGTCGAGATCGGCCAACTGCGTTTCAAGTGGCGTCAGTTCCACCGAAGCACGAGCGGCGGCCTCGCGTCCCTGCGCCAATGCGGCCTCGGCGGCGCCGGACTGAGCTTCCAGGTGGAGACAATCCGCCATTGCCTCATTGAGCGCTCGGGCCGATGCGGCAAGGCTCCGCAGCCGCACAACACCGGCACTGGCCTCGCCATGCTGACTGATAGCCGCGTCGGCTTCCGCAATCGTCGTGCGATGCGCCGCGATCGCCTTGGCAAGCGCCGTTCGATCCTGCTGCTCGGTCGCCACCAGCGCGGCCAACTGGCCACGGCGGGCGAGATCGATTCGTGCCGCATCGAGCACTGCAATATTCTGGTCGATCGTGGCGATCGCGGCATTCTGCGCGGTCACTGCGTCATTGGCGGAACCCACGAGCGGCGATGCCCGATCGAGCCGCGCCTGCGCATCGCTGACGACGCTGCGCAGCCGGACGAGAGTTGGATGGTCAAGCCGTCCCTCCGCTTGGCTGACCGCGAACTGCGCGGGCATGTCGGAGAGCCCCTCCATAGCCGCCCTGCGCTCACCGGCGGTTCGCAATGCCTCACCGATCCGGTCCCCGAGCGCTGCGAGGCGTGCCGCGACGCCTTCGCCAGTGACGGCAATCGGCTGACCTGCCGCAAGCTGTTGAAGGTCGCGCTCGAGCTGGTCGATCCGCGCAGCGACTTCGTCGGCCGTCAACACGCCCGTGGCGCGCGCGGTCGCGCGGAGCCGCTCGAGCCGTGTCATCCATCCCTGCCAATCGGCGATCTCCCGATCGAGCGTAGCAACGACGGCCTGTTCGGCGTCGAGCCTCCGCGTGAAAGCCGCGATGGTCGGTCGCCCGCGCAACCCTGCGCGGATTCGTTCGAGCCGGTCGATTCCGCTTGGTCCCTTGAGCGCCTGCCATTGGTCCTGCGGGTCGCGACTGGTGAACCGCTGCTGCGCCGCCTGGCCAAGGAAATGTGTAAGGGCGAGATAGGTCCCAAGATCGTTGATCGTGCGGCGATCGGGCCGCGCAAGCTGCGCGACAATGTCCGCCATGGAAGTCCCGCCGGCGGTGCTGCGTTCGATGGCGTCGCCGTCCGAGAAGGTCAAAGCGACGCTATGCGATCCGGGCTCGGCGCCCCGGCGCGTGAGATAGTCCTTCTCGACAAGCTTCTTGCGACCCTTGTTGATATAGGGTTCGAACCGCCGGATCTTGTTAGTCAGTCCCCATTCGATTGCATCGAAGAAACTGCTTTTGCCGAGGCCGTTGGTCCCGGTGAGTAGAACAAGGCCGGGTGCTGCCGGAATGTCGATCGCGAAGTCGCCAAAGGTCCGGAAGTCTCTGATCGCAATGCGGGAGAGGAAAATCTCGCTCATGCCCGTCCCCTCCGCTCCCAGGATTTAACCAACGCCGCCACAATATCATCCGGCGTCTTCTTCTCGTCGAGCGCGATCCGCTCCCATTCGTCCGCCGTCGTCCGCGGCAGCCCCGGCGCGGTCGCACCGGTCCCGCTCAGCGCGTCGAGCGCCACGTCCTCGAACTGACCTTCGGCATGGACCCACGGCCGGGCGAGGAAAGTGCGCTTGAGGAATTCGGCGAAGCTCTCGTCGTCATTCAGCGGATCTTCGGGTCGCAGCCATGCCAGCTTGCGCGCGACCCGGTCGTCGCGCTCGACCATCAACGCCATTGCGCGCCAGGCTTCCTGCCGCTCGCTCGCGCGGGGACCAAGCAGCATCAGCTGAAGATCCAGCGTCTCGTTGGTCCCAAGGAACGAGCGTGCGACGACGCACTGGTTGCGGCAGCGCCGCAGCGTCTCAAGAACCGCTTCCATCGCAGCAACCTCGGGGAGGATGCCCAGCACGATGTTGAAGCGATCGATCCGGATCGCATGGCTCTCTGCCGGCAGATCGGTTGGACTAAGCGTCGTCGACTTGCTCGACCCGCCATTGAACGTCGCGCTCGCAAGCTCGGGGCGATCCTCGACCTTGAGGTCAAGCGCCAGCGCCGCCCTGCGCAGCCGCTCGGCGAAGTCCGCCAGTGCGGGTGATAGCGTCGCACTATCCGTCATGCCGCGCCTTTCATGATCGTCTTCTCAAGCGCTTCGAAATGCCGCGCCTCGACTGCTGCCAGCAAAGTGCGCAGATCGGCCAGGCCCGCCGCCGCCGCTTCGATGAAATCGCGACTGATCGACATGATCACCGGACCAGATCCATCCGTATCGCTGAGCCCAGGCTGGTCGGTGTCGATCTGCGCAAATGGCCGCTCGGCGATCCGGCTGACCTCGATGGCCGTTTTAACGACGAGGATGACAAACTGGGTCTGCCACATGAAGGATGCGGCGCACAGTGACATCTCGTCACCATTGATCATATCGGCCGCGCAGCCATGGCCAGCCCATTCGCTGTCGCCGTCACGCAGGCGCACTAGATTACCCGGCCTCTCGCTTTTCGGCGACGTTTCATCCCAGGCTGCGGCGATGGCGAGCGCGACCGCGGTACCGCGCAGGATCACCGGCCATTTGCTGGGACCGACCAGGATCTGTGCCGCGTCGCGATGGTCATCCTCGTCGACCGCGCAAATCATCAGGCGCAGGAAGTGATTGAGCAGTGCCGGGTCATCGGTGAACGACGCATGCCAGACCGCCCACGTCGCGGCCATTGCGTCGCGAAGATCCTGCGCGATCTTCACGTTGATCGGGCGGCCGGGATCGGCGTTGCTCGCGAAGAACGGTTGGAGGTGCGTGTCCAGGCGCTCCAGCAGCCAGTCATCGAGCGAGCGGTGGATCCGGCGCGCCAGAATGTCGGGCGGCAGCGGGACCGGATCTTGGGCAGCACCGCCGGGATTGCCCGCGACGATCGCCGGCATCGCCATCCCTTCGGCGTGCGGCGATTCCAGGCTGAGCTCGCGGACGAGCTGGCTCCACAGTCCGGGCGCGGCATGGAGCCGGCAATTGCCGCTATGGCAGGCGACCCGCAGCACCGCGCCCGCGACGGCGCCTAGCTGCTCGGGAGCATCGGGTAAGATGATCTCGAAAGGCTGTTGCTCGCTCCACGATCGGATGAGCTGGTCCGCCGAAACCGCGCCGGACCAGCGGATGTTCGCGCCTTCGCGCAGCAGTTGCACCGATATGGGAAGCTGATTGGCTGCCAGCCGTTGCAGCCGCGGCGCGAGGATATCCGCACTGCGAGCCGCATCCCTGAACAAGGACCGTGCTGGTGCCGACAATTTCGGGACGAGCGTCGCCTCACCGTGGCGAGCAAGCCATTCCTTATGGGTCACGTCGAAACTCGCCAGGTGCGCGGCAAAGGGCGCTCGCACCACGTCGCGCTGGGGGCCGCGCCGAACGATCACCGCATCCGCCGCGACCGTCTCCCCGCCGCAATCAAGCCAGAACGGGGCGACGACCGGAGCTGGATCGGGGGGGTCGATCCTCGCAACGACACCGCAATGCAGATGCCGGAACGACCGCTGGGCGTCACCTGCGCACGCCTTGATGGTGAGGTAGGCGGCGAGCCGATTGAGCGTTGCCGTGGAAACGTCGAACAGCTCGGCATGCTGGGTCTGGAACGTCAGCTGCACGCCGGGCCGCAGTTGCTGGGCGACCGCGGCAACGAGGCCGATATCAGTGAGCGGCTGCAGCAGCTCGGCGTCATAGGCCACCATGAAATCGAAGCGGGCGCCATTGGCATCGTCGGCGCGGGCGCGCGCATCGATTGCGGCAAGGGCCGGTTTCAGCGCCGCGATGCCAGGATGTTCAGAGATAAGCCGGATCATCCCGGCATGATCAAAATCGCGCGCTCCCGCGGCCACAAAATCGATCAGGCCGCCATCCCCCGCACCGCTGACGAAGAACCGCGGGCTCGGCCGGCCTGCGAACTCGGCAACCGGAACGCCGGCATCGGTCCAGTAGCTGGCACTCTGAATCGCCGGTAGCGGCTCGCCGGGCTCAAGTCCGAAGCCGACAGCAAGAAACACCATGTGAAATTGTTCGTGCAGCTCCGCGCCTGGCACCGGGGCATTGAGCTCGGTGATATCGAGCTGATAGCCGTCCGCCGTCCGCGTCAGCCCGGTGACCCTATGGCGCAGCCGTCGCTCGAGGCGCGGCGCCAGCCTGACAACAATGTCTTCGAACCCGAGCAGGACATCGTCGCGCACGGCGCGGCACGTCCCGGACTCCCAGTCCAGGATCGGCAAGTCAGCGATGGGGTCGGTGGTGTAGTGCGCTGGCCAATCGTAGATATGCGGATCGAGTCGCCGGCGATCGGTCGTCGACTGCAGGGGCAGCAGTGCATCAGCGGACTCGAAAAGGACGACCTGCGACCCGGTGACGAGCGCGGCGGCAGCTGCAGCGGTGACACCCGCCGCACCGCCGCCAATGACGGCGATCCGCGGATTGGCGTGGAGATAGCCGAGTTCCTTAAGCGCGTGGACCAGCGACAGCGCCCGCACTTGCTGGGAGTAGAAGGTGATACGCCGGTCGAAACTGCCGATCACGAACAGGTTCGGCCGTTCGCGCACTGTCGCGCCGTCTACAATGTCTTGGGCAAGCAGAGCGTCAGCCAACGCAGCGCGCTCCCGCCGACATGCGCGCTTGCCATACCGGCACCAAGACAGTGGCCTGAGTTCCCGCACACATGGTCGACAATCCGCTCCCCCTGCCGGCCGCGTCGCTGCGACAGCCGGCGCACTCGCTTATGGGAAGGAATCCGGGAGGTCGCAAGATCCTGACGAGTCGCGAGATTACTGTAGGCCCGGCGTGGTGCCTGCCGCTCAACTTTACTCGCAATTCCGGCATTTGAAGCCCGACATTCCGCCAACAGCCAAGCAAACCGCAGACTATTTGGCATTGGCCCACAGCACTCCCTGAGCCATCATGCTTTCTACACGAGACGGATGGAGTCAGCATGAGGAACAAGCCAGATGGGGAACTCGCGAAGCGGTTCGAGGTGCTGATCGATGATCCGAACAAGTCCGAAAACGATGTGCAGAAATTTCTAGAGGAACACACCGAGTTCCTCATCCCTTCATGGTTTCAGAACCATCCGATCACGATGAACTCGATCATCTCCAAGTTCCCGATCGGTGGGCGCACCGCCGACTTCGCTTGGTTGATGAGCGATTCAGCCACTTGGTTTTTGGTGCTTGTCGAGATCGAATCCCCGCACAAGAAGCTCTTCAGCAGCAGCAGCAAGCACGTGAAGCCGTCGTCTGTGTTCGAAGATGCGCTGAACCAGACGCACGTTTGGAAGGAATACTTCGATGAGCATCCGGCCGAAGTGCGCGAAAGCATCCGGCCCATGCTCGTTCCGCTGGGCCGGGAACGCAATCCCCTCAAGCTCCGCCGCGTCCTGATCATCGGCAGGTCCGCCGACCATGCAGCCAACGAGGCGCGACGAAAGCGGATGGCGACGATCGAGGAAGATCACAAGATCAAGATCCTGACCTACGACAGCCTGCTGGGCCACTACCGTCGGGGCCAGGGCGAGAAGCGCTGCGTGCTGTCGCCTCGAGGTGCCGGCTTTGCGATCAAGCGGATGGACGCCTACCCAGAAAGGACATTCGCCTATCTCAGACCCGAGCAACTTCATGTCCCGCCACGCTTCATAGCCGAATTGGAGGCGGCGGGCTTCCAAATGCAGGAGTGGCTCAAGAACAAGCCGCTCATATTCGACGATAGGTGGGCGACCAAGCCGGAGGACTGGGACGACGACGGGATGCTTAACAGGGTTTATGGTGCCGCCATGGACGCGGTCGAGAAGGGCCGGTCAAAGCGAGCCGCGAAACGCGAGAAGTCCAGATAACCTCTGTTACGGTCAGCGGACTGAATCGCCTGAATCGCCGGTTGTGAAAGTGTCAGCTTCCGCAAGTTTTTGCGCCAAAAACCGCCAGTCCGCTGTCACCCAATTTGGGACGATTAAGCTTTGCGCGACTAGAGCAACGGCTTTGGAACTGACTTAGTACGACCCATCCCTGATAGTGGCTTCAGCGGGTGATCTCAAAAGCCGCATTTCGGCGCGTTGCTAAGCGATAGGTGCTGGTGAACCACGATCGAAATCCAGTGCTTGTAGCCGCGCGTCGATCCGCGGCTGACGGGCAATCGCAGCCGTGATCTCGCCTGGCTCGCCTACGAGGACAACAAGCCGGCGGGAGCGCGTGACCGCCGTGTAGAGCATTGATCGATCCAGCAGGCGTGATTTTGTCACCGGCACGATCACGGCATCGAACTCAGACCCTTGAGCCTTGTGCACGGTGATGGCCCACCCGCGAGCGATGGTTTCCAGGTCGAGACGGCCGATGTCCGCATCGCTGCCGTCGTCCCAACGGACGAGTGCACGATCATCACCAAACCGAAGGATGCGGCCAAGCGCACCGTTCATGATATCGATGCGGTCGCCTGACCCATCAAAGAGCCTCGGGCGATCATAGGAATTCTGGGTCCAGAGAACCTTCGAACCGATTCGGTACCCCCAGTTATTCACAGGCTGTTGGTCCCGCAGCCAATCCCTTTCAATGAGCTCACTAAGGGATTCGGCGCCCCATGGTCCCTTCTTCGTCATTGTCAGGATCTGGACATCGGCCTTGTTAAACTTGGTCACATCAACGGTTTCGGGCGAACCGACGAGACGCGCGAAGGCGTTGTGGACCATCTGGGGCGTTTCCCCGGTCGCGCATGAGAGCAGGAAAACGCCCGTGCTGGTTGGGGTCAGATCGTCCCCGGCGCCGAATTCCGGCACCACCCCCGCCCGGATCGACGCAGCCGCCGTGCTAACGTCGCTTCCGCCCTGTTGGCGGTGCGGTCGATCGAGGACTGTCCGTCTGATCGATCGGCTTGCCATCAGCGCACGGATAGGATGACCAGCCTGTAATGGTGGGAGCTGACCATCATCGCCGACGAAAAGCAGCCGGGTTTCTTCCGGCAGCGTCGTAGCGAGCAGCCAGAGGTCCGGGGTGCTGACCATCGACACTTCGTCTATGATGAGCAGCTCTGGAAGGGGCGAATGTCGCCCCGCCTCCAGCGTCTTTCGGAATCGGTAGATTGTCCCCGCATCGTGGCCGGTAGTTGCAACCATACGCCGCGCGGCACGGCCGGATAAGGCCATTTGATGGATTGGTCCGCGGCGCAGACGCTTCGATGCTACGATGATGGCGCGCAGGATGGTGCTTTTTCCCGTGCCCGCGCCGCCGGCGATGAACGCCACATTTGACGATACGGCCATATGAACCGCGTCACATTGGCCAGGGTCAAGCCGGAAACCAGACTTGCGCTCGACTTCAGCGATAGCCGCATCGACAATACCGGCTTCAACCTCGGGGGCAGGTCGGTCGTTTCGCGCAGCTATCGCAGCTTCAAGCGCCCGTTCCATGTGCCAAGCGGCTCGGGATTGCAGATGACCGCCGACCTTAATCGCCGCGCCTGAAGCGATCGCGACCTCTACTGCCTCTGATGCCGCTGCTTCGCCCCGCCTTCCCAGCAGGCGCCTCACTGAATTAACCAGAGCAGGCCGAGTAACGGCGGTGTGGCCTCCGAGGTTGTGACCAGTAGTTCTGAATGCCGCAGCCATTGCTGTTTCGACAGCCGCACATAAGCGTCGAGGATCGGTACGGTCTAAACCTGATCGAAGCGCAATAGCGTCGATCTTATCCCATGGTTCGAGGATGGTGAGGTCGTAGGGGTTGTCCTTGAAACGTTGAGCCGCAAACGGTCCGAAGACTTCGACAGCGGCGCGCGCCGTTGCTCCATCGACGCCGATCTGCTCAAGCGCCTTTAGTGCCGCAACCTCATCCGCCAGCTCCTCAAATGCCGTAAGGATGGCGAAGGCTCGCTTCAGACCGACGACTGGCTCCAGCCGCCGGAAGTCGGACTTTTCCAGAGTTTCATACAGCGCTGGGCCGAATGCGTGCCATAGGCGTTCGGCATAGGCCTCTCCGACACCGACAATCCCGGGATGCGTGGCTATCCACCCGACAAGCCCGCGGCCAATGGGCAATTCGGGGGCTATGGCATCCACGATGATGTGCTCTGCCGGCCCGGCACGACCAGTTCGCCGATCGACGACTTGATGTATCTCGACCGGACCGGATACTCTCCAGGTCTCGCCTTGTGCTGGATATCGGCCGAGTGCTGCGTCGGGGACACGAGCACGGATCAAGGTCGTGGCTTCACTGTGAGCATCGTGCCCGAGCAATATGCCGCCGCCGAACGGCCCGGGGTAGAATGACGTTACACGCAAGAGGACCGTTCGGACGGTCACGGCATTCTGCCTTTTTCCGCCATAAGTCGTCGGATCGGTTCGTATCGCGCCAGTTCTGATTTCAACTGCCGCACTTCTGCCCGCAGCGCGAGGATCTCAGAGTCCGAAGCGCCAGAACTGAAGGCCGCAGTTCCGGCCACCGGCGACGGTGCTCGCGACGATCGAGATGCCGACGACTGCGCAGTCCGCTGTTGAAGGCCCACCGAATCGACAGCTTCGTCGAGCAGCGCCTTCAACGCACGGTTGGTGTAGAACACGCCGCGGTCGAAACCGCATGCAGTGGCCATTGCCGATAAGTTCGCGCGACCGTCCCGCATCGGGAGTTTCTGCCCAGCCTTTACCAGCGCATCGAGATAATCGATAAACTTGCGGACGTTTTTCTCGCCGCCCTGCTCGCCCCGCATCAGCGGGGCTTCGGACGGTGACGATCAGGAAGATCGGGATTCTTGTCGGGAGGTGTAGGTAGCGGCCGATCGAGTTCTTCCTCAGTCATGCCCTTTTTGTAGGCGTTGAAGGACCATCGTTGAAACCGTTCAAGAAGAACTTCGTTCTCCCGCTGCAAACGGTCGGCGCGCTCCTTATACTGATTGCGCTGGCCGATGGCTGCTGCCACAGCTGCCGATCCATTGCTCTTTGCACCGACTTCGCGAATCGATTGCTCGATGCGCGTCTTGGCATGTTCCCACGCATCGATGATTCTCGGCTGCTTATGCATCGCTACTTTAGAATACAGGTGCCCAATCTCAGTCGCCAAAACCGCTAGGTAGCGATCCCAAGTGAGCTTATCCGTCCAGCCCTCAAGAAGGCGTACTGCGGTTTCGATGTCGTCTTGTGAAAGACGCGGCGAAGTGGTCATAGTCAGATTCCGTTTTCAAACAGGTCGTCCATCAGCGCGAAAAGATCGCCCTCTTTTTCTTCATCGTCAGGAGCACCTGGTCTCATAGTAGGGAATGCGGTCTTTGCATCATGACCTGCCTCGGCGCGCAGCCCGTGCGCGAGGCCCGCTTTGGTCTGGCTCGACGACGGCGGTGCCAGCGTAATCACAGCACCTCTCGATATCTCGGGATCGGTCAGCACCGTGACAACCTCAGCCCATCGCGCTCGGCGATCAGCGTGCTTCGCCAGCCACTTCTCGGCGCCTGGTTCGCCCAAAGCTACCATCTTGGCCGCCGCTGCCTCTGCCTTCTCGTGAATGGCAAACTGTGCGCGTGCTTCTGCCAGATGGCGTTCATCACCCTTCAGAAAGGTGTTTTCACCACAGCTGATACAGTCCTTGTCTTTGGGGCACGGCGTCAGGGCGTAGTTGTGTCTGCAAAGACCGAACCGCGTCGAGATTGTATGCCCCAGCTCCAGGCGAAGCGCATCCTCGTACGACATTGACTCCAGTCGAGACCGCTCACGCGCCTTGTCTGCTAAGGGACCGACCGTGCTGGGGGCATCACCTTCTCCTGCCTTAACCCACAACTCCAAGAAGAACTCTTGCGGAAGGTGGTTGTAGAAGTCGTTTTGCTTAACCGATTTTCGCCCTGACCAAAATGCGATCAGCTGCTCGGACACAAACTTGGATTGGGCTAGAGTGTTCAGGAGATGACGAGGCTGATGCGTAGTCATTTTCCAGAATTCGCCGGTATCCGGGTCGACTAATCCGTGTCTTTCAAACACTGTCTTGCCCATCGGTTTCGTCCCTAGATCATGCAGGATCTGACTATAAGTAATATAGCTCGGCACGTGGTTAAGGGTGTCGGTGTAACCTCGCATGATATTTAGAGGTAGGCAGAACAGCGAACCGCTTGCTCGCTGCCCGTTTTGAGAGCCAATCTTTGGAAACTCTCTCGGCATCGCCGACAACACCCAGTTTTCGACCGCTTCAAAGCTGTAGAGATTGAGTATCTTCGCGACGTTTCCAGGTTCTCCGCGAGAACGATCCTTTGTTGTGCCGACACTTTCGCCCATAGCCACCCTTAGGGAATGTCCCTGGCTAAGAGGGTTTTTTCGGCCAACGATTACAGCAGCCTCCCAAAATGTCAGAGGCATGCCACGCAAGTGCGCGTAGCCCGGCGGAAGATATAATTGGCCAGGGTTTTCTTCGTACCATCGGGCCACTCTGCGTGTCTCTTTTCCGAGCTCGGTCAACCTGGCGATTGCAGTCCGCGCAACAGCTACCCATTCATCATCTACGGCGAACTTTGTGAGAGGCGGTCCATCCTTCTTTGGCTTCCACGAGAGTCCGAAGACGCCGTCGGCTTCGGTCGTACAATCGACAGGCAACTCCAAGATCTCGGCGACGCGTGAAGGGGAGAACATCGCGAGCGCAAACCAGGCCGTCGTGATTTGGTCAGGTGGATAAGTGCAGTCTTCAAAGACCCCGGCAAGGTCAAGAACGGACTTCATATGCGGGAGCTTGTTGAAGTTTTTCACCACTCCTGAGTCCGGGCTAACAGTTCTGGTCCTTGCCTGGTTGTTAAAGGAGTGAGGATTCTTCCACGAGACCGGATAGGTGGTCAGCCTACCCCCTTCAAGAAATTCTTCTACGAAACGCTCTAGCAAGCGGCCGGCCGTGAACTTGTCGGTGGCATTAGTTGCGATGCGTTCTCCAGCGATGCGCAATGTTTCGTTGTCTATTTCGCAAATGTTCGGCACACGGCATTGCTGCCGCAGCGCATATTCGATCAATCGGAGCGTTGCTGTGAATTTACTTGGAGCCTTGTCGCCTGTAGTGCGGATGTACTCCACGATCAAAGCCATTGCCCCTTCGAAAAAGGGCTGAGCAAATGGTATAGCGTCGGGGCTGCGGTTTCCGCGACGGGTGGTCTCGAGATTTGTGAGATGGACGATCTGGCCCGTACGAGAAGATCTGCCAATCGAACGGTAGTAGTCGGCGAAGTCCAAAGGATCACTACCCCATGACAGGTTGAAATCCTGAAAAACATGCCACTCCTTCGACCGCTCAATCAACGCAGCTAGATTCTCGCGCGCAGTAAGCTCTGGCTTGCCTTGGAAGCGGATGACGATGCCGCTCATCGGGCGCTGACCTGCAACAGACGAGCATCGCGTTCGCGCACGATCTCATTGACTGCGTCAATCATGCCTTCGGTAATAAGGCGTATGCGGGGCTCTTCTTCTGTTGCCAGGTCTTTCTCGAGCGAAATGAGCAGGTCCTCCCAAGGTGCACCGGCAAAAGGTTCGAACTTGTGGCACTGCAAGCACGCTCGCGGCGCATCCTGATGGCAAGCAACGGTGGTTCCGCAGGCACCAACGGGAAGGCCGACTTCCATACGGAATATCTGGGCGAAATCGCGGATGAGGGCTGCACCTTCGCCAGCACGAGTCGCTTGCGAGATGTCGTCGATTAGGCGGCCTCGGAAAGCGCGTGCAAAGGCATACATCTCCTTGCCGATAGCTTCAGCGATGGGACGCTGAAGTTGCGGCATGGCCGCGCGATATGCGCTGACGGTGGTTGTGCTGCGATGGGTCAGCAACCTCGCCACCTCGTCGTCGCTGGCGCCATGAGCAATTGCTCTTGTGCCCATCGTATAACGGAAGCGGTAAGGAAAAAGCTTGATTAAGGCGCCGTAAAGGCGGTCCGATCTCACTCGAACATGACGTGCGGCTGCAAAGAACGCTGACTGCACTGCTGGCGAACTGTCATAAAATAGACAGTCACTTGGTTGGCCACCCGCGCTATCGTACTCCGCGAGATAGACCTGCAAAACTTCAGCTAGGACCGATGGGGCCTTCCGCTTCCATCTTTTACTCTTATCCGCTTCGCGTCCTTTGGCCAGCGGGATAAACAGAATTGCCTCGAGGCCTTCTGGTCCAGGAAGGAAAGTGACATCTCCTCGTTGCATTCGTGCGATTTGGATCGGTCTGACACCGGTTGCGATTACAAACCAGAAGAGAGCCCAAGCCGGCAGGTCTAACGCCCCGGTCTCGTACGCTGCGTTGAGAGCAGCTTGTACACCGGACAGTTCCTGCTCGGTCAAAGCGCCACGTTCAGGGTCATTCGTGACAAGCGCAAGGAAACTGCTGCCGGCCTCCTCCCACTTTGTGGGCTGATCGAGGAACGACCTTACGTCAGGGTTGACCTGCTCAGGGAATGAAGAGGCCCACCGACGCAGCACACTCGAGACAAAGGGCCAGCCGGAAATCGGCAGTTTGCTTGGCCAGGTTTCGATATGCCCGATCGTTATGTCGGTAATGTCAGCGGCGTCTTGAAGCACCACTTCGCTAATGAACCTAGTTGTATAATAATGACACTGATAAGCAAATGATAACGAGTGCGTTTTCAAAAGTCCTATAAGAATTTCGAGCAGACCTATTTGCCATGGCGAGGAGCCAAGCATTGGCCTATAATCAAAATTCCTTACAGCCACGTCGTCATAAATCGTAAATTCGCCATAAATATCTATCGATATTGAGTTATTGGCTCCATAGAGAAGAATCTCGCGAATGTTTTTCTTTTTTTCCAAAACGATATTATTATTCATTTTTTTGCTCTTCATTACTAGAATTAAAATTCGCCGGCTTAGCTTTTTTAGAGAACATCTCTTCTACAATCATATCGGCCTTTTTTCGGGTGTGTCGCTTATTATAGCGGCTTGCCATTTTCGAGTTCTTACCCCACCCCATGGTGCGGCGACGGACTTCACTTTCTTCTGCTGGAGTTATCCGTTTCGCTTCTGGCTGATCGTCAATCATTCGGCTAAGCCGATCGTTCCAGTCCCGCCTCAAGCCGTGGGGCGTGAGAAATTCTGGGGCTCCCGGCACCTTTTGCCGGATCGTTTCGAAAAGGCGGTTAATACCGCGGGTTAACAGCAATTCACCTTTGCGATTTACAAACAGGTAGCCCCTCTGCCGGGCTCGACGTGGGATAACGTCGCTATAAACCGCAATGTAGTCTTGAAAGGCTGAGACGGTCCTGGCGGAGATTTTTACCGTTCTTGATACTGTCTTGGAAATCCAAATGGTGAGCTTGCGACCAGACCAATCAATATCTTCCACCTGAGTTTTGAGAATTTCGCTCCGCCGCGCCCCTGTATCGAGGTATAGACGCCAGATCAGGTAGTTCCGCGCGCGAAGGAAGCGATCATCTAAGAAGGGGTTGAGTGGCGAGTCGGGAAGCACTGCCTCTTCGATGAGCTCGGCAATGCCCTCACCATAGCCTTCAAGCCTCTCATTATCCTCCACCGCGCTGTCTACGGTCGGGGCCAGCTGTATCAGCCTCGCGATTCCCTTTGTAGCGATAGCTACAAAATCGAGCGAGCGCTTTTCACGGTAGGCGATTCCTTCACGCACTTGCAGACGCCAACGTAGATAGCTTGCAACCCAGCGGATGCGGCTCGCTGCTTCCTCTGAGCTAGCGGGCTTACGCTCCGCTTCGCTTGCCGCCGCCGCCTTTCGTTCGGCACGGGTGCGCGCGAAGATGCGCCGCTCCAGTTTCGCTGCCCTGATCGGGACAATCTCTACTGAGAGCGCCGAATCAGATTGGCGCTTCCTCTCGACGGCGGCCAAGAGGCCGCTGAGGCTAAGACCTAGTAGGGGCGCTAGTGATTCGGCATCGGCGTGGGTGAGGATTGGACCAGTGGTCAAATCGGCATCAAGGTTACGGCCCATCGCCTCTGCCGCTAGTCTAGCCATGGCGATGGCTCGCAGGACCTTCTCAATGGTTTCTGGTGACTTGCCAGTCTGCTGGTATTCGATGGTGGAGTAGACGTTCGGCCAAAATTCGGGTCGGTTGGCTTCGTCTAGCAGCATGACTCGGACGCTGCCGTCTGGACCCTGGAATCGCCGAATGCGAAATGGCGTCATGTTTACGAACCTTGGACCGTCTTGATACTACGATCCAAGGCTCTTTAAGCAACTTACGGCCCGCGCAACCTAGCGGTTAAAGTTTTCCCCGTTTTTCCGTATCTTAAGGCCACATAAGTTTACGATTTCGCTTTAGGGCTCGCTACTGGCAGGCCAGGCATTCCTCGTAGTCGGTCTGGCCGGCCGAGAGTTCGATCTTGGGGGCCTGCGCGGTGTTGTCCGCCTCGACGCCGCCGGCGAAGCCTGCGCGCTGGACCGACTTGGAGCGGAGGTAATAGAGGCTCTTGATGCCCTTCTCCCACGCCTGGAAGTGGAGCATCATCAGGTCCCACTTGTCGACATCGGCCGGGATGTAGAGGTTCAGCGACTGGGCCTGGTCGATGTAGGGCGTGCGGTCTGCCGCGAATTCGAGCAGCCAGCGCTGGTCGATCTCGAAGCTGGTCTTGTAGATCGCCTTTTCCTCAGGGCTGAGGAAATCGAGATGCTGGACCGAGCCCCCCTGCTCGAGGATCGAGTTCCACACGTTGGTGGAATCCTTGCTCTTTTCGGCCAGAAGCTTCTGCAGATAGGGGTTCTTGACCACGAACGAGCCCGACAGGGTCTTGTGCGTGTAGATGTTGGCCGGGATCGGCTCGATGCAGGCAGAGGTGCCGCCGCAGATGATCGAGATCGACGCGGTCGGCGCAATCGCCATCTTGCAGGAGAAGCGCTGCATCACGCCCATTTCGGCAGCATCCGGACATGCACCGCGTTCCTGCGCGAGCAGGATCGAAGCCTCGTCCGCCTTGGCGGCGACGTGCTTGAACATCTTGAGGTTCCACGCCTTGGCCATCGCCGATTCAAAGGCGATGCCCTTGAGCTGGAGGAAGGAGTGGAAGCCCATCACGCCCATGCCGACCGAGCGTTCGCGCATGGCCGAGTACTTGGCACGGGCCATCTCGCTGGGCGCGCGGTCGATGTAGTCCTGCAGCACGTTGTCGAGGAAGCGCAGCACGTCCTCGATGAAGCGCTTGTCGCCGTTCCACTCGTCCCAGGTTTCAAGGTTGAGCGAGGACAGGCAGCACACCGCGGTACGATCGTAGCCGAGGTGATCGCGGCCCGTCGGCAGGGTGATTTCCGAGCAGAGGTTCGAGGTCGAGACCTTCAGCCCCAGGTCGCGGTGATGCTTGGGCATCATGCGGTTCACCGTGTCGTTGAACACAATGTAGGGCTCGCCCGTGGCAAGGCGGGTTTCAACGAGCTTCTGGAACAGCGAACGCGCATCGACCGTGCTGCGAATCGAGCCGTCCTTGGGGCTGCGCAGGTGGAATTCCGTGCCATCGCGCACGGCTTCCATGAATTCGTCGGTCAGCAGCACGCCATGATGGAGGTTCAGCGCCTTGCGGTTGAAGTCACCCGAAGGTTTGCGGATCTCGAGGAACTCCTCGATTTCCGGGTGCGAAACGTCGAGATAGCAGGCCGCCGAACCGCGCCGCAGCGAACCCTGGCTGATCGCCAGCGTCAGCGAATCCATCACGCGCACGAAGGGGATGATGCCGCTGGTCTTGCCGTTGAGGCCGACGCTCTCGCCGATGCCGCGGACCTTGCCCCAATAGGTGCCGATGCCGCCGCCGCGCGAGGCGAGCCAGACGTTCTCGTTCCACGTCGCGACAATGCCTTCGAGGCTGTCATCGACCGAGTTGAGGTAGCACGAGATCGGAAGGCCGCGCCCGGTGCCGCCGTTCGACAGAACCGGCGTGGCTGGCATGAACCACAGCTTCGAGATGTAGTCGTAGAGACGCTGGGCGTGCTCCTGATCGTCGGCATAGGCATCGGCCACGCGCGCGAACAGGTCCTGATACTTCTCGCCGGGGAGCAGGTAGCGGTCGTCCAGCGTGTCCTTGCCGAAATCGGTCAGGCGCGCATCGCGGCTGTCATCCGTCACGATGGTAAAGCGGCGCGGATTGACCTTCTTGGAATCGCTGACCGGCGCGGCCGCAACGGCAGCCGCTGCGACGGTGGCGGCCATGCCTGCGACAAGTGCTTCGCTGCCTGCGTCCTTGGCGTCCATATCCATCGCCTTTGCTTCACCGGCCGCAGCCGGAGCGCCTGCAAGCGCCAGTTCGTCCTGCGCAACCACGGAGCCGTCTCCAGTTCTGAAATCCACGTTCAACCCCCGTTCGCACCCCGCAGCCAAGGCCCGGGCGATCAATCGACACTCGAATCGGGCGAGTGGCCCAATCCTACAAGAGACGGAACGAAAGTGGAACATGTTGTTCCGCAGGCGCTCGGCTCCAGAATTCCCGATCACGGCCCCGTGTGCCCTGCGCGCAGGCAATGCGTTGCCATTGCGCGCAAAACACGCCCAAGCGCTCTAAACTAGGTTTAGAGGTCCCCCTGAAGCCCGACCACAACCCATAGTGCCTCAACCGGATTCAGACACAAGAGGGTAAACATCCGCAGGGAGACTCGATTCGTCGCACGTGCGATTCGCTTCGTCGCCAGAAGAGCTATTGTGCAGTGCAGCGACGCGTGGACTTTCCTGCACTTCAAGGGCGAAACGACGCCGGTCGAAATATTTTTCGGGTTGGCCACCAACTTGTGGACAAGAGAGCGTCAACCGGCACCATATGTGGTGTCCACAGGAACGGAGTGCAGGTGTGCTGAATCTGATCTCGATTGTCTTCACCGGTCTGGTGGTCGGCGTGCTGGCGCGGTTCTTCTATCCCGGCGACGTCGACATCGGCATGCTCAAGACCGTGCTGCTGGGGGTAGGCGGCGCGCTTGTCGCAGGCCTGTTCGCCAGTTGGCGCAGCGGCCGGACGTTCGGCGAAGGCGTCAACCGCGCAGGCTGCCTCGCCTCGGTCATCGGAGCGATGCTGCTCATCTTCCTTGGGCGCAATCTTTAAGCCTAAGCCCGAGGCGCAATGCGGCGATAGCTGAGCGCTTCGGCCACATGGATGCGACCCACTGTGTCCGCCCCGGCCAGATCGGCGATAGTCCGCGCCACGCGCAGCATGCGGGTATAGCCGCGCGCGGAGAGGCGCATCGCTTCGGCAGCCTGTGCGAGCAGCTTGCGCCCGGGTTCGTCCGGAGTTGCGTGGATGTCCAGCAGATCGCCGTTAAGCTCGGCGTTGCTGCGGGCGTTGGTGCCCTCGAGCCGGGCAACTTGCAGCGCCCTCGCCCGCGCCACCCGCGCGGCCACCTGGTCGGAACCTTCTGCAGGCGGCGGAAGCGCCAGATCCGCCGCGGAGACCGGATCGACCTCGACATGGAGGTCTATGCGATCAAGCAGCGGGCCTGACACCTTGGACTGATAGTCGCCGGCACAGCGGGGGGCACGGCTGCACCCAAGCGCCGGATCGCCCAGATGGCCGCAGCGGCACGGGTTCATCGCCGCGATCAGTTGCACGCGCGCCGGGAAGGTCACGTGCGCGTTGGCGCGGGCCACGGTCACCTCGCCCGTCTCCAGCGGCTGGCGCAGGGAATCGAGCACGGCGCGCTGAAACTCGGGCAGTTCGTCGAGGAACAGGACGCCGAGGTGCGCAAGGCTCACTTCGCCGGGACGCACTTTCAGCCCGCCCCCGGTCAAGGCGGCCATGGAAGCGGAATGGTGGGGAGCCCGGAACGGCCGGGCGCGGCTGATGCGACCGTCCTCGAGCGTGCCGGCCACCGACGCCACCATTGACACCTCGAGCGCCTCGGACGGGGTCAGCTCCGGCAGGATGCCGGGCAGGCACGAGGCCATCAGCGACTTGCCCGCGCCCGGCGGCCCGATCATCAGCAGGTTATGCCCGCCAGCCGCCGCAATCTCCAGCGCCCGCTTGGCGGTTTCCTGGCCCTTGACCTGCTTGAGATCGGCCAGGCGACGCGGTGGCTCTGCCACGCCCTGAGAAGGCTGCGGGAGGCGGTGCTGCCCCTTCAGGTGATTGAGCAGGCCGATGAGGTCCGGTGCGGCGATCACGTCGATCCCGCTGGCCCAGCGTGCCTCGGGCCCTTGCGCGGCAGGGCAGATCAGGCCCTTCTCCTCACCACTGGCATGAAGCGCGGCGAGCAGCACGCCAGGTGACGGCAATACGCGGCCATCCAATGCCAGCTCTCCCACCGCCACATAGTCAGCGATCTGTTCGAGATCGACCACGCCCATTGCGGCCAGCAAAGCAAGCGCAATCGGAAGATCGTAGTGCGAGCCTTCCTTGGGCAGATCAGCCGGCGACAGGTTCACGGTGATCCGTTTGGGCGGCAGGGCGAGACCGAGTGCGGAAAGCGCCGAGGAAACCCGCTCCCGGCTTTCGCCCACCGCCTTGTCGGGCAGGCCGACGAGCCGGAACGCGGGCAAACCGGGCGCCACCTGGCACTGCACTTCGACGGCGCGCGCCTCGAGCCCGAGATAGGCGACCGTCGACACCAGCGCGACCATCGATACTGCACTCCATCCGCAATGCTACTTAGCCTAGCAGCGGTGCGGCCAGTACGGTGGCGGGATGCGGCCATTTTCGAGGCATTCGTAGCCAGTCGCGGGTCATGGTGAAGCGATCTTAACCGCGTCCCTTGGCAATTCGGCAATCCGCGCGCGCGGAAAAGGCTGACCATGCTCCGCCGCGCGCTTCTTCCCGCGATCTTCGCCATTCTCGCCTGCCAGCCGGTGCTGGCGCGCGAGGTGACGACGCGCGAGGTAACGACACGGACCTGGGTGGAGAACGGCGTCACATGGACCGAGACGACGGTCGTCGAAGTCGAGGAGCCGGGCTCCGAACGCATCGCCGGGCTGCCCCGCGCCGATGTGAAGGGCGTCGCCAGCTTCGGGTCGTTCGAGGTGCTGGACGGCAGCCGGGCCGCACTCGTCGCCGAAACCGACAGCTATTCGCCAGCGGACTTCCAGAAGATGCTGCGCGCCTTCCCCGGCATTCGGATGCTCGAAATGCCGGACTGCCCCGGCACGGTCGACGATCACGCGAATCTGCGCCTCGGCCGCATGATCCGCGCCCGCGGCATTGCCACGCGCGTGCCGGAACACGGCTCGGTCCGCTCGGGCGCGGTCGAGCTGTTCCTTGCCGGAGCTAGCCGCAGCGCTGCGCCCGATGCCGAGTTCGTGGTCCATTCTTGGATCGACGATGAGGGTCTCGAGCCGGACGATTTCAGTGCGTCCGACCCGGTCAACCGCGCGTACCTCGACTACTACCGCGAAATGGGCCTTGGGCCGGACAAGGCCTCGGCGTTCTACGCGCTGACCAACTCGGTGCCGAACGATCAGATCCTGACGCTCGGCACCGCCGATCTGGCGCAATACGCAGCGCTCAACTGACGATCAGTGCGCTGCGCCCCATGACAGGCCGGTTCCGATCTCCACGCCAAGCGGCACACTGAGCTTCACCGCAGGCTCGGCCGCCGTCGCCATGACCCGCTCGATCACCGGCCTGGCTTCCTCCACATCGCCTTCCGGCAGCTCGAAGACGAGTTCGTCGTGGACCTGCAGCAGCATCTTCACGCGGGGCAAGCCTGCTTGGGCAAGGGCCGGCATCATCCGGGCCATGGCGCGCTTGATGATGTCGGCGCTGGTGCCCTGGATCGGAGCGTTGATTGCGGCACGCTCGCTGCCCTGGCGTTCGGCCTGGTTCTTTGAGCCGATGCGCGGGAACCACGTCTTGCGGCCGAACAGCGTCTGCGAATAGCCACACTCGCGCACGCTCTCCAATGTTTCGTGGATGTAGCGCTGGATGCCGGGGAAGCGTTCGAAGTAGCGGTCGATCATGGCCTGCGCCTCGTCCGCGCTAACGCCCAGACGCCCCCCCAGGCCCCAGCGGCTGATGCCGTAGAGGATGGCGAAGTTGATCGTCTTGGCCCTTCCCCGGGTGTCACGATCGACGGTGCCGAACATCTCCATTGCGGTGCGCGCGTGGATGTCCTCTCCGGCAGCGAAGGCTTCCTTCAGCGCCGGCACATCGGCCATGTGCGCGGCAAGGCGCAGTTCGATCTGGCTGTAGTCCGCGGCCAGCAGCACATTGCCGGGCTCGGCAACGAAGGCATCGCGGATCTGGCGGCCGATCTCGGTTCGGATCGGGATGTTCTGCAGGTTGGGTTCGTTCGACGAGAGACGCCCGGTCTGCGCACCGACGAGACTGTAGCTGGTGTGCACGCGCCCGGTCTCGGGATTGATCGCGGCCTGCAGCGCATCGGTATAGGTCGACTTGAGCTTGGACAGTTGGCGCCATTCCAGCACCAGCGTCGCCACTTCCGCCCCTTGCCCGGCCAGACCTTCGAGCACCGACTGGTCGGTGGAGTACTGCCCGGTCTTGCCCTTCTTGCCACCCTTGTAGCCGAGCTTGTCGAACAGGATCTCGCCCAGTTGCTTGGGGCTCCCGATGGTGAAGCTCTGTCCGCATTTCTCGAAGATCACGCTTTCGAGGCGCGCGATCTGGGCGGCAAACTCTGTGGAGAGGCCGGACAACCGCTCGCGGTCCACCTTGATGCCGTTACGTTCCATCATCGCGACGACCGGCACGAGCGGACGATCGACCTTCTGGTAGATTCGCATGCCCGCCTCGTCGACCAGCCGCGGCTGGAACAGGCGATGCAGGCGCCACGTGACGTCGGCGTCCTCTGCGGCATAGCGCGTGGCGTCGGCCAGCGGCACTTCGGCGAACGAGATCGCCTTCTTGCCGGTGCCGCACAGGTCCTTGAACTTCATCGTGGTGTGCAGCAGGTGCCGCTCTGCCAGTTCGTCCATGCCGTGGCCGGCAAGGCCGGTCTCGCTGCGTCCGGCATCAAGGCAGAAGCTCATCACCATGGTATCGTCGATCGGCGCGACATGGACGCCGTGGCGCGCAAGGATGTTGATGTCGTATTTGATGTTCTGGCCGACCTTCAACACCGCGTCACTTTCCAGG
Organism: Novosphingobium sp. FW305-C-30-35; assembly: GCF_058783135.1. Taxonomy (NCBI): domain Bacteria; kingdom Pseudomonadati; phylum Pseudomonadota; class Alphaproteobacteria; order Sphingomonadales; family Sphingomonadaceae; genus Novosphingobium; species Novosphingobium sp. FW305-C-30-35. The sequence continues at coordinate 1,476,621 of NZ_JBYSYJ010000001.1, forward strand.
AGCGGCTTCAGTGCGGCCAGTGCCTCGGCGCGATCGATCTGCACCGGCCTTTCCGCAAACATGTCCGCGCCGCCATGGCCGAGCGGAATGTAGCAGGCATCGTTCGGCCCAAGCGCAAGGCTCACGCCGACCAGGCTGGCGCGCATTGCGTCAAGCGCGCTCGTTTCCGTATCGATCGCCACCACCCGCGCTTCGAACGCCCGCGCGATCCACTGCTGCAGCTCGCCCATCGACTGGATGCAGGCATAGGCGCCAAGATCGACCGCCGGCCATGACGGCAGCAACTGCCGGTTGCCCGCAGGTGCGGCCGGAGCCGCCATGTTTTCGGGCTTGGCGGGATTGAGCTGGGTCTTTGGCCCCGGGCTGCCCTTGCCGTCGTCAAGACGACGCAGCAGGCTGGTGAAACCGTGCTCCTCCAGAAACGCTGCAAGCGGATCGCGGGGGATCTGGCCGAGGGCAAAGTCCTCGATCGGAATCGGCAGCGGGCAATCTTCCTTGAGCTGCACCAGCACGCGGGAAAGGCGGGCCATCTCGGCCTGCTCGATCAGGCTCTCGCGCAGCTTGCTCGCCTTCATCGCAGGGGCCGCAGCCAGCGCGGATTCGAGATCGCCGTATTCCTGGATCAGCTTGGTGGCGGTCTTCGGGCCGATGCCGCGAATGCCGGGCACGTTGTCGACCGAATCGCCCATCAGCGCCAGGACGTCACCGACCTTTTCCGGCGGCACGCCGAACTTCTCGACTACTTCGGGAATGTCGATGCGCTGGTTCTTCATCGTGTCCAGCATGTCGATGCAGCCACCACCGGTGGCGCACTTGCCGACCAGTTGCATCAGATCCTTGTCGGAGGAAACGATCGTCACGTCCCAACCGCGCAATGTCGCTGCCCGCGCGTAGGAAGCAATCAGGTCATCGGCCTCAAGCGCGTCCTCCTCGATGCAGGCGAGGCTGAACGCACGTGTTGCATCGCGGATCAGCGGGAACTGCGGGACGAGATCTTCGGGCGGGGGCGGGCGGTTGGCCTTGTACTGGTCGTAGAGGTCGTTCCGGAACGACGTGCCGGCCTTGTCGAGAATGACAGCAAGGTGCGTCGGCCCATCCGCCTTGTGCAGGTCCTCGGCCAGTTTCCACAGCATCGTCGTATAGCCGTAGACCGCGCCAACCGGCGTTCCTTGCGGATTCGTCAGCGGCGGGAGGCGATGATAGGCGCGGAAAATATAGGCCGACCCGTCGACCAGATAGAGATGCTGCTTTTCGCTCATCGGGGGGTGTTAGCAGGGCGCGATGCCCGCGTCATCGCCTTGCTGCAGGGTGGTCGGAACTCAACCCGGCGCATGCAAGCCTCGGCTCAACGCACGGAAATCGGGCAAAAAAAAGGCGGTTCGGCCCAAACACGGGCTAAACTGTGACACAATGCATACGTCTTGTGCTTGCAACGCGATGAATTGCCGATTAATTGGGTCGCGAAGTCTACCGCTTGAGTAGGCTTTGCGGCGGGCTGCTTGCCCGGCGCTGGTCACTTCAATCCAGGGATTGTAACGCATGCGCAAGCTCATCCTCGCCGCTGTCGCCGGCACCGCCTTCGCTCTCGCTGGCTGCTCGGAAAAGCCGGCTGCTGAAGCCACCGAAACCGCTGCTGCTTCGGAAGCTGCTTCGGAAGTCGCTGCTGACGCTTCGGCTCCTGCTGCCGACGCTTCGGCTGAAGCGAGCGAAGCTGCTTCGATGTAATCCCCGCCCGCAAGGGCAGGTTACATGAGATAGAAGGGGCGTGGTCTTCGGATCGCGCCCCTTTCTCTTTGCGGTATGCCGGGCTGATGGCGCGCAAAAAACGGGGGCGGCAAGATCGCCTTGCCGCCCCTCGTTTTTGCGTTTGGTAGGTGTTTCAGGCTTAGAGCCTAGCGGCGGCGAACAAGGTCCTGCGTGCTCTTGGCCACCGGTGTGCTGTAGCCATCATATATCGTGCGCATCATGCGGGCGATCAGACCGGCGTGAGCAGTGTGACCTTCGGGCCCGGTCACAAAGAATACCACGGCAAGGTGCCTGCCATCAGGCAAACGCACGATACCAACATCGTCCGTCACTCCGAACAGCGTGCCCGTCTTGTGGGCGACGAGCGTACCCGCAGGCAGTCCGGCACGAATCCGGTTCTTGCCCGTGCTGGTCCGGGTCATGGTATCGAGCAGCACGGCTCGGCTTTCCGGACTCAAGGCATTGCCCCGATCGATGGCGGCCAGCAACGCAAGCATGGCGCGCGGCGTGCTCGAGGTGCGCACATCAATCACCCGCGCGGCGTCGACCTTGCCATCGTCGCGAACCAGCGTTGCCATTGTATGGTCGAGCCGCTGGCCGGTAATGCCCTTGGACGTGAGCCAACGATTGACCTTGTCGTAACCGCCAACCGCCTGGATCAATCCGTCGGTAGCCTCGTTGTGGCTGCGCGTGATGGAAAGCTCCATCAGGCTCTGCGCGGTCATGATCTGGCCTGAGCGAAGCGGCGCTTCGGCACTGCGCGCGCCGGTTTCGCGCACCGGCATCATCATGGGAAATTGCTGGTCGAGCCGCGCATTGCCCTTCTCGACAAGATCGAGGAACGTGGCCGCGACCGCAATCTTGGCCGTGCTGGCCATCGGGAACGGCATGTCGGCATTCACGAAAATCTGACCGCCCCCATCGAGGTCCATGGCGGCCACGCCGATGCGCCCCCGCCCCTCTGCGGCAATCGCGGCCACCTGCTGCTGGATCGCCTGATCGCGCTGATCCTGAAGCGAAACCGTAGCGCGGCTCTGCACTGCGGGGACCGTGGCGACCAGCGCAGGGGCCGCCACCATCAATGCGGCGATGATTCGTGCGGTGCGGAACTTCATGCCTTCTTGTACCCCGACCCCGGTTTATCCGTCTTTAACACAAGTATCGCGTTGTGATTCTAAGGCAAAGTGCCTTTCGGACCATCTCGGCGCATCCATCGCGCGGATGGGCGCAAGCTGCGGGAACCATTCGCGAGTGGCGATTCGCGCTGGACTTTAATCGATCGGTTAAGGATAGTGCCCCCGGATCGGCGGCAAAGCCGGACGTGGAGAGGCAATGGAAACGCTGCTCGAGGCAGTCATGGCAAGGGCGGGGCACGGCGGCAGGATTACCGGCCTGCAGCGGCTATCCGGCGGCGCAAACATGGAATCATGGGCGTTTGCCTGTGGAGATGGGCGGTTCGTGTTGCGCCGGGCGCCCTCGGCTGAATGGATCGCGGCGCGTCCGCTCGGGATGGATGGTGAAGCCGAACTGATCCGGCAGGCACACGCGTCCGGCGTGAAAGCGCCGGAAGTCGTCGCCGAACTTGCGAGCGCGGATGGCCTTGGCATCGGCTTCATCATGCGTTGCCTGCCGGGCACGGCCGATCCGGAAGTTGCACTCTCATCCTCTCCGGAGCTTGCATCCGATCTCGCAGCGGCAATGGCAGGCATTCACGCCCTTTCGCCTGAAGGCCTGCCTTTCCTTCCGATGCTGGACCCTGCGGAAGGCGTGGAGGGGCTCGCCCGCCAGTTCGAGGAAGCCGGTGGCGACCGACCGGTAATTGCGCTGGGCCTCGCCTGGCTTCGCACCAACCTGCCCTCGCCGACATCGCCCGTCGTCGTCCATGGCGATTTCCGCATCGGCAACCTCATGGTTGACGCAGGGCGCCTGTCCGGCGTGCTCGATTGGGAACTGGCCCATCTTGGCGACGGGCATGAGGACCTGGCCTATGGCTGCATGACGGTGTGGCGATTCGGAAGGCTCGACAAGCAAGGGTTCGGCCTGACCGATGTGGCTACCCTGGCCCGGGCCTATGAAGACGCCGGCGGTGAACGGTTTGATGCAGTCCGCTTCCGCTTCTGGCTGGTCTATCGAACGGTATGGTGGGCGCTTGGCTGCCTATCGATGGGCCAATCATGGCGATCCGGCACCGATCGGTCACTTGAGCGAGTCGTCGTCGCCCGCCGCTGCGCGGAACAGGAACTCGACCTGCTGCTGCTGCTCGAAAGCGAAGCACCACAGGCGGAGCGCGAGCGCTTCCTGCCTCCCGCGTCCGAGCCCGCACCCGGAAGTCGGGGCGAGCCAACGGCAACAGAAGTCCTGACCGCTGTCTCGGAATGGCTCGCCGCCACGGTCAAGGGCAAGCTCGACGGCCGTGAGCGCTGGGAGCTAGCCGTCGCCCAGAACGCGCTGGGTATCGTGCGCCGCGAACTGGCCGGGCGTGCAGATCCCGCGGACAAGGTCCTTGCCGAGAACATTCTTGCCGGGCGCCACTCACTTCAGACGGAAGGGCTCCTTGCCACGCTCCGCTCCCGGACGCTGTCCACGCTTTCCGCCGACATGCCCAAGTATCCCGCGCTGGCGTCCGCCCGCATCCTCTGGAGCCAAGCCTGATGGACTTCGACCTTCCCCCAGACCTCGTCGCCTACATCGCCGAACTCGATGCCTTCATCGAGGCAGAGATCAAACCGCTTGAACAGGCGGACGACAATATCCGCTTCTTCGACCACCGCCGCGAATGGGCGCGCACCGATTTCGACAACGGCGGCCTGCCGCGCCATGAATGGGAAGCGCTATTGGTCGAAGCCACCCGCCGTGCCGATGCGGCGGGGCACTGGCGCTTTTCCGCGCCGAAGAAGTACGGCGGCAAGGACGGCAAGAACCTGTGGATGGCAGTGATCCGCGAACACTTCGCGGCGAAGGGCCTGGGGCTCCACAATGACCTGCAGAACGAGCACTCGATCGTCGGCAACTTCCCGTTCGTGAACATGTTCGAGCATTTCGGCACACCGGAACAGCAAGCGGAGTTTATCGAAGGGGGCTTTGCCCGCACGCGCCGCACCGCCTTCGGCCTTACCGAACCCGATCACGGCTCCGACGCCACCCACATGGAAACCCGCGCAGTGCCGGAAACGCGCGACGGGGTATCTGGCTGGCGCATCGATGGCGAGAAGATGTGGACCACCGGCATGCACGTTGCCACCCACTGCGCCACTTTCGCACGGACGAGTGGCGATGCGGGCGATGCGCGCGGCATCACCTGCTTCCTCGTGCCCAACCCGACCGAGGGGCTGGTCATCGAAGAGTACCTGTGGACCTTCAATATGCCGACCGACCACCCGCGCGTTTCGTTCACCAACGTCTGGGTGCCGGACAGCGCGATTCTCGGCCCCGTTGGCGGAGGCCTGGCCATTGCGCAGAGCTTCGTTCACCAGAACCGCATCCGCCAGGCAGCATCATCGCTGGGCGCGGCTACCTTCTGCGTCGAGGAGTCGGTGCGCTATGCGCGGGAACGCAAGCCTTTCGGCGAGGAGCTTGCCCGCAACCAGGCGATCCAGTTCCCGCTCGTGGAGCTTGCCACGCAGTGCGAGATGCTGCGCCTTCTGATCCGCAAGACGGCCTGGGAGATGGACCGTCTCGAGGCCGAAGAGGGTGGCCACAAGCGCATCGAGCGTGAACTTTCGGACAAGGTCTCGATGTGCAATTACTGGGCGAACCGGCTGGTCTGCGAAGCCGCCGACCGTGCCATGCAGGTCCACGGGGGCATCGGCTATTCGCGCCACAAGCCGTTCGAGCACATATTCCGGCATCACCGCCGCTACCGCATCACCGAAGGCGCGGAAGAGATCCAGATGCGGAAGGTCGGCGCCTTCCTGTTCGGCTATCTCGGGCCGAGGAAGGGCCAGTTCTGACAGGCGGGGGAGCCGTCAGCAGCTCCCCCGGCCGACACTTCAGGCAAGCGCCGCCTTGAGATCGTCGACGAGGTCGGTGCGCTCCCAGGGGAAGAAGTCGCCTTCGGCCTTGCGACCGAAATGGCCATAGGCTGCGGTCGGCTGGTAAATCGGCTTGTTGAGCCCCAGGTGCGTGCGGATCGCGCGCGGGGTCAGGCCCCCGAGCTTGGCAATACCCAGGATCGCCTGCTCGATCTTGTCGTCGCCGACGGTGCCCGTCTCGTGCGTGTCGACATAGAGCGACAGCGGCTTCGACACGCCGATGGCATAGGCGATCTGGATGGTGCAGCGCGTGGCAAGGCCGGCGGCAACCACGTTCTTGGCGAGGTAGCGGGTGATGTAAGCAGCCGAACGGTCAACCTTGGTCGGGTCCTTGCCCGAGAATGCGCCGCCGCCGTGGGGAGCCGCACCGCCATAGGTGTCGACGATGATCTTGCGGCCCGTCAGACCAGCATCGCCGTCAGGACCGCCGATCTCGAAGCTGCCGGTCGGGTTGATGAAGTATTCGGTTTCGCGCAGCAGCACCGGCGGGATCACGTCGGCAATCACGCTCTTCACGTAAACTTCGAGTTCGGCCTGCTTGGCCGGGTCGTTCTCGTCGTAGCCTGCCTTGTGTTGCGTCGAGACGACGATGGCGGTGGCCGCAACCGGCAGCGAGCCTTCATAGCGCAGCGTGACCTGGCTCTTGGCGTCGGGTTCGAGGAACGGCGCGGCGCCGGAATGGCGATCGGCGGCCATGCGTTCGAGAATCTTGTGGCTGTAGTAGAGCGTCGCCGGCATCAGGCCCGGCGTTTCATCCGTGGCATAGCCGAACATGATGCCCTGGTCGCCCGCGCCCTCGTCCTTGTTCTCGCCAGCATCGACGCCCTGCGCGATGTGGGCCGACTGGCCATGCAGGCGGTTGATGAACTCGAACTTCTCCCAGTGGAAGCCGTCCTGCGCATAGCCGATGCGCTTGACCGTCTCGCGCACGGTCCGCTCGATCTCTTCCTGCGCGCCCGGAGCCCATTCACCGTTCTCATACACGCCCTTGCAGCGGATTTCGCCGGCAAGAACGACAAGCTGCGTGGTGGTCAGGGTTTCGCAGGCGATGCGCGCTTCGGGATCCTTGGACAGGAACAGGTCGACGATCGCGTCGCTAATCTGGTCGGAAACCTTGTCCGGATGGCCTTCGGATACGGATTCGGAAGTGAACAGGTAATCGGTGCGCATCGAGAGTCCTATGCCAAGAGGGCCTGTGCTTGAGACAAGCGATATAAAGAAAGCTTTATGTCCCTGCCCGCTTAGCGTTTCCGCGTGGCACTTGCAACCAGTGCAACGAAAAGAAGCGCTACTGCCCACAAAAGGGCGAGCATGTTCCCGGTGCGCGCAAACAGTGTCGCCGCATGGGCCGGAGGGATCACGCCGTCCAACCGGCCGGCGCGATGTTGCGGCACGAACTGACGGACGACGCCATCGGCATCCACGACCGCGCTTATGCCGGTCGTGGTTGCCCGCAAGACCGGCAACCCCTCCTCTATTGCGCGCATCCGCGCCTGCGCCAGATGCTGCGGCGGCCCCCAGGCGCCGAACCAGCCATCATTGGACGGATTGAACAGGTAATCCGGCCGATGCGCGCGATCCACCACCTGTCCCGAGAAGATGATCTCGTAGCAGATCTGCACCCCGGCCTTGCCATATCGGCCCAGATCGAGTGTGCGAGGCCCAGGCCCGGCGAAGAAATCAAGGCTGCCCGCAACCAGTCGCGACAGACCCAGCGGTTCGAGGAGTGAGCGCATCGGCAGGTACTCGCCATAAGGAACGAGATGCGCCTTGGCGTACGAACCCTTGATGGCCCCGTCAGAATCAAGCGCCGTCACCACATTCCAGGCGCCCGCCACCTTGCGCCCCTCCATGGCAAGATCGGTCGTTCCGGTCAGCAGCAGGCCACCTTTGCCGGCGACCTTGCCGAGCCGCTCTCGCGCCAGCACCGGGTCGCCGGCATAAGTCGTCTCGTCGTACCAGAACTGGGAATAGCCCTCGCGCAGAAAGTCCGGCACGCCGCTTTCAGGCCAGAGCAAAAGGCGGTTCTCGCCGGGCTTGCGAGTCAGAGAGAGCCTCGCCGTCTTCTGGAACTGATTCTCGAAATTGGCGGGATCGTTGAGCAGGTCCTGGCGCACATCCGGCTGGACCAGCGTAAACGGCAAGGTCCCTTCAAGCCGCTCGCCATGAAGTGGCAGAACCATGAGCACAGCAGGGCCGAGCAAGTAGGCACCCGCAGCCCACCTTTGCCCCTTTCGGAAGGACCGGAGCGCAAAGAGCCACCATCCGGCCAGCAGGACGACAAGCCCGGACAGGGCGTAAGTTCCCAACCATTGTGCAGCGAGGGCGAGCCCGGGGCGCTCGAAACCGCCCAGTGTCACCATCGCCAGCGGGTTCCACGCAAACCCGGTGAAAACCGACGAGCGCAGCCATTCAGACACGATCCACGCCGCGGCAAAGGCCGGCAAGAGCATGGCCCTGCGGGTGTTTGCCAGCCACCAGCCACCCCACGTTGCCAAGGCCGGGAATACCGCGAGGTAGAGCGCGAGCAGGAATACCGCGATCCAGCCAAGCCAGGTTGGCATTTCCGCCTGATAGGTGAAAGCCGTGGCGATCCAGCCATTGCCAACGGTGAAATGCCCGACGCCGAACAGCCATCCGATGAGCAATGCCTGCCGCCAGGTCTTTACCACATGGAGGCGGTGGATCAGGAACGCGAGGGCAGCCAGCGTCAGCGGCCACAGGCCCAACGGCTGAAAACCGCAGGCAGCAAGGCCACCAGCGGCAATTGTCAGCAGGCTGTCACACGATGGAAGGCGAGGCCGAAAGCGGGAGGAAAAGCGGGAAGCTGTCATGCCTTCCTGCTATGGGGTGCGCCGGGAGAGACCGCAAGCGGCCCATCCCGGCGTCACCAATCAACCCTCTGCAGGCTCGGTCGCTTCGGCGACCGGAGTCTTGCGCGGACGGCCGCGCTTCTTGGGTGCAGGAGCAGTGGCCTCTTCGGCAACGGACTCGGGGGCAATGGGTTCTGGGGCCGGTGCTGCTACCGGAGCGGGCTCGGCCTCGGCCTTGGCGCTGATCGACGGCGGCAGGAACGAGGCATCCAGCGTCGCCGGTGCTTCGTCAGCCTCAGCCTTGGCGCCGCGCGGACGCCGCTCGGTGCGCGGGCGAAGCCCACGTGTAGCCCGGGTCACGAACGGATTGTCGTTGGCATCGGCAATCGGCTCACCCTCGATGGCCGGAACACCTTCGCCAGGCAGAGCCTCGGCAGGTACCGCTTCCGCATCGGCATCGCGGCTGCGATTGCGCTCGAACCGGCGGGCGCCCTCACGACGCGTGCCGCGCTCTTCGGAACCGCGATCGTCGCGCTGCCGGTCTTCACGGGGGCGCTCTTCACGCTGGCGATCCTCACGGGGCCGATCGTCACGTTGGCGGTCGTCACGGGGGCGGTCGTCACGGGGGCGGTCCTCGCGATCGCGGCGACCTTCATAGCGGTCACCACGGTCCTGGCGTTCGCCCCGATCCTGACGTTCACCACGATCTTCGCGGTCTTCACGCTCGCGCCGCGTGGAAACCGGACGGTCGAACGCGGGAAAATCACCTTCGACGCTGAATTCGTCCGCGCCTTCCTCGGTGTCCTGATCCTGCCAGCGCTCGCCGCCGTTCTGGCGGGCGCGCTGCTCTTCCTGACGGAGGCGGGTGTCGGCGATCACGCGGAAATAGTGGTCGGCAAATTGCAGATAGTATTCGGCCTGCACGCGGTCGCCATTCAGGTGGGCGTCCTGCGCGAGCTTGCGATACTTCTCCAGCATCTGGGGCGCATTGCCCCGCGCACGGCTGTCGATCCGGTTGAGCTGCTGACCACCGTTCTGGGGGCGATTGTTGTTGCCCCGACCGCGACGGCGGTTGTTACCACGATTGTTATTCAACTCAGGCACTTCCTTAAATGGGGCGGCCTCTCGTAAAGCTTGAGCAACCCGTAATGCCGCGCAACCCTCCGCCACCGGTTCGCGTCATGCGAATCGGGGTTCCCAGCATCTGCGCTCGTCTCGGCCCCTTTGGTCGATATTCCCTGCAAATGGTGGATTTGGCCGGGACGGGAAGCCTTCGTCCGTCCCCTGCCTAGGAACACAATTAGTGATCCGCAGGTCCCTTGCCAAGAGGAATATTGGCAGAAACCGCCATTTCGACCGCCCTTTTTCGCCCTGCCAGATCGCAATGGACCCGCGCAGACATCCCGGCCCCGCGCGCGATGTCTGTAACGGCGTCGGCTTGTGTCCAGCCTATCTCGACCAAGGCAATACCCCGCGCGGTGAGGAGGGCAGGAAGCTGCGGCACCAGAATGCGGTAATCGTCCAGCCCGTCGAGGCCGGAAAACAGCGCGGATGCTGGCTCGTACTGGCGGACCGATGCATCGAGATTCGCGTGTTCCTCGACATAAGGCGGGTTCGAGAGGACCAGGTCAAACCTGCCCAGTCCCTGCGCCCAATCCGTCTGTGTCCAGTCGCCTTCGAGGATTCGCGCAGACGGCGCATGGCGTCTGGCGTTCGCTTTCGCCACCGCCGATGCTTCGGGAGAGCGCTCGATCGCGATGCCTTCGGCGTCCGGCCATAGCGACAGCGCCGCCAGCAGCAGAGCGCCCGAGCCTGTTCCGAGATCGAGAATTCGCTCGGGTGGCGCCTCGCCGGCAAACGCCTCACGTGCCGCCTCGATCAGCGTTTCGGTATCGCCGCGCGGGATCAGGACGGCGGGGCTTACGGCAAGCTCGATGCCATAGAACTCGGCAGTGCCGGTAATATAAGCAACCGGCTCATGGCCCGTCCGCCGCTCGACCAGCGCATCGAAGCCATCGGGCACCGCCGCCGCCATGTGCCGCAGCAGCAGATCGGTCCGCGAACAGCCCAGCGCATGCGCCATCAGCACTTCGGCATCGAGGCGGGCCGTGTCCGATGTAGCGGAAAGCCGGTCGGCGGCGGCGCGCAGGGCCTCGGCAACCTTCACTTGGCGCTGTTACCCATCCATCGCCGCCAGCCGCTTGGCCTGGTCCTCGGCGATCAGCGCATCGATCAGTTCGGCAAGGCCAGGGCCCTCGAGGATTTCGGGCAGGCGGTGCAGCGTCAGGTTGATGCGATGGTCCGTCACGCGACCTTGCGGGAAATTGTAGGTGCGGATGCGCTCGGAGCGGTCCCCCGATCCGACCATCGCCTTGCGCGCCTCGGCCTCTTCGCCCTGGGCAGCATCGCGCTGCGCCTCGAACAGGCGGGCGCGCAGGACCTGCATTGCCTTGTCCTTGTTCTTGTGCTGGCTGCGCCCGTCCTGACAGGTGACGATCGTGCCGGTGGGCACGTGGGTGATGCGCACGGCGGAATCGGTGGTGTTGACGTGCTGGCCGCCTGCGCCGCTCGCCCGGTAGACGTCGATCTTGAGATCCTTGTCCTCGATGCGAATGTCCACTTCGTCCGGTTCGGGCAACACGGCGACCGTCGCGGCAGACGTGTGGATGCGGCCACCACTCTCCGTCACCGGCACGCGTTGCACCCGGTGCACGCCGCTTTCGAACTTGAGCTTGGCGAAGACCCCGCTGCCCGTGACGTTGGCGACCACTTCCTTGTAGCCGCCGAGATCATTGGCGTTGACCGAGACGACCTCGACCCGCCAGCCCTGCTCGGCGGCATATCGTTCGTACATGCGGTAGAGGTCCGCAGCGAAGAGCGCGGCCTCGTCGCCGCCGGTGCCAGCGCGTATTTCCAGCATGGCCGGGCGGCTGTCCGCCGCATCGCGCGGCAGCATGGCGAGGGCGAGGCGGTGTTCGGCCTCAGGCAATTCGGCGTTGATCCGGCGGAGCTCCTCGTCCGCCAGCTCGCGCATGTCGGGATCGTCAAGCGCGGCAAGGCTCAACAGTTCGGCGCGCATGTCCGCGATCTCGCGGGCGACACGGGCAACCGGCTCCAGTTCGGCATAGTCGCGGCTGGCGGCGATGAACTCCGGGCCTTCCAGCGTGCCCGAAGCCAGCCGCGCCTCGAGCTCGGCAAAGCGGTTGGCGATCTGGGCAAGACGGGCTTCGCTTACCGACATCCACTCCCCCCACACTTCGTCATCCCGGCCCTGGCCCGGGATCCCGCTTCTTGGTGAAGCGCCGCAAGAAGAACAGCGGGACCCCGGGTCAGGCCCGGGGCGGCGGAGTAATGCATGGTCACTTGCCGCTGAAGTCGGCGACCAAGGCCGCCAGTCGCTCGTTCAAGGCAGTAAGCGCCTCATTTTCCGCGCGGAACCTCATGCTTGGTGTCCCATCGCGCATCGCGAGCGCGAGTATAGCGTTAGCTCCCATCTTGACCGCCTTGTCGAACCGCTTGCGCGCAGAGCCAGACGCCACGAGTTCTGCGGAGACACCTTCCCGGCGCAATCGCGAAGCCTGCGCAATTCCGCTGGTCAGCAGCGCGTCGTCCTCGACCACGACGATTACGTCGGCCTTGGCCTCGCCCTTCTCGCCCACCAGCATCGCCAGTCGCTCGATCCCCGCAGCCCAGCCGACAGCAGGCGTCGCTGAACCGCCCAGCGCCTCCATCAGGCCATCATAGCGGCCGCCTCCAAGGACGGTGCCCTGCGCGCCCAGGCGGTCGGTCACGAACTCGAACGCGGTGTGGCGGTAGTAGTCAAGGCCGCGCACCAGCGCCGGAGCGCGGGTCCATGCGACGCCCGCGGCATCGAGACCTGAGGTGACCTTCGCGAAGAAGTCCTGCGCCTCGGCACTAAGGAAATCGTCGATCCTCGGCGCGTCGGCGGTGAACGGCTTGTCGCGCGGGTCCTTGCTATCGAGGATGCGCAAGGGGTTGCGTTCGAGGCGGTCCTGCGAGTCCTCGGACAGCTCGCCCTTCACGGCGCGGAAGTAGTCGATCAGCGCCGTGCGCCAAGCCTCGCGGCTGGCGCCATCGCCCAGCGTGTTCAGCTGCAGCGTCACACCGTCCGCAATGCCCAGTTCCTTGAGGAGCTGGTCGGCCATGACGAGAAGTTCGACGTCCGCCTGCGGCTCACCCGCGCCGATCACCTCGGCGTCGATCTGGTGAAACTGGCGGTAGCGGCCCTTCTGAGGGCGTTCATAGCGGAACAGCGGGCCGTGCGTGGCGACCTTGAGCGGCGCGTATTGCTGCCAGCCATCGGTGAGGTAGGCGCGGGCGATGCCGGCGGTGAATTCGGGACGCAGCGTCAGGGATTCCCCACCGCGATCCTCGAACGAATACATTTCTTTCGAGACGACGTCGGTCGTCTCGCCCAGCGAGCGGCTGAAAACGGCCGTCTTTTCAAACACCGGCATTTCCACGCGGCGGAAGCGGTAGAGCTTGCGCACGCGCTCGAACGTCTCGACGACGAAGGCAAAGGCCTCGGCGTCGGGGCCGAAGATGTCCTGGGTGCCACGGATGGCCTGCGGTGTCTGTGTGCTCATGGAGCGCGCGATTAGCCCGAAAGCGCGAAAACGGAAAGCGGTCAGAAAAAGGTGGGCGACAATGGTTGCGAATGTGACGGCTTCGCGCCATTAACCGGTCCATGAAGACGACGCTCGCGGCAGCCCCGCTCCTCCTCGCCCTTTCCGTATCAACTCAGGCTCTTGCGGCAAATTCTGCGCCCATGGCCGTGCCGATCCAGCAGACCGTGCCGGACGCACAGGACGTGGCCTATCCCGGCGTGATGACGCTCGATATCGACGCGAGCGACGTGGCGCGCGGTGCCTACAAGGTCACGCAGACCATCCCCGTTGCCTCGGGCGCGAAGGAAGTGATCCTGCTCTACCCGCAGTGGCTGCCTGGCAACCATGGCCCGCGCGGTCCCTTGGCCGAACTGGTCGGCGTGCAGTTCTTCGTCGATGGCAAGCCGGTAGAATGGAAGCGTGACCGGGTCGAGGTCTATGCCTTCCACGTCATGCTGCCGGCCGGCGCCAAGGAAGTCGTCGCCAAGCTGATCCACACCTCGCCGCTGCAAAGCGCCGAAGGGCGCATCACGATGACGCCCGAAATGCTCAACCTGCAGTGGGAGAAGATGAGCCTTTATCCGGCAGGCCACTACGTGCGCCGCATCCGTGTGAAGCCCACCGTAACCCTGCCGCAAGGCTGGACGCCCGCCACCGCTCTCGACGGAATGAGCATGAGCGGCAACCGCGTGACCTGGGCCGAAACCGACTACGAGACGCTGGTCGATTCGCCGATCTTCGCCGGCAAGTACTTCAAGAAGTGGGACCTCGGGCAGAACGTCACGCTCAACGTCGTGGCCGACAAGCCTGAGCAGCTCGAAGCCAAGCCGGAACACATTGCTGCCCACAGCGCCCTGGTACAGGAAGCGAAGCTGGCATTCGGCGCCAACCACTTTGACCATTACGAGTTCCTCCTCGCCCTGTCCGACAAGATCGGCGGCATCGGCCTCGAGCATCACCGGTCAAGCGAGAACCAGCTGGAGCCGGAAGCCTTTACGGAGTGGGCCAAGCAGGAATGGGACCGCAACCTGCTGCCGCACGAATATGCACACTCGTGGTCAGGCAAATTCCGCCGCCCGGCGCGCCTGTGGACGCCCGATTATCGTCAGCCGATGCAGGGTGACCTGCTGTGGACCTACGAAGGCCAGGACCAGTTCTGGGGGGCAGTTCTTGCCGCGCGTTCGGGCATGCAGGGCAAGGATACGGTGCTCGGCATGCTGGCAGCGTGGGCCGGCGGCTATACTCAGCAGCCGGGTCGTGACTGGCGCTCGGTCGAGGATACAGGCTTCGATCCTGTCTTCGCCTCGCGCAAGCCCAAGCCTTACTCCTCGCTCGCCCGCAATGAAGACTACTACACCGAAGGCGCGCTGGTCTGGCTTGAGATCGACCAGATCCTGCGCGAAGGCACCGGCGGCAAGAAGTCGATCGACGATTTCGCCAAGGCGTTCTTCGGCATGAATCCGGGCGACTATGGCCAGATCCCGTTCGAGGTGGACGAGATCGTGACCAAGCTGAACGCGCTCTACCCCTATGACTGGGCCAAGCTGATCGACACCCGCATCAATCAGCCGGGCCAGCCCGCGCCGCTGAACGGAATCGAGAAGGGGGGCTACAAGCTTGTCTGGAAGGAGGAGCCGAACCCCTACATGAAGGCCGCAATGGACTTCGGGAAGGGCCTGAGCCTTGCCAACTCGGTCGGCATCTCGCTTGACAAGGACGGCAAGGTTACCGGCACCCGCTGGGACAGTCCGGCGTTCAACGCCGGCATCGTGACCGGCACGCAGATCATGGCAATCAATGGCACGGCCTACAGTGCTGATGACATGAAAAAGGCGGTCACTGCGGCAAAGGGCGAAAAGGGTCAGCCCCTCGAACTGCTGGTCAAGCGCGGCAACCGGTTCGAAACGGTGAAGATCGATTACAAGGATGGCCTGCGCTACCCTTGGCTCGAACGTGTTGCACCGGGCAAGGCGCCCACCGGCCTCGACCTGCTGCTGACGCCGAAGCGTCCGGGCGCGGCTGCGGCGAAGAAAAAGTAAGCCTGTGAGCCGTGGCGGCGTCACGCTGGGCAACCGGCTGGCGCCGCCGCGCTTCGTCCTGTTTCTTGTCCTGCTCCTGGCCGCTTTCTGCGGCTACTTGCAGATCCCCGGCGCAAAGCAGATTGCCGACGCGGCAGCATTGAGTTTCGATCTTGCAGCAGGCGTCTTCCTGCTTTCCTTGCTGCCGCTGCTGCGGGACAGCGACGTAACGCAGATGCGCGCCCACGCCACGGCGAACGATGCCAATCGTGTGCTCGTGCTAGCGATCACCACGATCGTGACCATGGTGGTCCTTGCCGCCATTTCCGGCGAGCTGCCACGCGCCTCGGGCGGAGACCGGTTGGCCAGGTCAAGCTCGTCGGCACGCTGCTGCTGACCTGGCTGTTCGCCAACTCGGTCTATGCCCTGCACTATGCGCACCTGTTCTACACCAGCCGCGATGGCAAGGACGCCGGTGGGATCGACTTTCCGGGCACGAAGACGCCCGACTACCTGGACTTTGCCTATTTCAGCTTCACGCTCGGCATGACTTTCCAGACATCGGACACCGAGATCACCAGCAAGACGGTGCGCCGCATTGCCACGCTGCACTCGTTCGCGGCGTCCGTGTTCAACATCGGCGTAATTGCCTTCACCATAAACGCCCTAGGATAGGGGTTTCGCCATAAGTCTTGTTGCGGTGCAAAAGCGGCTTCGCTAGTGGCGGCGCATTCTCTCCACCCAATGAACAGGGCCAAAGATGCGCATCGACATGATTCCCACCGGTGACAATCCGCCGGAAAGCCTCAACGTCATCATCGAGGTTCCCGTCGGCGGCGAGCCGGTCAAGTACGAATTCGACAAGGCATCGGGCGCGTTGTTCGTCGACCGCATCCTGCACACGCCGATGCGCTATCCTGCCAACTACGGCTTCGTGCCGCACACCCTTTCACCCGATGGCGATCCGCTCGACGCACTGGTGATCGCGCGCTCGCCGTTCCTCGCCGGCTCCGTCGTCCGCGCCCGTCCAATCGCCGTACTCAACCTCGAGGACGAACATGGCGGCGACGAAAAGCTGGTTTGCGTTCCGGTCGATTCAACCTTCCCGTATTATTCGGACGTGAAGGAACGCGAAGACCTGCCCGAGATCGTCATGCAGCAGATCGAGCACTTCTTCACCCACTACAAGGACCTGGAAAAGGACAAGTGGGTACGCGTTGGCACCTGGGGTGGTGCCGATGATGCAAGGCGCATCACGATCGAAGCGATCGAACGCGCAAAGTCGGCCAAGGGCTGAGCTTTACAAGCTTGCGCAAGATGGAGGGCGCGGGGTCTGCCGACCTTGCGCCCTCTCTCGTTTCAATCGCCCGCCACGCTCATGCCGTCGACACGCAGGGTTGGCGTATCGATGCCGCGATAAACGTCGAGGTCGTCAGCTGCGGTCAATGCAGCGAACATATCGATGAGATTCCCCGCCACCGTAAATTCTGCAATTGGCCCCGCCAGTTCGCCATTCACGATGTGGAAGCCCGAAGCCCCACGGCTGTAGTCGCCAGTTACGCCGTTGACGCCCTGCCCGATCAGTTCGGTAACATAAACGCCATCGGCAATGTCGGCCATCAGCTGGGCTGGCGTGACGGTGCCGGCTTCTAGCACGACATTGCTGGACGTCACGTGCGGCGCGCCCGAAGACCCGCGCGAGGCATGGCCGGTCGGCATTGCACCCAGCTGGCGTGCTGCGGCCGAATCCATGAGCCAGCCGGTCAGTCGCCCTGCATCGATCAGCTTGCGCGGTGCGGTGGGCAGTCCTTCGCCATCGAACGGGCGCGAGCGCATACCGCGTAGCGCCAGCGGATTGTCCGAGATGGTGATCGCACTGTCGAACAACTTCTGGCCATCGCGATCGAGCAGGAAGCTGGCGCGACGGGCAATCGAGGCTCCGCTCATTGCTCCCAGCAGATGGCCGACCAACGAATTGGCGACGCGCGGGTCGAACACGACCGGCATCGGGCCGGACTTGACCCGTCCTGGATTCAGGCGGCGTACGGCCCTCTCACCCGCTTCGCGACCGATGTCGGCAGGGCCTTTGAGGTCCGCGGCATAGCGGGTGCTGCGCCAGGAGTAGTCGCGCTGCATGTTGCCGCCTTCGCCAGCGACGACACTTGCCGAGATGCTGTGGCTGGAGGCGGCATAGGCACCGGAGAAGCCGTGGCTGGTGGCCAGTGCGAACAGCCCGCGGCCAGCGCTGGCCCCGCCGCCCTCGCTGTTGGTCACCCCGGGGATGGCGCGGGCGGCTTCTTCGGCTTCTTCGGCGAGGCGGCGAAGGTCTGCGGGGCTGGGTTCGGTCCCGTCATCAAGATCTAGGTCGGGGGCGAGACCCTGCAGCAAGAGTTCTTCGGGGGCGAGACCTGCAAACGGGTCTGCCGGAGCGAGCCTTGCCATGGCAACGGCCCGGCTGGCCAGTTCATCGAGCGCAGCGTCGCCTAGATCGGTTGAGCCGATCGAGGCCGATGCTCCGCCGACAAAGACGCGCAGGCCGATGTTTTCGGACTCGGACCGTTCCACATCCTCGAGCGCGCCAAGACGGACCGAGACCGATTCCGAAGAGTTGCCAAGGTAGACGGCATCGCCCGCATCGGCCCCGGCACGGCGCGCACGCGCGATCAGCGCTTCGCAGCGCTCCTGGGCTTCGGCGGGTGACAGCATGAACAGACCTTTTCGCAAGCGGGAAGGCTGCGGGGTCTAGCGCCCTCAACGGGCGGGGGCAATCTATAGGTCAGGAAGCCGACTTCGGTTCAGAAGAATGCGGCAAGCGCCTTGAAGATGCCAGTAATCAGGAATGGCAACAGCGCCGCAAGCGCCCAGACCCTGATCTGGTCTCGCTTGAATGCCGCGGCGAACGCCATGTCATGCGCCTGGTCGTCGCTCAGATGCTCCCAGCGGCGCTCGAAATGGCGGAACAGCGGGATGATGGCCGCAACCAGCACCACCAGCACGAAGACTGGAAGGATCGAGGCGCTCTGGTCCTGCAGCTCGTGCATGGTGACGAAGATCTGCAACGCGGTGTAGACCAGCAGCCCGTAGGCAACGTTGTTGCTCATCTTCTTGCGCCAGTCGATCGCCGCGGACTTTGCCGCCTGCGAATGGAGGGCCTTGTTCATGGCTCCGTTCCTTGTGCTACCCTGCTCCGAAAGCAGTAGATCATGCGGCAGGCGAACCTGCAAGATCAATTCCAATCTGGAGTGTTCCGCCGAGGCACGCCTTGCGCGTTCACGTCTCGACAAGGCAGACCATGCATAAATCCTGCCAAATGCGCGGCGCGGGGTTTGCCGCATCGCGATGAGGCGTTAATGGAAGAGCCAAGCGCCTGAAACTGCAGAGCCGAAGCGATGACCGTGATCGAAAAGACTGCCGCACCCGCGAATGCCGCCCCGCCGATCCCGCAGGGCGGGCTCGAAGTCGTGTCGATCGCCAAATCCTATGACAAGCGCGCGGTTCTCACCGACATCTCCCTTTCCGTTGGCAAGGGCGAAGTGCTGGGCCTGCTGGGCCCCAACGGCGCGGGAAAGACCACCTGCTTCTATTCGATCATGGGTCTCGTGCGCCCTGATTCGGGCCGCATCCTGCTCGATGGTGTCGATATCACCAAGCTGCCGATGTACCGGCGCTCGATCCTCGGCCTCGGGTACCTGCCGCAGGAAACCTCGATTTTCCGCGGCATGACTGTCGAGCAGAACATTTCAACCGTGCTCGAACTGATCGAGCCGGACAAGGCGACCCGCGACTCCGAGCTTGAACGTCTGCTCGACGAATTCGGGCTGACCCGGCTGCGCTCCAGCCCGGCCATGGCGCTTTCAGGCGGGGAGCGCAGGCGCTGCGAGATCGCCCGCGCCTTGGCGGCGCGCCCGTCGATCATCCTGCTGGACGAGCCCTTCGCCGGGATCGACCCGCTTTCGATCAGCGACATCCGCCATCTGGTAAAGGACCTCAAGGGGCGCGGTATCGGCGTCCTGATCACCGACCACAACGTGCGCGAAACACTCGATATCGTGGATCGCGCCTGCATCATCTACGGCGGGCAGGTACTTTTTGCAGGCAGCCCCGAAGCGCTTGTTGCCGACGCCAACGTCCGCAGGCTTTATCTGGGCGAGGGTTTCACCCTGTGAGGCAGAGCGGCAACTGATGCGGGACTCGGGGGGAGTCTGAGAGATGGCGCTCGGGCCTCGGCTGGACATCAGGCAGACCCAGTCGCTGGTGATGACGCCGCAACTCCAGCAGGCGATCAAGCTGCTGGCGTTATCGAACCTCGAGGTGGAAACCTTCATCGGCGAGGCGCTCGAAGCCAATCCGCTGTTGGAGATTGGCGAGCCTTCTCCAACAGAACCGGTGGAGACCCTGCCCGAGGAGCTGCGGCGGACGCATCTGGAATCCTCGCCGGTTGACCAGCTGGTCTTTGAAGGTCGGGTCGAGGAAGATCGACCTCTCGACATCGACGTCTCCGCGCTCGACCGCGACCGCGACACTGGCGATGCTGGCGAATTCGAGCTTTCCTCCTCGCGCGACTTATCGGCAGGCGGCGAAGGCCCGGATATCGACGAGCATGGCCGCTTTGAGCAGACGCTGGCCGAGCATCTGCATGCACAGATTGGCGCGATCACTTCGGACCCGCAAATGCTGTTCGTCGCACGCTGGCTGATCGATCAGCTGGACGAGGCAGGCTACATCGGCATTCCACTTGGCGAAATTGCCGAAGCGCTCGGGCTTTCACTCGTCGTCGTCGAACGCGCATTGACGCTGGTGCAGACGCTCGACCCCACTGGCGTCGGCGCGCGCAACCTTGCCGAGTGCATCGCGCTGCAAGCCAAGGAGGCCGATCGCTACGATCCCTGCATGGCCCGGCTGATAGACAACCTGGACCTCGTCGCGCGCGGCGAGATCGCGCGGCTCAAGCGGTTGTGCCAGGTCGATGACGAAGATTTCGCCGACATGCTGGCCGAGTTGCGCAGCTACGATCCCCGTCCCGGCCTGCGCTTCGGTGGTGGCGCTGCAGAAGCCGTCGTGCCGGACATCCTGGTACGCGCGACAAGGGACGGGTGGAACATCGCGCTCAACCAGGCGACCCTGCCGCGCCTGGTCGTCAACCGCAGCTACTATGTCGAGATGCGAGGGGCCTGCATCAGCAAGGACGCCAAGGCTTGGTTGGGCGACAAGCTGGCGGACGCCAACTGGCTGCTGAAAGCGCTCGACCAGCGCCAGAAGACGATCCTCAAGGTGGCATCGGAACTGGTAAAGCAACAGGACGGCTTCTTCCGGCATGGCGTGGCGCACTTGCGCCCGCTCACGCTCAAGACCGTGGCCGAAGCGATCTCGATGCACGAATCGACTGTCAGCCGCGTCACCTCGAACAAGTACCTGCATTGCGAGCGTGGCACATTCGAGCTGAAGTATTTCTTCACATCCGGCGTAGGCTCTTCGGACGGCGAAGGCGCTTCGGCCGAAGCGGTCAAGGCCGCGATCCGGCAATTGATCGATGCCGAAGATCCCAAGGCGATCCTTTCGGACGATGCCCTTGTCGATCTCTTGAAAGCCAAGGGTTTCGACCTCGCCAGGCGCACCGTGGCGAAGTATCGCGAGGCAATTGGGCTCGGCAGTTCGGTGCAACGGCGGCGCCAGAAAGCGCTGGCGGCGGTCCGCTAGGCGCTCAAGCGCCGGGACGCTCGGCCAGCATGTGCTGGATCATGCCCTGCAGGTTGGCATCATAGCGCGCGAGAACCTGATGGTCCTCTGCCGTGTCCCAGTGCGTCACCAGTTCACGGCCGTTGAACCAGTGCAGCGCATAACCCGGTGGATCGGCAATGATCAGGTTGCGCTCATCCGGGCAATCTGGATCGATCGGGCGCAGGTCCAGCGCGACTTGCGGCGCCGTCGACGGGCATGTGGCGACAATCGTGCCCTCCCACGCCGTGCTGATGGCGCGATGGATATGGCCACAGACGATACCGATGATGTTGCTTCTGCCGCGCAGGCATGCCGCCAGTCGTTCGACCCATGGTTCGGCAGGATCGGTGTTCATCCAGGGAATGCCGACCTCTACCGGGGGGTGGTGCTGGACGATCAGCGTGCGCGCCTCTGGCGCCTCGTCGAGCCGCGCTCTGAGCCAATCGGCCCGAGCCTCGCAGAAGGCTCCACCGTGGCGACCTTCCTCGAGCGTATCGAGCACGATCAGGCGTAGCGGTCCAGCTTCCACGACATATTGGAGAAAGCCACCGTCAAAGGCGATCTCGGGGAAAACCTCGCGGAAAGTGGCACGCTCATCATGGTTGCCAAGCGCATAGTGGACCGGGAATGGCAGGCCCGAGAAGGCTTCGCGCAAGCGTTCGTAACTGGCCTTGTCGCCGCGATCGATCAGGTCACCGGTCGCCAGCAGCAAATCCGGGCGCGGCTGCATCGCGGCCAGCTCACCCAGCACGCGGTCAAGCCGCTGCCGGTTGAATTCACCGGGCGAGTCAGGCTCGAACCCCAGGTGAATATCGGTGACCTGTGCGATCAGCATCTTCCCCCCGTTCCGGCGCGCTAGCGCAGCTTCACCGGGAAACGGGGCCTTTCAGCCACGGCCACGGTTTGCGCCACGTCCTTCTTGCGGTCTTTCTTGGGCGCCCAGGGAGCGCCCGCATCCATGTGATAGGAGTGGCACATGGCGCAGGAGGAATCGACCGGGTCTTTCACGGATACGGATGCAAGCTTCGCTCCCTCGCCGCCGACATGGCAGGAACGGCAGCCGCCCTTCCCGTCAATCCCCGGGACGAGCAGATCGCTCGCCTTTTTCGAAGTGACGGCGTTGACGTGGCAATCGGCGCAATCGCTCTTGTTGTGCGGCTTATGGTCGAACCAGCCCTTGTGGTAATAGCGATCGTTCTGTGCGACCGGCTGGACGGCAAAGCCCCCGCTTGCCGCAGAACCGCCGCGCGTGACGGTATGGCAATCGTAGCACATGCCGCCATTTGAGAAGACTTGCGCCACCGCCTGTTCGGCGCGCGTCGGATAGAACCTCACCGCGCGGGCATAGTCGGCCGCAGTGGAACGCAGCGCAGCGTCGCCCGGCACGCGGCGAGCGAGGCCCGACAGGTTGGCCGGACGCGCCGGAGCGCCGCCACGATAGAATGCGCGCAGATCGGCGACCACCAGTTCAGGCTCGCCATGCCGCAAGGTTCGGAAGGTGCCGCCGACCTGGTCGAAGCTCAACGAATGGCAGGACTGGCAGGAATCTTCCATCACTACCGGCTTGAAGCGGGTGCCGGTGGCATCGGCCTTGTGGCAATCCTTGCACTGCAGCGCATCGCCGGCGGCGAAGCGTCCAGGCATGCGGCGCACCATCTGCGCAATGCCGTTGGTCTTGGACAGATGCTGGCCATGGGTGAACTTCAGGCCGTTGTTCTCGGTCAGCCCCGGCGTCCAGCTGGCACGCTGGAAAAGGGGCTTCCTGCCGTTCATGCCGCTGATGATCATCGGCTTGAACTGGGGATGGGCCGTTCCGAAATCGGCGGCATCGGCGATCTTCGTGTCCGGCAAGCGACCCTTCATTCCGTTGTGGCAGTCCGCGCAGAACTTCTGCTGGGTGGCCGGCATAGCATCCGCCCCCTCATGCTCGGTGTGACAATCCACACACCTGCCAGCCGGGCGATTGAAGGCACTGGCCACCGCACGCTGGATCGCGGCCATGCCGGTTGGTTCGCCGCGCGCCTTCAGCAGCCTCCTCTTGTCCGCGATGTGATCGTGCGCGTCCTTGGTGTGGCAGGTCAGGCATGCGTTGTCAGTCACCGCGACAAAGGCCTGCGTGTGGCAGGCCTGGCAATCTCCACCCAGGTTCTTGTGGGCAAGGCTCAACGGCCCCGAGGACCACGTCTGGTCGGCATGGAAGCCATCGGGCCGGCGCGCCTTCTCCTGCATCGCCAGCGGCTTGTAGGTCATGTAGCTGTAGATCGGGAAGGCGAGGAACGAAACCAGGACCAGTATGGCAAAGGTCCACGCCGACATGCGCTTGCCGGGCAGCAGGCCCTTGAGCGTGTAGACGGTGGCGATGTCCTTGTCCTCGGCCGAGTCCGAAACTGCCTCGACGCGGCGAACGGTGAAGGTTGCCGCCCCCGACTCAGGATCAACTGAAACGGCAATGCGGTGACCACCAAAGGTCAGTTCCGCGCCCGCCAGCGGATCCAGCGGACATTGCGTCGTGCTGCGGCCGTTGACCTCGAACGGCTGCGCTCCGATCGAGGCGATAATCAGGCTGCCGTCCGCGGCGCGCGTGACCTGTGCATGGCGCGGATCGACGGCAAGGTCGGGCAGGTGGATGTCGCATGCGGCATCACGGCCGATGGTGAGAACATCGCCTTCGACCGTGGACGGCCGGACGATCTCCTCGCCACTGGACTTGAGCGCGATCTGACGGACTAGAAAGCTCATCTTGCGCTCACCAGTAGAAGAAGACGCTGACGATATGGGCGGAAAGCGCCGCGATCAGCGCAAATGTCACGGGCACGTGAATGTAGAGCCATGCCTGCAGCCAGGATTTCAGCTTCAGGTGCCGTCGCATTCGACCGAGCATCGCCTCCTTGCGCGTCAGCAGGGCATCGATCTTGTCGAGCGGATCGTTGGCAATGCGCGGGCGATAGGCCCGCAGCCGCCGCAGTTCCGCTGCCGTGCTACGCGTGGCGCATCGGGGGTATTTGCCGGTGATGCGGTTCCAGAAACTGCCAGCGAACGGATCTTCATCAAGGCTCTTGCCGACGAGCGTCGCCGTTTCAGGGTCGAGCGGCTGGGCAGCATCGTGGATCTGGCGATCAAGCGAGCGCAGCGCTTCGATCATCTGCTTTTCGGTGATCGCGCCTTCTTCGTCATAGCGGTTGGCTGACAGCGCCTGCGGCAGCGTGGCATAGACCCAGATCCCGAAGATGCCCGATCCGATCACGATCAGCATCAGCGCCCAGGTCAGAGTATGGACGTTCCAGCCAAGGTGAAAGCCCGAATGGAGCGTACCGATCACTGTCAGGCACAGGCCGAGGTAGACATGGGCTGAAGTCCATCCCTTCAGGCTCCAGCGCCCCGGGGTAATTGCGCGCTTGCGCATGCCGAGCATCGTCAGCCACAAGATCAGCAGCACACCGATCGTGCCGAGCGTATAGCCCAGCCAGCTTGAACCGAAGTGCGTGCCCGGAAGCGGCACGAAGATGTAAAGGGCGATCAGAGCGACCGCCAGCAGGGCCGAAAGCTTGCCCCAGAACAGGTTCCGGTGCGTAAGAAAGCCCTCGTGCGTGGATGTGCGCTGGCGGGTGGCGCCGGTACGCTTGCGTGGTGCAACGGATGCCATCGGCTCAGACCCCCTCGTTCTCGAGCCGCGCGACGGTCAGGAATTCGTCGGGCGATACGCGGATGGCAGCGCCGGTCGGGCAGGCGCGGACGCAGCTCGGGCCGCCTTCGATCCCGGCGCACATGTCGCACTTGATCGCTTTCTTGCGGTCGAGCAGTTCGTCGACTGCGGGATCGCCAGTGTACTTGGTGTTCTTCTTCGACCACTTGTAAGGTGGCTCGCCCGGCCCCGGGCCCGAGCCGAAGAACAGCCATGACAGCAGCGAGGGCTTCTTTGGCGGCACCTTGTCCATGCGGATCACGCCGTAGGGGCAGTTACGCTGGCAATTGCCGCAGCCGATGCAGGTATCGTTGATGAACACCTCGCCATCAGGTCCGCGATGGATCGCGTTGGGCGGGCAATCCGCCATGCAATGCGGATGTTCGCAGTGGCGGCACGATGTCGGCACGTGGAGATGAGCAAAGCTCTTGCCTGCCTCGCGATCGAGGCGCGAGAGCCCGTCATGACTGTCGGCGCAGGCCTTTTCGCAGTTGTCACAGCCGACGCAGAGCCGTTCATCGATCAGCAGGACGTCGGTCGCTTCGCCCAACCCCTGGCTGACGAGGAACTTGGCCTGTTCGGAATAGAGGTCGACCACGCCCGAGAAGCTGTCCTTCTTGGATTCGATGAAGGCATTCGTGGCGCGGCGCACTTCCATGTCCTTGCGCGCGCGTTCGAGCAGGGCGGGCTTGGCGGCAAGGACGCGGCTGAAGGCCTCGCCATCGATTCTGATGACCTCGCTCTTGATTGCAGCGCGCACCGTTGCCGTGCGCCGCCCGCCATCGATCAGCGCCATTTCGCCTACGTAGGAACCGGCCGGCAGGTAGGACAGGAACACCGGCTTGCCGCCAACTTCCTTTTCCACGACCATTGAGCCGACACGGATGACAAAGATGTCCTTGTCTTCCTCGCCTTCCCGGATGATCGCGTCACCGGCGCGCACCTGCAGGATCTTCGAGGTCTCGACCACTTCCGCAATGTCGGCGCTCGTCAGCCCGGAACCGAACATCTGGAGGATCTGACGTTCGGTCGAGATGCGCTCTATCGCGCGCTTGGCTGTCGGCACCTGGCTTTGCAGCTTGAGCGCGGCGTTGCGGCTGATCTCAACGCAGATGGTGTCTTCCGCCGCCACAATCGTGGCGCCACGCTTGCGCCCGGAAATCAGGCCGACTTCGCCGAAGATCGTGCCGGCGGGAATCGGCACGACCTTTGTAGGATCGTTGGGGTCAAGCCGCACGTGAACCGAGCCCGAGGCAATCGCGAAGAGGGAGGACCCGGGATCGTTCTTCTCGAAGATCGTCTCGCCCTTAGCGTAGGCGCGCGCGGCCGAATCGAGCATGAATTCGCGCAGCTGCAACGTGGTCATGCCATCGAGGATCGTGACATTCGTCCGCAGGAACTCGAGCCAGTCATTGACCGAACGGTTACCCGGCAAGCCTGCAAACTTGGCTTCGAGCAGTGGCTCGTCCGCCGGTTTCAGTTCGGTATTGCCGTTGATGAACTCGACGACATCGTAGCCCTGGTTCATGCAGTGCTTGATCAGCGGATAGCCCGCCAGCGCGCCGATCACGAAAATGCCGGGCGCCGTCGATTCGAACTGTGGTGACAGCGTCGGGAAGGCGAGGCGGTCGGCACTGGCGAACTCGATGCCGCAGCCTTCCACGAAAGCGCGCGGTGGCGCCGAACCGATACGCGCGATGATGCGGTCGCAGCGGATGCGCTCCTCGCCGTCGCGGGTCGACAGGGTGATCCAGCCGGGCTCGATCGACTTGGTCTCGGTCTCGTAGCGGATCGTCAGCTTGCCTGCCGCGTCATCCTCGACCAGAGCCTTGGCATTGGGCTCCTTGGCGGTGGCGAAGCTCTCGCGGACGTTGGTCGATTTCGGACTGCGGTTGAGCACCGTGACGACGTTGCCCTGTGCCGGATCCTCGACGAGGCCACGCGCGTTCTCGATCCCGGCGTCACCGGTACCGACCACAACGATATGCTGGTCGAGCACGGCGTAGGGATCGTCCAGCTGGTAGGTCACATGCGGCAGATCGCCGCCGGGGCAGCGCATGAGGTTCGGGTTGCCCTGCGTGCCGATGGCAAGGACCACGGTTTCTGCCATGACCGTCTCGCCGTTGGTCAGCTCGATGGCATAGGGGGGTGCGAAGCGCTGGAGCTCGGTCGTGGTGGTCGACCCGTCGCGCGCTCTCGTGACAATCTTCTGTACCGAGCCGGGAATCGGGGCGCCGGTTCCCTTGATGGATTTCACCTCGGCATTGTACTTCACGTTCACGCCGAGCTCGGCGGTGCGGCGGTTCCACTTGTCGAGGATGTCTTCCTTCTTGCCCGCGTCGAACTCCTGATCCGATCGCAGGATAAGCTGCGATGGCGTGGCCATCACGTGCTTGCCCTTCTGGTACTTGTAGATCGTGTCCGAAAGGTGATCGGTCTTTTCAAGCAGCACGTGGCTCATGCCGAGCTGCGCCGCACGGCCGGCAGCACTCATGCCCGCCGGGCCCGAGCCGATGATCGCAACCTTGAAAACCTCGCCCACCGGTATGCGTCCCCCGCATCGCGAACCGACGGCGCTGTTCCCGCACCTGCCTGTTCAAAAAACCGATTTGCGACCCCTGTGGCATGACATTAGCCGATGCGCCGCGCATTGCCACCCGCAATTTGCGCATCCGGACGTGGGAGGCGGGTTGTGCGCCGGTGACGCTTGCAAGCGACCCTACCGGCACGATATGCGCCACATAACACGGACGCCGAGGATGGTGCCCGACAGGAGTGAGCGATGACCGATCCCCAGCCCGCCAGCGACCCGCGGGAGCCTGCACCGCGTGATCCGGCGCAAGGGACGTCGCGCGTCGGCCGCTATGCCCTGATTGCCGCAGGACTGATCGCGCTGGGCGCTGGCGGTGTTGCCATGCTTCGCGGCCCGGACACGCCCCCTCCTCCGGCCGTGCCACCGCCCGCCGCCCCCAGCCAGCAGCCTTCGGTGGATGACGTGATCGCCAAGCTCGAGGCAAAGCTGGCGGAGAAACCGGACGATGCCGAGGGCTGGCGGATGCTGGGCTGGTCCTATTTCCAGACCGAACGCTACGCCGAAGCTGCCACCGCGCTGAAGAAGGCGACGAAGCTCGACCCAGATCATGCCGAAACATGGTCGTTCCTGGGCGAGGCACTCGTGCTTGCCAGCAAGGAAGAGGGGCGGATGCCCCGTGACGCAAAGGCAGCGTTCGACAAGGCGATCAAGCTTGACCCGAAGGATGCCCGTGCGCGCTATTTCCAGGCGGTGGCAATGGACCTGGCCGGTCGGCATAGGCAGGCCATCAACGCCTGGTTTGCCCTGCTCGAGGATACGCCCGCTGACGCCCCGTACGCCGAAGACATTCGCGAGGTAATTCGCAATGTCGGCGAGAAGTACAAGATCGATGTCGAGAAGCGCCTTGCCGAAGCAAAGTTTGCGCCCCCTGCCAATGGCGTGATTACCGATGGTCCGCACAAGGCTGCGGCAGGAATTCCCGGCCCCACCAGCGAGCAGATGAAAGCTGCCCAGAGGATGCCCAAGGGTCAGCAGGAAGCCATGATTCGCGGCATGGTGGATGGACTGGAGGCGAAACTTCAGGCCAATCCCGGCGATGTCGACCGCTGGATCATGCTGCTGCGCAGCCGCATGCAGCTGGGCGAACCGCGGAAGGCGGCAGAGGCTTTGCAGAGGGGGCTTGCCGCCTTCCGCAACGACAGTGCGAGCTCACGCAAACTGCGTGAAGCTGCTTCGAGCCTTGGTGTAGCCGGGGCCTGATTCGGCCCTGCGAACCCGGCCATTGGGCAAAGGCGCGCGTTCGGCATTAACCTTGCGGCATGCGTTTCGGCCAGGGTGATTCGTTTCGGCACACCCGGAAATCAAGGCTTTTCGTGCCAAATCGAATCAGTGCTGCGCCGAATTGAATCACTTTTCCGAGACTTGGGCGTTAACCCGCGCGAAACCGCTTCGTCGCTTTACAACAAATTAACCTTTCATGTTCATTCCTCCTATGGTTAATGGCGGGCAACCCGAATTGAAGGCGGGTTAATTGCCTCAGGGACATGGCAATAGAGGGGCGGTTCAATGCGCGTACTGCTGATCGAGGACGAACCTACAACGGCCAAGGCGATCGAGCTCATGCTCACGACCGAGGGCTTCAATGTCTACTCTACCGACCTTGGCGAAGAAGGCCTCGATCTCGGCAAGCTGTATGATTACGACATCATCCTGCTCGACCTCAACCTGCCTGACATGCACGGCTACGACGTGCTCAAGAAGCTCCGCGTCGCCAAGGTGCAGACGCCGGTCCTGATCCTTTCGGGCATTTCGGAAATGGACAGCAAGGTCCGCTCGTTCGGCTTCGGCGCCGACGATTACGTGACCAAGCCCTTCCACCGCGAAGAGCTGATCGCCCGCATCCATGCGGTGGTGCGTCGCTCCAAGGGCCATTCGCAGTCGGTCATCCGCACCGGCAAGCTTTCGGTCAACCTCGATGCCAAGACGGTCGAGGTCGATGGTGCCCGCGTGCATCTGACCGGCAAGGAATACGCAATGCTCGAGCTGCTTTCGCTGCGCAAGGGCACCACGCTGACCAAGGAAATGTTCCTCAACCACCTTTATGGCGGCATGGACGAACCGGAACTCAAGATCATCGACGTGTTCATCTGCAAGCTCCGCAAGAAGCTGGCACATGCCTGCGGTGGCGAGAATTACATCGAAACCGTCTGGGGCCGTGGCTACGTGCTGCGCGATCCTGATGACATGAGCGCGATCGAAGCGGCCTGACCGCGTGTTTGCCATAGCCATCCCTGAGACGGCCCGCCGGAAACGGCGGGCCGTTTGGCATTCGGGCCATGCACTTGCGGGCATGGAGGGGAACCGCCGCGCGCCTCGCCCGCTGCCTTATGCGACATGCAACGAGGATGAGCAGGACATGGCCGAGGGATTGAAAGCAGGCGACAAGGTTTCGTGGAAAAGCCATGGCGGCGAAGCCCATGGCAAGGTGGTGCGCAAACTGGAGAAGCCAACCACGATCAAGGGCCACAAGGTCGCCGCGTCAAAGGACAACCCCGAGTTTCTCGTCGAGACCGAAGAGGGCAAGCGCGCGGCGCACAAGCCGGGGGCGCTAAGACGCGACTGACGGCCAAGCGAATGCCGGTCACCCGACCCGGGTGAAGTGCGTCGTTTCCATCTCCGGCATGCTCTTGTCGGCCCAGACAATCGTCTCGGTCATCGACTTGCCGTCCTTGGCAACGGTGTAGACTCGCGTTGCGACCTGCCTGCCCTCCTTGCCGAGTGTCATCACCAGCGTGTTAGGCGCCGGCTGACGCAGCGATGCGGCATCGTAGATCGGAATGTTGCCGGAGATCGGTACGGCCACGCCATCGAGTTTCGCTGTTGAGCCTGCGGTCATCCGGCTGCCGTCGGGCGTGACGATTTCGACCTGCGTCGTCCACTGCCGATCGGGCGAAACCCTGAACGCGATCATGACGCTGCGAGGCCGCTCGTCGGCCGGAAGACGCGCTGTGTCGAGCGACCACTTGCCGATGAGCGGCGAGGCAATTGCACCGGCCGAATGTGCAGCCGGTGCCTGCGCAACCTGTTGCGAGCCGGTGGCAACCAGCATGAGACCGGCAGCGAGGGGTATCAGAGTAATCATGGCGATCTTTCCTTTCGGCCAGAGACGCACCGCGAGTGCGGGCTGTTCATCGGCGTCTTCCCGGAAGCCGGGCGGAGATAGATCAGTTTTTCTGGGACAGTTTTCCTGTCCCGCCACCAGCCGCGCCAGTTCGCGACTGCTGCCGATCCCGGTCTTGCGCCTGGCATCGCGCAAGCGCTCATTGATCGAGGCCTCGCTACGGTCGAGTACGGTGGCGATCGACTTTATCGTGTGCCCAGCGGTGAGCAAGCGAAGGACTTCCAACTCCTTGTCGGTAAGTTCGGCGATCGCGGGGCAGCCATGATCGGTTGCAGACATGGCTCTCTGATCACCACAGCAGGCGCGCACCGTCCATCCAATTTTCTTGTACTCGGACGCGGGGGGCTGATGATATTGACCCCTGCGGGCCGCCCTGCCAAACGCCGCCGCCATGACAGCCTACAAACCCGGCGATCCGACGACGATCAACCGCCTCTATGGCCGTGCCAAGGGCAAGCCCTTGCGGCAGGGCCAGCAGGCGCTGGTCGATGAACTGCTGCCGCAGATCTCGATGCCTGCAGAAGGTCCGATCACTGCCGAGGCGCTGTTTGGCGAGCCTCGCCCACTCCACTTCGAGATCGGCTTCGGTGGGGGCGAACACATGGCGTTCCGCGCCGACATGCTGCCCGATCACGGCTTCATCGGTGCGGAGCCGTTCCTGAATGGCGTAGCCCAGGCGCTTACGCACGTTTCAGGGGACAACGGCGAGCATCCGCCCATCCCCAACGTGCGTATTCATCATGGCGATGCGTTGGAAGTGCTCCGGCGCATTCCGGACGGCTCGCTTTCATTTCTCTATCTTCTGCACCCCGACCCTTGGCCAAAGGCACGCCATGCCAAGCGGCGCATGATGAACGACGGACCCGTCGATATGTTCGCGGCAAAGCTCAAGCCCGGCGGGGAATTCCGATTCGGCACGGACCACGCAATCTATCTGCGCCACGCCTTGATGGTCATGCGCCGCCACAAGCACCAGTTCGAATGGCTGGCGAGCGAGGCGAAGGATTTCCAGATCCGCCCCGGCGGCTGGCCCGAAACGCGTTATGAGCACAAGGCGCGGACGGTATATGGCCACGAGGTGTGGTATTTCCGCTACCGCAGACGCGGTTAACGCTTCGTCGCAAAAAACTCTCCCTTTACGGTAGAGTATAATTTCTTGCGTTTTGGTAGAGATTAATCCGGAGTAGCGGTTCGTCCCGGCCGACAACGGCAGATGGGGGACCGAATCACATGGACTTTATCGCAGGCATCGACTTTGCCGCGTTGCTGCCGTTCATCGCCGTTGGCTTCGCCGCGCAGATGGTCGATGGCGCGCTGGGCATGGCATTCGGTGTGATCTCGAATACCCTGATGGTCGGCGTGCTGGGCATTCCCCCCGCCCTGGCGTCGCAGCGGGTGCACATCGTCGAATGCTTCACCACTGCCACTTCGGGCATAAGCCATCTCCTGCACGGCAATGTCGACAAGAAGCTGTTCTTCCGCCTGCTGCTGCCCGGGATGGCCGGCGGCATACTCGGGGCCTACGTCCTGTCGTCGATCGACGCATCGCTGGTGAAGCCGTGGGTGCTGCTCTATCTTTCTGCGATCGGCATCTACCTGCTGGTGCGGGGGATTCTCTATCCGCCCAAGATCAAGGAGGCCGGGTGGGTCGCGCCGCTCGGGCTCGTCGGTGGCTTCCTTGATGCCGCAGGCGGTGGCGGGTGGGGGCCTGTCGTCACGTCCAACCTGCTGATTCAGGGTGCCGATCCGCGCAAGGTGATCGGCACGGTGAATACCGTCGAGTTCTTCCTGACGCTGACGGTATCTGCGGCGTTCATCTGGCATCTCGGTGTGGCCGATGTTGCCGGTGCAACACTCGGGTTCCTGATCGGGGGGCTTGCAGCGGCGCCGTTCGGCGCTTGGGCGGCCAAGCACATTCCGGCCAAGACGATGCTGATCATGGTCGGCACCGTCCTCACCCTGACCAGCCTCTACGGCGCGTACAAGGCATTTTCCTGAGGCGTTGCGGGCTTGCGCATCTTGATGTGCGGGCCCGCCCTTGCCTGAAGATTACTCCGCATTAACCATGACATGCAATAAGGGGGGGCGGGTCGAGCGCGACTCCGCCACGGCTGGAGGGCAGGTCTTCATGGCGAACTTGGGCGCAAGCGGCATTACCATTGCCGAAATAAGAGAGTTCGCCAGTTTCACTGCTGCCGAGCAGCGCTATATCCGCCGCAGTCTCGACGTCGCCCGCGGCCGTAACGAAACCGTTCGCCGCTGGGGCCGCAGTACTGATGAAACCGCGTCGATCCAGGAACAGGCGGATCTCTATCGCGAATTGCCGCTGCTGCGCCAGTTGCTCCCTCATGTTGACGGGATCGACGCGCTCGAGCCGTTCATGGGCCCGCTGGTACGGTTGACGGCTTTTGACCTGGCGCAGAACAGGATCACCGGCTTCTCAGCCTATCGCTTCCTGTACGAGCGACTGCTTGGCGCCGCGGCCCGCCCCTGGCTTCCCGGGGCCTTCTGCGGAGCGGCAGCCTTGCCGGTCATCCCTCCCGACCGCCGTCGCGCGCTGCTGCAATCGATCAGCGAGGCTGCCGCAACGGCGCACGGCTGGTCGCTGCGCGAACCGGTGTTTTATCCTGAGTTCGTCGAAGCCGAAGCCGCCTAGAGCGGTTTCTAGGGCACCAGCACGGTATCGCGCGCAACGGCGTCTGTCTGGGGATAATCCAGCGTGTAATGCAGGCCCCGGCTTTCGTGCCTCGCCCTAGCCGAGCGGACGATAAGTTCGGCGCTCTGCAACAGGTTGCGCAACTCGATAAGGTCTGTGGTCACGCGGAAGTGCCCGTAATAGTCGTTGACCTCACCGCTGAGCATCTGGATGCGATGGGCCGCGCGTTCAAGCCGCTTGTTGGTGCGCACGATGCCGACATAGTTCCACATGAACCGGCGGATTTCGGTCCAGTTCTGCTTGATCACGACTTCCTCGTCAGAATCGGTCACGCGGCTTTCGTCCCACGCGCGCACTTCGGGAGGTGCGTCGAAGCTGTCGCGCCGACGCAGGATATCGCGCGCGGCGGCATCGCCGAACACGAAGCATTCCAGCAGCGAGTTCGACGCCAGGCGATTGGCCCCATGCAAGCCGCTTTCGGTGCACTCGCCCGCAGCGTAGAGGCCGGGCAGATCCGTCCGCCCGTCAAGATCGATGAGAATGCCGCCGCAGGTGTAATGCTGGGCCGGCACGACCGGAATGGGGCTTGTTGTCATGTCGATGCCCAGCCCCATTAGCTTTTCGTAGATGTTGGGGAAGTGTTCGCGGACGAAATCAGCTGGCATGTGGCTGATATCGAGATGGACGTAATCCAGGCCGAACTTCTTGATCTCGGCGTCGATCGCGCGGGCCACGACATCGCGGGGTGCAAGTTCGAGCCGTTCGGCGTCATAGAACTCCATGAAGCGCTTGCCCGTCCGCGGGTTCACAAGGCGACCACCCTCGCCACGCACCGCTTCGGTGATGAGGAAGTTCTTGACCTCGAGGTTGTAGAGACAGGTGGGATGGAACTGCATCATTTCCATGTTGGAAACACGCGCCCCGGCCCGCCACGCCATGGCGATGCCATCGCCGGTCGCACCGCGTGGGGCTGTGCTGAACTGGTAGACGCGCCCTGCGCCACCGGTTGCCAGGATCGTTGCACTGGCCGTATGCGCCTCGACCTTCCCGCTGGCCTCATCGAGCGCATAGACGCCCCAGACCCTGCCGGAGCCCGAGTAACGGGCCGCTTCGTGCCGCCCGGTTATCAGGTCGATGCAGGTCCGCCCAGGCAGGAGCGTGATATTCGCATGCGCCCGCGCAGCATCGAGCAAGGCCTTCTGCACGGCGGCACCAGTCGCGTCGTCAACATGGACGATACGACGGTGGGAATGGCCGCCCTCGCGCGTCAGGTGCAAGGCGCCTTGTGCCGCGTTGAAGGGCACCCCGAGTTCGACAAGGCGCAGGATCGCGGCCGGTGCATTCTCCACGACGAACTCGACCGTCTCGCGACGATTGAGACCGGCTCCTGCGATCATCGTGTCGCGAATATGGTCCTCGAACGTGTCGCCTTCATCGAGAACCGCTGCGATGCCGCCCTGCGCCCAGTTCGTCGACCCGCCGTCCAGCGATCCCTTCGCCAGCACCAGCACGCGGCAAGTCTCGGCGAGGACCAGGGCGGCCGTCAATCCCGCGGCACCTGAACCGACTACCAGCACGTCGTGAATGGTCTGGTCTGGCACGCCGTCGTCTGCTGCTGCATTGCCGCTCAAGCGGTTAACTCCCAATCTTGCCTCGGCCTTGCCGTAACGGTTCATGTCACGATGCGAAAGTGTGCCTGAGGCTGGTTCCGGACAAGTGTAACCAGCTTTTAATGCCGTTAACTACCTTGGTCACTTGCTTCGCAAGTGCAGCATGATAGGTGTTCCTACGTAAAGCCCTCGCGCAGATTGACCGCTCATGCTTGAAACCAAGCTCCTTTGCATGCTCAATCGCCATCGTCCCAAACGCTCTGCCGTGGAATGGGACGGCCGGACGTTCGTTGGCACTTGCCGGAACTGCAATGCGCCGATCCGCCGGTTGGAGCGCGGAGGCTGGCGCGCCGTGAAGGATGTCGGATCGACCTAGCTGGCCGGACAGCGCGTCAGGCTGTTTCTTTCGGCATGCTGGTCAAGCTGACGAACACGTCCTCCAGATCCGCTTCCCTAGTCGAAACGTCGACGATCGCATAACCCTGCCCCTGCACAAGGGACATGACTTCGCCGGCGGTCGTGCGATCCTTGTCGTAATTGATCTCTAACTGACGCTCGCCACACAGGTGACTCTTGAGAAACGCTGGATGCTGCGGCGCAGCATCAAGATCACGATCCAGTGTGAGCACGACAATCTTTTCCCTCGCCATGTCGACAAGTTCGCGCGTCGGCTTGTTGGCGATCAGCTTGCCATGATTGATGATCGCGATGCGATCGCAAAGCTCTTCGGCCTCCTCGAGATAGTGAGTCGTCAGCACTACGGTCACACCGTCGCGATTGAGTTCGCCGACCAGTTCCCACAGCTGGCGACGCAGTTCGACGTCGACGCCAGCCGTTGGCTCATCGAGCACCAGCACGGGCGGCGCGTGGACCATCGCCTTGGCGATCAGCAGGCGCCGCTTCATACCGCCGGACAGCGATCGCGCATAAGCGTCCGCCTTGTCGGCCAGGTGGACCGCGCGGAGAAGTTCCATGGTGCGCCGCATCGTCTTGGGCACGCCGTAGAGTCCGGCCTGGTTGTCGAGCACTTCGGCCGGCGTGAAGAAGGGATCGAATACGATTTCCTGAGGCACGATCCCGATCGAGGCCTTGGCATTGCGCACATCGTGATCGATGTCATGCCCCCAGATCTCGACGCTGCCCGACGTCTTCATTACCAACCCGGCCAATGTATTGATCAAGGTTGACTTGCCGGCGCCGTTCGGCCCGAGGAGTCCGAAAATCTGGCCTTGCGGCACGTCGAAGCTGACCCCGTCCAGCGCCAGCTTGCCGGGCGCCTTGCCCGTCGGCGCATAGCGTTTCACCAGATCGCGAATGCGGATTGCGGGGGGAGTTTCATTGGTGCTTGCCATGGCCGCTGCCTGCACCAGCGCCAGCGAAAACGCAATTGTCTGAAGCCCGCCGATTTGCTAGCCGCAGCCCATGATTCAGGCACCCGAAACCGTTTACACCGACCATCATCGCGTAAAGTGCGACGGCGCGTCCGACATTCGCGGCGGCGTTGCCCTTGGCCATCCGCGCGTCTGGCTCGAGATCGACGAGAAGGGCTATGTCGAGTGCGGCTATTGCGACAAGCGCTTCGTCCTCAAGGGCGGCCCAGCGGATAACGCCCAAGCCGCTTAAGCAGCTTCGCTCTATGGCCTTTGTGTCTTGAGCGCCTATATCGGTCAGCATGACCGATCTCGACACCCGCTCGCTGCTCTACCGCTCTGGCCTTCTGTCGCCTGAAGAGGCGCAAAACCTCACCGCGAATGCGCTGAAATCCTGCGACGACGGCGAACTCTATCTCCAGTTCATCGCCAGTGAGAGCTTCGGTTTCGATGACGGTCGCCTGAAGACGGCAGACTATTCGCGCGATGCCGGCTTCGGCTTGCGCGGCGTCTCCGGCGAGATGACCGGTTTCGCCCACGCCAACGAAATTTCGGCGGCTGCCATTGCCCGTGCCGGCGAGACGCTGAAGCTGCTCGATCCGGCGAAGGGCCAACCTGCCCCGCCGCCCCGCAAAAACAACCGCCACCTCTACACCGAAGCCTCGCCGCTCGATGCCGTTCCGTTCGAGGCCAAGGTCAAGCTGCTGGAAACCATCGATGCGGCGGCCCGAGCTCGCGATCCTCGCGTGGCGCAGGTTTCGGCGTCGCTTTCGGGTTCGTGGTCGGTGGTGGAGATCGTCCGCGCCGATGGATTCGTCGCCCATGACGTCCGCCCGCTGGTCCGCCTGAACGTCTCGATCGTCGCGGAACAGAACGGCCGCCGTGAAACGGGTTCGTTCGGCATCGGCGGCCGTCGCCTTTACGACGATCTGTTCTCGGCCGAAACGTGGAATCGCGCGATCGACGAAGCGCTGAACCAGGCGCTGGTCAATCTCGAATCGGTGGCCGCGCCGGCGGGTGAAATGACCGTGCTGCTTGGCCCCGGCTGGCCCGGCGTGCTGCTGCACGAAGCGGTCGGCCATGGTCTCGAAGGTGATTTCAACCGCAAGGGCACCAGCGCCTTCTCTGGTCGGATCGGCGAACGCGTCGCTGCGCGAGGCGTTACCGTGATCGACGATGGCACCCTGCTCGGCGTCAATGGCCAGGGCCGTCGCGGCTCACTTTCGATTGACGACGAAGGCACGCCGACTCAGGAGAACATCCTGATCGAGGACGGCATCCTCAAGGGCTACATCCAGGACCGGCTCAACGCCCGCCTGATGGGCGTGGCCCCTACCGGCAACGGTCGCCGCGAAAGCTTCGCCCATGCCCCGATGCCGCGCATGACCAATACCTTCATGCGCGGCGGCAATGATGATCCGGCCGAACTGCTTTCCCGCGTGAAAAATGGCATCTTCGCCAAGTCCTTTGGCGGCGGACAGGTCGACATCACGAGCGGCAAGTTCGTGTTCTCGTGCACCGAGGCCTACCGTATCGAGAACGGCAAGCTCGGCGCACCGATCAAGGGTGCGACGTTGATCGGCGACGGGCCGACCTGCCTCACCAAGGTCATCGGCATCGGCAACGATCTTGCGCTCGATGAAGGTGTCGGCGTTTGCGGCAAGGGCGGACAGAGCGTTCCGGCAGGCGTTGGGCAGCCAACCTTGCTGGTCGAAGGCCTCACCGTCGGCGGCACGGCCTAATCGAAGGATTGCTGGCACTGCGGCGTTATGTGGTCAGCGCGGGTTAAGCCGTTTCGCGCTAACGGTCGGGGACCGAATCGAAAGGGAAGTGCCAGATGATCAATACCGCCAGCAAATTCGCTGCGGCACTGGCCGCCGGATCGCTGCTTCTTGCCGGAGCCGCTGCCGATGCCAAGCCGCGTCTAACCCCGGAACAGGAACTCGCCAAGGCGCTCGAAGGGCGCGTGGCGGGCAAGCCGCAAGACTGCCTGTATCTGCCGCGCGTCGTCAATACGCGGATCTATGACAAGACGGCCATCGTCTACGATACTGGCAGCACCATCTGGGTGAACCGTCCCGATTCTGGCGCAAGCTCGCTGTCCGACAACGACATCATGGTTACGACACCGTTCGGAGCACAGTTGTGCAGTGTCGATATCGTGCGGATGGTCGATCGCAACGTCGGCTTCTGGCGCGGATCGGTCGGTCTCGGCAAGTTCGTGCCCTACACGAAGGTGAAGGCTGAAAAGACCGGCTGACCGGGTTGGAATTGGCAGCGCCATGGCGCTAAAGGCGGAGCATGACGCTCCGCCTTGCCAACACTGCAGATGCGCCCGCCCTTGCCGATCTCGGCCGCCGCGCCTTCATTGCCAAGTTCGGCGACCTTTACAGCCCCGAAAACCTCTCACGCTTCCTTGAGGAATCACATTCGGAAGCGACGGTTTTGTCGCAGCTGGCAGATCTAGAGATGAAGATTGCGGTGATCGAGGAAAAGGGCGTTCTGACCAGCTTCTGCAAGATCGTCCGCAAGAGTTCGCTTCCGCAGAAGACACCAGCAAGCTCACCGATGGAACTCAAGCAGCTCTACACCGACCCTGACCTGATCGGGCGTGGCCACGGTGCGCGGCTGATGGACTGGGCCCTGGCCGAAGCGCGGGCCTGGGGCGCGGACGAGATGCAGCTTTCGGTCTATGCTCACAATCCCGATGCCCAGCGCTTCTACCGGCGCTTTGGCCTCGACAAGGTGGCCGACATCGAATTCTGGGTGGGTGACCACTGCGATCCCGAATTCATGTTTGCCGGGCCGGTTTAGACGCCTTCCGGACCGGCTCCTTAGTCCCTATAGAGGGCCCATGTCCTCGATCCGTCCCTGGCGCGATATCGCGCGTCGCAAGAGCCGCCAGATCATGGTCGGCAGTGTTCCCGTTGGCGGGGACGCTCCGATCACCGTGCAAACAATGACCAACACCCTGACGTCCGATGCCGTGGCCACGATCAACCAGATCCGCCGCTGCGAGGATGCCGGTGCCGACATCATCCGCGTCTCGTGCCCGGACGTCGAAAGCACCACGGCGCTGCGCCAGATCACCAAAGCCGCCCGCGTCCCGATCGTTGCGGATATCCACTTTCACTACAAGCGCGCGCTTGAAGCTGCCGATGCTGGCGCTGCCTGCCTGCGCATCAATCCCGGAAACATCGGCAGCAACGACCGCGTGGCGGAAGTGGTCCGGGCCGCCAAGGCCAATGGCTGCGCGATCCGTATCGGCGTCAACGCCGGCAGCCTCGAGAAGGACCTGCTGGAAAAGTACGGCGAGCCCTGCCCCGAGGCCCTCGTCGAAAGCGCGCTCGATCATATCAAGCTGCTGCAGGACCACGATTTTCACGAATACAAAGTGGCGGTGAAGGCCTCTGACGTATTCCTCGCGGTCGCTGCCTACATGGGACTTGCCGAAGCGGTCGATTGCCCGCTGCACCTTGGCATAACCGAGGCTGGCGGGTTGATCGGCGGCACTGTCAAGTCCTCGATCGGCATCGGCAACTTGCTCTGGGCCGGCATCGGCGATACCTTGCGCGTCTCGCTCTCGGCCGAACCGGAAGAGGAAGTCCGCGTCGGCTTCGAGATCCTCAAGAGCCTCGGCCTGCGCACGCGCGGTGTCCGCGTGGTCTCGTGCCCATCCTGTGCGCGTCAGGGCTTTGACGTGATCCGCACGGTAGAGGCGCTGGAGAGCCGCCTTTCCCACATCAAGACGCCGATCTCGCTGTCAGTGCTCGGCTGCGTCGTGAACGGCCCCGGCGAAGCGCGCGAGACCGATATCGGCCTCACCGGCGGCGGCAACGGCAAGCACATGGTCTACCTCTCGGGCGTGACCGACCACACTATCCAGTCCGAAGAGATGCTGGACCACATTGTATCGCTGGTAGAGAAGAAAGCCGCCGAGATCGAAGCGGCGACGACCGACGCGGGGAACGTCACCGAAGCGGCTGAATGACCCGTCAGTGCCCTGCGGCGGGTTTGTAGATGTCTATGTAGTCGGTGAGTTCATCGCACCATTCGAAGGTGCGCAAGCGCCAATATGGGCGATTCTGCGTCACGGCAAAGCGCCAGTCTTCGCGGGTCGCCTCGCATCTGCGGCCCGCGTCGGGCGTGTCTGTAATGCGGATCGTGCCTGAAAAGACGAAGTAATCTGCGCCGATCTCCGTCACACGGCCATCGAGCCACAGGCGGCCGGGGCCATTCGACGAAGCCTGACTTGCCGTGAGCCTTATCACCCCGGCATCGTCCCGCGCATTGGCAGTGCCGCGCGTATTCCAGTTGATCCATTGCAAGGTCACGCCGGAATTACGCAGCAACTGATCCGCCGCAACCCGATCAAGGATCCGCGTAACGGCTGCCGAAGGCGTCGGAACTGGCGGCGTTGAAGCTTGCGATGCGGGAGCGGGTAGCGAAGCCGTCGGCCTCCCACCGTCGGGCGAACAGCCGGCAAGCGCCAGAAGCACTGGTACCGAGGCAAGCGCGGCGCGGATCATGGTGTTCATGCCTTTCGCAATTCTGCGGGGCTGGCAAGGTTCCTGGCGAATCGCTAGTCGTCGTTCATGACCATCTCCATCCGCGCGGCGACCCATGCCGATACACCCCTGATCGCCGAACTCATCCGCGCTCTCGCCGGGTATGAAAAGCTGGCGGACGAGGTCCGCTTCGACGAGGCGGTGCTGGCAGCCAAGCTCTTCGGCCCGCGCCCTTATGCCGAAGTCGTCATCGGAGAGCTGGATGGCGAGCCGCAAGGGTTTGCCTTGTTCTTCCACAATTTCTCGACGTTCGAAGGCAAGCCGGGGATCTACCTCGAAGACCTGTTCGTGCAACCTGAGGCCCGCGGCTCCGGCCTCGGCAAGGCGCTGCTCTCGCATCTGGCCGCCTTGGCGGTCGAGCGGGACTGCGCGCGTCTGGAATGGTCGGTGCTCGACTGGAACGAGCCGGCGATCGGTTTCTACAAGTCGCTCGGCGCCAGGTTCATGGACGAATGGACGGTCATGCGCGTGGACGGAGAAGCCCTGAGCCAGCTGGGAAGCCAGTTCGCGGCACAGCCTGGCTCAGATGCTGGAAATCCGGTCGCAAATGCATAGAATGCTCGCCGTTCACGCTTGATAAGGCGAAAGCGTGTTACGGGACCGGACATGACAGACAAAGTCGACAGGCGAACGGTACTGGCAGGCGCTGCGGCAAGCGCCGTCGCTGCCGTGTTCCCGCCGCGCGTGGCGGCAGCAACCTACTATCCCAACCAGCAGCACCGCGAAGTCCTGCGCATTGCCGCCGAGCAGGTGGAGAAGCACCGCGCGTCGCTATGGCGGACCGATATCGTCGGCATTGCGGACTTTGCTATGCCCTCGTCCTTGCCCCGCTTCCACTTTGCCAATCTGGAACGCGGCGAAGTCAGGTCTTTCCTCGTCGCGCACGGCCGCGGTTCCGACCCTGAGCACGATGGCTTCCTGAAGACCTTTTCCAACGAAGTCGGCAGCCTTGCCACCTCGCGTGGCGCCTACGTCACCTGGGAGTGGTACAAGGGCAAGTACGGAACCTCGATTCGCCTGGGCGGCCTGGAACCGGACAACTCCAACGTGCTTGACCGCGCAATCGTGCTGCATTCCGCGTGGTACGCCAATCCCGCAATGCTCGAGAAGTGGGGCAAGCTGGGCCGCTCTGACGGCTGCTTCGCCATGAGCGAGGCGGACTTCAACGAAGCCTTGTGGCACCTTTCCGGCGGGCGCCTGCTCTACGCCGACAGGTTGGGCCTGGGCTGAATACCGGATCGGGGACGAGGGACGCGCCGCCCCTTCGTCCTGCTCGTCAAGTGCCAGCCAAAACACCGGTCGCAATGGTAGGGATGCAGGACAAGCTCGCTTGCCTGCGCAGCAACAGCCGCTTCATCCGCGCCACCGAACCGCCGCTTGCGCTGGCAGATGCTGAGCCTTGTCCTCGGCACCGTCGAATTACAGCGGATTGTCGAGCTTGATCACTTCCTCGTTGCTCTTGCGCTGCGTGGTATGCTGCTGGCGCGGCTGGGCAAAACTCGCCAGCACCGGCGCGTCTCGGTTATAGATGTCGGGGAATGACCGCAGCATGCCGTTCACGTCGCGCGCGACGGTGAAATAGGTGAGATAGACCGGGAAGGTCTTGGTCATCGGCACCTTGGTGTAGACCTTCGAAGTATGGGCGGCGACCGCATCGTCCGGCGTCATGCTCGCGCCGAGGATCGCCATCGTCATGGCCAGCTCCGTCGCCCGTTCGACGCGCACGCAGCCGTGGCTCAGCGCGCGCGCTGTCAGATTGAACAGGTTCCGGTTCGGCGTATCATGCAGGAAGATCGCATGCTCGTTGGGCATATCCAGCTTCATGCGGCCCAGCGAATTGTTGTCTCCGGGCTGCTGGACGACATAGATCGTGCCATCAGCCGCCTTGGTCACCTTGTAGCCTTCGCGCTCGGCCTGCCTGGGATTGTTCACCAGACG
The DNA here is from genome assembly GCF_058783135.1 of Novosphingobium sp. FW305-C-30-35. NCBI lineage: Bacteria > Pseudomonadati > Pseudomonadota > Alphaproteobacteria > Sphingomonadales > Sphingomonadaceae > Novosphingobium > Novosphingobium sp. FW305-C-30-35. The sequence continues at coordinate 1,519,113 of NZ_JBYSYJ010000001.1, forward strand.
TGCTCCCAGCCCTTCGCCGACGACGATCGACTGCGGCACGGTCCAAGTCGGGTTGAAGATGACGCCTTCGACCGTCTCGGCAAGCTGGGGCGTCGCAGTCTTGCCGGGCTTGCCGACGATGACCTTATAGGTGCTGATGATCTTGTTCTTGACCGTCAGGCGCAGCATCTGCTCGGGCACATTGGTCAGCAGGTACTGCGAACCGAGATCGCGAGCGAGCCAGCGCCAGCGGTCCATGTTCGCCCGAATCAGCGCCGCCTGCTTCTGGGTCTGCGCCTTGGGCAAAGCCGCCTTCAGCGCAGCGTAATCCGGCACCGTCGGCAGGAGGGCCATCAGCGCGCCCTTGACATCATGTTTGTCAAGCGCTTCGGCGAGGATCAACGAGGTTGGATTGACGTCCTGGTCGGGATCAACCGCGAACCACTGCACGCGCGCCGTCATCGGCGTGCGGCCATCGCGCAGGTCCTCGGCCAGCCATGTGAAGAGCTTCGTCGCCGTTTCATCGAGCTCCGGACCTTCGCCCTTCACGATTGCCGCAGACAACGCTTCCGGCTGGTAGTCTTTGGGGAACAGCCCTTCTGCTCCGATCCCCTTTATTGCTGCCAGTAGGGCCTGAGCATCCGCTTGTGTCCAATGCGGCGCAGCGACGGGCGCCGACGGGGCCGCGGTTACGACCGGAGCTGCGACGGTTGGCGCGACCACTGGCGGCTTGGCTTGCTTGGTCAGGTCGATCGGACCGGATGCTGGCGCCGTCTGGGCAACAAGCGGCTGTGCCGCGAACGTCAGCGCCACAAGGGCCACGCCAAACTTGCCCGAGGTCCCGATACCGAATTTCGCAAGCTTCACGTTCCGCACTTCCCTGTTCAATTGCGCCGTCGCGGGCGACCGCACCACCGCCAATGTCCTGCCCCAAGGCCACTGGACTATCAAGCGGGGGACTATCAAGTATCGCGCCTGTCTGGAGCCTGAATCGCGCCCGGCGGCCAGATGATCGTTTCAAATCGCAACCAGTTTGCCTATGGCCTGAGCGATGAACGCTCATCGCCCGCTACTGCTCCCTGTCCTTGCCACGATGCTCGGGCTTGCGTTGTTCTCGGTGATGGACGGGGTGATGAAGGCCGCTTCACTGGCAATCGGCGCCTATGCTGCGATGTGCTGGCGAGGCCTTGCCGGATCGTTGCTGACGTTTCCGCTGTGGCTCTGGCGCGGGCAGGGCTGGCCTGCCTGGACCGTGCTCAAGGTACACCTCCTGCGCGGGTCGGTTGCCTCTGTCATGGCAACGCTGTTCTTCTATGGAATCGTGCGGCTTCCACTGGCAGAGGGCATTGCGCTGTCCTTCATCGCGCCGCTGATCGCGCTCTATCTCGCTGCAATCATGCTGGGAGAGAAGGTAAGGCCCGCAGCCATAGGCGGCTCGCTTCTGGCGCTTGCAGGGGTGGTCGTCATTGCTGGCGGCAAGTTCGATGGCCCCTCGGACGCCGAAGCCATGAAGGGGCTTGTCGCCACACTGGTGTCCGCGGTGCTCTACGCATGGAATCTGGTCCTGCAGCGTCAACAGGCGCTTCTCGCCAAGCCCGAGGAAGTGGCCTTCTTCCAGGCTCTCGTCCAGTTCGGCTTTCTGGGTATGGGAGCATGGTGGTTCGCGCCATTTCCCACTGGTGAGGTCTGGTGGCTGATCGTCGGGTCGGCGATCCTGTCTGCCGCATCGATCATGCTTTTGAGCTGGGCTTATGGCCGAGCAGAAGCGCAGTTTCTGGTGCCCCTGGAATATACGGCGTTCATCTGGGCTGCGATTGTCGGATGGATCGCGTTCTCGGAACAGGTGACAGTGCCTATGCTCGCCGGGGTCACTCTGATTGTCGCAGGGTGCCTCTATGCCACCAGAAAGCCCCCGGCCGAGGCGATCGCGCACACCTGAAGCGGGCGCAATGCTGGCCGTTCTTGCAATTGCAAATCAATAAGTGTTCCTCCAGGATAAATCGCGCTGCACATGCGAGATTTGCGCCCCTCTCGCCCTTGACGTGCCCGCGCTTTGCGCGCATCGCCCTCTCGCTTTCAGGCCGTAACTCGCCGCGCCGCCACGGGCCTTTGGTCCAAGAGCGATTCCCCGCGTGGCACCGTACAGCAACGGCCGCGACAGGAGGGAAGACGCACAGCCATGACCCAGGTCGGACAGGATACGCTCGGCACCCGCAGCACGATGAACGTGGGCGGCAAGGACTATGCCTATTATTCGCTCAAGAAGGCTTCGGAGAAGTTCGGCGACGTTTCGCGCCTGCCCTTCTCGATGAAGGTCCTTCTCGAAAACCTTCTCCGCTTCGAGGATGGCGGCTTTACCGTCTCCACCGATGACGTGAAGGCAATCGTCGACTGGCAGAAGAGCCCCACCGAATCGAACAGCGAGATCCAGTACCGCCCGGCGCGCGTGCTGCTGCAGGATTTCACCGGCGTGCCCTGCGTGGTCGACCTTGCCGCGATGCGCGATGCCATCGCCACGCTCGGCGGTGACACCAGCAAGATCAACCCGCTGGTGCCGGTCAACCTCGTCATCGACCACTCGGTCATGGTGGACGAATTCGGCCACCCCAAGGCCTTCGAAGAGAACATGGAAATCGAATACCAGCGCAACATGGAGCGCTACGATTTCCTCAAGTGGGGTTCGAAGAGCCTCAACAACTTCTACGCCGTGCCTCCCGGCACCGGGATCTGCCACCAGGTCAACCTCGAGAACATCGCCCAGACCGTGTGGACCTCGACCGACCAGAACGGCGTCACGGTTGCCTACCCTGATACCTGCGTCGGCACCGACAGCCACACCACCATGGTCAACGGCCTCGGCGTGCTCGGCTGGGGCGTGGGCGGTATCGAGGCAGAAGCCGCGATGCTCGGCCAGCCGGTCTCGATGCTCATCCCCGAAGTCGTGGGCTTCAAGTTCACCGGCGAGCTCAAGGAAGGCGTCACCGCGACCGACCTCGTACTGACCTGCACCAACATGCTGCGCAAGCATGGCGTGGTCGGCCGCTTCGTCGAATACTACGGCCCCGGCCTTGCCGCCCTGTCGCTGGCTGATCGCGCGACGCTCGCGAACATGGCTCCGGAATACGGCGCCACCTGCGGCTTCTTCGGCATTGACGACAAGACGCTCGACTACATGCGCCTGACCGGCCGCGAGGAAGCGCAGATCGCGCTCGTCGAAGCCTATGCCAAGGAGCAGGGCTTCTGGATCGATCCTGCCGTCGAGCCAATCTTCTCCTCGACCCTCGAACTCGACCTCGGCACCGTCGTGCCCTCGCTCGCCGGCCCCAAGCGTCCGCAGGACCGCGTGTCGCTTCCCGAAGTCGACGACGTGTTCAATGCCGACATGGCCAACACCTACAAGAAGACCCCGGCCCGCGTCCCCGTCGAAGGCAAGGACTTCGACATCGGCGACGGTGACGTGACCATCGCCGCGATCACTTCGTGCACCAACACCTCGAATCCAGGCGTGCTGGTGGCTGCCGGTCTCGTCGCCAAGAAGGCCAACGAACTCGGCCTCAAGCCCAAGCCCTGGGTCAAGACCTCGCTGGCACCCGGCTCGCAGGTGGTCACTGACTACCTCAACAAGGCTGGCCTGCAGGAACACCTCGACGCGGTTGGCTTCAACCTCGTCGGCTATGGCTGCACCACCTGCATAGGCAACTCGGGCCCGCTCGCCGAGCCGATCAGCAAGGCGATCAACGACAACGGCCTGGTTGCCGCTGCCGTGATCTCTGGCAACCGCAACTTCGAAGGCCGCGTGAGCCCCGACGTGCGCGCCAACTTCCTCGCCTCGCCGCCGCTGGTTGTTGCCTATGCGCTCAAGGGCACCGTGGTCGAAGACTTCACCACCACCCCGATCGGCAAGAGCAAGGACGGCGTTGATGTCTATCTCAAGGACATCTGGCCCTCGAACAGCGAAGTCGCCACCACCATGGCCGGCTGCATGGACCGCGCCATGTTCCAGGCCCGCTATGCCGACGTCTACAAGGGCGATGCGCACTGGCAGGCGATCAACGTCACCGGCTCGGAAACCTACTCGTGGCGCGCCGGGTCGACCTATGTCGCCAATCCGCCGTACTTCGAAGGCATGTCGATGACGCCGGCTCCGGTCAGCGACATCATCGAGGCCAAGCCGCTGCTGATCCTTGGCGATTCGATCACCACCGACCACATCTCGCCGGCCGGTTCGATCAAGGCTGACAGCCCCGCCGGCCAGTGGCTGATGGAGCATCAGGTCTCGAAGGCGGACTTCAACTCCTACGGCGCGCGCCGTGGCCACCACGAAGTCATGATGCGCGGCACTTTCGCCAACATCCGCATCAAGAACGAAATGGTCCCCGGCGTCGAAGGCGGCTTCTCGCGCTATGGCGACGAGGTCGGCTCGGTCTACGACGTGGCCATGAAGCACAAGGCCGCCGGAACGCCTACCGTGGTCATCGCGGGCAAGGAATACGGCACTGGCTCCAGCCGTGACTGGGCGGCCAAGGGCACCAACCTGCTCGGCGTTCGCGCCGTGATCGTCGAAAGCTTCGAGCGCATCCACCGCTCGAACCTCGTCGGCATGGGCGTGCTGCCGCTGCAGTTCAAGGAAGGCCAGAACCGCCACTCGCTGGCGCTCTCGGGCGACGACACCTTCACCATCAAGGGCGTTGCCAACCTGCAGCCGCGCCAGGACGTGGAAGTCGAAGTGACGCGCAAGGACGGCACCAAGCTGACCTTCACGGCGCTGTGCCGCATCGATACCGCCAACGAAGTCGAGTACTTCATGAACGGTGGCATCCTGCACTACGTGCTGCGCAAGCTCGCCTCGTAAGCAGCGGCTTCAGGCCAGACAGAAAGGGCGCGGGGACTTCGGTCCTCGCGCCCTTTTCTTTGCCTTCAGGAGGCGTTCAGGCAGGCACGCCGCAGCCTTTGCACTCGGGGTCCCGCGCAATGCGCATCGTGCGCAGCGAGGGCTTCAGGCCGTCCATGACGTGCAATTGCCCCCACTGGGGATCGCCGAGCGCCGATACGCCCTCGAGCAGCACCCGCATCGCCGCCATCGCGCCAAACGCACCGACCATGCCGACCATCGCGCCCAGCACGCCAAGATCGGCGCAGCTATCGCAATCCTCGGCATCGAAGGCATCGCCAACGAAACAGCGGTAGCAGGCATGGTCCTCTCGATGACCGGCAAAGTTCGCCACCTGCCCCTGGAACCGCCCGAGCGCAGCACTGGTCAGCGGCACACCCGCCTTGACGCAGGCGTCCGAAACGGCAAGCCGCGTGGCGAAGTTGTCGCAGCCGTCGAGCACCACATCCGCCCCGGTGATCAGGCTTTCAGCGTTGTCGCGATTGATGCGCAGGACATGCACCGAAACCTCCAGCGCTGGATCGAAGGCCTTGACCCACGCTGCTGCCGCCTCGGCCTTGGCCTTGCCGATGTCGGCTTCGGTATAGATGGTCTGCCGCTGCAGGTTGCTCGCCTCGACCACGTCGTCATCCACCAGCGTCAAGCGGCCAACTCCTGCTCCCGCGAGGTACTGCAGCGCAGGCGAGCCAATGCCGCCCATGCCGATCAGCACGGCATGGCTCTGCGCCAGTTTCGCCTGCCCCATCGCACCCACTTCGGGCAGGACGATATGGCGGGCGAAGCGGTCTAAGCGGTCTGGCGTCATGCGACGCAATTAGGGAAGAAGAAGGGGAAATGCGAGGGTCATCACCCTCGCATTTCCCTTTCTCTTAGTCCTCCAGCTGCCGCAGCAGCGTGCGCACGTCACCGTCCATGTCGGCGTCGCGGGTGCGCAGTTCCTCGATCAGGCGCACGGCGTGGATCACGGTCGAGTGATCGCGTCCGCCGAACTTGCGGCCGATTTCCGGGTAGGAGCGGGGCGTCAGCACCTTGGCGAGGTACATCGCAACCTGGCGCGGACGCACCACGGCACGGGCACGACGCTTCGAGGCCATTTCCGTGCGGTCGACGCGGTAGAACTGGCAGACCGTGCGCTGGATCTCGTCGATGGTAATGCGACGGCGGTTGGCCGAGAGGATGTCGGTCAGCTGCTCTTCAGCAAGCTGCAGCGAAACCGGCTGCCCGGTCAGCTGGGCATAGGCGATCAGCTTGTTGAGACCGCCGACAAGCTCGCGCACGTTGCGGTTGATGGTGCGAGCGAGGAACTCTATCACGTCCGCCGGCACTTGCGTGTTGCCGAAGCGGCCCAGGCGATGCTCGAGAATCTTGCGGCGCAGTTCGATGTCGGCCGGCTGGATGTCCGCCACCAGACCCATGGACAGGCGCGAGAGCAGGCGCTGCTCGACGCCGTCCAGCGCTTGGGGCGCACGGTCAGCGGCGACGACGAGGCGCTTGCCTGCGCTCATCAGCGCATCGATCGTGTGGAGGAATTCCTCCTGCGTGCTGGCTTTCCCGATGATGAACTGGATGTCGTCCACCAGCAGCATGTCGAAGCCGCGCAGACGGGCCTTGAACTCGATCATCTCGTTCGAGCGCATGGCCTGGACGAATTCGATCATGAACCGCTCTGCCGAGCAGTAGAAGATGCGCGCGCCCGGCTTGTTGGCGGCAAAGGCGTGGCCGATGGCGTGGAGCAGGTGGGTCTTGCCCTGTCCGGTCGAGCCCTTGAGGTAGAGCGGCGAGAACTGCGGGGTCTCGACCGCGGCCATGCGCTGCGCCGCGTTGACCGCCAGCACGTTGGCGGAGCCGGAGACGAACTCGGCGAAAGTCAGCGAAGGGTCGAGACCGGACAGCGCCGAATCGAGCATCGCCGGAGCAGCGTGAACCGGAGCGCGCGGCGCGATCGGCGCTTCGCCACCGACACGCAGCTCCGGCATCGAGCGGCGGCGCGGGTGGACGGTGATGCGCACCTGGCGCACTTCAGAGCGTGCGATCTTCCAGGCAAGGCTGAGGCGATCGGCGAACCGATCGGCCACCCAGTTCGCCGAGAATTCGGTCGGCAGGAACAGGTCGAGCGTCCCGGTTTCCTTGCAGAACGAACCGAGCTGGATCGGCTTGATCCACTGCGCGTGGAGTTGCGGCCCAAGGTCCTTCTTCAGACCCTGGCTGATGTCGGCCCAGTCTGCTGCCAGATCCAGCGCTTCCTGGTCCTCGATCATTGTGCTGTCACGTCCCTTCTTGCCCGTCATGCTACGCTCGCCTTCGCCCTTGGCAGTGGTCGCCATGGCGCTGACCGCGCTTCCCCCTGCGAAATCGTCTACTTTCACGCTTCGCTGCCTCGACTGAATTGGCCCGCGCGCTTCCCCGGCACGCAGACACAAAATGCCCCTGCTCTGCCGCACAAGGCGCAGCAGACCCTGTTCGATGAAATTTCAAGTGACACCAAGTGGCAGTGATTCCCGCCCCCGGTCCGCATTGTCTATTGGGGTTCGCCCCCTTCGCGCAAGCGGGCAGGGAGCAAAAAAACTGAAATAAATGCCCTTGACTCGCCCTAACCCGCCGAGATGCATCAAATAGCTGAAAACTAAGGCTTTTTACTTATGCAGTCATGCACGGTCATGCGAATCGCGTAGATTCCGTGACTTGTTGCGACTGCACAATGTAACAATGCGGAAGACTGCGGATCAGTAGGCACACAAATGAAAATGGCCGGCGAAATCATCGCCGACCATGTTCTTTATTTGTGCCGCTCTGGAAGAATGTCCGCCGCTTCGAGCAGCGAATCATCCTGCCAAAGTCAGAGCGCGGCGACGCGCTTCGACAGGCGCGACATCTTGCGCGCGACGGTGTTCTTGTGGAGCACGCCACGGGCAACGCCACGCGCCAGCTCGGGCTGGGCTTCCTTCAGCGCCGCAGCAGCAGCCGTCTTGTCGCCGCCAGCCAGTGCAGTCTCGACCTTCTTCACGAAGGTGCGGATGCGCGAAAGGCGGTTGCCGTTGATTTCGGCGCGACGTTCATTGCGACGGATACGCTTGCGGGCTTGCGGCGTGTTGGCCATGGTCTTCCTGTTTCTCGTGCCTTGGCGGGCGCCAGGAGCGACCGCGTGAATCTCATCCAGTGGCGGGATGTCCCGCCGGAAAGCGCGCCCCATAACTGTGGACACCCGAATCGTCAACAGATTCGGCGCATCTCCACCCTCAGGCCGTCACGCGGCTTCGGGATCGGCCAGGCCTGCCACAGCGGCTCGGCACCGGCGGCCATCCGCACCTCGAATCGCGTGAGGATGTGATTGGCCAGAAGCTTGACCTGCATATAGGCAAAATGCAGCCCCAGGCACATGTGCGCGCCGCCGCCGAACGGCACCCAGGCATACTTGTGCCGCGCCGCCACCTTGTCCGCGGTAAAGCGCATGGGATCGAAGATCTCGGGCGATTCCCAGTGAGCCGGATCGGCATGAACCGCTGCCGGACTGATCCCGATCGGGGTCCCGGCCGGAATGTCATAGCCGCCGAAGCGGAAGTCCCGCAGCGCCCGGCGCGGCATGTTCGGCACCGGCGGCATGAAGCGCAGCGCTTCCTTGAAGGCCATCTCGGTCAGTTCCATCCGCCCAAGGTCCTCGTAGGCCAAGGGCAGGCCATCCCCTCCCGTCACCGCGCGCGCCTCGGCCCGCAGGCGGTCCTGCCACCCGGGGTTCCTGGCCAGCTGCCAGAACAGCACCGTTGCTGAAGAGGTGATCGTGTCGTGCGCCGCCATCATCAGGAAGATCATGTGATCGACCACCACGTCCTCCGGCAGCAACGAGCCGTCGTCTCGGGTCGCGAGCGCGAACTGGCTGAACATGTCCTGCCCCGGATTGGCCCGACGCTCGCGCACCAGCCGCCCGAAGTAGTCGACCATCAGCCGTCGCCCGGCCACGCCCTTGCCCATCTTGGTGAAGGGCAGCGGCTTGCGCACCACGCCGACCGAGGCCTGCACCATGTCGACGAAGGCCTTGTTCAGCCGGTCTGCCTCAGGCCCCAGCGGCAGGCCGAGGAAGCTCGATGCCGCCGTGTCCAGCGTGAGCGCCTTGATCGCGTCGTAAAAGCGCATCGAGCCATTCCCAGTGCTCTTGGCCCACTGCTCCATCGCCGAGGCAATCCCGGTATTCAGTACCCCGCAATAGGCCCGCATCGGCTCGGGCTTGAACGCGATCGACAAGGCCCGCCGGTCAACCCGGTGTGCCTCGAAATCCATCAGCATCAGCCCGCGCGGGAACAGCAGGTTCAGCACCGGCCCCCAGCCCTGCTCGTTCGAGAACAGCTTGTCGCGATCGAACAGCACCAGTTCGTTGGCATCGGCTCCGATCAGGTTGACCCCGCGCCGACCGAAGCTGCGCGTGCGGAAAACCGGGCCGTAAGCTTCGACCATGCGCTTCTGGAAGCCCAGCGGATCGGCCAGTTGCTTCAGCGTGGTGCCGAGCACGGGCCAGCCGTCGTCGCCAGGAATATGGTCAAGCTTGTGATCGCCGCCCAGCCGTACCCAGTGCGGATTGGCGCGTTCTGTATGCAGGTTAGCAGCAGCCTCGGGTGCGATGCTGGCCATGGTGTCTCCCGGCGTTCTGGTTTAACCGGTCAATTAACACGCCTGTCAGCAGCGGCCAAGAGCCTTATTCGATCCAGCCCGCCAGCTCGCGCCGTGCCATCGTCTCCAGCAGGTCCATGCCGGCCTGCCCGGCGTTGAGGCACTCGAGCGCGGCGAAGTGCGTACCGCCCGCCGCCTCGAAGTCTTCCTTGCCGCGAATCGCCAGCTCTTCCAGCGTCTCCAGACAGTCCGCCGAAAAGCCCGGCGCGGCGATGACCACGCGCTTCGTTCCCTTCTCGGCCTCAACCGCCAGCACGGCATCGGTTGCAGGCTCGAGCCACTTGGCCCGCCCGAAGCGTGATTGGAACGTCGTGACCAGCCGCAAACCAGGATGGCTCTGCGCGAACCGCTCCGACAGCAGGCGCGAAGTCTTCTGGCAGTGGCAGTGGTATGGATCGCCAAGGTAGAGCGTGCGCTCGGGCATGCCGTGATAGCTCAGCAGCAACAGTTCCGGCGCAAAGTCCAGCGCGGCCATCTGCCGCGTCATGTCGGCATGAAGCGCACCGATAAAGGCTGGATCATCGTGATAGGGCGGTAGCGTGCGCAGCGCGGGCAGACGACGACGCAGCTTGATCCAGTCGGCCAGGGCGTCCAGCGCCGATGCGGTCGTCGCGCCCGAATAGTGCGGATAGAGCGGGGCCACCAGAATGCGCTCGCACCCCGCTGCCACCAGCGCGTCGAGCTCCTTGGCCATCGACGGCGACTGATAGCGCATCGCATGGCGCACGATCGCCGCATCGCCCAGACGTTCCTGCAACGCACCGGCCTGCGCCTTGGTGATCGCAGCCAGCGGCGAGCCGTCCTCGCTCCACACCTGCGAATAGGCATGTGCCGACTTCTTCGGCCGCGTGTTGAGGATGATGCCGCGCAGGATCGGCTGCCAGATCAGCCTGGGGATCTCCACCACGCGCGGATCGGACAGGAACTCCTTGAGGTAGCGCTTGACCGAATCGACATCGGGCGCGTCGGGCGTGCCGAGGTTGACGACAAGCACGCCGACCTTGCCGGTAAGCACATTGGGGTGATCGGCAGGACGTTCCATTGCAATCCTTGGGAAGAGGCTCAAAGGCCTTCGGAAATCAGGGGCAGGCGGCGGAAGCGCACGCCCGTGGCGGAGAACAGGGCATTGGCAATGGCAGGAGCCACCGCGACCATGCCCAGCTCGCCGGGGTCGAACGGGTCTTCGTTGCTGTCGGCAAAGGCAATATCAACCTTGGGGCAATCGGCAAGCAGGGGTAGCCCCAATTGCGAGAGTCTGCCCGCCAAGGGCCGCCCCCTGGCATAGCCGCTCGCCCCGCCGACCGCGTGGTCAAGGCCGAACATCAACCCGCCTTCAATCTGTTGCCGGGCAAGGCTCACGTTGACGATGCGCCCGATGTCGACATACGCACTCAAGCGGTCCACCCGCACGACGCCGGCTTCGCTGCGCGCGGTGGCGACGACCGCGATCAGTCCCTTGCGCACGGCCCCACCGCCCGTGGCCAGTTCCATCTGGTGGCAGGCAATCCCCTGCCCCGAGGCCTCGATGCCTCCGCCCCATTGCGCCAGGCGTCCGGCACCTTGCAGGCAGGCCACCAGCCGCGGCTCACCCTCGAGCATGCCGACGCGGAACGACAGCGGTTCCTTGCCCGCCGCATGCGCCAGCTCGTCAACGAAGCTTTCGGTGAAGAACGCGGTATAGCCGTGCGCCTGCCCGCGGAAGCGCGCCGTTGGCTGGCGCAGCGCCAGCGGCACCTGCTCCACCGCCTTTTCCGGAATGCGATAGAGTGGCATCGCGCCTTCGCACGCCATCGGATCAACCCGATCCTGCAGCTCGAGCGCTTGGCTCACCCCCCAGCCATCAAGCAGACGCGCGCCGGATTCAACTGCTGTTGCCGGCACCGCAAGCCGCGCCCGCCAGCCGAGCACCTGCGTCTTGTCCGGACTCAACGCCCCGTCGAGCTGCGCCGAAACCGGCGTGCGCGGGATGCCCGCCAACGATTCCTGCCAGCGCGAGTACGTCAGTTGCACCGGCTTGCCGATGACCGTGCAGATCGCCGCCACTTCTGCGGCAATGCGCACGTCGAGCCGTGCATCGAAACTGCCGCCGGCGTGCATCGGATAGACGATCACGTCCCGGCGCGAGAGACCTGCCGCCCGGGCCGCCGCACGTCTTGCCCGTTCCGGGGCCTGCGTCGCGATCCACAGCTCAAGCAACCCATACCGTATCCGCGCCGTGGCGCTGGCGGTCTCCAGCGGCGCATGGAACGCCGGTTCGACATCATAGCGCGCCGTAAGCGATGGTCTGGCGAGCAGCGCGTCGGGATCGCCCTCGGCCAGAAGCCGCTGCGGCTCCCCCTTGGTCAGCGCCTTGTCGAGCGCAACCAGCACTTTCTCGGCATCGGCAATCGGGCCGTCGGCCTTGAAACGCGGCTCCATCGCCCGCACCGCCTTGTCGGCACTGAACCAGTCGGTTGCGACCGCTGCCAGCCAGCGCTTGGCATGGACCACGCCGACAAGGCCCCGAACCGACGCTGCAGCCTGCTTGTCATAGCTCGACAGCACGCTTGCCCCTTGCGGCCCATGCGCGATCGCCGCGTAGACCATCCCGGGCAGGCGAACGTCCCCGGCGAAGGTGAAGCTGCCATCGACCTTGGCAGGCAGGTCGAGCCGCGGATGGCTGGGCGGCGATCCTTCAGGAAACTGCCCGGGCTTCTCGCGCGGCGGCTCGGCGCGCAGCACGGGCACGTCCGGGGGATCGTAGTCCACTGCTGCATCAAGCAGTTCGGCAAACGACAGGCGCTTGTTCTGATGCGAAACGAAGCTGCCTTTCGTCTCGCACTCCTCCCAGCCGACGCCCCACTTGTCTGCCGCCGCCTGTGCCATCATCGCCCGCAGCGCCGCACCCGCCTCTCGCAAGGGCGTTTCGAAAGCCGCCAGCGCCGTGCCGTCGGCCGTGATCACCAATGGCCCGCGCTCGGCATGGAGCCGCGCCAGCATCCCGTCTGCGTCCTGTCCCAGCGAGGCAAAGGCAGGCATCCACAACGGTGCCCACTTTGCCGAAAGGACCGGATCGGCATAGGCGGGGCCGATCGGCGCGGCTTCCACCGCCACCTTGCGCCAGTCGGCTCCGGCCTCGTCCGCCACGATCTGCGCGACCAGCGTGGTGATGCCTTGCCCCATCTCGCAGAACGGAACGGCGACGGTGAGCACGCAGTCCTTTCCACCCTTGACCCTGCCGACCTTCAGGAAAGCATCGACGACATGCTCGCCCTTGCCCGCCTGCAGCGGCACGGGATGGCGGCGCGGGATCAGCGGGAAGGCGATGAGCAGGGCGCCGCCCACTCCCGCTCCCACCAGCATCCCTCGCCGCGTCAGGCGCATGAAGTTCAGCGCTTCCCGTCGAGCCAGGCGAGGACCGAGCGCGCGATCGACAGGAATGCCTCGGCCTGCGGGCTGTCACCTGCGGCAGGGGGATTGCCTGCATCGCTCTCGCGCCGGATCGCCATATCGAGCGGGACGCGACCGAGAAACGGCAGGCCCATCGTCTTTGCTGCCGCTTCTGCTCCGCCCACGCCGAACGGATCGCTCTCTTCGCCGCAATGGGGGCAAATGTAGCCGGCCATGTTCTCGACCATGCCGATGATCGGCACCTTGCCCTGCTCGAACAGGCCGATCGCGCGGGTCGCATCCATCAGCGCCAGGTCCTGCGGGGTAGAGACGATCACCGCACCGGCCGGCTTATGCTTCGAAAGCATGGTCAGTTGCACGTCACCAGTGCCCGGCGGCAGGTCGACGACGATGATCTCCACCTCGCCCCAGTGCGCGTCGATCAGTTGGCCCAGCGCATTGCCCGCCATCGGCCCACGCCACGCGATTGCTTGCCCCGGCTGCACCAGATGTCCCATCGACAGCATCGGCACGCCATAGGGCGAGGGGATCGGATGGATCTTGTTGTCCTCGGCCTCCGGCTTGCGGCCTTCGGTAAGGAGCAGGCGCGGCTGCGATGGGCCATAGATGTCGGCATCGACCAGACCGACCTTGCGCCCGAGCCGGTGCAAGGCGACCGCCAGATTGGCCGACAGCGTCGACTTGCCGACGCCACCCTTGCCCGATCCCACCGCGATGATCACGCGCGACTTGCGCTCTGCCGTCATGCCAAGGCGCAAATCGCCAACGCCCGCTTTGCGCGCAGCGTCGCGCACCGCCATTTCCAGCTTGTCGCGATCGAGCCGCTCCAGCCCGCCGACTTCAAGCATGACAGTCGCAGTATCGTCCGCCACTTTCACCGTCTGCAGGCGGTCCCCTGCCACTTCCCCGAGCGCATTGCGCAGTGCCTGTTCGTCGATGCTCACGCCATTTCCCGTGTTCCGCTCCATCCCAGAGCTGTTCGTTCGGCCCTAGCAGATGAATTTTCGGGAATGGACACTGTTTTTCACGAGCAGGGTTCCTATAACCTAAGTCATGACAGACTTGGGCGGAATGATCGCGCGCTTTGGCCGGGAGACGGGCCTTTTCATGACAGGCAAGAAAAGCCCCTGGGGTTCGGGCGGCGGCAACGACGCGCCCACATCGAGCGCCGGGTCCTCCGGTGACGCTCCTGACACCACACCACCGCCGGCGGCGCCGGGTGCCGAAGGCCCGCGCAATCCCTGGCTCCCGCCGCAATCCGGCGATGGTCCGAAGGACAGCGGACGGCGTGGCCCGAACATCGAAGACATCTTCCGCAACCGCAAGGGTGGCGGCAACGGTGGCGGCGGCCGTGGCCCCAACATCCCGCGCCTGCCGCAGCGCCCCGATGGCAAGTCGTGGGCTCCGGTCGTGGTCGGCCTCATCGTGCTGGCATTCCTCGGCACCTCGATGGTCCACCTGATCGCCCCGCAGGAAAAGGGCGTGGTCACCACTTTCGGTTCCTATTCGCGCACGCTGGATTCCGGCACTGCGGTCACGCTTCCCTGGCCGATCCAGTCGGTCAAGGTCGAGGACGTGACCTCGATCCGCCGCGAATCGATCCCCGAGGGCGATGGCGAGAAGCTGATGCTCACCGCCGACCAGAACCTGGTTGACCTCACCTATCTCGTCCGCTGGAACATCAAGGACCTGAAGCTCTACATGTTCCAGCTGGCCGACCCTGACCAGACCGTGCGCGAAGTGGCCGAGGCCGCGATGCGCCAGTCCATCGCCGAGGTTAACCTCAACGACGTGATGGGCTCGGGCCGCGCGCAGATCGAACTCAACGTGCGCGAGCGCATGCAGCGCGTGCTCGATGCCTATCGCTCGGGGGTCGTCATCCAGGGCGTTGACATCAAGAAGACCGATCCGCCGGCCAAGGTCGTCGATGCCTTCAAGGAAGTGCTCGCCGCCCAGCAGGACGCGCAGAGCGAGATCAACCGGGCGCAAGCCTGGGCGCAACAGCTCACCGCCCGCGCTGGCGGTGAAGCGACCGCGTTCGACAAGGTCTACGAGCAGTACAAGCTCGCCCCCGAAGTTACCCGTCGCCGCATGTACTACGAAACAATGGAGCGTGTGCTGAGCCAGACCGACAAGGTGATCGTCGAGACGCCCAATACCCAGGCCTACCTGCCTCTGCCCGAAATGAAGCGCAGCCAGAAGCCGCAGGAAGGGGGTCAGTAAGATGAGCGCGATCCAGACCTTTTGGGCCGAACGCAAGGCCGTCGTCATCGCCGCAGGCGTTGCCCTGCTGGCGGCCGCCAGCTGCCTCACCGTGGTCGATGAGAAAACGCAGGCGGTGATCATCCGCCTCGGCCAGCCCAACCGCGTGGTCAACAGGTTCGAACCCAAGACCGATTTCGGCCAGACCGGCGCGGGTATCGTCCTGCGGATTCCGTTCATGGAAAAGGTGGTCAATGTCGACAAGCGGATCCTTGATCTCGACATGGAGCGCCAGCAGGTGCTCTCGGCCGACCAGCGCCGCCTCGAAGTGGACGCGTTTGCCCGCTTCCGCATCATCGATCCGGTGCGCATGGTACAGACCGCCGGGACGACCGAACGCGTCGCCGAACAGCTCCAGCCGATCCTCAACTCCGCCTTGCGTCAGGAACTGGGCAAGCGCACGTTCGGCTCGCTGCTCACTGCCGACCGTGGCCGCGCGATGGAGCAGATCCGCGAGGGGCTCGACCGCGAGGCGCGCGAGTATGGCGCACAGGTGATCGACGTGCGCATCAAGCGGGCCGACCTTCCCGAAGGCACCCCGCTCGAATCCGCGTTCACCCGGATGGCCACCGCGCGCCAGCAGGAAGCCGCCACGATACGCGCGCAAGGCCAGAAGCAGGCGCAGATCATCCGCGCCACGGCCGAAGCGACCGCGGCCAAGACCTATGCCGATGCCTTCAACAAGGACCCGGCGTTCTACGATTTCTACCGCGCGATGCAGAGCTACGACGCAACCTTTGCGCAGAAGGGATCAAGCACCTCGATCGTGCTTTCGCCCGACAACGAGTACCTCAAGCAGTTCAAGGGCAAGTAATCCCCAAGCTGAACGGTACGGAACATCGTCATTCAAAGTCCGTTCATCGCAAGGGGGGTGAATCGACTTTGGCACAAGTCAGCCGCGCCGCCCCCGGCGCATGATAGACAAAGAGGACCAGGCCACGTGCGATACGCTTATGGTGTGACTTCGGCGCTGCTGCTCGCAGGCAGCGCACTGACCCTGGTGACAGGCTTCCCGGCAGGCGCGCAAGTCGCGCAGAACGACCAGTCGGAAATGCGCAGCGTCGTTCCCCGCGCTGGCGCGCCGTCGAGCTTTGCCGACCTCACGCAGCAACTCCAGCCGGCGGTGGTGAACATCTCCACTCGCCAGCGCGTGAAGGTGCAGAACAACAACCCGTTTGCCGGAACGCCCTTTGGCGACCTGTTCGGTGGCGGTCAGGGTGGCCCGCAGACGCGAGAAGCCCAGTCGCTGGGCTCGGGCTTCATCATTTCGGCCGATGGCTACGTGGTGACCAACAACCACGTCATCACCGCAGATGGGCAGGGCGAGGTCGAATCGATCACCGTGACCACTCCCGACGGTACTGAATACCCCGCCAAGCTGATCGGCAAGGATGCCGCATCGGACCTCGCCGTGCTCAAGATCAGCCGACCGACGCCCTTCCCCTTCGTCAAGTTCGGCGATTCGCGAAAGGCGCGCGTGGGTGACTGGGTGATCGCCATCGGCAACCCCTTCGGCCTCGGCGGCACTGTCACGCAGGGCATTATCTCGGCGGTCTATCGCAACACCGGTTCGGGCTCGGCCTATGACCGCTATCTGCAGACCGATGCCTCGATCAACCGGGGCAACTCGGGTGGCCCGATGTTCGACATGGCCGGCAACGTCATCGGCATCAACAACGCCATCTTCTCGCCCACCGGCGGATCGGTCGGCATCGGCTTTGCCATTCCGGCAGAGATCGCCGCGCCCATCGTCGACAAGCTGCGCGCAGGCCAGACAATCGATCGAGGCTATCTCGGCGTGCGTATCCAGCCACTGTCGGAAGACCTTGCCGCCTCGCTCGGTCTGCCGAAGAACCGTGGCGAGTTCATTCAGGCGGTAGAGCCAGGCCAAGCTGCTGCCAAGGCTGGCATGCAGGCCGGTGACGTGGTGGTGAAGGTCGATGGGAAGGACGTTACGCCTGACCAGACCCTGTCGTTCATTGTCGCCAACACCACCCCCGGCAAGCGTATCCCGATCGAACTGCTCCGCAATGGGCAGCGCCTGACCATCCAGACCGTGGTCGGCAAGCGCCCGACCGAGGAAGAACTCGCCCAGCAGAGCTTCGACCCCGACGCGCAGGAAGATGGCGGCTTCGGCGGCAAGCAGCAGCAGCAGAGCGGAAGCGTCCTGCAGTCCTCGCTTGGCGTAGCGGCAATTCCGCTCACGCCGCAGATCGCCCGCCAGTTGGGCGCGGGAGAGGACGCAAAGGGCGTGGTCATCACAGCCGTCGATGCGTCATCCGATGCCGGAGCCAAGGGCCTGCAGCGCGGCGACATCGTGCTTTCGGCAAACTACGTCAACGTCGCCTCGATTGCGGATCTCGAACGTATCGTCCGCCAGGCCAAGACCGAAGGCCGCGAAGCCGTGCTCCTTCGCATCCAGCGCCGTGGCGCGCCAGCGCAATACGTGCCCGTGCGCGTGCGCTGATCGCAGTCAGAAGCAAGAATCGGAAGAGCCGCTCCAGCGATGGGGCGGCTCTTTTGTTAGGCCGGAGTTCAGGCGCTGCCGGTCTGCGCCACGAGGTGCGAAGGATCGATGCCCTCGCGCTTCCACGCCTGCTGCCAGCGCCGCCCGGTCGGCGTCTCGAACAGGATCTCCGGGCGCCCTTGCGCCGCGTACCAGCCATGGCGCCGCATCTCGCCTTCCAGCTGCCCTGCACCCCATCCGGCGTAGCCCAAGGCCACAAGATAGCGGCTCGGCCCGCGCCCTTCGGCAATCGCACGCAGCACATCCATCGAAGCCGAGAGGTCGCACAGCGAATTGACCGTGACGCTGCCCTCGCCGCCCCAGTCGTTCGAATGCAGCACGAAGCCGCGCGCCGTCTCTACCGGGCCGCCGTTGAGAATGGGCACATCGGGCGCGACGCCGGGATCGATGCCAACGTCTTCCAGCAGCCCGTGCAAGGTGATCCCGTCGCGCACATGGCCGATGCCGATCCCCAGCGCCCCGTGCTCGTCATGCACGCACATCGCCACCACGGCATGATCGAATCGCGCATCGCCCATGCCCGGCATGGCCAGCAGCAGACGTCCGGAAAGATATTCGGCTTCACTCATCCCTGATGACATAGGGACGCGGCTTGGCGATTGCGAGTGCGGTCATCGCCTCAGGCAATCACGCCGCCGCCTTGACCTTGCGATCCTCGGCCGCTTCGAGCAGTCGCTTCTCGACGGTCTTCATCCGGCTCTCGCTGTCGATCTTCTCGCCCAGCACGTCGGTAACGTAGAACGTGTCGACCGCGCGTTCGCCATAGGTGGCGATGTGTGCCGAATGGACCACCAGCCGCGCCTCGAAAAGCGCGCGGGCAAGCTGGTTGAGCAGCGCCGGGCGATCCCGCGCGCCCACCTCGATCACGGTGAAGCGGTTCGAGGCCTTGTTATCGAAGATCACGATCGGGCGCACGTCAAACGCATCCGCACGTGGCCGCGCCAGCGGACGTGCGGCCAGTTGTGGCACCAGCTTCACCCGGTTGGCCAGCGCATCGGCAATCGCATTCTTCAGCCGCGCGATCTGGCTGGCTTCGTTGAGCGGGCGGCCCAAGGGGTCCTGCACGAGGAAATTGTCGACCGCAGTGCCGTTCCGGGCGGTGTGGATGCGCGCATCGATGATGTTGCCACCGGCAAGGTGGATGCCCCCGGCGATGCGGTAGAACAGGCCGGGGTGGTCCGCCGCCAGCACCGTGACTAGCGTGGCCCCGCGTGCCGGATACCAGTGCGCCTCCACCGAAAGCGGCTCACCCAGCGCGGTGTCCATCTGCTGGAGGTTGAGCGCGATGATGTCTTCCGGCTCGGCAATCCAGTATGCATCGCCAAGCTGCTTGCCGACCGTCCCGATCAGCGCATCGCGCTCGCGCAGGATCGTGGCGACGGCCTTCTTCTTGGCGGCGATGCGTTCGGCACGGCCATGGGTCTTGTGGCCCAGCCGCAGCATTTCCTCTGCCGAAACGAACAGGTCGCCCAGCAGCTGCCGCTTCCACGAATTCCACACGCCCGGCCCCACCGCACGAATGTCGACCACGGTCAGGATCAGCAGCAGGCGCAGGCGCTCCTGGCTCTGCACCGTGTTCACGAAATCGGCGATGGTCTTGTAATCGGCCAGATCGCGCTTGAACGCCGTTGCGCTCATCAAGAGGTGCCAGCGCACCAGCCAGGCCACCGCTTCGGTCTCGGCAGCCGACAGGCCGAGGCGTGGGCACAGCTTCATCGCCACTTCCGCGCCAAGCACCGAATGGTCACCCTGACGGCCCTTGGCGATGTCGTGCAGCAGCGTTGCGACATAGAGCACGCGGCGCGAGGCGACCTTGCTGACCACTTCGCTGGCCAGCGGGTGATCGTCCTTGACCTCACCCTTCTCGATGCGCGCCAGCAGGCCGATCGCGCGGATGGTATGCTCGTCGACCGTGTAGTGATGATACATGTCGAACTGCATCTGCGCGACGACCCGGCCGAAGTCGGGCACAAAACGGCCGAACACGCCCGCCTCGTTCATCCAGCGCAGCACTGTTTCGGGATCGTTGCGGCTGGTCAGCGTCTCCATGAACAGCGCATTGGCGCGCGGATCCTTGCGCAGCGCGGCGTCGATCAGGCCCGAATCCCGCCGGGCGATGCGCATGGTTTCCGGATGGATCTCGACCTGTTCCGATGCAGCACAGGAAAACAGCTCCAGCAGCCTGACCGGATCTTCCTGGAAGGTCGTGTCGGATGGCGCGGCCAGCTTGCCCGCCTCGATCACGAACGGCCCCACCTTCTTGCGACGGCGGCTGCGCAAGGCGGCGAGGAAGCCGCGCTTTTCCTTGGCGAACTGCCCGTCAAGCTGTGCCAGGAACACCCCGGTCAACGAGCCGACCTGTTTCGCCTGCAGGAAGAAGTACTGCATGAACCGCTCGACCGCGCTCTTGCCGGGGCGATCGGCGAAATTCATGCGGGTGGCGACTTCGCGCTGCAGGTCGAAGGTCAGCCGGTCTTCCGCACGCCTGGTGATGGTGTGCAGATGGCATCGCACCGCCCAGAAGAAGTTCTCGGCACGGCGGAAGGCGCGATATTCCTCTGCCGTGAGCAGGCCGACGTCGACCAGCTCCGAGGCGTCGCGCACCTTGTGGATGTACTTGCCGATCCAGTAGAGCGTGTGCAGGTCGCGCAGACCGCCCTTGCCCTCCTTCACGTTGGGTTCGACGACATAGCGGCTGTCGCCCAGCCGCTTGTGCCGGTCGTTCCGCTCCTGCAGTTTCTCGGCGACGAACTGCTTTTCGGTGCCATTGACGACTTCCGCCCAGAAACGGGCCGACGCGCTGTCGAAAAGGTCACGATCACCCCAGACATAGCGCCCTTCGAGCAGCGCGGTGCGGATGGTCAGGTCACTCTTGGCCATGCGCACGACCTCGTCGAGCGAGCGGCTGGAATGGCCGACCTTGAGGCCTAGGTCCCACAGGAAATAGAGCAGCGCCTCTATCACCTGCTCGCACCACGATGTCGGCTTGATCGGCGTGACGAACGCGATGTCGACGTCCGAATGCGGCGCCATTTCTCCGCGCCCGTAGCCGCCAACCGCGATCACCGCGATACGCTCGCCCATCGAGCGATTGCTCGCGCGATAGATGCGCCCGACGACATGGTCGTAGATGATGCGGACCAGCTGATCGACAAGGAAGGCCTGCGCCTGCGCGCTTTCCGTGCCCGAGGAAGGCTTGGCTTCCAGCCTGCGGGCGATCTCGGCGCGGCCGTCTTCCAGCGCGGTACGCAGCAGCTCCACCACGGCCTGCCGCGATTTCTCGCCCTTCTCGGCGAACGCCGCCGCGATGGCATCGGCAAGCTGCCGACGGTCAATGATGGCGCGCTGGTTGGCAATCCGGGGAAGCATCATAAGCAAAGCTCTATCGCGCAATTCCCCGATGCGTAAGCCGATAAACGGGGCATTCCCGGCTCAAGCTATCAAAGAAGTATGGCCAACTGGCCCAGCCAGCGTGCTGAAGGTCGGGCGTATTGTTCCAAGGCAGGGATTGTCCACTTCGGAAAAAGGTCCACACTCCTGGCCAAGGCAAGAGGGGATTGGAGCAATGGGCGAGACCAAGCGATCACTTCTGGCGAGAAGCGCAACCTTTCTCGCCTTCTTGAGGCAGCAGCGCCGCAATTCCGCCGCCCGCAGATCGACCCTGGGCGGTCCCGACCCTTCGGCCACCATCCTGCTCGATGGCTCTGAACAACGATGGACGCCAAGTGGCTACAGCTTTGTCATGGGCGAACATTTCCAGGTGATCGCCACCGGCCATCAATGGCTCTCCAAGCCGCTGGGGCTTGTGGTCGAACCGCGCTCGACGGTTTACATGCGCATCGGCGACGGCCCCGTGCGCAAGCTGATATCCCACGACGCGGTCTACGCCGCATGGAGCACCGGCGAACTGTCGTTCCTGACAAAGGGACTGTCCGAGTTCGCTGACACGAGTGGCGGGCTTTTGCCCGGGAAGCGGCCGCGCCAGGCCCCCGGCGTCGGACTGCGGGTCATCCCATCGAACGAGAAGGCGACGGCTACGGGCCAGCCCGCAGGGTGGGAGTACCTATGGCGCATCGGCGATGGGCGCATCTACATGGGCGATCCGGATGACATCACGGTCTCGACCGAGGGTGACGTGGGTATTCTTCAGAGAGAAGTCGGCATCGCCCTGACGGGCCAAACGGAACTGAGCTGGGAATGGCTTGTGGAGCAACTTCCTTCGTCCCTGCCGGAAGACCTCGCATTCACCCACGATTACCTGAGCATAGCCGTGGAGTTCGATAATGGGCGGGATCTCACGTATATGTGGAGCGCGGGCCTGCCTGAAGGGCACGTCTTCCGATGCCCGCTCGGCTGGTGGTGTGAACGAGAAACGCACTGGACCTTGCGCAGCGGGTCGCAAGGCTTGGGTCATTGGCATCGGGAACGACGGCGCGTCGCTGAAGACTATGCGGCGGCGTTGGGCGGGGCAATGCCGAAGCGGATCGTGCGTGTCTGGCTGATAGCCAACAGTGTGTTCCAGCGGAGCGCAGGGAGGGCGCGCTTCCGGCAGATAAGGCTCCGCTAGATGCGCCTGCCGATAACTACGACGTCCTGCAGCTCGTAACCCAAGGTGTCATAGAAGCCGCGCGCGGCGCTGTTATCGCCGCGCACCATGAGTTGGATCTTCGGGCTATCAAGCGCCTTTAGCCAGTCCTCTGCGGCGCCTATCAGCGCGCGGCCGATGCCTTGCCCGCGGCGGTCTGGCGCGGTGGCGAGGTAATAGACCCAGCCGCGATGACCGTCGAAGCCGACCATCACGCTGCCGCCTAATTCTGCCCCGGTTTCGGCCAGCAGTATCGTCGATGTCGGCGTCGCCATGGCAAGGTCAAAGTCGGCGCCGGGGTCGTTCCACGGCCGTGTAAGCCCCGCAACCTCCCACAGCGCGACCGTGGCTTCACGGTCCGCCGCAGTGGCTGCGCGGACGCTCACTCCCACTCGATCGTGCCCGGCGGCTTGCTGGTGTAGTCATAGACGACGCGGTTGATGCCCTTGACCTCGTTGACGATGCGGGTCGCCACGCGCGACAGGAAGCCGGCGTCGAACGGGTAAATGTCGGCGGTCATGCCATCGGTGCTGGTCACGGCGCGCAGGGCGCAGACGCTGTCGTAGGTGCGGAAATCGCCCATGACACCCACGGTCTTGACCGGGAGCAGCACGGCGAAGGCCTGCCAGATCGCATCGTAGAGCCCGGCGTTGCGGATTTCCTCGAGATAGATCGCGTCGGCCTTGCGCAGGATGTCGCAGCGTTCGCGCGTGACCTCGCCGGGAATGCGGATGGCGAGGCCCGGACCCGGGAAGGGGTGCCGGCCGACGAAGATCTCGGGCAGGCCCAGTTCGCGTCCCAGCGCGCGCACTTCGTCCTTGAACAGTTCGCGAAGCGGCTCGACCAGCTTCATGTTCATGCGTTCTGGCAGGCCGCCGACATTGTGGTGGCTCTTGATCGTCACCGAAGGGCCGCCGGTGAAAGAGACCGATTCGATCACGTCGGGGTAAAGCGTGCCTTGCGCCAGGAAGTCGGCGCCCCCGACCTGCTTGGCCTCGGCCTCGAACA
The DNA here is from genome assembly GCF_058783135.1 of Novosphingobium sp. FW305-C-30-35. Taxonomy (NCBI): domain Bacteria; kingdom Pseudomonadati; phylum Pseudomonadota; class Alphaproteobacteria; order Sphingomonadales; family Sphingomonadaceae; genus Novosphingobium; species Novosphingobium sp. FW305-C-30-35. Next base: position 1,542,414 of record NZ_JBYSYJ010000001.1, read on the forward strand.
CGTCGATGAAGGTCTTGCCGATGAACTTGCGCTTGGCTTCCGGATCGGTCACGCCGGCAAGGCCGCCAAGGAACAGCGCCGATACGTCCTTGTGGACCAGCGGGATGTTGTAGTGGTTGCGGAAGAGCGACACGACCTGCTCGGCCTCGCCCATGCGCATCAGGCCATGGTCAACAAAGACGCAGGTCAGCTGGTCGCCGATGGCTTCGTGGATCAGGACTGCGGCTACCGCCGAATCGACACCGCCGGAAAGGCCGCAGATCACGCGGCTGCTTCCCACCTGCTCGCGGATTTCGGCGATCTTGGTCTTGCGGAACTCCGCCATGGTCCAATCGCCGGTGCAGCCGCAGACGTGGCGCACGAAGTTGGCGATCAGCTTGCCCCCGTCGGGCGTGTGGACCACTTCGGGGTGGAACTGGGTACCGTAGTACTTCTTCTCGTCGTTGGCGATGACCGCGAAGGGCGCGCCATCGGATACCGCGACGATGCGGAAGCCCGGAGCGAACTGGGTCACCTTGTCGCCGTGGCTCATCCACACCTGGTGACGTTCGCCTTCCTTCCACAGCCCGTCGAACAGGACGCAGGGTTCGGTCACCGTCAGGAACGCACGGCCGAACTCGCCCGAATCGCCCGGCTCGACCTTGCCGCCAAGCTGATGGCTCATCACCTGCTGGCCGTAGCAGATGCCGAGGATCGGCAGGCCGCTGTCGAACAGCACTTGCGGAGCGCGAGGGGATCCATCGGCGGGCACGCTGGCCGGCGATCCCGAGAGGATGATGCCCTTGGGCTTCATCCGGTGGAACGCGGCCTCGGCCTGCGTGAACGGTGCGATTTCGGAATAGACCCCCGCTTCGCGCACGCGGCGGGCGATAAGCTGCGTTACCTGGCTGCCGAAGTCGACGATCAGGATCGATTCTGAAGGCTGGATGCTCATGGCTGGCCGATAGTGGCAGCGGGCTTTTCTGTCCAGATGGCGGGCGAAATGTGGCAGTTGCGTTACATGCAACTGCAAGTGCCCCGTTCGCACTTGCAGCATACGTCATTCGGCGTATTTGGGCCGCAGTTCCGATGCTTCCAGCCCACCCTGCCGGATGAACACGAACTGGGAGGATGTCCTGCAAGGTGATCTCAACAGGAGGAACACCATGCGCGCCATCACGGCTTTTGCATTCCCGATCATCCTCGCTGCTGGCCTCAGCAGCCTGATGTGGACTGCCACGCTCGCCTGAGCAGGCAGGGAAATGCGATAAACGACAAAAGCGGCTGCCCCGGCGGGGCAGCCGTTTTGTTTATCCAGCGCACCTTCTGCCAGCGCCCTTTCTGACAGACTTCCGGCCTCCGTCGCACCGCGCTAGGCTCGCGCCATGACAGTCACCCGCTTTGCCCCCAGTCCCAACGGACCGCTCCATCTCGGGCATGCGTTTTCCGCAATCGTCGCTCATGACCGAGCCATTCGCGATCAAGGCGAGTTCCTTTTGCGCATCGAGGACATCGACGGCGCCCGCTCGCGCCCCGAACTTGCCGCAGAGTTCCGCGAAGACCTCGACTGGTTGCAGCTGAGTTACCGGGAAGTTGCCCCCCAGTCCTCGAGAGTTGGAGATTATCGCACCGCCGCCAACGAGCTGCGCGCGATGGGCATTCTGTACCCGTGCACCTGCACTCGCGCCGAGGTTGCCGCCGCCGCCGTGGCGCATGGGCCTGACGGTCCGCTCTACCCCGGCACCTGCCTGCGCCGCGGGCCTACGCCCGGCCCGCAAGTCGCATGGCGGCTGGACATGGAGCAGGCGACGCTGCTCGCGGGCGAACTCGAGTGGACTGACGAGCGCCACGGCGTTCAGATCGCCACGCCTGAAATCTTCGGCGATGTGATCCTGTGGCGCAAGGATGCGCCGGCCAGCTACCACCTTGCCGCAACGCTTGACGATGCGACCGACGGCGTGACGCACGTGACGCGAGGCATGGACCTTTTCCGTGCGACCCACATCCACCGCCTGCTCCAGCATCTGCTCGGCCTGCCGGTGCCGGTGTGGCATCATCATCCCTTGCTGGTGGAGGCCGATGGGCGCAAGCTGGCGAAGCGCCGCGACGCCCCGGCCCTGGCGGACCGGCGGCGGGCGGGCGAGGACGGGCGCGCGGTCGCAGCCGAGGTCCGCGCTACCCTATTTGACACTGGTATTTCGCTGTCCGACGCCATAGATCAGTGTCCATGAACTACGTCCTGATCCCGCTGATCATCATCTTCGTCGCGCTGACGGTCGTCTCGCTCGTGCGCGGGATCATCGCCTTCCTGAACAGCACCAAGGAAGATCTCAACCGCGATCCCGCCTCGGGCGCGACGGCAAACCAGTTGCTGCAGAACAAGATGATGTTCAATCGCATCAAGTTTCAGGGACTCGCCGTGGTTACGGTCGCCATCCTGCTCGCCTTCTCGCGCTGAGGCGCGCACACCACAGCAATGGTCAAGCTCAACAAGATCTACACGCGCACCGGTGATGACGGCACCACCGGCCTTGTCGACGGTTCCCGCCGCGCCAAGCACGATGTCCGCATGCAGGCCATCGGCGAGGTGGACGAGGCCAACAGCCTGATCGGCCTTGCCGCAGTCGTCGCGTCGGAAACCACGGCGCGGAACCTGCAACGCATCCAGAACGACCTGTTCGATCTGGGCGCGGATCTCGCCACGCCCGGTGATGACTTCACCCCTTCCGAAATGGTCCTGCGCGTGGTCGAGAGCCAGGTCGCGTGGCTGGAGACGGCGATCGATACGCTGAACGAAGGCTTGCCGCCGCTGACCAGCTTCATCCTGCCAGGCGGATCGGAAGCCGCGGCGCGGATTCACGTCGCCCGCGCTACCGTGCGCCGGGCAGAGCGTAGCGCGGTCGCACTGGCCGATGCAGAGCCGGTGAACCCGCAGGCGCTCGCCTATCTCAACCGGCTTTCGGACTATCTGTTCGTGCTGGCCCGGGCGACGAATGCGGGCAGCGACCCGCTGTGGGTTCCTGGCGCCTCGCGCTAGCATCAGGTGGACTAACGTCCCGCCGCTCGCTAACCGCCATTCCCGCATTTCATTCAGAGCGGGACATCCTCATGATCAAGACGGTTGCAGTGATCGGTGCGGGCCAGATGGGTTCGGGCATCGCCCAGGTATCGGCGCAGGCGGGGCTCAAGGTCCTGCTCGGCGACGTGTCGATCGAACTGGCTGACAAGGCCAGGGACAAGATCGCCAAGGGCCTCTCCAAGCTGGTCGAGAAGGGCAAGGTCGATGCCGCCCTCGCTGCAACGACCGTCGCCAACCTGCACACCTTCTCTGATCACGCCGCCCTCGCTGAAGCCGACCTGGTGATCGAAGCGGCGACCGAGCGCGAGGACATCAAGCACAAGATCTTCGAATCCGCCGGAAAGCACCTTGCTGCCCATGCAATCATGGCGTCGAACACCTCGTCGATCCCGATCACGCGCATGGCAGTATCCTCGCCGGATCCGGAGCGCTTCATCGGCATCCACTTCTTCAATCCCGTACCGCTGATGAAGCTGGTGGAGGTCATCCCTGGCCTTGCTACTTCGGTTTCCACAATCGAGGCGGTGCGTGATTACGTGGCGAACATCGGCAAGGAAATCGTGCTCTCGCAGGACGAGCCGGGCTTCATCGTCAACCGCATATTCGTGCCGTTCATCAACGAGGCGGCCTTCGTGCTGGGCAGCGGCACGGGTTCGATCGTCGACATCGACAAGGGCGTCAAGCTTGGCCTCAACCATCCGATGGGCCCGCTGGAGCTGGCGGACTTCATTGGCCTCGACACGCTGCTCGAGATCATGAAAATCTACCTCGCCTCGACCGGCGACCCGAAGTACCGCCCGGCGCCATTGCTGCAGAAGTACGTCGAGGCAGGCTGGCTCGGCCGCAAAAGCGGGCGCGGCTTCTACGACTATTCCGGCGAAGTGCCGGTCCCCACGCGCTAGAGCGTTTTCGAACCAGATGGAATCATCAGGTGACTCGGAAAACGCGGCAAAACAAGAATCCAGAGCGATCCGTACGATGCAATCGGAACGGATCGCTCTGAGGAACAGGCAGGCGATCAGGGCGTAGTCTTCGGCAAAGGAGATACGCCCATGATCGACGACAAGACGCCAGCGCCCGAAGCGGTGAATACCGAGCAGGAAGACGGCGATGCCCAGGCGCAGACCGTTGCCGACGAGGCTCTTTCCCGGGCGACCAGCGTGCTGGGCGAGCAGGATCTGGGCGAGAAGGTAACCGGCCAGGGGCTTGGTGGTGACGACGCCGACGTACCCGACCTCGTTGACCACATGAAGCAGATGGTCAGCTCCGGCCGGATCGACATGAGCGCCTATCGCGGCGAGCGCAACGACGACGATGAGGCAGGGATCTACGGCGAGGGCGTGCCCGAAGACGATGAGACTCCGCGCGGAGCCTGAAGCCGAAATCAGGGCGCGGGTTCACCCCGCCCTGCCGCGACCTCGTCGGCGGGCAAGTCGTGATCTGGATCTCCAGGCTCGACACCGTCAGGAAGCTGGCGAAGTTCGACCATCTTTCCGTCCAGTTCGACCTCGCCGATCAGTCGCCCTTTCCCCTCTGCCATCTCGCCTTCATCAGCCCACTTTTCAAAAGCGGACTGTCTTTGAAGCGCTGCGGCATTCTCGGCAGTGGCGATGTCTGCCTGTGCGGGAGCGCTTGCCTTGCTGCTGAGACCGCTGGCGATCAGCGCACCCACGACCAGCACGCTTCCGCCCAGCAGAAGTACGGCATAGCGATAAGTCGATCTGGCATCGGACATCGGCTACCTCTGGCATGTGGCTACGCATTATTGCGGGCTCAACCGTTAAGATTCGCACAACTTTCGCATTCCCTTCCCATCGGCCCCCTGCCCATCGGAATTTGCCGACCAATGACCACGATCGTCCTGCTTGTCCTGTCCAACCTGTTCATGACGATTGCCTGGTACTGGCACATCCAGGGCGGCCCCGCAGCTGTCGCCCAGCGACCGGTGCTTCTGGTCATCCTGATCAGCTGGGGCATTGCCTTGCTGGAATATTGCCTGGCCGTGCCGGCCAATCGCATCGGCGCATTGAGCGGATGGAGCGCCGGTCAGCTCAAGATCACGCAGGAGGCGATCGCGCTGATCGTGTTCGGGGTGTTCATGGTCGTGTTTCTGAAGGAGCCGCTGCACTGGCGGCACTTCGCCGCGTTCGCCTGCATCATGGCCGCCGTGGCGTTCCTGTTTGGCGGCAAATAGCGGGCGCTATTTCGCGTCCTTCGCCCAGGGATCGACGTGTGCGGGCCTTGCGCTCCCGGAAGAGTCGCGGTCCTCGGCAGCAGGCACCAGCGACCAGGTGAGAAGCAGGATCGAGCCTGCCCACCACAGCGCTTTCCAGCGGCTTGCAAATATCGTGGTGAGCCGTGGTCCGAACATGGAACGACTATGGCACGAGCCGGTTATCCAGTGGTTACCACTGAGAGAAATACCTGAGCTGGAAGCCCTGAGTCCCTCCCCTTAGCCTCATCACTGAGCGAAGGCATACGGAGGCGCGGGACGGAGCCGGACCTTCCAGAACCCGTCCATGCACAAGATCACAGTCCTCCTCGCCACGGCTCTCGGCCTCACGTCGCTTGCCGCACTGTCGCCCGCCGATAACGCCCTTGCCAGCGCGGCCCCGCCGGACACGGCGCAAGCCCGGTTCGAATTGTGCGCCCCGGGCCCGCGCGTGACCTGCGTCGTGGATGGCGACACCTTCTGGCTCAACGGCCTCAAGATCCGCATCGCGGACATCAACACTCCCGAAACTTCCCAGCCTGCATGCGTGGCGGAAGCCAAGCTCGGCATGCGGGCGACACACCGGCTGGTCGAATTACTCAATGCCGGACCGTTCGAACTGGAAGTGCAGGGGCGCGGCACTGACCGCTATGGCCGCGCGCTGCGGGTCGTCACGCGAAACGGGCGCAGCCTCGGCGCAATTCTCGAGGCCGAAGGCCTCGCCGAACTTTGGAAGGGCCGGCGCAGCAGTTGGTGCGAGGCCTGATCCAAGCTACGGCTCCGGCAAACGGCCCGATAATCGGTCACGCCTGGCCCGGAGTTTCAGGCCGCACGCAGGCCTGTGAGCGCCTTTGCACCGCGATCCTGGGCGGAAAGTCCGTCGAACACCGCGTCGACGATGCGCGCCAGCTTGTCCTCATTCAGGCGTTCCATGAACGTGGTCATGGTATTCAGCGCGCAGTAGGGGGCACACATCTGGTTGACGAGGCTGATCGTCTCATCGACTTCGAGCCCGGCAAAATGCCCGTCGCTCATCCCCTCGCCGATGATTTCGCCGAGGTAGTGATCGGCAAGGTCGATGTAGCTGCGGATCTGTTCGAAGTTCTCGTTCCCGACCTCGATGTAGGTCTGGAGCTTGGCCGGGTCGGCTTCCCACTTCTTCTTCATCACCAGAAAGCGCCGGGCGAAGAATTCGTACATCTTGCGGCGCGGCGGCAGGTCGCTCGCCAGAACGTCTTCCATGATGTCGACCATCGGCTTGAACCAGTGATCGGCAATCGCCTCCATCAGCTCTTCACGGCTTTCGAAATAGCGCGAGAGGTTGGCCTGGCTGATCCCGGCGCGTGCGGCAAGTTCCGAGAGGTTGAGCCCGGCCCCGCCACGTTCCTCGACCATGGATTGCGCCAGTTCGACAAGCCGGGCGCGCATGGCGTCTTGCTCTGCTGCGGATGGAGCCATGATTCCCTGTGCGTCCTCAGTCTTGGGCCTCTTGCGCATTGTAGGGAGGCATGGCGCCCGAGACAATGGTTGCGCATACGAAGGCTGATCGGCCTGCCCCGCATAAACGGCCTTCAAAGCGCAACACCAATGGGCTAGGTCGCCCTCAACCGGTTGCACCCGTTACGATAAGGTCGCTTTCCCGATGCATCAGCGCGTTCGTCTTGTCCTGCCCTTTGCCCTGTCCGGACTTCTCGGCGCCTGTGTCGCGCCGATGGCGGGCGGCGGAGCCTCGGGGCCGGTCGAGGTCGGCATCGTCGGGATCAACGACTTTCACGGCAGCCTCGAACCACCGCGCCAGGCGGTGAATGTCGGCGATGGGAAGGGTGGCATCACGCCAGTCCCCGCAGGCGGCGCGGCGTGGCTGGCATCGGCAATCGATTCGATCCGGGCGAAGCATCCGCAGTCAATGACGGTTTCGGCCGGAGACATGATCTCGGCTTCGCAGCTCGCCTCCTCGCTCTATCTGGACGAGCCCACGATCGGCGTGATGAACCGCATCGGCGTGGACTTCAACGCGGTTGGCAATCACGAATTCGACCGCGGCCAGCAGGAACTGCAGCGCATGCAGAATGGAGGTTGCGAGAAGTTCACCGCAAAGGTGCCCTGCGCACTCGAGAAATTCACCGGCGCAACCTTCAAGTACCTCGCCGCCAGCACGAAGCGCGCCGATGGCTCGACGCTGTTTCCGGCAACCGGGCTCAAGACCTTCGGCTCGGGCAACCAGGCGGTGACCGTGGGCGTGATCGGGTTGACGCTGAAGGGCACGCCCAATCTGGTGAACCCGACCGGCATCCAGGGCCTGACCTTCGAGGATGAGGCTGACACGATCAACGCCGCCGTGCCGCAACTGAAGGCGCAAGGGGCGGACGCCATCGTCGTGCTGATCCACGAAGGCGGGCGGACCAAGGGCGATCCGAACCCGCAAGGCTGCAATGATTTCGCCGGAGACATCCGCCCGATCCTCGACCGGCTGGATAGCCGCGTGGACGTGGTCGTCTCGGGCCATACGCACTGGGCCTACGTCTGTGATTACGCGCAGCTCAATCCGGCCAAGCCGTTCCTGCTGACCAGCGCGGGCGTCTATGGCGAACTCGTCACCGACATCACGCTGCAGATCGATCCGGTGGCAGGGCGCGTGGTTTCGAAGCGGGCCGAAAACGTGATCGTGCAGTCGGTGCCCTACACCTCGACGCGCGGGCCGCTCGGCAACACGCCGCTGTTCCCGCAATTCCAGCCGAGGGCCGACATCGCGCAATACGTGGCGAAATACGTCGAGGCATCGAAGGAATACACCCAGCGCCCGATCGGCAGGATTGATCGCGCAGCGCCCAAGAACGAGGGCGCAGAAGGCGGCGCGGGCGGCCCACTGGGCAACCTCATCGCCGACGCGCAACTCGGTGCGACGCGGGACAAGGGCGCTGAGATCGCCTTCATGAACCCCTTCGGCATCCGCGCCCCGCTGGTGCCCGCCGAGGACGGCACGCTGACCTTCGGCGACATCTACCTGTGCCAGCCCTTCGGCAACAACGTGGTGACCGAAAGCATGACCGGCGCGCAGATCAAGGCCGTGCTGGAAGAGGGGCTGGACGATACCGGGCCGAAACAAGCGCTGGCGCCGTCCGTGGGTTTCGAGTTCCGCTATGACCCGGCGCGGCCTTCAGGGAACCGCATCGTGACGATCACGCTCGACGGCAAGCCGCTGGACATGGCGAAGACCTACCGCGTGACGGTGAATGGCTTCCTCGGGCTGGGCGGCGATGGCTTTTCGGGCTTCGTCGGTAAGCCCGATACGGTCACCGGCCCGACCGACATCGATGCGCTGGAAAGCTGGATCAAGGCCGTGCCCGTGCGCACGGTGCCGCAGGAGGTGCGGGCTGGGGTGGTGAGGTAACCGCCGTACCCGCTCCAACCTCCGTCACCCCGGCGCAGGCCGGGGCCCATGACCTGTCAACGTTGCGAAACCTCGCTGTCAGCAAGGCCGGACCTAACCGGAATGGACCCCGGCCTGCGCCGGCGCAACGGTTGGGGAGTGGCGAAAGAGCGAGGCAGTCGAATAGCCTGTTCCTCATTGATGCCCGACGTCTGTCTTCCGTCATCCTGAACTTGTTTCAGGATCCATTTCGCCGATCAAGCCGCCGCTCGTGCTGAAAGATGGACCCTGAAACAAGTTCAGGGTGACGGGAGCGGCCTCTCAATGGTCCAGCCCGATCCTTCCCAGACGGTACCCGGAACGACTTGATAGTACTCTTCAGCCTTAACGAATTCCCCGATCCCGGTGCCCTTTCTCAGGAGACACTCATAGTCCTTTTTCCCGAGGCGGTTTGTTGGAATATGCACGCTGTAGTCATGCGGGCCAGTATCGAGATCAAAACGCCCCAAACACGTTCCAACTGTCTCAATCAGTTCAGTTTTTCAGTTCATCACTCAGGTTTGCTCCTCGTATCACCAACTCTTCCGGTTGGTTGAAATAGAACCTGTCGATCACCTGCGCAGAAAGCATTGTGAGGGCTGAAGCAAACGCGCCGGTCGCCACCCAGAACAGTCTGCGCTCGAAAAGCTTGCTCACCCAGCGTGGTTTGCTCATTTCACCCCCGCTTCGGCCACCAAGGCACAAACCCCGAAGTCCGCTCCACGTACTCCCGATACCCCGGCCGCCGCTCTTCCATGCCCTTTTCCAGCAGCGGCTTGCCCGACCACTTCGTCAGGGTGAACGTCAGAAACACCGGCCCGATCACGCTTGCCAGCGCGACCCACGGGCCGGCATCGGCCGCGGCGAGCCAGATGCCCCACCAGACGCAGGCGTCGCCGAAGTAGTTGGGGTGGCGGGTATAGCGCCACAGGCCGGTCTGGAGCACGCGGCCCTTGTTGGCGGGATCGGCCCGGAAGGCGCGCAGTTGTGCATCGCCCACCGTCTCGAACACGATGCCGACCAGCCACAGTACGGCCCCGGCCAAGGCCAGCGCGCCCAGCGGTGCAGGCCTTGCGCTGGCGAGCACGCCGAGTTGTGCGGGCAGGCAGGTAACGAACAGCAGCAGCGCCTGCGGGGCGAAGACGAACTTCAGCGCAGCCGACGCGAAATTGCCTTGCGCCTTGGCCTTGCCCAGCATCCTGGCATAGCGCGGGTCTTCCCCATGGCCGCGCCAGCGGGTGTAGAGGTGCCACGCCAATCGCGCCGCCCAGATCACCGCCATCGCCGCAATCAGGCTCGCCCGCACGCCGGGGCCACCGCTAACGTGCAGCCACGAGGCCATCGCCAGAACGCCCATGCCCCCGCCCCACACCGCGTCGATAAAGCTGACGTCGCCGATGCGCACCGCCACGCGCCACAGCAAGCCCATGCCGACCACGAGGATCACCACGTTCATCAACAGGGCGTGGAGCAGCGCATCAGGCATCGGTAACCTCCGGCGGTTCGGTCAGCCCACGGCCGGGATGCTTCGGTGTGACCTTGCGGTAGACGTCGAAGATCTTGCGCATGTCGGCCTCGTAATCGCCAGATGGCCAGATGGCCGGGCCAAGTCCGCCGGTCTTGGTGCCATAGTCCATCATGCCCACGACCATCGGCACCTTCGCCTTCAGGGCGATGTGATAGAAGCCACTGCGCCACTGGCCGACTGCGCTGCGCGTGCCTTCGGGCGCGATGGTCAGCATGAAGCGGTCGCGGCGCGCAAACTCGGCGACCATGGCGTCGACGACGTTCTTGCGGGCCGAACGATCAATCGAAACCCCGCCGATGTCGCGCATGAAGCCGCCCAAGGGCCAGCGGAACAGGCTGTCCTTGGCCATGAAATGGGGCTTGAGGCCCAAGTCCTCGGTCAGCCCAATGAAGTAGAGGAAGTCCCAGTTGGAGGTATGCGGTGCGGCAATGATTACGCAGCGCCCATCCTCGGGCGGCGCGCCTACGGCCTTCCACCCCTGGCTACGGTAAAACCACACCAACAGCTTTCGCACCACGCGCGACAGCAGGCTGGGCCTGCGGTCCTCGATTGCCCCGTCCATCGTCTTCTCCCCGCTGGGAGACTAGCGCGGGAGCGGTGCCCTGTCTAACGCTCCCCTGCATCAGGCCAGGCAGCCATCCGGGGCGTCGACCGGCGCAGGAACAGGCTCGGCAGTTTCACCAGCATCAGCGATTTGTGGATCCAGTAGTCGGCCCAGCGCTCCTGCCATTTCGCCTTCTCACGCCCCTGCGAGTCGAGCCATGCCGCATAAGGCATCCAGTGGTCGGGCTCGTCCTTCTCGACGACCTCGAATATGCGCTTCAACGCCTTGTCCGAACGCACATGGCGATTTTCCAGCAGAATTTCGACCTGCCGCATGCCCCGCTGTTCGGTCAGCATGATGACCCGGCACAGCTTCTCGAATGCCTCGGGGCTGGCAATCACGCCCTGCGTGTCGAGCTCGTCGATCGTGCAGCCGAACACTTTCTGAATGAAGCGATCGATGTGCCCGCAAGTGGAATCGACGGCGAGCGGCATCCGCCCCTGCAATTCGAACCAGCGCCTGAACATCACGTAATGCTTGCGCTCGTCGGCGCGGTGTTTCTCGATGGCGGCGATGAAGGCCGGGTTATCCGGACAACGGACCCTTACCGCTTCAAGTACCCGGTCGAGCGAAGTGTAGCCCCGATGCTCGTTGTAGATGTAGATCGACGCGAGGACGTCGAGGAAACGAGCGCGGAAGCGTTGCGCCGGTTTGGGGCGCAAGAAACCGGGAGATTCAATCACGCGAGATTCGATGACCTTGGACATCGCGACATGCTGGCGCTCTGCAAAGTGACTGTAATATGAATGAATTTGATCTTGAATGATATTTCGAACTAGTCAATCACTGTCGCGCTGAACAGGAGTGGCCATATTGCATCGATTTACTGTGTTGTTTGTCGCTATTGTGGCTTTTGCGACGAGCAGTTCCCCTGCGTTGGCGGAGCGACCTGTCGCGGATTTCGCCCATCTGCCAATGATCGAAGCGCCGAGCATCTCGCCAAACGGCAAGCTTGTCGTCGCGATGGCCTCGATCGCCGGCAAGCAGGAGCTGGTTATCATCAAGGCCGATGGCGGCGGGCTGCAGGCGCGACTGCCCGTGAAGGACGTGGATGTGCGCTACGTGCGCTGGGTCAATGACGAATGGCTGATCGCTACGGTCGGGGTGGAGATCCCGGCGACGGGCGGCATGGGCCTCGGCACCCGGCTGATCGCCTTTCGCACTGACGGATCGGACGCGCACTTCCTGATCGACCGCCGCGATGGTGGCGCGGGCTTCAGCATGGCCGACGTGCTCTGGGTTGCGCGCGACGGTTCGCCGCGCATCCTGCTCGCCTCGCAGACCTCGTTCTACCTTTCCGACGAGGGTTTCTGGCCCAACGTATCGATGGTCGACGTCGCCACCAACACGTTCAGCAAGCTGGTCTGGCCGCGCGAGGGCGTGCAGGACTGGTATGCGGACCGTGACGGCAACGTGCGTCTCGGTATCGGGATCGAGAAGGACGGCCTGCGCTATCGCGCGCTCTATCGTGCGAGCAACAAGGATAACTTCGACGAATTCGCCAATGTCCGGCGGACCGAGGAGCTGATCGTCCCTGACGTCATCCTCGCCGACGGTTCCGCGATCGCCTTCAGCACGCGCAGCGGGACCAACGCCGCCTACAAGCTCGATCTCAAGACGATGCAGGTCGGCGAAAAGCTGTTCGATGCCGGTGCCTATGACATGTCGAACCTCTACCTCGACAAGGAGCAGACCCGCGTGCTCGGCTATGGCTTCACCGACACGCGCTATCGGACCGTGTGGATCGACGAGGGACGAAAGAAGATCCAGGCGCAGCTGGAGGCAAACTTCCCCGGCAAGCTGGTGCGGATCGTCAGTCTCAGTCGGGACGAGAAGGTGCTGCTTTTCAAGGTGGAAAGTCCCTCTGCACCGGGCGCCTACTATGTCTTCGAAGCCGGCCAGCCACTCACCCGGCTTGCGCTCGAAAACCCTACGCTCGGGACGCGAGCGCTCGCACCGGTCAAGACGGTGGCTTACAAGGCCCGCGACGGAATGGACCTGACGGCGGTACTAACTCTGCCCGCAGGCGTTGACGCGAAGAACCTGCCGGTCATCGTCATGCCCCACGGTGGTCCCGCTGCGCGCGATGACGAGAGCTGGGATTGGTGGGCGCAGTTCCTCGCCGACCGGGGCTATGCCGTCATCCAGCCCAACTTCCGCGGCTCCTCCGGCTTTGGCACCGCCTTTCAGCAGGCGGGGGCTGGCCAGTGGGGCTACAGGATGCAGGACGATGTCGACGATGCCCTTGCCTATCTCGGCAAGGAAGGGATCGGCGACGTCAAGCGCGCCTGCGTTGTTGGCGGTTCCTACGGCGGCTACGTTGCCATGCGCGCGGCCGAGCGCAATCCGGACCTCTACCGCTGCGCGATCAGCTATGCCGGGGTGGCGGATCTGCCCGAGATGATCAAGTACGACCGCAACTTCGTCGGCGGCCTTGGCACCACCGAATACTGGCGCAGCCGTGCCGAGGACCTGTCCGATGTCTCGCCGATCAACCACGCCTCGCGCACTAGCATTCCCATCCTGGTGATTCACGGCAAGAAGGATCGCCGCGTCCCGTTCGCCCAGTCGAAGACCTACGTGGACCGACTGAAGAAGGCGGGCAAGGCACATGAGTTCTTCATCCAGCCCGAGGGCGACCATTTTTTCAGCCGCGAGGAAGACCGGCTGACCTTCCTGACGCAGATGGAGGCGTTCCTCGACAAGCATAATCCGGCGAACTGATTGTCGGGAAGATCGCAGGCGTTCTTGCTTTGCGGTTGCGTCGGGGGGGCCTAAGGGGGCTGCAACCGCGCAATTGCAGGGCATTCGTTTCATGGCCATCTTCACCAAGAACCCGAAGTTCGACTGGATCCTTCACTGTGGGTGGAAGGGGCTGTGCCCGAAGTGCGGCAAGGGGCCGATGTTCGCAGGCTGGCTGAAGCTGCAGAAGACCTGCCCGGAATGCGGGCTCGATTACCAGTTCGCCAACGCGGACGACGGTCCGGCCTTCTTCGCGCTGTGCATCACCGCTTTCCCGCTCACCTTCTTTGCGGTCTGGCTTGAAGTTGCCCATGCGCCGCCATGGTGGGTGCACGTGCTTACCTCCGTGCCGATCCTGGCAATCGGATGTCTTGCCACGCTCCGCCCGTTCAAGGGCTGGCTGGTGGCCTCGCAGTACGTGAACAAGGCGATCGAGGCAGGCACGGAGAACCTGTGGAACAAGCTCAACGCACGAGAGCGTGAGTCCGAATAGCACGGTACCGTGCCGGGCCGGCCGTGGGCTCTGCAATCTGGCGAGTTTGCCAAGCCTTTGTCACACTCCCGTAGCATTGCACTGCTTGGCATCTGACGGACCAAGTAACCGGAAGCATTTGTGAATCGCAGCCTTGCGGTTATTCCTGCTGCTTCGGAAGGGGAACGCTGGCGTGGGATTCGGGCAAAGGAGGCTGGTGATCGCCGGGTTGCGGCCCGCCTTGCCGTCCCTGCATGACATACTGTGGTGGACCCTTGCCAGCCTCATCGCCGGGCTTGCCGCAGCGCTTTTCTGGGCGATTGTCACGCCCGTCTCGCCACTCGGCGATTGGACCCCGCACAGCGTTCGCATGATGTCGCCCACTGCGCGGGCAGCGCTTTTCGCTTCGGTCGATCCTTTCAACCGCACGCCCGCCGCTGCGGCGCAGGCAGAACAGTCGGGCGCGGTAACCTCGCTCGCGCTGACCCTGTTCGCCACGCGCGCTACGCCCGGTGGCGGCGGCACGGCGATCATTGCCGGGGGCGACGGCCTGCAGCAGGTCTATCGCGTCGGCGCCGAAGTGCAGCCTGGCGTGACGCTGGCGGCGGTCGCTTTCGATCACGTCGAATTGTCGCGAAATGGCGCCAGAGAACTGCTTTATCTCGACCAGTCCGGCCCTGCACCCAGCGCACAGGGCGTGGTCGCGGCGAACCCCGTAGCGGCCCCTCCCCCTGCCGCGCCCGGAGGCGGGGTCAGCGTTGCCGCCTTGCGCAGCGGGGTCAACTTCGGTCCGCGCGCCGAGGGCGGCAAGGTCGTGGGCGTGGAAGTCCTCTCGTCGGGTGACGGAGCGGCCTTCCGTGCCGCGGGCTTCCAGCCCGGCGATGTCATCACGGCGGTCGATGGCAAGCCAATCACCAGCGCGGCGGATGCTGCCGCGCTGTCCGGCGCCATTCGCGCCGGCTCTTCAGTCGCGGTCACCGTGCGTCGCGGCGATCGCCAGCTTCCTCTTGCTATCACATTGGCCCCATGACCTTGCGCAAGCTCCTTAGCCCCAGAATGCTCCTCGGAGCCGCCGCGCTCGCCCTTGCCGTGCCGCAGGCCGCGCTGGCGCAATACACGCTCAACGTGCGCGAAGCCGATATCCGCGCCTTCGTGGCCGATGCCGCCGAAGTGACGGGCCGCACCTTCATCGTCGACAGCCGCGTGCAGGCCAAGATCAGCGTCGTTTCCGACCGGCCTCTCAGCCGCTCGGAATACTTCGAGGTCTTCCTCTCCACCTTGCGCGCCAACGGGCTGGTCGCTGTGCCGACCGGCAACGGCGCGTTCCGCATTCAGCCTGCCGAAGGGGCAGCCGCCAATCCCTCGCGCATCGGCAGCCGGGGGGCCGCGCTCAGCCAGATGGTGACCGAGGTCATCCGGCTGCGCGCCATCGACGCTGCGCAAGCGGTCGAGACCCTGCGCCCGCTGATCAGCAAGGAAGGCGCGATCACCGCGAACAAGGCTGGCAATTCGCTGGTCGTCGTCGATTACGCCGACAACATGCGCCGCATCCGCGCGCTGCTCGCCGATATCGACCGCGACAACGCCGCCACGCAGACCGTGATTCTCGATCATGCCGGCGCTCGTGAGATCGCCACGGCGTTGAGCCAGCTGGTCCCGGCAGGGGGCGAAGGCGCGCGTGCGCTGGCCACGGTCGTCGCGGTGGACAGCTCCAATGCCGTGCTGATGCGCGGTGAACCGGCAACGCTGGCAAAGCTTGCGGCCATGGCCCGCCAGCTCGACGCCAGGGCCGCGACCGGGGGCGAGATCAAGGTCGTCTGGCTCGACTACGCCGATTCCGCCGCGCTCGTGCCGGTTCTCGAACGCCTGCTCGGCGGCCAGGGCGGGGGCGAAGTGGCTTCGGCCAGCGCCGCGCCCGTATCCTTGGGCGGCGTCGGCGGCAGCCAGAACTCGAGCGCGGGCACGCAAGGTTCGACCGGACAGGCCGCTGCAACCGGCGGCAGCCAGACCAGTCCGATCGGCGCAACCTCGGGCGGGCTCGGCAATGGTCCGATCAAGCTTGCCAACGGGCGCGGCACGGCCACGATCACCCGCTATCCCGGTGCCAACGCGATTATCATCGCCGCGCCTGCCGATGATCAGCGCCGCATCGGCGAGGTGATCCGGCAGCTTGACGTGCCGCAGGAGCAGGTGCTGGTCGAAGCGATCATCGTCGAGATTTCGAACAACGTGGCGAAGGAACTCGGCGTCCAGCTGCTGTTCGGCGGCAAGGACAAGCCCTTCGCCGTGACCAATTTCTCCAACTCCTCGCCCAACATCATCGATATCGCGGGCGGGCTTCTGGCCGACAATCTCAACCAGACGACCACGGTGATCAATGGCGACACCGTCACGACGACAACCAACAGCACGGCCGGCGACCTGCTGCGCGAGAACGCAGCTACCAAGGCGCTTTCCGCAAGCGGTGCCTACACCGGCTTCCTTACAGAGCTGTCCAAAGACACCTATCTCGGTGCGCTGATAAACGCTGTGCAGACCGACAAGAACTCGAACATCCTGTCCACCCCGCACATCACCACCAACAACAACGTACCCGCATCGATCCTCTTCGGGCAGGACGTGCCGATCACCACCGGCGAAGCGCTTTCGAACGGCAATTTCAACGATACCTTCCGCACCGTGCAGCGGCAGAACGTCGGCATCGAGCTGGACGTGACCCCGCAGATCAATGCCGGAAACATGGTAAGGCTCGATCTGCGCCAGGAAGTCAGCTCGATCGCAGGCACGGTCTCGAGCAAGTCGGACGAGCTCATCATCAACAAGCGCGAGATCAAGACCACCGTGACCGTGGGCGACCGCGAGATCGTCGCACTGGGCGGTTTGCTTGACGACAACGAGCAGCGCACCTTGCAAAAGGTGCCTCTGCTCGGCGACATTCCAGTGGTGGGCGAACTGTTCAAGTCCCGCGGACGCAGCCGGGTCAAGACCAACCTCATGGTCTTCATTCGCCCGACCATCCTGCGCAATGCGGCCGACCGGGCGGCGCTTGCCGCGCGGCGCTATGGCGTGGTCCGCCAGGCGCAGATCGATTTCAACGCCAAGCAGGAGCCGACAATCGACGAATTGATCGTCGACTACATGGGCGCAACGCTGCCGGCTGCGCCGTCCGCGCAAGTCGCGGCTGTCGCTCCGGGCGACACGCTGATCCGCCCGCGCGCCACGCCGGTTCCGCTTGAACAGACCGAACTTCCGCCGAGCAGCGCGCAGAACTGAACGATGGACAGCGTCAGGCCCATCGACGACACCGAGGAACCGCTGGTCGAGGCGGTGACCGTCGTTGCGCCAGCCGAGGCTTCGCCTCCGACGCTGCCTTATGCCTTTGCCCGCGATCGGGGGGCTCTTGTTGAAGCGGTTGAAGCAGGGCGCGTCATCGTGGCGCTGCGCGAAGGCGGCGATCCGCTCAGCCTGCTGGAAATCCGCAGCACCTTCGGCTTGCCGCTCGAACTGCATCGGGTCTCCCCTGCCGAATTCGAGAAGCTGCTCGCCGATGCCTATGCGATGGATGGCGCCGCCGCCGCCGTGGCCGGTGACATGGGCATTGCGGGTGACGGGCTCGATCCGCTCGCGCTGGGCCTGCCCACCGCCGAGGACCTGCTCGACAGCGCCGACGATGCCCCGGCCATTCGCCTCATCAACGGCCTGATCGCCGAGAGCCTGCGCCAGGGCGTGTCCGACATCCACATCGAGCCTTACGAGACCGCGCTGGTCGTGCGCATGCGCGTCGACGGCGTGTTGACCGAGAAACTGCGCATGCCGCCGCATGTCGCGCCGGTTCTGGTCAGTCGCATCAAGGTCATGGCGCGGCTCGACATTGCCGAGCGCCGCGTGCCGCAGGACGGCCGCATCTCGCTCAGCCTTGGCGGCAAGCTGGTCGACGTGCGCGTCTCCACCCTGCCCAACCGCGCGGGCGAGCGCGTCGTCATGCGCCTGCTCGACAAGGAGAACGCGGGGATCGACCTCGCGGGGCTGGGTCTCGACGCCAAGGCCGGGGACACACTGCGCCGGGCCATTGCCGAACCCAACGGCATCGTCCTTGTCACCGGACCGACCGGCTCGGGCAAGACGACCACGCTCTATGCCGCACTGCGCGGGCTGAACGATGGCCAGCGCAACATCCTGACTGTGGAAGACCCTGTGGAATACGCTGTGGATGGCGTGGGGCAAACGCAGGTCAACGCAAAGGTTGGCCTCACCTTCGCTGCGGGCTTGCGCGCCATTCTGCGTCAGGACCCGGATGTGGTCATGGTCGGCGAAATCCGCGACCGCGAAACCGCCGACATCGCCGTGCAGGCCTCGCTCACCGGCCACCTCGTGCTGTCGACTGTCCACACCAACGATGCCGCAGGCGCGATCACGCGCATGCGAGACATGGGCGTGGAGCCGTTCCTCCTCGCCTCCACCCTGCGCGCAGTCATCGCCCAGCGCCTTGTCCGCCGCCTCTGCCCGCATTGCCGCGAGGAGCGCGTGCTCGATCAGGGCATGGCCGAAGTGCTGGGCATGAAGGCGGGGCGGACGGTGTTCTCCGCCAAGGGGTGCGGCGAATGCAGCCAGACCGGCTATCAGGGCCGCGTCGGCGTGTTCGAAGCGCTGCGGGTGGACGACACCATCCGCCAGATGATCCACGACAATGCGGATGAAGCAGCCATCGCCCGCCATGCCTTCGCGGATTCTCCCACTCTGGCCAAGGCCGTCCGGCGCATGGTCAAGGACGGCACCACCTCGCCCGAAGAGGCAGCCCGCATCATGCGGCGGGACGGCTGATGGCGCGCTTTGCCTATCACGCGATCGACCCCCAGGGGACGGAACGCCGCGGCGCGATCGAAGCGGCCAGCGAAGCGGCAGCGCGTGACAAGCTGGTCGCGCGGGAATGGTTCGTGGTCAGCGTGCAGGCCGATGCCGCCACGTCGGCCCGTCACGCCGCAACCACCACCTCCGGCCTTGCGCTGTTCGCCATCAAGCTTTCAGCCAAGCAGCTTGCCCTGTTCACCCGCCAGCTCTCCTCGCTGATGGTCGTCAGCCCGCTCGAGGAGACGCTGCGGACAATCGCGCGGCAGACCGAAAAGCCCAAGGCACAGGCCATCCTGTCGAACGTTCACGCCGGGATCGTCGAAGGCCTGCCGCTGGCCGAAGCCATGCGCCGCGAGGAGCCGAGCTTCCCGCCGATCTATCGCGCGATGATTGCCGCCGGCGAAAACTCCGGCAGTCTTCCCGCCATCGCCGACCGGCTGGCCGACATGCTGGAACGGCAGGCACAGGTGCGCGGCAAGATCATCGCCGCGCTTGCCTATCCCATCGTGCTTTCGTTCGTCGCCATAGCGGTAGTGACCGGCCTGATGATCTCGGTCGTGCCGCGGGTGGTCGAACAGTTCGACAATGCCAGCCGCCAGCTGCCAGTGCTGACCCGCGTGGTCATCGGCATCTCGCAGTTCCTCAGCACGTGGTGGTGGGCGCTGCTTGCGCTGATCGCGCTGGCGGTGGTCGGCTTCGTCCGCGCCTTGCGCAATCCCGCCTTCAAACTGCGCTTCGATGCCGCGCTCTTGCGCCTGCCCTTCGTCGGCAAGTTGATCCGCGATGTCCACGCCGCCAGCCTCGCGCGCACGCTGGCCACGATGATCGAGGCTCGCCTGCCGCTGGTCGATGGCCTGCGTCTGTCCACCCGCACGGTGTCGAACGCGGTCCAGGCGCAATCGCTCGCCCAGATCAGCGAGAAGGTCCGCGCCGGCGGCTCGCTCTCCACCGCCCTGCGCGAAGCGGGCACCTTTCCGCCGCTGCTTGTCTACCTTGCTGCCAGCGGCGAAGCGGCGGGCCAGCTCGGCACCATGCTCGAACGCGCCGCAGACTATCTCGAACGCGAGTTCGAAGCTTTCACCGCCGCCGCCATGGCCTTGCTCGAACCCGCGATCATCGTGGTGATGGGCACAGCCGTCGCGCTGATCATCCTCGCCATCCTGCTGCCGATCCTGCAGCTCCAGAACCTCACCGGACTGTGATGACCATGACCGAAGCTACGCCTGCCCAGACGCCTGAGACCGAGGAAGAGCGCCGTCGCAACGGCTTCAGCCTTGTCGAACTGATGGTTGTCATCTTCATCATCGGCCTGCTTGCCACCGTGGTGCTGATCAACGTCCTGCCCAGCCAGGACAAGGCGATGGTGGTCAAGGCGCGCAGCGATATCGCCACGCTCGAGCAGGGTATGGAGATGTACCGCCTCGACATGGCCAGCTATCCCGGCCTCGCCGAAGGACTGGGCGCCCTGAAGTCCCCCCCCGCAAATCTGGCCCAGCCGCAGAACTATCGCTCCGGCGGCTACGTGAAGGACATCCCGAACGATCCCTGGGGCCGCCCCTACCAGTACCAGACGCCGGGTCGTGACGGCAGGCCGTTCGAGATCTTCTCCCTGGGCGCCGATGGTCAGCCCGGCGGCAGCGATCTGAACGCCGACATCTACGCCGGGCAGAACTGACGCTCGCCCATGGCCTCCACCGGCTCTCCTCCTGCTGACGGGTTGATCCTGCTCCTGCCGCCCACGCAGGGTGATCCCTGGCGCTGGCGCCGCGTGGACGAGACTGGCGTCGGGCCGGAGGAATATTCGGCCGACCTGCCGATCCACGGTGCCGTCACCGTGCTTGTTCCCAGTTCCCTTGCCCCCGTCGTGGACAAGCCCCTGCCCGCAATGCCGGTGGCGCAGGCGCTTGCGGCTGAACGTCTCGCGCTCGCGCAAGGCGGCCTTGCCACGGAGCGCCACGTCGCAGTCGCCGCAGCGGAAGGCCGCCTGCTCTCCAGCCGCCTTTCCGCTTCCGACATGGATCATTGGCTGGCCACGCTGGCGCAGGCCGGAATCGATCCGCGAACCATCGTCCCCGCAGCCCTCGTTCTTCCCCGGCAGGACGGGGCCCTGGTGCTTGGTGCCTTGGGCGATCAGCTGCTCGCCCGCACCCCGGCAGCCGCCTTTGCCGCAGAAGAGGCACTGGTCGAAGCGCTGGGAGAAGGTCTAGACCAGACCGCGCTCGATGACGACGCGCTGACAGAACGGCTTGCGCAAATTCATGCCGCACCGCCGCTGAACCTGCGGCAAGGCGCCTATGCCCCGCGCCGCGTCTCGGTGTTCCGCACCGCCAATTGGCTTGGCCTAGTCCGCATGGCTGCAGTGGCGGCCTTGCTCGCCCTGTTGCTGATGCTGGTATGGATCGTGAAATGGAACCTCGACAGCAGCGCCGAGGAAGCCCGGGCCCTGAGCCTCGCGCAGAAGCGCTTTCCCGCTGCAACCGATCTCGACACGGCGGAGCGCATGCTCGCCGCAGAACTCGCCAAGCGCGGCG
This sequence comes from Novosphingobium sp. FW305-C-30-35, assembly GCF_058783135.1. NCBI lineage: Bacteria > Pseudomonadati > Pseudomonadota > Alphaproteobacteria > Sphingomonadales > Sphingomonadaceae > Novosphingobium > Novosphingobium sp. FW305-C-30-35. The sequence continues at coordinate 1,563,818 of NZ_JBYSYJ010000001.1, forward strand.
AAGGGGCTGCGAGCTTTGCCGCCCCGGCTGCCGCCGTTCTCGACGCGATGCGTCCGGTGCCCGGCGTGAAGCTGCGCGATCTGGGCTACGCCGCTGACGGAACCTTGCGCTTCACCGCCGCCGCGCCCCGCGCAGAGGACGTCAACGCCGTGCTGATCGCGCTGCAGAACAATGGCTGGAAAGTCACCGTTCCGCCTGCCCTTGCCCCCGATCCCACTGGCGCAACCGTCGCCGCCATCACCGTAAGGGCACCATGATGCAGCGCGTGTCCCTCTGCTACATCGGCCTGACCCAGCGCGAGCGCGTTCTGGTGGGCGTGGCCGGCGCGCTCGCCGCGGTGATCCTGCTGATCTACGGGATCGTGCTTCCTGTCGGCAACGCGCTGGACGAGGCCGCCACCCGCCATCGCGAGGCGACCGAGCGGGCGGGCCGCATCACCGCTGGCATCGAGGCGCTCAAGCGTGCCCCCGCCGCCCGCGCCCCGGTGCTGGCAGGGCCGGTCGAACAGATCGCCGGGGCAAGTGCGCAGGAAGCCGGTTTCGTGGTGCAGTCGAACGAACGGCGCGGGTCCGACATGGCCGTTCTGGTCATCCCGACCGCGCGTCCTTCGGCCGTGCTTGCCTGGCTCGATGCACTGGGTGGTCAGGGGCTGGCGGTGGAACAGGTCACCCTGACGCCCGCCCCCGACGGCACGGTCTCGGTCAACGTCACGGTGCGAAAGGCGGCATCGTGATCGGGCGGTGGATCTTCATCCGCGGCGCTGCGATGGGCCGCCGCGGCTGGCTGGCGCTGGACGCGTTGTTCGTGGCTGCCCTGCTCGTTCTGCTCCCGCTGCGGCTTGTGCTGGGCATGGCGCTGCCTGATTCGATCTCCGCTCGTAGCGTCGAGGGCAGCGTCTGGAGCGGGCGGATTGCCGATCTGAATGCAGGTCCACTGCCCCTCGGCACCGTCGATGCCGGGCTGGAGCCGCTGCCATTGCTGATTGGCCGCGCTCAGTTCGCCCTCTCGAGAGAAGGCTTTTCCGCGCGGATTGCACCGTCGCGCCTTACCGGCGCAAACGGCTCGGTACTCCTGCCCGATGGCCTCGGCGGCCTGCCCGTAACCTCGCTTGGCTTCGGCGATTTCTCGGTCGTCATGGCCAATGGCCAGTGCCGCGAGGCGCAAGGCACCCTCAGCCTGACTCTGGCTTCGCTTGGCCCGCTTCTGCCCGATGCGATGGTTGTCTCGGGCCAGGCACGTTGTGAAAAGGGTGCGCTGGTCGTACCGATGCGCGGTCTGCAGGGCATGGAACGCCTGACGCTCAAGCTCGGCGGCGACGGACGCTGGCAGGCAGACCTTGCGCTGGCAGGTCTGCCCCAGGAAACTGCCGATGCGCTGAAGTCCTCGGGGTTCGACACCCGTCCCGATGGTGTCGGCATCGTGACGGGCGGAACCTTCTGAGGCTCAGGCCGCAAGGCTCTCAGGCAAGCGTCTGCGTCAGGAACCAGGCCCGCTGTTCGGCCTGATCGGTCCAGTCGTCGGCCATGCCCTCGGTGGCATTGTCGCCCGCCTCGCTGGCCGCTTCCTTGACCGCGCGGATCGCCTTGACCAGCGCCACGTTATCGTCGCGCAAGGCCTTGACCATTTCCATCGCGTCAACCTTGCTGCGGTCGTCGTCCTTGATCGAAGCCTTGCCGGCAATGGCACCGATGCCGGTCAGCGTGTCGCCACCGTTCTTGCGCACCCGTTCTGCAATTACGTCAGTCAGGGCGAACAATTCGGCGGCCTGTTCGTCAAACAGCAGGTGCAGTTCGCGGAACTGCGGGCCAGCCACGTGCCAGTGGTAGTTCTTCGTCTTGAGATAGAGCGTGAAGTAATCGGCCAACAGACCGTTCATGCTGTCGATCAGGGCCTTTTTCGCGTTGTCGCCGGGCATGACATTCCCCTTTCGTGTCCGGGTGGATTGAGCCCCTTATACGCCATACCCACTGAAAGGTTTCATGCAATGATACGGCAAGATTGATCGAATTCGTCAATCATGCTTGGCCCTTCACGCTCCCTTTCAGCAGAAACAGTCCGGCCAGCGCGGAGATTATCGATCCGCCCAGAATTCCCAGCTTCGCCTCTTCGACCAGCAGCGGGCTTTGCGGGAAAGCGAGGCTGGCGATGAACAGGCTCATCGTGAAGCCGATCCCGCACAGTAGGGAGAGGCCCCAAAGCTGGCGAATCGTGGCGCCGGCCGGCCGCTTGGCGATACCCAGCTTTTCCGCTGCCACGATGCTGCCAAGGATGCCCACCTGCTTGCCGATCAGCAGGCCCGCGGCAATTGCAATCGGCAGCGCCAGCGGCCCTCCATCGATCGAGCCAAGCGCAACTCCGGCATTGGCCAGGCCGAACAGAGGCACGATCAGGAAGCCGTTGGGCGCAACCAGCGCATGTTCAAGCCGCAGCAGCGGGCTGTCATGCTCCTTGTTGAGCGCCAGTGGCACGGTCAACGCGGCGAGAACGCCGGCAATGGTTGCATGGACGCCCGAATGGAGCACAGCAAACCACAGCGCGACGGCCCCGAGGATATAGGGGATCAGCGAGCTGACCCCGGCGCGGTTCACGACCACCAGCGCCAGGAAGATGGCGGCGGCAATGCCCAGCCACATCAGGTCCAGCCCGGTCGTGTAGAAGAAAGCGATGACCAGAACCGCGCCAAGATCATCGACGATCGCCACGGTCAGCAGGAACAGCCGCAGCGACGATGGCAGTTCTTTTCCAGCCAGTGCCAGTACGCCGATGGCAAAGGCGATGTCGGTGGCGGAAGAAATCGCCCAGCCGCGATGCAGCGCCGGATCGCCACCGGCTATGCCCAGGTAGATCAGCGCCGGCACCACCATCCCGGCGACAGCTGCAATCACCGGCAGACGGCGGCGGCTCGGGCTTGACAGTTCGCCGTCAAGGATCTCGCGCTTGATCTCCAGCCCGACGACAAAGAAGAACACCGCCATCAGCGCATCGTTGATCCACAGGTGCAACGTGTCGAGCTTGGGCACGGGCGTCCATGGCAACGTGTGGTGGAACAGCTCGTGCCAAGGATCAGCCAAGGGCGAATTGGCCAGGACAAGGGCAATCGCAGCACAGGTCATCAGAACTATGCCCGGCGCTGCCTCGCTGTGCGTCAGCTTGTGCAAAGCCCGCTTGCGCCCTGAATTTCCTGCCATTCTCGAATCATCCCGTGTTCACGAAACTCGGGCCTTGGCCCTAGCATTCCCCTTGTGCCGACGGTGGTCTGGCACGTCAAACAGGGGCAAGCTCTTGTCACCATGGCCGACCTATCCCGCGCTGCAATGGCTCGCGGTTGTCGAGCACGAATTGCTGCTGTTTGCCGCAATCTGGTTTGCGCTCTTCGCGATCGACGAACTGGCCGTGGACCTCGCGTGGCTGCGCCTGCGCCTGACCGGCAAGCTGCGCACCCCGCGCCTCTCGCACCCCTGCAATGCCGAACTCAATGGCCTTGCCGTGGTTCTGGTTCCCGCATGGCTGGAATCGCGCGTGATCGGGCCGATGGTGCGCCATACCCTGCAAAGCTGGCCGCAGCGCAACTTTCGCCTCTACGTCGGCTGCTATCGCAATGACCTGGCCACCATTTCCGTGCTTGTCGCGCTGGCGCCCGATCCTCGCCTGCGGGTCATCATCCATGATCGTGATGGCCCGACGACGAAGGCCGACTGCCTCAATCGCATCTATCGTGCGATCTGCGAGGATGAACGGCGCAGCGCCCAGCGCGTGCGCGCGCTGATACTCCACGATGCCGAGGACATGGTCCACCCCGCCGCGCTCACGCTGATGGACCGCGCGCTCGATCAGGCGGATTTCGTGCAACTCCCTGTCCGCCCGGAACCACAACGCGCAAGTCCTTGGATCGCGGGCCACTACTGCGACGAATTTGCCGAGGCTCACGCGCGCGACATGGTGGTCCGACACCACATCGGCGCTGCCCTGCCATCGGCAGGGGTGGGATGCGCCTTTTCGCGCCGCGCGATTGACCGCATCCTCATCGCCCGCTCCAGCACCGAGCCTTTTGCCGCCGAATGCCTGACCGAGGATTACGAATGCGGTCTCCTCGTCCATCAGACCGGCGGGCGGTCTGCATTCCTGCGCGTGCGCGACAGCTCTGGCGCGCTCGTCGCCACGCGGGAGTTCTTCCCGGCAGACCTCGTCGCATCGGTCCGGCAGAAGACGCGCTGGGTCCACGGTATCGCCTTTCAGGGCTGGGACCGACTGGGCTGGAAGTGCGCGCCCGGCGATATCTGGATGCGTCTGCGCGATCGCCGCGGGCCGCTGGTAGCGCTCGTCCTGGCCGCAGCATATCTCCTGATCATGCTGTGGCCAGTGGTCGTGCTCGCAAAAGCTGCGGGCCTGGCTGTCCCGGTCGACGATGGCCCGCTGCTCAGCGGCCTGCTTGCCTTCAACCTCGCCAGCCTGATCTGGCGGCTGATGATGCGCGCGCTCTTCACAGGGCGCGAGTACGGCCCCGCCGAAGCCGTGCGCGCAGTGTTCCGGTTTCCCGTGGGCAACATCATCGCCGTCCTCGCCGCGCGTCGCGCCATAACTGCCTACGTGCGGGTGCTGGCAGGCGGCGTTCTGCGCTGGGAACACACGGTCCATCACGTCCACGTCAGCCAGGCTGCCAAGCTTGACGCGGATCCGCAGCAGCGGCCTTTGCCGGTTGCGGCATGATGGCAGGTCCCGCGGCGACGCGGCGGGGCCAGCCCCTGCTCGCGCTCGCCCTCGTGCTTGTCGGCTGGATCGCCGGTCGCGCCCTGACCTTGCGACATGACGCCCTGACTGAACCGCCCACTATCACCGCCAGCGCACCGCCATTGCCGCGCCAGCCCTTGCATGCCCGTCAGGTGCTCCCCACCCCGCGCGCCCGCCCTCAGCCACCCATGACAAGCATCACCCCGCAGCCAGCTTCCGTCCGGCCGGCTGCTGCGTCGCCACAAGGACCATCGCTCCCGTCCCCCGCGCCTGTCCCGTTGTTCCTGCCTCAACACCCCCTGCTCGTACCATTGCCGCCCCGCACCGCCGTCGTCGCCCCAGCCCGAAGCCAACCCGCCGATCCGCAGGAATTCTACGAGCCTCTCGTGCCCAAGGACGATCCGCGGTGGAGCGGCGAGAACTGGCTGCTGATGCGCGCCGGCAGCGGTTCGGCGGCGCAGGCCCCCGGTGCGGCGTCGTATGGTGCCAGCCAGGCAGGTGCCATCGTCCGCTACCGCTTCGGCAAGGGCGAGCCGCAGGATTCCTATGGCTATCTGCGCACCTCGCTCGCCATCAACGCCCCCGGCAAGGACAAGGAGGTCGCGCTGGGCCTCGGCATCCGCCCGGTCCGCCGCCTGCCTGTCCGCGCCCTCGTCGAAGCGCGCCTTCAGGATACCACCCGCTCGTCGATGCAGGTGCGCCCCGTCGCCACACTGATCACCGAACTGCCCTGGCAGCGCCTGCCGCACGGCTTCCGGCTCGAGGCTTATGGGCAGGCCGGTTACGCCGGTGGCAAGGGCGCCACCGCCTTCTTCGATGCGCAGGCGCTGCTCGATCATCCGGTCCGGCGCGTCGTTTCGCGCAATGGCGATCTGCGCGCCGGGGTCGGCATGTGGTCAGGCGGGCAGGAAGGAGCCGTGCGGCTTGATGTGGGCCCGCGCGTGGCCTTCCGGCTCGAAGGCGGGCAGCTTGTCGGACCGACCCGCGTCGCGCTCGACTGGCGCTTCCGCATCGCCGGAAACGCCCGGCCCGGCAGCGGCCCGACCATGACGGTCACCTCCGCCTTCTGAGCCACAGTTTTTTGGCCGCAAACCGGCTCGGCGGGGTTGCTGGCACGCACCGCCCGGCCTAGCGTTGACACGGCAATGGACGTCTATCTTCCCATCGCGAACCTGTCGGTCAACGGGCTGGTCATCGTCGGCCTCGGCGCGCTGACCGGGCTGCTTTCGGGCATGTTCGGCGTCGGCGGCGGGTTTCTGACCACGCCGTTGCTGATCTTCTATGGCGTGCCCCCCACCGTCGCCGCCGCATCGGCTGCCAGCCAGGTGACCGGCGCCAGCGTTTCCGGCGCGTTCGCCCAGGCCCGGCGGGGCGGGATCGATTATCACATCGGCGCAGTGCTGGTGGCGGGCGGGGTGATCGGCACCGGGCTTGGCTCGCTGCTGTTCCGCCTGCTGCAGTCGCTCGGCCAGATCGATACGGTGATCAACATCCTCTACGTGCTGATGCTTGGCGGCATCGGCGGGTTGATGGCGCACGAAAGCATCACCGCCCTGCGCGCGCAGAAGACTGGCCAGCCGCTGCCTGCCCGCAAGCGCCGCCACCATCCGCTTGTCGCCAGCCTGCCGCTGCGGTGGCGCTTCTACCGCTCGGGCCTTTATATCTCGCCGCTGGCGCCGCTGTTGCTCGGCATTGCCACCGGCATTCTCACCATGCTCATGGGCATTGGCGGCGGCTTCATCCTCGTGCCGGCGATGCTTTACATCCTCGGCATGGGCGTGAACGTGGTGGTCGGCACGTCGCTGTTCCAGATCCTGTTCGTCACCATGGTCACCACGATGATGCATGCGCTCACCACGCGTGCGGTCGACATCGTGCTGGCCGGGCTGCTGCTGGTCGGTTCGGTCACCGGCGCGCAGATCGGCACCCACTTTGCCCAGAAGGTGAAGCCCGAACAGCTCCGCCTGATCCTTGCGGTGATCGTCCTTGCGGTAGCACTGCGCATGGCGCTCGGGCTCGGCTATCGCCCGGACGAGATCTACACGGTGGTTCCGCTGTGAGAGGCCGCGTGCAGATGCGCCGCGCCGCTCTTGCCGCCTGCCTGCTCCTCCTGGGTGCGCGCGATCCGATTCTCGTGCCCGAAATCTCGCAGCACGAAATCCAGGTCCGCCAGGGCTTTACCGGGGCCGACCTGCTCCTGTTCGGCGCGATCCTCAGCCCCGAAGGCAGCCGCGCCGCGCAGGATTACGATATCGTCGTCGTCCTCGAAGGCCCGGTGCAGTCGATCGTCCTGCGCGAAAAGCAGAAGATCGCGGGCATGTGGATCAATGCCGATTCGCTCGAATTCCGCTCGGCGCCCAGCTACTTCGCCATTGCCTCCTCCCGCCCGATCGCGCAGATCGTGGACGACAAGACAGCGGCGATCTACGAACTCGGCCTCAAGTGGCTCCAGCTTTCGCCGATTGGCGTTATCGAACCGCGTGAACAGCAGCGCTTTTCCGAGGGACTGGTCGATCTGATGCGGCGGCAGGGCCTCTACCGCGAGGATCAGGGCAGCGTGAAGATCAGCGGTCAGGTGCTCTATCAGGCCCGGATCAGTCTGCCATCAAGCGTGCAGACCGGAACCTACACCGCCGAAACCTTCGCCATCCGCGGGGGCAAGGTCGTGGCTTCGGCGATCACCCGGATCGAGGTGAAGAAGGAAGGGTTCGAGCGCTTCGTCGCTGTCGCCGCCGATCGCAATGGATGGCTCTACGGCCTGTTTGCGGTCATTGTCTCGGTCGCCATGGGCTGGATCGCAGGCCGGCTCTTTGCCCGAAGTTAGGGTCCTGACCCTAAGGCCGCAACTGCCTTTCGTTGGTTTAGCCGATCTTAACCCGAAACGGATAGTCCCAGACCCACAGCCGACAATGGCCAAAGGGTTTTGCGCAATGTCCGAAATGGGGATGCAGGGATTCATGGCGCCTGCCGCCAACCTGGAAGAGGCCGGATCGGCATCGGCCATTCTGGCGGCACCCCAGAATGCCGTTGGGTCGGAGAACGCGCGCCACCCTATCGGCTTCGTGCGCGATGTTGCCGGCTCAAGCTCGGCCATCGCGCTTGATCTCGCCCGCCTCGAGCAGTGCTCGGCCGACCTCGATCCCTCGGTGTCGATGTCGGGCAAGGTCGGCAGCCAGATCAAGATCCGCGTCGGCAATTCCTGGCTCCTCGCCAGCGTGCGCACGCAGCGGCAGGATACCACCGTCGATGGCGGCGTGGTCGCCCAGATCGATTTCCTTGGCGAGGGCGAGGAAGAGCGCCTGACCGGCAAGATCTATGGCTTCCGCCGCGGTGTTACCCGTTATCCTGTCCCCGGCGCACTGGTCTATCCTGCCACCAGCAACGACCTGCGCCAGATCTATGCCAGCGATGGCCGGACCAACATCTCGATCGGCACCGTCTTCCCCACGCGCGATATCCGCGCCGGGCTCTATGTCGATGCCCTGCTTGGCAAGCACTTCGCGCTGCTCGGTTCGACCGGCACCGGCAAGTCGACCGCTGCCGCGCTGATCCTCCACCGCATCTGCGAGATGGCGCCTTCGGGCCACATCGTGATGATCGATCCGCACGGGGAATATTCCAGCGCATTTCGCGTCACCGGGCAACTGCTCGACGTGTCGAACCTGCAGATGCCCTACTGGCTGATGAACTTCGAGGAACACTGCGAAATCCTCATCACCTCGTCGGGCACGGATCGCCAGATTGACGAGGACATCCTTGCCAAGTGCCTGCTGGCGGCGCGCATGAAGAACCGCCTTGCCGAACAGATCGGCAAGATCACGGTCGATTCGCCGATCCCCTATCTGCTGTCGGACCTGATGATCATCCTGCAGAACGAGATGGGCCGCCTCGACAAGGGCACCAACTCGATTCCCTACATGCGTCTCAAGACCAAGATCGAGGAAATCCGCAGCGACCCGCGCTACCAGTTCATGTTCTCAGGGATGCTGGTGGGCGACACGATGGCCGAGTTCATCTCGAAGATCTTCCGCATGCCGGCCAATGGCAAGCCGATCTCGATCATCGATGTTTCGGGCGTTCCATCGGAAATCACTTCCACCGTCGTCGCCGTGCTCAGCCGCCTCGTGTTCGACTATGCCATCTGGGCACGCGACGAAGAGACGCGGCCCGTTCTGCTGGTCTGCGAAGAAGCCCACCGCTACGTGCCGAGCGAGAAGAACTCGGACGGCTCTTCGGTCGGCCGCATCCTCTCGCGCATTGCCAAGGAAGGCCGCAAGTACGGCGTCTCGCTGGGCCTGATTACCCAGCGTCCGTCAGACCTTGCCGAAGGCGTGCTTTCGCAGTGCGGCACGATCATCGCCATGCGCCTCAACAACGAGCGCGACCAGGCCTTCGTCAAGGCGGCCATGCCCGAAGGCGCGCGCGGCTTCGTCGATACGATTCCTGCGCTGCGCAACCGCGAATGCATCATTTCGGGCGAAGGCGTCTCGATCCCGATGCGTGTCTCGTTCGACGAGCTCGAGGCGATCAAACGCCCCGCCTCGAATGACCCCTCGTTCTACGAGCTGTGGAGCAAGAGCGGCGGCGAAGACCGCGCGGTCGAACGCACGGTCCAGCGCTGGCGCGCCCAGAGCCGCTGACGCGACCCTGGGGTCAGGACCCTAAAGACTCGGCGCCATGCGTCCGGCGGGGTCCGCGTCGGCATGGGTTTCCTCCTCGCACTCCTCGTCCGGCACAGCGCGTGCGCGATCCCGCCATTGTGGCTGGCGATAGGCATGGACCGAGAGCGCCACGGCAACTGCGGAACTGACCGGGAATGCCAGCCACAGGGCATCCGCGCCAAGGCTCGGGTAGAAGGCGTAATAGAAGCCCAGACGTACGGGATACATGGCGATCGACAGGATGATCAGCGGCGTCCAGACCACCCCGCCTGCGCGCATCGTGCCAAACAGCACCATGGTGATTCCGAACAGGACATAGCTCCAGCTGGCCAGGAACTGGATATGACGCGCCTTATCCACCGCAGGGCTTGCCGCGCCCAGGAACAGCTCCAGCGCCGGCCGGTCGAACAGCAGGATCAATGCACATAGTGCTCCGGTCACCGTAAGGTTCAGCATGACCCCCGCACGCGAGATGCGGTGGAGCCGCTCATCCAGGCCCGCGCCGATCGCCTGCGCGGCCATGGCGCTGACCGCAGCGGAAATCGCCATCGCCGGCATCTGAAGATAGGTCCACAACTGCAGCGCCGCGCCATAGGCGGCGCTGACCAGCAGGCCCTCGCGATTGACCAGACCGATCACGATGATGCCCGCCGCCGAGATAACCAGCATCTGCGCGCCCATCGGCAGGCCCTTGGTCAGGATGTAGCCGAGTTCGTCCCGGCGCGGCCACAGCCATTTGAGCTCCGGCCCCCGCAGCCGCAACGGCAGGTCCTTGACGTAGACATAGGCGACGATGCCCGCCATCGACACGAACGAGGCAATCGCCGTCGCCAGAGCCGCTCCGGCGATGCCCATGGCCTGGATCGGCCCGAAACCGCCGATCAGCAAAGGATTGAGCGCGACGTCGAGCACCGAAGACAGGACCATGAACTTCAACGGCGTCGCCGCATCGCCCCCGCCCCGCAGGCCCATGCCCAGCATGACCGTGATCATCGAGGCCGGCATGGCGATGAAGATCACCCGCAGGTAGGTCAGCGCATAGGCATAAGTCTCGCCCGGCGCGGCCATTGCCGTCAGCAGTTCGGGCGCGAAAAGCCAGCCCAGCGTGCCGACAACCAGCGACAGCAGCACGCAAAAGCCCACCGCCGAGCCGAACGTCCGCCGCGCCGCCAGCACGTCGCGCGCGCCGAAGGCCTGCCCGATCTTGACGGTGGCCGCCATGCCGAAGCCGAACGCTGCGGCAAAGACGAGGAACATCACCACGTTGGCATTGGCAGTCGCCGCCAGCGCGCCCTCGCCCAGCATCCGCCCCACCCAGATCGAATTGATCGAACCGTTGAGCGATTGCAGGATGTTGGATGCCAGCGTCGGCGCCGAGAACAGCACCAGCGTCTTGAGGATCGGCCCGCTCGTCAGGTCCCGACCGCGCCCCGGGGGTCCAGCCAAACGCTCAGTCCTTCTTCAGTGCGGCCAGCGCGGCGAAGGGGCCGGTGGCAACGTCGCCGCCGAGATTGTGCTCGGCGCGCGCCTTGTCGGCATCGGGTCCCTCGGCAAAGGGATCGATCGCCAGTGCCAGGCTCTGCGCCACGGCCTCGCCCAGATCGAAGCTGGTGCCTTCGTATTCGATCTCGTCGCAATCGTCGGCGGTAATCTCGATCTCCTCGTCGGGATCATGGGCCGCGCCGGGTGGGACGAAGCGCAGCGAGATGGGTTCGCTGATCGTCACCGGGAAGTCCTCGCCCGAGATCGCGCAGGCCTGCACGATGGAGGCGGCGAGATGGCCTCTTGCCTCCACGGAGTCCCCCTCCTGCCTCAGAGAGATGGTCGCCTGCATGGCTTTCACCTCGGAGAGTTGGAAACGCGCCGCAAGACGCTTGCGCTCTGCCTCGGTCGGCTCCAGCACCACCGGCTCGTCGCCAATCTGACGCAGATCGACGATGCGCGAGAACTCTGAATTCATGGTCATTTTCCAATCTCCGCATCGAGAACGCGGAATGCGGGGACGAGGTCCAGCCCGGCGGCGAAAGCGCGCACGCGCCGCGTCAGCAGCAGCGGATCGGTGCCATCGTGCAAGGTCACGTTGCGGCTGATCGCTTCGGCCATCAGCGCCTCGTCCCGCGCCGCCAGCGCCTCGCGATAGGCACCAAGGCGCCCGCCCAGCACGCTCATCAGCTGGCCTACGCGCTTGCCCACGATCACGTCGCCCACGCCGCTCTCGCGCAGCTGTCCGTCCATGTCCTCGACGAACAGTTCGGTAAGCCGCACCGAAGGCTCGACGAGTTCCGCGTCACGCTCCATGCGGATCAACACGACCGACAGGATCAGCGTGATCATGTCGAATCGCCCGCCCACCGTGTCGGCGACGCCACAATCGCGGTACCATTCCTTCTCGCGCGCGATCTCGACAGTGCGGTGCCACAAGGGCCGCGCGACCGCGCGATCATCCTGCTTGCGTCCGAACAGCTTGGTAAGAAGCGACATCACGGCATTCCTTGGCATTCCGCCCGTTCAGGGGCGATTAAATCTCGGCCGTCCAGCAGGCTGCTTGCGGGCGGCATTGCGGTAATCCAGATTGGACCCTAAGGGTCGCCCAATTGATCTCGGCGATATAGGCTGTGCATTCCCGATGCAAACGGGCATGACGGCGATAAGTGAAGAGCGGAGTTTGCGAATGCGGAACATGCGGCTGATGGTGCAGGGTGCGGCGGTGCTCGCCCTCGGCGTGGCCGCGTCCGGCTGTGCCAGCATCAAGGACCATCGCGGCTACATCATCGACGAGGCACTGGTCGCCTCGGTCCAGCCTGGCGTCGACAACAAGCTCTCGGTCGAACGCACACTGGGCCGCCCGACCTTCACCAGCCAGTTCGGTCGGCAGACGTGGTATTACGTTGCGCAGAACACCAGGCAGCGCCCGTTCACCCGTCCGCAGACGTCGGACCAGAGCGTCATCGTCGTCGATTTCGACGCCCGCGGCAATGTCAGCTCGATGGGCCGGCAGGGGATGGAGAAGGTCGTCCGCCTTTCGCCCGAAAGCGACAAGACGCCGACCCTCGGGCGCGACCGCAGCTTCTTCCAGGATCTGTTCGGCAACATCGGCGCGGTCGGCGCGATTCCGGGCGGCGCCGGTGGTGGCGCACCGACCGGCACCGGTCCCAACGGCAGCTGAGGCTCGGGCGCTTGAATTCGCCGCCGCGCTCCTCATATCGCGGCGATGGACGACAGCAGGGCGAGCCACGGCCTTATCCAGTGGCACGGCACCACCATCATCGGGGTGAAGAAGAACGGCCGCACCGTCATCGCAGGGGACGGCCAGGTTTCCATGGGCAACACGGTGATGAAGCCGAATGCCCGCAAGGTGCGCCGCATCGGAGATGGCAAGGTGGTTGCCGGATTTGCAGGCGCGACGGCCGATGCCTTCACCCTGTTCGAACGGCTGGAGCGCAAGCTCGAACAGCATCGCGGCCAGCTGATGCGCGCCGCGGTCGAACTCGCCAAGGACTGGCGCACCGACAAGTACCTGCGCAATCTCGAAGCACTGATGATCGTGGCCGATGCCGAGACGATGCTGATCCTTACCGGGAATGGCGATGTGCTTGAACCGGAAGGCGGAATTGCCGCAATCGGTTCGGGCGGCAACTATGCGCTCGCCGCTGCCCGCGCCCTGACCGACTACGAAGACGACGCCGAAAAGATCGCGCGCCGCGCCATGCAGGTCGCCGCCGAAGTCTGCGTCTTCACCAACGACCGCGTGACGGTCGAGGAAATCTGATGAACGACTCCCTTACCCCCAAGGCCATTGTCCGCGCGCTGGACGAACACATCGTCGGCCAGACCGATGCCAAGAAGGCCGTTGCAGTCGCGCTGCGCAACCGCTGGCGTCGCCAGCGCCTGTCCGCCGACCTGCGCGACGAGGTCAGCCCGAAGAACATCCTGATGATCGGGCCGACGGGCTGCGGCAAGACCGAGATCAGCCGCCGGCTGGCCAAGCTGGCCGATGCGCCCTTCGTGAAGGTGGAAGCCACCAAGTTCACCGAGGTCGGCTATGTCGGCCGCGACGTGGAACAGATTGCCCGCGATCTCGTGGAAGAGGCGATCCGCCTCGAGAAGGAGCGCCGCCGCGATGCGGTGCGAGACGCTGCCAGCAAGGCCGCGATGGACCGCCTGCTCAAGGCGCTGGTCGGCGATGGTGCCAGCGAAGCAACGCGCGAAAGCTTCAAGGCAAGGCTGGCCGATGGCTCGATGAACGACGTCGAGGTCGAGATCGAGGTCGAGGATACACCGTCCGCTCCCATGGAGATTCCCGGCATGCCCGGCGGCATCGGCATGATCAACCTGTCGGACATGATGGGCAAGGCGTTCGGCAAGCAGGCGCTCAAGCGCCGCAAGATGCGCGTCGCCGACGCCTGGGACAAGCTGGTCGACGAAGAGGCCGAAAAGCGCATGGACCAGGACGACGTGGCGCGCGAGGCGATCCGCAATGCCGAGACCAACGGCATCGTCTTCCTTGACGAAATCGACAAGATTGCCGTGTCCGATGTGCGTGGCGGATCGGTCAGCCGCGAAGGCGTGCAGCGCGATCTGCTGCCGCTGATCGAGGGCACGACGGTTGCCACCAAGTACGGCCCGATGAAGACGGACCACGTCCTGTTCATCGCCTCGGGCGCGTTCCACGTGGCCAAGCCCTCAGACATGTTGCCGGAACTTCAGGGCCGCTTGCCGATCCGCGTCGAACTCAAGGCGCTCAGCGAAGACGACTTCGTGCGCATTCTTTCGGAAACGCGCGCAAACCTCGTCGAACAGTACCGTGCGCTGATCGCAACCGAAAACGTCACGCTCGACTTCACGCCGGAATCCATCCGCGCCATTGCCCGCACGGCGGCACAGGTGAACGAAAGCGTCGAGAACATCGGCGCCCGCCGCCTGCAGACGGTGATGGAAAAGCTGCTCGAGGAAGTGAGCTTCGATGCTGAGGACCGCACCGGCGAGACGGTGACGGTGGACGAGGCCTATGTCGCCGAGAAGCTGGCGAACCTTGCCGGCAATGCAGACCTGTCGAAGTACATTCTGTGACCGTCCGGCTCGTCCCGGCAACGCCGACGCACTTCGCGCGTCTGCTTGAGGGGCAGCCGCCAGAGCAGGCGATAGTCCTGCCGCATACGCCGGTGGCGGAAGCCGAAGTACTGGCAATGCTGGCAGGGTTGGCCGAGGCTGTTGGCGAGATTTTCTCGCCCCCGGCGTGGCTTGTCGTGTCAGATGACGAACTCGTTGGCCTGATGTCGGTCACGTCGGTGCTCGAGGAGCGCCGGCTGCAGATCGGTTATGGCGTGGCACCAGGATCGCAGGGGCGGGGTCACGCATCGGCAGCGCTGAAGGCGCTGGTCGACTGGGCCAGTTCGGACCCGCGCGTTGATGCGCTTTATGCCGAAACGCGCACCGACAATATCGCCTCGCAGCGGGTGCTTGAGCGCAACGGCTTCGTTCAGATGGCCGAACGGCTTGACGCGGAGGACGGCGCGCTGTTCTGCTGGCATATCGACTGCCGAGGAACATGATGTACCAGACCCCCGATGACCGCCCCGTCTACCGCCTGCTGACAGGCAAGGACGACCGCGCCTTCTGCGAGCGGGTATCCGAGGCGCTGGCGCAGGGCTGGCGGCTCTATGGCTCACCCGCGATGACCTATGACGGCGGGATGGATTGCATCAAGGTGGCACAGGCGGTCGTGTGGCACGAGGCAGACGTCGTCAAATAGCCGTCCCCCCATACAGCAACGGCCGGAGTACCCTCCGGCCGTCACCAAAGCGCTTGGGCACGCCGATCAATAGGTTGCCGGCGGATCGCTCGCCGGAAAGCTCTCGTCCGAGGCCTGGTCGACCTTGTCCCAGCGCTTGGGGTCCGATCGCATGCCCTCGGTGCCGGCACTGCGCACCTTGGCAAAGTTGCCGCCCGACTCCTCGCCTTGCGCGAAAGCGGCCGGTGCCTGTTCCTCGCGATTCTTCTGCGCCACGCGCCAGATCGCATATCCCGCCGCTCCTGCGACGGCCCATTGCAGCAGGCTCATTACACGTCTCCTGATTGGCGGAAGGCCCGCAGCCTTCCCTCTCGATCAGGCAAACGCCCGAACCGCAGAAAGGTTCAGGCTCGAGAATTCCTGCTGGGCATGCTCATGGCTGAGGAACAGGGCGCGGAGTATTGGTCGGACGGGGCCTCGCGCCTGCCGCTGCAGGGTCGTTGCCGTCGCGCCGACCAGTGGCGCGGTTGAGGAAATCGTCGTTCGCGGCCTGCGGAACCTCCGGCGGTATGCCCTCGGGTGGTGCATTGGGATCAATTGCACCGTCATCACCACGCCGGCGCGACGGATCGACCAGGTTGCCCTGCTCGTCGACATAGAAGTAGTCGTCAGGGTTGCCCTGCATCGCCTCATCATCGGGTTCGAGCTGCCATTCCGGCAGCTTGAGTTCAGTGTCGAACTGTTCGACCGGGCGCTTGCGCGTGGCGACCTTCATGTAGGCCGCGAAGGCGCGCGCCGGTGCGGCGCCGCCCTGCAGGCCGGGCACGGCCTTGGCATCGTCGCGCCCCATCCACACGCCGGTGGTGATACCGCTCGAAAAGCCCAGGAACCAGCCGTCCTTGTTCGACGATGTCGTGCCGGTCTTGCCGGCAACCGGCCTGCCGATCTGCGCAGCGCGGCCTGTGCCGATATTGACCGCGGTCTGCATCAGGTCGGTCATCGCGGCAGCGACATAGGGCGGGACGAGCTGCTGCGCGGTCTCCGTGCGGTGCGTGTAGAGCACTTCGCCGTCGGTCGTCGTCACCTTGCGGATGCCGTAGGGCGTAATCGACATGCCCTTTGCCTGAACCGAGGCGAAAGCGCGCACCATGTCGATCACGCGCGCTTCGGACGAACCCAGGACCATCGAGGGCAGCGTGTTGATCGGCGTGGTGATGCCAAAGCGGCGCGCCATGTTGGCAACGGTGCCGAAGCCCACTTCATTGCCCAGCTGTGCCGCCACGGTGTTCTTGGAATAGGCAAAGGCCGTGCGCAGGTCGATCTCGCCCGCATAGCGATTGCCGTCGTTGCGCGGGGTCCAGCCATCGATCGTCACCGGCTCGTCGACCACGCGGTCATCCGGCGTGTATCCCGCCTCGAGCGCCGAGAGATAGACAAACAGCTTCCACGCCGAACCGGGCTGGCGGACGGCGTTGACTGCGCGGTTGTAATTCGAGGTTACATAGTCCGTGCCGCCGACCATGGCGAGAACCGCACCGTCGCGATCAAGGGAAACAAGTGCGCCCTGCGCGCCCTTCGGCGCAAATCCGGCCACTGCGCTGGTCGCGGCCTTCTGCGCGATCGGATCGAGCGTGGTCCACACTTCGATCGGCTTGTCGTTCTCCGGCAGGATCAGGTCGAGCTGCGGCAGCGCCCAGTCGGTGAAATAGCGTGCAGAGTTCTGGCCTGCGCTGTCCGAGACCATCTTCACGGCCTTCAGGTCCACGCTCTGCGCTTCCTGCGCGGTCAGCACGCCCGCGCTCTGCATCGTCTGCAGAACCACGCCAGCGCGGCCCACGGCCGCCTCGGCATCGGCCGTTGGCGAATATCGTGACGGCGCCTTGACCAACCCGGCGATGATCGCCGCCTCAGGCAGCGTGATTTCCTCGCCCGAATGGCCGAAGAACTTGCGTGCGGCGCTGTCGATGCCATAGGCACCGCCGCCGAAGTAGACCTTGTTGAGGTACAGCTCGAGGATCTGGTCTTTCGAGAACTTCTGTTCGAGCGCCAGCGCCAGCACCCATTCGCGCGCCTTGCGGCCGAAGGTCTTGGTGTTGTTGAGGAAGATGTTGCGGGCAAGCTGCTGCGTGATCGTCGAGCCGCCCTGCTTCCATGTGCCGCTTTCCACGCGCACCATCAGCGAACGGACGATGCCGATGGGGTCCACGCCCCAGTGGCTACGATAACGCCGGTCCTCGACCGAGATCATCGCATCCTTCATGTCCTGCGGGATGCGCTCGTAAGGGATCCACTTGCCGTAGCTTGGCCCCAGGGTCACGATCTCGGAGCCGTCGGCGGCACGCACCACGATCATCTGGCCGGTCTGGCTCGATTTCAATTCGCCATAGCCGGGCAGCGAGCGCACCGTGACGGCAACGGCCACCACCAGCCCGATCGTGCCCAGCAGCGCAAAGCCGGCACCCCAGGCAAGCAACCGCCGAACCCATCGGCCCAGCATCGATCTGCTCTTGGGTTGCGGCTCCGACCTGCCGCCCTCGGGGCGGCGGGGAATGTCCCGTCTGGCCATCAGTCTTGTACCGCTTCCCTCATTCTCGGCCTCGTTCCGACATCGGCGCAGGCCGTCCACGCAAATCTGCGGCCCTTTGCATAGGGCAGTTGTAACGCAGGGTTAACCGCAAAATCGGCGAACGGCCAATGCTGCCGGTTCAGAGCGCTTTCCGACTCAGTCTTTCGGCGTGAAATCCAGCGAAGCGCTGTTCATGCAATAGCGCAGGCCGGTGGGATTCGGACCATCGGGGAAGACATGGCCAAGGTGCCCGTCGCAGCGCGCGCAGCGCACTTCGGTGCGGACCATCCCGTGCGAGCGATCGACGATTTCCTCGACCGCCTCGGCCTCGACCGGGGCGTAGAAGCTCGGCCAGCCGGAACCGCTGTCGTACTTGGTGTCAGAAGTGAACAGCGGCGCTCCGCAACCGGCGCAGTGGTACTCGCCGGGTGCCTTGTTCTTCTCGTAAGCCCCGGTGAACGCACGCTCGGTGCCCCCCTGACGCAGGATCTGGTACTGCTCGGGCGACAGACGCTCGCGCCACTCGGCGTCGGTCAGGTTCATCTTGTCGGACATTGCGGGGATCTCCTTTGCCGCCAATATGGGAAGCCCGCCCCGCCCGCTCAATAGTGCGATTTTTCCTGCGGTTTGGCGAACTCGTAGCAGCGCGCGATGTCGTACTTGTCGACCCCGCCCTTTCCGTCCGCCGCCTCAGCCGCCATCGCCTCGCGCGCCTGCGCCAGCGTGCGGTCAGCGTCGTCGCCGCTGCCACCGGCAGCGATGATCGCCTCGCGTTCGCGCGATGAAAGCACCGATTCCAGTGTCTTGAGATCCTGCGCCGAAGTGCTCATCCCTTCGCGGGCATGGACCTCGTTGTAGGCAAGCCCGAGGATCGCGGCGCATTGCTTGAGGGTCGGCGCGATCAGCGGCGGGACGGTGGCGTCAAGCCTTGCGAGGCAAGGCCCGGCAAGCGCCGACAGGGCCTTGTCGGGATCGGGCGCGGTCTGGAGCGCCTGAACCTGCTCGGCGATCAGGTCGCGCACCTGCTCGCGGGTCAGCGCACCCTCCTTCATCGCGCGCTCGCCCGAATCGGCAAAGAAGGTCTTGCCGCGCACCGCCAGCGGCGGCCAGCCTTCCAGCGCATCGCCCCCCGATTGTTCAAGCGCGACAATGGCAAAGGCCGCCGAACAGCGCAGATCCTCGCGGCTTTGAGCTGTAAGTTGCGGCGCTGCCTGGGTTTGGGCTTGGGCCTGCACCGACACAAATCCAACTGTCAGGGGCAGAAGGGCAACTCTGGCGAGCAGAGCGCTAACTCTCGAAGGCATTCGCATGGCACGAGCATAGCGAAAAAAGGGGCCGCGAACAGACTTGCTGTTCACGGCCCATGTGACCTTCACGGTCAGGGATTGCGCACTCTGCAGGGTAACGAGAGGGAGTGCGCGCTGGAGACTGGTGCTGGACTTATCCGGCCGCTGCCTCGTTGCAGCGGGCGAGGTCCTCGGCGGCGAGATCGCCCTGCGGGGTGGCGAAGCGCGCGACGGGGCCGACCTTCTGGGCAAGGCGGGCGCAGACGATGACCGGGCGCGATGTATCGCGCGGGGCCGAGCATTCGGCGCCTTCGCACTTCCACAGGACACCCTTCTGAATGACCTTCTGCGCACCGTCCATCGGACGGGTCAGCGTGGCCGAATAGAACGAGCCGCCGGTGTTGGCGCGGGCTGTGTTGGCGGTTACCGCGAAGCTGAGCGTGGTGCCGACCAGCGCGAGGACGGCCGGAAGGAGCTGGCGCAGAGCGCTGCTGGAATTTGCTGAGATCATCGTTCTTCCCCTGAAACAACCTTGTTAGGGCCACGGAAATTGCAGGGTTCTGGAGAGGATGCTATTTCCGTTGCGAATCGCTACCTATCAGGATAGGTTTCAGGTTGCAACTAGAAACTTAAATAGGCGACGATCATGGGCTATGCAGAGGACGACATGGAAAAGCTTCGCGAACCTCTTGGCGAAATCGCCCAATGCGGCCTGCCCCTTGCGCTCGAAGCCATGGGCGAGCGATGGTCCTTCATGATCCTTCGCGCCGCTTTCAACGGCGTGCGCCATTTCGAGGATTTCCTCGAAGCGCTGGGCATCGCCCGCAACATCCTTTCCAACCGGCTGTCAAGATTGGTCGAGGCCGGCATTCTCAAGCGCGAGCACTGCGCCGATGACCGGCGCCGCATCGAATATCGCCTGACGCCGAAGGGTCTCGACCTGCTCCCCGCCATGCTGGCGCTGCGCCAGTGGGGCGAGAAGTGGGAATTGGGCACGCCTGCCAATCCAGTGCTTTGCGATTGCCGCGACGGACGGCCGATCGCTCCGATCGGCATTCTTTCGCACGACGGCCGCGAACTGACGCCGAATGACCTGACCTGGCGTGATCGGGGCGAGATCGAAGCCGAACCAAAGCCTGCCGCGCTTCGCGAAATTGGCTGACTGACCTTTGGGCCGACCGGCCATCAAACTGACGGGCCATCAGGAAAAAGGGACCGCCGGACTAGCGACGGTCCCTTGAGTTTGACCCGGTGGGGGACTGGATCCGCCGGGTTTGCAAGCTGCCGGGATCAGCGGACAGCAAGATCAGTCTTGGATTTCTGAGCAGCGGCCAGCGCGGTCGCCTTCACTTCGGCCTTGGCGCGGCGGGCATCGGCCATCGAGCGGGCAAAACAATCGCGCGCCGATTCCCATTCGCTGGTCGGCAGGTCCGCCTTGTTCAGGCCACAGATGTCCTTGGCGGCCTGGCGAAGGCGGGCGTTGAGCTGGGCCTCGCCCTGCTTGGTGGTGAGATCGAGATCGGAATAGACGACCGAGCGCGTGCCGGCAGAGGCAGGCTGGCTGGCGGCAAGAGCGAGGCCGAGGAGGCCGGCGGAGAACAGGGTCTTGGCAAACATGGCAACTTCCTTCGACACGGGAGCCGGCGGGGGACCGGCCTTGGGGGGCGTTTCAGCGGCTGATCCGGTTGATCGGGTGCACCGCATGCATTCTCGCTACGCCCGGTGGTCGATGAAATCTTGCGCGTCTCGACCAGCTTTCCGTTACGAACGACAAGTGTTTAGCCCATCCGACGAAACGCAATGTCCACTCCACGAACTGCAGGTGTGACAATCCCTGCGCGATTCCCTAAAGGTCGCATCCAGTCCATGGCGATTCTGATCACCTTCCTTCTGGGCATCGGCAACTTCGCGCTGCACCGCGCCGTGATGGACAGCGGGCACCCGCTGCTTGCCCGCCTGCCATGGATGGTCCACGCCTTTGGCGGGCGCTTCACCCTGCTGCTGGAGTTCCTGCTGTTGCTTGGCGCGCTGCTGTTTGCCTCGGAAGGCGTGGTCAGCGGCCCGATCGCCTACGTCATCTATTCGATGCTCAACAGCTTCTCGGCCTGGCTGATCCTGACAGATCGCGTTTAGAGCAGCCGCTGCGGAACCGCCGCGCGTGCTGCCGGTTCTGCCGGTGATGACGCTCTCTCCTCTCTGGCTCGTGACGAACGCCGCAAGCGGCAGCAACAGCGACGCGGCGGTCGATGATCTCGTCGCCTCGCTCTCGGCCGCCGGGTGCGCGCCGGCGCGGGTCATCCGCTTTCCCGATGAGGAGCTGCCCACGCGCGCGCAGCTTGAAGCAGACAGCATCGCGACGCTTGCCGTCTTCACCGGCGACGGCACGATCAATACCGCGGCCTCAGCACTCGAAGGCTGGGGCGGTGCGCTGCTCGTCCTTCCCGGCGGCACGCAGAACCTCCTGTCGAAGTCTCTCCATGGCGACGTTCCGGCAGAGGAAGTGACCGGCAAGCTCGGCTCGGCGCGACGCGTGCGGCGGCAGGCGCTGCGCACCTCCCAAGGCGTCGCCCTCATCGAACTGCTGGCCGGCCCCGGCGCGATGTGGGCCGACGTGCGCGAAAGCGTGCGCGATCTTGATCTGCCCACCATCGCCGAGACTTTCACCACGGCCCTGCGCGAAACCCGCGAAGGGCCGGGCGTCCGCCTATCCGCACCCGTGACAGGAGCGCAGCCCGAAGGATATCGCGCCGTGCGCATGGCACCGCTGGACGGTGACAGCATGGAAGTGGACGGATACGACTTTTCCGACTGGGGCGAGTTTGCCGCGCAAGGCTTTGCCATGCTGGTGAAGCGCGATTTCCGGCAGGGCCCCCACGACGAACTAGGCCAGTGTTCGTCGGCAACACTCGAAAGCGACGGCCCGATCGCCATGATGATCGACGGTGAGCGGCGCGAAGGCGGCATGCGCGAGGAAGTCACCTGCGAGGAATTCGCGCTCGACTTCCTTTGCACTATCGCACCCGGTGCTTGACCGCAGCGGGCCCAGCGACGATCAAGCCTGCCCGATGACCCGCCTCTTCCACATCAGCGATATCCATTTCGGCCTTGAAGACCGGCGCGCCCTCGATTGGGTCGCGCAATGCATCGCGCGCGAAAAGCCCGATGCCGTCGCCATCACCGGCGATCTGACGATGCGCGCACGGCACCGCGAATTCACCGCCGCCTGCCACTGGATCCAGGCGCTGGACGTGCCGGTGACGGTCGAGGTGGGCAACCACGACCTGCCCTATTTCAACCTGATCGAACGCTTTATCGATCCCTACCGCCGATTCCGTTCGATCGAAGGCGTGCTGGAGCGGGAACTGCCGATTCCCGGCGCGAAGATCGTGCCCCTCAAGACAACCGCGCGCGCGCAGTTCCGCCTGAACTGGTCGAAAGGCACTGTGGGCAAGGCGGCGCTGGCGCAGACGTTGGCGGCGATCGACGCGCTCCCGCCCGGCACCCGCGCCATCGTTGCCTGCCATCACCCCCTGGTCGAAGCCGGCACCCGCGGCAAGGCGCTGACTCGCGGCGGCAACCATGCGCTGGCCGAGCTGGCGAGGCGCAATGTCCTCGCCGTGCTGTCAGGCCACGTCCACGATGCGTTCGACCTGATCCACCCCACACCCAACGGGCCGGTGCGCATGATCGGTGCGGGCACGCTCAGCCAGCGCGTCCGCTCCACTCCGCCCAGCTTCAACGAACTGACGCTCGATGGCGACATGATCACCGTCCGCGTCCGCAACCTCGAACACGTGCCGACGCGAGACATGCTGATCGACGACGTGCCGGAGAACGCGCTGCCGCCCCGGACCGAGGGCGAACCGGTGGCGCCGGTGGCGGCCGTGCCCGCGGTCGATCCGCCGGTGCATTGAACGCACTGCGAGAGGACCCTTATCGGCATTGCCCTCAGTAAGCGCTCGTATGCACTTTCGAGCATTGTTTCGCTGTTGGCCGCTAGATGCGGTCACGTCAGGGTTTATCGCGTCAACACTTGCCACGCTGCTGATCCCCGCAGGAGGGAAAGGCGTCGCAATGCTGGACTGGTTTGAACGAAGGCGCCGATCGTCGGCCTGATCGAGGGCATCGCCTTCCAGACCAACCTGCTGGCGCTTAACGCCGGTGTCGAAGCAGCGCGCGCAGGCGATGC
This sequence comes from Novosphingobium sp. FW305-C-30-35, assembly GCF_058783135.1. Taxonomy (NCBI): domain Bacteria; kingdom Pseudomonadati; phylum Pseudomonadota; class Alphaproteobacteria; order Sphingomonadales; family Sphingomonadaceae; genus Novosphingobium; species Novosphingobium sp. FW305-C-30-35. The sequence continues at coordinate 1,586,979 of NZ_JBYSYJ010000001.1, forward strand.
CGGCAAGGGCTTTGCCGTCGTCGCCACCGAAGTTCGCGGATTGGCACAGCGGTCAGCCGATGCGGCCCACGACATCCGCACGTTGATCTCGAAATCGGGCGAACAGGTGACGTCGGGCGTCAGCCTCGTCAGCCAGACGGGATCGGTTCTGGTTGCCATCGTCAATCGCGTGAGCGAGATCAGCGACCTTGTCTCGCAGATCGCGGCCACGGCCCGCGAACAGGCGAACAGCCTCGACACGGTGAACCGGACTGTCGCCGACGTTGACCGCGTGACGCAGCAGAATGCGGCGATGGTCGAAGAATCGACGGCAGCGGCACGCTCGCTTTCGCGTGAGGCGAGCGACCTGACAGACGTGGTGCAGCGGTTCGCCGGAGGGCAGAATAAGGTCGCCGCGATCCGCCCTGCGGCGGCGCCCCCCTCGCCCGCCGCCCCCGTTGCCGCATCACCTTACCGAAGCACCGGCAATGCGGCTTTGAAACTGGAGCCGGAGACCGACTGGTCGGAGTTCTGACGACGTTCAGGCAGTTCGGGGGACAGCCCTGATCGTCAGTGAAGTTCCCTTTACGATCACGTCGATCAGGCGGTCGATATTGGGGTGAGCGCCCGGACGCGCCCGTGCATCGGGCGTGTGCTCGGCGAAGATCGCAAGGCCGTGCTCGGCAGCCGCGGCATCGAGCCTGCCGAAGCAGAGCTGAAGATAGTTGTAGACCTTGAGCGAGCCTTGCTTGCCTGCTTCATTCGGGATCGTCGCCACGACCGTGCCCGAAGCGTCGAGCAGATCGATACGCGCAATGCCGTCGATGGAGGGCAGCAGGGCGAGGTTGTCCTTGAACGATGCGGTCGGTGCAACCGGCGTCATTGCGATACTCATTTAGGGCCCACTCCCATGTTGTCGATCAGACGCGCCGCGCCGATGCGGGCGGCGACAAGAAGGCGGGCGCTTTGCCCGGTGAAGGTTTCGATAGCCTCAAGCGTGGCGGCATCGCGCAAGTCGGCATAGTCGACCGAAGCGAATCCGGCGGCGATGATGTCGGCGTTGAGCGAGCCAAGCGCCTGCGGCACCGACGCGCCGCTCTCGATTGCCGAAATCGCGCGGCGCATCGCCGCCGAGAGGCCGGCCGCCTGTTCGCGCTCCCGCTCCGTCAGGTACTGGTTGCGGCTGCTGAGGGCGAGGCCGCTTGCCTCGCGCACGGTCTCGACCCCGATGATGTTCGAAACGTGCGGCTGGGTGAGATCAAGGTCACGCGCCATGCGGCGGATGATCGCCAGTTGCTGCCAGTCCTTCTCCCCGAACAGGGCAAAGTCCGGGCGAACCTGGTTGAACAGCTTGCACACCACTGTGGCGACACCATCGAAATGGCCGGGGCGTGCGGCGCCGCAGGCGACCTCGCTGACGCCCGAGACCGAGATGTTGGTGGCATAGCCATGCGGATACATCTGATCGACCGTGGGCGCCCACAGCACGGCGACGCCTTCGGCTTCGAGCAGCGCGGCATCGGCGGCGAGCCGGCGCGGGTAGGCATCGAGGTCCTCGTTCGGGCCGAACTGGCGCGGATTGACGAATATCGAGGCGACCACGTGGCTGGCCCGTGCGCGCGCTTCGCGCACAAGCGTCAGGTGACCTTCGTGCAGCGCGCCCATGGTGGGGACGAAGGCCACGGTTTTTCCCCCGATTTTGAGCGCGTCGACCGCATTGCGCAGGTCTTCCAGCCGGTTGATCGTTTGCACCTTGGCAGCCACTCCACTAAGTCAGATGCCACGGGCGATACGGGCGGCGGACGCCTCTCGCAAGCCCGTGCAGCGTATCAACCACGTGAGTTACCAGCCTTGTCCAGCGCCTCGTCCCTTGGCCCGCATCGCATCGTCTTCGCCAATGAAAAGGGCGGTACCGGCAAGTCGACGACGGCGGTCCACGTCGCTGTTGCCCTCGCCTACCAGGGCGCTCGCGTGGCGACGATCGACCTCGATGCCCGCCAGCGCACGATGCACCGCTACTTCGAGAACCGCGCCGAGACGATGCGCCGGCGCGAGATCACGCTGCCGACCGCGACGTTCGAGGTCTATGGCGGGGACAGCATCGAGGAGCTCGACGCGCTGACCGAGCGGCTTTCGCAAAACCACGACTTCATCATCTTCGACACGCCCGGACGTGACGACGTGCTGGCCCGCCACGTTGCGACGCGGGCGGATTCGCTGGTCACCCCGCTCAACGACAGCTTCGTCGACTTCGACCTGATCGGCCAGGTCGATGCCGAAACCTTCAAAGTGCGCCGCCTGTCGTTCTATGCCGAGCTGATCTGGGAAGCGCGCAAGAAGCGGGCGATGGCAACGATCAAGGACGCGCGCCGCGAGATGGACTGGGTCGTGGTGCGCAACCGCACCGGCTATACCGAAGCGCGCAACCAGCGCCGTATCGACCAGGCGCTGACCGAACTGTCCAAGCGCGTCGGCTTCCGCGTGGCGAGCGGCCTTTCGGAGCGCGTGATCTATCGCGAACTGTTCCCGAGCGGGCTGACCCTGCTCGACAAGGGGCACCTGGGCGAACTGGGCACGAGCCACCTCGTCGCACGGCAGGAATTGCGCACGCTGGTCTCGGGCCTCAACCTGCCGATGCCGGGCAAGACCGCACCCGAACCGAAGCTGGAAAGCGCCGCCTGATGATCAAGCTGCTCACGTTTGCGATCCTGGCCAGTCTTGCGTGCAAGCTGCTGGCAGGGCGCTGGCCGTGGGAGCTTTTGCAAGGAGACCCACGCGCCGCCAACGAGGCGCGGGCGCGCAACCTCCTCGGCATCGGGCCGCAGGCGGGATATGACGAAGTGATCGAGGCGCATCGCCGCCTGCTCCAGAAGGTCCATCCCGATCGCGGCGGCAGCAACGAAGCCGTGCATGAGGCAAATGCCGCGCGCGACCTGCTGCTGGCGCGGCTGGCCGACCGGCGCGGGGCCTGATCGGGTCGCCGAGGCAGCAACCGGATGACCGCGCACCGCTTCCACCCTTCGATCCTGCGCGAATACGATATTCGCGGCGTCTTCGGCGAAACGCTGAGTGCGGACGATGCCCGCGCGGTGGGGCGCAGTTTTGGCTCGGTGGTACGATCACGTGGCGGCGCCCGCGTAGCGGTCGGCTGCGACGGGCGCATCAGCACGCCGGTGCTGGAACATGCGCTGGTCGAAGGACTGACCGCCAGCGGGGTTGACGTGGTGCGGATCGGGCTGGGACCAAGCCCGATGCTCTACTTTGCGGCAACGCCCGGTTCGGGCGGGTTAGCCCCAGAGGTGCAGGGCGGCATTCAGGTAACCGGCAGCCACAATCCCGCCAATCACAATGGCTTCAAGATGGTACTTGAAGGTGCGGCGTTCTTCGGGAGCGACATAGTCGATCTCGGGCGGATCGCCGAGGAAGGCGCGTGGACTTCCGGCAACGGGCGCGTCGAGCACGCCGACGTTTCCGCCGCCTACGTCGATTGCCTGATCGGCGTGCTGGATGGCATCGGCCTGGATGTGCTGCAAGGACTCGCCATCGGCTGGGACGCGGGCAACGGCGCTGCCGGCCCCCTGATCAAGGCGTTGACCGCCCGGCTGCCCGGTCGGCATGTCCTTCTTCACACGAGCGTGGACGGCCATTTTCCCAACCATCATCCTGATCCGACTGTGGAAGCCAATCTCACCGATCTTCGCCGCGCTGTCGCGGCGGGAAGCCTCGACTTCGGACTGGCATTCGACGGGGATGGAGACAGGATCGGGGCTGTCGATGGCCGGGGTCGCGTGCTCTGGGCCGACCAGCTCCTGGCGATCTATGCCGAGGAAGTCCTGCGCGAGCGCCCGAAATCCACGATTATCGCCGATGTGAAAGCCAGCTCAACGCTGTTTGCACGCATTGCAGAGCTGGGCGGAACGCCCCTGATGTGGAAAACCGGGCATTCGCCGATCAAGTCCAAAATGAAGGAGACACTTGCCCCGCTGGCCGGGGAAATGAGCGGCCACATGTTCTTTGCCGACCGTTATTTCGGATATGACGATGCGCTCTATGCCGCCGTCAGGCTGATCGCGGCAACCGTCAGGCTGGGCAAGTCGGTCACGCAGATGCGCGATGCCATGCCCGAAATGGTCACGACGCCCGAGTTGCGCTTCGCCGTACCCCGCGAACGGAAAGCCACAGCGGTGGCCGAGGTATTGCAGAATCTCCGCACGGATGGCGCCGAGGTGAACGACACCGACGGCGTACGCGTCGACACGGCCGACGGCTGGTGGTTGCTGCGATCATCCAACACCGAGGATGTGCTGGTGGTTCGCGCGGAGTCCGCCGACCAAGGCGGGCTCGACCGGCTCATGGCCGAAGTCGACACCCGCCTTGCTGCCGTGGGGATCAGGCGTCCGGCGTGACCGAACGGTCGCCGTTGCCCCAGCCCAGCGTGCCGCCCTGGCCTTCGAGACCACTGCCGGCCTTCACGCGCAGGTTGTTTTGCACGTGCTTCACCCCGCCGATGTCCTCGACGACGTCTTCCGCGCGGCGCTTTTCGGCGCGGCTGCCAACCGTGCCGGCCAGCGTCACTTCACCTTCGGTGACCATCACCGTGATCTGGCGCGCATCAATGTGATGGTCGTCGGTCAGGCGATCGTTGGCGTCCTCGCGGATGCGTTCGTCCGAGCGCGTGTAGTCGTCCGGGCCCTTTCCGCGATGGCTCTCGCGCTGGCCCCCTCGTCGGCTATTGTCCCGGTCGTCATCAGCGCCGAACCAGCCGCGCACCTCGTCGACAGCACGGTCGAAAAAGCCGCGGGGATCATGGTCGCCGTAACCGCCGCGACCGCTGTAGCCGTAGGATGACGGGTAACCTCCGGCCGAGCCGGTGCCATAGGCCCCGTATCCGGCTGGCCCGCCCCAGGCACGACGGCCTTCGCCATAGTCTTCTGCCGTGAAATAATCGGCGGTGTTTGCGGCGTTGCCGCTGGCCGTATCGCGCCAGCGCGAGCGGCCCTGCGGGGCGCGGGCCTGCCCCGTGTAGTGCCGGTCGCCCACTTCCCAATCGTGGGTACGCCGATCGCCGCGCATGTCCTGGTCCATCCATCCGGTTGGCGGATCGCCCAGCGGCGTTGACGCCCCGGTCGAGCCGGAGCGACCCCACTGGTCACGGTCGCGGTCGCTGCGGTCATTGCGATCCCGGTTGAATTCCGGGGCGAACTCGCCGGAATAATCGCGGCTCTGGCGTCGCTCTTCGTCCTGCCAGCGGTCGCGCGAGTTCCAATCCATGCGTTGGCCCATGGCTTTTTCTCCTTTCAAGGCGTTGTCATGGAAAGAAAACGGACAGGGGCGTGCCCTGCCCCCTCGCCCCGGCGCATCCACGGTCCATCCCGTCGTGCCTGCTGCCCGGCGCGCTTTGCGCTTGCCAACCGCGCGGGCCCTGTCGCATCACGCCGGTTGATATCTGCAGGAAGACGAATGCTCATCGGGATCGATCTGGGGACCACCAACAGTGCGGTGGCCGTGTGGCAGGCAAACGAGAACGGCGGAGAGGCAAAGCTCGTGCCGAATGCCCTCGGGGCGCTGCTCACCCCTTCTGCCGTTTCGGTCCTGCCCGATGGCACGACGCTGGTCGGAGCCGCCGCGCTGGAGCGGATGGGCCTCAAGGATGGGGCCACCGCAACCAGTTTCAAGCGATTCATGGGCACCGACCGCAAGGTGAAGCTGGGCAAGAAGGAGTTCTCTGCCGAGGACCTGTCCGCGCTCATGCTCATGGCCCTGCGCGACGATGTGGCCGCCTGCACCGGCACCCGCCCCACCGAAGCCGTCATCACCGTGCCCGCCTATTTCAACGACCGCCAGCGCAAGGCGACCCGCCGCGCCGGTGAACTGGCGGGCCTAACCGTACGCCGCCTGATCAACGAACCAACCGCCGCCGCGCTCGCCTTCGGCCTGCAGGACAAGGCCGAGCGCGAGCCGTTTCTGGTGTTCGACCTGGGCGGAGGCACTTTCGACGTCTCGATCGTCGAGATGTTCGAGGGCATCGTCGAGGTCCGCGCCTCGGCAGGGGACAACCGGCTGGGCGGTGATGATTTCAATGCCGCTCTGGCGATGGCCGTGCGTGGGCGGCTCGATCCCGACGGCCTGCTCGCCAAGCTGGAAGAACCGCGCGCACAGGCCCTGCTGCTGCAGGCCGCCGAACGTGCCAAGCGCGCGCTGAGCGAGGGGCAGGAAGCCGAATTTGCAGTGACGGTCGAGGACCAGCGGCTTTCCACCACGATCACCACGAGCGAATTCGAGGCCCAGGCCGAAGGGCTGATCCGCCGGTTGCGCGATCCGGTGGTGCGCGCCCTGCGCGACAGCCAGATCGACGCCGCGTCCTTGAGCGAAGTCGTGCTTGTCGGCGGGGCCACGCGCATGCCGGTGGTGCGCAAGGCGATCACGCGCCTGTTCGGACGCTTCCCAAATTCCTCGGTCCATCCCGACCATGCGGTGGCGCTCGGCGCGGCCATCCAGGGCGGGCTGATCGCGCGCGACGGCGGGCTCGAGGAAATCCGCATCACCGACGTCTGCCCGTTTACGCTGGGCATCGAGACAGCTGAGCATTCGGCGCGCGGCACGATCCAGCAGGGCCTGTTCTCGCCGATCATCGAACGCAACACCCCGGTCCCGGTCAGCCGTTCTGGTATCTACAGCACGATGGGCGACAACCAGAAGCAGATCGAGGTGAAGATCTACCAGGGCGAGGCGCGCGAGGTTTCGGGCAACGTCCACCTCGGGCAGATCAAGGTGCCGGTCCCGGCGAAGCCTGCGGGCGAAGTCTCGATCGATGTGCGCTTCTCCTACGACAGTTCGGGCCTGCTCGAGGTGGACGTGGAAGTGCCGCTGACCGGCGCCAGGCACAACCTCCTCATCATCGACGAGGAAGACCGCAAGGCCGCGAAGGATCTCGATGCCCGGCGCCAGGCGCTGGCCGCACTGAAGCACCACCCGCGCGAGGAGGCGGGCAACCAGGCGCTGCTGGCCCGCGCCGAGCGGTGCTACGAGGAATTCCTGGGCGATGTCCGCGCCGTCATCGGTGACCGCACCCGCATGTTCGTGGCAGCGCTCGACAGCCAGGAACCGCGGCGCATTGCCGATGCCTCGGCGATGCTGACAGAGCTTCTCGACATGCTCGAAGCCAACCCGCCGCTGTGACGCCAGAGGGATGACACCCACTCAAGCCTGGAAGGTCCTCGGGATCGCGAAGACGCCGGACGTGGCGGCGATCCGGCGCGCCTATGCCGAGCGCCTGAAAGCCATGGACGTCGACAAGGACGTCGATGGCTATGCCCGGCTGCGCGAGGCGCGTGACAGCGCCCTGCGCTGGGCGAAGATGCAGGCAGCACCGCCTGCCGATGAGGAGTTCGATCCTTTCGCGGGCGTGACGCCGCTCGGGGATGCCGGAGAGGCCGCTCCCGAGGCCGAACAATCAAGCTGGCTCTATGCCGCCCCTGCAGTGAAGGGCGAGGTTGATCCCAGCCTGACGCGCAAGCTCGGCGAGGCGGTTCCGAAGCTTGACGTGACGCCGGGTTTCGTCGCCGCGCAGGCCCCGGCTGAGCAGGCCATCGCGGTCAAGCGCGATCCGTTCGAACGCCCCGTCCTGCTGGGTCTGGAGCCGACCTCGGACGCGGTCATGCCGGCATGGGCGCACGAGCAGGCGCTCTATCGGCTGCTTCTGCCAGACATGGTGGACGACGAGGAGACCCTGCCGCCGCTCGAAGGCTGGGAGGAGGCCATGGCGCTCGGCCACCTCAAGGCCGTGCTGCGCAATGCCGAAACCGTCAGCGTCACCGCCTTTGACGAGATCGACAACTGGCTGGCCGGTATCCTTGCCCGCAGCTGGCCACGCTCGGCCCCGCTGCTGGAGCCTGCCGCCAAGGTCTTCGGCTGGGAAAGCGAGCGCGGGCAAGTTTCGGAAAGGCCGGCCATAGCCTTCCTCAACGCCCGCCTGCGCGGCCTGCGCTTCCGCGAAAAGGTGCAGGACCCGAAGCACCCGCTGCACAAGGCGTGGAACGAACTGACCACGCCCGCGCAACAGGGCAGCCGCAAGGGCTGGTTCGTCAAGCGCGCCGACGTGGAGCAACTGCTCGAAGGCGTGCGCAAGAACTTTCCGGAAGTGGAGCACTACTTCGATCCGTGGCGCGTGGCGCTGTGGGAAAAGAACACCAGCGCAAACGTCGGGCAGGGCTGGTTCAGCAGCGGTCGACTGATCCTGTTGGCGGTCATCTTCGGCGTACAGATCCTGCGGGTCGTGTTCAGCAGCAACGACAGCTCGACCGAACCCCCGCCGGTGCCGGAGATTTCGATCAGCCAGAGTGCGCAAGAGAAGGAAATCGTCGGCCGCGCGGTTACCGCCGTGTTCGGGCCGGAGATCACCTTCGATGGTCTGCAGTCGCTCCAGCCCGATCTCGCCGCACTGTTCAGCGCCAACCGCACCATCGCGCGCGCAGATGGCAGCAGTGATGAGGCCTACACCGCGAAAGTGCAGGATCTGGTGCGCGAACGCATGTATGCGACTGCGCTTGCCGAAAAAGGGGGTCTGCTGGCCGATGTGCAGCGCATTCGTGCCGACCTGCTGCGCGCCGCGCGAAAGACCGGGCCTGATGCCTGCATGGCTTTCCTCCGCACGCGCCGCATGGCATCCGGGGTCAAGGTTCCTCCTGCCGTGCTGGAACGCGAACGCACCCTTGCGGTGAAGATGCTCGACGCCCGCCAGCTCGGCCCGCCGCAGCGGATCAAGCCGGGGACGGCAAGCGTGCCGGGTGAACTGATCGGCAAGGTCATCACCGAAACCGGCATACCCGACAAGCGCGTGCGGCAGGCGATGGGTGGCAAGGGTTCGGACGCCGACCAGTGCGCGGTGACCATCGGCCTGATCGACGCCGCGCTTGGCTGGAAGGTGGCGACAGAACGAGAGGCGATCCTTTCGGTTCTGTAAGGCCGTGCCTATCTTGGGGGCGATGACGCTCGCTCCCTCGATCACTGACTGGTTCGAAAGCCGCAGCTGGCGCGTGCGGCGTCACCAGAGCGAGATGCTGGAAGCAGCCCGTGCGGGCGATCATGCCCTGCTGGTGGCCGATACCGGCGCGGGCAAGACGCTGGCGGGGTTCCTGCCGACGCTGCAGGATTTCGCAGGCGATGATCTGCCGGGCGACGGACTGCACACGCTCTACGTCTCGCCGCTGAAGGCGCTGGCGCATGACGTGCAGCGCAACCTTCTCACGCCCATCGAGGAAATCGGCCTGCCTATCCGGGTGGAGACGCGCAGCGGCGATACGCCTTCGGACCGCAAGGCCCGCCAGCGCGCCAAGCCGCCGCATGTGCTGCTGACGACGCCTGAATCGCTGTCCTTGCTGCTGAGCTATCCGGAAGCGGCAACGATCTTCGCGGGTCTGAAGCGGGTGATAATCGACGAGGTCCACGCCTTTGCCACCGGCAAGCGCGGCGATCTTCTCGCGCTCTCGCTGGCGCGGCTGCAGGCGATTGCCCCCGACATGCGGCGCGCCGCGCTTTCCGCAACCTTGGCCGATCCGCAGGACTTCTGCGCGTGGCTCGCGCCCGATGGCAATGCTGCTTCGGTGCGGCTGGTGGAGGGCGAAGCGGGCGCAAGGCCGGAACTTTCGATCATGAACCCCGAGGACGAGCGGGTGCCCTGGGGCGGGCATGCCGCCGCCTGGGCCGTGCCGCAGCTCTATGACGAGATAAAGCGCAACCAGACCACCCTGATCTTTACCAACACGCGATTCCTCGCCGAATACATCTTCCAGCTGCTGTGGGACATCAACGACGACAAGCTGCCGATCGGCATCCACCACGGCTCCTTGTCGAAGGAAGCGCGGCGCAAGGTCGAAGGGGCGATGGCCCGCGGCGAGTTGCGCGCACTGGTCTGCACCGCCAGCCTCGACCTCGGTGTCGATTGGGGCGATGTCGACCTGGTCGTGCAGATGGGCGCACCCAAGGGCTCGTCGCGCCTGCTGCAGCGCATCGGCCGCGCCAACCACCGCCTCGATTGCCCCAGCCGGGCACTGCTTGCGCCCGGCAACCGCTTCGAATTTCTCGAAGCTTTCGCGGCGCAGGAAGCGGTCCACGAGGGGCGGCGCGATGGCGAGGACTTCCGCCCCGGCGGGCTCGACGTGCTGGCGCAGCACGTCATGGCCTGCGCCTGCGCCGGACCGTTTGACGAGAAGGCGCTCCATGCCGAGGTCCGCTCCGCCCATCCCTACCGCTGGGTCGATGAAGCGCAGTGGCAGCGCGTGCTCGAATTCGTGGCAACCGGCGGCTATGCCCTGCGCGCCTATGATCGCTTCAAGCGCATCGTGCGCGACAAGCATGGTACCTGGCGACTGACCCACCCCGAACATGCGCCGCGCCATCGCCTCAATGCCGGAATCATCGTCGATTCCGAAATGCTCGACGTGCGCTTTCGCAACGGCCGTTCGCTCGGCAAGGTCGAAGAGAGCTTTGGCGCGACGCTTTCCCCCGGCGATACGATCCGCTTTGCCGGGATGGACCTTGAGGTCGAAGGCGTGCGTGATCTTGAACTGATCGTGCGGGCGGCAAAGAAGCCGGGCCAGATCCCCAGCTACATGGGCGCGCGCCTGCCGCTGACCACGCACCTGTCCGATCGCGTGCGGGGGCTGATGGTCGATCGTGCTGGCTGGTTGCGCTTTCCCGATGACGTGCGCGAATGGCTGGAAATGCAGGACTGGCGCAGCCGCTTGCCGGGGCCAGGCATGCTGCTGGCCGAAAGCTTTCCTCACCATAACAAGCACTACACCGTCTACTACACGTTCGAGGGCTGGAACGCGAACCAGTCGCTCGGCATGCTGATCACGCGCCGCATGAACGAACTGGGCCTCGCCCCGCTGGGCTTTGTCGCCAATGACTATTCGCTGGCCGTTTGGGGTGCGAGGCCGGTCCTCGATCCCGCGCCGCTGCTCTCACCCGACATCCTCGCGCATGAGTTCGTCGAATGGGTGCAGGAATCGCACCTGCTGCGCCGCGCCTTCCGCGAGGTGGCGGTGATCTCGGGACTGGTCGAACGGCAGCATCCGGGCAAGCGCAAGTCGGGCAAGCAGGTCACCTTCTCGACCGACCTGATCTACGACGTGCTGCGCAAGTACGAGCCTGACCACCTGCTGATCCAGGCCGCATGGGCCGATGCCCGCGCGCGGATGACCGACGTCGGCCGGCTGGGCGACCTGCTCGATCGCGCGGCTGGCCAGCTGGTCCACGTCGAGCTGGACCGCGTCAGCCCGCTTGCCGTGCCGGTGCTGGTGATGATCGGCCGCGAGACCACGCCAGCGGGCGCTGCGGATGATGAGCTTCTGGTCGAGGCGGAGAGCCTTGCCGCTGCGGCGATGCGGGCTGATTGAGGCGTAAAAAAGCGGGACCCCGGATCAAGTCCGGGGTGGCGGTTGTTTCAGCGCATCATTTCCTTCGTCACCCCGGGCTTGACCCGGGGTCCCGCTTCTTCGTCAATTCGTCTCGCGCGCCAGCCGGTCGGCCAGCTCGGCGATTTCCGAAGGATCGAGCAGCCACGTCCGCGTCGCCCGGCCCTCGCGGTGGATCGGCTTGGTCAGCAGCACGCGGGCATTGTCACGCGCGTGGGGCTTGTAGAGTCCGTAGTGCAGCGCACAGTCACGGATCGTGCCGATGATCGGGGCGCGGCCCTCAAGGTCGATCATCGTGGCGGGCTGGTCCCACGGGATTTCGTCGGTGAAGGCCACGATCAAACGTCCAGGTTCGCCACGTTGAGCGCGTTTTCCTGGATGAAGTCGCGGCGCGGCTCCACCACGTCGCCCATCAGACGGGTGAAGATCTCGTCGGTCACGTCGGCGTCCTCGACCTTGACCTGCAACAGCGAGCGGTTGTCTGGATCGAGCGTGGTTTCCCAGAGCTGCTCGGCGTTCATCTCGCCAAGGCCCTTGTAGCGCTGGATCGACAGACCCTTGCGGCCACCGGCAAAGACTGCATCGAGCAGTTCGGAAGGCCGCGTGATTGCATCCTTGACCTTGGCTGCCGGCGCAGCGGGTGCTTCATCATCCCCTTCGGCCAGGACCGGCGCAGGCTCTGCCTCGGCAGCCGTCGCGCGCACCAGACGGGCCATCCCGGCATAGACCTCGGCGTTCTCGGCGGCGAGCTTGGCCAGCTTGCGCGCCTCGGCGCTGACGAGAAAGCCCGCTTCGATCATGTGATGATCGGTCACCCCGCGCCACAGGCGCTGCACGTGATAACCACCCTCTTCCGATACCACGACGCTCCAGCGCGCTTCGGTATCGCCGCGGTTGAGCCAGTCTGCCGCCTTGGCGAGAGCAGCATCGCGCTGCTCGGCGCCCATCTCCGGCTCGAGCGCGCCCGAAAGCGCCAGCGCCTCGATAATCGAGGGGTTATAGCGGCGCGGCACGAAGCCCATCAGGTTGCGCATGCGCAGGGCATGGTCGACCAGCGCCTCGAGATCGGGGCCGCTGCGCGCACCACCGGCGGTTTCAAGAATACGGCCCGAAAGCCCCGCCTCGACCAGATAGCGGTCCATCGCGGCGTTATCCTTGAGGTAAACCTCGCTGCGGCCCTTGGCGACTTTGTAGAGCGGCGGCTGGGCGATGAAGAGGTGCCCGGCCTTGATGATCTCGGGCATCTGGCGATGGAAGAACGTCAGCAGCAGCGTGCGGATATGCGCGCCGTCGACGTCGGCGTCGGTCATGATCACGATCTTGTGATAGCGCAGCTTGTCGATGTTGAATTCGTCGCGCAGGCCGGTGCCCATCGCCTGGATCAGCGTGCCGACTTCCTTCGAGCCGATGATGCGATCGAAGCGGGCTCGCTCCACGTTGAGGATCTTGCCCTTCAAGGGCAGAATCGCCTGCGTCTTGCGATCGCGCCCCTGCTTGGCCGAACCACCTGCCGAGTCACCCTCGACCAGGAACAGTTCGCACTTGGCCGGATCGCGCTCCTGGCAGTCCGCCAACTTGCCCGGCAGCGAGGCGATGTCCATCGCGCCCTTGCGTCGGGTCAACTCACGGGCGCGCTTGGCCGCTTCGCGTGCGGCGGCGGCGTCGATCACCTTCTGCACGATGGCCTTGGCGTGGCCGGGATTTTCCTCCAGCCATTCGACCATCTTGTCGGCCATCAGGCTTTCGAGCGGCTGACGCACTTCCGACGAAACCAGCTTGTCCTTGGTCTGCGAGGAGAACTTCGGATCGGGCAGCTTGACCGAGACGATGGCGGTGAGGCCTTCGCGCATGTCGTCGCCGGTAAGGCTGACCTTCTCCTTCTTGAGCAGGCCCGACCGCTCGGCATAGCCGTTCAGCGTGCGGGTCAGCGCCGCGCGGAAAGCCGCCAGGTGCGTGCCGCCATCGCGCTGCGGGATGTTGTTGGTAAAGCACAGAACGTTTTCGTAGTAGCTGTCGTTCCATTCGAGCGCGACGTCGATGCCGATGCCATCGCGGTTGGCGGAGATCGCCACAGGCTCGGGCATCAGGGGCTGCTTGTTGCGGTCGAGATACTTCACGAAGGCCGCGATGCCGCCTTCGTAATAGAGATCGTGCTCCTTCACTTCCTCGTGCCGCTTGTCGCGCAGCATGATGCGCACGCCCGAATTGAGGAAGGCGAGCTCACGGTAGCGGTGTTCGAGCTTGTCGAAATCGAACTCAAGCACGTTCTTGAACGTCTCGTGGCTCGCCTGGAAGGTCACGCGCGTGCCCTTCTTGCCTTCCGGCGCCGGCCCGCGCACTTCCAGCGGCGCAACGGCATCGCCGTGCGCGAACTTCATCCAGTGCTCCTTGCCGTCACGCCAGATCGTCAGCTCCAGCCATTCCGACAGCGCATTGACCACCGACACGCCGACGCCATGGAGGCCGCCCGAAACCTTGTAGGCGTTGTCGTCCGAGGTATTCTCGAACTTGCCGCCCGCGTGGAGCTGGGTCATGATGACCTCGGCCGCAGAGACGCCCTCTTCGGCGTGAATGTCGGTCGGGATGCCGCGCCCGTTGTCTTCCACCGAGACCGAGCCATCGGGGTTCAATTCGATCAGCACCAGATCGCAGTGACCGGCCAAAGCCTCGTCGATCGCGTTGTCGGAAACCTCGAAAACCATGTGGTGCAGGCCCGAACCATCGTCGGTATCGCCGATGTACATGCCGGGGCGTTTGCGCACCGCATCGAGGCCTTTCAGGACCTTGATGGAATCGGCGCCATAGGCGTTGGTGTTGGGTGTGTTTTCGTTGGTGCTCGACATAGTCTGCACATAGGCACGAAAGGGCAAAAACCCAAGCGAATCCGGCCTGTTTTACACAAGGGAAAGCCCCGATCGGCGTGCGGCGAAGGCAGGCTGTGGAAATGCACCCATTCAGCCCCTTGACGCCAGACTCGCAGGCGTGTTCCATGAGCGCATGCGTAACACTGCGGTCACCAGGCAAAGCCATGACTGCCCCTGCGGAGGCGCTCCCGCCTCTGTGTGCAGGGAAGAAGTCGGGACGTGCTCCATAAGGCGCTGATCGATCGGGCGGCTTCGGCCAGGCCCAACAGCGGTGACAGCACCGCCTTAAACGATGTTCTGCACAATGACCGGCATCTGGCGAACTGCCCCGCGCTGGTCCTCAATGCCGACTACACGCCGCTCAGCTATTACCCCTTGAGCCTGTGGCCGTGGCAGACCGCGATCAAGGCGGTGTTCCTCGAACGCGTCGACATTATCGAGACCTACGACCGCGAGGTCCACAGCGCCAGCTTCGGCATGAGGCTGCCCTCGGTCATCGCGCTGCGGCAATACGTGCGGCCGAGCGAGTATCCCGCCTTCACCCGCTTCAACCTGTTCCTGCGCGATCGCTTCCAGTGCCAATATTGCGGCAGCCCCGACCTCTTGACCTTCGACCATATCGTGCCGCGTCGCCTCGGCGGGCGCACCTCGTGGGAGAACGTGGCAGCCGCCTGCTCACCCTGCAATCTCAGGAAGGGCGGACGCACCCCAGAACAGGCGCACATGCGGCTGATGAACCGCGCGATCCGCCCGACCACCTGGCAACTGCAGGAGCGCGGCCGCGCCTTCCCGCCCAATTACCTGCACGAAACCTGGCGCGACTGGCTCTACTGGGACGTCGAACTGGAAAGCTGAGGCGGTAGCCGATGCGGGCAGATGCTTCGACAAGCTCAGCATGAGCGGGTTTTATGGAGATCCCAGCTCGTCCTGAGCCTGTCGAAGGACGCTGGAACTAAGCCCGCCGCTCCAGCAGGGCGGCCCCCTTCAGGAACAGCGCCAGCGTGATCAGAGAGATCGCCGCCGCCAGCAGGATCGGCATGCCGGGCAAGTGGTAGATCGCATCGGGACCGCTGAACTTCTCCAACGTCTGCGTGTACATCGGCGGTCCGATGATCGCTGCGATCGATCCGATCGACTGCACCGCCCCCTGCAACTCGCCCTGGCTGCGCGCATCCACCGCGCGGCTGTTGAACGCCGAGATCGGTGACTGCACGAAGCCCTGCAAGGCGCCCACTCCAATCGCCACGTAGACCTGCCAAGGCTCCTGCGCCAAAGTGTAAAGCACCGCCGAAACGCACAGGCCTGCCACACCAAGCACAACCGCGCGTTTCTCACCCAGCACCGGCAGGAACAGGCGCAGGCCCACCCCCTGCACCAGCGCGCTGCTGAACCCCACCAGCGCCAGCGCCACGCCGACCTGGCCGACCGTGAAACCGTAGGCGGCAATCGCGAAGTAGGACCACGCCGCCGGATAGACGATATGCGCCAGTTGCCACGTGCCGAGCGCCGCCACGAACCACAGCACTGTCGGGCTCTGCCCCTTCAGCGCGCGCAGCGAGGCCATGGCGTTTGCCTGCCGCCAGTCGAACGGGCGGCGGTTTTCAGGGGCCAGCGATTCCTTGAGGAAGAAGAACCCGAACACAGCATTGGCCAGCGCCAGCCCGGCGGCGGTGTAGAACGGCAGGCGCGGGTCGATCGACCCGAGCAACCCGCCCATCGCCGGGCCGACGACGAAGCCGATGCCGAACGCAAGCCCCATCAGCCCGAAGTTCGCCGCGCGCTTTTCGGGTGGGGTAACGTCGGCAATATAGGCATAGGCCGGGGAGAAACTGGCGCCCGTGACGCCCGCAATCAGCCGCCCGGCAATCAGCCACCCGAAATTGGGCGCCATCGCCTGCAGCAGGTAATCCAGCCCGAGCATGAGCACCGCCGCGAGCAGGATCGGGCGGCGGCCATAGCGGTCCGAAAGGTTGCCCAGCACCGGCGCGAACACGAACTGCATCGCCGCATAGCCCGCCCCCAGCCAGCCGGCGTAACCTGCCGCCGTGCCGATATCGACATGGGTCAGGTCCATGATCAGGCCCGGCAGCACCGGCGTCACCACGCCGAAGCCGAGCATGTCGATAAGGACAATCGCAAAGACGACGCCGAAAGAGGCGCGATGCCCTGATGCTGCCCCTGCCGCCATGCGATCAGCGCCGCGAGAGCGCTTCCTCGCTTTCGGCCATGAGCTGGGCGATGATCTCGGCCACCGGCTCTTCCTTCGTCACCATGCCGACCGACTGGCCAGCCATGACCGAACCGCGCTCGACGTCGCCGTCGATCACCGCACGGCGCAGCGCGCCTGCCCAGAAGTGCTCGATCTCGAGCTGGGCGGCGGCCATGTCGAGCTTGCCCTCGTCGAGCAGCTTGGCCACTTCCACCTGCTTCGCGGTAAACTCCTCGGTGCCCTTGTTCTTGAGCGCGCGGACCGGAATCACCGGCAGGCGCGGATCGACCTGCACCGAAGCGACCGCATCGCGCGCATTGCCACGGAAGAACGCCGCCTTGAATGCCGGGTGCGCAATCGATTCCGTGGCGCAGGCAAAGCGGGTGCCAAGCTGCACGCCCGAAGCACCCATCTCGAGGTAGCTGGCGATCATCTCGCCCCGCCCGATGCCCCCTGCCACGAACACCACGTGGTCTTCAGCCAATGCGGGCAGGAATTCCTGCGCAAGCACCGAGGTCGAGACCGGCCCGATATGGCCGCCCGCTTCCGAACCTTCGATCACCAGCGCGTCCGCACCGGAACGCAGCAGCTTCTTCGCCAGCGCCAGCGTCGGCGCAAAGACGATGACCTTGGCGCCAAAGGCCTTGATCGCCTCGACGCTGCCCTTGGGCGGAATGCCGCCTGCCAGCACGACATGGCCGACCTTGTGCTTCGCACAGACCGCGATCAGGTCGAACAGCGCCGGGTGCATCGTGATCAGGTTCACGCCAAAGGGCTTGTCCGTCAGCGCCCTGGTTGCGGCAATTTCGGTATCGAGGAGTTCGGGCGTCATCGCCCCGCAGGCAATCACGCCGAAGCCCCCGGCGTTGCTGATTGCCGAAACAAGGTTGCGCTCCGACACCCAGCTCATCGCCCCGCACAGGATGGCGTGCTCCGTGCCGAGGAACTCGGCGCCGCGGCGCATGAGGGCTGATGTCTTGGGTGTTGCAGGCATGCTTCGAGAATCCCGTCCGAAAGTCCGGCGCGCGCTTTAGGGCGGGTTTGGGGCGGCAACAAGGCCGGACTTGGCCGCATCATCGCCAGAAGCGATAACTCTGCGCAAGTTAACCTGTTTTACCGATCATGCCATGTCCGGTAGAAGGCTTGCATCAAGTGGGTTCCCCCTCACCCACCGAGCCCCGAGAGCCGGTCGTCTCAATCTCCTAGACTGGCCCGGGTCGCACCCCGCCCTTTGGCTCCGGATCGGGCCGGAGGGCGGGGTTTCATTTTGCCTGGCCGCAGATTTCGCCTAAGCGCGAGGCATGACGGAAATCCTCTCGGGCCAGACGCTTGTTCGTGCCGACATCGCTGCGCTTGCCGGCAAGGCCCCGCAACACCTCGAATCCTGCGACCTCGACGAGGCGGACCTTTCCAAGCTCGACCTCTCGGGCTGGACGTTCGAACGCTGCTCGATGCGCCACGCCGATCTTTCCGGCGCGAGGCTCGCCCGCACGGTCTGGCGGTCGACCAAGGCACCGTTTGCCAACCTGACCGGCGCGGATCTTGAAGAAGCGCAGATCCGAGGCTGCGATCTCAACAACGCATCGCTGCGCCGCGCCAACATCGGCTCGGCCAAGGTCGTCTCCACGCGCATGACCGGCGCGGACCTGCACATGGCCAAGGGCATGGGCTTCACCTTCGAGGAAGTGCTGCTGGTTGGCGCGCTCCTGCCCGGCCTCTCGTTCCGCAAGGAGAAGCTGGTGCGGCTCGACATGGCGCAGGCGGACCTTGCCAAGTGCGACTTCCGCGGCGCCGTGCTTGAAGGGTGCAGCTTGCGCGAAGCCAATCTCGATGGCGCGCAGTTTGCCGGCGCAGACCTTCGCGGCGCGGACCTCGGCGGGCTGCAACTCGAAGACGCCCGGGTCTTCCGTGGTGCCGTGATTTCGCGCGAGCAGGCCGAACAGCTGCTGTCAGGCTGGGGCCTGCTGATCAGGTAACTGTTGCCTGCCGGGCGCCTGGCTGCCAGTCGAGAGCCAGGCGACAGCGTCTCCGGGCCGAGTGGGGAAACGGGAAATGCGTCAGGCTTTCGGAAGGTTTGCAGCGGGCAGGATCGCTGCCGTCATGGCAGGCGGCCTTGTCCTGTGGGCAATCTGGCGCCTTTTCGCGGGCCTTTCCGTCAGCAGCTTCTGGCAGGACGAGATCTTCTCGATGCGTCTGGCAGAGCAGCCGACGTTTACGGCCATGCTCGCGCGCGCGGTGCAGGACACGCACCCGCCGACCTTCTACTCCCTGCTGTGGGGATGGGTCCGCATGGCGGGCTTTGACGAGCCGTCTGCGCGGCTCCTGTCGGTGGCATTCTCGCTCGGCTTGATCGCCGCCGTGCTGGTCTTGCCCCGGCCCGGCACAAGGCTGCTCCCTCGCCTGTTGGTTGCCGCCCTGGTGGCATCTTCGCCCTTCTGGGGTGAACACGCCGCGGAGGTCCGATCCTATGCGATGGTAAGCTTCGTGCTCGCCGTTGCCGCGCTGGCATCGTCGCGCGTGGCTGCGGCAACTTCGGCTGCAGGTCCGGCAAGTGTCTGGGGTGGCATGTTCGTCGCTGCGGCAACGCTTGCCAGCGCGACCCACCTCTTCGCGCTCTACGCATCGTGCTGGATGTGCGTGGCGCTGGTGCTGGCGCGTCCGGAGGCGTGGCGGCTCGCGCTCGCCGGCCTGGCCGGGACGGCGCTGGCGGGGATGGCCTATGCCGCCCAGATCCTCCTGTTCCACGACTTCGGCGTCTCGGCCAAGATCTTCGCGCCGAGCGTGAGGTTCCTGGCCGCAAGCGTGCAAAACGGCCTGCGCACCGGCGGAACCTCGGCCATGCTTGTTCTGGCCGCGACATGCCTGCTTGGCGGCGCAATTGTCCTGATCGGCAAGCGCAAGACGCCGCGCCAGGAAAAGGCGCCGCTGCTGCACGACCTCGCCCTGCTCTGCGGCCCGATCATCGTTACGCTGGCCGGGCTGATTGTCACTCTCGTGGTGCCCAGCATGAATTATCGCGGTCCTCAGGTGGGACTGGTTCTCGGCTGGTGCGGGCTGATCGGCCTGCTGGACAGCCTTTCGCGCAGATGGCCAACGCTGACAACGATCGCCGGCCTCGCCGCGCTCCTTGTCACCGCGCTCGAGCTGGCAACCTGGCAACGCCCCACACCCTTGCCGTCAAAGCAGGATTTCAGGTCCCTCGCCCGCCATCTCGCCAGCTTCCCTGGCTGCAGGAACGCAGCCATCCCCGTCTTGCGCAATGTCGAGGAAGTCCCGGACTTCTCGCCTGCCAAGGAAATCGGCCTGCGCCAGCATATGCAGGACCGGTTCGGCTACTATGAGCGCGCAACCTGGCACGATTACCGCCCCTTCGTCATCATGCACGGAGCCTACGTGCACGCATGGGCGCCGCGTGATCTGCTCGCTGCCCGGATCGCCGGGACCGATCCTTGCCCCGTCCTTGCCGTGGTCGCCGATATCCGCAGCTATCGGCCCGAGGCCATCGAAAAGACCATGCGCGTGGCAATCAGCGCGAACGGGGGCGACCCCAGCCGCCTGACAGTGCGCTGGTTTCCCCACCATGGCGGAGGAAGACCGGGCCGGATCGTGCGCCAGCTCGCGGTCTTCTCGCTGTCGTCCCCCTAAGGGTCAGAAGGATTATTCGCCGTCCATCTCGTAGGCGGTGTGCAGCACGCGCACGGCGAGTTCGGTCTCGTCCTCGTCGATCAGCACCGAGACCTTGATCTCGCTGGTGGTGATCGCCTGGATGTTGATGCCACGATCGGCCAGCGCGCGGAACATCGTTGCGGCAACGCCTGCGTGGCTGCGCATGCCGACACCGACGACGCTGATCTTGGCGACCTTGCTATTGGCCAGCATGCGGTAATAGCCGATCGTGTCCTTGCGCTCTTCCAGCAGCGCCTGGGCACGGGCGAGGTCAGCCAGCGGGACCGTGAAGGTCACGTCGGTCTCGCCCTTGTCCTTGGCGATGTTCTGGATGATCATGTCGACGTTGATGTTGGCGGCGGCCAGCGGGCCGAAGATCGCGGCAACCGCGCCCGGACGGTCGGAAATGCGCGTCAGGGTGATCTTGGCTTCGTTCTTGTCGGCAGCGATGCCGGTGATCAGCTGGCGTTCCATATCCAATCCTTCAAGCTCTTCGTCAGAGACAATCATCGTTCCCGGAATCGTATCGGCAGCGGGCGCATCGTCATCGATGAACGAGGACAGCACCTGCACGCGCACGCCTTCCTTCATGGCAAGGCTGACCGAACGGGTCTGCAGCACCTTCGAGCCGACCGAGGCCAGTTCGAGCATTTCCTCGTAAGTGACGTTCTTCAGCTTGCGCGCCTTGGCGACGATGCGCGGGTCGGTGGTATAGACCCCGTCGACGTCGGTGTAGATGTCGCAGCGATCGGCCTTGACTGCCGCCGCCACGGCCACCGCAGAAGTATCCGAACCGCCACGGCCCAGCGTGGTCACGCGGCCCTTGTCAGACACGCCCTGGAAGCCGGGGATCACGGCAATCTCGCCCGAGGCCATCGAGGCCAGCACCGCTTCCGAATCGATGCCTTCGATGCGCGCCTTGGAATGGGCATCGTCGGTGTGGATCGGCAACTGCCAGCCGAGCCATGAACGCGCCTTGCAGCCCAGCGCCTGCAGGTGCATCGCCAGAAGACCAGACGTCACCTGCTCGCCGCTGGCAACGACCACGTCGTATTCGGCCGGATCGTAAAGCGGGTTTGCCTCGCGGCAGAAGTTGACGAGGCGGTCGGTTTCTCCCGCCATGGCCGAGACGACCACCGCAACCTCGTGCCCCGCAGCCTGCTGGCGCTGCACGATGCGCGCCACGCGGCGGATGCGCTCGGTTCCGGCCATCGACGTGCCGCCGAATTTCATCACGATGCGGGCCAAGGGCTTGCTCCTGAAGTCTTGCGCGTAAGAATCTTGCCCGCAAGGTCGGTGGACCTTGCAGCGCGGGCGCTTTAGGGACGGCTTATGAGCAATGCAACCTCTGCGAATACCATTCGCCCAGCGACCATCAGAGAATCTGAAGCCGCCCACTTCGGCAAGCTGGCGGCGGACTGGTGGAACCCCAAGGGCTCCTCGGCCATGCTGCACAAGCTCAACCCGGTGCGCCTCTCCTTCATTCGCGACGCCATCGACGCGCATTTCGGCAACGATTCGCGCGCAGCAAGGCCACTGGCGGGCAGAAAGGCGCTCGACGTCGGTTGCGGCGCCGGCCTGCTGTGCGAACCGCTGGCCCGGCTCGGCGCGGAAGTGACCGGGGTGGACGCAGCCGAAGAGAACATCGCCGCTGCCCGGCTCCATGCCGAAGGTTCAGGGCTTGGCATCGACTACCGCTGCGGCGATGTCGGCCAGCTCGGCCTTGCAGGCTACGACCTCGTCACCTCGATGGAAGTGATCGAACACGTGGCCGACAAGGCCGCCTTCATTGCTGCACTGGAGGCTGCGCTCGCCCCCGGCGGGCTGATGATCCTCTCCACCCCCAACCGCACCACGCGCTCGCGCCTGCTGCTGGTCGAAGGCGCAGAGGCCATCGGCATGGTGCCCCGGGGCACGCACCACTGGGACGATTTCATCACGCCGGTCGAACTGCACGACCTGCTCGAGGACGCGGGCCTCAAGATGGGCAATCCCATGGGTATCGCGTGGAGCGTGTCGAAGGGCCTGCACCTGTCCGACGACCTCGCGCTCAACTACATCGCCACCGTGACCCGGAAGGATTGAGGCATGGCCGAACGCTTCGAACGCCACAAGCAGGCCTGGACCGCCGACGAAATCAGCAAGCTGCACACGCTCGCCAAGAAAGGCATTGCCCTCAAGGCCATCGCCAAGGCCCTCACCCGCAGCGAGGAATCGGTCAAGCAGCGCGCCAAGAACGACGGCCTTTCCATCGCCAAGCTGCGCTGAAGCCTCCTTCCCGCACCGCTCATCCTGAGCCTGTCGAAGGATGGTCTGTCGCAAACATGCTTCGACAAGCTCAGCATGAGCGGGGGAGATGACCTTGCAGATGATCCGCTCGTCCTGAGCTTGTCGAAGGACGTTGGCTCAGCACACAGACCTGCAGTGGTCACTCCGCTGCGGTTGGCAGGAACTTTTCCACCAGTTCGCGCGCCAGCCGCGCCGGGCGGAGCGTCTCGGCATCGAGGCAGCACCAGCTGGACTTGACCTCGGCCAGCACTTCCTCGCCGCGCTTGATGATCGTTTCGTAGAACGCGCGCGCACCCTGCACTTTCTCAAGGATCACGTGGGCAATCACGGGGTCATCGAGGAAGGTCGGGCGGCGGTAGGTGATCTCGTGCTTCAGCGCGACCCACAGGTGCGCGGCAACCGCCTCGGCCGGGGCCAGCGCACGCCAGTGGTCGATCACCGCATCCTGCACCCACGTGAGGTATGAGGCGTTGTTGACGTGGCCCATGAAGTCGATGTCATCGGGCTTTACGGCGATTGGGACGAGATGGGGGATCACGTTGCTCACACTGATGTAGGTAACATGATTCGCGGCACTTTGACAGGCGCGAGATCACCCTTTTCGCTGCAGCAACACTTTAACTTGAGAGAAGTTCCTCAACCCATGCCGGGACGATCTCCGTAGCGGCGCCAAGACGGGTTTCGTGGAACCACGCCGACCCCTGACTACGCTCGAGATTGAGCTCCAGCGTCTGCACGCCAAGGTCCCGCGCGGTGCGGACCAGCCCCGCCGCCGGATAGACTGCACCAGAAGTGCCGATCGATACGAACAGATCCGCTTCCGAAACCGCCCGATAGATCTCGTCCATCCGGTAAGGCACTTCCCCGAACCACACCACGTCCGGACGCAGCGCCTGCATGCCGCAAGTCGGGCACTCTGGCCGATGGAGCAGCGGCCCGGTCCAGCGGTGCCGCCGGTCGCAAGAGGTGCACCACGCCTTGAGGTGCTCGCCATGCATGTGCAGCACGTTCAGCGCACCGCCCCGCTCGTGCAGATCGTCGACGTTCTGCGTGACGATCAGCACTTCGCCACCCGCCCGCTTCGCCCATTCCCGGTCGAGCCGGGCCAGCGCGTAATGGGCGGCGTTGGGCTCCTTGGTCTGGATCGCCTCGCGCCGCATGTCATAGAACCGCAGCACCAGGTTCGGGTCACGCGCGAAGGCCTCGGGCGTCGCCACGTCCTCGACCCGGTGCTGCTCCCATAGCCCCCCGCCTCCGCGAAAGGTATCGATACCGGACTCTGCAGAAATTCCGGCTCCGGTAAGAATGACGATATTGCGTGGGGTGCTCATCACGACCATGAAGCACGCGACGTGAAGGATAGGCAATGACCAGAATCGGAATCATCGGCAGCGCTGGACGAATGGGCAATGCGCTGCAGGCAGCAGTTGCAGCAGCCGGGCACGAATTTGCCGGCGGGATAGACAAGGGCGGCGACCCGCTCGCCCTCGCCCAGTCCAGTGACGTGCTGGTCGATTTCTCCGCTCCGGGCGCATTGGAATTCAATCTCGATGCCGCGATCCACACCGGCGTGCCCATCGTCATCGGCACCACCGGGCTCGAGGAGCGCCACCACTGGCTGATCGATTCGGCAGCGGTCAGCATCCCTGTGCTGCAGACCGGGAACACCTCACTGGGCGTGACCCTGCTCAGCCACCTGGTGCGCGAAGCTGCCTCCCGCCTCGGCGAGGACTGGGACATCGAGATCGTCGAGACCCACCACCGCATGAAGGTCGACGCGCCCTCGGGCACCGCGCTGCTGCTCGGCGAAGCGGCAGCCAAGGGGCGCGGCGTGCATCTGGCGGATGAAGCCGTGCGTGGCCGCGATGGCATCACCGGTGCGCGCAAGGCCGGCACCATCGGCTTTGCGGCTTTGCGCGGTGGTTCGGTCGCGGGCGACCATTCGGTCCACTTCCTTGCCGATAACGAACGCCTGACCTTCTCCCACCTCGCCGAAAATCGCGGCATCTTCGCCAAGGGCGCGATCCGCGCGGCGGAGTGGATCATCGGCAGGGCACCGGGCCGCTACACCATGCCGGAAGTGCTCGGGCTCTAAAATGAAGTCGGCGGACATCTTCGAATTCTTCCGCCGCCTCGCCGAGGCCAACCCCTCGCCCGAGACCGAGCTGGAATACGGCAACGTCTACCAGCTTCTGGTGGCCGTCACGCTCTCGGCACAGGCGACCGACGTCGGCGTGAACAAGGCGACGCGCAAGCTGTTCGCCATCGTCAAGACGCCGCAGGACATGCTCGACCTCGGCGAGGAGGGCCTGAAACAGCACATCAAGACCATCGGCCTGTTCAATTCCAAGGCGAAGAACGTCATGGCCATGGCCGAAATCCTCGTGCGCGAACACGGCGGCGAGGTTCCGGCAGACCGCGATCTCCTCACCCAGCTCCCCGGTGTGGGGCGCAAGACCGCAAATGTCGTGATGAACTGCGCGTTCGGCGCGGAAACCTTTGCGGTCGATACGCATATCTTCCGTGTCGGCAATCGCACCGGCCTTGCGAAGGGAAAGACGCCACTCGCCGTTGAGAAAGGGCTGGAGAAGAAGGTTCCCCAGCCGTTTCGCGTCGGCGCGCACCACTGGCTGATCCTGCACGGACGCTATGTGTGCAAGGCGCGGACGCCCGAATGCTGGCACTGCGGGCTGGTTGATCTTTGCAGCTTCAAGGGCAAGGTTCTTGAAAAAGGAGCCAGGCCCCCGGCAGCGAAGAAAGCCAAGGCTCCGCCAAAACGAAAGGAGAGCAAGGCATGAAGCGCGTGACTCCATTTCTGATCGCAGGCCTTACGCTGGCGGTGGCGGGCTGCACCGCTGATGCCAAGCAGGGCAATGACGGCCATCGCGCCGACATTCCCAAGGCAAAGGTCGTCGGCAAGCCGGTCAATTGCCTGCCTCTCCAGACCATCCGCGAAAGCCAGGTCCGCGATGACTGGACCATCGACTTCCGCACCAGCGGCGGCCAGTGGTATCGCAACACCCTGCCCAACCGTTGCTTCAGCCTCGGGTTCGAGCGCGCTTTCTCCTACTCGACCTCGCTCACCCAACTCTGCAATGTCGACATCATCACGGTGCTGGTGAACAACGGCGGCCCCGGCCCGATCAACCGGGGCGCCTGCGGCCTGGGCGAATTCACTCCGGTCGAACTGGAGAAATAGGGCCTACTTCTCGTAGTTGACCGGGTCGAGGTTAAGCCCTGCCCGACCATCGGCTACGGTATGGGCAGGTGCGTGCGGTGGCTCGGCATCGGGGGCCAGCGGGGGCTGCAACATGCCTTCCCACTTGGTGATGACCGAGGTCGCCACTGCATTGCCGACGACGTTGGTGGCGGTGCGCCCCATGTCCAGGAAGGTATCGACGCCGAGCAGCAGGGCGATGCCCTCGAGCGGCAGCCCGAATTGCGTCAGCGTGGCGGCAATCACCACGAGGCTTGCGCGCGGCACCCCGGCAATGCCCTTCGAGGTCACCATCAGCGTCAGCAGCATGGCGATCTGCTGCCCCATGGAAAGCTCGATGCCATAGGCCTGCGCGATGAACATCGTCGCAAAGCTGGTGTACATCATCGAACCGTCGAGGTTGAAGCTGTAGCCCAGCGGCAGCACGAACCCTGAAATGCGGCGCGGCACGCCGAAGCGGTCGAGTTGTTCGAACAGCTTGGGCAGTGCGGATTCGGAACTCGCGGTCGAAAACGCCAGCAGCAGCGGCTCGCGAATGTAACGCGCCAGAAGGAAGATGCGGCCCTTGAGGAAGATCCCGCCCAGCGTCAGCAGGATGATCCACAGCAGCAGCAGCCCGAAGTAGAACTCCGAGACGAACACGCCATAGGTCACGACGATGCCGAGCCCCTTGGTCGCGATCACCGAAGCCAGCGCCCCGAACACGGCAAGCGGCGCCATGCGCATGACATAGTCGGTGATCTGCAGCATGAGATGCGCCAGCGCCTCGCAGCCGCGCACGATCGGCGCCCCGGTCTCGCCGATGGCCGACAGCGCCACGCCCGCGAACAGCGAGAACACGAGGATCTGCAGCACGTTGTTCTTGGCCATCGCGTCGAGGGCACTGGTCGGGAAAATCTCGAGCACGAAGTGGCGCAAGGTGAAGTCCGCCGTCGCCAGATCGCCCACTGGCCCGGCGGCCGTGAATTCCAGCCCCACCCCTGGCTTGAAAAGGTTCACCAGCAAGAGGCCGAGACCGATCGAGATCAGGCTGGCGGTGATGAACCATGCCAGCGCCCGCCCGCCGATCCGGCCCAGCGCCGCGCTGTCCCCCATCCCGGCGATGCCCGTCACCAGCGTCGCCAGAATCAGGGGCGCGATGATCATCTTGATCAGGTGCAGGAAGATGTCAGGCAGCAGCTTCAGTGTATCGGCGATCTGCGCCAGCGTTTCGTCGCCCTTGGGATAGCTGGTGTTGAGCACGTAACCGACGAGGATGCCGAGCACCATGCCGATCACGATGTAGAGGGTAAGGCGCTTGGCCAAGAAACGTGCTCCCGCAATTTTGTTGCAGAGGAGACTAACGACCTTTCACCAGCGGCTCAACCGCCGCCGATCTTTTAACAGCAGCCGCTTTTAGCCGACTTGCCCCCGGTGCAGCAGCTTCTGGTCCGCCAGCACCAGCGCCATCATCGCCTCTACCACCGGAACCCCGCGAATGCCCACGCATGGGTCATGGCGGCCCTTGGTGAACAGCTCGGTCGCCTCACCCTCTTGCGTGATCGTCGGCATCGGCGTGAGGATTGAGGACGTCGGCTTGAACGCCACGCGCACCGTCACCGGCTGCCCGGTCGAAATGCCGCCGGCAATGCCGCCCGCGTGGTTCGCCAGGAATTCAGGCGCCCCGGAACCCGGCCGCATCGGATCGGCGTTGCCTTCGCCGGTATTGCGCGCCGCTTCGAAGCCGTCGCCGATCTCCACGCCCTTGACCGCATTGATGCCCATCATCGCATGGGCGAGTTCGGCATCGAGCTTGGCATAGAGCGGTGCGCCCCAGCCGGCCGGAACCCCCGTCGCCACGCATTCCACCACCGCACCCAGCGACGAGCCCGATTTGCGCGCCTCGTCGACCCGCTTTTCCCAGCGCGCCGCCGCCCACGAATCCGGGCAGAAGAACGGGTTGCGGCCGATCTCGTCGGCATCGAAGTGATCCATGTCGATGCGGTCGCCACCGATTTCGCTGACCCAGGCAAGGATCTGGACTTCGGGGATGACCAGACGCGCCACGGCGCCAGCGGCCACGCGCGAAGCCGTCTCGCGCGCCGACGAGCGCCCGCCGCCGCGATAGTCGCGGAAACCGTACTTGGCATCATAGGCATAGTCGGCGTGACCGGGGCGATAGGCCTTGGCCACGTCGCCATAGTCCTTCGAACGCTGGTCCACGTTCTCGATCATCAGGCTGATCGGCGTTCCCGTCGTGCGTCTGACACCATCTGGGCCCTCGAACACGCCCGAGAGGATGCGGACCTGGTCCGGCTCCTGCCGCTGCGTGGTAAAGCGCGACTGGCCGGGGCGGCGCGCGTCGAGGAACGGCTGGATCTGCGCCTCGCTGATGGCAAGGCCGGGAGGGCAGCCGTCGACCACCGCGCCAATCGCGGGCCCGTGGCTTTCGCCCCAGGTGGTGAAACGGAAGAGGTGACCGAAGCTGTTCAGGCTCATGGGATGGCGCTTTGTCGCAGATGCGCGGAAAAGTCCACCTTTCGGCGCGCGGGCCATCGCGCTATCGCTTGCCCCATGTTCCTCGTCGTCTTCCGCAACCGCAAGCGCGCCGATATCGATGCCGCCGCCTACTCTGCCGATGCCCAGGCGATGGAAGAGCTCGCCGCCCGGCAGCCCGGTTACCTCGCCTTCAAGAGCTATACTGCCGACGACGGCGAGGTCATTGCCCTGTCTGAATGGGAGGATGAGGCATCGGCACTGGCATGGCGCCGCGTTGCCCATCACGCCGAAATGCAGGCAAGGGGCCGCACCGAATACTACGAGAGCTATACCCTTTTCGCGGGCACGCCAACGCGCGTGCACCGCTTCAACAGGCAGGACTCATGAGCATCACCGTCTACGGCATCCCCAACTGCGACACGGTCAAGAAGGCGCGGGTCTGGCTCGACAAGCAGGGCATCGCCTACACCTTCCATGACTACAAGAAGCAGGGTGCCGACCCCGCCCGGATCGCCCGATGGATCGCCGCCGCCGGACTCGACAAGGTGGTGAACAAGGCCGGCACGACATTCCGCAAGCTCGACGACGCCCGGAAAGCCACCCTTGCCGGAGACGACGCGCCCGCCGTGCTCGCCGAAAACACTTCCGTCATCAAGCGCCCTATCGTGGAGCATCCGGGCGGCTTGCTGGTCGGTTTCAAGGAGGCGGAGTGGGCGAACGCCCTGGCCTGATTTCGTGTCCCTGATCGCGCTGCCCCCCCGGAGTTTCCAGTCTCTACCGTCGCCCCGGGCTTGACCCGGGGCCCCGCGTTTTTCCTGCACGGTCTCGCAACAAGGAAGCGGGATCCCAGGTCAAGCCCGGGATGACGATGAAGGGTGGTGCTGGAACAACTTGACAAAAAGAACCATATAGGTTATACACTCCGCCCACAGGTCAGGAGAGGGCACAAGGCCAACCCGCTCCTCTCCTTCGGAAGCCGACGCTGTTGCCGAAGCTTCCGGCGCGATCGGTGCGGCAGGTGCGCAGCGGGTTCAATGCGGGGCGAGCCCCAAGACCCACCGGGCAATCCCTGCCGTTACCCAAGGACAGACAGGACAACCCAGGGCTGATAGCACGGCGCCGAACCCTGAGCGACGCTGCGGATGCGGAACCCGCCATGATTGTGCGAATGTGTCAGCACAAACGACAGGTTCTTTTCACGCAGCCGCTTGCCAGAAGCCAAGGCAGCACGCGAGCCGCTGCCAAGGCTTCGTCCTTTCACATGTGTCCGCCCTCAGGCTGAGCCGACAAGGGGTTCGGAACCGCCCCCCGGCCACTCGCAACCGGTCCCGCGCCCCATCCCTTGCGTGCCAAACGGCACCGCACTGGTCGCGCGATCTGCACCTCCCCCGGCGTCACCGGTCCGCATTCGCCAGCGGATGATCTCTCGCACCCCAACCATGGCGTCCCCGCGAAGGCGGTTGCCCAGAAGCTTTGCCACAACAAAAAAGGGAGCGGTTCGCACCGCTCCCTCTTGTCTTCAGCCCTCGGGCTAAGTCCTTAGTTCGGACCCTTTTCGAAGGTGGCGAAGTTCTCGTTGCCGACGAAGCCGAACTTCGTGACCTTGGCGTCGGTGATGATCTTCATCAGCCGGTTCGCGATCTCGTAGCTGGCGAATTCCTCGGGCTGGAACTGCAGTTCCGGCTCGGGGTTGATCCCCTTCGTCGAGGCGATGATCGAGACCAGCTGGCCTTCGCTTACCGAAGCACCATTCCAGAGGATCTGGTTGGTCGCGGTCAGCACCAGCTTGTTCTTGATCGGATCGATCGTCACGTTGTTGGGGATGTTCGTCGGCTGCGGGAGGTCGATGTTCACCGCGTGGGTGGCCACGGGGATGGTGATGATGAACATGATGAGGAGAACGAGCATGACGTCGATCAACGGCGTCGTGTTCATTTCCATCATCGGCGAGCCATCATCCTTGCCGCCACTCATTGCCATGGTTGGTACTCCTGTTCGCTCTCTGGACCTGTCGAGGGTCCGGGCTTAGCCCGGATCGACCGGCGTCGAGATGAAGCCGACTTTGGGATAGCCAGCGGACTGGACGTTGTAGATGGCCCCTGCGATGCACTTCCACGGCACGTTCACGTCGCCACGGATATGCACTTCGGGGATCTTCTCGGGGTCCATGTTGGCGGCGCCGCCTTCACGCTTCACGATCGCATCGAGGCGATTGAAAGCCTGCTGGTACAGCTCCTGGTTGTCCACCGGGGTGATGTTGTTGAAATAGACGCGGCACTGGCCGGTGCGCGAAGAACCCTCGTAACCGGGTTCCTTCGGGCTACGGCCTGCGGCGTCCGTCGAGACGACCGACAGCATCAGGTTCTCGACCTTGTCCTGCGATTCCTCGCTGACAAGCACGGGGACTTTGAGCTTCTCGATCGACTGGATCGCGACGGGCACCGCGATGAGGAAGATGATCAGCAGCACCAGCATCACGTCCACGAGCGGCGTGGTGTTGATGTCCGACATCGGGCGTTCTTCTCCGCCAGCGCCGCCTACAGACATTGCCATGGGTTACATCCTATCCGTTTTGAGCCGCGAGAGGGGCCGGAGCGATCCGGAGAAAGACTCCGGCCTGGGACCCGCGTTCCGGAAAGGGGCCGGGGACATGCCGCCGGCCCGGTTCTTTGCTTACTTCTTGACCGGAGCGGCCGGGGTGGCCGGAGCAGCCGGAAGAGCAGGCTTCACAGCGCCCTTCGAGTTGATGTTCGCCAGGATGTCGGTCGAGAAGCCCGAGAGCAGCTCTGCGATCTTCTTGTTGCGAGCCTGCAGCCAGTTGTAGGCAAGCACGGCCGGAACGGCGACGAGCAGACCCAGCGCGGTCATGATCAGAGCTTCACCGACCGGACCTGCGACCTTGTCGATCGAGGCCGAACCGGCGAGGCCGATGTTGATCAGCGCGTTGTAGATGCCGACCACGGTACCGAACAGACCGATGAACGGAGCGGTAGCACCGACGGTGGCGAGGAACGGAAGGCCGCCGGCGAGGCGAGCGTTCACGAACGCTTCCGAGCGGGCGAGCGAACCGTGCAGCCAGTCATGGGCTTCCATGGCGTCGGTCATCTTGCCGTGCTGGTCTTCGGCGGCGATGCCGTCGTCGACGATCTGGCGCCATGCCGAGTTCTTTTCGAGCTTCGCAGCGCCTTCACGCAGCGAGGGAGCGCGCCAGAACGTGCCGATGTTCTTGTACTGGCCGATGATCTTGTTCTGCTCCATGAGCTTGGTGAACAGGATGTAGAACGAACCGAACGACATGATCGCGAGGATCACGAGAGTGGCGATGCCGATCCAGTTCGGCTGACCGTTCGGGAACAGGGCTTCCTTGATGCCGAAGGACTTCTGCGGCGCTGCGGCGCCAGCGGCGGCAGCAAGAGCGTAGATGAACATTGCGAGTCTTCCTCTTCAATTCAAATCAAAGTGCGTGAGTGCCGGTCGGACCAGGCTCTCGTGTCAGTTCCGCGGTGCGGATCAATCCTTCGGGATGACCCAGCGGATCGAGTTCGAATACGAGCCCGTGGTCGGCTGGCCTTCACCGTCGGTCGCGGGCGTGAAACGCGCGCGGCGGCGGACGTTGGCGCAGGTCGCCTCGTCAAGATCCGGGCTGCCTGAAGATCTGGTGATCTGGCAGTCCGTCACCTTGCCGTCGGTACCGACCGTGACACGGAAACCCGTGGTGCCTTCACGCTCTTCGCGAAGCGCACGCGAGGGGTAGTCGTTCGACGTCGCCCAGTTGCCGGGATTGCCCTTTGGCGCAGCGCCCTTGGGCTGGAAGCGCGGCGGGGGCGGAGCGGCAGGCGGTGCAGGAAGCGCAACCGGCGCCGGCGGAGCCGGAATCGGAGGAGCTTCATTGACCGTCTGAACCTGCGGCGCCGGCGCGTTGAAGCTGATCGGCGGCGGAGGCGCGACGATCGGCGGCGGCGGCGTGTTCTCCTTCGGAGGCGGCGGCGGCGGCGGCTCCTCCGGCGGCTTCTCTTCCTCGATGTTGACCGCCGAGGTCACCTCTTTGACCTTCTTGAACGCCTCTTGAGCCAGGCCCGTAACGAGCGCGTAGCCAACGGCGACATGAAGAATCGCAACGACGATGAGCGCGGTGATCTTGTTACCGCTCATCTGTTGGTCAGCGTATGCCATTCAGCTCCAATACTCCTGATCGCCCACCCGGGCCCGGAGCACGCGCATGACGGCCCTGACCAAGGTGGTGCCCGCGCGCAGGATCACCGTCCTGCCCGAAGGCCAATCCAGCAAATTTCAATCCACCCTGCCGGCAACCCGGTCCGCCGACATCAAACCAGGGGGTTTGGCGGCGGCAAGCGTCGGGCTGCTTGTTTTGGATTGCCCGAACCGGCGCATCTTTAACGGCGAAGCCAAAGGCGCGCAAATGCTTTATCCGTTAACTCGTGATTCATGGTTGCACTGCCTGAAATCAGCCAGAAACGAAGCGCGGATTCCGCCGGAGACCCTGTTATGCCTAGGTTTGTATCGAATGCTGCGCTCCCTGCCGCTGCCTTCGCAATGCTCTTTTCAGGATTCGCAGCCACCTCGGCCAGCGCTCAGCAATCAGCGATTCGGCGTGATGACGGCGCTGTCACCGCCGGGGCGGCGCCTTCTCTTACCTACGCCGACCTTGCCTCGCTGGCCGACGCTGCCGAGACCGTGCTGCGCGTGCAGGTGCGCAAGGCATCGCGGCTCAAGCCCGAACAGGCTCCCGGCGTAGCACCGGGAATGGCCCGCGTGCTGATCGAAGCCCGCACCCAGACCGTGCTGACCGGCCCCGCCATGGGCGAGACCGTGCGCTATCTGGCCGATGTTCCGCTCGATGCCCGGGGGAAAGTGCCGAAGCTTTCGAAGGCGGTCATGCTGCTGTTTGCACGGACCGTGCCCGGTCGCGCCGGAGAGATCAGCCTTGTCGATGCGGGCGCGCAGTTGCCCTGGTCGGGCGAAACCGAGATGCGGACGCGCGCGATTCTCACCGAAATGCTTTCGCCCGACGCGCCGCCGCGGATCAAGGGCGTGCGCGAGGTCCTCCATGTTCCCGGCAATCTTGTCGGCGAAGGCGAGACGCAGGTGTTCCTGCAAACCCAGAACAATGCGCCGGTGTCACTCTCTGTCGTCCGCCGCCCGGGCATGGAGCGGACCTGGGGCGTCAGCCTGTCCGAGATCGTCGACCAGGCAGCCCGCCCGCCCGCCCGCGCCACGCTTACGTGGTATCGCCTTGCCTGCAGCCTGCCTGCGCAGATGCCGCCGGGCGCGAGTCTCTCCGGCAGCGCTGCGCACGTCCGCGCCGCAGCCGACGATTACGCCTTCGTTATTGCCCAGCTTGGCGAGTGCAGCCGCAACCGGCCCGCAGTGGAGCGCTGATCAAAGCGAGGTTGCCCGCCTCGCTCATGTCTCCTAAGGCCCGCCGCGCAGAATCTGTTATTGGCATAATTTGCTGATGGCATCTGTCAGTTTCAGCGGACGGGAATGACATGAGCGAACCTTTGCGCATCGCGCTGGCCGGGCTGGGCACGGTCGGCGGCGGGGTAATCCGGTTGATCGAGGCCAATGCGGACCTCATCGCAAGGCGTGCGGGTCGTCCGATCGTCATTACCACCGTCAGCGCGCGCAATCGCCAAAAGGACCGGGGCTTCGACGTCTCGCGCTATGCCTGGGAAGACGACATGGTCATCCTGGGCGAGCGGCCCGACGTCGACGTGGTGGTCGAGCTGGTCGGCGGTGCCGATGGTCCGGCGCTCGCGCTGGCTCGCACCACGTTCGAAGCAGGCAAGGCGCTGGTCACCGCCAACAAGGCCATGATCGCGCACCACGGCGTGGAACTGGCGACGAAGGCCGAGGCGGCGAAAGTCGCTCTCAAGTTCGAGGCGGCAGTCGCCGGTGGCATCCCGGTCATCAAGGGCCTGAAGGAAGGCGTTGCCGCCAACGAGATCGCGCGGGTCTACGGCATCCTCAACGGCACCTGCAATTACATCCTCTCGACCATGGAGGACACCGGCCGCGACTTTGCCGACGTCCTCGCCGAGGCGCAGGCCAAGGGCTATGCGGAGGCCGATCCGACCTTCGACATCGACGGCATCGACGCTGCCCACAAGCTCTCGATCCTCTCCTCGATCGCGTTCGGCACCGCGGTAGACTTCGCGCCGGTTGCAGCGACCGGCATTCGCCGCGTGCTGGCGGCCGATATCGCGCAGGCCGATGCGCTCGGCTACTATATCCGCCTGATCGGCATGGCCGAGACGGAGGTCGACGCCGCCGGCAACCGCCGCCTGTTCCAGCGCGTGCACCCGCATCTCGTCCACCGCGACCACCCGCTTGCCCATGTCGATGGTGCCACGAATGCCGTCGTCGCGGAGGGCAACTTCGTCGGCCGCCTGCTGTTTCAGGGCGCGGGCGCCGGTGATGGCCCCACGGCCAGTGCGGTCGTGGCCGACCTTATCGACATTGCCCGCGGCGATATCGGTGCGCCGTTCTCGATTCCCGTGGCCGAACTCGATCATGCGGCTCCCGCAGACGTGGGCCACCGTACCGGCAAGGCCTATATCCGCTTCAACGTCGCGGACCGCCCCGGTGTTCTGGCCGAGATCACTGCGGCGATGCGCGATGCGGGCGTATCCATCGAAAGCCTGATCCAGAAGGGCGGGGCCGACAACGCGCCGGTCATGGTCTCGCTGGTCACGCACGAAGGGCCGGAAAGCGCGATCAGCGAAGCGCTGCGCCTGCTTGATGGCTCACCGGTTCTGGCAGAGCCGCCGCTGGTCATGCATATCCTCGGCGAATAACGACCGCCGGCGTCAGGGCGCGGGGATTTCGCCCTTGGCAATCCGGTCCGCGTCCGAGCCCGGCGGTGGCGGCGGCAGCGCCTTGATGTCGAACATGTAGATCTCGTGGGGCTTGCCGCCGAGGCCGATGCAGCCCCGGCTGCAATCGCGCAGGCCCGAGACGTTCGGCGCGCGGGGCAGGCCGTCGTCGGTCGACTTCGCGCCGTCGGTTTCGTCACGAAGCGGCACGCGCTCGCGGTCGCTCGCGTCCTTGCCGCCGCAGACCACGATGGTTCCGTCAGACCTCTGCATCGGCCTGCACCGCTGGGTCTGGGAAGTGGTCAGCAGGTTTCGCGCAACTTCCGCGTCGCTGGTCGCCGCACCAGGTACGACCGGCCCCTGCTTCGCCGGTGTCGCCGCGGGCGCCTGATCCTGCGCAGACGCGGGCAATGCGCCAAAAAGAAGCGCAAGGCCTGCCAGAACTGCCACTCTCTGTCTCGACAAGACCCTTACCTCACGTCTAGTGCCAGGTCACACCAGCGTCATCTGTGCCACGCATTGCCTTTTGCGAGACATAGTGATGTTTGCGCATACGTTTGCACAGCTTGTGCGCCGCGTCGAGCCGGGTCTGCCGGGGAAATGCTGCACATCGGCTGAACCATGACAATACTCGTGCTAGATTCGTCACCACCCGACCAAGCTGGAGCCATCGTGACCGAAATGACCAAAAATCCCGCCGCTTCGCAGGTTCTTGACCGCGTCCTCGTGCTCGAAATGGTCCGGGTGACCGAGGCCGCGGCGATTGGCGCCTCGCGCCTGATCGGCCGTGGAGACGAGAAGGCCGCCGATGCTGCGGCAGTGGAAGCCATGCGGGCTGCCTTCAACGAACTCTACATGGACGGCACCGTGGTGATCGGCGAAGGCGAGCGCGACGAGGCGCCAATGCTCTATATCGGCGAAAAGGTCGGCGCGGCGCCAGGCAAGGGCCCGAAGATCGACATCGCTCTCGATCCGCTCGAAGGCACGACCATCACCGCCAAGGATGGCCCCAACGCACTTGCCGTGCTGGCCGTGGCTGAAGAAGGCGGCCTGCTCAACGCACCGGACGTCTACATGGACAAGCTGGCCTGTGGCCCCGGCTATCCCGACGGGATCATCGACCTCGACAAGTCGCCCACCGAGAACGTGAAGGCCGTGGCAGCGGCCAAGGGCGTCGCTCCCGGCGACATCAACGTCTGCGTGCTGGATCGTCCGCGCCATTCTGCCCTGATTGCTGAGCTGCGCTCGCTGGGTTGCGGCATCAAGCTGATCCCCGACGGTGACGTGGCGGGCGTGATCGCGGTGACCAACGAGGAAACCGGAGTCGACATGTACATGGGCACTGGCGGCGCTCCGGAAGGCGTGCTTGCCGCAGCGGCGCTGCGCTGCGTCGGTGGGCAGTTCAAGGGCCGCCTGCTGTTCCGCAACGAGGACGAGAAGGCCCGCGCCCGCAAGTGGGGCATCGAGGACCTGAACAAGCAGTATGACCTGATCGAGCTGGCCAAGGGTGACTGCATCTTTGCCGCCACCGGCGTGACCGATGGTTCGCTGCTTGCAGGCGTCAAGGTGCACAAGAGCGGCGTGATGACCACCGAAAGCGTGGTGATGCGCGCCTCATCCGGCACCGTGCGCTGGGTCAAGGGCGAGCACCGCAAGGGCCGCTGACCGCTGGTCACGGGTTGACTGCAAGGCCGGATGCCATGGGCGTCCGGCCTTGCTGCCTTTTCAGGTACCGAAGCGCAGGATCCTGGGTGACGCCACATCCTCTTTAAGTGCTGAAGAGCGCCGCAAGACCTGCGGGTTGGGCACCTCTGTCGGCCGGTTTTCGATATCGCGCGTGCGGAAGGTCGAGACCAGATCGGTCAGCCGCTCCGCCTCGGAGGACAGGCTGCGGGTTGCCGCCGAGGATTCCTCCACCATTGCAGCGTTCGCCTGCGTCATCCGGTCCATGGCGGCCACTTCCACGTTGACCTGCTCAAGACTTTCCGCCTGTCGCGCCGCGGCCTGCGCGATCTGCGTGACCAAAGCATCGACTGCTGCGATCTGATCGACGATGCCGGTCAGGCGGGAGCCGGTTTCGCCAACCAGTCGGACACCCTCCTCCACCTGGCTCGTGCTGTTCTCGATCAGAGTCTTGATGTTCTGCGCGGCTTCGGCAGAGCGCTGGGCCAGGGCACGGACTTCGGTTGCGACAACGGCAAAGCCCTTGCCGGATTCGCCCGCGCGTGCGGCCTCGACACCAGCATTCAGGGCCAGCAGGTTGGTCTGGAACGCGATTCCATCGATGACCGAGATGATATTGCTGATCTCCTGCGCCGATGCTTCGATCGCGGCCATCGCGGCAATGGCCTGCTGCACCACTTCGCCGCCACTGCTGGCCTCGCCATGGGCCGAGCTGATCGCAACATTGACATCCTTTGCCCCCGATGCGGTTTCCCGCACGCTGCCGGTCACGCTTTGCATGGCCGATGCGGTCTGGGCGAGGCTCGATGCCTGCTGCTCGTTGCGCCGCGCCAGATCGTCGCTGGCATCGCGGATCTCGGCGATCGAATTGAGCACACTCGCTGCGCCCACACGTACGGTGCGCATTGCCGATGCAAGGGCATCGACGGCGATGTTGTAGTTCGTCCGCAGCTCCTCGTAGGCTTCGGGGAAGCGCTGGTCGATGCGATGTTCGAGATTCTGGCGCGCCATGCAGTCAAGGCCTGCCGATAGCGCCGCAACGACTGCCTGCTGCTCCTCCTGCGCCTTGGCCCGGGCGATGCCGTTCTCCCGGAAAACACCAATGGCGCGTGCCATCACGCCGATCTCGTCATTCCGCTCCGCCCCCGAAGCTTCGGTGCGATAATCGCCTTCGGCCATGCGCTGCATCGTCCCGGCAGTCTCGACCAACGGCGCAACGACGCGCTGCCGGATCATCCTGGCGGCAAACAGCACGATAGCGAGAACAGCGCAGGCAATCGCCGCGAACGCTGCGATCAGGATGAACACGAGGCGATTGGCATTTTCCATCAGCGCGGCGCGATAGGCGGTGGACCGCTCAACGAGATGCTCGACCGCGTCGTGCTTTTTCAGGTAGGCTGGGGCAAGTTCCTCCTGCTGGACTCGCAGCATCGTCGCGGTATCCCCGGATTCGAGAGCCGGAAGAAATCGCTGGTCGATGGCCTGCCAGAATGCATCGGCAGTGCCGATGGTGGCCTGCACTTCGTTGCGCAGTTCATCAGGCACAGGCGCCGTGGCCCAATAGGCCTTGCGCTGTTCGAACAGCGCGCGCTCTTCGGCGAGTTCCGCCTTTGCGTGAACGGCGTGCGCGGGGTCGGTCAGCGACCATGTGGCGTGAAGATAGGGTTCGACTACGAACGCCGGCGGCGGCAGGATGTCTGCCAGGAGTTCGTCCTGCAACAGGTTCTGCTTGTGGAGCGGTCCGCCGAACCGAATATAGCTGACCGCCACGCCCACGATCAGGATCGCCGCGAGTATCAATGCGACGACCAGTTTGGCGCCACGTGAAGTCTGCTCACTGAGCATGCCGTGTCCCTTGAGATTGGTATACATGGCATGAGGCAACGAAGTTAGATTGGCGTTTCAGGAGCGTAGGAATTTCTACTGCCGTAGAAGCCCGGCGCCCCTGTCAAGCAGACGTAAAAAGGCCCCGCCGGATCGCTCCGGCGAGGCCTTCAAACTGTCCCTGACGGATCGACGAAGCCTTACGCCTCGTCGCCCTCGATCAGGTAATCGCCGGCATCGGCGTCGGTGCCGTGGGTCTCGCCCTCGACCGCCGCCAGCGGATCGTCACCGATTGCGGCTTCCGGCCCCTGCGCCAGCTCGGCTGCATGCTCTTCGGCTGCCGTCGCCGGAGCGATCAGCGATTCCTGGAGCTTGCGGTAGGAGGCACGCAGCGCGGCATCGCGCGAGGAGGCGGCGACGCGCAGGCGATTCATGCCCGCACCGGTACCGGCGGGGATGAGACGACCGACGATCACGTTCTCCTTGAGACCGATCAGCGAGTCCTTCTTGCCTTCCACGGCCGCCTGCGTGAGCACGCGGGTGGTTTCCTGGAACGACGCGGCCGAGATGAACGAGCGCGTCTGCAGCGAGGCCTTGGTGATGCCCAGCAGCACCGGCTTGCCTTCGGCGGGCTGCATGCCCTCTTCCAGCTTGGCGTTGGTTTCGAGCATCTCCTCGAGGTCGACCTGTTCGCCCGGCAGCAGGGTGGTGTCGCCACCGTTGGTGATCTCGACCTTCTGCAGCATCTGGCGAACGATCACCTCGATGTGCTTGTCGTTGATCTTAACGCCCTGCAAGCGGTAGACTTCCTGGATTTCCGCGACGAGGTACTCGGCCAGAGCCTCGACACCCATCACTTCCAGAATGTCGTGCGGATCGGGCGAGCCCGAGATCAGGTTGTCGCCCTTCTTGACGTAGTCGCCTTCCTGCACGTCGATCACGCGGCTCTTCGGCACGAGGTACTCGACCGGTTCACCCTCTTCCGGGATGATCGCGATCTTGCGCTTGGCCTTGTAGTCACGCACGAACTCGATGCGCCCTGCGATCTTGGCAATGATCGAATTGTCCTTCGGCTTGCGGGCCTCGAACAGTTCGGCAACGCGCGGCAGACCGCCGGTGATGTCGCGGGTCTTGGCGGCTTCGCGCGATGCACGGGCGAGGATGTCGCCCGCTTCGACGCGCTGGCCGTCCTCGACCGAGAGCGTGGTGCCCGGAGCCATCAGGTAGCGTGCAGCTTCGCCCGAATCGTCGTCGAGCAGGGTCAGGCGAGGACGCAGGTCCTCCTTCTTGCCCCGGCCGGCGGCACGGTTCTCGGTGACGACGCGGCTCGACATGCCGGTGGCTTCGTCGGTCTGCTCGGTCAGGGTCTTGCCGTCGACAAGGTCCTGATAGCGCACGATACCCGGCTTTTCGGTGATCACCGGCAGGGTGAACGGGTCCCACTCGGCCAGGCGATCGCCCTGCGAGATGATAGCGCCGTTCTCGTGCAGCAGGTGGGTACCGTAAGGCACGCGGTGAATCGCGCGCTCACGGCCCTCGGTGTCCATGACCACGATTTCGCCGTTGCGAGCAAGCGACAGACGACGGCCGCGCTTGTCGGTGATCGTCGGAATGTCGCGGTAGACCACGGTACCATCCGAGATCGCCTCGAGGTGCGACTGCTCGTTGACCTGCGCCGCGCCACCGATGTGGAAGGTACGCATGGTCAGCTGGGTGCCCGGCTCACCGATCGACTGCGCGGCGATGACGCCGACAGCTTCACCGATGTTGACCGGCGTACCGCGCGCAAGGTCACGGCCATAGCACGTGCCGCACACGCCCTGCTGGGCTTCGCAGACCAGCGGCGAGCGGATCTTGGCCGACTGCACGCCGGCAGCTTCGATCTTCGCGATCGCGGCTTCGTCGAGCAGTTCGCCCTTCTGCGCGATGACCTCGCCCGACTTCGCCTCGATCAGGTCTTCGGCGAGGGTACGGCCAAGGATGCGCTCGCCCAGCGAGGCAATCGTCGAGCCGCCCTGGACGATCGCGCGCATTTCCAGCGCACGCTCGGTGCCGCAGTCTTCCTCGATCACGACGCAGTCCTGCGACACGTCGACCAGACGACGGGTCAGGTAACCCGAGTTCGCGGTCTTCAGCGCGGTGTCCGCGAGGCCCTTACGAGCACCGTGGGTCGAGTTGAAGTATTCAAGAACGGTCAGACCTTCCTTGAAGTTCGAGATGATCGGGGTTTCGATGATCTCGCCCGAGGGCTTGGCCATCAGGCCGCGCATGCCCGCAAGCTGCTTCATCTGCGCCGGGGAGCCACGAGCGCCCGAGTGCGACATCATGTAGATCGCGTTGATCGGCTTCTGACGGCCGGTCGCCTCGTCGACAGGCGAGCTCTTGAGCTCTTCCATCATGGCATTCGCAACCTGGTCGCCGCAACGGCTCCAGGCGTCGATCACCTTGTTGTACTTTTCCTGCTGGGTGATCAGGCCGTCCTGGTACTGCTGCTCGTAGTCGGCAACCAGTTCCTTGGTCTCGGCAACCAGCGCATCCTTGCTGTCGGGGATGATCATGTCATCCTTGCCGAACGAGATGCCCGCCTTGAACGCGTTGCGGAAGCCCAGCGCCATGATGGCGTCGGCGAACAGCACCGTGTCCTTCTGGCCGGTGTGGCGATAGACCTGGTCGATCACGTCGCCGATTTCCTTCTTGGTCAGAAGGCGGTTGACGATCTCGAACGGAACCTTGTGGCTCTTGGGCAGGCATTCGCCGATCAGCATGCGGCCCGGCGTCGTTTCGAAACGCTTGAGGTACTGCTTGCCGTTCTCGTCGGTCTGCGGAACGCGGGCGATGATCTTCGAGTGCAGCGTGACGGCCTTGGCCTCCAGCGCCTGGTGCACTTCGGCCATGTCGGCCAGCATCATGCCTTCGCCCGGCTCGCCGGCGCGGTCCATCGACAGATAGTAGATGCCCAGCACCATGTCCTGCGAAGGCACGATGATCGGCTTGCCGTTGGCGGGCGAGAGGATGTTGTTGGTCGACATCATCAGCACGCGCGCTTCGAGCTGGGCTTCCAGCGAAAGCGGTACGTGGACGGCCATCTGGTCACCGTCGAAGTCGGCGTTGAAGGCCGAGCAGACGAGCGGGTGCAGCTGGATCGCCTTGCCTTCGATGAGGACCGGCTCGAACGCCTGGATGCCGAGACGGTGCAGCGTCGGCGCACGGTTCAGCATGACCGGGTGTTCGCGGATCACCTCGTCAAGGATGTCCCAGACTTCCTTGCGCTCCTTCTCGACCCACTTCTTGGCCTGCTTCAGGGTCATCGACAGACCCTTCGCATCAAGACGCGCGTAGATGAACGGCTTGAACAGTTCGAGCGCCATCTTCTTCGGAAGGCCGCACTGGTGCAGCTTGAGTTCCGGGCCGGTCACGATGACCGAACGGCCCGAATAGTCGACGCGCTTGCCGAGCAGGTTCTGGCGGAAGCGGCCCTGCTTGCCCTTGAGCATGTCGGACAGCGACTTCAGCGGACGCTTGTTGGCGCCGGTGATCACGCGGCCACGGCGGCCATTGTCGAACAGCGCGTCAACGGCTTCCTGCAGCATGCGCTTTTCGTTGCGGACGATGATGTCCGGCGCGCGCAGCTCGATCAGGCGCTTGAGGCGGTTGTTGCGATTGATGACGCGGCGATAGAGGTCGTTGAGGTCCGAGGTCGCGAAGCGGCCACCGTCCAATGGCACCAGGGGGCGCAGTTCGGGCGGAATGACCGGCACGACATCGAGGATCATCCATTCGGGGCGATTCCCTGAATCGATGAAGGATTCCACGACCTTCAGGCGCTTGATGATCTTCTTGGGCTTGAGCTCGGACTTGGTCGTCCGCAGCTCTTCCATCAGATCGTCGCGCTCCTGCTCGAGATCGAGGTTCATCAGCATGTGCTTGACGGCCTCGGCACCGATGCCGGCCGAGAAGGCGTCTTCGCCATACTCGTCCTGCGCGTCGAGCAGTTCGTCCTCGGTCAGCAGCTGGTACTTCTCGAGCGGGGTCAGGCCCGGCTCGATGACGACGTAGCTTTCGAAGTAGAGGATGCGCTCAAGCTGCTTGAGCTGCATGTCGAGGAGCAGGCCGATGCGCGAGGGCAGCGACTTGAGGAACCAGATGTGCGCGACGGGCGCGGCCAGTTCGATATGGCCCATGCGCTCGCGGCGCACCTTGGTGACGGTGACTTCGACGCCGCACTTTTCGCAGACGACGCCCTTGTACTTCATGCGCTTGTACTTGCCGCAGAGGCACTCGTAGTCCTTCACGGGGCCGAAGATGCGCGCGCAGAACAGGCCGTCACGCTCGGGCTTGAACGTGCGGTAGTTGATGGTTTCCGGCTTCTTGATCTCGCCGAAGGACCAGCTGCGAATGCGCTCAGGCGACGCCAGACCGATCTGGATCTGGTCGAAGGTCTCGGGCTTGGCGAGCTGGTTGGTGAATTTGGTCAGGTCGTTCATTTGGTGCCGTTCCCTTGCCCTGTGAAAGGGCGTTGGACGTGAATTCTGGTGCGAAGGGGTGGGCGGCGGCAGAACCGCCGCCCGTGTTCCTTACTCCGCCGCCTCGGCGAGGCCGTCGTCATCCGTGTCATCGAGCGACGACAGTTCGACGTTGAGGCCCAGCGAGCGCATTTCCTTGACGAGCACGTTGAAGCTTTCGGGAATGCCGGCCTCGAAGGTGTCGTCGCCCTTGACGATCGCTTCGTAGACCTTGGTGCGGCCGACCACGTCGTCCGACTTCACCGTGAGCATTTCCTGCAGCGTGTAGGCCGCGCCGTAGGCCTGAAGCGCCCAGACCTCCATTTCGCCGAAGCGCTGACCACCGAACTGCGCCTTGCCGCCCAGCGGCTGCTGGGTAACGAGCGAGTACGGCCCGATCGAACGTGCGTGGATCTTGTCGTCGACCAGGTGGTGAAGCTTGAGCACGTACTTCATGCCCACCGTCACCTTGCGGTCGAAGGCATCGCCGGTGCGACCGTCGAACAGCGTGACCTGACCCGATTCATCGAGCCCGGCCAGACGCAGCATGTCGGTCACGTCCTTTTCCACCGCGCCGTCGAACACCGGCGAGCCCATCGGCACGCCGTTGCGGACAGCTTGGGCAAAGTCGATGATCTGCGCGTCGTTGCGGGCGTCGATCTCGTCGGCATAGTTGTCGCCGTAGATCTCCTTGAGCAGCTCGCGCACCGCTTCCGGCGGCTGGCCGGCCTCGGGGTTCGGGTTGGCCTCGCGCCATGCGTCAAGAGCCGCGCCAATGCGCTTGCCAAGGCCGCGGGCGGCCCAGCCAAGGTGCGTTTCGAAGATCTGCCCGACGTTCATGCGCGAAGGCACGCCCAGCGGGTTGAGCACGAAGTCGACAGGCGTACCGTCCTCGAGGAAGGGCATGTCTTCCTGCGGCAGGATGCGGCTGATGATGCCCTTGTTGCCGTGACGGCCGGCCATCTTGTCGCCCGGCTGCAGCTTGCGCTTCACGGCAACGAAGACCTTGACCATCTTGAGCACGCCGGGGGCGAGTTCATCGCCACGCTCGAGCTTTTCCTTGCGGTCCTCGAACTTCTCCTGGATCGCCTTCACCGCAGTGTCGTACTGCGCCTTGACCGCCTCCAGCTGCTGCTGGCGTGCATCGTCGGCAACGGCGAACTTCCACCATTCGTGACGCTCGACATCGGCGAGAACCTGCTCGTCGATGACTTCGCCCTTCTTGATGCCCTTGGGCGCTGCAGCCGAGACCTGGCCGAGCAGCATGTCGCGCAGGCGGTTGAAGGTGGCGCGGTTGAGGATCGCGCGCTCGTCCTCGCGGTCCTTGGCGAGGCGTTCGATTTCCTCGTTCTGGATGGCGCGTGTACGGTCGTCGATCTCGATGCCGTGACGGTTGAAGACGCGAACGTCGACGATCGTTCCGGCAACGCCGGGCGGGAGGCGAAGCGAGGTGTCGCGCACGTCGCTGGCCTTTTCACCGAAGATCGCGCGGAGCAGCTTCTCTTCCGGCGTCATCGGCGATTCACCCTTCGGGGTGATCTTGCCGACGAGGATGTCACCGGGGTGAACTTCCGCACCGATGTAGACGATGCCCGCCTCGTCGAGGTTGCGCAGGGCTTCCTCGCCGACGTTCGGGATGTCGCGGGTGATGTCCTCAGGCCCGAGCTTGGTGTCGCGCGCCATGACTTCGAACTCCTCGATATGGATCGAGGTGAAGACGTCTTCCTTGACGAT
This sequence comes from Novosphingobium sp. FW305-C-30-35, assembly GCF_058783135.1. Lineage (NCBI taxonomy): Bacteria > Pseudomonadati > Pseudomonadota > Alphaproteobacteria > Sphingomonadales > Sphingomonadaceae > Novosphingobium > Novosphingobium sp. FW305-C-30-35. The sequence goes on from NZ_JBYSYJ010000001.1 coordinate 1,631,677, forward strand.
GCGTTCGCTGATCAGGATCGAGTCTTCGTAGTTGTAGCCGTTCCAGGGCATGAACGCGACGAGCACGTTGCGGCCCAGCGCCAGTTCACCGAACTCGGTCGACGGACCGTCGGCGATGATGTCGCCCTTCTCGATCAGGTCGCCCACCTTCACCAGCGGACGCTGGTTGATGCAGGTCGACTGGTTCGAGCGCTCGAACTTCTGCAGGCGGTAGATGTCGACGCCCGACTGGCCGGGTTCGATATCGCCCGAGGCGCGGATCACGATACGGGTTGCGTCGACCTGGTCGACCACGCCCGAACGCAGGGCCGAGATCGCAGCGCCCGAATCGCGCGCCACGGTCTCTTCCATGCCGGTGCCGACAAACGGCGCATCGGCCTTGATCAGCGGCACGGCCTGGCGCTGCATGTTCGAGCCCATGAGCGCGCGGTTGGCGTCGTCGTTTTCCAGGAACGGAATGAGCGAGGCGGCAACCGAGACGAGCTGCTTGGGGCTGACGTCCATCAGCGTGATCTGGTCACGCGGGCTCATCACGAATTCGCCGTTCTGGCGGGCCGAGACGAGTTCCTCGACGAACGATCCGTCAGCATTCAGCTCGGCCGAGGCCTGCGCCACGGTGTGCTTCTGCTCTTCCATCGCCGAGAGATAGATGACGTCCTTGGTCACCTTGCCGTCGACGACCTTGCGGTACGGAGTTTCGATGAAGCCGTACTTGTTGACGCGCGCGAAGGTCGACAGCGAGTTGATCAGACCGATGTTCGGGCCTTCCGGCGTTTCGATCGGGCAGATGCGGCCATAGTGGGTCGGGTGAACGTCGCGGACTTCGAAGCCGGCGCGCTCGCGGGTCAGACCGCCCGGCCCAAGTGCCGAAACGCGGCGCTTGTGGGTGACTTCCGAAAGCGGGTTGGTCTGGTCCATGAACTGCGAGAGCTGCGAGGAACCGAAGAACTCGCGCACGGCGGCCACGGCGGGCTTTGCGTTGATCAGGTCGTTCGGCATGACGGTCGACACGTCGACCGAGGACATGCGCTCCTTCACGGCGCGCTCCATGCGCAGCAGGCCGACGCGGTACTGGTTTTCCAGCAGCTCGCCCACCGAACGCACGCGACGGTTGCCGAGGTTGTCGATGTCGTCGACTTCGCCCTTGCCGTCCTTGAGGTTCACCAGTTCCTTGACCACGGCGAGGATGTCGTCGGTGCGCAGGGTGGTGACGCTGTCATCGCACTCGAGGCCGAGGCGCATGTTCAGCTTGACGCGACCCACGGCCGAGAGGTCGTAGCGGTCGGCATCGAAGAACAGGCCATCGAACAGCGCTTCGGCGGTTTCGCGCGTCGGCGGCTCGCCCGGGCGCATGACGCGATAGATATCGGCCAGCGCGTGGTCGCGATCCGGAGCCTTGTCGGCCTTGAGGGTATTGCGGATCCAGGGACCGGTCGAGACGTGATCGATGTCGAGCAGTTCGAGCGTGTCGATCCCGGCCTTGTCGAGCAGATCGAGGTTTTCCGGCGAGACTTCGTCACCGGCTTCGATCCAGATGCGGCCCGTGGCTTCGTCGATCAGGTCACGCGCGGCATAGCGGCCGAAGATCTCCTCGGTCGGGATCAGCAGCTCTTCAAGCCCGTCCTTGGCCGCCTTGTTGGCAGCGCGGGGGGAGATCTTCTGGCCCGCCGGGAAGATCACTTCGCCCGACTTGGCATCGACGATGTCGAACATCGGCTTCGATCCGCGCCACTGTTCGAGCACGAAGGGCACCTTCCAGCCGCCCTCGGCACGTGCCCAGTTCACGGTGTCGTAGAAGTGGTGGAGGATCTGCTCGTCGTCCAGGCCCAGCGCATGAAGCAGCGCGGTGACCGGCAGCTTGCGCTTGCGGTCGATACGGACGTTGACGATGTCCTTGGCGTCGAATTCGAAGTCGAGCCACGAACCACGGTAGGGGATCACGCGGGCCGCGAAGAGGTACTTGCCCGAGGAGTGGGTCTTGCCGCGGTCATGGTCGAACAGCACGCCGGGCGAACGGTGCATCTGCGACACGATCACGCGCTCGGTGCCGTTGATGAAGAACGTCCCGTTCTCGGTCATGAGCGGGATGTCGCCCATGTAGACGTCCTGCTCCTTGATATCGATGAGCGACTTGGTCTCGGTCTCGGCATCGACCTCGAAGGTGGCAAGCTTGAGCGTGACCTTCATCGGCGCAGCATAGGTGATGCCGCGCTGGCGGCATTCGTTCACGTCGTACTTCGGCGCTTCGAGGACGTAACCGTCACGCTCCTTGATATCGAGGCTGGCGGTGCCGGCGAAATCCTGGATCGGGAAGACCGAACGCAGCGTCTTCTCGAGGCCCGAGACATAGCCGATCGACGGATCGGAGCGGAGGAACTGCTCGTACGATTCGCGCTGGACCTCGATGAGGTTCGGCATCTGCACGACTTCGTGGATGTCCCCGAAGATCTTGCGGATGCGCTTCTTCACACCGGGACGACTGGCTGTCTTGGAAACCATAAAGGTTGCGAGCCTCTTTCAACAAATGGCCGGAAAACCGGCGGAAATTCTGCCACGCGCGGGCGATGGGCCACCAAACGGCGAAAGGCCGCACAGCGCACGGCACCCCGTTCAACGGAAGCCATGGCCCGCAGCCTCTTGCGTCAGATGGATTGCCCTGCGCCTCCTTCCCGAGCCACCCCCTGCGCATGGGACGGCCTTGCTCGAAGCGCTGGACAGGGGCGGCATATAGGCAATGCCGATCGTTAAGTCAAAGGGCGCAAAGGCATTTCGGGGGCCACGGGAGGCACCGCCAAGTAATTCCGTTAAACGATGAACGTCGGTTCAGAAACCGTGAAACATTGTTGCGGAGAACCAAAGTGGCGACACCTCACGGGCAATAACCGCTCGTTTCGTCGCCAATACGGAACCTATTGCGCGGTTCGTCGCGTTTTCACTTCATGACCAAGATCAACGCCATATCGCCCCGCAACACCATGGCGATTTCAGCCATGCTGCTGCTTACTGCCGGAACTGCCCATGCGCAGGACGTTACTATTCCTGTAACTGATGCACCTGTGGCAGCGGCCCCTGTCGTGACTCCCGCGCCGGCAGCTCCGACCATCGTGATCCCGACTGCAACGCCGGAGCCTGTTCCTGAGCCCGCGACCGCATCGACGCCAGTGGCCGCGCCGATCGCGCAGCCCCGACCGGCCGCGCGTCCCGCGCCGCGTTCAGTGGCGCGTGAGTCGGCGCCTGCACCTGCGCCAGCAGCTGCAACGGAATCGACGCCAACGCCGGTCGCAGCCCCCGTCCCGGCCCCCATCCCCGCTGTTGCATCGTCTTCAGTTTCAGAGCCAACGACAGCAGCCCCCGTTGCGGCAGACGTCGCCACGGACAGTGTAGCACCGGACTGGGCACTGCCGGTCGGCGCTGCAGCAACCCTGCTCGTGCTGGGTGGCGTGGGCCTTGCCGTCAGCCGCCGCCGTCGCGTCTATGCGGAAGACGTGGATTTCGTGCCCCCGGTTGCAACCCGGCCCAGTCTGAGGCCGCAGCCCGAACGCCGCGTCGCGCCGCCAATGCCGCCCGAGCGACCCTCGACCCCGACATACGCCATGTCGGCTGCAAGCACCCGCACCGCGAGCGAGCGCGAAGCCCTGATCGAACGCATCGTTGCGTCTCCGCCAGACGATGCCAACCCGTTCCAGTCGCGCAAGGCGCGCCGCCGCCGCGCACGGATCATGGTGCAATCGATGGCCGCGCGCAGCGAGGTGCCCACCTCAACACGTGCCGAGCAGGTGGTGCCCGAGGTTCGCACGGATTACGCGCAGGCCTGAACCCTTCCAAAACCCTTCAAGGACAAATGAGCCTCGTCCGCTGGACGGGGCTTTTTGCATGGCAAACGCGCGGTAACGTCGCAAAACGATAAGCGATATATCGTTTTTCAATATTATTGATTGACGATAAGGCGAAACGACATTATTGAATATCGATATTGACCTTATCGGAGAACGATCATGTCCCGCCTGCTTCCCCAGACCGCCGCCGCGATCCTCTCGCTGCTGCTGGCTGCCACGCTGTGGCTGCCGACGGTGGATGCCGGCTCTGCCCCGTTCGCGCTCGCCGATGGTCCGGTCATGGCGACCTACCAGCTCCCGCTCGCCGCCTGACCGCCCACTCAACAGGAGGGAATCCAATGTCCACACTCCGCACCGACCCGCTTCTGGGATTGGCCAAGGCTTTGCTCACGTTCATGCTGATCGTAATCGTGATTGGCATGGTGGGTCTCGGTATAGGTTTTGCAGCCACGGTCGGCCTGCACGGGATGGTTGCCGAAAAGCTCGCCAAGGCCGGTGCCGCAGAATCGACTTATTGGCTCATCCTGCTGATGTTCCCGCTGCTCGCCGCAATGCTGGCTTCGATGCATCGGTTCGTCGAAAAGCTCCGTGCCATCGTCACAACGGTCGAGGACGGCGATCCATTCACCCCCGGCAACGCAGAGCGTCTGCGCGCGATGGCGTGGCTGTCGGTCATCATCCAGCTGCTTTCCATACCCGTCGGGATCGTCGGCGTGATGCTTGAGCAGGCCAGCGCGGATGCAGCGTCGGTCAATGTCGATGCCGATTTCTCGATCAACGGCCTGCTGCTCGCGCTTGTCCTGTTCATCCTCGCCCGGGTGTTCCGCACCGGCGCGCAGATGCGCGAAGACCTGGAAGGGACCGTGTGATGCCGATCAATGTCAAACTCGACGACCTGCTCCACGCCCGCCGCATGACGCTGACCGAACTGGCCGAACGCATCGACCTGACGCTCGCCAACGTCTCGATCCTCAAGACCGGCAAGGCCAAGGCCATCCGCTTCTCCACGCTCGAGGCGATCTGCCGCGAACTGGATTGCCAGCCCGGTGACGTGCTGGGATACGAGCCGGAAGGCGCCGAAACCGCCTGAAGCTTGACTCTCACGCCCGAATCCGCCAGAGGCCCGCCCTGACCGGTGGGCCTCTTTGGTTTCATCGTTCATCCGTCCGAGACAGTTGGTGTGCGGGATCTGCCTGCACTTAATCTCCAGCCTAGACGGGGAAAAGAGTTTCAAGGCCCCTCGCTCCTGCAAGGATCGTGGCGCCCCTCGCGCTTTACGGCGCACCTCCTTCCCTTGTCACGGACTCGCCGGTGGTCTTCGGGCCATCGACAAACGTAGCCGACTGTCCGGGTCTCCCGGCTCAGTCACATGTGAAGGAGTATGGCATGGATCGTTCGCAGAAAGCCGATTCGGTCGCCTTCCTTAACGGCGTCTTCAGCGAGGCCGGCGCGGTGGTCATCACCCGCAACCTCGGCATGACGGTGGCCCAGTCCACCGCCCTGCGCACGAAGATCCGCGAAGCGGGCGCGACCTACAAGGTTGCGAAGAACAGTCTTGCCAAGCTTGCCGTCGCAGGCACCGATTACGAAGGTCTGGGTGATTTCTTCACCGGTCCGACCGCAATCGCCGCCTCTGTCGATCCGGTTGCTGCCGCCAAGGCAGTGGTCGAGTTCGCCAAGACCACCGACAAGATCGAAATCGTCGGTGGTGCAATGGGTTCGCAGGTTCTCAACGAAGCCGGGGTCAAGGCGCTCGCCTCCATGCCCAGCCTCGACGAGCTGCGCGGCACGCTTATCGGCCTCATCCAGGCTCCGGCCACGAAGATCGCCCAGCTCACGACTGCTCCGGCAGCCAAGCTGGCCCGCGTCTTCGGCGCCTACGCCAAGGAAGCCGCATAAGACCGTTCGTTCGATTTACGCTCGCCGCGCCACTCGGGCGCGTGGGCACCACAAGATCAGGAGTGAAATACCATGGCCGATATCGCCAAGCTCGTTGAAGAACTTTCGAAGCTGACCGTCCTCGAAGCCGCTGACCTCGCCAAGGCTCTCGAAGAAGCATGGGGCGTTTCCGCCGCTGCTGCTGTTGCCGTTGCTGCTGCTCCGGCTGGCGCTGCTGCTGAAGCCGCTGAAGAGAAGACCGAATTCGACGTCATCCTCACCGGCGACGGTGGCAAGAAGATCCAGGTCATCAAGGAAGTCCGCGCGATCACCAACCTGGGCCTGACCGAAGCCAAGGCGCTGGTCGAAGGCGCTCCGAAGGCGATCAAGGAAGGCGTGTCGAAGGCTGAAGCCGAAGACATCAAGAAGAAGATCGAGGAAGCCGGCGGCACCGTCGAAGTCAAGTAATCTTCTTCCGGTTTTCCGGACAAGTTACAGGGAAAGGCGGGGCATTCAGCTCCGCCTTTTTCGTTTGTGGTCAGTCCGTTGCGACGGGGACCCGCACGCAGACCAACAGCCCACCGCTTTCCGCGCGTGCGAACTTGATAGCGCCACCAAAGCGCTCAAGCAGACGATGTGCAGTGGGAATGCCAAGCCCGAAACCTGCCGTGTCGCGCGCCCGCGCGTCGTCGATGCGGTAGAACGGCGCAAGAATCCGTTCGAACTGGTCTTCGGAAATTCCCGGCCCATCATCGGCGATCAATACATGCCAGCGGCCTTGCGCATCCGGTTCGACGCAGACCTTTGCCTTGCCGCCATAATGCACGGCATTTTCGATCAGCGGGTGCAGGGCCATCAGCAAGGGCTCGCGCCAGGTGCAGATCATGGCCCCTGGCGTAACCTCGACCTCGGCCTTCCCTTCAAAGCTGCCCATGACAAGGTCCGTCACTGCGAGGCCGAGGTCCATCATGACCGCTTCAGGCGCAAGGTGCTGAGCCCTGAGGTAGCGCTGGAGAGACATCAGCATGGCTTCCATTTCGCTCGTGGCATCACGGACAAGGCCTGCAATCTCGGCATCGTCGATCAGGTCGGCGGCTATGGTCACGCGCGAGAGGGGCGTGCGCAGATCATGGCTGATGGCCTCGAACGATCGCGCCTGATCCTCGAGCATCGCCGCGATGCGCTCCTGCATGGCATTCATCGACCGGGCGAGACTGCGCAGGTCGTCGGGGCCGCTTTCGCGCACCGGCACGACCTGCCCCTTGCCGATCGCGTCGGCGGCGTCGGTCAGTTCGCGCAAGGGCCGGGTGATGATGCGCAGCGACCACAGCGACAGGGCAAAGCCGACTACGGCCGTGATCAGCGTCAATACCGTGGCGCGCAGGGCAATCGGCCAGCCCGAGGTCACGTCGCGCGAACGGAAGTTGAGCCAATGCCCGTCTCGAAGCCGCATCGCTCCGACGAGATTGCCGTAGCCCAAGCGCGACGGCTCAAGTCCGAGCATGATCTGCTGCCCGGCCAGGGTGGGCTCCCAGCGCAGAATGTGCCCCCGGATCTCGCTGACAGCTTCGTCCTCGCGACCGACCAGCGCCTGTGGCGAGTTGGACAGCGCGACTTCCAGGTGGCTCGTGCTCATGATCGTGCCGAGTGCGTCCGGATGCAGTTCGTGCACGCGGTTGCTGACCACGAGCAGTTCGGCAACGCGCCGAGCGTGATCCTCGCGCAGCGTCTCCTTGTCGATGACATCGTAGAAGGCGAGGCTCGCCACGGCCTGGACGGCGGCCATGACCAGCAGAAGCGTCGCTGCGCGCACCGCCAGTCGCGACAGATTCGGTCCATGCGGCGGATGCGCATCGACAAGCGCGCGAAGGCGACCGATGCCGCCTTGCGCCCGCGCCGCCGGTTTGCGTGCCATGCGCAGCCGGTCTGCCCATTGGCCGAACCCTTCCATCAGCAGAACGCTGTCACTGACCGGGGAGTGGGTCAACCATTGCCGCCACGCGGACATGATTTGTGACATCAAGCCGCATGAAATCCACATATATCATGGATTTGTGACGGCGCTTGGCTCATGGCGGAGTTTCTGCCCACGGCCCTTGGACCGCGTGGCGCCATGGCCTGCCGCGACTCGGTCACACAGCGCTTTCCTTCCGGGCCCCCCGGCCCTACACCGCGCGTCCCATGTTTGAACGGCCGCCTCACAGATGGATCGACGAACTGCGGGCGATGCTGCGGCTCGCCGCGCCGCTTGTCGGTGCCAACCTCCTGCAGATGGCAGTCTTCGCGGTCGATGTCGTGTTCGTGGCGCGGCTCGGGCCGGAAGCGCTGGCAGCCTCGTCGCTGTCGGTTTCGCTGTTCGGTCTGCTGGTATGGAGCCTGACGGGCCTCGTCGGTGCCGCATCGCCACTGATCGCGGCGGAACTTGGGCGAAGGCGGCACGCAGTTCGCGAAGTGCGCCGCACGGTGCGCATGGCTGCCTGGGCTGGCCTGCTTGCCTCCCTCGTCGCGATCGGTGTGTGCATGCTCGGCGGGCCCCTGATGCGCATCACCGGGCAGGACCCTGGCGTGATCGCGCGCGCCGTTCCCTTCCTGCAGGTGCTGATGTGGGCCGCGATTCCCGCAGTCCTTGCAGCGCTTCTCCGCACCGTCGTGGCAACGCTCGGCAGGCCCGGCATCGGCACCGCGATCACCGGCATGGCGGTGGCGATCAATGCTCTGGGAAACTGGCTCTTCGTCTTCGGCCACATGGGGGCGCCCGAACTGGGCCTGCTTGGTTCCGCGATCTCCAGCGTGTTGACCAGCGTGGCGATGCTGCTGGCGTTCGTCGTCGTGATACGCTTCGATCGAAGGCTCCACCGCTATCGCCTGCTTGGCCGGTGGTGGAAGCCCGAATGGACGCGGTTCGCGGATGTTCTGAAGATCGGCCTGCCGATCTGCGGCACGATCATCGCCGAGGCCGGCATGTTCAACGGCGCGGCCTTCCTGATGGGCAGAATCGGCGAAGTCGAGCTGGCCGCACATACGCTGGCCCTGCAATTCGCGGCAATCGCCTTTCAGGTACCGTTTGGCGTCGGCCAGGCGGCGACGATCCGCGTCGGCCTCGCTTATGGCGCGGGCGACAACCCGGCCATCGCCCTAGCTGGCCGGGTGGCGACTCAACTCGGCATTGGCTTCATGGCCCTGTCGGCCGCCGTCATGCTGCTGTTCCCGCTTCAGCTCCTGCAGCTCTACATTGACCCTGCTGCCCCACAGAACGCGACGGTCGTGGCGCTGGCACGGCAGTACATGATGGTTGCAGCTGCATTCCAGCTGTTCGATGGCGCGCAGGCAGTCGGCGCCAGCCAGCTGCGGGGATTGCAGGACACCCGCGTGCCAATGCTCATCGCAATCTTCGGCTACTGGGTGCCAGGCGTGGGCACGGCGCTGGGCTTGGGTCTGTTTACCGGCTTTGGTGGCTTGGGCGTGTGGTTCGGCCTGCTTGTCGGGCTGATCTTCGTTGCCGGACTGATGCACTGGCGCTGGGCAAACCGCGCGAAGCTGGGGCTCCTGCCGGCCTGAAGGTGCGCTTCGCCGATTTGTTCATCTGCGTGAAAAGAATCTGCGCCACACCCATTGACGCCCCTTCCACCGGCACCCATATGCCGCCCGCTGGCACTCTCGCCTTGAGAGTGCCAAGGCTCATTTTTTAACTTGGAAGAGGGAGCAACCCATGACTTTCCGTCCGCTGCACGATCGCGTGCTCGTACGCCGCGTCGAAGCCGAGGAAAAGACTGCCGGCGGGATCATCATCCCCGACAGCGCCAAGGAAAAGCCCGCTGAGGGCGAGATCGTCGCCACCGGCACCGGCGCTCGCGCCGAAAACGGCACGATCACCCCGCTCGACGTCAAGGTCGGCGACCGCGTCCTGTTCGGCAAGTGGTCCGGCACCGAAGTCAAGGTTTCGGGCGAGGACCTGCTGATCATGAAGGAATCGGACATCCTGGGCGTGATCGGCTGAGCCGAACCCCGGATTTCCTGAATCAACTCAAAGACATTCAAAGGAACGAGAAATGGCTGCCAAGGACGTACGCTTTTCGCGCGACGCTCGTGAACGCATTCTGCGCGGCGTCGACATCCTCGCCGACGCGGTGAAGGTCACGCTGGGCCCCAAGGGCCGCAACGTCGTGATCGACAAGAGCTTCGGCGCGCCCCGCATCACCAAGGACGGTGTTTCGGTGGCCAAGGAAATCGAACTCAAGGACAAGTTCGAGAACATGGGCGCCCAGATGCTGCGCGAAGTGGCCTCGAAGGCCAATGACGCAGCCGGTGACGGCACCACCACCGCGACCGTTCTCGCCCAGGCGATCGTTCGCGAAGGCATGACCGCGGTTGCTGCGGGCATGAACCCGATGGACCTCAAGCGCGGCATCGACATCGCCGTCGGCAAGGTCGTCGAGAACCTCAAGGCGCGTTCGACCCCGGTCGCAGGCTCGGCCGAAATCGCCCAGGTCGGCATCATCTCGGCCAATGGTGACACCGAAGTCGGCCAGAAGATCGCCGAGGCGATGGAAAAGGTCGGCAAGGAAGGCGTGATCACCGTGGAAGAGGCCAAGGGCCTCGAATTCGAACTCGATGTCGTCGAAGGCATGCAGTTCGACCGCGGCTACCTCTCGCCTTACTTCATCACCAACCCGGAAAAGATGACGGTCGAGCTCGAGAACCCGTACATCCTGATCCACGAGAAGAAGCTCTCGTCGCTCCAGGCGATGCTGCCGATCCTCGAAGCGGTTGTGCAGTCGGGCCGCCCGCTGCTGATCATCGCCGAAGACATCGAAGGCGAAGCGCTGGCGACCCTCGTCGTCAACAAGCTGCGCGGTGGCCTCAAGATCGCTGCCGTCAAGGCTCCGGGCTTCGGTGACCGTCGCAAGGCCATGCTGGGCGACATCGCCACGCTGACCGCCGGCGAAATGATCTCCGAAGACCTCGGCATCAAGCTGGAGAGCGTCACGCTCGCCATGCTCGGCCAGGCCAAGAAGGTCACCATCGACAAGGACAACACCACGATCGTCGACGGTGCCGGTTCGGCCGACGAGATCAAGGCCCGCGTCGAGCAGATCCGTGCGCAGATCGAAGTCACCACTTCGGACTACGACCGTGAGAAGCTGCAGGAGCGTCTGGCCAAGCTTGCTGGCGGCGTTGCCGTCATCAAGGTCGGCGGTGCGACCGAAGTCGAAGTGAAGGAGCGCAAGGACCGCGTCGACGACGCTCTCCACGCCACCCGCGCTGCGGTTGAGGAAGGCATCGTTTCGGGCGGCGGTACCGCGCTGCTCTATGCGACCAAGGCTCTCGACGGCCTCAAGGGCGCCAACGACGACCAGACCAAGGGCATCGACATCGTGCGCCGCGCGATCCAGGCCCCGATCCGTCAGATCGCTGCAAACGCGGGTCACGACGGTGCTGTCGTCGCCGGCAACCTGCTGCGCGAGAACGACGAGAACCAGGGCTTCAACGCCGCGACCGACACCTATGAGAACCTCAAGGCTGCCGGCGTGATCGACCCGACCAAGGTCGTCCGCACTGCCCTGCAGGACGCTGCCTCGGTCTCGGGCCTGCTGATCACCACCGAAGCGGCGATCAGCGAGAAGCCGGACGACAAGCCCGCGATGCCGCCGATGGGCGGTGGCATGGGCGGCATGGGCGGCATGGACTTCTAAGTCCACGCCTGTTCAAGCTGACACAAATTGGGCCGGAAGGAGCAATCCTTCCGGCCTTTTTCGTATTCCCACCCCTTTTGGCAGGACGCGGGAACAAGCTGCGATGAACTGCGTTTGGCATGCGATGGACTGCGCCCAATCCTGCTCGCCTGAATCGACCCATCCGTGAAAGACGGCGTCGCCGTAGCGGATCCGTCTTTCCGCGCGCCCGCTGTCGGCCATGAGATCTATCGCATCCTGTTCGAGAACATGGACGATGGCTTTTGCGTCATCAAGTTCCTCGATGGGCCCCACGGCCCCCTCAGTGACTATGTCCACGTCCTAGCCAACCCTGCTTACGAGCGGCACACCGGAATTCCGAACGTGGTCGGACAGCACTTGCGCGACATGGTGCCTGACGAGGCCGATGACTGGATCGCCTTCTACGGCAAGGTGCTGCACACGGGCGAGCCAATCCGGTTCCGCAACGAATTGGTCGCAACCAACCGCCACCTCGAGGTTTCGTCGTTCCGCATCGGCACGTTCGAGGATCGGCTGGTCGCGGTCCTGTTCAAGGACGTGACCGAGAGGGTCCGGGCCGAAGGTGCCTTGCACCAGCTCAATGAAACGCTCGAACAGCGGATTGCCGATGCGCTCGCGCAGCGTGAGCAGGCCGAGAACGCCCTGCGCCAGGCGCAGAAAATGGAAGCGGTGGGCCAGTTGACCGGTGGCCTCGCGCACGATTTCAACAACCTCCTGGCAGGTATAACCGGCGCGTTCGAGCTGGTAGGCCGGCGCGTGAACCAAGGCCGCAGTGACGAGGTGCCACGCTATGTCGAAGCAGGGCTTGGCGCCGCACAACGCGCTGCAGCACTGACCCACAGGTTGCTTGCGTTTTCACGGCGCCAGACCCTCTCGCCGCGGGCAACGCATGCCAATCGCCTCATCGAAGACTTCATCGAACTCGTCCGGCGCACCATGGGGCCGCAGATCGCCGTGCAGACTGATCTCGATCCTGCACTCTGGCTCGCGCTGGTAGACGCCAACCAGCTCGAGAACGCACTGCTCAATCTGTGCATCAATGCCCGCGACGCGATGCCGGACGGCGGCACGCTTGCCATTTCGACGCTCAATCTCACGCTGGACGAGGACGATGCGCGAAGCCGCGGTCTTCCATCCGGTGACTACATGACGATCACCGTGTCCGACTCCGGCGTGGGCATTGCCGACGAAGATCTCGACCGCGTGTTCGAACCCTTCTTCACGACCAAGCCCACGGGCAAGGGAACAGGCCTGGGCCTGTCAATGGTCTACGGCTTTGCACGCCAGAGCAACGGCATTGTCCGGATCCGTTCGACGCAGGGCGTGGGCACGCAAGTGCGGATCTACCTGCCGAGGCACGATGCTGCGCTTGAAGATGTCGTGGAGCACGCAGACATCCGTGGCCTCGATACGCCGCCCGATGCCACCGTGCTGGTCGTGGACGACGAACCTACCGTGCGCATGATGATGCTCGACGCGCTGGCCATGATCGGCATGCGCTGCATCGAAGCTGCCGATGGCGCAGCGGCGCTCGCCGTGCTTGATCGCTACCCCGATATCGATCTGCTTGTCACCGACGTGGGCCTGCCAGGCGGACTCAACGGCCGACAGGTTGCCGACGAGGCGCGCCGCCGCTTGCCGGATCTCGGCGTGCTGTTCGTGACAGGTTACGCCGACAGCGTAGTGCTGCAGAACGATGCCCGTCTGGAGGATCGAACCGCGGTCCTGACCAAGCCCTTCCCGATCGAGGAACTCCAGCGACAGGCCGCGCGCCTGCTCGCCGGCAATCTAGCCGATCCCTCTGCGGTGCCGTTTCCCGCAGTCAGCTCTCTATGACCCGCTCGTAAAGGTCGACAGCCGCTTCGTCCTCGAAGATATGTTCGTCATAACGAACGAAGCCAAGACGCTCGGCCAGTCGCACGGACGAATGGTTCTCAGGCTCGATCATGCAAGCGATGCGGCGCGGCTCGTGAGTGCGGTCGAACCAGTCCAGCGCCGCCTCCATGCCTTCTCGTGCATAGCCACGGCCCCAGAAGGGCCGCGCCACGATCCACCCTGCCTCGACCACGTCATCAAGCCCCTTGCCGAAGCCGCGCAGTGAATGGAACAGGCCCATTTGCCCGACGAAGACATTGCTGCCCTTCTCGTGCACGAGAAACATGCCGTAACCGTACAGTTGCCATGAGCCAGCGCCGCGCAGGGCACGCGAAAACATGTCTGTGGTAGGGTCTTCCGGCCGAGGCCCGAGGAAGCGATGTACTTCGGGATCGGCGACAAGATCGCGCAGGAGAAGATAATCGTCGCGACCCGGCACTCTGAGGATCAGCCGATCCGTCTCCAACTGCGGCAGCTCGTTCACAACATTACGTCCATCGCATGCAACACGAGGCCAACCAGTCCGCCGACCAGGGTGCCGTTTATGCGGATGAACTGCAGGTCCCGGCCGACCGCCCCCTCGATGCGATCAGTCACGGTGCGGGCGTCCCACCGCTTCACGGTTTCGGACACGAGCCGCACGATCTGCGCGCCGTAGCGTGTCGACACGCCGACCAGCGTCCGCCGGGCAAAGCGATTGACCACCTTCTGCAGTCGCACATCGCGCTGCAGCGCATTGCCAAGCTCGGCAAGGCTTGCCCCCAACTGGCCGCCCAGCGCGCCGCGCGGGTTGCGGACGACCTGCAGGAGGCGCATCCTGCCACGTTCCCACAATCCGTCCAGCCACCGGCCGAATGCCGGATTGGCCAGCACCTCGTGCTTCATCCGTTCGACCTTCGCGCGCATATCGGCGTCGTTCACCAGATCGTCGGCAAGCGTTGCCAGACCTTCCTCGATCTTGCGGCGCAACGGGTGGTCGGGGACGACCAGCGTTTCAGCCAGAAGCTTGTAAAGGCCATCGAGGATGGCATTCGCCAGCTTTTCATCAAGGCCTGTCCAGCGCAGGATCGTGTTGGCGCGCTCGTGAATGGTTGACTGGATGAGAGGCTCGTTTGCCTCGATCGTCTCTGCAGCCTTGCGGATCAGGCTTTCGATGACCGGCATGTGCCGCCCATCGGCGATTGCCGCGCCCAGCAGCTGGCCCAGCAATGGCGCCAGTTCCAGCTTCTCCAGCTGCGTCCGCAATGCGCCCTTGGCAAGACCGCCAAGTTCATCGGGATCGAGCGATTCCAGCACATCGGCCAGCAACCCTGCCGCCCCATCGCGCAAGCGGCTTTCCCCCGTCCGCGGATCGGACAGAAACGCACCGGCGGCGGCGGCGGCGTTGACCGCCCCCATGCGGCGCGCGACAACCTGCGGAGTCAGGAAATTGGCCTGCAGGAACGATGCCATCGTATCGGCAATGCGGTCCTTGTTTTCGGGTATGATCGCCGTGTGCGGGATTGGCAGCCCCAGCGGATGCCGAAACAGCGCGGTTACCGCAAACCAGTCCGCCAGGCCACCGACCATCGCCGCCTCGGCAAAAGCCCGGATAAAGCCGATTGCCGGATGCAGTCCCTCATACCGTCGGGTGGCAACATAGATCAGCGCCATCGCCACCAGCAGGCAGGTGGCGACGATACGCATCCGCCGGGCACGATCAACCACCATTGGCATTGCGCGCCCTCTACCGATGCGGACGGGTCCGCTGGGGTTCGAAGGCGCTGCTTCGACGGGCTGTTGCGATCTGGCGGTCACTCCGCCGGAAATGCCTCGTGCTGCGGTTCGTTCCGCGTGGCTGGTACAATCGGCTTGGCAACGGGCCTTGGTGCCGGCTCATGCCCGAGAACCTTGCGGGCGAGCCATGGCCCGACGCGCTTCTCGAGACCGTCGGCAAGGCTGAAGCCCGCCGGCACGATCAGCAGGGTCAAGGCCGTGGACAGCGTGAGCCCGCCGATCACCACGACGCCCATCGGAGCACGCCATCCACCATCGCCGCCGACCGAAACCGCGGTCGGGATCATGCCGGCAACCATGGCCACGGTGGTCATGATGATCGGCTGCGCACGCTTGTGCCCGGCTTCGGTAATGGCCTCGAGCTTGGCCTTCCCGGTGGCCATCTCCTCGATTGCGAAGTCGATCAGCAGGATCGAGTTCTTCGCAACGATGCCGAACAGCATGAGAATGCCGATGAACACGGGCAGAGACAGCGCCTGCCCCATCAGTCCGATCGCCAGCAAGCCGCCCAGCGGGGCGAGGAACAGCGACCCCATGTTCACCAGCGGCGAGATGAAGCGGTGGTAGAGCAGCACCAGTACCGAGAATACCAGCAAGATGCCCGAAGCGACGGCGATGACGAAATTGTACATCAGCTCGGCCTGGAACTTGTCTTCGCCCGCCGCAGTGTTGGAAACGCCCTGCGGCAGATTTCGCATTACGGGCAGCTTCGCGATGGCGTTCATTGCATCGCCCTTGACCACGCCCGGAGGCAAGTCCGCACCGACAAAGACGCGGCGGCTCTGGTTGTAGCGCTGGATCTGCGTCGGCCCCGAACCGAATTCGATCTCGGCCACGCGCGACAGCGGAACCGATCCACCCGAAGCGGTCGGAACCGGCAGGTTCTCCAGCGTCGAAAGGTCCCGGCGCGAGGCTTCCGGCAACTTCACACGAATCGGAACCTGGCGATCGGACAGCGAGAACTTGGCGCTGTTCTGGTCGATTTCGCCCTGAGTCGCGATGCGGATCACCTGGCTCAGCGTCTGCGTTGTCACGCCGAGGCTCGCCGCAAGATCAAGCCTTGGCTTGATGATCACTTCAGGCCGGCGCAAGTCGGCACTGATGCGCGGTGCCACGACGAGCGGCAGCGTGCTCATCTGATCGACCAGCGTCTGTGCGGTCTTCTGCAGCAATTCTGGATCGGACCCGGCCAGCATGATGCTGATCGGTCGGCCCGAACCGCCACCGGGACCGCTCGGCCCCTGGGCCTGGAAGTTCGCCCGGATGTCCGAGATGGACTGCAATTGCGGGGTCAGTTCGCGTTCGAAGACCAGGCTCGTCCGTTCGCGGTCGGGCCGGAGGTTGACATAGATGTTGCCGCGCCCCTCCCGCACCGAGGCCAGCTGCGATTCCACCTCGGGCTGCTTGGCGAGCAGGTCGACGACCTCGCCCACCTTGCGCTCGGTCTGTTGCAAGGTCGTGCCCGGGACCATTTCGATGGTGACCGTGCTCGAATCGCTGTCGGCGTCGGGGAAGAACTGTGCCGGGATCGACATGAACATGACGATGGTCAGCACGAAGGCACCGGCCCCGATGCCCATCATCCACAACCGGTGGTCGCGCAAGCGCGCGCGGAAGCGGCGGCGCGGATGCTCGGCGCGGTAGGCCCTCGCCTTCGAGGTATCGAGCGACCAGCCCAGCACCTTCATGTACTTGTCCATCCACGGCCCGCTGCCATGCTCCGCCTCGCCGTGCGCCTGCAGGAAATAGGCCGCGATCATCGGGGTGATCATGCGCGCGACCAGCAGCGAGAACAGGACCGAGATGACCACGGTCAGGCCGAAGTTCTTGAAGAACTGGCCGGATACGCCGGGCATGAGCGCCACGGGAAAGAACACGGCTACGATGGAGAACGTCGTCGCCACAACCGCGAGACCGATTTCGTCGGCGGCGTCGATCGCCGCCTGATAGGCGGTCTTGCCCATTCGCATGTGTCTGACGATATTCTCGATCTCGACGATCGCGTCATCGACCAGTACGCCCGCGACAAGCCCCAGCGCCAGAAGCGACATCTGGTTGAGCGTGAAGCCCATCAGGTCAAGGACCCAGAACGTGGGGATCGAAGACAGGGGAATGGCCAGCGCCGACACGATCGTCGCGCGCCAGTCCCTCAGGAACAGGAACACCACGACCACCGCCAGGACAGCGCCTTCGACCATCGCGTTCATCGACGAACGGTACTGATCCTTGGTCTGGATGACCGAGGTAAACAGGAGCTCGAAGTGGATCTTGCCGCCCTGCTCCTGCTTGATCTTCTCCATTTCCTTGAGCGCACCGTCATAGACGGACACGTCGGACTCCGCGCGCGCACGCGAAAACGAGAAGGTCACGACAGGCTTGCCGTTGAACTTCGCGATCGAGGTCAGTTCGCTATAGGAATCGCTGACATCGGCAACGTCGGCCAAACGCACCGTGCGATTGCCGCTGAGGCTGATCTCGGTCTGCGACAGTTCGTACGCGGTCTTCGCATTGCCGAGGACGCGAACCGACTGGCGCGAGCCGGCCACTTCGGTCTTGCCGCCTGCCGCGTTGATGTTGACCTGGCGCAGCGCTGCATTGACCTGGCTTGCAGTGACGCCGAGGCTTGTCATCTTCATCGGATCGAGCGTGACGGCAATCTCGCGATTGACCCCGCCCGAACGGCTGACCTCGGCCATGCCGGGCACGGTCAGCAGGCGCTTGGCGATCGTATCGTCAATGAACCACGAGAGCTGCTCGATGGTCATGTCGTCCGCCGCGACCGCGAAGTAGGCAATCGGGTTGGATGAGGTCTCGACCTTGAACACCTGCGGCTCGAGGATGCCCTCGGGCAGGTCGGAACGGATCTGATCGACCTTGTTCTTGACCTCGTTGACCGCGGCGTTGATGTCTTGGCCGATCTTGAACTGGACCTGCGTCTGGCTGCTGCCTTCGGAGGCAGTCGACGTCAGCGTGTCGACACCGGCGATCGATCGCACGGCCGATTCGACACGCTGCGTGATCTGGTTCTCGATCTCCGTCGGAGCAGCGCCGGGCTGGCTGATCTGCACGATGACGACCGGGAATTCGATGTCCGGGTTGTCCTGGACCTTCATCTGCATGAACGAGACGAGGCCAGCGAGCGTGAGCCCGAGGAACAGGACGATGGGTACGACCGGGTTGCGGATGCACCAGGCCGAGATGTTCTGGAAGTTCATCGCCAGCCCTTATTTCTGAACGACCGGCCGGACCTTGTCCCCCGGATTGAGGAAGCCGCCGGCCCGCAGCACCACCCGCTCGCGGCCCGAAAGGCCCTCGACGACGGCGATGCCCTTCGCACTGACCTGACCGGTCTTCACCGGGCGGCGAACCGCCTTGTCATCCTGGTCGATGACGAAGACGTAGGACCCCTTATCGTCGCTGAGGATGGCCGATTCCGGCAGAAGCGGCGCGTTCGTTGTCCCGGAAACCAGCGTTGCGGTGGCAAAGCCGCCGGGGCGCAGGACCTTGTCGTAGGCAAGGGCAATGCGCGCGATCCCTTCGCGACTGGTCTGGTCGATCGTCGGCGAGAGTTGCCAGACCTGACCCGAGAACTTGCGGTCGGTGCCGACAGGCGTGACTTCCGCGCTCGCGCCCACCGCAAGACGCGCAAGGTCGGATTCCGAAAGGCGGGCCTGCATTTCCATCTGCCCGTCACGCGCCATGGAAAACAGAACGCCAGAACCCGGGGTAACGATCTGGCCCGGTTCGGCCGCACGCGTCAGGACAAGACCCGCCGCCGGCGCGACGATATTCAGACGCGCAGCGCGGGCACCGAGTTCGCCAAGGCTGGCCCTTGCCACCCGCACCCGTGCATTGGCGGCATCGCGGGTGGCGGTGAGCCGGTCGATGTCTGCCTTTGAGATAAATCCGCGCTCCACCAGCTTCAGCGCACGATCGAGGTTGGCCTGTGCCAGCCGGGCATCGGCGGCGGCCACTTCGACATTGGCGGCCTGGCTCGCGATCTGCTGGCCCTGGACCGACCGGTCGATCACAGCGAGAACCTGGCCTGCACGGACCCAGTCGCCCGCATCCACCAGCACCTGCACGATCTGCCCGCCTTCCCCGGCAACCCCGACCGGCATCTCGCGCCGCGCGGCAATCGTGCCGCTGGCCGTGATGGTTCCAGCGATGGTGGTGGTACCGGGCACCACGACGGTCACGACCTGCGCCTGCGATTCCTGCGCATCGGCAGCGGCATTGCCATCGCCCCGGTGCATGAGAAACCACGCTGCTGCCAGAACCGCCAGAACCGCTGCACCGATGATCCAGATGCGTCGGGACGACAGCCGACCATCGCCCTCTCCGTCAAAAGCGGGCGAGACGGTATTGTCGGCGTTGATCGTCGTTTCGTAGTTCATGTTCGTCAATGCCTTCGTCCCGCGGCGGGGCGAGGGCAGGCCCCTTGAAATTCGAGTAGGTGTGTTACATTCATAACGCACTTGCCGCAAGCATGCGGCACCGCCGTATGGCAGGTCATTGCATTGCAATAGCTACCCTTCCGACGAGGCGCAATTCCGTCTCGACGAAGGACTTATGCCGAAATGGACACCGTGTCTTTCTTGCACCTGTAACTTTTTGTAACCCGCCGGATACCTTTGCAGTGCAAGCGAACAACGGAACAGATGCCCCAAAGAACAACGGCCGCCTCCCGAAGGAAGCGGCCGCCGCGGATGGAGCTGGTTGTTGCGATCAATACTTGAGCTGTCGCTCGTACAGGTCGCGATAATGCTGGATCCGGGTCACGCGCAGGCCCTGCATGCCCGAGCGGTCGACCGCGCGCTGCCACGATGCGAACTCCTCGAGCGTGAGGTTGTAGCGCTCGCAGACCTCGTCGATGGTCAGGAGCCCGCCGTTCACTGCCGCTACGACTTCCGCCTTGCGCCGGACCACCCAGCGCGTGGTGTTGGCAGGCGGCAGACTGTCGAGCGTCAGGGGTTCGCCGAGCGGGCCGATGACTTGTGCCGGACGGATTTTCTGGTTCTCGATCATGTCAGCCTCGTGCTTCGGCGCGGCCTTGCCGCGTCACGGTCATATCGGCGGCGAATGTGCCCAGTCCTGCTTTGCCATTCGCTGAAGACTTAAGGTTAACGACCCGTTCATGCGGTGGATTGCCCCATACGTTCGACGCAATGAAGGCGGCGGTGAGTCTGTGGAAACTGCCACCTTCCTCGGCGAGCCCATCTTCGCCTTCCGCACACATCGATCGGCGCAGATCCTGCGTTGCGGCGATGCGGGCGCACAGCCCGTGCCACGACAGCGGACGCAACCCGGACCCGGCTGTCGAAACCGTATCGCCGCCGAAAAACGCCGCATGATCGTTCAAACTCATATCCATCGCGGTGCTTCTAGGCGCGAGATGGCTAAGGTCCGGTAAAGGCGCCGTTTAATTGTTGTTTATCTTGTGACGGTCCGAATCCGTGTTCCTGCCGCACGCTTTGCGCTGCGGCGCCAAACCGACTATGGCGCGCCTCATGCTCGACACGGCAACACTTCCAGACCTCTTCGACCTGCCGCAACCGGTCAAGGCGCGGCGCATCGTCGTTGCCATGTCCGGCGGCGTCGACAGTTCGGTCGTGGCGGGAATTGCTGCGGCAAGCGGGGCCGAAGTGATCGGCATTACCCTGCAACTTTACGATTATGGCGCGGCGACCGGGCGCAAGGGCGCATGCTGCGCCGGTGACGACATCCGCGATGCACGTGCCGTGGCCGACCGCCTGGGCATCGCCCACTACGTCTTCGACCACGAATCCAGCTTCCGCGAGGAAGTCGTCGAGCGCTTTGCCGATGATTATCTCAACGGTCGGACTCCGATTCCCTGCGTTCGCTGCAACATGGGACCGAAGTTTACCGATCTTCTGGCGATGGCCCGCGAATTGGGTGCAGATTGCCTGGCGACCGGTCACTACGTGCGCCGCGTGGTCGGTGCCGACGGCCCCGAACTCCACCGTGCGTTCGATCCGGCGCGCGACCAGTCCTACTTTCTCTATGGCACGACCGAGGCCCAGCTCGATTTCCTGCGTTTCCCGCTGGGCGGCCTGCCGAAGACCGAAACGCGCCGCATCGCCGAGGACATGGGCCTCGTCGTCGCCGCCAAGCCCGACAGCCAGGACATCTGCTTCGTGCCGGATGGCGACTATGCGAAGATCGTGCGGTCGGTCCGGCCCGAAGGCGACGCGCCCGGCGAGATCGTCCATGCTGCCAGTGGCGAAGTGCTCGGGCACCATCGCGGCATCATCCACTATACCGTGGGCCAGCGGCGCGGCCTCGAGATCGGCGGACAGCCCGAACCGCTCTACGTGATCGGTCTCGATGCGCCGCAGCGCCGCGTGCTGGTGGGGCCGCGTCCGATGCTGGCAGTCAGCCGCGCGAAGATCACGGAAACCAACCGCATCGGTCCGCTCCCGGCGGGACCGCTGACGGCAAAGGTGCGCTCGCTGGCAAAGCCCGTACCGGTCGAACTGGAAGGTCCGTTCGGTGAAGGCGCCAGCGCAACGATCCGCTTCCTGCAGCCCGAATACGGCGTCGCTCCGGGGCAGGCCGCAGTGCTCTATGCGGGCGAGCGGGTGGTCGGCGGGGGCTGGATCGATTCGACCGAGCGTTGGGACGCCTGAAGCTTCAATTCCTGCGCCCTATTTCTTCCACGGCTCGAGCACGCAGCCCGGTCCCTTGCGATAGGTTGCGGTCTGGCTGAACAGCAGGGCGAAGCGTGCTGTCACGCTCTTGGCCTCGGCATCCTCGCTCAGGGACACCAGTTCCATCCCCGGCTCGAAGTCCTTGCGGCAATCGGAAAGTTCGCGCCCGCCGACGAAGCGGCACGAACATGCCACGCGCGCGCCATAGCTTGCCCCTGTCGTCGCATAGCCATGAATTGCGGACCAGAACGTCGCCAGCACCGCAAGCAGCAGAGCGAGTGCGATCAGCAGCGCGCGCCAGCGCCAGCTGCGTTTGGGTACGATCGTCAATGACGGAGCTGTGGGGGAACTGTGGTTGCCGGTTGCCATGACTGCCGATTCTGGTCGAAAGGACTGGCCCGATGGCCCGCCGCTCGCTCTCCCTTATCCTGACCCTTGCGCTGCTGCCAGCCGTGGCTGGCTGTTCGCGGGGGACGAATGAGGCCGAAGGGCCGCCGCCCGTCTCGGAAGAAGCACTGAAGGCGGTGGTCAAGGACCCCGGCACCGGTCGCGAAAAGCTGGCCCGCGCGATCGACGCCCTGTTCGCGCCCGAGATGGGCGAGACGCGCGCTGTCATCGTGATGAAGAACGGTCGCATCGTCGCCGAGCGTTATGCCGGGGGCTATCACGAGAATACCCGCTTCGTCAGCTGGTCGATGTCCAAGTCGGTCACCGGCGTGATGATCGGGATGCTCGTGTCCGATGGGCGCCTGCGGCTGGACGAGACCGCGCCGGTCCCGGCGTGGCAGCGCCCCGGCGATCCGCGCGGCGAGATCACGCTTCGCCAGTTGCTGCAGATGCGGTCGGGCCTGCGCCATTCCGAAGCGATCGATCCGGTCTACGAATCCGACGAAGTGCGCATGCTGTTCCTCGACGGTCGCGACGACATGGCGCGCTATGCCGAGGACCAGCCGCTCGAAGCGGAGCCGGGCCGCAAGTTCGAATACTCTTCGGCGACCAGCGTGATCCTCGCCGATCTCGCAGCGCGCGTGCTCTCGCCCGCGCCGAACCCGGAGAATCGCCGTCAGGCCGTGGCCGATTACCTGCGCACCCGCCTGTTCGAACCGGCTGGCATGAAATCGATGCTGCCCGAATTCGACGCCGCGGGCACTCTGATCGGCGGTTCGCTGATCCACGGCACCGCGCGCGACTGGGCGAAGTTCGGCGAGTTCCTGCGCAACAAGGGCTCGGTCAAGGGCGCGCAGATCATCCCGCGGCAGTGGATCGAGTTCATGGTCACGCCCTCGCCACGAGAGGCGCAGTACGGCGCGCAGATCTGGCTCAACCGTACTCCGACGAACGGCGAGTCTTCGCTGTTTCCCGATCGCGGCCCGAAGGACCTGTTCGCCTGCATCGGCCATCTCGGCCAGTACGTGATCGTCAGCCCGAGCCGCGGGCTAACTGTGGTGCGCCTCGGCAAGACGCCGGACGAACAGCTGGCCCCGCTGGTGGACGGCCTGGCGGACGTTGTGGCGCTCTACCGCTGAGGCTTCACGGCAGGCGGAACAGCCCCTCGACCACGGTCACGCAATCGCCGCCCAGCAACACGCGGTCACCTTCGAGGCGGCAGACGAAGTCCGCGCCGCGTGCCGAGGCCTGATGCGCCGAGAATGTCGCGCGCCCGAGCTTGCTTGCCCAGTACGGCGTGAGCGCAGCGTGGGCCGATCCGGTGGCGGCATCCTCGTCAATCCCGCCACCCGGCACGAACACGCGGCTGACGATGTCTGCGCCCGAGGCATGTCCGCTGCCCGCGGCGGTGCCGATGAACTGCGTGTCGCCGAACCGTAGCAGGGCCTTGAAATCCGGCGCGAGTGCGAGGACTTCGTCAGCCGTGGCGTAATGAAAGATGTTGTAGCCATCGCCCTGCCAGACGTCGATCGGCTTGGCCGGCCCGAGCAGAGGCACCGCATCGTCGAAAGCACCGGGAGCCGTGGGCACGGCCGGAAGCGAAAGCACGTAGCGATCGCCATCGCGCGCAACCTCGAGCACGCCGGCCTTGCGCGTCGAGAACGTGACACGGCCCCGCTTCGGGTCCTGCGCCAGCACGACGTGCCCGGATGCCAGCGTAGCGTGGCCACACATCGCCACTTCGACAGCAGGGGTGAACCAGCGGAGCTCGAAATCGGCAATGCCGGTTTGATCGGGCACGAGGAAGGCGGTTTCGGCGAACATGTTCTCCGCGCCGATCGCCTGAAGCGTTGCATCGTCAGGCCAGGCATCGAGCATCATCACCGCCGCCTGATTGCCACCCAGGGCGCGGGCGGTGAAAGCATCGACGTGGAAGTAGGGAACTCGGGAATCGGTCACGCGGCTGTCCTCAAGTGTTCGGCGCACCCTGTGCGAGGATGGCCGGGCTGGTGCCATCGGGACCGGGGCTGAGCAGGTTCTCGGCGCCCATCATGTCCTCGTCGACCAGCCCTTCGGGGTCTGGGTGGATGAGGATCTCGACGCCGGGGAACTCCGCCATCAGCTTGTCCTCGATCTCGTCCATAACACGGTGCGCCTCGGTCACGGTCATGCGTCCGTCGACCCAGACGTGGAACTGGACGAAATCGCGGTTGCCGCTGGTGCGGGTGCGCAAGTCGTGCAGGCCCTTGAGCTCAGGGTGCTGGGCGACGACTTCGAGAAAACGCTCGCGCTTCTCGAGCGGCCATTCGTGGTCCATCAGCTGGTCGACGGCTTCCTGCGATGCGCCCCACGCGCCCCACGCCAGCCATAGCGCGATGCCGAATGCGAACACCGCGTCGGCACCCTTGATGCCTACATAAGTGTCGAGCACCAGCGCAGCGATGACCGCGAGGTTGAGGAACAGGTCGGACTTGTAGTGCACATTGTCGGTGCTGATCGCCAGGCTGCCGGTCTGCCGGATGACGTGGCGCTGGTAGGCCAGCAGTGCCAGGGTCGCGCCGAGCGCGATGGTCGAGACAACGACGCCCGACTCCGCCTCGGCCACTTGCGCCTGCCCGAGGAACTGCCCGACCGCACGGAAGGCAAGGCCGATGGCCGAGATCGAGATCAGGACGACCTGGAACATCGCCGCCAGCGCTTCGGCCTTGCCATGCCCGAAGCGGTGGTTGTGGTCGTCAGGCTGCGAGGCGACCCACACGCCGAGCAGGGTGGCAAGGCTCGCCACCAGATCGAGCGCGGTATCGGCAAGGCTGCCGAGCATGGCGGTCGACCCGGTCGAGAGCACTGCCCACGCCTTCATGCCGACGAGAAGCACCGCCACCGAAATGCTGGCAAGCGCAGCCTTGCGGTTGAGGTCGGCGTGAGTGTCGGCGCGGGTCATGTCCATGGCGGGTGCCTTAGGGGTAAAGCAGGGTGCTGGTCCAGCCGCCTGCTCCGTCGGCCACGAAGCGGCGACGTTCGTGCAGGCGGTAATCGCGGTCTTGCCAGAACTCGATTGCGACAGGGGTTACGCGGTAGCCCGACCAGTGCGCCGGGCGCGGCACGTTGCCATCGGGATAGCGCTGCCGCAACGCATCGACCCGGTCGAGGTAGACCTGACGGTCCGGCAGCGGGTGCGACTGGTCCGATGCGGCCGAGCCAAGGCGCGATTCGGGATGGCGGCTGGCGAAATAGGCATCGGCCTCGGCAGCCGTGACTTCGGCAATCGAACCCTCGATGCGGATCTGGCGGCGCAGCGATTTCCAGTGGAACAGCAGCGCGACGTGGGGATTTGCCGCCAGTTCGCCGCCCTTGCGACTGTGGAAGTTGGTGTAGAACACGAAGCCGTCCGGGCCGTGGCCCTTGAGCAGCACCATGCGGACCGAGGGATGGCCGTCGGGCGTAGATGTCGCCAGCGCCATGGCGTTGGGATCATTGGGCTCGCTGGCCTGCGCCTGAGCATACCACGATTCGAAGATCGCGAGCGGATCGGCATGGGGGATCGCGTCGGAAGTCTGTTCAGGTTGCACTGGAATTTCCTGAAAGGGTTTACGGGGTTTACACAGTCCAGAGAAAACTTTCCGGCGGGGTTTTCTGAACGGCCGGGCTCCCTGCCGTCATGGGGTGTCTGGCACTGCGGGAGCGGTTTTCCATGACCGGGATCAATTGCATGGAGACCGGCCTACTCTTCTGCTGCGATGTAGGAAAGGCAACCTTGCGGGCAACGCTTGCAAATCCTAGCTAGAGTGCCATGGCCGATCCGTATTCCACCCTGGGGGTTCCGCGCAACGCAAGCGAGAAGGACATCAAGTCCGCCTATCGCAAGCTGGCCAAGGAACTGCACCCGGACACCAACAAG
Organism: Novosphingobium sp. FW305-C-30-35; assembly: GCF_058783135.1. NCBI lineage: Bacteria > Pseudomonadati > Pseudomonadota > Alphaproteobacteria > Sphingomonadales > Sphingomonadaceae > Novosphingobium > Novosphingobium sp. FW305-C-30-35. Next base: position 1,657,712 of record NZ_JBYSYJ010000001.1, read on the forward strand.
GACAACCCCAAGGCGGCGGAGCGCTTTTCCGAAGTGACCCGCGCCTATGACCTGCTGTCCGACAAGGACAAGCGGGCCAAGTTCGATCGTGGCGAGATCGACGCAGAAGGCAATCCGACCGGCCCGTTCGGCGGTGGCTTCGGCGGAGGCGGCGGCTTTCGCGGGCACCAGGGCGGTTTCCGCCATGATGGCGGCTTCGAAGGCGGCTTCGGCGGCGCCGAGGGAGTCGATATCGGCGACATCTTCGAAGGACTGTTCGGCGGTCGCGGCGGAATGGGCGGCATGGGTGGAATGGGTGGCGGGGCGCGCCGCGGTCCTCCGCCCAAGGGCGCCAATGTGAACTACCGCCTGCAGGTCTCGTTCGTCGATGCAGCGACGCGCGCCAACCAGCGCATCACCCTGTCGGACGGCAAGACCATCGACCTGAAGCTGCCTGCAGGGCTCGAGAGCGGCCAGCAGATGCGGCTGGGTGGCAAGGGCGAACCCGGCCCCGGCGGCAACGGCGACGCCATCGTCACTATCGAGATCGGCAGCCACCCCTTCTACGAGCGCGACGGCGACAACATCCGGCTCGCCCTGCCGATCAGCCTTGCCGAGGCGCTGAACGGAGCAAAGGTCAAGGTGCCGACAGTCGATGGCGCCGTCATGCTGACCGTGGCTCCGGGCAGTTCGAGCGGCAAGACGCTGCGCCTAAAGGGCAAGGGCTTCACCCGCAAGGATGGCACCCGCGGCGACCAGCTGGTGACGCTGCAGATCGACATTCCTGCCGATGACGGGGACCTGAAAGCACGTCTCGAGGGTTGGGCGGACATGCGCAACCTTCGTGACAAGCTTGGTGTCTGAGTGAACGCTCCCGGCCAGACCCCGCCGGGGCCCCGCCCGCTTGTCGACATGCCGGATCTTTCGCCCGAAGCACGGCGGCGCGAAGCGCTGCGCTGGCGCTCCGGACTTGCCGAGGCCCGCGAAAGGCTAGGCCCAGGGAGCAGGGCCTGGGAAGTGATCAAGCGCGTGTGGACCGGCGTCTTCAATGACGGTTCGATCCATGCCGGCAATCTTGCCTACATGATCGTCATCGCGCTGTTCCCGTTCTTCATTACCGGGGCCGCGCTGTTCTCGTTTATCGGCGAGGCGAGCCAGCGCGCGGCCGCAATCGATACGGTGCTCATCGCCCTGCCTCCGGTCGTTGCGACGACCATCGAACCGGTTGCCCGCAGCGTGATCGAAGCGCGTACCGGCTGGCTCCTGTGGATCGGCGGAATCTTCGGCCTGTGGACAGTGGGCAGTCTGGTCGAGACGATCCGGGACATCCTGCGCCGCGCCTATGGCACGCGCTGGGAACATGCCTTCTGGCGATACCGGCTGGCATCGACCGGAATCACGCTGGCGTCGGTCGTCCTCATTCTCTTCGCCATTTTCGCACAGGTCCTGATCGGTGCTGCGCAGGAAGTGATCGAGGCATGGTTGCCGCAATTCGCGGATATCCTCGGCAGCCTGGCCCTTTCGCGCTTCATTCCCGCCGTGGTTCTTTATGGCGCGCTGTGGCTGCTGTTCATTTCGCTGACCCCCGGCGCCTATCGCGGGCGCGGCTATCCGAAATGGCCGGGGGCGCTGTTCGTGACGATCTGGTGGATTGTAGTGACGACGCTGCTGCCCACCGCCTTGCGGACGTTCTTTTCGTACGATCTCACCTACGGAAGTCTCGCCGGGGTGATGATCGCCCTTTTCTTTTTCTGGCTGGTGGGCTTAGGGATGGTGGTGGGGGCCGAACTCAACGCCGCACTTGCCGAAACACCGGAAGAGCGCGACATGCTGGGCCAGGCTGACAATCGCGCACGCGCATCGCGCACGAGCGCCGGGAACGAGACAAGAAGCGAGAACACTGACGCATGACTGGACTTATGCAAGGCAAGCGCGGCCTGATCATGGGCCTCGCCAATGACAAGTCGCTCGCCTGGGGCATTGCCAAGCAGCTTCACGAACACGGCGCGGAACTGGCCTTTTCCTACCAGGGCGAAGCGCTGGAGAAGCGCGTGCGCCCGCTGGCCGCGAGCCTTGGCAGCGATTTCCTGATCGAATGCGACGTGTCCGACATGGCCGCGCTCGACCAGACGTTCGAAACACTGAAGGCGAAGTGGCCGACGATCGACTTCATCGTCCACGCCATCGGCTATTCCGACAAGAACCAGCTGCGTGGAAAGTTCTACGACACCACGCTCGACAACTTCCTGATGACCATGAACATCTCGGCCTACAGCCTCGTGGCGGTGACCAAGCGGGCCATGGAGATGATGCCGAACGGCGGGTCGATCCTGACGCTGACCTATTACGGCGCGGAAAAGGTCGTGCCGCACTACAACGTGATGGGCGTGGCCAAGGCGGCGCTGGAAACCAGCGTGAAGTACCTCGCCAACGACTGCGGGCCTTCGGGCGTGCGCGTGAATGCGATTTCGGCAGGTCCGATCAAGACGCTGGCGGCCAGCGGCATCGGCGATTTCCGCTACATCCTCAAGTGGAACGAGCTGAACAGCCCGCTGCGCCGGAATGTCACGATCGAGGACGTGGGCGGTGCGGGTCTCTACCTGCTGTCCGACCTGTCATCAGGCGTGACTGGCGAGACGCATCACGTTGATGCCGGCTATCACACTGTCGGCATGAAGCAGGAAGACGCGCCGGATATTGCTTTGGGTTGATTTACCCGCTGTCGCCGGTGCCCACCCCTACCCCCCCCCCCCGCCTGCGGGAGGTGAGAACAACGCAGCACGACAACACGCCCTCCCGCAAGCGGGAGGGCCGCGAGACTTACGTCAGCGCAGCTGGCGTTAGTTGCAGCGGGGTGGGCTGTTACGGCTGCGCGGGTGCGGAAGTGGCCGGAGCCTGCTCGCCGGCTTGCTCCCGTTCGCGCTTCAGCCTTGCTTCGTATTCCTTCTCGATCTGCTCGACCCGCGCCTGTTCGGCGGCGGCATCGGCATCGATGGTCTCGAGCCGCTTGGCACGTTCTTCCTCGATCAGCTTGCCGAACTGGACATCGGAGCTGTTCTTCTTCTCGGCATAGGCGCGGTCGATCAGGCGGGCAAGGCACCCGGTTGCGCCGCCAGCGCCCACGGCCGAGCAGGAGTTGGTGCCGAAGTTGCCGACAGTCTCATAGGCGCGGACCTTCTGGCTCCAGGCCTGGTTGACCGTGGCATTGGGGTTGTCGCGCAGCGCCTTTGGAATGCGGAAGCGTTCTTCCTCTTCCTTGCGCGCGCAGACGGTGATCGTGCTGCCTTCGGACTTGGGGCACGGATCGTCGCCATAGACGATCAGCTGGTTCACCTTCTCGCCCGAGGGATCGACCAGCGGCTGGTCCGCCTGGGCAAGCGCCGGAACGGCAAAGGCGCTGGACAGCAGCAGGGCGGCAGGAATCAGGCGCTTCATCATGGGTCTCCGGTCAGGCTTGCCCCGATATAGGGCGCGCTGCCTGTGAATGGTAGATGAAGGCGCGCAGTTCCCTGCGCTGGATCAAATCCGCTTGGAAAGCGCGATGGCGGCGCGGCAGCCGAGGCGGATGGCGTGGAACAGCACGGGATAGGCAGGCGCCCGTTCTGCGCCAGCCGCCAGCGCTGCATCGCGATGCTCGCGCTCGTCATCACGGAATTCGCGGATCATCGCGGCGAGTTCCGGGTCCTCGTCGCCCAGTTCCTCAAGCTGTTCAGTGTAGTGCCGGTCAATCTCGGTCTCGATCGCGGCGGTGCAGGCCATGGCGGCTTCGGGGCCGATCAGGGCGGTTGCGGCGCCAAGAGCAAAGCCTGCTGCCGACCATACCGGCTGGAGCGCAGTCGGTCGCACGCCGCGCTGGGCGATCAGGGCATCGAACTTCGCGCGGTGCCCGGCTTCCTGCTCGGCCATTGCGGCGATTTCCGCCGAATGCGGGGCGCGGTTGCCCATGACGGCAAGCTGGCCTGCGTAGATCCGCGTTGCGCCGAATTCGCCGGCCTGATCGACGCGCAGCATTTCGGCGAATTTGGTCATCTCACGCTCCCTTGCGGCTTTTGCCGAGCAGCGCGAATACAAGGATCGCGCCTGCGACTGAGATCAGGAAGTTGAACCCGGCGAGGCTGATTCCGAACATGGACCAAGGTGCCACGTCACAGCGCACGACCGGGGCATTCATGATCGCATCCAAAGGATTGCCGCCGCCCGCGACGGTGGAACAGGCGGTGACGCCTTCCCACCAGCCGTATTCGACACCGGCATGGAAGCCGCCGATCAGGCCGGAAATGCCGATGGCCGTGGCGGCGAGCGTCACCGCAAGATCGCCGGAGCCCTTCCCTTTCATCGTCAGCGCCAGGAGCGCCAGCACGATGGCGGCGATGTGCGGGTAGCGCTGCCACCAGCACATCTGGCACGGGTAGAGCCCGAACACGTATTGCGAGATCAGCGCCCCGCCCATCAGCGCGGCGGGCACGATCAGGGCAAGCGCGTAGGCGGCGTTGCGGGACTGCTGCGAGGTCACGGGCGCCGCTCTATTAGCGCTTCATCTTTGCTGCAAGCGCCGCGCTCGGCTGGGTCCGATTGAGGGTCTGCACGGCGTAGTACAGCTGGAAATCCTTGATGTCCTTTGCCTTCAGTTCCTCGGGCGTCATCTTGAAGCGCGGGTCCTCGATCTTGTCCTTCTCGAGGTCCTTGTCCTCAAGCTTGATCTCGTTGATCAGGTGGCCGCGCAGGTCGCTCTCGCGGTAGGAGCGCAGCTGGCGCTTGCGCAGGTCGGGGTCGGAGATCTGCGGCACGGTAATGTCCGGATCGATGCCGCCTTCCTGCACGCTGCGGCCCGAAGGCGTGTAATAGCGCGCAGTGGTGAGCTTGACCGCAGTATCGCGTGTGAGCGGGATCAGCGTCTGCACGCTGCCCTTGCCGAAGCTGCGCTGGCCCATCACCACGGCGCGGTGCTGGTCCTGCAGGGCCCCTGCAACGATTTCCGATGCCGAAGCCGAGCCTTCGTCGATCAGCACGATCATCGGCACGCCCTTGGCGATATCGCCCTTGGTGTCGATCTCCGCCGGATAGACCTCGGTATCGCGGGCGTAGCGGCCACGCTGCGAGACAATCGTGCCCTTGTCGAGGAACAGGTCCGACAGGGCGACGGCCTCATCCAGCAAGCCGCCGGGATTGCCGCGCAAGTCGAGCACCAGGCCGGTGACCTTGCCGCCGGTCTTCACCTTGGCTTCGTTCCAGGCGCGCTGCACCGAGGCGCCGACATCGGCGCTGAAGCTGGACACCGAAATGACGGCGACACTGCCCTTCATCGCGAGTTCGACTGGCTTGAGTTCGATGATCTTGCGCGTGATGGTGACGTCAAATGGTTCGTCGCGACCGGGGCGGAAGACGCTGAGCTTGATCTGCGTGCCCGGCACCCCGCGCATCTGATCGACCGCTTCGTCGAGCGAGCCGCCGTAGATCAGCTTGCCATCGAGATGGGTGATGAAATCGCCCGCCTTGATGCCGGCAAGGTCTGCCGGGCTGCCCTTGGTCGGCGCGATGACCTTGACCGCGCCATCATCCATCGTCACCGACAGGCCGAGCCCACCGTAGGAGCCTTCGGTCTGCGTGCGCAGGTTCTCGAAGTCGCGGGCATCGAGGTAGGCGCTGTGCGGATCGAGCGTGGCAAGCATGCCGTCGATCGCGCCCTTGAGCAGCTTGTCGTCGTCAACCGGCTCGACATAGCTCGACTTGATCCGTTCGTAGACGGCCATCAGCTTGCCGAATTCGGGCCCGGACTTGGCGTCGACAGCGGCGAGGCCGGTGGTCGCCACCGGGATCAGCGCCACGGCGGTTACGAGCGCAGTGGCGCGCAGAAGGGGGGCGAACTTCATGTGCCCAAAGGCCTTTCGCGAAGAGGCAGACATTGTGGAGGTTCTATAACCCCCGCTGAATTAACACCAGATGAGGTTTTGGGACAGGGCGAGCCCGGTTCGTCGACAAACGGCGGATTCAATCCGACCAGCGTCGTCAGCTGCGCAGATCGAGCGGATTGACCGGCGTGCCATCGCGGCGGAGTTCCACCGTTAGGACCGGACGCCCCGGCCCGGCGACGCCCAGAGGCGAGCCCTGCACGACCTTGTCGCCGACCCGCGCGGCCACGCGGCCGAGATTGGTGACGAGCGTGGTCCAGCCGCCGGAATGCTCGACGATGACGATGGTGCCATAGCCGCGGTAGGGCCCGGCAAAGGCAACCCGGCCATCGGCAGGGGAAACGACTTGCGCTCCGCCTGCAGGCGCGAGCGAGACCCCGGTGGTCAGGCCCGTGGGCGATTGCGCGCCAAAGCCCGAGACCAGACGGCCAGAGACCGGCATGATCCAAGCGAGCTTCGGCGTGGAGGTGGCGAGCAGCGGTGGCGGCGCGTCCAGAACCTTGAGCACCTCGCCCGGACGCGCCGGCGGCAGCACCGGACCTGGGAGCGCCGCCAGCTGCTGGCGCAAGGCACCGTCGGCCTCCAGCCTGTCGACGAGGCCTGCCAGATCGCGGGTCTGTTCGGCCAGTGCCAACGCGCGATCGGTCTCGCGACTGGCGATGCCCTGCGCTTCTCGCGAGGCAAGGCGTTGGCGGCTTTCGAGGGCGGCAAGTTCGGTCCGACGGGCGGACAAGCCCTTTTCACCATCGCGCAATTGCTGCGCAGCCAGACGCGCTTCGTCCTGCAGCTTGCGGCCGCGCACAATTTCAGCGCGCAAGGAGGCGGTGCGGCGCTGCACTTCGGGAAGCATCGTCTCCATCACGGCGCGAAGGTGGATGGTGTCGCGCACCGAATCGGCACGGACGAGGCTGAACGCGAGCGGACGGCGGGCCATCATCTGCAGCGCTGCAGTCAGCCGCACGACCGGCTCCTGCCGCTCTGCCATGCGATTGCGCAAGGTTTCGCGCTGGCGCTCGATCAGCACGATCTTCGCCTGCGCCAACTGGATCTCGGCCTCGGACTGCTGGATGCGGGCAGCAACGGCGGCGGCCTCTTGCGCGGTGCGGTCCGCCTCGGCCGTGGCCTTGCGCGCAGCCTGTTCGAGTTGTTCGGCGCGGCTGCGCGATTGGGCCAGCGCCTGCCCGGCGCGACGCAGGACCTCGCCTGCCTCTCCCGCGTCTGCATAAGGGGTCGCCTGCTGAGCCGTTACCTGCCAGCCGAGTGCCCCCATGAGGAGCAAGCAGACAGAAGCAAAGGCAAGGCGTGACGTCATGGCGCCACTAGAGCCAGATGACATCAGATTGCACCGCCGGGATTGCGCCAGGAAGCTTCTCGGCAGGGAGCGTTGTGCAGGCCGGGCTGGTTGCCCGGGCAAGCAATGCGACGCTGTCCGAGGGGCTTCCTGGCGCAACCGCAAGCAGCGGGCCGATTTTGGCCCATCGCAGCGTCAATCGTCGGTCACTATGGACGAGCATGGCTCCCTCCTCTTTCCTTGCGCTGGGCCAAAATCGGCTCCGTCACGGCGGTGCAATCTGATGTCATCTGGCTCTACCCTTCGCGGTGATAGGGATGGCCAGCGAGAATGCTGGTCGCCCGCCACAGCTGTTCGACCAGCATGGCGCGCGCCATCATGTGGGGCCAGGTGGCCTTGCCGAACGCGATCAGCAGGTCGGCGGAATCGCGCAAGGGGTCGTCGTGACCGTCAGCCGCGCCGATCAGGAACCGCGTTTCGCGCACGCCGTCATCACGCCAGCGGCCAAGGATCGCGGCGAACTCGCTCGAGGTCAGCTGCTTGCCCCGTTCATCGAGCGCGACCGTGCGTGATGGCGTCTGCGATGGCGAAGGGACAGTGCCGCCCCGGTCGGGCAGTTCGGTGATCTTCCAGCCCCACGAGATCCGCTTGGCATAACGCTCGACGAGCTCAGCCTCGGGCGAACGACCGATCTTTCCGCGGGCGATGACGTGGAGCAGCATGTGTGCGGTCTAGCCGGGAATGGGCTGCGTGAGAATCCCCAGAACCAAAACAAGAGCGGCACCAGACCGCTTCCCCGGCCCGATCATCTTACCGGGTAGGCTCTGGGTGGTCGGGCCTGGGGAGTGGACTGGTGCCGCAAGCTATCCGCGGATGCGGATAGCTTCGCATCAGATTACGCGGCGCCGGCGTCTCCGAAGGCCCACATGCGTTCGAGGTTGTAGAACGTGCGCACTTCCGGGCGGAAGAGGTGGACGACCACGTCGCCCGCATCGATCAGCACCCAGTCCGCCGCCGGAAGACCCTCGATCCGCACGTGGCCGAAACCTCCGTGCTTGATCCGCTCGGCCAGCTTCTGCGCCATCGCCGCGACCTGACGGGTCGAGCGGCCCGAAGCGATCACCATGTAATCGGCAACGGAGCTCTTGCCCTCGAGCGGGATGGAAACCACCTCCTGCGCCTGATCGTCGTCAAGCGACTGCAGCACGAGATCGTGCAGCGCGGCGGGGGTGTAGGGTGTCTTCGGAGCGGTGCCGGCATTGGCCGACAGCGGTTGTACGCTGGTCATGATGCGCGAAATGGCCTCCGTGGCTCAAGAGTCAAGGGATAACGGTTGGAACGCGCAAGAGTTTCTATGTCCCGCACCATGGCGGAACATGGATCAAGGTGTTGCGCGGTCAGGATTTTCCTCGCTTGATAAGGCCCGGAGAGACCGGGCGATGCGTTACGGCATCGCGCATGGCCGCTGGTGCGTAGCGGCGGGACCAATCCGGATCGTGGGCGCGAATCGCGCTGGCAGACCGATGGTCAGGATCGAAGCGAAGAATGGTCAGCGCCGGAGCGCTCCGCATTGCGCCGGAGACGAACTGTCCGGGCCGCTGGCGCCAGCGGCGCAGCCAGGCCATGGCAGGACTTGCCAAGGCAGCCGAATCATAACCCGGACGCGCAATCACCGCAATCGGCATCTCGCGCGCGATCTGCCGCCAGTGCTTCCACTTATGAAACTGCGCGAGATTGTCCGCTCCCATCAGCCACACGAAACGGCGTCTGGGATAGCGGCGCTTGATGGCACGCAGGGTGTCGACGGTGAAACGGGTGCCGAGTTCCCGCTCGATCGCGGTGGCGCGGATCGGGGCATTCCGGCTCTGCCGGCGGGCCGAGGCCAGCCGCGCTTCGAGCGGAGCCATGCCGTGGGCCGGCTTGAGCACATTGCCGGGAGAGACCAGCCACCACACCTCGTCAAGCCCCAGCGCCTGAACCGCAAAGAGCGTGACGCGGCGGTGGCCGCCGTGGGCGGGGTTGAAGCTGCCGCCGAACAGGCCGGTCAGGGGCGCAGCGGGATTCCTCAGGGTCTCACTTGTCCCGAGCCACGGACCAGCCACTTGTAGGTGGTGAGGCCTTCGAGCGCGACCGGGCCGCGTGCATGGAGGCGGCCGGTGGCGATGCCGATTTCTGCGCCGAGGCCGAATTCGCCACCATCGGCAAACTGGCTGGAGGCATTGTGCATCACGATGGCGCTGTCGACTTCGGTCAGGAAGCGGTCGGCCACGGCCTGATCCTCGGTGACGATGGCATCGGTATGGCCCGAGGCGTGGGCAGCGACATGTGCCAGCGCTTCGTCGAGGCCGTCGACCACGGCCACCGACAGGATCGCATCGAGATATTCGGTATCCCAGTCGTTGGCGGCGACGGGCACGATGCGCGGATCAATGGCGCGGGCGCGGGCATCGCCGCGCAGCTCGCATCCGGCGTCGAGCAGCGGTTCGACAAGGCCGTGCGGATCGGGATAGGTCGCATCGATCAGCAGGGTTTCCATCGCCCCGCAGATGCCGGTGCGGCGCATCTTGGCGTTGAGCACGATAGCCTTGGCCATCGCCGGATCGGCAGCGGCATGAACAAACGTGTGGTTGATGCCATCAAGGTGGGCAAGGACCGGCACGCGGGCATCGGCCTGCACACGGGCAACGAGGCTCTTGCCACCGCGCGGCACGATCATGTCGATCAGGCCAGCGGCGGCAAGCATCGCACCGACGGCGGCACGGTCCTGCGTGGGCATGAGCTGGACAGCATCGGCGGGCACGCCGCCTTCGACCAGCCCGGCGACCAGCGCCTTGTGGATCGCGCGGTTGGAGTGGACCGCTTCCGATCCGCCACGCAGGATCGTGGCGTTGCCGGAGCGGACGCAGAGCGCGGCGGCGTCGGCGGTCACGTTCGGGCGGCTTTCATAGATAATGCCGATCACGCCGACGGGAATGCGCACACGTTGCAGCACCATGCCGTTGGGGCGCGCGGCTTCTGAAATGACTTCGCCGACAGGATCGGCGAGGCTTGCTACCTGTTCCACCGCATCGGCGATGCCAGCAAGACGTTCGGGCGTGAGCTTCAGGCGATCGAGCATCGCGCTGGTGAGGCCATTCGCTGCGCCGTTGGCCATGTCCTGCTCGTTGGCGGCGAGGATTTCAGTCTCGGCGGCGCGCAAGGCAGAGGCGGCAAGCTTGAGCGCACGCTCCTTGGCTGGCGAATCCATGCGTGCCAACAGGCGCTGCGCCGTGCGGGCGGTGCGGGCGAGGCCTTCGACCAGATCGGTCACGGATTCGGGCTGCTGTGCGGGCTGGCTGGACATGGGGCAGCGCACTAGCACCGGGATTGCCGCGTGTCATCCGGATGGAAGCGAGAAGGGCGAGTTGAAGCCTTTCAAGGCGCGAATTGTGCGCCTGCTTACACCACTGCAAACGATTCATCGGGGGACTCACACGACTCGGCGCGTCTGGCCCGATTCGGATTCGCCAGCCGGGAACCCGATGGCTAGTCCGCGCCGCGACGGGATCTGAATTAACCAAACCAAGCAGAAAAACGACGGGGGTCGCCTGCCTGTGCCATCGATAAAGCCTGCCCGCTTTGCGGCTGCGCCAGCTGTGGCCAATGCGGTTGCACGCGTTCGCAGCTGGTTTCCCGAGCGCGAGTTCTTCATGCGCTCGCAGGGTCAGGTCCGCTTCATCCGCATCTCCTCGCGCCTGCAGATGACAATAGCCGGTGGCATCGCTGCGGCCGTATTGCTGTGGCTGGTGGTCATGGCGGTGACGTTGTTCTCGCAGTTCACCGCCGCGCGCGATCATGCCGCGCTGCTGGAACGCGAAGCGGCGGTGGCATCGGCAGAAAGCCGGGTGGCGAAGTATCGCGGCGGGCTGGAAGGTGTGGCGGACGACCTCGATCGCCGTCAGGACTTCATCGAGAAGGCAATCGAAGGCACGATCGGCGAACTGCCCAGGGACCTGCCGCAAGGCACGGTGTCCGACAGCAGCGGCGAAGCGCAGAAGACCGTGCGCAAGATCTCGATGGAATTGCCCGAGGCAAAGCGCCTCGCCGAAATCGAAGCGCGCCAGCTGGCCTTCATCGAGCGACTGACGCGTTATGCCGATGCGCGTTCGGCGCAGGCTGAAACCGCGATCCGCCGTGTCGGGCTGAACCCGGCGATGCTGCGCGCTGCCTCGCGCGAAGGGCAGGGCGGCCCGCTGATCCGTCTTTTCACCGAAAACGACCAGTCGGTCGACCCGCGCTTTGCCCGCCTTGGCGCCAGCCTCGAACGCATGGCCGCACTGGAAAAGGGGCTACGGCGCATCCCCAACACGCTGCCGGCCAGCCTCGAGTTCATCTCGAGCGGGTTCGGCTATCGCTCCGACCCGTTCACCGGCGGCGCGGCGTTTCATGCCGGGCTGGATTTCCGCGGGCCCGTGGGCGCGCCGATCTATGCGGCGGCGGCGGGCACGGTCAGCTTCGTCGGGCAGAAGCAGGGCTATGGCAACGTCGTCGAGGTCAGCCACGGCAACGGGCTGATGACCCGCTACGCCCACATGTCGCGCACGGTCGCGCGCATTGGCCAGAAGGTCGACGCTGGTGCGGAAATCGGCAAGATCGGCAACACCGGGCGCTCGACCGGCCCCCATCTCCACTTCGAAGTGCGGATCAACGACCGTCCGGTCAACCCGCGCCCCTTCCTTGAGGCAAACAGGCATGTTCAGGAAATCCGCGCCGGAAGCGCCGCGCACAACATCGGGGAGTAACACGACCATGGCCGCTACATTCTCCGTGCTTGGTGCCGATCTCGCTGTGAAGGGTGATCTTTCGGCGACTGCTGACCTGCACATCGACGGCAGCGTAGAAGGTGACATCACTTGCGCCGCGCTCGTGCAGGGCGAGAAGAGCACTGTCACCGGCGCGATCAAGGCGCGGTCGGCGCGGCTTTCGGGCACGGTCCATGGCTCGATCGAAGCGGGAGAACTGGTGATCCTCAAGACCGCCCGCATCCACGGCGATGTCAGCTATGATGCGCTGACGATCGAACAGGGCGCGCAGGTCGACGGCAGGTTCGCCCATCGGGTTCACGCTGGGGAGGAGCCGTCTCTGACGCTCGTCAGCTAAGGTTCCCAAACAAAAACTTGCCGATTCGCCATTCCCGGCTTACATCGGCGAGGTTCAAGGCCGCTCCGCGAGGGGCGGCCCTTATTGTATCCGCGTTTTGCGGGACCGCTTTTTTTCGGGAGATTGTCCGTGAGCAACCAGCCCACGTATCCGCTGATGCCGCACGCCACTGCGTCCTGGCTCGTCGACAACACCGCGCTGACCTTCGAGCAGATCGCCGAGTTCTGCGGCCTTCACATCCTTGAAGTGCAGGCCATGGCCGACGACCTGGCCGGGCAGAAGTACACCGGGCGCGATCCGATCCATTCGGGCGAATTGAACCAGGCCGAGATCGACAAGGGCCAGGCCAATCCCGAATACAAGCTGAAGATGCAGCGTGCCCCGCTGGCCGTCAGCCGCACCAAGGGCCCGCGCTATACCCCGGTTTCGAAGCGTCAGGACAAGCCCGATGGCATCGCCTGGATCCTGCGCAACCATCCCGAAGTTTCCGACGCGCAGATCGGCAAGCTGATCGGCACGACGCGCACGACAATCGCCGCGATCCGCGATCGCAGCCACTGGAACATCGGCAACATCAACCCGAAGGACCCGGTCACGCTGGGCCTGTGTTCGCAGCGCGAACTCGATTCGCTGGTCGCCAAGGCCGCGAGGAAGGCTGGCATCGAGGACAACGGCGAAGCCGCGCTGCGCCTTGGCACCGACCGTGAAGCGCTGATCGAGGAACTGCGCGCCGAGCGTCAGGCCTCGGCCAAGGCCGCATCGGAAGCCGCGCAGGAAGCCGAAGCGGCAGCATGGCTTGCCGCGCGCCGCGCCGAGGGCATTTCCGACAGCTGAGGTCCGGCTGGAGCCGACACGAAAAGGGGCCGCCCTTGCGAAGGGGCGGCCTTTTTGTTGGCTGTCGCCAATGCCCACCCCCAGCCCCTCCCGCCGGCGGGAGGGGAGTCAGGGCTGTGCTTTATCCCCCCTCCCGCCGGCGGGAGGGGTTGGGGGTGGGCATCGCACGCAGTGCGATTTCCCGCGCGCTCAGACCGCCAGCACGATCTTGCCGATGTGGCTGCCCTGTTCCATGCGGGCGTGGGCGGCCGAAGCCTCGGCCAGGGGAAAGGTCCGGTCCATGATCGGGCGCAGTTCGCCGGTGGCGACGAGCGGCCAGACCGTCTCGCGGATTTCGGACGCAAGCGCCGCCTTGAAGGCCTTTGAACGCGGGCGCAGCGTCGAGCCCGTAAGCGTGAGCCGGCGGCGCATGACTTCGGCCATGTTGAGTTCCGCCTTCACCCCGCCCTGCACCGCTATTGTCACATGGCGGCCATCATCGGCCAGGCACTTGAGATTGCGCGCCACGTAATCACCCGCAACCATATCGAGCACCATGTCGACCCCGCGGCCTTCCGTGATGCGCTTGACCTCTTCCACGAAGTCGCTGGCCTTGTAGTCGATCGCATGGGCCGCGCCGATCTCGAGCGCCTGGTGGCACTTCTCTGGGCCGCCCGCAGTGACGATTACCGTTACGTCGAACAGCTTGCCGAGCAGGACCGCCATCGAACCGATGCCACTGGTGCCGCCGTGAACGAGGATTGTCTCGCCCGGTGCCGCCATGCCGCGTTCGAACACGTTGTGCCAGACGGTGAACAGGGTTTCCGGGATCGCGGCAGCCTCTGCCATGGAAAGGCCGGTCGGCACCTGGAGGCACTGCGCAGCCTCGGCGATGCAGTACTCTGCGTAGCCGCCGCCTGCCACGAGGGCGCAGACCATCGTGCCGGTGAAAGGCCAGGTCACCCCTTCGCCCATCGCGACGACCTGCCCCGACACTTCGAGGCCCGGCAGGGGCGAGGCGTCGGGGGGCGGGGGATAGAAGCCCTGACGCTGGATGACATCGGGGCGATTCACGCCCGCAAAGGCCACCTTGACCAGCACCTGCCCCGGTCCCGGCACCGGAACCGGGACGCTTTCCGGTCGCAGGACTTCAGGCCCGCCGGGCGCGTCCCAGCCAATTGCCGTCATTGTTGCAGGAATGCCGCTCATCCGCCGCTGTTGCCCCTGTGAATACCAATTTGCCTCTGGCTAGCCATGCAAGGCGTTGACAGCAAGGCATTGCAATGCCCAAACTGCCCGGAATGGACCATGATGAGCGCCCTCGCCCGAAAGGGGACCTGGCCAGCCAGCTGGCAACCGAAGTGCTCGACCCCTATTCGCACGATGAACTGAACGAGCGCATTCGCCTGCTCGAACTCGAGATCATGCGCACCGTCGCCCATCGCGACAAGGCGAGCGCCCATCGCGCTGCGGCAGAAGCGCTGTTTCGAACGCCGCCCGGCTCAGGCGAAGCAGGATGAATTCGCGCGCCCTTCCCTTTGCCGAAGGGCGTTACCATATCTCGCGATATACGGGTGTCTTTCAGACATCTGTTCTCACCCTCACACGTGGTTTAGCCCGGGTTAATAACGCGTGTGCACTCTCCATGTCGGAGAACCCACCGGCGCAAGCCAGAAAGTAGCCGCAACATGCCCAGTTTCGCCCAGAGTCTCGAGAAAACGCTGCACACCGCGCTCGCCAACGCGTCCGAGCGCAGCCACGAGTACGCGACTCTCGAGCATCTCCTGCTGGCCCTGATCGATGATCCGGACGCGGCGCAGGTCATGCAGGCTTGCGGCGTGGACCTTGGGGATCTTGGCGACGTGGTGCGCCAGTACCTCGATCAGGAATACCAGTCGCTCAAGACCCAGGAAAAGGCCGATCCGCAGCCGACCGCCGGGTTCCAGCGGGTGATCCAGCGCGCCATTCTTCACGTGCAGTCCTCGGGCAAGGACACCGTGACGGGCGCCAACGTGCTGGTCGCACTGTTCTCCGAGCGCGATTCCTACGCTGTCTATTTCCTGCAGCAGCAGGACATGAGCCGCCTTGATGCGGTCAGCTTCATCAGCCACGGCATTGGCAAGGGCGGCCGCCAGGTCGAAGGCCGCACGCCCAAGGGCGCCGAGGAGGAGGCTCCGAAGCAGCAGGAAGAGAAGGCCGACACCAAGGGCCAGAAGAAGGAAACCGCGCTCGACCAGTTCTGCGTCAACCTCAACGAGAAGGCGCTGAACGGCAAGGTCGATCCGCTGATCGGGCGCGGCCCGGAAGTGGACCGTACCATCCAGATCCTGTGCCGCCGCTCCAAGAACAACCCGCTTTACGTGGGCGATCCGGGCGTGGGCAAGACGGCGATTGCCGAGGGCCTCGCGCGCAAGATCGTCGAAGGCGAAGTGCCCGAAGTGCTGTCCGAAGCGGTGATCTACTCGCTCGACATGGGCAGCCTGCTCGCGGGCACGCGCTATCGCGGCGACTTCGAGGAACGCCTCAAGCAGGTCGTCTCGGAACTCGAGAAGATGCCTCACGCGGTGCTGTTCATCGACGAGATCCACACCGTGATCGGCGCTGGCGCCACCAGCGGCGGGGCGATGGATGCCTCAAACCTCCTGAAACCTGCGCTTTCGGGCGGGACGATCCGTTGCATCGGCTCGACCACGTACAAGGAGTTCCGCAACCACTTCGAGAAGGACCGTGCCCTGCTGCGCCGGTTCCAGAAGATCGACGTGAACGAGCCGACCGTCGAGGACACCATCAAGATCCTTCGGGGCCTCCGCACCGCGTTCGAGGAGCACCACAAGGTCAAGTACACGCCGGACGCGATCAAGACCGCGGTCGAGCTTTCGGCGCGATACATCAATGACCGCAAGCTGCCCGACAAGGCGATCGACGTGATCGACGAGGTGGGCGCGATGCAGATGCTGGTGCCGCCGAACAAGCGCAAGAAGACGATCACCGCCCGCGAGATCGAGCAGGTCATCGCGACGATGGCGCGCATCCCGCCCAAGTCGGTCAGCAGCGACGACAAGAAGGTGCTCGAACATCTCGAGCGCGATCTCAAGCGTCTGGTCTTCGGGCAGGACAAGGCGATCGAGGTGCTGTCCTCGGCCATGAAGCTGAGCCGCGCCGGCCTGCGCGATGCGGACAAGCCGATCGGCTCGTTCCTGTTCTCGGGTCCCACTGGCGTGGGCAAGACCGAAGTTGCCCGCAGCCTCGCCCAGATCATGGGCATTCCGCTGCAGCGCTTCGACATGTCGGAATACATGGAGCGGCATTCGGTTTCGCGCCTGATCGGCGCGCCTCCGGGCTATGTCGGCTTCGATCAGGGCGGATTGCTCACCGATGCGATCGACCAGCAGCCGCACTGCGTCCTGCTGCTCGACGAAATCGAGAAGGCCCACCCCGACCTGTTCAACATCCTGCTGCAGGTGATGGACAATGGCCGCCTGACCGACCACCACGGCAAGACGGTGGACTTCCGCAATGTGGTCCTGATCATGACCACCAATGCGGGCGCTTCGGACATGGCGCGGCAGGGCATCGGCTTTGGCGACGTGTCGAAGGCCGACGCCGGTGACGAGGCGGTGAAGAAGATGTTCACGCCTGAATTCCGCAACCGTCTCGATGCGATCGTGCCGTTCGGTTACCTGCCGCCCGAAGTCGTCAGCCGCGTGGTCGACAAGTTCGTGCTGCAGCTCGAACTGCAGCTGGCCGAACAGAACGTCCACATCCAGTTCGATGCCGACGCGCGCAGCTGGCTGGCGAAGAAGGGCTACGACAAGCTCTACGGCGCAAGGCCCATGGCCCGCCTGATCCAGGAGAAGGTCAAGAAGCCGCTCGCCGAGGAACTGCTGTTCGGCAAGCTGGCCAATGGCGGCGAAGTCCACGTCAGCCTGAAGGAGGACGCGCTGTCCTTCGAACTGACGCCAGCCGCGCCAAAGCTGGTCAAGAAGAAGGCCAGGAAGGGCAAGGCGGGAAGCGCGGCGACCGAAGAGCCGAGTGCCGACGAAGCCGAATAGGCTCCAGAGCTGTGCACGAGCAGAGGGGCGGCATCGTGAGGTGCCGCCCCTTCTCGATCATCCTTTATGGCGCCCGAGGCGGCGCGGGATGAGGGGCGTCCCATTCGGCGCGGCTCACCATGCCATCGCCATTCCTGTCGATCATCGAAAATCGGGCGTTGTTGAAGGCCATCCATTCGGACAGGGTCAGCTTGCCGTCACCATCGGCATCGGCGACGGCCAGCAGGTCCCGCGGAGTCAGCCCGTCGATCTCGGCCAGCATGGCAGAGCCCGCGCGGAGTTGGTCGACGTCGAGATTGCCGTTCTGTTTCAGGTCCATCATCTCGAACAGGGTCTGCGCCCCTTGTGCATACTCCGCGCTGGATATCGCCCCATCGCGCGCGGCATCGAGCCGGTCGAAGCTGGCGAGCGGATTGGCCGAGGGCGGCACCGCTGTAACCGGCGGCTCGGCCCCGGCAATCGCCGGGATCGACGCTGTCGGCGAGACATCCGGTCCGGTTTCCTTCTCCTTTCCGTCGCACCCTGCCAAGAGCACAGCGGCGCATAGTGGTGCGAGGAGCAATGTGCTTTTGCGGAGCATGGCCAGTCTCCCGGATCGTCTGTTTGAGGGCGGGCGAAAGCTAACCCGGTGACCTGAACCTCGCCTGTCCCGCGCGCGCAATCCTGTGGCGATGGTTCATCTGGAACGAATCCCGTGAGCCCGCCATTGTTCCGGCATGGCAGCGGCATTTTCGTGGATCAGGGCAGAGCCGATGGGCATCCACGTCGCTCCAGCGGATGTGTGGATCGATCCGGCACGGCCAGTCGATACCGCCCTGGTCACGCATGGGCATGCCGATCATGCACGGGGTGGTCACGGGCGGACAGTGGCGACGCCCGAAACGCTGGCGATCATGCAGCTGCGCTATGGTGTCGAAGCGGATAGCGCGGTCCGGGCGGCGCCTGTTGCCTATGGCGAGACGATCAGCCTTCCCGGAGGGGTGCGCGCAACTTTCGTGCCGGCGGGACATGTCCTTGGCTCTGCGCAGATCCTGCTCGAGTACGCAGGCGAGCGGGTGATCGTGACCGGCGACTACAAGCGCCGTGCCGATCCTACCTGTCCGCCCTTCGAAGTGACGCCCTGCGACGTGTTCATCACCGAAGCCACGTTCGGACTGCCGGTGTTCCGCCATCCGCCGATTGCCGAGGAAATGGCCAAGCTGCTGAGTGGCCGCGAGAACGATCAGGGGCGTTGCGTGCTTGTCGGCGCCTATGCCCTGGGCAAGGCGCAGCGGGTGATTGCCGAACTGCGCGCGGCGGGATTTCACGACACGATCTGGCTCCACGGCGCGATGGAACGGATGTGCCGGCTGTATGAGGACCACGGCGTCGATCTTGGCGATCTCAAGGCCGTGGCAGGGGTGCCCAAGGCGGCGCTGGCCAACGGCATCGTGATCTGCCCGCCGTCTGCCTTGAACGACCGCTGGAGCCGCCGCCTGCCTGACCCTGTCACCGCCATGGCTTCGGGCTGGATGCGGGTGCGGCAGCGGGCGCGGCAACGCAATGTAGAGCTGCCGCTGATCATCTCCGACCACGCTGACTGGGACGAACTGACCCAGACCATCGCGCAAGTGAATCCGTCCGAGACCTGGATCACCCACGGACGCGAGGAAGCGCTGCTGCGCTGGTGCGAACTGACGCAGCGCAAGGCGCGGGCCCTCGCGCTGGTCGGCTACGAGGACGAGGACGACTGATGGAGCGCTTTGCCGCCCTGCTCGACGCGCTCGTCCTCACGCCATCGCGCAATGCCAAGCTGGCGCTGCTGGCCGACTACATGCGCGAGACACCCGATCCCGACCGCGGCTGGGCGCTGGCCGCGCTGACCGATGGGCTGGACTTCCCCGCAGTCAAGGCCGGGCTGATCCGCTCGCTGATGGCCGAGCGGGTGGACCCCGTGTTGTGGACGTTGAGCCGCGATTACGTTGGCGACACCGCCGAGACGGCCAGCCTGCTCTGGCCGGAACCATTGGGAGATCGGCTGCCTCCGCCTTCCGTAGCGGAGGTAGTAGAAACCCTGCACGCAACCACACGTACCACCGCGCCGGGCGTACTTACCGATCTGCTCGACCGTCTTGACGTCAACGGTCGCTATGCCCTGCTGAAGCTTGCCACCGGTGCGATGCGCATCGGCATTTCGGCGCGGCTCGCCAAGGTCGCGTTCGCACAGGCGTTCAGCGTGAGCGTCGAGGATGTGGAGGAGTACTGGCACGGACAGGCGCCCCCTTACCTGCCCCTGTTCGATTGGGCCGCCAACGGAACTGCGCCTCCGCGCACCGACCTGCTCCCGTTGTTCCGGCCGTTCATGCTGGCACACCCGCTCGAAGCGGAAAGCCTTGAGCTGTCGGAGTTCGCAGCCGAGTGGAAATGGGACGGCATTCGCGTGCAGATCGTCCACGTCGCCGGCGAGACGCGCGTCTATTCGCGCAGTGGCGACGACATTTCCGGCACATTCCCGGAAGTGACGGCAGCGCTTTCCACGCCCTGCGTGCTCGATGGCGAACTGCTGGTGCGCGGGGTGCATCAGGGTGGCGAGAGTGGTGGCGCGGCGAGCTTCAACGCGCTGCAGCAGCGCTTGGGGCGCAAGACCGTGTCGAAGGCTATGCTCAGCGACTATCCCGCCTTCGTACGTCTTTATGACCTGCTGATCGAGGATGGCGAAGACTTGCGCGAATGGGCTTGGGAGCAGCGCCGCGCTCGTCTGGAAGCCCTGGTGCCGAAGCTCGACCAGGGCCGCTTCGATATCTCGCAGGTGATCGAGGCACGGGACTTCGCCGAGCTTGCCGAAGTGCGCGCCCGCGCCCGGGACGAGGCGATCGAGGGAGTCATGCTCAAGCGGCGCGACAGCCCTTACGTCGCCGGGCGGCGGACCGGGCTGTGGTACAAGTGGAAGCGCGATCCGCTGCTGATCGATTGCGTGCTGATGTATGCGCAGCGCGGGAGCGGCAAGCGATCGTCGTTCTATTCGGACTATACCTTCGGCTGCTGGAACGGCGACCCCGACGAGGGCGCGGAACTTCTACCCGTGGGCAAGGCCTACTTCGGGTTCACCGACGATGAACTGAAATGGCTCGACCGCTACGTGCGGCAGC
The DNA here is from genome assembly GCF_058783135.1 of Novosphingobium sp. FW305-C-30-35. NCBI lineage: Bacteria > Pseudomonadati > Pseudomonadota > Alphaproteobacteria > Sphingomonadales > Sphingomonadaceae > Novosphingobium > Novosphingobium sp. FW305-C-30-35. Next base: position 1,678,023 of record NZ_JBYSYJ010000001.1, read on the forward strand.
ATACGGTAGCCAAGTTTGGCCCAGTGCGCGAAACCGACAAGTCGCTGGTATTCGAAGTCGCCTTTGACTCGGTCCACGCCAGCAAGCGGCACAAATCGGGCGTCGCCATGCGCTTCCCGCGCATCAGCCGCATCCGCAGCGACAAGCCCGCGCATGAAGCGGACCGGCTCGAGACGCTGAAGGGCCTGATCGCGGATTGAGCTTGCGGAACCTAGTCACTTGCCTGCCGTTTCCAGAAAAACGTCTGGGAGAGAAGACAATGGCAAACATGTTGCTCGCCGCTCCGGCCTATGCGCTGGGACGACTCGCCTGGACGTCGCTGCGCACCGGCGGCGAATGGACCCGCTATCGCCAGTGGGATGCGGTGGCGACCAACTGGGCGATCGGGGCAGTCCTTGGCGGAATGGCGGCAGGACTGGCGGCCAAGGCACTCCCCCATCGCAACTGAAGCGCCAAGTGATTGTCCAAGTGATTGATTGCGGTCAATGTTGTCGGCGCTGGTTGGGGGCACAAGCAAGGTTCCAGATCCCTGTTCCGGAGCATTCCCTTGGCTACCCAGGCCCCCGCGAAAAGTCCTTATGACCGCCTTGGCGGAATCGAAACGCTGCGCCGCATCACCGACCGCTTCTATGACCTGATGGAAACCGATCCTGCGTTTGGAGAACTGCGCGCCATGCATGCGCCGGACCTTGCGCCGATGCGGGAATCGCTGCCCGGCTTTCTGGCGGGCTGGAGCGGCGGTCCGCGCGACTGGTTCGAGGCGCATCCCGGCAAGTGCATGATGTCGATGCACAAGCCCTTCCCGATCACGCGTGAGACGGCAAAGCAATGGGCCGACTGCATGGCGCGGGCGATCGCCGATGTCGCCCCGGAGGACGGCGAAATTGCCGTCGGGCTCAGCGAAGTCCTTGGCCAGATGGCCCGAGGCATGGCGCGCGCCTGATTCCCCGTGTTGATTCCCTTCGGCGCAAAGGCACGCTAGAAGGCGCAGCGTGATCCTCAACGACCGCCAGCGCCGGACATTCGCCATGGCTCTTGCTGCGATGGCCGGGTTCGTGGACTCGGTCGGGTTTCTTTCGGCGCAGGCCTACTTCGTCTCCTTCATGTCGGGCAATACGACGCGGCTTGGCGTTGCGATTGGCACTGCCCCGCATGATGCGATATTTCCGGCCCTGTTGATCGGCGGCTTCATCGCTGGCGTGACGGGTGGCGCGCTCGTTTCCGAGCGTGCGGGGTCGATGCGCAAACCCGCCGTGCTGGCGCTGGTGACCGCGCTACTGGTGATCGGCGCATTGGCCCGCGGTGCCGGGATCGGAACGCTCATGATGGCGGCGCTGGTGCTGGCGATGGGTGCGCTGAACAACACTTTCCAGCGCGATGGCGAAGTAACTGTCGGCCTGACCTACATGACCGGCGCCCTGGTCAAGCTCGGCATTGGCCTGGCACGCCGCATCACGGGTAAAGGCGATGGCCGATGGGCGTCATGGGCGCAGCTCTGGCTTGGCCTGCTGGGCGGTGCCGTGCTCGGCGCTTTCCTGCAGGATCGCCTGCCGATGGGATGCCTGTGGATCGCCAGCGTCTGGAGCGCGGCGATGGTCGTCGTTGCGTTCAGGGTACCTTCTGAAAGTTAGGCTGGCGGAATCCTGAACAACTTCTCCCGAGAAGTTGCGCCGCGCAACATTTCTACCTTGGACGGCGCAACACCCAGCGCCCTTGCCAGAAGTTCGCCGACCGCTGCCGTCGCCTTGCCGTCCTCGGGCTTGGCGCGGACTTTCACGGCAACGCGCCCCTGCTCGATCTCGATGCCCTCGCTGCGCGCGCCCGGCGTCACGCGCACCGCCAGACGCCCCTCGGCATCGACCAGCGCGCGCAAGGCCGCTGGCGGTGGCAGGTCAGCCTTCGGTCGTGCCAAGCACCGCCGCCTTGTGCGCCTGACCGTTGCGGACGTAGTGCTGCACGCCGCGCTGCATATCGGCGATGGCCGCATCGTCGAGGTCGCGCATGTACTTGGCGGGACGGCCGCCCCACAACTGCCGCGACAACACGCGCTTGCCACCTGTCAGCATCGCGCCTGCTGCGAGCATGCCGTCGCTTTCGATATGGGCATCGCTCATCACGATCGCGCCCAGGCCGACGAAGCCGCGATCCTCGATGACGCAGCCGTGGACCATGGCCAGATGACCGACCAATACGTCCTCGCCAATGATCGTCGGAAAGCCATCGGGCTTGGTGGGCGCGGGGCTGTCGACGTGGATGACGCTGCCATCCTGAATGTTGGTCCGCGCGCCGATGCGGATGAAATTGACGTCGCCGCGCAGGACGCAGTTGTACCAGATGGAAACGTCCGGCCCGATCTCGACATCGCCGATGATCCGGCAGCCGGGCGCAATGAAGGCGCTCTCGTGGATGCGCGGGGTCTTGCCGTTGAGCGGGACGATCGAAACGTCGGGATACATCATCTGGTCCTTCAGGCGCCCATAAGCCGGGCAGCGTGGGCCGCATGGTAGGTCAGCACGCCGGAACAGCCCGCGCGCTTGAAGGCCACCAGCGTTTCCAGAACCATGGCATCGCGATCGGCGGCCCCGGCTGCCACGGCTGCCTCGATCATCGCGTATTCGCCGCTCACCTGATAGGCGAACACGGGTACGCCGAAGGTCTGCTTCACGCGGCACGCAATGTCGAGATAGGGCAGGCCCGGCTTGACCATCACGCTGTCAGCACCTTCGGCCAGATCCATCTCGACCTCGCGCAGCGCTTCCTCGGCGTTGGCCGGGTCCATCTGGTAGGTCTTCTTGTTGCCCTTGAGCAGCCCGCGCGAACCCACCGCATCGCGGAACGGACCATAGAAAGCCGAGGCATACTTGGCCGCATAGGACATGATCTGCACGTTGATGTGGCCAGCGCCTTCCAGCGCCTCGCGGATTGCACCGATGCGGCCGTCCATCATGTCGGACGGGGCAATGATATCGGCCCCGGCGGCAGCCTGGTTGAGGCTCTGCCCGACAAGCATTTCCACGGTCTGATCATTGAGGACATAGCCCTCATCATCGATCAGGCCGTCCTGCCCGTGGCTGGTGTAGGGATCGAGCGCGACGTCGGTCAGCACACCGATATCGTCGCCGCAGGCCTGCTTGATCGCCTTGATCGCGCGGCACATCAGGTTGTCCGGGTTGAGCGCTTCCTTGCCATCCTCGCTGCGGCGATCGGGCTGGGTATTCGGAAACAGGGCAAGGCACGGAATGCCCAGCGCCACCGCTTCCCTGGCCCGCGCAACGATGCCGTCAACCGACCAGCGCGATACGCCGGGAAGCGACAGGATCGGATCTTCGACGCCCTCCCCCTCGGTTACGAACAGCGGCCAGATCAGGTCCGCAGGCGTGACCAGCACTTCGCGGTGCATGGCGCGGCTCCATGCAGTGGCACGGGTGCGGCGCAGGCGAGTCATCGGATAAGTCGTCATGGCAGGAAGGCCTAGCCGCTGGCTCGCCCCGCTGCAATCATCGGGAGCGGTTTGCCGGGATCGCCGTGATCTGCGCGAGCTTGCTGCGGAAGGCGGCAAGCTGCGCCGGGTCGACAGCCGCGCGCTGGACGATCGACGTCATCGACATCGGGTTCACCGTCTGCCCTGCGCGATACATCTCGTAATGGAGGTGCGGCCCGGTCGAAAGCCCGGTGGAGCCGACATAGCCGATCACCTGCCCGCGCCGCACGGTCATGCCCGCCGAAACGGCGATGCGGCTCATGTGGCCATAGCCGGTTCCGATGCCGCCGCCGTGATCGAGGCGAACGTAGTTGCCGTGCCCGCCATGCCACCCGGCAATGCTGACGCGGCCATCGGTGGCAGCATAGATGGGAGCCCCCCAGCTGGCGGCGAAATCGATCCCGGCGTGCATGCGCACATAGCCGAGGATCGGATGGCGGCGCGCACCATAGCCCGAAGTGATGCGGCCGTTGACCGGCGCACCGAGGAAACCCGTGGTCGCCTGCGCGCCCTCGGCCATGCCTTGCGGCGAATAGAACGCCCCATCGCTGCCCCAGCGCAGGAGTTGCAGCACCGGCTTTCCGGCGCGGACAACGCCTGCATAGAGCAGATCGCCGGCCTGCTGCTCGCCCGTGCCGGCGCGGCGATTGGCATAGACCAGGTCGAACTCGTCACCCGGCGCGATCTCCTCGAACGCCATGTGCTCGTCGATCGTGCGCAAGTAGTCCTGCACCGCAGACGGAGGTGCGCCTGCCGCGCGGGCGGAGCGATAGAGGCTCGCCCCGACGATTCCGCGAATGCGCTGTGGCGATGTGTCAACGGCAATGGCGTTGCTGGCGAGCGCCAGCGCGCCACCGCTGCGCCGGATATCGAGCGCGAGGTCGAAGCGGGGGCGGAACGACAGCTGCTCGAGCGGGCGCGGCTGCGCCGGGCTGGTGCGCGCGCCCAGGCGAATGGAAAAGCGCGTGCCTTCCGGAATTGCGCCGGGCTTGACCTGCCCACCCACCAGGTCGAGCACGCGCACGATGTCGGTGCTGGCAAGGCCGGCCCGCTGCAGCATGCGCGGGAAGCTGTCGCCGGCGCCAAGCGTTGCCGTCAGGTCGATGCTCGGACGCTCGGGCGCGGCGGCAAGCGGGATGACGGCGGACGTGGCGTTCATCCGTCGGCCGTTGTCCGCACCGAAGGCGAGCGGGCGGATGCCCTGCACACGCAGCTCGTCTTGCGCAGCATCGTCCATCAAGGTCAGCGGCGCGGCTTGCAACGGGGCAAAGCTGGGCCACATCAGCACAGCCGCCGCGCCAAGAGCGAGCATGGTGCCAAAGCCCCTGAACCAGCGGGCGCTGCCAAGATCTTCGGCAAGATCGGGCACAAGGTCGAATCTGGCGAAAGCGCGCTCCACCGGCGCAGTCAGGCGCTGCCAGTGGCGCGACAGGTATTGCTCGGCAGTCTTGTGCAGAAGACCCCAGCGCGTCGGCAGCACGGGCGCGCGCGGCGGCGTGGTGCGCTGGCCGAAGCCGCTTCCCCCGCCCGCTCCACCGAGCGCCATCATCTGATCCCGCGACGTGTACACGCGTGCTGCTTACCCTCTTGGGCTCCGGACTGCACGGACAAGGTTAATGTTCCGTGAAATCAGCCTCCCCCTTGTCGCGCCGTCTCACTTGTCGCGCCGTCTCACTTGTCGCGCCGTCTCACTTGTCGCGCCGTCTCAAGGGTGTGGCGAGAACGTCGCACGCTCGTTATGCTGCAACAAGTTACAGGGGGAACGAGATTTTGAACGGCACCGAGACTCTGGGCGACATGGCGGGCGCGCTGGCAGCGGCACGCACCGTGGAGCCGACGGCGGGCGAGCATCGGGCCGACGGTCACACCCACGAATCGGCCTGCCTCAATTGCGCCACGCCGCTGGTCGGCAGCCACTGCCATGCCTGCGGTCAGGCAGCACACGTTCACAAGACGCTCGGCGCGTTCTTCCACGACCTGCTTCACGGCGTGTTCCACTTCGAAGGCAAGATCTGGCGCACGCTGCCCCTGCTGGTGACCAAGCCCGGCAAGCTTACCCGCGAATACATCGACGGACGGCGGGCGAGCTATGTTTCACCGATCGCGCTGTTCCTGTTCTGCGTGTTCGCGCTGTTCACCACGATCAATTCGCTGGGCGGCGATATTGGTGCCAGCGTGAATACGACGGTAGAGCAGGGCCTCAAACAGGAACGCAACGATCTGGCGGTCCTCGAGGCCGAACGGATCGCGGCACGCGGCGACGCCGCAGAGCTGGCGAAGATCGACGCAGCAATTGCCGAAACGCGCAAGAACATCGCCGGGCTGGAGCAGGTCAAGGCGAGCGGCATCAACGTCGGCAACATCGATACCAGCGGCCTCGAGACTGCCAGCGATATCGGCTGGATCAACGAAGCGGTGAAGAAGGCCAAGGCCAATCCGAGCCTCGCGCTCTATAAGGTGCAGAACTACAGCTACAAGCTGAGTTGGGCATTGATCCCGATCTCGGTGCCGTTCCTGTGGCTGCTGTTCCCGTTCAGCCGCCGCTTCGGGCTTTACGATCACACCGTGTTCGTCACCTATTCGCTGTGCTTCATGACGCTGCTGGGCATCGTGGCGACCGTCGGGGGCAGGCTGGCCCTGCCCGGACTACCCGCGCTCGCTTTCCTGCCGCCCTTGCACATGCTGCTGCAGTTGCGCGGCGCTTACGGCCTGTCCTGGTTCGGCGCATGGTGGCGGACGTGGTTCCTTAGCCTCTTCGCTTTCGTCGCCATGATGCTGTTCGCGGTGGTAATCCTCGTGGAAGCGGGGGGATAAGGCGCCCCACCCCCGCTCGACCTGAGCCTGTCGAAGGACGCCGGTGCTTCGTGTGCATCCTTCGACAGGCTCAGGATGAGCGGTTTTTTCAACGAAAAGGGCGGAGGTTGCCCCCCGCCCTTTCGCTTTAAGATCTGGCCGGGGATCAGGCCGGCTGCGGATTGGTCGAGCCGAACTTCTTGCCCGCGCGCGGAACTGCCGAGCCCTGGGCCGCAACCGGCCGGGCGGTGCCCGTCGGGTTCTGCGGTCGGTCCAGCTTGCCGCTGTCGAGCAGTTCCTTGATCTCGTCGCCGGTCAGCGTCTCGTATTCAAGCAAGGCCTGAGCGAGGAGGTGGAGCTTGTCCTCGTTGGTCTTGAGAATGTCGGTCGCACGGGCGTGTGCGCCGTCAACCAACCCGCGGATCTCGCTGTCGATCAGCTTGTTGGTCTCGTCCGAGACGAACAGGCGCTGCGAACCGCCCATGCCGAGATAGCCTTCCTGCTGGTCTTCATACTGCAGCGGCCCGAGCTTGTCCGACATGCCCCACTTGGTGACCATCGAGCGCGCCAGCGAGGTGGCGTACTGGATGTCCGAAGAGGCACCGGACGACACCTTGTCGTGCCCGAAGATCAGCTCTTCCGCCACGCGTCCACCCATCGCGACCGAGAGGTTCGCGTGCATCTTGTCACGGTGATAGGAATAGCTGTCCCGTTCCGGCAGGCGCATGACCATGCCGAGGGCCCGGCCGCGCGGGATGATCGTTGCCTTGTGGATCGGATCGGATGCCGGTTCCTTGACCGAAACGATGGCATGGCCAGCCTCGTGATAGGCGGTCATCTTCTTTTCGTCGTCGGTCATGACCATCGAGCGGCGCTCGGCCCCCATCATGACCTTGTCCTTGGCGTCCTCGAACTCCTGCATGGCAACGAGACGCTTGTTGCGGCGCGCGGCCAGCAGGGCGGCTTCATTGACGAGGTTGGCAAGGTCGGCGCCCGAAAAGCCGGGCGTGCCGCGCGCGATCGTGCGCGGGTTGACGTCGGGCGCCAGCGGCACCTTCTTCATGTGCACCGACAGGATCTTCTCGCGGCCTTCGATGTCAGGGATCGGCACGACCACCTGGCGGTCGAAACGACCGGGACGCAGCAGAGCGGGATCGAGCACGTCGGGGCGGTTGGTTGCCGCGATGATGATGATACCCTCGTTTGCCTCGAAGCCGTCCATCTCGACCAGCAGCTGGTTCAGCGTCTGCTCGCGCTCGTCGTTCGAATTGCCGAGGCCGTGGCCACGGTGACGACCGACCGCGTCGATTTCATCGATGAAGACGATGCACGGCGCGTTCTTCTTGGCCTGCTCGAACATGTCGCGCACGCGGCTCGCACCGACGCCGACGAACATCTCGACGAAGTCCGAACCCGAGATGGTGAAGAACGGCACGCCCGCTTCGCCCGCAATGGCGCGGGCCAGCAGGGTCTTGCCGGTGCCGGGCGAACCGACCAGCAGCGCACCCTTGGGGATCTGGCCGCCGAGCTTGGAAAAGCGCGAGGGATCGCGCAGGAACTCGACGATTTCCTCCAGTTCCTCGCGGGCTTCGTCGATGCCGGCGACGTCATCGAAGGTCACGCGGCCTGAACGCTCTGTCAGGAGCTTGGCCTTGGACTTGCCAAAGCCCATCGCGCCCGAACCGCCGCCCTTCTGCATCTGGCGCAGCGCGAAGAAGGCAACGCCAAGGATCAGCAGGAACGGCAACGAGTTGAACAGGATGTACATCAGCATGTTCGGCTGTTCGGCCGCCTTGCCGGCATACTGCACGCCGTTGTCCTGCAGCAGCTTGGGCAGATCGGCATCACCGGGGACCGGAACGGTCGCGAACTGGCTGCCGTTCTTGAGCGTGCCGGTGATGCGCTCGGGCGCGATCTCGACCGAACGGACCAAACCATCGCTGACCTGCGAGCGGAAGGCCGAATAGGGGATTGTCGTCGCATTGGTATCGACCCGCGACCCGAACATCGAAACCACCAGCAACAGCGCGAGAAAGATTCCGCCCCAGACAAGGAGGCTCTTGATCCACGGATTTCCCTGGGGCTGGTCGTCGTTCATCGCTGTCTTTCCGCAATCGCCCGGAAAACGCGGGCGGGTATGGAGGCAATGTAGGATTGCCACCCCGATTCTCAATATCGGGTGACTCGCAATATAGCGCGAATGTGGTTTTTCAGCGACCTGTGCCGATAGGGCATGGTGCAAGGGTCAGGATCTGGACACGTGCGGGGGCGCCAAGGTGAACCGCCAGGCGTTTGCCCGTGCATCGCCCTTTACGCCCCCTAGTGTCGCGACTCCGCCCTCGCGCAGCATTCCAAGCCACCGGACCAGCTCCGCGCCCCGTGGCGCACCCGCACCCAGTGCGGCCAGCACGCGCTCGAGCAGGCGCATCGCGAGCACATCGGGCAAGCCCGACGGTGGGTTCCACGTGAAACCCTCGCTCGCAGCCACGACCTCCTCCCAGAGCTGGTCGACCACCCATTCCAGAGCGGCATCGGCGTCGGCAAGGTTCCGGGCACTGCGGGCGAAACCCATGATGGCAAACGCTTCGTTTGACGTCAGGGCGTCACGCATGCGCACCCGCTCATAGCCCGGATCGCGGTTAGACGGATCGTCGGCAGCTGCAAGACCGGCGACGTCTACAACAGCCTGCAACTCCGCCCGCCGCCATGACAGCAAAGGCCGGAGCAACCTGAGCCTGGGGGCGCCCGGCACTTGCGCAACGGGCCGCATCGCTGCCAAGCCTCGCAAGCCGACACCACGATTGAGCCGCATGACCATCGTCTCGGCCTGATCGTCGGCATGGTGGGCGGTCACGATTGCTGCAAGCCGTTCTGCCTGCGCCCATTCGGCGAGCGCTCGATAGCGCGCCGCGCGGGCCCGCTCCTGCACGGCGCTGCCCTTTTCCAGCGAAAGCGTCAGCGTCTGATGCGCGATGCCGCGCCCGGCGCAGATCGCAGCGACCATCGCCGCTTCCCCTGCCGATTCCGCGCGCAAGCCATGATCGACCGTGGCCACCTGAAAGTTGCGCGGCGCAACTTCGTGGAACAGCACCAGCATGGCGAGACTGTCCGGTCCGCCCGACACGGCAAGTCCGACCGGCCCATGCGGAGCGACCGCTGCCCACTGCGCGGCAAAACGCGCAGCAGCAGCGGTCAGGCTATTCCCGAGTCCATTACTTGCACTTCACCGAAGCGCGGGCGCCATCGTACTGGCCCTTGAGACGACCGGCGACTTCATCGGGATAGGCCGAGGCCAGTTCTGCGAACGCACCGCAAGCCTTTTCGGTATCCTTGAGGCGCACCATGGCAATCCCGAGATACAGCAGGCTGTCTGGCGCACGCGCGCCCTTCTTGTCGGCAAGGTAGTTCTGCAGGAAGAACTGCGCCGCGGTGCCCGGCTTGCCATCATCTAGCCAGGCCCGACCCAGCAGGTTCCGACCGAAGCTGATCATGTTGTGCTTGGGATAGCGATCGACATAGATCTGCAACTGCTGCTGCGCTTCGGGATAGAACTTGGCTTCCCACAGGCGGAAGCCGTAGTTGTAGTCGTCAAGCGCGGCATCGCCGGTCGCAGGCTTCTCGATCGCCTGAACTGCGGCCACGCGCGCGGCCGAGGGCGATGCCGGCTTGGCGGCAGGCGTCGCAGGCTTGGTCTCGGTCGGCTTGGTGGCGGCGGGTGTCGTGGGTTTCGGTGCCACGGGCACGGGAGCGGGCGTTGTCGTGACGACAGGCGCAGGCGTCGCCGCGGGCTCTTCAGGCGCCGGTGCGGCAGCGGCCTCCAGCTTGGCCAAGCGTTCCTCGATCTTGGCCGAACGGTTCTGCCCTTCCTCAACCTGCGCCGTCAGTCGTGCCATCTGCGCCTCGACCGCGTCCATCCGTGCCAGAATGTCAGTCACCGCTGACGAAGCCGGCGCGCCAGCCGGTGTCGTGGTTGTCGGCCCTGCAGTGATTTCCGGAACGAAAGTCTTGCCGGCGCCCTCAGGGAAAACCTTGCGCTGCATCGCGCGGATTTCCGCCTCGATCCGGCGCAGACGCATTTCGGGATCGACCGGTGTGGCAGTGGTCTTCTGTGCAGAGGACTGGGCCAGCACCGGCGCGGCGATCGGGGCGGTCAGCCCCAGAAGGATGGCTCCAAGTGGCGCGGCACGCCGGAAAGTCATGGTCATGGTCGTTCCCGTTCAGCGGCGCACGATCCCCCGCGCACCCTCAATCAACGCCTCAAGTTTGCCCGATAGCCCGCACCAAGTCGAGACCGGCCAGCGGTTTATCCGCCTCCGCCCGTCACTTCAGCGCTGGGCGGCAGGTGGCGGTGATGCCTCAGCCTGGGTCGTCGCCGGAGCCGCTGTCGGCTCGCTGGCCGCCACAGGCCGTTGCGCACGGGGGCGCGGCGCAGGCCGTGCGACCGGGGCGGCCGCGGAAGGCGTCGGCACAGGACTTGCCGTGGCGGCAGCAGTGCCGCGCGCGAGCAGGGCCGCTGCGCTGACAGCAACGTCCTTCACAATGCCTTCCTTCTCGGCAATGCGCGGAACCGGTTGCCCGCCCACCGTGATCGCAAGTGCATCGGGACGCCCGGTCCACAGCTTGGGTTCGGGCACGTCGGTCGGCACGGTGAAGCTTTCGCCCTTGGCCAGTTCCTTCTGCAGGATCTGCTTGCCGGTGCCGTCGTAGAACTTCACCCAGATGCGATCTTCGGTGGCCGTGAACACCACCGGTCCGGCTGGTGACGCAACTGGCGCTGGTGCGGCGGCGACCTGGCTCGGGACCGGCCTGGCCTCTTCCGGCCCGACCAGCGGGGGCAGTTCAGCCGACGGGAGATAATAGCTGCGCCAGAACACCAACCCCGCCAGCGCGATTGCGATGACCAGACCGGCAGCGAGCCATGCGGTCAGCCGCGAAGGCGTCTTTTCCGGATCGCCCACCTCGAACTGATTGATGACGCGGGGCGGCGGCGGAGGCGCCTGCTGGTCCAGCTCGGCCCGGACGGCCTCGGCAACGACCTTGTCATCCAGGCCGACAGCCCTGGCGTAGCTCTTGGCAAAGCCGAGCGTGTAGGGCCTTCCGGGAAACGCGGCATAATCGCCCACCTCCAGCGCCTGCAGATGCCGGGTCGTTACCCGCGTGGCCTGCGAGAGCTGCTTGATGTCCAGCCCTGCGGCCTCACGCGCCGCGCGCAGCATTTCACCCACGCTCTGTCGGCCCGGCTGCCCGGCGGGCATGGGCGTGGTGTCGATATTGGTAATGTCCTGCAGACCGCCGGCTTCAGCCAAGGCGTTACTCCCGTCTTCCGCGTATGCTTTGCAACCCGTTAACAGGGTTCGCGTCACCCCTGCGAATGTCAACGGCTTTCGACGAGGAATTGCGGATTTCGACGACGAAACGCCCCTGCGTCACCCTCAGTCGCACTCGATCCCGCGCGAGGAGGCCCATTCCGCGATCGCAGAACGAAGGTCCTGTGGTGGTTCGGACAGCCAGCCAGCCATCGCCGCGCGAATCTCGTTCACATCGACCTTGCGGACGAGTTCCTTGACCGGCCCGACAGCGGCTGGCGTGATCGAAAGCCGCGTGATGCCAAGGCCGAGCAGGGCGAGCGCCTCCAGCCTGCGGCCACCCATCTCGCCGCACACCGTCACGTCGGTTCCGAACGGCGCCACCGTGTTCACCACGCGACGCAGGAAGCGAAGGATGGCCGGGCTGAGCCAATCGTAGCGTTCGGCAAGCTTGGGATTGGCGCGATCGGCCGCGAACAGGAACTGTGTCAGGTCGTTCGTGCCGATCGACAGGAAGGATAGCTTCGGGGCCAGCAGGTCAAGACACTCGGCCAGTGCCGGGACTTCGAGCATCGCCCCGTAGCGGATCGCCTCGGGCAGGATCTTCTTCTGCTTGCGCAGGAACGCCAATTGACCGTCGAATACGGCCTTGGCGGCATCGAACTCCCATGGTTCGGTGACCATGGGGAACATCACGTTGAGCGTGCGCCCACCTGCCGCTTCCAGCAGGGCGCGTGCCTGCACCTTGAGCAAACCATCGCGTTCGAGCGCCACGCGCAGCGCGCGCCAACCCATTGCCGGGTTCTCTTCGGCCTCGCCGTCGTTGTGGCGCAGGTAGGGCAGCACCTTGTCCCCGCCGATATCAACCGTGCGGAACACCACCGGGCGATCGCCGGCCGAGTCCATCACATCGCGATAGAGCCGGGTCTGGCGTTCGCGCGAAGGCAGAGTTGCGGAAACGAGGAACTGGAACTCGGTGCGGAACAGGCCGATGCCATCCGCGCCGGTAAGGTTGAGCATGGGCGTATCGTCACGCAGCCCTGCGTTCATCAGCACGGCGATGCGCGTGCCGTCGCGGGTGAAAGGCTCGACCTCGCGCATCGTGGCGTAATGGGCCTGCCGTTCGCGGTTTCTGGCAAAGCGCGCTTCGAACGCCTCGATCAGCGTGGGTGCGGGACGGACATCGACCACGCCCTGATCGCCATCCAGCAGCAGGTGATCGCCGTCGCGGACCTTGCCACGCAGCGCCCGCATGCGGCCGACCACCGGTATGCCCATGGCCCGCGCCACGATGACGACGTGCGCGGTGAGCGAGCCTTCCTCGAGAATGACCCCCTTGAGGCGCCGCCGGTCGTATTCGAGGAGTTCGGCAGGGCCGAGATTGCGCGCGATCAGGATGGCATCGCCCTTGAGGCCCATGCTGGCTGCCGTGCCGAGCTGGCCCGAGACGATCCGCAGCAGGCGATTCGACAGATCCTCCAGATCGTGCATGCGATCGGCCAGCAACGGGTCGTCGATCTGGCGCATGCGCATGCGGGTACGCTGCTGGACGCGCTCTATCGCCGCTTCTGCCGTAAGACCTGAATCTATTGCCTCGTTGATCCGGCGCGACCAGCCTTCGTCGTAGGCGAACATGCGGTAGGTCTCGAGCACCTCCTCATGCTCTCCCCCGACGCCGAACTCCGCCTGGCTGGCCATGCGGTCGATCTGTTCGCGCATCTTGTCGAACGCGAGGTAGACCCGCTGGCGTTCAGCCTCGGTATCCTCGGCAACGACATGTTCGATGGTGACGCGCGGCTGGTGATAGACGGCAACCCCGCTGGCCAGCCCCTTCACGAGCGTGAGGCCCTTGATGCGGTCCGGACCGGTGAGGTGGGCCGGGACTCCCAGCGTCTCCTCGTCGTCGATCAGCTCCGCATTGGCGATGAGTTCGGAAAGAACCATCGCCACTGTCTGCAACGCCTCGATCTCGACCTCTTCGTAGCGGCGCGGCTCGACGTGCTGGACCGCAACTACGCCCACCGCGCGTTCGCGCCGGACGATCGGAACGCCGGCAAAGGAGTGGAACTTTTCTTCCCCCGTTTCGGGGCGGAAGGCGAAGTCGGGGTGGGCAGCAGCTTCGGCGAGATTGAGCGTCTCGACATTGCCAGCGATGGTGCCGACAAGGCCCTCACCCACGGCCAGCCGGGTGACGTGGACCGCCGCCTGGTTGAGGCCGCGCGTGGCGAAGAGTTCGAGCATCCCCTCGCGCAGGAGGTAGATCGAACACACTTCTGAATCGAGATTTTCGCCGATGACTTCGACGATCTGGTTCAGCTTGGCCTGGGCACCGGCGCGGGAGGCCATGACCTCGTGCAGCGAAGTCAGGATTTGTCGAGCAGAGGTGACGGCACTGAGCATGAACATGGATTAGCCTAGTGCGTGCGGTTTGGGAATGTTGCGCACAATCGGATGCGAAACCGATGTGGAGCGGATAGCTATTCACGCACGCCTTCACGCAAAAGAGCCGCCCCTTGGGGCGGCTCCGTGCGGTGCCTTGGAAGGCGGCGCGCGATCAGTGAAGGCGCGATAGCTCTTCCTTGATCTTCAGCTTCTTTCTCTTGAGCTGAGCCACCAGCGTATCGTCAGGGAGGGGCCGGGACATTTCCATCTGGATCTGCTTTTCAAGTCCGGCGTGCTTTGTCTGGAGTGCGCTGATGTGCGTCGATTCCATGCTTTTTCCTCCTTAAGGGAAAGCCCCCTTCAGAAAACCGCACGAGGCCATCCCCGTGCGGGGCGGCGCAACCTTTCAGCCGGTTCTTCACGACTCGAACAGGCGGCGCGTTGTCATGCTCCCACATTGGCCGTATCTTGCAAGTCAAACCGCGCCGGAGCGTTGCACTTTACGGGTTATGCCGTAAGTCGCAGAAGCCGACCGGTTCACCGGGTCGAAGGAGTTGGGCGGAACGTGACCGAAGAGGAAATGCGCAAGCGGCTTGCGGCGCTGCGTATCGAACACCGTGACCTCGACGCGGCGATCGACGCGCTCTCGCTCAATGGCGCCCGCGACCAGTTGCAGATCGCCCGCCTCAAGAAGCGCAAATTGCTGCTGAAAGACCAGATCGCGATGATCGAGGACTATCTTATTCCCGATATCATCGCCTAGAATCAGGCACTTGATTCACATGAGGGCGAAAAGCGCGGTGTCCCGTTAAGAAACGTTCACGAAACGGGACAAGCATCCGAGCGTTGTCCTGTTGGCGAAAGCCTGACCACAAGACTATGCGCTATCCATGCCTTTGTTGCCGAGCCTCAACCCGCGTATCATAGACGCCCTTCACGCGCAGGCCCTCGACCTTGCCGATAAGGTGCGCACGCGCTTCGACCGGCTACGCAACGAGACCAACCAGATCGTGGCCCACGACGAGGATCTGCAGCGCGTACAGGTAAGCTGCGAAGCGCTCCGCACGACTACGCGGGTGATGCACTGCCTCGCCTGGCTGCTGAATCACCGCGCCCATTTTGCAGGTGAGCTTTCGGAACTGCAACTGCGCCGCCATGGCCGCCTGATCGCGAACTTTCCGGACAGTGACCCCGAAGTCGTCGCGAATCTGCCACAAGACGTCCAGGCGCTGGTTCATGACAGCCAGCGCCTCTACCAGCGCATTCAGCGTCTCGAACAGGCATGGCGTTCCGAGGCCGTTGCCAATGGCAGTGCCGTGCAACGCCTGCGTGACCGTCTCGCCCGCGCTGTCGAGGATCATCCCAGCGCAGCGTGATCTTGACGACGTCGTGACGTCGCCGCTGGCGATTTGACATGACTTGTGCGGTTGCGCGGCGGCACCGCAGTCCCCATACCCCAGCCATGGCCCAGATGCCCCCGATCCCCGACCGCAGCGAATGGCCCGTCGGCCGCGCCGAACAGCTCGAACCGCTGGTGCGCCGCGTGCTTGCGCCCAACCCCTCGCCTTATACCTTCACCGGCACGCAGACCTACCTCGTCGGCGCCGGCAAGGACGTGGCCGTGATCGATCCCGGCCCTTACGGCATGGACGATGTCGTCGGCTCGGAAAGCCAGGGCCATCTCGACGCGATCCTCGCCGCCGTGGGCGGTGCGAAGGTTGTCGCCATCGTTTGCACCCACACCCATCGCGACCACAGCCCGGCGTCGCGTCCGCTCGCCGAAGCCACCGGCGCCCCGATCATCGGCTGCGCACCGCTGACGATGGAAGATGACGGCCCGCGCGCCGATGCCGCGTTCGATGCCGACTACATGCCCGACCGCGTGCTTGCCGATGGGGAGCGCATTTCGGGCGATGGCTGGACGCTGGAAGCAGTGGCCACGCCCGGGCACACCTCCAACCACCTGTGCTACAGCGTGGTGGAAAGCGGCGCATTGTTCACCGGCGATCATGTCATGGGCTGGTCGACCTCGGTCGTCTCGCCGCCCGATGGCGACATGGCCGCGTACATGGCCAGTCTGCAGAAGCTCCATGACCGCTCCGATCGTGTGCTCTATCCAGCGCACGGGCCGCAGATCGACAACCCGCGCCAGCTGGTGCGCGGGATGCTCGGCCATCGCCGCCAGCGCGAGCGTCAGATCCTGCGCCTGCTCGAGGACGGCGGGCCGCACGCCATTCCCGAGTTCGTCAGCGCCATGTACAAGGGCCTCGATCCTCGGCTCCACGGTGCAGCAGGCCGCTCGGTGCTTGCCCACCTGCTCGATCTGGAACGACAGGGGCGAGTCCGGGTTGAGGATGAGACATGGATGATCCAGGCCTGACCACCCACCCTTCCCCGCAGCAATCCGCGCCCTCCCTCGCGCGGATCTCGCTTTTGCCGTGGGGCCTGTTCCTCGTTGCGCTTGCAGCGGCAGCGTTCTTTGCATGGAGATGGCGGCAACCCGACGATCTTGGCGATCCGCTTGCCACCAGCCTTGTTGCGTTCGAAAAGCAGGACAAGCTGACCGTATTCAGCGCGGAACTCGCTCCCGTCGTGTCGAGCAACGACTCCCGCCTGTTCGGCCTCGTCAATTCCAAGCAGGTCGCGGTAATCCCGGCGCGGATCGACTACACCATCAATCTTGCCCAGGTCGGTCGGGACCGGCTGACCTGGAACGCGGACGCACAGACCCTTTCAGTGCGCCTGCCGCCGCTCACTGTCAGCCGTCCCAATCTTGACGAGGCGCGCGCGCAGTACCTGCGTGACGGCATCTGGATCAGCCGCGATGCACAGGACAAGCTGACTCGCGACAATACCCGCCTTGCCGAGGCGCAGGCGGTCCAGCAGGCGGCCAATCCGGTGCTGATGAACCTTGCGCGGCAAGCTGCCAGGGAAGCCATCGCCCAGAACCTGTCGATCCCGCTGCAGGTGGCAGGCTACGGCAAGGCCAAGGTCGAGGTCACGTTCGACAAGTAGCGGGCGACAAGTAACCGCCAATTCCGCAAAATTGGTTGCAAGTGTGACTGACATCACCGCCAGATCGGACCGAATCACCTAGCGGGCGCGTCGGGACTGGTGGAGACACCTTATGGCAACCGCCGCAATCAATACCGTTTATCCGTACTCGCGCGACCAGCGCTTCTTTACCCGCATGGCCATCGGCATGGCGGTGTTCGTCGTCTTTGCGTTCGGCCAATGGGCCCTGCGCGGGATGGCCTCACCGTCCACCGCACCGGTGTGGGTCCATCTCCACGGTGTGGCGATGCTGTCATGGCTCGGCATGTTCGTGCTGCAGAACCAGCTGGCACTCACCGGCAACATCGCGCTGCACCGCAAGCTCGGTTGGGTGTCGCTCGCCCTGGTCCTGTTCATTGCCGGACTTGGCATGTTCACTGGTCGCATGGCGATCGAACTGCACCGCGTGCCGCCCTTCTTCAGCAACGCCTATTTCCTGGCGCTGACGCACATCGGCACCGCGCTGTTCGCCGCGATGGTCATCGCCGCGATCGCCATGCGCCGCGAAACGCAGTGGCACCGGCGCCTGATGATGGGTGCGATGATCCTGATCCTCGAACCGGCCATCGGCCGCCTCGTGCCCGCGCCGATCCTCGGCCCCGTGCTGACGCCGGTCGTCGAAGGTGCGTTCCAGCTCTTCGCTGTCGGCATCATCGCAATGCATGACCTGCGCGAGACCGGCACGGTGCATCCCGCCACCCGCTTCAGCGCCCTTGCGGTGGTGGTGCTGTTCGGCGTCATCATGGGGCTCGCCGTATTCCCGCCGTTCGTTTCGCTTGCTGAAGGTATTGCGGCAGCGGGCTGAGAACCCTAAGTCCCCTCTCGCCCGGCCGCCTTCCGCCGGTCGAGAGGACTTGATGCGATGACTGCCCAGCCCCTGAATCTTTCCGGCCTCGACCTGCGCGCCGAGATCGACCGCCTGCGCAAGGAGCGCAACGCGGTGATCCTCGGGCACTATTACCAGCGCCCGGAAATTCAGGACATTGCCGATTTCGTGGGCGACAGCCTCGAGCTTTCGCGCAAGGCTGCAGAGACCGATGCCGACGTCATCGCGTTCTGCGGCGTAAAGTTCATGGCCGATACCGCCAAGATCCTGTCTCCTGACAAGATCGTGGTCCTGCCCGACATGGACGCCGGCTGCAGCCTTGAGGATTCGTGCCCGCCCGACAAGTTCAAGGCGTTCCGCGAAGCCCACCCCGATCACATCGCGCTGACCTACATCAACTGCTCGACCGAGGTGAAGGCGCTCTCCGACGTCATCGTCACCTCCTCGAGCGCGGAAACGATCCTCGCCCAGATCCCGCCCGAACAGAAGATCATCTTCGGGCCGGACCGCCACCTCGGCGGCTACCTCAACCGCAAGTTCGGGCGCGACATGCTGCTCTGGCCGGGCGTGTGCATCGTGCACGAGGCGTTCTCGGAAACCGAGCTGCTCAAGCTCAAGGCCCAGCATCCGGGCGCTCCGGTAGCCGGACACCCCGAATGCCCGCCGCACATCATCGACCACTGCGACTACGTGGGCTCGACCAGCGGTATCCTGCAGTTTGCCAAGACCATGCCGGGCGACACGCTGATCGTGGCGACCGAGCCGCACATCATCCACCAGATGGAACTGGCCGTCCCCGACAAGACCTTCATCGGTGCGCCGGGCGCTGACGGCAACTGCAACTGCAACATCTGCCCGTACATGGCGCTCAACACGATGGAGAAGCTCTACCTCGCCCTGCGCGACCTGCAGCCGCGCATCGAGATGGACGAGGGCCTCCGCCTCGCCGCCAAGAAGAGCCTCGACCGCATGCTCGACATGGCCAGCGGCACGGTCGGCCTGGGCGATCTGGGGGCGAAGCCGTTCGGTAGCTGAGCTAGGCGCTCTTTCCCTCGCCCAGCCGTGCCAGTACCAGCGCGGTGCCGACCAGCGCCATGCCGATGGCGTCGGGCAGGGCGAGGGCCTCGCTGAACGAGAGCCACCCGACGAGGACCGAGACGGCCGGTTGCGTGAGCAGGACCAGTCCGATCACCAGCGGCGGGAAATGGCCGAGCGAATAGACCAGCAGGCCCTGGCCGACGATCTGGCTTGCCAGCATCAGGCCGATCAGCGGCCACCAGTTGTGTGCCAGTACCGGCTCACCCATCGCCAGCGCCGTGCCGAGCATGACCGGACAACCGGCAAGGCTTGACCAGAACAGCAGGCTCCACGGGCGAAGACGCTCGCGCACGTTCTGCACCAGCAGGATGTAGACGACGTAGAACAGCCCGGCGAGGATGCAGAACAGGTCTCCGGCCAGGGTGCGCGCATCGATCTCCATCGAGCGGCCCAGCAGCAGCCCGGCCCCGCCCAGCGCCATGGCCACTGCGGCAAATTCGCGCAAGTGAGGGCGGCGGTGCATCGTCACCAGGCCCCACACCATCAGGATCACGCTGCCGGAATTGCCGAAGAGCGTAGCGTTGCCGAGCTTGGTCCGCTCGATCCCGACATGCCAGCTCGCCAGATCGAGCGCGAAGACCACGCCGGCACCGACGATGAACCACCAGTCCTTCGGCGGATAGCCGCGCAGAGGCTCCCTGCTGCGCCATGCAAACAATCCGAGCAACGGCAGCGCCAGTGCCAGCCGCCAGAACCCCGCCGAGACCGGCCCGCTATCGGCAATGCGCACGAACCATGGGCCCAGCGCCAACGCAAGGTTTCCTGTCAGCAGGGCAAGGAAATGCTTGGGACTGGGGCGAAATGACAGGACCGCGTCACTTGAATTCGTCATGAGCGCAGCCTAATCCAGTTGCAAAGAGAAACTTAGAGGGAAACCTGGCGTTTCCCGTCATCTTCGGAAAGGTCCTCTAGCATGCACGAACCGCTGTTCCAGCCCCTGCGCCTTGGCGCGATCGAAGCCCCGAACCGCATCATTATGGCGCCGCTCACCCGCGGTCGCGCTACCGGCGAAGGCGTGCCGACGCCAGTCATGGCCGAATACTACCGGCAACGCGCCAGCGCAGGCCTGATCATTTCCGAAGCCACCGGCATCAGCCGCGAAGGGTCGGGCTGGCCGAGCGCACCGGGCATCTGGTCGGCAGAACAGACCGAGGCTTGGAAGCCGGTGACCGAAGCCGTGCACAAGGCTGGCGGCCGCATCGTGATGCAGCTGTGGCACATGGGCCGCATCGTGCACCCGTATTTCCTGGGAGGCGAGCCGCCGGTTTCAGCCTCGGCCACCCGCGCGCCGGGACAGGCGCACACCCCGGAGGGCAAGAAGGACTTCGCCACGGCGCGGCCCCTGCGCCTCGATGAAATGCCGCGTCTTGTCGATGACTACGGCCTTGCTGCGGAAAACGCGAAGAAGGCCGGCTTCGATGGCGTGCAGCTTCATGCGGCCAATGGCTACCTGATCGACCAGTTCCTGCGCGATGGCACCAACCTGCGCGACGACGATTATGGCGGCAGCCCGCAAAACCGTGTGCGCATCCTGCGCGAAGTGGTCGAGCGCCTGATCGAGGTCTGGGGCAAGAACCTTGTCTCGGTGCGCCTCTCACCCAACGGCGATTCGCAAGGCACTGACGACAGCAACCCGGCGGCGACCTTCGGTGAGGCGGCCCGCGTTCTGCAGGACCTCGGCATCGGGTTCCTCGAACTTCGCCAGCCCGGCCCGGATGGTACCTTCGGCCAGACCGACGTGCCGCAGCAGGACGCGCTGATACGCTCGATCTACACCGGCCCGTTGGTGCTCAACAGCGACTACACACCCGAACAGGCGGCTGCCGACGTCGCCTCGGGTCGGGCCGATGCGATCAGCTTCGGCCGTCCGTTCATCTCCAACCCCGATCTGGTCGAGCGCATCCGTGTCGGAGCGCACATCAATCCGAACAAGGGGGTGCCACAGACATGGTATTTCCCGGGAGAGGTCGGCTATACCGACTATCCTACGCTGGCGGAGGAAACCGCCTCGGCCGAGTAACAAAACCCAATGGAGCAATGCCGCATGCCGCCAAGATCATGGCTCTTCGTTCCCGGTGACAGTGACAAGAAGCTGGGCAAGGCCATGACCACCGGCGCGCATGCGGTGATCGTCGATCTGGAGGATGCGGTCGCCCCTGCGGCCAAGCCACAGGCACGCATCCTCGCTCGCGACTGGCTTGCGATCCACCGCCAGCACGTGACCGAGAACCGCCCGCTGGCGCGCTGGGTGCGCATCAACGCGATCGAGACCGGCCTGTGGCGCGAGGACCTCGCCGTGGTCATGGCTGGCGCGCCCGATGGCGTGATGCTGCCCAAGTGCGAAGGCCCCGACCAGTTCCGCATGGTCGCTGCCGAAATCTACGAACTCGAGCAACGCAACCGCCTGCCCAACGGCGCCACGAAAATCCTGCCATTGGTCAGCGAAACCGCGCGCTCGGCTCTTACCATCCCGTTGTACGTCGACGAGCCCATGCCACGCCTTGCCGGCCTCACCTGGGGCGCTGAGGACCTCTCTGCCGTGCTTGGCGCCAGCCGCAAGCGCGATGCCGCGGGCGCGTGGACGGATGCCTTCCGTTTCATCCGCGCGCAGTGCCTGCTGGTGTCCCATGCCAAGGGGGTGTGGGCAATCGACACGCTTTACGACGATTTCCGTGACGAAGAGGGCACGCGCCGCGCCGCCGAAGCGGCCAAGGCCGATGGTTTCACCGGCATGCTGGCGATCCACCCGTCACAGGTACCGATCATCAACGCCGCCTTTGCCCCCACCGAGGAGGAACTGGCCGAGGCCCACGCCATAGTGGCACTCTTTTCTGCCAATCCCCACGCTGGCACGCTGCAATACAACGGCCGCATGGTCGATCAGCCGCACTTGAGGATGGCGCGGCAGCTACTCGGGATCAGCTGAACCTGCTGCCGGTGCCGCAGCGGCGTCATCGCCTGCAACCGGTGTTTGCGCAGCAGCCTCGCTTGCCGAGGGCGCTGCTGCCTTCTTCTTCTCGGTGTGGACTGGTGCCAGTGGCGGAGATGCGGTGGACGTATCGAGGTTGATCATGTCGTCCGAGATCGTTCCTGGCAGCACCTCTGCACCGGCTGCTGTCGCCGCCTTGTCATCGGCCTTCTTGCCGCAACCGCCCAGCGCGAGCCCCAGTGCAATCGGGAGAAGTGCAATCGGGTGACTAATCAGGCGGCTGATGGCGGGCACGGCGTATCCAGACGTTCGAGAAAACGATCGAGGTGCGAGAGCAGCGCCTCGTCCCACGCTTCCGGTGTAACCTCCTTGCCCAGCGCGGCAAGACTGGTCACGCCGAATTCCTCGATCCCGCAGGGCACGATACCGCCAAAGTGCGAGAGATCGGGCGAGAGATTGACTGAAAATCCGTGCATCGTCACCCATCGGCGGATGCGCACGCCGATGGCACCGATCTTGGCCTCGCGCCTGTCGGCACCATGCGTCCAGATGCCGACTCGCCCTTCGGCTCGCCAAGATTCGACACCGAAATCGGCCAGCGTATCGATCACCCAGCCTTCGAGCGCATGAACAAAACCGCGCACGTCCCGCGCCCGCTTGCGCAGGTCGAGCAGGACATAGCCCACGCGCTGCCCCGGCCCGTGATAGGTGTAACGCCCGCCCCGCCCGGCCTCGACCACCTCGAAGCGCGGATCGAGCAGTTCGTCGGGCGCGGCGCTGGTCCCGGCGGTATAGACCGGCGGATGTTCGAGCAGCCAGATCAGTTCCTGTGCGCCGCCCTCGGCAATCGCGGCATTGCGCCGGGCCATTTCGTCCAGCGCAACGCGATAGGGCACTTGCGCGCTTTCGCACCGGATCTCGATAGTCTCATTTCGGGCCATGGCCTGCGAAATGGCCCAGCGCCGGACGGGTGACAAGAGGCTGGGCACGCAAAACTGACGTTCGACGTGATCGTCCGACGCTGCTATTGCGCACGGCATGACGCCTCGCCCTGACAGCAAACTTGACAGCAGCCTTGCCTGGAAGACCGCCACGCGCCTCGTTGCGACGAACCGCGATGTGTTGATGGCCATTGCCGGCGTATTCTTCCTGCTGCCGGGCCTTGCCTTCTCGATCTTCGTGCCCGAACCGCAGATGGCGCCCGGCACGCCGCCGGGCCGGATGATGGAGATCATGGCCGATGCCTGGACTTCGTCACTGCCCCTGCTGATCATCGTCACGCTGCTGCAGATGGCCGGGACGGTCACCGTGCTCATTGTCATGACCGATCCTGACCGGCCGACCGTTGCCCAGGCCATCGCGCGCGGTTTTCGCGCGCTGGGGCCCTATGTGCTGGCACAGATCATCGTCGGTGGTGCGCTTGGCATGGCGTTCCTCGTGCTGGTGAGCGCGGCCGCGCTGACCGGCGTTCAGGCCATTGGTGCGATCGTCATCCTTGCCGCATTCGTGGCGATGGTCTGGTGCAGCCTGCGCATGGCGCTCGTCGCGCCGGTTCTCGCCATCGAGGGCGAGCGCAACCCGATCCGGGCCCTGCGCCGCTCGTGGGCGCTGACCCAGGGCAATTCGGGCCGCCTGCTGGCCTTCCTCGTGCTTCTCGGCCTGCTCTTTGCGGTGGTCTATGGCCTGGCCATGATGCTGGTCGGCGTCGTCCTGGTGCTGACGACCGGCGGCGAATTGCAGCGCGTGCTGACAGCCGCGGTTTCAAGCGCGATCACCTCGGGCGCGCTGATCTATTTCATCGCGGTGCTGGCGGCGGTCTACCGCCAGCTCGGCGGACCGAACACTTTGGAAATCCGCTCGATCTTCGACTGAAGGGTTATTCCTTCCAGCCCCAGCTGATCACGCAGGGCGGAACGTTGAGCGGCTCGAAGCCCTTGTCGATGCGGCGGAAGAACTGGCCCATCAGATCGCGCGCTCGCGCGGTGTACTGATAGACGAGGAACGCGCCGCCCGGGCGCAGCACGCGATGCGTTGCGCCCATGATCGCAGGGCCGACGCCTTCGGGCAGGTTCGAGAACGGCAGGCCGGAAAGCACGTAGTCGGCATGGTCGAAGCCATGCGCCTTGACGATCTCTTCCACATCGGCAGCCGAACCATGCACGGCGATGAAGCGGCTGTCCCCGATCGTCTTCTGCAGGTAGGCGATGAAATCGGGGTTCGTGTCGATCACGATCAGGCGGCCATCGCGGCGCAGCTTTTCCAGCACCGGACGACAGAAGGTGCCGACACCCGGGCCATATTCCACGAAAAGGCGGCATTCTTCCCAATCGACCACCGAGAGCACGCGCTCGATCGTGCGGTTCGAAGACGGCACGATTGCGCCCACCATGGCGGGGTGCTTGAGGAAGCCCTTGAAGAAAATCCCGGCCGGCCCAGCCAAGCGTTCCACCTTGCGTTTTGCCCGCTGAAGAAGAGGCTCACGCGCCACCTGGGTCGAAGTCATTGCAGGAAATGGTCCTCTGCCGGTCAAGCTTGGCTGAAGCGGGTCGCAAATTTGGCCTGCCATTGCAAGCACCGTTCGCCCGGCCTAGTCAGCATTGGATGAACCAGCCGTGGACAATTTCGATCCCCGCCTTGGGCGTGAAGGCATGAGCGAGGGTGCCATCCGCCTGCCGAAAGAGCGCATGGCCCTGCTTTTTGCGGTCATGCTGGTCACGGCGGCGGGCAATACTGCCATGCAATCGGTCATGCCCTCGATCGGCACGCGCCTTGGCATTGCCGACGTCTGGGTAAGCCTCGCTTATTCCTGGTCGGCGCTGCTCTGGGTGATCATGGCCCCCTACTGGGCGCGCCGGTCCGACCGTCGCGGGCGCAAGGCGATGATGGCCTTGGGGGTTATCGGCTTCATTTCCTCATTCGCCCTGTGCGGGGCGATCCTCCACTTCGGCCTCGATGGCTGGTTCGGCGCGAGCCTGACCATGATCCTGTTTGCCATCGCCCGTTCGCTGTACGGCGGCTTCGGATCGGCCGCGCCACCTGCTGTGCAGGCCTATGTCGCCAGCCGCACCGGCCGTGCCGAGCGGACCAAGGCGCTGTCGCTGGTCGCTTCGAGCTTCGGTCTGGGCACGGTCCTGGGCCCCGCGCTTGCTCCGCTGCTGATCCTGCCCGGCCTCGGGCTGGTCGGCCCTTTTGCCATGTTCGCGCTGTTCGGGGTGATCGTGCTGGTCCTGCTGCGCACGCAACTGCCCGATGACGATCCCCGCTTTGCCGCGCGGGGCGAGGTGATGTCGGCGCCGTTCAGCGCCTCGTCCAATCCTCGCATGGTGGAGGATCATCCCGATGGCAGTCCCGACGAACTGCCCGAAGCGGAGCCGCAGCATCAGGTAATCGACCGTCTGCGCTGGACCGACCGCCGGTTGCGGGCATGGCTTGCGGCAGGTCTGGTGGGCGGACACGCGCAGGCCATGCTGCTTGGCGTCATCGGCTTCCTGCTGCTCGACCGGCTCGGCCTGAGGGGTGATCCCGATGCGGGCGCGGGCCCGGTCGGCCTCGTGCTGATGTGCGGCGCGGTGGCGACCTTGCTCGCGCAGTGGGGGCTGATCCCCATGCTTGGCCTCGGACCCAGAACCTCAACGCTGTGGGGAATGAGCCTGGCCGCTGCCGGCATCGTGCCCGTTGCCATGGGCCGTGACCTTCACACCATAGCAGTCGGTTTTGCCATTGCTTCGATGGGCTTCGGCCTGTTCCGCCCCGGTTTCACCTCGGGCGCCAGCCTTGCCGTTTCGCCGGCCGAACAGGGCCAGTCCGCCGGCATCGTCGCTTCGGTGAACGGCGCGGCCTACATCGCGGCACCCGCCATCGGCGTCTGGCTCTACAACCATTCGCAATGGCTTGCCTGGGGCGTGATGGAAGTTCTGGCGCTCGGCGTCGTGCTGCTGTGCCTTGTCGCCATGAAGCGCGACCCGGCCTGACCGCGCTCCACGCACCCCGGCACCCTTGCGCCAGCGCGCATTTGTCGCCAAGCGCGCGGGCGCAATGACGGCAGACCGGGGCTCACAGACAGTAATCGCGCGCGGCGCGGGATCGAACGCCCTGAGCTTCGTCATCCGCTTCGCCGCGCGCGCATCGTTCCTCTATGTCGGCGCACGGCTCTATGGTGCGGCAAACTACGGCGTGTTCACCATGGCCAGCGCAATGGTCGAACTTGCCGTGCCGATCGCCAGCCTGGGCCTCAAGCGCATGATCTTTCCCTGGCTGGAAGAGACGACGCCGGACAATGCCCGGCGCAGCGCCACCCATGTCCTGCTTGATGCGCTACTGCTTGCCGCGCTTGCCGGAATGGCGGTCTCGGTGCTGCTGGTTCTGGGCGCGCAGGCGCTGCCGGATGGCCTCGTGTCCGAAAGCCTGCGCCTTGCCCTCGCCCTGATAGCCCCTGCCGTGCTCGGCCAGATCACTGGCGATATTGCACTCGCTGCCACGCGCTGGACCCACAAGATGCGCTACGAGGTCATCGCACGCGGTCTTGTCGAACCCTATGTGATGACCGCGGTGGCCTTCGGCGCCTGGTATCTGGGCTTCGAACAGACCGGCATGATCATCGGCTACTGGGCCGGATCGATCGCCCTTGCGCTGTTCTCGCTGTGGGGCGCGCGGCACTGCCTCGGTCCGCTTGGCTTGCGACGCTGGCGTCCGCACCCGTCCGAACTGCTCCGCCGCGTCCGCGCACTGATGCCAGCCAGCGGCAGCGACTTCCTGACCACGCTGGCCCAGCGCATCGACCTTTATCTCGTCGGCTTCCTGCTCGGCGATGCAGCGGTCGGTGTCTATGGTGTGCTGCGACAGCTGCGCACGCCGATCCTGCAGGTACGCCAGGCCTTCGACGGCATCCTCACCCCGCTCACGGCCCGCACCATGATGACCGATGGCGATATCGCCACCGGCAAGGCCACGGCGGCGGCAACGCGCGTGATCCTGACCATCCAGCTTGGCGTGGTCCTGCTGATGGCGGCAACCGGCGAGGCCTTGCTCGATCTGTTCGGCGCCCACTATGCAGGCGGCTATGCCGCGCTGCTGGCGATGGTGCTGGCCGAAACCGTCAACGGCGCATTCGGAGTATCAGAGCTTATCCTCTACTACCGCCGCCCGGCGCTTGCCCTGCAGGTCAACCTGATCCTGATCGTGATTGCCGGGCTCGCCATCCCGCTGCTGACCCCGGAGTACGGCATTCTCGGCGCGGCGCTGGCCATGCTGCTGGCAGCGCTGGTCGCGTCCTACATGCGGCGCCACTGGCTTTCGGGCCTCGGTGTGCGACCCCATCCGTTCCACGCCGCGATTCCCGTGCTTGCAGCGGGAGCGGCAGTGCTGCTGGGCATATGGCTTGGCGGCCTTGCCAGGGGCACGGCTCTTGCCGACGCACATCCCGTCGTGACCAACGCCATGGCGCCGATGATCGCGTTGCTGTTCTATGCAGGCTTCGTGATGGTCTGGCGCAAGGCGCAGCCAGGCGTACTTTCGCTCAACCGCTACCGCATCAACTGATCAGATCCTTGATGCCGTGCGCTTGGCGGCGCGGTTGTGAAGCTGCACCGAGATCAGCAGCAGCAGGTTGAGCACCACCACCTGATAGAAGAAGTAATAGACCGGGCTGCCCGCAATCATGCCCAGCCCCAGCACGATCGCGCGCGGATTGGGGCCCAGCAGCTTGAGGAAATCGAGCAGCGGCTTTTGCTCGCGCGCCACTTCCGCACGGATGGCAGCGAGCCTTGGCTTGTCATCCGCTGCCAGCGCCTGTCGCACTGCTTCGTCGATCTGTCGGGCGTGCGGCGTCATCCCGGCGGCGAGGAACAGGTATCCGCGCGCGATCGGCTCGAACAGGCGCGCGAACAGGGTTTTTTCCCCAAACAGGCCGGCGTTGTTGTCCTTGGCATTGTTCAGCCACGGGACCGCATAGGTCCAGTACTGGTAGAACCGGCGCTGCACCTCGACATGATTGGACTGCACGATGTGGCTGGCGCCTGCGGCGAGAGTCCAGGCCCAGGCCTGCCCGGACCCGATCTGCCGGGTCAGCACGAAGGCAAGCAGCACATAGAGCACGATATGGCTGGCATAGTCGCAGATGCCGTCGACCATCTCGCCAATCGGGCTGGTCCTGCCGGTGATCCGCGCCAGATCGCCGTCGGCACCGTCGACCACGTGCCAGCTCATATGCAGGGCCATGCCCAGCATTGCTCCCATCGGCCAGCCGAGCGCCCATGGGCCGCCGGTCGAATCCATGTTGAAATAGACCACGCCTGCCGCCACGACGAGCAGGCCGCCGAAGACCGAGACCATGTTGGGGGTGAGCGGCGTATGCGCAAGAATCCGCGCCAGCCGCCACGCCAGCGGATGGTAGAGATGGTAGTTCAGCCTGTCCTGCAATTCACGCGGACGCTTGGGCCGCTCGATTGCCCCGGTCCTGTTTCCCGCGTTCACCCTTGCGACCCCTTGAATGCCTTGGCCAGCCAGCAAGTATCCCGACGATGCTGGCTTGGCGCATCAGGTAGCCGTGTCTATAGGCCGTGGAAAGGGCCTGATGGCTCTGGATGAGGCACGCACGCTTGAATACCCCGTTTTCCGTCGCGATTCCGGCAAGTCCCTACCTGCGCCGCCGCATCGGTGGCATCAGCGGCGTGGCACGAGCGGTGATTCTTGCCGATCTCACAGGCGCCAGCGCAATCGTGATTCTCGCCGATTCTCCGGTCGCCGATGACTGGCAGCGCAGTTTCACGATGCGCGCGCGCCCCTTGCCGCAGATCACCTACGCCGCACCGTCTGCGCCGCTGCCATCCGGCACCGCGCTGCTGCCAGCCGATGCGCAGCCCACCAAGGCCGCGCTCGAAGCCCTGCGCGAGGATCCGGCGCTGGTTCTGGTCCGCGGCGATCCACGGCTGATTCGCGCCGAGAGCGACCATGCCACCGTCCTGGCGCTGCTGCGCGCGACGCTGAAGCCCACTGAAGGACCGGTAGGTCGCTGGATCAACCGGCCGATTTCGTTCCGCATGTCCGCGCTGGCGATGAAGTTCGGCCTTGGTCCCGACCCCATCACCTGGTTCACCCTGGCGCTGGCCATGGTGATGGCCGTCATTCTGGGACAGGGCGGCGTGGAATGGCTGGCCCTGGGCGGTTTCCTGTTCCAGGCGGTTTCCGTCACCGATTGCGTCGATGGCGACATTGCCCGCGTCTCGTGGGCGATGAGCCGGCGCGGTGCGCTGCTCGATACCGCCTGCGACATGGTGGCCAATCTCGGCTTCGTGATCGGGCTGATGACCGGCGTCATCCGCACCTATGGCTTGGATTATGGCTGGATTGCCCTGGCCTGCGTGGTGTTGCTGGTCTGCGGCATCGTGGCCATGAGCATCCTTGTCCGTATCGGCCCCAAGCGCGGCAGCTTCGATGTTCTGCGCGCGGCGCTTGAGCGCAGGCTGGAAGGTCGTCCGATCCTGCAGAGCGTGACGCTGACGCTGGAGCGCCTGTTCAAGCGCGACGTCTATGTGCTTGTTGCCTGCGTGTTCTGCCTCCTGGGCCTTGCCTGGGTCCTCCCGGGAATGCTGCTCGGCGGCCTGTGCATCTGGCTTGGCGCAGTGGCCTGGTGCGCGCCGCTGATTGCCGCCGACAGCGAAGGCTTGCTGCTTCCGCCGCACATGCGCCAGCTCTGACCCGGCATTTCCAACTCTCCCGAACTTCCGGGCAACTCCCCGGCAACTCTGGCACAACTTGCAGGTAACCTGGTGCGAACTCGGGCACCCTTTGGTGCTGCAACGCGGCACCAATCAGCCCCACCCCTTGCGCGATGCGCCGCCTTCCCCCAAATTAGCCCAAGCAACGACCGCAACAAGGAACCGTGAGAAAACATGAAAGGTGTTATCCTTGCTGCGGGCCGTGGCAGTCGGCTCGGCGACGCGACCGAGTCCCTGCCCAAGCCGCTGATGGCGGTCGCCTCGCGCACCTGTCTCGATTTCGCGATCGAAGCCCTGCTTGCGGTGGCCGACGACGTGATCGTGGTGACCGGCTATCGCGCGCAGCTGATCGAGGATCACATCGCTGCCGAGTGGCCGGGTGCCCCGGTGCGGACCGTGCGCAACACGCAGCTCGAAGCCGGGAACCTGACCTCGCTGGGTGCGGCGCGGGAGCTCATCGGCGACGCGCCCTTCGTGCTGACCAACGCCGACCACCTCTTCCCCGCCGACATGTACACCCGCCATTTCACCACCGAAGCGGCGGGCGCTACTGTGGCGGTCGCCTGCGAGCGGGAACGGCCGGTCCTGCCCGACGAGATGAAGGTCATTGAGAAGGACGGCGCGCTGCAGGCCATTTCCAAGACCCTGCCGAGGTATGACGGCGCCTATATCGGCACGACGTTCGTACGCGAGTCAGCCCGCGACGCATACTGGGCCGCGTTCGAGAGGGTCCGCGAAACCAAGGACCTCGCCACTGCTTCGGTCGAGATGGTGCTGCATGAACTGGCGCAGGACGAGGCGACCGCCCCGC
This sequence comes from Novosphingobium sp. FW305-C-30-35, assembly GCF_058783135.1. Taxonomy (NCBI): domain Bacteria; kingdom Pseudomonadati; phylum Pseudomonadota; class Alphaproteobacteria; order Sphingomonadales; family Sphingomonadaceae; genus Novosphingobium; species Novosphingobium sp. FW305-C-30-35. The sequence continues at coordinate 1,708,418 of NZ_JBYSYJ010000001.1, forward strand.
AGGTGCGCTGGCTCTCCGGCCTCAAGTGGTTCGAAGTCGACACGCCCGAGGACCTCGCCGTGGCCCGCGAAAGCCTGACCGCGTGAGCCAGGAGCAGAATGTCCGCGTTCTGGTGTTCGACCTCGACGGTACGCTGGTGCCGACGATGGAGGACTACGCCGACCGTGCGGCGCAATTGATGGAAGAATCATTCGGCACGCCGTTTGCGCTGGCCCGCCGCTCCTACTTCGCAACCTCGGGCCTGCCATTCGAAAAGCAGTTGCGCCAGCTTTACCCCGGGCAGGACACCGATCCGGTTGCGCAGCGCTTCGAGGACTGGAAGGACGGCTACCTTACCGGGATTGCCATTGCCCCCGACACGGCCGCGCTGCTGCAGCGGTGGCGCGATTCCGGCCTTCTCGTGGTCATCTCCTCGAACAACCTCGAGCAATATGTCGAGCGTCTGGCGAGCGATTGGCCGGTCGATTGCGCTTTGGGCTATCGCGCCCCGTCAATGGATGATCCCGGCTTTGCCAAGGGCGAACCGCACTTCGGAGCGATCGAGGAGCGGTTCGGAATCGACCGCTCCGCCTTCCTGTTCACCGGAGATTCACCGAACGACGCCCACATCGCGGCCGCCGCACGGGTGCGTTTTCGTGCTCTTCTGACCGATGCCTTTGGTCCGGAAGATTTCGAACGGGCGGTTCCGGGCACCCGGACCCTGATGAACCTGGCCGATCTCGGTGACCATATTGCAACGGTTGCCGACGCTGTGACCAGCTTGTGAAGGGCTTCTGGCGAAACGGGCTATCGCTGGCAGCTTTTTTCCGTTAAGGGCGCGGTCCCATCGGAAATTGCTGTGGCTTGCGCGCCCACCCTTTGGTGCAGCGCAGGCGGCACGATTGCGAGCAGGGAGTGGGGATTGCAAGGTCTGCCATGACCGGCGGTTCCCCGCTTCGTCTTGACGGACTGAGGATTCGGCTTGCATTCGATGGCATTTCGGTATTTTGAGGCAGTTTGATTACAGCCGCCGCAGGGCGCCTGTCTGAAGGGATCGTTATTCATGAAGCCAATCAAGGTCGCCGTGATCGGCGTGGGCAACTGCGCTAGCTCGCTGGTGCAGGGTGTAGCCTACTATCGCAACAACAATTCGTCGCAGGGCCTCATCCACGACCGCATTGGCGGCTATGGCGCCGGTGACGTCGATTTCGTGCTCGGCGTCGACGTCGATGCGCGCAAGGTTGGCAAGGACATCGCCGAGGCGATCTTCGCCGCGCCGAACAACACCACCGTGTTCCAGCCCAATGTCCCGATGACCGGCGGCAAGGTGATCATGGGCCGCGTGTCGGACGGCGTTGCCGCGCACATGACCTCGGTCGGCGAAAAGGGCTTCATCGTGGCCGACCAGCCCGAAGCCACCCAGGCCGACATCGTCAAGGCTCTCAAGGAATCGGGCGCCGAAGTTCTCCTGAACTTCCTCCCCGTCGGTTCGCAGGAAGCCACCGAATTCTACATGGAATGCGCGCTTGAAGCCGGCGTCGCCGTCGTCAACTGCATGCCTGTGTTCATCGCTTCGACCCCGGAATGGGAAGCGAAGTTCCGCGAGAAGCGCATCCCCATCGTCGGCGACGACATCAAGGCGCAGGTCGGTGCAACGATCGTTCACCGCGTGCTTTCCAGCCTGTTCGCTGCTCGCGGCGTGAACGTCGAGCGCACCTACCAGCTCAACACCGGTGGCAACACCGACTTCATGAACATGCTCGACCGCCAGCGTCTGGGCAGCAAGAAGGAATCGAAGACCGAGGCCGTGCAGGCAATGCTCGCGACGCGTCTCGAGGACGAGAACATCCACGTTGGTCCTTCGGACTATGTTCCTTGGCAGAAGGACAACAAGCTGTGCTTCATCCGCATGGAAGGCCAGCAGTGGGGCAACGTTCCGATGAACCTGGAACTGCGCCTGTCGGTTGAAGACAGCCCGAACTCGGCTGCTTGCGTGATGGACGCGATCCGCTGCTGCAAGGTCGCGCTCGACCGTGGCGAAGGTGGTGCGCTGATCGGCCCGTCGGCCTACTTCTGCAAGCACCCGCCGCAGCAGTTCAACGACGACGTCGCCGCCCAGATGGTCGACGAATACGCTTCGGTCGAGAAGCTCGCCGCTGAATAAGCGACAGCTTCCCTGACGGATTGAAAGGCCGGCCCGACGTTTCGTCTGGTCGGCCTTTTCATTTGGCTCCTAAAGCTTTACCCGAAGCGACCATGGATGCGCTGATCATCGCTGCCGGTTTTGGCAGCCGCCTTGCCGAGCTTTCCCCGTCGAAGCCGATGACCCCGGTTGCGGGCGTGCCGCTGATCGAAATCGGCGTGCGGCAGGCCATGCAGGCCGGCGTTACGCGCGTCGTCGTGGTGACCGGCCATCAGGCCGACCTTCTGGAAGGTTTTCTTGCCGACCTTTCGATGCGCGCCGGCATCGAGATCGTGCCGGTGCGACTGACCAACTGGTCCACGCCCAACGGCCATTCGGTCATGGCCGGGGCCACGCGCTGCGACGGCAACTATCTGCTGATGATGGCCGACCACATGTTCGATGCCGACATTCTGGAGCGGCTGATCCACGAACACCGGCCGGACTGCGCCGTGACGCTGGCGGTTGACCGCCGCATCGACAACCCGCTGGTCGATCCCGAGGACGCGACTTGGGTCAAGATGGATGACGACGGCATGATTACCGCTATCGGCAAGACCATCGCACCCTATGATGCGGTCGATTGCGGGGCATTTCTGGCCACCCCGGACCTGGCCAGGGCGATCCACGAGGCGATTGCCGAAGGCAAGCCCGGCAGCCTTTCGGACGGCATGCAACGGCTCGCCGATGCAGGACGCGCGGGCACCATGGACATCGACGATGCGTGGTGGATGGACGTCGACGATCCGCGCGCCCATGCGCTGGCCGAGGAACTGGCGCCATGGCACCTGGCGCGCACTTTCGCGGATATCGGCGTGCCTGCGGGCGAGTAATACACCAGCTTCCCACCCCCAACCCCTCCCGCCTGCGGGAGGGGAGGAGGCAAGCGTTCACGGATACTTAAGATGAATCCGGGTCGACAGGCCCGACTTCGAGATGTTCAGGCGGACCGAGCGGAACGAGGGAATGCTCGCGATCGTCGGCGGATTGTTGGAAAAGCCGAAGCCTTCCTCGGGCAGGCCGAGAACCCCGCTGCGCTTGATGTTACGGCTCGCATCCTCGTCGTGATAGACGGCGAGCGCATAGACGCCGGGCTTGGGCACATAAAGGCACATGCGCGTTTCGGGCGCCGTGGCATCAACGCGGCCGACGTACATCGAGCCCTTCTTGACGAGGAACTTGCGCGGCTCGTCGGCATAGAGGGTCACCGCCATCAGTCCGTTGCCGTTGCGCACGCCGTCGATCGTGACGTTGATCCAGGTGTCGCTCACCGGCCCTGCACAGTTCGGGCCAGCCGCACTGGCAGCAGTGCTTCCACCCATTGCAGTGGCGGCGAGTGCAGTGGCAGTCAAAGCGGCCGCAGCGCGCAGCCGTCTCGGCTTGGTCATATCAAAAAGCCCCGATTTCGATGTTTCCTGCGGCAACCGCTTGATCCACGCGCTTCCAATGAAAGCTCTCGCAGCGCCTCGTTTCTTCCCCGCCGATTCCAATAACGGCGGTTGGCTGGTTCGTTAAGTAAGATTCGTGCCGTGAATAGTGGCTGAACCCTTGGCTCGCCCGCCGTTCATCCCAGCAACCGCCTCCAAAGCGGGACATTCCGTGTGGATAATGAGGCCGATAATGCTTGTTCCGCCGATTCGCGAAAGGTAAGCGCAAGGGATGGGGTGGCTATGCCTGAGCGCATGAGCGTTTACCAATCTGCCTGCCACCCGACGCAGGAAGATGACCAGATGACCCCGCTGATTTCGCCGTCGATCCTTTCCGCAGATTTCGCCAGGCTGGGCGAGGAAGTGCGCGCAATCGATGCAGCCGGGGCAGACTGGATCCACGTCGACGTGATGGACGGCCACTTCGTGCCCAACATCACGATCGGACCGATGGTGGTAAAGGCGCTGCGCCCGCACACGACCAAGCCGTTTGACGTGCACCTGATGATCTCGCCGGTCGATTCCTACCTTCAGGCATTTGCCGATGCCGGGGCGGACATCATCACGGTTCATCCCGAAGCAGGCCCGCACATTCATCGCACGGTTCAGGCGATCAAGGGCCTTGGCAAGAAGGCGGGCGTTTCGCTCAACCCCGGAACCCCGGCGAAGATGCTCGATTACCTTATCGATGACGTCGATCTGGTCCTGATCATGAGCGTGAACCCCGGGTTTGGCGGGCAGAGCTTCATTTCCAGCCAGCTTCGCAAGATCGAGGCGGTGAGGAAAATGATCGACAAGTCGGGCCGTGACATCCACCTCGAGGTCGACGGCGGGGTCGACACACGCACGATCCGCTCCTGCGTCGAAGCCGGGGCCGACGTGCTGGTCGCCGGGACCGCCACGTTCAAGGGCGGCCCTTCGCAGTATGCGGCCAACATCGCCGCCCTGAAGGCCCTCGGGCAGGGTGAGGCCGCCTGACATGGAGACACGCGGCTTCCCGGATGTTGGAAGTCGCCCGGCAGGTGCTGGCCGCTCTGCTCCCACGCCCGCCATCCCGCTCGATGCGACGAAGGAGGAACCGCTGGCCGATCCGACGCCCGAGGCAAGCAGCCGCTACGTGGCGCTTGACGACGACCGCCCGGACCCGGCGGTGATCGAGCCGGGGCGCGCGCTTGCCCTTGCCGATTTCGCACCTCCCGCCATCGGCACGGGCGACAGGCTGGTGCGGTTCGCCTACAGCCTGGGACTTCCGGCCAGCGCGATCCATCCTTTCCGCAAGCGCGCCCGCACGCGATTGACGGCCACGGTCACGCCGCCGCTGCCGGGCGATGCCGCAGCGGGCAAGGCCTTGCGCGCCGGGCATTTCCTTGTCCACGGCTACAAGTCACCCATCGCCGACACGGCCTTTTCGGGGCCCCGCCTGTCGCCCTCGTTCGAGCGGATGGTCCATGGTTTCCGCTGGCTGCGCGATCTTGAATCGGGCGGCACGCGGGCACAATGCGCACAAGTGGCCGAGCGTATTCTCCAGACCTGGCTGGCCGCCAATCCCAAGCCGGACCCGACGCCGGCGTGGGACGTGGGCAATGTCGGCCACCGCCTGCTGAACTGGATGGTCCACGCGCCGCTGATCCTTTCGGGCCAGGACCGCGCGTTCCGGACGCGGGTGCTGCACACGATCGAGGACACGGCACGCTGGCTCGACCGCCGCGTGACCAAGGCTGACGACCGGCTTTCCGAAGTGGCAGGCTGGTGCGCGCTGGTCGCGGTCGGTCTGCTCATGGCCGATGGCAAGCCGCGCCGCCTTTATGGCGAGGCCGGGCTGGTCAAGGCGCTGGGCGAACTGGTGGGTGACGATGGCGGCGTGCTGTCGCGCAGCCCGCTCTGCCAGATCGAGGCGATCGAGCTGCTGGTGGACCTGCGCGCCTGCTACGAGGCGATCCGGGCCGAACCGCTACCGCAGATCCAGACGATGCTGACGCTGCTGGTGCCGCCCCTGCTGGCGCTGCTTCACGGCGATGGCGGCCTTGGCAACTGGCAGGGCGCGGGCGCTGTCCCGGCCGAGCGGATCGAGGAGCTGGTGCGCGCCAGCGGCGTCCGCACGCGGCCCCTGCGCGATGCGCGGCAGTGGGGCTACCAACGCGCGACGGCAGGCAAGGCGGTGCTGCAGTTCGATGCGGGGCCCCCGCCGGTGGCGCGGCATACGCGCGATGGCTGTGCTTCGACGCTCGCATTCGAGCTGAGCCACGGGGCGGAGCGGCTGATCGTCAACTGCGGCGGCGCGGCCTTTGCCGGCGGCATGATCCCGCTGCGGCTTGAACAGGGCCTGCGCGCGACGGCAGCGCATTCGACGCTGACGATCGACGATTTCAATTCCACCGCAGTGCTGATCAACGGCAAGCTGGGTTCAGGCGTGTCCGAGGTCGAGGTCGATCGGCGCACGCTTTCGGCCGAAGGTGCAGGGCCCGGCGCCACGCGGATCGAGGCGAGCCACAACGGTTACGTCAGCCGCTACGGCCTGACCCACCGCCGCATCCTGATCCTGCGCGATGACGGGACCGAGCTGCGCGGCGAAGACCTGCTGGTGCCGTCGGGGCGCAAGGGCAAGCGCGGGATGATCGGCGTTGCTCTGCGCTTTCATCTCGGGCCCCATATCGAACTGGCCGCCAGCGCGGATGGCAAAGGCGTGACGCTATCGCTGCCAGACGGCAGCCTGTGGCAGTTCCGCTCTGGCCGCGATGCGGTCGGAATAGAGGAATCCCTCTGGGCAGACGGGCTCGGAAGGCCTATCGGCACGCGGCAATTGGTCGTGACGGCCAAGGTTCCCCGCAGCGGCGAGAGCTTCTCCTGGCTGCTGAAGAAGATGCGATAGATAGGAATTCCCACGTGAGCGAGGTTACGATCAAGCGGGCGCTGCTTTCGGTGTCCGACAAGTCCGGTCTTGTGGATCTTGGCAAGGCGCTGGCAGCGCGCGGCGTCGAGCTGCTTTCGACCGGCGGCACAGCCAAGGCACTGCGCGATGCAGGCCTCACCGTGAAGGACGTGTCGGAGCACACCGGCTTTCCGGAAATGATGGATGGCCGCGTCAAGACGCTGCACCCGACGATCCACGGTGGCCTTCTGGCCGTGCGCGACAATCCCGAACATGCCGCCGCCATGGCCGAACACCAGATCGGCGCGATCGATCTGGTCGTGGTCAACCTCTATCCCTTCGAGGCGACCGTGGCCAAGGGTGCCGAGCGCGACGAGGTGATCGAGAACATCGACATCGGCGGACCTTCGATGGTGCGCTCTGCCGCCAAGAACCACGATTACGTGACGATCCTGACCGACGCTGCCGACTATGCCACGTTCCTGGGCGAGCTGGAGCAGACCGGCGGCGCGACGACGCTGGCCTTCCGGCGCAAGATGGCGGCCAAGGCCTATGCGGCGACGGCGGCCTATGACTCGGCGATCTCGCAGTGGTTCGCCACCGTGGACCAGGGCGAGCACTTCCCGCCCGTCCTCGCCACCGCGCACACCCGCGTGACGACGCTGCGCTATGGCGAGAATCCGCACCAGGACGCAGCGCTCTATGTGCCGCGCAATCCTGCCGTCACCGGCCTGCCACAGGCAACCCAGGTGCAGGGCAAGGAGCTGTCCTACAACAACTACAACGATGCCAACGCCGCGCTGGAACTGGTGGCGGAGTTCGCCGGCGCCAAGCCGACCGTGGTCATCGTCAAGCACGCCAATCCCTGCGGCGTCGCCACGGCGGATACGCTGCTCGATGCGTGGAAGGACGCGCTGGAGTGCGATTCGGTTTCGGCATTCGGCGGCATCGTGGCGACCAACGTTCCGCTCGACGGGCCGACCGCGAACGCGATTTGCGAAATCTTCACCGAGGTGGTCGTGGCGCCCGGCGCCGACGATGCGGCCAAGGAAGCCTTTGCGCGCAAGAAGAACCTGCGCCTGCTGCTGATCGACAGCCTGCCCGATGCCAATCGCAAGGGCCTGACGACGGTGCCGATCGCAGGCGGCCTGCTGGTGCAGGATCGCGATGCCGGCAAGATCGAGAAGGCCGACCTCAAGGTCGTGACCAAGCGCGCCCCGACCGAGCAGGAGCTGGAAGACGCCCTGTTCGCGTGGACCGTGGCCAAGCACGTCAAGTCAAACGCGATCGTCTATGCCAAGGACGGCGTCACCGCCGGTATCGGTGCGGGCCAGATGAATCGCCGCGACAGCTCGCGCATTGCGGCAGCCAAGGCCAAGGAAGCGGCTGAAACCCACGGTTTTGCCGAAGTGCGCACGGTAGGCTCTGCCGTTGCTTCGGATGCGTTCTTCCCGTTTGCCGATGGCCTGATGGCGGCGGTGGAAGCAGGCGCGACCTGCGTGATCCAGCCCGGTGGCTCGATCCGCGACGAAGACGTGATCAAGGCCGCCGACGAGGCCGGCCTGGCCATGGTCTTCACGGGCATGCGCCACTTCCGACATTGATTGATTACGTCCCTCGCCACGGCGAGGGAGACGCCAAGAAGAAAGGGCCGGCCCCGCATCGGGGACCGGCCCTTTTCATTGCCGTCCAAGGCAGCTGAAATCAGCGATAGAAGATATGGCTGTCGACGCGCGCGATGCGGGTCTTGCCCCAGCGCGGTGAGACGTGCGCCGCGTGGAAGAACATTGCGCCCTCTACCGGGCTCTTCCACAGGCCTTCATCGGCGATCTTGGCGATGCGCACGGCCGTCTGCCAGGCGCGGCTGTCGCGGTTGATTGCCGGCATGCCGTGGCCGCGAACGAACGAAAACTGCGAGGGCTGGTAGATCACGCCGCAGTACGACGAAGGAAAGCGCCCGGAATTGGCGCGAGCGACGATCACGCGACCGACGGCAAGCTGTCCGGCAAGAGTTTCGCTCTTTGCTTCGAAGTAGACGGCGCCGGCAAGGCACTCGAGCTCGTTCGACAGTGTGGCGGGAATCGGGGTGTCCTCGACCAGCTCGGCAAGCGAATCCGCGTCGGCGGCTTCAGCTTCGATGGCAGCTCCGGGCGTTGCGGTGGCAACGGCTTGAATCGGGGTGGGCTGAACGACGGGCTGGGAGATGAAGGTCGCGGTGATCGCGGCCGGGGTGTTGAGGCTTTGAGCGGCGGCGTGGGATCCGCCAGTGCTGAGAAGCGTTGTGATGAAAGTCGCAGCAATGCTGAAGCTGGCTGCGTATTTGAACTTCGTGCTCATACTTTGTCGTCAATGGGCGGTGAGCTTCCTGCCATGGCGCGACAAAAGGCCGGTGTGCGCGAACGATGCCGCGTGTCGGTCAATCGCCGAAGGGCCATGTCGGTTGCCCCCCGTCTGCGTGCCAGTGCGTCGGGCCTTGCTGCCGTCCGTCACCGCCTGCGCAAAAATCGGTATGGGGCCTTTATTGTGCGCTGCGGAAGAGTCAACCCGCGTTCAGCCAGCGGAAAGGTTGTCCCGGACGAACCGTTCGCGATCCGCGACGGTCAGTTCAACTATCCACACGTCCGGATCCTGCTGCATTCGGCGGCTCAGATAGTCTTCGAATTCCTGCTTATTATCAATTACTTGTGACTTGGAAACCCGCCATTTGCGGCGTCCATCAACGTCGGGCATGCGTTCGTAAAGAATGCCAAGAGACTGATTTTCCAAGATAACAATCAGGACTGTTCCGCCATCGCGTTCGCCCTTGTGCAGCACCATGGCAAAGCCGCCTTCGGCTTGGACCGCACGGATGATTCCCTGGACTTCGAGGTGTGCCGGAAGGCGCGATTCCGTCACTGCGGATCAGGCGAGCGCGGCGCGCAGGCCGGCGTTGTAGCCATCGAGGCTGGACAAGGGGATGCGCGAGCGCTGGAACGTGCCGGTTCCCCGCCCCACTTCCTCGCCTTCCTCATCGATCAGGCGCGCTTCGGCCACGAGCACGCGGCGCCGGCCCGAGACCCAGCGCCCTTCCGCCGTGACGCGCCCGCCCTTGATCGGGCGGCTGAAGAACAGGTTGAACGATGTGGTCAGCAGGAAACGGTCGGTAACCAGCGTGTTCGCAGCGTAGAACGCGGCGTCATCGAGCATCTTGAAGTAGATGGTGCCATGGGCCGCCCCAGCAGCATGAAAACACGAGGGCGAGACATCGAAATGGATGCGGGACAAGCCCTCGCCGACGATTTCCAGGCGGGATTCGAACAGGCTGTTGACCGGCGCCGAAGCGTAGAGACCTTCCAGCGCGCGCCAGTGCAGGCTTGCGCTGTCGGCGCCGTCCTCAGGCGGCATCGCGATCGATGACGTTGACAAGCAGGCCGTAGATCGCATCGGCATCGGTAGCGGAGACCAGACGCTCGTGCATCCGCTCGTCCCGCATCAGGCGCGAGATCGCAGCGAGGGCCTGAAGATGCGTGGCGCCAGCCTGCGAGGGCGAGAGCAGACCGAACACGCAATCGACCGGCATGCCATCGGCGGCGGCAAATTCGACCGGATTCTCGAGCCGGAAGAACACTGCAACCGGACGTTCCAGCCCGTCGATACGCGCGTGGGGAATGGCAACGCCTCGGCCGAAGCCGGTGCTGCCAAGCTTTTCGCGTTCCTCGATCCCATCGATCACCACTTCCTTGTCGAGCGCGTAGACCGACGCGAAGCAGGCAGCGAGATCGGCAAGGATCTGCTGCTTGGAATCGGCGCGGATGACGCGGACAGCTTGTGGATCGAGTTGGAACAGAGCCGACATACGGTAAAACGTATCACATGAGTGCAAAGGCACGGTGAATTGGGGCGCGCCATGCTCCCGAATGCGGGGGAAGGCAAGCGCAAAGCACGTTCCTGGGCCGTACGCAGGCTTGCATTTGCCATCCCCGGCCCGCCGTGGCGAGCCGGGTTGGCCTGGCGGTCCTTACTTGGGCCTTACTTGGGTTCGACCCAGCCGATCGATCCGTCACCACGGCGATAGACCATGTTGTGCACCCCGGTGCCGGCGTTCTTGAACAGCAGGGCATTGGTGTTGCGCAAGTCGAGCATCATCACTGCGTCCGAGACGCTGGCAGTGGGCACGTCGACGCGGGTTTCGGCGATGACCAGCGGTGCGTCGGCGGGTTCTTCCTCACCCGCTTCGTCATGGGCGAAGACGGTGTAGGCGGCTTCCTGCAGTTCGAAGTTGGCCTCGTCTGCCTTGCGGGCGTGATCGGCGCCTTCATGGCGGTCCTTGATGCGGCGGCGATAACGGCGCAGCTGCTTCTCGATCTTCTCGGCCGACTGGTCGAGCGCAACGTGCGCGTCCTGCGCCACGGCGCTGCCCTTGAGGATCAGGCCCTGGGTCACGTGGGTTACGATGTCACATCGAAAGCCCCCGTGCGGGGCCTTGCCCAAGGTCACGTTCGAGGAAAGCGCTCGGGAAAAGTGCTTGTCGACGATGGCGCCGAGGCGCTCCTCGGCATGGGTCTGCAGCGCAGCGCCGGTTTCGACCTGGTGTCCCGAAACGCGAATATCCATAAGTCACTTCTCCTGTCACTCGGGCGAGACGCCCGGTCTGACTGAACCCACGGGCAAGCCGGAAGGTTTCAGCGCGACCAGATCGGCTCGGCAAAGCCCGCCATGAATTCGGCATGACGGGCAAGCTCCTCTGCGCTCGCAGCGTGCGGGCGCGGGGAACGGAAGGTGCGGGTCAGGCTGGAGGTGACGGTGATCGACTCCTCCACCACGACGAGACCGGCTGCCCCTGCGGCAACTGCCGCCAGTTCAAGGCCGATCTGCCGCCCGCCTATCAGCTCGACATAGAGCTGGGCGAGCAGTTCCGCGTCAAGTAGCGCCCCGTGCTTGGTGCGGTGGCTGCGATCTATGCCGTAGCGCGTGCACAAGGCATCGAGGCTGAGCTTGGCACCGGGGTGCTTGCGCCGCGCGATCGCCACCGTATCGACCATGCGATCCCGGCTGACAGGTTGGCGCCCGCACATTTCCAGCTCGTTGTTGATGAAGCCGAAGTCGAATCCGGCGTTGTGCGCGACCATCGGCGAGTCGGCGATGAAGGCGAGAAACTCGTCTGCCAGTTCGGCAAACTTCGGCTTGTCGGAAAGGAATGTGATCGACAGGCCGTGGACAGCTTCAGCCTCGGCCGGCATGTCGCGCTCAGGATTGAAATAACAATGGAAAACCTGGCCCGTAGGCACCCGGTTGACCATTTCGACACAGCCGATCTCGACCAGCCGATCCCCGCTTTTCGGGTCCAGTCCAGTCGTCTCGGTATCGAAAACGATCTCACGCATTGAAGAATATGTGGACCCCTCGCCGCGGACTGGCAAGGGGGTGAGACGGTTACCGACGGGGGTTTTTTTCCCGGATGGCCGCAACTAGCGCGGCAACTTGGGCCTCCGTCTCGGCGAGGGTGACGCCGGTGTTGATCACGTGGGTCGCCCGGGCGCGCTTCTCGGCGTCAGGCACCTGTAGCGAAAGAATGTGGGCGAATTTTTCGGGCGTCATGCCGGGACGGGCGAGCACGCGCTTTCGCTGCACCTCGGCGGGGGCGGAGACGACCATGACCGCGTCGAGATCCGCTCCATGGCCCTTTTCATAAAGCAGCGGAATGTCGAACACCACGAGCGGTTCGCCCATGTGCTCTACCATGAAGGCGTGGCGCATGCGGGCAACGGCAGGATGGACGATGGCTTCAAGACGCTTCAATGCTTCGGGATTGCCGAATACCTTCGCGCCCAATTCCTGCCGTTTGACGCCTTCGGGGCCGGTGGTGCCGGGGAAGGCTTCCTCGATGGCTGGGATCAGTTCGCCGCCCGGGCCTTGCAGGTGGTGCACGGCGGCATCGGCATCGAATACCGGCACGCCCAGTTCGCGCAGCATGAGCGCGACGGCAGACTTGCCCATGCCGATCGAGCCGGTGAGTCCGAGGATGTAGGGCCTGCTCATGCCAGAATTCTCGCACGCAGTTCGTTGTCTGCCTGCCCGCGCGGCGGCACGGCGCCGAAGAAGCGGCGGAAGGCGTGGTCGGCCTGGCCGATCAGCATCGACAGGCCATCGACCGTGCGGAATCCGGCGGCCTTGGCGGCTTTCAGGAATTCGGTTTCGAGCGGGCTGGTGACGATGTCGTAGAATACCGAGCCCGGCGGGGCGTGGGTCATGTCGAAGGCGAGCGGGGGTTGACCGCTCATGCCCAGCGACGAGGCATTGACGACGAGGTCGAAGCAGCCTTCGCGGTCATCGAAAGCGAAATCGGTGGCGTCGGCGAAATGATCGAGCGGGGCGACGTGGTGCTCGCCCTGCGGATCGAGTTCGTCGAGCAAGGCGCGGGCCTTTTCGACATTGCGGCCGGCCAGCACCACGACAATGTGCTCGTCCGCCAGCGCGGCGATGATGGCCCGCGCCGCGCCGCCGGTGCCGAGCACGCGGGCCATGCGGAAGTAGTGCGTTCTGGCGAGGTCTTCGCGCAGCGGTTCGAGGAAGCCGGGCGCATCGGTGTTGTAGCCGACCAGCGCGCCGTCTTCGGGCACCACGGTGTTCACCGCGCCGATGCGCGCGGCCAAGGGGTCCAGCCGGTCGAGCAGTGGAATCACCGCCTGCTTGTGCGGCATGGTCACGTTGCAGCCGCGCCATTCAGGATCGGCGCGACGCGCGGCAAGGTAGTCGGCGAGACCTTCAGGCTTCACATGCGCGCGATCATAGCGCCCTTCGAGGCCGAGCTTTTCCAGCCAGAAGCCGTGGATCACCGGGGATTTCGATTGTGCGATCGGATCGCCGATCACTTCGGCATAAGGCCCGGAAACTTTGTCAGGCTTCAAGACGGCAACTCACCCTGTTCACGCAACGCGCCCAGCAGCGCCAATAGCGGCATTCCGAGAACCGTGAAGTGGCTGCCCTCGATTCTCTCGAACAGTTGCACGCCCAGCGCCTCGATGCGGAACACGCCGACACAGCCCGAAACCTCGGGCCACTCCCTGTCGAGATAGCTCTGGATAAATGCGGGAGAAAGCTCCCGGACCCGCAGGTTTGCGGTCTCGCAGGTTTTCCACACCACCTTGCCTTCGCGCATCAGCACGGCAGCGGAATGGAGGTGCATGTCTTTGCCTGAGAAGAATTCGAGATGCTCGGCAGCGTTCTCGCGGCTCGTCGGCTTGTCGAACTGACGGCCGCAGACTTCGACCATCGAGTCCCCGCCGAGCACCAGCCGTCCGGGCATGGCAAGCGACACGGCCAAAGCCTTGGCTTCGGCAAGAACGCTGGCAATCTGGCAGCCGGTGACGCCGATCAGCTCGCGCTTGATCGCGGCTTCGTCAACATCGGACGTGCGCGTCTCGAAGGGCACACCCGCGGCTTCGAGCATCATCCGGCGCGAGAAGCTCTGGCTGGCCAAAATCAGCTTCTGGGGCACGAATGTCATATCGGTTTTGCTCCGTCCCCGCTGCCGCCAGCAGCGCCACGTTCGTTATAGAGATTGATCACGGCCGCTGCTGTTTCCTCGATTGAACGCCGCGACACGTCGATCACAGGCCAGCCATTGTCGGCGAACATGCGGCGGGCGTACTGCACTTCGCGCGTCACCTGTTCGTTGTCGACATATGCGGTCTCGGGCGCCTGGTTCAAGGACAGGAGGCGGTTGCGACGCACCGCGATCAGGCGCTCCGGACTGGTGGTAAGGCCCACGACCATTGGCCGACGCAGGGAAAACAGCATCGGCGGCGGCGGGCTTTCCACCACGATCGGAATGTTCGCCACCTTGTATCCACGATTGGCGAGGTAGATCGAGGTCGGCGTCTTCGAACTGCGCGAAACGCCGGCGAGCACGATGTCGGCCTCTTCCCAGTTTTCCCAGTTCACGCCGTCATCGTGGGCAATGGTGAACTGGATCGCATCGACGCGGGCGAAATAGGCCTCGTCCATCATGTGCTGGCGGCCGGGGCGACCCTTGGCCTGAACGCCGAGCTGCTGCTGCAGCGCATCCGTCACCGCATCGAGCGCGGGGACCATCGGCAGGCCCAGGGCAATGCAGCGCTGTTCCAGTCGCTCGCGCGTTTCGGCATTGACCAGCGTGAACAGGACAAGTCCCGGATTTGCGGCAATTTCGCCCATGATGCGATCGAGATGCTGCATCGAACGCACCATCGGCCAGAAATGCCGCACGACGTCTGCGCCATCGAACTGCGCGAGCGCCGCCTTGGCGATCATTTCCAGCGTTTCACCGGTGGAATCCGACAGGAGGTGCAGGTGCAGGCGCTGCATTGGCGGGCTTTCCGTGGACATCCGGGCAGGGCCGGGATGACCCTGTGGAAACAGGACCGATAAACCACGGGAGAGAGTCAGGGACAAGTTTGACCCGCAGATTCACCCTCGATCCGAGTCCTGTTCAGGACCATTTGTGGACAAGTGGACAGCGTTTTCCCCAGCCTGTGGAGAGCGGTGAGAACTTCGCGTTGACTCATGTGCTGTCCAGAGTCGCGAACAGCAAAAAGTGTGGAAGCGGACTCACAAATCGGGCAGTGACACGCAATCCCCGGTTTCCACAGGGCCAACAAACACCTTCAACCTGATTCTAAGAATCTATTTTAGTGGATTGGATCGAAATGCCCGGCCCTCTTCTCAGGACTCTTCAGGGTGAGAATCTCTCCCGTCGGCCGATCTGGCTGATGCGCCAGGCGGGGCGCTACCTGCCCGAATACCGCGAGTTGCGCGCGGAAAAGGGCGGTTTCCTGGCGCTGGTCTATGACACTGACGCCGCGGCAGAAGTGACCGTGCAGCCGATCCGCCGCTTCGGTTTCGACGGTGCGATCCTGTTCTCGGACATCCTGATCGTGCCCTATGCGATGGGTCAGGATCTCAAGTTCCTCGTCGGCGAAGGCCCGGACCTGTCTCCTCGCCTGCTCGACGTTGCGCTGGAAAGCCTTGTCGCGGTGCCTGAGCGCCTTTCGCCAATCTACGAGACGGTGGCCAAGGTGAAGGCACAGATCGGCCCTGAGACGACGCTGCTGGGCTTTGCCGGAAGCCCATGGACGGTTGCCACATACATGGTGGCAGGCGAAGGCAGCCGCGATCATCACGATACCCGTGCGCTGGCCTATCGCGATCCCGGCCAGTTCCAGGCGATCATCGATGCCATCACGCAGGTAACCATCGAATACCTTTCGGGACAGGTCGAGGCCGGTGCCGAAGGCCTGCAGCTGTTTGATTCATGGTCGGGCAGCCTTGCTCCTGCCGAATTCGAACGCTGGGTCATCGCCCCCAATGCCAGGATCGCGGCCGAAATGCAGCGCCGTTATCCGCACGTGCCGGTGATCGGTTTCCCCAAGGGCGCAGGTGAGAAGCTGGCCGCCTATGCCCGCGAGACCGGCGTCAATGCCGTGGGCGTGGACGAGACCATCGACCCGCTGTGGGCCGCGCGCGAAATGCCTGCCGGGATGCCGGTGCAGGGCAACCTCGATCCGCTGCTGCTGCTCGCGGGCGGGCCGGAGCTGGAAAGGCAGACCACCCTCGTCCTCGAAGCCTTCGCCGACCGCCCGCACGTGTTCAACTTGGGCCACGGCATCGGCCAGCACACCCCGATCGAAAACGTGGAGGCGCTGCTGAAGATCGTGCGGGGCTGGTCACGGGACTGAGCCGTGGAACTGACGGCGGAACAGTGGCGGACGTTCTTCACGATTGCCTCACGGCACATTCGCGGGACGCTCAAGAGTGAGGTTAATGAACCCACGGCACCTCTAAGAGCGGATTTTATAAAGTCCTACTGTGCTTGGACGTCTCATGATCGGCTTGGATACGACACGCTGTACTGGACTCTGCCACTGGCTGTGGAGAAAGACCTACAGGAGAACGGCCTCCGCGACGGCGGGATGTGGCGAGAGCCGATCCCATACAACGACATAGCGCATGTGATCATTCCGGCAGAGTACACTGAAGACTATCATGTCGATGAAAAGTGGATTTTCTGGTCGCACACACAGGATATCGCCGGGTTGTCAAAGCTGCTCGACGAAGCCAGCATTCCGCACAAGCTCCACGAAACGTTCCTCGAATTGAAGCTCTACTAGCCCTTCACCGGGACCTTTGTCCCCTTGCAAACCCTTCGCCAGACGCCGAAATAGCCCTCAGCAGGGGCGCACTGGCAGGCGGAGCCGCAACAGATGCAGCAGGTATTGGCGATGCTCTATCTCTGGCTCAAGGCGGGCCATGTCATCTTCGTGATCTTCTGGATGGCCGGCCTGTTCATGCTGCCGCGCTTCTTCGTCTATCACCAGGAAGCGCCGGAAGGTTCGCCCGAGAACGCGATCTGGGTGGACCGCGAGCGCAAGCTGATGAAGATCATCATGTGGCCGGCTCTGGTGGTGGTCTGGGTGCTCGGGCTGCTGCTGGCGGTGGACATCGGCGCGTTTGCGCAAGGGTGGTTCCACCTCAAGCTGGCCTTCGTCCTGGTGCTGACGGCCTATCACTTCTGGCTGGCCAGCTACGCGCAGTTGCTCGCCCAAGGGGTGCGGAAGCTTTCAGGCAAGAAGCTGCGCATGCTCAACGAGATCCCGGGCATCGCTGCCGCGGTGATCGTGATCATGGTGATCGTGAAGCCGTTCTGACTCTTCTCCCCTCCCTCAGGCGGGAGGGGTCAGAGCCCAGGTCAGCCGCGCAAGGTCCGCAGGCCATCGCGCATTGCGTTACGCACCAGGTGCATGGGCGAACGCGGCAGATGCTTCCATTGCGAGCCCCAGGCATTGGCCGGAGCATCTTGTGCCTGCGGGCGGGGGAAGGTTTCGCCGCGACGGGGCAATCTGATCATTGTTGTTCCTCTCGAAAGACCGGTTTTCCGGTTTGATGCCGGGAGGATACCACCCCCGTGCCCCTATCCACAATTGACTATCGGCTGGCGCAGGCATATCTGCGGCGAACCGGAATGTAGATGTGCTGCCGATCGATGCAGCCGCCCTCTCGCTTTCTCCAAGCCCTTCAGAGGTTTCCGGCCATCTATCCAACCCTTTGGAAAAACACGAAATGCACCTGAAGGAACTCAAGCAGAAAACCCCCGCCGAGCTGGTCCAGATGGCCGAAGAGCTCGAGGTCGAAGGCGCCAGCACCATGCGCCGCCAGGACCTGATGTTCGCCATCCTCAAGGAAATGGCGGAAGACGGCGAGGAAATCCTCGGCATCGGCACGATCGAAGTCCTGCCCGACGGCTTCGGCTTCCTGCGCAGCCCCGAGGCCAACTACCTTGCCGGCCCTGACGATATCTATGTTTCGCCCAACCAGGTCCGCAAGTGGGGCCTGCGCACCGGCGATACCGTCGAAGGCGAAGTCCGCGCGCCCAAGGATGGTGAGCGCTATTTCGCGATCACCCGCCTGATCAAGGTGAACTTCGACGAGCCGGAGGCCGTGCGCCACCGCGTCAACTTCGACAACCTCACCCCGCTCTACCCGAACGAGCGCCTCAAGCTCGACACGCTCGACCCGACGGTCAAGGACAAGTCGGCCCGCGTGATCGATCTGGTCAGCCCGCAGGGCAAGGGCCAGCGCGCGCTGATCGTCGCCCCGCCGCGCACCGGCAAGACCGTGCTGCTGCAGAACATGGCCAAGGCGATCACCGACAATCATCCGGAAGTCTTCCTGATCGTGCTGCTGGTCGACGAACGCCCGGAAGAAGTCACCGACATGCAGCGCAGCGTGAAGGGCGAGGTCATCTCCTCGACCTTCGACGAGCCCGCCACGCGCCACGTGCAGGTTGCCGAGATGGTCATCGAAAAGGCCAAGCGCCTGGTCGAGCACAAGCGTGACGTCGTCATCCTGCTCGATTCGATCACTCGCCTGGGCCGGGCCTACAACACCGTGGTGCCCTCCTCGGGCAAGGTGCTGACCGGCGGTGTCGACGCCAATGCCCTGCAGCGCCCCAAGCGCTTCTTCGGTGCTGCCCGCAACATCGAGGAAGGCGGCTCGCTGTCGATCATCGCCACCGCGCTGATCGACACCGGCAGCCGCATGGACGAAGTGATCTTCGAAGAATTCAAGGGCACCGGCAACTCGGAAATCGTGCTCGACCGCAAGGTTGCCGACAAGCGCATCTTCCCCGCGCTCGATGTGGGCAAGAGCGGCACCCGCAAGGAAGAGCTGCTTGTGCCGAAGGACCAGCTCTCGAAGATGTGGGTCCTGCGCCGCATCCTCATGCAGATGGGCACTGTCGATGCGATGGAGTTCCTGCTCGACAAGATGAAGGATTCGAAGACCAACGAAGACTTCTTCGCGACGATGAACCAGTAACTCTGGGGGAACCAGTAAGCTCTATGAGCGCACGAGAATCGAGGGCGGGGATAAATTCCCCGCCCTTTCTTGTTTATGGGCATCATGCCCGCCACATTCAGACACATGGCCCCGCGCATTCCTGCCCAGCCTCGGAAGAGCGCCCACACCGGCGCAAATGGTGGAGGCGTGGTCAAGGCGGTGCTTGGGCCGACCAACACCGGCAAGACCCACCTCGCGATCGAACGTCTCTGCGCGCACTCCTCGGGTGCGATCGGCTTTCCGCTGCGGCTGCTGGCGCGTGAGGTCTATGACCGTGTCTGCGCGATCAAGGGCGCGGACAACGTCGCGCTGATCACCGGCGAGGAGAAGATCGAGCCCAAGGGCGCGCGCTGGCATCTCTGCACGGTCGAGGCGATGCCTTCGCGCCCGGACCTTGCCTTCGTCGCGCTGGACGAAGCTCAGCTCTCCGCCGATCCCGAACGCGGCCACGTCTTCACCGATCGCCTGCTGCACACGCGCGGTCGCGAGGAGACGATGCTGCTTGGCTCCTCGACATTGGAGCCGATGATCAAGGCGCTGGTGCCCGAGGCGGAAATCGTCACTCGCCCGCGCTTTTCGACGCTCACGCATGTCGGTGCCAAGAAGCTTTCGCGCATTCCGCCGCGCAGCGCGATTGTCGCCTTCAGTGCCGAGCAGGTCTATGTCATGGCCGAGATGCTGCGGCGCTTCCGCGGCGGCGCGGCGGTGGTCATGGGGGCGCTCAGCCCGCAGACCCGCAATGCCCAGGTGGCGATGTACCAGGCGGGCGAGGTCGACTATCTCGTCGCCACCGATGCCGTGGGCATGGGGCTCAATCTCGATGTCCATCATGTCGCCTTCGCCGGTTTGTCCAAGTTCGACGGCCATCGCCAGCGCCGCCTGACGACAGCGGAAATGGCACAGATCGCCGGCCGCGCCGGGCGGCACCAGCGCGATGGCACTTTCGGCACGTTGGCAGGCGCGGGTGGCACCAATCCTGAATTCACCGACGAGGAAATCTACGCGATCGAGGAACACCGCTTCCCGCCCCTCACCCGCCTGTTCTGGCGCGAGGCGGAGCCGCGCTTCGACAGCCTTGCAACGTTGATCGAGGACCTCGAAAGCCTCCCCCCTCGCCCCGAACTGGCGACGCCTCCGCAGGCTATCGACCTTGCGGTGCTCAAACGCCTGGCCGAAGATGTGGATACGGCGTCGAGCGTGCGCGGCAAGCGTGCGGTCGAACGGTTCTGGGACGTCTGCCGCCTGCCTGATTTCCGCTCGCAGGGGGAGGAAACGCACAGCCGCTTCGTCGCCCGCCTGTGGCAGGATCTGCGCCATGGCTATCTCGGCGCGGACTACGTGGCGCAGGCGATCGCCCAGCTCGACAATCCTTCGGGCGATATCGACACTCTGCAGGCTCGAATTTCCGCAATCCGTTCGTGGGCTTACATCGCGCAGCGGCCTGACTGGGTGCTGGCTAAGGACGAAATGTCCGCCCGCGCCCGCGCCGTAGAGGCGCGCCTTTCCGATGCGCTGCACGCGCGGCTGACCGAACGCTTCGTCAATCGCCGCACTGCCGTGCTGATGCGCAAGGCCGGGGCTGACGCATCGCTGCTGCCGGTGCGTCTGTCGGACGAGGGCGCGGTACTCGTGGATGACGAGCCGATCGGACATCTTGAGGGCTTCCGCTTCGTGGTCGATCCCCTCGCCCGTGCCGAGGATCGCCGACTGCTGCTGGCTGCCGCCGAGCGCCACTTGCCGGGCCTCCTGCACAATCGCGCCAAGGCGCTGGCCAAAGCCACGCGCGAATCCAGGGGCATCGAGTTCGAGGACACCGCGCTGGTCTGGCAGGACACCGTGGTCGCCAAGCTCGAGCGCGGGCGAACCATGCTGGCCCCTCGGCTCAAGCCCGACGTCGCGCTGGACAGGCTTGCTCCCACCGACAAGGCGGAAGTCGTCGCGGCGCTGGACGGCTGGCTGCAGACGCAGCACCAGCGCCATCTCAAACCCCTGCTTGCGCTCGACGAAGCCAGCCGCGATCCCGCTTCCGGGCCTGAACTGCGCGCGCTGCTGCTCCATCTCGTGGAAGCGGGCGGGGTGCTGGTGCGGGAAGGCTCGGGACTGGACCGGCTCGACGCAGCGCAGCGCCAGCGCCTGAAGAAGCTGGGCGTGCGCATTGGTGCGCTCGACCTGTTCCTGCCCAATGCCTTGCGCCCTGGTGCGATGCAGGCGTGGCACCGGCTGGCGCGCATCTGGGGCAGACCTGCGCCCCTGCCGCCCGAGACGATGCAGCCGGTTGTCCACGCGAAGATTGCACCTGCCGGATACCGCAGGCTCGGCAACGAAAGTCTTCGGGTCGATCTTGCCGAGAAGCTGCTCCAGGCGGCGCATGCAACCCGCATGGCCGCGAAGGCAAGGCGCGTCTTCCTGGATCCCGCGATTGCCCGCTCGATGAATCTTTCGACCGCCGCTTATGCCGCCTTGCTGCGTGCCGGAGGCTTTCGCGTGCACATGGGGCGCAGCCTGCCCGAAAAGGCATTCGGCCCCCCGCACCCGCCACTATGGGACTGGCGGCCTTCCCGTCGCGAACCTGCGGCCGAGCCGGAAAGACCGAAGCCGCCACCCACAGGAGCATTTGCCGCGCTCGCCGAACTGGTGGCGCGATAGGAGAGGAGACAGCCTGCTTGCGGATCGACAAGTTCCTCTGGTTCACCCGTTTCGCCGGCAGCCGCGGCCTTGCCCAGGATTGGGTTTCGGCGGGCCACATCCGCCTCAACGGCCGCCGGATCGAGCGATGCAGCGCGGGCGTGAAGATGGGCGACGTGCTCGTCCTGCCGATGCGCAGCCGGGTGACCGTTATCGAGGTTCTGGCGATCCCCGGACGGCGCGGCCCGGCCAGCGAAGCACAATCCTGCTACCGTGTGCTCGAAATTCCTGACCAATCCTCGCCAGACGGGTTGCCGGTTTGATGGCCCCGCTTGACGCCATGGCATAAAGGCCTCTAGCACGGCCTCAAACGAAGACCTGAGGGATCAAATCGCCATGACCTACGTCGTCACCGACGCCTGTATCCGCTGCAAGTTCATGGATTGCGTCGAAGTGTGCCCCGTTGATTGCTTTTACGAGGGCGAGAACATGCTGGTGATCAACCCCAGCGAGTGCATCGACTGCGGCGTGTGCGAACCGGAATGCCCGGCCGAAGCGATTCTGCCCGATACCGAATCCGGGCTCGAGCAGTGGCTTGAACTGAACGCCAAGTATTCGGCAGAGTGGCCGAACATCACCGCCAAGAAGGACGCTCCGGCCGATGCCGACGAGCACAAGGGCGAAGAAGGCAAGTTCGACAAGTACTTCTCCGCCGAGCCCGGCGAAGGCGACTGATTTCAGCACGTTGCAAGGGCCGGTGGCTCCTGCCGCCCTTGCGCTTCCGACCCTCCGCCTGCGCAGCGTAAGGCGTTTGTTGTCTCCGCAACGGAGACAGCAAACGATTTCCGCTGCGCTGCAGTGCGTTCAGGGGTGGTAATTTTGTTGCCGAGATGTTATGTAGGCCGCCAAGCGCCGGTGGGTTCATGCCCGTCCGGCGTCTTTCACCACGAAAAACGGCAGGACAAGAACAGCAACCGGATCGCAAGCCTCGCATGACCGTCGATCCGGCGGGCTCATGTCCATTTCCCCCAAGGCTTCGCTGATCTCCGTTTGCCGGTCCTGCCCGCGTCGAAAGGATTACCAATGGCAGGTAAGGCTCTCGCCTTCGATGTTGGGGACTACGTCGTTTATCCGAAGCATGGTGTCGGCCGGGTGGTCGAACTTCAGGACGAAGAAATTGCCGGCATGAAGCTGCAGCTCTACGTGCTGCGCTTCGAAAAGGAACGCATGACTTTGCGCGTTCCTGTCAACAAGGTCGAAGCGATCGGAATGCGCAAGCTGTCGTCCGACAAGACGCTGCGCGAAGCGCTCGATACTCTCAAGGGCAAGCCCAAGGTCAAGCGCACCATGTGGTCGCGCCGCGCCCAGGAATACGAAGCGAAGATCAACTCCGGTGACCTCGTGTCGATCGCCGAAGTGACGCGCGACCTGTTCCGCGCCGACGATCAGCCGGAGCAGTCCTACTCGGAACGCCAGATCTTCGAAGCGGCTTCCTCGCGCCTCGCTCGCGAACTCGCGGCAATGGAAAAGACCGACGAGCCTGCTGCGCTCAAGAAGATCCTCGCGATCCTCAACGAACACGCGCCGAAGTACTACGAAACGGCCTGATCCGTTTCACGCACTGGCGCATGAAAAGAGGCCTCCGGGAAACCGGGGGCCTTTTTCGTTGCCACTTTTGCGACCAACTTATGGCCCGGCTCCACCAACGACTTGGTCGAGATCGTATCACCGTGTTATATCGGCAATACAGTCAGAAATAGCGTCAGGAGTGACCAAGTCATGTTAAAGAATTTTGCTCGCGCGCTTGCTGGTGTTGCCGTCATGGGTCTGGCCACTGCGCTCGCTGGTTGTGACGGCGGCAATATCTCGTTCAATGGCAAGAAGGGCGTTCCGCTTGCCGATCTCGATCTGAGCGGTGCGGCGCCGACCGGCATTGCCCTGCTCGGTCCCGACAACGTGCGCATCACCCGGGGCGACAAGCTGGCGATCACGGTCGAGGGCGAAGGCGCCGACAAGCTGCGCTTTGCCCTGTCCGAAGGCCAGCTTGGCATCACGCGCGAGGATTGGAAGCTCGGCCAGTCAACCCGCGCGGCTACGGTCAACGTCACGCTTCCAGCGTTGAGCGAGGTCGTGCTGGCCGGATCCGGCAATCTTACCACAGACCAGTTCGGCGGCAGCGATGCCAAGATCACCGTCGCCGGGTCAGGCGTGGTCGAGGCGCGCGCGATCGACGCGCAGAAGCTCGGCATCGACGTGGTCGGTTCGGGCAAGCTGCGCGCGGCGGGCAAGGCCAGGGAATTGAAGATGACTGTCGCCGGCAGCGGCGATGCCGAAATGGACGGGCTGACGGTCGACGATGTCAAGGTCGACGTTGCCGGTTCGGGCAATGCCCGCTTTGCCTCCAACGGACACGTCAAGGCCAACATCATGGGTTCGGGCGAAGTGCGTGTTTTCGGCCGCGCTACCTGCAAGGTCAGCGCCATGGGCTCGGGCAAGCTGGTCTGCGAGAATGGCGTCACGCCGAACAGCGATAAGGATACGGCAGGCGCGGCTGACGCCAGCGAAGATGCCGACGGCCAGTGACCTGCAGTGCAACCTGCACCGGATTGACTCCGCGAGGACCAAACTGGTGCAGGTCCTGCTTGCCAAGTGGCTAGGATAGTGGGATTTTTCCCTTGAGGGAGAAGTTCATGCGCCGTCGCCTGACAGGGCTTTCCATTCTGGCGTTCGCGCTTTCCGGCTGCGTCGCCAAAAGCGCGTTCGACCTGGCGACAGCGCCGGTGCGGGTGGGCGCGAAGGCCGTCAACACGACGGCTGGCGTCTACGATCGCATCACGGTCAGCGATTCCGAGCGGGACCAGAAGCGCGGCCGCGAAATCCGCCGCCGTGAAGAGCGCTATGGCAAGCTTGCGCGGCAATACGAAGAGGCGCGCCGCGATTGCAGCCGTGGTGATGATGAGGCCTGCAGTGACGCCCGCAGCATCTATGCCGAGATGGACGCGATGCGGGCCAGCGTGCCCTATGAGGCACGCGACTAAAGCGCTCTAGGCCGCAGCACGGCGCAGGCGGTCGTTGATCGCCACGCCGATGTCACGGTCGGGGATCGGTGCCACGGAGATAAGCGGTTGCGGCGCCGTCGAGCCTTGATGCAGGCATGCGTAGAGCCGCGCTGCCGCCTCCGCCAGATCGCCCGTCGCCGACAGCGTCACGTCTCCCGCGATATCGCCGAAGCCGATCATGAACTCCCCTGCCCGCGCCTCCACCGCGTTCAGCCGCACGGGCTTGCCCGGGGCGTAGTGGCTCGCCAGCTGCCCCGGAGCCTCGATCTTTGCTGACGTCATGGCGGCGCTCTGTCCGCCCAGAACCCCGGCAATTTCGGCTTCGGTGATCGGGCCCGGACGCAGGACGGTCCATGACCCATCCGCGCGCAGGCCGACGATCGTGGATTCGATTCCCTGCCGCGTCTCGCCGCCATCGAGAATCAGTTCGACGCGGTCACCCAGAGATGCCGCGACATGGGCTGCGCTGGTCGGGCTCACCCCGCCCGAGCGATTCGCCGATGGTGCGGCGAGTGGCAATCCACAGGTTTTCAACAGGGCCTGCATTACCGGATGTGCCGGACAACGCAGGGCCACGGTGGGCAATCCGGCGCTGACGGCGGGCGCCAATCGTGCACCCTCGCGCAAGGGCAGGACAATGGTCAGCGCACCGGGCCAGAAGGCCTTCGCCAGGCTCGTCGCGCGCCTGTCAAACAGAGCAAGAGCTTCGGCGGCCGTAACGTCGGGCACGTGCACGATCAGCGGGTTGAAATCGGGCCGGCCCTTGGCGCGGTAGATCCCGGCCACCGCCGCATCGTCGTCGGCGCGGGCGGCCAAGCCATAGACCGTCTCGGTCGGCACGGCGACCGTCCCGCCGCGCGTGATGACCTGCGCGGCGAGCTCGAGTCCTCGGGCGTCGGACAGATGCACTTTGGAAGGCTTTGTCGGCTCCATCAGGCTCGCTATAGGGAGACCCAGGCTCCGCGCCAAGCGCACATGCCCTGCGCCTGAAATTGCGCGAGACAGGAGAGGACGATGACTTTCACGCCGCCCACCGCCGACCAGCTTCTCGCCATCCGCGTGAGCGCCGGGATCGACGAACTGGCCCAGAGCGAACGCTTTGCCGCTGCCACGCCCGATCTGGTCGAGGCGATCGTCGAAGGCATTGGCGCATTCGCTGCGGGGGAATGGGCGCCGCTGCACCGGGCGGGCGACCAGATCGGCGCGAAGTGGCGCGATGGCGAGGTTACCCTGCCCCCCGGCTACGTTGACGCCTACAAGGCCTTCGTCGAGCAGGGCTGGAACTCGATCGCGGGGTCCACGGAATTTGGCGGTCAGGGACTGCCGTTCACGCTGGCCACTGCCACTCTCGAAACGCTGGGCGCGGCCAACATGGGCTTCACCCTGCTACCGATGCTCACCGTTGGCGCGATCGAGGCGCTGGAGCATCACGGCAGCGACGCGCAAAAGGCCATGTACCTGCCCAAGCTGATCAGCGGCGAGTGGTCGGGCACGATGAACCTGACCGAGCCGCAGGCCGGCTCCGATGTTGGCGCGCTGCGTACCACCGCCACGCCGATCACCGAAGGGCCTCACGCCGGCAAGTGGCGCATCGCCGGGACCAAGATCTACATCACTTTCGGCGAGCATGATGCCGCCGCCAACGTGGTCCACCTCGTTCTCGCTCGCACGCCGGGCGCGCCCGAGGGTTCACGCGGCATTTCGCTGTTCATCGTTCCGAAGTTTCACGTGGAACAGGACGGATCGCTCGGTGCCCGCAACGATGTCCGCTGCGTCTCGATCGAGCACAAGCTCGGCATCCACGCCTCGCCCACTTGCGTCATGAGCTATGGCGACGATGGCGAATGCATCGGCGAGATGGTCGGCCACGAGAACGGCGGCTTGCGGGCCATGTTCACGATGATGAACTCTGCCCGCATCAATGTCGGCAGCCAGGGCGTGCAGATCGCCGAGCGCGCCTTCCAGCAGGCGCGGGCCTATGCGCGTGACCGTGTGCAGTCGGCCCGCGCCGGTTCGGCCGACAAGGCCCCGGTCGCGATCATCGAGCATCCCGACGTCCGCCGCATGCTGATGCGCATGCGGGCGCTGACCGAAGGCAGTCGTGCCCTGCTCTACTACACCGCAGGCCAGGTCGATCGCGGTGCGCTCGGCAACGACGCGGCGCAGAAGCGCGCGGAACTGCTCGTGCCGATGCTCAAGGCGTGGGGCACCGATATCGGCTGCGAAGTCGCCAGCCTCGGCATTCAGGTCCACGGCGGCATGGGCTTCATCGAGGAGACCGGCGCTGCCCAGCACCTGCGCGATTCACGGATTGCTCCGATCTACGAGGGCACCAACGGCATCCAGGCGGCGGACCTCGTCACGCGTAAGCTCGGATACGAAAACGGCGGCGTGCTGCAGGCCCTGATGGCCGAGATCGCGTCGGAAATGGAAGACGTCCCCGAAGTCGCCGCGCTCGCCAGGGACGCGGCGGCCATTGGCCAATGGATGAGCACTACTGCCTCGCTGGACGACAAGCTGGCGGGCTCGGTGCCCTTCACCACGATGTGCGCCGTCGCCGTCGCCGGTTGGCAGCTGGCACGCCAGTCGCGCGCATCGGACCTGCACAGCAAGATCGCGGTGACCAAGTTCTTCAACCGCGTGATCGTGCCGGAGGCGCGCGGGCTGGGCTCGTCGGCCATGGCGGGTGCAGCGCTGCTCTACGATCTCGACAGCGAGGCGCTTGCGGGATAACCGCCGGCCCGATAATCGGCTGGGCATGACCGACGCCCTGCTCACCCGCATAGCCGAGGCGCTGGAGCGCCTTGCCCCGCCGCGCGAGGCCAGCGCCGATTGGCTGGCCTTCCCCGCCTATGTCTGGGACGGCAAGGCGGCGCGAGGGATCGATCCGCTGGAAGCGCCAGCGCTCGACCTGATGCAGGGAATCGACAAGCAGAAGGCGGCAGTGGTCGAAAACGTCGCGCGGCTTTCGCGCGGCGCTGCGGCGCACGACATGCTGTTGTGGGGTGCGCGCGGCATGGGCAAATCGGCCCTGCTGCGGGCGGCAACGCTGGCAGCGCAGACCGCTCTGCCCGGATCCATCGCGCTGGTGCAGGCGAGCCCGGACGCAGGTCTGGCCGATCTTTTCGCGATCCTGCGCAAGGTCGATCGCCGCTTCCTCGTCTTTCTGGACGATCTCGGATTTGACGCCTCCGACAGCGATGGCGCGCGCAAGTTGCGTTCGTGGCTGGAGGGTGGCGTGGAGGCACGCCCGGCCAACGTGCGTCTGGCAGTAACGTCGAACCGCCGCGCGATTGTGGAGCGTCATCTTTCCGAGCAGGACGATCCGATCAACCCGCGCGACGTGGTGGATGACCGTCTGGCTCTTGCCGACCGCTTCGGCCTCAGCCTCGGTTTCCACAACTGCACGCAGGACGATTACCTCGCCATCATCGCCGGCTACGCGGCGCACTTCGGCCTGGCTTACGAGGAAGGCGACGCGCTGGAATGGTCAAAGCGCCGGGGCGGCCGCTCCGGCCGCGTGGCGTGGCAGTACGTCAACGAGCTGGCGGGACGAGCTGGTCGGTCGCTCTGACGAGCCCACCCCGCCGCGACTGACTTCACTGCGTTCAGAAAGTCTCGCGGCCCTTCCGCAGGCAGGAGGGGGCGGGGTGGGCAAAAGCGCTTACTGCTGAGGTTTCATCAGGTCCGAATCAGCGTTGGGTTTCATGATGAACTTGCCGGTGCCCTTGGGCTGCGGCGGTGCCGTACGCGTCGGGAGCGGCGTTATGGCGGCAGCAGGCTTCGCCCCCGGAGCCGAGACTCGCCAGATCACGCCACCGGTATCGTCGCTGACCAGCAGCGCGCCGTCCTTGGCAAAGGTAACCCAGGTCGGACGGCCACGCGCCTTGTCGTCATCGGTCAGGAAGCCGGTCAGCACCGGCACCGGCGGATTGGGCAGGACGTTGCCGCGCGTGTCGAACTTCACGAAGACAACATCGTAGCCCGAAAGCGGACGGCGGTTCCATGACCCGTGGCGCGCAACGAACGCACCCTGCTGGAACTTGTCGCCCATCAGGTTGCCACCCTTCGCAAAGGCAAGGCCCAGCGGGGCGGTGTGTGCGCCAAGGCCGTATTCCGGCTTGCGCACGTAATCGAGCATGTATTCCGGCATCGGCGCGGTCACGCGCTGGTCGATGTTGTTCTTCCAGTAGACCCACGGCCAGCCATAGTTCGCGCCAAACGGTACGTTGGTGAGATAATCGGGCACGAGGTCCGATCCGAGCATGTCGCGTTCGTTGACCACGGTCCACAGCTCTTCACTGTAGGGATTGAAGTCCAGACCATTCGGGTTGCGCAGCCCGCCTGCGTACTCGAACGACTTCTTCTTGGCGAAATCGTACTGGTGGATCGAAGCACGGCGATATTCGGTATCGATGCCCTCTTCGGCAATGTTCGAGGCCGAGCCGACCGTGACGAACAGCTTGGAACCGTCCGGCGCAAGCAGGAGGTTGCGGGCCCAGTGGTTGCCGCCGCCCGGCAGGTCCATCAGCTTCTCGGGGCTGCCCGTCAGCGCGGTCTGCCCCAGCTCATACGGGAACGAGAGCACTGCGTTGTGGTTTGCCACCAGCAGGCGACCTTCGCGGAAGGCCATGCCAAATGGCGAATCCAGCGCCGGGTTCTCCATCACGAAGCGCTGCTCGGCCTTGCCGTCGCCATCGCCATCGCGCAGCAGCACGATCTTGTTGGGCGAAGGGCCGCCAGCGCCAACCTTCTTGAACAGATACCCCATCACGACTCCGGTGATGCCTTCGACCTTGCGCGGCGGCGAATTGGTCTCGGCAACCAGCACGTCCCCGTTGGGCAGGGTCACCACGGTGCGCGGGTGATCGAGCTTGTCGGCAAAGCGGGTGACCTGCAGACCCTGCGCCGCGACCGGAGCCTCGCCATCCTGCCAGCCAATCGGATCGGCCGTCTTGATCGTCGGGATCGTCTGGCCGTCGGGTCGCGCCAGCTTGGGTTTCGGTCCCGAGGTTTCGTTGAGCGTGTACTCGGCCGGGGACCCGTGAATTGACCAGGCAACCCAGGCGGCGATGATGGCGACGATCACGAGCAGCGCGATCAGCAGTTTCTTGAGGAGCTTCATGGCCCGGAATCTAGGCCTGACCGTGTCTCAGAGCAATGGCACACCTGTGCGAAGTTGCGCGGCGCGACTTTTCGGACCGGTTACGCTAGATACCTTGCCATGTTCACATTCGCACCCACCGACGGCCAGAGCCGCGCCGAACTCCACACCGATCTTCTCGAAGCCGCCAAGGCCCTCACTGAAGGCGAGCCCGACGGTATCGCCAACATGGCCAATCTGGCGGCGCTGATCTGGCAATTCCTGCCGGATCTGAACTGGGCAGGCTTCTACCGTATGGTCGGCGGGGAGCTTGTGCTTGGCCCCTTCATCGGCAAGCCCGCCTGCATCCGCATCGCGCTCGGCTCGGGCGTTTGCGGCACGGCGGGAGCGACCGCGACGACCCAGCTCGTGCCGGATGTGCACGCCTTTCCGGGCCACATTGCCTGCGATGCGGCGAGCCGCTCCGAACTGGTCGTGCCGGTGATTCGCGATGGCGCGGTTATTGCGGTGATTGATCTCGACAGCCCCTCGCCCGACCGTTTCGACGAGGACGACGCGCGCGGGATCGAGGCGCTTGCCGCAGCAATCGCGGCTCGTATCTGATCCTGGCGTCTGATTCCTGCCCCGATTCGGGACAGGCGGCACTCTCGCGCGCCGGAAACCTTGGTTTTATGCGGGTCCTGGTGGTAAGTTTGCGGTTAACGAACCTTTTCAGGGGCAAACCGCATGCTTCGTCGTCTCATGATCGCAGCCGTTGCGCTGGGTGCCGTGTCATCTCCGGCACTGGCTGGTGAACACCGTCATCCCGGTCCGGTCAGCGGTGGCTGGCAGGGCGGCTACACCGGCGGCTATTACGGCGGTGCGGCAGGCCCCATCTACTATCCGCCAATGATCGGCGCGCCCTACCCCACGGTGGTGATGAGCCAGCCTGTGGTCGATGCGCCGCCCCCTCCGCCGCCGCCGCAGGGATACTATCCCAACGCCTACCCGCAGCCAGATCCGCGTTGGGCCGAAATGAATGAGCGCTGCGCCAAGGTCTATGGTGACAAGGGTGTCGGCGGCGCCCTGCTAGGCGGCGTGATCGGCGGCGTGGCGGGCAACCGCATCGCCGGAAAGGGCGATCGCGTGCTCGGCACTGTCGCAGGCGCTGCCGTTGGCGCAGTGGCGGGTAACGTGATCGACAAGGCCGAGGACAAGAGCCTGCGCCGCGAATGCGACGACTATTTCGCCTCGCTTCCGCCGCAGCCTTATCCCGGCGGGCCTTATCCCGGAGGCTATCCGGGCTACTATCCCGGTTACGCGCCCTACGGATATGTGATGGTCCCGGTCATGCTTCCGCCGCAGAAGCCCTGCGTCGAGAAAACCGTCGTCACCGAAACCTGGGTCGAGACAAAGCGCGCCCGCGTGGTCCCCCGCCGTCCGGTCGTCCGCGACAAGCGGGTCAAGGAAAAGCGCGTCTACACCGGCTGAACCCCAGCAGTGCTCAAAGCGAAAGGGCCCGCCCTCCGGCTTGGAGAGCGGGCTCTTCCTATTTCCAGGCGGGGGCCAGACCCACAACCGATCAGAGCTTGCGCCCGATCAGCTCCTTCATGATCTCGTTGGTGCCGCCGAAGATGCGCGTAACGCGCGCGCCGCGCCATGCACGGGCAATCGCGTATTCGTTCATGTAGCCGGCGCCGCCATGGAGCTGCAGGCACTTGTCCATCACTTCCCACTGCAGTTCGGTGTGCCACAGCTTGGCGGCAGCACCTTCTTCGGGGGTGAGTTCGCGCTTCAGATGCCGCGCCAGGGCCCAATCGAGGTGTGCCCAGCCCACCTGCAGCTTCGCCTTGATGTCGGCCAGCGTGAAGCGGGTATTCTGGAAGTCGAGGATCGGCTTGCCGAATGCCTTGCGCTCGCGGGTGAACTCCACCGTATCGTCAAAAGCCTTCTGCGCCGACGCCTGCGCACTGACGGCAATCGACAGGCGCTCCTGCGGCAGTTCGCTCATCAGGTAGATGAAGCCCTTGCCCTCCTCACCAAGGCAGTTGGTGATCGGAACGCGCACGTCCTCGAAGAACAGCTCCGAGGTATCGGCTTCGTCCTGGCCGATCTTGTCGAGGTTGCGACCACGCTTGAAGCCCTCACGATCGGCTTCGACCAGCACGATCGAAACGCCCTTCCATGCGGGCTGCACATCGGTGTCGGTCTTGCAGCACACCAGGATCAGGTCGGCGTTCTGGCCATTGGTGATGTAGGTCTTCGACCCGTTGATCACATAATGGTTGCCGTCTTTCTTCGCGGTGGTCTTCATGCCCTGAAGGTCCGAGCCGGTGCCTGGTTCGGTCATGGCGATGGCGGTGATCACCTCGCCCGAAACCATCTTGGGCAGCCACTTCTTCTTCTGCTCTTCCGAGCCGTAGGAGACGATGTAGTTGACCACGATGTCGGACTGCAGCGAGAAGCCGGTGGCCACGCGGCCATAGTAGGCGCTCTCTTCGTCGACGATGGCGTTGTAGCCGAAGTCGAGGCCGAGCCCGCCGTATTCCTCGGGCACCGTCGGGCACAGCAGGCCAAGCTCACCTGCCTTGGGCCAGATGCTCTTGGGCACGATGCCAGCTTCGGCCCATTCGTTCGCGTGCGGGGCGACTTCGTCCTGCAGAAAGCGGCGGACGGTCTGGCGGAAGGCTTCGTGGTCTTCGTTGTAGGCTGTGCGCGGGATCAGGTCGAGCGACATGGCCAATCTCTCCGGTTCTGGTTGTTTGCACGCAGCCTATGCGCACAGCCCCATCCCGGTCAACGAGAATTAATCGACCAATTAATGTCCGATGGTGCAGGCAGTGCTGACGCCGTGACGTCAGAACAGGCCAACAATTTCAGATATTTAGAACTCACCGCCCGTCAGGCGCTGGCAGATCAGGTCCAGCTGGTCGAGGTTCTTGTAGCGAATCGTCACCGCGCCGGTCGTCGGATCGGAGTCCGGCTGGATCGTGACCTTGAGCCCGAGGAAGTCCTCTAGGTGCTGCTGGATCGCTGCCAGATCCGCCGCGCCCACCGGATCCTTGCCTGCGCGAGCCTGGCGACGCTGGCCTTCGGGCCGCGACGCCTTGCGCGCCAGCTTCTCGACATCGCGAACCGAAAGGTCCTTGGCCACCACTTCGCGTGCCAGCCCGATCGGATCGGGTGCGTTGATCAGCGCGCGGGCATGGCCCATCGACAGTTCGCTGCGCACCACCATGTCGAGCACTTCATCGGGCAGCCCGAGCAGGCGCATCATGTTGGCGACGTGGCTGCGTGACTTGTCCACGAACTTGGCGATATCGTTCTGCGTCAGGCCCTCGCTGTCGGCCAGGCGCTGATAGGCCCGAGCTTCTTCGACCGGGTTGAGATCCTCGCGCTGCAGGTTCTCGATCAGCGCCAGCGCGGCAACATCGCGATCATCCAGCTTGCGCACGATCGCTGGAATCTCGTGAACCTGCGCCTTCTGCGCCGCACGCCAGCGCCGCTCACCAGCCACAAGCTGATATCGTCCGCCCGGCAATGGCCGCACGACCACCGGCTGGATCACGCCGCGTGCCGCGATCGACTGCGCCAGCTCTTCAAGCGCGTCTTCATCAAAATGCCGGCGCGGCTGTTCCGGATGCGGCTCGATCGACGCTACTGTCAGCAGCGCCAGCCCGCCGTCCCGGCTCTCGGCGACATCCGCGGGCGAAACCGAGATGCGCGCGATTGGCTCCTCGCGCCGCACTTCACCCATCAGTGCGCCAAGGCCACGGCCAAGCCCGGTCCGGCGTGCCGGTGCTTTCACTGCGTCTTCGCCGCTCATGCCGCTTGTCTCCTCTCGGGCAGGCGACCGATCAGTTCGCGCGCCAGTTTCATGTAGGCCTGCGATCCGGGGCAGGCATGGTCATAGATCAGCGCCGGCAACCCGTGGCTCGGCGCTTCCGACAAGCGCACGTTGCGCGGAATCACGCTCTCGAACACCAGATCGCGCAGGCACGAACGCACGTCATCGGCGACCTGGTCGGTCAGGCGGTTGCGCCGGTCATACATGGTCAGCACGATGCCAAGGATGCCCAGGTCCGGATTGAACCGCTCCAGCACCCGCTCCACCGTCTGCAACAATTGACTCAACCCTTCGAGCGCGAAGAACTCGCATTGCAGCGGCACCAGGATCGTGTCCGCCGCGGTAAGGGCATTGAGCGTCAGCAACCCGAGCGACGGCGGGCAATCGATCAGGCAGATGTCATGCCCAGTATCGCCATTGAGCACCTTGCGCAGGCGATGGGTGCGGTCCTCGACACTGACCAGCTCCACTTCCGCGCCAGACAGATCGACCGTCGCAGGTACGATATCCAGGCCCGGGATGCGTGTCGCCATCAGGCAATCGGCGACCGAAGCCTGATCGATCAGCAAGTCATAGGAAGATCGCTCACGTTCACCCGCCGCGATACCGATGCCCGTCGAGCAGTTGCCCTGCGGATCGAGATCGACCAGCAGCGTCTTCCACCCCGTTGCCGCGAGTGCGGTGGCGATGTTGATCGCCGTAGTGGTCTTGCCCACTCCGCCCTTCTGGTTTGCGACCGCGATCGTGATCATTTGCGTTTGCCCTTGGCGTTCGAGGGGCGCGGTGGACTGCCGCCGAGAAGTCGGCCGCAGATCACACCAGCGTTCGCATCCGTCAGGGATTGTTCCACGTGGAACATGTGATTCCATGATTCGGGGAGCATCTGCAATTCTTGCGCTGCCCCTGCCCCTTTCGGCAACAGCCAGACCGTGTCCGGTGTGGAAAAGCGTGCGGAAAGAGTGACCAGCTTGTCCAGAGGCGCAAATGCCCGAGCAGAAATGACCGCATGCGGACCGGATGGAAGGTCCTCCACCCGCGACAGCACAACGCGGACATTGCCTAGTCCCAGTACATCTGCCGCGCGCTGAAGCCACTCGGTGCGAAGGCGCCGGGAATCTACCAGTGTCACCGGCCGTTGAGGTTGCAGCGCAGCGATGGCGAGGCCCGGAAAGCCCGCACCGGTGCCAAGATCGAGCCACTCCCCCGCTGGAAGTGTTTCACGTGAAACATGCAGCAATTGGGCGGAATCAACGATATGGCGCACCCACACGTGCGGCAACGTTCCTCTCGCCACGAGGTTCTGCCGCTCGTTCTCTTCCAGCAGCAGCGACACCAGATGGGCCAATCGCTCCATGGTGGCAGCGTCTACCTCCAGCCCATCGCGCAACCATGCCTGCGCTTCAGCTTCGGTTGCGATCGTCATGCCAGAATCCTCCGCCGCGCGTGAACCAGCAGACTGGCGAGCGCTGCCGGGGTGATTCCGGCAATGCGACCGGCAGCAGCAAGGGTGTCAGGCTGAGCCTTCTCCAGTCGCTCGACCATCTCGCGCGACAGGCCGGGCACTTCTGCAAAGGGGAAGCCTTCCCCCAAGGGGACATGTTCCGAGGCACGCAGGTCCCGCAGCTCAGCCTCCTGCCGTGCGAGGTAAGGCGCGTAAGCTGCGTCCTCCTCGATCTCCTCGGCAAGGAGCGGATCGAAGGTCTCATCGCCGATCCAGGGCCGCAAGGTCTCGAGCGTCACTTCCGGAAAGCGCAGCCAATCTGTCAGTGAGCGTCGCGCTCCATCCGCGCCAACCGTCATGCCGACGCGGCCGAGCTCGTTAGGCGTTGCTGTCTGCGCCAGCGCCTCTTCCAGCCGTCCCCGCATCGCCTGTCGCGCTTCGAACCACTGGGCTCGCTCATCAGCGATGCACCCGACCGCCAGGCCGATCGGCGTCAGCCGCGAACTCGCATTGTTGGCCCGCAGGCGGAGGCGATACTCGGCCCGTGCCGTCAGCATCCGGTAGGGCTCGCTCACGCCGTGCAGGGTCAGGTCATCGACCATCACTGCCATGTAGCTGTTGGCGCGATCGAGCTCCGGAGCTTCACGTCCCCGCACCGCCGCGGCGGCATGCATTCCGGCGACGAGCCCCTGCGCCGCGGCTTCCTCGTACCCGGTCGTGCCGTTGATCTGGCCGGCGCAGTAGAGGCCTGGAATCGCCTTGACCTCAAGGCTCCGGCGCAGCGCGCGCGGATCGATGTGGTCGTACTCGACAGCGTAGCCGGGCACGGTGATCTCGGCCTGCTCCAGCCCTTCCATCGAACGGATCATCGCCACCTGCACATCCGTCGGCAGCGAGGTGGAGACTCCATTGGGATAGACGGTCGGGTCGTCCAGCCCTTCTGGTTCCAGGAAGACCTGATGCCCGTCACGGTCGCCGAAGCGATGGATCTTGTCCTCGATCGACGGGCAATAGCGCGGACCCTGTGCGCCGATGGCACCGGTGAAGAGCGGAGACCGATCCAGCCCTGCCCGGATGATGTCGTGCGTCCGTTCGTTGGTCCGGGCGATGGCGCAGAACACCTGCGGCAGCGGACGGGCCTTGGTCAGCGGCGACATCGTCCACGGGTCGGCATCGCTCGGCTGCTCAGGCAGGCGTGCCCAATCGATGGTCCGACCGTCGATACGTGGCGGCGTCCCGGTCTTCAGGCGCGCCATCGGCAGGTCGGCTGCCCGCAACTGCTGAGCGAGGCGATGCGCCGAACTTTCCCCGATCCGGCCGCCGTCCATGCGCTCCTCGCCGCGGAACAGGCGCCCGCCCAGGAACGTGCCGGTGCACAGGACGACCGCCCTGCCCTGCAGTCGCGAGCCGTCGGCCAGGTCTACGCCGGCAACTCGCCCGTTTTCGAGATGGAGCGCTGCAGCCTCGCCCCCGACAAGCGTCAGGTTCGGCTGTGCGGCGATCATCATCTGGATTGCCGCTTTGAAGCGCTTGCGGTCCGCCTGAACCCGCGGTCCCTGCACCGCGCTGCCCTTCGACCTGTTCAGCATGCGGTAGTGGATGGCGCCCGCGTCGGCTGCGCGCGCGATCAGGCCGTCAAAGGCATCGACCTCGCGAACCAAGTGGCCCTTGCCTAGGCCGCCAATCGCCGGGTTGCAGCTCATTGCGCCAACCGTTGCAGGATCGAACGAGACCAGAGCGGTGCGTGCACCCATTCGCGCCGCAACGGCGGCCGCCTCGACGCCGGCATGTCCGCCGCCGACCACGATGATGTCGAATTGCTGCATGACTGGCGCGATACGCGACTTGTGGATTCGCGTCAAAGCATCAGGTGCACTGTTTCACGTGAAACACTACTTGCCGATGCAGAACCGCCCGAACAGCGCATCAAGCATGTCCTCGGTGCCGGTCCGGCCAACGAGTGCATCCAGCGCCCGCCGCGCGAGGCGAAGGTTCTCGGCGGCCAGCAGACCATCGCGCTCCACTGCCGCAAATCGAAGCGATGCCGCCACCTCGCTCAACCGGTCATGCTGTCGTTGATTGAGCGCTGCGTCTCCCGGCGCAGGCAGCGCGCCCTGTGCATGAGCGACCAGTGCTGCGCGAAGCGCCATCATTCCCTCACCTGTCCGTGCAGAGACGATCAGCGCGTCCCCTGACTTCCTGGCAGCGGCCGGATCGTCCGCCCGCGCAGAAACTTCCCACAGGGTCCGTCCTTCTGGTCCCTTTCCTTCTGGACCCAGCCACAGGATCAGGTCGGCCTTCTCTGCGGCCGCCCTCGCTCTTGCGATGCCGATCCGTTCGATCTCGCCCGCGCCTTCATCGCGCAGGCCGGCGGTATCGACAAAGGTGAACGGCACGCCATCGAGCGACGCCGCGAACGTCAGCACATCACGGGTGGTGCCGGGCTCGGCCGCCGTGATCGCAGCCTCCTGCTCTACCAGTGCATTGAACAGGGTTGACTTGCCTGCATTGGGAGGTCCGGCAAGTACGACGCGGAAGCCCTCCTTCAGCGGCTCTGCGCGGGGCCGATCGAGCCACGCGGCGATCTTTCCTGCCAGTGCAAGGCAGTCACCGGCAAACCCTGTCGGTAGCGCACACTCCCCTTCCGCGACATCGTCTTCATCCGAAAAGTCCAGCGCCGCTTCCAGCTTTGCCGAAATGCCCAGGAGTTCCGCGCGCCAGTCTTCAACGTCACGCGAAAGCGCGCCTTCGGCCATGGCCAGTGCGACGCGTCGCTGCAGTTCGGTCTCGGCAGAAAGCAGATCGGCAAGGCCCTCTGCCTCCGCCAGATCAATCCGGCCATTGGCAAAGGCACGGCGGGTGAACTCGCCCGCCTGCGCCCTGCGCAAGCCCGGCAGGCGCTCGAGCGCTGCTTCGACGGCAGCCACGACAGCCCGGCCGCCATGGAGATGGAGTTCGGCACTGTCCTCACCGGTGGCCGTTCCGGGGCCGGGCAGCCAGAGCACCATTGTGCGGTCGAGGTGGGTACCGTCTGCGGGATCGACGAGAGTTGCCAAAGCTGCGCGGCGCGGCGCGGGCAGCTTGCCTGTGAGTGCGCTCAGGGCAGGGCCGGCTCGCGGACCACTGATCCGAACGACAGCGATGCCCGCGGGCGGCGGGCCGGAAGAGAGGGCGAAGATGGTGTCGGTCACCGCTCCGCCCTACACTGTTCCACGTGAAACGTCAGTCCTTAGGCTTCTTCGAACTTCCGCTCATGGCGCCAAGTCCGCCCTGCTCCATGAAGTTCTGGAAGAGCTTCAGCCCGATCTCGCCCATCGGCGCGACCTGCTTGGCGAAGCTCTGCAACTGGTCGAGGCTGCCCGCCCCCTGCATCGCCTTGGCGACGCTCTCGACATAGACGTCATTCGCTTTCGAGACATCGGGCAAGCCGAGGAACCGGCGGGCTTCTTCGGGCGTGCAATCGACTTCGACGGTGACTTTCATGTGCGCCCTTTCGGCATCCGCTGTTCGGCAGAGATTGTCATGCACGCTTGGCAAAGTCCACCGCGGGGGCCAACATGATATCCGACCAACTCCTTTGAATCGCAGGATGAACGACAATGGGTGAAAAGATCACGTTTGCAGCGCTCGATGGCGAAGGCGAAATTCCGGGCTATCTGGCAACGCCCGATGGCCCCATCCGCGCCGCCATCATCGTCATCCCCGAGATCTTCGGCGTGAATCCCGGCATCCGCCACAAGTGCGAGGCCTGGGCCGATCTGGGCTACATGGCGCTGGCGCCTGACATCTTCTGGCGCTTTGCACCCGGCGTAGAGCTCGATGCCGACGTGCCCGAGCAGTTCCAGGAAGCCCTCGGCTATTTCGGCCAGTACGATCCGGATGCGGGCGTAAAGGACATCGAAGCGGCGATCCGCTTCCTGCGCGGCTACGAAGGCATCGACAAGGTCGGCCTCGTCGGCTTCTGCCTTGGCGGGCGCATGGCCTACATGGCGGCGGCGCGCACCGATATCGACGCCTCGGTTGGCTACTACGGCGTGATGATCGACCAGATGCTGAACGAAGCACACGCCATTGCCAACCCGCTCATGCTGCACATCCCGACTGCTGACCATTTCGTTGGTCCGGATGCGCAGAAGGCGATCCATGATGCGCTCGATCCGCATCCCCGGGTCACGCTGCACGATTACGAAGGGCTGGACCACGGCTTTGCTGCCGAGATGGGCAGCCGCCGTGACGAAGACGGCGCGGCCCTCGCCGATCGCCGCACCCGCGATTTCTTCGCGCAGCATCTCGGTTGAGGCGCCAGCGTTGCGCCTGATCAATGCCGGCTCAACGCCCCTGCCCTAACCAGAAACAGAACAACGGGAGAAGCACATGAAACTCGGCCTTGCAGCCTGGCACCGATATATGGTCAGCGGCGACATTGCGCTGCTCGACGAACTTGTCGCCGACGATGCCGTGTTCCACTCCCCCGTTGTCCACACGCCGCAGGAGGGCCGCGAAAAGGTGCTGATGTACCTCACCGCTGCCGGCGAGGTCTTCGGCAACGGCACCTTCCGCTACGTGCGCGAGCTCGTAGATGGGGCCGAAGCCTGCCTCGAGTTCGAATGCGAGATGGACGGGATCAAGGTCAATGGCATCGACCTGATCCGCTTCGACCTCGAAGGACGCATCGCCGATTTCAAGGTGATGGTCCGCCCGTTGAAGGCGATCAACAAAGTCTGGCAGCTGATGGCTGAAAGACTGGAAAACACATGAAAAAAGCCCGCAGCGCGAACTGCGGGCTTTTTTAAGTCATTGATCTGAAACTCAAATCAGCCGTCGTAGTCAGCACCTAGCGAGGTGTTGCGCACCGGTGCCGCGGCGGTGATGCGCAGCGCTTCGGCCGACTGCGACAGCGAGCCGATTTCATCGACTTCATCGTCGTCATCGGGCAGCACGCGCTGCAGCGACTGGATCACGTTTTCCTTGAGCACGGCGGGACGCACGGTCTCTTCGGCGATCTCGCGCAGGGCGACGACCGGGTTCTTGTCGCGGTCACGATCGACGGTGAGTTCGGCGCCGCCCGAAATCGCGCGTGCGCGCTCGGCAGCCAGCAGGACGAGATCGAAACGGTTGGGGACCTTGTCGACGCAATCTTCGACGGTAACGCGCGCCATCAGGCACTCCAATCAATCAAAGGATACGGAAAGGACGGCAGCTAGGCCGGAGGTGTGGAAAAGTCAAGGATTCGCATGGACCACTTCCGGCGTCGCGTCGAATCGTCCATCATTGCGCCTCGGCATGGGAGGGATGCAGATGGCGATGCTGGAGGATGTCA
This sequence comes from Novosphingobium sp. FW305-C-30-35, assembly GCF_058783135.1. Taxonomy (NCBI): domain Bacteria; kingdom Pseudomonadati; phylum Pseudomonadota; class Alphaproteobacteria; order Sphingomonadales; family Sphingomonadaceae; genus Novosphingobium; species Novosphingobium sp. FW305-C-30-35. The sequence continues at coordinate 1,748,604 of NZ_JBYSYJ010000001.1, forward strand.
TGGCGGGAGCCCCGCTCCCGGTGCTGGGCGTTGCCTTCTTCCTGTTGATGGCCCTCCTCTGTCACCTCGGCATGCGGCTCGGGCGTCTGCGGGGCGAGGTCGATCGTGGTGAAAGCGGCGATGGCTACCTGCTTTCGGCGGTGCTCGCCCTGCTTGGCCTGCTCATCGGCTTCACCTTCTCGCTTTCGCTCTCCCGCTACGATTCCCGGCGAGAGATGGTGGTGGCGGAAGGCAATGCCATCGGCACTGCCTGGCTGCGGGCAACGCTCGTTCCGGGGCCCGAGGGCGATGGTCTGCGCACGGCGATGCGCAGTTACGGCGATATCCGGGCGAGCTTGCACGACGCGACTGACCGCAGCGCCGTCGAGGCACGATCCGCCGTCGCACAGGGCACGGTCTGGAAAGCACTTGGCCCTGCCCTTGCCCGGCTCGACCCGCCGATGGCTGCCTCGCTGGTCGGCGCGACCAATGAGATGTTCGATGCCGCGTCCAGCCGCAAGGCGGAGCGAGAGGCGCGCATTCCCGGGCGGGTGCTCGACATGGTCAGCCTTTATGCGCTCATGGCTGCCGGCATGGTGGGCTATGTGCTAGGGCGCTGGCAGGATCGGCGGCATCTCGCTGCCAGTCATGCGCTATTCCTGCTGCTGTCGCTGGCAATGGTGCTGATTCTCGATCTCGATCGGCCATGGTCTGGCGGAATTACCATTTCGCCACAGCCGATCCTTGATGCCCGGGCGCTGATGCATCAGGCGCCGTAACGGGTCTTACTCGTCGTCACTCGCGTAAGCGGCGCGCAGGTCATCCGGCGCAAGGTCGCTGAAGCGGGTGATGCGTGATTCGAAGCGCAGGCGGACCTTGCCGGTGGAGCCGTGGCGCTGCTTGGCCACGATCAGTTCTGCCAGGCCATAGACGCGCTCCATTTCCGCCTGCCAGGCGGCGTGAGCTTCCTGCACCTTGGCGTCATCACTGCCCTGCGGCTGCTTCGGCTCCTTGGCGGCGACGTAATAGTCCTCGCGGAACACGAACCACACCATGTCGGCGTCCTGCTCGATCGAGCCGGATTCGCGCAGGTCCGAAAGCATCGGGCGCTTGTCGTCGCGCTGTTCCACCGCACGGCTGAGCTGCGAAAGCGCGATTACCGGAACCGAGAGTTCCTTGGCCAGCGTTTTCAAACCGCGCGAGATTTCCGAGATTTCGTTCACGCGGTTGTCGCTGCGGCCCGATCCCTGCAGCAGCTGCAGGTAGTCGACGATGATCAGCCCGATATCGTGGCGGCGCTTCAGACGGCGGGCACGCGCGCGAAGCGAGCCGATCGTCAGCGCCGGGGTATCGTCGATATAGAGGGGCAGTTCGGCCAGACGCTGGCTGGCGAACGACAGCTGCTGGAAGTCCTCGCGGCTGATTCGGCCCATGCGCAGCGCTTCGGAACTGATGCCTGACTGTTCGGCCAGGATACGCGTGGCGAGCTGGTCGGCGCTCATTTCGAGGCTGAAGAAGGCGACCCCTGCCCCAACCGAATCCTTGAGCGCAATGCCATCGGCCATGTCGCGGCGCAGCCGGTCGGCCGCGTTGAATGCGATGTTGGTGACGAGCGAGGTCTTGCCCATGCCGGGGCGTCCGGCAAGGATGATGAGGTCGGAATCGTGCAGGCCGCCGATCTTCTCGTTGACCGAGGTCAGGCCCGTGGTCTTGCCCGAGATATGGCCGCCCGAAAGCAGCGCCTTCTCGATCATCTCCAGCGATGCGCGCGTCGCCTGCGCAAAGCTCTGCGCCTCGCTCCCGGTCTGCGCACCTTCTGCCACAGCATAGAGTGCGGCTTCGGCTTTCTCCACCTGCTCCAGCGGGGCGACCGAATCGCTTGTATCGAGCGCGCCTTCGACAAGGTTGCGCCCGACCGAGATCAGCTCCCGCAGCAGGGCGAGATCATAGATCTGCTCGGCCAGTTCGCGCGGATTGAGCAGGCCCTGCCCGTCCGAGGTCAGCCGCGCCAGATAGGCAACGCCGCCGAGTTCCTTCAGCCCCTCGTCGCTCTCGAAATAGGGCTTCAATGTCACTGGGGTGACCACCGCCTTGCGATCGATCAGCGCCTGGATGCGCTCGAACACCCGGCCATGGACGGCGGCAAAGAAATGCTCGGATTTCAGCGGGGTCTGCAGTTCCTCCAGGATGCGATTATCGATCAGCACCGCCCCCAGAAAGGCCGCTTCCGCCTCGACGTTGGAGGGGAGCGCGCGGATTTCCGAAGGTTCGCGGGTGAGGATGGCTTCGCTGGCGGACATTTGCCCATAGTGCCCGAACCGGCCCGATCCGGCAATGGACGGACCCTGTGGATAGCGGGGAGCACCGGGTCAAAACCCTTGCCCGAGCCCAATGCGTCTGCAACACAGGTGACCTCTATGGCCGACCCGCGCATCTCGCATATCGAGCTGGACGAAGCGACGATCATCTGGCGCAACGCCGATATCGAGCAGGAGCGGCGCATCGCGATCTTCGATCTGATCGAGGAAAACACCTTCAAGCCGCTGCGCGCGTTCGAAGCCGGGCACACCGGGCCCTATCGGCTCAAGCTTTCGGTCGATGACGGGCGGCTGGTCCTCGCCATCGCCGACAATGATGGCACCCCGCTCGAGACGATCATCCTCGGCCTCGGCCGTTTCCGCCGCCCGATCCGCGAATATTTCGCGATCTGCGACAGCTACTATCAGGCGATTCGCAAGGCTACGGCGTCAGAGATCGAGACGATCGACATGGCCCGGCGCGGCATTCACAACGATGCTGCCGACACCCTGCTCGAACGGCTCGAAGGCAAGATCGATACGGATTTCCCCACGGCCCGTCGGCTCTTTACCCTGATCTGCGTGCTGCATATCAGGGGCTGATCTGAGACTCGGGGCGCGCGCAACTCTCCATATGCCGAAAAAACGGAATACTCGCCGCCCCGGTGCGGCACGAAGGCGCATTCTTGGCGTCCTGCTGCTGGTGGCCCTGGTCGCCGGCGGCCTTGCGTGGTGGAAGGCCCGCACATGGATGCCGGACAGGCGCGACTATGCGGTGCAAGGCGTCTGGCTGAGCGACGATGACGGTCCGATCGACTGGCGCCTGTTGCGCGCCGCAGGGGCCGATTTCGCCTACCTGACCGCAAGCGAAGGCACTTCGACCCGCGACGCCGCCTTTGCCGATGGCGTGATCGCCGCGCGGCAGCGGGGCATTCAGGTCGGCGCAGTCCACGTCTACGATCTGTGCGCGCCTGCCGATGCCCAGGCGGCGAACTTCGTCACCATCGTCCCGCGCGAGAAGGACCTGCTGCCGCCCGCCATCCGGCTCGACATCGATTCGCGCACCTGCCCGCAGGTCCCCGGCGAAGCGCAGATGCAGAGCGAGCTGACCACCTTCCTCAACCAGGTGGAAAAGCACGCCGAAAAACCGGTGATCCTGATGGTCTCGCGCGGTCTCGAGAAGGAGTACCACCTCGCCGCGCGGATTGACCGTAACATCTGGGTTGCGCAGGATTTTCTCGCGCCGACCTATGCCGGCCGGCCATGGGTGATGTGGACGGCGAGCGACCGCTTGCGTCTGGATGCCAGCACAAGGCCGGTGCATTGGGTGGTGGTGCAACAATGAGGATGCCGGTGTGAGCGACGTTCTGGCCGATTCCCGCGAAGACCTGATCGCCGCCGCCCGGCGCGCGATGGACAGCGCCTATGCTCCGTACTCCGGCTTCCACGTCGGTGCGGCGCTGCTGTTCGATGATGGCGCGATCGTCACCGGTGCGAATTTCGAGAATGCCAGTTATGGCCTCTCGCTCTGCGCCGAGACGGTCGCCGCCTCGATTGCCTCGCACGCCGGACGGCGCGGTGGCCTGCTTGCCGTGGCCGTGCTTGGCGGCATGGGCGGCGCAATCGATGCCGCGATCAGCCCATGTGGCCGCTGCCGCCAGATATTGAACGAATTGGCCGCGCTGGGCGGCACCGATCCGCTGGTGATCTGCGTCGGCGCGCAGGAAACCGTGGAAATGCGCCTGTCGGTGCTCTTGCCCAACGCCTTCGGCCCCGCCAATCTGGCTTAGACATTTCGGGCCATTCCCCCCTCCCGAAAGCGGGAGGGGCCGGGGGTGGGCATTCCCGCACAAGCTTCACATGGGAGAGCCAGTTGGCCATTCTTTCCGACAAGTGGATCCGCGACAAGGCGCTCAACGAAGGCATGATCGAGCCGTTCGTCGAGAACCAGCGCCGTGATGGCTGCATCAGCTACGGCCTCTCGTCCTACGGCTACGATGCCCGCGTCGCGCCCGAGTTCAAGATCTTCACCAATGTCGATTCTGCCGTGGTCGACCCCAAGAACTTCGACGGCGCCAGCCTGGTCGACCGCGAGACCGACGTCTGCGTGATCCCGCCCAATTCCTTCGCGCTGGCCCGCACGGTCGAATACTTCCGCGTGCCGCGCGACGTGCTGGTGATCTGCCTTGGCAAGAGCACTTACGCACGTTGCGGCATCATCGTGAACGTCACCCCGCTTGAACCCGGTTGGGAAGGTCACGTCACGCTGGAGTTCTCGAACACCACCCCCCTGCCCGCCAAGATCTATGCCAACGAAGGTGCATGCCAGTTCCTGTTCCTGCAGGGCAACGAACCGTGCGAAGTCAGCTATGCCGACCGCGCCGGCAAATACATGGGCCAGCGCGGCGTCACCCTGCCCAGGTTGTAAGCACCCCTTAACCCGGCGCTTAAATCCGGTTGCAATCGTCACCGAACTCGCCAAGCTGACCGCCATAAGCACAACAGGCGGAGAGGCTGATGGAGAAGTCGGAGAGGCCCTATGACATCGTCGTCTACGGGGCGACGGGGTTCACCGGGCGGCTGGTAGCAGAATATCTTGCACGCCATTATGGGCAGGAAGGCCCGCGCTGGGCCATGGCTGGACGCTCGGCGGCAAAGCTGGCAGAGGTTCGCGCCCTGATCGAGGCGCCCAAGAACACGCCGCTGATCGTCGCCGACGCTGCCGATCCGGCCAGCCTCAAGGCCATGGCAGCCCAAGCGAAAGTCATCGTCACCACGGTCGGCCCCTATCAGCTTTATGGCGAACCGCTGCTCGCCGCCTGCATCGCGGCCGGCACGGACTACGCCGATTTGTGCGGCGAACCCGTGTGGATGCGCCAGATGATCGACAAGTATGGCGAAGAGGCCACGCGCACCGGGGCGCGCATCTGCTTCTCTAGCGGTTTCGATTCGATCCCGTTCGATCTTGGCGTGCTGATGCTGCAGAAGGAAGCGGTGGCCCGGTTCGGCCGCCCTGCCCCGCGTGTGAAAGGGCGCGTGCGCGGCATGAAGGGCGGCGCTTCGGGAGGGACCGCCGCCAGCCTCAAGGCCACGCTCGCCGCGCTGGCCAAGGACCCCTCGCTGATCCCGCTGATGCAGAGCAGCTTCTGCCTCACCCCCGGATTCGAAGGCCCGGCCCAGCCTGCGGGCGACAAGGTCCAGCACGACGATGCGCTGGATTCATGGGAAACGCCGTTCATCATGGCGGCGATCAACACCAAGAACGTCCACCGCACCAACGCCCTGCTCGGCCACGTCTGGGGCACCGATTTCGTCTATGACGAGATGGTGCTCACCGGCCCCGGCGATCAGGGCAAGGCGATTGCCGAGCACATGGCGAAAACGCCGATGATCGGCCGTCCCGACGATCCCCAGCCGGGTGAAGGCCCCTCGAAGGAAGAGCGCGAGACCGGCTTTTACGACGTGCTGTTCCTTGGCGAGATGCCCGACGGCCAGACCATCCGCTATGGCGTCAAGGGCCGCTACGATCCGGGCTATGGCTCCACCAGCCGCATGATCGCCGAAACTGGCATCGCCCTGCTGTCATCCAAGGCGCCCGGCATGATCGGTACCCCCGGTGCCATCCTCGGGGAAACCCTCGTCGAGCGCCTGCGCACCCACGCCGAAATCAGTTTCGCAGCGGAGTAGCGTACACACAGCAAAGCCCGCCTGCCGCTTCGGAGGGGATCCACGGCAGGCGGGCTCGTTGCAGCAGCAGCCCTCAGTCTGTGGGCTCAGGCCGCCGCGGCGTAGGCCTCTGCCTCGGCAGCGATCAGGATGTCGGCGAGCATCCAGTAGGCCTCACCCCAGGCTGCCAGCACCTCATCGGTGGCAACCTCGGCACCCAGCACGTCGCGAATCGCCGGCAGCAGGGCCTCGGCCACATAAGGGTAATGCTCGGCCTTCACGCCGGTTTCGACGTGGCGCTGCACCATCCGCGTGACCGCGCTCCCGAGGTTCTCCAGCTTGTCGATGTTCTTCGAGTAGGCAAGGATCGCCGCGGCCAGACGGCGCGGCTGCTCGCCGCTTTCCTGCGCGGCCTGATCGAACATGGCCTTCACATCTTCGTTCTGGAACAAGCGCTTGTACATTGCAGTGGTGATATCCACGCCATGCTTCTCGATAACCGGTGCGGTGGCCTTGACGATGGTCTTTGCATGTTCGGAAGCGGTGCGCATCTCGGGATCTCCAATCAGGTATTGAAAATACCGGTATTTTATCTGCTTGATTTAGGCAAGCGGAAAAACGATTCTCACGGAATGCAACTTACCCAGCACACCGACTTCGGCCTGCGCCTGCTGATCGTGCTCGCGCGCAAGGGCACGGCGGTCAGCCTGCCGGCCTTCTCCGCCGAACAGGGCCTCAGCTACCACCATGTCGCCAAGGTCGCGCAAGGACTGGTGCAGGCGGGCCTCGCGCAATCGCAGCGTGGCCGCAGCGGCGGCATCACGCTGGCTCGCCCGGCAGCGGAAATCACGGTCGGCGAAGCGGTCCGCAAACTTGAAAAGGGCATGCGCCTGGCCGATTGCGCCACCTGCGCCTTGCGGACCAACTGCGCGCTCAGCAGCGTTCTTTCCGAGGCGCTGGAAGCCTTCCTCGCCGTGCTCGATCGCTACACTCTGGCCGATGTCTCGCGCGAGGGCGTCGCCGCATTCGCGCCGTGGGCAGCGATCCCGGCTGCACCGTCGTGCGCGGTTACGGCGCCTTCCTGAGCGCGGCCACGCAGGCTGCACGATCCACCTCGCGTCCATCGCCGCGCCGCGCGTCGACATAGGTCGCCGTCGGCTTGCCGCCATTCGCCGGCGGATAGAGATAGACGTCGAGAATGCAGGCCGTACCCGACCACTGCATCTTGCGGGCGTCATCCTCGATCACGTCGAGCCGCGGCGTGCCGAACACGCGGCCAAGCTGCAGCGCGTCCGATCCGATCACACCTTCGAGGCCGGGTATCATCTGCACTTGCGCAATTGGCTTGCCGACCGGAGCCGGCCGAGGAACGGTGGTCCGCACCGTCGGCGAAGATGCTGATCGCACCACCGGCGTCTTGCCGCCAGACGGCGCACCGCTTCCGCCGCAGGATGCGAGCAGCAGGGCCAGAGCGGAGACGGAGAGGAACTTGGGGAACGTCACCGGTGCGGGATGCCGCGCTCCCCGGCCATCGTCAACCGTGGCCTTGGGCGGACTGGCGCGCGGGCCGTCCAGACCGGCGCGTTCGCGCGCTTGCTGCCCCCCGCTATTGCTGCAACGCAGTATACCGTCTAGGCCATCGCCATTCCCGAAATCACGGAGCCTGCCTGAATGTCCGAACCGCTTTACGACGTCATCGCCATCGGCAACGCCATCGTCGATGTCATGGCCCCTTGCGAGGATGCGGACATCGAACGGCTCGGCCTCGCCAAGGGCGGCATGACCCTGGTCGATACCGCCCGTGCCCAAGAGCTTTACGACGCCATGGGCCCGGCGCGCGAAATTTCCGGCGGTTCTGCTGCCAACACGCTGGCCGGCCTTGCCGCACTGGGCGCGAAGTGCGCCTTCATCGGCCAGGTCGCCGATGACCAGCTCGGCGAAGTCTTCGCCCACGATATCCGCGCCGGCGGCATCGATTTCCAGACGCCGACCCGCGCTGACGAGCCGCCGACGGCGCGCTGCCTGATCTTCGTCTCTCCCGATGGCCAGCGTACTATGAACACCTTCCTTGGTGCCTCGCAGTTCCTGCCCGCCGAAGCCTTGGACGATGCCCAGATCGCGTCTGCCAGCGTGCTCTATCTCGAAGGCTACCTGTGGGACCCGGAAGAGCCGCGCAAGGCCATGCGTCGCGCCATTGCCGCCGCGCGCAGCGCCGGCCGCAAGGTCGCCTTCACCCTGTCAGACGCCTTCGTCATCTCGCGCCACGGCGACGATTTCCGCGCCCTGATCGCTGACGGCCAGATCGACATCCTTTTCGCCAACGAACACGAACTTGCCGCCCTCACCGGCGTCGAGGACTTCCACGCGGGGCTGGAACAGCTCGCCGCCAAGGTCCCGACCGTCGTTGTTACCCGCAGCGAGAAAGGCGCCCACGCCATCAGCAACGGCGAACACGCCCACGTTCCCGCCGAACCGATCGCCAAAGTCGTTGACACCACCGGCGCCGGAGACCTCTTCGCCGCCGGCTTCCTCTACGGCTACGTTCGCAATAAACCGCTCGCCGAAAGCCTCACCCTCGGTGCCGTCTGCGCCGCCGAGATCATCTCCCACTACGGCGCACGGCCCGAAGCCAACCTGCAGGACCTGGTGACCAAGCGGTTGGGCTGAAACCCGCCCAACTTACATCACCCGTCGCCCCGGCGCAGGCCGGGGCCTATAACGCCGATGTCCGGCTCGACGGTGAGGTCATGGACCCCGGCCTGCGCCGGGGTAACACGGTTTGCTGGTCAGGCCTGATCCGCTTCACCTGCATTCACAGTAAATGAAGCCTCCGGTGCCGCCACTACCGGCGCGGCCTTCACCAGCCCCTCCAGCGATCCGCCGTCGAGCCCCAGCTCCTTCATCAGGCCATCGATGATCGGCGCCTGCGCGCGATAGCTGAGTGCAGCCGTCAGCGCATCGCTGGCAAGGTTGCCGTTGGCCGAAGGCGCGCTGCCCCCTTCTCCATTGGCGCCTGCCCCACCGGATGAGCGCGTCAGCCCATCGACCTGCACGATCTTGATCGAATCGATCGCTTCCAGCGGCTTGGCTGATTCCCGCACCAGCTCTGGCAGCACTTTCAGCAGCGCCAGCTTGGTCTGCAGCGAGATCTGGTCGGACGAGAGCAGGTTCGCTGCCTCGTTGATCGCACGCTGGCCCGCCGCTTCCACTTCGAAGCGTACCCGGGCAGCGTCGGCGCGGAGCTTCTCGGCCTCGGCCTCGCCCTCGGCTTCAAGCCGGGCGGCTTCGGCGCGATTGGCGGCAGCGGCCTTCTCGGCCTCGGCTTCCACCTTCACGCGGATGGCATCGCGTTCCGCCGCCTTGGCCGCTTCGATCAGCTCGATGCGCTTGCCGCGCTCGGCCACTTCGGTCTCGCGCGAAGTGATGACCTGTTCCTCGGCGGCAACGGCCTTGGCGCGGGCCTCGTCGGCTTCGGCCTTGGCCTGGCTTTCCTGGCGGCTCTTGTTCTGGATCGCGATCTGCTGCTCCTGCCGGGCGATCTCGATGGCCTGCTGCTGCGCGATCCGCGCCTGCTGCACCGCGCGATCGGCTTCGATCTGCTGACTGTCGACCAGCTTCTTCGCCTCGATCCGCGCAGCTTCCGCTTCCTGATTGCGCAAGGACTGCTCGCGCGCCACTTCCGCCGCCTGCTCGGCCCGGCGCATCTCGATCTCGCGCTCCTGCTCCAGTCGGGCGAATTCGTTGTCGCGCTTGATCTTCAGGGACTGCTGCTCGGCTTCGAGATTCTTCATCTCGATCTGCACCCGCGTGTCCTGCTCGATGTCGTTGCGCGCCTTCTTGCGCAGTTCGATCTGCTCGGTCAGCTTGGTCAGGCCCTCGGCGTCGAAAGCATTGTTGGCGTTGAAGTGTTCGATGCTGGTCTGGTCGAGCCCGGTCAGCGAGACCGATTCCAGCTCCAGCCCGTTCATGGCGAGGTCGTTCGAGGAGACCTGCTGCACCTTCTGGACGAAGTCGGCGCGCTGTTCGTGCAACTGGTTCATCGTCATGCCCGCCGCGACCGAGCGCAGCGCGTCGACGAACTTCCCTTCGACCAGATCCTTCAAGGCTTCGGGCTGCATCGTGCGCATGCCCAGCGTCTGCGCGGCCATGGCGATGGCACCGGCATCGGGGCGGACGCGCACGTAGAACTCGGCCTTCACATCGATCCGCAACCGGTCGAGCGTGATCAGCGCATCGGTGTTCTTGCGCTCCACGGCAAGGCGCACGGTGTTCATGTTCACCGGCATCGTTTCGTGCAGCACCGGCAGCACCAGCGCGCCGCCGTTGATCACCACCTTCTCACCGCCGAAGCCGGTGCGCACGAAGCCCACTTCCTTGGTCGCGCGGCGATAGAGCCGGGTCAGCGTGAAAGCGATCACCAGCAGGAGCGCAAGGCCGGTGCCCGCATAGATGCCGATGGGAACAAGCTGGTTCATGTCAGTCTCCGAAGAGGAAGAAATCCTGAAGGAAGGTCAGTCGGCAAGGCGCAGCGGGCCATCGACCGGCACGGCGTAGAACGTCTCGCCCTCGCGGTGGACGAGCAGCACCTCGCAGCCCTCGCCGAGCATCGCGCTGTCCTCGTGCGGTTCGACCATGACGAGGTGGAGCTGTCCGTGCACGTCGCGCACCTGCGCCCGCGCCGCGCTGCCACGGGTGGCGCGGCCGATGTGGATGATGCCCTTGCGCCCGAGCAGCGCATCGACCGGAACGGCAGTTGTCTCGTAATGCGGCCAGACGCGGCCAGCCAGCCGGGTCACCACGGTGTTGACCGGCCAGGCCGCCACAAGACCCATCGCGGTCGCCGCGCCGGGGCCGAAGGGAGCGCCGAAAAACGAGGTCACCAGTTCCTGCAGCGACAGGCCGACGAGCCCGAAGGTCGCGAGGAAGAACGATAGCCAGACGATGAACGGCAGCGCGCCCAAGCCGGTCACGCTGGCCAGCGCCGAACCTGCGTCAAGGTCCGCATCATGCCCATCCGCGTCGCCAAGAAAGTCCGATATACCCGTAACTTGCACGATGACCAGCAGCACCAGCAGGGCCAGCGCCACGGCAAACGGCAGATTCTCGGGGGCCAGCAGCCCACCCATCCCAGGAACTCCCCTATTGACCGCAGATCATGGCAACAGGGGCGGGCGGCGCAAGCGGAATCGGACAATGGGAGTGCCGATTTTTGCGCCGGAACGGTCGGGGCCTACCGCGCCATGAATGCTTCGATCTCGGCCACGGTGCGCGGGATGCCGGTGCTCAGGCGTTCGCAGCCGGTGGGGGTGACGAGGTAGAGGTCCTCGATGCGGATGCCCTGGTTCATCTGCTGGTTGTAGAGCCCCGGTTCGATGGTGATGACCGCGCCCGCCGGGATCGGCTTGGCATAGTCGCCCGCGTCATGGACATCGAGGCCGACGAAGTGGCCAAGGCCATGCGTGAACTCGTCGATCCGCCCGGCCTTGCGGAACACCGCGCTGGCCGCTTCGGTCATGTCCTCGTGGATCACGCCCGGCTTCAGCAGCCTGGCCGCCGCATCCTGCGCCGCCATGACCAGTTCGTAGTCCGCGCGCTGCTGCGCGGTGAACCTGCCCGAGACCGGGAAGGTGCGCGTGATATCGCAGGCGTAACTGCCGACCGAGGCGGCGGCGTCGATCAGCACCAGGTCCTGCGCACCGATCACGGCATTGCCATGGGCATAGTGCAGCGAAGCGGCATTGCGGCCGGCCGCCACGATCGAATCGTAGGAAAGCCCTTCGCCTCCGCCTTGACGGAAGCCGTCTTCCAGCACTGCGGTCAGCTGGCGCTCGGTCATGCCGGGGCGCACCGCCTTCATCGCGGCGAGATGCCCGGCCTGCGTCGCGGCCAATGCCTTGCGCATCAGCTCCAGCTCGCGCGATTCCTTGACGGTGCGCAGGGCAGGAAGCAGCGCACTCTGGTCCTTCATCGTGCAGCCGGGAACGTGGCTCATCACCCGGCCATAGAGTTCCATCGCCGGCGGCACCGGGGCCGAAGCGCTGGTGATCGGCCCCATGAAATGCAGCGTCCGGCTCCGCGCGGCGAGCTGCGTGACGAGGCCGTCCAGCCCCGAAGTGCGCCTTACCCGCTGAATTCCCGTGCGTTGTTCGATCAGCGAGCCCAGCGGCAGGCGCTCGACATCCCAGCGCTCGGTCTCCACGTCGCGCGAGGGCAGCAACAGGAATTCCCTGTAGGTCCGCTCTGCCGGGGCAAGCACCAGCACCGCGCCGGGTTCGTCGACGATGCCGGTCAGCCACGCAAAATCGCCGGACTGATAGAACGGCGGGCTCACCGGCCCGCTGGTCCGTTCGCGCTCTGCACCATGGATCACTGCCACGCCATCCTTGAGCGTTGCCATCAGTTTCGCCCGGCGCTCGCGATAGACTTCCGGTGCGAACGGGAAGGTGCCAGTCGGCGTGGCGAAGCCTGGGGGCGGGAGGACTTGCGCGCGGATCGAGATCGAGAGCGAGGCAGTCGCGGCGGCGGCTCCGGCGAGGAGCGAACGGCGGGTCAGGTGCATGTCGGATTTCCCTATCAATCAGGGAAGCCTAGAGTGTTTCACGTGAAATACGAGATGCCCGTTTGCAGGGCGAAAGTGCCCCGGAGTCAGGGGGGAGTTGGGGGTGAGTTCGGGGGGAGTTGCCGTTCTGCCCCCGTGAGTTGGAAATGCTTCAGGCCTGCTGGATATAGACCCGCATCGCGTCCGCCTCAGCCTCGATCTTGTCGAGCCGGTGCTTAACGAGATCACCGATCGAGACGAAGGCGACCATGCGATTTCCTTCCACGACAGGGAGATGGCGGAAGCGGCGCTGGGTCATCAGGGCCAGCGCCTCCATCACCGACGTCTGCGGTGAAACGGTGACGACGGGCGCCGTCATCATGTCGCGCACCTTCATGTGCAGCGCCGCCTCGCCATGCTTGTGCAGGCAGCGGATCATGTCGCGTTCGGAAAAGATTCCCGCCACGCCGCTCTCGCCATCGCTGACCGGAAGGGCGCCGATGCGGTGGTGGGCGAGCATGTCGATCGCGTCGGAGACCTGCGCGTCGGCCGACACGCTCCAGACTTCCCCTCTTCCCTGAATGACTTGCGCAATCGTCATGGCATCCTCCTGCGTGATGCGGCCGACTTGCGCCTTCGGGCGTCTTTTCGGGCCGCCTGGTCTCCCATAAGGATCATGCCATCTTGGTGGCCATTGTCAAAGCCGTTGCGCGCACCATCTTCGATCGCCAAAGGACTTTGCCATGGCTGGACATTCCCCGCTCGATGATCCTGAAAATGCACGATTTGCCTGGGCCCGTTACCGGCAGATCATGAACTGGATGGCGCTGTTCAGCACGGCCGTCGTCGGGGTGGTGCTCACGGTGCTCTACATCCAGATCGGCTTCGTCTCGATCCACCTCTATATCGCCTCGGCATTGGGAGTCTGGCTGACGATCATGCTGATGGCGGCATTGATGGGGCTGGTGTTCCTGTCCAGCGGGACCGGCCACGATGAATCGATCGAGGACCGGCTCGAGGACGAGCGGAACCGCTAGGGTCCTAACCTTGGGTTTCTGGCGTTGAGGTTTGGGCATTGCGCCCCTATCTTGGCGCCATGAGCGAAACACAGGTCACCCTCGCCCCGAGCGCCGCCGCTCGCGTTGCCACCATTGCGCAAAAGCAGGGCAAGCCCGCGATCCTGCGGCTTTCGGTCGAAGGCGGGGGCTGTTCGGGCTTCCAGTACAAGTTCGGCCTGGCCGAGGCGCCAGAGGATGGCGACCTGATCGCCGAGACCGACGGCGTGCGGCTGGTGGTCGACGAGGTCAGCCTGGGGCTGCTGGAAGGCAGCGTCGTGGAATACGTGGAATCGCTTGGCGGCGCGGCGTTCCGGGTGAGCAATCCTCAAGCAGCTTCGGGATGCGGCTGTGGCGCCAGCTTCGCGATATGATCAAGGTCGCATCGTTCAACATCAACGGGATCAAGGCCCGCCTTCCCCGCCTGCTCGAATGGCTGGAGGAAACGCGGCCCTCGGTTGCCTGCCTTCAGGAAATCAAGACGCAGGACGAGGGCTTTCCGGCCGCCGAGTTCGAGAAGATTGGCTATCACGCGATCTGGCACGGGCAGAAGGGCTTCAACGGCGTGGCGATCCTCGCCGATGGGCAGGCGCCCGTGGAAGTGCAGCGCGGTCTTGCCGGAGAGCCCGAGGACGAGCATTCACGCTATCTTGAGGCCGATGTCTTCGGCATTCGCGTGGTGTGCATCTACCTGCCCAACGGCAATCCGCAGCCAGGCCCGAAGTTCGATTACAAGCTCCGCTGGATGGAGCGCCTGCGCAAACGGATGGCCGAGATTGCAGCTGAGGACGTGCCTGCAGTGGTGATCGGCGATTACAACGTGATCCCCGAGGACAAGGACACCTTCTCGGTCAAGGCGATGGCCAGCGATGCGCTGATGCAGCCCGAATCACGCGATGCCTACCGCCGCCTGCTCAACGACGGCTGGACCGACGCGATCGACACCTTCAATCCGCAGGGCGGGGTGTGGACGTTCTGGGATTACCAGGCCGGTGCCTGGCAGCGCGACCATGGCTTCCGCATCGATCACGCCCTGCTCTCGCCCGAACTGGCCGACCGACTCGTGGCAGCAGGCGTCGACAAGGAATACCGTGGCCGCGAGAAGGCCAGCGACCACGCTCCGGTATGGGTGCAGTTGCGCGACTAACGGTTCGTCGCAGCTGGTGAACGGTTCATAGATTGTCACATCACCTGAACGAAACCCTGTGCAGGGGATCACCAAAGATTCAGGCGACTCGAGGCATCGCGTTCGGGACGCCAAGACGATTTGTGAAAGCCGAATGCCATGGGCCTGTTCAAGCCTGATTTCTTCCGTTCGCTTGCCTTCGGGTTCCTGATGGGTGCCGCTGTCATGGGCATTTCGGCCGGAACCACCGCACTGGCGACGCCGGATCTTGAACACGCCAGCGAACAGGCTTCGCATTAAGATGCGCCGCCCGATCCTCTCCGCAGCACTGGCGGTGGGGATCTTTACCGCATCGTGCCAGCAACCCGCACAGGCCGAAGGCGCGGTGGCGACGCCTGCGGCGACGGTGCAGGCAAACGAGCCGGCGGGCAAGAAGACCGCCGTTTTCGCAGGCGGGTGCTTCTGGGGAATCGAAGCGGTTTTCAGCCATCTCAAGGGCGTCAGCAGCGTGGTCTCGGGCTATCACGGCGGCGCGAAGAACACGGCGATCTACGACGTCGTCGGCTCAGGTCGGACCGGCCACGCGGAGGCGGTGCGCGTGACCTATGACCCCGCGAAGATCCGCTACGACCAGCTCTTGCGGGTATTCTTTGCCGTGGGGGCAGATCCGACGCAGCTCAATTACCAGGGGCCGGACCACGGCTCGCAGTATCGCAATGCGCTGGTGCCGATGGACAAGGAACAGGCGCGCGTTGCTGCGGCCTATCTTGGTCAGTTGAAGAAGTCCGGCCTGTGGAAGCAGCCGATCGTCACCACGATCGAGCCCTACAAGGCGTTCTACCCGGCGGAAGGCTATCATCAGGACTTTGCCGCCAACAATCCCGACCACGGCTATATCAAGCGGTGGGACGCGCCGAAGGTGGCCAACCTCAAGCGACTGTTCCCTGATCTTTACAAGGTCGGCTTCACGCGGAACTGATTTGCGCGAGCGCGCGGTCGTGCCTATCTAGGACCGATGTCCGGGCACCATCATCACGATTTCGCAGGCGACAAGCTGATCGAGGCCGCGCGTGAAGCGCTGACAGCCTCAGGAGAGCAGTGGACCGAAATGCGCGCCGACGTGTTCGAGGCGCTGGCGGCGCACGAAAAGCCGGCTTCGGCCTATGACATCGCCGAGAGCGTCGGCACGCGGCGGGGCAAGCGCGTGGCGGCCAATTCGGTCTATCGCATTCTCGACCTGTTCGTGCGCACCAATCTGGCGCGCAGGGTGGAAAGCGCCAATGCCTATGTTGCCAACACGCATCCGGGCTGCCGGCATGACTGCATCTTCCTGATCTGCGACTTGTGCGGCAAGGCCGTGCACAGCGATGACGATGCGCTCACGGGCGCGCTGCGTCTGGCGGCGCAGGCAGCAGGCTTTGCCGAAGTGCGACCGGTCGTGGAGATTCGCGGCCATTGCGCGGAGTGCGCCAGCGAGGATTGATCGGCGAAAGCTGGTTTGCCTGATTGGGGGAGAGGGCGACATGGACGATCAGGCGAGAGAGCCACGGCACCTGCCGACGCGGAAGCAGTTCGCCGCCGTCATTTCCGGAAATGCGCTGGAATTCTACGATTTCCTGAGCTTCAGCTTCTTCGCGGTGAACGTCTCGCGGGTGATGTTCCCCGCAGGTGCGCCGGGCAGTGCGCTGCTGCTGACGCTGATGACGGCGGGTGCCGGCTTTGGCGCTCGGCCGCTGGGCGCGATCCTGTTCGGACTGCTGGGTGACAAGGTGGGACGCCGACCGACGATGCTGGCGACATTCGCGCTGATGGGCTTCAGCGCAATCGGACTGGCACTGACGCCAAGCTATGCGAGCATCGGCATCTGGGCGCCGATTCTCGTGGTGGCATTCCGGCTGCTGCAGGGGCTTGCGGCAGGCGGCGATGTGGGGCCGACCACGGCGTTCCTCGCCGAAAGCTCCCCGCCCGAGCGCCGCGGGATGCTGGTGGCGCTGCAACTGGTCGCCATGCGCATCGGCGTCCTGGGCAGCGGCCTTGTCGGGTTGGTGCTGGCGAGCAGGCTGACGCCGGCCGAGCTTGATGCCTATGGCTGGCGCATTGCCTTTGCGATCGGTGCAGGGATAGTGCCGCTGGCCTTCATTCTGCGGCGGCGGCTGGACGAGACGCTGCATTTGCCGGAGACCGGGCCGAATGTGGTGACGGAGCTTGATGTTGCGGCCTATGCGGCGGCGCTGCTTGGCGTGTTCGGATTCCTGCTGGCGGGCGCGACTGGGGATTTCCTGTTCGTATATGCAGTGACGTTCCTCAAGATTCCGGTGACGAACGGCTATCTGCTGCAGATGGCGGCGGCGGGCACGCAGATCGTCGGGCTGCTGGCCGGTGGCTGGCTGGGTGACCGGGTCGGGCGGCAGAAGGTGAACTTTGTCACCGCAGTGCTGGCGGCGCTGGTTTCGCTGCCGCTGTTCCGTTGGGGCATTGCGGGCGGGTCGCTTGGACAACTTGCCCTTGCAGCGGCTTTGCTCCTGCTGATGGCGACGGTTTCGGCAGCGGTTGCCTATGCCGCCTTTGTCGAGATCACGCCCAAGCGGCATCGCGCCGGGCTGGTCGGCATCGGCTATGGCCTGGTGGTGGCGGTAACTTTCGGGCTGACTCCCGTGCTGCTCACCCGCTACATCGGGCAAAGTGGGGATCTTGCAGCGCCGGGCTATGCCTTCGTGATTGCGGCGGTGGCGCTGATCGCATCCTCGCTCGTGCTGGGGCGCCGCGCGCCACGGACCTTCGGGAAGGCCGTGGCAACATGATCCCGTTCGACAGCGCCAAAGCATCGGTGTAAGGGCGGAGGGATGAATTCAGAACCGGCAACGCCGCTGCTCGACACGGTCAAGACACCAGACGATCTACGCAAGCTCGCACCTTCGCAGCTTCGCCAGCTTTCGGACGAATTGCGGACCGAGATGATTTCTGCCGTGGGCACCACCGGCGGACACCTCGGATCGGGCCTTGGCGTGGTCGAACTGACCGTGGCGATCCACTATGTGTTCAACACGCCGCAGGACAAGCTGGTGTGGGACGTGGGCCACCAGGCCTATCCGCACAAGATCATCACCGGCCGGCGCGACCGCATCCGCACCTTGCGGCAGGGTGGCGGGCTTTCGGGCTTCACCAAGCGCAGCGAAAGCGAATACGACCCGTTCGGCACTGCACACTCGAGTACCTCGATCTCGGCGGCGCTGGGCTTTGCCATTGCCAACAAGCTGAGCAACCGTCCGGGCAAGGGCATTGCCGTGATCGGCGACGGCGCGATGAGCGCAGGGATGGCCTACGAGGCGATGAACAACGCCGGCGAGGCGGGGAACAGGCTTGTCGTCATCCTCAATGACAACGACATGTCGATCGCGCCGCCGGTTGGCGGGCTTTCGGCCTATCTGGCGCGGTTGGTATCCTCGCGCCAGTTCCTGGGCCTGCGCGAGATCGCGCGCAAGCTTTCGCGCAAGCTGCCGCGCCCGCTGCACACTGCCGCGCGCAAGACCGACGAGTTCGCGCGGGGCATGGCCATGGGCGGGACGCTGTTCGAGGAGCTGGGCTTCTACTATGTCGGCCCGCTGGACGGGCACAACATCGACCAGCTGATCCCGGTGCTGGAGAACGTGCGCGATGCGGCCGAAGGGCCATGCCTCGTCCATGTCGTGACGCAGAAGGGCAAGGGCTATGCCCCGGCCGAACAGGCGGCGGACAAGTACCACGGGGTGCAGAAGTTCGACGTGGTCACCGGTGAGCAGGTCAAGGCCAAGCCCGGTGCTCCGGCCTACCAGAACGTGTTCGGCGAGACGCTGGCGAAGCTTGCGGAAACCGACCCGACGATCTGCGCGATCACGGCGGCCATGCCGAGCGGCACGGGCGTCGACAAGTTTGCCAAGGCGCACCCGACGCGCACCTTCGACGTCGGCATTGCCGAGCAGCACGCCGTGACTTTCGCGGCAGGTCTGGCGGCAGAAGGCATGCGCCCGTTCTGCGCGATCTATTCGACCTTCCTGCAGCGTGCTTTCGACCAGGTCGTGCATGACGTGGCGATCCAGAACCTGCCGGTGCGCTTTGCCATCGACCGCGCCGGGCTGGTGGGTGCCGATGGCGCTACCCATGCCGGATCGTTCGACATCACCTACCTCGCCACCCTGCCGAACATGGTGGTGATGGCGGCGGCGGACGAGGCGGAACTGGTCCACATGACCTATACCGCCGCCCGCCATGACAGCGGCCCGATCGCGTTCCGTTATCCGCGCGGCAACGGCACGGGCGTGGCGCTGCCGGACGAGCCGGAGCTGCTGCAGATCGGCAAGGGGCGCATCGTGCGCTCGGGCTCGAAGGTGGCGCTGCTTTCGCTCGGCACCCGTCTGGCCGAGGCATTGAAGGCGGCGGACCAGCTCGAGGCCAAGGGGCTCTCGACGACGGTTGCAGACTTGCGCTTTGCCAAGCCGCTCGACACCGATCTGATCCGCCAGTTGATGGCCACGCACGAGGTTGTCGTGACGATCGAGGAAGGCGCGGTCGGCGGCCTTGGCGCACACGTGCTGACGATGGCGAGCGACGAAGGGCTGACCGATGGCGGCCTCAAGATCCGCACGATGCGCCTTCCCGACGTATTCCAGGACCACGATGCGCCGGACAAGCAGTACGACACCGCGGGCCTCAATGCGCCGCATATCGTCGATACCGTGCTCAAGGCACTGCGGCACAACTCTGCCGGCGTGAACGAAGCGCGGGCCTGACGCAGGAGTTGCGGCCGGCACGACCACATCGTGCCGGCGGATTATCGCACGTTCAGCCGATCCACATCCACAGCCCGGCAGGAATGCCGAACAGGTGGTAGTGCAGCCACGTGGCGATGAACCAGACGAAGAAGGCAAGGACCCAGGAAAGGCGCAGGCCGCCGAGTTCCTGCAGACGGGGCCAGAAGCTGGTGCGGCGCTGCCATGGCAGGAATTCGCGCTTGTTCTGGGCGACTTTGCGCTTGTCCTGGAAGTGCGAGCCGAGCAGCGCCAGCACGATCAGGCCTGACATGAAGACAAGGACACGAGGCGTCGGCGAAGCGACGATGTGACCGAGCGCCCATAGCGAAATGCCCCACATCATCGGATGCCGGGTGATCCTGAATACGCCGACCGGAATCCACGTGCCGACACCGGCGGCATTCTTGCCGGCCAGCGCAGGATTGCGCACGAACGATGGCAGCAGGAACGCCGTGCCGGTTATCGTGAGCAGGCTGGCAACCGCCCAGGCACCGGCGGCCATGCCATCCCATAGCGGCGTTCCCGCCTTGACGCGGTCAAAGGTGACGATCGCCCAGGCCAGTGCGCAGAGCGAGACCAAGGAATAGAACAACAGGAATCCTTGCGCGCCCATCATCGACTGAAGGCGCGAACGAATTGGCCCTGACATCACGAAATGCGAAAAAACGAAAGCAGTTGTCGCCACAATCAGTTGGATCAACGCATGATCCATGAACTGTCCCCCAATCCGCGGCCCCCGTTGCCGTTTTCGACCAACGCCCGCGTTACCCTGATGATACTCTCAAGTTGGCCAAAGCAAACCCCTGCAGAAACATTCTCACGTTCGAACGGTTCCCGCCATAAGGGAGAATATCAAGCCACCCCGTGCATCAGCTTCCTCAGCGGCACCGCGACGACGAGAAGCACGGCGCCGATGCCGATCGATATCCAGCCGATCGTCGTGAAGACACCCACGTAGGTATCGAGGCTGACCTTGAGATTGGTGACCTGGCCGCCGACGGTTTCGACGCTGGCCACCTGCGCGACCATCCCGGCAACGTACTGCGCCACCGCGATCGACAGGAACCACACCCCCATCATCATGCCGACGATGCGGGCCATGGACAACTTGGTGATCATCGACAGACCCACCGGCGAAATGCACAGCTCGGCCATCGAGTGGACCAGGTACAGGCCAGCAAGCCAGACGAGTCCGACCTTGAACTGCGCATCGGCAAACTGCGCGCCCCACACCAGCAGCAGGAAGCCCGCGCCCACGCCCATTAGCGCCAGGGCGAACTTGACCGGGATCGAAGGTTCGACGCCGCGCCGGGCCATCGCATTCCACATTGCGCCGAACACCGGCGCCAGCGCGACGATGAACAGGGCATTGAAGATCTGCGTCTGGCCCGCGGGCATGACGTAGACCTCATCGGTGGCAAAGCCCCTGGCTCGGGCATAGACCATGCCGATGAAGCCGGCCGTCATCACCAGGGCGAAGCCAGCACCCATCTTGCGCCTGGTTGCTGCCGGTTCACCATTGCCGAAGAACCAGGTGAGCAGCCAGCCCAGTCCGCCCAGCAGGAGAGCGAAGAACAGGTAGTAGGTGAACGGATAGGCGTTGAAGAACGCGAAAAGACCGCGAGTCCAGCCCACTTCGAGCACGGTGTTGCGCTCGGCAAACAGGGTCAGCGAAGAGCCGGCCTGCTCGAACAGGGTCCAGAACACGGTGTTGAAAACGATCAGCACCATGGCCGCGACCATCATCTGGAATTCGACGCGGCTGCCCGATGCCAGCGCCCAGATCAGGATGCCGGGAACGGCGAGAAGAAAGGTGCCGAACATCAGCTTGCCCATGATCGGCAGGCCGAGGAGATACCCGAGCAGTCCCTTGCCCGGCTCTGGCGCGACATAGGCCATCAGGTTGGTGAACAGGAAGAAGAACAGCGGCACGCAGACCAGCGCGGTACCGTAGATGAGCCAGTCCTTGCGCGGATCGGCCCCGGCGGGACGCTCGCCATAGCCATCGAGCCTGCCGCCATCGAACTGGAACAGGACCCACGACAACGTCATGCCGATGGCAGCAAGGCCAAATCCTGCCCACCAGCCCACGGATTCGGCGAGAATCGGGCAGAAGAACTGCGAGATCAGCGAGCCCAGGTTGATGCCCATGTAAAAGATCGTGAATCCGGCATCGCGGCGGCGGTCACCATCGGCATAGAGCGAGCCGACTATTGTGGAAATGTTGGGTTTGAAGAAGCCGTTGCCGACCGTGACCAGCGAGAGGCCGACGAGCAGTATCGCGATGTGCAGCTGCGAGCGTTCGCCGTCCGACTGGAATCCGCCAGGCGCGATGCGCTTTGCCTCGACCCCGTCAGCCGTCTTGAGCGAGACAGACTTGTCGTCGTTTCCGACGATTTCGAGGCGTTGGCCGCTCATTTCGACCGAACGGACTTCGCTGCCGGCGGTCTCGGTGACGGTCACGTCATACCGCTGGCCTTCGATCGTGGCATAGGGCTTGGCCGCCTCGCCCCCGAAGCAGAGCATGAAATAGCCGACCGCCATCAGGATCGCGCCGAATTTCACCGAGCGTTTGGAGCCCAGGTAACGATCAGCAATCAGCCCGCCGATCAGCGGGGTAAGAACCTGATCCGAAAGTTGTTGAGCAATACCAGCATGTTGTGATTCACGCCTCTTTGCGAAGAGATGGAGTGAATGGTGACATGGACTGGTATTGCCCGGCGCGAGCATAGCCGGGAGGGATTGCGATATCCATCGGATATGACGGATGCGGAGTGGGCGCTGGCAGAGCCATTCGTGCCTCCGGCAAGGCGTGGAGGCCGACCTCGAACGGCAGACATGCGCGAAGTCCTCAACGCTTTGCTTTATGTAGCCGCGAGTGGGTGCGCGTGGCGACTCTTGCCCAAATGCTTCCCTCCGGTGTCGACGGTGCGGCGCTACTTTTACGCCTGGCGCAATGCCGGTTTGTTCGAGGCCATCAACACCGTGCTGGTTATGAACCTGCGGGAAATCGAAGGACGCGAAGCCTCGCCCAGTGCTGGAGTGATCGACAGCCAATCGGTGAAGACCACGGAAAGTGGCGGAGTTTCCGGGTTTGACGCAGGCAAGAAGGTCAAAGGCCGCAAACGACACATCCTGACCGACACATGCGGCTTTCTGATCTTCATTCTCGTCCACGCCGCCGACATTCAGGATCGCGATGGTGCTGTCGATGTGCTGGCTGCCGTCCGGACGCGGTTTCCATGGTTACGCCATGTCTTCGCTGACGGCGGCTATGCAGGTGATAAACTGCGATCCGCGCTTGTCGGCATGGGCAAGTGGACTATCGACATCATCAAGCGTTCCGACAAAGCCAAGGGCTTCGAGGTGCTACCGCGCCGATGGGTTGTCGAGCGAACCTTCGCTTGGCTTGGGCGCTGTCGAAGGCTGGCAAAGGATTGGGAAAGGTCCATCGCGTCATCCACCGCATGGGCCCTCATCGCCTCAATCCGCATGCTCACGCGCAGAACCGCAAGATACTGTCAAATTTGATCAACTTCTGAATCGGGCTCTAAGATAGACGAGTGCGGTGAAGCCACCGTAGATGCCGGTGCTGGTGGTATCGTTGAAGAGAAAATGCTTGGCGAGATAGAGCGTGAGAATCGCCCTCATGCCGTAATAGCCGAAGCGTTCCCACATTTCGGTCGTGAACAGGCGCTTCAATTGGGGTGGATGGCCGAACCACTCGCCAGTTGTCGTGGTTCGTGCGAAGTTCGTGTCTTCTTGGGCCATGCCGGCGAGCGATCCCGTCGTTGCTGTGTGAGCTTTTTGCACTGCCGCGCCTGTCCCGCACGGCAAATTTCCGCCTTAGTGCCACGTGTCGCGATGGCAAGAAACTATTTTCAATCGCAACCAATGTCGCAAAGCGGCAGGAGCGTGCCCGGAGAGCTGCCACAACGAGCCGTTGTGTGCTGCGCTGTATTATGGCACTATGGCACCATGGGCATGAACACCAGCCAGGCAAGCCGCCCGGTCTACCTCCGCCTTCGCGACGAAATCTGTGCGGCGATCCTTGACGGTCGCTATGCGGAGGGCGCCATGCTGCCGTCGGTACGGGCCTATGCGGCCGAACAGGGCGCCAATCCCCTGACCGTGGCCAAGGCCTATCAGCAGTTTCAGGATGAAGGCTTGGTGATTGTCCAGCGCGGCGTTGGGATGTTCGTAGCACCCGGTGCCGTTGAAGCCTTGCGCCAGCGGGAGCGCGAATCTTTCCTGCAAGATGAATGGCCCGCAGTCGCGGCGCGGATGCGCCTGCTCGGCCTCAGCCTGGCCGACGTAGCGGAAATCGCCTGAAACGGTCCATTTTTGGCCACTTTGAGTAATATGAAACGATTGTCATGACCGGTTGGGCGTGGCAGGATGTTAGAATGTGCTCATACGGGGGTTTGGGCACAGGGATCGTAGAAAATCGGGGTGTGGCCGCATGGTCGCTCGGCGGAGGGAAAGAATGATAAGATCGGAGCTGCTGCAGGCTCTCGCCAAGGAAAGTCCTGGCATGCGCAGCGAAGAAATCGAACGGGTTGTCGACGTTTTCTTCGATGAGATTGCCAAGCGACTGGCCGATGGTGGGCGTGTCGAACTTCGTGGTTTCGGCGCGTTCTCCACGCGCGAACGCGATGCCCGGAAGGGCCGCAACCCGCGAACCGGCGAGACCGTCGAAGTACCGGGCAAGCGCGTGCCCTATTTCAAGGCAGGCAAGGAAATGCGGCAACGGCTCAACGCCGACTGAGCTTTCGACCGGAAATTCAGCAAGGGCGCGGCAACAGGCGTTGCCGCGCCCTTTGTGCTGTGGCAGGCGCGACTTGCACGAGTTGCAGCATTCAGGGCCTTAACCTGACCTGCCAACAGTTGCGGACGTGGCGGAATGGTAGACGCCGGGGACTTAAAATCCCTTGATCCTTGATCGTGCGGGTTCGAGTCCCGCCGTCCGCACCATGATCCTTTGCTTTGTAATTGTTTGCCCGGACTTGATGACGAGTTTGGCTACACATTTATAGCGTTTGTTTACATGTCTGTAAAAATCCAAGTCATTCCGTAATTTGCTTGGTAACTCCGCGGTAGGAATTACGTGCTAATACTGATTCTTGCCGGGGCATGCGTGCGCTCCGGCGCGGCTTCACGTGCACGGGGGATCGGGCTTGGCCCAGGCAGACGACGATCAAGTGCCTAAGGACGCGGAAGCCGGAGCGGAACAACGCGCCGCGCCGCGTTTCACCCTGCTGATCCGTGCCGCCAAGTTGATTCTGGATGGCGAACGCGAATTCCTCTGTGTCATCCGCGATGCTTCGACGAGCGGCCTCAAGATCCGCTTGTTCAACCCGCTGCCCCCTTGTGGATCGCTGGCCATCGAAATGAGCAACGGCGATCGCTATCCGATCGAGCAGATCTGGAGTGAAGGCGAATACGCGGGCTTCCGTTTCCTGAACGACATCGAGATCGAGCGTCTGCTTGACGAAAGCCACGGAACTTTCCCCAAGCGACAGGTCCGACTGCGCATCCATCTTGATGCAATCCTGCATTCCGGAGGCGATGCAGTACATGTCGCATTCCAGGACATTTCGCAGCAGGGCGCGTGCATCGAGTGCGACAAGTGGCTTCTCATGAACGAGCTCGTCCGGCTGGAAACGGAAGTTCTGCCCCCGATCTACGCGAAAGTGCGCTGGCGCAGCCACCCGCGTTACGGGCTTCTCTTCGAACAGACCTTCAAGATGGACGAACTCGCGCGGATCGCGGCGCCCTTGCAGGGCAGCGATCCTGCGATGCCCAACTCCGACGGACGGCTGCGGAACGTCTGACAGCGGTTGACTGGGAACGGCAAATCTTTGCCGAATGACCGGCCGTCATTAACCATCCCTTATCCATTTTCCTTCACGTCTGACCCACGCGAAAAGCGTTGAAACGGGGGTTTTGATGGTTAACGGGACGATGGCGGCCGATGGCCACGCAAACGGTTCTGGCAGCCGCAAGGTGGATGTCGCGATCATCGGCGCGGGGCCAGCCGGGCTGACGGCGGGCTACCTCCTCACCAAGCGGGGTTTCAGCGTCGCCATCATCGAAAAGGACCAGACCTATGTCGGCGGCATAAGCCGGACGGTCGAGCATGAAGGCTACCGTTTCGACATCGGCGGGCACCGCTTCTTCTCCAAGAGCCAGCAGGTCGTCGATCTGTGGAACGAGATACTGCCCGATGATTTCATCCAGCGCCCGCGGATGAGCCGGATCTATTACGAGGGCAAGTTCTACTCGTACCCGCTGCGCGCGTTCGAGGCGCTGTGGAACCTTGGCCTGGTGCGATCGACGCTGTGCATGGCGAGCTTTGCAAAAGCCAAGGCCTTTCCGAACCGCAATGTAAAGAGCTTCGAGGACTGGACCGTGAATCAGTTCGGGCAGAAGCTCTATTCGATCTTCTTCAAGACCTACACCGAGAAGGTCTGGGGCATGCCCTGCGACGAGATGAGCGCAGACTGGGCTGCCCAGCGGATCAAGGGACTGTCGCTGTGGGGGGCGGTCATCGACGGGCTGAAGCGCAGTCTCGGCCTGAACAGACGCCCTAACGACGGCATGCAAACCAAGACCCTGCTCGAAACCTTCCGCTATCCGCGTCTGGGCCCCGGCATGATGTGGGATGCCGCGCGTGACAGGATCGTGGGCAGTGGCAAGGGTGAAGTGCTGATGGGCCATGCCTTCAAGCAGCTTGCTGCCGATGGCGCGGGCGGATGGCGCCTGTCTGCGACGGGGCCAGATGGCGATGTGGTGATCGAGGCGGCCCACGCCATCAGCTCGGCGCCGATGCGCGAGCTGGCCGCGCGCCTGCATCCGCTGCCCGCCACGACCCTCCAGGCCAGTCGCCTCAAGTATCGCGACTTCCTGACGGTGGCGCTCAAGATCCGTTCCGAGGAGCTGTTCCCCGACAACTGGATCTACATCCACGACAGCAAGGTGAAGGTCGGCCGCATCCAGAACTTCCGTTCGTGGTCGCCGGAAATGGTGCCCGACGAGAGCGTGGCCTGCGTCGGACTGGAATACTTCTGTTTCGAGGGCGACGCGCTGTGGGACTCCTCGGACGAGAAACTCATCGAACTGGCCAAGCAGGAAATGGCGATCCTCGGACTTGTCAGCCCGGAAAAGGTGATCGGCGGCGTGGTCGTGCGTCAGGAGAAGGCCTATCCGGTCTATGACGACGAATATGCCGCCAACGTGGCCGCCATGCGCACCGAACTGGAAGCTGCCCATCCCACACTGCACATGGTGGGCCGCAATGGCATGCACCGCTACAACAACCAGGACCACGCGATGATGACCGCGATGTTGACCGTGGAAAATATTGCGGCGGGCGCGCGGATCTATGATACCTGGTGCGTGAACGAGGATGCCGAGTACCACGAGGCGGGCAACGAGGGATCGCAGGGAACCCTGCCGGCGCGCGTGGCACCCAGCGAAGACCAGGCAGCGGCACTGGCATCGGTTCGCGACGTTCCTGCGCGGATCGTGCCTGAAAAGGCTGCGGCGAAGGCCGCCTGAACCGAACGGTGCCGCCACAGATGACCGGGACGATCCTGCCGATGATCGATCGCCTGCGCCGCGTGGTGCTCCTGCGCTACCTGCTCGCCAGCGTCGGGGCGCTGGCCGTGGACGTCGGCTCGTTCCTTGCCCTGCTGGCGGTGGGGATTGCACCGGTGATCGCTTCGGCGAGCGGCTATTCGCTAGGCATAGTAGCGCACTGGCTGCTTTCGAGTCGCACGGTCTTTACCGATACGGTGGCCGCAGAGCGCGGCGCGCGCACGCGGCAGAAAGCGCTGTTCGTTGGCTCGGCCCTTGTCGGGCTGGCGCTGACGACCCTGATCGTCGGAGCCGGTGCCGCGCTCGGTCTTGATTCGCGCTTGTCGAAGCTTATCGCCGTGGGGGCAAGCTTCATGACGACATGGCTGCTCAGAAAGCGGGTTGTCTTCCAGTGAGCTACCGCAATTCCGGCCAATCGCCGGGAGAGCGCAGCGTTGCGATTCCCTGGCGCGGCGTGTTGCTGGCTTGGGTTGCGATCAGCCTGCTGATGCTGGTTGGTAGCGGTGGCAGGCTGTCGCCGGCGAATTTCGTCGACGGCGATGATGCGCTGCGCCTGCAGCAGGTCCGCGACCTGCTGGGCGGGCAGGCCTGGTTCGACCTTCGCCAATACCGCATTGCGCCGCCCGATGGCGTGGCGATGCACTGGACCCGCGTTGTCGACATCCCGATCGCGGCAATGATCCTGCTGTTGCGTCCGCTGTTGGGGCAGGGGCTGGCAGAGAGCATAGCGATCGTCATTGTGCCGCTGCTGAACCTTCTGGCGGCAATGGCGCTGGCGGCGCGGCTGGCGGCAAGACAGTTTGGCCCGCGCATCGGTATCGTCGCAGCCCTGCTGGTGGCAGCAGCTGTGCCGGCGTCCTTCCGCATGATGCCGTTGCGGATAGATCACCACGCCATGCAGTTCGTGCTTGGGCTGGTTGCATTGAACGGCCTGTTCGCCTCTACGCCCCGGACGGGCGCGGTCGTGGCCGGAGCGGCGCTGGCATTGGCACTGGCGATATCGCTCGAATCGCTGCCTCTGGCCGTGATCGTCGGCGGGCTTTGCACCTTGCGCCTGTGGCGAGGCCAGGGCGAGTGGCTGATTAAGTATCTGCTGAGCCTGTCCGTGGCGAGCCTTGCCCTGTTCCTGGCAACGCGGGGCCTTGCCGATCAGGCGCAGCATTGCGATGCCGTTTCGCCTGTCCATGTCGCGGCGCTACTGTGGATGGGGGGCGGCGTAGCGATCGTCCTGCGGCAGCTACGCGACCGCCCGCCGTTGGTTAGCCTACTTGCCGTGTGCCTGATCGGAGCAGGGGCTATCGGCATTGCTGCGGTCTGGGCTCCCCTTTGCCTTGCTGGAGACGCTTTCGCTTCGGTCGATCCGCTGGTGCGCAAGGTATGGCTCGATTCCGTGCTCGAGGGCCTGCCGGTGTGGCGGCAGGAGCCGGGTTTTGCGGCAACCATCATCCTGCTGCCGCTGTTTGGCCTGATTGCCTGCCTGCGGCTTTTCAGGCGCGCGGCGGACCGCGCGGCGCAGCTGTTCTGGCTCGACTACGCGCTGCTGCTGCTTGGCGCGACGCTGGTCGGCCTGCTGGTGGCGCGCGCATCGGGAGTATCGTGTCTTTTTGCGACCGTGCCTGCGGCTTGGCAGGTTGCAGAGCAGTTCGCCCGCTGGCGGCAGGATTCCCTGCTGATCCGCCGCATGGGCAGGGTGGTGGTAATGGTCACGCTGCTCTTGCCGGGCGTGCTGGTGGATCAGGCGGCGCGGCTGCTTGCCCCGGTAGGACAGGCTTCAGCAGGCCGGGCGCAGGGCGAGGTGGCCCTTGGCTGCGATTTCTCCAAGGCCGTGCCAGCACTGGAAGCAATTCCCCCGCAGACGCTGCTTACGGGGCTCGACATCGGGCCGACCCTGCTGGTCATGACCCGGCACAAGGTCATCGCGACGGCCCACCACCGTGCAGACACCGCCATTCGCGATGTGATCGAGGCTTTTCTGGGACCGGACGAAGCGGCGCGGCTGATCATGGCGCGACGCGGGGCGGCCATGGTGGTGATTTGCCCCGGCGGTAGCGAGGCGCGGTTCTATGCGGAGAAGGCACCTGACGGGTTCATTGCCCACCTCATGTCCGGCAGGACTCCGCCCTGGCTCCAGCCGTTGCCCATGCCGGCCGCTGGCGGGGTCAAGGCGTGGCGGGTGCTGCCGCGGTGATCGCGGAATAACGCTTGATGAACGGCGCCAAGTGAGCGCGGTAAGGATCCGCCGCGCCGATTGCGCCTGTATTGATCGGTTCGCGCACCTGCATAGCGCTGGCCGTTGAAACAACGCGTTTGGTTTCGTGTGGGCGGAACACCTGCGGCTCTGCGGCGAGCCGACAATGCTGCAGGATGCGCGGGATCTCGGTTTTCGGGGAACGGACAAGGGTCTGGTAATCGACGACGAGAATCCTCTCCGGGAACATCTCCGACCAGTGTTGGAACAGCTGGTCTTCCAGCGCGAAGTGGCTGGCGATGTCCTCAAGCTTCCATGACCAGTCAAGGCCGTGGATGAAGTAGGTGCGGAACGCGGACCATGCGCAATCGACGGGATCGCGGCGCAGCCAGATCACTGGCGCTTGCGGCAGGAGTGCCGCGATCAGGCCCATGAAGCGGCTGGTATTGAGCGCCTTGTCGACGAAGCGCCCCTGCTGGCCGAACCGCTCCTGCCCGAGGTGGAGGTAGAGTGCTGCAAGATCATCAGCCTTGCCGCCTCTCGCGAGATAGGCGTTGAGGCCCGCTGCACCGAGTGAACCCAGATCGCGCTGAAGGATCGCCATGCGGCCCAGTTCTTCCCCGCCTGAGACCGCCGAATGGCTAACGAGAATCTGTTCGACCAGCGTCGTGCCCGAGCGCGGCAGGCCGGTGACGAAGATGGGCTGGCTGGTATCGATAGTGATGCCGGCGTTGATGTCGGCGACGAACGCACGGTCGAAACCGTCGCGGCAGGCTTCAGCTTCTCGCGCATCGGCTTTCGCCTCGTAAGGGCGTTCGGTACTTGCGATAGCCGCGCCCTGAGCGAAATGGTCGAAGGCTGCATCTGTTTCGTTCCGGTCGAAATGGACCCGTCCGGCAGCAAAGTGGAAATGTGACCGCTCGATCGCAGGAGCGCTGCGCATGAGAGGGGCGGACTGGAGGATGCGTTCGCCCACCGGGTCGCCCGAGTTGCGTTTGCGCGCAGAGACCAGCGCGAGCATGGCTTGGCCGAGTGCCGGGTTGGCATCGAGCGTTGCCTGAAGGATGCTTTCGGCCAGATCGGTCAGCCCGAGGTTCAGGGCTATGGTGCCCCGTAGGAAGCCGTTCTGCGAAGGATCGGGTACCGAGGGTGGCACGTTGCGGATGACCGACCAGGCCTGTTCGAGCCGGCCGCACTGCGCCAGCATGGCAGCCTGCAGGTAAGCTACCTGCGGGTGCCCGCGATGATGGTCGACGAAGGACTGCATGGCGGCGCTCGCGGCCGAGATTTCGCCATTGGTCTGCATCACCCTTGCAATGAGCTGCCAGCGGTCGCCGAGCGGCGGCCGGGCGGCGATCAGGGCGAACGCCGCGGTGTTGGCAGTGCGGCGATCCCCTGCTTCAAGCGCTGCCACAAAGCGGCGCAGCTGAGCGACGGCTTCAGCTTCGGTCATCGGCTTCATCGACATGTGGAGTAGCTACAGGATTGGCGGAAACAAGCGAAGTCAAACGTGGTGTCGGCACAAAAAAGAGGGGTGGCCGAAGCCACCCCTCCATGTGTTATCGATACTTCAATCCAGATCAGAAGTTCACGCCGAACTGGAAGCGGAAGTAACGCGGCTGCTGGTACGACAGGGGAGTACCGTAGTCGCCACGCGGATTGCCGTTGCTCTGCGTGCCCAATTCGCGGAGGTCGAGAACGCCCTTCTGGTTGAACACGTTGAACACGTCCACACGGAAGCTGGCATCCACCGCGTCGGTCGGCAGCTTGAACACGGCCGACAGGTTGGTGAAGACGTTCCAGTCCGACTGAAGCTGCGAACCACGCGGGGTCAGCTTCAGGGTTGTCGCGCTGGTTGTATTAACCGCAGCCTTGCTCGGATCGGTGATCACGTTGCCACTGTCGTCGGTGTTGCAGTAGAAGCCTGCTGCACCATAGGCACCGGCAAACGGATCACGAACGCGTGGCACGCGGCCGATACAGCCAAACTTGCGCGGCGAGATCGCCTGGAACTGCGCACCCAGCGTCAGCCAGTCACCGATCTGGTACGAACCAAATACCTTGAACTTGTGGGCATTGTGGCTTGGCAGGAAGCCGAAAGTACCGTCGGTAAGGCCCGGCTGGTCGAACGCGGTGGTCAGGCCCGAGTCAGTCTGCCCGTTGTCCGAACGGATGCCGCCTTCGATATTCCCCTTCGATTCGGACCAGGTATACGAAGCCGAGAGGCTCCATACGCCGTCGAAATCGCGGTCGAAGGTGGCCGTGATCGCCTTGTAGGTGCGCTTGGCCTTCGGATAGCCGAGCTGGGCAGCCGTGAAGTTCACTGTGCGCAGCGTCGATTCACCGTTGACCGGATCGGACAGGGTGATCGTGGCGTCGCGGCCCGGGTTTGCCAGCACGTACTGGTGGAAGCCAGTCCAGGTGCTGCCACAGCCGGTCAGCTTGTTGTCGGCGCAGTACTTGAGAACGGCGGCGTCGATCGCGATGTCTTCAAGCGAGTCGTTGAGCTTGCGATACTGACCGAACAGGCCGACGCGGACGCCGCTGCCGAGCTGTTGTTCGATACCGAGAACGAACTCGTCAACCGACTGCGGCTTAAGGCTCTTCGAAACGGTGGCCTCCGTCGGGGTCGCCTCGCCATCGGAGATGATGTCGCAGTTCTTGATCCCGGTATCCGGGCAAGCAACCGCATCTTCGAAGCCAAGAACCGGCGCGCCGACGATCGGCGTGCCATCCGCGTTCAACCCGTTGAGCAGGTTGTAGCGGGTGTAGTCGAGTTCTGCACCGGCAAGGCGGATGTTGGTGTTGGCGACGATCGGCAGGAAGTACCGGCCATACGAACCGTAAACCTTGGTGCGCTTGTCACCGAACGGGTCGGCAGTGAACGCAAGGCGCGGTGCCCACTGGTTGCCCGACTTGTAGTAGGTTGCACCCACCACGTTCTTGTTCTCGAAGCGATCGTTGCGGATGCCGAGGTTGAGCTGCAGGCGGTTGTCGAGCAGCGACCAGCTGTCCTGCAGGTAGAACGCTTCGTTGCGCGACTTGAACACGCCGCCGTTCACGAATGTACGCGCAGTGACATAGAGCGTGTTCGGGGTAGGAACGTAAATGTCACCCGAGTCTGCGGGCGTGCGGACGTAGGTATAGAAAACGTTGCCGGTGTAGCTGGTTGTCGCGTCCGTCGTCAGGTTTTCGCGGTCGTAGCCAGCCTTGAAGTGGTGTTCGCCGAGCAGGTTCACGAAGACTTCCGCGTCGGCACGGTAGAACTCTCGGGTATCGTAGTTCTCGTCGAGCGCGTTGACCGCATTGCCCACTGCGCCAAGACCGGCGGTGTCGGCGATGCCCGGAGCGTCCGGCGTGGTCGAACCGACGACGTCACGACGCTTGTTCTTGCCGTAGGCACCCGAAATAGTGAGGAAGTCGGTCAGCTGGCCGGTGTAACGACCGATGTAGTTTTCACCACCGCCCTGAAGAAGTGCGCGGCTCTGGAACGCGCCACGCTGCGGCACGCCATCAGTGCGGCTGTCATAGGTGCCACCGTTTGCGTCGACGATGCTGTAGCTGTCGAGCGTGCGGTCAAAACTCGAGTTGAAGTAGGTGAACTCGAGGCGATGGCCTTCGAACGGCAGGAAGTCGATCTTGCCGCCGTAGAAGGGCGAACGCATGCTGCGCTGCTCGCGACGCAGACCCGTGCTGTACGGCGCGATTGCGCGACGTGCATTGGGGTTGTTGGGATCGGGCTCGGTCTGGTTCGGGTTGACCGTCAGCAGAGTGTCGCCCGACTTAATGTAGTTGTGCTGGTAGAAGCCGTAGAAGAACAACTTGTCCTTGATGATCGGACCCGACAGGTTGAAGATCGTCTGGATCGTCTCGCGGGTGTCTTGATCGTTACGGTCGATCAGGGTGTTCTTGCGGTCTTCGAACAGCCCATCGGGTTCCCAGTTGACGAGCAAGCCGCCGTGGAACTGGTTCGAACCCGACTTAGTGATCGCGTTGACGAAGCCGCCGGTAAAGCGACCGAACTCTGCGGGGACACCGCCGTTCTTGACTTCGACCGTCTGGTAGAACTCAAACGGCACTTCGACCGAGCCGAGTCCCTCGCGGAAGTCCGTGACGTTGAGGCCGTTGATGAAGAAGGTGTTTTCCGAAACCGAACCGCCCGAGATGCTCGGCAGGTTGCCGAACGCGCTGTCACCTTGGCTGGTGCCGGGAGCAAGCAGGATGATCGAGGTCAGATCACGAGCGACGGGGACGCGCGCCGCGACGTCTGCGACCGAGATGACCTGGCCGGTGGTGGTGCGGTCAAAGTCCGAAACGCGGATGCGCTGGCCGGTGACGACGATCGATCCGTCGGCAGAAGCCGTGGCGGCACCGACGCGGACCAAGCGGAAGGAGTTGCCGCCTTCCGACTGAGTGATGCGGACGGCGGGATCGGTGAAGGTCTGGTACCCGTCAGCGGTGATCGTGAACGTGTAGGTGCCTTGCGGCAGGGTCGGGATGCGATAGCCACCGGCGGAGTCGGTGGTCACCGAACGGGTAAAGCCCTGATCGTTCGACTTGATTTCTACCGTTGCACCGGCGAGCGGGGCATCGTCTTCACCGACGATCTGGCCGCTGGCGGTAGCGTACGTAAAGTCCTGCGCCATGGCAGGCGCGACGAAGGCGGCCGAGCCGGCGAAACCGGCGACGACCAGCGCCAAGGGCGCGGCGCTCGCACGGAGCGCAGAGAAGGTTTTGATGTTCACGTGTCCAGTCCCTTTTGTCCTGAATCCTGCACAGCCAGCAAGAGCTGTGCAGGCCCTTTCCCGTATCGCCAAAACCCTAACAACGCGCTTTGGAGCGAAGCTTGGGCCCCCTTGGCAAACGGGCAAGATGCATCTGTTTGGCTGAAATGATCGGGACCATCAAAACACGATTGTAAGTTACGAAATGAATCCGAAACATGTGTAGCGAAACTGCCACACCGCCTTTGGGTCAGGTAAGGTAAGGCCGGATTTCCGTAACTTACGGGTGATGCACAGAAATTACACTCCCACCCCATTCACTTGCCATTAATTTCAAAGGTGACGGTTTCGGGTGAAACAACGCTGCGAACATAGGGATAAAGGCGTTGCAGCTGATACCAGAATCCCGATGGCGGTTTCGTTCCATCGGCAACCGGGCATAAAAGGAAAACGAACCGCCGGTGATGGGGGCTACCTGCGCAAAGGGCCGTGAATGCGGCCTACGTCTGGTCAGGAAGAAAAAGCAGCGGGTCGATCCGACTGGCCTGCCATTTCATCGACCAATGCAGGTGCGGGCCGGTCGCACGACCGGTGGCACCGATTCGGCCCAGCGGCGTGCCCTGGGCAACCTTGTCCCCTTCGCGCACCAGAAGTTCGGAGGCATGGAGAAAGGCACTGTTGAGGCCCATGCCATGGTCGAGCATCAGCAGTCGGCCTTCGAGGCTGAACGGGCTCTGCGCGGCAAGCGTCACGATACCCTCGGCCGGTGCGACATACGTCGTGCCTGCGCCACCGGCGATGTCGAGCCCGGAGTGATAGGCAGCCGGTTCGCCCTTGTAGATGCGCTGGGAGCCGAAACGCCCGGAGAAGCGGCCCGGCGCGGGGCGGATGAAGCTCTGCCGCCAGCCCTGTGCGCCGGTATCGACCGCACGGGCGGCGGCGATGCGGGCGAGTTCGGCACGGCGCAGGCGGAGGTATTCCTCGCTGGTCACGCCACCTGGCTTGCGGGCGACGTTGATGTGCTCGATCTGCCAGGCGCGCGGGGCAATGGCAAACTCGTGGACAAAAGGCCGACCGCCTGGCAGCGTCACCTCGATCCGCGCCAATGGGGTTGCATCGCGATCAAAGGCTATCAGGAAAGCCCAGTCATCCGCCAAAGCAACCGGCTTGCCATCAAGTTTGAGCGCCGTTGATCCGGGCTGCACGCGCCCTCTCAACCATCCGCCCTGCATGGCGCGGCTGTCGGGTGAGATCACCAATGTGCTGATGGGCGTATTGCCCAGCGCGAAACTTGCCACCGAAGCGGCCGTTCCGGCTAGGAAGGCGCGCCTCCGCAGGATCATTGCCAGCTCCTCAGCCTTCGAGATGGCGTCGCGTCGAGATTTCGGCGGTGGCGTAGGCCTCCTGCCGCTGCGCGCACCAGTAGCGCAGCGCATCGAGCGGGATCTTCTCGCCCGAGACGGCGCAGACGACATGATCGCCGCCCGAGAGCTGGCGGAACGAGCCGGGAAGGTAGTGGAGGCGCGCGAGGCGACCGGATTGGGACATCAACATTGGGGCAATGTAATCCCTTAAGCCCCTCAGAACAATTCCTGCTGTCCCTCGGGCCGCGCGGCCGGGCGTGGTTTGGAGGCGGGGCGGGTTTGGGGCACAGTGGTGCCGGTGCTAACGTCCAGCGTGCCGTCGGCGAATTCGAGCCGCAACGCCGGACGCGCCTGTGCATCCTCGCGCGTCCGCACGACATGGCCGTCTGGCGCAGTAACCAGCACGTAGCCGCGCTGGAGAGGAGCTTTGGGGTCAAGCGAGCGGCGCAGGCGATCAAGCGCCTCCACCTTGCCGCGCGCGTGCTCGATGCGCTGCAGCAGCATTTCGGGGCGCAGCCGCCGGGCGGCAAGGCGCTCCGCTTCGCGTTCGACCCGCGCCATCAACAAGGCAGGGCGCAAGGCTCCTGCATGGCGGGCGAGGACCGATCCGGCGATCTCGGTGCGGTGGACGAGGGCGCGGCGCAAGCGCTCCCCAAGATCATCGACACGCTGGGCCTGGCCCTGAAGGAGCGCCTGCGGTTGGGGCAGGCGCTGGCTGCGGGCTTCGAGGCGTTCCTTGGCCTGGGCGAGCTGGCGGGCGAGGGCGCGTCGCTGGCGGGCGTTGAGATCGGCTACAAAGGCGGCAAGTTCCGCCTGCACGGGCACCGCAAGTTCAGCGGCGGCAGTGGGCGTCGGAGCGCGCAGGTCGGCGGCGAAGTCACACAGGGTGGTGTCGGTCTCGTGACCAACTGCGCTGATGATCGGGATGGTGCAATCCGCCACGGCGCGGACGACCTCTTCCTCGTTGAACGACCACAGGTCTTCGATCGATCCGCCACCGCGCGCCACGATGACGAGGTCCGGGCGCGGGATCGGTCCGTCGGGCATCATATCGCTGAACCCGCGCACGGCGTTGGCGACCTGCGTTGCCGCACCCTGACCCTGGACCAGCACCGGCCACACGATGACGCGGCTGGGAAAGCGATCTGACAGGCGGTGGAGGATGTCGCGGATCACGGCGCCAGTGGGCGAGGTGACGACGCCAATGGTGCGCGGCAGGAACGGCAAGGGCTTCTTGCGGGCGGGATCGAACAATCCTTCGCCTTCCAGCCGGGCTTTCAGCTTGGCGAGGAGCGCGAGCAGCGCGCCTTCGCCGGCGATCTCCATCCGCTCGATCACGATCTGGTAGTTCGAGCGGCCCGGGTAAGTCGTCAGCTTGCCGGTGGCGATGACCTCTACGCCGTCCTCGGGCCGGAAGTTCAGGCGCTGCACGCCGCCGCGCCACATCACGCCATCCAGCCGCGCGTTCTCGTCCTTGAGGCAGAGGTAGAGGTGGCCCGAGGCCGCGCGCTTCACGCCTGAAAGCTCGCCACGCACCCGGACGAAGCCGAAGCGATCCTCGACGGTGCGCTTGAGCAGGGCGGAAATCTCGGAGATCGAGAGGGCCGGGGCGTTGTCGCCTGCCGATTCCCTCGCTAGGAGCCCGCCCGAGCCGTTGTTATCGTCGTCATAAGGCGCGGAAGGGAAAGCCATGAATATCCTGCTGCTGGGATCGGGTGGGCGCGAACATGCCCTCAGCTGGAAACTGGCCCAATCGCCGCTTCTGGACAAGCTCTATGCGGCACCCGGGAATCCGGGCATTGCGAAAAACGCCGAGCTGGTTGCGCTGGATCTGACCGATCACGCCAGTGTGGTGACCTTCTGCGAAACAAACCGCATCGGCCTCATCGTGGTGGGGCCGGAAGCGCCGCTGGTCGACGGCCTGACGGATTCACTGCGTGCAGCAGGCTTTTCCGTGTTCGGGCCGAGCCGTGCGGCAGCGCAGCTCGAAGGGTCGAAAGGTTTTACCAAGGATCTGTGCGCACGGGCCAACATCCCGACCGCCGGCTATGTTCGCGCCAAGTCGCTAGAGGAGGCCCGCACCGCGCTCAAGGACTTCGGTGCGCCGGTGGTGATCAAGGCCGATGGCCTTGCTGCGGGCAAGGGCGTCGTCGTGGCGATGACGATGGCAGAGGCCGAGGCCGCGGTTGACGACATGTTTGACGGCGCCTTCGGCTCTGCCGGTGCGGAGGTGGTCGTCGAGGAGTTCCTCACCGGAGAAGAGGCGAGCTTTTTCGCCCTGACCGATGGCGCAACTATCGTGCCGTTCGGATCGGCACAGGACCACAAGCGCGTCGGCGATGGCGATACCGGCCCCAATACGGGCGGCATGGGCGCCTACAGCCCGGCGCGCGTGCTGACGCCCGAACTCGAGGCGCAGGCGCTCTCGCAGATCATCGCGCCGACGGTGAAGGCCATGGCCGATGAGGGCATGCCCTATTCCGGCGTTCTTTATGCGGGGCTGATGCTGACCGAGCAGGGGCCGAAGCTGATCGAATACAATGCTCGCTTCGGCGATCCCGAATGCCAGGTGCTGATGCTGCGGCTGGAAAGCGACCTGGTAGAGCTGCTGCTGGCCTGTGCCGACAACAAGTTGTCGAGCATCCAGCCGCCGCGCTTTTCCAGCGACGTGGCAATGACCGTGGTCATGGCGGCCGAGGGCTATCCGGGTACGCCGAAGAAGGGGGGGCGCATTGACCATATCCCCGCCGCCGAGGCAGGTGGGGCAAAGGTATTCCACGCGGGCACTGCCCTTTCGGCAGACGGCGTGCTTTCGGCAAATGGCGGGCGCGTGCTCAACGTGACTGCCAGGGGGGGCAGCGTGAAGGCTGCGCGGGATGCGGCCTATGCTGCAGTGGACGCGATCGTCTTTCCGGAAGGGTTCTGCCGTCGCGATATCGGCTGGCGCGAGATCGAGCGGGAAGAAGCGGACGCCTGACGGCACCGCTTTTCGCCCGACAGGTCTTGACCGCATCGGCAAAGCGGGCACAAAGTCATGTGACAGCGCAGGACAAGACGCGCTGAACCGGGAGCCGATGCATGAATCGCCGCACTTTCATCACCACCGCCGGAACCGCAACGATGGCGGGGCTGGCTCTGGCCAATGCTCCCTTGCGGGCGCTCGACAGCAAGCGCCGGTTCGGCATCCAGTTGTGGTCCGTCGCCAGAATGCTGAGCGAGGACTTCTCCGGAACCATCGCCATGCTGGCAAAGCTGGGTTACCGCGAGATTGAGACCTACGGGCCTTATACCTTCAGCGACCAGCGCCAGATCGATGGCTGGAAGAACACGGCCAAGATGCTGGGCTTCTCAGGCAGCGGCTTCTTTGGGCTGAGCGCCGCGCAGATCAAGGCCGTGTTCGATTCGCATGGAATGACAGTGCCCTCGATGCACACCGACCTGTTCACACTGCAGACCCGGATGGGCGAACTGGCCGAGGCCGCGCGCGCCTTGGGGGCGACCTATGTCACCTTGCCTGCGATTCCGGCCGAGGAGCGCAAGACGCTCGACGACTACAAGCGCATGGCCGACGTCTTCAACGCTATCGGGCAGAGCGCCACGCGACATGGGGTTCGCTTTGCCTATCACAACCATGGCTACGGCTTCGCACCGATGGACGGCAAGGTGCCGATCGACACGCTGCTGGACGCGACCGATCCTGCGCACGTGTTCCTCGAGATGGACACCTACTGGACTACGGCGGGCGGCGCCGATCCGAAGGAGTATCTGGCGCGGTACAAGGGCCGCTACCGGATGATGCACCTCAAGGACATGAAGGGCCAGCAGCGTTTCGCCGGAGACGGTGGCGCTCCGGCTGACTGGATCGCGCTGTTCCCTTACCTGACCTGGCTTGGTGACGGCTCGCTCGACATGGCCGGCATCATCGAGGCGGCCAAGGCTTCGGGGGTAGAGCATTTCTTCGTGGAGCAGGACAGGGCTGACGACCTCAA
Source organism: Novosphingobium sp. FW305-C-30-35 (assembly GCF_058783135.1). Classification (NCBI taxonomy): domain Bacteria; kingdom Pseudomonadati; phylum Pseudomonadota; class Alphaproteobacteria; order Sphingomonadales; family Sphingomonadaceae; genus Novosphingobium; species Novosphingobium sp. FW305-C-30-35. Next base: position 1,787,916 of record NZ_JBYSYJ010000001.1, read on the forward strand.
GGTCGCCATTGCCGGCAGCGCCGCCTACATGAAGAAGATCGGCTTCGAGTAAGCCGCCAAGGCAGGGCGTCAGATGACGCCCTGCTCTGCCATCTGCGCCAGTTCGGCTTCGCCAAGCCCAAGCAGTTCGCCGTAGACTTCGGCATTGTGCTGCCCGACCTTTGACGGTGCCGGGCGGCGCACCGATCCGGGTGTGGCGGACAGCTTGGGGAAGCTGGACTGCATCTTGAGCGGACCGAAGCGCTCGGTCTCGACTTCGATGATGGCTTCGCGTGCCTGGAAATGCGGATCGGCAAGCATGTCGGGGGCTCGGTAGACGCGGCCTGCGGGGATCGAATGCTCGATCATCAGCGCGTCGACCTCGTCCACGGTCAGCGTGCGGGTCCACTGGTTGATCAAGTCGTCGAGCTCGTCCTGGTTCTCGCCGCGGGCAAGATGCGTGGCATAGCGCGGATCGTCGCCCAGTTCTGGCCTGCCCATCGCTGTCGCGAGACGCTTCCACAGCGAATCCTTGTTCGCGCCAATCATGAACTCGCCGTCCTTGCACTTGTAGACGTTGGACGGTGCGATGCCCTTGAGGACCGAGCCCGAGCGTTCGCGGATGTAGCCGGTGCGGTCGTACTCCGGGACGAGGCCTTCCATGACCTGCAGGACGGATTCGTAGAGCGCCGCATCGATCACCTGGCCGCGCCCGGTGCGCTCGCGCTCGTGCAGAGCCGCCAGAACGCCCATGCAGCCGTAAGTGGCCGTCAGGGTGTCGCCGATGGAAATGCCCATGCGGCTGGGTGCACGGTCGGGCTCGCCGACGATGTAGCGCCAGCCACCCATTGCCTCGCCGATGCCGCCAAAGCCTGCGCGGTCGGAATAGGGTCCGGTCTGGCCGTATCCCGACATGCGGGCGATGATCAGGCTGGGCTTTTCGGCAAGGAGCACGTCAGGGCCAAGGCCCCACTTCTCCATCGTGCCCGGCTTGAAGTTCTCGATCACCACGTCGGCATGGGCGATCAGTTTCTTCACCAACGCCTGCCCTTCCGGCACGCGCAAGTTGGCGCTGACCGAACGCTTGTTGCGCGCGATCACTTCCCATTGGACCTTCTCCGAACCCTGGCCCCAGTCACGCATCGGATCACCGGTAACGGGTGGTTCGACCTTGATAACGTCGGCGCCCATGTCGCCCAGCAGCTGGCCGCAGAACGGGCCTGCAAGCAGCTGGCCGAGTTCCAGCACGCGAATGTCTCTGAGAGGTCCGGGATTGGTGGTTGTCATGGTCATTCTGCCGCCTCCAGTAGCGGCCATTCGGGTTGGATCGGCGCAGGCAGTCCGGTTTCCGCTTCGCAGTTTGCGCGCAGTACTTCGATGCCCGGACCGTAATTGAACAACGGCAGTTCGCCCCGCTCCTCGCGCAGGCGCGCGCGCAGGGCTTCGGTCTCGGCGAAATTGACCGCACCACGATCATCGGCGACCACGCCATAAGCCCGTGCGCCTTCTACTGTGACCAGCCCCTGCACGATTTCCTTGCCGACAAGGGCGGGATCGCGGGCCAGCGGATCACCCCAGCCGCCGCCGCCCCAAGTGATGAAGTGGAGCATGTCGCCCGCTTCGACTTCGAGATCCTCGACCTTGTTGCCGACGATGGTCTGCGTGCCATCGGGCTTTTCGAGGATCTTGCGCGCCCGCGCGCCCGGTTCGCCGCCGTTCACGCCCCAGGGCGGCACAAACCAGCGGTCGTCGTGGATCGCAATTGTGCCCTTGGAAAGAAAGCGATAGGTCATGCGGATGCCGTTGCCGCCGCGATGGAGGCCTGCGCCGCCCGAATCCGGCTCGCACTCATAGCGCTCGATCACCATCGGGAAATAGCGTTCGAGGAATTCGTTGGGCACGTTGGTGAAGCCGGGCCAGAGCGAGTGACCGTCGGGTCCATCACCCATCGGGCGGCCGGGGATGCCGCCGAAGCCGATCTGGAAGAGCTGGAACCAGTCGCCGTTCTTGCCGGGGCGCTCATCGTTGCCGGCGTAGAACAAGTGTGGTGACGAGGAGAAGCCGGCGGCGTTGAGGAATTCCGGCGTCTTCTGGCCAAGAAGGCCGCCAAGGATATCGAAGATGCGGCCCAGCGCATGGGTGCGGCCCGAGAGCGCGGCCGGGAACTTCGGCTTGAGCAGCGAGCCTTCGGGAATGCGCACGTCGATCAGATCGTAGAACCCGTCGTTGAACAGGATCTGCGGGTCGAAGACCATGATCATGTAGATGCCGAAGAACATCTTGAACATGTTCTCGTTGAGGAAGAAGTTGATCGAAGCGACCGACTGCGGATCGGTGCCTGCGAAATCGAGGATCACCTTCTCACCTTCGCGCCACATCGTGCATTTGATCTTGTAGGGGCCGAAGCCCATGCCATCGTCGCAGATGTAGTCCTCGAAGCTCACCGGCTCCTCGGCAATCGCCATGCCGACAAGCGCCTTCATGGCACGGTGGTTGCGGGCAAGCAGTTCCTGCGTCGCCGAAACGTAGACGTCGTCGCCGAAGCGCTCTGCCATCTCGATCACGCGGCGCGCGGCGACGCGACAGGCAGCGATGAGCGCATTGAGGTCTGCCGCGCACCAGTCAGGCTTGCGGGTCTGGTGCATGACAAGCCGGATCAGATCGGCGTTGTATTCGCCGCGTTTCCAGATCTTCACCGGCGGGATGCGCACGCCTTCCTCGAAGATCGAGCGCGCATTGATCGGCATCGAGCCGACGACCTTGCCACCGATGTCGGACTGGTGACCGAACATTGATGTGTAGGCGATCAGGCGGCCGTCCTTGAACACTGGCAGCAGCACCAGCCAGTCGTTCGAGTGGCTTATCGCCCCGCCTACAGAGTAGGGATCGGACAGGAAGATCATGTCTCCGTCTTCGAGCGTGCCCTCGTAATTTTCGAGGAAGCCGCCAATGAAGGAGCCGAACTGGCCGACGATCATCTTGCCGGTGTGGTCGGCAATCAGCGGGAAGGCATCACCCTGTTCGCGGATGCCCGGAGACATCGCGGTGCGCACGAGCGTTGCGTCCATCTCGATGCGCGCATTGCGCAGGGCGTTCTCGATGATGTCGAGAGTTACCGGGTCGATGGCGACACGTTCGAACGGCTTGTCGTTGGTCTGGACGATGGTTGCAGGCATGGTTCGCGCCTCCTCAGGCCAGATTGATCAGGATATTGCCGACGTGGTCGACGGTGCCGATGCAGCCGCTTTCGATCAGGGTCGTGGAATCCATTTCGCAGACGATGGCCGGGCCGGGGATCACGTCTCCGGCGCGCAACTTGGCGCGATCATAGATCACGGCGGCCTGCTCTCGCCCGTCCATCCACAAGGTGTGGTCACGCATTCTGGCGGCGATGGGGTTGCCGTCACCCTTCTCGAGTTCGGCGGCTGGCAGGTCGAGAGCGCGACCCATGGCCACGGCGCGCAGGTTCACGATCTCGTGCGGGGTGTCCATGTTGAAGGTGAACAGGCGCTTGTGCTCGGCATCGAAGCGGGCGAGGATTCCGGCGATGCCATCGGTGGTCAGCACATCGGGAGTAATCGTCAGCGGCACTTCGAAGGCTTGCCCGGCATAGCGCACGTCCACTTCGAAAGCCGTGCTGATCTCGTCTTCGGGCACGCCATCGGCAAGCAGTTCGGCGCGGGTCTGGGCGGCCATTTCTTCAAGGATGGCAATGAGGTCTGCCGCTTCGGTCTGGCTGGCGAGACGGCTGAACGAGCGCGCGGTTTCGGTGCGCATCCGCGTCGTCGCATCGCCAAGGGCGCAGAGCACGCCGGGGCTGACCGGCGAGATCGCGGGCCAGCTGCCCATCAGGCGGGCCACGGCATTGACGTGGAGCGGGCCTGCGCCGCCGAAGCCCATCAGCGCAAAGTCGCGCGGGTCATACCCCTGCTGCACCGAGATCATGCGCAGCGCGCCGAACATGTTCTCGTTGACGATGTCGATGATCCCTCGCGCAGCCGCCATCAGGTCGATGCCGAGGGCGTCGGCAATGGTCTGCACCGCCTTCTTCGCGCCTTCGCGGTCAAGATTGAACGTGCCGCCGAGGAGGTTCTCGGGAAGGTAGCCGAGCACGACGTTTGCATCGGTCACCGTGGGCAGGGTGCCGCCTTTTCCATAGGCGACCGGCCCCGGCACGGCTCCTGCGCTCTGCGGCCCGACCCGAAGGGCTCTTGTCAGCTCAGGAACATAGGCAATCGAACCGCCGCCTGCGCCCACGGTCTTCACGTCCAGCGCCGAGGCGCGGACCGAGAGATGGCCGACTTCGGTGGTGCGCTGGCGGCGGGCTTCGAGATTTTCTATAAGGGCAACGTCGGTGCTGGTGCCGCCGACGTCGAGGGTCAGGATATTCCTGATCCCGGCATTGCGGCCGACCCAGATCGCGCCCGTCACGCCACCGGCAGGGCCGGACATCAGGATGTTGACCGGATGCTCTTCGGCCTTCTGTGCGCTCATCAGACCGCCGTCCGAGCGCAGCAGCGAGAGCTTGCCGTTCATCCCCGCCTCGGCAAGGCGCGAGCGCAGGTTGGAGACATACTTGCCGACGACCGGGCGCACCGCCGCGTTGGCCACTGTCGTCAGGGTGCGCTCGTACTCCTGCATTTCGGGCAGGACTTCGTGGCTCAGCGAGACCGGCACGCCCGGGATGATCTCTGCCGCCAGTTCACCCACGCGCTTCTCGTGCGCGCCATTGGTGTAGGCGTTGATCAGGCTCACGGTGATCGCTTCGACGCCATTGTCCCTGAGCACGCCCAGTTGCGCGCGGATGTCGGCATCGTCGATCGGGCGGATTTCCGAGCCTTCGGCGCTCATGCGGCCCTTGATCGTGACGGTATCCTCGAGCGCTGCCAGCGGCTGGGGCTTGGGCCAGACGATCCAGCCAGCCAGCCCGCCCGGCACGAAGCTGCGCGCGATCTGCATGATGTGGCGATAGCCCTCCGTCGTGACCAGGCCGACGCGCGAACCCTTGCCTTCGAGCACGGCATTGGTCGCGACCGTGGTGCCATGGAGGAAGAATTCGACGTCTCCAGGCGTTATGCCGGCCTTGTTGCAGATTGCGGTGACGCCATTGAGGATGCCCTCCGAGCTGTCGTGCGGGGTCGATGGCGTCTTGTGGCGCCAGAACGCGCTCGACGAGGTGTCAAACAGCAGGAGGTCGGTGAAAGTGCCGCCGACGTCCACGCCAAGGCGATAGCCCATTGCTCGATTACTCCTGAACGATCTTGGGGAAACGCGGGGCCTTGGCCACCATTGAAGGAAGTTCGCGGGCCATTACGCCGGAGAGCCAGCGATTGGCTTCGATCAACTGAGACAGGTCCATGCCGGTCTCCACGCCCGCGCGGTGGAGCATGTAGACGACATCTTCGCTCGACACGTTGCCTGCGGCTCCGGGCGCGAAGGGACAGCCGCCGAGGCCACCCAGCGCCGCGTCGACCACTGTCGCCCCAGCCTCGACCGCAGCCCAGACATTGGCGATGCCGGTGCCTCTGGTGTTGTGGAAATGTACTCGGACCGGCAACGGCGACACTGCTGCGACCACACGGCGGACAAGGCGCGAGACGTGGGCAGGGTCGGCAACGCCGATGGTGTCGGCAAGCGCGACCTCGACAGGTTCTGCCTCGGCCAGCTCCGCCGCCATGGCGACGACGCGATCCTCTGACACCTCGCCCTCGAACGGGCAGCCGAATGATGCGCCGATGGTCGCCTGGCCCTTCAGGCCTGCGCCCTTCGCCATGGCAACGATGGCCTTTGCAGCGGCAACTGACTCGTCGCTGGTCTGGCCCTGGTTGGCGATGGCAAAGCCGTCGGTAGCAACGCAAACCGCACCAAGTTCATGCAGGCGCCCGGTGGCAATGGCGCGCTCGGCACCCCTGGCGTTGAGGACGAGGCCGATGAAGCTGACGTCGCCCGTTAGCGGGAGGCCAGCGCAGACCTCTTCCGCGTCGGCCATCTGAGGCACGCGCTTGGGATTGACGAAGCTCGTCACCTCGATGCGGCGCGCGCCCGCGGCAATGCTGCGCCGGATCAGTTCGAGCTTGTGCGCCGTGGACACGATCGCCTTCTCGTTCTGCAGCCCGTCGCGCGGGCCGACTTCGACGAACGAAATCGCGCGCGCGGTCATGCGGCTTCTCCGCAAGTGGGGTTGGGCATGCAGAAGGTCATCAATCTAGGTCTCTCTTCGTATGCAATATCACTGTGCGGTCATTGCAGGAGGTGCCGAAACCTGCCCGTAGGTGCAGGTTCGCTAGCACCTTGACCGATCAAGTTTGTATACAATAAGCTGCCTTCCCGGAAAGCGAGCGTCAAGAGGGGGGCGAAAGCCCGTGCGCTCGCAGCATCGATAGCGTCGCGACCGAACCAACAGGGAGGTTTGAGAATGCGTGCCACCCGTCTCCTATTGAACACCGCAGTGCTTGGCCTGATCGCCAGCGCAGCCCCGTCCTTCGCCCAGGAAGCGCCACAGGATGCCGCGCAAGCGGCTGACGACGGTGAGAGCATCATTGTCACGGCCCGCCGCCAGAACGAGCGCCTGCAGGACGTACCGGCGTCGGTATCGGTCCTGACGGCCACTGCGCTGCAGAACACCGGGGCGGTCAAGGCAGAGGACTTCACCCAGCTTACGCCCGGCGTGACGATCGTGACAGGCACGGCTGAGGCCGGCGACACGCAGATCAACATTCGCGGGATCAACGGTGCGCGCGATGCTGAAAGTTCGGTCGCGCTGGTGGTCGACGGCATCCTCAAGACCAACACCGCGCAGCTCAACCAGCCGCAGGGCACATTGTCGCAGGTCGAAGTGCTGAAGGGACCGCAGGGCGCGCTTTACGGCCGCAACGCCGCGGCAGGTGCGATCGTGCTGCAGACCCTCAAGCCCACCGACACCCTGACGGGCGGCCTGCGCGCCTCCTATGCGAACGAAGCGACTTACGAAGCCACTGCACACATTGCCGGGCCGCTGGGCGAAAACGTCGGCTTTGTAGCCTCGGGCTATTACTTCACCACCGACGGATGGTGGCGCAACAAGTTCCTGAGCAACTCCAAGACCGTTGACGACAAGGAAAACTGGGCGCTCGACGGCCGGGTGATGATCGGCAAGGGCACCGCGACCCAACTTGACGTCAAGGCGCGCTATGCCGAGTTCCACGGCGCATCGCTGCCGTTCAACGCTTCGTTCCACCTGCCCCAATTCGGTGCGGTGAACCGTGCGTTCTACGAGGACGTGAACAAGCACCAGTTCAACTTCTACAACAACATCCGCGCCACCAACGACCAGAAGAGCTTCGATGCTTCGATCAAGCTCGACCAGGACTTCGGCAACGGCATGAAGCTGGTGGCCTGGGCGCTCTACTCCGACGTCAAGCAGGACCTTGTCGCCGATGGCACTTCGGCCGATTTCGCGCGCTACATCACCAACACCGACCCTCGCGTAGCCAGCACTGTCGCCAAGTGCTTCTCAAGCACGGCGGCGCTCACCGGTTACCCGGTCAACCAGCCTGGCGGGATCGGCGCTATCCCCGTGCCGTTCCTGTTTGCCCCGGCCAACGGTTCGACCTTTGGCCCCTACAGCCCGACGACCTGCGACGGCATCCAGTACCAGCTGCGCAACCAGAAGGATTTCAGCACTGAGATCCGGCTGCTGTCGAACACCGATGGCGCGCTGACCTGGCAACTCGGGGCCTACTACCTGCACATCGATCGCAAGACCGGCGTCAGTCTTGGTGGCGATACCGGGCAGGGCGTGATCAAGCAGCTCTACAACGCGCCGGACACCACGAACCCGACCTCGCTGCTCTTGGCCGACAAGTTCCGCACCAACGTCTACGCGGCGTTCGGTTCAGCCGAGTGGAAGCCTTCGGAGGTGTTCACCGGTGGCATCGCGCTGCGCTATGACATCGAGGATCGCGCCGCCAATTCGCTCGTCCCGAATGTGACGGATCCGTTCACCGGTGGCCCCATCAATCCGGGCCTCGCCTTCGGTGCCTTCACGCCGCAAAACGCCACGTTCAAGCAGCTTCAGCCCAAGGTGACGTTGAGCTTCCACCCCAGCAACCAGCTGAATCTCTATGCCAACTGGGGCATCGGCTTCAAATCGGGGGGCTTCAACAACCAGGGCTCTTCGGCCGTGGTCAACACCCGCTTCAACAACGGCGTCACGCCGGGCACGATCAACGCGGGCGTCACCATCAATGACCAGTACCGCAAGGAACGCTCCAGCGCGTTCGAGGCGGGCGTGAAGGGCGAGCTGTTCGACGGCCGCATCACCTACGATCTTGCCGGCTACTACACCCGCGTTACCGATATGCAGTTCTTCGAATTCTTCGTCGGCGACTTCGGCCTGCTCCGCGTTGTCTCGAACATCGATCGCGTCGACATCAAGGGTGCCGAGATCAACCTGACCGGCAAGGTGGTCGATGGCTGGAAGGTGTTCGGCTCGTTCAACGTCACCGATAGCGAGATCAAGAAGAACCGCTCGCGCCCCTACACCGTCGGCAACAAGTCGCCCTATACAGCCGACTGGACGCTCAACCTCGGTTCCGAAATCACCGCGCCGTTGACCGACAACGCCAAGCTGCTGTTCCGTGCCGACTATCGCGTGACCGGCCCGACGTGGTTCCATTCGGTGCAGGATCAGGAGCGCCCGACCATCTTCTCAGGGCTGCTGCCGATCTCGCAGCTGAACTTCCTGCCCCCTTCGTTCGGCAACGCACGCTACGACGTTGCCAAGCGCGATGCTTTCGGCGTGCTCAACCTGCGCGCGGGGATCACCACGCCGAACTACCGGATCGCGGTGTTCGCGGACAATCTGCTCGACCGCAAGTACATCGCCGAGGCGATCCCGGCGATCGAGTTCGGGGGTTCCTTCATCTCGCCGGGCGCGCGCCGCCTGATAGGGGTTGAAGTGGGCGCATCGTTCTGATGAGGGCTTCAGGATAAATCCGGCGGGGAGCGGGTTCTGCCTGCTCCCCCTGAAGATACAGGCCCGGCGATACAGGCCCGGGAATACAGGAGCGTACGTGTCCAAAGCCTCGCAGGAAGCCTATCGCAAGATCCGCGCAGGGATCCTGTCAGGGCACTTCCCTGCCGGACAGTTCGTGCCCGAGGACGAATTCGCGCAGTACTGCGGATTGTCCCGCACCCCGGTGCGCGAGGCTATCGCGGAACTGGTGGCCGAGATGCTGTTGCAGCGCTCGGGCACCAATCGCGTGTTCGTGCCGGTCTGGTCGGACGAGGACGAGGAAGAGCTCTTCACCTTGCGCGCAATGCTCGAAAGTCATTGCGCCACCCGCGCCGCGCGGCTCATTACCGACGAACAGATCGCCGAGCTCAAGGTCCATTGTGATTTCATCGACGACGCGATCTCGGCCCCCGACGGTCCGGACGTCTCCGGATTTGTCGAGGGCAACCGCCATTTCCACGCCGTCATCCTCGCGGCTGCGCAATCGGACCGGCTGGCCCAGCTGATGAAGTTCGTCGTCAGCCAGATCGTCGTGCACCGCACGGCGGAACAGTACAGCCGGGCGGACATGGAGCAGAGCCAGCGCGACCATCGTGACCTCGTCAGCGCATTCGAGATGCGTGACGAGGACTGGGCGGGCGCAGTGGCAAACACGCATATCCGGCGCGCGGCCAACGCCTACCGCACGATGCGGCAGGGCAGCGAGGCAGCTCAGGCCGAGGCTTGAAGCACCCGCAATTCGGCCTCGGGCAGGACTTCGGTCTTTGCCTGGGCCATCAGTTCCTGCTTGCGCGCCAGCATCGCATCTCGCAGCGCGACCATGTCGAGGCCGGCTTCGCGTGCCTGCGAGAACATGCCTTCCGAGCGTGCTTCTTCCTCGTGGACATGGTGCTTGATCTCTTCGCTGAGCACCTTGACCTTGGCCTCGAAGAACTCGTCCTCCGGCGAAGTCACCATGATATCGTTGATCAGCAGCTTTGCAGCATCATGCTCGACATACGCCTCGGTATAGGTCTCTTCCTCGATCTTGCCCTTGAGGGCGGGGTAGAAGATCTCTTCCTCGATGATCGTGTGGATCTTCAGCTCGTTGCAGATCTGCAGAGCCAGCGCCTGCTTGCGGTCCGAGCGGGCGCTTTCGAACTTCTCGAACAGCGCCTCGACATTGCGGTGGTCGGCCTTGAGCAGGGCAATGGCATCGGTGAACTTCGCTTGAGCCATGGGTCTAAGTCCTTGAAAATGAGTCGGTTGATCGCTCAATCCCTCAAGGGCGGCGAATGTTCCGGAACCAACCTGTGCGCCTCGCGCTTGGCTTTTCATGACTGGACTTCGCACGCTGCCGCAACCGCACGAACGCTGGCCCGAGGTGCTGTGGCTGATCCGTCACGGCCAGAGCGCAGGCAACGTCGCGCGCGATGCCGCGGACGCTGCGGGCGACCTGCGCATTGCGCTCGACCATCGCGATGTCGATGTGCCGCTTTCCGCGCTCGGCTGCGAACAAGCCCGCGCCCTCGGGCACTGGTTCGCCAGTGGGGAAGAAGGTGCGCGGCCGGAGGTCATCCTGGCCAGCCCCTATGTCCGCGCCGTGCAAACGGCGGAGGTCTTTCGCGAGGCAGGGGGCTGTGATCCAGACTTGCGCATCTGCATCGACGAACGCCTGCGGGAAAAGGAGTTCGGCATCCTCGACGGGCTGACGACGCTTGGCATCCACCATTACCAGCCAGATCAGGCCGAGTTCCGCCGCGTGCTGGGCAAGTTCTACCACCGCCCTCCCGGGGGCGAGAGCTGGGTCGACGTGATCTTCCGCCTGCGCGCGCTGCTCGACACGGTCTCGCTGCACTACGCCGGCAAGCGCGTGATGATCGTCGCGCATCAGGTTGTCGTGCTGTGCATGCGCTACATCGTCGAGCATCTCTCCGAAGCGGAGATCCTTGCCATCGACAAGGCCGGCGACATCGCCAACTGCGCGATCACGCAATACCGGCTTGACCGTTCCGGCAAGGGCGACGGCGAACTCGTGCTCGAGCATTACAATATGGTCGCGCCGATGGTCCGCGAAGGTACTGAACCGACCCGCGAGCCCGACCGCATGGTGGCGGCCCGTGGCTGAAGCGCGAACTCTCGACGGCGCGTGGTTGCGCCAGCATCCGTTGCCGCAGCCGCACGAGGAAAGCGACAAGAACGCGCGCGGTCGCGTGCTCGTTGTCGGCGGTTGCACCATGGTTCCGGGCGGGGTGCGCCTCACCGCCGAGGCCGCCCTGCGCGCTGGTGCGGGCAAGGTGCGCATCGCGACAGTCGAATCGACCGCGATAATGATCGGCATAGTGATGCCGGAAGTGGCCGTCCTGCCGCTGGCACCCGATCCCAAGGGCGAGATCGACGCCACCCGCACGAGTTTGGAACGAGAAGTGGACAAGAGCGATTGCCTGGTTCTAGGCCCCGCGATGAGCTGTGCGGAACAGGCCTCGGCGTTGGTCGGCAAGCTGATGCAGGCCGTGGATGAAACGCCACTGGTGCTCGACGCCGCAGCGCTCATGGCGATCTGCGATCATGCAGGGCGCTTGCGCGAGCGACGCTTACCGGCTGTCCTGACCCCCCACATCGGCGAGATTGCCGCGCTGCTCGGCGATGATGCCGACGCGATCGAGCAGGACCGCGCCGCCGCCGTGCGCCGTTGTGCCGAACGCTTCGGGTCCGTCGTCGTCCTGAAAGGTGCAGTCAGTCTGGTTGCGGCTCCTACAGGCGAGCTGTTCAGCTATAGCGGCGGCAACGTCGGATTGGCCACTGGCGGATCGGGCGACGTCATGGCGGGAATTGCCGCAGCCCTGCTGGCACGCGGAGCAGCGCCGCTTCAGGCAGCCTTGTGGTCCGTCTGGCTGCATGGCGAGGCCGGGCGCCGTTGTGCCGAAGCGATCGGCCCGCTGGGCTATCTTGCCAGTGAGCTTCTCGGTTTCATTCCGCGGGTGATGGAACGGGCTGCCTGAGCCGGTAGTCCTCGACCGGAACGCCGCCGATCACATGCTCCTGGATGATCCGCTCCAGCACGGGCGGTGTGCAGGAATGGTACCAGACATTGTCGGGATAGACGACTGCGACCGGCCCGACCATGCACACCCGCAGACAACCGACCTTGTTGCGCAGCACCCCTTGCGCCCCGCCGAGCTTCAGCTCGCCAAGGCGCTTCTTGAGGTAATTCCACGCCTCGTCTCCTACGTCGCGCGGGGCGCACTTGTCCTTTTCCGGCCCGGCGCAGAGCAGGATGTGGCGCTGCGGATTGAACCCGCCGAGCTTTTCCAGGGCTATTTCAGCCAGAGCAATTTCAGCGGAATCGGGCGTCATTCGGCCTTGCCGTCCTTTTTCAACCAGCGGTTGAGCCAGTTGAACGAGGTCTGGTGCCACTGCAACGAGTTCTTGGGCTTGAGCACCCAGTGGTTCTCGTCCGGGAAGACCAGCAGTTCGGAAGGGACGCCGCGACGCTGCAGCGCCGTAAATGCGGCCAGGCCTTGCGTATAGGGAATGCGGAAGTCCTTCTCGCCCGTGATCACCAGCATCGGCGTCTTCCACTTGGCGACGTGGTTGACCGGGTTCCACTTCTCGAACTCTTGCGGAGCCTCGTAATAGGGGTGCCCGCCGTGCTCCCACTCGTCGAACCACAGCTCTTCGGTCTCGTAGGCCATGGCGCGGGCATCGAACACACCGTCATGCTGCACGAGGCACTTGAAGCGGTCCGGCCATACGCCGGCGATCCAGTTCATCATATAGCCGCCATAGGAAGCACCTGCCGCGCACGCATTGTTGCCGTCGATCTGCCCATCGAGCGCGATAGCAGCGGCAAAGCCCTTCTGCAGGTCTTCCAGTGGCTTGCCGCCCCACTGGCGGTTGATGGCGTCGGTAAAGGCCTGGCCATATCCGGTGGAACCGTGGAAATCGACCGAGACGATGGCGTAACCCTGGCTCGCCCAGACGCGCGGATTCCAGCGGTTGGACCAGCTATCGTTGTACGACCCCTGCGGCCCGCCGTGGACGAACAGGACCGACGGCATCCTGCCCTTGATCCAGCTCGGCTTGGTGATCTGGCCCCAGACCGTATCGCCATCCGCGCCCTTGAAGCTGAACCGCTGCGTGACGACCGGCGCGTGCTGGGCCAGCGCCGAAGTGGCAACGTCGGTCAGCCGCATTCCGGCCTTGCCCGGCTTGCCGATAAACAGTTCGGCCGGAGCATCGATCGAATCGCGGGTATAGACCAGGCGGCCGTCCTTGAGGGGCACGACATTGCCGATGTGCCCTTCGCGGCCAGGGTTGAGGACGAGGCGGGTGACCTTGCCGTTTAGCGGATCGATGCGGAACGCGGGCGTATCAAGGACATCCTCTGCCGTCGCGATGAGGGCCTTGCTGTCCGGCGTCCACGTCAGCGAGGCGACCGAGCGATCCCAGCCGCCGGTCAGTTCGCGTTTCTCGCCGGTCTGCAGGTTGATGAGGTGGACGACCAGACGGTCCGCCTCGTAACCGGGGCGCGCCATTGCGGCATAGGCCAGCCACTTGCCATCGGGCGAGGGGGCGGGGGTGTTGTCGGTGGCCTTGTTGGCTTCCGTGAGGTTCTTGGGGGCCGTGCCGTCCAGGCTGGATTGCCAGATGTCGAGATTGGTCGAAGTCGGCTCGTTGCGGTCTGCCTGCCGCGCGACGAAGAACAGCGATTGCGAATCCGCGGCCCAGGCGACGTCTTCGCCGCCGCCGAAGGGCTTGCCCGGGCTGTCGCCGGTGAGCGTCCCGACGGGGCCATCGGCAGCCTTGCCATCGCCGACGACCTTGCCATCGGCGCCGAGATCGAAGGCAAAGACCCGGCTGTAGTTGCCGGGCGTTTCCCACGCGTCCCAGTGGCGCACGAAGCCCGCACCGTCCTTGTAATGACGGCCTGTGCCAGGTCCTGGGAGGGCGGTGTTGCCGTCGCTGTCGCAGCCGAAGGTCGGGCAATCGCGTGCGATATCGCCCCACACGGCGATGCGTTTGCCATCGGGAGACAATTCGAACCCGGATACCTCTGCCTTGAAGGCAGTGACCTGGGTCGTCACGCCCGAGGCGACGTCCACTTTCCAGACCTGCGTCGTCTCGGCTTCACCGACCTTGCGGTCTGAAAGGTAGTAGAGGGCGCCGTCGGCGGCGAAGGCAGGATCGCTGGCGCTGCCGCCGGGGTCGACGCGGCGCGGCTGGCCCCTGCCGTCGGCACTGCGCACCCACAATGTCGGCGTGCGTTTGTAACTGCCCGGATCGGTGGTGGTGACGATATAGGCCACTGTCTTGCCGTCGGGCGAAACCGCCGTGCCGCCAAGGCGGCTGAGCGTCACCAGATCCTGCGGGGAGAACGGCGCCCCCTGCTGGGCGGAAGCGGGTGCGGCATAGACGACAGCAAGCGGAGCGACCGCCAGCAACAGCGAGTTGGTTTTCATGGAAACCGGATTAGCGCCGTAAGCCTACGGCGCAAACCGCAAAATCAGCCGCGCCTGATTACCCGCGCTTACCCGCGATGCGCGCGATTTCAGCCGCGACCATCTTTTCGACCATGGCGGGCAGGTTCCTGTCGAGCCATTCGGCCAGCATCGGCTTGAGCAGTTCGCGCACCAGCCCTTCGAGCGAGGTCTCGCCCGAGCGCACGATCTGTGGCGCAACACCCGGCTGCGCCAGCATCGAAAGCGCCGCCAGCGATTCGCGCATCGAGGCGGCTGCCGCGTCGGCGATCAGGCCGCCTGCAGGCTCGGCCTCGTCCTCCTCGGCAGGGTCGGTCAGTTCGAGCACGTCCGGGCGCGGGGCGGGCTTGGGCTGCAGGCGCGCCTGCGCCTCGGCCTTGTTGTCGCGCGCGATCACTTTCTTGATCGATTCGAGGATTTCCTCGACGGACGGTTCACCGGCCTGACGCATCGCAACTTTTACCCCCAAATGCCCCTGCTGCACCGATTCTCTCAAGGAAGCGGCGTTTGCGGAATTGTCGCATCCTGCGCGGGCGTGTCAACGGTGCGCGTCGACACCGCCGCAGGCTTGGGATCGCGGTCCCAGTCCCAGAAGCGCCCCTTCACGCGGTCATAGTTGATCTGCGGATCATACAGCGCGCCG
Organism: Novosphingobium sp. FW305-C-30-35; assembly: GCF_058783135.1. NCBI lineage: Bacteria > Pseudomonadati > Pseudomonadota > Alphaproteobacteria > Sphingomonadales > Sphingomonadaceae > Novosphingobium > Novosphingobium sp. FW305-C-30-35. Next base: position 1,802,992 of record NZ_JBYSYJ010000001.1, read on the forward strand.
CCATCGAGGCCGAGGTCATTGGCATCGGCCTTGCCCATTGCCGACAGCAGGTTGAACCCGGCGACATAGGCATTGCGCCGCGCGGCCACGAGTTGCACCTGCGCGCGCAGCAGTTCCTGCTCGGCATCGAGGATGTTGAGGATAGTGCGATTGCCGACGGTGTTCTCGGCACGGACGCCCTCGAGGCTCAGCGCCGCAGCATCGACTGCGGTCTGGTTCATCGCGATGATCTCGTTGGCGGCAAGCCAGGAAGCGTAGGCCGAGCGAACGGTGGCGATGACCTCGCGCTCGACGCCGATTTCCTGCTCGAGCGTGGCAGTTTCACGCGCCTGCGCCTGACGGGTCTGCGCGGCAGGTCCGCCGCCCTGATAGAGCGGAATCGAGACGCTGACACCGGCCTGGGCGGTGGTGTTCGCCTGCTGCAAGGTCTGGCTCGAACCCTGGAAAGTCCCCTTGAAGGCCTGACGGCTGCCGTTCGTGGAGAGCGATACCGTGGGCAGCTTTGCCGCGTCGGCAACCTTCACGTCAAAGGCAGCGGCCTTGCTCCGCTCGCGCGCGGCCATGAGATCGGGATTGTTTTCGAGTGCGAAGTCGACGGCATCATCCGGATTGGCAGGAAGGCCGGGCAGCGGCGGCGGAGGCTGCAGATCGGTTGGCGCCTTGCCGACAACCTGAATATACCGCTCACGGCTGGCGATCAGGTTGGCCTGTGCGGTGCGCAGATCGCCACGGGCGAGAGCGAGGCGCGAGTTGGACTGGGCAACGTCCGTGCGGGTCACGTCGCCGATCTCGAAGCGGTCGCTGGTGGCCTTGAGGTTCACTTCCAGAACCTCGACGTTGCTCTTGTTGAGCCCGACGATCGCGGAATCCCGGATCACGTCCATGTAGGCCGCCACGACTTGCGAGAACACGCCCGACTCGGTGGCGCGGAGGTCTTCCTGCCCGGCTTCGACGCGCGTCTTGGCGGCACGGATCGAATTCTTGACCGATCCGCCGGAATAGACTGGCACCCCGAGGCTCAGGTCGACGCTGTTCGACCAGTCCGTGATCAGGAACGAATTGGGGTTGGCGCGCAGCACTTTCGTGTAGCTGGCCTGCCCCTGCAAGCTTGGCAAGCCGCGGGCGCGGGCCAGTGGCACGCCTTCGTCGGTCGCCCGCTGCGTCGCGCGTGCGGCCTGAAGCGTGGGATTGGTGTTGTAGGCGCTGGTCAACGCCTCGCGCAGGTCATCGGCCAGAGCGGGAGTAACAGCGAGGCTTGCGGCGCTGGCCGCCAGAATGAGGCGTAGCGCCTTGCCGGTGGCCATGGGGCTCAGAAGCTCCACGTCTTCGGTGCGGCAAACTCTGCCAGAACGGCGAAATCGGCCTCGGCAAGCGGGGTGGCGACCACCTTGCCCAAGGCCTTGCGAGCCATGGCGAGGCGGGTGACGCCACGATCCGCGATGCCGGTGACGATCCGGCCATCCTCGGCCAGCAGGTCAGCGAGCGAGTCCGGCAGCACTTCGGCGGCGCCATCGATCAGGATCAGCGAATACGGCCCGCCCTGAGCCGACGCCAGCGATTCGGCGCGGGTCACGCTGTCGGCAAGCTGCGCGGCCAGGGCCGCGAGGTAGCCGTTCGGAGAGATCACGAGGACGTTATCCTCGCGCCCGGTCTGCGCCGCTTCGAGCATCTGGCCGTAAGTCAGCGCCGGGGAGAGCGAGCGACCACCCCCGAGTGGAACCGCCCGGTCGATGTAGGCAACCGCGCGTCGTTCCGCAGGGACGAAGTCCTCGCGCGGCACGGCGTTGAAAGCATTGAGGATTGCCGGCGAATTGACGCCGCTCACGCGAAGCTGGCTATCGATCATCGCACGACGGGCAACCAGCATTTCATCCGCTGCCGGGCGATCTTCAACCACGGTCATTCGAAACCCTCATATTCGCTAGGGGCTTCCACCCGCACCCGGGGAAGCCTGAATGTTGCCAAGTGCCTGTAGATTATCGATCTGCTGTTTCCAAGGGATTTGCTTGTCGCAAATTGCCGCGTAATGCGCCCCACGAAACCAAGGCCTCTGGAGGGAGTCGGCAACATGGCAGAAATGGTCACGATCCGGGAAGCGGACCTTATCGAGAGCGTCGCAGACGCTCTGCAGTACATCAGCTACTTCCACCCGATGGACTACATCCGCGCGCTGGGCGAGGCCTACAAGGCCGAACAGGGCCCGGCGGCCAAGGACGCGATTGCGCAGATCCTCACCAACAGCCGCATGTGCGCCGAGGGCCACCGGCCGATCTGCCAGGATACCGGCATCGTCAACGTCTTCATCGAATGGGGGCAGGACTGCCGCCTCGAATCCGACATGAGCCTGCAGGACGTGGTCGATGAAGGCGTGCGCCGCGCCTACAACAACCCCGACAACAAGCTGCGCGCCTCGGTGCTGGCAGACCCCGCCTTCACCCGCCGCAACACCCGCGACAACACGCCCTGCGTGCTCCACGTCGAGATGGTCAAGGGCAACAAGGTCACGGTCGACGTCGCGGCCAAGGGCGGCGGCTCGGAAAACAAGTCGAAGTTCAAGATGATGAACCCGAGCGAGAACATCGTCGACTGGGTGATCGAGATGCTGCCGCAGATGGGTGCCGGCTGGTGCCCGCCCGGCATGCTCGGCATCGGCATCGGCGGCACGGCAGAACATTGCGTGCTGCTCGCCAAGAAGGCGCTGATGGAGCCGATCGACATGGCCCAGCTCAAGGAGCGCGGCCCGCAGACCGATATCGAGCGCATGCGCATCGAGATCTTCGACAAGGTCAACGCGCTCGGCATCGGCGCGCAGGGGCTGGGCGGTCTTTCGACGATCCTCGATGTCAAGATCATGGACGCGCCGTGCCATGCTGCGGGCAAGCCGGTGGCGATGATTCCCAACTGCGCCGCCACCCGCCACGCCCACTTCACGCTCGACGGTTCGGGTCCGAGCTATCTTGAACGTCCGAAGCTCGACGAATGGCCCCAGGTCCACTGGGCGCCGGATTCGGCGGCCAAGCGCGTCAATCTCGATACCCTGACCCAGGCCGAAGTCGAAGGCTGGAAGGCGGGCGATCGCCTGCTGCTGAACGGCAAGATGCTGACCGGTCGCGATGCCGCGCACAAGCGCATCAAGGACATGCTGGCCAAGGGTGAGGAACTGCCGGTCGATTTCAAGGGCCGCGTGATCTACTATGTCGGCCCGGTCGATCCGGTGCGCGATGAAGTCGTCGGCCCGGCTGGCCCGACCACTGCCACGCGGATGGACAGCTTCTCGGACACCATGCTCGACCTCGGCCTGCTGGCAAGCGTCGGCAAGGCCGAGCGCGGCCCCGCTGCCACCAAGTCGATCGCCAACCACAAGAGTGCCTATCTGATGGCTGTGGGCGGCGCGGCCTATCTTGTCGCGCGCGCGATCAAGGAAGCCAGGGTGGTCGGGTTCGAGGACCTCGGCATGGAAGCGATCTACGAATTCACCGTCGAGGACATGCCGGTCACCGTTGCGGTCGACAGTTCGGGTGAAAACGTTCACCAGGCCGCACCGCTGGTGTGGAAGAAGAAGATCGCGGACGAAGGCCTGTTGCCTGTTTGAGGGTAGGAAAGCCCATCCGGGCTTTCCTTGACGGCACCGGCCCGCTCCCCCGCCCGGCCACCCGTTCACGGTACTCTCGTGGGTGGCCGGGCGGGGGAGCGGCCCGGTGTCGCAAGCCTTTGACGGATGTCAGAGGCGCACCCGATAAATTCCATGAACGCCTTATGCCGCCCGACCGCCGTTATGGCGTGTCGGGCGGTTCGCGTTTAGGGTCGGCGGGATGACGTCGTCGCAAATCGATCCCGGTATCCCCCGCGTTCCGGCCCGGCAGGTGATCCTGTCGGCCGTGGCGTTGTGGCTGTGCTACTTCCTTCTGATCACGGTCCGCGGGCTGGTGGTGGAGCTGGGTGATTTTACCGATCTGCTCTGGCGCCGTGCGCTGGTAACCTTCGCCGGCATTGTCGTCACGGTTGCCTGCTGGCCACTGCTCCGCCGCTTCGATGCGCGCCCCCTTGCCACGCGCGTTGCCGCAGCCCTGGTCATCATGCTGCCCGCAGCACTCGCTCTGGCAGCGGTAAACCAGTGGGCCTTTGCTCCGGTCGAGAAGCGCATGATCGAACGGATCAGCACCACTCCGGGGCAGCAGGAAAACGGTGAGTCGACGACGACGACCCAGACCACCGTGACCACCGGCCAAGGCAAGCCCGGGGTGAAGATCCGCCACGACATGGCCGGCAATGTCCTGGTCGACGTGCTTGACGAAGGGTTCATCCCTCCGGCGCCACCCGAGCCCGACTTGCCGGAACCGCCGCCACAACCGGAGATCCCCCCCGCTCCCAAGGCCGCTCCGTCGATGGAGCCGTTGCTTAGCGCAGAGGACATTGCCGAGCTGCGCAAGGTCGGCGACGAAGCGACGATCCAGGCGCTCAAGAACTTCGGCATCAAGCAGGACGCCGATGGCAGCATGGTCATTTCCCAGCCCGGCCTGTTTGTCCGCCAATATGCCGATGGACGCTCGGAAGTGCGAACCGGGGGCAAGGTCTACACCGTCGACGAGGACGGTGAGGTCGAGGGCATCAGCGACGCAGTAGAACCGCCGGCCTCGGCAGCTTCGGCGGCGCCCCCGGCGCCACCAGTCCCGCCGATGCTGTCCGCCGCGGAAAGGGAGAAAATCCGCGAAACGGCCCGCCGCGAGGCTGACAAGGCTCTCAGGAGGGCGCAAGCGGCACGAAAGCTGGCGCTGGAGAAGGTACAGGCCGTGCGGGCACGTGAGGTCGCCACAGCCCGGACAGCTGCTGAGCAGCGGAAAGCGGAATCAGCCAGGGCAGGGGATGAAAAGGTGGCAAACGCGCCGCAGCCAAGCCCGTCCGAGACTGTTACTGAAGACCTGCGCGGTCCCGATCATGTCACCATCATTCGCCAGACGGTGGAGAATGAAGGGCTCTGGCGTCAGCTGACCGATGTGGCGCTTGGCCGCTACTTCCTGCTGATTGCCTGGGCTGCGCTCTATCTTGCGCTCGGCAATGGCGAACAGCTGCGCGCCGCGGAGTATCGCGAAGGGCAATATGCGCGGGCTGCGAAAGCTGCCGAGCTGCGGTCGCTGCGTTATCAGGTGAACCCGCACTTCCTGTTCAACACGTTGAATTCCTTGTCGGCTTTGGTCATGGTCGGGCGAACCGAACAGGCCGAGCGGATGATCCAGTCAATCTCGCGTTTCTATCGCCACAGCCTTGCGGGCGACCCCACGGCAGACATGCCGCTGGAAGACGAGATCGCCTTGCAGCGCCATTACCTCGACATCGAAGCGGTGCGTTTTCCAGAGCGTTTGCGCTGCGAGTTCGACATTCCGGACGATCTGATGACCGCCTGCGTACCGGGCATGATCCTGCAGCCGCTGGTCGAAAATTCGATCAAGTATGCTGTCTCGACCACCATCCGACCAGTGACCATCCGCATCACTGCCCGCGAGGCCGGGGGCTTTCTCATCCTGACGGTGGCGGATGACGGACCTGGTGAGGGCTTTGCCAATGGTGGTACCGGCATCGGCATCGCCAATGTCAGAAGCCGGCTTGCTGCCCGTTTCGGTGAGGATGGAGCCGGCGTGGAAAGCGGGCCGCTTCCCGCTGGCGGTTATGCAACGGTGCTGACCATGCCGGTCGTCCGGAACGAGTGCTGAGGGGACTTGAGTTGCGCACGCTGATTGTTGACGACGAACCGCTGGCTGTCGAGCGGATGCAGATCCTGTGCGCGCGTATACCGGCGTTGCAGGTGGTGGGGACGGCCAGCGATGGCGCTGCAGCCCTGCGCCTAATCGAAGCGCTCAATCCCGATCTCGTCCTGCTCGACATGACCATGCCCGAGGTCGATGGGCTCGGCGTCGCCCGGGCGCTGGCGGGACTGGCCAACCGGCCGGCCGTCGTTTTCGTAACGGCGCATGACGATTTTGCGGTCGAGGCATTTGATTGCGATGCCGTGGACTACGTGCTCAAACCTGTCGCGCAGGAGCGGCTGGAGCGGGCGGTAGAGCGCGCGCAGACGCGCCGCAGCACGTCAGCCGAAGCGACTCAGGCACCGGAAAAGACGCCGAGCGAGTGGATCGAGGAGTTCTGGGTGCCGCACCGCTCCGAACTGATCCGCGTCGCCGCGTCGGACCTCGAACGGATCGATGCGGAGCGTGACTATGTCCGGCTCCACGCGGGACAGCGCAGTTACATGATGCTTCATACCATTGCGGGGCTCGAAGCGCGCCTCGATCCCGATCGGTTCATCCGCCTGCACCGTTCAACCATCGTTCGGCGCGACCGTATCGCCGGGCTCAAGCACGATGGCCTTGGCGTGTGGTCCGCCGAGCTGGTCGATGGCTCGGTCCAGCGGATTGGACGTACCTATCTCGCGCGGGTCAAGGCCATGGCGGGGCGCTAAGCGGCTAGCTCTTGTAAAGCGCGTCCACCCGCGCGCCGTAGCGCTCCCGGATCTTGTGGCGGCGGATCTTGAGGCTCGGCGTCATCTCGCCATTGTCGATGCTGAAGGCCTCGTCGGCAAAGGTGAACTGGCGGACCTTCTCGATCACCGACAGGTCCTTGTTCACCCGGTCCACCGCCGCGCGGATCGCATTCCTGAACGCTGGCAGGTCCTGCAATTCCTTGAAGTCGAAATGTTCGCCCTGCGCGCGGGACCACTCCAGCGCCCATTCCGGATCGGGCACGACCAGGCCGACGATGTAGGGCCGCTTGTCGCCAGAAACCATCGCCTGCGCGATCTCCGGCTGCAGCGTCAACATGCCCTCGATCTTTTGCGGAGAGACGTTGTCGCCCTTGTCGTTGACAATCATGTCCTTCTTGCGGTCGGTGATGACGATGCGGCCCTTATCGTCGAGATGGCCGATATCACCGGTGTGCAGCCAGCCCGCATTGGGGCCTTCGGGCGGTATCGCGCGCGCGGTCTCGGCATCGTTGTGCCAGTAGCCGTGCATGACAAGCTCGCCCTTGACGAGGATCTCGCCGTCTTCGGCGATCTTCACCTCGACGCCCTTCATCGGCGGGCCGACGGTGTCCATCTTCAGGCCGACCTTTGGCCGATTGCACGAGATCACCGGCCCCGCTTCGGTCTGGCCGTAGCCCTGCAGCATGGTCAGCCCCATGGCATCGAAAAACACGCCGACGTCAGGGTTGAGCGGCGCGCCGCCCGAAACCATCGCCTTCATCCGCCCGCCAAAGCGCGCGCGGATCTTCGGGCGCAGGGTTCGCTCCAGGATCAGGTTCATCGGAGCATCGATGATCCGCCCCTTGCCGGCCGCCTTGCGTCCGCCGATGGAAAGGGCGCGGTCCATCAGGTAGTTCGCCACCTTCCCCTGCTTCTCCACCTGCTTCATGATCCGCGTGCGCAGCACTTCGAACAGGCGCGGCACCACCACCATTATCGTCGGGCGAACTTCCTCGATGTTCGAGGCGAGCTTTTCGAGGCCTTCGGAATAGTAGATCTGGGCACCCATGCCGATCGGCAGGTACTGGCCGCCGGTATGCTCGTAGGCGTGGCTCAGCGGCAGGAACGAGAGAAACACTTCCTCCCCCCAACCGAAATCGTTGGCGAGAATCTCCGCCGCACCCTCGACATTGCACAGGATCGAACCGTGATGCAGGCGCACGCCGCGCGGGGAACCACCGGTGCCGCTGGTGTAGATGATGCAGGCCAGGTCATCGCGGCCCATGGTCCTGAGCCGCTCGTCCACGGCCGCCCGCGCCGCTGTTCCATCGCCGCTGGTCATCGACTGCCACTCGTGGAATGCCAGTTTGCCGGCCTGCATCTGGCGTAGCGGTTCCATCCCGATCACATGCTCGACGCAAGGCGCGGAAAGAGCCGCCGGCAACAGCGGCTGCGAAAGCTTCGCGGTCGAGACAATCACGGCCCGCGCACCGGAATTCTCGAGGATGTGCAGGTGATCACGCTCGGTATTGGTGATGTAGGTCGGCACGGTGACAAGGCCTGCCGCCATGATCGCATGATCGGCGATGCACCATTCCGGGCGGTTCTCCGATACCAGCGCCACCCGATCGCCCGGATTGAGCCCGAGCCCGCGCAGCGCCTCCGCCAGGACACAGACCTGCCGCGTCGCTTCAGTCCAACTCAGCGAGTTCCAATTGCCCTTGCTCTTGGCCCACAGAAACGGACCGTCCCCGCGCTTTGCCGCACGGTCGAGGAACATCGAAACGAGATTGGGAAACCCTGCGAAATCGGAAAGCAGCACGTCTTGACCCTCGCCCCTTATGGCATGGCGGAGCAATCACCGCCTGCCGGTTAACGGGAACCTAGTGGCCTCGTTCCGTCACGGCAACCGCGCACGCCAGTCTGTTCCCCAATGGTCACGAACGCCCGCATCAAGCCGCTCAAGGGGCGACGGCCGCGCCCTCGCTGCGGGGATCAGCTGCGCCCCGCCAACGGTCGCCAACGCGCTCTATGGCATTGGCCTTGAAAGACGGTGGCCGCGCCAGAACTTGCGCATGGCCAAGCTGCTGCAAGGTCGGGATCATCGCTTCAAGGCTCGTGCCCTTCTCGACGAAGACCATGTCGCCGCCCGGCGCAAAGATCACCGGCAGCGCAATCGCGTCGCGGGCCGAGAGGTTCCAGTCGAGCACGCCAATGATCGCCTTGGCCACTTGCGCGGGGATCGTCACGCCACCGGCCGCGCCGATGGTAAGGCGCAATTTGCCGTCCGGCCCATAGATCAGCGTCGGCGACATCGAACTGCGCGGTCGCTTTCCCGCCTCAATGCGATTGGCGGTCGGCTTGCCGTCCTTGTCCGGCACGATGTTGAAATCGGTCAGCTCGTTGTTGAGATAATAGCCGCCCACCATCAGACCCGACCCGAACGGACCTTCGATGGTCGATGTATAGCTTGCGGCATTGCCCCAGCGATCGACCGCCACGAAGTGCGTCGTGCCGTTCTCTTCCTGCGGATCGGCCTTGGCGAAGGCCAACCTGGCTCCCGGCGGGGTGCCCGGCGTCACGAGTCCGAGCGATGTGGTTTCGGAAATCAGGGCCGAGCGCGAGGCGAGATAGGCAGGATCGGTCAGCCCTGAGACCGGGACCGAAACGAAATCGCTGTCGGCCAGATACTGGTCGCGGTCAGCATAGGCGAGGCGCTGCGACTCCGCGATCAGGTGCCATGAAACCGGGTTGGCTGGCCCGAGCGCCTTCATGTCGAAGCGTTCGAGCTGCTTCAGGATGGCGAAAACGGTGGTCGCGCCCGAGGAAGGCGGCCCCATTCCGCAGATGCGCCAGACGCGATACTGGCCGCAGACAGGCGGCCGGGCGATGGCCCTGTATCCAGCGATGTCGGCTGTCGTCATCGGTGATGGATTGCGCGGCGCCGTGCCCACCTTGGACGCAATCAGGGTGGCGTTCTCGCCTGCATAGAAGCTGTCGGCACCGCGTGCTGCAACCGTTTCGAGTGTGGCGGCCAGCGCAGGGTTGCGCACAAGTGTGCCGACCGCGAGCGGCTGCCCGTCCGAGCCATAGTACAAGGCACTTGCCTCCGGATCGAGCGCGCCCGTGCGGCTGGCCGCAGCCAGGATGGTCCGCAGGCGCGGCGTGATCTCAAACCCTTCGCGGGCCAGGCGGATCGCCGGCTGGAACAGTGTTCGCCACGACAGCCTGCCTTTGCCGTTATGCGCCAGCGCGGCGAGTCGCAAGTTCCCCGGCACGCCGACGCTGCGACCACCCGGTATTGCGTCGCGGTAAGCCAGCGGCTTGCCATCGGCATAGAACCACTGAGGAGTCGCCGCCTTCGGAGCCGTTTCGCGGCCATCGATCGTCTCGACCTGCCCTGCAGCATCGCCCAGCACGAGGAAGCCGCCGCCACCGATGCCGGAACTCTGCGGTTCTACCACGGTCAGCGCCAGCATGGTGGCTATGGCAGCGTCGGTTGCGCTGCCACCAAGGCGGAGCATCTGCACGCCAGCTTCGGCAGCGCGCGGATCTGCAGCGGACACGAGGCCCGCGCTGTCCACCGGGATACCGTCTGCCGCAGCCGCCAGCGGCGCCGTTCGAGGTGGAGCAACTGTCGCGCTGGGTGGCGGAACGCAGCCGCTGACGAGCAATGCAGCGAGCGGCGTGGCCAAGCTGGCGGATTTAAGGAGGCGGGGGACTGACATGCCCCCTTGCTATTCGGTGCCGACCGCCTCGGCAATGGACGTCATGCCGGCTTCGCGGACCTTCCGTTCAAGTCCTGCGACCAGGCGCCTGGCAAGACCGGGGCCCTCGAAGACCATTGCGCTGTAGATCTGGATCAGGCTGGCACCAGCCCGGATGCGGGCCCAGGCATCATCAACCGTTGCAATACCGCCCACGCCGATCAGGGGAATCGCGCCGCCACTTGCCTTGCGGAAATCGCGCAGACGCTGCAGCGCAAGTTCGCGCAGCGGTTCGCCCGAGAGGCCGCCAGCTTCCCCGGCATGGGCCGAGCGCAAGGCCGGCCGGGTGATCGTGGTATTCGAAACGATCAATGCGGCGAGCCGCTTTTCAAGAGCGATGCGGCAGATCGCATCGATGTCCGACGGTTCGAGATCGGGCGCAAGCTTCAGGAAGATCGGCACGTTCATGTTGCCGCGCGCCTCGATCACGCCGTCGAGCAGGGCCGAAAGGGCGCCTTCATCCTGCAGCGCCCGAAGGCCCGGCGTGTTGGGCGACGAGATGTTGACGGTGAGATACGATGCCAGCGGGGCCATCAGCCGGGTCATCTGAGCATAGTCGGCAATGCGGTCGGCCGAGTCCTTGTTCGCGCCGATGTTCACGCCAACGATGCCCGGCAGTCCGTGCTTGCCCGTCTCACGGCGTCGGATCAGGCGGTTGGTCACGGCCTGCGCGCCTTCGTTGTTGAAGCCCATTCGATTGATCACGGCCCGATCCTCGATCAGGCGGAACAGCCGCGGCTTGGGATTGCCTTCCTGCGGCAGGGGCGTGACCGTGCCCACTTCGACAAAGCCAAACCCCAGCCCGAGCATGGCGTCGGGCACTTCGGCATTCTTGTCGAACCCCGGGGCCATGCCCAGCGGGTTGGGGAAGGCGATGCCGGCGATGCGCTGGGCGAGATTGGGCGTGGGGGCCAGTCTGCCCGAAGGCGGATTGATCGCGAGTGCGCGGATGGTCAGGCGATGCGCAGGTTCGGCAGGGATCCGGAAAATCAGGGGGCGCAGCAGCGAATATGGCGTCACGGGCAAACGGTTCCGGGTTCTGCGAATGGTGAAGGTCGAATCGGGGGCAATTCCGATGCGCCATGCCGCCGGACCACCCCGGCGAGTCTTTGCGACGTTATCTTCTGTCGGCCAAGCCTGTTCTTCTCGAATCTGACAGCAATTGTAATTGATTGCGCTTGGTATGTTGCGCATTTGCCACCGGAATTGTCGAATCCATACAATTCTCTGCAAGGGCTTCTGCTTAGTAAGGCGCTGCGACCCGAAGGGCTCGGTGCAGTTATGCAACGAGTTCTCGACTTTGAGGCGGCCGATGACCCATTGGGCTCGGCCGCCCTTTTTTGCCGCCCATTTTTTCCGCTCTCTTTTTGGACGAGCGCCCGCTTGTGCAGGGAAGGCACCGCGCCTAGATAACCGGAGTGATTCGGTCCGATTTGCGCGGGCCGCAACCGGGACCCTTGCAGATGCGCCTTTCGAGCATGGCCGATTACGCCGTTGTCACGATGACCGCCGCTGCGCGCCATTGCGGGCAGAGCCGCGTCTGTGCGCAACAACTCGCCGATGAAACCGGCCTGCCGGCGCCGACCGTGCAGAAGCTGGTCAGCAAGCTTTCGGCCGCAGGGCTGCTGAAGTCTGTCCGTGGAGCGCGTGGCGGGCTCAAGCTGGCGCGCCCGGCAGCAGCTATCACTTTGGCCGATATCGTCGAAGCCGTGGAAGGCCCCATTGCGCTCACGCCCTGCAGCGAGCATGGGCGCCATGATTGCACGCTGGAATCCGCGTGCACCGTCCGTCCGCACTGGCCTGCCGTCGATGCCGCATTGCGCGGCGCGCTGGCGGGCATACCGCTCACCCAATTGTCCCGTCCTGCCGCAGCGGTGACGGAGGTTATGGCATGACCGAGAACGTCGAAATCAAGGATCAGGCCGCGCGCGAGGCCGCTGCAAAGGTCGCCGAGTACGAGCATGGCTGGTCGTCCGATATCGAGCAGGAGTACGGGCCCAAGGGCCTGTCCGAGGACACCGTCCGCTACATCTCGGCCAAGAAGGACGAGCCGGAATGGATGCTCGAATGGCGCCTCAAGGCCTATCGCCACTGGCTGACCATGCCCACGCCCGATTGGGCCAAGCTCAACATCCCGCCGATCGACTATCAGGACGCCTATTACTGGGCCGCGCCCAAGGCCAAGCCCAAGCTCGGCAGCCTTGACGAGGTCGATCCCGAAATCCTGCGCGTCTATGAAAAGCTCGGCATTCCACTGGAGGAGCAGAAGGTGCTCGCCGGCGTCGAGGGGGCGCGCAAGATTGCCGTCGACGCCGTGTTCGATTCCGTCAGTGTCGCGACCACCTTCCGCAAGGAGCTGGAAGCGGCAGGCGTGATCTTCCGCTCGATCTCCGAGGCGATCCGCGAATATCCGGACCTCGTGAAGAAGTGGCTCGGCAAGGTCGTGCCGATGCACGACAACTACTTTGCCACGCTCAATTGCGCGGTCTTTTCTGACGGCACCTTCGTCTACATCCCCGAGGGCGTGCGCTGCCCGATGGAGCTCTCGACCTATTTTCGCATCAACGCGGAGAACACGGGCCAGTTCGAGCGCACCCTGATCGTCGCCGACAAGGGCAGTTACGTCTCCTACCTCGAAGGCTGCACCGCCCCGCAGCGCGATGAAAACCAGCTTCACGCCGCCGTCGTGGAACTCGTCGCGCTCGATGACGCCGAGATCAAATACTCGACCGTCCAGAACTGGTATCCCGGTGACGCGGAAGGCAAGGGCGGCATCTACAACTTCGTCACCAAGCGCGCGCTGTGCCAGGGTGCCCGCTCCAAGGTCTCGTGGACGCAGGTCGAAACCGGCTCGGCGATAACTTGGAAGTATCCGTCCTGCGTCCTGAACGGCGAGGATTCCGTGGGCGAGTTCTACTCGGTTGCCGTCACCAACAACTACCAGCAGGCCGATACCGGCACCAAGATGATCCACAACGGCAAGGGGTCGCGCTCGACGATCGTGTCGAAGGGCATCTCTGCGGGCAAGTCGAACAACACCTATCGCGGCCTCGTCCGCGTGGCCCCGCAGGCCGAAGGTGTGCGCAACTTCACGCAGTGCGACAGCCTGCTGCTCGGCGCAGAATGCGGCGCGCACACCGTGCCCTATATCGAAGTGCGCAACCCCAGCGCCACGATCGAACACGAAGCCACCACCAGCAAGATCAGCGACGACCAGCTGTTCTACGCCATGCAGCGCGGCCTCGATCAGGAAAGCGCCGTCGCCCTGATCGTCAACGGCTTCGCCCGCGAGGTGCTGCAGCAACTGCCGATGGAATTCGCAGTCGAAGCGCAGAAGCTGCTGGGTATCAGCCTTGAAGGATCAGTTGGTTGAAGAAGACTCTTACCCTCCGCCCCGTCGGCGAACGTGCCGAAGCGCCCAAGATCCAGAAGAAGGGTCGCGGCTGGGCCATTTCCGGTTCGCGCCTCGATGCGATCCACGACATGGCGCGCCAGTTGCGCCGCGAACCGGACGAGGCTCACCTCGCGCTGGCCGAGGAACTGGCGAAGGAAGATCTCGGAAAGTACAAGTTCAAGCGCTACGCCGTGATCGGTTCGGCCATCGTCGATTTCGCGAGCCAGTCGCTGAAGCTGGTCGTCGCGCTTGACCGTGGCGATGCGCCGGAGCTTGAGCGCCGCCGCGATGCCAGTCTTGCCGAAGTCGGCATCAAGGTCATCCGCTATGATGCTGCCGAAGTACTCGGCGATCCTGAAGGCGCCTGCGCTGCCGTCCTGCGCGAGATGAAGGCCCGGTACGATGAGTTGCGCGCGGCCTCGCGTCCTTCGCGTCCGTCCTATTCGCGCTCCGGCGCCCGCCCGCAGCGCAGCCCCCACACCCGGGCTCGCGACTGAGAGAGATGACCATGCTCGAAATCCAGAACCTCCAGGCCACCGTTGCCGACAAGCCGATCCTCAAGGGTCTGTCGCTCACCATCAACGCGGGTGAGATCCACGCGATCATGGGGCCGAACGGCGCGGGCAAGTCCACGCTCGGCTACACGCTCGGCGGGCGGCCCGGTTATGAAGTGACCGGCGGCACCGCCACATTGGATGGCACCGACCTGTTCGAACTCGAACCGCATGAACGCGCGGCGGCGGGCCTGTTTCTCGGCTTCCAGTACCCGGTCGAGATCCCCGGCGTGTCCTTCGTGCAGTTCCTGCGCGAATCCGCCAATGCCCAGCGCAAGGCACGCGGCGAGGCACCCCTTTCGGGGGGCGAATTCCTCAAGCTGGCCAAGGAGAAGGCGGGCCTGCTGCGCATGGACATGGACATGCTCAAGCGCCCGGTGAACGTCGGCTTTTCGGGCGGTGAGAAGAAGCGTGCCGAGATGGTCCAGATGGGCATTCTCGATCCCAAGATCGCCATCCTCGATGAAACCGATTCCGGGCTCGACATCGACGCCCTGCGCATCTGCGGCGAAGGCATCAACGCGATCATGCGCAAGCCCGAAAAGGCCGTGCTGCTGATCACCCACTACCAGCGCCTGCTCGATTACGTGAAACCCGACTTTGTCCACGTCCTTGCCGGCGGCCGCATCGTCAAGAGCGGCGGGCCTGAACTGGCGCTCGAACTCGAAGAGCACGGCTACGAGGCCGTCGCGGCATGACCGCGCTGCCCACCCGCAGGCAAGAAGCCTTCCGCTACGCCGATCTTGCGGCGCTGGAAGCGCTCTGGCCGCTGCCGGTGCAGGATATCCGCGTCGCTGCGGGCGAGACGGGCGCAAGCGCTGTCGTGCTCGATGGCGCCAACGACGCCGCGCAGGACATCGCGATCACTCTGGAAGATGGCGCGGAATATGACCTGCGCCTGCTCAACGCCGGGTCCGCCTATGGCCGCATTGCGGTCAAGGTCACGCTTGGCAAGGGCGCGAAGTTCCATCTCGGCGCGGCACAGATCGCCGGCGGCGAACAGACCGCCGAGATCGTCACCGAGGTCGTCCATGCCGAGCCTGACGCGGTTTCGAGCCAGGTCGTCCGTTCGGTCCTCGGCGGCAAGGCCACGGGCACGTATCTCGGCCGCGTCGTTGTGGCGCGCGGGGCGATCGGCACCGACGGCGAACAGTCGATCCGGGCGATGCTGCTGGATCGCACTGCCACTGCCAATGCCCGCCCAGAGCTGGAAATCTACGCCGACGACGTCAAGTGCGCCCACGGCTGCGCAGTCGGTGAACTCGATCCGCAGGGGCTGTTCTACCTCGCCCAGCGCGGCCTTCCACCAGCCGAGGCTAAGAAGCTCATGCTTCATGCCTTCATCGCCGAAGCCTTCGTCGGTGCCGCCGATGAAGAGTCGCTTACCGAAGCCGCGCTCAAGGCGCTGGATGCCGTGCTGTGACCGTCGATGCCCTGACCCGCACCGCTGAATGGCCCGGCCTCGTCAATCCTGACGGCAGCCGCTGGCATTATCTCGATACTGCCGCCACCGCGCAGAAGCCGCAAGTTGTGATCGATGCGATGGTGCGCGCCTTGGGCCGCGACTATGCCACCGTTCATCGCGGCGTCTATGCCCGCTCGGCCGACATGACGCTGGCCTTCGAAGCTGCGCGCCGCAAGGTTGCTGCACTCGTCGGCGGCGCCGAGAACGAGCTGGTCTTCACCCGCGGCGCGACCGAGGCGATCAACCTCGTCGCACAGACCTGGGGTGTAGCCAATCTCAAGGCGGGTGACCGCATCCTCATCTCCACGCTCGAGCACCACGCCAACATCGTGCCCTGGCAGATGCTGCGCGAGCGTACCGGAGTCGAGATCGATGTTTGCCCGCTGACCGAGGACGGGCTGATCGATCTCGATGCCGCCGAACGCATGATCACGCCTGCGCACAAGCTGGTCGCTTTCGCGCACGTGTCCAACGTGCTCGGCTCCACGCTTGATGCAAAGCGCGCAGTAGCCCTTGCCCGCAGCGTCGGCGCGAAGATCCTGCTCGATGGTTGCCAGTCGGTCGCGCGCCTCACCGTCGACGTGAAGGCGCTGGACGCGGACTTCTACGTCTTCTCGGCTCACAAGCTTTATGGCCCCACCGGCATCGGCGCGCTCTGGGCCAAGGGCGAGATTCTCGATGCCATGCCGCCGTGGCAGGGCGGCGGCGCAATGATCGACAGGGTCACTTTCGAGAAGACCACCTATGCCCCCGCACCCCAGCGGTTCGAGGCCGGCACGCCCGCCATTGTCGAGGCTATCGGCTTTGGCGCAGCAGTCGATTTCGTTCAGGCGCAAGGCCTCGCCACCATCCACGCCCACGAATGCGCGCTGGTGGCCAAGGCACGCGAGGCGCTCGGGCGCATGAACTCGGTCAAGCTGTTCGGCCCTGCGGAAAGTGCCGGCATCCTCAGCTTCGCGCTCGAAGGCGTGCACCCGCACGATCTCGGCACGATTCTGGACGAGGAAGGCGTCGCCATCCGCGCCGGGCATCACTGTGCCCAGCCGCTGATGGCGCATCTCGGCGTGCCCGCGACGGCGCGCGCGAGCTTCGGCATCTACAGCGATGAAAGCGATATCGCCGCGCTCGTGCGCGGCATCGAAAGGACCAAGAGGATTTTCGGATGAGCGAGAACGATCCCAAGTTCGCGGTCGAGGAAGTGGAAGCCGTCTCGGCACCGAAGCGCGCGTTCGTGGAGGACGCAGTGGAAGAAACGTCCGCCCAAAAGCTCGAGCGCAAGCGCGACTACCTCGAAGGCTTCCTCGCCGCGAAGCCTGAGGCCGTCTCGCCCGCCGAACCGGGCGGAGATATCTACGAAGGCGTGATTGCCGCGCTGAAGGAAATCTTCGACCCCGAAATTCCGGTCAATATCTATGACCTCGGCCTGATCTACGGCGTCGATGTCTCGGACGATTCCGATGTCACCGTCACCATGACGCTGACCACGCCGCATTGCCCGGTGGCCGAATCGATGCCGGGCGAGGTCGAGCTTCGTGTCTCGGCCGTGCCCGGTGTGCGCGATGCCGAGGTCAATCTTGTCTGGGACCCGGCATGGGACCCCGCCAAGATGAGCGACGAAGCCAAGCTTGAACTGGGAATGCTGTAACGCCTCCCCATATAGGTGTCACCATGACGACCGAAACGCAGACCAAGCCCCGCCGTCCCCGCCCCGCTGCGGTGATCCTCACGCCCTCGGCCGAGGCGCGCGTGGCGCATCTCATGGCCACGGCTCCCGAAGGCGCGATCGGCGTGAAGTTGTCGACGCCCCGTCGCGGCTGCTCAGGGTTGGCCTACTCGGTCGACTACGTGACCGAGGCCAACCCGCTTGATGAAAAGATCGAAACGCCGTGCGGTCTGTTCTTCATCGACAGCGCCTCGGTGCTCTACCTGATCGGCAGCACGATGGACTGGCAGGAAGACGATTTCACCGCCGGATTCGTGTTCCAGAACCCCAACGCCAAAGGCAGTTGCGGCTGCGGTGAAAGCTTTACAGTCTAACCTTCGGCAAGGAACGCCAGCAGCGCCTTTTCCAGCGGATCGACCTGCTCGTCAGCGTCGATGCGCGCCTGCAGCCACAGGTTCTCGGCATCGGTCACGGCATGTTCTCGCGCAGCTTCGCCCGCAACATCGCGGCCCGGTTGCCTGCGCCCGAAGCCGACTTCGCGAACGGCCCGCACGAAGCTGCCAGTATCGACCCTTGCCATGCGACCAAAGAACCGGCCCAGATGGGGCGAGCGGTCGTCCATGAAAGCTTCCAGCTCGCCCGCCCGCTCGCGCGTGATGCCCTTGGCGCCGTTCCAGCCCTGCAGGTAATTGCCCACGCCCTGCACGAACAGTCGCTCCCACGCAGAAGCGTTGTCCGCGCCCAACGTGGCATCCTTCAGGCGGAACAGCATTTCCGCCTCGCGCTGGCTTACCCCGGCAGGGCGATCCCCGCCGGAGGCAAAGATCGTGCGACGGATCAGGCTGCATTCGGCTTCGGTGATGCTGCCTGGAGCAAGCGTGCCGCCACAGCGCGTCGGGCCTTCCCCTGTCAGAACTTCGCGTTCGATCTGATCCAGCACGAACAAGCGCAAGTCATCGGGTGCGGACAGTGCCTTCTCCAGCACCCTGACCAGCAGTTCAAGCTCGGTCGGGCTTTCCACTTTGCCATCGTGCGAGACGCGCTCGATCAGCCAGCGCGCATTTTCGTCCGAGACATAGCCCTTGGGCTCGGTTCCGTTGACCACGAATTCGACCAGCGCCTCGACGAAGAAGTCGGACCATTCGCGCGTGGGCTCGGCGATCTTGTCGTTAAGCAGGAAGATCGCTTCGGCTTCTTCGGGATCGATCCTGCCATCGGGCCATGCCGCGCGCCGCAATTCGAGGATTTCCCCTACGGAGATTGCGCTGTCCTTGGCGGCCTGCTCGGCCAAAGCGCGGAAGTGCAGGGTCATGCGTCTTCGGTCCCTCAACCGTTCAATCGCAGGAGGGCATAAGGGAAAGCGCTTAACTTGGGGTTATCAGCCTGGCCACGGCCATCAGTCCGGACATGGCAAGCAGGAAGCCGACGAAGCCGCGCCATGCCGCATCGCTGACCTTGCCGAAGGCAAGAGACCCCAGGTGGTTGCCGACCAGCACCGGCACGAACAGCAGCAAGGCGAAGAGCACATCGCGCCATGAGGCCAGCTTCAGCGCCAGCGCCGCAGCAGTGCTGGCGATCGACGTCAGCAGGAACACCGTCAGCATCGAGGCGCGGGCCACTTCGCGCGGGATGGGACGACGCAGGTAATAGGGGACGACCGGAGGCCCGGGCATGCCGGCAAACCCGGTGAGCAGGCCCGCTGCCGCTCCGGTAAGGCCCGTCTCTACCTTGCCCGGCGCATGACCGGGCCGGGCAGGAAGAAGCACCATCACGAACGCACCGATCGCCACCACGGCAATGAGCACGCGCGCCACTTCCGGCGGCGTTGCGAACAGGGCGAGCAGGCCGGCTGGCGTCAGCAACATGGCAAGACCGCCAATCGCCCCGGCGCTTTTCTCCCCGGCGGCCCACACCTTGCGCGCGCCGACCAGCCCGATCAGCAGCCCAAGCATGTTGGAAACGACCACCGCTTCGCCCGGCGGGATGACCAGTCCGATCAGCGGCACCAGCAGGATCGCCATGCCAAACCCCGCCAGCCCGCGCACGAAGGCAGCGACGAACGCCGCCAGTGCGCAAAGCCCGAGCGAAAGGATCGGCAGGTCGAGCGTGATCAGCTCCGCAGATCCGGCGGCGTCGCTTCGCTCTTGAGCAGCGCAATCGCCTCATCCAGCGATACCACCTTCTGGTGCTGTTCGCCCAAGGTGCGGATCGCCACGGTGCCTTCCTCGGCCTCGCGCTTGCCCACGACCAGCAGGAAGGGGACCTTCTGCAGCGAGTGTTCACGGACCTTGTAGTTGATCTTCTCGTTGCGCAGGTCCGTGTCGGCCCGGATGCCCGCCGCCTTCAGCTTGGCCAGCGCATCCTTGGCATAGTCGTCAGCATCCGAAACGATCGTCGCGACAACGGCCTGCACTGGTGCCAGCCACGCGGGAAGGCGTCCGGCAAAGTGTTCGATCAGAATGCCGATGAAGCGCTCGTACGATCCGAAGATCGCGCGGTGCAGCATGACCGGGCGGTGCTTCTCGCCATCCTCGCCGATGTAGGTTGCATCAAGCCGCTCGGGCAGGACGCGGTCGGACTGGATCGTGCCGACCTGCCAGGTGCGGCCGATCGCGTCGGTCAGGTGCCATTCCAGCTTGGGCGCATAGAACGCGCCTTCGCCCGGCAGTTCCTCCCAGCCATACTCTTCGGTGGCAAGCCCTGCGCGGACCACGGCGGCGCGCAGCTCTGCCTCGGCCTTGTCCCACATTTCCTCGGTGCCAAAGCGCTTTTCCGGGCGCAGCGCGAGCTTGATCGAGTAGGTGAAGCCGAAGTGCTTGTAGATGCGGTCGGCCAGTTCGCAGAACGCCTGCACTTCGGACACGATCTGGTCCTCGCGGCAGAAGATGTGCGCATCGTCCTGCGTGAACTGGCGCACGCGCATCAGCCCGTGCAGCGCGCCGTGCGGTTCGTTGCGGTGGCAGCAGCCGTTTTCATACAGGCGCAAGGGCAGTTCGCGGTATGACTTGATGCCCTGCCGGAAGATCAGCACATGCGCCGGGCAGTTCATCGGCTTCAGTGCCATCCAGTCGGCATCGTCCGAAACGATCGGGCCTTCGTCCTCGACGTTCGGCACTTCGTCGGGGATGACGAACATGTTCTCGCGGTACTTGCCCCAGTGGCCGGACTGCTCCCACTGGCGCGCATCCATGACCTGCGGCGTCTTGACCTCGCGATAGCCGGCGCCGTCGATGGCGCGGCGCATGTAGGCTTCCAGCTCGCGCCAGATCAGGTAGCCCTTGGGGTGCCAGAACACGCTGCCATGGGCTTCCTGCTGGAGATGGAACAGGTCCATCTCGTTGCCGAGCTTGCGATGGTCGCGCTTCGCCGCTTCTTCCAGCCGCATGAGGTGCGCATCGAGCTGCTTCTTGTTGAGCCAGCCGGTGCCATAGACGCGGGAAAGCATCGCGTTCTTCTGGTCGCCGCGCCAGTAGGCACCCGAAACGCGCGTCAGCTTGAACGCCGCCGGATCGAGCTTGCCGGTCGAGGGCAGGTGCGGGCCCCGGCACATGTCGAGCCAGTCGTCGCCCGACCAGTAGACCGTCAGTTCCTCGCCCTCGGGCAGTTCGGCGGCCCACTCGGCCTTGAAGCTCTCGCCCTGCTGCTTCCAGCGGCTGATCAGCTGTTCGCGGCTCCACACCTCGCGGCGCAGCGGCTTGTTGGCAGCGATGATCTTGCGCATCTCCGCCTCGATGGCAGGCAGGTCTTCATCCGTGAACGGGCGGTCCTTCGGGGCGAAGTCGTAATAGAAGCCGTCGTCGGTGCTCGGCCCGAAGGTGATCTGCGTACCCGGAAACAGCGCCTGCACCGCTTCGGCGAGCACGTGGGCATAGTCATGCCGCGCAAGGTCGAGCGCGTCCGCCTCGTCCTTGGCCGTCACCAGCGCCAGCTGCGCGTCAGCCGTGAAGGGACGCGAAAGGTCCACCAGCTCGCCATCGACCTTCGCCGCCAGCGCCGCCTTGGCGAGGCCGGGGCCAATCGCGGCGGCTATGTCGGCCGGAGTGCTGCCCGGCGCAACCTCGCGCACGGAACCGTCGGGCAGGGTGATCTTCAGCAACTCGGACATGCGGGTCTCTCTGCAATCTGTTGGCAGCGCTTTGGCACAGGTGCGCCGCCACCGGAAGGGCGCGCATCAGGCAAATCGGTCGGTTCGGGAGGCGATGCGCAAAGCCACCCGAACCGGGCGGCGGCATCGCAGCGGGCGCTAGGCCAGCAGCGACCGCCCCCGGCCCGCGGGGGTAGTAGTTGTAGTGCTGGTCGTCAGGCGTGCCATGTCGCCGGGCTTCTAGCGCGGAAAAAGTACCGAGTCATCAGGTCTATCAGGTCAAGTACCATTGCCATGATGACAATGATGCTTGACATCTCCGCGCAAAAGGTCAAGTAACCTTGTCATATGATCAAGGAGGCTTGACCCATGATTCGCTTCGCCCTTCCCGCCGTGACCGCCCTCGTGATGGTCGTGATTGCCCTGCTCGATATCTTCGAAGTTCTGCCGAAGGGCTCCACCACCACTGCCGTGCTGTTCGTGCCGCTCAGCGCTGCGCTTTCGGGCACGCGCTGCCTGCGCCGCCAGCAGGAGGCTTGAACCATGGTCGCCCGGATGACGCCCGAACACCGCCGCTACACGCGCGCCGTTATGTTGCTGATGGGCGGCTACGTCGCCACGCTGGTCGGCGTGAACCTGTTCTTTAAGAACAGCGCCCCCACCGGCCTCAGCGCCTATGCTGCTGCGCTGCTTCCCGCGCTTCCAGTGATCGGCGTATTCGTGGCGATCGGCCGCCTGCTGACCTCGCTGCGCGATGAATACCAGCGCTACCTGATGACCCGGCAGATCCTCATCGCCACCGGCTTCACGTTGAGCGTGGCGACGGCATGGGGCTTCGTCGAAAGCTTCGGCCTGCTCCCTCACGTCCCGGCCTTCTACGCCACGGTCCTGTGGTTCGCCGGCCTGGGCCTTGGCGGCTGCATCAACGCGCTGCTGGAGCGGCACGGAGGTGGCGAATGAAGAACCGCCTCAAGGTCCTGCGCGCCGAGCGGAACTGGAGCCAGGCCGACCTTGCCGAAAAGCTCGAGGTCAGCCGCCAGTCGGTGAACGCGATCGAGACAGGCAAGTACGACCCCTCGCTCCCGCTCGCCTTCCGCATTGCCGATGTCTTCGCCCTTCCGATCGAAGATATCTTCCAGCGCGAAGATTGAACGGTATCCCCCGCCGCACGTCACCCTGATTTTTCCGCTGAACCGAGCTTGCCGCGCCGCCGCTTGCGGGCCATGTCAGGGACATGACTGAAATAGCGCGCTTTACCCTGCCTTCCGGCCAGCAGATGGCTTACCGCCACCTCGCCGGCACTTCTCCGACCATCGTGTTCCTCCCGGGCTACATGTCCGACATGGCCGGCGGCAAGGCGCAGGCCGTCCTCGAATGGGCGCGACAGCGGGGCCATGGCTGCCTGCTGCTCGACTATACCGGCTGCGGGATGAGCGACGGCGATTTCGCCGATGGTCGCCTTTCGAAATGGCGTGACGAGATCGTCGCCCTGATCGATCACCTCGGCATCGACAGCGTGCAACTCGTGGGCTCCAGCATGGGCGGATGGCTGATGCTCCTTCTCGCCGAAGCCTTGGGCGACAGGACCAGGGCGCTTGTCGGCATTGCGCCTGCGCCCGACTTCACCGAATGGGGCCTGTCGCAGTCACAGCGGATCGAGCTCGCCGCCGGGCGTACGATCTATGAAGACAACCCCTATGGCCCCGAGCCTACCCCGACTCACGCGGGGTTCTTTTCAGATGCCGAACGTCACAAGCGCCTGGCCAGCGGCATTGCCTTTGAAGGACCGGTCCGCCTGATCCATGGCCAGGCAGATGCTGACGTGCCGTGGGAAATCTCTATCAACCTTGCCCGCGCCCTGCGTTCAGCCGATGTGCAGGTGCACCTGATCAAGGACGGCGATCACCGGCTGTCGCGCCCCGCCGATATCGCGCTGCTCCTGCGCGAACTCGCCGGGCTCGCTGCCGGACAAGCCGCCTGACGTGCCGAAGGAAAAGCCTGCCATGATCGATCTTCCCGCACCGCTATTCGCCGTGGAGCACCGGATCGAGCAACAGGCCTCCCTGATGCAGATTGGTCCCGCCACCATGCCGATGCGTCCGTCCGATTTGCCGATCCCGCGCCGCCGCGATCCCGAAAAGCAGCGGCAGGCCGAAAAGGAAGCGGGTCTAGAGCGGCCCGACCTGCCCGAACAGGACCGCCTCGCCTACTGCCTGCAAAAAGCGGCGACCGATCCCGATGCGGCGATGGTCGAGGTGCAGACATGGCTGGGCGAAAGCCGCGACTCTGGCCAGCAGGTCCGCGCCAACCAGTGCCTTGGCATGCTGCGCTCCAATGCCGGCGACTTTGATGGCGCGCTCGAAGCTTTCGCACAGGCCGTGTCTGGCGTGCCCAAGGAGCAGGAAGTCGCCGCCGTGCCGCTGATGGCGATGGCCGGCAACGCGGCTCTGGCCGGCGGCAAGGCCGAACAGGCGCTCGGCTGGTTCGACCGCGCTCTGGCGATCAAGGGTTTCGCCGACAACGCCGCGCTCGGCGCGATGCAGAGCGATCGTTCGCGCGCGCTCGTGGCGCTAGGCCGCCTCGCCGAGGCTGGCGGCGCACTCGATGAAGCGCATCGCCTCGCGCCGGAGGAACCTGAGGGCTGGCTGCTGTCTGCCACTCTTGCCCGCCGCAACGGCGAACTCGACCGGGCGCAGCGCGATATCGAAGTGGCAGCGAAATATGGCCCGCGCGATCCGCAGGTCGGCCTGGAAGCTGGCGTCATTGCCGTGCTGTCCGGCCGGGACGACGCCGCGCGCAAGTCGTGGGAATCGGTTGTCTCGGCGGACAAGGACGGCGAAGCGGGCAAGACTGCCCGATCCTACCTTGAACAGCTGGGCCCTGCACCTAAATCGGTTTCACCCGAAACCGCAGGAAAGCCGGCGTCATGAAACTCTCCGTCCTCGATCTGGTCAGTGTGGTCGAGGGCGGGACAGCGCGGGCCGCGCTCGACAACTCCGCCGCCGCCGCGCGCGTGGCGGAGGAATGCGGCTACCAGCGCTATTGGGTTGCCGAACATCACGGCATGGAAGGTCTGGCTGGTGCCGCCACGGCTGTCGCCCTCGCGCACATCGGGCAGGCAACTTCAACGATCCGCATCGGTTCGGGCGGGATCATGCTGCCGAACCACAATCCGCTGGTGATCGCCGAACAGTTCGGCACGCTCGATGCCCTGTTTCCGGGCCGGATCGATCTCGGCCTTGGCCGCGCCCCTGGCGCTGACCAGCGCATCATGCGCGCCCTGCACAAGGACACCAACCGCGCCGCCGAGGACTTTCCGCAGGACGTGGTCGAACTCCAGCTTCAGTTCGCAGGCGATCCGCGCGTGCCGCTGCAGGCCTATCCGGCCAAGGGTGCAAGGCCGCAGCTGTGGATTCTCGGATCCAGCCTGTTCGGCGCGCAACTCGCCGCGATGCTCGGCCTGCCATATGCCTTCGCCTCGCACTTTGCCCCCGATCACCTCGACGCGGCGCTGAAGATCTATCGCGAACGCTTCCAGCCGTCGGCCGCGCTCGATGCACCCTACTGCGCTGCCGCCATCAATGTCGTTGCCGCCGAAAGTGACGAAGAAGGCCAGCTTCTCGCCTCCTCGATGGATCAGGCCTTCGTGGCGCTGCGCACCGGCACGCCGGGCAAGCTCAAGCCGCCCGTGCCCGGTTACCGCGACACGCTGCCACCTTCCGCACTGGCCATGCTGGAACACGTCCGTCAGGTCAGCGCGTGCGGCTCGGTGGCAACGGTGCGCGCCGGGCTGGCGGCATTTGCCGACCGCACCGGGGCCGACGAGATCATCGTCGCAGCCTCGATCTACGATCAGCAGGCGCGCTTGCGATCCTTGCGCCTTACCGCCGAAGCCGCCCGCGAACTAGCCGTCGCTTGACGTAACCAGCGCGCAATCCTGCGGCACGAAAAGGTGCGCAAAGGGTTCACAACAGCGGGTTAAGCCGCCCATGTCGATGAACCGGACTTGAGGTCTCGCCACGGCTGGATTACCCTTTGGAATAATGATACGCTCGCGTATTCAATAATTACACGAGAGAGAAATATCCTCTCGCAAGGAGAGTCGGGAACACGCCATGGCGTCAACGTCCGCAAGCCGTCCGCAAGCCCCTGCCGCTTCCTCTTCGCAGCCCCCCTCCGATCAGCTTTCATTGGCCTTGGCCGAGCGGTTTGCCGGCGCGCTGCTGCCCGACGAAGCGATGGATTTCGATGCTGCGCGCCTCGCCGAAGCGGCCCGTTTTGCCGCCGGCGCTGCTGCACAGCGCCAGGGCAGTGATCCTGCCATCGCCATCGAAAGCGTCAGCGGCTCGGATAGCGACGGTCGGCATCTGCGCCTCGCCGTGATCAACGACGACATGCCGTTTCTGGTCGATTCGATCACCTCGGCCATTACGGCGCAGGGCCTGGCGATCGACCGTCTCGTCCATCCGGTCGTTGCGGTGCGCCGCGACGGCGAAGGCAACCTCACCGAATTTCCGGCGGGCGACGCTTCGGGCGAACGCCGCGAATCCATCGTCTATCTCGAAACCGAACGCGCCGATGCCCGACAACGCCGCGGCCTTGTCGCCGCGCTCGAGGAAACGCTGCGAGACGTGCGCGCTGCGGTTACCGACTGGCCGCTGATGCAAGCGGCCATGCGTGAGGATGCGGCTGGTCTTGCCGATCCCGAAGGCGCCGCACTTCTGCGCTGGCTCGCCGATGGGATGCTCACCCAGCTCGGCAGCGTCACGCGCAATCGCGATGGCAGCGAAGAGAAGGCGCTCGGCATCTGCCGCGCCAGCGACCGCAGCCTGCTTGCCGCAAGTTCCTTTGACCGCGCCTTTCGCTGGTTCGAAAGCGGAAAGGGCCGCGCGCCCCTGATCGTCAAGGCGAACCGTATCGCCAACGTTCACCGCCGCGTGCCGCTTGATCTGTTCATGGTTCCGCGCATTGAAGGTGGCAAGGTCGTGGCCCTGTCTGTCCATGCCGGGGTCTGGACCAGCGCCGCGCTTGCCGCAGCGCCAGATCGCATCCCCCGCCTGCGCACGCAGCTTGCCGAGCTGATGGACAAGTTCGGCTTTGCCGCCAACGGCCACGCCGGCAAGGCGCTGGTCCATGCGCTCACTGCGCTGCCGCACGATCTTCTCGTCAGCTTCGACGATGCCGATCTCGAGCGTGTCTCTACCGCGATGATGAGCCTGGTCGATCGCCCGCGTCCGCGCCTTGCTCTGGTCGAAGCTCCGCTCGCACGGCACCTTTTCGCTTTCGTCTGGCTCCCGCGCGATGTGCTGTCGACCGAGGTTCGCCTCGCCATCCGCGACATGCTCGAAGCGGCCGCCGGTGCGCAGGTGATCGACTGGTCGCTGCAGGTAGAGGGCAGCACCTTGGCCATGCTGCGCTTCGTGCTCGATGTGCGCGATCAGGATGGGCAGGTCGATGAGGCGGCCCTCGATCTGCAATTGCAAGGCATGGTGCGTGGCTGGGCGGGCGCTGTCGAAGCCGAGCTGGCCGCCAGCGAAGAACCTTCGCGCGCTGCCGCGATCGCTGCGCGCTATGCCGATGCCTTCCCCTTGTCCTACCGCAACGCTTCGGGCGCTGCCGAGGCAGCACGCGATATCCGCGTCCTGCGCACGCTGGCGGGCAGCAAGGCCCCGCGCCGTGCCGTTCGCCTGCATCGCAACCCGGGCGAGGCGGTGCTGCGCCTCAAGCTCTATCAGCGCGAGGGTGCGATCGTCCTCTCCGATGCTGTGCCGGTGCTCGAAAACTTCGGTTTTCGCGTGCTCGAGGAAGTGCCCACCCCGCTCGACGGCGGCCGCCTTGGCTATATCCACGATTTCCTCGTCGCTCACCCGGCCGACAGCTCGATCGAAGACCTGCTATCGCGCGCGGCCTCGATCGAAAGCTCGCTCGCGGCCGTGATCAACGGCGCGGCAGAGGATGACGCATTCAACCGCCTGATCGTCGCCACCGGCCTCACCGCGGTCGAGGCGAACTGGCTCCGCGCCTTCTACCGTTACTTGCGCCAGGCCGGCATGACCTTCGGCATCCCCACCGTGGTCGAAGCGCTCAAGAACGCCCCCGCCGTCACCCGTGGCCTCGTCGCCGCCTTCGTCGCCCGCCACGACCCTGCCTTCACCGGCCAGCGCGATCAGGCCTTTGCCCAAGCCGAGGAGCGCATCAAGACCGGCCTCGCCGGCGTCGCGGCCATCAACGACGACCGCCTCCTGCGAAGCTTCCGCGCGCTGGTCGGCGCCATCCTGCGCACCAATGCGTTCGCGCCTGCTGCGGCAGAGGCAATGGCCTTCAAGATCGATTCCGCACTTGTTCCCGGCCTGCCCAAGCCGCTGCCGTGGCGGGAGATCTTCGTCTATTCACCGCGCGTCGAAGGCATCCACCTGCGCGCCGGCCCGGTCGCCCGCGGGGGCCTGCGCTGGTCCGACCGCCGGGACGACTTCCGCACCGAGATCCTCGGCCTGATGAAGGCGCAGCGGGTGAAGAATGCCGTCATCGTGCCCACCGGTGCCAAGGGCGGCTTCTATCCCAAGCAGCTCCCTGATCCTGCGAAGGACCGCGAAGGCTGGCTCGCCGAAGGCAAGGCCTCCTATCAGGTGTTCATCCGCACCCTGCTGTCGATCACCGACAACATCATCGAGGGCAAGGTCGTCCATCCCGCCCACGTCGTGATCCGGGATGGCGAGGACCCCTACTTCGTTGTCGCCGCCGACAAGGGCACTGCCTCCTTCTCCGACGTTGCCAACGCCATCGCCGAATCGAAGGACTTCTGGCTCGACGATGCCTTCGCCAGCGGCGGCTCGAAGGGCTACGATCACAAGGCCATGGGCATCACCGCGCGCGGTGCGTGGCTCTCGGTCCGCCGCCATTTCCTCGAACTGGGCGTCGATGTGCAGAGCGAGCCGATCCGCGTCGCTGGCTGCGGCGACATGTCGGGCGACGTGTTCGGCAACGGCATGCTGCTGTCAAAGGCGCTCAAGGTCGTGGCCGCGTTCGACCACCGCCACATCTTCCTCGATCCCGATCCCGATCCGGCGCGTAGCTGGGAAGAGCGCAACCGCATGTTCGCGCTGCCCCGCTCAAGCTGGGACGACTACGACAAGAGCCTGATCTCGGCAGGCGGCGGTGTCTTCCCGCGCTCGATGAAATCAATCCCGCTTTCAGCCGAAGTCCAGGCCCTGCTCGGGGTCGAATTGCCCGAGATCGATCCGGATTCGCTGATCTCCCTGATCCTGCAGAGCCCCGTGGACCTCCTGTGGTTCGGCGGCATCGGTACCTACGTGAAGGCGAGCACGCAGAACAACGTCGACGTCGGCGATCCTTCCAACGATTCCGTCCGCGTATCTGCCAACGAAGTCCGTGCCAAGGTCATCGGCGAGGGCGCCAATCTCGGCACCACGCAGGCCGCGCGCATCGAATTCTCGCTGCATGGCGGGCGCATCAACACCGACTTCATCGACAATTCCGCCGGCGTCGATTGCTCCGACAACGAGGTCAACATCAAGATCGCGCTCGCCGCAGCCAAGCGATCCGGCAAGTTGACCGAGAACGCCCGCGTCGAGCTGCTGGCGGCGATGACCGACGAGGTTGCGCACCTCGTGCTCGAGGACAACCGCCTGCAGGCGCTGGCCCTCTCCATCGCCGAACGCGGTGGCGCTACTGCCATGCCGGCATGGTCGCGCCTGATCGACGTGCTTGAGGAAGGCGGTGATCTCGATCGCAAGACCGAGGGCCTCGCCGGCGCCGAAGACCTCGCCCGTCGCGCCGCGTCCGGGCAGGGCCTCACTCGCCCCGAACTCGCCGTCCTGCTCTCCAGCAGCAAGCTCGTCCTCCAGCGCGAACTGGAAGAGAGCAAGGTGGTCGATGACCCGGTGCTGGAAGAGGAACTCGTCGCAGCCTTCCCGCCGCAGATGCAGGAACCCTTCGAAAGCGAGATCGTCCACCACCGCCTGCGTCGCGAAATCATCGCCACCAAGCTCGCCAACCGCATCATCAACCGCATGGGGCCGGTCATCCCGTTCGAACTGTGCGAAGAGGAAGGCGTCTCGCTCGCGCAGGTCGCTGCGGCCTTCGTCGCGGCAGAGCGCCTGCTCGACTTGCGCAAGACCTGGGGCCTGCTCGATTCGGCGCAGATGCCCGAAACCCTCCGGCTCGACCTGTTCGACCGCGTGGCGCAAGGCCTGCGCGGCCATGTTGCCGATGTCCTGCGTGCGGGCCGCGGCACGCAATCGCCCGACGACCTGATCGAGGACCTGTTCGGCGGCGTCGCGCTGCTTTCGCATACCACCGCAGAACTGCTGCGCGGTGCCGCGC
This sequence comes from Novosphingobium sp. FW305-C-30-35, assembly GCF_058783135.1. Lineage (NCBI taxonomy): Bacteria > Pseudomonadati > Pseudomonadota > Alphaproteobacteria > Sphingomonadales > Sphingomonadaceae > Novosphingobium > Novosphingobium sp. FW305-C-30-35. Next base: position 1,832,716 of record NZ_JBYSYJ010000001.1, read on the forward strand.
AGGCGCAAGCTCGCCGCATGGCGGACGACCTTGCCACCAGCGGCGTGCCCGCCGAAATCGCCGCGCGCCTTGTCCACCTCTACGACATGGACGGCGCCATCGGCCTCGCCCACCTTGCAGGCGAACTCAATGTCGATGCCGCAGCCCTGACCGGTGCCTTCGCCGATCTCGGCGCGGCGCTCGGCATCGACTGGGCACAGCAAGCGGCGCGGCGGATGAACCCGTCAGACCCATGGGAGCGTCTGCTTGTCGCCGGCCTCGCCCGCGATTTCCAGCAGATGCGCCTCGATTTCCTCGCGCGCTCGAAGGGCGGTTCACCCGATGCCTTCGTCAGCGACTGGCTTACGGCCAATGCCGCGGCGGTGCGGCAGTTCCGCAGCCTCGTCGCCCGCGCTCAGGCCGCTCCGGTGGTGTCACCGGCCATGCTGGCGCAAGTGGCCAGCCAGGCAAGGACATTGCTCGGCCGGTAAGCTGTCCAAGCAAGACATTGCCGCAGCGGCATCATGGTATATACAGCCGAACATAGCTTGTTCCGGAACCGTGATGTCGCCGATTCTGCTGCGCGCCCTCTTTGCCCTGCTGATCGCGCTTGCGGGCGCCACTCCGGCGCTTGCGCAGGAGAAGGGGCCGCTGGTCCTCGCAGCCGCCAGCCTGCAGGAAGCGATGACCGATGCAGCCGCCGCCTGGGCCAGGAAGGGTCACCCGCGCCCCGTCCTGTCGTTCGCCGCTTCATCGGCCTTGGCGCGTCAGGCCGAAGCGGGCGCCCGCGCCGATCTCTTCGCCTCTGCCGATGAGGAGTGGATGGACTACCTTCAGGGCAAGTCCCTGCTCAAGTCCGGCACCCGCGCCCGCCTGACCGAGAACCGCCTCGTCCTCGTTGCCCCGCTGCCAAGCCGCCTGAACCTGCAGATCACCCGCAACTTTCCGCTGGCCAAGGCGCTTGGGACCCGCCGCCTCGCCATGGCCGATCCGGCCGCCGTCCCCGCCGGACGTTACGGACGCGAAGCGCTCAGCAGGCTGGGCGTCTGGACCGGCGTCGCGGGCAAGGTCGCCGCCGCCGAGAACGTCCGCGCAGCCCTCGCGCTGGTTGAACGTGGCGCCGCCCCCCTCGGTATCGTCTACGCGACCGATGCCATGGCCTCGCGCCGCGTGCGAGTGGTGGGGACTTTCCCCGCAACAAGTCACCAGCCGATCACCTACCCTGTCGCCCTGCTTGCAACCTCGCGCCATGGCGATGCCGAAGCCTTCCGTCGCTTCCTGATCTCGCGCGAAGGTCGCGCCATCTTTCTCCGGCGCGGGTTCGGCCAGCGGCGATGACTCCCGAAGAGTTGGAGATCGTCCGGCTTTCGCTCAGGGTCGGCGCCGTCGCGGTCGCAGCCTGCCTGCCTGTCGCTTTCGCTCTGGCATGGGCTCTGGCGCGAGGGCGATTTCCCGGCAAGGTCATGCTCGATGCGCTGATCCACCTGCCGCTGGTCCTGCCCCCGGTCGTCACCGGCTGGCTGCTCCTGCTCGCCTTCGGACCGCAAGGCCCGATCGGCGCGTGGGTGGAGCAGGCGCTCGGCCTCACCTTCATGTTCCGCTGGACCGGGGCCGCGCTTGCCGCTGCCGTCATGGCGCTGCCTTTGATGGCCCGCGCCATGCGCCTGTCGATCGAAGCCGTCGACCAGCGCCTAGAAGCCGCGGCGATGACACTGGGCGCCTCGCGCTGGCGCGTGTTCCGCACCATCACTGTTCCGCTCGCGCTGCCCGGCGTGATTGCCGGAACCGTGCTCGGCTTTGCCCGCTCGCTCGGGGAATTCGGCGCAACGATCACCTTCGTCAGCAACATTCCCGGCGAAACGCAGACCTTGCCGCTGGCCATCTACAGCGCACTGCAAGTACCCGGCGGTGAAGATGCGGTGACCCGGCTGGCGGCCACGTCCGTGGCGCTGTCGCTGATCGCGCTGGTCGTGTCCGAGATGCTTGCCCGGCGCATGGGGAGAAGCTCCCATGTCCTTTGAGGTGAAGGTATCGCGTCGGCTGGGCAAGGCGATGGTTGCCTGCAATTTCCTTGCCCCCAATGGATTGACCGCACTGTTCGGTCCTTCGGGCGCGGGCAAGAGCTCGGTGCTCAACATGGTTTCCGGTCTGCTGCGGCCCGATCACGGCCGGATCGTAGTCGGCGGCCAAGTCCTGTTCGACAGCGCCGCCGGAATCGACATACCCGTCCAGCAGCGCCACTCGGGCTATGTCTTCCAGGACGCGCGCCTGTTCCCGCACATGCGGGTCCGTGCCAATCTTGCCTATGGCGCGCGTGGCGATGGACCGATGTCACAAGCCGATGTCATCGACTTCCTCGGGCTTGCCCATCTGCTCGATCGCTGGCCACGAAGCCTGTCGGGCGGAGAAGCCCAGCGGGTTGCCATCGGCCGGGCACTGCTGTCCAACCCGCGCTTCCTGCTGATGGACGAACCGTTGGCCTCGCTTGACCGCGCCCGCCGCGAAGAGATCATGCGCACCATCGAGCGCCTGCGCGACGAAGTGGGTTTGCCCATCCTCTACGTCAGCCATGATCGCGCAGAAGTCGAACGGCTCGCCGGGGCGATCGTCGAAATCTGATCCGGGCAATCGGTTGGCTGAAACGGACTTTTCCGCGTCTGTCAGTTGACGAACGCGGGCTTTTGGCCAAACGCCCTCGCAACAGCCGGGAGGATTCGCAATGGAACAGGCAGACGTCATCATCGTGGGTGCCGGGCACGGCGGCGCGCAGGCCGCGATCGCGCTGCGCCAGAACGGCTTTGAAGGCCGCATCCTGGTGATCGGGCGCGAGCCGGAAATTCCCTACGAGCGTCCGCCGCTGTCCAAGGAATACCTCGCGCGCGAAAAGACCTTCGAGCGCATCTGCATCCGCCCGGCACAGTTCTGGGAGGACAAGGCCGTCGAGATGAAGCTCGGCGCCGAAGTCGTCTCGCTCGATCCCGCCGCACACACAGTGAAGCTCGGCGATGGCAGCGAGATCGGCTACGGCAAGCTGATCTGGGCCACTGGCGGCGATCCGCGCCGCCTGTCCTGCATGGGGGCAGACCTCAAGGGCGTCCACGCCGTCCGCACCAAGGAAGATGCCGACCGGCTGATGGCGGAGCTGGACGCCGGAGCCAAGCGCGCCGTGGTCGTCGGCGGAGGCTATATCGGCCTCGAAGCTGCCGCCGTGCTGACCAAGTTCGACGTTTCGGTCACCCTGCTCGAAGCCCTGCCGCGCGTGCTTGCGCGCGTCGCCGGTGAAGCGCTGTCCGAATTCTACCAGGCCGAACACCGCGCCCATGGCGTCGATCTGCGCACCGGCGCGGCGATGGATTGCATCGAAGGCGATGGCGTCAAGGCGACCGGCGTGAAGATGCAGGACGGGTCGGTCATCCCGGCCGATATCGTCATTGTCGGCATCGGCATCGTCCCGTGCGTGGGCCCGCTGCTGGCCGCTGGCGCTTCAGGCGGAAACGGCGTCGATGTCGACGAACTGTGCCGCACCTCGCTGCCCGATGTCTATGCGATCGGCGATTGCGCGGCTCACTCGAACGACTTCGCCGACGGCGCCGTGATCCGCCTCGAATCCGTCCAGAACGCCAACGACATGGCCACCACCGTTGCCAAGTGCATCTGCGGCACCGAAGCGCCCTACAAGGCGACGCCGTGGTTCTGGTCCAACCAGTATGACCTGCGCCTGCAGACGGTCGGCCTCTCCACCGGACATGACAACGCCGTGCTGCGCGGCGATCCGGCCACGCGCTCGTTCTCGGTGGTCTACCTCAAGAACGGCAAGGTCATCGCGCTCGATTGCGTGAACATGGTCAAGGACTACGTGCAGGGCAAGAAGCTGGTCGAAGCCCGCGCCCAGATCGCACCTGAACAGCTCGCCGACGCCAGCGTTCCGCTCAAGGAAATGCTCTAGGCCAAACGGGCCACGGCCCAGCGGGCGGCATCTGCCACCGCCGGGTCGGGATCGTCGGCAAGGGCTGTCACCGCAGGGAGCAATGCCCGCTCGCCGCTGTTGCCCGCCGCATAAAGGCAATTGCGCACCATCCGGTCCCGCCCGATCCGCTTGATCGGACTGCCGCTGAACACCTGCCGGAACGTGGCATCGTCCAGCGCCAGCAGTTCCTTGAGCTTCGGCGCGGTCAGTTCGGCGCGGGGGAGGAACGCCCGGTTGGCCTGCGCGGCCCTCGCAAAGCTGTTCCACGGACAGGCCGCCAGGCAATCGTCACAGCCATAGATGCGGTTGCCCAGCGCCTCGCGGAATTCCTCCGCCACCGGCCCCTTGTGCTCGATCGTCAGGTAGGAAATGCACCGCCGCGCATCCAGTTGATAGGGCTTGGGAAAAGCATTCGTCGGACAGGCTGTCTGGCACGCCGTGCACGATCCGCAGCGGTCGGCATGCGGTGCATCGGGCGTCAGGTCCAGCGTGGTATAGATCGCGCCCAGGAACAGCCACGAACCATGGGTCCGGCTGACGAGGTTGGTATGCTTGCCCTGCCACCCGATCCCCGCTGCCTGCGCCAGCGGCTTTTCCATCACCGGCGCGGTATCGACGAAGACCTTGACCTCGGCCCCCGGCACCTCGGCCACCAGCCAGCGCGCCAGCGCCTTGAGATTGCGCTTCACCACGTCATGATAATCGCCGCCCTGGGCATAGACCGAAATGCGCCCGCGCTCCGGGTGCGCCTCCAGCGCGCGGGGGTCCGCGGCCGGGGCGTAGCTCATCCCCAGCGCGATCACGCTTCTCGCATCGGGCCACAGGGATTGCGGCCCTCGGCGATGATGGAGCCGGGTTTCCATCCACTCCATCGATCCGTGGCATCCCTCGCCCAGCCACTGTTCGAGTCGGGCCGCTCTGAGGGGGTCGTCATGGGCAGGCGCGATGCCGCAGGCGGCAAAGCCCAGGCGCGTGGCTTCTGCTGCCAGTTTGCCCTCGAGAGTCAGGCCTTCGCTGCCAAGAGTTGCCCCTCTGCCCCCGGGAGTTGCCTCTCTGCCTTCGAGAGTTGGACTTGAGTTAACCACACTTGCTGCCCTGCTCGTTCATCGCCTATCGCTAGGGCGATGACCCATGAAGATCGAGCTAGGGGAATGGCCGGTGGCTGGCAACGCGGTTGACAGTGCCGGAGAGGAACTCGCCATCGAGGCGCGGGGTCTTATCAAGCGCTTCGACGGTTTCACGGCTGTCGATGGCGTGGACATATCCGTGCCCAAGGGCGCGATCTATGGCATTCTCGGCCCCAACGGCGCCGGCAAGACCACGACGCTGCGCATGTTGCTGGGCATCATCGATCCGGACGCGGGCTATCGCCGCGTGCTGGGCCACGAACGCCCGACCGAGGTCGCCCGTCGCATCGGATACCTGCCGGAGGAACGCGGCCTCTATCCCGCGATGAAGGCATACGAGGCAATCGGCTTCCTCGCCGCCCTGCGCGGCGTGCCGCTCAAGGAGGGACGCCGCCGCGGGCGCGAATTGCTGGAAGAACATGGTCTTGGCTATGCGGCCGATCGCCAGATCCGGCAGATGTCGAAAGGCATGGCGCAGACCGTCCAGCTGCTCGGCACGCTCGTCCACAAGCCCGATCTCGTCGTGCTGGACGAGCCCTTCTCAGGGCTTGACGCCATCAACCAGGGCAAGCTCGAGCGCATGATCCGTGCGTTGGCAACGGGCGGTACCACGGTGATTTTCTCGACCCACGTCATCGCCCATGCCGAGCGCCTGTGCGACAGGATTGCGATCATCGCCGGCGGCAAGGTGCCCTTCGCAGGACCGGTAGACCTGGCCCGCGACCGCCTGCGCCCGCAGGTCCGGCTCGAAACGCGTGCGCAGGATGGGCCTTGGCGCGCCGCGCTCCCCGTCGACGTGCGGCACGAAGGCGCGTTCTGGTATTTCACACTGCCCGAAACCGGTGTCGAGCCACTGCTGCGCGCGCTGATCGAAGGCGATGCCGGCATTCTCAGCCTGTCGATCGAGCGGGCGGGGCTGCACGATGCCTTCGTTGCCATCGCCGGCGAGGCAGCGGCCAAGGCGCTCGAGGAAAGCGAAGGAGAGGCGCGGTGAGCGGATTTGCCGAAAAGCTGCGCTGCGCGCTGGTCATCGCCCGGCGCGATTTCGTCGCGGTGGTGTTCTCCAAGACCTTCATCTTCTTCCTGATCGGCCCGGCTTTCCCGCTTGTCGTGGGTGGCCTTGCCGGAAACATTGGCGCCAAGGTCCAGCAGAACGTCGAGCGGCCGACCATCGGTCTTGCCATGAGCGCGGAGGACAACAGGCGCATGATGGCCGCGCGCGAAGAACTGGACGGGCGAATGGCCGGTGGCCTGCCCGACATGATCGAACTTGCCGCCGCCGCGCCAGGAAAGGCCTTCGATGCCCGGAGCGCCCTTGCCGATGGCAACCGCGAGGTGACTGCGGTGGTCGGCGGGACGCTCGATGGACCGACCCTGACCGCAACCGCCGACCGTGCACGCCAGTGGGTCGGCCTTGTTTCCAACCTTGCCGCGCGCGCCCGCGCCGAGGCGCCAACGGCCTATCCGGACGTGCAGGTCGAGGAGGTCAACACGTCGATTGCGAAGGTCCGCACCGGCCAGATCTACACGGCACAGGGCGCTCAGGTTCTGCTGTTCCTGCTGACCATGCTGCTGGCGGGCATGGTCCTGTCCAACCTTGTCGAGGAAAAGGGCAACAAGATCATCGAGGTGCTGGCTGCGGCCATCCCGATGGACGCCCTGTTCATGGGCAAGCTCTTTGCCATGCTTGCCGTCAGCCTTGTCGGCATTGCCGTGTGGGGTACGGCCATCGGCGCGATCGTGCTGGCCGGTTCTGAAAGCCTGCCCAGCCTGTCCGCCCCGGCAGTGGGCTGGCCACTGTTCCTGACCCTCGGTTTCCTCTACTTCGCGATGGCCTATCTGCTGATGGGATCCCTGTTCCTGTCGATCGGCGGCATGGCGGCCACGGTGCGGGAGGTGCAGACGCTTTCGATGCCCGTCTCGATGTTCCAGCTGATGGTGTTCTTCTTCTCGAGCTATGCGCTGACGATGCCGGGCACGTGGGTGGAATGGCTTTCGATAATCTTCCCGGTCAGTTCGCCCTACGCCATGCTGGCGCGCGCCGCGCAACAGCCCGAGGTGTGGCCGCACGTCCTTGCGCTGCTGTGGCAGGCGTTCTGGGTTGTCGTGATCGTGCGGGCCGGGGCACAGCTGTTCCGCCGGACGGTGATGAAGTCAGGCCCGGCGCGCGGCAAGGCCAGGGGCGGCGTGTTCGCACGGTTCAGGCGCAAAGCTTATTGACACCCGTGTAGGTTGTGGCAAGCTACCAAAGTGACGAGGACCGTGCGGGCAACGTGCGGCCGTTCCGGAGGATAGCCATGGCCACGCAGCTTGCACCCGAAGCCCAGCAGTTCACCTACCGCAGCTCTCCCACCGCGATCGAGGCGTTCACCGCCTGGCTCAAGGAGAACCCGCAAGGCGCCCCGGTCCACAATCACAAGTGGGATGTCAGCCGATCGGACATCTATGTCGAGGATCGCTGGCAGCCGATCTTTGCAGAGATGCGTGCGCAAGCACCTGTCAACTTCATCCCCGAATCGCCCTACGGTGCCTACTGGAACGTGGTGAACCACAAGGCGATCCAGCACGTCGAATCGCTTCCCGAACTCTATTCCTCGTCATGGAAGCATGGCGGCATCACCATCGGCGATCCCCCGGCAGATACCGATCCTGCGCTGCTGGCCGAACGGCAGCTGCCGATGTTCATCGCCATGGACCGGCCCGAGCATACCGGCCAGCGCCGCACTGTCGCCCCCGCCTTTACCCCGGCCAAGATGGTCGAGATGGAGCGGGAGATCCGCCAGCGCACCGGCGAGGTGCTCGATTCGCTGCCGTGGGGCGAGAAGTTCGACTGGGTCGACAAGGTCTCGATCGAACTCACCACCGGCATGCTGGCGCTGCTGTTCGGCTTCCCGTGGAAGGATCGCCGATTGCTGACGTTCTGGTCGGACTGGGCCGGTGACGTCGAACTGATCCTCGCCCGCGAACTGTCCGACATGCGTTTCGGCTTCCTTGGCGAGATGGCGCACTATTTCCAGCGCCTGTGGGGCGAACGCATGCGCGCCGAGCCCTCTGGCGATCTCATCTCGATGATGATCCATTCCGAGGCAATGAACCACATGAGCCCGCAGGAGTTCATGGGCAACCTCGTGCTGCTGATCGTCGGCGGCAACGATACCACGCGCAACACGATGTCAGGCATCGTCCACGCGCTCGACCAGTTCCCCGACCAGCGTGACCTGCTCGCCCGCGATCCTTCGCTGATCCCCAACGCGGTGCAGGAATGCATCCGCTATGTCACCCCGCTGGCGCACATGCGACGCACGGCGACGGCCGATGCCTACCTGTTTGGCCAGCAGATCAAGGCCGGCGAGAAGCTGATCCTGTGGTACATTTCGGCCAACCGCGACGAGAGCGTGTTCGAGAACGCCGACAAGCTGATCGTCGATCGCGACAATGCGCGGCGGCACCTGTCCTTCGGCTATGGCGTGCACCGCTGCGTCGGCGCGCGTCTGGCGGAATTGCAACTGCGCATCCTGCTCGAGGAAATGCACGAGCGGCGGATGCAGGGGCGCGTGGCTGGCGCAGTGGAGCGCGTTCGCGCCAACTTCGTCCACGGCTTCCGCAAGCTCGAGGTCGTGCTCGAAAAGCGGTAATCGCGGATACAGGTCGTCGTGCTATGACCTGCGTCACGATGGAGCAGGCAGGACCAGGCTAGCATGGCCCAAGTCCTGCCGGTGGGCACTCCGCCCCCGAGGTAACACCCTCTCTCCCATCGGCAGGACACCGGAAGGTTTGCAGATGATCGCCCAGTCAACCTCGCGTCGCAGCTTCATGGCTTTCCTCGCCGCAGGCTCGGTCCTGCCCTTTGCCAGCGCCTGCAGTGCCAAGCCTGCGGCCAAGGGCACGTTCCCGATCATGAAGAGCGAGGCCGAATGGCGCCGTGTCCTGACGGCAGAACAGTTCTACATCCTGCGCGAGGAAGGCACGGAACGCCCCTTTACGTCGCCACTGCTGAAAGAGCATCGCAAGGGCACCTTCGTCTGCGCGGCCGATGGCCATCCGCTGTTCTCGTCCGCCACCAAGTTCGATAGCGGGACCGGCTGGCCCAGCTTCTGGAAGCCCCTGCCCAAGGGCGTGGCGACCAGTTCCGACCGTTCGCTGGGAATGGTCCGTACCGAAGTCCACTGTACGCAATGCGGCGGCCATCTCGGCCATGTCTTTGACGACGGCCCTGCGCCCACGGGGCTGCGCTATTGCATCAACGGCGATGCGCTGAAGTTCCGCCCTGCCTGATTGCAGGACCTGAGCATATTTCGCGATTGACGGTGCCGGGCGCGATGCCCACGGCATGCCGGTGCGTCGCAAACTCTTCACCTTCCTCGTCCTGCTGCCGTTGGCCGTGCTGGTCTGGGCAACGCAGCGCAAGGACCCCTTCACGTTCGACCGACGGGTTGTCGTCACTGACCTCATGCCGGGAATCCCCGCGGCGGAGCGGAAGCAGCTTGGCCCCTTCGTTCTGCAACAGGCCTGGTTGCTGGAAGGGGCGGACCACCGCTTCGGCGGCTATTCGGCGCTGGTGCCGCAAGATGGCGGACTGCTTGCCATCAGCGACCGCAACCGCACGCTTTCGATCCCCTTGTCGCTGACGCCCGGCGCCTTCACCTCATCGATGCCGAACATGGTGGTGCAGCGCTGGCCCGATGGACACACCAGCGTTGGCTTCGATACCGAAAGTGTCGTGCGTGATTCTGCCGATGGCAGCCTCTGGACCGGGCTGGAAGACGATTGGCGCGTGGTCCGGACGGACCCCGGCTCCGGTGCCACCAATCTCATCCCGGTGAACGAAACGCGGGACTGGCCCCGCAATGGCGGGGCCGAGGCGATGGCCGGCCTGCCCGATGGCCGCTGGATCATGCTGTGCGAATCCTGCGGCACCGGTCGGGGCGGGCTTCATCTCGGGCTGTTGTTCAAAGGTCGTCCGGGACTGTCGAAGGCGCAAAAGTTCGGATTCATCGTCCCTGCGGCGTTTGATCCGGTGGACGCTGTGCCGCTGCCGGATGGCAGGCTGCTCATCCTTGTGCGCAAGCTGGGCTTTTCACCACCCGGCTTCTCGGCGCGAATCGTGCTTGCCGATCTCTCGCGCCTCGATCCCCGGCGGCCACTGCCGACCACGGAACTGGCCCGCCTCGAAGGACCAGCCATGCGCGAGAACTGGGAAGGGATGGCGCTGACGCCTGGCACGGACGGGCTGTCACTCTGGCTGGTCTCCGACGCCAACGCCTCGACGTTCCAGCAGACACGGCTGCTGAGGCTCTGGTTCGATCCGGCGACGCTTTCCGCCCGATAGCAGGTACAGCAAAAGCCCCCGATCCGGTTAGGGAAAGGGGGCCTTCGATTTTCAAACCCTTGCGGGCAGAAAGATTAGGCGGCGTTCGCCTTGACCAGCTCGCGCTTCACCTTGAGGGCGCGCGTCGAGAGCTTGGTGTCCGACTGCTTGAGCAGCCAGTTGTCGAGACCGCCGTTGTGTTCGACCGAACGCAGACCATGCGTCGAAACGCGGAACTTGAAGCTGCGCTCCAGCTTCTCGCTCATCAGCGTGACGTTCTGCAGGTTGGGCAGGAACAGACGCTTGGTCTTGTTGTTGGCGTGGCTTACGTTGTGACCGACTTGGCGGCCCTTACCGGTCAGTTCGCAGATACGCGACATGGCTAAAACTCGCTTGTGTTCGATAATACCTATCGGGAAGGCGCGGCTCTTATCGATTCACCGGGCGAAGTCAAGGATTCGGAGTTTGAAAGCAGCAATCTGCTCCTTATACCCCGCACCATGATCCGCTGGCCCCTGCCTGAACCGATGCGACTGGCCCTTGCGGAAGCCCGTATTGCTGCCGATGAGGGCGAAGTGCCGATCGGTGCGGTGGTCGTCAAGGACGGCAAGGTCATCGCTGCGGCCCATAACCAGCCGCGCACACTCTGCGACCCCACCGCCCATGCCGAAGTGCTGGCGATTCGGGCTGCGGCTGCGGCGCTCGGGCAGGAGCGGCTCGAAGGTTGTGACCTGTGGGTGAGCCTCGAGCCCTGCGCGATGTGTGCAGGGGCCATTGCCCACGCCCGCGTCGCACGGGTCTACTACGCCGCCAGCGATCCCAAGGGCGGCGCGGTGGAGCACGGCGCGCGCGTGTTCGAACAGCCCACCTGCCTGCACCGGCCCGAAGTCTATTCCGGCATGGGCGAGGATGAAGCGGCCGAGATGCTGCGCCGGTTCTTCCGCGAGCGGCGCTAGAAAGAGCGCCAGATCTTCACCGGAACCGTGTTTGGCGGCCCGCCGTTGCCGATAGGGCAGCGCATGGGCTTGAGCTTGCGCGAATGGCACAGGTGCACCTCGCGCAGCCAGCCGTCGCGACCCAGCAGCAGGCGGATCATTTCTGGCCGGAGGCGCGGATTGGCGATGACCAGCGCCTGCTTGACCTTGCCCACGTCCAGCCCCTCGGTGCGCGAGAGACGGGCCATGTCGGGAAACTCCAGACCCTGGAACAGCGCGCGGCCCTTGTCGAAGTACTCCGCAGGGGTAATCCCCATGCAGGTACCATGCTTGGCCCACTCGTGCATCATCAGGTCGGCCGAAGGCGTGGTGCAGAAGTTGCGGCGCAGGACCTGCGCATCCGGCCGCAGGCGCGAGGGGCAGTACTGCGGATACTTGCCGCCCTTGCCATCTGGCCACAGTCCGTGGAGCACGAAGCCGAAGCGTCCCTGCCTGCCCGAACACTGGGTGGCATGGGCGGGATCGAGCTTGCGTGTGCGGCAGAACTCGGGCGACCAGCTTATGGCGAGCGTGTAGCCGGTCGTTGGCACGATGCGCGGCGGCGCGTCAGGCTCGGGTAGGGCGGGTACGCTGATCTGCGGTGGCACCTGGCATTGCCAGCCTTGCGCGAGGGCAGGAGTGGCGGTGAGGCCGAAGGCAATCGCCGCGATGCGTGATCGCATCTTCTCAGCCAGCCTTGTCCTGCTTCAGCCACGCCGTCGATGCCGGCAGGAACATCAGCACGCCTGCGGCAATCATCAACAGGATGGCGATGACCGAGAAGATCGCGAAAGGAACGCCGATCATGGTCGCCACGGCCGGAATTCCGCCCAGGCCCAGCACGTCGAGCGCGATCACGGCGGCAAGAAACCAGCGCGCTATCGCAAACCGGCCGCGAGAAACTGCGAGCGCAAGACCGATGGCGACCAGCGCGTTGGCAAACGGCCCGATCAACAACTCATTGCGGCCGACCTCCAGCGCGGCTGCCATCGCACCAGCATTGGCAACGATGTTGACGATACGGATAAGCTGGCTGGCGATCACGCTGATTTCAAAGGCGCGGATGGTGGCGGGGCGCATCTGGGGTTCCGTTCAGGCGATTGGCGTGAAGTCGAGGCCGATGTCGGCTGCGGGCGCGCTCTGCGTTAGGCGGCCGACCGATACGTAATCCACGCCCGAGGCGGCAATCGCGCCGATGGTGTCAAGCCGCACCCCGCCAGAAGCCTCGCATGGGACGCGGCCGGCAACCAGCGCCACGGCTTCGCGCAGGCAGTCTGGTCCCATGTTGTCGAGCAGCAGGCGGGTTGCGCCGGCATCGAGAGCGGGTTCGATCTGGTCGATATGATCGACCTCGCAGATCACGTCCTTGACCCCTGCAGACAGCGCGCGGCGCACGGCTTCGGCCACGCCACCTGCGACGAGTACGTGGTTGTCCTTGATCATCGCCGCGTCCCACAGGCCCATGCGATGATTGGTGCCGCCACCGGTGCGCACGGCGTACTTTTCGAGGAGGCGCAGGCCGGGGATGGTCTTGCGGGTATCGAGCAATTTCGCGTTCGTCTCGCCCATGGCATCAACGTACTGGCGGGTGAGCGTGGCAATGCCCGAAAGGTGCTGGACGGTGTTGAGCGCACTGCGCTCTGCCGTCAGCATCGCACGGGCATTGCCTTCGAGCCGCATCAGGTCGGAGCCGGGCGAAACCTGCGCGCCTTCTGCGACGAGAATTTCGATCTTCATGGCAGGATCGAGCGCGCGGAAGAATGCGGCGGCAATCGGCAAGCCGCACACCGTTATCGCGTCGCGGCTGTCCATCACGCCGGAAAAGCGCGCATCGGCCGGAATCACGCTTTCGCTGGTCACGTCATGCCCGCCGCCAGGCAGGCCTTCGCCAAGATCCTCGGCAACCGTTGCGGTGACGAAGGCTTCAAGATCAAAGCCGGGGATGAGAAATTCTTGCATCAAAGCACTCCGCTCGTCCTGAGCCTGTCGAAGGACGCGAGGCAGGCACGTCCTTCGCAGCTACCGGCTCGGGCATGCTTCGACAAGCTCAGCATGAGCGGAAGTGTGAGGCGAATTTGGTCAGTGAACGAAACGCGCCACCACGTCGCGGTACGAGCGCGATACCTTCACCTCGGCACCACTTTCCAAGACAAGGAAGCATTCGCCGTTGGTATGCGGCTTGACCTGGCGCACCTGATCGAGGTTGACGATCTTGGAGCGGTGCACGCGCTGGAACACGCGGGGATCGAGGCGACGCTCCAAGTCCTTCATCGTCTCGCGCAGGATCAGCGAATTGTCGCCGGTGTAGATGCACATGTAGTCGCCCGCAGCCTCGATGCGCTCGATCGTGTCGACATCGACGCGGAAGATCTTGCCACGGTCCTTGATGTTGATGAGCTTCTCGAAGCGGCCGGCAAGGGGCTCGCCCTCGTCCTCGATCTCCGGCATGGCATCGGGCGCCACTTCGGCGAGCACGGTCTTGAGCTTCTCGGCTTCTTCGCGGCCGCGCTTCTCGGACAGACGCGTGCGCGCGCGGTCCAGTGCGTCGGCAAGACGGTCTTCCTCAACCGGCTTGAGCAGGTAGTCGACGGCATTGGCTTCGAACGCCTTGATCGCGTGCTCGGAATAAGCGGTCACGAACACGAACAGCGGCGGGTCGATTTCCATCACGCCCTTGACCACCGAGAAGCCGTCAAAGCCGGGCATCTGGATGTCGCAGAAGACGAGGTCGGGTTTTTCGGTCTTGATCTTGCGGATGGCCTCGCGGCCGTTCGAACAGGTGTCGATCACTTCGACATCGGGGAAGGCCTGAAGCCGGAGCTGCAGCCCCTGAATGGCCAGTTTCTCGTCGTCGACGAGGATCGTGCGGATCGTCATGCGGTTCCCTTGGGTCTTGTCCAGACTTGGATCACGTTGCGCCCCCGAAACGGTCCCCCGTTGGAGTCTGCCTGATGGCAGGACGGGTAAAGTGGCAGTCGGTTCCCGAGATCATGCACCAACCCCCATGCCGACCCCGATCGGGCGTCGGACGGGCATGGCCTGTACAGGCTCGGCCTTTGCTTCGAACGGCAGTTCGAGCACGACCTGAAAACCCCCTTCCGGGCGGTTTGAGATGTCAAAGCGCTGGTTCTCGCCATAGGCCTGGACCAGACGGTCGCGGATGTTGGCAAGACCGATCCCGGTGCTGTCACTGCTCACGCCGAACACGCTTGAAGGATCGGTGCCCGGTGGCAAGCCCGGCCCGGTGTCCGACACGGTGACCCGCAGCATCGGGCCGACGAGTTGCGCCTCGACGGTGATTTCCGCGCCGTACTCCATCGGGCTGACCGCATACTTGATGGCATTCTCGACCAGCGGTTGCAGCAGCAGCGAAGGCATCAGGCCATTGCGGATGGCATCATCGATGCGGAACTCGGTGCGCAGGCGCTCCTCGAAGCGCATGCGTTCGATATCGAGGTAGAGCTTCAATGTCTCGATTTCCTGGGCAACGGTCACCCGCGCGGTCGGCTCGTTGACCAGCGTGTAGCGCAGGAACGAGGACAGGCGCGAAAGCATCGCGTTTGCCGGTTCGGTCTGCTTGAGCAGGACCAGCGTGGAAATCGAATTGAGCGTGTTGAACAAGAAGTGCGGGTTGAGCTGGTAGCGCAGCATGGCCAGCTGGGCCGAGGTTGCCTGTGCCTCCAGCCGCATCAGCTGGTCGTTCTGCTCTTCCACCTGCAGGAAGAAGTTGATCGCGTAATACAGCCCGGTCCACGAGATCACGAGCGTGAGGTCGAGGTAAAACACCCCGAGGAACAGCTGCGCGAAACTGGCATCGCCGCCTTGCCGGTAGAGGCTGATGACCCACGAATCGATGAAGGCGTAAAGACCGACCGCCACCGACATCGCGATGGCAGTCACGCCCCAGGTGACAATCGGCCGCCGGTTGATCAGCGCGCGGTAGATTACCGACAGGATCAGCGAGATCGAGAAGCCGGTGATCGTGGCGATGACGACGATGACGAGGAAC
The DNA here is from genome assembly GCF_058783135.1 of Novosphingobium sp. FW305-C-30-35. Lineage (NCBI taxonomy): Bacteria > Pseudomonadati > Pseudomonadota > Alphaproteobacteria > Sphingomonadales > Sphingomonadaceae > Novosphingobium > Novosphingobium sp. FW305-C-30-35. The sequence continues at coordinate 1,848,080 of NZ_JBYSYJ010000001.1, forward strand.
GACCACGGCTGCGCATTGGCGATGGACGACATCGCACGCAGCAGCATCGCGCCGCCCCAGCCCATGAACTGCAGGCGCCAGAAGGCTCTGTTCTTGTTGCCGAAGAACGGCGTCGGTCTGAACGGCAAGGCTGCCATGAAAAGGTTTGTAACCGTTCGGAGCGGGCTAGGCTAGCCCGCCCCTGTTACTTCCGCCTCAGCTCTTGCGTGCCGCATCGATGGCAGCCTGCAGGTCTTCCTGCGGAACTGCGCCGTGAACCAGCTGTTCGCCGATCACCCATGCGGGCGTCCCGTTGATGCCAAGCTGGCGGGCCAGCTGAAGGTTGCGCTTGAGCTCTTCCTCGACATCGGGCCGGGCTGCAAAGGTGCGTGCCGAGGCGAGGTCGAGCCCCGCCGCGGTCGCCGCAGCGGTGATGCTGGCATCCGAAGGCCGGGCGCCCTCGAACATCGCCTTGTGATAGGCGGGATACTTGCCCTGCGCTGCCGCCGCCAGCGCCATGCGCGCGGCGGGCGCGCTTTCGGGTGCGATGATCGGCAGTTCACGCACAACCACGCGCAAGTCGGGGTTCTTCGCGATCAGCGCGTCCAGGGTCTTCACGCTCTGCCGGCAATAGGTGCAGGCAAAGTCGGTGAACTCCACCAGCGTGACCTTGCCGTCGGGATTGCCCATGACCGCACCGGGGAAGGGTGTTTCAAGCGCGCCGCGCATCGGACCGATCTGCGCTGCCGCCTCGCGCTGCTGCAGCCGCTCCATCGCCTCGGGCAGGACTTCGGGGTGTTCAAGGATATAAGACCGCACCAGTCCTTCGATCGCGGCGCGTTCCTTGCCATTGATTCCCGCGCTCGCCAGCGAGGCTTCAAGGTCCGCGTCGTCGCCTGACGCAGTATCGGCGTCGCGGTGGGCGTACCACCATCCTCCAGCTGCCCCGCCTGCGGCAAGGAGCAGGGCGAAGGCGGCGAAGGCGCCTATGCGGCGGGGCTTTGTATCTGACATTGTCTGGTGCCTAGCGGGATTTCTTCTGGCGTTCCATCATTGCCCGCGCCGACATCGCAATGTCCTGCGCGCGTAGCCAGTCGGGCGTGCCCTTGGGCAGTGCGGCCTCGGCGGCCTCGGCGCTGCGTACGGCTTCGGCCAGCCGCATGTTCATAAGCTGCTGTTCGGCACTGGCAAGGCGCGCGCGGGGAATGTCGCCCTTGGCTTCGTAGACCACGCCGAGCTGGTACCAGGTGAAGGGATTGTCCCGGTCGCGCGAGGCCGAAGTCTTCAGCACCTTTTCGGCTTCGGCGAAATTGTCCTTGTCCTCGGTGGCGATCAGGGCGTGGCCAAAGGTGGTGGCGATCAATGGCTCGTTGCCGGTCAGTTGCGTAGCCTTGCGCAGCGGCGCCACGGCATCCGCGGGGCGACCGGATTCGAGCAGGATCTGTCCTTCCAGCTCGAGAAAATAGGGATTGTCCGGATCGCTGGCGATCAGCGCCCTGGTCTCCGCCAAAGCCTTGTCGACATAAGCCTCCTTGTGGAAGGCATAGGCGCGGGCATAGCGCGCGGGAATGTCGGTCATGTAATCGGGGTAGGCGCGCAGCGTGTCCTGCGGTTCGGCCAGATAGCCGTTGAGCTTGGCCTTGACCCGCTGGAACCGCGCCTGCAGCTCGGCCGGGGGCGGGGTGTTCCACGCCGGGTCCTTCTCGTAGACATCCTGGAGCGTGGTCAGGCGGTCGGACGTCATCGGGTGCGTGCTGTAGAACTCCGCGTCCGGATTCTTGCTGGCATTGTAGCCATAGCGGAATTCCTGGTTCTGCAGCTTCTTGAAGAACTCGATCGAACCGCGCCCGGAAATACCGGCGTCGGAAAGGAATTTTGCGCCCGCTGCGTCTGCCGAGCTTTCCTGCGCGCGGCTGAAGGCGAGGAACTTGCCCAGCGCGGCCTGCTGCCCGGCCATGAACACGCCCAGCGCCGCGTCGGGCGAACCTGCCGCAGCGGCCAGACCGCCGAGCAGCAGCGAAAGCACGGTGATGCCGGTGGCCGGCTTGAGCCCCTCGTTGTACCGGATGATGTGGCCGCCGGTGATGTGGCCCAGTTCGTGCGCGATCACGCCCTGCAGTTCGTTGACGTTGTCAGCCGCGCTTATCAGCCCCGAATGGATATAGATCGCCTGTCCTCCGGCAACGAAGGCGTTGATCGACCCGTCGTTAAGCAGGACCAGATCGATCGCCTTGGGGTTGAACCCCGCCGCCTTGAAGATCGGGGCAGAGGCATCGCGGAACAGCGCCTCGGTTTCCGCATCGCGCAGCACCGATTGCGCAGCCGCTGGCTGGATGCAGAGCGACAGCGCGGCGACCAGCGCGAGCAGGCGCGAGAGGAGCAGGGCGGGGATTCGGACCGTCACGACGCCTGGACTATCGACCCGGCGCCTGAACGGCAACTGAAGGTGCCGTGACCTTGGCGAGGAACGGCAGCACTGCGTCAAGCGCGCGGGTATCGCGCGCGAAGGGGCGCGCGAACATCATGATGATGCCTTCATGGGAGACACCCTCGAGCAGGACCGGCTGGTTCGGCGCGCCTGCTTCGGTCAGTCGCTGGGCGAGCGCCTGCGAATTGCGCGGCTTGACCCGGGTATCAGCATCGCCCGTCACCAGCAGGAGCGGCGGGGCGTCCTGGCGCGCGAAGTTGACCGGCTGGGTTCTGGAAAGACCTGGCGCATCGCCGAAGCTGTTGATGGTTGCCGGGGAATCGAGGGGCAGGAAATCGAACGGTCCAGCGAGCGAGACCGTCCCGCGGATCGCCTGCGCGTCCAGCCCCACGCCCTTCAGCCACTGCGGATCAAGCGTGAGCATGACCACGTTGTAGGCCCCGGCCGAATGCCCCATCAGCGCCATGCGCGCCGGATCGCCACGATACCTTGCGGCATTGTCCTGCACCCAGCGCAGCGCCGCCGCGCCGTCCTCCAGCATGCCGGGAAACTTCGCCTGCGGATAGAGCCGGTAACCCGCCAGCACGACCGCAAAGCCCTGCGCGCACAGCGTCCGCGCAATGAAGCGATAGTCGTGGGGATTGCCGCTCGCCCAGCTGCCGCCATGCACGAACACCACGATCGGCAGCGCGCCCTTGGCGCCTTGCGGCACGAACATCTCGAGCTTCTGCGCTGGATCGTTGCCATAGCGCTCGGCCGCGACCAGCTGGATCGCGCCATCGCCACCGTTGAGCAGCTTGTCGGCACCGTCCAGCACGGCAACAGCATTATTCCGCATGGCATGGCTGTAGGCGGCATAGCCGACCAATCCGAGCAGGACGAAGCAAAGCGCCGCCCAGCCGATCCAACCCATGCGTCGCCTGCCCTTCACCGTCCGTGCCATGGAGCACTGGCTAGCAGGCTGCCGCCATTGCGCAAGGCACCTGCAGGGGCAGTCTGTCAGCCGATCAGATGGCGCGCCGCACGTTCGAACAGGGCGGCGTCATCGTGCACCTCGCCAAGAGCGACAATCTCGCCGCTCTCGAGGCGACGCAGCACCACCAGCGCGAATTCCTCGCCTTCGGGTGGCGCGATCTCGGTGACCTTGCGTGCCGGCAGCGCGCGCAGCGACTGCGCCAGCGCTTCAGGGCCGCGCCTGGCCAGCGCCTTGCCGGCTTCCTCGCGGCGCAGGCGGCGCTCGGCATTGATCACGCCCTTGAGGCCACCAGCGGCTTCGGAGAGGTAGGCGCCCAGCTCACCCCGGCCGAGGCCGATGCGCTGCGCATGGGTCAGCGCGGTGGCGTACTCGGTGAGGCGCGTCTTGTCGTAGTCGGCGCCGAACACCAGCTTGACCACCGGCGTCATCGGCGCGCGCTCCTGCATGGTCAGCCCTGCGTCTTCGAGCAGTTCGGCAAACTCTTCCGGTTCTGCCTGCGCTGCAAGGGCGAAGTCCCAGGCCCGCCCGATCGCGGCATAAAGGGCGCTGCGAGTGCGATCTTCGCTTGAATTGGCCACGAGGGCCAGTTCGCGCGCAGAGGCGAGCCAGTCGGCCAAGGCTTCGGGCAGGGCTTCCGGTTCATCGGCAGGCGCGCCTGCGGGCAGTGGCAGGATATCGTCGTCGAGCCCGAAGGCGGGCTCAGGGAAGATAGCGGCATCAAGCGAGGCGGGGCCATCGGCCCAGGCATCGGTCGGCTCGATCAGCGGACGGCGCGGTTGGCTCTTGATCGGCGCCGAATCGAGCGCTTGCCCGATTTCCAGCAGCAACTCGTCGGTCGTCGCCTGGTCGGCCAGTTCCTTCCAGTTGATCGCACCCATGATGTAGTCGATGCGCGTGCCGTCCGACGAGAACGGCAGCAGGATGCCACGGTAGAGGATTGTGCGGCCAAAGTGGTTCACGAACTCGGCCTCGAAGCCGATCGGCGCCTGATTGGCGATGATCTGCATGTAGTGGTCGGTGATGCGTGACAGCAGCGAGCGGCCGGGCACCTGGCTCAGGCGGGTGATCGAGCTTTCCGTGCCGCACTCGTCGGCCAGCCTGGCGCCGAGAAAGGCAATCGCCGGGTCCTCGATCCCCTCGTCGAAGTGCAGCAGCACGAGGTTGTCGGCAAAGTCCGGATAAGTGCCCGAGAGCAGCGGGGTGACCAGCGGGAACGAATGTTCGCCGAGCAGGCCGGCCCAGTAGTTGTAGGCGCGCACCTGCATGCGGCGCTCGTCCTGCCCCACCACCGGCGGCGGCGGCTCGCTCGGAACGTCGTCCTCGAAACCGGAGAGGTCGAGTTCGGCCTCGGCGGCGTCACGATCAAATCCACGCAAAGTATCCATCAGGCTCACCTGGTCCCCTTGATTGAGGACTGGTCTGGCGCAACTTCGTGAAGAAGTGCTTAAGTTGCGCCAGTGGAGCTTATACGGGGTTAACGCGCAGCGATGGCGGCGGCGGTGGCCAATACCTTCTCGGCTTGGGCAAGGTGCAGTAATTCCACCATTTTCCCGTTGAGGCGCAGCGCGCCCTTGCCGACATTTGCCGGGTCGGCAAAGGCCGCGACGATGGACTCCGCTTCGGCGATATCGGCTTCGCTCGGTGCGAACACACGGTTGCACGTGGCAAGTTGCGCAGGGTGAATAAGCGTCTTTCCATCAAATCCCGAATCGCGCGCCTGCACGCATTCGGCTTCGAGCCGCGCGGTATCCTCGATCGCGTTGCACACGCCGTCGAGGATCACGAGGCCATTGGCCCGCGCCGCCAGCACGGCCATGGTCAGCACCGGCAGGAAGGCCATGCGCCCCGGCAACTGGGCAATGCCGCTATCCTTGGCGAGATCGTTGAGCCCCAGCACGAAGCCTGCAAGCCGCGTGTCTCTTGCGCAATCGGCAATCCGCTCCAGCGCCAAAACGGCGCGCGGCGTCTCGACCATTACCCACAGTTTGACATCGGGCGCGAAGCCGACAGCGTCCATCCCGGCCGAAAGTGCCTGCACGTCGGCAGCGTCATCGACCTTCGGAGCGAGCACGGCCTCGACCGGAGCCTGTGCGAGCGCAGCGAGATCGTCATGCCCCCATGGCGTCGACAGGCCGTTGATCCGCGCGATCAGCCGGCGATGACCGAAGCCTCCTGCCTGCAACTCGGCGACCAGCGCCGTGCGTGCTTCGGCCTTGGCTTCGGGCGCCACCGCGTCTTCCAGATCGAGGCACACTGCATCGCAATCGAGGCTGCGCGCTTTGGCCATCGCCCGGGCATTGCTGGCCGGCATGTAGAGAAGCGAGCGCAAGGGGCGGGCGTCGGTCATGGCGAGAACCTTCGAACTTCTAGCGTTTTGGCGCAGGGACAGCGTCCAGCCGCCCCTCTTCGCGCGTCGGCATAGGCGCAAAAAAGTGCATGGCAAGTGAAAGCACCAGCCACGCCGCTGCGGCATGAAGTGCGGTCGGCAAGCTGGCAAGATCGGCCACCGAGCCCCAGCACCATGCGCCCAGCGCCATGCCGCCGAAGGTCACCGCCTGATAGATCGACAGGCAGCGGCCGAGAATGTCTTCCGGACTGCGCAACTGCATCGCCACGTTGAGGCTGGTCATTGCGCTGGCCCAACCCATGCCACCCACGAAGGCGGCGAGCACGGCCATCGGGATGCCCGTGGCCGAAGCCATCAGCAATTGCGCGCAGGCGAATATCAGCGTCGCCCCGGTCACCACGGTCTCGCTGCCAAGCCGTTGCCGCACTTTCGAGACGAACAGTGCCGTCACGATCGAACCGATGCCGAACCCGCCCAGCATCAGGCCGTAATCAAGCTCGCTGCCCTTGAGCATGTCGCGCGCCACGCTCGGCATCAGTGCCTGCAGGCCTGCCGCGCCAAAGCCGATGGCCAGACCGCGCAGCAGTACCTTGCGGATCGGCGAGGACGAGGCGCAGAACCGCACGCCCCGACCGATCGCCGCCAGCATCGGCTCGCGCATCGGCGGCAGCGATTCGGGCCGCCAGCGCGACAGCACCACGATCATGCCGAGATAGCTGATTGCGTTGAGCGCAAAGGCAAGGCTCGTGTCCCACAGCGAGATGAGTATCCCGCCGAGCGCTGGCCCGACGCTCCTTGCCAGATTGAACGAGATCGCATTGAGCGAGATTGCTTGCGGCAGGTCTTGCCGCCCCACCTGCAGCCGCACCGACGCTTGCCATGCGGGGCCGTTCAGCGCCGTACCCATACCCACCATCAACGTGAGCGCCAGCAAGGAGAATGGCCCGACATTGCCGGTATAGGCGAGCACGGCCAGCACCGAGGACACGATCAGCATGCCGGTTTGTGCCGCGAGCATCACCCGGCGGCGATCGTAGTTGTCGGCAATGGCGCCCGCGAATACGCCCAGCAGGAGGATCGGGATCGTTGCCGAGGCCTGAACCAGCGCCACCAGCACGTGGCTGGTGGTCAGCTCGGTCATCAGCCATGCCGCGCCCACCGACTGGATCATCGAGCCGATGTTGGAGAACAGGTTGGCCGTCCAGATTGCCCGGAATGCGGGGTAACGGAACGGTGCTAGGGGACTTCCATGGACAGGCTTGGCAGAAGCGGCTGGCACTACAGGTATCGGACCTTCATCTTCATGCGGACAGGTGCGCCGCCGGTAACGTCAAAGGCCGCCGCCTCGAACTTGGGCGCCGACATCTTGACCGGCGCATCGCGCGAGAAGCCGAAACCTTCCTTCGGCAGGAACAGCGTCTTGTCCATCTTCTTGTTCCCATTCTCGTCATGCAGGAGAACGATGGCATAGCGTCCCGGCATCACGTCGCGGATCACCAGCGGGCCGGGCTGGTCTGCCCGGATCGACGCGGTGCGGCGATTGGGGTCCTTGTCGCATCCTTCCGGGAACAGCTTGGGGTTTGCGCTCATGCACAGCCAGATCATGCCCTTGGCATTGCGCAGGCCATTGATGTCGACCGTGATGCTTGTCGGCGCAGGGGCATTTCCGGCGAGAAGAAATGGCAGAAGGAGTAAGGCGCGCTTCATGGTGCGGACAGTCCCTTGTCTGTGCCGCACAGCCGGTCCCAGAAACGGAAATAGAGACCGTAGTTGCAGCGATAGAGTTCATGATGACGATGGTGATGGCTCGCCGTTATCAGCCAGTTCCCTGCGCCAGAATGAACGAGCCAGCGGGGGAACATCTCCCAGCCCATGTGATTGGTCACGCCCATCACGGTCATCACCAGCAGCACCAGCCCGAGCATCCCGACATGGATCGGGATGACGAAGACCAGCGCCGGAATCAGCAGCGAGACGATCGCCGCCTCGATTGGATGGAAGTTCATGGCGGCCCATGCCGTGGGCGGGCGGCTGGCATGATGGATGGCATGGATGCGCCGGAACACCTGCGGACGATGCATCCAGCGATGCGTCCAGTAGAACCAGGTGTCATGGATGAAGAGGTAAAGCAGCAGCGAGACCGGCATCCACCACAGCGGATAGGCCAGCGGGTCGGCATAGATCCTGGTCCATCCGCGCTGCTGCCAGCCCCACGCGACCACGCCGGCCGGCACGCCGTAAATTGCGGCGGTGGCGAGGCTCCAGGTGATCTCCGAACGGATCTGCTTTTCAAGGCCAGCATAATGCCCCGGCCGCACCTTGTGCGTCGCCCAGGCGAACATTCCGCTGGTGATCAGATAGCGCACCGCGACGATCACGGTCATGGCAATCGCCGAGGCTAGAACGCTGTCCATTGCGCGTCCCTATGCCAAGCTTTTGAGGCGGAGGACAGCCCTGCCTTGGGGCAGGGCCGAGCCTTCCGCAGATCAGCTCGCGCGGCGAACCTTGTGCTTGTGCGCACCGACGCCCGGCGCACCGCGCGGACGGAAGCGACGCGGCTTGCCCGCGTCCTCGCGCTCGCCACCGTTAAGAGTGGCTTCGAGCACCGGATTGCGCACCGGACCACGATCGGCGGCACCGCCGTCACGACGCTCCTGACGCGGCGAGACATCGCGCGGGCGCCCGTCCCGGCCTTGCGCGCGGCCCCCGTGGGCCTGGCTGTTGCGGTTCTGCCCCCCACGACCTTCGCCGCCGCGACCCTGACCGCCGGCACCACGACCGCCATTACCGCGTGCATCGCGCGCGTCACGGCGGGCATCCTGCTCCATTTCCGCAGGCTTGCGGCTCGGTGCAGGCAGCTTGGCGGCTTCGGCCATGAAATTCTCGGGCAGGCCCATGGTGTCGATCTTGACCCGGGTCAGCTTCTCGATGTCCTTGAGGTAGGGCTTCTCGTCCGGCGCACAGAAGCTGATGGCAATGCCATCAGCGCCGGCACGCGCGGTGCGGCCGATGCGGTGGACGTACTGTTCGGGCACATTGGGCAGTTCGAAGTTGAACACGTGGCTCACACCCGAAACGTCGATGCCACGCGCGGCGATGTCGGTAGCGACCAGCACCGGGCACGAACCCTGACGGAAAGCCTCGAGCGCGGCAGTGCGCTGCGCCTGGCTCTTGTTGCCGTGGATGGCACGAGCGTCGATCCCTGCGGACGAAAGGTGGCGCACCACGCGGTCGGCGCCGTGCTTGGTGCGGGTGAACACCAGCGCGCGGTCCAGTTCCTTCGATGCCAGCAGCGCACGGATGCGCAGCGTCAGCAGGGCCTGCTTCTCGGCCTGGTTGATGAAGGTCACGTACTGCTCGACCCGCTCGGCCGTGGTCGAGTTCGGGGCGACTTCGACGCGCACCGGATTGACGATGAACTGCTTGCCCAGATCTTCGATGGCCTTGGGCATCGTGGCCGAGAAGAACAGGCTCTGGCGGGTCTTGGGCAGCAGGTTGGCCACGCGCTTCAGCGCGTGGATGAAGCCGAGGTCCATCATCTGGTCGGCTTCGTCGAGCACGAAGATTTCGGTGCGGCCAAGCGTCAGCGCGCGCTGGTCGATCAGGTCGAGCAGGCGGCCCGGCGTGGCGACCAGAATGTCGACGCCCGGCACGAGGCGGCGGGCCTGCTTGCCGACGGGCACGCCGCCGAACACGCAGTCGACCGACATATTGAGATTGCGGGCATAGCCCTTCATGTTGTCAGCGATCTGTGCGGCCAGTTCGCGCGTCGGCGAAAGCACCAGCATGCGGCACGAGGCCGGCTTGCGCGGCTGCGGATTGGCGGCAAGCCGGTGCAGCGAAGGCAGCGAGAACGCGGCGGTCTTGCCGGTGCCGGTCTGCGCGATGCCAAGCAGGTCACGGCCCTGCAGCAGGGCCGGGATGGCTTGGCGCTGGATTGGCGTGGGATCGTTGTAGCCCTTGGTTTCAAGGGCGCGGAGAATGGGTTCGGCAAGGCCGAGTTCGGCGAAGAATGACATGAATATGCTTTCGTGGGCGCATCGGCGCAGGGCCGACGCGCGAGTTGAATTCGCTGGGCGCACGCGCCTGAAGGGCACGAGCGGGGTCGATCATGCGACCCATGCGTGAAAGGGGAAGCGGGCGGGGCAACAACCGTTCGTCCGGAGCGGATTTCTGCCGTTTCAGCGAAATCTCACGCCAGCATCCGGACTGCAGCGGGTTGCCCGCCACCGGTCTTGCTGCGGTGCACATAGGCAGCACTTCCCGTTAAAGCAAGGAAATTCGGGCAAAAGGCGGTTGCAAGGCTTCGTCCAGCTCGCCAACGTGCCCGCAAAAGGAGTGGGTCGATGCGTTTCACGATTGGTCTGGTTTCTGCCTTCGTCCTTGTCGGCAGCTCTGCGCAGGCCGCGCCCACGGGGGCCGAGGCAAGGATGGTCGCCACCGTCGATGCCGAACAGGCGCGCACCCTCAAGTTCCTTGAAACAATGGTCAACCAGAACTCGGGCAGCCGCAATCTCGAAGGCGTACGAAGGTTGCGCGATATCGTTGCGCCCGAGTTCACGGCTCTGGGATTCACTTCGCGCTGGATTCCGATGGAGCAGACCGGGCGCGCCGGGCATCTCGTGCTCACGCACAAGGGTCGCAAGCGCGGGAAGAAGCTCCTGCTGATCGGCCACCTCGATACCGTGTTCGAGCCAGATTCCCCGTTCCAGACCTATGTGCTGAACGGCGACAAGGCGACCGGTCCCGGCGTGGGTGACGACAAGGGCGGTATCGCCGTGATCCTCGCCGCCGTTCGTGCCATGCAAACGGCAGGCACGCTCAAGAACGCCAACATCGAGGTATTCCTCACCGGTGACGAGGAAGAGGCAGGCTCCCCCACCGAAGTCGCACGCGCAGATCTTGTCACCGCAGCCAAGGCTGCCGATGTCGCGCTCGATTTCGAAGGGCTGAGCCGCGAAAATGGCAAGGACATGGGATCGATCGCCCGCCGCTCCTCGCAAAGCTGGACGCTGACGGTCGAGGCGAAGTCCGGCCACTCCAGCGGTGTCTGGGGGGCGAACGCCGGCGATGGCGCCATCTATGCTGCGTCGAGGATCTTGAGCGCTTTCCGGGAGGAGCTGCCCGAACCCTACCTTACCCTTAACGTGGGCCTGATCGCAGGTGGGGCGGAAGCTGACGTGGCCGATGACAACGCGCATGTTTCGGCGCAGGGCAAGACCAATATTATCCCCGGAAAGGTCGTGGCGCGCGGGGACCTGCGCACACTCAGCCTCGAACAGAACGCTGCCGCGATGCGCAAGATGGAGTGGATCGTGGCGCGCAGTTACCCAGGCGTCACCTCGGCGAAGATCACGTTCAGCGAAGGCTACCCGCCGATGGCGCCGACCGCAGGCAACAAGGCGCTCCTCGCCAAGCTGAATCGGGTCAACGCCACGCTCGATCTGCCTGAGATGCAGCCGCTCGATCCGATGAAGCGCGGCGCGGGCGACATCAGCTTCGTTGCCGAATACATCGACGGTCTCGTCGGCCTCGGCCCCCATTCCACGGGCGACCATGCGCCCGGCGAGACTGTCGATGTCGCCAGCATCTGGACCCAGGCCAAGCGCGCTGCCCTGCTGATGACGCGGCTGGCGGCGGAAAAGTCCGACCGGTGAACGACGATCACCCGCCCAGCCCATGCACCGGTGTCTGCGAAATCGATCCGGTCAGCACGCAGTGCCGCGGTTGCCATCGCACACTGGCTGAAATCACCGCATGGTTCACGGCATCGGCTGCGCACAAGCACGCGATCCTGCGCGACCTCGCTGCGCGTCAGAGCGTCAGCGTGACATCCAAATAGCCGTAGGTCGTATTCCCGGTCGGCGGCGCATTCGGCGCGTCGCGCAGCAGGCTCCGCTTGAACAGCACTGCCGCTCCGCCATCCACCTGCAGCAGCCCCGGCACGATCCAGTGCCGTACGCGCCCTTCGATCTGGTGCCCGCCGAGGCTGCCTGAGGCTCCGCTGGCATCACGCACCCCGGTCGCGGCAAACTGGTCGCGCCGGTTCTCGGCCCAGGCCGTGCGCCACGCCACGAAAGCGTCGGTTCGCTTCGACGGAGTCACTTCCAGACGCAGCGAGGGCGAGACGATGTTGCTCCGCCGAAACGGCCCGTAAAGCCCGTTTGGCCCGAATTCGAAGCGCCGCGCCGAATAGAGCGTGTCGAAACGGGTGAACTTGTGTGCGCTGCCCTTATCGCCACTCGCGGCGTCGAACATCGCCACCACGCGAGGCTTCCAACCACCGGCAAAGGTATAGCCGGCATCGGCGTGGACGAACCAGGCGAACACGTTGAGATCGGTCACATCCGCCGCCCCCGATGTCCGCCGTGCCTTGCCGAACTGGACCGCGCCTTCGACGTCGTGGTCCCAAGCCCCGGCGCTTGCCTTCACGAAGTGGCGCGCGCCCACCGTGCCGATCCGCCGGTTCGCTGTCGCCAGCCCCGCGCCGTCGCGCTCGATCAGTCCGAAGGCATAGGGCTGAAGGGTCCCGCCAAGCACCTGCGGCAGCGTACCATGCGCGCCAAAGAACATGACGTCGAAGTTCTCGCGGTCCCACTTCACCCGGTCCTCGCGAATGCCCGCAACGTCGTCCGGCAGGCGCTGGTGGGGCAGGGCGAACATCAGGTCGAGCCTGCGTCCCTTGCCCCCGTCCAGCTCAAGATGCGCGCCCGTGAAGGCATTGGTCGTATTGCGAAATCGCTGACGCGCCACCATGCGCCGGTTGCCGAGGTCGAGGGTGTAGCGCCCCAGCGTCAGCGTGCTCTTGCCCGCCAGCTTCACCGCCATGTTCGCCTGCACCAGTTCGAGCGCGTTGACCTCGCCAGTGTTCGCTGAAGAGCGCGCGTCCTGTCCCCAAGCCCGCGCGTCCCAGAGCTCGGCATTGAACCGCACCGGCCCGGCATCATAGCCGGCGGCAAGCTCGGTCCTGAGCGAAACCATCGTGTCGGTTGCGGGGGCAGGGGCGGGGCGGAACTGCCCGCCGATCGATTCCACACGCAGCCGCGCCGAGGCTGACAACGTCCACGGGCCTTCCTCGGCCTGCGCGGGCAGCGCAATGCTGCAGGCAAGGACGGCAACGGTAATGCGCTTCACGATCTGACTTTCCCCGGCGCACCCGTGGTCGGATAGCGTTGCTACTGCCCATAGCCTGCACTTGCATGCCACGCCATACGCAGCTAACGGCACCCCACGTCATTTGGGGAGTAGCCACCGCTGGCAGGTTTTCGGGCCTGGCGCGGCCCTCAGCGTCAACATGCTTGGTCGAGAGACCATGGCGCAGGCGGCAGGACTTTTGTCCACCGGGCGAGACCAATGACAGCGAACCCATCGTCCGGGCCGGGCGGAGGGGTAAGCTGTCGTTGGCCTGATCGCTCCGCCCGGCCCCGGAATTGTCGATGCTCGAAGCCTTCAGCACGTCCACCGCGATTGTCGCGCTCGCCGAGATTGGCGACAAGACGCAATTGCTCGCGATCATCCTCGCCGCCCGGTTCAAAAGGCCGCTGCCGATCGTCCTCGGCATCCTTGGCGCAACGCTTGCCAACCACTTCCTCGCTGCCCTGCTCGGTGCGACCGCCGCCTCCTTCCTCGATGGCCAGTGGTTCCGCTTCGCCATTGCCATCGGTTTCGTCGCCATGGGCCTGTGGACCCTGGTGCCGGACAAGATGGACGAGGACGAAGCACCCAAGCCTTCGCGCTACGGCGCATTTCTCACTACGCTGGTGGCATTCTTCATCGTCGAGATGGGCGACAAGACGCAGATCGCCACGATTGCTTTGGGCGCACGCTTCAACGATGCCATCGCGGTCACTGCCGGTACGACGCTTGGCATGATGATTGCCAACGTCCCAGCCGTGATCTTCGGCAACGAATTGATCAAGCGTGTTCCGCTCGACATCGTGCGAATGGTTGCCGCCGCGCTGCTCGTTGCCACCGGCGTGTGGTTGTTCGTTCAGACACTGGGCTTCTTCTAAGCCTTTACGCGTTCGGCATTTGTTCTAAACTGGCGACATGATCGAATCAGCTGCCACTAGTCCCGGCGCAAGCCCGGATGTCGTCGAACGCGAAGCACGCGCCGTCGCGCGCGGCATCTGCCGCCTGTTCGCACGCAACGACATCTGGTGCCTGCCCGAAATGCCGCTTCGTTCCGGCAGGCGCGCCGATCTCATGGGCATCGACGCCAAGGGGCAGGTCGTGATCGTGGAGATCAAGGTCTCCCGGGCCGACCTGCTGGGCGATGGCAAGTGGACCGATTACCTGGATCATTGCGACCGGTTCTACTGGGGACTTGCGCCGCATCTTGACCGTGCCGTGCTCGACACCGACAATTTCCTGCCGCATGCTTGCGGGGTAATCGTCGCCGACGGTTATGATGCCGAGATTCTGCGCCCTGCGCCCACCATTCCGCTGGCTGCTGCACGCCGCAAGGCCGAAGTGGAACGTCTTGCCCGCGCCTCGTTGCGCCGTCAGCTTGTCGGCATTGATCCCCAGTGCGCCGCTTGGGGAAGCTGATCAGGCCCGCCGCTTGATGCCCAATGGCGGTACCAGCGCCAGCAAGGCGGCGCGCGATGCCAGGAATTCATGCCACAGCGCCGTCGCGGCCGGGCCGGGGCTTTGCCCGCGCGCCGAAACCGCAAGCAATGCCGCCAATCCCGGCTCCATGATCGCGGCGAGATCGTCAACGCCCTGCTTCGCCAAGTCATAGCGCCATCCACCGGTATCACGCATGATCGCCGGGAAGTTGCGCACTTCGGGCTTGCGCATTTCCTGCTGCAAACCCGCGAGAGTGCAGACCACGGCAGCGGCATCGTGCAATGCCGACCACTTCATCGACATGGCATTGCCAGCGGCATGGCCGAACTCGGCCCGGCCCGCCTGCGGCAGCGCGGCGCGCGAATCACCTGATGACGTCGAAACCCCGTTCATGGCTCCGGCCTAGCCCGCAACCCGTTCCCAAATTGCTAAACGCGACTGGAACACAAAATCGCTGGCATGCCCGCCAAGCCGCTGCTAGGTGCCGTCTCGGCCCTGCACCCGTAGCTCAGCTGGATAGAGCGTTGCCCTCCGAAGGCAAAGGCCACAGGTTCGAATCCTGTCGGGTGCGCCATTGCCATTCGCTGAGACGCTCGCCAGTTGCGCGCGCCAGTGTCAGGTCCCTGCTCCAACGCCAGAACCCTGTGCCTTGACACACTGTCGCAAGCGCACAAGAGGTCCGCACCCCTTTCGTTGAAGCAGGTCCTTTATATGTTCCGGCGCATCGCCTCCCTGCTCGATCCATTCCTGCTCGCTCTTGTTGCAACGGTCGTCCTCGCCAGCGTGCTGCCGGCGCGCGGCGCATTCGTGCCGCTGGTCGATGGAGCGGCAGATGCGGGGATCGTGCTGCTGTTCTTTCTCCACGGTGCCAAGCTGTCGCGTGAAGCGATCTGGGAGGGGGCCCGCAACTGGAGACTGCACCTGGCCGTGCTGGCGATGACTTTCGCGCTGTTCCCGCTGCTGGGGCTTGCCGCTCGCGCCCTGCCGTTTCTCCCGGTCGAATTCGGTGCGGGCTTGCTCTTCCTTGCTCTGCTGCCCTCCACGGTCCAGTCCTCGATTGCCTTTACCGCCATCGCCCGCGGGAACGTGGCAGCTGCGGTCTGCGCTGCATCGTTCTCGAACTTCGCCGGGATTTTCGTCACGCCGGCGCTTGTTGCGCTGTTGATGGGCGGGGCAACAGGCGGGTCCTCCTGGGCCTCTGCCGAAACGATCGTGCTGCAGTTGCTCCTCCCGTTCGTGGCGGGGCACCTGCTGCGTCCGTGGATCGGCGGCTTCATCGCCCGCCACAAGGCATGGGTGGGCAAGGTCGATCGCGGCTCGATCCTGCTCGTCGTCTATGCCGCGTTCGGCGCCGCCGTGGTCGAGGGACTGTGGCAGCGCGTTGCCCCCTTAAGCCTGCTCGTGCTCACGCTGGTCTGCCTCGTCATGCTGGCGCTGGTCCTTGCTGCAACCTGGCAGACCGCCAAGGCGATGAAGCTACCGCGCGAGGATGCCATTGTCCTGTTGTTCTGCGGCTCGAAGAAGAGCCTGGCCTCGGGTGTGCCAATGGCCGGTGTATTGTTCCCGGCCGCTTCGGTCGGCATCGTGCTCCTGCCGGTGATGGTGTTCCATCAACTCCAGCTCATCGCCTGCGCGTTGATCGCGCCGCGGCTGGGGCAGCGCGATCCCGAACAGGAAACGGCGGCGTAGCCTATCGCTCCGCCGCCGCCCTGCATTGGTTGACCGATCAGAAACGGTCGGCGTTCATCACCTTGGTCCAGGCCGCCACGAAGTCGGCCACGAACTTGTCCTTCGCGTCATCCGAGGCATAGACTTCCGCTACCGCGCGCAGTTCGGAATTCGAACCGAACACGAGGTCGACCGGCGTCGCCGTCCACTTCAGGGCACCGCTTGCACGGTCCTTGCCCTCGTAGAGGCCGGGTGCGGCCGCTTTCGTCCAAACCGTGTCCATCGACAGGAGGTTGACGAAGAAGTCATTGTTCAGCGTGCCGGGACGGTCGGTGAACACGCCCGCCTTCGATCCAGCGGCATTCGCGCCGAGTGCTCGCATTCCGCCCAGCAGCACGGTCGTCTCCGGCACGGTCAGCCCCAGCATGTCTGCCTTGTCGACCAGCGCTTCGGTCGGCCCGTAGAAGGAATCCGCCGCGTAGTAGTTCCGGAAGGCATCGGCCTTTGGCTGGAGGTAATTGAACGATTCGACGTCGGTCTGCGCTTGCGTGGCATCGACCCGGCCCGGCGTGAACGGCACGCTCGCGTCATGCCCTGCGGCCTTGGCTGCCTGCTCGATCGCGGCATTGCCGCCCAGCACGATCAGGTCAGCCAGGCTCACCTGCTTGCCACCCTTGGCCGCCTTGTTGAAGCGGAGGCGGATTGCCTCGAGCTTGGCCGTCACCTTCGCCAGCTCTGCCGGATCGTTGACCGCCCAGTCCTTCTGCGGGGCAAGCCGCACGCGAGCACCGTTGGCCCCGCCGCGCATATCGGTCGCGCGGAAGGTCGAGGCCGAGGCCCAGGCCGTGCGCACCAGCTCGGCCGTGGTCAGGCCGGATGACAGGATGCTGCCTTTCAGTGCGGCAATGTCCGCGGCGTCGACCATGGCGTAGTTCGCCTTGGGCAGCGGGTCCTGCCATGTCATCGTCACCTTCGGCGCATCCTTGCCAAGGTAGCGCGCTTGCGGTCCCATGTCGCGGTGGGTCAGCTTGAACCAGGCCCGGGCAAAGGCGTCGCTGAAGGCTTGCGGGTTCTTCTGCCAGCCCTGCGTGATCTTGCGGAAACCGGGGTCCTCGCGCATCGCGATGTCGGTGGTGAACATGATCGGTGCGTGACGCACATCGGGCCGGTGCGCGTCGGGTACGAGGTTTGCCGCCGCCGGGTCCTTCGGGATCCACTGCGTCGCCCCGGCCGGGCTCTTGGTCTTGACCCATTCGAAACCGTAAAGATTGTCGAGATACTGCGTGGTGAAGGCGATCGGGTTGGCCGACCATGCGCCTTCCAGCCCGCTCGTCACCGTGTCCTCGGCATTGCCCTTGCCGCATTTGTTGGCCCAGCCAAGGCCTTGCTGCTCGATCTTGCCCTGCCCCGGATCGTTGCCGACGCATTCCTCGGGCTTGTGCGCGCCGTGCGCCTTGCCGAAGGTGTGGCCGCCAGCGATCAGCGCCGCGGTTTCTTCATCGGTCATCGCCATTGCGCCGAAGGCGCGGCGGATGTCGGCCGCAGCCGCAAGAGGATCGGGCACGCCGTTCGGGCCTTCCGGGTTCACGTAGATCAGGCCCATCTGCGTCGCGCCCAACGGCCCCTTGAGGTTGCCCTTGCCATCCCGGCGCTTGTCGTCGAGCAGCTTGGTCTCGGGTCCCCAGAACACGAGGTCAGGCTGCCAGGCATCGACGCGGCCACCGGCAAAGCCCAAGGTCTTGAAGCCCATGTCCTCCATGGCAACATTGCCGGTCAGGACCATCAGGTCGCCCCACGAAAGCTTGCGCCCGTACTTCTGCTTGATCGGCCAGACGAGGCGGCGGGCCTTGTCGAGGTTGACGTTGTCCGGCCAGGAATTGAGCGGCTCGAAGCGCAGTTCGCCGCCGTCCGAACCACCGCGCCCGTCGCCGGTGCGATATGTCCCCGCGCTGTGCCAGGCCATGCGGATGAAGAACGGGCCGTAGTGGCCATAGTCGGCCGGCCACCACGGCTGCGGCGTTGTCAGCACCTTGCGGATATCGGCTTTCACCGCATCGAGATCGAGCGAGGCAAATTCCTTGGCATAGTCGAAGTCCGGGCCATAGGGATTGGCTTTGGTCGCCTCGTTCTGGCGCAGCGCGGTCAGGTCGAGCGTCTTGGGATACCATTCCTTCGCGGCGGGTTCGCTCGTCGGCGTAACGGTTTCGGCCATTGCAGCGCTGCCGAGCGGCAAGGCGGCCACAAGCACGGCGGCCAGTGCAATCCTGCTGATCTGCATGAGTTTCTCTCCTCCTGTTGCCCCGCGCGATAGCGGGCTGGCAATCGGATAATTCGCTCAATGTTTGCAGACCAACGGGTTAGTTCTATCACAGTTATCGCGAAGGTCGTTCATCCTGTCGCAATTCAGCAATGGTTCCGATGAGGGAAATGCGCGAACCCAAGTGAATGGATCCCGGCCTTTGCCGGGATGACGCACGAAGTGGGAAGTCGCTTCGCAAGCCGAGAACCTGCGAGCCAGCATCCGGCTAACCAACGATCAGCAAGGATCGTCGCCCCGGCGCAGGCCGGGCCCACAACCTCACGGGCAAGGCACCGCGATTGCAAATCGAGCAGTAAGGTTTCCCCGAAGGGAGAAACCAAGCCCGAATTCAACGATGAGGTGATAGTGGAAACTGGAGCGGGCGAAGGGATTCGAACCCTCGACCCCAACCTTGGCAATTTTGAATAATAATCTAAGTGAAACAGATAGATACAAATATAGTATCACTAGTCAATTGAGGAAAGTACCTATAAATAGCAAGTGGTTCCACCAGTGCGCGTGCGCATGTTACCCAGATTGTTACCCGATACTGCTATGGCCAAGATAAAACTAACGGATCGCTTCATAAATTCTTGCAGATGCCGCAAGGGTGAGCGCCTCGAGGTTTCCGACGCGATCTGCCCCGGTCTCTATCTGCGGGTGTCGGGCACTGGCACCAAGTCGTTCTGTCTCATCGTTCGCCATGGGACTTTGATCCGCAAAACGCTGGGCAGGTATCCTGTCCTTGGCCTTGCAGACGCCCGACGTCTGGCGCTCGAAGCCCTGCGCGATCTAGCAAATGTCGACCGGCAAGAGGTAACGGCGAAGGGCAAAACGGTGGCAGAGCTGGTGGACAGCTACACCAAATTGCACCTGCAACCGAACCTCCGATCTTGGCGCAACATTCGGTCTAAGTTGCTTTGTGCCGAGGCGGCAGGAATTCAGGACCGTCCGGCAGCCGACGTTACGAAGGGGGATATTCTCGCGATCATGGATCGCCTTGTCGAAGACGATAAACCGTTTGCGGCAGAGAACCTACTGAAGGCCTACCGCGCCCTGTTTAACTGGGCCGTGGCTCGCGACGAGATCGCCACGAATCCCTGTACCGGTCTGAAATCGCCTGCGAAGCACGTCCAGCGAGATCGCATCCTGACCGATCGCGAGCTATCCCTGGTCTGGAACGCATGCGACGGAGTGCCGAAAGCGTTCGGCGCCCTAGTGCGCCTGCTCCTGCTTACCGGCGCAAGGCGCAACGAGGTTGCCGAACTGACGTGGGGCGAGATTGATGGCGATGTGTGGCGCTTGCCACCCCATCGCTCGAAAAGCGGCAGAGCAAATGCACGACCATTGGCACCGGCTGCACTGGCGATACTTTCGTCTCTCCCCCGGGGTACGACCGAAGCGTTTGTACTTTCCACGACCGACGGCAAGCGGCCCAGTTCGGCCTTTAACAAGCGGAAGTCCCTGCTTGACGAGGCGAGTGGGGTAACAGGTTGGACGCTGCATGACCTGCGGCGCACGGTCCGCTCGAAACTGTCGGAACTGGGTATCCCCTGGGAAGTGGCACGACGCATTGTTGGCCACCGTGTCGACAGCCTCGATGCAACCTACGACCGGCACGACTACCTTGCCGAAAAGCGCGAGGCCCTAGTGCGGCTGGCCGATCACATTGTGGCATTGGCCGGGGCGCATAAAGTTTAGTTTGCAGATTACACTTTTCTTGGATTCCGCCCATCACGCGCCGTAAACCCGCAGGTGCAGACGCAATTGACGTTGATCTGACGAGAACCACTGGCCTCCAAAGCCCCGACCGGCTTTGATGGACAGCTCGCGAATGCCCAGGTCGTGTGGGCTAATCTTCGGCATCGGCAGACGCAGCAAGAATACCGCATCCGGATGCAACGCTCACCGAGTGTGACGGAACAGGACGACGAACCAAGGCCCGCAAGGCCTTGGCGAGGCTCTTGCCCCGCAAACGCTCCGCGACCTCGCCCCAACGTGACCGACGCGTCTTCTAATGATGCGCCGCGCCATTGCTTGGGGCGGGGCCGCACCCATGTCTGCGGTCCACAGTCGGGAGAAGACGATGCCGCGCTACCTTACGCTCCAATCCGCAATTGCTCTGGCGCGAGCGAATGCGCCACGCCGCAGCGGACTTCGCGATACACTCGAAGACTTCGTCACCTGGGAGGAGGAACCTGCATTCGTGACTGCTATGCGCGAGGTCGAGAGTCTTCTGGGACATTTGAAGGAGCAGGCTACGCGCTTGCTTGCCATTCACGAGACCTTCGACATTTCTCCACTATCTCGCGTTCTGTATTCTGCCCAGCAAGGCAGCGACACGGTGGTCGACGCGCAACAGGAGCAGCGTGTGATCGACGCCCTGAAGGTGTTTGCCGGTGCGCCTTGGGAGGATTTTGTCGCCGCCACGAAAGCAAACAAGCGCGGTAACAAGCCAAGCAGAAGTCCGGAACTTGACGCCGCCGTGATGGCGGTGATGCATTACATGCACGCGAAAGGGCATCCCTATCGGGGTGGCTGGAAGCGTCCGGAGAAAAGGGAGCAGGTGGCTGCCAGCCGGACCACAGATACCGAGTGGACGCTTAGCGAGCCCGCAAAAAGCATTGTCGCCGTTTTGCGCAGGGTGGGCTTCGAATCCGACATTTCCGAGATTAAAGGCAGTTACGACAACTACGTAGGTATCTTGAATGGTAAAATTTCGCCTGAAGGAGAAACCTCGGAAGAGAATTTTCCGCGTCATCCTGAGTTCTCAGACTATCTACCGGACCATGATCGGGTGGAATACCGCTTCAAGTAAGTCTAAAGGGTGATTACAGTTACAGAATACGGCAGCAATCTTTGCACCTATTGTAACTCCATGGCGCACCAAACAACCCGCGCCTAGGAGAAACAATGTCTTATTCTAGCCAGCCGGAAGATTGCCCCTTCCTCGACATCAAGCAGGTGATGAAGGCGACCTCGCTGTCGCGTTCTAGCATCTATCGCGGCGTTAAGGCCGGAACTTTCCCCGTCCCCGTGGCCGTAACTACCGGGCGTGTCGCCTGGCGCGCAGCCGACGTAGCAAAGTGGATTGACGCCCCCCTTGAATGGGGCGCCGAGGCCGAGTTCTGACCAGGCCCACCGGGCCATAACGCGCGGCCCGAGGGCCGCGCCCCCACCGCAGAAACTTTTCCCAACCCCACCGGCAAGCCCGTGCTTGCTGGAACGAACGAGTCTTGCCGAATGAATACTCCTGCTGCCCCCTCGAAGCCGCCGCTGGCTGATCCCCAGCCAAATCTTGCCCACACCCAGGCATTCCTGCGCGCGATCGGCCGCGATGGCGTTCTGCATTTCCGTGCAATTCGCAAAGGCTTGCATGGGAAGGGCGATGTCCGCATCCGCAAAGGCTCGCATGAAGAGCTGCATCGCTCGCTTTTGTCGTTGAATGACGAAGGCTTTTGCGTCTTCGTCCAGGTCAATCCCTCTGACGGTAAGGGGGAATCCGCGGCCAATATCGTTGACGCGCACTGCTTCTTCGCCGACTTCGACGGCACGCCGCACGAAAACGTAAAGCGCTTAGGCCTGCCCCCGCAGATCACTGTTACGACCTCGCCGGGCAAGTTTCACTTCTACTGGCGCGTTGACGGCATCCCTCTGGATCAGTTCAGCAAGGTCCAGCAGCGCCTGATTCGCTTGTTTGGGTCTGATAAGTCGGTGCACGACTTGCCCCGCGTGATGCGTTTGCCCGGATACCTCCATAAGAAGAACCCTGCCACCCCGCATCTTGTTACCTGCGAGGTTGACGAGGAGCGCGAGCCGTACTCCTACGTTGATTTTCTTGCGGCTCTGCAGGCTGCCGAAAGGGCTGCTGGGATCGTCACTCAAGAGCGCAGCGCAGTGCGCCCGCTGCCTACCACACCCGTAGGCACAGGTGACGTTGCTCGTGCGGAGAGCGCTTTGCGCCACCTGGTGGCCCACGATGCGTTGGACCTTGGCGACTACCACGAGTGGATTCGCTTGGGCATTGCTCTGAAGAACAGCTTCCAGGAAGACGGCTGGAGCCTGTTTCTGACCCTGTCGTCTTCAGCCGACGGCTACGAGGGAGAGGACGACGTTCGCAAGCGGTGGGACAGTATTCGCGACGGGCGTAGCGATGGCGAGCGCCTTACTGTGGCAACTTATGTCCGCCGCGCGCAGGAGGCAGGCTGGAAGTTCGCGAGCGGGGCAACGGCACAAGGTGCCGACCCGGAAAGCACTGGCAGCGAAGGTGTTGGCATTGGCGGGCCGGAAAGCGGCAAGGGGCGCAATGTCGATCCGGCAAGCGTTATCATCGCCAGCACCATGAACGCGAACGACGACGTTTTCTTGACGCCTGATGGCAAGCCGCACGTGACGTTCGACCGCCGACTGGGCGGGGGGGCGGTGCGGCGGGTGACCGTCCCGCTGGAAAGTGGTGAATACCAAGACTTGCTTGCACTTCGGTATCACGAGGAAACGGCAACCAAGACTGCGTCGAAGGACAAAATCCAGGCGGCGCTCCGTATCTTGCGCGCCAGGGCAATGAACAAGCCGCGCGTCCCGGTTTACCTGCGCTCTGCTTTCCACGAAGGCAGTGTGTACGTCCTGCTCGACCCAAACGCCGGTCTCGTGGCGAAGATCGATGCGAGCGGCTGGCACATACTTGATGGTTCCCCACCTATCAGGTTCGTGTTGGGCAGTCGCGGCGCACTGCCCGCGCCTGTCTCTGGCGGCGAACTCGGGACTTTTTCCGCGCACTTCAACGTGTCTGGCGAAGACCTTCTGCGGATTGTCGGGTTCATGCTTGCAACCTTCTTCGCCGGAAATGCCAACCCCCTCCTTTTGGTCGAGGGGCAGGCGGGTTCTGCAAAAAGCACCATGGCTGACAAGGTTCTCGCCCTTACCGACCCCCCCAACGGTAATCACGCAGCGGGGCGCTTCAGTATGGCGACCGAAGAGCGGAACCTGCACGTGCAAGCATCGCGGTGCTCGGTCCTGTTGCTTGACAACGTGACGCAGTTCTCCGCCGATGTGGCCGACCAGTTGTGCCGCTTGCTGACCGGAGGGGCGCTCTCCACGCGCAAGCTGCACACCGATGGTGACGAGCATCAATCCTTCATTGCGCGCCCCTGCATCGCGACCTGCATCGGCGCGCCAAGTAACAGAGGTGACTTGCTGGACCGCACCTTGCGCGTAGTGGCGCAGCCAGTGAATCCCCGCCGCACCGAAGCGTCTGTGTGGAACGCCTTCTCGCAAGACGCGGGCAAGATGGTCGGCTTCCTGTTCGACTGTGTTGCCACTGCATTGCGCAATCGCAGCGCCATCGACGCAATGGTGGAATCGCAGCAAGTGCGCCCGCCGCGTTTGGCCGACTTTGCAGCATGGGTCGAGGCTGCTTCTGGCAAGCTTGGGCTTAAGCCTGGCGAGTTCTCCGACCTGTTGTGTGCCGAGCAGGAAGTTCTGCAGCGCAGCGCTGCGGAAGGTGACCCCTTGGTCGAGGCGCTTGTCGGGCACTTTAGCAACGGCGGTGCCGCATTGCGGGGCATCACCGCTAAAGAGGTCCTTTTGGTGCTAGGAAGCTATGCGCCTCCTGGCACTTTGCCGGCGACGAACAAGCTGAAGGATCGCGTGCAGCGGCTTGCCGACGGGCTGCGTGTGTCCGGGTTCGACATTAAGGTGGGCCGCAACCCGCGCGACAAGGTGGCCACGTTCGACATTGCCACGAACGATCACTTTGTGGCCGAGTCGGCGGGGGGCGGAAAGCCCCTGCCCACTGCGTTCTAACGGGCCAGCGTCGCGGGGGCTGTGGCAAGTTGCGGGTGTCGCGCGGGTGTCGCGCCACCCGCCGGTGCTGACCGAGAAGCGGGCAATTCTGCCCACTTGCGGGTGTCGCGGGTGTCGCGGTTATCTATCTCTATTTTCGAGGAAAAACAGGAGACAAGGCCGAGCCGCCACACCCCCGATTTGGGTGCCAAGACCGCAAGAATCGAAGCAGCCCCCGCGACCCCCGCGACGCCCGCGATTCTCTGGACAAGCGGAGAAACTGCTGGTGTCGCGGGGCGCACGTGCTGTCTGGCGACGGCGAAACGAGTCTCTACCCTTGGCACCCCACTGAGGTGACCTGGGTTCCGGCTGCCGACCTGGCCAAGGACTACCGGGCTTTTGCCCGCGCCCACGGGCACAGGGCAGACGACCGCGGCCTTAAGGCCAAGCTGGCCCGGTACATGCCGCCAGGCTTCGAGTCGAAAACGCGCCGCGACGAGGCAGACGTAAACAAGGCCGCCGTGCGCATGTACCCCATCCCGCCCAGAGCGGAGTGCATCCGGTGGTTTGGCCTGGCTACCGGGTACGAGGTTTCCAACGGCGACGAGCGGCCTGGGGCCGAATAGGGCCGCAAAGCGGTTCTGTTACGTTGTTACGTTAGAGACCCCTGTTTTCGATTCTTTCGTAGAGAAATTTACCCTGCAGTGGGGGTGTTTTATGTCTGCGAGGTGTCGAGATCAGTCACTCTAACGTAACAACGTAACGAGCTTTGCTAATTTTGTGACTCAGCACGCCACTTTGCAGTTCTGCCGATGGCTGGTGTACCCAAGCAGGGGAGGTGCTCTGTGGCGCGCCGTGCGATGGCCGGTTTTACCGCGCAACATTGCCCGCATCGCAAGATTTCGACCAGCCTGGCTGTGCAGATTTTTGGCAATCCCGGTGCCTCGATAGCGGCGGCATTTGCAGCGTCGGTTACCGAAAGCGGCCATTCCGGATACGACGCCATTGCTGCCATACGGTCCCGATGGTAACCTTCCGAAGTGAGCCGCAGTAAGCATCAGACCCTCAAGGGTATCATGGACGGGCAGTCCAAACGCGAAATCGACTTGATGTTCACCGAACAAGATCATGACGCAATGGAATGGGTTGCAAAGCGGCAGATCAAGAAAAACACGCTGACACGACGTCACGCATCGAAAATTGACGGTGAACCGCAAGAGAACTGACTTCCATTTCCTACCCCGTTCCCGTCGTTCGCGGGCACAATCAGATGTCCCGGAAGCGGACATTCCGCCCGCCCCTACCCCACCAGCGCGCGCAACTCCGCGATAGTCAGCCAGGGCTTAGCCTTGTGCACCATGCGGTGGCAGTTGGCGCACAGCAGCGCCAGGTCGTCGGGCGTGGTTTCGTCGCCGGGCTGCATAGCGTGCACAAAGCTGGTGTGGTGCGCCTCGATGTAGCCGTAGCCGCGCGGGCCGTAGGTGGCGGCAAAGTCAAAGCCGCACCCCTCGCACTCCAGCTTGCCATGTGCTTGTAAAACGGCGGCCTTCTTTACCGCGACCACCTTGCGGTTGCGCTCCAGGGTCTTGTGCAGCCTGTAGCTAACCTTGCCTTCCTTAACGCTGTACCCTTGCACGGCGTCCAGCGCGGCGGCGTCCATGTTGGCCACAGCGCCCGCGCGAATGGCTTCTGCGGCAACGGCCAACTCCTGCGGCTTGCCGTAGAACTCTGCCCATACTGCCTTGTCCAGCTCGCTCGCGCCCTTAAGGCCCTTGCCGCCCTTGCTGGTAAAGGCAGGGTCCACGCTGCGGAAATTCATCATCTTCATGATGACCCCGCTTGGGTTGCGGTACGTGTCCAGCCCTTCCTCTGTGGCCATCTGCCGCAGCAGGGCGGACACTTCCACAACATCGGGGTGGCCCGCCCCCGGGTCGCGCCCGCCGTGCTTTACGTAAAGGTCCAGCGCCAAGATTATCTGGTCGCGCGTCCACAGGGGGTTGCGCTTTGGCGCTTCGCCCGGCGGCGGCTGGAAAGAGAAGCCCAGCTTCTCCATCACCGGCATCACGTACACCTGCCCGCCAGAGAACTCGTCGTAGCGCAAGGGGGGCGGGTTGCCTGGCAGGTAGCCAAAGGCCGCGCCCGCAATGGCCTTGCTGTCGTAGGCTTTACCGTCGTGCCACAGCCTGTACTTCTGCGCGGGCTTGAACCCGTACTTCTGCAGGAAAGCCGCCTGGCCGATGGCGTCGTACTCGGCAAGGGCGGCCAGTATGGCGGGGCGCGTTAGACTGAATGTAGACCTATCGGCTGGCATGGCGTCCTGTGCGCGCGGTTGCTGGATGCATCCCGGTATGCATGTGCCGCGCCCGCTAGTCCATTACGAGCGGGCGGAAAGATAATCGGGCAACCTGCGCCAGAACGGCCCAAGTCTACTAGATTTCCACAATCTGGTATGCAGTCGCTGGACACAATACGCGGGCCGCAGTTGCCAAATGGGAAGCCGCATCCATAGTTGTGCCATGCGCAGCGGCGCTTTTTGCCGCGATACATATAGAAAGGCGGGTCTGCGATGTCCGAAGCACAGAACGAAATGCGCGAAACCCTTATCACCCTAACATCCGATATCGTGTCCGCGCATGTCGGCAATAACAGCGTTGCGGTTGGCGACCTGCCCACATTGATCGCAAACGTATACAACGCGCTGGCGGGGCTGGATCAACCTGCTCCCGTGGAAGAGGCAGCGCCGGAGCCTGCCGTCTCGATTAGGGCGTCGGTCAAGCACGACTACATTGTCTGCCTGGAAGACGGCAAAAAGCTGAAAATGCTCAAGCGCCACTTGGCCACGCGGTACAACATGACTCCCGACGAGTACCGCGGGCGCTGGAACCTGCCCGCCGACTACCCCATGGTAGCGCCCGCCTACGCGGAAAAGCGGCGGGATCTGGCGAAGAAGATTGGGCTTGGCCGTAAGCCAGGGGCCAGGCTCGTAGTACAGGGCGAGGCCCAGACCGATGCAGAACCCGAAGCTAAGCCCCGCGCAAAGCGGGTCGCTAAGCCTAAGCCATAGTCTCGGCGCGTCGGCAAAGACCGCAAAGAATTGCCTTTGGGGGCATGCGAAAGTTGTCTTCGACCAGGTTTTAATGACCAAAGACTTCTCTGTTGCGTTGTTACGTCAGAGGCCCCCAATTTTATTCTTTCGTGTATAAAAACCCTCCAGGGTAAAGTATATTCTCTAAGTAAAGCAGAATAAGGACCATCTAACGTAACAACGTAACGGAAATGGCGGCGGCATTTGATTTACAGTTAATCGCGCTTGAGGTGCGCGCTAGTGCTTTGCAGCTTTCGGCAACTAATTCACGGTTTTTTAAGACAATCTACGTACGAAACCCGAATGTCAGTGTTAGTCCCGAATGCCTTTTCACCTTGTGGGGAACAGATTTCTCCTGCGTCAAGGCAATGGGGATACCCTTCCGCTGGGATAGTCGATCCGCTTCTCGACCGTGGCATGGCTATAGCGGGAGTCGGCGCATGGTCCTGCAACCTTGCTGATAACAAGCTGAGCTGGACCTTAGGTATCTACAATATCTTCGGATTACCAATCGACACTGTCCCTGATCGGCAACTGGCGGTCGCGATGTATGCCGACGATTCCCGCGAAGAGATGGAAAGGCTCCGTGCCCACGCCATCGACAGAGGGGGCATCTTCACTCTCGATGCGCAAATCAAGCGCGCCGATGGCGAAATCCGGTGGATGCGTATCAGCGGGGAAATGGTACGTCGGGCTGGCGGAAGTCCAATACTGCACGGGTTAAAGCAGGATGTGACTGAGGGAAAGTTGCGCTCACAGGCTTTGCGACGAATGGCAGAGAACGACGCTCTCACAGGTTTGGCTAACCGCGCCGTATATGAAAGCCGATTCCTCAACGCGCGGAGCTCTGCCCCGTCGTTCGCTCCGCTTGGCGCTCTTATCCTTTTCGACCTAGACGGCTTCAAGGGTATCAACGACAGGTTAGGCCATCTGGCGGGAGATGCCTGCCTCAGGGTGTTTGCAGAGCGGTTGTCAGCGAACTTCCCGGAAGCACTTCTGACTGCCCGCATCGGCGGCGACGAGTTCGCTGTAATCGTCAGCAACAGAGAGCCAGAAGCCGCGTTAAATGCGCGTGTAGCCCGCTTCCTAACTCAACTGCGGGCACCCATTTTTTGGCAACAACACATGTTTACAATTGGCGCGGCAAGTGGCGTGGCTGCTCCGAACGATCCATACTTTTATGACCCCGAAGAATTATTCATCCGTG
Organism: Novosphingobium sp. FW305-C-30-35; assembly: GCF_058783135.1. Classification (NCBI taxonomy): domain Bacteria; kingdom Pseudomonadati; phylum Pseudomonadota; class Alphaproteobacteria; order Sphingomonadales; family Sphingomonadaceae; genus Novosphingobium; species Novosphingobium sp. FW305-C-30-35. The sequence goes on from NZ_JBYSYJ010000001.1 coordinate 1,876,421, forward strand.
CCGACGCGGCGCTATATGCCGCCAAGAGAGCACCTGGTCGGGCAGGGGCATCAATTTCACTAAAGTAGGGCGGCACCATTAGGCCGTCTGCCGACCACTGCATGTCACAGGGTCAGGTTGGCTTGCCGCGTTTCGCTGTCGTCCGGAACGTCGGCGTGTTGCAAGATAGTGGTGGCCAGCTCGAGCGCGGCGTCCTCGCGCAGCCACGGCTTTGGGTCGGAAATGCCAACGCGCGCCCAGCCTGGGGCTGTTAGCAATGCTTCGGCGATGATGCTTCTATCGATTCGGGACATGGCATATTTGGGACATACAAAGAACAACGATGCAAGGCGGATGCGCGACCATTGACTTGCGGCCCTCTGCACGGGACCTTGGAGGAATGCGCATACGCCTCGAGGCTGCACTTCTCGGAATCCTGATGGCCTTACCCGTGCTGTACTGGATGTATGGCGCAATCAAGGATTGGACTCGTTAGCGTCTTTGTGACACGTTCCCTGCTTGAACAGGGGAAACAAAATGAAATTATTCCAGGTATTTGCTTGCGCTTCGGTTTTCGCTCTTTCAGCCCCGGTAGTGGCCCATGATGAGCCTGCCAAAACCAGCAAAACAACGGTTATCAAATCCACTCAGAAGAGCACAAGCGTGCCTGGGGCTCCCCAACACAGTGGCGGCACCGACGCTAATGGATGCCACAAGAATCATTCCACGGGCGAGTACCACTGCCACAAGCCAAAGTAGGGGCGAGCGGTAAACCGCCCCCCCAACGGCTGCAGGCGGTCGTGTCCCACGGGGTGGTGTAGGAACCGTCGATCCGCAGTAGGATCAGGTTCGGGTCAGGCAGCCAGAGCTGGCAGGCTGACAATGGGGTTATGGCTCACCGAGCCGAGGGTTTCCAGCGTCATGTAACGGCGTGACACCGCCCACTCATCATTCTGTTCCAGCATGAGTGCTCCGACGAGGCGGACGACGGCGGCGTCATTCGGAAAGATCCCGATGACATCGGCCCTTCGCTTAATCTCCTTGTTCACCCTTTCCAGCGGGTTGGTCGAAGCGATCTGCGCCCAGTGCTCCTTCGGGAAGGTCATGTAGGCAAGCACGTCCTCGCGCGATCCGGCCATCATGTCGGCCAGCTTCGGGAACTTCTCGCGCAGGGCATCGGCGACCTGTTCCCATTGCTGGTGAGCCGCTTCAGCCGTTTCCTGCGCAAAGATCGTCTTGATCATGGCGATGACTGCCGGTCGCTGCTTGGGCGCGGCATGTGCCAGCGCATTGCGCATCCAGTGGACCCGGCAGCGTTGCTGGCTCGCGGCGAACACCTTGCTGGCGGCGGCGCGCAACCCCTTGTGGTCGTCCGCGATGACCAGCTTTACCCCGCGAAGTCCCCGGTCGGCGAGCGAGCGCAGGAAGGCTTTCCAGAAGGGTTCCGCTTCTGAAGGGCCGGTGGCAACGCCCAGAACCTCGCGCCGACCATCGGTGTTGACGCCGACGGCGATTATCGCCGCCGTCGAGACGATCCGCCCGCCCTCGCGGACCTTGAGGTAGGTGGCGTCGATCCACAGGTAGGGCCACTCGCCCTCGATCGGCCGCTGCAGGAAGGCGTTCACCCGTTCGTCGATCTCGGCCACCAGACGGCTCACCTGGCTCTTCGAGACGCCGCTGGCGCCCATCGCCTTGACCAGATCGTCGACCGAGCGAGTCGAGACACCGTGGACGTAGGCTTCCTGGATCACCGCCGCCAACGCCTTCTCAGCCGTGCGGCGTGGCTCAAGGAAGCTCGGGAAGTAACTGCCCTTCCTGAGCTTGGGGATCGCCAGCTCGATCCGGCCGGCCCGAGTGTCCCAGCCCCGTTCGCGATAGCCGTTGCGGTGGTTGAGCCGCGCCGGGCTGCGACTGCCCGCAGCCGCACCCGTTCTGGCCTCAATCTCCAGATCCATCATGCGCTCGGCGGCAAATGCCAGCATATCGCGCACCAAATCGCTGTCTGCCCCTTGCTCAATCAGCTCAACAAGGGCCATTCTGTCGTCGGTCATCGTCTTCTTCTCCAGGTTCGAGTTCGCATCCGAACCCTACCAGAAGATCGACGGTGGCCACCCTCTCAGAGAAACCTTCCTACACCACCCCGTGGGACACGACCCTGCAGGCCAACGCGCGGTTCGTGGGTTCCCTGCAAGAACCAGGATGCATAAGTCCAAATGTCCGTTTGGGTTCGTGCCTCTGGCTAATACCCATGGCTGCGACTTTTCTTAAAAATGCTCCATCCTCACGTTTAGGAGGTCATTGGCAAAGGCTCGAATTATAAGCGCTTCCATCTTGCTAATCAGATCGCCATGGACCTCATATGCGCTGACGTAGGCCGCCATTTCCCATAGACAGATTTCGCGCCTCTTAATCTGAACTGCTGTTGCGCCAAATTTACCTTTGATTCTAGGGTGATCCGCACGCTTAATAGATTGAACTTCGCCCCGTCTCCGATTGTAGGCGCTGGTCATTTCAGCCCACAATGATTGTTGCACTGCTTTACCCGCATAGATGGCTCTGCCTCTGCTATCGTGAAAAACGTAAATGCCTTTCGCTTCTTTTAGGCGATCACATAGCGCCACAAGGTATGGATAAGGCTTTCCATCCTCGTCTTTGAGCGGGAAAAGGCGTGCGGAAGCACCTTGCGTGGTCCATTCGTACTCAAGCTCAAAAAACTCAACAATCGGCTCGATAGCAGAATCACAGATTGCTCCTTCAGCAACCTGCGACCGCCGTGCAACTATTCGGGAAACATCACGGGCAGTTATTTCCCGACTCTCAAGCTCCTTAAGTTCTTTCAAGCTAATTCCCAGCGACCTAGATAAGGCCATATTCGAGAGCTTCTTTCCCCCTGGTTTGTCCGACATACTTTGCGCCAGTTCGTCGAAAAGCTCTGACCCAAGCATATTTCATGCCTCCACAACGCATATTCCATATATCTGGACTAGTCCTGAATAAATAACAATTTCTCTCTGATCAATCATTATTTCATTGATTCTAAATTCTTACAGAGCATTCTGCTAAAAGGACGGAACGTTTAAGAGTTCTCCTAAGCTGTGCAGAGCTCCAGCATCCACCGCTCGGCGCTGGCACCCCCCGTAGATTAAGCTCTTTGGCTTGGGCTGTTAATCCAATGACGCCTCGACCTTCCAACTCTTCCGTCAGCTCTGCAATCTGCCGCGCATATGCGTCTGCCCTTTTACGTTTAGCCTGGCCGCCGACAAATGCCGCTGCCCGCGCACCTTCACGCAAGTGCGTCGCGCCGTTCGGGTTGCCCAGCTTTACGCCCCGCGCCTTGGCCGCCGCGAGCGCTGCCTTGGTGCGCTCCGAAATGGCCATGGCTTCGTGCTCTGCCATGGCCGCCATTAAGTGCAGCGTTAGGCGGTTAGCGTGCGGCATGTCGCAGGCAACGAAATCAACTCCGCTGTCCATTATGCCCGCGATAAAGCGGACGTTGCGCGCAAGCCGGTCAAGCTTGGCAATGACCAACGTTGCGCGGTGCAGGCGGCAAGCCGCTAGTGCAGCGGCAAGCTGGGGCCTGTTGTCCCGCTTCCCACTCTCCACTTCCACAAACTCTGCCGCCAACTGGTGCCCGCCGCTGGCCAGGTAGGCCTGCACCGCAGAGCGCTGGGCCTCAAGACCGAGACCGCTAGCGCCCTGCCTTGCCGTGCTAACCCGCAAGTAGGCGACAAACCTTGCTTGGCGAAAACTCACTGCTCTGCCGCCCGCGTCTGGTCGGCCAGCGCGAGGAAGCCGTCGCGCATGGCCCCCGCAATGTAGCCCTGGCACCAGGCGGCGTCCTGCGGCTTAGCCTTGGGGTGCGCAAAAGCGGCCTTGCCCATGGCCGCAACCAGGCCCGCGCGGGTTACAGTGCCAAGCTCTGCAACCAGCGACACTATAGTGGCGACCACAGTGCCGGGGTTCGGCGCAATGTCGCCAGGGCGGATCACTTGCCCGCCAACGTCGCGGCCACGACGCCCGGCGCGCGCGGCCTTGCGCCTGGCGGCAAGCGCGTTGAACAGCTTCTCGTCCTCGTCGGACCACTCTGCGGGCCGCGCTGGTGGCGTGGAGGCAGGCGGGACTTGCGCTTGTTGTACGAGCGCTGCGGGAGCTGTGGCCGCTTGGGGCTCGGCCTTTGCGGCCAGCTTTACGGACAGTGTTTTGCGAGGGCGCGCGGCGTCTACGGTCGCGCCGGTTTCGGTTGCCATGGTCTGCTTTCCTTCTCTGGACCAAGGCAGTCTGGGCCTTGGCAACGACTCGATGCCAAGAGCGTAGAGAAGGTAAAGTGATCGCGGTCGGTGGCCGGAACGGTCTACCGCAAAAGTCCCTGGGGACCCATGGCGGGGTATAGGGGGCGGGGTGGGGCCGCCCCTCAGTGACCGCGATCCCAATTTCGATTATTTTTTCGCCTGTGCTTGATCAGCCAGACGCTTGATCCTGAGGTGTGTCGAGTTCTTGGGGTTGCGAAGATAATCAACCATATATGTCTGGCACTGATACATTGCCGCTTCTTCGAAAGGTGTCGATTCGATCATCATCCTCGCAATCTTCTTTGCGTCGTCTGCTTTGCCGACATCCTGAGCCTGTCGGCCGAGTTCGCACATCGTTAGCAACCTGTCCCTTTCCGCTGGGCCAAAGGGCAGTTTGGGTTGCTGCGCAATGGCAGGAGACTGGATGAGTAACGCCACCCATGCAAAATGAATGCTGGCGCTTCTGTTGAATGGCTTAAATCGTTGCATGCTGTGCTCCATTTAGGAGCGTCGCCGCTTGGCCACGTTCGCCGCCCCTATGTTCCTCTCGGGGCGGCGGCCAAAGCCGGATGTTGGAAACCCGCTGAAGCAACGAGCGCATGCGCCTTTACCGGCGGACCGGCTGGACATGCGCGCATGCCACCCGGCCTCCAGAATCTGGTGACCGAGTCGCTTCAAGAGGGGTTTCCACGCCCCACCTTCCGGCTTTCTCGGAAGGCCTGGGCACATTGGGGCGAAGGGCTGGGAAAGGCAAGTGACCGCGCCTGTCCTGCATGCGGGTATGCAGCAAACGACTCGGACGCCAGGCTGGCCGGACTGGGTACTTATCTTTAAGATTTCAATGCGATGCAGAGGCCGAAGGAGAATCCCCCGCCCATGCGCAAACTACTCGCAACTGCGTTGCTTTCGGTATCCGCCCCCGTCCTCGCGCAGGAGGCGGGCAACCGCCTCAATCTGGTGTGCGACGGTGCGGGCGCTGCCAACAAGCAGACCAACACTTTTGCGCAGGGGTGGGACAGCGACGGCAACAGCGCTAGCGCCACAATTACCGGTCAGCGCTCGGTCGGCTTCGAGGACCAGCTACAGCTCTGGATAGAGGGCGGCGAGGGCAAGGCGCGCCTGCCCCGCGCAATGCTTCCGGTGATTCGCGGTGGCGCGGATGGCTGGTTCGAGATTAAGGGCATCAAGGTGTCGGACAACGAGATTACCGGCACAGTTGGCGTAAACGTGATCAACCACCCCAAACTGGTGCTGGACCGGCTTACGGGCACTGTGAGCCTGGCGGGTAAGGCTGGGCAGTTTAATGGCCGTTGCCGGAAGTTTGACCCGGCTACGGTAAAGCGGGCATTTTAGGGCCACGCATGCCAGCGCGCGCCGCCAAGGTATGCTTTCTGCTGTTGTTGGCGTGGCCAGCGAATTTGGGCGCGCACGGCGGCGGCCTTAACGCGGACGGCTGCCACAACAACAGGCAGACCGGCGAATACCACTGCCACAGGGGCAACGGGTCGGGCGGTGCACCGGTCCCTCGCCCCCCGCAGCGCGCGCTTGGCGGCACCGCATACTTCCCCAACTGCGCGGCGGCGCGCGCGGCTGGCGCAGTGCCCTTGCGGCGGGGCGACCCAGGTTACCGGGCAGGTTTAGATCGAGATGGCGACGGCGTGGCTTGTGAGTAGGCAAGGTGTGTGCCCCCGCACTGGCGTTGCAGAGCGCGGGGGCGGGTAGTGTTAAAAGTTAGCCAGCAGACCAACAGCGTAGTATTCAGGGCCACCGTTCGCCTTGAGCTTGAGTTTGGGCATTAGGCTGAACGCGGCAGTGCCGTAGGGCCGAACCTTATCGCTGCTGAATCTTGCGCCGCCGCCGATCTCGGCAACTCCAGTGATTGATACCGTGGCCTCGACCTTGCCGTACGCCTTTGCAGCCGTGTCATCGCAACGTTCCGATGCGGCGAACTGCCCATTCGTCGTGTCCCGGCAAACGGTCTGGCCATTGTTGAAGGTCTGACGGCTGTAGCGGTCGTTGTCGCCTTGATAGACAAAAGCGCCGACCATGGGCCGGAGCGTGAATGGCCCTTTGGTAAGGCTGTACCCAACCCCAATCTCGCCGCCCCAAACGTCGTGCGCCCTTGCGCCGTTCGCTTCCAACGCCACGGAGTTGGCGTGCGCGGCGGCAGGAATGAGTAGGCTTGCAGCGGCGATAGCGGTGAACACGTTGAATTTCATATATATTCCCCCATAGGACGAGGGTGGCCCAATGACGTGTCCACAGTCATCCGGCAAGCCAAGATCGTACCGATCTTGCGGCTCTTGAACTGACGATGGGTCTTTGCACGAAGGGCGTCGGGTAAAAGCGCTATCGTCGGCGTGCTTTTGCCTGCCTCGTCGCTCATCGCTAGCGCAGAGGGCTATATTCCTCTCGGGGCGGCTGCCAAAGTCGGATGTTGGAAACCCGCTGAAGCAACGAGCGCATGCGCCTTTACCGGCGAACCGGCTGGACATGCGCGCATGCTACCCGGCCTCCATAATTTGGTGACTGAGTCGCATCGCTCGAGGGGTTTCCACGCCCCAGCTTCCGGCTTTCTCTGTAGGGGGTGTGCACATTGGGGCGAAGGCTGGGAAAGGCAAGTGACGCGGTGGACGCGATCTTAGGTGCTTCCGCGCTTCATCAAGCCGTGCATGCTGTGTGATGCCTAATCCACTCATCGGTCTGGAAAAGACATTTACAGACCGCCCTGAAAACTCGCTTTCTGGCCTCGCTCGGTCTAGGTTGCCATTGCTTGATCATCGCGCTGCAATAGGAGCACAGGGCCAAAAATGAACATGCTTACCCTGCCAGCCAATGCGACTGAAGGTGATGTCGAAACCCAAGTAGTACTCCCACTGCTCACCAGAGCCGAAATGCTCGGGATTGAGCTTGAGGCAGTCAAAAGTAAGGAATTCCTGGCCGCGTTTGATATCGGAAAAGGCTCGAAATCTCGCAAAGGCTTCGTGCCGGATTTTTGTGTCTACATGTTGTCGATTCCCGTGGCAGTTGTAGAAGTGAAAGCACCTTCCGTGCCCGTTCAGGAAGCATGGGAGGAAGCGTCGCTTTACGCACACGCGCTCAACAAGCGCTTCCCACCAAAGACTAACCCATGCGAAGTCGTTTTTGCTTGTAATGGGTCGCAATTTGCAGCGGGAAAGTGGGATAACGAAATACCGGAGATTAGCGGCACTGTTTCAGAACTCGCCGTTGGAAGCTCGCTGCTAACTAGACTGCAAGCGCTCATGGGCCGCATGGAGCTTGAAGCGATGGGGGCGGCGGCAAGTGCATCAATGAAGCTTGTCGGCTTTCGGAGGCCCTTTAATCAAGGCAGTGGCCCGGCCATGATCGCTTCAAAACTTGAAGCCAATACTTTCGCTGCAGATTTATCTCCAATACTTCGCAGGTATTTTTCGTCGAGGGATCAAAATAGCGATCCAGAAATATATAAAAACGCTTATGTATCATCTAATGAGGTGACAAGTTACGACAAAATTCTTGAGTCATTTTTAATTGATAGACTCTCTCGGAGTCGATCTAGGATTGAAATTCAAACCACAAAGAAAAGGGCGGACGAACTGACAAATCGTCTTAGTGCCATGACATCTCAGAGATCGCCCTCAGGTGAACTCCAATTAGTCACGGGCGGAGTTGGCTCAGGTAAGTCTCTGTTTGCCAGGAGGTACAAGGAGTATCTACAGCCGTCTGATATGAGGGAAATTAGTCATTGGGCATTTCTGGATTTTAATTTTGCGCCGGAGAATCTGTCCGATGCGAAAGACTGGGTGTGCTCAAGCTTTGCAAAGAGCATTATAGAGGAGGGCGCGCCTCTCAATCTAAGAGATCCTGATGATCAAGAGCGAGTATTTTCGAACGATCTAGCCGACAAAGACGCTTTCTATCGCCGGGTCGATGCTGCAACACCGGGAAGAGGGCTTCTGGAAAAGGCCCGTGACATTGAAGGTTGGCGTCAGGACCCGGAAAAGTTGGCTTCCGGACTTGCTCGCCATTTACAAGGTGACAGGGGCGATGTTGTAATTGCCGTTTTTGATAACGTCGATAGGCGCGACGTTAAAAACCAATTGTCTGCCTTTCAGTTGGCACTCTGGTTCATGAATCAGATGAGATGTCTCGTATTGCTGCAAATGCGAGATACAACCTTTGAGGCGCATAAAAATGAACGCCCTCTTGATACCTACAAAACCGGACAGGTATTTCACATTAGCCCGCCACGCTTTGTGGATGTCGTAAAGCGCAGGCTCGAGTTAAGCCTAAAAGCGCTGGAAGACGAAGCTCCAAAAGTCATAAAGTACAGCACTCCTTCTGGGGCTAACATTTCATACTCAAAGGATAAAGCCGGCGATTTCTTGCGAGCCGTGTATTTGGAGTTATTTCAGCGTACATCAAATATATCTAGGGTTATGGAGGCGCTTGCAGGGAGAAATGTTCGAAAAGCTCTTGATATGTTTATGGCAATTATAAATTCTGGCCATATGCCAGAAAATATAATTGCAACTGTTGCATCTGGCGGGCAGGCTAAAAAGTTTCCCGAGTACCTGATACTTCGTATTCTCATGAGGCAAGATTACAGATTTTTCAGTGACGCGTCTGGATTTGTCGCAAACATATTTTATTGTGATTCAAACTGGGTTAGACCGAACAATTTTTTAATAATAGAATGTCTCTTTTTTCTTATCGGTCAGCGAAAGGTGCCTGGCGATAATGGGCAAATGGGCTTCGTTGCAGTTGAGAGGCTCAGAAATCATCTTGAAAAGTATGGGTATGTGTCAAAGGATATCAGCGATGCTGCTCAATTTCTTTTAAAGAAGGAACTAATTGAGGCAGATTCGGCAAACGTCTCTACACTTAGCTCCGGCGAGTGCGTTAAGGCGACGGCTAGTGGGTGGGCACATCTGAGACTGCTTGCAGGGCGCTCTGAATATCTCGTCTCAACGTTGCCAACAATGCCAATGAATGACCAAACTTTAGAAGCGCGCGTGTTTGATCTGATGCAAGTTGAAAATCGTGTTGGACGTCTGACTTTCGCTCAGAATGTTGGCCTGCTCCAGAATCTCAAGGCGTACCTTACTGCTCAGTTTCAATCTCTGAGTGTCCACCCGGGTTACGCGCAGGGTCAAGTAAACGGAGCGCGGTATGTTCTAGAGAAGATTGATGAGGCAATCAGATTCTCGAATAAGTCGGCTGTACAAGGGCCAACGCAAATTGATTGGTTGGACTCATAGCGGAACGCGAAGAAATTTCGTTACCTTCTGATAGAGGTTTGGAAACTTGAGTTGGTCATTCGCACCGTGTGAATTGCGGTATCAGATTTAGTCCGCCAACAAGCTCAGCCTGGCCCCGAACCGGATGCTCTTCGACATCGGGCTGGTCCCAGTCAACCGCACAACGTTGTTGGTTTCGTCCACCAGCCCGGCAAGCTGCACCTGCACGTTGTTAAAGCCCAGGGCGCTTACAGCCCCCGGCACGTGTCTGTGCTGCGTAACCGAGAGGTCAGCCGTAAGTAGGTCGCCATCCATCTGGTAGCTCCCCACGTAGGCCATGCCGCTGTCGCCGCCGCGCAGCTTGCCGTCCTGGAGGTAAGCAACCCCGTATTCGGCCCCAGAGGCTGTCTCGAAGGCTATCTTGTATAGGCCATTGGGTAGGGTGGCGGGCACGGCGGTTTCTCCTCTGTAGCGGCCCTGTGGGCGGGCGGCTGTCTGGGAGAATCGATACTTGGACTGGTCCGGCTGGACCAGTGATGGGGATTGCGGCGATCTTGCTGCAAGACTCCGCTGGTCGGGCGGTACGAAGCCACGAAGGCTCCCAATTCCGCCGAAAGATCAGTCCTGAGGTAGGCGTAACGCTGCCTAGCGAAGTGGGGTAAGTTACCCCATCGTTACCCGAGGGTCCCAGGTCGCTGACCCGGGTGTTAATAAGTGCTTGTTTTTGCTGGAGAAACTGGAGCGGGCGAAGGGATTCGAACCCTCGACCCCAACCTTGGCAAGGTTGTGCTCTACCCCTGAGCTACGCCCGCTCGTGCGTTTCTGGCCGGTGGGAAGTGCCCCGTCCGGCTGGGGTGTGGGGGCCTCTAACGGCGACTCGGAAAGAGCGCAACACCAAAAATGCATCGAAGGCGAAGTCTTTCGCAAAACCCCCGATTCCCCTTGCCGAAGCGCGAAGCGTTCCCACATTGTGCGGCAAACCTGAAAACATCGACCGGAGACGCATCTTGGCCAGCATGGGGCTCAATCTCGACGAACAGAAGGCAGTGGACCGCTTCCGCAAGAACGTGGTCGAGCCGTCGATGACCAAGCTCGTCATCCTGGATTTCTGGGCGGAGTGGTGCGGGCCGTGCAAGGCGCTCACGCCAGTGCTCGAAAAGGTCGCCGCAGAATATGCCGACAAGGGCGTGGTCCTCGCCAAGGTCAACGTCGACGAGGAACAGTTCATCGCCGCGCAGTTCCAGGTACGCTCGATCCCCACGGTCTATGCGATGTTTCAGGGCCAGCCGGTGGCGGACCTGACACCTGCGCGCACCGAATCACAGCTGAAGCAGTACCTCGACCAGATCCTCGCCAAGCTGCCGGTGCAGGCGGGCGAGCCCGAGCAGGACGTGACGCCGCTGCTTGCCATGGGCGAGGAAGTGCTGGCGGAAGGCGATGGCGAACGCGCGGCCAGCATCTTTGCCCAGATCGTCGAGATCGCGCCCGATAATGCTCAGGCCCACGCCGGCCTCGTGCGCGCATTGATCGCGGCAGGCCAGAAGGACGAAGCACAGGCCGTACTCGATTCGCTCGACCCCAAGCTCGCTGCGGATCCGGCCCTCGCTCAAGCGCGCTCCGCGCTGGCACTGGCCGAGGATGCGCCGGAAGAGGGCGAACTCGCTGCCCTGCGCGCTGCGGCGGCAGAACGCCCGGCCGACATGGACGCCCAGCTTGCCTTCGCCAACGGACTCTATGCCGCCGGCCAGCGAGACGAGGCTGCCGCCAAGCTCCTTGCCATGATCGCCGCCGACCGCGAGTGGAACGAGGGCGCGGCCAAGGCCCGCCTGCTGCAGATTTTCGAAGCGATCGGGCTGGAGGATCCCTGGGTTGCGGCCACGCGGCGCAAGCTCTCCGCCGTGCTGTTCGGTTGAGCGCGATGGGCGCGAGCGCAAACACGACGCGCCTGTCGATCTTCCCGCTGACAGGCGCGGTGCTCTATCCTGGCCTGCAACTGCCGCTGCATATCTTCGAACCCCGCTACCGTGCGATGGTCAGCGATTCACTGGCGCGTGATCGGCGCATCGCGATGATCCAGCCGCAATCGCCGGTCGATGGCGCGCCGCTGTTCAGCGTGGGCTGTGTCGGCAAGATCGCCGACGTCGAGGCGCTGGAGGACGGGCGGTTCAATCTCGTGCTTGAAGGCATCGCCAGGTTCCGCATGATCCGCGAACTGGACGTGACCACCCCGTTCCGCCAGATCGAAGCCGAACTCCTCGCCGACGACATGGCAGAAGCGCTAAGCGCGGTCGAGCGCGCTTCCTTCGAACAGGAAGCCCGCCGCTTCGCCGATGCACAGGGCTATGCGGTCGATTGGGATTCGGTCGGTCGGCTGGATGACATGTCGCTCATCAACGGCGTCTCCCAGATCGCTCCGTTCGATGCCGCCGCCAAGCAGGCCTTGCTCGAAGCCGACTCGCTCGCCGCCCGCTGCGAGTTGCTGGTCCAGCTCATGCAGTTCTTCGGAAAGCGCGACAGCGACGATGGCGGGCGGGTGACGCTGCAGTAGTTGCAACGAACTTCAGAACTGGGCCTGAATTCCGTCAATCACGAACTGCGCTGCCAGAGCCGCCAGCAGCACGCCGAGCAGGCGGGTGATCACCGCCTCCACCTGCGAACCCAGCGCCCGGATCAGTGGCCGCGCCGCGACCAGCGCGATGAAGCTCAGCACCATCACCACGGCGAGCGCCCCAAGGATCACGGCGGTTTCCTCCAGCCCGTTGGCCCGTGCCGTCAGCAGCATCACCGATGCGATCGAGCCGGGGCCGGCAAGCATCGGCATGGCCATCGGGAAGACCGAGACGTCCTCCACCTGCGGCTGGGCGGACCGTACCTTCTCGGCCCGCTCCTCACGCCGTTCGGTGCGCTTCTCGAACACCATGTCGAGCGCGATCAGGAAGAGCATGATGCCGCCGGCAATGCGGAAGCTGTCGAGTTCGATGTGCAATGCGCCCAGCAGATCCTCGCCGAACAATGCAAAGACCAGCAGGATGCCGGTGGCGATCAGGCAGGCGCGCAAGGCCATGGAGAACGCCTGTTTCGCCGTCGCGTTGGCGGTGAGGCCCGCATAGATCGGCGCACAGCCGGGCGGGTCGATCACCACGAACAGCGTGACGAAGGCGGAGAGGAATAGCTGCAGCATCGCCTCAGGCTCCGTTCGCTTTGAAGTTGCGCGCGATCGCTTCGCGCATCGCGCCGTCTTTCCAGATCCAAGCAGTGAAGCGACGGTTGCCGTCAGGCAGAACGGTCGAACGCCAGGCCAGGCTGCCGTCGCGCGATTGGCCGTCCTTGCTGTCGCCGCCTTCGGCTGCCGGAATGGCTCCGGCAAGCGGACGCATGGGCGGCAGCTTGCTGTCCTCCTTGCGCTCGCGCTTGCTGCCGGGCTGCGGCGCTGGGTCTCCCGGCGGACGAGGACGGGCCGGGCAATCGGCAACCTTGCCCTCGGCCCAGTCCACCTCGCGCAAGGGCGAGGCGAGGTCCTGCCCGTCATCGAGCACCCATTTCCAATCGACCTTGCCCTTGAACTGGCGCTGCCACACGGTGACGTATTCGCCGTCCCCTCCCGACGGTCCCTGCCATGCGCCATAGGTCAGCCCTGCGGTGCCGTCACAGCTGATCCATGCAAGGTGCGGAGCCCACTTTACCGTCGCGGGCGGGTCCTTGCGGTCCTTGAGCAATGTCCTGGCCAGCTGGCGTCCGTCTTCGAACATCTCGGCGGTCTCGTCCGCCGTCTCGCGGAAGGCGGTCCATTGTCCCCTCTCCCGCGCCAGCCGGGCAAAGCCGATGTCCGCGGCGATCAGCGCAGAAGGATTGGCATAGGCGCGCTGCGGGCGGCCAGGCCCTTGCGAATCCGGGGCCGATTGAGAGAGTGCGGGCGTGTCTGCAAGGAGGAATGCGAGGGGGATCAGGCGCTTCATCACACCAGCCTAGCCGATGCGCTGCAGCCTGCCCACCCCGCCAAACCTATCCCGCCAAGGGGCAGATCAGATTGCGTCCGCCGCCAGATCCAGACCTTCGTTGCGATAGGCCGCGACGAGCGCGTTGCGCAGCAGCACCGCGATTGTCATCGGGCCGACGCCACCGGGCACCGGCGTGATGGCCGAGGCGACTTGCGCGGCGCTTTCATAGTCGACATCGCCCACCAGCTTGGTCTTGCCTGCTTCGGCGCCGGGCACGCGGTTGATGCCTACGTCGATCACGGTCGCGCCGGGCTTGATCCAGTCTCCCTTGACCATCTCTGGTCGGCCAACGGCAGCCACGACGATATCAGCCCGCTTCACCACGTCTGCGAGGTTCTTCGTGCGGCTGTGCGCCACCGTCACCGTGCAGCTTTCCGCGATCAGCAACTGCGCCATCGGCTTGCCGACAATGTTGGACCGGCCGATCACCACCGCGTCGAGGCCCGATAGATTGCCGAGTTTGTCCTTGAGCAGCATCAGGCAGCCAAGCGGCGTGCAGGGCACGAAACCCGGCTGGCCCACGGCAAGGCGGCCGGCGTTGGTGACGTGGAAGCCGTCGACGTCCTTGTCGGGGTTGATCGCGGCGATCACCTTCTGCTCGTCGATGTGCTTCGGGAGCGGCAGCTGCACGAGGATGCCGTCGACCGCTGGATCGGCGTTGAGCTGCTCGACCATCGCCAGCAGATCGGCCTCGGACGTTTCGGCTGGCAGCTTGTGCTCGAAGCTGTTCATGCCCGCTTCCACCGTGCTCTTGCCCTTGGAGCGGACATAGACCTGGCTTGCCGGGTCCTCGCCCACCAGCACCACGGCCAGGCCAGCCTTGCGCCCGGCCTGGGCCTCGAACGCAGCGGCAAGATCGCCCACGCGGGCGCGCAGGGTGGCGGCGAAGGCCTTTCCGTCGATCACGGCAGCAGTCATCGTCTATAATCCAGCGAGTTTGTGTGTCACATTCCCGCCGAGGATGCGGCAATGCCGCTCAGCAGGATCGTCAGCAGGTTAAGGCCGATGATCAGTACCATCGGCGAGAAATCGAGCGCGCCGGTATCGGGCAGGATCTTGCGGATCGGGCGCAGCATCGGCTCAAGGATAGCGTTCAGGGCCTTCCACACCGCGGCAACCGCGTTGTTGTGCATGTTGACGACATTGAACGAGATGAGCAGGCTCAGCACGAACTGCACGATGACGACTACGACAAGGATGTTCACGAGGTAGTTGATCATGGCGATCAGCGTGTAAAGCAGCATCGGTGCATATCCTCGTCGGTAGATTGAGAGCGAGCCATGCTCCTAGCCGACCCTCTTGCCGGGCCACAAGTGCCCGCAGTTTCGCTACGGGGCGACACTTGCGCGGCTCTGTATGTGCTACTTACAATTTAGGCAAGCTTCGCCGCTGTTGTCCTCAGGGCTTGCCTGGGTTGAGCGTCGTGCTGTCGATATGCCAGCGCAGCTGCTCCGCCGACGCTCCGGGCACGTTGTTGACCCTTCGCAAGATCACGTCGCCCGTTATCGTGCGGTCACCATCGGTTATGACCACCGGGGCGGTATAATAGATCGAACCCGCCGCGCCTTCCTGCTGGCCTTCGCCGATCACTACCGAAGGAGCCTTGAGCCTGCCCCAAGTCTCGGCGAAAAGCCTCGCGTCCATGCCGCTGCGATCCCCCTTGTCTGCCCAGAAAGCGCGGACACTGCGCCAGTCGCGGGCTTCGATGGCGGCGGCAAAGGCATCGAGCACGTCCTCGGGCCGCTTGGCAAGAGAGGGCTGAGCCACTTTTCCGGATGCTGCAGGCTCCAATCGCTGTGCAGGACCGGCTGTCGGCTGAGCAGCGGGCGCAGCCATCGCGGTGCTGTCTTCTGCAGGCGACGCCGGTCCCCGCTGACAACCGCCAAGGTGAAAGACCAGCGCCGACATGGCGGCCGTGACAAGAGCGGTGCGGATCATGCCGCAGGGACGAACGCGGGCCGATCCGGTTCCGCGCTTAATGGAAACATAATCTCCGGTCGGATCGGCGCCTCAGGCGCGGATCAGCGTCCCCGCACCGCGCGCGGTGAAGATCTCCAGCAGCATGGCATGGGGCACGCGGCCATCAAGCACGACCGTCGCCTCGCAGCCCGCCTCGACGGCGTGGACGCATGTCTCGAGCTTGGGGATCATGCCGCCGCTGATGGTGCCGTCTTCGGCCAGTCGCGCGATGTCGGCGGGCCTGAGGTCGGTCAGCAGGTTCTTGTCCTTGTCGAGCACGCCCGGAACGTCGGTCAGCAGGAACAGGCGTGAGGCACCGAGTGCGGCGGCAATCGCACCTGCCATGGTGTCGGCATTGATGTTGTAGGTCTCGCCATCCTCGCCGACGCCGATCGGCGCGATCACGGGAATCATCCCGGCGTTTACGATGGTGTCGATCACGGTCGTGTCGATGCGGTCGGGCTCGCCCACGAAGCCGAGGTCGACCACGATCGGATCGCCATCCTCGCCCTCGATGGCCTTGGGCGACTTCTTCGACTGGACCTTGCGGGCGACCACCATGCCGCCATCCTTGCCGGAAATGCCGATGGCCTTGCCGCCCGCGCGGGCGATCCAGCTGACCAGTTCCTTGTTGATGGCGCCGGCCAGGACCATTTCAGCCACTTCGGCGGTCTGCTTGTCGGTTACGCGCAGGCCGTCGACGAACTGCGATTCGATGCCCAGCGCCTTTAGCATCCGCCCGATCTGCGGCCCGCCGCCGTGGACGACGACCGGGTTGATGCCCACGGCCTTCAACAGCACGATGTCCTCGGCAAAGTCCTGCGCCAGTTCGGGATCGCCCATCGCGTGGCCGCCATACTTCACCACGAAAGTCTTGCCGGCATAGCGCTGGAGATAGGGCAGCGCCTCGGTCAGGGTCTCTGCCTTGGCAAGCATCGCGGGGTCGTGGTTCTGGCTCATGCGCGCGCCCTTACGCGCAATGCTTGCAGAATCCAATATTGGCGTTGCGCGCGTGACGGCAGCTTATGCCGTCCAATCAGGATGGGCTGTCGAGCCTGCGACCGATCTTCATCACCAGCGCAATGATCAGCGGCACCAGCACTGTCGACAGCACGACCTTGGCCAGCATCTGGCCCGCCATCAGGCTGGCAATAGGCCGTACGCCATAGAACGAAACCGAAATGAAGATCAGGGTATCGACAACCTGCGAAAGTGCCGCGGCAATGAAACCACGCACAGCAAGAAACCGCCCTGCCGCACCGCGCAGGCGGTTGAAGATCCACACGTTGAGCGTCACCGACACGCCATAGGCCATGATCCCGGCTAGCATCATGCGCCACGATTGGCCAAGGATGATCGGGAAGGCTTCCTTGGCCGGTTCGTACATGCCCGGGTCAGTCGGCAGGTTCAGCACGAACAACGTCAGCGCGATGGCAAAGGCCAGCGGCAGGAAGCCATAGCGGACAAGGCGGTCTGCGGCGTCCTTGCCATGAAGCTCGGCTATCCCGCTGGAAATGGCGACGAGAGTGAGGAAGGGAAATATCCCGGCCTCCACCGCCAGCGGACCAAGCGCAACCTGCTTTGCTCCCAGCACACCGCCCAACGTCACCATGCCGCCATAGAACAGCGCGAAGAGGAACAGCGAACGGGGGATTGCGAAGGCTGGCGCGGTGGTATCGTGCATTTCGGGCCGATAGCGCGCTTTTAACCTCCCGCCAATTCGCTATTAGATTCGGCTGAAACCAATTTGCGTGCGGAGCAGATCCTTCCCGATGCGTGTCGCTTCAAGTCTTCTCGGGATGGTGCTCATCCTTGCCCTCGCCTTCCTGCTCTCGTCGAACCGCCGGGCGATCCGCCTGCGCGTGGTAGCCGCGGCCTTTGCCCTGCAGGCGGGTTTCGCCGCGCTGGTGCTGTACGTGCCGGTCGGCAATCGCCTGCTGCAGGGCGCAGCGGGCGGGGTCGAAAGCCTGCTAGGCTTCGCCCGCGCCGGTGTGGCCTTCCTTTTCGGCCCCTTGGCGGACCCGGCGATCGGCGGCACCAGCTTTGCCATCTCGGCCTTGCCGGTGATCGTGTTCTTCGCCGCGCTGATCTCGATCCTCTACTACCTTGGCGTGATGCAGCTGGTGATCCGCTGGATCGGTGGCGCGCTCGAGAAAGTGACCGGCATCAGCAAGGTCGAATCGCTCTGCGCCGCCAGCAACATCTTCGTCGGCCAGAGCGAATCACCGCTGGTGATCAGGCCCTATCTTGCCGCGCTCAACCCCAGCCAGCTGTTCACCGTGATGACGGTGG
Source organism: Novosphingobium sp. FW305-C-30-35 (assembly GCF_058783135.1). Lineage (NCBI taxonomy): Bacteria > Pseudomonadati > Pseudomonadota > Alphaproteobacteria > Sphingomonadales > Sphingomonadaceae > Novosphingobium > Novosphingobium sp. FW305-C-30-35. Next base: position 1,894,178 of record NZ_JBYSYJ010000001.1, read on the forward strand.
GCATGGCGGGCGTCGCAGGCACGATCCTTGCGGCATACGCCAGCATGGGCATCCGCATCGACTATCTGGTCGCCGCGGCCTTCATGTCGGCGCCGGGCGGGATTCTGATGGCCAAGCTGATGATGCCCGACGAGCCGCCGGTGCCCGCCGAAGTTGCCGACGAAGCCTTGCCCAACCCGCACGTGAAACCCAGCCTCGCCTCGGACGAGGAAGAGCGCCCCGCCAATATCATCATGGCGGCAAGCCAAGGGGCGCAGACCGGGGTGAAGCTCGCCGTCGCCGTGGGCGCCATGGTGCTGGCGTTCGTCGCGCTGGTCGCGCTCGCCAACGGCGTGCTCGGCTGGATCGGCGGCTGGTTCGGCACGCCCGACCTCTCGTTCCAGATGGTGCTGGGCTATGTCTTCGCGCCGGTGTTCTACCTGCTGGGTGCCGATGGCTGGACCGAGGCGATGCAGGCTGGTGGCCTGTTCGGCAGCAAGATCGTGCTCAACGAATTTGTCGCCTTCATCGAACTCGGCAAGGACACCGCGCTGTCGGCCCACACCGTTGCCATCGTCACCTTCGCGCTCTGCGGCTTTGCCAACTTCAGCTCGATCGCGATCCAGATGGCGGTAACTGGCGGCCTTGCCCCCAACCAGCGCCCGGTCATCGCCAAGCTCGGCATCCACGCGCTGGTGGCAGGCGCGCTCAGCAACCTGATGAGCGCCGCGCTGGCGGGGCTGTTCCTGTCTCTGTGACGGACAGCTTCCCTTTCCATCTGCGCGACGCCGATGCCGCTGTTGCCGAATCTCCCTATACCTTCTTCATCCCGCTGCTTGAGGAGCGGGTGCAGGTGTCGGTCGGCGATCTGGTGAAGCTTGGTTTCGAGTATGAGTGGGAGACGCAGCAGTACAGTGGAGAGCGCATGTGGGCGAAAGTCACCCGCAAGTCTGGGCTCGATTTCACAGGAACATTGGACAATCAGCCGTGGGAGCCGGGACTGGAGATCGGCTTGGAGGTGGCGTTCGGTGTCGGGCACATCCTCGATATCGAATGGGACAATCCTGAAGCACATCCGCCATTCCATCGGCATCAGAGCTACTGGGAACGCTGCCTCGTCGACGATTGCGTGCTGGATGGAAGCGTGCCGGTCGAATACATCTATCGCGAAGAGCCGGACATGGCTGGCGAGGACGACAAAGACCCCGACAGCGGTTGGCGAATACGGGGGATGGATGGCCATCCTGATGCCGATCCTCTCGATGACCGCACAGCCAGCTACGTCGCGTTGGGCGCCGTGCTGAACAGGGATGACAGCTTCCTTGCCCTGCTGGATGCGCCAATCGGCAGCGCTTTCATGCGCGATTTTGAAACCGGCAAGTACAACCGGGCCGAGTAGATCAGCAGTAATGCGCTGCCAGAAGGTCCACCGCCTTGGCGAGTTCGCCGTCGAGGTAGCCCAGCAGCTTGTGCCAGTCGTGCGCGCCGGCCAGTTCGCCGGGGCCGTCTGACACGCCGCGCAGGCCCACCAGCGGCACGCCAAAGGTGCGGGCGGCGCGGGCGACGGCGTAGGTTTCCATGTCGACCATGTCGGCGCTCACCCGGTTCCAGTGATCGCCGCTGACAACGTCGCCGCCGCTCGATAGCGTGGCGATGGGCAGGTCCAGCGGCGTGTCCAGCGGCAGGTCCTTGGGCTCATCGAGATAGGGCACCACGCCCGGCTCCACGCCCAGCGCCGAGGCGTCCATGTCGCGCCACGAAACGCTGCCGATCTGGTGGATCGAGCCCAGAGCGCAGCGCCGCGATCCGGCCGAGCCGAGGCAGACGATCAGGTCGGGCAGTGTGCCTGCCGCCTCCAGTCGCGCCAGCGCAATTCCTGCGTGCAGCGCCGCCTCGACCGGGCCGATTCCCGTAATCAGCGGCACGAACCGCGCGCGCAGGTGCGGGCCATATTCAGGCTCTGCTGCCATCACGAACAGCGCACGCTTGGTCCCGAGCTGCGTCAGTTCAACCATTGGCTTGGGCTTTCAGCTGATAGAGCAGATCCAAAGCCTCGCGGGGCGACAGCGCATCGATGTCGAGGCCGTTGAGGCGCTCGCGCAGGGCGTCGACCTTTTCCTCTGCCGCTTCGATCGCGGCGGCGAACAGAGGCAGGTCGTCGAGCCCTGCGGCAAGGCCGCCGGTGGCGGCGCGGCCTTTCTCGAGCTTTTCCAGCACCGACTTGGCGCGCTTGATCACAGGCGCCGGCACGCCTGCCAGCCGCGCCACGGCAAGGCCATAGGACTTGTCTGCCGGCCCTTCCGCCAGTTCGTGCAGCAGCACCAGATCGCCCTTCCATTCCCGCGCGCGGACGTGGTGGAGCGAGAGCGAATCGTAAGCTTCGGCAAGACGCGAGAGCTCGTGGTAGTGCGTGGCGAACAGGCAGCGGCAGCGGTTGATCGAATGGATTGCCTCTGCCACCGCCCAGGCCAACGACAGGCCATCGTAGGTCGATGTGCCCCGGCCAACCTCGTCGAGGATGACGAAACTGCGCTCGGTCGCCTGAGACAGGATCGCCGCCGTCTCGACCATTTCGACCATGAACGTCGAGCGGCCGCGCGCCAGATTGTCCGATGCGCCGACGCGGCTGAACAGGCGATCGACCAGGCCGATCGTCGCGGCTTGCGCGGGCACGAAGCCGCCGGCCTGTGCCAGCAGCACGATCAGCGCGTTCTGGCGCAGGAAGGTGGATTTACCGCCCATGTTCGGCCCGCCGACCAGCCAGAGCCGATCCTGCGGATGCAGGCAGCAGTCGTTGGCGACAAAACGCTCGCCCTTGGCCGCCAGCGCTGCCTCGACAACCGGATGCCGCCCGCCGGTGATCTCAAGACAGGGCTCGTCCACCACGCGGGGGAGCGCCCAGCCGCCTTCGGCCGCTCGCTCGGCCTGTCCCGCAGCCACGTCGATGCGGGCAAGTGCTGCCGCCGTGGCAGCGATCGCTTCCCTGGCGCGCACGGCGTGACAGACGAGATCCTCGAAATGCGCTTCTTCCGCTGCCAGCGCATGGCCACCGCTTTCTGCAATCCGGCTGGCTTCCTCGTGCAGGGCCAGCGCATTGAAGCGCACTGCGCCCGCCATGGTCTGGCGGTGGGTAAAGCCTGATTCGGGCGCCATCAGCCGGTCGGCGTGGCGCGCCGGAACCTCGATGAAGTAGCCCAGCACGCCGTTGTGGCGGATCTTCAGCGCGGTGACCCCGGTATCGTCGCGGTACTTCGCCTCCAGCGCCGCAATGGCTCGGCGGGCGTTGCCGGAAACCCGGCGCAACTCGTCGAGCGCGGCGTCGTAGCCCTCGGCGATATAGCCACCCTGCGACCGTTCGGTCGGCGGCGCTGGCACCAGCGCACGGGCGTAGAGATCGCACAACGCGCCATGGCCCGATAGCGAGGGCAGCATCTCGTCGAGCGGGCCGGGCCGGTCGGAGCGCGCGCGCAGCACGTCGTGCAGGCGGCGTGCCTCGGAAAGCCCGTCGCGCAACTGGCCAAGATCGCGTGGAGAGCCACGCCCGGCCACGACCCGGCCCAGCGCACGGCCGACGTCGGGCAAACTGCGCAGGATGCCGCGGATGTCGCCCCGCAGCAGCGGATCGTCGTGGAGCCAGCTGACCAGTTCCAGCCGCCGGTTGATCGCGCGCGTATCGGTGAGCGGAGCTGACAGGTCCTCGGCCAGGAGTCGCGCCCCGGCCCCGGTTACGCAGCGATCAATCGCCTCGACCAGCGAGCCTCGCCGGGTACCGCTCGAACTGACCAGTATCTCAAGGCTGCTGCGCGTGGCTTCGTCCATCGCCATGTGCGTGCCGGCCTCGCGCGCCACCGGCGGCAGGATCAGGGGCAGCGCGCCACGGCCGACATGATCGAGGTAGGCGACGAGACCGCCCGCCGCAGCCAGCATGGCGCGGCTGAACTGCCCGAATCCGTCGAGTGTGGAGACCCCATGCACGGCCTTCAGCCGCGTCTCGCCTTCGTCGCTGCCGAACGACCGATTCGGACGAGGAACGCAATCAATCGGCGCGTTCTCCCATGATTCTGGCGCGACCACCTCGCTCGCGCCAAGCCGGGCCAGCGCCGCGCCCATCTCATCGGGCGCGCATTCCTCAAGCTCCATGCGGCCCGTGGAGATGTCACAGGCGGCAATGCCGATCGCGCCGCGCACCTCGCACACCGCGGCCAGCACGTTCGCCCGGCGCGGTTCGAGCAGTGCTTCCTCGGTCAACGTGCCCGCTGTCACGAATCGGACGATGTCGCGCGCCACCAGCGCCTTCGAACCACCGCGTTTCTTCGCTTCCTCGGGCGTTTCGACCTGTTCGGCGATGGCCACGCGGCAGCCCGCCTTGATCAGCCGGGCAAGGTAGCCCTCGGCGGAATGGACCGGCACGCCGCACATCGGAATCGGCGCGCCGCCGTGTTCGCCGCGGCTGGTCAGCGCGATGTCGAGGACTTGCGCGGCGATCTTGGCGTCGTCGAAGAACAGCTCGAAGAAGTCGCCCATGCGGTAGAACAGCAGGCAGTCGCCAGCCTGCTGTTTAAGCGCAAGATATTGCGCCATCATCGGAGTTGGGGCATTAGGCGTCACGCGCACGTGGCTAGACGAGCGCGACGTGTTTCTCAAACCATCGACACCGGGATATCCGCAACTCCAGCGCACAGCCTGTGCAGAGCAGGCAGCATGGGGACGGTTCCGGTCTTGTGGGGGTACTTACGGTTTGACGCAAGTCCGCGAAAAGGATTGGCTCCAGGGTCTGAAGGCCGCTTGGGCGCGCGCAGGAGCGCTGCCGTGGCTTTCGGGCCCCGGCATCCTCATTGCAGTGCTGCTCGTTTGCGCCCCCTTCGCGCTGGTCGAAGTGCCGCCACTGATCGACGTGCCCGGCCACATGGGCGCCGCCGCGATCGAGGCTGCCGGCCCCGGCAACCCGCTCGAACAGTACTTCACCTGGAAGTGGGTGTTCACCCTGAACATCGGCGGCGGCGTGCTGATGAAGGTGCTCGGAGCGCAGTTCGGCATCCTCGCTGCAGGCTGGTGGAGCACGGTGCTTGCCACGGGCCTGTTTGCAGGCGGCTGCTTGTGGACCATCCGCATGCTCAATCCCAAGGGTGGGCACGCCGCGGCATGGTCGCTGATGTTCGTGTTCAGTTTCCCGCTGCTGACGGGCTTCCTCAACTACATCCTTGCCACCGGCCTTTCGCTGACCGCGTTCGGCGCCTCGCTCTGGCTTGAACAGCGCAACCCAAAGGCGCGCGCCGCGATGCTCGTGGTTGCGCAGCCGGTGGCAATGCTCTGCCACGCGATCGGCGGCCTGCTGCTGGCGTTGCTGGTAGGCGCCCATGCTTTCGGCCGCGCGATGGACGAACTGCCCGAAGGCTGGCGCTGGCGCGACCTGACCAACCGCCAGTGGCTGCGCACGCTTGACTGGAAGGCGATTGGCTTGCGCCTCTGGCAAGCTTGCTGGCCGCTGCTGGCCACGGTGATCACGATCGTGCTGTGGAAGGCGTTTTCGCCGCCCGTCCAGTCGATGAACATCTGGCGCTGGGACCAGAAGGCGTGGTCCTTCGTGCTGACCTTGCGCGACCAGTCCAAGCTGCTCGATGCCGGGACCACGATCATCGCCTGCCTGCTGGTGCTGGTCGGGCCGTTCCTCGGCGCAAAGTGGCGCTTCCGGCAGGGCATGCCCGCGCTGATGGTGTTCCTGCTTTTCCTTGCGATCCCGAGCGACATCAACGGTTCGGCCTTCGTCGACATCCGCATCCTTCCGGTCGCGGCCATGCTCGGCCTCGGCCTGCAGGACTGGAGCGGCGCCCGCCGCCCGCAGTGGGCGCGCGCGGTCGCTTATGCCGGCATGGCCCTGCTCGCCGTGCGCCTCACCGTGACGGCATGGAGCTTCAACGGCTATGCCGAAGACTACAACAAGCAGCTTTCCGCGCTGACCCATGTCGAACCCGGCAGCCGCGTCCTCGCTTTCGTGGAGCATTCGTGCCTCGACGAATCCTGGCGCAACACCCGCCGCGATCACCTCGCCAGCCTCGCGAGCCTCTACCGGCAGGCCTGGGTCAACGACAACTGGGCGGTCCCCGGCCTGCACATGGTCGTGCCGCGCTTTCGTCCGGGTCGCAACTTCACGGCGGACCCTTCAGAGTTCGTCTGGTCGCGCGGTTGCGCCGGTGGCTGGCGTCGCAGCGTCGATACCGCGCTGAAGTACGCCCCGATCGAGCGCGTGGACTATGTCTGGCTGATCGACACTGGCCTGCCGCGACGCGCCGATCCTCGCTTGCAACTGGTCTGGCAGGAGGGCCGCAGCCTGTTGTTCAAGGTAAGGCGGCTCGGCATCCCGACGTGGCAGCCGAAGGACCTCTAAACCGGCAGTCCGATTCCGCATCCGGCATTTTCGATTGATTTGCATCGACTCTGCAGTGTCCGCGCGCCTTGACGTAACGTCAAAGGTCGGACACTGCCATCACAACAAGTCCGGTCAGATACGGGGGAACCATGTCCGAGGAAAGCAACGTCCGCTTCACCGAACGCGAGGCGCTTTTCTACCACAACACGATTCGCCCCGGTAAGATCGAGATCATCGCCAGCAAGCCGATGGCGACCCAGCGTGATCTGTCGCTGGCTTATTCTCCCGGCGTCGCGGTCCCGGTCCGCGCGATCGCCGAAGATCCCGCCACCGCCTATGACTACACCGCCAAGGGCAACCTTGTTGCCGTGATTTCCAATGGCACTGCCATCCTTGGGCTTGGCAACCTTGGCGCGCTGGCCTCCAAGCCAGTGATGGAAGGCAAGGCCGTGCTTTTCAAGCGCTTTGCCGACGTCGATTCGATCGACATCGAGCTCGCCACCGAAGATCCCGACGCTTTCATCGAAGCTGTTGCGCTGATGGAGCCCTCGTTCGGTGGCATCAACCTTGAAGATATCAAGGCGCCCGAATGCTTCATCATCGAACAGGCCCTGAAGGACCGCCTGAAGATACCGGTGATGCACGACGACCAGCACGGCACGGCAATCATTTCCGCCGCAGGTCTGCTCAATGCCTGCCACCTGACCGGACGCAAGCTCGAGGACGTCAAGGTTGTCGTCAACGGCGCGGGCGCTGCGGCCATTGCCTGTACCGCGTTGATCAAGGCGATGGGCGTGCGCCACAACAACGTCATCATGTGCGACCGTTCTGGCGTGATCTACCGCGGCCGCGAGAACAGCATGGACCAGTGGAAGAGCGCGCACGCGGTCGATACTTCGGCCCGGAGCCTCGAGGATGCTCTGGTCGGCGCAGACATCTTCCTTGGCCTTTCGGCAGCCGGGGCCTTGAAATCGGACTGGATGGCCAAGATGGCGCCGCAGCCGATCATCTTCGCAATGGCCAACCCGGACCCGGAAATCACTCCGCCCGAAGCAAAGGCGGTGCGCCCGGATTGCATCATCGCCACGGGCCGGTCGGACTATCCGAACCAGGTCAACAACGTCCTTGGCTTCCCCTTCATCTTCCGCGGCGCGCTCGACGTTCAGGCGACCGCGATCAACGAAGAAATGAAGATCGCGGCAGCCGAGGCGATTGCCCAGCTCGCTCGCGAGCCTGTCCCCGAGGAAGTCGCTGCCGCCTACGGCATCAACCACACCTTCGGTCTCGACTACATCATTCCCGCACCGTTCGATCCGCGCCTCATGGAAGTCGTGTCGTCGGCAGTGGCGCAGGCAGCGATGGATTCGGGCGTGGCGCAGAAGCCGATCGAGGACATGGACGCCTATCGCACCAGTCTCAAGGCGCGCCTCAACCCGACAACCTCGGTCCTGACCAACGTGTTCGCCCAGGCTAAGGACAATCCCAAGCGCGTCGTCTTTGCCGAGGCAGAGAACGAGGTGGTGCTGCGTGCCGCGATCCAGTTCAAGGACTTCGGCTATGGCACCCCGGTGCTGGTCGGACGCACCCAGGGCGTGCTCGATCTGCTGACCGAACTCGGCGTCAGCGATCCTTCGTCCTATGAAATCCACAATTCCGCGGTCTCGCCGCTGGTGCCCGAGATGGTTGCCTACCTCTATGAACGCCTCAAGCGCCGCGGCTATCTTGAGCGTGACGTCAAGCGCATGGTCAACCAGGACCGCAACGTCTTTGCCTCGCTGCTCGTCGCGCTCGGCCATGGCGATGCACTGATCACCGGCATGACGCGTACTTTCGCGCAGTCGATGAAGGAAGTGCGCCGCGTTCTTGATCCCAAGCCCGGCCACCTGCCCTTTGGCATCCATCTCATGGTCGCCAAGAACTATACGGTGTTCCTGGCAGATACGACCGTGAACGAGCGTCCTTCGGCCGAGGACCTGGCGCATATCGCCAAGGAAACGGCCGCCGTCGCACGGCGCATGGGCCACGAACCGCGCGTTGCGTTCCTGTCGTACTCGACCTTCGGCAATCCCTATGGCCGCTGGCTGGAATCGATCCGCGGTGCGGTGGCCATTCTCGATGCCGAAGACCCGGGCTTCGAATACGAAGGCGAAATGGCCCCGGATGCTGCCTTGAACCCCAAGGTCATGGCCAACTATCCGTTCAGCCGCCTTTCCGCTCCGGCCAACGTGCTGATCATGCCGGGCCTGCAATCGGCCAACATCTCGGCCAAGCTGCTGCGCGAACTGGCTGGCAATGCCGTGATCGGCCCGATGCTGCTGGGCATGGAGAAGCCCGTCCAGATCGCACCGATGACCTCGCTGGCGCCCGATATCCTGACGCTGGCCGTGCTGGCGGCTGCAGGGGTTGTGGGTTAAGTTTTCGGACTTGCGCCCCCGCGAAGGCTGGGGGGCAGTGCCTCGGAACCTAGATCAATCCCGCCAGCGGACTGCTTGGATCGGCATACTTGCGCGTTGGCATGCGTCCGGCAAGATAGGCATCGCGCCCGGCCTGCACTGCCAGCTTCATCGCCCGGGCCATGCGGATCGGGTCCTTGGCTTCGGCAATCGCGGTGTTCATCAGCACGCCGTCGCAGCCGAGTTCCATCGCCACGGCCGCTTCCGAAGCCGTGCCCACGCCGGCATCGACCAGCACCGGCACCTTGGCCCCTTCGACGATCAGCCGCACCGTCACCTTGTTCTGGATGCCGAGGCCTGAACCGATCGGCGCGCCCAGCGGCATGACCGCCACGGCGCCCGCATCCTCGAGCTGCTTGGCCGCAATCGGATCGTCCACGCAGTAGACCATCGGCAGGAAGCCTTCCTTGGCCAGCACTTCGGTGGCGCGGATCGTCTCGATCATGTTGGGATAGAGCGTGCGTGCCTCGCCCAGCACTTCGAGCTTCACCAGATCCCAGCCACCCGCCTCGCGCGCCAGGCGCAGCGTGCGGATCGCACTTTCGGCATCGAAGCACCCGGCAGTGTTGGGGAGGTAGGTGATCTTCTTGGGATCGATATAGTCTGTCAGCATCGGCGCCTTGGGGTCCGACACGTTGACGCGGCGCACCGCCACGGTGACGATCTCCGCGCCCGAGGCCTCGACTGCGGCGGCGTTCTGCTCGAAGTCCTTGTACTTGCCGGTGCCGACAATCAGGCGCGAGCGGAAGGTGCGGCCGGCAACGGTCCAGGTATCGCTTGAATCCGTCACGTCGCTTTGTCCTCCACCTACGAAATGCACGATTTCCAGAACGTCGCCCTCGGCAATCGCCACGTCGCCCAGCGTGGAGCGAGGCACGATCTCACCATTGCGCTCGACCGCAACCTTGGTCGGCTCGAGTTCGAGGCTGCGCACCAGATCGGCGATCGATCCGGGCGCGGCCCGGCGGGGTTCGCCGTTGACGACAAGGGAGAGCATTCCAGTCATGCGGCCCGCTTTAGCGGCGCGGGGGCAGGGTGCAAGTATGGCCTTAGTGAGAGGCGCGCATGTTGATCACGTGCGCCACTGCCACGAGGATCACGCCGCCCACCGTCAGCGCCACTTCGGCATCGCCATGGCCAACTGCAACGGCTGCGCCCATCAGCGCCAGCCCCGACCCGCCAATGGCCAATGGCAGCAAGCGTCCATGACGCAGCGCGCCGATCCCGATCGTCGCCGCGCCGATGACCAGCGCGAAGGCGAGGCCCCAGCGGTGTATGTCCGGGTTCAGCAGCACACCGCCGCCGATGCCCAGCATCCCGACCAGGAACAGCCCCGCCACGCAGTGAATCAGGCACAGCCCCGAAAGGAGCACGCCGATCCGGTCAAGCCGGGCACGCAAGGCAAGCAGGGCATCACTCATGCAGGCTCATATATGTTACAACGTTACATCACACAAGGCGATGTGGCGAAATTCTCTCCTGTCCGAATGTCCACGGTACTGCCCGACAATCGCTATTGCGATTCGAGGAGGGCGGGAGCAGGGGCGGGAGCCATGACTAACAGCGTCACGCCCAAGCTGCGAAACGATGCCACTGCCCTTGCGCGCTGGCTGTGCATTGTCGCCTTCATGGTCCTCGCCATCGTCGTGGTCGGCGGAATCACTCGCCTCACCGAATCGGGTGTCTCGATCACCGAGTGGAAGCCGGTCAGCGGCACCCTGCCGCCGATTACCGAGGCGCAATGGCAGGCCGAATTCGACGCCTATCGCGCCACGCCGCAGTACCAGCTGGTCAACGGTCCGGCGGGCATGACGCTCGAGACCTACAAGTTCATCTTCTTCTGGGAATGGGTCCACCGCCTGCTCGCCCGCACCATCGGCCTCGTGTTTGCAGCGCCGCTCGCGTGGTTCTGGATCAAGCGGCGCATCCCTGAAGGCTACAAGCCCCGCCTGCTCGCGCTGCTGGCACTGGGCGCACTGCAGGGTGCGGTCGGCTGGTGGATGGTCAAGTCGGGCATCGTCAACGACGTCAAGGTTAGCCACTTCCGCCTCGCCACGCACCTGCTGGTCGCGCTGTTCACGCTTGCAGGCCTCGTGTGGACCGCGCTTGATCTGATCGCGCTCGGCAAGGGCGAGGGTCGCTCACGCCTGCACGGCATAGGTCTGCTCGCGCTCATCATGCTGGTGCTGCAACTGTTCTACGGCGCGCTGGTAGCGGGCCTGCGCGCAGGCACTTCGGCCGGCGGCGGCTGGTTCAACTGGGACGCCTGGCCGCTGATGCAGGGCAAGGTCTATCCCGATGGCATCGACTGGGCACTGGGCGCAGGCCACGCGCTGTTGTCCGATCCGTTCCTCGTCCACTTCATCCACCGCTGGTGGGCTTGGGGCCTGGTCGCCGTGCTGGTCGTTGTCGCCCGGAAGCTGCGCAAAACGGACCGCAAGGCTTCTGTCGTCCTCCACTCGGTCTTTGGCACACAGGTCCTGCTCGGCATCTTCACCGTATGGAGCGGCGTCGCCCTGTGGCTCGGTGTGCTGCACCAGCTGGTCGGCGCGCTGCTCGTCGCCACCACAGTATGGTGCGCCCACATCCTCGGCCGCCCGAAACAAGGTGCGCAATGACCGCCGCGCTGATCTGGTGCCCCTTCGGCGACGTCGAGAGCGCCGAGGCGGCGGCAGGTCAGTTACTCGAAGAGCGCCTGATCGCCTGCGCCAACATCCTCCCCGCCGTCCGCTCGCTCTACCGTTGGAATGGCGAGCGCGGCGAGGGCAGCGAAGTCGCCGTCCTGCTCAAGACCCGCGCCGATTTGCTGGATGCCGCCGTCGCGCGCCTCGAAGCTCTACATCCCTACGATGCGCCCGCCATTTCAGGCTGGCGCTGCAATGCGGCGGGAGTGGCGACGCTGGGCTGGCTGGAGGCAGAGTGCGGGCCTACTCTGCCATGAATATTCGTTGTGTCGTCGCGGCAAGACGATGTTATCTGCGACAAAGCGCAATCGAGTTCTCGTCTTGCTCGCTGTGATGGCCGCATATGCAGCTGCGTTTCTTCCAATCCTTGTCACGGGTCGGGAAGGACTTTGGGTCGCCAAGCTTCTGTTTCTCTCGGGTTTGCCTTTTCTCGCATTGGCGACGGTGTTCGGGGTAGTATTTGCAGATCCAATCCGGGTGCATCCTTGGCCATGGAGCGTAAGTGCTTCGGCCATTGCCGTACTGGCGAGCACCCTTGCACTCTGGTTCCTAACAAGCAGCGCCATCGGACTGCTGAGCGTCATTCCTGCGATCTTTGCGCCGCTTGCCTTCAGGTTGGCACTAAAGTTTGGTGATCAATAAGGCGCGTCGCAAAGCAGCAGATTGGAAGAGGTATTATTTTACCTCTCGGAAAACCCGCAGTTTGCTTGACTCTCGCGGGCATTTGCAACAAAGGCGCGCTTCCTTCGTCGTGAAGTAGCGGATTCCCGCTTGGATCGACGCACCGAATATCCAGGGAACCCGTAGCCATGAAGGCTCTCAGCAAGGTCACCCGGTCGATCAAGCCGGCCGAGGTGGAGAAGAACTGGCATCTGATCGATGCTGAAGGCATGGTTGTCGGCCGTCTCGCCGTCGTCATCGCCAACCATCTGCGCGGCAAGCACAAGCCGAGCTACACCCCGCACGTCGATTGCGGCGATCACGTTGTCGTGATCAACGCCGACAAGGTCAAGTTCACCGGCAACAAGCTGAAGAACAAGACCTACTACAAGCACACCGGCTATGCCGGCGGCATCAAGGAAGTCACCGCGGACAAGGTCCTCGGTGGTCGCTTCCCCGAGCGTGTGCTTGAAAAGGCGGTTGAGCGCATGATCCCCCGCGGCCCGCTCGGCCGTGCGCAGATGCGCGCCCTTCACCTCTATGCCGGTGCCGAGCACCCGCATGGCGGCACCCAGCCGGTGGCGCTCGACGTCGCCTCGATGAACCGCAAGAACAAGGTGGGTGCATAATCATGGCCGAAACCGAAAACACCGTGTCGAGCCTCGCCGACCTCAAGGACCTAACCGCTGCCGCTCCCGTGGCTGCCGCTCCGGCCGATGCTGGTGAAGCCGCTCCTGTCCGCACCGGCCCCGCTGCCGTGATCCGCGCTCGCGAAGTCGATGCGCAGGGCCGTTCGTATGCCACCGGCCGCCGCAAGGACGCCGTGGCCCGCGTGTGGCTCAAGCCCGGCTCGGGCAAGGTCACTGTCAACGGCCGTGACCAGGAAGTTTACTTCGCCCGTCCGACCCTGCGTCTGGTGATCAACCAGCCCTTCGAAGTCGCCGGTCGCGAAGGCCAGTACGACATCGTCTGCACCGTCAAGGGCGGTGGCCTCTCGGGCCAGGCCGGCGCGGTCAAGCACGGCATCGCCCAGGCGCTGTCGAAGTTCGAACCCGAACTGCGCAGCGCCGTGAAGGCTGCCGGCTTCCTGACCCGCGACCCGCGCGTCGTCGAGCGTAAGAAGTACGGCAAGGCCAAGGCCCGCCGCAGCTTCCAGTTCTCGAAGCGCTAATCGCGCTTCGGCGGGCAGTTCTCGAAGCGCCGATCGCGCTTCGGCTGCAAGGCAGAACAGAAACAAGGGGTTGGCTTCCGGGCCAGCCCCTTTTTTCTTGCCTGCAGCATTCCACCGTCGCATCGCATGCGCGGACGAGAGGAGACCTTGCGCGATGATCAGGCTGCCGCGCCCCGCAGCATGGGGGCAGTTGCGCTTCGGCGGACGCCTCGGCTGGGCGCGTGGCGCTGTGGGTGCGCTCTTCGGCGTGGCGCTGGCAGCAGTGGCCGGCAAACTTCTCCCCGGCACTCCGCAGTCGCCATGGATCGTCGCGCCTGTCGGTGCATCCGCGGTGCTGGTCTTCGCGGTTCCTGCCAGCCCTCTCGCGCAGCCATGGTCAGTCCTCGGCGGAAGCATGGTTGCTGTGCTAACCGGCCTTGCCGCAGGCCATCTGGTCGGCGATCCGCTGACTGCGGTAGGCCTCGCGGTGGGCATGGCGATCGCCACGATGACACTGGCCCGTTGCCTTCATCCACCCGGCGGCGCCTGTGCCATCCTCGGCGCGCTTGCGGCAACTAACCCTGCCAGTAGCGCAATCGGGCTTCTTCTGCCGCTCCTCGCCAATCTGCTGGGACTGGTCTTCGCAGGGTGGCTCTATAACAACTTCACTGGCCACCCCTGGCCGCACATTCCGCTTCAGGCCCCACCCATGCCAAAGGGCACATGGGCAGGCACATACGAGCGTGCCGACCTCGATGCCGTCCTGGAAGATTGGGACGAAGTGCTCGACGTCGCACCGGAAGATCTCGACGCGCTGTTCCGCGCGGTCGAACGCCGCGTGCTGCGACGCTGGGAGGACGATCACAAGTAGGCGTCAGAACAGGCTGGGCTGCTCCGGCTTGCGCGGCGCCGGCGGAGCGGGCGCGTTCTCCTCTAACTCAATTTCCACCATCGCCGCGTCGGCATAGGGCCGCTGCATCGCCACCGCCGCATCGCCTTGGGCGGTCAGCCACTGGTGCGCGGCTTCCGCCGTGCCGAGGATGACGGGCATCGCCTTGGGATGGACCCGCCCGACCACGGCATTGGCCTCGCAGGTAAGGAAGGCAAAGCGCGGCCCCTCCGCTGTCGGACGCCACAGCCCTGCGAAGGCGAACAACTCCTGCTCCTTCAGGGCGAACCAGTGCTTGCGCTTGCGTCCCGTGTCCGGGCCCGGCGTCTGCGACCACTCCGAGAAGGCCGTGACGGGTACGAGGCAGCGCCGGTTCGGGTCCTCCAGCGCTGCCCGCCACATTGGCGAAGCGAGGTTGCGGATATTGGTCACCGGGCGCTTCACTTCGCCGAACGGCGGCCAGCCCCAGCGCATCGTGCCCAGCCTGCGCGTCGGCCCCCGCGCAATCAGCACGGGCGCTTCGGCATCGGGGTAGATTTCGGAAAAGGCGGGCAGATTGACCTGCGCATTGGCCACCGGCGCGAACATCTGCGCGATGGCTTGCACGTTGCTGGTCATGCGATACAAGTTGCACATAACAACCAGATATGTGCGGGAGAGCGCCATGGCCACCCATTTGCGGCCGAATATCGAATGCAGCGACGCTGAATGGCATGCCCGGCAGGAACTCGCCGCCTGCTATCGCATCTACGACCACCTGGGCTGGTCCGAATCGATCTACAACCACATCTCGCTGAAAGTGCCTGATCAGGAAGGCGCGTTCCTGATCAACCCGTTCGGCCTGCTCTACAGCGAGGTCACTGCCTCGAACCTCGTCAAGATCGACATCGACGGCAACAAGCTGGATGATAGTCCCTACCCGGTCAACCAGGCGGGCTTCACCCAGCACGCCTACTTCCACCGCCACCTGCCCTGGGCCCACGCGATCAGCCACGTCCACACGACCGAGACGATGGCGGTGTGCAGCCTCGAAGAAGGGCTGATGCCGATCAACTTCTACGCCTGCAACTTCATTGGGCAGCTTGCCTACCACGATTTCGAGGGCGTCACCGTCCGCGCCGAGGAGGGCGAACGCCTGCTGGCCAACCTTGGCGACAAGCGCGTGCTGATGCTGCGCAACCACGGCCCGGTGGTGCTGGCCCAGACACTGCAGCAGATGTTCATCACGCAGTGGAGCCTGCAGCGCGCCTGCGAGATCCAGAGGGCGACGCTTTCGATGGGCCGCCCGCCGATGCACGTCGGTGAGGACGTGATCAAGGTCCACCAGCGCGATCTCGGCCAGGTCAATGCCGGCGGCCGCGTCGGCGAGGCGGACTTCGCCGCATGGACCCGCCGCATCGACAGGATCGACCGCAGCTGGCGGGATTGATTGAAGCGGTGGCGGCGCGCTAAGCGGAGGCCATGGCCCGCCTCACCGTCAACAACCAGCCCGTGCAGTACCGTCTCGAGGACGATACCCCGCTGCTCTGGGCGCTGCGTGATGCGGCCAATCTCACTGGCACCAAGTACGGCTGCGGCACCGGCGAATGCGGCGCCTGCATGGTCATCGTCGATGGACAGGCAATGCCCAGCTGCACCCTCTCGCTGGGCGAGGCCGAGGGCCGCAGCGTCACCACCATCGAAGGCCTGTCGGGTGACCGCTCGCACCCGGTGCAGCAGGCGCTGGTGGCCGAGCAGGCAATCCAGTGCGGCTTCTGCACGCCGGGCATCGTCATGGCTGCGGCCGCGCTGCTCACCACCAGCGCCAGCCCGACCGACGAGGATATCGGCCGCGCCATCACCAACATCTGCCGCTGCGGCGTCTATCCGCGCTTGACCCGCGCGATCCAGCGCGCCGCCCGCGTGATGCGCGGCGAGGAGACGATCAGCGCCGCTCCGCCACCGGCGATCGTTGCGCCCGGCGCAGGCTGAACGGGTGGCGCCCTCCCCTCGCGAGGGGGGAAGGGGAGAGCGCCTGGGGTGTTTCAGAACTTCGCGCGCACCGTCAGGCGGGCATTGATCGGCTCGCCGGTGGAGATGTTGTTGTCGGTATGCGCCGAGGGGAAATAGTCAGTGTCGGTGAGGTTCTCGACATTGAGCTGGACCGACAGGTTCTCCGACAGGTCATAGAATAACGCGGCATCGATCCGCGTGAACGCCGGCAGCGTTACCGCGTTGCTGATCGTCGTGAAGCTCTTCGACTGGTGCGTCAGACCCACGCCAAGGCCCAGCTTGTCGCTCACGTCGTAGCGGGCCCACGCCGAAGCCTGGTGGCGCGGCAGCTGTGCCAGCCGCGTGCCGGGCAGAGCTGCCGTGGTCCGCGAACGCACTTCGCCGTCCTGCAGCGTATAGCCCAGGCTCACCTGCAGCTGCGGCAGCACGCGGCCGGCGAGCGAAAGCTCCACACCCTTGGCGCGGGTCTTGCCCGACAGCTCGGGGAAGCCGGTGGCCGGGTTGTTGAAGCGCGAATTTTCGCGGTCAAGCTGGTAGGCCGCCGCTGTGAAGGCGAGGTTCGGGTTCACGTCCCACTTCACGCCTGCCTCGAGGTTCTCGAACTCCTCCGGTGCCAGCGTCGCCTGCGTGGCGTCCAGCGAGCCGAACTGGTCGCCCGACTGTGGCAGGAAGGTGCGGGTAAAGCTGCCATAGAAGCTTACGTTCTCCTGCGGCTTGACGATCACGCCGAAGCGCGGCGACCACTTGCGGTCGGTGCGGCTGTTCGTCGACACCGGCGGGATGCGGTTGTCAGCGCTGATCCTGAATTCGTCGAAGCGCACCCCCGCCACGACCTGCAGGAACGAGGCCAGCTCGATCTGGTCTTGGAAGTAGGCTGACCAGGTATCGACCCGGCTGAAGGTCGAACGGCTGGGCGCGGCGAAAGTCACCGCCGGGATGGTCAGGCGCTTGGCCAGTGTCACGGTGGTGGAGCCGCTGAAGATCGGGTCGGAACGCAGGCTCGAGGTGTCCTGGCTCGAAACCTCGAGACCGGCCAGAACGGTATGGCCGATGCCGCCAGTCCGGCCTTCCCAGACAAGGTTGGTCTGCCCGACCCAGCTTTCGCGCACGTTGGCGCTGGAATAGCCCGAGAGCGTCAGCTGGTTCGAAGCGTTCACCGCATTGCCGGCGAAGACGTTGCCGTAATACTTGTCGGTGTGGGTGTACTGGCCCAGCACGTTGAAGCTGAGGCCATCGGCCAGTTCGTGATCGAGGCGGGCCTGCGCGATGTGCGCGACAACCGTCGCAATGTTGACGTCTGAGCGGCCGAAGAAGGTATCGTCATAGCCGGTCAGCGGCTTGCCGTTCACCGAGGGCACGCCACGGTCGGTGGTACGGCGGTCGTCGTCATAGTTGTAGGACAGCTCGATGCGGGTCTTCTCGCCGGGCTGGAAGGCCATGGTCGGGTTCACGCCGATGAAGCGGCCCTCGAAGTCCTGGCGGTGGTTGTCGAATTCCTCGTAGGTGCCGTTGAAGCGCGCGCCGATAGTCTCGGTGAGGGGCTGGTTCCAGTCGGCGGCCAGCGCAAAGGCGCCGAAGCTGTCGACATTGGCGCTGGCCTCGCCCTTGGTTCGGTCAAGGTCGGGCGTCTTGCTGACGCGATTGACCACGCCGCCACCGCCGCCACGGCCAAACAGGAGCGCATTGGCGCCCTTCAGCACTTCGACCCGCTCGATGTTGTAGAGCGAGCGGTAATACTGCGTGTCGTCGCGCAGGCCGTCGAGGTAGAAGTCGGCAGTGGTGTTCTGGCCGCGCAGGTTGATCTGGTCGCGATGGCCCTCGCCCTGGCCGAGCACCACGCCCGGAACATAGCGCAGTGCATCGCCCAGTTGGGTGATGCCCTGGTCGTCAAGCTGCTCGCGGGTAAGCACGGTGATGGTCTGCGGCACGTTGACCAGCGGGGTCGGCGTCTTCACCGCATTGGCATCGACCGGGCGATAGCCGTCGGCGGTGCCGGTCACGACGATCACGGTGTTGGTTCCATCGGCCTCCAGCGCGGCATCTGCGGGCACCAGATCTTCCGCAAAGGCGGCAGAAGGCATCAGCATGGTTCCGGCGAGCAGCAGGCTGGAAAGACGGTTCACGGTAGTCCCCTTAACGATCACGTTTTTGCGATAATCATTCGCAAGAGGGCGAGTATTGCGAGTCAATCGCACTTGCAAGGGGTTTCTTGCGAATTTTTCGCAATAACATTGACGTGCGTCAAAACGCGGGCGTTGCAGCCAGTGCTCTCGGGGTTATGAGGCTTGCATCGAACACGCAGGAGGCAGCGATGAAGGCAACGATCTGGCACAACCCCAACTGCGGCACCTCGCGCAACACCTTGGCGATGCTGCAGGACGCAGGCGCGGAAGTGACGGTGATCGAATACCTCAAGACCCCGCCCAGTGCCGAAAAGCTCGCCCAGCTCTACCGCGATGCCGGCCTCACCCCGCAACAGGGCCTGCGCTTGCGTGGCACCGACGCCGAGGAACGCGGCCTGCCCTCAGCCGATGACGCGACGGTGCTGGCCGCCATGGCCGCCGAACCCAAGCTGATCGAGCGTCCGCTGGTGGAGACGGAAAAGGGCGTCCGCCTGTGCCGCCCGAAGGAAAGGGTGCTGGAGATATTGTAGGGGGAGCGGCGGTTGAGCCTACCCGCTCCAACCAGCCCCAAACCCCTCGTCGCCCCGTGCTCGACACGGGGCCTGGCTCCCTTCTGACGCCCCTCGCAGACTCCCGCGAATCTTGCCGCACGAGTTGAGCCGTCATGCCGAACGCATAATCGCAGAATGAGCGCAGCCCCATGTCGAACACCGGGCGACGGCGATCTTCCGAAGGAACCTGTCGCAACCTTGAAGGTCTTCTTGCCCAGCTTCGACAAACCCTATTGTCGCCTTGGCTGACTTGCGGCTAGCTCCCGGCCATGATCACGTTTAACGACAGATCGGTTCGCAAGATCGTCGGCGTCGCTACTGTCTTCTTGGCCGCCGCAATCGTGCTCTACGGTGTCGGACTATTTGTTCTGGATGAATCGTACCGCCAATACAGCCGAACAACCCAACAGCGCCAGTTCGTCCTTGGCGATGAATGGCACGATGCGGATCTGAAGATCATTCGTGAGTTTGAAAAGCGCCATAGTCTCGACCCGGAAGCGAATGGCGGCTTGCGGCTGGTTCTGTGGGAATGGCCTCGCTGGCGGTACAAGATTTCGTTGGACCGTCGCTTAGATGGCACTGCCAAAGGCGCAATCTATGCGATTGCATATGATGGGACGGGGCCAGCATACGAGAGAAGCTTCTCGCTTAGCAAAGGCCAGGCAAAACTGTTCTTGGATGTGTTTGACCGGAAGGTGGGTGGGTACAGGGGCGAAGCATTCCAGTGCGTCGACGGTACAGGATTCATGTTCGAGCGGTGGCGGGAGCGGGCAGTCGTCGGTGGATCCGGAAACGCGGCGTGCATGAGCCACTACGCCGATTTGATGAGTTTGGTTGCGGAGACTCTGTCCGGATCGCTGAGCGATGCACCCTTCGATTGGGGTACTTGGTTTGCGGTAAAGCGGGTTCTGGAGCTTCGTGACTAGAGCGGCGAGCGGTCACAGGCGTTGCCACTTGACCTAGATTGGGCAGTGCTAGCTCAGAAGAATAGGAACGGCTTGCCCGCCATGATCAGCGCAGCGGCGCAGCCGAGGACGATCGCCTTGCGCGCCAGTTCAGCCGCCGAGAAGTCGGCGAGGGGCGCGTGGATGAGGGCGATGGTGCGGGCCATGCTCGAGCCATGCGCCCTCATCTCTTAACTTTGGGTAAAGGGCTTAACCCTCCAGCCACTCCAGCAGCGAGGCGAGGCAATCGCGCGCCAGCAGCTTCGACCGTTCCGGGCTCCAGCCCTGTTCCTTGCAGGGCAGGTCGTCGTTGTCCTTGAACGGCATTTCCAGCGTCATTGCCACGCAGCCGAAGCGGTGGGCGACCTGGTTGGTCGACATCGTCAGGTTGGCGCGGCCCGGTGCGGCGATGGGATAGCCGCGCCGCGTCTGGAAATCGGGGGTGCGGCGTTCCAGGATGCGGCGGTAGCGTTCGTAGGAGGCGCCAAGCTCGTCGGTCCACGAAGGGATGCCTTCGAATCCGGCAAGGAACACGTGCGGGATCGCCTCGTCGCCGTGCACGTCCATGGCAAAGTCCACGCCGGCCTCGTCCATGGCATTGCGGATTGCCAGCACTTCGGGCGAACGCTCCGGCGTCGGCTCGTGCCATTCGCGGTTGAGGTTCACGCCCACGGCATTGGTGCGCAAGTGCCCCCGGCACGATCCGTCCGGGTTGGCATTGGGCACCACGTGGAAGCGGCAGAGCTGGCGCAGCTTGCGGCCATGTGGGTCGGCAGGGTCGGTCAGCAGTTCGAGCGCGCCTTCCATCCACCATTCGGCCATCGATTCGCCGGGATGCTGGCGGGCATAGAGCCAGACCTGTTTCGGGCCTTCGCCGATCTCGAGGCAGTCGATCGGCTGGCCTTCGATGCTGGTGCCAAGGCAGCGATGGGTCACACCCGGCAGCGCCGCCGTTTGCGCCACCAGATCGTGATGCCGCTCCATCGAATAGGGCGCGAAATAAGCGAACCAGCATGTGCCAGCCTCGGGCGTGTGGCGGATGGTCAGCGTCCCGCCGTCCTCGCCCGGATCATGGCTGGTCTCGGTCCGGCCCCAGAACTCGCGGTCTTCGGAGAAGGCTGCCCGATACCCCGGCCAGCCACCCGGATAGGCGGAATTGCCAAGTCCGGTGATCTTCAGCTCCAGCTCACGCCCCGCAGCCCCGTCGACGCGAAAGTGGAACCATTGGAAGAACTCTGAGTCGCGGTCCTTGCGGATCGCCAGCTTCGCACGCGCGCCCGAAACCTGGAGCACTTCGATGTTGCCGGAATCGAACGCGGCATTGATGCGGATATCTGTCATTTGACAGTGATAGTATCCCCTGACGTGCCGGGGAAGCCCGAGAACAGGGCATGCGCCAGGCGAGGTGCGGCAAGCGCCGGATCGGCTTCCTTCGCCTTGGCCTTCTCGCGGTTTTCGGCACGGCCTTCCCACAGCGCCTCGCCGGTTCGGCGGTCGCGGATGCGCACCGACAGGCGCGTGACGACGTAGTCCTTCGGCCCTCCGCCCAGATTGATGCCGACACCCAGCCCCACGCCGCCGCCATAGCTGCCGGTCGATCCGCCCACGCCGACGCTCACCGGTCCGCGCTGCCTCTCGCGCCTCTGCACCTCGCGGTCGACGCGCACTTCGGCCACGGCATCGGCGGCGCCCGGCGTGGCGCTGCCAAAACCGCTGGCAAACAGTTCCTTCTGTACCGCGGCAAGCCAGACCTGATCTTCCAGGCTGGATCGGTCACTGCCCGGCGCCGCCTCGACAATCACCGCCGCGCCTTTCAGCCGGGGCAGCGTCTGCGCGGTGTGAAACCGCGTGACCTCGATCGGTGCGGGCTTGGCCTTGACGGGCGTTGCCATCAGGGCAGCAAGGGCAATTGCGGCTACAAGGCGTTTCATCATTCTGCGTCCCATGATCATGGCGCAGGTGGTGCTACGCCGCGGATTTCACCGCAATGCCAATTGGCACACCTGCTCCAGTCAGCTCGCCGGAACCACCTGCGCATCGGCAAATTTCGCGAACAGCGCCGAGGCCAGCCTTGCCGCAACTGCGCCATTGTTCAGGCCATCGTCGTCCTCGCGCGTCTGCGCTTCGGCGTGGCCTTCCCACAGCACGCGATTGCTCGCCTTGTCGCGGATGCGCACGTCGAGCCGGGTTGCGACGATGGCCTTCTTCGCCTTGGTCAGGTCGATGTTGAGCGCCATCGCGGTGTAGTTGCCGCGATTGGAAACGCCCACCTCCATCGCGCCCGAAACCGGCTTGCGCTTGGCTTCCTCGGGCACGACCTGCTCGTGGCGAATGCCGATCTGCGCGATCTGTCCGCCTTCCGCGCCGTTCACGGCCGTTTCGTAGCCAAGCTTGGCCAACTGATCGACGACGGCGGCTTCATAGACCGGCAGCTTCCATTCCGCCTCGGCGCCTTCGGCAGCGGCGACGGTGATCGGCCCCTTGCCCAGAAGAGATGCCGCATCGGCGGCCTGGAATGCCTCGACCTCGACCTTGCGCGAAGGCTCGGCACTCTGCCGCCCGTTTTGGCGCCCGATGCGCTGGTCCATCGGCTGGTCCCACCGTCCCCCCGGCGGCATGGCTTGGGCAAACGCGCTGGAGCTTGCCCCAAGGAATGCGACGGCAGACAAGATCGGTTTGGCTTTCATTCGTAATTTTCCCGTAAGGGGTGAGGCGCGACCCGGCCGGACGTGTAAATTGCCCGCGCTGTCGCAACCATGAACGCGCGGGAGCAACGAAACCTGCGCCAGAGCGGAGCGAATTGCCAATGTCGAAGGTTCCCGTTCTCGTCACCGGCGGCGCAGGCTACATCGGCGCCCACGCCGTGCTGGCGCTGAGGGACGCGGGCCATCCGGTCGCGGTGATCGACAATCTGGTCACCGGCTTCCGCTTCGCCGTGCCCGATGGCGTGCCGTTCTACGAAGGCGATATCGAGGACGCCGACCTTCTCAAGCGCATCTTTGCCGAACAGGGTACGCGCGCGGTCATGCATTTTGCCGGTTCCGTGGTGGTGCCCGAATCGGTTTCGAACCCCCTCAAGTACTATCACAACAACACCGCCAAGAGCCGCGCACTGATCGCCGCGGTGGTCGAGGCGGGCGTGCCGCACTTCATCTTCTCCTCCACCGCAGCAACTTATGGCACGCCCGAGGTTTCGCCCGTTACCGAGGACACGCCGCAGCGCCCGATCAATCCCTATGGCATGTCAAAGCTGATGACCGAGGCGATGCTGTCCGATGTCGCCGCCGCCCATGCGCTCAACTACTGCGTGCTGCGCTATTTCAACGTCGCCGGCGCCGATCCGCAGGGCCGCACCGGCCAGTCGACCGCGGGCGCAACGCACCTGATCAAGGTCGCGGTCGAGGCGGCACTGGGCAAGCGCGCCTCGGTCGGCGTGTTCGGCAGCGATTTCGACACGCCCGACGGCACCGGCGTGCGCGATTACATCCACGTCTCCGATCTTGCCGCCGCCCATGTTCTGGCACTGCAGGCGCTAATTGCCGATCCCGGCGAATCGCTGACGATGAACTGCGGCTACGGGCGCGGTTTCTCGGTGCTCGAAGTGCTCGACGCGGTCGATCGCGTCACCAACCGCAAGATCATGCGCGAGATGCAGGGCCGCCGTCCAGGCGATCCCGCCGCGCTGATCTCCGACAACAGCCGCATCAAAGCCACGCTGCCGTGGGTCCCGCGCTATGATGATCTGGACACTATCGTCACCCACGCCCTGGCCTGGGAGCGCAAGCTGGACGAGATTCGCCCCGGCTAGGTCCCGCCCCTAGCCACCGATTGACCGGAACACGCCGTCCGGCTGGCAGAAAAAGCGCCCCTGCCGGCCTGCGGTTCTTTCGATCGTGTTCCATTCGTCCATCCGGTCTGTTCCGAAGGTGAGCGAAAGGAACACCGCGCGCTCGTCGAGCCGGCCGATGGCGGTTGAGTGGACGAAGCCCGAGCCGAACGCCACGCCCTTGCCCATGCGATACCGGTATTCGCGTTCCTCGCCCCTCACTGAAACATAGGCGAGGCCCATCGCGCAGGCGTTGGGGGTCAGCGGTGCCATCACGGTAAAGGCCGTGTTGCCTTCCGTCAGCCAATCGCGGTGCATGTCATGCGCCTCGCATCGGCTGCGGGTGACGAAGAAGCCGGAATAGAGCCGGATCACGGCATCGTGCGCCACGAACGGCGCGACGGCCTCGTCGAGCCTGAGCCGACGCAATAGGCCATCGAACCACCAGTAGGACGCCTCGTCGGCATTGCTCAGCCAGCAGATATCGCTCTTCCATGCCGCAGGACGCTGGTTGTAAAGCCTCTGTCCGCCGGGCAGCGTATACGTCGCCTTGTCCTCTTCCATTGTCCGCGCGGCCTCGGCCAGCGGGGCAAGCTCGTCGAGAATCGCTTGTGGCACATCGAATTCGAGCACGTTCCTGGCCATCAGCGAGGGGTTGAGAAAGACTGACTGCCCGGGCTTGTGCAGCAGTCCTGTCATGATCGAAGAGGTCATCCGCCCGGTTCCCGTCCATCCCGCGAGGCCCCGCCCGCATCAGCACGATTTGCATGCCCATGACGGCCGGGCAAGCGCCATCCTCGGCACCTGCAGGGTTGACTTGGGCTTTTGCCCCCACTAACGGCCACGCTTCAGTTTTCAGCCCGGTCAGCTTCGGGCAAAGGGATTCGACATGAAGATTCGCAACAGCCTGAAGTCGCTCAAGGACCGCCACCGGGATAACCGCGTGATCCGCCGCCGTGGCCGCGTCTACGTGATCAACAAGACCCAGAAGCGCTTCAAGGCGCGCCAGGGCTAATTCACCAGTTTCGGTGCAGTCTCGCGACGGCGGGGCTGCACCGGAAACCGACAGGCTTCTGCAAAAGCCACGCAGCCCCCGCCGAAATGCGGGGGCGCAGTCGTTTATGGGCCGCGCATCGCAGGATCGCGAATCGAGAGGCTGGCATGTCCGTAGAAGCGGTAGTCTGGGACATCGGCCGTGTGCTGGTGCAGTTCGACCTTTCCGGCATCTACGCCGAAGCGATCCCCGATCGGGCCGAACGCGCCCGATTCGTCTCCGAAGTCGTCACTGAGGACTGGCACGCCCAGCATGACGAGGGCGTGCCCTTCGCGCAGATGGTCGCCGCCCGCACGGCGCAGTTTCCGCAATACGCCGACCTGATTGCGCTCTACGCCAGCAACTGGCTTGCCAGCCTGCCGGGTCCGGTGCCCGGCACGCACGAACTGATCGAGCGTCTGGCCTCGCGCCAGGTCCCGCAATACGCGATCACCAATTTCGGCATCGATTCGTGGGCACTGTTCCGCCCGACCTTCCCGATTCTCGACCACATGGGCGACATCGTGATCTCGGCGGTCGAACGGCTGGTAAAGCCCGACCCGGCAATCTTCCACCTCTCTGCCCGCCGCTTCGGTCGCGCGCCCGAAACCATGCTGTTCATAGACGACAACGCCGCTAACATCGCGACGGCCAGGGCGCTGGGGTGGCACGTCCACCACTTCGTCGGCGATCCCGATGTGCTGGAGCAGCGGATGCGCGCGCTGGGCCTGCTCTAACCCCGCTTCTCACCCGCAGAAACAACGTCACCCCGGACTTGCTACGGGGTCCCGCTTCCTTCTTGGCCACGGCGCCAACCGAAGCCGGAAGCGGGACCCCGGGTCAAAGCCCGGGGTGACGGCAAGGGGGAGGAGAGAGGTGTAACGCACCCTCTCGCCCCCACGTGATCAAAGCCCGTCGATGGCCTTGCTCACCAGCACGTTCACGGCAACGCGGCGGTTCTGCGCCTTGCCTTCCTCGGTCGAATTGTCCGCCGCCGGATCGGATTCGGCCATGCCGGTCGGCGTCAGCATGCGGTAGGGCGCCCAGCGGCACTGCTGCTGCAGGAAATTGATCACGCTGGCGGCGCGCTTCTCGCTCAAGGTCTGGTTGTATTCCTCGTCACCGACCGAATCGGTATAGCCCACCACCAGCATCAGCGCGTTCTCGGTGCCGTTTGCCATCGAGGCGGTCTGGCACAGCTCGGCCTTGGCCTGCGGGGTCAGCGCGTACTTGCCGGTGTCGAAGTAGACGTTTGTCGTTGCCTTGATGTTGTATTTGTCGATGTCGCCCATGCGGCCCTTGAGCGCGGCAGTGGCAGCGGTCTGTTCGGCAAAGCCTTGCGCGGTGCCGTTGCGGATCATCTTCGCGGTCTTGAAGTCACCGTTGCGGAAGGTGATCTGGCTGGCCAGCAGCGCCTCGCCCGCCTGCATGGTCTTTACCGTCACGGGCAGGCCATTGAGCAGGTTTTCCGTCGTCAGCTTCTTCGATCCGAACAGGCCGGTGCTGGCCTTCACCGTCGTGGCGTCGTTGAAGAACACGATCGTGCTGGTGCCATCGTCGGCAGTGACCTTCATCTTGTCGCCCTTGCGCGCGGTGATGATACCCTTGACCTCGGGGCCCTTGGTCATCGCCGAGGTATCAGGCACGACCTCACCTTCGACGATGATGTTGGGGTCCTGCATCCCGTTCTGCTGTGGCTGAGCGACAGCCATGGCGGAAACCGATGCGGCAGCCGCAGCGAGCAGCATCAGCCTTGCGCGCCGGGGGGTAGTGGTAGTCATCGAGAACGCTCCTTGCGACCTTCAAAAAGGTGTCGGTGTTGCGACGGAACTTTCCCGCAGATGAACGATCCCGCCGGGGAACCCGATTCCGGGCACTGGCAGCGCCAAGCGTGCGACGAACCGAGTGGGCCGTGCACTGATGAAGGACGGAATGAGCCCCTTTTTCTTGACCCTCCCGCAGGCGGGAGGGGTTGGGGGTAGGCAAGAAGCGCTGCCGCCCGCCACCTCAAGGGAAGGGAAACACCACCGGCAAATCGCCCTCGCGCCAAGGCGCGAACTTGCCCATCACGCTCGCGAACAACGCAGACTCAAGGTGCGCGCAAAGCCAGCGCTGCAGGTGCGGCAAAGGCTGGCTCTCGAACCAGACAGGGTCCGTCGCCGCAAACTGCCGCACGAACGGCATCACGGCCATATCGGCAAGGCCCCGCTCTTTCCCGCACAGTTGTCCGTGCTCAGCCAGCCGCGAATCCAGATCGGCAAGAAACGCCAAGCCGCTTTCCCGATGCTCCAGCGCATTGCTGTCATGCCGCTCCGGATACTTGTAGCGATCGAGGTCATGCTTGAATGGCCCGTCGTTGCGCGCGATCAGCCCCGCATCGTCGCGCTCCAGCCAGCCTTCGGGATCATGCTGCAAGAGCGCCCAGTGTATCACGTCGAGGCTCTGCTCGATCACCGCGCCGTCGGGAAGGACCACCACCGGCACCGTCCCCTTGGGCGAGGCTTCGAGCATCGCGGGCGGCTTGGCGGAAAGCTTGATCTCGCGCAGCTCCACGCTCACGCCGCTGACCGCAATCGCCAGTCGCGCCCGCATCGCATAAGGGCAGCGACGGAAGCTGTAGAGGACCGGCAATGCCATTGGCTCAGCCGCGCAAGGCGATCAGCGAGACCTGCCGGCCGTAGCCCGGCTCCTGGCGGTGCGTGGCGCGGCGGAAGGAATAGAACCGCTCTTCCTGCGCGTACGTGTCCTCGCCCATCATCCCGACCTTGGTGAGGCCCGCATCGCGCAGGCGCAAGGCGACATAGCCTTCAAGGTCGAACCAGGCATGGCCCTCGCGCCCGGCCCGGAAGAAGCGCTCGTTCTCGCCCGCCTGTTCAAGAAACCGCGCTTCGAACCCTGCGTCCACCTCGTAGCTCTTCTGCGCAATGCAAGGGCCCACCACTGCGGCGATGTTCTGCCGGTTCCCGCCAAGCGCTTCCATCGCCGCAATCGTCGCATCGGTCACGCCCGTAAACGCACCCTTCCAGCCCGCATGTGCCGCGCCGACCACGCCTGCACGCTGGTCAACGAACAGCACCGGCGCGCAGTCTGCGGTCAGCACGCCAAGGACCAGGCCGGGGCGGTCCGTTACCAGGGCATCGGCCCTTGGACGATCTGCGTCGGCCCAAGGTTCGGTCACGGTCACCACGTCAGGCGAATGAATCTGGAAGCAGGTCTGCAAGGTCCCGCCCGGCAGCACCGCCTCCACCGCACGTCGGCGGTTTTCGGCAGTCAGCACCGGGTCATCCTCGCTGTAGCTGACATTGAGCCCCGCAAGGTCACCCGTGCTCACCCCGCCCTTGCGGCCAAGGAAGCCGTGGGCGGCGCCAGCGAGAAGCGGATGGGTAAGCGCCTCGACGCTCACGCCTCCAGACTCTTGCTCACCTGCTCGCGCACATCGCGCGACAGCGTCGGCTCGGCGGCGATCCGCTCCAGCTCGGCCCGCATCAGCGCGGCGCGGCCTTCCTCGACCTTCTTCCACCGGCCGAGGTAGGGCACGAAGCGCGCCGCCACGTTGCCGTTTATCGGGTCCAGCTTCAGGATCAGGTCGGCTATCAGGCGATAGCCTTCGCCGCCTTCCCGATGGAACGCCTGCGCATTGGCCGCAAACGCCATCCACAGCGCGCGGACGCGGTTGGGGTTGGTCATTGTGAAGTCTGAATGCTCGGCCAATGCCTTCACATGCTCGGTCGCCTTGGGATTGAGCGAGCCTGCCTGCAGCGAGAACCACTTGTCGATCACCAGCATGTTGCCGGCAAAGCGCGAGTGGAAATCGGCCAGCGCCGCTTCGCGCTCGGGGCATTCGAGGCTGCACAGCACCATGAGCGCGCCCTGGCGGTCGGTCATGTTGGTGGCGGCATCGTACTGCGCCTTGGCGCGGCGTGCGGCTTCGGCGGGATCGGCGGCCCCGAGATAGACGAGCGCCTGCGTCTTGCACTTGCGCGCGCCCCGCGCCTCGGCGGCAAGGCTGTAGGGCACGGCAGAGACGCGTTCGTGCAGGGCCAGCCACTTGTCCTTCAGCGTCTCGCCCAGCCAGCGCTTGAGCCCCTCGCGCTCGGCAAAGATGCGCGTCGGGTCGGCGCGGGTCAGCTGCTCGGCAAGGTAGGCCTCGCCCGGCAGGATCAGCAATTCGCCGCGCATCAGGTCGTCCAATGCGGTGTCATCGAGAATCGCGCCCATCGCCGCGCCGATTGCACCTTGCGATTCCTCGCGCTTCTCCAGCGTCCCCGCCACGGCGCCAACCAGATGCCGCACGATCAGCTGCTGCATCGCCTCATAGCGGGCGAAGGGATCGTCGTCGCGGCGGGCGAGGAAGACGAGGTCCTCCGTCGTCACCGGCGCCACGATCTCGACCGGCGCGGAGAAGGCGCGGTTGATGGAAAGGACGGGGAGCGAGGTGAAGCCCTCGAAGGTGAAGGACTGCTCCGGCTCGGTCAGGACGATCAGTTCCTCGCCGTGGTGCTTCCCCGTCTCGCGGTCGAACAGCGCGATGCGAAGCGGGATCACGAACGGCTTCTTGTCCGGCTGTCCGGGTGTGGGTGCAGTTGTCTGTTTGAGCGTGAGAGTTACCCCTCTGCCTCCGAGAGTTGCCGCTTCGCCCTCGAGAGTTGGATTTGCCGCATCGAGCGTCATGGCAACGCTCACGCGCGGGGTTCCGGCCTGTTCGTACCAGTTGCGGAACTGCTTCAGGTCCAGCCCGGCGCCATCTTCGATAGCCTTTACAAAGTCTTCGCAGGTCGCCGCCTCGCCATCGTGGCGATCGAAGTAGAGCGTGGTGCCCTTCAGGAACCGCTCCAGGCCTGCCAGCACGGTCATCATGCGGATCACCTCGGCCCCCTTGTTGTAGACGGTCGCGGTGTAGAAGTTGCTGATTTCCTGATAGGAATCGGGGCGGATCGGATGCGCCAGCGGCCCCGAATCCTCAGGGAACTGCACGGCGCGCAGAATCCGCACATCCTCGATCCGCTTGACCGGCGCGGAGCCGCGATCGGCGCTAAACTGTTGATCTCTAAGGACAGTGAAGCCTTCCTTGAGGCTCAGCTGGAACCAGTCGCGGCAGGTCACGCGGTTGCCCGACCAGTTGTGGAAGTACTCGTGCGCCACCACGCCCTCGATCGCGTCGTAGTCGCCATCGGTCGCCGTCTCGGGATCGGCCAGAATATAGCGCGTATTGAAGACGTTAAGGCCCTTGTTCTCCATCGCTCCGGCGTTGAAATCGCTCACCGCGACGATGTTGAAATCGTCAAGGTCATACTCGCGCCCATAGACGTCCTCGTCCCACTTCATCGAGGCGATGAGCGAGCGCATGGCGTGGGTGGTGCGCTCCTCGTCGCCGGGGCGGACGTAGATCGCAAGATTGACCTTGCGGCCCGATTTTGTCGTGAAATTATCGCGGTTTGCGACCAATTCACCGGCCACCAGCGCGAACAGGTACGAAGGCTTGGGCCAGGGATCGTGCCACTCTGCCCAGTGGGTGCCGTCGCCATTGTCGCCCGCAGCAGTGGGGTTGCCATTGGACAGGAGCACCGGGAACAGCGCCTTGTCTCCGCTCATCCGCACCGAATAGACCGAGAGCACGTCGGGCCGGTCGGGGAAGAAGGTGATGCGGCGGAAGCCCTCGGCCTCGCACTGGGTGCAGAGCAGGCCGTTCGAGGCGTAAAGCCCTGAAAGCTGGGTGTTTGCCGAAGGATCGATCAGCGTCTCGATACCGATGTCATGGGTATCGCCGGGAAGTTCGATGACAAGATCGGCGCCGTCCATGTGCCAGTCATTGTGGGCTTGGCCATCTACCGTGACAGACTTGGGCTCGATCGCATCGCCGTTGAGGCGCAAAAGCGAAGTGTCTGTGCCTGCGGGATTTTTCGCCACCTTCAGGGTCGCCTGCACCTTCGTCGCGTTCAGCGAAAGCGCGAAATCCAGCGCGATTTCGGGAACGAGCCATTCGGGCGGGCGATAGTCCGCGCGGTGGATCACGGTTGGGGC
The DNA here is from genome assembly GCF_058783135.1 of Novosphingobium sp. FW305-C-30-35. Classification (NCBI taxonomy): domain Bacteria; kingdom Pseudomonadati; phylum Pseudomonadota; class Alphaproteobacteria; order Sphingomonadales; family Sphingomonadaceae; genus Novosphingobium; species Novosphingobium sp. FW305-C-30-35. The sequence goes on from NZ_JBYSYJ010000001.1 coordinate 1,924,850, forward strand.
GACGACGGGCTGGCCGGAGAGATCGTTCATGCGGCTGAACTTAGGAACGCGTGCGCGGCGGGGCAATCGCGGTTATCAGGCTTTTGATGGGAAACTTGCTGATCTTCGGAATGGGTTACACCGCGCAGGTGATTGCGGCGCGGCTGCGGGCGCAGGGCTGGACGGTGCGGGGCACGGGCAGCGCGGGTGATATCGCCTTTGATGACAAGGCCTTGGTCGAGGCCACGCTGGCACGGGCAACGCACGTGCTGTCCTCCGTTCCGCCCCTGCGAGAAGGCGGCGATCCGGTATTGCAGGCCTATGGCGGGGCGATTGCTGCCGCGCCGCTCGAGGCCATCGGCTACCTGTCTTCGACCGGCGTCTATGGCGATGCGGGCGGGGCTTGGGTGGACGAAAGCTCAGGTGTCGGCACTGGCAGGCGTTCGGCGCGGACGCAGGCGGACCTCGACTGGCAGGCGCTATCGCCCAAGGTGCGGGTGTACCGCCTGCCCGGCATCTACGGGCCGGGGCGCAGTGCGTTGGAGCGGGTGGCCGAGGGCAAGGCGCATCGCATTGATATTCCCGGGCAAGTGTTCAGCCGCATCCATGTCGAGGACATTGCCAGCGGCGTCATCGCGGGGTTTGCCGGGAATGCCGGCGTCTACAACCTCGCCGATGATCTGCCCTGCAGCCAGAACGCGGTGATCGAGGAGGCAGCGCGGCTGCTGGGCGTTGCGCCGCCGCCGATGCAATCGCTTGAGGAGGCGAACCTTTCGCCGATGGCTCTCGCGTTCTATGCCGAGAACCGGCGCGTGGCGAACGGCAAGGCCAAGCGGCTGCTCGGGTGGAAGCCTGCCTATCCGACCTATCGCGATGGGCTGCGGGCCCTTAGCGCCAGCACGAGGCCCAGCATCGCCAGTGCAGAGCCAGCAAGCGCCAGAACCGACCAGCGATAGCCTTCGAACGCGGTGGAAAGCAGCATCGCGACGACCGGCACCAGCACGCCGTTGTAGGCCCCGCGCCCTGCGCCGAGGCGCTGAAGCAGGCGGAAGTAGAGCGGGAAGGTTACCACTGAGCCGATCAGACCAAGGTACAGCACGCCAAAGATATAGCCGGGACGCATGTCGAACTGCGGCGGACCCTCGACGGCCCACGCGAAAGCTCCGTCCATGGCTGCGCCGAACAGCATTGCCCAGGCCAGCATGGGGATCATCGGCGTGCCGCGGGCCATGGGGCTGGCCTGCAACACGTTGGCGGACGAAGCGCTGAACAGCGCGGCGGTGGTGAGGGCAATGCCGGTCAGGACCTGTCCCTCGGGCGGGGCCATGCGGTATTCGTGCAGCAGCAGGAGGGCGATGCCCGCCCCCGCCACCGCCGATCCGACGAGGAAGCCGCGCGTCACCGGCTGCTTGAGCACGATCCAAGCAAGCAGCGAATTGGGCACAATCAGCAACGCGAAAAACACCGCGACGATGCCCGAGGTGAGGTGATGTTCAGCGCGGTACACGAATTGGAAGTTCATGACGAACTGAAGCAGGCCCAGCAGCGCTGCGACTTTCAGCGTGCTGTCCGAAACGCGCAAGGATTCGCGCCGGACCAGCGCAAGCGCCGCCATGCCGATGGCGGCTGCGGTAAAGCGCCAGGTCACCGACCAGCTTGGCGGCACGCTGCCGATCTGGTCCTTGATCACCAGCCAGGTCGAACCCCAGATCAACGCGACGAGGAAGAACGGCCCGGCAACGTCCCATTGCCAGAACTTCGCCTGTCCGGGCAATTCGTGTCCCGCTTGTCCCGTCTCGGTCACAGCGCGGAGATGGCGCGGGCAAGCGCGGAGGCGTGGGCCGGGTCGGTGTTCCAGGCGGTGACAAGGCGCGCGGCGCCCGGGGCACCTTCGGGTGCCGTCCAGTCGTAGAAGTCGAAGCCCTGCGCGCGCAGTGTCGCTTGCTCGGCCGGCGAAAGTACCACGAAGATCTCGTTCGCTTCGACGGCATGGAACACGCGCGATCCGCAGGCCTGCGCGATTTCCTGCGCGGCGGCATTGGCGGCGCGCGCATTGTCGAGCCACAGGTCATTTTCGATCATGGCGAGGACCTGCGCGGCAAGGTAGCGACCCTTCGATTGCAGGTGCCCGGCGCGCTTGCGGCGGTAACGGACAACATCGGCCAGTTCCATGTCGAAGAATACCAGCGCCTCGGCGTTCATGCCGCCATTCTTGACGCAGCCGAAGGTCAGCACGTGGACGCCGGCCTGCGCAGTGACTTCGGCCGGGTGGCAGCCCAGATGCGCAACGGCATTGGCAAAGCGCGCCCCGTCCATGTGCAGGCCAAGGCCGCGCCCTTGCGCCAGCGAGCCGATGCGGGCGACTTCCTCTGGCGTATAGACGCGGCCATATTCGGTGGCCTGCGTGATCGATATGGCGTGCGGCTGGACCTGGTGTACGTCGTTGCGGATGGGGTCGATCACGCGCTCGATCGCCTGCGAGGTCAGCTTCGCGCCTTCGCCCTCGGCCAGCATCAGCTTGGCACCGTGGGTATAGAAGCCGGGCGCGCCGCCTTCGTCCATCTCGATATGCGCCTCGCGGTGGCAGACCACGCCGCCGTGGGGTGGCACCATCGCGGCGAGCGCCAGGCAGTTGGCCGCTGTGCCGGTGGCGACCCACAGCGCGGTGCATTCGGTGCCGAAAAGCTCGGAGAAAGCCTCGTCCATGCGCTGCGAGAGGGCATCGCCGTCATAGCCCGAATCGGGCGCATCGGCGGCACGCATGGCATCCCAGACCGCGGGGTGGACAGCGGCGGTGTTGTCGGAGAGAAATTTCATCGGAAACCGCAATGTCGGGAGCGGCGTTTCGGGTCAAGCAGTCACAAAAGGACAGGAAGCACAATGGCCGACGTCAGCATCACTCATCTCGATCAGGGCGCGCGCGGGGAATACCACGCCAAGGTCGAAGGCAGCGACGCAATCGGGCGGCTGACGTATCAGCGGAACGGTGACGTGGTGGTGGCCGACCATACTCTGGTGCCCACCGAAATCGGCGGTCGCGGGGTGGCGGGCGAACTGGTCAAGGCGCTGGTGAAAGACGCGCGGCAGTTCGGCTTCAGGATCGTGCCACAGTGCAGCTATGTGGAAGCGGCGTTTCGCCGCCATCCGGAGTGGGCCGACCTCAGGGCCTGATCAGGCTATCCTCGGCAGGGACAGCATGGCGGCTAGGCCGCTGTCCTGCCACTCGATGCTGAACGTGCCTCCGCGGGCGGCGCAGATCCGCTCGATCAGGGTCAGCCCCTGTCCGCCCGAGCGTGATCTGGCGACCACAGGGCGATCGGACTGTTCCTGCCAGACGATAACGTGGCGCGTCTCCAGTCCCTCGCCTTCAGTGCGCGCGTCAAGCGCGATGCTGCCACCGTGCCCGATGGCACCGTGCTTGGTGGAATTGACGGTCAACTCCCCCACGACCAGCGAGATCACGTCGGCCTCCCGCCGATCAACCTCCTGGCTGGCGGCGCAATCAAGCTCGACCCGCGTGCCCTGTGCCGTGCGAAAGGGGAGAATCAGCGTGGAGAGCAGTTCATGCAGGTCGGATTGGTCGGTCTCGCCGTCAAACAGGGTCTGTGCGGTGGCAAGGGCCGAGATCCGCGCGACCATGTCGCTGGCAAACTCCGTGTGGGTCTCGTTTCCGCGAGCAACCGTGCGCAACATGGCGCAGACCATGGCGAAGCTGTTCTTCAGCCTGTGGCGCATTTCCGACAGCAGGATCTTCAGCGCCTCGCGATCGGCATGCAGCTGGCTGACGTCGCGCGAGATGGAGATGTAGCCGGCGTGTTCGCCATCAGGGGCGCGAACCGCGGAAAGGCTGACTTCCCACCAGCGAGGCGTGCCCTTGGCGGTGGGGCAGAACGCCTCGAGGCGCACGACGCCGCCTGCGCTGGCGTCGGCCAGGGCAGAACGGATCACCGGGCGGGCATCCTCCGGCCAGAGTGCCGCCCACTCCTGACCGCTAAGTAAGTCGAAGTCCTCGATTTCCATCGCGCAAAGGCCGTTGGGATTCATCCACAACAAGTTGCCCTGCGGATCGACCAGCTTTACGCAATCGGTGCTCTGTTCAAGGACGTGGGACAGGCTTTCAGGAGAGAGTTCTGCTCTAGACAGCATCCGGGAGCCCCCACGCGCGTTCAATACAGCATAAAGCCGCAGCGCTACGGCAGGTTCCATATATCAAAAGTAAGTTTTTGCGGCAGACCATGCTGTGTCTGCGGGGAAATGGTGCTGCTGGGGAGGATTGAACTCCCGACCTCAGCCTTACCAAGGATGCGCTCTACCACTGAGCTACAGCAGCACACCATTTCCGCTTGGCCACTTCCCACCGGCGAACCGGCGGGGTGGGCAGGGGCGCGCTAATGACGGGGGCATGACCCTTTGTCAAGCGACGTTCCGGCGCAATGCCTTCAAGTCTTGCAGTTAGTCGGCGATACCGGCAATCGGGTGCCATGAACGATGCAAAAACCCCGATGACGCGCGAAGAGCGGCTGGCGGCGCGGCTGCGCGAGAACCTCAAGCGCCGCAAGGCACAGGCACGTGCCATGGGATCTGCCAGCGGATCCGAGTCCGAATCGCCCGATTCGCCGGAAACCGGGCTTTCCAATTCGGCCGCCTGACGCTAGGGGCGCGGTTCCTTCTTAAAGTCAGTTACAGGATGCCCTGATGCCCCGCCTGATCCTGATTCGCCACGGCCAGTCGCAGTGGAACCTCGAGAACCGCTTCACCGGCTGGTGGGACGTCGACGTGACCGAGAAGGGTGCGGCCGAAGCCTTCGCCGCAGGCAAGCTGCTCAAGGACAAGGGCGTGCTGCCGACGCTGGCCTTCACGTCGCTGCAGACCCGCGCGATCAAGACGCTGCATCTGGCGCTTGAGGCTGCCGGCCGTCTGTGGGTGCAGGAAGACAAGGACTGGCGCCTGAACGAGCGGCACTATGGCGGCCTGACCGGGCTCGACAAGGCCGAGACCGCGGCCAAGCATGGCGACGATCAGGTCAAGGTCTGGCGCCGCAGCTTTGACGTGCCGCCGCCGGTGCTGGAAGCAGGCAGCGAATTCGATCTGTCGTCCGACCCGCGCTATGCCGGGATCGCGGTGCCTTCGACCGAAAGCCTCAAGGATACCATCGCGCGCGTGCTGCCGTGCTGGGAAGAGAAGATCGCGCCTGCGCTGCGTGCCGGTGAGACGGTTATCGTCTCGGCCCACGGCAATTCCTTGCGCGCGCTGGTCAAGCACCTGTCCGGCATTTCGGACGAGGACATCACCGGCCTCGAGATTCCGACCGGCCAGCCGATCGTCTATGAACTCGACGACAACCTTGCCGAGATCGAACGCTATTACCTCTCGGAGCGCTGAGCGCTTCGGCAAGCCTGAAGGGGGCAGGGGAGATGACTGACAAGCCTTTGGTCGCCATCGTCATGGGCAGCCAGTCCGACTGGGAGACGATGAAGAACGCCTCTGCCGTGCTGGAAAAGCTCGGCGTGGCACATGAATGCCGCATCGTCTCGGCGCACCGCACGCCCGATCGGCTGGTGAGCTTTGCCAAGGGCGCGCATGCCGAAGGCTTCAAGGTGGTGATCGCCGGCGCTGGTGGTGCGGCGCACCTTCCGGGCATGGTCGCTTCGATGACCCATCTGCCGGTGCTGGGCGTGCCGGTCGAATCCAAGGCGCTGAAAGGCATGGATTCGCTGCTGTCGATCGTGCAGATGCCGGGCGGCATTCCGGTCGGGACGCTGGCCATCGGCGTGCCGGGCGCGACCAATGCGGGCATTTTTGCAGCGTCGATCCTGGCGACGTCTGACGCGGCGCTGGCCGAGCGGCTGATTGCCTTCCGCACCGCGCAGACCGATTCGGTGGCGGAGCAGCCGGTCTGATGATCCCTCCCGGCGAGACGATCGGCATCCTCGGTGGCGGCCAGCTGGGCCGGATGATTGCGCTGGCGGCTGCGAACCTGGGGTATCGCTGCCACGTCTATGCGCCGGAAGCGGATTCGATTGCCGCCGATGTCTGCGCCGCATTCACGCAAGGCGAGTACGACGACGAGCCGGCGCTGGCGGCATTCGCTGCACAATGCGCGGTCGTGACCTACGAGTTCGAGAACGTGGCGGCAACGCCTCTGGCGGCAGTGACGGCCCATGCGCCGCTCCATCCTCCGGCCAGGGCGCTGGAAGTGGCGCAGGACCGCGTGAACGAGAAGTCGTTCGTCGAAGCACTCGGCGGGCGGCCTGCTCCCTGGGCCAAGGTCGATTCGATGGAGGACCTGCGCGCCGCGGTGGCCAGTATCGGCGCGCCGGGGATCCTCAAGACACGGCGCGATGGCTATGACGGCAAGGGCCAGTGGCGGATCGTGCAGGCTTCTGATGCCGAGGCCGTTGAACTGCCCGGCAAGCCGTTGATCTACGAAGGCTTCGTGACCTTCGACGCTGAGTTCTCGGTGATCCTCGTGCGCACGGAAGCGGGCGAAGTGCGCTTCTGGGACAGCGCCGAGAACGTGCACAAGGGCGGCATTCTGGACCGTTCGACCGTTCCGGCCTCGCCGGTGATTGTCGCGCAGTTGGAAGAGGCGCGGGCGCTGGCGGCGAAGGTGGCCGATGCGCTGGGCTATGTCGGCGTGCTGACGCTGGAGTTCTTTGCGACGGCTGACGGCCCGGTGTTCAACGAGATGGCGCCGCGCGTGCACAATTCCGGACACTGGACCATCGAGGGCGCGCTCACCAGCCAGTTCGAGAACCACGTGCGCGCGATCTGCGGGCTGCCGCTGGGCTCGACCGCGCTGGCGGCCAAGGGCGTGGTCATGGACAACCTGATTGGTGACGATGCGCACGATTGGCCCGCGATCCTGTCCGACCCTGCCAACCACCTGCACCTTTACGGCAAGGCGGCGGTGCGGCCCGGGCGCAAGATGGGCCACGTGACGCGGCTGGTGCTGTGAGCGCAATCAGGGCTGGGCTGTTCCTGATCTATGCCCGCGCCGACAACGGCGTGATCGGCAAGGACAATGGCCTGCCGTGGCGCCTGCCCGCCGATCTCAAGCGGTTCAAGGCGCTGACCCTTGGCAAGCCGATGATCATGGGGCGCAAGACCTTCGAGAGCCTGCCAGGGTTGCTGCCGGGACGTCGCCACATCGTGCTGACGCGCGATGCCGGTTGGAACGCCGAAGGTGCCGAAGTGGCGACGAGCGTGGAGCAGGCTCTGACGCTGGCGGGTGAGGGCGAGGTTGCCGTCGTCGGCGGGGCGGAGATCTACCGCCTGTTCATGCCCCTTGCCGAACGGGTGGAATTGACGGAAGTACGTGGGCTGTTCGAGGGTGATACCGTGATGGAGCCGCTCGGACAGGAGTGGACAGAGGTATCGCGCGAAGTGCATCCGGCGCAGGCTGAGAGACCCGCTTTCGATTTCGTCACGTACGCCAGGGCGGACGCATGATTCGTCTCGACAGTCTGCAGCCGGTTCCGGAAGCGATGCGTGGCGGGATTGTCGCGCTGGGCAATTTCGACGGGTTTCATCTTGGCCACCAGGCGGTGGTGGGTGAGGCGATCCGTTGGGCCAAGGCGGAAGGGCGTCCGGCGATCGTAGCGACGTTCGATCCGCATCCGGTGCGGCACTTCAAGCCCGATGCCGAGCCGTTCCGCCTTACTACGTTGGATCAGCGGCAGGAGCTGTTCGCGGCCGCTGGTGCCGATGCCATGCTGGTGATCCACTTCGGCGCGGACGTTGCCGGGATGACCGCGCTCGAATGGATCGAGGCGGGGCTGGTCGGGCATCTTGGCGCGGTCGGCGTGGTGACGGGCGAGGACTTCACCTTCGGCAAGGGCCGCAGCGGCAATGCGCAAGTGCTGCGCCAAGAGGGGCCGCGCTTTGGCCTGACGGCGCGCGCGGTGGGGCCGGTCACGCTGGAGGGCGAGGTCGTCTCATCGAGCCGCATTCGCGAGGCTTTGAAATCAGGCGACTGCGAGACGGCGACGAAGCTGCTGACGCGGCCATTCGCGATCCGTGGCATGGTTCAGCATGGCGACAAGCTGGGCCGCACGATCAATTTTCCCACCGCCAACCTCGACATCGGCATGTACCTGCGCCCGCGCTATGGCATCTATGCGGTTACGGGGCGTCTGCCTGACGGGTGCGTGCTCAAAGGCGCGGCGAACCTTGGAATCCGCCCGACGTTCGATCCGCCCAAGGAGCTGCTCGAGCCGCACTTCTTCGATTTCTCGCGCGATCTCTACGGGCAGGAGATCGAGGTGGCGTTCCACCACTTCCTGCGACCCGAGGCGAAGTTCGAGGGGCTCGATGCGCTGGTGGCGCAGATGGGGCGGGATTGCGACGAGGCGCGGCGGTTGCTGGCGTAGCGGCCCGCTGCTCGTCACCCTGTCATCCTGAACTTGTTTCAGGATCCATGTTGCCGATCAAACTGCTGTTCGTGTGGAGAGATGAACCCTGAAACGAGTTCAGGGTGACGATGTGCTTGCTTTGAAGGCTTGTTGCCGCTTGCCAGCGCCCCACTTCCCCAATGTGCGCAATTGCTCTAGTGCGCAGCCGTCATGACTGAACCACGCGACTTCCGACCGACCGTCTTCCTGCCGAAGACCGATTTCCCGATGAAGGCTGGCCTCCCCCAGAAGGAGCCGGTCATTCTTTCGCGCTGGCAGGACGAGGGGATTTACCGGAAGCTGCGCGAGGCGCGCAAAGGCCGCGAGAAGTTCATTCTCCATGACGGCCCGCCCTATGCCAATGGCGACATGCACATTGGCCATGCGCTGAACCATATCCTCAAGGACATGGTCTGCCGCACCCAGTCGCTGCTGGGCAAGGACGCGCCCTATGTGCCCGGCTGGGACTGCCACGGCCTGCCCATCGAGTGGAAGGTCGAGGAAGAGTACCGCAAGAAGAAGAAGAACAAGGACGAGGTTCCGCCGAAGGAATTCCGCGCCGAATGCCGCGCCTATGCCCAGAAGTGGGTCGACGTGCAGCGCGAGCAGCTGAAGCGCCTTGGCATCAATGGCGATTGGGACAACCCCTACCTGACGATGGACAGCCAGGCTGAGGGCACCATCGTGCGCGAACTGCTGAAGTTTGCCGAAAGCGGCCAGCTCTATCGCGGGGCCAAGCCGGTGATGTGGAGCCCGGTCGAAAAGACCGCGCTGGCCGAGGCCGAGGTGGAGTACGAGGATATCGTCTCGACCCAGATCGATGTGGCGTTCGAGATCGTTGAGTCGCCGATTGCGGAACTGGTCGGCGCGCATGCGGTGATCTGGACGACGACGCCTTGGACGATCCCGGTGAACCAGGCTTTGGCTTATGGGCCTGAGGTTGAGTATGTGCTGGTCACTCTCGACATAAACGCCCACGGCTCCGCGGAAGCAGTAGCAACTTTTTTTGAAGCCAATCCTTCGTTCGAATTGGCGGGTGATCCCAAATTCTTGATCGCTAAGCCTTTGCTTGAAGAGTTCGGAAAGCGTTTGGATGCGTCGCTAAAGCAATTGTCCGGGGCGGCTGATTATCGGTTGGATGATTTCGAAGACGCAACAGAATTCAAAGGCTCCGACCTCGCCGGAACCATCTGCCGCCATCCGATGCACGCGCTCGGCGGGTTCTTCGCCAAGCCGCGTCCGATGCTGCCCGGGGATTTCGTCACGACCGACAGTGGCACGGGCCTTGTCCATATGGCGCCGGACCATGGCGAGGACGACTTTGCGCTGTGCAAGGCGCACGGGATCGAGCCGGTGTTTGCCGTGCAGGGCGATGGCAAGTATCGCGAGGACTGGGGCTGGCTCGGCGGGCAGGGCTCGGTCATCAATCCCAAGTTCAACGCGCCGGACGGGCCGATCTGCGAGGACCTGCGCGCGGCTGGCGGGCTGCTGGCGGCGTCGGCCGACTACAAGCATTCCTACCCGCATTCGTGGCGTTCGAAGGCCAAGGTGATCTATCGCTGCACGCCGCAGTGGTTCGTGCCGATGGACCGCGAGGCCGAAGGCGGCACGCTGCGCGAAAAGGCCACAAAGGCCATCGCCGACACCCGCTTCGTGCCCGAAAAGGGCCGCAATCGCATCGGCGCGATGGTCGAAGGCCGCCCGGACTGGGTGCTGTCGCGCCAGCGCGCGTGGGGCGTGCCAATCACGCTGTTCGTCGATCGCAAGACCGGCCAATACCTCAACGATCCCGACGTCAACGCGCGCATCGTCGCCGCGGTCATGGCCGAGGGCGTGGATGCGTGGGACGAGGAGCGGGCGCAGGAGTACCTGGGCGACAAGTACAAGCTCGAGGACTACGAGCGCGTCACCGACATTCTCGACGTGTGGTTCGATTCCGGCTCCACCCATGCCTTCGTGCTGGAATCCGGGCGCTGGCCCGATCTGCTGCGTCCCGAAGGCTGGACCGGCCCGCGTGCCGACCTCTACCTTGAAGGGTCGGACCAGCATCGTGGCTGGTTCCAGTCGTCCTTGCTCGAATCCTGCGCAACGCGCGGCCATGCGCCCTACAAGGGCGTGCTGACGCACGGGTTCACCATGGACCAGAAGGGCATGAAGATGTCCAAGTCCCTGGGCAACACGATCAGCCCGATCGACCTGATGCGCGATTACGGGGCGGATATCCTGCGGCTCTGGGCGCTCTCGGTCGATTTCACCGAGGACCACCGCATCGGCAAGGAGATCCTCCAGGGCGTTGCCGACCAGTACCGCAAGCTGCGCAACACCTACCGCTACCTGCTGGGTGCGCTGGACGGCTTCAGCGAGGCCGAGCGGCTGCCGGTGGTGGAGATGCCCGAGCTGGAGCAGTACATGCTCGGCCTGCTCGGCAAGCTCGATGCCACGCTGAAGCAGGCTGTCGAGGACTTCGACTACAACACCTATGTCCGCGCGCTGACCGATTTCTGCAACGAGGACCTTTCGGCGTTCTTCTTCGATATCCGCAAGGATTGCCTCTACTGCGACGCACCTTCGGACCCGAAGCGCCGCGCCTATCGCACCGTGCTCGACACGTTGTTCCACGCGCTGGTCCGCTATGGCGCGCCGGTGCTGGTGTTCACGGCTGAGGAAGTGTGGCAGTCGCGCTATCCGGGTAGCGACAGCGTGCATTTGCTGGAATGGCCTGAGGTGCCTGCCGTTTCGGTGGACGAAGCGCGCTGGAGCGAACTTCGCGCGCTGCGCCAGACGGTGAACGAAGCCATCGAGCCGCTGCGCCGCGAAAAGGTGCTGGGCTCCGGCCTCGAAGCGGTTGTGACCGTGCCGGAAGGCGCGCCGGAGGCTGATCTGGCAGAGCTGTTCATCACCGCGACAGTCAATCGCGGGCAGGGCAGTGACGTGATTGTCACCCGTTCCACCGACCACAAGTGCGGCCGTTGCTGGCGCCTGCTTCCGGAAGTCACGGAAGACGGAGCGCTGTGCGATCGTTGCGACGAGGTCGTGACGGCCATTGACGCAGGTGCAGCGGCCTGATGCTGACCCGTCCGCGCATCGAGGGCCTGGGCCTGGCGCTGCTGGTTGCTGTGGTCGACCGGATCGTCAAGGCGGTCATGGTGGGCCCGCTGATGCTGCGCGATCTGGGGGTGATAGACCTGCTGCCGTTCTTCGACCTGCGCTATGCCGAGAACTATGGCGTTTCGTTCGGCATGTTCACGGCAACGTCGATGGAGATGCGGTACGGTCTGATCATCGTGACGGCACTGATTGCGCTGGGCGTGACGGTGTGGATGCTGCGCGAGACCTTGCGCGGTGACATTCTTGCGCTTGGGCTCGTGCTGGGCGGGGCGCTGGGCAATATCTATGACCGGCTGACCCTGGGCTATGTGATCGACTATGCCGACCTGCACATCGGCGAATGGCGGCCTTTCGCCATCTTCAATCTGGCCGACGTGGCGATCACGTTCGGTGTCCTGATACTGCTTGCCCGCTCGTTCAAATCGCGCGAAAAGCCAAACGATAGCGGCGACCATACCGCCACGGAGAATGCATGATGCGTAAAGCTGCCGCCCTTGCCCTTGTCGTCTCGGCGGCGACTCTTCTGTCGGCCTGCGGTGGCGGCGGTTCGCTGTTCAACCGTGACCGTCCTGACGAAATGGCCGTGACGCGCGCCGCGCCGCTGGTCGTGCCGCCCGATTTCGCGCTGACCCCGCCGAGCCCCGGCGCGCCGCGTCCGCAGGATTCGGAAACCGGCAAGCAGACGCTGGAAACCCTGTTCGGCGGTCCTTCGGCACGTTCCAGCGTGGAGACCGACGCGCTCAACCGTGCGGGTACCGCAGCAGCCTCGATCCGTTCGACCGTGGGTGATCCGGCAACGCAGACCGTGGCCAAGGGCCAGGTCGTGCGCGACATCCTTGCCGCGCCGGAAGGTGACGGTCAGGCAGCGTCCGCTTCGATCCCGGGCTGAGCTTCGGCCCGAGCCCGATGCGAAAGCCCCGCTGTGGCGGGGCTTTTTGCGTCAGAACAGGGTTTCCTGGAGGCGCCAGTCTATCGCGCCGCGCCCATGGGCCTGAAGGAAGGCATTGGCCTGGCTGAAGGGTTTCGAGCCGAAGAAGCCCTTGTAGGCCGAAAGCGGGCTGGGGTGCTGGGCCTTGAGCACGAGATGCGGGCCGCTCCGCAGCGCGGCGATGCGCGCTGCCTTCTTCTGCGCATGGCTGCCCCACAGCATGAAGACGGTGGGCTTGGGCCGCAAGGCGACGGCTTCGACTGCGGCATCGGTGAGCAGTTCCCAGCCCTTGCCCTGATGCGAGCCAGCGTTTGCTGCCTCGACTGTCAGCGCATTGTTGAGCAGGAGCACGCCTTGCTGCGCCCAGCGCGTGAGATTGCCGTGGCCTGCGCGCGGGATGCCAAGGTCGGCTTCGAGTTCCTTGTAGATGTTCACGAGGCTTGGCGGAATCTTGACGCCACGCCGGACGGAGAAAGCCAGACCGTGCGCCTGTCCCGGACCGTGGTACGGGTCCTGCCCGAGGATGACCACGCGCACCTGATCGAGCGGCGTCAGCTCCAGCGCGGCGAGGCGCGCATCGCGCGGTGGATAGATCTCCTTGCCGATGCGTTCTTCGGCGTCGAGGAAAGCGTCGAGGTCGCGCAAGGGAGGGGATTGCAGGACCGGTTCGAGGCTCGGCAGCCAGCTTTCGGGCAGGGAAATGCTAGTCATGTTCCGGCAAGGTTAGACGGTTAGGAGGCGCGCCCGCAAGCAGGGTTCCGGGATGGGCCAGTGCTTGCTAACAGCGCAGGGCTGTACGGAGTGCTTTGATGAAGATCGCAATGGTTGGCTCGGGCTATGTCGGGCTGGTTTCGGGAGCCTGCTTTGCCGATTTCGGCCACGACGTGGTCTGCATCGACAAGGACGAGAGCAAGATCGAGCGACTGCGCTCCGGCGTCATGCCGATCTACGAACCGGGCTTGGCCGAACTGGTCGCCGCCAACGTCAAGGCCGGGCGCCTGTCGTTCTCGACTGATCTTGCCAGTTCCATCGAAGATGCTGCTGCGATCTTCATTGCAGTCGGCACGCCCTCGCGCCGGGGCGACGGGCACGCCGACCTGACCTATGTCTATGCCGTGGCCCAGGAGCTGGCGGAAAACATCAGGACGCCGACCGTTGTCGTAACCAAGTCGACCGTGCCGGTGGGCACCGGCGACGAGGTGGAGCGGATCATTCGCGAGAGCGGAACCGATGTGAAATTCGCCGTGGTATCCAATCCGGAATTCCTGCGTGAAGGCGCCGCCATCGGCGATTTCAAGCGGCCCGACCGTATCGTCATCGGTGCCGAGGAGGAATGGGCGCGTGGCGTGATGCGTGAGGTCTATCGCCCGCTGTTTCTCAACCGCGCGCCGATCCTGTTTACTTCGCGCCGCAGCAGCGAGCTGATCAAGTACGCCGCCAATGCCTTTCTTGCCACCAAGATCACCTTCATCAACGAGATGGCAGACCTGTGCGAAAAGGTCGGCGGCGATGTGCAGGACGTGGCGCGGGGTATCGGCCTCGACAATCGCATCGGGCCGAAATTCCTGCATGCGGGGCCGGGCTATGGCGGGTCGTGCTTCCCCAAGGACACTCTGGCGCTGCTCAAGACCGCGGAGGATTACAACAGCCCGGTGCGGTTGGTCGAAGCAGTGGTCAAGGTGAACGACAGCCGCAAGCGCGCAATGGGTCGCAAGGTGATCGAGGCGCTGGGCGGCGACGCCCGCGGCAAGCGCGTGGCGCTGCTGGGCCTGACGTTCAAGCCGAACACCGACGACATGCGCGATGCACCCTCGATCGCGATCGTGCAGACGTTGCTGGATGCGGGGGCCGAAGTTGTGGCCTACGATCCGGAAGGCATGGACGCCGCAGCAGAGATCCTGCCTGAGGTGACCATGGCGGCATCTACATATGCAGCCGTTGCAGGGGCCGACGCGGTTGCCCTTGTCACCGAATGGGATGCGTTCCGCGCGCTGGATTTTGCGCGGGTGAAGAGCCTTATGAACGCGCCGGTGCTGGTGGATCTGCGCAATGTCTATGACCCGACCGAGGCGCGTGCTGCAGGCTTTGCCTACAGCAGCATCGGCCGGGTCTGAGGGGTCAGACCAAGCCTGCTTCGGCGCTGATTGCAGCGTCCTCCTCTTCCACCGGGGGACGCTGAGTGCCCCAGTGGATCGAACTCCACACGCGCTCGTGGAAGTAATAGAGTCCGATCTTGGTAATCACCTCGGTGCCGGCAATGGCCCCGGCAGCCTTCATGCTGCCGGTGAACAGCCAGCCGAGCAAAAACGTATCGATACTGCCCAAGGTACGCCAGCTGATCGCCTTGACGATCGAACGGGCGTGCGCCTCGTGTCCATGAAACAGAATCATTGGCGGTTTCCCTCCCGGCCAGAGACGATTGCTTAAATGGTCGGGGCCCACCCGAGAAGCGCATTCACGATGCGTTCGGCGGCATCTTCGGGCGACTCGGCGGTCGTATCCACGCGGAAGTCGGGAGCCTCAGGCGCTTCGTAGGGGCTGTCGATCCCGGTGAAGTTCTTGAGCTGGCCGGAACGCGCCTTCTTGTAGAGGCCCTTCACGTCACGGGCTTCTGCCACTTCGAGTGGCGTGTCGACGAAGATTTCGACGAACTCGCCGTCGGCCATCAGACTGCGGACCATTTCGCGCTCGGCCCGGAACGGGCTGATGAAAGCGGTGAGCACGATCAGGCCGGCGTCGGTCATCAGGCGGGCGACTTCGCCGACGCGACGGATGTTCTCGATGCGGTCGGCCTCGGTGAAGCCCAGGTCCTTGTTCAGCCCGTGGCGCACGTTGTCGCCATCGAGCAGGAAGGTGTGCTTGCCGAGCGCGTGCAGGCGCTTTTCGACCATGTTGGCGATGGTGGATTTGCCGGAACCGGAAAGGCCGGTGAACCACAGCACCTTGGGGCTCTGGTTCTTGAGCGTGGCGTGGGCCTCGCGGCTCACGTCCAATGCCTGCCAGTGCACGTTCTGGGCCCGGCGCAGGCTGAAGTTGAGCATGCCGGCAGCGACGGTGGCATTGCTCATCTTGTCGATCAGCACGAAGCCGCCGAGCGTGCGGCCATCGTTGTAGGCCTCGAAAACGATCGGCTTGTCGGTGGCGATCTCGGCCACGCCAATTGCGTTGAGCTCGAGCGTCTTGGCCGCAAGATGCTCCATCGTGTTGACGTTCACGACGTATTTCGGCTGCTGCACCGTGACCGAGACGGTCTGCGTGGCGAGCTTGAGCCAGTAGCCGCGACCCGGCAGCATGGCTTCGTCGTTGAGCCAGACGAGCGTCGCTTCGAACTGGTCGGCGGCCTGAGGCGGATTGTCGGCAAGGCTGATCACGTCGCCGCGCGAGCAGTCGACCTCGTCGGCCAGGCACAGTGTGACCGACTGGCCTGCAACGCCCTGTTCGAGGTCCCCATCCAGCGTGACGACGCGCGTGACCTTGCTGGTCTTGCCGGACGGAAGGACGCGGATTTCATCGCCCGGCCTGACCGAACCAGTGGCGATCAAGCCGGAGAAGCCGCGGAAATCGAGGTTGGGGCGGTTGACCCACTGCACCGGCATGCGGAAGGGCTTGTCGGCATCGACCGAGGAAAGAACTTCCACGGTTTCAAGGTGATCGACCAGCGTGGGGCCCTGATACCAAGGCGTATTGGCCGAGCGCGTCGTGATGTTGTCGCCCTTGAAGCCGGAGATCGGCATCGCGGTGAAGCTCTCGATCCCGATGGACTTGGCGAATTCCGCATATTCTTTGACGATGGCGTCGAACACCTGCTGGTCGTAGTCAACCAGATCCATCTTGTTCACGGCCAGAACGATATTGCGGATGCCGATCAGGTGGCACAGGTAGGAATGGCGGCGCGTCTGCACCAGCACGCCCTTGCGCGCATCGATCAGGATCACGGCAAGGTCGGCGGTGGATGCGCCGGTGATCATGTTGCGGGTGTACTGTTCGTGGCCGGGGCAATCGGCGACGATGAACTTGCGCTTCTCGGTGTTAAAGAAGCGATAGGCAACGTCGATGGTGATTCCCTGCTCGCGCTCGGCAGCGAGACCGTCGACGAGCAGCGCGAAGTCGATTTCCTGACCTTGCGTGCCGACCTTCTTCGAATCGTTCTCGAGTGCGGCCAGCTGGTCCTCGAAGATCATCTTCGAATCATAGAGCAGGCGCCCGATCAGGGTGGACTTGCCATCGTCCACCGACCCGCAGGTGATGAAGCGCAGCATGGTCTTGTGCTGATGCTGGTCCAGATAGGCGTTGATGTCCTCGGCGATGAGGGCGTCGGTCTGATAGATAACGTCCTGCGTGCTCATCAGAAATACCCCTGCTGCTTCTTCACTTCCATGCCGGCGCCACCGGCATCCTTGTCGATCACGCGACCCTGACGTTCGCTGGTGGTGGTGAGCAGGGTTTCCTGGATCACTTCAGGCAGCGTCTTGGCGGTGCTCTCCACCGCGCCGGTCAGCGGGAAGCAGCCAAGGGTGCGGAAGCGGACCGACTTCATGGTGATTTCGGGGCGATAGCCCAGCACCTTTTCCAGACGCGGAATGTCGTCGGCCATGAACAGCTGGCCCTCCCACTCATAAGTCGGACGCTCGTCGGCAAAGTAGAGCGGGACGATCGGCACGTCGTTGAGGTGGATGTACTGCCAGATATCAAGCTCGGTCCAGTTCGAGATCGGGAACACGCGAATGCTCTCGCCCTTGTTCTTGCGGGCGTTGTAGAGGTTCCACAATTCGGGGCGCTGGTTTTTCGGGTCCCAGCCGTGGCTGGCAGTACGGAAGGAGAAGATGCGCTCCTTGGCGCGGCTCTTTTCCTCGTCACGCCGTGCGCCGCCGAAGGCCGCGTCAAAGCCGTACTTGTCGAGCGCCTGCTTCAACCCTTCCGTCTTCCACATGTCGGTGTGGAGCGCGCCGTGATCGAACGGATTGATGCCCTTCTCGGCAGCTTCGGGATTCTGGTAGATGAGCAGTTCCATGCCGCTCTCGACCGCCATCTTGTTGCGCAGGGCATACATGTCCTGGAACTTCCAGGTGGTATCGACATGCAGCAGCGGGAACGGCGGCGGCGAGGGATAGAACGCCTTGCGGGCAAGGTGCAGCATGACCGCGCTGTCCTTGCCGACGGAGTAGAGCATGACGGGATTGGTCGCCTCGGCGACGACCTCGCGCATGATGTGGATCGCCTCGGATTCAAGGCGTTCTAGATGGGTCAGGGTCTTGGCGTCCAGTGCCACGGCTCTCGCTCCGTAATTGCGTGAGCGTTCCTTGCGCGATTCACCGCGTGTGGTGCGCTCCCATCTGGGAGCATGACCGCAATACAATACTTTCATGCCGCAAACGCCAACTTGGCGGTCGTGACGGGCCACGTCTTTTCCTCCTTGCACTTGTCTGGGCGGGACTGAAAGCTTGCGGGTCCTTGCCCAACGCCCTAAGCGACAGGAATGGCCGTTTATTTCCATGAAGAAGACCTCCCCGAAGGCGTGCTTGCGCCGGGTGCCGTCGCCGTCGATACCGAGACGATGGGGTTGATCACACCGCGTGATCGCCTTTGCGTCGTGCAGATTTCGGACGGGCAGGGCGACGAACACCTCGTCCGCTTCTCACCGGGCAGCAGCTATGCGGCGCCCAATCTGAAGGCTGTCCTGGCCGATCCTTCGCGGGTCAAGCTGTACCACTTCGCCCGCTTCGACCTTGCCGCGATCGAGCATTACCTCGGCGTGGTCGCGGCGCCCGTGTTCTGCACCAAGATCGCCTCGACGCTGGTCCGGACTTATACCGATCGCCACGGCCTCAAGGACCTGGTGCGCGAACTGCTCGGAAAGGAAATCTCCAAGCAGCAGCAGTCGAGCGACTGGGGTGGGCCGGTGCTGTCCGATGCGCAGCAGGAATACGCCGCATCCGACGTGCGCTACCTCCATGCCATGCACGCGATCCTCGTCGAGCGTCTGGAGCGCGAGGGCCGCACCGCGATGGCGCAGGCCTGCTTCGATTTCCTGCCGATGCGGGCCCGGCTCGACCTTGCCGGTTGGGCAGAGCGTGACATCTTCAGCCACGCGGACATGTCAAAGCTCCCTAGTCGAGCAATTGCTACGATCGGGAATGCCGAAGCCTGCGAGGCCAAAGTCCGAAAGGAGGGGGAAGAGACCCGGACCCGCATGGCATCGGCATTACCCGATGCGGTCCGACATCACGAAGCGAACTGCCAGTATGGCCAGAACGCCGCGCCAGAGGGGCCCGGTCCGCTCCGCTAATGTGGAGTGATTCGGTCCGGATTGCAAGGGGGGTGTTTAAACCGGCCCACCCCCAACCCCTCCCGCCTGCGGGAGGGGCCGGGGGTGGGCAAGCAACGCTACGCCCCTCAGGAATCCAAAACCATTTGCACCTGAAACCGAATCTGATATTAATGTGATATCAGATTTAAGGGGAATCTCCGATGTCCGAGTCGAAGACGCATTCCGCCAGCACCGAAACCGGGGCCTGGTCGATCAGCGGCTATCTCATGTTGATCCTCATGGTCGTGCTGGTGATCCTCACCGCTGCACGGGTCCTCGGGTTTGCCAGCGGCAATCCGTCGGAAGATGCCGTGCCGGGCTTCATTGCCACGATTGCCGCGCTGCCGGTCGCCATCGTGTTCATGGCCTCGGGCTTCTACATGATCCAGCCCAATCAGGCCGCCGCGATCAACCTGTTCGGTTCCTATCGTGGCACGGACCGCAACCACGGGCTGCGCTGGGTCTGGCCGTGGATGACCAAGACCAAGATCTCGGTACGCGCCAACAACGTCGTCTCGGAAAAGCTCAAGGTCAACGACCTGCGCGGCAATCCGATCGAGATTGCCGCAAACGTCGTCTGGCGCGTTTCCGATACCGCGCAGGCCCTGTTCGATGTCGATGACTACAAGGCTTTCGTCTTCGTGCAGATCGAAAGCGCGGTGCGCTCGATCGGCTCGCGCTACCCGTATGACGATATCGAGCACCACGAAGTCACGCTGCGCGGCCATCACGATCAGATCAACGCCGAACTGCGCACCGAACTCAACGCGCGGCTGGTGCTTGCAGGCATCACGGTTGACGAATGCGGTCTTACCCACCTTGCCTATGCACCTGAAATTGCAGGAGCCATGCTTCGTCGCCAGCAGGCCGAAGCGGTAATCTCGGCGCGCAAGAAGCTGGTCGAAGGCGCCGTGTCGATGGTGGAAATGGCGCTGACCCAGCTTTCGGAAAAGAACGTGGTCGAGCTGGACGACGAACGCCGCGCAGCGATGGTCTCGAACCTGATGGTCGTGCTCTGTGGCGAGCGCGATACCCAGCCGGTCGTCAACACCGGCACGCTCTACCAGTAAGGCGTTCGGGATGGCGCCGAGTCCAAAGAAGGCCTTTCCGTTGCGCATCGATCCGGCGCTCTTCGCCGCGATCGAGCGCACGGCCTCGGCCGACTTGCGCTCGGCCAATGCCCAGATCGAAGTGCTGCTGCGCGAGGCCCTGACCCGGCGCGGCGTGAAGCTCGCCGCGGCCGAGCCGGTCAAGCGCGGGCGGCCGCCGAAAATCGACACGGAGAACAGCGATGGTTGATGCCCGCTACACCACCCGGCCGCCTAAGTCCCAACCGCCCGCCACCGACGACGGCGCATGGTTCGCGCCCAAGCGCTTTGGCTATGGCGCGGGCTTGCCGCTGCGTTGGCAGGGCTGGGCCCTGATCGGTGGCTATATCGCTCTGCTGCCGCTGGTGAAGCTGCTGGATGACAGTGGCGACGGCCGATTGCGCACGCTGGGCTTCGCACTTTTCATCGTCGCCACGGCAATCGTGTTCTCGGTCTCCGCCAGGCGCACGCGCGGCGGTTGGAAGTGGCGCTGGGGCAGGAAGGATTGATCCTGTAACTTCGGGCAGGTCCCCGGTTCCTGCGGGAACGCAAGGGCCTGTCAATCATTCCGCGCTACCCCGGCATTCGAAATCGCCGGGGAACAGATATGCGCATGATGAACCCGTTCGCCTCCAGAGAGCGCCGCCACCGTGGCCAGCGCCTTGCCGTCTTCCTCCTCGGGATCGCGGTGATTGCAACGATTCCGGCCACCGCGCTGCTCGCACAGGGCCAGCGCTCGCCATACACGGTGGTCGAGACCGGCCGCAGCTATGCCGCGCTCCAGCAGGCGGTGAACGCCATCGGCGAAGGCACCGGCACGATCCGTATCGAACCCGGCGTCTATCGCGATTGCGCGGTGCAGCAGGCGGGCGACATCGGCTTCGTCGCGCAAGTGCCGGGGCAGACGGTGTTCGACGGCGCGGCATGCGAGGGCAAGGCGGTCATCGTCGCGCGCGGACGCTCGACCACGGTCGAAGGCCTGATCTTCCAGAACATCCGCGTGCCCGATGCCAATGGCTCGGGCATCCGGCTGGAACGCGGCAACCTCACCGTGCGCCAGTCATGGTTCCGTGACAGCGAGCAGGGCATCCTCTCCGCCGACGACCCCGCCGGCGCAGTTCTCATTGAAAAATCAACCTTTTCGCGTCTTGGCCGGTGCGATCGCGGCCTCTCCTGCGCCCACTCTGTCTATTTCGGCGATTATGGCAGCGTCACCATCCGCCGCAGCCGCTTCGAAGCGGGGCGCGGCGGGCACTATGTGAAAAGCCGCGCCGGCCGCGTCGAAGTCACGCAGTCGAGCTTTGACGATACCGCCGGAAAAACAACCAATTACATGATCGACCTGCCCGCAGGCGCGACCGGGCGCATTGCCGACAATGTCTTCGTCCAGGGACTCGACAAGGAAAACTACAGCGCCTTCATCGCCATCGCCGCCGAGGGCAAGGCACACCCTGCGACCGGCCTCGCCATTGTTGGAAATGATGCGCGGTTCGCGCCGGGGGTGAGCCGTTCGTCGGCCTTCGTCGCGGACTGGTCGGGCGACAAGCTGGCTCTTGGCGCGAACACCCTGGGTGCGGGCCTCAGCCGCTTCGAGTCCCGCTAGAGTCACGCCGAGTTGGGGTGGAGTTGCCCCTCTGCCCTTAAGAGTCTATCTGGAGTTGGAATGCTGAGCGCACCCCTCCTGAAGCTGGGCGGACGGCTCTGGGCGCTCCTTCTTGCCCTCACTGTCCTGACCCACGCGCTTGTCCCTTTCGAGGCACCCGTGACCGTGCGTCACGGCTCGGCCTTCAGTGCGGCAACGGTGGACATGGCGGTGGCACCGCGCAAAGTCGTGCAGATTCAACGCGCTGTCGTGCCGATGGCGCCCCCGCCGCCGGTCGTCCTTGCGCCAAGGCTGGCCCCGGTGCCGCTCGTCCAGCACGAAGGCTTCTGGCCCCCGCAAAGCGCGCCGCCTGCACCACAGCCGCTCGCGCTGCTGCCAGCACCCAGGGCACCACCACTTTCCTGACCTGAGCCCCGCGCCCCTCGGGCGCAGTTCAAACGCATGTCAGGAATCCCACAATGTCAAACACTTCCACGATTGCGAAAGCAGTCGACTCTCGCCGCGCCCACGTCGAGGCGCTCCTCGCCGCCTACCCCGACGTCACGCCGGAGGAGCGGCAACTCATGGTCAACTGGTTCCGCTCCGAAGCCAGCGCGCTGGACGTCGCTCTCGTCGCCAGCAACCCCGCTGCCGAGCGTGGCTACCGGCTCTTTCGCTCTGAAAACGTGGACAAGTTCACCGTCAAGGACATGGGCTATGCCCTCCTGTTCGCGGCGATTATCGCGGCTGCGGTGCTGCTGATCGCGTGGCGCGCGTTCTAACGCAGCAGGTGACCGGTCCGATCTCGCTTCGTATCGAGATAGCGCTGGTTGTGGGGGTTGGCGGGGAGCTGGTGCGCCAGACGCTCCGTCACCTCCACTCCAAGTGCCTGCAATGTCGCCACTTTCTGTGGGTTGTTGGTCAGCAGGCGGATCGAACGCACGCCGAGCAAGTCGAGCATCCGCGCCGCCACCGGAAAGTCGCGCGCCTCGCTCGGCAGCCCAAGGCGTTCGTTGGCGTCGACCGTGTCGAAGCCCTGGTCCTGCAGCTCATAGGCGCGGAGCTTGTTGATCAGGCCGATGCCGCGGCCTTCCTGCCGCAGGTAGAGCAGGACGCCCCAGCCGCCCGCATTGGCTTCCTCGGCCATGCGGGCAAGGGCGGCATCAAGCTGCGGGCCGCAATCGCACTTGAGGCTGCCGAGAATGTCGCCGGTCAGGCATTCGCTGTGCAGCCGCACCACCGGCTCGCGCTCGCTGGTCTGCGTGCCGATCACCAGCGCCACATGCTCGCGCAAGTCATCCCGCGCGCGGAATGCCACGATTTCAGCATGTTCGCAGGCGTGGACGGGTAGGCGGGCGCGGGCCTGGATGATGAGGTTGAGCGGGTCCTTGAACGCCGCAAGATCGGCCGTCGAAACCTCCGCCGCGATCTCGACGCCGGTCGAGATCAGGAAAGCGGGCAGGATCCCTGCGAGACGGGCCAGTTCCATGGCGGCAACGGCCGCATCATGCGCCTCGATCGGATCGGCCTTGAAGGGCCCGCGCAACGGGCTGCCAAGGTCCTGCGCCGGATCGGCCAGATTGCGTGCAGAGCCAAGGCTGAATGGTTCGGCGCCATGGATCATCACCGGGGCTTCGGGCACGGCGGCGTCGCGCTGGTTGGCGAGCTTCAGCGTCGCCGCGCGGGCGGCGGAAATCAGCAGTCGCGCGGCATAGATGCCCGGTTGGGCGAAAGCGGTTTCGGCAGGCAGCAGGTCGAGCGCGCCGTCCGCGCCGGTCACGCGGATCGCCCAGCCGTGGCGCAGCGCGTCGAGCGCTTTTGCTACGTTACGGGATTCGCTCACAAATTCAGCTCGGTGATCAGCGGGATGTGATCCGAAGGCTGCTCCCACTTGCGCGTCTCTTCGACGAAGCGGTGCGAGCGCGTTTGCGCGGCAGCCTCGGGCGAGGCCCACATATGGTCGAGCCGGCGGCCCTGGTCCTTGGCACGCCAGTACGAGCGGTAGGACCACCACGAATAGTTGCGTTCCGGCGCGGGGATGTGCTTGCGGCCAAGATCGACCCAGCCATGCGCATCGGCAAAGCGCTGCAGCGTCTCTACCTCGATTGGCGTGTGACTGACGACCTTGAGCAGCGCCTTGTGGTCGTAGACGTCGCATTCCAGCGGCGCGATGTTGAAATCGCCGGTGATCAGCGTCGGCCGCTCGATCTTCTCGGCCCAGCGGGTCATGCGCTCGAGGAAGTCGAGCTTCTGGCCGAATTTGGGGTTCACCTCGCGGTCTGCCACGTCGCCGCCTGCGGGGATATAGACGTTCTCGATGATCAGGCCGTTGCCCGGCCCCAGCAGCTCGACGCCGATATGCCGCGCCTCGCCATTGTCCTGCCAGTCATGCTTGCTGAAATCGCGGAAGGGGATGCGGCTGACCGTGGCGACGCCGTGATAGCCCTTCTGCCCATGGACCGCGCGGTGGGTATAGCCGAGCTTCTCGAACACCTCGTGCGGGAACAGGCTTTCCGGCGTCTTGATCTCCTGGAGGCACAGTACGTCGGGCGATTCCTGCAGGAGAAAGCGTTCGACCTGATCGGCGCGCAAGCGCACCGAGTTGATGTTCCATGTGGCAACCGAGATCATGGCGCTGCTTTAGGGTTGCGGGGGGGCGATTGCTAGATGGGATGTGGGGGCTAGCGCGGATCATGCGCGGCTACGAGAATGCACTCATAATCTTGCAGTTCAGCCGTCTTTCTCAATCGCTGGCGCCTAAGCCACAGCCCCATAGCCACCATCGGCAATGATCCCAGCCCCATCAAGATAGTCAGAGCTGGGACCTTGTGCCAAGCGACTAACTCCCTTGATGCTGCCCAAACAGAAAATGCGGCGACGAAGAGAATGCTCGACGCAGCAACAGCAAAAAGTGCCAGCTCCGTTATTCGAGAAGGAACTATTGGTCTGCGAAAAATCATACGTGCACTTTGACGCGATCTATGCGTCATTGCAACGTCATGCAGCTTCCTGCAAACGCCGCACAACCGGCTGCTCATGCTGCCGCGCCCGCCACAGATCATAGTTCGCCTGCATTGCCAGCCATGCCCGCGCCGTGCTGGCGCCTGCCTGCTCCAGCCGCAGGGCTAGATCGGGGCTGATCCCGGCCTTGCCGTTCAGCACGCGCGAGAGGGCGACACGCGACATCGCGAGGCGGCTGGCGGCTTCGGTGACGGACAGGTTCAGCGCTTCGATCACTTCATCGCGAAGCAGTTCTCCGGGATGGGGAGGGTTGTGCATCATCGTCATGACCTCAATGGTAATCCTGATAATCGACGAGTTCGGCGTGTGCCCTGATTATGCCCAAGATGAGGCCCAATGCCGACAATTCATTGATGGGTGCACGGCCTGGGCTTCAGATGAAGCGCAATGCCCTCCTGTTCTGCCGGAATTATGTCCCCGATGTCGCAGCCGTTGACTTCGGCGGGCGCGGCAACGATTGAGCCAACCGCACCTGCTTGCGTCTTGGCAGAAACAGCTATGCCCGCGGTTCGACCCAGATATCTGTGCTGACCGACGCCAATGCTGGTGATCTGCGCCATTACAGGATCGCCCTTTCTACTATCTATCCCCAACGGGTTGCTCGGGAACAGCAAGACCAAGGGCGCTAACAGCGCAAGCGGAAGCAGATATTGTATGTGCCACCGATACCGCAGGTTGATGTATATCGACCGCAACAGGTTCATACGACAAATATGCAGCGACAGGCTGTGTCAGCAAGCGAATTACATCGCGGAATGCTTCATTGAGCCAAGAAACAAAACCCTCGGACCGGGGGCATTGGTCCGAGGGTTCCATTTGCGTTCGTCACGCTTGACGCTGCGGTCTCCAGGAGACCGGGCAACAGGGGGGAAACCCGCCTCGACCGCCTCGTCGAAAATCGTTCTAGGCCCGTTTCGCTTGCGCCCCGATGAACGGGGGCTGCAGGTTTGTCGCAGCTTGTCGCAGGGGGTGAACGGTTGATGGGTAAGGCGACGATCTGGGGCGACGGGTGGTGCCGGCTTCTGTCAGGATGCAAACGCGTCCCCGCGCAGGCGGGGACCTTGTTGGGGTTACGAAACGTCCGCGCAAGCCGATGAAGGCCCCCCGCCTTCTCGCGGGAGCAGGTTTTACAAGTGAGTCGGCTCAGCGCGTCACGGGGCGGCGCGGGTCGGTCCAGCGGAAGGTGCTGTCGTTCACCGCCACGCCGTACTGGTGGCCCGAAAGGCGCACCGTGGTGCGCTTGTTCTGCGAATCGAGCGCAACCCACGAATCGAGCTGCAGGCCACCCGGTGCATTGCCGTTACGGACAAAGATCATGGTGATCGTGCCGTATTCGGGGTGCTTTGGATCGCGCACTTGCAGGCTGATCACGCCCGGATCGCCGGTGGGCAGCTGCTTGGCAAAGCGCGCGACGTCCTTGTTGGGATCGAGCAGTGCGCCCAAGGGGCTGTTCTTGATCGGCCAGCGCTGCACCTGGCGCACTTCGTAGTCGATCATGGTGAGCGCCCTGCCGTCACCCACGATCAGCAGCGGCACGCCCTTCTGGTACTGGAAGCGGATCTTGCCGGGCTGCTTCATCGTCAGCACGCCTGAAACGCTCTGGCCCGAACGGTCGGTCTGCGTGAAATTTGCGCGCAGCGTCGAAATGCCGCGCAGCGCAGAGACCGCGCGGTCGATGTCGGAGGCCTGTGCCAGCGCCACAGTCGGCGCGAGAAGCGTTGCGGGCGTGGCCGCAGCGAAGGCAAGCGAAAGGGCCGCCATAGGACGGCCCAGCTTGCGAATCGAGGTCTTGATCATGTTCATCGCCGTTCCTTGCAGTGTCGGCGTTGAACTCGCCGTGAACCGTCCCGGTTCCGAAAATGGCGGGACGGGCTTCACGGGTAAAGCGCAGATGCGCTGATTACTTGATCTTCGCTTCCTTGAACTCGACGTGCTTGCGCACGACCGGGTCGTACTTGCGGAAGGTCATCTTCTCGGTCGTGTTGCGGGGATTCTTCTTGGTCACGTAGAAGAAGCCGGTGTCAGCGGTCGAGACCAGACGGATCTTGACGGTGGTGGGCTTTGCCATGGCTCTATCCTGAACTTTCGCGCGCGAATCTGAAAACGAATGTGGCGGCGCGTTTCCACGCCGCCGTCACAGGGTGGGGCCGTTGGGGGAGAATCAGGGCAAAGTCAAGCGAGGAGAGACTGACGGCGAGATTTGCCGGAAGGGAGCTACCGTGCTAATGGTTGCAGACGAAACCAGATTGAGAGACGATGAGCACTGCCAGCCTTGCCACGGACTTTTCGCGACTGCCCTATTTGCCGGAAGGGGTCTACACCGCGCCGCTCAAACGTCCAGCGCGGGTTGGGGAAGATTGGCTGGAGCCCGCCCAGCGGCGCTATGCTCCCGAGGAGCACGCAATCTGGGACGAACTCTATGCCCGTCAGATGGAGGTGCTGCCGGGGCGGGCTTGCAGTGCGTTCCTGCGCGGGCTGGAGCGGCTGGACCTCAGCCGGGGTGGCGTGCCGGACTTCGGCCGCCTGTCCGAGGAACTCGGCGCGCTGACCGGCTGGAGCGTGGTGCCGGTGCCGATGCTGATCCCGGATCACGTGTTCTTCTGGCACCTGGCTAACCGGCGCTTCCCGGCAGGCAACTTCATCCGCACGCGCGAGGCTTTCGATTATATCCAGGAGCCCGATGTCTTCCACGACGTGTTCGGCCACGTCCCGATGCTGACCGACCCGACATATGCCGATTACATGCAGGAGTACGGCCGCGCCGGATGGAAAGCGATGCGCCACAACCGGCTCAAGTCGCTCGGTGCGCTCTATTGGTATACGGTGGAATTCGGGCTGGTGATGGAGGACGGCGCGCCGAAGGTCTACGGCGCCGGAATTCTTTCGGGACCGGCAGAAGCGGTATTCGCGCTTGAAGGGCAATCGCCCAACCGGATCATGCTCAATGTCGACCGCGTCATGCGCACCGATTACGTGATCGATGATCTGCAGCCGACCTACTTCGTGATCGAGAGCTTCGCGGACCTCTATCACCAGACCGTGGAGCGCGACTTCGACCGGCTCTATCGCGGCCTCGGCGCCGGGTTCACTTATGCCAACACCGCGGTGATCGACGTCGATGACGTCCTCCATAGAGGCACGCTCGAGTATCACTTGCGCGGCGGGCGCGGTTCGGGCGCGACGCCTGTCTAGGTCGCACGCCGTCTAGCAGACAGCAAAAAGCCCGGCGCCTTCCAGGGTGCGCCGGGCTTCCTTGGCCGTTAGGCGGAAAAGAGCGGGATCAACCCGGGGTCTTGTCCATCGTGTCGGCCTTGTCTTCCATGGCGTCGGCCTTGGCTTCGCCGGCATTGCGGACGGCATCAGCCTTGGCTTCCATGGCGTCTTCCGAAGCGCCGCCCATGGCGTCGGCCTTGTCTTCCATGGTGTCAGCAGCGGCTTCCGACGATTCACGCACGGCGCCAGCCTGATCTTCGGCGGCGTTTTCCTGCGCGCTGTCGCAAGCCGAAAGGCCGAGGCCCATCGCCACGACAGACGCCATCATCGCGCCCTTGAAAATTGCCTTCATGTCAGTCCCCTTCAGGTATGGAGAAGGCGGCCAAAGTGACCGCCTTCAGGTTGAAAGTTGGAATTTCGCGGATTAGCGAACCGAGCCGCGACGAACGAGGTTCACGATCGCCAGCAGGATCAGGGCGCCGAGGAACGAGACGATCAGCGTGCCGGCCGAAATGCCGTCGGTGATCGAACCGCCGCCGATGAGCGGAGCGAGCAGAAAGCCGCCCAGCAGCGCGCCGACAATGCCGACGACGATGTTCAGGAAGATGCCCTGCTGCGCGTCGGTGCGCATCACGATGCTGGCAAGCCAGCCAAGAATGCCGCCGACGACGAGAAGAATGATAAGGCCCATGGTAAGTACCCCTTTGAAGTTCAGTTGTCGGTTAAAATCCCGACGATGAACTTGGTTCCGCAAATGCGGTGGGGCGTTACCGGGCTATCGGGACCTAGCGCGCTCCGAGCCAGACGAGTGCAATGGCGCCAGCCACGATGCGGTACCACGCAAAGGGGCTGAAGCCGGACTTGCTGACATATGCCACGAACATCCTGATAACCGCGAGCGCGACCACGAAGGATACGGCGAAACCGATGGCAATCTCGGTCCAGCCCACACCCATGGTGCCGGTCATCAGGGCATCGCGGTTGTCGAGCAGTTCGAGCGTGGTGGCGCCGAGCATTGTCGGGATGGCGAGGAAGAAGCTGAATTCGGCCGCAGTACGGCGTTCGATGCCCATGGCGAGCGCGCCCATGATCGTCGCGCCGGACCGGCTGACTCCGGGAACCATGGCCAGGCACTGCGCGGCGCCCACGCCGAGGGCCTGACGCAGCGGCAGTTCGCCAATGCCGGTCAGTTCGCCAGTCTTCGCGCTGCGCTCGATCAGCAGGATCGCCACCCCGCCCGCGATGAGAGCCCAGCAGACGACGGAGGGGCTGCCCAGCAGCACGTCAATGTAGTCTTTCAGGGCAAGGCCGAGAATTGCAGAGGGAACGAACGCCGCCAGCAGATTGCGCAGGAACCGCAGCGACATGGGGTTCAGCTTGAGCAGGCCCATGCCCACGGCCCAGAACGTGCGCCAGTACTGCACCACCACCGCAAGGACCGCGCCCAGCTGGATGACGACGTTGAACATTGCCCACTGGTGCGCGTCATAGCCGAACAGCTCGGTGGCGAGGATGAGGTGCCCGGTCGAGGAGACCGGCAGGAACTCGGTGAGGCCCTCGACGATGCCGAGCAGGATGGCGGTGACGATCGTGTCCATGATGTCCCAAGCGTTTGCCGCAGTGCAGCATCAAGTCAAGGTGTTAGGCGGCAAGCCCTTCGAACTGCAGGCGGGCAAGCCGCGCATATAGCCCGTCTGCCGCCGTCAGGCTGGCATGGGTGCCCTGTTCCACGATCTTGCCGGCATCCATGACGACGATGCGGTCTGCCGCCCGGATCGTGGCGAGACGGTGGGCGATGACCAGCGTGGTGCGGTCCTGCATCAGCCTGTCGAGCGCTTCCTGGACCAGCCGCTCGCTTTCGGCATCGAGCGCGGAGGTCGCTTCATCGAGCAGCAGGATCGGCGAATTGCGCAGCACGGCGCGGGCGATGGCGATGCGCTGGCGCTGGCCTCCGGATAGGCGGGCGCCGTCCTCGCCCAGGAACGTGTCCAGGCCCTGCGGCAGATCGCGCAGGAACTGTTCGGCATTGGCCGCGCGGGCCGCTTCCCAGATGGCGTCGTCGCTGGCCTGCCAGTTGCCATAGCGCAAGTTGTCGCGCGCCGAAGCCGCGAACAGCGTGGCGTCCTGCGGGACGAGCGCGGTGCGCGCGCGGATTTCGGCCGGGTCCGCGCTGGTCAGCGGCACGCCGTCGATGCGGATCGTGCCGCCGTGTGGATCGTAGAAGCGCTGCGCGAGGAGGAACAGGGTCGACTTGCCAGCGCCTGACGGGCCGACAATGGCGACGGTTTCACCCGGTTCAACTGTCAAAGAGAAGTCGTCGAGGGCGAGGACTTCGGGCCGCGACGGATAGCGGAAGGTCACGTTCTGGAACGCGATCTGTCCGCGCGGCGGCACGGGCAGGGCCGTGGGGCGGGCGGGGGCCGAGATTTCCGGCTCCTCGCGCAGCAGTTCATTGAGCCGTCCGGCAGCGCCGGCCCCGCGCAGCAGATCGCCATAGACTTCCGACAAGGCCCCTGCCGCACCGGCAACAAGGCCTGCCGTGATGACGATGGCGAAGATGGTGCCGCCGCTGATTGTCCCTTCAGCGACGCCGACGGCGCCTTCCCACACCAGCATGGTGATCCCGCCGAAGACCAGCAGGATGACGATCGCGGTCATCACCGCGCGCAGGCTTATGCGGCGAAGCGCGGTCTGGAAGGTCGCCTCGACACGCTCGCCGAAGCGCTCGAGCTCGCGCTTCTCCTGTCCGAAGGCCTGCACGATCTTCATTGCGCCGAGCACTTCGGCCACGATCACGCCGATGCCCGCCACGCGATCCTGGCTCGACCGGGAGACATTGCGGACGCGCCGCCCGAAGAACACGATCGGGCCGACGACCAGCGGGATGCCGACCATGAGGATCGCCGTCAGTTTCGGCGCCAGGTAGAACAGGTAACCGAGGCCGCCGATGGCGGTGATCGTGTTGCGCAACGCGACCGAAACCGTCGTGCCTACCACCTGTTCGATGATGGCGGTGTCCGAAGTCATCCGCGAGGAGATTTCCTTCGGGCTGTTGGTCTCGAAGAAAGACGGCGGCAGGCGCAAGAGATTCTGCTGCACGCGCAGGCGGATGTCGGCGACCACGCGCTCACCCAGCCAGGAAACAAAGTAGAAGCGGCAAGCCGTGCCAATCGCCAGAACCAGCACGATCAGCAGCAGATACTGGAACCAGCGTCCCAGGTCATCGACATTGGCGCCAGCGGCAAAGCCTTTGTCGATGATCAGGCGGAAGCCCGATGGAATGGCGAGTGTGGCTGCCGAGGTCGTCAGCAGCGCCAGTGCTGCAAATGCCAGTTGGCGGGGATACTTCAGCGCCTCGCGCCAGATCATGCGCAGCGGCCCGAGGGTCTTGGCCTTGGGGGCGGGCTCGGCAGCGGTCGGCGGGCTCTTGGTTTCCTCGTCCATGGCCGCGTGCCTAGCCGATGGCGGGGATTACCGAAAGGGGGCGGTTAGGGAACCCGCAACATGACCGGATATTTGTTGCGTTGCACAAACAATCGAATCGCGGCAATCTGTATACAAACGACTCCCGCTCTTTGAGCAGGCCATAATCAGAAGGTGTTCGCAGTGCTCTACAAGGCTTATGAAATTCAGCGCTCGCTGATGAACGCGGGCAGCGCCTGGGCCTCGATGATGGCCGATGCGCTGACCGATCCACGCAACCCGTGGGCGGGCGTCGGCCCCTCGCAGACCCTCGCCAACGCGCTCGATGTGTTCGCGCATGCAGCAGCGCCGCGCGGCAAGCCCGCGTTCGGCATCAAGGTCGTCCACGTTGACGGCACGGCTCATGCGGTCAAGGAAACAACGGTCGTTACGCGCCCGTTCGGTGACCTCAAGATGTTCACCCACGATGGCCTGCCCAAGAATGCGCCGCGCCTGCTGATCGTCGCACCGATGAGCGGGCACTACGCCACGCTGCTGCGCGGCACGGTCGAACGCATGCTCGAACGCTGCGTGGTCTACATCACCGACTGGGCCGATGCGAAGTATGTGCCGCTGGCCGAAGGCACCTTCGACCTCGACGATTACATCGATTACCTGACCGGCTTCCTCGAGCATATCGGTGAAGGTGCGCACATGATGGCGGTGTGCCAGCCGTCCGTGCCGGCCTTCGCCGCCACCGCGATCATGGGCGCCAGCAAGCACCCCTGCCGCCCGGTAACCCTGACGATGATGGGCGGGCCGATCGACACGCGCGAAAGCCCGACTGCAGTCAACGACCACGCAATCACCAAGCCCTATGTCTGGTTCAAGCACAACGTGATCACCACCGTGCCAACCAACTATCCGGGTGAGGGACGCCGCGTCTATCCGGGCTTCGTGCAGCTCGCCAGCTTCATGTCGATGAACCTCGGCAGTCACATGATGAGCCACTACAAGCTGTTCCAGCACATGAACGCCGGGGCCGACGAGAGCGCCGAAGCCACCAAGGCCTTCTACGACGAATATCGCGCGGTCTGCGATCTTCCCGCCGAGTTCTACCTGCAGACGGTGGATGTCGTGTTCCAGCGCCACGCACTGCCCAAGGGCGAGTTCATTCACCGTGGCCAGGCCGTGGACCTTGGCGCGATCACCGACACCGCAATCCTGTGCATCGAGGGCGAGCGCGACGACATTTCGGGCATCGGCCAGACCAAGGCTGCTCTCAAGGTCACGCCGAACCTGCCCGAGGACATGAAGCAATATCTGCTCGCCCCCGAAGTCGGCCATTACGGCATCTTCAACGGCTCGCGCTGGCGCTCGTCGATCGCCCCGGTGGTCGAACAGTGGATCGCCCAGTTCGAGAAGAAGGCGAAAGGCCGCAAGCTCAGCGTCGTCGCCTGAATAACGGCAAGAAGCGTCAAATCCCGAAGCCGACCGTGCCAATCCGGCACAGGTCGGCTTTCCACTTCTCTGCAATATTGCGCAACTTTCCGGCAAGATCGCGGATGCCTTGAAATGGCAGAGGTGGCCTTGTGGACAAGGGAGCGCATTCTATCGGCGGACCGGGACGCGGAGCATCGCCCCGCGTCAGCATCGTGCTGCCGGTGCACAATGGCGCTGCCTTCCTCGATGAAGCGATACAATCGGTCCTCGACCAGACCTTTGCGGATTTCGAGCTGATCTGCGTCGACGACGGTTCCACCGACAGCACGCCCGCTATCCTCACGCGCCATGCCGCAGCCGACGAGCGCATCCGCATCATCACCAATCGGCCCAACAAGGGCCTGCCGGGCGCTCTCAACACGGGTTTCGCTGCTGCACGCGGGCCATTGCATACCTGGACATCGGACGACAACATCGCGCGTCCCGACATGCTGGAACGCCTGGTCCAGACGTTAGATGCCAACCCCGATGCGGCCATTGCCCACGCCAACTACAGCGTGATCGACGGGCAGGGCCGCATCATCGGCTTCCAGAAGGTCGGGCCAGCTTCCGAGATACTGTTCGGCAACCGCATCGGCGCGGCGTTTCTCTATCGGGCCGAAGTGACCGAAGTGCTTGGGGGGTATGACACTGCGCTGTTCGGCGTCGAGGACTACGACTTCTGGCTGCGGGCAGCGCGCAGGTTCCGTTTTGTCACCCTGGATGAGGACCTCTACCTCTATCGACGTCATGAGGGGAGCCTGACTGACACGCGCGCGCTCAGGATCCACCGCCTCGTCGGCCAGATCATACGGCGCGAACTTGCCGCAGTGGACGATGCCGCACTGCGGGCGCGGGTGCTTCTTGAGCACGGCCTGGCAAGCCGCCTGGATGCCCGGCTGGGGATGCTGTGGCAGGCTTGCAAGGCGCGCCCCGGGCTTGGTCTGGCCAAGGCCCCGGCAATTGCGCGGCACCTGCTATTTCATCTGGTGCGCGCAATCTCCGCCAGCCTGGCCAGCCTCAGACAAAGAACTGCGT
Organism: Novosphingobium sp. FW305-C-30-35; assembly: GCF_058783135.1. Lineage (NCBI taxonomy): Bacteria > Pseudomonadati > Pseudomonadota > Alphaproteobacteria > Sphingomonadales > Sphingomonadaceae > Novosphingobium > Novosphingobium sp. FW305-C-30-35. The sequence continues at coordinate 1,958,391 of NZ_JBYSYJ010000001.1, forward strand.
GATCCACTCGCACTGCAGCGCGGGCTTGGCCTCGCCCTCGATCTCGATGGTGATCTCCATGGTCTGCTGCCACTGACCGGGACGCTTCTCGTCCATCTCGAGCAGCTTGAAGACGCCGCGCACACGCTTGCCGACGCGCACCGGCGCAAGGAAGCGCGTGCGGTTGCCGCCGTAGTTGACGCCCATCTTGATATGTTCGGGCCGCGGGCAATCGCTTTCCATCGTCAGCAGCGGAATCAGCGACAGCGTCAGGAAGCCGTGCGCAATGGGGCCACCGAACGGGGTCAGCTTCGCCTTTTCCGGGTCAACGTGGATGAACTGGAAATCGCCGGTCGCCTCGGCAAACTTGTTCACGCGCTCCTGCGTGATCTCGATCCAGTTCGACGTGCCGACCACCTGGCCGATCCGAGCCTTGATTTCCTCGGGCGGAAGGAATGTCGTCATGGCGATGCGCTCTCCTGCTGATGTCTCTCGGCTGGCACAATGGCGACAAGCCGGACGCGGAGCAAGCGGGTTTAAGTGTGTGGTTAAGCCGTGGCGGGGCGCGGCGCAGGCTGCTGCGTTGCCTTGCGGAAAGGCTGCGGCTGTGCCGTCCGCACCCGTTTGATATAGGCCCACAGACCGCATTGCAGGCCGACCAGCATGTAGCAGAACGGCTGGAACGCGATGCCGACGAAGGTGGAGCCGACCAGGTAGATGACCTGCGCCTGCTGCAACGCTTCGGCAAGCGGCGCGACCCAGCGGAACTCTTCGGAGGTCTCCTTGCGATAGCGTCGTCGCAGCAATTCCATCTGCCATACGCCCAGAAGGTGCAGCGACAGCCATAGCGCCAGGCCGGGGTAGCCCTGCTCGCCCAGCATCTCGAAATAGCTCGAATGGTAGGCGCGCCCTTGCTCGACGATCGGCTGGTATTCGAGCGCGGCATTGTTGTCGCCGGCGTAGTCGGCCTTGACGGTATCGTACGTCAGCTTGTTCTGGCGATAGGCCTCGAACCCGCCGCCGAAAGGATGGCGCTTGGCGAACTCGATCGTCCACTTCCATACCGCCACGCGCGTCGAGGCGGATTGGTCGGACTGGTGGTTCCTGATCGTGCTCATCCGGTCCGTGAACTCCTTTGGCAGGAGCGGGACCGCGATCAGGGCACCGGCCGCCATGACCGAGACGATCAGCATGCGTCGCTTGGCCGTGCGCAGGATCATGGCCGCCAGAACGACGACGCAGACCAGGCCGGTGCGCGCGCCCGTGCCGATCGGCATCAGCGCGCAGGCAAAGCACAGCGCCCAGGCAAAGATCTTCACCCGCCAGTCGGGCGGAAAGATCGTGCCATAGCGCGACAGCCAAAGCGCCAGCGGGATTACCGCGATGGCGACGGCCGAGATGATCGAACCTTCGTAGAGCCCGGTATTGTCGTTCACCAGCAGGCGCAATTCGCCGTAGCCCCCGCCGCCTGCCGCAGTCTTGATCCCGCCGCCGATCACGATCACTCCGATCGACAGAGCCAGGATCAGCGTGATCGCCTCGATTCTCAGGCGGGTGCGCAGGGTGAGGGGCAGGAACAGCGCCCACAGCAGCGCCTTCCACACCCACGCCCACTTCTCCGCCGCTTCTACCGGGAAGTCGGCGGCCTGCGTCGTCAGCCCGCAGTAGACCAGCAGGGTCAGCAGCAGGAACTGGCGCAGCGAGATGCGGATGCCGTTCTTGTCCTCGGCCACGAACCACGAGACGAACGCGCAGAGGAACGCGATCAGAGATACCGGGATGTGGCTGAGGATGCCCCAACTGACCTTCTGCGGCGCGACGATGTCGATGTAGCTGTAGGCCAGCACGAAGATGAACGGCTTGCGAAAGCCCGCGCCGATGAAGCCGAGCACGCAGGACAGCAGGAACAGGTCAAGCATCGCCACCGCCCGGCGCCTGCTCGCGGCCTTTGCGGAACGGCGTCTTGCGGCTCGGCAGGGAAGGGTCGTCGTTGAGATCGTCACGATGCAGCAGGCGCCAGATGGCGATCGCCATCAGCACGTGCGGCAGGATTATCGTGAACTTGTCGATCATTGCAGGAATTGCGCTAGCCGATCGAGGTTGACGCGGCGTTAAGCCTTCCATGGCAGAGCGTTGACCATGACACGCGTGCTCCACGTTCTCGATCATTCGCTGCCGATGCACAGCGGCTACACCTTCCGCACCCGCGCCATCCTCAAGGCTCAGGCAGCGATGGGGCTGGAGGTCCGCGCCGTGACCGGGCAGCGCCACACGGCGCCCATGCCGAGCGATCCCGAAGTCGTCGATGGCCTGACCTTTTACCGCGCTGGCGGCACGGCGGGCGGCCTCCCGCTGGTGCGCGAATGGTCCGAAGTTGCAATGCTGGCCGAGCGCATCGTCGCCATCGCGCGCGAATGGCGGCCAGATGTGCTTCACGCCCATTCGCCGGCGCTGTGCGGCCTTGCGGCACTCCGGGCCGGGCGCAAGCTCGGCATCCCGGTCGTCTATGAGATCCGTGCGTTCTGGGAGGACGCCGCCGTCGGCAATGGAACGGGGCGCGAAGGCTCGGCCAAGTACTGGCTGACGCGGGTGCTGGAAAACGATGTCGTCAGTGGCGCGGAACGCGTCGTGACGATCTGCGAAGGCCTGAGGGCCGATCTGATCGCCCGCGGCTTTGCGCCGGAAAAGCTGTCGATCATGCCCAACGGCGTCGACCTCGACCTGTTCGGCGAACCGCTGCCGCGCGATGCCGGGCTGGCAAACGAACTGGAGCTGGGAGAGGGGCCAGTGATCGGCTTCCTCGGCAGCTTCTACCCTTACGAAGGCCTCGACGACCTGATTGCGGCAATGCCGGCCATCGCCGCTCGCGTGCCTGACGCGCGCCTGCTGATGGTTGGCGGGGGCCCTGCCGAAGCGGACTTGCGCGCGCAGGCGCAGGCCTCGGCGGTAGCAGACGCCATCCGCTTTGTGGGCCGCGTGCCGCATCACGAGGTGGATCGCTATTACTCCTTGGTCGACGTGGTCTGCTATCCGCGGAAGGCGATGCGGCTGACCGATCTCGTCACCCCCTTGAAGCCGCTTGAAGCCATGGCGCAAGGCAAGCTGGTCAGCGCCTCGGACGTCGGCGGGCATCGCGAACTGATCGAGCACGGCAGGACCGGCACCCTGTTCCCGCCTGACGATCCGGCCGGCCTTGCCAAGGCCCTTGCCGATCTGCTCGGCTCCCGCGACGGATGGCACACCCGGCGCGACGTTGCCAAGGCGTTCGTCCGTGAACGCCACGACTGGGCTGGCAACGTCAGACGTTATCTACCTGTTTACCAAGCCCTGTTACCGAATCACGAACTGCCATCAGTCGCGGCCTGAGCTGCGACGCCGGTGGCGGCAGGATGACCGAAACAGACAGGACGACGCCCACGTGACCGCGACAAAGCGCAAGCCAAAGCCCATCACCGCGCATCCGATGTTTCCGGTCGTGACATCCCTGTGGTTCGCAGCGTTCTTCGGCCTCGGCAGCTTTGCCGTGGCACCCTCCCTGCTCGAAGGTCCGGTCGTCGCGCTGGGGATTCCCGCAATCGTCCCTGCGGCCGCTCCACCACTCGGCTTTACCGCGCGCGTGCTGCTGGCGCTTGGCCTGCTGCTGCTGGGCGCAATCATCGGCTTTGTAGCAGGGCGCAAGCTCGCACCCAGAGAGGCAGCGCCGGTGCGCCGCCGTGACATGTCCGCTGCCCGCAGGCAGCGCAGTGACGAGGCTGCTGATCGTTCCGACGAACCCCGCCGTGTCTTGAACCCTGCCGAGGACCTTGGTGAGCCGCTTGACGCGCCCGCCGAAGATCTGGTGGCGCCGTTGCGTCGGCGCGCATTGTCGCTGGCCGACGAAGGTCAGCCGCAGGTTCCGGCCGAGGATGCGCCGCTCCCCGGCTATCTGCCGTGGGAGAATGCTTCCCCAGCCTATCCCCCGGTCGCCCGCGATGAAGATCCGCTCGCCCTGGAAGGTCTGCTCGAAGCCGCTGCAGGCGCGGCCGAGGGCTCGCTCGGGGCCGGGCCGTTTTCCGCCCCTGCCGATTCGGATGAAGAGCAGTTCGCAGCCTTTGCGCCTCCGGCCGCCTTCACGCAGGAAGTTGAAGCGCCGTCTGTTGCGGCTCGCGATGTCGAACACGATTCCGCTCGGCCGACAGAGCAGATCCCCGCTGCCTCTGTTCTGGCACCCAAGCCCCTGCTTCAGGCCCCTGCCGCGCAGGTGACCCCGATCGAGCGCGCGCCGCTTGATGGTCTGGGCATGGTCCAGCTTGTGGAACGTCTTGCCGTCGCGATTGCCCGCCATGCACCCCCCGTGCGGGATGCCGCGCCGCTTGAGGCCTCCGCCTATGCGGCTCCAGTGGTGCCGGAAAACCCTGTTCCCGTCGAAACCGTGGCAGCCCCTCAGCCCGAACGGGTTGATGAAGTCCGCGACGATCTGCGAGTCGTCCGGCTGCGTCCGCTTGCCGTTGAACTGACGCCGCCGCTTGACGAAGACGACGAGCAGGAGGGAGTCGCGCAGCTCGCCCGCTTCCTGCGCGCACCGGCTGCGTCTGCACCGGAAACATCCGCACCCGCCACCGATGATCCGGCCGAGCCCGAGGTCGCGGAAGAGCGCTATCCTTCGCTGCTCGACATGGGGCCCGCCTCGCTCCGCCAGCACTCGTCCCGCATCGAAGATGGCCTTGCGCTGGAGGACGAGCCCGCCCCCGCAGACGTTGAACCGACCGTGGTCTTTCCCGGGCAGGTTTCGGCGCTGCAGGGTGGCTTGCGCCGGTTCGAACGGCCCTCGATCCTGCCGGTCCAGGGATCGCCCCTGGCAGCACCTGGACAGGCGGCGCCCTCGACTCCGGCAGAAGTCCTGCCCGATGCGTCACCAGATGCGCCCGGCGGGCTGGCTGATCCCGAAGAGGCCGATCGGGCACTTCGCGCCGCTCTGGCAACGCTTCAGCGGATGACCGCGCAGGGATAGTTTTCCACGCCCCTTGCGGCACTTTCGGGCAGGAAGATGCGGCGGAGCCGCACTTTCTGCCATGTCGCAACCGTATTTACGGCATTAACCGCGCACTTGATGCCCTTGCGCGGTTGCAAAATAACTTTCCTGCAGTCATGGGGGCACTTCGCGCAATTTTCGTCGCTTTTCCGCGAGGGTGATTCGCGCGCCGCTGCCTTTTTGGCCATTGCCTTATTGGATGTAGGACGATCATCGAGATGGGATTTCCGCCGCTTCAGGGCCTGTACGATCCGCGTAATGAGCATGACGCCTGTGGCGTGGGCTTTATTGCCCACATCAAAGGCCAGAAAAGCCATGCGATTGTGGACCAGGCGCTGGAAATTCTGCACAATCTTGACCATCGCGGTGCCGTCGGCGCCGATCCGCTGCTGGGCGATGGCGCTGGCATCCTGATCCAGATCCCCGACCAGTTGTTCCGCAAGTGGGCCGCTTCCGAAGGCAAGGACCTGCCGCAGCCGGGCGATTATGCCGTGGCCATGTGCTTCCTGCCGCAGGAAGAGGCCGCGCGCCTTTTCGTGACCGAATTCTTCGAGAAGTTCATCGCCAAGGAAGGCCAGGAACTGATCGGCTGGCGCGACGTGCCGACCACGCAGGACGGCCTCGGCAAGGCCGTCGTCGAATCGATGCCGGTGATCCGCCAGTGCTTCATCAAGCGCGGTGCCAACACGCCGGATCAGGACGCTTTCGAGCGCAAGCTGCTCGCCATCCGCAAGCAGACGCAGAACCCGCTCAGCGCCATGGCCGAGAAGCACAATCTTCCCGGCGTGACGCAGCTCTACATGCCGAGCTTCTCGACCCGCACGATTGTCTACAAGGGCTTGCTGCTGGCAACGCAGGTCGGCTCGTTCTATGACGATCTGCGCGATCCGGACTGCGTTTCGGCCTTGGGCCTCGTGCACCAGCGCTTCAGCACCAACACCTTCCCGAGCTGGAAGCTCGCGCACCCGTTCCGCTTCATCGCCCATAACGGTGAGATCAACACCGTTCGCGGCAACGTGAACTGGATGAACGCGCGCCGCCGCACCATGGAATCCGAGCTGCTCGGCCCGGATCTCGACAAGATGTGGCCGCTGATCCCGCACGGCCAGTCTGACACCGCCAGCCTCGACAACGCGCTCGAACTGCTGCTCGCCGGTGGCTACAGCCTTGCCCACGCCGTCATGATGCTCGTGCCCGAGGCTTGGGCCGGCAACCCGCTGATGGATTCCAAGCGTCGCGCGTTCTACGAATACCACGCCGCGCTCATGGAACCGTGGGATGGTCCCGCAGCCGTCGCGTTCACCGACGGACGCCAGATCGGCGCCACGCTCGATCGCAACGGCCTGCGCCCCGCACGCTTCTCGATCACCCGTGATGACCTGATCTGCATGGCTTCGGAAAGCGGTGTGCTGCCCTTCCGCGAGGAGGACATCGTCCGCAAGTGGCGCCTCCAGCCCGGCCGCATGCTCCTGATCGACATGGAGCAGGGCAAGATCATCGAGGACGAGGAAATCAAGGCCGAGCTGGCCAATGCCGAGCCTTACGAAGAATGGCTCGACCAGGCGCAGTACAAGCTCAAGGAGCTCGACGTGATCGAGCCCGAGCTGGCGGCGCTGCCGGTGGAAACCACCTCGCTGCTCGATCGCCAGCAGGCTTTCGGCTACACGCAGGAAGACGTCACCAAGTTCCTCGAACCGATGGGCATTGCCGGCGATGATCCGATCGGATCGATGGGCACCGACACGCCGATCGCAGTGCTTTCGAACCGCTCGCGCCTGCTGTTTGACTATTTCAAGCAGAACTTCGCGCAGGTGACCAACCCGCCGATCGACCCGATCCGCGAGGAACTGGTCATGTCGCTGGTCAGCATGATCGGGCCGCGCCCGAACCTGCTTGGCCGCGATGCCGGCACCCACAAGCGCCTCGAAGTCGACCAGCCGATCCTGACCAACGAGGACGTCGCCAAGATCCGCTCGGTCGAAGCCGCGCTCGACGGTGCCTTCCGCACCGGTACCATCGACACGACATGGGATGCCGCCAGCGGCGCCGATGGCCTCGAAATGGCGATCAAGGAAATGTGCTGGGCGGCCACCGAAGCCGTTCTCGCCGACAAGAACATCCTGATCCTGTCTGACCGCGCCCAGTGTGAATCGCGCATTCCGATGCCGGCCGCGCTGGCAACGGCTGCAGTGCACCAACACCTCGTCCGTCAGGGGCTGCGCATGCAGACCGGTCTCGTCGTCGAAACGGGCGAAGCGCGCGAAGTTCATCACTTCTGCGTGCTTGCGGGCTACGGCGCCGAAGCGATCAACCCCTATCTGGCGTTCGAAACGCTGGAGCAGATCCGCGTTGCCAAGGAGCTTCCGCTCGAGGCCAAGGACGTCAAGAAGAACTATATCAAGGCCATCGGCAAGGGCATCCTCAAGGTCATGTCCAAGATGGGCATCTCGACCTACCAGTCCTATTGCGGTGCCCAGATCTTCGACGCCGTCGGCCTGTCGACCGATTTCGTGAATGCCTATTTCACCGGCACCGCCACGACGATCGAAGGCGTTGGCCTCAAGGAAATCGCGGAAGAGACCGTGCGCCGTCACGCCACGGCCTATGGCGACAATCCGATCTACAAGAAGATGCTCGATGTGGGTGGCATGTACCAGCTGCGCCTGCGCGGCGAAGAGCATGCCTGGACGGCATCGAACATCGCCAACCTGCAGCACGCGGTTCGTGGCAACACGCCTGAAAAGTATCGTGAGTTCGCAGAGTCGATCAACGACCAGTCTGAACGGATGCTCACCATCCGCGGGTTGATGGAGTTGAAGAAGGCCGATCAGCCGGTCCCGCTTGAAGAAGTTGAACCAGCTGCCGAAATCGTCAAGCGCTTCGCCACCGGCGCGATGAGCTACGGCTCGATCTCGTGGGAGGCGCACACCACGCTCGCCGTGGCGATGAACCGCATCGGCGGCAAGTCGAACACCGGCGAAGGTGGTGAGGACCCGGCGCGCTTCAAGCCGCTCGCCAATGGCGATTCGATGCGCTCGGCGATCAAGCAGGTCGCATCGGGCCGCTTCGGTGTCACCGCGGAATACCTCGTCAATGCCGACGACGTGCAGATCAAGATGGCGCAGGGCGCAAAGCCCGGTGAAGGCGGCCAGCTGCCGGGTGACAAGGTCGACAAGACCATCGGCAAGACCCGTCACTCGACCCCGGGCGTCGGCCTGATCTCGCCGCCGCCGCACCACGACATCTACTCGATCGAAGATCTCGCGCAGCTCATTCACGATCTCAAGAACGTGAACACCGGCGCGCGCATCTCGGTCAAGCTGGTGTCCGAAGTGGGCGTCGGCACCGTGGCGGCGGGCGTGTCCAAGGCACGCGCCGACCACGTGACGATCTCCGGCTACGAAGGCGGCACCGGTGCTTCGCCGCTGACGTCTTTGACCCATGCTGGGTCTCCCTGGGAAATCGGCCTTGCCGAAACCCAGCAGACCTTGCTGCTCAACAACCTGCGCAGCCGCATCTGCGTGCAGGCCGATGGTGGCCTGCGTACGGGCCGTGACGTCGCGGTTGCTGCGCTGCTCGGCGCTGACGAGTTCGGCTTTGCCACCGCGCCGCTGATCGCGGCCGGATGCATCATGATGCGCAAGTGCCATCTCAACACTTGCCCGGTCGGCGTCGCCACCCAGGACCCGGTCCTGCGTGCGCGGTTCACCGGCCAGCCTGAACACGTGATCAACTACTTCTTCTTCGTCGCCGAAGAGCTGCGCGCGATCATGGCCGAAATGGGCTTCCGCACGGTTGCCGAGATGGTCGGCCGCGTGGACCGCCTCGACGTGAAGAAGGCCGTATCGCACTGGAAGGCGCAGGGCGTCGATCTGTCGAAGCTGCTGCACAAGGTGGAGCCTGTCGAAGGCACGACCCTGAACTGGAGCGAACGCCAAGATCACGGGCTCGAAGCTGCGCTCGACAAGGACCTGATCGCTGCCAGCGCTCCGGCCCTGGACAAGGGCGAACCGGTTCGCCTCGAACGCAAGGTCATCAACGTCAACCGCACGGTCGGCGCGATGCTCTCGGGCGAAGTGGCCAAGAAGTACGGGCACAAGGGCTTGGCCGACAACACCATCCACATCTCGTTCAAGGGTGTGGCAGGTCAGTCGTTCGGCGCGTTCCTCGCACATGGCGTGACGCTCGATCTCGTCGGCGATGCCAACGACTATGTCGGCAAGGGACTGTCGGGCGGCCGCGTGATCGTCCGCCAGCCGAGCCATGTCGATCGTGACCCGACCGAGAACATCATCGTCGGCAACACCGTGCTCTATGGTGCGATCGCCGGTGAGGCCTACTTCAACGGCGTCGGCGGTGAGCGCTTCGCGGTGCGCAACTCGGGCGCCCTCGCGGTAGTCGAAGGCACTGGCGATCACGGCTGCGAATACATGACCGGCGGCGTCGTCGTCGTCCTCGGCAAGACCGGACGCAACTTTGCGGCAGGCATGTCGGGCGGCGTCGCTTACGTCTACGACGTCGACGGCAACTTCGCACAGCTCGTCAACGGCGCGATGGTCGATGTCCTGCCGATCTCGGCAGAGCGCGACGAAGACGATGGTGCAGGCCGTCCGCAGCAGCGCGGGATCGATGTCTACGACTACGGCATGGGCGACATGCTGCGTCACGATGCCGAACGCCTGCGGGTGCTGGTGGAACGCCACCATCTCTACACCGGCAGCAAGCGCGCTCGCGAGATCCTCGACAACTGGGGTGAATCGCTCGCGAAGTTCGTCAAGGTCATGCCGCGCGACTATGCGCGGGCGCTCCGTCAGATGGAGGCCGAGCGCCTCGAAGCCGCCTCGGTCGCGGCTGAGTAAGGGTTAGATTACAATGGGTAAGGCAACCGGCTTTCTCGAGATCGATCGTCAGGACCGCAAGTACGATGCGCCTGCCGAACGCCTGAAGCACTATCGCGAGTTCGTGATCCCGCACGATGATGCCGGCCTCAAGGGCCAGGCATCGCGCTGCATGAACTGCGGCATACCGTACTGCCACAACGGCTGTCCGGTGAACAACCAGATCCCCGACTGGAACCACCTGGTCTACGAGAACGACTGGCGCGAAGCGCTGACCAATCTCCACTCGACCAACAACTTCCCCGAGTTCACCGGCCGCATCTGCCCCGCCCCGTGCGAGGCGGCGTGCACGCTGAACATCGTGGACCAGCCGGTGACCATCAAGTCGATCGAATGCGCCATCGTCGATCGCGGATGGAAGGAAGGCTGGATCGAGCCGCAGGTGCCTGCCAAGAAGACCGGCAAGTCTGTCGCTGTCGTCGGTTCCGGTCCGGCAGGCATGGCCGCGGCCCAGCAGCTGGCCCGCGCCGGCCACTCGGTGACGGTGTTCGAAAAGAACGACCGTGTTGGCGGGTTGCTGCGCTACGGCATCCCTGACTTCAAGATGGAAAAGACCCACATCAACCGCCGCGCGATGCAGATGGAGGCCGAAGGCGTCCAGTTCCGCACCAGCGTGGAAGTGGGCGTGACCGTCTCCTTCGCAAGCCTGCAGGAAAACTTCGATGCCGTGGTGCTCGCAGGCGGCGCGGAAGATCCGCGCGGCCTCAACATCCCCGGCGCCGAACTTCCCAGCGTGCGCATGGCGATGGAATTCCTGACCCAGCAGAACAAGCGCAATGCCGGGGATGACGAACTGCGCGCTGCCCCGCGCGGCTCACTCACCGCCACCGGCAAGCACGTCGTCGTGATCGGCGGCGGTGACACCGGTTCGGACTGCGTCGGAACCTCGAACCGCCAGGGTGCCGCTTCGGTCACCCAGCTCGAAATCATGCCCAAGCCGCCTGAGAAGGAAGACAAGGCGCTCAGCTGGCCGAACTGGCCGCTCAAGCTGCGCACTTCGTCGAGCCACGAGGAAGGCTGCGAGCGCGAGTTCGCCGTGCTGACCAAGCGCGTCGTCGGTGAGAACGACGTCTCGGGACTCGAATGCGTCCGCGTCGAATGGGTCAATGGCCAGATGCAGGAAGTGCCGGGCAGCGAGTTCGTGCTCAAGGCTGACCTGATCCTGCTCGCCATGGGCTTCGTCGGCCCGCGCAAGCAGGGCCTGCTCGAACAGGCCGGCGTCGAACTCGACCCGCGTGGCAACGTCAAGGGCAACGTGGTCGACTACAAGACCAGTGTGGACAACGTCTTTGCCTGCGGTGACATGCGCCGCGGTCAGAGCCTCGTCGTCTGGGCGATCCGCGAAGGCCGCCAGTGCGCCCGCGCCGTCGATCAGGCGCTGATGGGCGTGAGCGAACTGCCACGCTGATCTTTAGGCGTTAGCCGATCAAGAAAGGGGCGTCCGCAGCGGCGCCCCTTTTTTCGTTGGCATCCTTCGACAGGCTCAGGACGAGCGGACGTCGAAGGTGTCAGGCGATTGTTTCAAATAAGCCCGCTCATGCTGAGCTTGTCGAAGCATCCGACGTGAGCTTCAACCGTCGCCATCGGGCGCTACCGCAGGCATGGCCTTGGTCCGGCACACCAGCAGCTTGTCGATCTTGCGGCCATCCATGTCGACCACCTCGAATCGCCATCCCTGGTCGTGGAAGTGCTCGCCCTCGTTGGGCAGCTTCTTGAGCACTGACAGGCAGTACCCGGCTGTGGTTGCAAACTCGCGGTCATCAGGCAGGTCGAGCCCGAGCCGGTCGGCCAGGGCATCGGCGGGCAGGGCGCCCGAGATCAGCAGCGATCCATCCTCGCGCTCGACCACCATGGGCTCGTCACCGGCGTCGGCGTGGCCGACGAAGTTCCCGGCAATCGCTGCCAGCAAGTCAGCTGGCGTGACGATGCCTTCGAGGTGGCCATACTCGTCATGGACCAGTGCGATCGCCACTTCAGCTTGCTGGATCATGCCGAGTGCATCCATCGTGTCGAGCTGGTCAGGCACGATCGCCGGCTTCTTCATCAGCCGCCCGAGTTGCACCTTGCGCCCGCGCAGCAGCGTCGAGAACACGTCGCGCACCTTCACCACCCCGACGATGCGATCGACAGATCCGTCCGCAACCAGCAGCAGCGAGTGGGGACTATCGTCGATCGCTTCGCGCAGTTCGGCTTCGCTCGCCTTGCGTTCGATCCAGTGAAGCTCGGTACGCGGCGTCATCACTTCTCGCACCGGCCGTTCGGCAAGGCGCATGATCCCGGTCATGATGGCCCGCTCGTCCTCTTCGATCACGCCCGAGCGCGTGGCCTCGGCGAAGATCATGTGGAGTTCCTCGGCGGTCACTTCCTGCTCGCTGCCCTGCTTCAGGCCAAGCAGGCGGATGATCGCGCTGGAGGAATTGTCCAGCAGCCAGACGAACGGCGCGGTGATCTTCGACATCAGCGCCATGGACGGCGCCGCCAGTTTGGCAATCGGTTCCGCCGCGCGCAACGCCAGTTGCTTTGGCACCAGTTCGCCGACAACGAGGCTGAGGTACGTGGTGATGGCGATGACGATGACGAAGCCAGCGTCGTCGGCATACTGCGCCGGGAATCCCCAGGCCTGAAGCCGCTCGGCTGTCGGTCCGCCAAGGCTCGACCCCGAATAGGCACCTGCGATGATGCCCACCAGCGTGATGCCGATCTGCACTGTCGATAAAAATTTGCCGGGGTCAGCCGCCAGCGCCAAAGCAACTTTCGCGCCCTTGCTGCCCTCTTCAGCGGCGACTTTCAGGCGGGCAGGTCGTGCAGAGACAATCGCCAGTTCCGACATGGAAAACAGGCCATTGAGCACAACGAGGCCCAGGATCACGAGGACGTCAGACCAGGGAAAAGGTGTCACGCAAAGGCCCCTAACAGATTTAGGGGGAAAGGCGAATAGCGCGAGGATTGTTCCTGATGATTGCGAAACACAAGTTCCCGTTCGGGAACCGTTCAGTCGAAGTGGGCGTATTTCACCCTGTCAAAGCGGCATTGCGGCGCTAAGCTCGTGTCCGGATGCTGGTAAAAGGGGACAGGAAATGAAAATCCGTCGTGTTCTTATGTCGAGCCTGTGCGCGGTTTCGCTGGTCAGTCTGTCGGCCTGCGTCACCGATCCCAACACCGGCGAAAAGAAGGTTTCGCGCACGGCCATCGGCGGCATCGGCGGCGCGCTTGGTGGCGCCCTGCTCGGTGGGCTGATCGGCGGCAAGACCGGACGCATCGTCGGCGCCGGCATCGGTGGCGTTGCCGGTGGCGTTATCGGTTACCAGAAGGACAAGCAGATCAAGGAGCTGCGCGAACAGACCGCAGGCACCGGCGTTGACGTGACCGAGACCGATGGCGGCAACGCCATTCTCGTCAATCTGCCCAATGGCGTGACATTCGACGTCGACAGCTCGACCGTGAAGCCCGGCTTTGCCGCAACGCTCGATCGCGTCGCCCAGTCGCTGGTCCAGTATCCGAACTCGTTGATCGACGTGTATGGTCACACCGATTCGACGGGTTCGGACGCCTACAATCAGGCCCTTTCGGAACGCCGTGCCCGCGCAGTGGCTGATTACCTGATCTCGCGAGGCGTTGGGTATGCCCGCATTCGCAGCCAGGGCTTCGGCGAATCGCAGCCCATCGCCTCGAATGATTCCGAGCAGGGCCGTCAGGCCAACCGCCGCGTCGAGATCAAGATCGTCCCCATCAGTCAGGACGATGTGAACGCGGCACGCTCGGGCCAGTAAGCACTGAAGCACATGCCAGCGGCGTCGCCCACCGGGCGGCGCCGTTTGCTATGCGGAACATACGATTGGGCGTTGACCGGCGCGGGCCGAGACTGGCATCGGCTCTGACAAAGGAGACCAGTTCGATGCCCATTCAGCGCCGCAAGATCAACGGACGCGAGACCAACCCGATCGGTCTCGGCTGCATGTCGCTAAGCTGGGCCTACGCTGGCCGCCCAAGCGAAGAAGAGGGCATCCGCCTGCTCCAGCACGCGGTCGACATAGGCTACGACCACTTCGACACTGCCCGTCTCTATGGCCTGGGACATAATGAAACGCAGGTCGGTAACGCGCTGAAGGGCCGTCGCGACAAGGTGTTCCTCGCCTCGAAGATGGGCATCTTTGCCAGCGGCGAGAAGCGCGGCGTTGATTGCCATCCCGATACGATCCGCAGCGAACTCGAGATCTCGCTCAGGCTGCTGCAGACCGATCACATCGATCTCTACTACATGCACCGGCGCGACAGGAACGTGCCGATCGAGGAATCGGTCGGTGCGATGGCCGACCTCGTCAAGGAGGGGAAGATCGGTGGCATCGGCTTGTCCGAGATGTCGGCCGAGACCCTGCACCGTGCTGCTTCGGTTCACCCCATCGCCGCGATGCAGACCGAATATTCGCCATGGACGCGCCAGGCGGAAATCGCCGTGCTGGAGGCGTGCAAGGATCTCGGTACCGCTTTCGTCGCCTTCTCGCCCGTGGCACGCGGCGTGCTCGCCAATGGCCTGCGCGATCCGCAAGCGCTGCCCGATGGCGATATTCGCAAGGCCATGCCGCGTTTCATTGGCGAGAACTGGGACAAGAATCTTGCGCTGGTGGATTCGTTCAACACAATTGCGGCAAGGGAAGGGGTCACTCCTGCGCAGTTGTCGCTCGCCTGGGTCCTCTCACGTGGCGAACATGTCGTTGCCATTCCCGGCACCGGCAAGATTGCACATCTCGAAGAGAACATTGCGCGGTGGGACTGGGAAATCCCCGCTGTCGTCGCTGCCGAGGTCGACGCGCTGATCAACCAGCAGACGGTCTCCGGCCATCGCTATGCCGGCGCGATTTTGCCGACGATCGATACGGAAGATTTCGATTAAGCCAGCTTCGCTGCACGCTCCGCCAGCCGCTCAACCGCAGCGGCATGGATCGCCGGGGCGGTTACCAGCAGCCCGAACGCGCGTGGGTCGCGCTTGTTGTAGTCGAGCGGTTTGCCGAAGGCGTCGGACACGACCGCGCCTGCCTCGCGGGCGATCAGCGTGGCGGCGGCGATGTCCCATTCGAAGCCCCAGCGCAGCGTTGCCAGGAGGTCCGCCTCGTTGGCACCGACCATGGCGATGCGCAGTGCGATAGAGTTGGGCTTGTCGACGGTCACGAGATCGGCGTCGGCCTTGGGCAGGCTGTCGGCGGGCACGCGCGATCCCGCCAGCACGGTGCGCGTGCTGGCTTGAAGCTTGCTGCCATTCCGCTCTGCACCTTGGCCCGCGACTGCTGACCAGTATTCGCCCCGGGCAGGCGCGCTCAGCGCCCCGATCAGCGGCCGCCCCTCGCTCACCAGCGCAACCGAAACCGACCAGCCCGGTCGCCCGCGCACAAAGTCGCGCGTGCCGTCCACGGGATCGACGAGCCAGCACAGACCGCGCTCCAATCGTTCGGGATGATCCACCGTTTCCTCGGAGAGCCAGCCGGCCGAAGGCAGCAGCGCGCCCAGTTCACGCTTCAGGAAGGCATCGACCGCAAGGTCTGCATCGCAAACCGGGCTGCCCGGCGTCTTTTCCCACACCTGGGGGGCGTGGCCATGGCCCGGCCACAGGCCCAGCGCCATTTCACCGGCGTCGCGAACGATCTGGTGGAGGCGGTCATAGTCGATCATTCTGCGCCTCCGTGCACAGCGGGGAACCTAACAATGTGCAATTGCGAGACGTTATCAAAAATAGCTTCGAGTCTCGCATTTACGCTCCTTTTCAAGCTCCCCGCTCTGTGCTTAAGGCATTCCGAGTCAAGCGCCAATGGCGGCGTATACCTTTGCGCCAGTGCGGCGCGCCTGTTCGAAACGGGGATAACGCATGAACGTCCATGAGTACCAGGCGAAGGAACTGCTTGCGAAGTTTGGTGTCGGCATTCCGGCTGGGATTGCGGCGCTGACGGTTGAGGAAGCGGTTGCTGCGGCCAAGCAGCTTCCGGGTCCGCTCTATGTGGTCAAGGCGCAGATCCATGCCGGCGGTCGCGGCAAGGGCAAGTTCAAGGAACTGCCTGCCGATGCCAAGGGCGGCGTGCGCCTGGCCAAGAGCATCGAGGAAGTCGAGGCCTTTGCAAAGGAAATGCTCGGCAACACGCTCGTCACGGTGCAGACCGGCGAGGCCGGCAAGCAGGTCAACCGCCTCTACATCACCGATGGCGTTGATATCGCGAAGGAATACTACCTCTCGATGGTCGTCGACCGCGCTTCGAGCCGCGTCGCGATGATCGTCTCGACCGAGGGCGGCATGGACATCGAGGAGGTCGCGCATTCGACCCCTGAGAAGATCGCGACGATCACCATCGACCCGGCCGAAGGCTTCATGCCGCACCACGGCCGCGCCGTCGGCTATGCGCTCAAGCTGACCGGCGATCTCAACAAGCAGGCCGGCAAGATCGCCGAGCAGCTCTACAACGCCTTCGTGGCATTGGATTGCGACATGCTCGAGATCAACCCGCTGGTGGAAACGAAGGACGGCAACCTGCTCGTCCTCGACACCAAGATGAGCTTCGATTCGAACTCGCTCTACCGCCACCCCGACGTGATGGCGCTGCGCGACGAAACCGAGGAAGACCCGGCCGAGATCGAAGCCAGCAAGTACGACCTTGCCTACATCAAGCTCGACGGCAACATCGGCTGCATGGTCAACGGCGCCGGCCTTGCCATGGCGACGATGGACATCATCAAGCTGAACGGCGAATTCCCCGCCAACTTCCTCGACGTGGGCGGCGGCGCGACGACCGAGAAGGTCACCGCGGCGTTCAAGATCATCCTCAAGGACCCGGCGGTGAAGGGCATTCTCGTCAACATCTTCGGCGGGATCATGAAGTGCGACATCATCGCCGACGGCATCGTTGCCGCGGCCAAGGAAGTGAACCTGCAGGTTCCGCTGGTCGTCCGCCTCGAAGGCACCAACGTCCAGCAGGGCAAGGACATCCTCGCCAACTCCGGCCTGCCCATCGTCCCCGCCAACGACCTCGGCGATGCCGCCAAGAAGATCGTCGCTGAAGTCCGGAAGGTTGCCTGACCTTTCACCGGACTGCGGTTTGATCAGGGGGCGTCGGGCAACCGGCGCCCCTTTTCATTTGCCGGCCGCTCACGTCCTTTCGAACACGCCACGCTGACGAGGGCTTCTCGGCGGCGAACTTTTTGCGCCGCCCAGCACTCTAACCCTGTCGACAAACGCATAGCCAGATGTGCAGTTGACGTTTACGTAAGCGCGAATTATGCCGAGGCCTACGGAATCAAGGAAAGGACGCCTGGCGATGAAAGCCCTGGTCTGCGTGAAGCGGGTGATTGACTACAACGTGAAGCCACGTGTGAAGGCGGATGGGAGTGGTGTTGATCTTGCGAACGTGAAGATGAGCATGAACCCGTTTGACGAGATCGCGGTGGAGGAGGCCATTCGCCTGAAGGAAAAGGGCGTGGTGAGCGAGATCGTGGCGGTGTCGGTGGGCGTTGCCAAGAGCCAGGAAACGCTGCGCACGGCGCTGGCGATGGGTGCGGACCGGGCAGTGCTGGTGCAGGTTGACGAGGGCACCGAGGTCGAGCCGCTGGCCGTGGCCAAGATCATCAAGGGCATTGCCGATGAGGAGCAGCCCGCGCTGATCATCACCGGCAAGCAGGCGATCGACGATGACAGCAACCAGGTCGGCCAGATGGTCGCCGCGCTGCTGGGCCGCCCGCAGGGGACGTTCGCCAACGAAGTCTCGGTCGAGGGCGATGCGGTTGTCGTCAAGCGCGAGATCGACGGCGGCCTGCAGACGGTGAAGCTGGCGCTGCCCGCGGTGGTCACCACCGACCTGCGCCTCAATGAGCCGCGCTATGCTTCGCTGCCCAACATCATGAAGGCCAAGTCCAAGCCGCTCGCCACCAAGTCGCCCGCCGACTACGGCGTCGACATCGCGCCGCGCCTCAAGACGCTCAAGGTCAGCGAACCGCCGGTGCGCTCAGCCGGCATCAAGGTGCCCGATGTCGACACGCTGGTCGCCAAGCTCAAGGAAATGGGAGTAGCCTGATGTCCAAGGTTCTCGTTCTCGTCGAACACGACAACGCTTCCGTAAAGGACGCCACGCTCGCCGCCGTCACTGCCGCATCTCAACTGGGCGAAGTGACTGCCCTTGTCGCCGGATCGAACTGCGATGCCGCCGCACAGGCTGCTGCGCAGATCGCCGGCGTCGCCCGTGTGCTCAAGGCCGACGACGCATCGCTGGGCAACGCGCTCGCTGAAAACGTCGCCCCGCTCGTCGCCGGGCTGATGGCCGATTACGACGCCTTCGTGGCGCCTGCCACGACCACCGGCAAGAACGTCGCCCCGCGCATTGCCGCGCTGCTCGACGTGATGCAGGTCTCGGACATCCTCTCGGTCGAGGGGCCCAAGACCTTCACCCGCCCGATCTACGCCGGCAACGCCATCGCCACGGTCGAAAGCTCCGACGCCAAGCTGGTCATCACCGTGCGCGGCACCGCCTTTGCCAAGGCTGCCGCCACTGGTGGATCGGCCAGCGTCGAAGCCGTCAGCGCCACCGGCGACAGCGGCCTGTCGACCTTCGTCAGCGCCGAGATCGCCAAGAGCGAGCGCCCGGAACTGACCAGCGCCAAGATCATCGTCTCGGGCGGCCGCGCGCTGAAGGACGCTGCCACTTTCGAGCAGATCATCACCCCGCTCGCCGACAAGCTGAACGCCGGCATCGGCGCATCGCGCGCCGCGGTCGACGCAGGCTACGTGCCCAACGACTATCAGGTCGGCCAGACCGGCAAGATCGTGGCACCCGAAGTCTACATCGCCGTCGGCATCTCGGGCGCGATCCAGCACCTTGCCGGCATGAAGGATAGCAAGACCATCATCGCCATCAACAAGGACGAAGACGCGCCCATCTTCCAGGTCGCCGACATCGGCCTCGTCGGCGACCTCTTCACGCTCGTCCCGGAACTGACCGGCAAGCTCTGAACCCCATCCCACCACAACGCCACGCTGGAGTGTTTCCCCGGGGAAACACTCCAAATGGGTTAATAGCCCCGCTTGCGAGAGCGGGGCTTTCTGTTTCTCTTGTTCGTGACTAAGCTAATGTACATGAACAAGACTTCCCGGACCCTGGGCACGTATGCCGCCATCTTCGCGATGGCAGCGATCCCGCGGCCGCTGCTCGCCTCCACGCCCGAAATGCTGTCCTCTCGCACTGCATGGATCGTGCACTATGCCGATGACAGCTGCCGCCTCGGCCGGGAGTTCGGTGCCGAGGGCGACAAGATCATGGTCATGCTCGACCAGTTCGCGCCGGGCGACGTCTACCATATAACCTTGGCAGGGAAGGGCACGGAGCGGCTGGGAAAGACCGGCAGCGATGCCGACATGGGTTTCGGCCCGGAGCTGGCTCTGCAGAAGCAGGTGGGTCTGATGCGAGGCACGAATACGGCGGGCGAGCCGGTCGTGGTGCTCGGGCCGCTCGACTTGCTCAACCGCGATTCTGAAGGGGCCCATCCGTCTGCGACTGCAGCCGAAGTTGCGAAAATTCGCGAGTTGCGGATCAGGAGAAAGTCGGAGGACCTGACCTTCAGACTGGGAACGATGACTTCGGCACTGGCTGGAATGAGGACCTGCACCGCGGATCTCGTCAAGCTGTGGGGGCTTGATCCGGTCCAGCAACAGAATCTCGCCAGCCTTCCTGCTCCTCTGACGTCTCCAAGCAAGTGGCTGAAGTCGTCCGACTATCCGAAGAAGGCGCTGCGCAAGAACGAGCAGGCCCTCGTCAGCTTCAGCCTGATGATCGACGCAAGCGGGACGCCGACGCTCTGCCGGATTCAGGTCGCCACCCAATCGCCCGAGTTCAAGGAGCTCACGTGCGAGCTGCTGATGAAGCGCGCCCGCTTCGAGCCTGCGAGGGACCGGTCGGGCACCGCTGTGCCCAGCTATCACGTCAACACGGTGAGATGGATTGTCGCCGACTGAGTTGCATGCCATGCAACTGCAAATCTGTCCTTCGCACTTGCAGAATCGGGCTCGGAATCGCACATAGGAGAGGCCTTTCAGGCATCCTCTCCCAAACTTTCCAAGGCTGGTCTTCGGACCGGCCTTTCTTTTTGCGCAATTGACTCGTGGGAAGGTAGCTGTGGCCTGTCAGGCCCTGCGATAGTCCGCGATGATCTCGCCACATTCGGCCAGCTCGGCCTCGTGGCCTTCCTCGCGCCACGCTTCGTCCAGTGCCTCCGCTTCCCACTGCCGCATTGCCGGGTGGTCGAGCATGTGATCGACCCAGGCCTGTCCTTGCCCGACATCGAGGCCATAGGTGCGGATGCGAAAGGCGACGGGGGCGAAGAAGGCATCCAGCGCGGTGAAGGCGGAGCCGGCGAGCCATGGGCCGCCAAAGCGCTCCAGCCCTTCCTCGAAGATCTCGCGCACCCGCGCCACGTCACGCACGAGGGCAGGCCGCATCGGGCGAGGCGTGACCCGCACCCCGACATTCATCGTGCAGTCGTTGCGCAACGCCGAGAAGCCGCCGTGCATTTCGGCCACGGCGCAAATGGCGAAGGCGCGCGCCGCTTCATCGGCGGGCCAGACGCCGTCGTGCCGCTCGGCCAGGTAGAGCGCGATGCCCAGCGAATCCCAAACCGTCCGCACGCCGTCGAGCAGGACCGGCACCTGCCCGGTGGGCGAGAATACGCGGAACTCGTTGTAGTTCGACGGCTTGGTGAACGGCTCGATGCGATCTGCGAAGGGAATGCCGAGCGCCTTCATCAGCAGCCATGGCCGCAAGGACCAACTGGAGTAATTACGGTTGGCCGTGATCAGGGTGTAGCTCATGGCGCGAACCTAGCGCGCAATGAGCCACGCGCAAGCAGGTGGCCTACTTCACCAGTTCGGCATCAATCGCCGCCACCAGCGCCGCATCATCGGGCGTGACGCCGGGAGCGAAGCGCGCCGCGACAGTGCCGTCGCGACCGATCAGGAACTTCTCGAAGTTCCACAGGACTTCCGGGTCCTCGGTCGGCGTCATGCCAAATCCCTTGAGCCGTTCGCGCATTTCTGCGGCGGGGCCCTGCTTGATCGGGGCGGCCTCGGTCAGCGCTTCATAGAGCGGCTGCTTGGCCGGACCCGTCACGTCAGCCTTGGCGAAGAGCGGGAAGGAGACGCCGTAGTTGAGCTTGCAGAACTCGGCGATTTCCTCGTGACTGCCCGGTTCCTGCGCACCGAAATCATTGGCAGGGAAGCCGAGCACCTCGAACCCGCTTGCAGCCTTGGCCTTGTAGAGCGCCTCAAGCCCCTCGTACTGCGGGGTCAGCCCGCACTTGGAGGCCACGTTGACCACCAGCAGGACCTTGCCGGCGTGGTTGCCCAGCGTGTCCGGGCTGCCATCGATGCGGGTCAATGGAATTGCGGCAAGGTCAGTGGCCATCAGGTGCTCCCTTTCAGAGATCGACGTAATGCGCCGTCGTGCGGGCGCGGACCTCCTCGGCCGATACGCCCGGCGCGCATTCGATCAGCTTGAATGGGGAATTGTGGTCGGGCCGCTGGAAAACCGCAAGGTCGGTGACGATCATGTCGACCACGCCCTTGCCGGTAAGTGGCAGGGTGCAGGCGGGGATGAACTTAGGGTCGCCGTTCTTGGCGCAGTGTTCCATGACCACGATGATCTTCTTGACGCCTGCGACGAGATCCATCGCGCCGCCCATGCCCTTGATCATCTTGCCCGGGATCATCCAGTTGGCGATGTCGCCATTTTCGGCCACTTCCATCGCACCCAGCACGGTCAGGTCGATCTTGCCGCCGCGGATCATCGCGAAGGACTGCGCACTGTCGAAATAGGCCGAGTGCGGCAGCTCGCTGATGGTCTGCTTGCCGGCGTTGATCAGGTCGGCGTCCTCTTCCCCGGCGTAGGGGAACGGGCCGATGCCGAGCATGCCGTTTTCGGACTGCAAGGTCACGGTCATGCCCGCCGGCACGTGGTTGGCCACCAGCGTCGGGATGCCGATGCCGAGGTTCACGTAGAATCCGTCCTGCAATTCGCGTGCGGCGCGCGCTGCCATCTCGTCGCGGCTCCAGCCGGTCTTCAGCCCGTCATGCGTGGTCATCGGTCTAAGCTCTTTCGTGTCGGATCACTTGATGGGGGGCGGCGCCAGGAACCAGCCTGCGCCGATGAATTGTTCGAGCGCGATGCCGACCGGACCGTCGGGATTGCGCAGATAATCGAAAACCTCGTCGAAATCGGCCTTGCGATCACCCACGATGGCCAGGACGCACCACTCCGCGTCGGCTCGGTCAAGCAGTTGCTGCTTGCGCGTTTCGGCTCCTGAGAGGAGCATGACCTTGTCGATGCCGAGCGGGTCCAGCCCGGTCGCCTTGAGCGTCGTGCCAAGCCGCTTCGACTGCGTCTGCGGCAACGAGGCGACCCAGACCACTGCCGTACCGGTGCCGCGAATGCGCCGGAGATGATTGGCGAGGCCTTGTTCCGGCGCAGGCGGATCGTCCAGATCGAAGGCGGCATTGCCGGGATCGAGATCGATCAGCACGGCGCTGCGCTGGTCGGCGCAGGCGCGCATGCGGGGAACCTCGACCAGACTGCGCTGATCGAGCAAGGCCGATTTGCGGTCCTTGCCAGTCCTGCCGGCCTCCGCCTGTGCCAGCACATAGGCAGCCATCGCCGCATAGGGATCTGCGCTCTCGGCCAAAGATCCTGCCATTCCTGCAGGCTGGGCAGCAGGGGGCTGGACCGGAATTGATGGCGCAGAATCGGCCTCGGCAACGGCCGGAGCCAGCAGCGGCGGGACAGCGGAAACCCCTTGGCCAATCGAGACTTCGGGGCGTGGCGTCGTGGCAGCGGCTTCGCCGCCGCCCTTTCCCTTGGCAGCCTTGGCCCCCAGCGCACCGGTTGCTGCCAGCGGCGCGATGGCGGCAGCGACGCAGCCCGAAAGCTGCGTTGCCGCCAGCGCCGCCAGCAGGGGCAGCGCGCGACGGATCACGCGGCCTCCCGCTCGCGCACGGTGCGGAACTCGATCTTCTTGTCGTAAGGCGCGCCGACGATCATGCGCTGCACATAGACGCCGGGGAGGTGAATGCTGTCCGGATCGAGCGAGCCTGCGGGCACGACTTCCTCTACCTCGACAATGCACACCTTGCCGCAGGTGGCAGCGGGCACATTGAAGTTGCGTGCAGTCTTGCGGAACACGACGTTGCCAGTCTCGTCTGCCTTCCACGCCTTGACCAGCGCGATGTCGGCGAAGATGCCGCGTTCGAGGACATATTCCTGGGAAGTTCCGTCTGGGCTGGCAAAAATCTTGGTTTCCTTGCCCTCGGCAACGAGCGTGCCGACGCCGGTCTTGGTGTAGAAGCCGGGAATGCCGGCGCCGCCAGCGCGCATGCGCTCTGCCAGAGTGCCTTGGGGGCAGAATTCGACTTCGAGTTCGCCCGAGAGGTACTGCCGTTCAAACTCCTTGTTCTCGCCGACATAGCTGGAGATCATCTTCCTGACCTGCCGCGTGCGCAGCAGCTTGCCGATGCCCTCGTTGTCGATTCCGGCATTGTTCGAGGCGAAGGTGAGGTCCTTGACGCCCGAATCGCGCACGGCATCGAGCAAGCGCTCTGGAATGCCGCAAAGACCGAAACCGCCGCAAGCAATCAGCAAGCCATCGCGCAACAGGCCATCGAGCGCAGCAGTGGCATCGGCATAGAGCTTCTTCGACATCGGCAGACTCTCCTTTTCGCCCGAGGTGCTAGCACAGGATACAAATTGAAAAGAGCGATTGTTTTTTATCACAATCGATAACAGTCTCTGATCAATGAAACGGATTGCGATCTACCACCTGGAAACGCTGCTGTGGATCGCGCGGCTCGGCACCTTTCGCGCTGCGGCCGAGAGGCTGAACACCACGCAGCCCGCCATATCCGCCCGCGTGCGCGAGATCGAGGAGCAGTTGGGCATCGCGATCTTCCGCCGAGAGGGGCGCAACATGGTGTTGACCGCGCGCGGGCGGCGGCTGGTGCAGGAATGCGAGCCGCTGTGGGCAGGGTTCGAAAAGGCGCTGCTGACGGCGTCCGGCTTCGAGGGTGCCAGCGGCGTCGTGCGGATCGGTTCGGGCGAGATTGCCGCAGCATCGTGCTTGCCGGGCTTCGTCCATGCTATCGAGCAGGACTTGCCCGGAGTGACACTGGAGCTGGAGCTGGACCTGACCGCGCGCATGTTCCAGCAACTGCTTGGCGGCACGATCGACCTTGCTTTCCTGGCGGGACCGGTGGCGAGCCCGGGCATTCGGACCACGCCTATCGGTTCCGTCGGCCTCGTCTGGGCAGCGAGCGCGCGGACGGCAGCGGCGGGCGGGTTTGCCAATGCCTTGCCGGTGTGGTCAATTCCGGATCTCTCGCCGCTGCACGGCGTGACGATGGAGACGCTCGAAGCCAACCGCGTCACGCCGCGCTCGATCGGCACCTGCAACAACGTGCGCACGTTGATCGATATCGTTACCGGTGGCGGCGGCGCGGCAGTGCTGCCCGAGCCGATGGTGCGGCCACTGCTGGAGGCGGGCATACTGGCCGAGGTTCTGCCGCCTCCCGCCCGCAAGATCCGCTTCGAAGTGGCCATCCGCAATACCGAGAGCGATCCGCTGGTGCTGGAACTGTTCCGGCGGGCGAGCGAGCTGAGGATCGATGGCACGCCCGACTGACACACGAAAAAGGCCACCGTTTCCGGTGGCCTCGTTCGTTTCGCCTGTCAGGCCTTGAAAGGCTTATTCGCCCTTCTTGTCGGCCCAGACGTTCTTCTTGGCGAGGTATGCCAGGACCGTGGCGACCAGCAGGAAGCCAAGGACGGCCCATCCGGTCTGCTTGCGCTTGTCCAGCTTGGGTTCGGCGGACCAGATCAGGAAGGCCGAGACGTCCTGAGCCATCTGGTCGACGGTTGCCTTGGTGCCATCCGAATAGGTCACCTGACCCTCGCCGGTCAGCGGCGCCGGCATCGAGAGGTTCAGGTTGGCGAAGTACGGGTTGTAGTACAGGCCATCCGGAGTCTTGGCATCCGGGAACTTCTTGAGCAGCTCGGCAGGCTGTTCCTGATAGCCGGTCAGCAGCGAGGCGACGTAGGCACCACCGTTGTGACGGGCCTTGGTGATCAGCGACAGATCGGGCGGGCTGCCCTGACCGGCGTAGTACACGGTCGGGAAGTAGTCCGACGGGATGTTGTCACGCTCTGCGCGCTCACCGGTCTTCGGATCGAAGGTGGGCTGCTTGGTGCCCCACTCCTTGGCGATCGCCTTCACTTCGGCTTCCGAGTAGCCGAGGGCGGCGAGGTCACGGAAGGCGACGTGCTTGAGCGAGTGACAGGTGGCGCAGACTTCCTTGTAGACCTGGAAGCCGCGCTGCAGCTGCTGCTTGTCGAACTTGCCGAACGCCCCGTCAGACGCGAACTTCACGTCCTTGGGGTGCAGGTGGAACTCGTGCTCTGCCGTGGGGGCAGCGGGTTCCGAGATCGCCGAGTAGGCGCCATTGCCGAACGACCAGAGCAGTGCGACGGCGAAGAAGAGGCCGACTAGGGGGCCAAAAAGACGGACCATGGGGTTCTCTTTCTCTTGCGCTTCGTACCGGCTCAGGCGGCCGCAAGGTTGGCGTTGAGCACTGCGCTCTCATCCTTGCCGAGCACGGCTTCGGTGATCGAGAACGGAAGCGGTTCCGGCTTCTCGATCGACGAGACGATCGGCAGGATGATGAGGAAGTGCGCGAAGTAGTACAGCGATGCCAGCTGGCTGAGCATCACGTAGGGTTCCGCAGCCGGAGCGCCACCGCAGTAGAACAGCACGGCCATGGTCGGGATCAGGCCGAACCAGAAGAACTTGCGGAACAGCGGACGGTAGTGGCCCGAACGCACCGGCGAGGTATCCAGCCAGGGCAGGAAGAACCACACCAGGATCGCGCCGAACATCGCCAGCACGCCCATGAGCTTCGCCGGAATGAAGAAGAAGTCATAGGTGAAGGCGCGCAGGATCGCGTAGAACGGCCAGAAGTACCATTCCGGAACGATGTGCGCAGGCGTCGAAAGCGGGTTTGCCGGGATGTAGTTGTCCGGGTGACCCAGCGCGTTCGGTGCGAAGAACAGCACAGCGCAGTAGATCAGCAGGAACACGCCCAGACCGAAGCCGTCCTTCGCCGTGTAGTACGGGTGGAACGGAACGGTGTCGCTTTCGCTCTTCACTTCGACGCCGGTCGGGTTCGACGAGCCGGGGATGTGCAACGCCCAGATGTGCAGGATGATGACACCCGCGATCACGAAGGGCAGCAGGAAGTGCAGGCTGAAGAAGCGGTTGAGCGCAGCGTTGTCGGGCGCATAGCCGCCCAGCAGCCACACCTGCAGCGGTTCGCCGACGACCGGGATCGCGCCGAACAGGCCGGTGATGACCTTGGCACCCCAGAACGACATCTGGCCCCAGGGCAGCACGTAGCCCATGAACGCCGTTGCCATCATCAGCAGGAAGATGACGACGCCGAGCAGCCAGATCATCTCGCGCGGGGCCTTGTACGAGGAGTAGAAGAAGCCGCGGAAGATGTGGAGATAGACGACGACGAAGAACGCCGAAGCGCCGTTGGCGTGCGCGTAGCGCAGCATCCAGCCCCAGTTCACGTCGCGCATGATGTGCTCGACGCTATCGAAGGCAACGCCAGCGTTCGCGGCATAGTGCATCGCGAGGATGACGCCGGTCACGATCTGAAGCACGAGGCAGAAGCCGGCGAGAACGCCGAAGTTCCACATGTAGTTCAGGTTGCGCGGAACCGGATAACCAGCGCCGACTGCGTTGTAGACGAAGCGCGGCAGCGGCAGCTTTTCGTCAAGCCACTGCGTCAGGCCATTGGCCGGCTTGTATTCGTTTGCCCAGGGAAAGCTCATGTTGCCTGTCCTCAGCCGATCTTCACGACAGTGTCGGAGATGAATGCATATTCGGGCACCTCGAGGTTCTTCGGTGCCGGACCCTTGCGGATGCGTGCGGCGGTATCATAGTGCGAACCGTGGCACGGGCAGAAATAGCCGCCAAACTCGCCCTTCACTTCACCTTCGCCCGCGCCCAGCGGCACGCAGCCGAGGTGGGTGCAGACGCCCATGGTGATGAGCCAGTTGGTCTTGCCTTCCTTGGTGCGCTCTTCCAGCGTCTGCGGATCGCGCAGCGAGGATGCATCCACCTTGTCGGCGGCAGAGACTTCTTCCGGCGTCAGGTTGCGGATGAACACCGGCTGCTTGCGGAACACCGCCTTGATCGCCTGGCCCGGCTGGATCGCCGAAATGTCTATTTCGGTCGAGCTCTGCGCCAGGACGTCCGCCGACGGCGCCATCTGACTTACCAGCGGGACCAGCACGGCAGCGCCGCCAACCCCCGCAAAACTCACCGCCGCGATATTGATGAAATCGCGCCGGCGCACGCCTTCTTCGGCCTGTGCCGAAGTGTCGATGCTTGCCTGTTCAGCCATTGAAATTCCCTGCCTGCTGCCGCCGCGCACGCGGATCGCGCACGGTCCAACTTGCCCCTTTGGAACGGCTCTGGAAATTGCCCATGGGGCTAACCACATGAACACCGGAACCGCACGGGAACCGGGCACGCGCAAATGCACGGCCCCGGCCCCCACTTGGCGCGCCTGATAGACGCAAAGCCACGGCTTTGCCAACAGGCATTTTGGTGCGGGAAACAGCCCTTATCAGGCCCTGTATTTTTGGGCGATTTCAAGCTTGCGACAATGGGTGGGGCGCGGTTTGCGCCTCAGGCGAATCCGGCGCCCTGTGGCCAATGCGGCCCTGCGAGTCCCATGACCTTGAACAGGACACCCATCTGCCCTTCGCCAGTCAACCGTTCGCGCGCGGCCTGGATTGCCTCGGCATGGGTCGGCGCATAGGCCGCCAGCGCGTCTGCCCGCGCATCGATCCCCAGCGCGCGCAGCCAGCGCCCCTGTTCGACCGTGCCGAGCCATTGCACTCCGCGCGATAGCGCGATCGGAGCCAGTGCCGAGAAATCGACATGCGCGGTGAGGTCCGCGTCGCCCGGATTGGAAAAGACATCGACCTTGCGATGCCCGCGCACCGCCTGGAGCGAGGAGCCTAAGCGCGGCTCGGCATGGCCATAGTCGATGAACAGCGCGGCGCCGCCCTGTCCGGCCAGCCTGCCTGCCACCTCGTAGACGACCGCTGCCGAAGCCGGGGATGTTTCGAGAATCGTGCCTTCCGGTGCTTCATGCCGACTCTGCGGCACAGCGGCATCCATCGGCGCCGTCCCTGCGACCGGGATCAGGCGCCCGTCGGCAATGCCGACCATGCGTTCGCGCCAGCCAGCCGGCGTGCGCACAAGCTGACGCACCGGCAGCGCATCGAGGAACTCGTTGGCAATGATCAGCAGGGGGCCGTCGGTCGGCAAGGTCGACAGGTCGGCATGCCAGAAGGCTGCGGGATGGAGTTCGAGCTGCAGCGCCTTGAGCGCGGTGCTCGTCTCCACGAAATGCACGCGGGGCGTCAGGCCATAGCGGCGCGCCGCGCCCAGCGCATCGCGTGCCAGCGTGCCGCGCCCCGGCCCAAGCTCGACGTAGTGAATCGGCTCAGGCCGCCCGGCGCGAATCCATATGTCGGCCATCCACAGGCCGATCAGTTCGCCGAACATCTGGCTGATTTCGGGCGCGGTGATGAAATCGCCCGCCGTTCCGAAAGGATCGCGGCTGGAGTAATAGCGCGCGTTGGATTCTGCCATGTAGTGCGCCACGCTGATCGGACCGGTATTGGCGATCAGGCGGGCGAAGGTCTCCAGCAGCGATGCACTCACGCCGGAAGCGCTCCGCCCGTTGCCACGGGTTGGCGCATCAAGCCGCGCAGCAGGAAGAACAGACCCACGGCCATCATCGGGACGGTCAGCCACTGCCCCATCGAAAGGCCGCTCTGCATGGCAAGGTCCAGCAGCTGGGCATCGGGCTCGCGGAAGAACTCGACGGTGAAGCGCGACAGGGCATAGCCCAGCGTGAAGGTGCCGACGAGCAGGCCCGGCCGCCAGCGCGCCCTGGTCTTCCAGAACAGCACAAGCAGGACGATCGCCAGCACGAGTCCTTCCAGGATGGCCTCGTAGAGCTGGCTGGGGTGACGGGCGACCGGACCGCCGCCGGGAAAGACCATCGCCCAAGGCACGCCGGGACCGGCCTCGCGGCCCCACAATTCTCCGTTGGCGAAATTGGCAAGGCGGCCGAACAGCAGGCCGAACGGCACGCAGACCGAGATGTAGTCGCACACGCGCACGAAGTTGAGCTTGCCGCGCCAGGATACCCAGGCGATCGCCAGCACAGTGCCGATCAACCCGCCGTGGAAGCTCATCCCGCCTTCCCAGAGCTTGATCAGGTTCTCCGGATGCGTCAGCAGTTCGGGGGCATAGAAGATCGCATAGCCCAGCCGCCCGCCCAGGATGATGCCGAGCGTTGCATAGAAGAACAGGTCGTCGGCATGGCGCTGCGCCATCGGCGCACCGGGCTGACGCAGCATCTTCAAAAGGTGCCAGTAGCCCAGAACGATCCCGGCAAGATAGGCCAGCGAATACCATTTGAGCGCAAAGAACCCGAGATCGAGCGCGATCGGCCCCACGCCCAGATCCTCCCAGCGAATCGGCGTATGTCCGGCAGTTGCGGATGCCGACGCTACGGCAAGCGCGGTTGCTGTTGACACTAGTGACAGCAAGAGATGAACTCCCTAGAACTTTCAGGACAGAATGTTTTGGTTGGCCCGTTTTCGTGCTGTCAAACGCGCCCAATGGGGTAACGTATTGGCACAGGGAAAAGGTTGCAGGCAAACCCGAAAAAGGCGCGAAACAAGACAGCGTCAGGGTGAGGAGACGAAAGGGTAACATGAAGACCGAGCTGGACCTCGCCATGGACAGCGCCTTTGGCGCGCTCACTGCCGAAGGTGGCATGTTCCACACCGTCCCGATCGAGCGGTTCGGGCAGCAGTTGCCGATGATCGCCGCCGCACCGCCGCACCTGCCGGCCTACTTTGCCTACTTCTGCGCGACGCAGGGCGAGAAGACCTTCATCGTCGATGGCGACACCCGCCTGAGCTTTGCCGATGTCTACAAGGCGGCGCGCCATGTCGCGGGTGGTCTTGTCGAAGGGCTGGGCTTGCAGAAGGGCGAACGCGTCGGGCTGGCGGCACGCAATTCGGCCAACTGGGTCATCGCCTACATGGGCGTGCTGATGGCAGGCGGTTGCGCCACGCTGCTCAACGGCTGGTGGCAGGGCGAGGAACTGGCCCACGGTATCGATCTGGTGAAGTGCCGCTTCGTCATTGCCGACGCTGCGCGTGCCGCCCGGCTCGAAGGTCACGCGCACGGCGCGCAGCTCCTGCCGATGGGCCACGATTGCCCTTACGAAGAGGGCCTTGCCGCGCTGCTCGCAAACGGTGGCGGAATGGAAACCATCCTGCCCGACCTTACCGGAGACGATCTGGCCACGGTGCTATTCACCTCGGGCTCCACCGGCATGGCCAAGGGCGCCTATTCCGATCACCGCGGTGTCGTGCAGGGCACGATGAACTACGTCTGCCAGTCGGCGGCGATGCTGGCGATCCTGACGGCGCGGGGCGAAGGCCCGGCAGAAGGTTCGCAGCCGGTAACGCTGGTAAACGTGCCGCTGTTCCATGTGACCGGCGAAGTGCCGGTGTTCCTCCAGTCCTTCGCGCTGGGTCGCAAGCTGGTACTGATGCCCAAGTGGGACGCAGTGGAGGCAATGCGCCTGATCGAGCGCGAGAAGGTGACCTATTTCGTCGGCGTACCGCTGATGAGCTTCGAGATCGCCACCCATCCGGACCGCGACAAGTACGATCTTTCGACCTGCGTCTCGTTCGCCGCCGGTGGCGCGCCGCGCCCGGTCGAGCACGTCGACCGCATCCGCAAGGCACTGCCCCATGCCTTCCCGTTGCTGGGCTATGGCCTGACCGAGACCAATGGCGTCGGCTGCGGCAACCTGAACGAGAACTACCTCGCCAAGCCCGGCAGCACCGGCACGGCCTCGCGCCCGCTGGTCGATCTCGCCATCCTCGACGATGATGGCAAGCCGCTGCCGCAAGGCCAGGTTGGCGAGGTGTCGATCCGCTCGATCTGCAATTTCCTCGGCTATTGGGACAACGAGAAGGCCACGCGCGAAGCGATCATGCCCGATGGCTACTTCCGCACCGGCGACCTCGGCTACCTCGATCCGGAAGGCTACCTGTTCATCGTCGACCGCAAGAAGGACATCATCATTCGCGGTGGCGAGAATATCTCGTGCATCGAGGTGGAAAGCGCGATCTACGCTCACCCCTGCATAGCCGAAGCCAGTGTGTTCGGCCTGCCCGACGAGAAGTTCGGCGAAGTGCCCGCCGCCGTTTACCTTGCGAAGGAGGACTGCTCGGCCACCGAGGAGGAACTGCGCGAATTCCTCAAGGCGCACATCGCGCCATTCAAGATCCCGGTGCGCTTCTGGGAAGTGACGGAACCGCTCCCACGTCTCGGCACCGAGAAGGTCGACAAGCGCACCCTGCGCGAACGCTATACCAAGGAATTCCTTACGGCTTGACCGGCTGGGCAGGTTCGTGAGTTCAGACGCTCACGAACTTGCCGGCCGCGCGGTCCTTGCGAACCTTGAGGCCATCGAACACCTGGCCGCTCATCGCGATCCACACGCCGGGCGCCGCCACCTGCGCCGTGGCGAAGGCCATGCCGAGATTGAAGTGCGCGTCGGTCTCGGCAAAGCGCGCCGGTGACAGGGCGCCCGTCAGCACGATGGTCTTGCCGGCAATGTCGCTGAGTGCCTTGGCCGTTTCGGTCATCGTATCCGTGCCATGGGTAATGACGACATGGCGCTCGGGCGCCTCGCGCACCGCGGCGGCAATCAGCGCGCGGTCGGCGTCGGTCAGTTCGAGGCTGTCCTTGCGCATCAGTTCCATCACCCGGAACGGCAGCGCCACGCGCGCCTCGGCGATCAGCGCGGGGATTCCGCTCTCGACGATCTGGTATTCGCTCAATGCGTCGAAATAGGCCTTGTCGATGGTGCCGCCGGTGGTCAGCACGAGGATCGGTTCTTGTTGCATGGCCAAGCCCTTAGCCCAGCGTCAAGGCTGCGGCTAGTTGCCCGGCGGGGGAGGTGGCGGCGGGGCGGACCCCGTTGTCTGGCTGGGCAGCGCCTGCCCGCCCGGAAGGCCTGCGCCCGGCGCCCCGCCCGAAAAGCCCCAGCCCTGCTGCGGTGCCGGCGGTCCCATCAAACCGCGCGGCAATGCCGGGCGGGGCGAAGGGTCGGAAGTAGGCCCGGCAGTCTCGCGCGAGGGCTGCGCCGGGGTCGACGCAAGCTGCGCTTCGGGCACTGCCACGGGCGGCGCTACCGGGACCGACTCCTGTGCATCCGGCCTCTTTTCAGCCGCCGCACCGCTTCCGCGCGCCGCCGGAGGCAGGGGGACTTGCGCCAATTGCACCGGAGTTTCTGCCGCAGGCACCGCGATTGCGGAGGGCTGGGCTGCGGGTTGCTGCCGCGCCATCACAGTGGTTGGCCCGCCCTGTTGAACCGGGTTGTGCGCTGGCTGGCCAAGCAGCACGACGGCGGCAATAGCTGCCGCAGCAGCGGCAAGGCCGCCGACGGCAAACCGCACGCGCGAAGGCGCAGCCACCCGAGCGGGGCGAGCTTCAGTGCCAGTGAATGGAATCACCTGCGCCGTTTCGCGCGGCGTCGACGGCTCTGCGAGGGGTGCGGCTTCGGCGGGAAGCTGCGGCAACGCCGTAGCCTGTGCCACGATCCGCGCCGCAAGCCCCGGCGGCATTGCAGGACGCGGCGCCTTGTTCAGCATCGCATCAAGCGCCGCGCTGGCCTTCGCGGGGGAGACGGGAACCTCGCGCGCCATCACGCGTGGGCCTCGAGATCGGCACAACCGACGTCGCGCGCTTCCAACAGCGTGCGCATCTGCCTGCGGGCCCTGAACAGCAGCGATTCCATCGCCTTGATATTGAGATCAAGCACCTCGGCTGCAAGGGCGTTGGAAAAACCTTCGTAATAACAAAGGACCAATGCTGCGCGATAACGCTCTGGCAAGTCCGCCAGCGCGGCAGCTACGGCCTGCGAAGCTTGGTCTGCCTCGATCCGGCGATCGGCAGACGGGGTCTCGTCAGCGGGATCGGGCATCGTGTCGACCGTGACCACCCGGAAGCGGCGCTTGCGATCGAAGCACAGGTTCATCGTCACGCGGTGCAGCCAGCCGACAAGGCCAGCGCCGGTCGGCGTCCAGCGCGGGGCGTTCTGCCACAGGCGGGCAAAGCAGTCCTGCAGCACGTCCTCGGCCTCGGCCGCATCGGACAGCATGCGCATGGCCACGCGATAGAGCGCGGGCGAATGGCGATCGACCAGCAGCGTGAAGGCGTCGACCGACCCGCGCGCAACCTCGCGCATGAGGGCCGCGTCATCCAGCGCCTCGCGATGGATCGGATCCGCAGCGGGAATCGGGCTGTCCTCAGCCGACACCGCTTCCGAGCGCAGATCGCCGTAGAAGGTCAAGGATACCCGCCGTTTCGCACCAATCCCCGGCCCAGCGCAGGGGATTCCACGTACCCTGCCTGCCGGTTCCCAAGTGAACAACAGATTTACGGGAACTTAAGACACGGTTCGTCGCAATTATTTGCACGCCCCGGCGA
Organism: Novosphingobium sp. FW305-C-30-35; assembly: GCF_058783135.1. Lineage (NCBI taxonomy): Bacteria > Pseudomonadati > Pseudomonadota > Alphaproteobacteria > Sphingomonadales > Sphingomonadaceae > Novosphingobium > Novosphingobium sp. FW305-C-30-35. The sequence continues at coordinate 1,991,949 of NZ_JBYSYJ010000001.1, forward strand.
AGGGTTGGCCGGCGCGCTCCGTTAGGTCCCGCGGAGGCAACCGGCTTTGCGGCCACAAGTCCTCCGACCTGTCGATCGGACAGCGGGGCCTGCCTCGCCATCCGGCACTCGGCCCGCGCCGACCGCACCCCGGCGCGGGCCATCTTTATCGGAATTCATGAGGGGTTTATGGACCGTCTTCACAGCACAACCATTCTGTCGACGCTGACTGGAGCCTCTCTGGCTCTCGTCCTCATGGCGCCTCAGGCGGCCCATGCCGACACCACCGTCAGCACCAGCACCACCGCGCCGCTCAAGACCTCGACCGCCGGGAACGTCACCGTCGCCAGTGGCGGCACCATCACGCTGGGCTCGGGCGGCACCGCGGTCACGGTCGATTCGAACAACACCGCCACCGTCGCATCGGGCGGCACCATCACCAACACCGGCGGCAAGGACGGCGACACCGGAATCACCGTCGAGGCCGGGCGCAACACCACGGTGACCAACGGCGGCACGATAACCGTGACCGAAAGCTTCAACGGCGCCGATACCGACAACAACGGCACCGTCGATGGCCCGATCGCTTCGGCCAGCAACCGCTATGGCATTCTGGTCGGCGCAGGCGCGACGACCACGGCAACGCTCAAGAACACCGGCACGATCACCGTCGAAGGCCTCAATTCGGCCGGCATGGTCGCCAAGTCTGACCTCACCGGCAGCGTTTCCAATACCGGCACGATCAAGGTACTGGGCGACAACAGCGTCGGCATCGGCACCAGGGGCGTGTCGGGCAACGTGACGGTCGAAGGCACCGTTGCCGTGGTCGGCGCGGGCGCGCAGGGCCTTGTCGTTGGCGGCAATGTCGGCGGCGCGGTGCGCATACAGGGCGCGATCTCGCAAAGCTCGTCCTACACCAATGACGCCGGCACCACGAAGACGCTTTCCCGCACCGACTTGCGCACCGGCAAGGCCGCAGTGGAGATCGGCGGCAGCGTCGCGGGCGGCATCCTGCTCGACGCGGCCCCCTATGACCTCGACAGCACCAAGACCGACGAGGACAACGACGGCGTGGCCGATGCCTCCGAAGTCACCGGCACGATCAACTCGGTCGGCAACAGCCCCGGCATCCTCGTTGGCGCGGCGAGCGACATCGTGATCGGCAAGGTCAAGGGTCGCGACGGCGAATTCTCGCTCGCGCTCGACGGCAACGTCACGGCCAATGCCGTCTACAGCAATACCGATGCCTATGCGGTCGTGATCGGCGGCAAAGGTGGCACGGTGACCATGGCCAACGGCATCGGCGTCTCGGGCACGGTCAGCGCGACGACGGTCGACCAGAAGGCAGTCGCCATCCTGATCAACGAAGGCTCGACCGTGCCCAGCCTGTCGAACAGCGGCACGATCAAGGCCACGCTGTCCTCGCCGGGCGAAGGCACTGCCTATGCCATCCAGGACAAGTCGGGCACGCTGACCAGCCTCGACAACACCGGGTTCATCTCGGTTTCGGGGACAAGCGGCGATGACCTGCGCGCGATCGACCTGACCGCCAACACCAGCGGCGTGACGATCAAGCAGTACCTCAACGCGATCGACAAGAAGGCGCAGGACGCCGAGAAGGCCGCCAGCGGCTACAACTCCGCCAACCCGACGATCTACACCTCGATCACCGGCAACATCCACACCGGCAGCGGCAATGACGTGCTCGACGTGGCTTCGGGCCGGATCTTCGGCAACAGCTTCCTCGGCGCGGGCAACGATTCGGTCCTGCTTTCGGGCGACAGCGGCTATGTCGGCAACATCGATTTCGGCGCGGGCACGGCCACGATGACGATGGGTGACACCGCCTTCTTCATCGGCAAGCTGGACATTGGCGGAAACGCGGGAACGCTCACCCTTGGAGGGACCTCGATCTTCTCGGGTACCCTTGCCAATGCTGGCCAACTGGACGTCACGGTCAACGGCGGCAGGTTCGGCGCAAGCAGCGCGGCGACCCTCTCATTTGACAGCCTCACCGTGAACTCGGGCGGTGCGCTCAACGTCTATATCGACGGCAGCACGGGCACCTCCTCCCTGATCGACGTCAACACCGCGACCTTCGCCACCGGCTCGAAGGTCACCGCCACGATCACTTCGCTCGACAAGGCGGTCGGCAACTACACTTTCCTCAAGGCAGACACGCTGACCGGTGCGCCGGTGTTCGATGCAACCAACACCCAGCTGCCGGTCCTGTTCAACGGCGCGATCAACCGCGTCGGCGAGACCCTGGTGCTGGCCGTGACGCGCAAGACCGCGGCGCAGCTTGGCCTGACCGCGCCGCAGGCCGCCGCCTATGATGCGATCTACAAGCAGGGCACGGCCGTGGCCAACCTTGGCAGCAGTTTCCTGCAAGTGGAGGATGCTGCCGCGCTGCAGGGCCAGTTCAATCAGCTCCTGCCCGACTATGCCGGTGGCGTGTTCGATTTCGTCACTCGTTCGGGCCGGATCGCATCGCGCCACCTGATGGACGACAGCTCGATCTTCGACATCAGCGAAGTCGGCGGCTGGTTCGAACCGGTTTACTTCCGCGGGACCAAGGACCAGACCGGCACGGCGGCGTTCGAGGTCAAGGGCTGGGGCCTGTCGGCCGGGTTGGAGCGCGATATCGGCGCGGGCTATCTCGGCCTGTCGTTCCTTTATACCAAGGGCGACATCACCACCTCGGACTACCAGAAGACCGATGCGAGCAACTACGAGCTTGGCCTGTTCTGGCGTCTCGCTTCCGGTCCGTTCTACGCCTTTGCCAAGGCCTCGGGCGGCCGTGTCTCGCTGAATTCGACGCGGCAGTTCACCGGCGCCGTCAATGGCTCTGCTCTTTCGTACACCGCCAATGGCCGGTGGAAGGGCTGGACCGTAGGCGGCCAGGGCGGCGTGTCCTACCGTGCCGATCTCGGCGGCAACCTCTCGCTCAAGCCGATGGCCAAGTTCGATTACTACCGCCTGAGCGAAAAGGGCTACACCGAGACCGGCAGCGAACAGATCGCGCTGTCCGTCGCCAAGCGCACCTCGGACCTGCTGACCGGCACCGGAAGCCTCACTGCCGCATGGAGCGCGGGTGAGGTCAACCGCGACGAGCGCCCGCTCACGCTTGAGCTGGAAGGCGGCTACCGCGCACGGCTCGCCGGAACGCTCGGCGATACGGTGGCGAACTTCGAGGACGGCGACCAGTTCCGCCTGGTGGCCGACCGCATGAAGTCAGGCTGGACGTCCGAAGCGCGCCTGCTGATGGGCGGCATGGACTACACCTGGCAGCTGGCCGGCGGTGCCGAACAGATCCAGGGCGGCGTCGATTACTCGATCCGCGCCTCGCTCAGCATCGCGTTCTGATCGAAGCGACATCGAAAAGGGGCGGGCGGCAGGACAAACTGCCGCCCGCTTCGTTTCGGACCTCTTTCGTTTCAAACCAGCGCGTTCGCCCTGGCAATCGCCCCCAGCACGCCAGCGCTCGGCTTGGCCTTCCGCTCGAACGTCACCGGGTCAAAGCTGGCAAGACCGAACTTGGGCCGATAGCCGAAGATCCACTCGAAGTTGTCGACCAGCGACCAGTGACAATAGCCGATCACCGGCACGCCATCGTCGATCGCCTGCTTGAGGCCCGCGAGTGAAGGCGGAATGAACGCCGCGCGCACGGCGTCGTCATCGGTGCCGACACCATGTTCGGAGACCAGCACCGGGCGTCCGGTCGCCGCATGGGCATACCGCACGGCGCCCGCCAGTGACGGTGGCCAGACTTCCGTGCCTGAAAAGTTGCGCACGCCGCCTTCGGGCGGAGGAAGCCTGCCCTTGTCGCCCCACAAGGCGCGCTCGTAGTTCTGCACGCCGATGAAGTCGTCGGCCCTGGCCACTTCAAGCCACGACCCGTAAAGCTCGCTACGCATGCGATCGCGGATTGAGTTCTTGCCCACCGCCTGATCGTCCAGCATCGCCAGCGATACGCCGACCGGAAGGTCCGGCCGCACCGCCTTGATCGCCGCGCGGCCCGCCTTGTGCGCGGCCAGCAGACCGACCTGCAGTGCCGGCAGGTCTTCATAAGCCGCCACGTTGCCGCAAACCATTTTTTCCACGCCGAGCCGCTTGGCCGCCGTATCGAGCGTCAGCTTCTGGATGTCCCACACCGGCTTTGGAAGCATGGGCTTGAGCAGCAACAAGATGTTGGGCTCATTCAGCGTGATCGCACTGTGCATCTGCGCGCCCATCGCCTGCGTCACGCGGGTGCAGTAGCGGGCGAACAGCTCGGCGCTTTCGGGGTTGGTCCAGCCGCCTTGCGCGCTGAACCACAGGGGCGCGCTGAAGTGGCTGTAGGTGACGACCGGTGCGAGTCCCCGCGCCCGGCAGCCTTCGACGATCCGCCGATAGTGCCCCAGCATGCCCGTGCTGAACCGCCCCTTGACCGGCTCGATCCGCGCCCATTCCACCCCGAAACGATAGGTGTTGAGCCCGATCGACTTGGCCAGGTCGAGGTCACGCTCCCACAACAGGAAACTGTTGGCCGCATCGCCCGAAGGCTCGGCAAAGACGGTGGGCTGCTGGTGTTCGAGATACCACAGGTCTGACGTGGTATTGTTACCCTCGATCTGGTGCGGCGCGGTCGATGCGCCCCATAGGAAACCCTCGGGAAAGCGTGGGCTGGGGGCTGGTTTGCGGGTGGCCTTCGCAGACAGCGAGGCACCGCTTGCAGCAAGGGCAGCAACGCCCCTGGCGAGAACGGAACGGCGATCGATCATGGTTTCTCCCAAGGCTTTGCCGCCCGGCCTACGCCGCGCAAGCCATCAGGTAAAATAACCGATTATCGCCCCGTTATCGGCCCAGCCTATGCCTCGGCGAGGACATCCAGCATCGCCCGCCCCAGCGGCGGCAGTCCCCGCTCGGCCAGATAGCGCACGCCCACGCTGCGCTCGAAGGTCGCCTCGCCGATCGCAATGGCCCGCAACACGCCGATGGTCAGCTCTGCCGCCGCTACCGTACGCGGCAGGATCGTCACGCGGTCGCTATGGCGGACGATGGCCTTGGTCGTCAGCAGCGAATCGCAGCGGATCACGTTCTGCGGCACAGCCACACCGGCAGCCAGGAACAGCGCATCGACCTGGCGCCGGAACGCGCCTTGCGCCTCGGGCAGGACCCACGGCAAGTCGGCCACCTCGCGCAGCGAAACACTGTCGCCCAAGGCATCGTGCCGCCGCCCCACGATCAGGGCAAAGGAATCGCGCGAGGCCGTCACTTCAACCAGATCCGGCGGACAGGCTTCGATCTCGGTCGTCACGAAGGCAAGGTCGAGCGAACCCTTGCGCAACAGATCGGTCAGTTGGGGATCGGGCCGCTCGATCACGCTCAGCGCGAAGGGACCGACGCGCTCCTCCAGCCGCGCCACTGCCTGCGGCAACAGGCTGACCAGCGCGCCGGGCGTCCCGCCGATCCGCAACGGCCCGGCCACGTTGCGCGCAGCGTGGTCCACCTCGACTGCCGCCGTCTCCAGCAGCCGCACCATCGCCTCGGCCCGCTCGCGCAGAGCTTCGCCCTCGCGCGTCAGCACGATACCGCTTCGCGACCGCGCGAACAGCGTCACCCCCAGCCGCTGCTCCAGCAGCGAGATCGTGTTCGAAACTGACGGCTGCGAGATATTCAGCGCCCGCGCCGCGCCACTGATCGATCCGGTCTCACACACCCGCCAGAACGTGGCGACAGCACGGGGATCAAGGCGGAGGCGCGAAGGGGGCTTGCTCATGACTCTGGCTTAGCCTGCAAGCATAGCCTGTGTCTATGTGATAAGCCTCAGGGATCTACCCTACGGGCCTTGTCACCCCCGTGACGATCATTGTCATCGGACATCGCGCACCCCCCGCGATAGCTGGAATGCCATCATCCAGTCGCGAGGGGTACGATGGCGACCAAGCACCTTTTCCTGCAGGCGACGGCCTGCGCCATGGCCGTGGCTGCCGCGCTGCCAATGCCCGCGTTCGGCCAGGCGAACGAAGCCGAAGCCCGCTATGCCGCACTTGCCGCGCAGGAGCGCCAGAAGGCCGGCGACCCCGCGTTCGACTACGCCCTCGGCCTGGCAGCTTCGGACGCCGGGTACTATGGCGAAGCCATCGTCGCCCTGCAGCGGGTGCTTGCCCGCCAGCCCGACAATGCCCCGGCCCGCGCCGAACTCGCCCGCGCCTATGCCCTGGCCGGTGACATAGACACCGCCCGCAGCCAGTTCGCCACCGTGGTCGACGATCCGACCATCCCTGACCCGGTCCGCCAGCGCTTCACCGGCTTCGTCCGCCAGTTCGACAGGCAGATCAAGGGCGGCGGCTCCGACCTTTCGGGCTTCGCGGAAAGCGCTTTCGGGCACGACAGCAACATCAACTCCGCCACCCAGCTCACCTCGATCACCATCCCGCTGTTTGCCGCGCTTGGCCCCGGCACCCTGGGCAACAACGCCCGCGCCAAGAAGGACAAGTTCTACGACATCTCAGGCGGCATCTCGGGCGTCAGCGCGATCAGTCGGCAGGACCGCGTGTTCGGCTCGCTCCTCGGCAACTTCCGCGACAATCTGGACTCTGCCGCCTTCGATCAGGCCAGCCTCACCGGGACGGCAGGCTTTGCCCACACTTTCGCCAACCGCGATGTCGCCTCGCTTTCGGGGCAGGTGCAGAAGTACTGGCTCGGCCACAAGGGCTTCCGCACCGCCTATGGCGCGATCGGCCAGTACACCCACATGCTGAGCGGCGGAAAGGCACTGTCCGCCTCGGTGCAGTACACCCGCTTCGATTACGACCGCGACCCCTTGCGCGATGCTGACCGCTTCGCCGTGGGCCTCGGCCTCGCCGCCCGCCAGTTCTCCGTCAACCTGATCGGCGGGCACGAGGAAACCCGCGCGCAGGCCGGCGATGCCGAATCCAACACGTTCGCCGGAGCCAGCGCCGGTGCCGAGATCCAGATCGCGCCCAAGGTCGCGGTGGTCGGTGGCGTGGCCTTCGACTTGCGCCGCTATGACCGCGCCGATCTGCTGTTCATGCGCAAGCGCCATGACGAGCGCGTCGACGTGACCGCTGCCGTCAAGTTCGCCATCCTGCCGCGCCTGTTCCTCCAGCCCAAGGCCGCCTGGTCGCGCAACTGGTCGAACATCGCCCTCTACGATCACGAACGCTGGACCGTGCAGGCCGGCGCGCGCTTCGAATTCTGATCCGGGAGACCAGCCCCATGAAAGCCTCAGCCCTCACCGCCCTCCTGATCGGAGCCTCCAGCCTCGCACTCGCCACCCGCGCCCACGCGCAAGAGATGGTCTTTGCCGACAATGCCGACCTTGCCGCCGCCGCCCTGCGTGGCGAGCGCGTGACCCAAGAGTCCGGCATCACCCAGATCCGCCTGTCCAGCGGCGCGATGCTCTCGTTCGTCGAAGGTGCGGAGTTCCAGCTGCGCCCCGATGGCTCGGTCGATCTGTTCAAGGGCAACGTCACCGTGACCGGCGCGGGCATGAGCGAAACGCTCGTCCGCCTCGGCGGTCAGGGAACGGGCAAGATTGCGGGCGCAGGCTCGTCGGGCAGCTTCTCGGTTGCCACCGACGCCAGCGGCAAGACGATGGCCACGGGCCGCGTTCTGACCGGCCTAACCAGCATTGCCAACGGGCGCGAGGAGCGGCGCTTCAACGCCGGGCAGGCATGGGAAGTGGCCAACGGCCACCCGCGCCTTGCCACATCGGCCCCCGTCGCGCCCGCCCCGCGCATGACCCCGCAGCGGCAAGCGCAGCTTGCGGCACAGACGCCCGTGCCAACTCCGGCACCAGCGCCCGCATCAACACCGGCGCCCGAACCGGAAGTCGCCTCGATCAGCGAAGGCGGTCCCGCCGCTGCTGCCGAGAACGGCGTGCCCGTGGTCCTCGGCGAAGCGCTCGCAGCAGTTGGCGCTTCGGGCGATATCGTCTCGTCAGGCCAGCGCATCGAAGCGGCTGTGGCCAATCCCAGCCTCGAAACCTTCCCTTCGAATGATCTTGCGGTTCTCGTCGCCTATGCCGCCCGGCTTGAAAGCCTCTACGGCGGCCAGCCCTTCAACCAGGCCCAGGCCGACGTGATCCGCGCCTACCTGAACTACCTCGCCAGCGGCCAGACGCAGGCGCAGTTCCTCACCGTCTATGCCGGGCTGATGGTGCAGTTCCTCGACCTCGTCCGTTCGGGCGCGGCGCCGTCCTCGTTCAGCGGCACTTCGCTGGCAGACATCAACGCCTTCATCTCCTACCGCTCGCGCACCGATGGCTTTGCCGCGCTGTCGAGCCAGAACCGCGTGCTGGTCGATACCTATCTCGCCTTCGTATTGGGTGGCGGCAATGCCGACCAGTTCGTCACGCGCTACACTTCGCTGACCAGCGCCTACTTCGCCTATCTGCGCAGCGGCGGCGATCCGCTGGCGTTTGCAGGCGCGACCCAGGCGACGCTTGCCGCCTATATCGGCTTCCTCAACGATTCCGGCCTGCTTGTGCGCCTTGCCGAAACCGACCGCGCGCTGTTGCAGGCCTATCTCGCCAATGGCGGCACCGCCTTTATCCACCAGTACCAGACCGCGCTGACCGCCTACTTCGCCTACCTCCAGAGCGGCCAGTTGCCGAGCCAGTACGGCGCCGCCGATCCTGCCGCACTGCGCCAGTATCTCGAAACTCTGCAGGCCACGGGCCTGTTCGAACAGGTCCTCGGCGCACAGGCGACGTTCTACGCGCAGTATCTCGCCTACCTGAAGCAGGGCGGCACCATCGACGGCTGGCAGGGCCTGCCCGCCAATGTCTTTGCCGGTTATGCATCCGCACTCAGCAGCTATCAGGCCTATCTCGCGGCGGGTGGCGTGCCCTCGGCCTATACCGCGCTCGATCCCGCCGTGCTGCGTCAGTACCTCGATGCCCTTGCCGCTGCTGGCGCGCTTGACCGGTTCCTCGGCGCACAGGCCACGTTCTATGCCCAATACCTGGCCTACCTGACCGGTGGCGGGACGATCGATGGCTGGCAGGGCCTGCCGTTCAACGTCTTCACCGGCTACGCCACGGCGCTCCAGGCCTATTACGAATTCCTGCAGAACGGCGGGCTGCCGTCTGCCTACACCGCACTGACGCAGGACGAGATCCGCCAGTATCTCGCCGCGCTTTCGGCAGTGGACGCGAACGAGGCGTTCCTTGGCCAACTCGCCAGCTTCTATTCGGCGTTCTTCGCCTATCTCGCCAATGGTGGAAACCCGGACCTCTATACCGGCCTGCCCACCCCGCCGAACTACGAAGCCTTTGCCGATGCGCTTTCGGCCTATGTCGCCTACCTGCAGGCGGGCGGCGTGCCGAGCGCCTATACCGGGGCCGACCTTGCCCTGCTGCAACAGTACATCAAGGCGCTGATCGACAGCGGCAAGCTTGCCACGTTGCTCGGCACGCAGGCTGAATTTCTTACCGCCTACTACGCCTTCCTTGCAGGCGGCGGCACGCCCGATGGCTACACGGCGCTGCCTGTCTACGCGACGTATGTCACCGCGCTCGAGGCGTACTACGCTTTCCTCGCAGGCGGCGGAAAGCCTTCGGAATACACGGCACTTACGCAGGCGCAGATTCTCGCCTACCTCAAGGCGCTGACCGACGCCGGCGTGCTGGCTGCCCTGTTCGACGGGGCGACGCTGGCCTTCGTCCAGAGCTACTATGTCTACCTCGCGGATGGCGGCAACCCCGACCAGTTTTCCGGTCTGCCCGGCACCAGCGCAGCCAAGGTCGGATACAACACCAGCGCCGAAGCCACGCTGATCACCTCGCCCGTCACTGCCGACATTACTGCCGAGGGGAAGATCAACCGCCTGCAGTTTTCGCAGAACGGCCGTCCGCTCGATTTCAACTACGCGGCAAACCCGGTCAACGTCGCCAAGGAATACGGCCGCTTCGGCGATGACGTCGCCTGGACCCGCTACTTGTCGGACACCTCGAACAATGCGGTGAACTTCAACAACCACCTCATCGTCGGCACGCCATCGGCCACGATCCCGGCCAGCGGGAAAGTCGACTATCGGCTCGTCGGCGGCACCGCACCGACTGACTACGGGGCGGCAGAAGGCGAAGTCGGGACATTCACCGGCAGCCTCGCGGTAAGCTTCGGCGCCGCGCCCAAGATCGGCGTGGCCATGGATGTAGTCGCGGGGAGCCGCAGCTGGCATGTCCAAACCGCAGGCGGCGCCGCCGATCCGACCAATGGCGGTTTGCTGATCGGCACGGACCGCGCCTTCGTCGGCACCAACGCGAACCTTGCCACCACCTCCACTTCCGGCGGCGGGTGCGTCTCGGCCTGTGGCACCACGCTCAACGGAAACCTGTTCGGCCAGAACGCCGCTTATGCCGGTTTTGCCTACAGCCTGTCGGACAGGTCCCTGCCCGGCTCCACCCAGATCAACGGCGTCGCCGTTTTCGGACAGACCGGAACGACGCTCGCCTATCTCGGAAAGGCTCCTGCATCGAATGTGCTGACTGGCTATACCGGCGGCTTCAACGGCACGTCCCCGCGCATAAACTTCATAACCACCCTGCGCCTCTCGAGCAGCACCCTGCTGGCGGGCAGCGAGCAGGGTTTCGATGCCCTGTCCTACACGCTCGATAGCAATGGCGGACTCACCAGCTACACCCGCGCTGGCAACTTCACCCGCACGCTAGGCACCATGACGATCAGCGACGTCGCAGGGGATGCCGATGTGCTTGTCGGTCGCTGGTCCGATGGCACGAACACCGGCGCAACTCCCTTTACCCTGACGGCAGATCAGGGCTTCCACTACATGCTGACCCGCGCCACGCCGACCGGCTTTGCGGTGCCGACAACCGGGACGATCGCCTACGACCTCCTCGCCGCCACCAAGCCGACATGGGTCGATGGCTCGGGCGCGCCCGGCACCTTTACCGGCAGCTTCAAAGTCAACTTCGGCCTCGCCCTGCCCAAGATCGCGATGGAGGCGAAGATCGTGATGCCGACCGGCGGGGCTGGCGGCGGCGCCTATACCTTCGATTTCACCACGACCGGCGGCCTTGCCGACATCACCCAGTCGACCAGCAACTTCAATGTCTTCTCCAATCAGAGCTTCAGCTTCGTCGTCCCCGGCGACGACGACTCTGGTTCGTGCAATGGCAACGTCTGCTACCTTGCCGCCTTCGGCAACTGGGCCGGCAGCACCGACAAGCTTGCCCTGACCTACACCGCCGTCAGCACCGCCGGAAACGCCAGGAACATCATCGGCGCGGCAGCCTTCAAGGTTGGAGCGGGGGCGGGAACGGGAAGCGGCAACACGACGCCCGCGGCTGCGCCGGACGGCATCGTCAAGTATGTCGGCTATCTCGGCGGCGGACGCTTCTCCACCTTCGAAAACGCAACGCCCGTCACCACCGACAGCAACGGCGGGCTCACGAAGGTTGATGGCTTCTTCGAGCAGAGCGGCGCGACCAGCACTGACGGTGGCAATGCCTCCGGAATCGTTGCCTGGTCGCGCTGGATCAATGGCAACATCACCGGCCTTGCCGGAACGCCCAGCACCACGCTTGGCACCGGCGGCCTCGCGCAAGTCTGGGGCAAGCCTGCCACCAATGCGCCGACCTCCGGCAAGGTCGACTACGCCCTCGTCGGCAGCACTCGTCCGGCAACACCCAACGCGGTTGTCGGCACGCTCGACAGTGCGAAGCTCTCGGTCGATTTCTCCACCGCCAAGGTCGGGTTCGAGGCCGGACTGACGGTGTCAGGCCAGCCGGTCACCATGGCCACGAGCGGCGGCACGGCCACCCCCTCGATCTCGCTTCGCGCCAGCGGAACGACATTCGGTGCAGGGACCGGACAAATGACGCTGACCGGTGCCAGCGGGGCCTCGATCGAAGGCTTCCTCGCCGGGGTCGGGGCGACGCATGCCGGCGTCGGGTACTATGTCCAGACGACCACCGGCAATGTTGCAGGCGCCATCGCGTTCGGACCGAAGGCACCCTGAACACGTCAACGAAGATGACCGCATTTGTCACGAGAGTGACGGGATAGTTGTGTGGGAGTTGAGGGGGAGTTGCCGCAGAGTTCGCGAGAGTTGGAAAGGGGCCGCACGGGGGTGCAGCCCCCCTTCTAGGGGAAGACCGATGCTTCGCAGGACCTTGACTTTCGCAGTGCTCTCAATGGTTTCCACCGCTGCCCTGGCGGCCGAAAAGGAGCCGCCGGTCACGCTCACCAAGTGCGACAAGAGCTATGGCTCGGTCGCGCTCGTGGATGGCGATACGCAAGGCTGGACCAAGTACGGCCTGTCCTCCCCGCGCGAGCTGATTGCCGCCATGGCCCGCGAATCCGGCTGCTTTTCGCTGCACGATCCCGCGAGCGGCGAGCCCGCCACGTTCCTGATGAACGTCATCGCCGGTGACAAGGAAGAAGTCGACCAAGCCATTGAAAAGGCCAAGGGAGTCGCCATGGAAGGCCTTGTCCGCTCGGGCGCTGCAAGCGGAATGATGCGCAGCATTCCGGGCGCCGGCTCGATGCTCGGCATGTTCGGCGGGTTTGGCGGCAAGAAGAAGGTGGTCGCCGCCGGCATCCGCCTGATCAGCCCGGCCAATGGCCAGACCGTCGCCTCCGGCTCTGGCGAGGTCAAGAAGACCACGATTTCCTTCGGAAATGGCGGCGGCACCATTGGTGCAGTTGCCAGTGGGGCGACCGGTGCTGCGTATGCCGGAAGCAAGGACGGGCAGATGCTGATCGAGGCTTTCGTCAAGGCTTTCAACGGCTTGTCGGGCCAGGGCCCCGCCCTCGCATCGCTCGCTCCGGCTGCCGCGCCAGCACCGGCGGCCCCCGCCAGCGCGACCGCCGCAATCGACACCAGGATGTTTGCCGCGGCCGATCTCAAGTCCGCAGCTCTTCGCACCGTGCGCGCCGGGACCGCTCTCACACCCACCGGTCAGCGGCAAGGTCTGTTCATCGAGGTCCAGGACAGCTTCGGCACCAAGGGCTGGGTCTCGGTCGAGGACATGCGCTGAAACGCCCGCGAAACGAAGGGTTGCAAGGCCGCCGTCCGGCGTGAAATGATCGCGCCGGGCGGTTCGGCCAAGGGAAATGCCGGAGCGGGGGCAGCGAAGATGGGCAATCTCAACATCCTCTATGTGGAAGATGATCCCCGCGCCGCTCAGGCCGTGCAGGAACTGGTGCTGGCCGATGGCGACCGGATGGCATGGGAGCAGACCGGCACGGCAGGCCTGCAGCGCGCCGGGGCCGAGGACTTCGACGTGATCATCCTTGATCGCATGCTGCCCGATCTCGACGGCCTGACCATCGTTTCGCGCCTGCGTTCAGCCGGGGTGGGCACCCCAGTGCTGATGCTTTCGGCGCTGGGTCGCAGCGAGAACCGCATCGAAGGGCTGGAAGCGGGCGTCGACGATTATCTTGCCAAACCTTACGAGCCGCAGGAGCTGGTAGCGCGGCTGCGCGCGCTGCACCGCCGCGCAGCGGGTGCGGTTCACGGCGCAGTGATCATCTACGGCGCGTTCGAATGCCACGTGAAGGCGCGGACTGCATTCCGTTCGGGCAAGCACATCGCGCTTTCGCCCCGCGAGTTCGCGCTGTTTCGCTATTTCATGGAAAACGCGGGCGAAACGGTGACGCGCGAAATGCTGCTGCGCGACGTATGGAACATGAACTTCGATCCCCAGACCAATGTCGTCGACGTCAACATCGGCCGCATGCGCCGCAAGCTCGAGGACGGTTTCGCCGCGCCTGCGCTTGAGACGATCTGGGGCGCGGGCTATCGGCTGACGAGAGGCGAATGAAGCCAGCGCGCGTCCGGGCACGGTCGATCTTTGGCCAGCTGACGACAGCCTCGATACTGATCGCGGTCATCGCCGTGGGCGTGCTGTTCGCAGTCACCACGATCACCGTGCAGCGCCAGGCGCGGGCCTCGCTTTCGGCCACCGTCTCGACCGACCTCGCCGGCCTGATCGACATATACGCAACGGCCGGGCGCGAGGAACTGCTGCGCCGGGTGGCCGACCGGCAGGCCGTGGTCAGTCTTGAAGGGCGGCGTTCGCATTACATGGTTGCCGATGGTGCGGGGCGGCTGCTGGCGGGCGACGTGCGCCGCTGGCCGCAGATCAACTCCGCGCGCTCCGAAGAGGGGTTCGTGACGCTGGCCGATGGCACCGAGGTCTATGCGCAAGGAGCCAGGCTTGCCCCGGACCTGCAATTGCTGGCAGCGCGCGAATATGACCGCGACCGCTCTGCGCTGGCGGTTCTTTCGGCGGCGTTCCTGGCGGTTGGCGCGGCGATTGTCGGTGCGGTGGCCTTCGTTGCGTGGATCACCGCCAGGCATCTTGCCCGCCGCATGGATGCCGTGAACGCCGCACTGGGCGCGGCGGCTGACGGACGCGCCGCGAGCTTTCCCGCCGGTCAGCGTGGGGGGGACGAGATCGACGAGGTGGCGGGGCACGGCGCACGCCTGCTGGCCCGGCAGGCGCAATTGCTCAAGGCCTACAAGCAGGTTTCAGAGCATGTCGCGCACGAGGTGCGGACGCCGCTGATGCACCTCGACAATCGGCTGGTGGCAGCGATGCAGGCTCGTCCCGAGAACGCGGGCGGCCCGATCGGCCAATCGCGCGAGGACATCCGGGCGATCCTTTCAATGCTTGATTCGCTGCTCGACATCGCCTCTGCCGAAAGCCGCCGGGGCGATCTGGCAGGGCTTGCCGAGATCGACATGAGCGCGCTGGCGGAGAGCCTTGCCGACCTTTACGAGGGCAGCGCCGAGGATGCCGGGCTGACGCTGGAAACCGCAATCGCGCCGGGCGTGACCATGCTGGGCGAGCGCATGCAGATCACCCGGCTGCTTTCGAACCTGCTCGACAACGCGATCAAGTACGTGCCCGAAGGAGGGCGTGTGCGCCTGATCCTCCGTCCGGGGCCAACCGTGACCATCGAGGACGATGGCCCCGGCATTCCGCGCGACCAGCGTGACCGGGTATTCGAACGCTTCTCCCGTGCAACCACGCCCGGCGATAAGCCCGGCCACGGCCTTGGTCTCGCCCTCTCGCGCGCGATCGCCGAACGCCACGGCCTTGTCCTGAGGCTGGGCGACGCCCCGCGCGGCGCGCAGTTCATTCTGGAGCCTGCCCCATGAAACCCTTTGCCCTGACTGTCCTTGCCTGCGTCGCCGCGCTGGGCGGGTGTGCTGCCAAGACGCAGAGTGCCGACCGCGAGGTGCCAGTGAAGGTGGTATTGACCAATTCCTCAGGGCCGACCGAAGCCGTCGCCACACTTCTGGCCGAGGCGGACAGTTCGCAGGGCGATCCGCAGAAGTTGGGCATGATCCTTGCCGCGCTAGACTCCTTCGGAGCCCGCGCGATGCCCGGGGAGCCCGATCCGGTGGCCAACTGGCGCGCAAGGGCCGTGATGCCCGATACGCCGCCTTATCGCGGGCGCGTGCTGGGGCCGGCATACAAGGCGGGCATGCTCAACCCGGGCGCAACCGTACGCCTGCCGCAGTTGTTCGATGGGGGACGATCCGCCCGTGTTTCCGTGGCGACGCCCGGACAGGCCGCGCTAGATTTCACGGTACTGGACGGTGAGGCCAGGCCAGTCTGCCCGCCCGCCAAGGCACGGACCCGCGAATGCATGTGGACACCGCTGTTCAGCGGACGCTTCGAGATCGTGCTGACGAATCCGTCCAGCAACGCCGCGGGCTATTACCTGGTGATAGACTGAAGAAGCGGCAGCCCTGGCAAGTGTGGAGGCCCGAGCCGGAATCGAACCGGCGTAAACGGATTTGCAATCCGGTGCGTAACCACTCCGCCATCGGGCCTCGATCGCAGGAGCTGCGTGGTTCGGCGCGGTTAGCCGGAAGATCGCGCTGCCGCAAGCGGTTCTTGTGCAGGGGTCAGCTTACCGGCGCGAACTGGAGACGGCGCTGCTTGCTGTCGACACCGGCAAGGCTCAGGTCCACGCGCTGGCCCGGCGCAGCACCGGCAATGCGGGCGCGGGCCACTACGGGCATGTCGAGCAGCTGCACGCGCGCCGAATCGCCGTCCGTATCGGTCACGCAGGCGCGGAAGGTCTCACCCTCGCGCCCCTGGAGCATGACTGTCTCGGCAAGGTCGATGACTGCGCGTTCGATCTGGCCGGAGAGCGCTTCGGCCTTGGCCATGACCGCAGGGAGGCGCTGGAACGCAGCTTCGACTTCCGGCTCGACGGGCTTGCCGTTGGCGATGGCAAGCACGGCGCGAATCACGTAGCGGTCAGCGAGGCGACGCAAGGGCGCAGTCGCGTGGGCGTAAGTGGCGGAGATGGCTTCGTGCCATGGCGTGACGCCGGGTATCCACGGGGCATAGCCAGCGCCGCCGCCTGCCCGCCGTACCGCAAGCATGAAGGCGGCGTGGTCGGGATTGCGCTGGTCGAGCGTGCGTTCGAGGGCCTTGAGGTCGACATGTTCCGGCCAATCGAGGCCAAGGCCCGCCGCCGTGCTGCGCAGACGCGCCATTGCCGCTGCGGTCGGGCCTGCCATGACGCGGAACAGGCCGGTCCCGGCTTGCTGCAACGCTTCGGCAATGGCGAGGTTTGCGGCAAGCGAAAGCGTGGCGTTGGCCCGTTCCGAAGCAAGCAGGGGGCGGAAGGACAGGGCGTAGCGTCCACCCCCGAGCGCTTCGACTTCCTGCTCCGGCGGATCGACGCGGGCGGCGCCGCGCGCAGCTTCGGCGGCGGTCATGCGTTCGGCAAAGCGGGCGAAGTCGGCAGGGAGCTGGTCAGGGCGGACGCTGTCGTAGGCGAGCTTGGCCTGGCTGCGGATCATAGCGCGGCGGGCGGCATCGAGCCGCGCCTGGCCATCAGGCGCAAGGCGAACAGTGAACACGACCGCCGGGCGCGGGCCATCGGGCAGGAGGCTCGCGGCACGTTCGGCCAGGGCAGGCGGGTAGAGCCCCGCCTTGCCATCGGGGAGGTACTGCGTTTCGCCGCGCTTCCACGCCTCAGCGTCGACCGGATCGCCATCGACCACGAACCAGGCCACGTCGGCAATGGCGTAGTGGAGGATCAGGTCGTTGCCGGATGCTTCGATATGGAAGGCCTGATCAAGATCGGTGGACGTTGCCGGATCGAGCGTGACGAAGGGCTCGTCGGTGCGATTCACGTGCTCTTGCCCCGGTGTCCTTGCCGCCGCCAGTTCCGCCGCAGCGAGAACTTCGGGCGGGAAGCCTTCGGGCACCTGGAACTGCTGGCGGATGGCAGCAAGGCCGGAAGCAAGAGCGCCGGACGGATCGTGGATGGCCTTCATCCCACAAGGACTAGCAGGCTGTTACGGATCGACAAATTCTCCGGCGCGCTTTTCCATGCCCGCGCGCACGGCTTCCAGCTGATTCTTCGAATACATCAGCTCGTGCTGGGCCACGGATTCGGCCATCAGCACTTCGTCCACGGTCATGTCGGGCGTGCGGTTGGACAGCAGCTTGGCGCCGCGCACGGCAGTGGGGCTTTTCGATGCGATCGTGCGGGCAAGAGCCATGGCACCGGCCAGCGGGTCGGCGCTGACATGGGTGGCAAAGCCGAACTGCACCGCTTCCTCGCCGCTGAACTCGCGGTGGGTATAGGTCAGTTCGCGCAGCACGTCGTCGCGCACATTGCCGCGCCACAGGGCGTATCCGGCCATGTCGGGGACGAGGCCCCACTTCACTTCCATCACCGCCAGCCGCGCATCGGGCGCGATGAAGCGGATGTCCGCACCGCTCGCCACCTGCAGGCCACCGCCGAAGCATACGCCGTGGACAGCCGCGATCACCGGCATCGGCAGCTTGCGCCAGACCATGGCCGCCTGCTGGGCGCGGTTGGCGTTGCCGTGGGTGCGGGCAGTGAGACCACCGCCCTCGCCATCGTCCTTCCATCGGCTGGTGTTGCCCATGCTGGAAAGATCAAGCCCTGCACAGAACGATCGACCTGCGCCAGAAAGCACCACCGCGCGCACGCCGCGCTCATGGCCAAGATGGTGCCCGGCTGCGATGATCGCTTCGAACATGGCATCGTCGAGCGCGTTCATCTTGTCGGCGCGATCAAGCAGCACGTGGGCGACGTGATCCTCGATGGTGATGGTGACGCGGTCGTGGAAGTTCATTGCTGGCATCCGTTTTCTGGTTCGTCGGGGCCAAGGTGCCCGAGCGCTCGCTCCCGGTCCAGCTTCCTGATTTGACGGATCGCGCGAAACGGCAACGGCCCCCTCCGCAAAGGCGGAGAGGGCCGCGTCGTCATCCTGATCAATCGCGCGTCAGGCAGCCGAGGAATTGACGCCCATCGACTGCAGGTAGCGCTTGATGTTACGCGCGGCCTGGCGGAGGCGCTGTTCGTTCTCGACCATGGCGATGCGCACGAAGCCCTCGCCATCCTCGCCGTAGCCGACGCCCGGGGCGACCGCGACTTCGGCGTGGGTGAGCAGTTGCTTCGAGAATTCGAGGCTGCCGAGATGCTTGAGCGCGGGCGGCAGCGGGGCCCAGGCGAACATCGAGGCCTTGGGGCTGGGAATTTCCCACCCGGCGCGGCCAAAGGCTTCGACCATCACGTCGCGGCGCTTCTGGTATAGCTCGCGGTTCTTGACGACGATGTCCTGCGGACCGTTCAGCGCGGCGCAAGTCGCGGCCTGGATCGGCGTGAAGGCGCCGTAATCAAGATAGGACTTCACGCGCTTGAGCGCGGCGATCAGGCGTGCGTTGCCCACGGCAAAGCCCACGCGCCAGCCGGCCATCGAGAAGGTCTTGGACATCGAGGTGAACTCCACCGCCACGTCCTTTGCGCCCGGCACTTCGAGGATCGAGCGGGTCGGATTGCCGTCGTAGTAAAGCTCGGAATAGGCGAGATCGGACAGGATCCAGACCTTGTTTTCCTTCGCCCAGGCGACGAGGCGTTCATAGAAGGCAAGGTCGACCGTCTCGGCCGTCGGGTTCGACGGGTAGTTGACGATCAGGATCGACGGGCGCGGCACCGAGTACTTCATCGCGCGATCGAGCGAATCCCAATAGCGCTCGTCCGGCGTCGTCGGCACGGAACGGATGGTGGCCCCGGCAATGATGAAGCCGAAGGTGTGGATCGGATAGCTCGGGTTCGGCGCGAGCACGACATCGCCGGGCGCGGTAATCGCGGTGGCAAGGCTGGCGAGGCCCTCCTTCGAGCCCATCGTCATCACCACTTCAGTCTCGGGGTCGAGATCGACGTTGAAGCGGCGGCCGTAGTAGTTGGCCTGCGCCTTGCGCACGCCCGGAATGCCGGACGAGGCCGAATAGCCATGGGCGTCGGGCTTGCGCGCCACTTCGCACAGCTTCTCGATCACGTGGTCGGGCGGGGGGAGATCGGGGTTGCCCATGCCGAGGTCGATGATGTCCCTACCGGCGGCGCGCGCGGCGGCCCGCATGCCGTTGACTTCGGCAATGACGTAGGGCGGCAGGCGCTTCATGCGGTAGAATTCTTCATCCACGGTTGAATACTCGTCGAAAAGGCGCGGCAGGATCGCCGCAGCGCAGCCCTTACGCCAATTGCCCAGTTGTGGAAACCTTGCTGTCGATGGAAGCATGATCGTGATCGGCGGATGCATCTGCAGGCTAACAAGCTGTCACACGGCGTGTATAGACTGCTGAGACAAGGCCATGACGTAACGGCAGGGAACGGAAGATGACGAACAAGAACCTGGGTGATTCGCCAGCGGATTCAGTCGTGTTCGAAGACCTGTTCCGCCAGCAGGGCGAAGCGATGCGCGCGATGTTCGCGCCGCTGGTGCCCGGCGCCGAATCCGTTACGACCGATCCTGCCGATCTCCAGCACTGGGCGATGTCCGCTGCCAAGCTGCAGAAGATGTGGCTCGATTTCAGCGCCGAGCAAGCCGGTCAGGTCGAACCGATGCTGGGCCGCCTGGGCGACATTGGCAAGTGGACGCAGACGTTCATGGCCATGGCCGGGCAATTGCCCATCGCGCACGCGGAAACACAGGCGAAGCTGTGGAACGAAAGCGTGGCGCTGTGGTCCTCGGTCATGGGACAGTTCGTCTCGGGCGGAACCGGCAATGCCGCGCCCCCTCAGCTGCCGCGGCAGGACCGGCGGTTCAAGGACAAGCGCTGGCACGAACAGCCCGCTTTCGCGCTGATCCACCAGACCTATCTGCTCCTGTCGGAAAAGCTGCAGCAGATGGCCGACGAGGCGCAAGGGTTGAGCCCCGAGCGCAAGGAGCAGCTGCGCTTTGCCACCAAGGTGGTGACCGATGCGCTTTCGCCGGCCAACTTCCCGCTGACCAATCCGGTGGTGATCGAGCGGACGATAGAGACCAAGGGCGAGAACCTGGTCAAGGGTGTCGAACACCTGCTCGACGACTTGCGCAAGGGGCAGCTCACCCACACCGATCCCGATGCGTTCGAACTGGGCCGCAATATCGCGGTCACGCCGGGCAAGGTGGTGCACGAAACGCCGCTGTTCCAACTTATTCAATACACGCCGACGACCGACGAGGTGTTCGAGACGCCGCTTCTGATCTTCCCGCCGTGGATCAACCGCTTCTACATTCTCGACCTCAACCCGCAGAAGAGCTTCATCCGCTGGGCCGTGGCGCAGGGGCTGACGGTGTTCGTGGTGTCCTGGAAGTCGGCCGATGCTTCCATGGCCGATGTGATGTGGGACGATTACGTTCGCGCCCAGATCGAGGCTATCGATCATGTGCGCGAGCGGCTCAAGGTTCCGGCGGTCCACACCATCGGCTATTGCGTGGCCGGCACCACGCTGGCGGCGACGCTGGCCGTGCTGGCGCGCAGGGGCGAGGCCGACAAGGTTGCCAGCGCCACGTTCTTTACCGCGCAGGTCGATTTCGAGGACGCAGGCGATCTCAAGAACTTTATCGACGACGGGCAGTTGAAGATGCTGCAAAGCCTGTCCACCGACGGGTACCTCGATGGGCGCTACATGGCGGCCACGTTCAACGCGCTGCGCGGCACGGACCTGATCTGGAACTACGTCGTCAACAACTACCTGCTGGGCGAGGACTATCCGGCGTTCGATCTGCTGCACTGGAACGGAGATACGACCAACCTGCCCTCGCGGTGGCATCAGGCCTATCTTTGCGACCTCTATCGCGACAACCGCCTGATCATTCCGGATGCAATGGTGGTCGATGATACGCCGGTCGATCTGCGCCGCATTGCAACGCCATGCTATATCCAGGCGGGCCGCGAGGATCATATTGCGCCGCCGAACAGCGTGTGGAAACTGACGCGCCATCTGTCTGGAAAGTGGAAGTTCGTGCTGGCCGGTTCGGGACACATTGCCGGGGTGGTGAACCCGCCC
Source organism: Novosphingobium sp. FW305-C-30-35 (assembly GCF_058783135.1). Lineage (NCBI taxonomy): Bacteria > Pseudomonadati > Pseudomonadota > Alphaproteobacteria > Sphingomonadales > Sphingomonadaceae > Novosphingobium > Novosphingobium sp. FW305-C-30-35. Next base: position 2,013,245 of record NZ_JBYSYJ010000001.1, read on the forward strand.
GAAGCGGGCAAGTACCAGTATTGGCTCAATCCCAATGATCCAGCGAGCTTGGAGGAGTTCGTGGCCGGCGCCACGGAGACCAAGGGCAGCTGGTGGCCGGACTGGATCGAGTGGATGGCCGAACAGGCACCCAAGCGCGTGGCCGCCAAGGGCAAGCGCATTCCGGGTGGCAAGGGCGACCGCGTTATCGAGGATGCGCCGGGACGCTATGTCCGCAGCCGCTGAGCGTTAACGGCGCGCGGCATTGGTAATTGGTCCAATACGGAATTTGTGCACCGCACAATTTTCTTGACATTTTGCGGTCGACTCCTATTTTGTGCAGTGCAGCAAGAGACGGTTCAACCCGTCCCGTGCGCAAGCAGGAGTCGCCAGGATGGTTGAAGAAACGAAGGAAAGCCCGGAAACCTCCGCCCCCGTGGTGGACGTGCCCGTCGCGCTGGCCGACGCGCCCGAAGCCGTCGCCGGAACTGCCGAGATCGAAGTTTTCGAGCCGGTTGCCGCCGAGAAGCCAAAGGCTTCGCGGCCGCGCAAGGCCAAGCCCGCTGCCAAGCCGGTCGTGGATGCTGAAGCTGCTCCGGTCGAAGCACCTGCCGTGGCAGAGCTGGTTGCACCGAAGGCACGCAAGCCCCAGGTCGCAAAGGCGAAGCCCGTTCGTCAGGCTCCCAAGCCTGCCCCCAAGGCCCGTCCGGCCAAGCCACCCGTGGTGGCCGCTCCGACGGCCGCGGTGAAGCCCGCAGCCAAGCGTCCTTTCACCGCCATTCCAAGCGTGAAGAAAACAAGCGCCGCCCTCAAGAATGCGGCGCCCAGAAAGGAACTGTTCGCAATGGCTACCACCACCGAAATGACCGAAAAGATGACCGCTGCATTCAAGGACGCTCAGGACAAGGCCAAGGCCGCCTTTGGCGACGCCGGCGAGTTTGCCAAGGGTAACGTCGAAGCCGTGGTCGAATCGACCAAGATCCTGGCTTCGGGCCTTCAGGAAATGACCAAGGGCTATGTTGCCGAGACCAAGTCGGTCTTCGAAGCGATGACCGCTGACGTCAAGGAACTGACCACGGTCAAGTCGCCCACCGAATTCTTCGAGAAGCAGTCGGCCCTGCTCCGCAAGAACTTCGACGCTGCGGTTGCCGCCAGCTCGAAGAACAGCGAAGCCATGCTGAAGCTCGCGAACGAGGCCTTCCAGCCGATCTCGACCCGCGTCAGCCTCGCGGTCGAAAAGATCAAGAAGGCCGCCTGAGCCTGACCGGCAGCGTCAACCGCGCTGCCAGCCACGAGATAAAGGGCCGGTCGGGTTCTCCCGCCGGCCCTTTTGCCGTTCTGATGCTGTCGTGCTGTCGTATCAGCGCAACAATTCGCCATCCTCATGCCACCATCCCCTTCGTGCCCCTTGTGAAGCGGGTCGGTGAGTGCGATATTCGAGGCATCATGAGAGCCGAACCTTTCGATCAACCGGACCTGTCCGTTCCGCTGCGCTGTGCAGAGGGTGACGACACACGTGGTCCGGGCGGAGACGATCAGGTCGGCATCGCTACCAAGACCCGCGCCAAGCCGAAGAAGCCCAGCCAGTTCAAGGTGCTGATGCTGAACGATGATTACACCCCGATGGAATTCGTGGTGATGGTCCTGAAGCGCTTCTTCCACATGGATCTGGAACAGGCAACGCGTGTGATGCTCCACGTCCATCAGCGCGGCGTGGGTGTTTGCGGCGTCTATCCCTACGAGATCGCCGAGACAAAGGTGAACCAGGTGATGGACTTCGCCCGGCAGAACCAGCATCCGCTGCAATGCACGCTGGAAAAGGCGTAAAGCCACCGCTGACCTGACGCAAAGCGCCAGATCGCGAAGGCCGTCAGTGTGCCGTCAAGGCTCCGGTTTCCACAGCCTGGCGGGCGAACGCACGCAGCAGCGCCGCGATCCAAGCCATGGCCAGGCTCTGGGCCTCACGCGAATGCGCGCCGACGCCGCCATCGAGAATCACCTGCGCGACGAACGAACCGTCCTTGAGGCGCCCGCCAGTGAAGATGGCATCACGCGGGATCAGCGCCACCGCGGCCGATTCGAACGCGCCGGAATCAGCAAGGACTCCGATCCAGTCGAACGCGGCATTCAGGCGTCCGCCTTCTTCCTCGGTGTGCGGCGAAGCAATCTCGAGAAGAACCCGCTCGAATCCCTTGCGCTGTTCGGTGGGGGCGAGTTGCTCGCACCAGCGCGCCAGCGCGCTCAACCTTTCCGGATCGGGTTGACCGCCGGCAAAGCCTGCGAACCACGCACTACCGGTTTGCTCATGCGACATCTTCGAACTTTCCCTCACTGGCACTGGCATTATTTCTATGACTTTCAGCGAGGCAATTCCATAACTTTCGTTATGACTTGCGAAAGTCGCGCCGGTTTTCCCTTCCACGAAGCCGTGCGAAGCGCTAGTCCGTAAAAGCTCATGGCTGGTTCACCTGTCGGCAGCCACTCGGGCAAGGCCCAGGCCCCGCCGAATATCGATCCACGAAAAGACGCCAGCACCCGCCACGTGAAGTTCCTTACCGCCACCGATCGCTACATTGCCCGGCTCGTATTCGTGCCGATGCTGTCGGTGTTCGTCCTCGCCGCGTCTCTGCTCATCCTCGACAAGATGCTGAAGCTGTTCGACTTCGTGGCGACAGAGGGCGGACCGGTCAGTGTCGTGTTCAAGATGCTGGCGAACCTGCTGCCGGAATATGCCAGCCTTGCCATCCCGCTCGGCCTGATGCTCGGCATCCTGTTCGCTTTCCGCAAGCTGGCGATGAGTTCCGAACTCGACGTGATGCGTGCGGTCGGGTTGTCCTATACCCGCCTGCTGCGCGTGCCCTACATGTTCGCGATCGGGCTTGCGGCGCTGAACCTGCTGATCGTCAGCTATCTCCAGCCGCTATCGCGCTATTACTACGAACAGCTCCAGTTCGAGCTGCGCTCGGGCGCACTGGGCGCTTCGATCAAGGTCGGCGAGTTCAATTCGCTGCAGGACCGCACCGCCTTGCGCGTCGATTCGAGCCGCGACGAAGGCCGTGACCTGCGCGGCATTTTTGCCCGCCTGCAGACCTCGAATGGGCAGGTCATGGTGATCTCGGCGCGAGAGGGACGCTTCTTTGCGAACAAGGAAAGCCCGGACACGGTGATCCTGCGCCTGACCGACGGTCAGATCGTGCAGGACGGACCGGGCATTGCCTCGCCGCGCGTGCTGACCTTTGCCAGCCACGATCTGCCGATCGACCTGCCGAGGATCGAGCAGTTCCGCCAGCGCGGCGATGCCGACCGCGAGTATTTTCTCCCCGAGTTGCTGCAGATCGGCTGGAACGACCGTTATTCCGAAGAGATTCGCAATCAGTCGAAGGCCAGCCTGAATTATCGGCTGGTCGAGGTCGTGATGATGTTCCTGCTGCCGCTTCTGGCAGTAGCGCTGGCGGTTCCGCCCAAGCGGTCGACTTCGGCACTGGGCGTATTCCTGTCGATCGTGCTCGTGGTCGCCTATCACAAGGTCAACCAGTACGGGCAGGACGTGGCCAGCCTTGGCCGGATCGACCCAGTGCTCGCCCTTTGGGGGCCGTTCGCGGTCTTTTCAGCCCTGATCCTGTGGATGTACTGGAAGATCGCCTACGTTCCCGGTGGCCAGCCAATCGGTGCCCTCGAAACCGGCTTTGCCAAGGTTTCGCGTTCGATCCGCAAGCTGTTCGAGCGCAAGCGGCTGCGCGATGAGCCTGCCCTTGTCGAGGAAGATGCCGCCCATGCAGCTTGAATTCTTCCCGTCGCGCACTCTGGCGAAATACATCGCGAAGATGTTTGCGGTGCGCATTGTTGCCGTGCTGCTGATGCTGGTACTGGTCCTGCAAATGCTCGACCTGTTGAGCGAGAGCGGCAAGGTACTGGCAGCGCCCGGAAACGGACAGGGCGAGCTGCTGACGTATGTGTCCTTGCGCATGCCGCAACTCATAAGCCGGTTCCTGCCCTATTCGGTGCTGCTGGCCACGATCATCACGCTGATGACGCTGAACCAGAACAGCGAGGTCATCGCGATGAAGGCGGCGGGCCTTTCCGCGCATCAGGTGCTGGCACCACTGTTTCTCGTTGCGGCGGTCACCTCCGCCGTCACCTTCGGCTTCAACGAACGCATCGTCACACGGTCGACAGCTACGCTCAAAGCCTGGCAGAACGTGGAATACGGGCCGATCCCGCAGGAATCGGCGATCAAATCCAATGTCTGGCTACAGGACGGTCCGAACATCCTGTTCGCCCGCTCGGTTGCCGGCGAAGGCAAGTCTATGCGGATGGATGGAGTCAGCTGGTATCGCCGCGACCCAACCGGGATGGTGACCGAAATCGTCACTTCGCCCTCGGCGGCCTATGCCAATCCGGGCTGGAAATTCCGCGATCCTGTTGTGTTCGATGTACAATCTGCCCGAAAGACGTCGATCGGCCGCGACGAGGTCTTTGCCAAGACGGTGGAACCGGTCCAGGTCACGATCAGCCGGGTCGATGCCGACGCGGAATCGTTGACCCAGCTATCGGGTTCGCTCGCCGCCATCCGAGAGGCAGGCTTTCGCACCACCGAGCTTGATGGCAAGTGGTGGCACAAGCTTTCTGGGCCGCTTTCAGCGCTGCTCATGCCTCTTCTCGGTGCCGTGGCAGCATTTGGCCTGGCGCGATCAGGACACCTCTTCGTGCGCGCGGTGATCGGCATGGCGCTGGGCTTTGCCTACTTCGTATTCGACAACGCGGCCTTGGCCATGGGCAATTTCGGCGCTTACCCGCCGCTGCTGGCCGCCTGGGCACCTTTCGTCCTGTTCTTCCTCATCGGCGAGACGGTGCTGATCCGGACCGAGGAATAGACCTTAAAATTAGATATTGCTAATTTTCGTAATATCTAATATATGGAGGCCATGACGCTTCCAACCATCACCCCTGCACAAGCCAAGGCGCTGCTCGACGAGGGCGCCCGGCTCATCGACATCCGCGACGCCGACGAACATCGCCGGCAGAGCATTCCGGGCGCGGCCAACATGCCGCTGTCGGCGCTGGAGCCGGTATCCGGCCATCCTGCGGTGATCTGGCATTGCCGTTCGGGCATGCGCACCGCTGCCAACGCCGATCGGCTCGCCGCCGTGTCCGACTGTCCCGGCTACCTTCTGGAAGGGGGCATTGACGGCTGGCGTTCGGCCGGCCTGCCGGTGAAGACCGATGCCAAGGCGCCACTCGAGATCATGCGGCAGGTCCAGATGATCGCAGGGCTGCTGATCCTTGCCGGCGTGGCGCTTTCGCTCACCGTGGCGCAGGGCTTCGTCGCGCTTTCGGCATTCGTCGGTGCGGGCCTGTTCATGGCCGGGGCAACCGGCTGGTGCGGCATGGCCAGGCTGCTTGGCCTGATGCCGTGGAACCGCCGCGCCGCCTGAGGCAGCGTGGCCTTTCCACTCAGCGCGGCATCATCGTGCTGCGCGCCAGCCTGCCGACGAGCGGCAGCAGGCCGTTGTAATTGCCCTTCTCATACGTCGAGCCAGTGCCGAGGTGCGCCACGATCCGGCGGTGCGCTTCGGCCAGCGAGTGATAGGGCATCGAGGGCAGCAAGTGGTGCAGCGCGTGGTAGCGCAGACCAACCGGCGCCCACAGCGGCGCCAGCCAGGCGGGCGGGGGTACGTTGACGGAATCGAGGTACTGGCCGGTCACGGTCATGGCCTCGCCCTCGTTCTCCCACAGATGCGCAACAAGCGTACGGATCTGGTTGAGCAGCGCGGTCAGCGAGATCACTGCAATGCCGATAAGCAGCGGACGCCAAGAATGCGTCGCGCTCCACCACAACACGAACAGCGCCCAGGCCGATGCACCCAGTTCCTGCCAGAACACCATGCGCGCAAATTCGCCTTCGGGCGGACGGCGGCGGAATTCCGGGTTGATCGATAGCGCAGAGGCACGCTCCCACACCAGGCGGCGCAGTGGCGGGATGACCGCCCCCAGCGGCACGAGGATTGCCGAGCGGATCAGCAGACCGATCGGCAGCAGCAGGGCAACCAGCGCGAACAGCGGCAGCGACCACGGTTTCATCAGCGCGAGCGGCAGGTACTCAGGGTCTTCGACCGTGCCATAGCGCGTGCGCGCATGGTGCAGCGTGTGGACACCTTCGTACATCAGCGAGGGCGTCAGCATCGGGATGCCGACCAGCAGGTTCCACGCAAAGCGGAAGCCTGGCAGCGCGTTCTTGTGGATGTGGGTGAGTTCGTGGATGAACAGAAGGGCCCGGTAGAGCGCGAGCGCCGCGACCACTCCGGACAGCGCGGCGACGAGCGGATTGCCGATGAGGATCGCGCCGGCCAGCGCGGCGTAACCAAGGGCTGCAGAGCCCAGCATGTCGGGCCAGTAGATCTCGGGCCGCGCGGTCGCGATGTCGCGCGTCAATTCGACGGCGGAGCGGAGCATTTCCTTGTCGTCAGGCGTGCCTGCCAGGCCGCGGGGAAGCTTGGCAGCTTCGGCACCGGCAGGAGCCACGTCGCGGGGAGTTTCAAGCGTATCGGTCGCAATCATGCCACAAATTCCAGTATGACCCGTATCTACCGGCTCAGGCCGGCTTTTTTGCACCAAGCAATAGCCTCTGGGCGTCCCCACACCGCGCCCTGCGGCTTGACAATGCGCCGGTCGGGACCGCAGTCCCATCGGCAACGACCCCATATCCGCAAACAAAGGCAAGATCGTGGCTCAAGGCGAAGTAATCATCACACCGGTTTCCGGCAAGGCTGACCGAAAGGCCTTCGTCGACCTTGCGTATCGCCTCAATGCCAGTGACCCCAACTGGGTACCGCCACTGCGGATGGAAGCCGAAGAGCTGATCACGCCCGGCAAGAACCCGTTCTTCGAACATGCCGACGTGCAACTGTTCCTTGCTCGCCGGGGCAGCGCTGTTGTGGGTCGTATCTCCGCCCACATCGATCATCTGGCGATCGCCATGGATCCCAGGCAGGGCATGGGGCCGGGCACGGGGAACTGGGGCCTGCTCGAGGCCGAGGACGAGGCCGTCGCGCAGGCACTGATCGGCCGCGCTGAAGGCTGGCTGCGCGATAAGGGCATGACCCGCGTGCTAGCGCCCTTGTCGATGTCGATCTGGGAAGAGCCGGGCCAGTTGACCATGGGCTTTGATCATCCACCGACAGTGATGATGGGCCACCAGCCGCAGCGCTATGACGATTATATCAAGGCCTTGGGCTACCAGCCGGCCAAGACGCTGAACACCTACGAGCTCGACATCACCAAGGGCTTCCCGCCGTTGATCCAGCGCATTGTCCAATCGGGCGAGAAGAACGCCAAGATCCGCATCCGCAATGTCGACAAGTCGAAGTTCGATGCAGAAGCCGCGCTGATCCTCGACATCCTCAACGATGCCTGGTCGGACAACTGGGGCTTTGTCCCGTTTACCGACACCGAGATCAAGTATGCCGGCAAGAAGTTCAAGCCGATCGTGCGCGAAGACCTGATCATGATCGCCGAGTACGAGGGCGAGCCGGTGGCCTTCATGATGACACTGCCCGATCTCAACGAAGTGCTGAAGCCGATGGGCGGAAAGCTGTTCCCGTTCAACTGGGCCAAGCTGCTGCTGTGGCTGCGCAAGCCGCGGGTGCGCACCATGCGCGTGCCGCTGATGGGTGTGCGCAAGCGCCTCCAGGCCTCGCGCCTGGCAAGCCAGTTGGCCTTCATGATGATCGAGGCGATCCGCCTCAACTCGGTGCGCGACTACGGCGCCTCGCGCGGGGAGATCGGCTGGATTCTCGACGACAATCAGGGGATGAACGCGATCGCCGAAGCGATCGACAGCCACGTCAACAAGACTTACGTGATTTACGACAAGCCTCTAGTCTGAGCCTGCCGGCCTGTTCGCGCCCGTCAACATGGCGGGCGGGACGGGCGGTGGAACGCTGCTTGGCTGCCCGCGTTCATCGAGATAGGTCAGATCAGGGTGCGACAGACGGTGCCGACTACGACACAGGACAATAAGAAGACGGCGCGACGAAAGTCTGGCCGTGCGCTTGGTCCTGCTCTGGTTGTGGAAGACGATGGCCTGGTTGCCATGGACATCGCCGACGCTGTTGGCGAAGCGGGTGCAGCACCGGTAACGACTTGCGCCAGCGTTGCGGAGGCAATGGCGCAGCTCGATCAGTACGTTCCATCGATCCTGGTCCTCGACGTGCACCTTGCAGACAGGGGCGATGGCTGGGCCTTGGCAGAACTGGCCATTCAACTGGGCGAGAACTCGCCGCTGATCATCTTCACCACCGCGACGCCTGAAGCCATCCCCGATACAGCCGCAGGGCTTGGCCGCGTCCTGCCCAAGCCCTTCAGCACTGCCGCACTGGTATCCTTGATACAGCAGGAACGGCCACGTGGCATTCTGGGCCGTATCCGGAGCGCCCTTGCTGGCCAATAAGTCCGGTTGAGCGAATTCCTCCCAACCCTCGGAAACGAAAGCCCCAGCCGCGCGGGGAGCGCAGCCGGGGCCGATCAACCAAAAAAAGGTCCCCGACGTTTCCATCGGGGACCTTTCGGGATCGTATCACCAGCCGCTTGGACGGGAGGGGGGGTCTCGGCGGTGACATACCCTAAACGAGCGTCCCTGAAGGCGGTTCCAAGCTCTCGAAAAATTTTTATCCTTTTAAATCAACGCTTAGATATAAGGCCGCGAAGAAAATGTGCTGCCATCGATCTTTGCGTAGGCTTTTGCCGCGGCAATATCGGGAACGCTGATGGTCGAAAGGGTCCAGTCGACCAGCCCCATGCGCCTGAGAGTCTGCAAGGTGCGGTTGGTATGCACCAGCGACAGCCCCAGCATATCTGCAATCTGCCCCTGCGTAACCGTCAGCGTAAGGACACCGCCCGGCGCAATTCCTGTATCGATGCCGCGCTGGACGAGAAACACGGCCAGAGCTGCCATCCGCTCGCGCGCGTTGCGCTGGCCGAGCGAGACGAGGTGTTCCTCCAGCGCCGCTTCCTCGTGGGCCGCAAGCCAGGTCAGGTCAAACGACAGTCTTGGCTGCTGGGCAACCAGATCGAAGAACTTCTCGCGTACGAAAGTGCACAAGGTGGCATTGGTCAGCGCCTCGACAGTGTGGCTCATTTCCGCATCGAGTGCCGCCTGCAGCCCGAGAAAGTCACCCGGGAACATGAAATTGATGATCTGGCGCCGGCCATCCTCAAGCAGGCGTGTCCGCATGAGGACCCCCGAGAGCACGGTATAGAGGAACGTCGGCCGCGTCCCCTGTGCAAAAACCTGCTCGCCCCGGGTGAAGCGCATTTCACCGTGGCGGAACGCGGCAATCCACTGGCGGACATCTGCCGGGGGCTGATGCAAAGCCTCGCAATCAGCCAGCGGGCACGCCAGGCACGGCTGTCCTCCGTTCAGCATCAAGTACCCCCCTCCTCCACCTTGATCCTGCACCATTGCGCCGACTTCCCGCCCGGCGCCGTAGTCTGCATCGTCCCTGCCCATACCCAAGCCTTTCATCATCAGTCCGCCGGACCTGCTATGTCAAAAGACAGGGTTTGTTCCCGTGATGTGCCTTAGGGTTCCCGGATGGAACCGAAAAACGAAGCTGCCGTCAGACACGGTCAGGATCTTGTCCTCGTTGTCGAAGACAGCCTTCTCGTCGCCATGGCCATCGAAGATTCCTTGATGGAACGCGGACTTACGGTGGCTGTTGCCTCCACCATTGAAGCGGCAACGGACCTTGTGGCGAGAGGCCTGCCGGCAGTCGCCTTGCTGGATCTGCAGCTTCCCGACGGCAACTCGCTGGAACTTGCATCGCGCCTGTATGAAGCGGGCTGCGCAGTGGCCATCACTTCCGGGCTGGATTCCGGATCGGTGCCGGACAGCCACGGATTTGCCATCCAGTTCCGCAAACCCACTTCGCCGGACCTTCTTGCCGATTGGGTCGTTACCACATTGCAGACGCTGCCCGCATCGCAGGCGGGGTAAGCGCATTTTTCCTCTTGTTCCCGATCGGGAACCGGATGACGTTATGGTGCGTTTGATCGCACGTTACTATCCGGGAAGGGGTGCGAATGACTCTGGGTGCCAAGGTTGCCAATCAACTCCCTTATCTGCGCCGCTACGCGCGCGCATTGACGGGAAGCCAGAGCGCGGGCGATTCGTTCGTGCGCGCAACTCTGGAAGCGGCGCTTGCTGACGACTCCTTGCGTGCGATGATCGGCGAAGGGCGTCCGCAGCTCTATCATGCTTTCAACCGGGTGTGGTCGACGGCCTATGTCGACACGGTGGACCGGTCGAGCGGCTTGCTCGGAGATCATGAAGCCGCTGCGCAGGAACGGCTTGCGGCCATGACGCCCGCCAATCGCCAGGCCTTGCTGCTGACCACGCTGGAAGACTTCAGCATCGAGGAAGCAGCCTTCATCATGGGTCGCGAGCCGGCTGATGTCGAACTGCTGGTTCAGGATGCCGTTGCCGAGATCGACCGCGAATCTGCCACGTCGGTTCTCATCATCGAGGACGAGCCGCTCATCTCGATGCAGCTCGAGGACCTCGTCCGCTCGCTCGGCCACGATGTTTGCGGCATGGCGGCTACACGCACCCAGGCGCTTGAGATCGTCCAGCGCGAACAGCCCGGCCTGGTGCTTGCCGACATCCAGTTGGCCGATGGCAGCTCGGGCCTTGACGCCGTGGACGACATCCTGCGCATCGGGTCCGTGCCGGTCATTTTCATTACCGCCTATCCCGAGCGCCTGCTTACCGGCGATCGTCCGGAGCCGACCTACCTCATCACCAAGCCTTTCCAGGAGCAGACCGTGCGCACCGCGATCAGCCAGGCGCTGTTCTTCGGATCAAGTCGTCCGCTCTGAAAGGCTTTTGGCCGAGTGACCAGGCCAAGGGCGCGGTGTCAGCCGCGCCCTTGTCGTATGGCGAAATCGCCGCGCCGTCTGACCGGAATGAGCAGGCTGCAGCGCACGCCTTCGGCCTCGAACTTCAGGTCGACAGGATTGCGCAATTCGTGCGCAACGATCTTCTCTACCAGTTCTGTGCCGAAACCGCGCTTGCGGCGAACGGTGGTGTCGATCGCCGGACCTCCCCGCTCGACCCATTCGATGCGCGCCAGGTTCTCGCCGGCCATATCCCATGTGACCGACACTTGCCCGGTCTCGACACTTAACGCCCCGTACTTTGCCGCGTTTGTGGCCAGTTCGTGGATGGCAAGCCCCAGCGACAAGGCATCGTTCGGCGCGAGTTCCACGTCAGGGCCTGAGATAACGAGATGGCGTTGGGCATCTTGCGCATAGGGCGCGAGTTCGGCCCTTACGACAGCCATGACCGGCGTCGTTCCCCAATCGGACTGCGTCAGCAAATCGTGAGTTGCCGACAGCGCGCGAATGCGCATTTCCAGGCTGTCGGCAAATTCCGGCAGGCTCGTCGCACGGCGACGCGTCAGCGAGATGATCGAAAGCACGTTGGCCAAAGTGTTCTTGACGCGATGGTTGAGTTCGCGCGTCAACGAGTTGCGGATCGAGGACTGCTGCTCGAACCAGGCCAGGGCGATGCGGTCTTCCACGGCCTGCTGGGTCAGCAGACGGGCGAGGACCAGAAGCAAAGTTGCAACGAGCAGGCCGAACAGCAGCGACATGACCGACATTATCGAAAGCATCGGCGTTGTCGGTGCCTCGATCTCCAGAACGAAGCGATGCCCGGCGATGTCGAGCGCCTGACGGATGATCCGTCCGGAGGCTCCGCTCGGGGCGACTTCCGCCATGAGTGTCCTGCCGGATGCATCTTCATCAAAGAGTCGCACGCCCGCACCCCCGAGGTGGCTGGCATCGACAGAAGATTCCAGGAAGCGCTGCGCATTGTAGGGAGAGTAGACGTATCCGCGCAGCGTGCGGGGGTTGGGATCGGTGTTCAGGGTATACACCGGCATGTAGACGAGGAACCCCGGCTTGCGCGTCTCCTTGCCTTCCTGCTGCAGCACCACAGCACCCGACGCCGTGGGCTGGCCGGTCCGCTCGGCCGATTTCATCGCCGCGCGGCGCGCCGCTTCGGAAAACATGTCGAATCCGATCGCACGTCGATTGCGCGGGGTATCGGGCTCGAGGAACATCACCGGGACTACGAACGGACGTTCGGCATCGGGCTTGGGCCTGATCGCAAAATCGCTCACCCCTCCGTTCTGCATGATTGCTTCAACTGTCGGTATGTCGGCGCTGTTAACCTTCATCGCCCAGCCGATCCCATCGGATCCGACATATCGGCCATCAAGATGCAGTTGGCGGATAAAGGTACGGAACAGCGGTGCCTCGACCATCTGCTGTGTCGCGAACAACGCTGCACTTGAACGCAGATAGGCGGCATTGGCGTTGGACCGCCGCTCCAGACCGGACGCGACGGACTGGGCAAGTTGCGCCGTGGTGGCGGTTTGGCGACGATCTTCGGCAGTTTCGATGGCTGCGACGCTAATGACCGTGACTGCCATGGTAAGGCCAAAAATACCGACGGGCAGGGCGCGGGGAAAGCGCTCGTACCATCTGGACGTCAGCTTTTTCTGGGCAAGCAATTTCTCCATCGCGCGCCCGTTGTCCCTTCCATTGCAGGTTTCACCAAGAAACCCGCTTCCCCCGATACAGCCAAACGCCCGCGAAGCGAAAATTTCGCTGCAAGCATCAGGTCGGGAACCGACAGGAGCCAATATCGTTCCACATCAAAACCTCGCGTCGCGTGCTTTGCCGTTTACCTTGATCGCTTTCTGATGAAAGCAATTCAGTGGACGGGCGCGATGCATTCAGAAATGCGCATCTGCCGCGCCGTTGCGGTCACACTTTGGATTTATCCCTGGAGGGGGAGGCGTTGACAGAGCGAATGTCGAAAGAACAACCAATGAATCCGGGTCAGCAGCGCCGCAAAGGCGGAAAACCGCGCCCGCCCGAATGGGCAGATGGGCTCAAGCGCCTTTACGATTCCGTACTCGATGAACCTCTGCCAGACACCTTTGCCGATCTGCTGAACAAGCTGGACGATCCGTCCAATGGCTGAAGCTGCTCCGAAGGCTGCCGGTGTTGACATCGACAAGACGCCTCGCCCCGCCAGCGATCCGGTCACGTTCAAACGCGAACTGACCGGCGTCATCCCCCACCTTCGCGCGTTCGCGCGCGGTCTTTGCGGCAGGCCGGATCTTGCCGATGATCTGGTACAGGAAACGCTGCTCAAGGCCTGGGCCGCGCAGGAGCGGTTCGAGCCGGGCACCTCGATGCGTGCATGGACTTTCGTGATCCTTCGCAATGCCTACCTGACCGACATGCGCCGGAACCGCTTCCGCGCCGACTATGATGAAACCGTAGCTGAACGGATCCTGGTCGCCCCCGCCGCGCAGGAGGGGCCCATGCACCTTTCGGACATGCACCGAGCCTTGCTCACGCTTCCGCCCGAACGGCGCGAGGCATTGCTGCTGGTGGGCGCAGGCGGCTTCAGTTACGAGGAAGCCGCCCAGATTTGCGGTTGTGCCGTGGGTACAATCAAGAGCCGCGTTGGTCGCGCCCGCGCAGCACTGTCGCAAATGATCGAGAATGGGCAAATCCCGCGCCGCAGCACTGATGATGCGGTGGCCCACTCGGCAATCATGAGCGAACTCGATCATACCGTACACGCCGGCAGCCAGTCCTGACGGACTGCTCTGTCGGAGCAGCAACACTCCCCTGCAAATTCACGCGGCCTCCTGCCAAGGCTATTGATCAGCGCCTGACAACGGTGGATGGAACATTGAAACCTCCGTCAGGCCCGTTTGCGTGAATCAACAGCCGTCAGAAATGCTGGAAAGACCGCTGGACGTCGACGATCCGGCGGATCGTCGTGCACGGCTGCAATCGGCCATTGTCCTTTTGCTGGGGCTGGGGCTGTTCCTTGCCTTGCCGTTCGTGCTCTCCATCGGGTCGGTGGTCTTTCTCCCTCCGGTGACGGCGATGATCTTCACGATCGTCATGTCGCCGCTTGCCGACCGACTGACCCGTCTGGGCCTGCCAAACATGCTGGCATCCTTCATCGCGATCTGCGCGCTGATCGCAGTCGTGTTGATGGCGCTACTGCTGATCCTGCAGCCCGCGTTCGTGATGGTGGATCAGGTCCCGGCCCTGGCCCGGCAGGTTGCCGGACGGTTTGCCGAGCTTCGCGGAAACCTTTCATGGATCGCCGATGTGAACCGGCAGCTTGCCCGGATCACCGGGCATTCGGCCACACGCGAAGTGGTTGTCGCCAGTCCGTCAGTGATCGAACAGGTCGCCTTTGCCACGCCGAGCGTGATCCTCGAAACCCTGCTTACCCTGCTGATGACCTTCTTCATGATCGAATCGCGCATTCGCATGAAGCGACGCATCCTGCTGGATCGCCATTCCTTCAACGCCTCGGTCCGCCTCGCACGGGTCCTGCGCGATGTGCAGGAGCGTGTCGCGAGCTACATCCTTACCGTGGCACAGGTGAACTTCGGCGTCGGGGTCGTCGTGGCGCTGGGAGCATGGGGCTTTGGTCTCGCCGCGCCGGTCATGTGGGGCGGCCTTGCCTTCGTGCTCAATTTTCTGCCCTACCTGGGACCACTGGTGATGATGGGACTGCTGGCACTGGTGGGACTCGGCACGGCTAGTAGCGTGGCGGTGGGTCTGGTGCCGGTTCTTGCCTACCTGGTGCTCCACGCTATCGAATCGAATGTGCTGACCCCGTCGATCCTCGGCGCGCGCTTCACCCTCAATCCCGTCGCGATCCTGCTGTCGATCAGCTACTTTTCATGGATCTGGGGTGTGCTCGGCGCACTGCTTTCGGTCCCGATCCTGCTGACCATCGCCGCGCTGCTTGATCACATCGGCAGGCCGAACCTCGTCGGCTTCCTGTTTGGCGAGGCTCTTTTCGAACCTGCCCGCCTCGCCGGTATCGACGAGGACGGGCAAGCGGATGCGAATCAGGCCGGATAGGTCCAGGTGCCATCGCGGCCGAGGTTCTCGGCGGCAAACTCCCAGTTCAGATGCTTCTCGATCACCGCCTTGAGATATTCGGGGCGCAGGTTCTTGTGGTCGAGATAGTAGGCGTGCTCCCACAGGTCGATGACCAGCAGCGGCTTGGCATCGCCGGTGGCAAAGGTCGCCGCGTCATGCGTCTGTTCGACAGCCAGCTTGTCGCCGCGGGCCACGAGCCAGACCCAGCCCGATGCAAAGTGTGCCGCGCCCTGTGACGCCAGTTCCTCGCGCAGGCGGTCGAGCGAGCCGAAGCTGCCTTCGATCGCTGCAGCAAGATCGCCGGTCGGCTCGGACGAGGTCGGTGTCAGGCTATTCCAGTAGAAGGCGTGGTTCCAGCTCTGCGCAGCATTGTTGAACAGGCCCTTGTCGCCCTTTGCCTCGGCAGCGGCGACGACTTCCTCGAGGCTCTTGTCCGCCAGGTCCGTGCCCTCGATCGCGGCATTGGTCTTGTCGACGTAGGCGTTGTGATGCTTGCCGTGGTGCGTCTGCAGCGTCGTCGCCGAGATGCTCGGCTCGAGTGCGGTATCGGCATAGGGAAGCGGGGGAAGTGTAATCGCCATGATAGTCAACGTCCTTGCTTGGAAATCTGCGTCGCAGACCAACGCGCGAGGTAGTCGTTGGTTGCGAAGTCGTCCCGCCCCAAGGTCGTTGAAATTATCGAAACAGCAGTTGCACTTATCGCGCAGGTTCACCGTGTGCGCGGTCGACCGCCGCCGTCACCGCGACGTCCATCGTCACGTTGCCGAGCGTGCGCATGAGGTCGGGCAGGACTTCCACGGCAACCAGGATGGCGAGTGGCTCCACCGGTATGCCCATCGCGATGGAGATGGGGCCGATCGAGGTCACGAAGCTGATTGCGCCGGGCAGGCTGACCGCGCCCAGTGTCGTCAGCGTTGCCACCACGAAGCCCGCAACCAGCATCGAAGGCGTGATCGGCATGCCGAACCAATGCGCAACGTAGATGGCGACAGCGAAGTTCATCGCTGGCCCGGTCGCGCGGAACAGCGCCACGGCAAGTGGCATCACAAGGTCTGAAGTCTGGTCCCGAACGCCCAGCTTGCGGCAAACCGTCAACATTGCGGGAAGCGTTGCGAGAGAGGACTGCGTCGAAAGTGCCAGAGCCTGCGCCGGCAGCACAGCGCGGGCGAACTCGCCCAGCCGCAGACGCGCGCCGAACACGGCAACGGCATAGGCCATAAGGAAGATCACGGTGCCGGCCGACGTCACTACCAAAACGTAGTGCGCCAGCGCGCCGATGGCCGAAGTCCCGCTCTGCGCCGCAACCGAAAGGCTGAGGCAGAACACGCCGAGGGGAGCGGCCAGAAGCACCCAGCCGATCACCACCAGCATCGCATTGGCGACGCCCTCGAAGAATGTCGCGAGCGACCGCCGTTGCGTTTCGGCAAGGCGCGTGGCGGCAAGGCCGAACACGGCGGTAAACAGGATGACTGGCAGGATCTGGTCCGTGGCAGCCGATTGCAGCACGTTGGTGGGCACCAGCGATTGCAGGAAGGCGCCAAAGCCGGGCACGGTCGCCTTGTCGTGAATCTGCGCGACGCTGGCCCGCAAGGCTGCTGCAGCGGCGGTCGGCATCGGGAAAACGGAAAGGATCGCCGGGATCAGCAGTCCCGCCATTGCACTTCCGCCGGCCAAGATCGCGAAGAAGAACAGCAACGCCCGTCTTGCCAGCGCCCCCGCACGCGCTGCGGCCACCGTCTGTGCGATGCCGGTGAACAGCAGCGAAACCACGAGCGGCACGATCGTAGCGCGTAAGGCGTTCAGCCACAGCGTACCGACAGGTTGTGCCACGACCAGCACGGGATCAAGCAGCGCCGGGCCAAGAAACGCCAGGGAAAGGCCCAACGCAAGCCCTCCGACAAGCGCGGCAAAGATCCAGCCTGCGCGGATCGTCGGGATCGGCGGTTGCGTGATGGACGAATTTTCAGAAGGCGGTAAGGTCATCTTGAGACAACTCTAGCTAGGTTGCACGGCAAGGCAACGCATGCCGCCCGGGATCGGGCGCACGAAAAAGAGGGAAACGCCGGTTCATGGCACGCAAGTTCTTCGGCACCGATGGCATCCGGGGCCGGACCAACGCCGGAGTGATGACCGCCGCGACCGCAATGAAGGTCGGGCAGGCGGCAGGCACGTACTTCCAGCGCGGCGACCACCGCCATCGCGTCGTGATCGGCAAGGACACGCGCCTGTCCGGCTACATGATGGAAAGCGCAATGGTCGCCGGGTTCACTTCGGTTGGCATGGATGTCGTCCTGCTCGGACCGATGCCGACGCCCGCAGTCGCCATGCTCACCCGCTCGATGCGGGCGGACCTTGGCGTGATGATCTCGGCCAGCCACAACCCTTTCGAGGACAACGGCATCAAGCTGTTCGGGCCGGACGGCTTCAAGCTTTCGGACGATGCTGAACTCAGCATCGAAGCCATGCTGGCCCAGGATCTTGCCCTCGCCGACGCCACGCAAGTCGGGCGCGCCCGTCGTATCGAGGATGCGCGCGGCCGCTATATCCATGCGGTCAAGGCCAGCTTGCCTGACAACGTGCGGCTCGATGGCCTGCGCATCGTGATCGATTGCGCAAACGGCGCAGCCTACCACGTCACGCCCTCGGCGCTGTGGGAACTGGGCGCGGAAGTCATCGCCATGGGCGTCGAGCCCAACGGCAAGAACATCAATGCCGGGGTCGGCTCCACCCATCTTGATGCGATCAAGGCCAAGGTTCGCGAAGTGCGGGCCGATATCGGCATTGCCCTCGACGGCGACGCCGATCGCCTGATCGTGGTCGACGAGAAAAGCCAGACGGTCGACGGCGACCAGATCATGGCACTGATCGGCACCCAGCTTGCCGCGCGTGGAGAGCTGCGCGGCGGCGGCGTGGTGGCCACTGTCATGTCCAACCTCGGCCTCGAACGCTGCCTCAATGGCAAAGGCCTGACACTCGAACGCACCGCAGTGGGGGACCGCTACGTGCTCGAACGCATGCGCGAAGGCGGGTTCAATGTCGGTGGCGAGCAGTCCGGCCACATGATCCTGACCGATCACGCCACCACTGGTGACGGCACGGTCGCGGCCCTGCAGGTGCTGGCCGCGCTGGTAGAAAGCGGCAAGCCGGCCAGCGAGCTGCTGCATCAGTTCGACCCGGTCCCGCAATTGCTGAAGAACGTGCGCTTTGCTGGCGGCAAGCCCTTGGACGACAAGACGGTGAAGCAGGCGATCGCTGATGCCGAGGCGCGCCTGATCGGCAAGGGCCGCCTCGTCATCCGTCCATCCGGCACCGAACCGGTCATTCGCGTGATGGCCGAGGGTGACGACGCCGGCGAAGTCGAGGCTGTGGTCGACCAGATCTGCGATGCCGTCAGGAAGGCTGCCTGATGCTGGAAATGCGCCCCGATTGCGAACGCTGCGGCGCGGATCTTCCGGCCGAAGCCCCCGGCGCCTTCATCTGCTCGTTCGAATGCACGTGGTGCGCCGAATGCGCCGAAGAGCTCGACGATCGCTGCCCCAACTGCGGCGGTGAACTTATGGACCGCCCGACGCGGGCGAAGGCGCTCCACGCCAAGCACCCGCCATCAACGGAGCGCAAGTTCAAGGGATGAGGCCACCCCGCGTCCTGTCGATCGCAGGCTCGGATTCCGGCGGCGGCGCCGGCATCCAGGCCGACATCAAGACGATCACCATGCTTGGTGGCTATGCGATGACCGCGATCTGCGCCCTGACCGCGCAGGACACCACCGGCGTCCATGCCGTCCTCCCGGTCGATCCCGCCATGGTCGCCGCGCAGATCGACGCCTGCCTCAACGATCTGGGCGTAGATGCGGTGAAGATCGGCATGCTCGGCTCACCCCAGATTGCGACCGTGGTAGCAGACCGGCTCGAATGCCTGTCCGTGCCCATCGTGTTTGACCCCGTGATGATCTCCACCAGCGGTGCAGCGCTCGCTGACGCAGCTACAATTGCTGCCTTCGAACGACTGATGGCGCTCGCCACGCTGACAACGCCGAACGTACCTGAGCTCGCAGCGCTTGGTGGCGATGCCGCGATGCAGGGGCGGGGCATTGCCTATATCGCCAAGGGCGGGGACGCCGACGGTCCCGAAGTGATCGACCGCCTGGTCATTCCAGGGCAGTCCGAGCGCGTCTGGACCGCACCGCGCATCGAAACGCGCCACACCCACGGCACCGGCTGCACAATGTCGAGCGCCATCGCCACGCTGCTCGCCAGCGGCGCGTCGCTCGAAGAGGCGGTGGAAGACGCCAGAGAATTCGTCCGCGCTGCCCTGCTGGCCGCGCCCGGCTTCGGCGCTGGCCACGGCCCGCTCGGCCATCAGGCGGTGCGCTGATCCCAATCCTCGCGCGTTAGCGCGAAGTAGACGCTGTCGCACCACTCCTCGCCGACCAGCCACGTCCGCGCCGCGCGGTGTGTCTCGGCAAAACCGAGCCGTTCAAGCAGCCGGATGGAAGCCTTGTTGCGCGGATCGACGTCGGCAAGGATGCGCGGCAGGTGATGGACGGTAAACCCGCGCGCGATCACCATGCCCACCGCCTCACGTGCGAAGCCCTGCCCCCAGACGTCCGGGTCGAACATGTAGCCGAGGTCGGGGAAGCGGTAGAATCCCGCCTTGCCGATGACGCGGCCCTGATGCTCGACGATGAAATCCTCACCCTCCAGGTCAGGGATGTCCGCCATGTTGCCAAGCCATTCCGCTGTCACGGCCTCGCTGTCGTGCGGCGGTGTGGACCAGTAGGCCATGGCACGCGGCTGCCGCATGATCGCGTGCATCGCCGCAAGGTCCTCCTGCGGGCGCACGGGTCGCAACAGCAGCCGCGCGGTCCGGATCATCGGTCAGCAGTCCAGATCGTAGAACTTGACGATGTGGTCCCAGGCTTCCTCGGCTGTCTCCACCGGAATGAACAGCTCCAGGTCCTCGAAGTTGATCACGCCTTCCTCGGCAAGCGCACGGAAGTTCACCACGCGGTTCCAGTAATCACCGCCGAACAGCAGGATCGGAATCGGCTTCATCTTGCCGGTCTGGATCAGGGTCAGCAGTTCGAAGAACTCATCGAAAGTGCCGAAGCCTCCCGGGAACACCGCCACCCCCCGCGCCCGCAGCAGGAAGTGCATCTTCCGCAGCGCGAAGTAGTGGAACTGGAACGAGAGGTGCGGCGTGACATAGCTGTTCGGTGCCTGCTCGTGCGGCAGGACGATGTTCAGCCCGATCGATTCGGCGCCAGCATCGTGCGCCCCGCGATTGGCCGCTTCCATGATCGATGGCCCGCCGCCCGAGCAGATCACGAACTGGCGCTTGCCGTCTTCCACCAGCCCGCACTTGCTGGCGGTGAAGGCCAGCTTACGCGCTTCTTCGTAGTACTTGGCCTTGGCAACAAGGCTCTCGATCACCGCCTTGCGCTCGGGCGTGGTCGCCGTCGCCAGCGCCGCTTCGGCCATGTCGGGCGAAGGAATGCGCGCAGACCCATAGACAACCAGCGTCGATCCGATGTCCGCTTCGTCGAGCAGCATCTCGGTCTTGAGCAGTTCCAGCTGGAACCGCACCGGTCGCAATTCCTCGCGCAGGAGGAAGTCGGTGTCACGGAAGGCCAGCCGGTAGGCCGGGTCCTGCTGCTGGGGGGTGGTCTTGGGGTGGTTCTCGACGAAACCGGCTTCCTGCTCGGCCTTGTAGAACTTGCGCTTGGTCAGCTCGTGCTGCTTTTCTTCTTCAGTCATGCCTGCATAGGTCGGTCACCATGCCGGAAAGCGCAACCCCCGAACCGTGCAAGGAAAGATTGCCGCACACGCCAGTGCGCGCTGGTGGGCCCCGCAAGCTGTATGCGGCGGTGCTAGGCCAGTTCAGCGCGATGATGGCACCAGGCGACTGCAAGCCACAGCAAGGCAAAGAACGTCAGGACGCCCCATTCGACAGCGTGCCCCGGCATCTGGTTGAGGGCGACGACACCGGCGGCATACTGGCCTGCGGCGAGGCACAACGCTATCCAGCGCATGGCGTGGGGGCGGAACCGACAAGCCACCGCCACCGCCATCCCGACAACAACCATGAGGAAGAAGAGCGTGTTGACGGAATTGTCGTCGCCAATGATGCCAACGGCAGCGTTTGACCAGACGGTAAGGAAGGCTGCAACACCGGCGAGGATGTAACCCGCGCGCTGTGTTCCTGCCTGAGCATATCTGGCCGCAAGTTCGCATACGGCGCCGATGAAGCCTAGCAGCAGTGCGGCGAACACGAAGTCCCCGGCAGTCCAATTCACCTCCGGGGTCAGTTGCATCGCAAGGGCGGGAAGGAGGAGCAGTGCCAGGAGGCTGCCCCATCCGGCAATTCGCCAGCCATTGGCAGTCTTCGAAGTATGGGCGTTGGTCATGATCGAGCCTCCTTGCGCATTTATGGCGGCGATTGATGAGGCGGCGCGGTCTGAAAGGCATGAGGAAAAGATGAGCAATTGCTGACAACACGCCAAGCGCTTGCCAATGCTCCGGTATGGCAGCAGACCCGGACGCAATGGGAAGACACGCACAGATTCTGCGCTTCGGGGACTTCGAGCTCGACTGCGAGAACCGGCAGTTGCTGCAACACGGAAAACCGATCGAGCTCGGCAGCCGCTACTTCGATGCGCTCGCGCTGCTGGTCGCGCGGCGGGGCGAACTGGTGAGCAAGGACAGCTTCATGGACGAGGTCTGGCAGGGCATCCCGGTTACAGACGAGGCGCTGACACAATGTATCCGCACCCTGCGCCGCGCGCTGGGAGACAATGCGGCCAATCCCCGCTTCATTCAGACAGTGCCGAAACACGGCTACCGCTTCATTGCTGCGATGCCGCAGCAAGCGGATGCTGCCGAACCAATGGCGCGAGCGTCGCGTATCGCCGCGGCCTGCACTTTGTTGGGACTCGTGGCCGGAGCCGCCGCCGGGCTGTGCTATGGCATCATCGCGGGGACTGGCGGTGGCGGTCAGGTGCTTGTTCTGTCCGCGATGATCG
Organism: Novosphingobium sp. FW305-C-30-35; assembly: GCF_058783135.1. Classification (NCBI taxonomy): domain Bacteria; kingdom Pseudomonadati; phylum Pseudomonadota; class Alphaproteobacteria; order Sphingomonadales; family Sphingomonadaceae; genus Novosphingobium; species Novosphingobium sp. FW305-C-30-35. The sequence continues at coordinate 2,035,239 of NZ_JBYSYJ010000001.1, forward strand.
GTGTCCTCGGTCTTCTCGCCGGTGCAGGTCTGGGCGCGGGAATGGCTGCCACCGTGGCTTGGCGCCAGAATGCCGATTGGTTGATCGTTGCCGGCGCCGCACTGGGCGGCCTTGCGATTGGCGCTCTGGGCAACCTCTTGGGCCGGGAAGGCGTGGGGTTGCTGTCCGGCGTATCGGACCTTTACGTCACCGGACCTTTTGAGGGCGCAATTCTTGGCTCTGCGGCAGGTCTGGCCTCGTGGGCCGCGTGCACCGGCCAAAGCCGACGTGTCGTGCTTGCCGCCGCACTGTGCGCGGGAGGGACGGCGGGCCTCCTGATCTACCTTTCCGGCGGAGTTCTGCTGGCAGGCTCACTCCAGGCTCTCGAGCTGGGAGTTGCGGGCATGCAGCTCGATGTCGACAGGATTGGCAACCTGCTTGGCGAACAGGGGCTTACAACGACTGCACGGGGGCTCACCGCGGTCATCGAGGCGCAGGTTTTCGTCCTGGCGATCACCTGGGGGCTGCTCATGGCAGGCAGAAAGTCTGGAAAGCTGGATGCCCCGCGAGGATTCGAACCTCGATAGACGGAATCAGAATCCGTAGTCTTACCATTAGACGACGGGGCAGTGTGAGGCGCGCAACTAGGGGGCGAGTGCGCCCAAGTCAAGCGGTTCAATGGGCATTTTTGGTGCCGGTCTTGCGGGCGGGGCGGCACATCGCTAGCATTGGCATCAAGTACCCGGCCTGCATCAGGCGGCGCGGGAAAACATAAGCGAATACGATTCATGGCGGGTTCCATTCCGCCGGCAAATGGGCAAGGCGCGCGACCGGACGGCCAGCCGGCCAACGGCAAGACGGCAGGCGGCAAGAAGGGGCAAAGGAAAAAGCCCCGTCGGCCACGCGGCAAGACCGGGAGCGGTGTCCCACCCAAGTCGGCCGGCAAGACCAGTCCGCCCGCAGCACGCGGTGGCGGCACGCACGAGGCTATCGCCGCGGCAACTCCGGCTGTGGTGGCGGAATCTCCCGCACCGCCCGCGTTTGAGCGTGCAAGCACCTGGCAGAAACCGCTGCCCCATCACCGCCAGGCCTATGCCGCGATCGACCTGGGCACAAATAACTGCCGTCTCCTGATCGCAAGGCCCTCGGGCGAGCATTTCGTGGTGATCGACGCCTTCAGCCGCGTGGTCCGCCTGGGCGAGGGACTGGCCCAGACCGGGCGCCTTTCCGACGAGGCCATGGACCGCGCGCTTGGCGCCCTGCACGTCTGTGCCGACAAGCTGCGCAAGCGCAACGTGCATCTTGCCCGCTCGGTTGCCACTGAAGCCTGCCGCCGTGCGAGCAACGGACAGGCCTTCATCGATCGCGTTCGCAACGAAACCGGCATCCACCTGAATATCATCACCGCGCAGGAAGAGGCACGCCTCGCCGTGCTCGGCTGCCACATTCTGCTCGAACAGGGCAACGGCCCGGCGATGATCTTCGACATCGGCGGCGGGTCGACGGAGATGGTGCTGGTGGAAACCGGCGAAACCGTGCCCCGGATCCTCGATTGGCAGTCGGTGCCATGGGGCGTCGTCTCTTTGACCGAGAGCATCGGCGCGATTGCCGACGATCCGCATGCCCGCGCGGTCGCCTATGCCGAGATGCGCCGCCGTGTGGACGAAGGTTTTTCCGATTTCACCGCCCGCGTAACGCCGATCCGGCACGCAGCGCAGGGCGAGCGCAGCATCCGCCTGCTGGGCACCAGCGGCACCGTCACCACGCTGGCATCACTCCATCTCGAACTGCCGCAGTATGATCGCCGCGCAGTCGACGGCCTGATCGTGCCGGCCGATTCCATGCGCGACATCTCGCGCCGTCTGTCAACGATGACCCCGGCGGAGCGCATTGCCGTGCCCTGCATCGGGCGCGAACGCTCGGACCTCGTCGTTGCCGGGTGCGCCATCCTCGAATCGATTCTCGACATCTGGCCGGCAGAGCGCCTTGGCATTGCCGATCGCGGCATTCGCGAAGGCATCCTGCGCAGCCTCATGGCCACCGGCGCCGATCCGCGCGGGCCCAGGAAAACGGAAGCAGCATGAGTCGTTCCGGAAAGAATCCCAATGAGCGGCTCAAGAGCGCCAAGGGCCGCTCGGCCTCATCGGTGCGCTGGCTGTCGCGCCAGCTCAACGACCCTTACGTGAAGCAGGCCAAGGCCGAAGGCTGGCGCAGCCGCGCGGCATTCAAGCTGATCGATCTCGATGAGAAGTTCGGCCTGCTCAAAGGCTCGAAGCGTGTCGTCGATCTCGGCATCGCGCCTGGCGGGTGGAGCCAGGTCGTGCGCAAGAAGTCGCCGGCGGCAAAGATCGTTGGCATCGATCTCCTGCCCACCGATCCGATCGAGGGCGTGACCATCTTCCAGATGGACTTCATGGCCGATGAGGCGCCGGAAGCTCTGCAAGGTGCGCTGGATGGTCCCCCAGATCTCGTGATCTCCGACATGGCCGCCAACACCGTTGGCCACAAGCAGACCGACCACCTGCGCACGATGGGCCTGGTCGAGACGGCTGTAGACTTTGCCGTCCAGACCCTGGCCCCCGGCGGGGCGTTCGTCGCCAAGGTCTTTGCCGGCGGCACCGATGGCGAACTCCTCAAGATCCTCAAGAAGAACTTCACGACTGTAAAGCACGCCAAGCCCCCCTCGAGCCGCAAGGATTCCTCGGAGTGGTACGTGATTGCCCAAGGGTTCAAGGGCCGTGCGGGCGAGCCTGCGTTAACCGACAACTAGCCTGCTGTCGCATCGCGGGACTCAGGACAAACCCCTAGCTGGGCGCGCCTGGCGGGCATGGTTATCAGCACCTTAACCGAAGCACTCCGGAGCCACCCGATGACCTCCATCCGCAGCCTGCTGCTCCCTCTCGCCTTCCTCGGCTTCTCCGGCGGGGCAATGGCAGAAGACATTGCTGCAAGAGGATGGTCTGCCGACTGGAAGGTCATCGGCGTGGCCGAGGACCGCACCGAAGTGCTCGTGCGTCCCGAATCAGTCCGCGAACTGCCGCCCAGCCCGGCTCGTAGCTTTGCCGTCCGTCAGGTCTGGGCAGGTTTCGACTTTGCCCCCGCCGCGAGCTTGGCCACCGGGCGCAAGATCATCCTGTTCCGCTATGACTGCGCCGCGAAGCGCGTGCTCATTGCCGCGGCAACGGACTACGCGACGTCCGGCGAGATCCTGTCCCGCAACGCCGTTGCCGCCGACAGTGCCGATCAGTACGCCCCGGTTGAGCCAGAGACGCTAAATGCAGCGATCATGGCCGAGGCCTGCCACCTCTGACGGTCAGCGCTTCGCGTTCCAGTTGAACAGGAAGCTGCGATGCTCCGCCCAGGTCTGGCCCTCTATGTGATCGCCTACCAGGCACGCCGCCGTGTGATAGGGCCCGGCGCCATCGGTGGTGCGAACGCTCACGCAAGTCCGCGCGCGGTCGGTCTTCCAGCGTCCTGCCAGTATTTCGCTCTCGTAGAAGCTGCCCTTGACCGTGCCATCGGCCTGCAGCTGTAGCACCATCGGTTTTGTGTAAGGCTCTTCCGGCTTGGCCGACAGGTCGACAGTCCAATTGCCCTGCATGGCGGCGGGAGGTTCCGCCGCACCGGCCGGAGTCATGACGAGCAGAAGCGGCAAGGCAGTAAACAGGCGCATCGGTTTCTCCTAAAGCGCAACTCTGCGCGGCTCATGCGCAAACGCAATAGGTACCGAAGACATCAAAAGGGCGCCCGGATCGCTCCGGACGCCCTTTTGAATTTCGTCTGAAAGCGAAGTTTACTTCTTCGACTTCAGGTAGGCGATCACGTCCGCACGCTGCTGATCGTCAGCAATGCCGGCGAAGGTCATCTTGGTGCCAGCGGCAAAGGCCTTGGGATTCTTCAGCCAGGCATCGAGCGTGGCATCGTCCCAGGTGCCGCCCTTGCCCTTGAGCGCGTCGGAGAAGGCATAACCGCCGCGATCGCCAGCCACGGCCTCACCATGAACGCCGAACAGGTTGGGACCAATGCCGTTGGCACCGCCCTGATCGATGGTGTGGCAAGCCTTGCACTTGGCAAAGACTGCCTCGCCCTTGGCGGCATCGCCAACCAGAGCAACGGCAGCACCTTCGGCAGGCGCAGCACCAGCTGCCGGAACGGCTTCAGGCGCAGGCAGCGGCAGGTTCGAGCCGAGCGAGTTGAGATAGAGAATCACGTTGGCGCGGTCTTCACCCTTGGGCAGACCGGCGAATGACATCTTGGTGCCGGCGGCAAAGGCCTTGGGGTTCTTCAACCAGGCATCAAGCGTGGCGAAATCCCAGTTGCCGCCCTTGGCAGCGAGATCAGCCGAATAGGCAAAGCCCGCAGCATGCTTGCCGACCGGCTTGCCGACGATGCCATAGAGGTTCGGACCGATGCCATTGGCGCCGCCCTGCTCGGCGGTGTGGCAGGCCTTGCACTTGGCAAAAACGGCTTCGCCCTTGGCAACGTCACCAGCAGCGAGGAGATTCGCCAGCGGCAGCTCAGCCGCCCCGCCACCCTCGGCACCTTCTTCGACGACGCCCTCGATCGCGTAGCCCATCTTTTCCGGACGGTGCTCCTTGTCGGCCAGGAAGTAGTGCGCCGACAGGCTGGAGAGCCCCAGAGCCACGATGCCCCCGAACAAGGTCCATCCGGCGATGGTATTGAAACGATCGTCCATTTACGAGCCCCATAGGCGCAACGTCAGCACCTTGCCGACACCCGCGCGAGTTCGGGGTCCCTCTAGTCAGGGCCATGCGGCAGCGCAAGATGGTTTGCGCCGCAAATTCGATCTCCCTTGCCCGAAAGAACAGAGCGGCTTAACGCGCGAGCCATCATGCAGAGCTATCCCGCCCCCGCGCTCGCCCTTGTCGAGAACATGGCTGCCGCTGCAGCCGCCGATCCTGCGCGCGCCGTTTCGTTCCAGGGGGCGCCGGGCGCCAACTCCCACCGCGCCGCGCTCGAGGCCTTGCCCGATTGCCTGCCGCTGCCATGCTTCTCGTTCGAAGACGCGCTCGACGCGGTCAAGGAAGGCCGCGCGGCCCACGCGATCATCCCGATCGAGAATTCGCAGCACGGGCGCGTAGCCGACATCCACTTCCTGCTGCCCGAGAGCGGCCTTTCGATTGTCGGCGAACACTTCCTCGAGATCCATGCGAGCCTGATGGCGCTTGGCGATGGTCCGTTCACCGCCGCATACAGTCACCCGCAGGCGCTCGGCCAGTCGCGATTCTATCTGCGTGACCGCGGCATCGTGCCGATGAGCTATGCCGATACCGCCGGGGCCGCTGCCTATGTCGCCGAACTGGGCGATCCGACCGTGGCCGCACTTGCCCCGCGCATCGCCGCCGAACTCTATGGCCTGAAGGTGATCGAGGACAACGTCGAGGACGCGCACGACAACACCACCCGCTTCGTGATCCTGTCCAAGACCCCGCGCGATCCGGCCACCATCTCCGGCCCGGCGATGACGACGTTCGTATTCGAAGTGCGCAATATCCCGGCTGCGCTCTACAAGGCGCTGGGCGGCTTTGCGACAAACGGGGTCAACATGACCAAGCTGGAAAGCTACCAGCGCGGCGCGAGCTTTGCCGCCACCGAATTCTATGCCGATATCGTCGGCGCGCCGGGTGAACGCCCCGTCGATCTTGCGCTCGAAGAGCTCGATTTCTTTGCCAAGAACCAGCGAATACTTGGGACTTACCCGATGGAACGCGTCCGCGGCCAGTAAGAGTATTCAAAAGGACGGTGACTTGTGCTTGCCCCGTCGCCTGCCGCGTGCAAGGTTGCGCGGGTGACGGCACCGGCTTCGGCAACAGTACCAGCAAATGATGCGGCCGCAGCCGAGGCTGCATGGCGCTCGATCCGCGAATCGGGCGATATCCAGTTCGCACCTGTCCCGCCCGATCCCGTGCCCGTCACGCCGGACTGGCTCAAGGCGCTTGGCCGCTTCCTCGAATGGCTTCTCTCACCGCTCGGGCGCCTGCTTGGCGGCAGCTGGAGCGTGATCGAGATGCTGATGCTGGTCGGCGCAGGGCTCGGCGTGCTGTGGATCGCATGGAGCCTCCTCTGGCCGCTGTGGCGCGAACGTGGCACCCACCGGAGAGTGGCAGAGCCTGAATGGGCACCGCTGCGAGAAGAAGCGCTCGCCCTGCTCGAAGACGCTGACCGCCTTGCCGCGCAAGGCCTCTATGGCGAGGCCGCGCATCTCCTGCTCAAGCGCAGCGTTGGCCAGATCGCCCGCGCCCGGCCCGATTGGCTGGCCCCCTCCAGCACCGCGCGCGAAATCGGCACGATCACCGGACTACCCGGAGAAGCGCGCGCCGCCTTCGGCACCATCGCCAGCCTGGTCGAGCGCGCCCGCTATGCCCTGCGGCCCCTTGGGGCAGACGAATGGAGCACGGCGCGCGAAGCCTATTCGCGCTTTGCCATCGCGCCGCTGACGGTCGCTGCGCAATGAGCAATGCCGCACCAACCCCGTTCTCGCGCGGCACGCTGATCGGGATGCTGCTGGTCGGCGCGCTCGCCTTCGTCGCGCTGCTCTGGTTCCTTGGCAACGGCACCGGCGGCAACGGCAACAACGGCGGCGCGCATGTCGGCGGGCAAGGCCTCAATGGCTATGCCGGCCTTGCGCGGATGCTCGAAGCCGAAGGCCTTGACGTCCAGCGCCAGCGCAACCGCCGCGCGCTGGAAAACGCACCGGGCCTGCTCATCCTCACCCCGCCAGTCGATGCCGATAGCAAGGAGATCGCCAGGATCGTCGATGCCCACCGCTACTGGGGCCCGACGATCGTCGTCACCCCCAAGTGGCTGGCAATGGGCGTCAACGCCAAGGCCGCCAAGCGCGGCTGGGTGCAGATGGTCGGCACGCAGGCGCCCGAATGGAAGGGCTTTGCCGACAACGTCACGGTCGAGATCGGCGATGAAGATTCGCCACCCGCGGGCGGCTGGAAGCTTGGTGACCGCCGCGGCAAGTTCCCTGACGATCGCCAGATCGAAACCGGTTCCGGCAAGGGCCTCGTCCCCCTTCTCACCACCGGCAGAGGCAAGACGCTCGCGGCGTTTCTGGATGACGATGGCTACTATCCCGCGCTCAACAATTTCGCCGGGATCGACCCTGGCTACGGCGGCGATGATGAGGATCTGTACCCTGTCGTCCTCGTGTTCGAGCCCGACCTGCTCGACAACTGGGGCTTGGCCGACCGCAACACCGCCATGCTTGCCTGCGATCTCGTGCTCGCCACGGCGGATGATCGCAGCCAACCAATCGTCTTCGACATGACCTTCAACGGCTTCGGCGCCAGCCGCAATCTGCTGACCCTCGCGTTCGAGCCACCTTTCCTTGCCGCCACGATCTGCCTTTTGCTCGCCGCGCTGGCGATCGCCTGGCGCGCGCTCAATCGCTTCGGACCGGCGCTGGTGCAGGGGCAGGAAATCGCGTTTGGCAAGGCCGCCCTGGTCGCCAACGCTGCGGGGCTCATCCGCCGCGCCGGCCGCGTCCACCTCGCCGCCGCGCCCTATGCCGATGCCACGCGCGAACGCATTGCCTTGGCGCTGGGCCTGCCCAAGGGCCTCGACCCGCAGGAGACCGAGCGCCTGATCGACGCTGCGCAACTCCGCCGGGCCATCGCCGGCCCACCGTTTTCCCAGGCCGCGCGCCACTTGCGCGATGCCCGCAAGCCCCATGAACTGACGAAGCGCGCCCAAGTGCTGCAGCAGATAGAAAGGCACCTCAAGTGACCGAGACGACCTCCGAAATGTCCCTGACCGAGCTCGGCGCGCTATCCGGCCGGATCCGCGCCGAAGTCGGCAAGGCGATCGTGGGGCAGGAAGAGGTGCTCGATCACCTGCTCGTCGCGCTGTTCGCAGGCGGCCATGTCCTGCTCGAAGGCCCTCCCGGCACGGCCAAGACCTTCCTCGCACAGACCTTTGCCGCCGCTCTCGGCCTTGATTTCGGGCGCATCCAGTTCACCCCCGATCTGATGCCTGGCGACATCCTCGGCTCCAACCTGTTCAATTTCCAGACCAGCCAGTTCACGCTCACGCGCGGCCCCATCTTCCACGAACTGCTGCTGGCCGACGAAATCAACCGCACCCCGCCCAAGACGCAGGCCGCCCTGCTCGAAGCCATGCAGGAGCGCCGCGTCACCCTCGACGGCGAGGTCCACGCCCTGTCCGAACGCTTTACCGTGGTCGCCACGCAGAACCCGATCGAAAGCCAAGGCGTCTACCCGCTGCCCGAAGCCCAGTTGGACCGCTTCCTGTTCAAGCTCCTCGTCGGCTATCCTTCCATCGAGGAGGAAGCCCGCATCGTTGCCCGCTACGGCGAAGGCAAGGGCGCACCCAAGCCCGCCGATCTCGGCGTCGTTTCCGTGACCACTGCGGCAGAGCTTGGCCGCGCACAGTCCGCCATCGCCTCGATCACGCTCGCAGAATCGATTGTCGACTACATCGTGCGCCTGGTTCGCGCCACGCGCGAAAGCGGCGATCTGGTCGTCGGAGCCAGCCCCCGCGCCGCCGTGCTGCTGGCCGGGGCCGCCCGCGCACGCGCCGCGCTCGATGGTCGTGATTACGTCATCCCCGACGACGTCAAGGCGCTCGCCACTGCCGTCCTGCGCCACCGCCTGATGCTCAGCCCCGCTGCCGAGATCGAAGGCAAGCAGGTCGAGACCATCGTTGCTGCGCTGGTAGAAGGCACGGAAGCCCCCCGTTGATCAAGCCTGCCGCCATCCTGCCCTCGGGCCGTGCAGTCCTGCTCTTTGCAGGCCTCGCCCCGCTGGCCCTGGTCCTGGCCGCGGCCGCTCCTGCGGCCTGGATCGCCGCACCTGCGCTGGGCGGCGCACTGCTCGTGCTGATCCTGCTCGACGGCCTCTTCGCCGGCTCCCTCGAGGACGTACAGATCCACGCGCCGTCCGATAGCGAGGTCGGCGAACCTGCCACCCTGACGGTGGTCGCCGCACTCGCCCGTGTCCGCAACGGCATCCGCCCCGACGCGGCAATCGCATGCGACTCTCGCCTTGCCGAGGGGGGCCGTATTGCCCTGCCGCTCACCTTCGCGGACGGCGCATGGAGCGGCAGCACCACGATCGCCCCCACCCGCCGCGGCACCGGCCGGCTCACCCGCCTGTGGCTGCGCTGGAGCGGCCCGCTCGGCCTCGCCCACCGCCAGGCCACCCGCGATCTTGAGGCCGAAGTGCGGGTCTGGCCGAACATCGCCCCGGTACGCAGCCCGGCGCTGCAGATATTCCTGCGCGATGCCCAGTTCGGCTTGATCGCGCGGCGTATCCGTGGCGAGGGCACTGAATTCGAAGCACTTGCCGAGTACGAACCGGGCATGGACCGCCGCCGGATCGACTGGAAAAGCTCGGCCCGCCACGCCCGCCTTTTCGCCAAGGAATACGAGGTCGAGCGCAACAACCAGATCGTCTTCGCGTTCGATTGCGGACAGGCGATGTGCGAACCGATCGACGGCCTGCCCCGGATCGACCGCGCCGTCACCGCCGCACTCACCACCGCCTATGTCGCACTCAAGGCGCAAGATCGCGTCGCGCTGTTCGGCTTCGCTGCGCGCCCGGAAGTTGCCACCCCGTTCGTCACCGACAGCCGCGATTTCGCTCGCCTGCAGCGCGCCGCCGCCCAGCTTGATTACCATCCCGGCGAGCCCAACTTCACGCTCGCCCTGTCCACGCTCGCCGCACGGCTGCAGCGCCGTTCGCTGATCGTGCTCTTCTCTGATTTCTCCGACCCCACCAGCGCCGAGCTGGTGGTCGAGAACGTGGGCCGACTGGTAGAGCGCCACCTCGTGCTGTTCGTGGTCATGGCCGATGCCGAACTCGCCGGCCTTGCAACCGCCACCGTCACCGACATGCAATCTGTCGCCGAAGCGGTCACCGCCACTACGCTTTCCAGGCAGCGCGCGATCGTGCTCCAGCGCCTGCGCCACCTCGGTGTGCGCGTGCTCGAAGCGCCGCATGACCAGATCGGCACGCGACTGCTCGATTCCTATCTCGCGATCAAGCGCGAGGGACGCATCGGATGAACGCTGTCACCACAGGAATTGCCCAGAAGATCGGCAACTGGTTCGCCCGGCCGACAGAGGCCGCTGTTGCGGCAGAACACGCCGCCCTGCGTTCCGATCGCTTCCGGCTTGAACGCGAAGCCGATTGGAAGCGCCTCGAAGCAGTGCTCAAGCGCATGGAGGCCGGGCGCACGCGCGGCGTTTCGGATGAGGACTTGCTCGCCCTTCCGGCTCTTTATCGCACTGCCGCGTCCAGCCTTTCGATCGCCCGCGAAACCTCGTTGGACGCGGCGCTCGTCGCCTATCTCGAAGCGCTGACACAACGCGCCTGGTTCCTCGTCTATGGCCCGCGCGCCTCGTTGTGGTCATGGTTTCGCGGCTTCATCGGCGGCGGATGGAGCGCCAGCGTGCGCGGGCTCGGCATCGATCTGCTGATCGCGCTCGCATTGATGGTTGCGGGCACTGCGGTCGGCTGGCTGCTCGTGGCGTCGAACCCCGAATGGTACTATTCGCTGGTCCCTGGCGGCATGGCCGATGTCCGCGTGCCGGGGGCGAGCCGCGAAGTCTTGCACGGCACGCTATTCGGCAACCAGGACCAGAGCGGGATGGGCGTGTTTGCCGCCGGCCTGTTCAGCAACAACGCGCAAGTCTCGATCATGTGCTTTGCGCTGGGCTTTGCCTTCGGGCTGCCGACCATGCTGTTGCTGGTTCACAACACGGCACTGCTTGGCGCGATGCTGTGGCTATATCATGGACAGGGCCTGCTGCTCGATTTTGTCGGGTGGCTCGCCATTCACGGCACGACAGAGCTGTTCGCGATCCTGCTGGCGGGCGCAGCCGGCATTCATATCGGACGCGCCATGGCCTTCCCCGGCAACATGTCGGTCATGGATGCCGCCGCTGCGGCCGGCCGCCGCGCCGCGCAGGTCATGACCGGCGTGGTCCTCATGCTGATCCTTGCCGCCCTGCTCGAAGGCTTCGGGCGTCAGCTCATAGACTCCACCCCATCGCGCCTCACCGTGGGAGGCTTCATGCTGGTGCTGTGGAGCGGCTATTTCTTCGCCTTCCGGCGTGAGGCCCGCTGATGGCGATACGCCTGCCCTTCCGCCGTGACGCCAAGTCCGCGCCCCGTACTCCGCAGGCGCTTCAGGACCGCCGCCGCCGTATGGTCGTCACCCCTGAAGGCGTGGCGCTGCCATTCGTCCTGGCCTCGCGCGGAGCACGCGCCGCTGCACTCTTCCTCGATCTGGCCATGATCGTCGGCGCGATCATCGGCGCCACGCTGCTCATTGCCTATGTCGCCAATGCAGTGGGCATAAACTTCAATGATGATGACAGCCCCGCCGGGCGCGCGGTGCAGGCGCTGGTAGTCGTCTGGATCATCGCGCTGTTCCTGTTTCGCAACGCCTGGTTCCTGTTCTTCGAACTCGGCCCGCGCGGCGCCACGCCGGGCAAGCGTATCACCGGCATCCGCGTTGCCGCCCGCGCGCGTGGCAAGGATGGCGCGCGGTTGACCACCGAAGCGGTTATCGCCCGCAACCTCGTGCGCGATATCGAACTGTTCATGCCTGCGATCTTCATCGTCGTCGCCTCGGTCGAAGGCGGCGATACCGAGATGGCGGCCTGGGCGGGCCTCGTCTGGTTCCTGCTCTTTGCGCTGTTTCCGTTCTTCAATCGCGACAGGCTCCGGTGCGGAGACCTGATCGCGGGAACCTGGGTGGTCGAAGCGCCCAAGCGCAAGCTGGAACAGGCGCTATCGGTTGGCGAAGGTGCGCGCGGCCTGTCGCAAGCCACTGGCGTGCAGTATCGCTTCAGCGATGCCGACCTTGCCGTTTATGGAGAATACGAACTGCAGGTGCTCGAGCGCGTGCTGCGAGAGAACCGCGAGGAAGCCCTGCGTGATGTGGCCCGCACGATCTGCGGCAAGATCGGCTGGAACGCAGGCGCGGGCGACGAACGTGCTTTCCTCGAAGCCTATTACGCCCAGCTGCGCGCACGCCTTGAAACCGGCATGCGCTTCGGGCGTCGCAAGGCCGACAAGCACACCTGAGCGCAAGCCCCCGGCCTCCCGTCGCTGACCGGCGGCGGATGCGCCTGGGTGGGGCTACCCCTTCGCGGCTTTTTCTGAAGCATTGCGAGATGGCGCCCGTTCGTGCTGAACAGTCAATATCACTGGAAGGGAGGGGCCCAATGGACTGTGTCAAGATCCTCGAAGACGATCTTTCCGGAGAGGCAATCCGCGAACTTGTCGCCTTCCACCTCTCGGGCATGCATGCCAACTCACCTGCCTGCAAGGTCCACGCACTTCCGGTTGAAAAACTGCGCCAACCCGGCGTCACCTTCTATTCGGCGTGGGTCGGAAATGCGCTTGCCGGGATGGGCGCGATCCGCGAACTTGATTCCACGCATGGCGAACTGAAGTCCATGCGCGTCGCAAGTGATTGGTTGGGAAAGAAAATCGGCGAAGCCATGCTGCTTCACCTGCTTTCGGTTGCACGGCAGCGCGGCTATGCCCGCGTCAGCCTCGAAACCGGCCAAGGCCCCGCCTTCGAACCGGCACTCGGGCTCTATCGCAAGCACGGCTTCGTCAATTGCGAGGCCTTTGCGGAATACGTGCTGGACGATTTCAGCCAGTGCCTGACGCTGCGCCTTTAACCCATTTGGAGTGTTTCCCCGGGGAAACACTCCAGCGTGGCGTTGTGGTGGGATGGGGTTCAGAGCTTGCCGGTCAGTTCCGGGACGAGCGTGAAGAGGTCGCCGACGAGGCCGATGTCGGCGACCTGGAAGATGGGCGCGTCTTCGTCCTTGTTGATGGCGATGATGGTCTTGCTATCCTTCATGCCGGCAAGGTGCTGGATCGCGCCCGAGATGCCGACGGCGATGTAGACTTCGGGTGCCACGATCTTGCCGGTCTGGCCGACCTGATAGTCGTTGGGCACGTAGCCTGCGTCGACCGCGGCGCGCGATGCGCCGATGCCGGCGTTCAGCTTGTCGGCGAGCGGGGTGATGATCTGCTCGAAAGTGGCAGCGTCCTTCAGCGCGCGGCCGCCCGAGACGATGATCTTGGCGCTGGTCAGTTCCGGGCGCTCGCTCTTGGCGATCTCGGCGCTGACGAAGGTCGACAGGCCGCTGTCGCCGGTGGCGCTGACGGCTTCGACGCTGGCCGATCCACCAGTGGCGGCAGCCTTGGCAAAGGCGGTGCCGCGCACGGTGATGACCAGCTTGGCGTCGGAGCTTTCGACCGTGGCGATGGCGTTGCCGGCGTAGATCGGGCGGGTGAAGGTCTTGGGCCCCTCGACCGAGAGGATGTCCGAGACCTGCATCACGTCGAGCAGCGCGGCAATGCGCGGGGCGACGTTCTTGCCGGTGGTCGTGGCAGGCGCCACGAAGGCGTCGTAATCGGCCATCAGCCCGGCGACGAGCGGGGCGACGTTTTCAGCGAGCGCGTTGCCCAGCGATGCGTCGTCGGCCTTGAGCACACGGGCGACGCCGGCGATCTGCGCAGCAGCCTGTGCGGCGGCATCGCAGTTCGATCCGGCGACAAGGGCAGTCACTTCGCCCAGTTGAGATGCGGCAGTGACGGCGGCGAGCGTGGCGTCCTTTACGGAAGCGTTGTCGTGTTCGACGAGAACGAGAACCTTGGACATCAGGCTACTCCCATTTCCTTGAGCTTGGCGACCAGCGTGTCGACATCGGGCACCTTGATGCCGGCTGAGCGCACCGGCGGTTCGCTGACCTTGAGCGTCTTGAGGCGCGGCGCGATGTCGACGCCGTAGTCGGCGGGCGACTTGGTGGCGAGCGGCTTGGACTTGGCCTTCATGATGTTGGGCAGCGAAGCATAGCGCGGCTCATTGAGGCGCAGGTCGGTGGTGACCACCGCGGGCAGCGCCAGCTTCACCGTCTGCAGGCCGCCGTCGATCTCGCGCTTGACGACAACCGCATCGCCCTCGACCGAGACTTCGTTGGCGAACGTCCCCTGCGGGCGGCCCAGCAGCGCGGCGACCATCTGGCCGACCTGGTTGCTGTCATCGTCGATCGCCTGCTTGCCGGTGATGATCAGCGCGGGCTGCTCCTCATCGGCAATGCCCTTGATGATCTTGGCCACGGCCAGCGGCTCGACCTCGGTGCCCTCGTCAACCTGCACCAGCACTGCCCGGTCCGCACCCATCGCCAGCGCCGTGCGCAGCGTTTCCTGGCTCTTGGCAACGCCCACCGACACCGCCACGATCTCGCTCACCACGCCCTTTTCCTTCAGGCGAATGGCCTCCTCCACCGCGATCTCGTCAAACGGGTTCATGCTCATCTTCACGTTCGCAAGATCAACACCACTCCCATCCGCCTTCACACGTGGCTTCACGTTGTAGTCAATCACCCGCTTCACGCAGACCAGGGCTTTCATGCGTCGTGCTCCTGCCAATGCCATGCCGTTGATGCCAAAAGGCACCGGCTCGATCCTCGCGATGACGTGGAATGTGGGTGGTGTCCACGGTAAATTTGCAAAGGTGCAAAGCGAGACTTTGCAGTTGGCCCAAGGCGATCGGCATTTGGCCCGCGACGCGAAATGACGTAAAAGAACGGAGATTCTAATAAAGGAGAAGGGATGATGCTGAGACTCTCGCGCCAACTCGACTACGGCAAGCCCGCGCCGGATTTTTGCTTGCCGGATATCGAAGGGCATCTGCGCAGCCTTGGCGACTATGCCGAAAGCCCTGCATTGCTGGTGGCCTTCATCTGCAATCACTGCCCGTTCGTGCTGCACGTGCTGGACGAATTCCTTGCCTTCTCACGCGAGTACCTGCCCAAGGGGCTGCAGGTGGTAGCGATATCATCGAACTGGCCCGACGACTTTCCCGAGGACGATTATCCGCACATGCAGAAGCTGGCGACGGAGAAGGACTTTCCGTTCCCCTATCTGCATGACGAAACGCAGGACGTGGCGCTGGCCTATAACGCGATCTGCACGCCGGATTTCTTCCTCTACGATCGCGAGCGGCTGCTCTATTACGCCGGCCAGTTCGATGCGAGCAGGCCGCAGATCAATCGCCCGCCGGTGCCGGGGCTGCCGCCGCTGCGAACGGACCTGCCGGTTACGGGCGAAGACATGCGGCGCGCCGTGGATGCGCTGCTGGCAGGAGATGCCGCACCGCAGCCGCAGCATCCAAGCGCCGGTTGCAGCATCAAGTGGCGACCGGGGAAGGACCCGTCCTGGGGTTGAGGCTCCGCAGATTGCAGGCAACAAAAAAGGGGAGCGGCGATGCGCTCCCCTTCTTAATTTGCGACCCGGTGTTGACTTAGAAGTCGACCGCAAGGCGGACGCCGTAGGTGCGCGGCGTACCGAACTGCCAGTTGAACACGTCGTCGTTCGGACCGGCAGAGGTGAAGCCGCCATAAGTCAGTGGACGTTCATTCTCGAGGTTCTTGGCAAAAGCCGTGATTGAGAAGCGTTCGTTCTCGGGCTTGTATTCGAGGCTGACGTCAGTCTGCGTGAAGGCGGTCTGCGTGCCATCGCGGTAATTGTAGAAGTCTGTGAAGTACTTGCTCTTGAACGTGGTGTTTGCGCTGGCGCGCAGGGTCCCTGCATCGCCGAAGTCGAATGTGTGGTCATACCCCGCAGTGATCACCCATTCCGGCGAGAACGGCGGACGGTTGCCTGCAAAATTCGGCTGCTGAACACCCGGAGCGACCGGATCGAGATCGCCGATGCCGTTGCGGCTGTTGCAGACGCTCTGCGGATTGCCGGCGGTGGGCAGGCAGAACACGTTGAACTGCGCGAACAGCTCCTTGTATTCGGCGTTCAGGTAATTGACCGAAGCATGGAAGCGGTCGTTGTCGCTCAGCGCGAAGTCAGCCGAAGCTTCGATGCCCCAGATCCTGGCCTTGCCCGCGTTGAAGGTCTGGCCGCCGACGGTGGTGTCGAGCAGGACCGAGACCTGCAGGTCCTTGTAATCGTAGTAGAAGCCGCCGAGGTTGAACTGGTGCTGGCCCTTGTCGCCAAAGGTCTGCTTCCAGCCGAGCTCGTAAGCCGTGTTGGTTTCCGGCTTGTAGTCGCCCACGGAGTCGAAGCCACCGCCCTTGAAGCCGGTAGAGACCTTGGCGAACACGAGCGTGTCGCTGTTGGGCTTGTAGTTCAGGCCGGCAAGCCAGGTGATCTTGTCTTCCTTGCTGGAGAGCGGGAAGATCGTCTTGAACTTGAGGTCGGCAAAGTTCTTGGGGCTGATGGCGCCGTTGAACAGGAGCGGATCCGGCGGGCCTGCGCCGAACGGCGATGCATTGCGGTAAAGCGCATCGCGCGAGTTTTCGGTGTAGCGCAGGCCGCCGACAGCCGTAAGTGTTTCGCCGAGCGGTACTTCAACCTGACCGAAGGCCGACTTGCTCTCGCTGGTGATGTCGCGATCAAAGTAGGACAGCGTCACGACGTTCGGGCCGAAGGTGGTGACGAAGCTGCTTTCGGCGTTGACGGTCTCCTTGAAGTAGAATCCGCCGACCTGGTAGGTGATGCCGTTGACTTCACCGTTGAAGCGCAGCTCGTGGCTCTGCGTGCTGGTGCGCTGATCCCACCCGAACGAGCGGTAGGTGACCGGCAGCGTCAGGAACTGGCCCGGCGTACCTTCGAACTTGCGATAGCCGCCGATGTACGAGATCGTCAGGGCATCGCTGACTTCATAGGCCACGCGGCCGCGCAGGGCATAGGTGTCCTGCGAAAGCTTGCCGAGACCGAAGGCGGGCGCTGCATATTCCCCGCGATTGACGCCTGCGAGCAGGTTCGTTTCATTGGGAATGCACAGGACCTGATTCAGTGAGGTCGCATAGAGCGGGGCTACGGCAGTGAAGCCCGAAGCCGTCGCGCAGCTGGCGTTTGTCGGGCGAACGCCGGTTGCATTGAGATCTGCTGACGCGAAAGCCTGCGGGGTGAATTCACGCTTGGCATATTCGCCAGCAAAATAGACCGTCAGCGCATCGGTCGGCTCGAGCTGGACCGAGCCACGCACGCCATAGGACTTGTTGTCGTCCGAACGGCCGCCTGCAAAGGCCGGATAATTGTAACCGCCGCCATTGTAGGCAGCGCGAGCAGGGTGCTTGATGTAGCCATCATGCTCGTCATAGAAGCCGGCAACGCGGACGCCGCCGATGTCACCCAAAGGAACGGTCACGCCGCCGTCAAGGCGCACGGCGTTGTAGTTGCCATAGCTGGCCGAGGCGTTGGCGGCAAATTCCTTGCCCGGCTTGCGGGTGATGAAGTTGATGGCTCCGCCGGTGGAGTTGCGGCCGTAGAGCGTACCCTGCGGGCCGCGCAGCACTTCGACGCGATCGAGATCGAACAGCGCGATGCTGAGCGCCTGAGGGCGGTTCATGTATTCGCCGTCGATGTTCACGACGACCGAGGTGTCCTGCGATTCGTCGTTCGAGTTGGTGCCGACGCCGCGGACGGTAACCTTGATGGTGCCCTGGTCCTGGTTGAGTTGCACCGCAGGGGCGATCTTGCCGATGTCGTTCATGTTCGAGAAGCCGGCCTGCTGCAGCTGCTCGGCATTCACCACGTTGATCGCGATCGGAACGTCGTTGACGTTCTGCGCGCGGTTCTGCGCAGTCACGATGATGACGTTGGGATCTGCCTCTTCGGCCGCTTCCTGTGCATGGGCGGGCAGGGCGAGAGCCAGCGCGCAGGCGCTCGCCAAAAGGGTGCGGGTGTACAGGGTCTTGGGCATGATTTTCAGTTCCTCCCCAGGTGGCGCCACGTTGGGCGTGGCAGCGTGATAGCAGATTAGAATCTAAAAAACTAGAACATAAATTCTATTGGTGGAAATGTTCTGACACCTTGCGGCATTTTTGCCACGGGGAGCTCAAATGAGGCTCTGTGCGATCTGCTTCTGACGCCGGCCCATCATACAGTAAAATACCAAGCTTTGCCTTTGCCATAGTCTGAGACTCTGGAAGGCAGATATATCCGCCGGTGCTGCAAAGCTACGCGCCATGGCTTGATACACAAAGGAAACAAATTTCATGGAAGGTCATTCATCGCGTAAATGCGATTGGGCAAAAAGAAGGCGCCGCCGATCGTCTCGGCGGCGCCCCGACGATGAAGGGTTGATGGTTCAGCTAATTCCCATCAGCTTCGCGTTGAGAGAGCGATCCGCACCTCCAGCGGCGAAATCATCAAAGGCATGCTCGGTGACCTTGATGATGTGGCGGTCGATGAAGGGTGCTCCCTCGGCCGCGCCGACCTCAGGATGCTTCAACGCGCATTCCCATTCCAGCACGGCCCAGCCGGCATAATCATTCGCGGCCATCTTGCTGAAGATGCCGGGGAAATCGACCTGTCCATCTCCCAGAGAGCGGAAGCGTCCGGGCCGATCGACCCACGACTGGTAGCCGCCATAGACACCCGAGCGCCCGTTGGGCCGGAATTCGGCGTCCTTCACGTGGAAGCACTTGATGCGCTCATGGTAGATGTCGATGAAGGCCAGGTAATCGAGCTGCTGCAGCACGAAGTGGCTGGGATCGTAGAGGATGTTGGCGCGCGGATGGTTGCCGACGCGTTCGAGGAACATCTCGAACGTCACGCCGTCGTGAAGGTCCTCGCCGGGATGAATCTCGTAGGCCACGTCGACGCCGTTCTCGTCGAACACGTCGAGAATCGGCTTCCAGCGGCGGGCGAGCTCGTCGAAAGCGTCTTCGACGAGACCGGCCGGGCGCGCGGGCCAGGGATAGAAATAGGGCCAGGCAAATGCGCCGGAGAACGAGGCGTGCGCCTTCAAGCCGAGATTGGCGCTGGCCTTGGCCGCATGCTTCATCTGCTGCACGGCCCATTCCTGCCGAGCGGCGGGGTTGTTGTGGACCGCTTCCGGGGCAAAGCCATCGAACTGCGCGTCAAAGGCAGGGTGCACGGCCACGAGCTGACCCTGCAGGTGGGTCGAAAGCTCGGTGATCTCCAGCCCCTTGTCGGCGAGCATGCCCTTGATCTCGTCGCAGTAGGTCTGGCTGGTCGCAGCCTTCTCCAGATCGAACAGGCGTCCGTCCCAGCTCGGGATCTGAATGCCCTTGTACCCGAGCCCCGCCACCCAGTCGGCGATGGTCTCGAGGCTGTTGAACGGCGCGGCGTCGCCCGCAAACTGGGCAAGGAAGATGCCGGGGCCCTTGATGGTCTTCATGGCGGATTACTCCTTAGAGCTTGACCCAGCCGGCGTTGTCGCGGCTGGCGGAAACGGCGGTGTCGATGAAGGTCATGCCGCGCACGCCTTCTGCGATACCGGGCAGGAGCGGGGCGCTTTCGCCGCGCACGAGGGCGGCAAAATCGCGATAGAGGTTGGCGAAGGCTTCGAGATATCCTTCGGGATGGCCTCCGGGCGTGCGGGTGCGCGATGCTGCATCGCCGCCGAGAACGCCAGTGCCGGAGCGGACGAGGGTGCAGGTGCCATCGAGCCGGTTGATCGTGAGAGTGTTCGGCTCTTCCTGCTTCCAGGTCACGCCACCCTTGTCGCCATAGGCGCGGATGCGCAGGCCGTTGAGTTCGCCGACCTCGATCTGGCTGGCGAGGAGGACACCTCGCGCACCGTTGTCGAAACGCAGGAGGATCGAGCAGTCATCATCGAGCAGGCGGCCGGGCACGACTGCGCCCAGATCGGCCAGCAGTTCGGTGACGCGCAGGCCTGTGACGAATTCGGCAAGCTGAAATGCATGCACCCCGATGTCGCCGATGCAACCGCCGAGACCGGCCTTGGCAGGATCGACGCGCCATTCGGCCTGCTTGCCAACGGCCTCGCCAGCAAGCCAGCCTTGTGGATATTCGACGACGACCTTCCGGATGGTTCCGATCTCGCCAGCGGCAATGCGGGCGCGAGCCTCGCGGACCAGCGGGTAGCCGGAGTAGGTGTAGGTCACGCCGAAGGGCTTGCCCGCGGTTTCGACGAGCGTGGCCAGTTCATGCGCTTCGGCAAGCGTGGCGGTGAGCGGCTTGTCGGTAATGACCGGATAACCCGCAGCCAATGCAGCACGGGCGGAGGGCAGGTGGTTGTGGTTGGGCGTGACGATCGAGACGAAGTCGATCCCGTCCTCCCGCGCCGCTTCGGATGCGAACATGGCGTCGAGCGAGGGATAGGCGCGGGCAGGATCAATACGGTAGCTCCCGCCCGCTGCAGCGCTGCGTGCGGCATCGCTGGAGAAGACGCCGGCGACGAGCTCTATCTCGCGGTCCAGTTCCGCTGCAAAGCGGTGCACTGGCCCGATGAACGCCCCCGGACCACCACCGATCATTCCCATCCTCAACCGACGCATCGATATCTCCAATTTTTAGAAAGTCTGTTCTATTTTGAAAATCCAAGGGGTCAAGCGCGAGTACGCCGATTGACCATCGCCTTTCCCGTCAAATCGTGCAACAAACCGCCCACACATTCTAGAATACGAATTTCCTTTAAGGGCGAACGGGTAAGCAATGGCACGAGGCGCAAACGGGCAGGCCGAAGAAGCGGAACTGGCAGTGGAAACGGTCAGCCGAAAGCCACAGCAGGGCCGCAGCAAGGCGTCGCTCGAGCGGATGCTGAACGCGGCGCGCGAACTCATGCTGGAGCGCGGCAGCGAGGACTTCACGCTGCAGGATGTGAACCAGAAGGGCAACGTCTCCATCGGTTCAATCTACCTGCGTTTCCAGAGCAAGGACAATCTCGTGCGCGCTGTGATCGCGCGGGCGCTCGAGGATATCGCGGCGGACGAAGAGGCGATGGTCGCCGATGTCCTGGCGCAGTCGCCCACGCTCGACGAATTCATGCCGCGCTATGTGGCGGGATATGCCGAAGTGCTGCGAGTCAATGCGCCGCTGCTGCGCCTGGCGATGGAGCGGGCGACCTTCGACCCGCTCGTATCGAAGCCCGGCAAGGATCACGCCTTGCGCGCAACCCAGCGCGGCATGGACGCGATGCTGCGGTATCGCGAGACGTTTGGCGGCACGGACCACGAGACCAAGGCCAACTCGGCCTACAAGATCGTCTTCGCCACGATGGCACGCCAGCTCAGCCTCGGCTCCTCGGGCGAAGCGGCGCATGATTATGACTGGGAAGTCCTGAAGCGCGAACTCGGCCGGATGTGCCTGGCCTACCTTCGCGCTCCATGACGGGGGACGGGCCGAAGTTCAGCCTTCGGCCAACAGCCGCTTCATGATCGCGCGGACATCGCCGGCCATGTCTGGACGTTCAAGCGCCAGCGCCAGCGTGGCCTCGACGAAGCCGGTTTTGCTGCCACAGTCGAAGCGGCGTCCGTCAAACTTCACGGCGTGGAAGGGCTGCTGGCCGATCATCCGCGCCATGGCGTCGGTCAGCTGGATTTCACCGCCCGCGCCTTTCTCCTGGCTTTCGAGCGTGCGCATCACTTCCGGCTGGAGAATGTAGCGGCCAGAGATGATCAGGTTCGAAGGCGCATCCTCGCGCCTCGGCTTCTCGACCAGGCCGGTCACTTCGGTGAGGGAATCCGAAACCCGATTGCCGGGCGCAATCACGCCATAGCTGGACACTTCCTCCTGCGGGACTTCGAGCACGGAGATGAGATTGCCGCCCACTTCGTTGTAGGCATCGACCATCTGCTTCATGCAGCCGCCCTTGCCGCCGGGCTCGCCGACCATCATCTCATCAGGGAGGAAGATAGCGAATGGTTCGTTGCCGACGACCGCGCGGGCGCACCAGATGGCGTGGCCCAGACCCATCGGCACCTGCTGGCGCACAGTAACGAGATTGCCCGGCAGGATGCGGGTGGGCTCCAGCACCTCGAGCGCCTTGCCGCGATCGGACATGGTGTGTTCGAGTTCGTAGGCGGTGTCGAAGTGTTCGACGATGGCGGTCTTTCCGCGGCCAGTCACGAAGATGAGCTGTTCGATTCCGGCCTCGCGCGCTTCATCCACCGCGTACTGGATCAACGGGCGGTCGATCACTGGCAGCATTTCCTTGGGGATCGCCTTGGTGGCGGGCAGAAAGCGGGTGCCAAGCCCTGCTACCGGAAAAACGGCCTTGCGGATCGGCTTTCGCGAAGTGTCGGAACTCATTTGTCAGCCAATATCCATGCTTTGTTGCATCCTCATGATGCACTGCACAATTACTAAGTGAAAATGTCAAGCACGCCTCGTCACGTTATCGTATGCCCCAAGCTTGCACCGCCCTGAAAACCGGATAAACGGCAGCGATGGACAAGATCATCATCCGTGGCGGCAAGCGCCTTTCGGGAACGGTGCCGGTCTCCGGCGCCAAGAATTCGGCCCTTACGCTGCTGCCCTGCGCGCTGCTGACCGATGAGCCGGTGACCCTGCGCAACCTGCCGCGCCTGGCAGACATCGACGGCTTCCAGCACCTGATGAACCAGTTCGGGGTTTCCACGTCGATCGCAGGCGCGCGCCCCGAGGACTTCGGCCGCGTGATGACGCTGCAGGCGACCCGCCTGACGTCGTCGGTCGCGCCCTATGATCTGGTGCGCAAGATGCGCGCGTCGATCCTCGTGCTTGGCCCGATGCTGGCCCGTGCGGGCGAGGCGACGGTTTCGCTGCCGGGGGGCTGCGCCATCGGCAACCGCCCGATCGACCTGCACCTCAAGGCGCTTGAAGCACTGGGCGCGACGATCGAACTGGCTGCCGGTTACGTCCGCGCAATTGCGCCTGACGGTGGCCTGCCCGGTGGGCGCTATTCGTTCCCCGTCGTCTCTGTCGGGGCGACCGAGAATGCGCTGATGACCGCCGTGCTGTGCAAGGGCAAGTCCACCCTGCACAACGCCGCGCGGGAGCCGGAAATCGTCGACCTGTGCAACCTGCTGGTGGCGATGGGCGCGCAGATCGAAGGCATTGGCACTTCGGACCTGACGATTCATGGCGTCGACCGCCTGCACGGCGCAACCTACATGGTCATGCCCGATCGCATCGAGGCCGGCTCCTATGCCTGCGCCGCTGCGATCACAGGTGGCGAGGTCATGCTGCAGGGCGCTCGCATAGAGGACATGGAAGCGACCGTGCAGGCGCTGCGCGATGCCGGTGTGCACGTCGAGCCGCGCAAGGGCGGGCTGTTCGTTGCAGCGGAAGGTCCGTTGAAGCCGGTCACGCTCTCGACCGCGCCGTACCCCGGCTTTGCTACCGACATGCAGGCGCAGCTGATGGCCATGCTGTGCCTGGCCAAGGGTTCCTCGGTGCTGACCGAGACGATCTTCGAGAACCGCTACATGCACGTGCCCGAGCTCAATCGCATGGGCGCACGGATCGAAACCAAGGGCCGCACCGCCGTGGTCCACGGCGTCGACAAGCTGACCGGCGCGGAAGTGATGGCAACGGATTTGCGCGCTTCGATGAGCCTGGTCATTGCCGGTCTTGCAGCCGAGGGCGAGACGCAGGTCCACCGCCTCTACCACCTCGACCGCGGTTATGAGCGGCTCGAAGAGAAGCTCTCGCTGCTCGGCGCCGAGATCGATCGCGTCGGGGGCGACTGAGGGGCGGCGATCAATCCAGCCGGACCTTGCCGCGTCCGGCCTTTACCGCGCCCCTGATCTTCTTGCCCGCTAGCCGCTCGGTCTTGCCGACGCGGTTTAGGCGGGACTTGGCGCGCTTCTGCGGCAGGTTGCAGGCTTCGCGCAGCAGTTCTGACAGCCGCTTCCTTGCATCCTCGCGGTTCTGTTCCTGCGTGCGATAGTTGCGCGCGGTCAGCACGATCTCGCCTTTCGCGGTCATCTTGCTGCCCGCCAGCGTCTTGAGGCGGTGGAAGATCTCCGGCGGCAGGCGCAGCATGAAGACGTCGAGCCGCAGTTGCACGGCGGTTGCCACCTTGTTGACGTTCTGCCCGCCCGGCCCGGCCGAGGCGATGAAGCTCTCCTCGACCAGCGTCAGCGCATGGGCGACGAGAGCATCGGGCGACATGTCAGGCCTCGGTTTCCGGTTGTTCTGCTATTGGCAGCTCGAAGGCGAAGGCTGCGAAGTCGAGCGGCATCGGTGAATAGGCGTCGATCGGCGGCTTGCCTTCGCGCTTCACCACGAGTTCCGAAGCATGGAGCATCGTGCGCCAGGCAAGCTTCCCGTCACCATAAATCGGATCGCCGACAAGCGCGTGGCCCAGCCCCGCAAGTGCGTGGATGCGGATCTGGTGGGTGCGCCCGGTTTCGGGGCGAAATTCGACCAGCGTCATGCCCGGCTTGCGCGACAGCACCTTCCAGTGCGTGACGGCGGGCTTGCCCTTCCTGGCAGGGATCATGCGCCAGCCCTTTTCGGCCGAGCTGATCTTGGACAGGGCGAGTTCGATCGTGCCGCTTTCGCCCTGCACTTCGCCGGCAACGATGCCGAGATAGACCTTCTCCACCTCGCGCGCTTCGAAGGCGGCCGAAAAGCGCTTCAGTGCCTTGGGATTGCGAGCGAGGAGCAGGCAGCCGGAGGTATCCTGATCAAGCCGGTGGACAGGTTGCGGTTCGCGCTGGAAGCCGAAGCGCAAGGCGTCGAGATGGTTCTCGAGACTGTCGCCACCGGCGCGCGGAGGATCGAGCGGCAATCCTGCCGGCTTGTCAATCACCAGCGCTTCACCGTCTTCGAACAGGATGGAAAAGTCGATCACGCTACCGCCTTTGCAATACGCCGCAGCGCTTCTTCGAGTTTTGCTTCGTCCGCCGCGAAGCTGATGCGAAAACCGTCCTTGCCGCCGAATGCCGAGGCCGGGACGACTGCCACGCCGCATTCGAGCAGGTGGAGGCACAGTGCCTCGTCATCTCCGAAACGCGCCATCAGCGGGGTGGCATCGACCATGCAATAAAATGCGCCGTCTGGGATCGGGGTGGACAGGCCGGGTATCGCGTTGATGCTGGCACAGACCATGTCCCGCCGCGCGCGGAAGCGTTCGCGCCAGTCCAGCAGAAACTCCTGAGGGCCTTCGAATGCGGCAACGGCGGCTGCCTGGGAGATTGAGGCCGGGTTGCCCGATGAGTGCGACTGCAGGCGCCCCATCGCGCCGATGAGCCAAGCCGGGCCCGCCGAAACGCCGATGCGGAAGCCGGTCATCGCGTGGCTCTTGGATACGCCGGAAACAGTCAGGATGCGGTCGGCAAGGTCCGGGCATTCCACCGCCAGCGTGGCATGGAGGCCCTCGCCATAGCGCAGCGGCGCATAGATATCGTCGCTCATCACCAGCACACGCGGGTGGCGGCGCAGGACTTCGCCCAGCGCGCGCAGTTCCTCGGCCGGGTAGGTCGCGCCGGTCGGGTTGCCGGGGCTGTTGAGCAGCAGCCAGCGGGTGGCGGGCGTGATCGCCGCTTCAAGCTGGGCAGCGGTGATGCGGAATCCGCCTGCGGCATCGGTCGGCAGGTCCAAGACTTCGGCGCCGGCAAAGCGCACGATTTCGGGATAACTCACCCACCACGGGGAGGGGATCAGCACTTCGTCGCCCGGATCGAGCGTGGCGAGCAGGGCGTGGAAGATCGCCTGCTTGCCGCCTGCGCTGACGATGATCTGCGAGGGCGGAACTGCGATGCCAAGGTCGCGCTTGAAATGCAGCGCGGCGGCCTCGCGCAACCGCTGCGTGCCGACGACGGCGGTATATTTCGTGTCGCCTGCGTCGAGCGCGTCCTTGGCGGCCTCTACGACGTGGGCGGGCGTGGCGAAGTCCGGCTCGCCCACCGAGAGCGAGATCACGTCGCGGCCTTCGGCGCGAAGCTGGATGGCGCGGTCGGTGATGGCGGTGGTGCGCGATGGCGCGATGCGCGCGAGGGCTTTTGATAGCTGGGTCATGAGAGTCAGGAGCCGAGCAGGCGCGCCGGGATCAACCCGCGCAGGGCGTTGCCGACGAGGAAGCCGCCTGCGAGATCGTCAAGCGTCAGGTCAGCCTCGACGGCCCGTCCGGCCTCGATCAGCGAGCGGCGTAGCACGCCCGGCAGCAGGCCGAGGTCGGCGCGCGGGGTGAGCAGCTTGCCATCGCGTTCGACGAACAGGTTGGTGAAGGTGCCTTCGGTGAGCAGGCCATCATCGCGCAGGAACAATGCCTCGCCGGCCCCGGCCTTCTTCGCGGCAGCCAGGCCTGCTTCGTAGAAGCCGCGGTCGGTAGTCTTGTGGCGCAGGCGCCAGTCTCCGTCCGAAACCGGCAGCGGCAAGACTGCGCAAGTCAGGCTTTCGAGCGGCGCGGGCATGTCACTGGCATCGAGCGCATGGGCACCGCCCCTGGAGGCCACCAGCCGCACCTTGGACGGCTTGTCGAGATCGAAGCACAACGCATGGATCGCATTGCGCACGGCGTGGCGATCGAAGCTGAAGCCCAAGGCCAGTGCGCTCGCCTTCATGCGTTCGAGGTGCAGTTCGAGCAGTTCGATGCCCTTGGCGGGATCGAAGGCCATCGTTTCGATCAGATCGGCATGGCCGGCAGACAAGCGCAAGAAATTCCCCTTCACCACGCATTCGCGCCATTCGCCGATCATTGCGGAATCGGCGACCACGGCCGAGCCCACGCCCATCACGGCGCGACCATCGGGCGAGAGGCGCACCGTGCGGATTGCCACATTGAACGCGGCATCGCCAGAGGGGTCTATCCGTCCGATCGAACCGCAATAAGCCCCGCGCGCATCACGCTCTGCCTGGTGGATGATCTCCATGGCGCGGATCTTGGGCGCGCCGGTGATCGAGCCGCAGGGGAAGATGGCGCGCAGGAGGCTGCGCACGTCCTGGCCAGAATCCAACTCTGCCCGAACTGTCGTGACCATCTGGTGAACTGTGGGGTAACTCTCGATGGCAAACGGGGCTTCGACACGGACCGAACCGGGGCGCGAAACGCGCGACAGATCGTTGCGCATGAGATCCACGATCATCAGGTTCTCGGCGCGATCCTTAACGCTGGCCGAGAGGTCCGCCTTGAACCGCGCGTCCTCTTCCGGGGTGCTCCCTCGCGGAGCCGTGCCCTTCATCGGGCGGACGCGGGCTTCCCCGCCCGAGAGCTTGAAGAACAGTTCGGGCGAGAACGAGAGGTGCCAGTGCGACCCGTCCCAGATCACGCCGCCATAGCCTGCCCGGGCATCGCGGCGGACATCGGCATAGATCGCCAGCGGATCGCCGTCCCACGTGCCGGCGAGCGGGAAGGTGAGGTTGGCCTGGTAGATGTCTCCGGCGCGGATCGCTTCCTGCACCTGCGCAAAGGCCTTGGCATAGCCACCGGAAGAGATGGCCGCGCCCATCGGGCCGAGCCTGCCGGAGCCCGCGGCGGTTGCGGCGAGCCAGCGTTCGACGGCGGCGCTGGCCATGCGCGTGACCTTCCCGAACCGGGCGAACCACACCAGCGGGCCTGCCGCGCCGGTGCGCTCTGCCGCCAGAGGGGCAAGGCGCGGTTCGAGCGCCAGCCCGGCCTCGTAGGCAAGGTAGCCCGCCCAATCGCCCGGTGTGGCGGCGATCTGCGCCAGCGCGGCCTCGACTTCATCGGCCCGGCGCGCAACGACGAGTTCGCGCACGTCCTCATAGAGGCGTGCGTCGCTGGCGCCTTCGGTTCGGGCATCGTCGAGCAGGATGAAGGGGGCGCGGGTCATGGGCGGGTCATTGTCTCTGGCGAGCGCGCTCTAGCCGTTCCCCGCTCCGGATGCAAAAACCCCTCGCAAGGGGCGCGGCTGCGTCTTAGTCTCAGGCCAAATCGATGGGGTGCTGTGCATGGACGATATCTACCTTGGCCTCGGTTCCAACGGCGAACGGCAGGTGCTGCGCCTTGGCCGCGCCAACCGCCACGGCCTGATCGCGGGGGCGACCGGCACCGGCAAGACGGTGACGCTGCAGGGCATTGCCGAACAGTTCTCGGCGCGAGGCGTACCCGTGTTCATGGCCGACGTGAAAGGCGACCTTGCGGGCATCGCCATGCCCGGAAGCCCGACCTTCAAGCACGCCGCTTTCCTCGAATCGCGCGCCAAGGAACTGGGCATCGAGGACTACGCCTATTCCGACAATCCGGCAGTGTTCTGGGACCTCTATGGCGAATCTGGCCACCCGATCCGCACAACGATCTCGGAAATGGGCCCGCTGCTGCTGGCGCGGCTGATGGGCCTCAATGAGACGCAGGAAGGCGTGCTCAACATCGCCTTCCGCTATGCCGATGACAACGGACTGCTGCTGATCGACCTGCCCGATCTGCAATCGGTGCTGATGGCCTGCGCCGAGAACGCCAGTGCGCTTGCCACGCGTTACGGCAATGTCTCCAAGGCCAGCGTCGGCACGATCCAGCGCCAGTTGCTGGCGTTCGAAAGCCAGGGCGCGGACCGCTTCTTCGGCGAACCCGCGTTCGAGGTGAACGATTTCCTCAAGGTGGACGAGCAGGGCCGGGGCATGGTCAACGTGCTCGCCGCCGACAAGCTGATGCAGAGCCCCAAGCTCTACGCCACGTTCCTGCTGTGGCTGCTGTCCGAACTGTTCGAGGCGCTGCCCGAAGTCGGCGATCCGGAAAAGCCGTGCCTGGTGTTCTTCTTCGACGAGGCGCACCTGCTGTTCGACGATGCCCCGCAGGCGCTGATGGAGAAGGTGGAGCAGGTCGTCCGCCTGATCCGCTCGAAGGGCGTGGGCGTCTATTTCGTCACGCAAAACCCGATCGACATTCCCGAGAAGATCGCGGGCCAGCTCGGCAACCGCGTGCAGCACGCGCTGCGGGCCTTCACCCCGCGCGACCAGAAGGCGATCCGCGCGGCGGCCGAGACCTTCCGCATCAACAAGGACCTCGATGTCGAGACGGTCATCACCGAACTGAAAGTCGGCGAGGCGCTGGTCTCGACGCTGGACGATGACGGCGCGCCTTCGGTCGTCCAGCGCACCCTGATCGCCCCGCCCCGCTCGCGCCTCGGGCCGCTCAGCCCAAAGGAGCGCGCGGTGATCCAGTCGGTCAGCCCGTTCGACGGCAAGTACGATACGGCGGTAAACCGCGAATCCGCCGCCGAAGTGCTGGCGCAGAAGGCCGCCGATGCAGCGGCGGCGGCGCAGCAGGTGGAGGAGCAGGGCGAAGAGGCCCAACGCGCCTCGCCGCGCCGGACGACGACGATGTGGGAACGCGCGGGCAAGGCCGCAGCGGGCGCAGTCGCCTCATCCGCAGGCGCAGTGATCGCCGCCAGCATCACCGGCAAGAAATCCCGCGCGGCGCCGGTGGCTTCGGGCGTGACGGCGATGGTCGGCTCGATCGCGACGTCGATTGGCGGCGAGGCCCTGGGCCGTTTCGCGCGGGGGATTCTGGGTGGGTTGTTGCGTTAGGGCTTGGACTGCTTGGGCAATTGCGGCTTGGCCGAGTTGGCAGTTATCCGCCACTTTGCGGTGGAAGGAGACTTTCGGGATACGACGCCATTCAGGACATTGACCCCTACTGCTGAAAACGTCAGTCAGAGCTATGAACGCTGAAATCGAAGATGCTTTCGCAGCCCTCTCCGTACGAGCAAAAATCGCCGTCCTGGCTCGAGCTATCCACATGGAAACAATCCATAATCGGGATCAACCAGAAAGTGCTGAGCGGCTCTACCGTTCGAGTGAGTTCATACATCGATTGGTCGGGTTCATTATGTCGCTGGCCTATCGGCCTGAGGATTTCCAACGTGATGCGACTTGGGCGAGCAAGACTCTAGTCGAAGGCGTGGCAGTTCACGGCCAACCATATTTGGCAAAGTTGCACGATTGGATTGTGGAAGTTCGTATGGTTTCTTGAGGTCAATTTCCCACCCCAAAACAGTCAACATGCTCCCAGCATTGAGGACCCAAAACCCGTCGTCCCGGACTTGATCCGGGACCTGGCTTTTCTTCTTCAGTGTTTGGCCAGAAAGAAGCCCAGCCCCGTGTCGAGCACGGGGCGACGGTTAGTATGTTTGGCAGTTGTTTGCGCTGCCCAGCTTTTCGTCATTGCGAGCCGCCGCAGGCGGAGAAGCAATCCAGTGCGGTTTGTACCAAGCCGCAATGATCGTGACCCACAACGCCCCTCCCCCTTGAGGGGGAGGTTGGGTGGGGGTGTACCACGGCGGCTGTGGACGCTCGGCTTTGCCTCGCTCCCCACCCCCGAACCCTCCCCGCCGGGGAGGGGAGATGAGACGGCGTTGTCGACTGTCCGGATTACTTCCCCTTCGCGTTCTGCCAGTCGGTCAGGCCCTTGATGAACTGCGGGCGGGTGCGGGCCTTTTCGGTGAGGACGCCGATCACGCGGTCAACCGGGCGGGCGGCTTCGGCGGGGACCGTGGCCTTGAACGCCTTGAGCTTCTCGATCATCGCCGGATCGTTCGACTGCCCGCCGAGGCTGGCGATGAACGTGACGCGGCTCTGCGCGTCGACCAGCGATTCGATCTTCTCGCGGTTGGCCAGCGCGAAGTCGTAGGTCTCGTCCGGGTGCAGGCCTGCCGAGGCGACGATCATTGCCGCGCTGGTGGTCTTGCCCGGCGCATCGGTCAGCGCAAGCTCACGCGCCGCCTTGGCGAGCGAGGCATCGGCGGGGCGGCCCAGCAGGGTGTAGAGGAACTGGCGTTCCACCGCGCTGTTGCTGGCCGCGGCCATGGCCTTGATTGCTTCCCAATCCGCCTTCGTCGCGTTGCGGGCGACGATGTTGAGCCAGGTCGTCTTGAGCGGGCCGTCCAATGCCTTGGGGTTGCTGGCGAGCATGGCGAAGCGGCGGCGCGCTTCGGCCACGACGTCGGCATCGCCCATCGTGCCGAAGCCCGAGATCAGCGTCGAGCGCAGGTCTGAATCGCGCAGCGGCTCGTCGGCCTTGGGCTCGAAGCCCAGCGCCATGAGGCGCGGCTTGTAGGTGCTGGCAACCTTGCCATAGAGCTTCTTCTGCGCGGCAGGGTCCTTGTCGAGCACGCGCCACGCGCCGACGAAATCGCCGAACGCATTGCCGAGCACGACCGGATTGGCATTGCCGGGGATCGCGGCAAGCAGATCGAACGCCGGACCATAGGGCTGGTAGCCGCTCGACGAGAGCGCGAGGTTGTCGGCAATCAGGCCCATCTGGTCGACCGGCTGCAGCGTCGGCATGGCCTTCTTCAGCGATTCGAGCATCTTGGGGCTGTAGAGCGAGCGGTAGTAGCCTAGCTGCCCGGCGTTGATCACGATCGGGCCGCAGCCATTGACCGTCACCGTTGCCTTGCCGCCATCGAGGATGGTGCGAACCGGTTCGCCCGAGCCTGCCGAGACGATCAGCGGCACCTTCCACTGCTGCGGCTTGGCGGCAACCTCGTCCTTCCGGTCGACGCTGAATTCGCTCTGTTCGAGATTCAGCGTGGCCTTGCCCTTCTTGCAGGTCATGCCCGTCACCTTGACCAGCGGGATGCCGGGCTTGGTGGTGAAATCGGTGGCGATGGCGGTGAGGCCGGGTGCGCCTGCCTTTTCGATTGCCTGCCACAGATCCTTCGAGCGGGTGTTGCCGAACTTGTGATCGCGCATGTAGGCGCGCAGGCCATCGCGCCAGACGTTCTCGCCCGCGAAGGCCTCGAGCATCGAGATGACCGCTTCACCCTTCTGGTAGGTGATCGCGTCGAAGGCCTGGTTGGTCTCGTCGACGGTCTTGATCTCCTGCACGATCGGGTGCGTGGTCTTGAAGCCATCAAGGCCCATCGCCGCATCGCGCCCGTTGACCCGCTCGAGCAGCGGGAACCAGTCGGGATGGAAGTGGGCGGTGGCCTTGGTTTCCATCCAGCTGGCAAAGCCCTCGTTCAGCCAGAGGTCTTCCCACCAGGCCATGGTCACGAGGTTGCCGAACCACTGGTGCGCCACTTCGTGCGCCTGCGTGGTGACGATGTTCTGGCGGGCAGCAGCGCTGGTGATGGCGGGATCGTTGAGCAGGATGCGCTCGAACGTCAGGATCGCGCCCCAGTTTTCCATGGCCGAGAAGAACTGCGACTGGCCGGGTGCGGCGATGTTGTCGATCTTGGGCAGCGGGTAGGGCTGGCCGAAGTATTCGGAATAGTAGGGGATCAGCGGGGCGAGTTCATCAAGCGCGAAGCGGGCCTGCTCGCCGCTGCCCTTGGGCGCGACGATGCCAGCCTGGACGCCGGGGGCGGCTTCCTTGGTCATCCGCTCCCAGTCGCCCAGGCCGAAGAACAGGAGGTACGAAGACATCTTCGGGCTGGTGCCGAAGGTCACGCGCTTCATGCCACCCGCGAGCTGCTCTTCCTTGGCGATCGGCATGTTGCTGACGGCCATCTGCGTGGCGGGGACGGTGGCGGAAAGGTCGAACGTCGCCTTGTAGATCGGCTCGTCGAACATCGGGGCGAAGCGGCGGGCGTCGGGCGCTTCGAACTGCGTGAACAGGCCGCGCACCTCCTTGCCGGTCACCTTGTCAGGGTAATCGAGCGCGAAGAGGCCATTGGCCTGCGTGTTGATGATCCCCGAATAGCTGGTGTCGAGCCGGTACTTGCCGGGCTTCAAGGGTGCGGCGGCGGTGAAGGTTGCGGTCTGGCTCTTGGCGTCCATCGTCACGGTGACGGGCATGGCTGCGCCGCCTGCGGGCGTGAGCGTGGCGGTGGCGATCTTCAGGTCGAGCGCGTGGAGCGTCAGCGCGGGCGTGGCTTCGGTGACTTCGAGATCGACCGAGGAGGTGCCGGTGAAGGTCAGCGCCTTGGCATCCGGGGTGATCGAGATGGTGTAGTGCGAGGGGTGCGCCACGCGGGGAAGATCGGTGTGGACGCCCGCTGCAGCCGAAGGATTGAGCGGCGCCTGCGCCGTGGCGGGGACGGCAACGGTCGCAACAGCGAGAGCGAAAGCGGAAACAAGTGAAATGGTACGCATGCCGATCATGACTCCCCGGCGCAATGAAGATTGGTTGCACTAGCAACCGGTCGACCACTGCGCGACTCCTTTCGACGAACGGCAGGCGCGCACCGACGAAGGTCGGTTGACTATTGCGGCGGGGATGAGCGGTGGCTTAACCGAGCGGCAGGCGCATGGTTGCGGTGAGTCCGGCAATGCCATTCTCGCCGCGCCGGTTGGTGAGCGTCAGCGTGCCGCCGTGCTGGTCGGCGATGGCGCGGGCGAGCGTCAGGCCGAGCCCGGTGCCACCCGTGCCGCTGTTGCGCGAGGCATCGAGCCGGGTGAACGGCTCCATCATCCGCGCAATCTCGTGCTCGGGGATGCCGGGGCCGTCATCCTCGATCCGCAGCACAGCCTCGCGGCCTTCGCGGGCGAGGGTGATGCGAGCGCGATCGCCATAGCGGATTGCGTTGGACACGAGATTGCGCAGGGCGCGCCGCATCCAGGTCGCGCGGACAGGCAGGACGACGCGGTCGGTGTCACCCAGTTCCACCGGTTCGCCCATGTCCTCGAATTCGCCGATCACGTCGGCGACCAGTGCCGAAAGCTCGGTGGGCTCGAGTGGATCGGACGGCCGTCCGACGCGGGCGAGCGACAGGATATCGTCGAGCGAGCGGTTGATGTCCTCGATCGTCGCAGCCATGCGGGCGCGCTCGACATCATCGTCGACGGCCTCGATCCGCACGCGTAGCGCCGCCAGCGGGGTTTTGAGATCATGCCCGATCGCGCCGAGCATGACGTCCTTTTCATCGAGCATTGCCGCGATTCGCGCTTCCATCGCATTGTGGGCGACGATCAGGCCCTGGATGTCCTCGGGTCCCTCTGGCTGGAGTTGGCCATCCAATGTGCGATTGCCGGCGAAGTCCTCGACCCGGCGGGTGAGGGCCTTCAATGGGCGGGCCATGCGCCGCAGGATCAGCGCCATCGTGCCGACCAGCACCAGGTACAGCACGATGGTCTGGCCGACGAGCGGCGCAAGCACGCGCATTTCACCGCCCTCGGTGAACACGCGGGTCGAGGTCCAGCCGCCAGATGGGCTGCGTATCGAGGCAATGACCAGACGGGGCATGGGCTCCTTCGAGACCAATTCCAGTTTCCGGCGATTGCGGTTCCAGAATTCGATGCTCGGCCCGTCGCGCATCGGATCGCGTTCGAAGACCAGCACCTCGGCGGTCTCCACGCCCTGCGCGTTCAGGACTTCGCTCAGTTCGTGCTCGACGCGGGGCAGCCGCCGCTCGCCGGGGCGATAGAGTGAATCTTGCGAATGTTCGATGCGGAACGGCGGGGGCGGGCGATCATCGGCATCCCCGTGTCGATGGCGGCGTTCTTCAGGGCTGGGGCCGATCAGCCGAAAAGCGGCCGAACTCACCATGGAAACTTCGCGCCGATGATTCTGTTCGCGCCAGATCAGCACGGCGGAAATGGTCTGCGCTACCAGCAGTGCCAAGGCGATGGCGAGCAGGACCTGCCCCTGCAGGCTGCGCGGCCACAAGCGGAGGTTCTTCACGCCCGGTCAGCTTTCGTCCGAAGTGGCGGGACGCTTGCGCACCTCTGCGGCAAGCATGTACCCGCCGCCCCACACCGTCTGGATCAGTTGCGGGTTGCGGCTGTCGACCTCCACCTTCCGGCGCAGGCGCGAGATCTGGTTGTCGACAGCGCGGTCGAACAGATGCGCCTCGCGGCCCTGCACCATGTCGAGCAGGCGATCGCGATCGAGCACCTGTCGGGGGTGGTCGAGAAAGGCCATGAGCAGGCGGAACTCCGCCGAGGAAATGGCGACGACCGCGCCTTCGCTGTCGATCAGGCGGCGCTTCAATGGATCGAGCCGCCAGCCTTCGAATTCATAGATGACCGCGTCCGAAACCTCGCTCGACTGCTTGGTCGCGCGCCGCAGGACCGAGCGGATGCGAGCGACAAGTTCGCGCGGATCGAACGGCTTTACCACGTAATCGTCGGCACCGATCTCCAGCCCGACGATGCGGTCGGTCGATTCGCCCTTGGCGGTGATGAAGATGACGGGCAGGCGCTTGGCCTCGACCAGATGGCGGCACAGCGAAAGGCCGTCCTCGCCCGGCATCATGATGTCGAGCAGCACAAGGTCGCAGCCTGCTTCGAGCAGGCGGCTGCGGGCTTCGGCGGCGGTGCCTGCCTGAGTCACGACAAACCCCTGCCGGACCAGATAGTCCGCCAGGGGTTCGCGCAGCGCAGGTTCGTCATCGACCAGGAGCAGTCGGATCGGCGCTTCGTTCATCGTGGATCAGTTAGCCGGAGGGGGCGGCGGAGGTCCATCACCCATCGCACCCATATGGCCGGCGTGCGGGCCCTTCATCTTGCCCATCATCGCCTTCATCGAAGCGCGACGCTCTTCCGGCGTGATCTTGCCGTCCTTGTTGGCATCGGCCATGTCGAAGTGCGCCTTCACGCCAGCGTCGAATTCGGCGCGGGTGACGGTGCCGTCCTTGTTGGCATCGGCCATCATGGCCATGCCGCCACCCATCATCATGCCCTTCATGCCGCCGTTGCCACGGCCACCATGACGGGCCTTGCGGTCACCATCGCGGCCTTCAGGCCCCTTCATCTGCTGGTGATGGGCAATGAATTCCTCGCGGCTGATCGAACCGTTCTTGTCGGTGTCGATCTCGGCGAACTTCTCGGCCCACTTGGCATTCTTGTCAGCCTGGTCGAGCTTGCCGTCCTTGTTGACGTCGAGCTTTACCCACATCTCGTCGGACTTGGCCTTGGCCTCAGCCCAGGTGATGGTCTTGTCGCCGTCGGCATCCATCTTCTGCGCGAAGGCGGGCGAGGCGGCGTAGAGCGCGAGCGAGGCCGTGGCCGTCACTGCAGCGGCAGCCGCAATCTGGAATTTCTTCATCGGTTAGTTCCCGTCAGTAGAGGGAGGAGACTGCGGCCACTGGCACTTGGCAAGGAGAGGGGGAGGGAGTGCCTTGCTCAGGAGGGACTGAAAACCAGCGACCGCAGTTCCTGTAGTCCCTATCTAGGCGCAGCTTGTCGCGCGACTATGCCGGGGACGCGGGTTTATTGTCGCAATTTGTCGCGCCTGCACCGGAGCGTTCATCCGCGTGCAAGCGCGGGCGGATATGCCTGCGTTCAGCCCATCACGAAGGCGTTGAGCTTGTTGCCGTCGGGGTCGCGGAAGTAGGCGGCGTAGAAGCCACCACCGCGCAGTCCCGGCTGGCCCTCGCAAGTGCCGCCATGGGCAAGCGCAATGGCGTGGAGGCGCCCGACCTGTTCCTTGTCCTTGGCCTGTAGCGCGACCATGACGCCATTGCCCACCGTTGCGGGCTGCCCGTCGAAAGGCTTCATCGCCGCAATTCCGGCAGCGCCATCGGGCACGCCCCAGGCAATCCCGGTCTCGAACTCCATCATCCGGCCGACCCCCATTTCTGCAGCGATGGCATCATAGAACGCTGCGGCCTTGGCCAGGTCATTCGTGCCGACAGTGACGTATCCGATCATCGCATTGCTCCTCATCTTTGAGTCGATAAGGAACAATACGTGAACATATGCCCCGTCACAAGGGCGCGCAGGCCGCTTCCAGCCAGATCAGATCGTCACCGGAGAGCTGCGGGGCCAGCACGTCGCGCACCTTGGCGTGGTAAGTGTCGAGCCACTCGCGCTCATCGGGTGAGAGGAGGGTGATATCCACCAGATCGCGGGCGATCGGGGCGAAGGTGAGCGTTTCAAAGCCGTAGAACTCGCCCTCGGCGCCGGGAATGTCGCGCTTTTCGACCAGCACGAGATTTTCGATGCGGATGCCGTATTCGCCGGTCTTGTAGTAGCCCGGTTCGTTCGAGAGGATCATGCCTGGCATGAGCGGCTGGCCGGTGCCGGCCTGCCCGCCGCTGGCCTTGGCAATGCGCTGCGGGCCTTCATGGACGGCGAGGAAGCTGCCGACGCCGTGGCCGGTGCCATGGGCGTAATCGAGGCCAGCGGACCACAGGAACTGCCGGGCGAAGCTGTCGAGCTGGCTGCCGGCGGTGCCTTTGGGGAACACGGCGCGGGCCAGCGCGATGTGGCCCTTGAGCACGCGGGTGAAGCGGTCCTTCACTTCCGCATGCGGCGCGTCAGGTCCGACCCAGACGGTGCGGGTGATGTCGGTGGTCCCATCAACGTACTGCCCGCCCGAATCGACGAGATAGACGCTGTTCGGCTCGAGCTTACGGCTGGTCTCCTCGCTGACGCGATAGTGAACCACCGCACCGTTCGGCCCGGCGCCCGAAATGGTGTCGAACGAGAGGTCGCGGAGCAGCCCGCCCTCGGCGCGGAAGGCTTGCAGGCGGTCGGCTGCGGAAAGCTCGGTCACGGTGCCGTTGGGCGCTTCGACCTCGATCCAGCGCAGGAAGCGGGCAATGGCGGCGCCATCGCGGGCCTGTGCAGCGCGGTGGCCGGCTTGTTCCACGGGGTTCTTGATGGCCTTGGGCAGGACGACCGGATCGGTGACGGCAACGACTTGCGCACCGGCCCCTTCGAGCGCCTGGAAGATCGCGGCCACCGCCCGTTCGGGATCCACCGCCACCTTTCTGCCCTTGAGCGCCTGGAGCGCCGGGACGAAGGCCTCGCGCGGCTGGACGCGAACCGCGTTGCCGAGATGCGCCGTCAGTTCGGGCGTGACCTTCTCGGGCGCGATGAACAGGTCGGCGGTGCCATCGGCATTGGCGATGACGAACGAGAGCGCCACCGGCGTGCGATCCACGTCCTCGCCGCGAATGTTGAGCAGCCAGGCCACCGAATCGAGCGCAGTGATGACCGCAGCGTCGAGCCCTTGCGATGCGAGCCACTCGGCCACATCGGCCCGCTTTTCCGTTGCCGACTTGCCGGCGTGTTCGGTGGCATGAGGCACGGCCGGAGCGAGCGAGGGCGCCGGCTGGTCCTGCCATACCGCGTCGACCGGGTTGTCTGTGACTGCCACCAGCGAGGCGCCGCGCGGTTCGAGTGCGGAGGCAACGCATTGCGCCCAGCTCTTGGCATGGAGCCAGGCATCGTAGCCGATCTTCGCACCTTGCGGAGCATGTTTTCCGAGCCATTCCGCAACGCTGGTCTGCGGCACCGACTGGTACGACCACAGCTTGCCATCGACCTGATCGCGCACCTGCAGGGTATAGCGTCCGTCAACGAAGATCGCGGCTTCATCGGCCAGCACCACCGCCGTGCCCGCAGAGCCGCCGAAGCCGGTTAGCCATTCCAGCCGCTGGGCATAGGCGCCGACATATTCGCTCATATGTTCGTCAGAAATGGGGATGACGAAGCCGTCCAGCCCCTCCTTGGCAAGCTGCTTGCGCAAGGCGTCGAGGCGGGCTTCATGAGTTTGCATCAGCATGGGATCGGTCCTGAATGTGGGCGGCCCGCCTTGCGGGCATCATGCACGCAACATAGATGCGGGGGATGAGCATTGCCACACCTCCTGTCGCCGCCCGCATTCCGCACAGCTTTTCGCATCATGGCCTGACCGTCTCCGACGATTACGCCTGGCTGCGCGATCCCGGCTATCCCGAGGTCACCGACAAGGCCGTGCTTGCCCATCTCGAAGCCGAGAACGCCTGGTTCGAGGCTCGCATGGCCGAGCGCAAGCCGGTCATCGACGCCCTGTTCCAGGAAATGCGCGCCCGCATCAAGGAAGCCGACAAGTCCGTGCCGCAGAAGGATGGCGACTTCCTCTACTGGATCGAGTTCGAGGAAGGCGCCGAATACAAGAAGTGGTGGCGCAGGCCGGTTGGCGCGCCCGACGATGGCAGCGCGGACG
The DNA here is from genome assembly GCF_058783135.1 of Novosphingobium sp. FW305-C-30-35. Taxonomy (NCBI): domain Bacteria; kingdom Pseudomonadati; phylum Pseudomonadota; class Alphaproteobacteria; order Sphingomonadales; family Sphingomonadaceae; genus Novosphingobium; species Novosphingobium sp. FW305-C-30-35. Next base: position 2,073,732 of record NZ_JBYSYJ010000001.1, read on the forward strand.
AACTGATTCTCGATGAAGTCGCCCTGGCCGAGGGCAAGGACTACTTCCGCCTTGGCGCGATTGCGGTGTCGAAGGACGGGACGAAGCTCGCCTGGTCGGTGGATGACAACGGCTCCGAACGCTTCACCGCCCGCATCAAGATCATCGCCACCGGGGAGGTCCTGCCCGACGAGATCCCCGGCACGCTTTCCGGACTGATCTGGGTGAAGGACGACACCGGCCTCGTCTACAGCCTTGCCAACGAGAACTGGCGGACGGACAACGCGCGCCTGCACTGGATTGGCCAGCCGCTGGAGAACGACGTCGAACTCTATCACGAGGACGACGAGGGCTTCCGCGTGGGCGCGTCGCTTTCGGCCAACGAGAAGTGGCTGATCATTTCGACCGGCGACCACGAGACGGGCGAGGTGCGACTGGTTCCGGCGGACGATCCTCTTGCCGAACCCCTGCTGGTCAAACCCCGGCAGAAGGGCGTGGAGTACGATGTCGATGAGCGCGACGGCGTTCTCTATATCCACGCCAACGATACCCACGAGAACTTCCGCCTCGCCACGGCGCCGCTCGCGAATCCCGGCGAATGGACCACGCTGATCGAGGGAACGGACGATTTCTACCTTACCGGGTTCGACCTGTTCCGCGACTTCTACGTGATCGAAGGGCGTGTGCGCGGGTTGGACCGGATCGAGGTGCGCTATTACGACGATCCGTCTCGCATCGAACCGATCGAGTTTCCCGAAGCAAGCTACGAAGCTTCGCTTGGCGACAATCCCGAATGGGACATGAGCGTGCTGCGCGTCGGCTATGAATCGATGGTCAGCCCGGCGTCGTCCTATGACTATGACGTGGCCACCCGCAGCCTGACCCTGCTCAAGGTGCAGGAAATCCCGAGCGGGTACGATGCTTCGCTTTATGACACGGCGCGGCTGGAAATTGCGGCGCGCGATGGCACGATGGTCCCGGTCAGCGTGGTCTGGCGCAAGGACCGCGCGGCCATCAATGGCGAACAGGGCGGTCCGCTGCACCTCTATGGTTACGGCGCTTATGGCATCGCCATCGGGCCGGGCTTCTCGACCACGCGGCTGAGCCTTGTCGACCGCGGATTTGCCTATGCCATCGCGCATATCCGCGGCGGCGACGATCTTGGCCGCGCGTGGTACAAGGCGGGCAAGCTGGAAGCGCGGACCAATAGCTTCAACGACTTCGTCGACGTCGCCAGGGGCCTGATCGAGCGTGGGTTCACGCAGGCTGGCAAGATCAGCATTTCCGGCGGTTCGGCCGGGGGTGAACTGATGGGCGCAGTGATCAATTCCGATCCAGACCTGTGGGGCGCGGTCGTGGCCCACGTGCCGTTCGTCGACGTGCTCAACACCATGCTTGACGAGGACCTGCCGCTGACACCGGGCGAGTGGCCTGAATGGGGCAACCCGATCGAGGACAAGGCGGCGTTCGAACTGATCCAGTCGTACTCGCCCTATGATCAGGTCAAGCCGCAGGGCTATCCGCCGTTGATGGTGACTGCAGGCCTCAACGACCCGCGCGTGACCTATTGGGAGCCTGCCAAGTGGGTGGCGAAGCTGCGCGAGGTGAAGACCGACGGCAACGAGCTGATCCTCAAGACCAACATGGGCGCGGGCCATGGCGGCAAGTCGGGCCGGTTCGAATCCTTAAAGGAAACGGCGGAAGAGTTCGCCTTCATCCTGTGGCAGCTGGGGGTGGATGCTTGAGTAACCGCCACACCCTCACCTTTACCGCAGGCCCCGAGCACATCGACGAGCTTGGCCATGTCAACAATGCGGTGTGGGTGAACTGGATTCAGGATATCGCCACCGCGCACTGGTCCGCGGTCGCCTCACCCGAGCACCAACAGGCCTACGTCTGGGTCGTGACGCGGCACGAGATCGATTATCGCGGAAACATCGTTTCGGGCGAGAGCGTCACGGCCGAGACCTTTATTCCGGAACCGCCCACCGGCGCGAGGTTCGACCGGCGCGTGGATTTCCGCAACGCAGGCGGCAAGGTCATCGTCAGCGCGAAGACCACCTGGGCGATTATCGACCGCGCATCAGGCCGCATCCTGCGCGTACCGAAGGATGTTGCCGCGCCGTTCCTGCCATAGGGTTTCGTCCTGAGGCTTTCCATTCTGCCTGAATGGTTGCAACCATAGATGACCCGAATGCGTTTGGCCGCAGATGCAAGGGCAGTACGTGGATAGGACGAGTGGCGCAGTCACGCCGTCAGGGCGCTATCGCGACCGCCAGCGCAGCGGGCGCGAGCGGCTTGCGCCCACCGTGCTCGCCGCATTGTTGCATATCGTTGTGCTGTGGGGTGTGATCCACGGTTTCGGCGGGGTCCCGGCCATGACCGATCTGGCCAAGGAGGCTTTCACCACCAGCACTTTCGATGTGCCGCTGGACGAGCCCAAGCCCACGCCCAGTCCGACCACGCCCGAACCCGCTGGCGCTTCGGGGGAGGAGGGGAAGAAGGCCAAGCCCAAACCGGTGATCGCCAAGGCTCGCGTCCCTTCGCGCAAGGAGAATGCGCCACCGGTCGCCTCGACCGGCCAAGACGCGCGTTCGGGCGCAGCCGCGCAAGGGCAGGGGACCGGCGGCGGTGGTGAGGGCACGGGCACCGGCAGCGGCGCCAGCGGCAATGGTTCGGGTGGTGGTCTTGCCCGGAAGGCAGAAAAGATCGCCGGAGATATCCGCTCGACCCGTGACTACCCGGTCAGCAGCCAGCAGGAACGCATCGGCAAGCGCGTGGTTATCCTGCTGACGGTCGGCACGGACGGACGCGTATCGTCCTGCCGTGTCTACCGCGCGAGTGGCGTGCCCGAGGCCGATGCGACAACTTGCCGTCTTGCCACCGAGCGCTTCCGCTTTCGGCCTGCGCTTGATGCGGAAGGCAATCCGGTTACCTCCAGCTACGGCTGGGAACAGCGCTGGTTCGAACCATAATACTGCACTGCAACATAGCAGTTCTTTTATCCTAAGTTATACAAATGGTTGGATAGAAGAACTTTTGCGGTAACCTGCGTTATTTCCGCGCTATTTTTGTTGCATCGCAATGCAACCGGATTGCTCTCCCTGCGTTGGTTCATCGAAAGTACAGCATCCGCGCCATGCGGTTTGCGACGAGCCTTCGGAAACCTGCACGCCATGACTCTCATCGAAAATGCCTTCGGCACCGGCGACGCTTCCGCTCCCGGAGTCCTCTCCTTCCTCCGTCGCGGCCAGAAAGCGCCCTGCCGCGTTGCGTTGATTGGGGGCTACACGCCGCGCAAGTGCGGCATCGCCACCTTTACCACCGATATCTACGAGCAGCTCCGGGCGCATCATTCGGACATCTCGGTCGATCTTCACGTCATCGACGATGCGCGTTCGCCGCTTGAATACGACGATGTGCGCGGGCTCATCCGTTCAGATCAGGTCGAGGACTATCGTGCCGCGGCGCGCCGCATGAACGAGGACGCGGTCGACGCGGTCTGGCTCCAGCACGAATACGGCATCTTCGGGGGTGCGGATGGCGATATGGTGCTCGAACTCGTCGACCGGGTTGCGGCGCCGCTGATCGTCACCCTGCATACGGTTCTGGCCCAGCCATCCGCGCATCAGCGCGACGTTCTTGAGCACATCCTGCGCCGCGCCTCGCGGGTCATGGTCATGTCGCAGCACTCGATGGGGCTGCTGCAGGATCTCTACCGCGTTGCTCCCGAACGCATCATGGTGATTCCGCATGGCGCGCCAGACCGTCCGTTCGGCCGTGGCGAGGCCTACAAGGCGCGCATCGGCCATGAGGGACGGCGCGTTATGATGACGTTCGGCCTGCTCGGCCCAGGCAAGGGGCTTGAAACGGTCATCGAGGCGCTGCCGGCCATCGTGCAGAACCATCCCGATGTCGTCTATCGCATCGTTGGTGCCACCCACCCCAACCTCGTTGCCAGCGAAGGCGAGCGCTATCGCGAGAGCCTTGAGGCCCTCGCTCAGGATCTGGGTGTTGCCGCCAACATCGAGTGGGACAACCGCTTCCTCGATCTGGACGAACTGCTCGACCAGCTCGAGGCCTGCGACATCTACCTGACCCCATACCCCAACATGCAACAATCCACCTCGGGGACCCTCAGCTATGCCGTGGCATTGGGCAAGGCTGTGGTCTCGACCCCATATGTCCACGCCCGAGAACTCCTTGCCGATGGGGTGGGGGTTCTGGTCGATCCGCGCCGGGCCGATGTGATTGCAGCCGCTGTGAATCGCCTGCTTGATGATCCCGACGAACTGCATGCCGTGCAGAAGCGCGCTTGGGGCAAGGGCCGCGAGACGATCTGGCCCCGCTTTGCCGGCGCCGCCCGCGAACTGGTCGAAAGCGTGGTGGTCCGACCTGATCGCACGACCCCGTTGCTCGCGACGCCGGGCTTCTCTGGCGTGACTGCGATGAGCGATGCCACCGGCATGCTGCAACACTCCATCCTGACAGTGCCCGACCGCCGTCATGGCTACTGCCTGGATGACAACGTGCGGGCACTGATGCTGATGGGAGTGGCCGACACCGTGCCCCTGGCAGAGCGGCAGCGCTGGGCCATGGTCTATGCCTCGTTCATCCAGCACGCCTGGAATCCCGACGCGCGCGCCTTTCGCAACTTCATGAACTTTGACCGGACCTGGTGTGAACCGATCGGATCGGCCGACAGCAATGGCCGAACGGTCTGGGCGCTGGGCCGGGCCATGAACGATGCGCCGGACGCCGGGCTTCGGCACTGGGCAGCACAGTGGTTCGACATCGCGCTTGCTCCGGTTTGCACGATGGATGCCCCTCGCACGGTTGCGTTCGTGATGCTCGGCTGCATCGAGGCTTTGCGCGCCAACCCTGCACATGGCGAGGCGCTGAACAGCCTTCGCCACGGCGCCGAGTTGCTTGCCAACCTTCTCAACGAAGCGCGTCGCCCCGATTGGGCTTGGTTCGAAGCCGTGCTCAGCTATGACAATCCGCGCCTTTCCCAGGCGCTGATCGGGGCCGGGCAGGTTCTGGAGCGAGCTGACTGGGTGGAATCCGGCCTGTCCTCGCTGCGTTTCATTGCGCGGCAGCAGGTTTCGGCGCAGGGGCACTTCCGCCCGGTGGGTTCGGAAACCTTCGGTCGGCCTTATGAGAACATGCCGTTCGACCAGCAGCCACTGGAAGCTTGGGCTGCGGTCGATGCGGCGGCGACCGCCTATGCCGCGACCGGTGATATTACATGGCTGCGTCATGCGGAAACCGCCTATCGCTGGTTCCTGGGCGGTAATGACCGCGGCGAGGTGCTTGGCGATATCGTGTCAGGCCGCTGCCGCGATGGCGTGACCCCGCAAGGGGTCAACCTCAACTGCGGTGCGGAGTCTATCCTCGCGTTCCAACTTGCGCATTACGCCATGGTCGATATTGCGCGGCGACCGGGTTCCGGAACGATCCGTCAGGAACCTATTCCGCCCCATGCCATTGCCATGAAGATCAACAGCAAGGGTACGCAACAGCTTGCGGGTGCTTGAACAACGACTTCATGCCGATCCCTCCAGGGTCGTGCTTCGTCCATTTCATCTTGGCTGGCAGGGGCCCGGCGGCTCTGGCGCGCGCGCGCGCAAGCTCGTCGCCGATGTCCTTTCGCTTGGCCACAAGGAGGCAGACGAGGAGTACGCGCGCGTGCTCCACGATTTCGAGGAGCGTCACTGGCAGACCGAACAGCTTTTCGAGGAGCGCTATCGCCAGATGGAGGCGGTGCTCAACTTCGATGGTTCGGAACTGTCGATCCGCCGCAAGCGGCTCATCGGTGCCTACTTCTGCCACGAATACACTTATGCCGCTGCGGCCCTGATGAACCCGAGCATCGTGCCGCATCCCGACCAGTCGGGCATGACCGACGGCGCAGTCCGGTTCGTGATGAGCCTGCGTGCCGTGGGCGAGGGGCACATCAGTTCGATCGTCTTCCGGGAAGGCATTGCCCTTCCCGACGGCGCTTTCGAACTCTGGCCGCAGAGCCATTTTGCAACAGCCATGCTGCCGGACGACAGCCTGACGGTGTGCCAAGGGGCCGATTGCGCCGTCACGTTGCATCGGCACTCAGAAAGCACGCTTTCCAACAGCGTGATCTTTCCTGTGACCGAACAGCAACGCGGCGGCTTGGAAGACCTCCGCCTTGTCCGCTTTGACCATGGCGGTGGGGATTACGAGTGGATCGGCACTTACACTGCCTATTCCGGAGCAGATATCAGGTCCGAACTGCTGCGCACGCGGGATTTCCGGTCCTTCCTGCTTGAACCCATCGTCGGGCGCGCCGGTCGGAACAAGGGCATGGCGCTGTTTCCGCAGAAGGTGGGCGGGCAATATTGCATGGTCGGCCGGCAGGACGGCAAGAACCTGTTCCTGCTCCGCTCGGACAGCCTGGAGCGCTGGGAAGATGATGGCGTGCTGCTGATGGAGCCGGAATTCCCTTGGGAATTCGTGCAGATCGGCAACTGCGGCAGCCCCATTCTGACCGACCACGGCTGGCTGTTGCTGACGCACGGTGTGGGCGCGATGCGCAAGTACGCGTTGGGCTGCGCCCTGCTCGATCGTGATGACCCTTCGAAAGTCATCGCGCGCTCAAGCAAGCCATTGCTGACAGCCATTGATGCCGATCGCTTCGGGTATGTTCCCAACGTAGTCTATACTTGCGGTGCGCTGCTGGTCGAGGATCAGTTGCTTGTGCCATATGGCATATCAGACAGCGCCGTGGGGTTCGCTACGACATCGGTTGGCGAGATGCTGGCAAGAATGGATGCAACTCGCTAGAACAGTGCTTCGCTGCGCTGCAGCAAGTCAGATCAAGGCAACACATGACCAATACAGTTCCCGTGATCCTGTGCGGCGGTAGCGGCACCCGTCTTTGGCCGCGCTCGCGCAAGGCGCGGCCAAAGCCATTCCTTCCGCTAGTAGGCGACGAGACGCTGTTTCGCGCAACCGTCCTGCGCTGCCCGGTGGGGGAAGGCTTTGGCAATCCAGTCGTCGTGACCGGGGCAGCTCATCTCGATCATGTCGAGCAGCAGTTGCCTGATCCTGCCAATACCCGCATCATTGTCGAGCCGGAAGCGCGCAACACTGCGGCGGCGATCGCGCTTGCCGCGCTGACCCTGCCGGAAGACGCGATCATGCTGGTCTGCCCCAGCGACCATCATATCGGTGATTGCGATGCCTTCCGGGCCTCCGCGCACAAGGCGGCGGCACTGGCGCAGGATGGCTGGCTCGTTTCCTTCGGCATCGTGCCCACTGCGCCCGAGACCGGTTTCGGTTATCTCAAGCAGGGGGAAGCGATCGACGGCACCGGCGGTCGCCGCGTCGAGCGCTTCGTCGAAAAGCCCGATCTGGCCCGCGCGATCGAGTTCCTCGGCAGCGGCGACTATGCCTGGAACGGGGGCATATTCGCATTCAGGGTCGGCACCTTCCTCGAGGAACTCGGCCGACATCGGCCCGACATTCTGTCGGCCGTGCGCGAGGCCGTGGCCAAAGGGCGGGAAGATGGCATGCGTTTTCATCCCGATCACGAAGCCTTTGCCAAGGTACCCAGCGAATCCGTCGACTATGCCGTCATGGAAAACACTTCGCGCGCAGCTATGGTCCCGGCTGAGATGGCATGGTCCGACATCGGCAACTGGCAGGCCCTGCACGAAGCGCAAGATCGCGATGAAGCGGGCAATGCCGTCCGCGGTCGGGCGGAACTGAAGGATTGCAGCAACGTACTCGTTATGAGTGATGGCCCCCGCGTTTCGGTGGTGGGCGCGTCTAACCTCATGATCGTCGTCGATGGCGACGAAGTCCTCGTCTGCACGCCCGAAGGTGCGCAAGGCGTGGGCAAACTTTCCGGAGCTGCGAACCAGTGAAATTGCTGCCGAGGCGGATAGTCGAAAAACCTTGGGGAAAGAACGATCTGCCCCCGCCTTTCGAATCCTACTCGGGCAAGAGCATTGGCGAAATCTGGTTCGAGCCGCCGCCCGAACTGCCATCGGTCCTGATCAAGTACATCTTCACCAGCGACAAGCTTTCGGTGCAGGTGCATCCCAGCGACGCGCAGGCGAGGGCGCTGGGCGAGCAGGATCGCGGCAAGGAGGAATGCTGGCTGATCCTTGATGCCGAGCCGGGCGCGAAGCTGGGCATTGGCTTTGGCCAGCATCTGGATGGCGAAGCGCTGCGCACAGCAGCGCTCGATGGCAGCATCGAAGAGCTGATGGACTGGTATCCGGTTCAGCGCGGGGACTTCTTCTATATTCCCGCCGGCACAGTGCACGCGATCGGGGCGGGTATAAGCCTGATCGAAATCCAGCAGAACAGCGACATCACCTATCGTTTCTACGACTATGGCCGACCTCGCGAATTGCACCTTGAGCAGAGCGTTGCGGTTGCACGGGGCGAGCCGCACGACCCCTCGCTGCGGCGCCACGGTGTTCTGTCGAAACCGGGCAAGCTGGCCAGCGGCAAGTATTTCCGTGCCGATTGCGTGATTGGCGAGCCTGCGGCCGATGTGCAAAATGCGTATGACGGTCCATGCCTTGTCATCCCGGTCGATGCCGCCGTTGCGGTAGCGGGCGAGGCAGTGGACGTAGGCCATTGCGCCCTTGCCGCTGCTGCCGCCGACGTGGCGTTCTCTGCATCCGGCACCTGCCTGCTCGTCCGACCGGCCTAGCGTTCTCGTTCTTCCTTGGAAAAAGGGTGGCGGATTCATGTAATGTTATGTTGTAACATGCGTGCGGCGCCTGTATGGAGCCGCCAACGCCGCAGCCCGAAGGGCGGGTGGCCAGTCGCATTCAGCAAGGACATTCCATGCGTCTTTCTGCTCTCTTCCTCAGCGCTTCACCGATTTGCGCTGTTGCATTCGCCGTCCCCGCCGTGGCGCAGCAGGCTTCTGCTCCTGCAGCTGATGACCAGGCAGACGGGCACACTCAGCCGTCGATCCAGATCGTCGTCAGCGCCCCGTTCGAACGCAAGCGCGACGATGTGGCGTCGGCAGTAACCGTCCTTCAGGGTGACGATCTGCAGTTGCAGCAGCGCTCGACCATCGGGGAGACGCTGGCCCGCCAGCCGGGTGTGTCCTCCACCTTCTTTGGCCCCAATGCTTCGCGCCCGATCCTGCGCGGGCTGGATTCCGAGCGGGTGCGCGTGCTGACCGACGGGATCGGCAGCTTCGACGTGTCGAACACATCGGTCGACCATGCCGTGGCGGTCAATCCCCTCTTGGCCGACCGCATCGAGATCCTGCGCGGCCCGGCTGCGCTGCTCTATGGATCGGGCGCGATCGGTGGCGTGGTCAACATGCGCGATCTGCGCATCCCGCGCGAGGTGCCCCAGTCAGGACCGCACGTCGACGCCGTGGCCGGCCTCGCCTCGGCAGCCGAAGAGCGCAATGTCGCAGCCTCGGTAAACGCGCCGCTGGGTGGCGGGTTTGTGGCGCATTTGGACGGCAGCTTCTTTGAATCGGGCAATTACCGCACCGGTGGCTTCGTGTTCAGCAAGGATCTGCGTGAGGAAGCGGCGGAAGAGGGTGGCGAGGTGGCCGATGAGGCGCAGGCGCGGGGGCGGCTCGAGAACACGTCCGCGCGCACCTGGGACGTGGCCGGTGGTCTCGGATGGGTCGGCAGCAATGGTGCGAACTTCGGCTTTGCCGTCAGCCATCTCGAAAATCGCTACGGCATTCCCAACAGCCTTGAAATCCACCACGACGATCACGGCGAAGAAGGGGGTGTCACGGCGCTGGCCGAAGACGACCACGAGGGCCACGGCCATGAGGACATCACCCTCGACATGCGGCAGACCCGCGTCGACGTGCGCGGCGCAGTGCCGCTGGGCGGCGCGTTCAAGGAGCTGAAGGTGCGCGGCGGGTGGGCTGACTATCGCCACGACGAGATTGAATCGACCGGGGAAATCGGCACCAGCTTCTTCAACAGGAGCTGGGAAGCGCGCGCCGAACTGGTGCAGGCACAGCGCAACGGCTGGCAGGGTGCCAGTGGCCTCCAGTACTTCAGCCGCAATTTCAATGCCGTGGGCGAAGAGGCCTATATTCCCGCCAACGAGACACGGCAGATCGGCCTGTTCACCCTTCAGGAGTTCGACCTCGGCGTCGCGAAGCTGGAAGCGGGGGCGCGCTACGAGCATGCGACCGTCAGGTCCGCTGCAATCGGGCGGGAGAGGACGTTCGATTCGGTCTCGCTCTCGCTGGGTGGTTCGGTCGATCTCGGCAGTGGCTTCCGCCTTGCCCTGAGCGGGGCCCGCAGCGAACGTGCGCCTTCCGCCGAAGAACTGTTCGCCAACGGTGCCCACGCCGCCACCCGCGCCTTCGAGATCGGCAATCCCGATTTCCGCAAGGAACGGCAGATCGGCGGCGAAGCGGTGCTGCGCGGACGCGGCGAAGGCTGGCGCGTCGAGCTTTCCGCCTTCATCAACCGGTTCGACAATTACATCTTCCTCAACCCCACCGGCGAGGAAGAGGACGAACTGCCGGTGTTCCAGTATGCTCAGGCCGACGCCCGCTTCTATGGCTTCGAGGCCGAAGGCGCGGTTACCGTGGCTCAGGCGGGCGATACCCGCTTCGAACTGACCGGCCTTGTCGATTACACCCGCGCCGATGTGCTGGGCGCCAATGGTCAACAGGGCGGGGCCGTGCCACGCATTCCCCCGCTGCGCCTGATTGGCGGACTGGAAGCCAGTGGCAGCGTGATCGGCGGGCGCTTGGAGGTGGAGCATGCCACGGCGCAGCGCCGCATTGCCGCGTTCGAAACTGAAACGCCGGCCTGGACCATGGTCAACGCGAGCGTTTCGTGGAAGCCGTTCGGCGCGCAATCGCAGACCACGCTGATGCTGCAGGCCAACAACATCTTCGATGTGGAAGCGCGCCGCCACACCAGCTTCCTCAAGGATGTCGCCCCGCTGTTCGGGCGCGATATTCGCTTGAGCGCCCGCTTCAGCTTCTGATCACCTGCTGAATCTGGCGGTTCATCGCAGATAAAGCCGTGGCCCATCAGTTTTCTCAGCAAGGGAAAACGGTGAGGTCACGGCATGAAGCGGACATGGATCGCCGGCGCGGCGGCGCTGGTCATTCTCGGCGCAGGGCTGGCGGAAGCGCGCCCCGGCGAGCGTTTGCGCGAACGCATCGCCAAGCGCATGGAGCAGCGTGCGGAAGGCTCTGCCAAGCGTGATCGTGCGCCGGGCGCGCAGACCTTCGCTTACGGCTCCGATCCCCTGCAGGTCATGGACTTCTGGGCTCCGGTGACCATCGACATCAGGCCCAAGCCCAAGGTCCCGCTGGTGCTCTACGTCCACGGCGGCGGGTGGAAGCGCGGGAGCAAGGACACCGCGATGGGCAATGCCCTGCCCGGCCATCTGCGCGATCAGGGCTATGCCTTTGCCTCGATCAACTACCGCCTCGTGCCCAATGCCACGGTAGAGCAGCAGGCGAGCGACGTGGCGCAGGCGCTGGCCTATTTGCTGGCCCGCGCCGACAAGCTGAACATCGATCGCAGCAAGGTCGTCATCACCGGCCACAGCGCGGGCGCACACCTCGTCGCGCTGGTCGGCACGGACGAGCAATACTTGCGCAAGGCAGGCCTGTCCTTCGCCGATATCGACGGCGTGATGCCCAACGACGGCGCGGCCTATGACGTGCCGAAGCAGATGGAGCAGGCCGGCCGGATGATGGCCGATACCTACAAACAGGCCTTCGGCACCGACCCGGCGCGCCAGAAGGCGCTATCCCCCACCTACCACGCCGCCGCCCCCAACGCCCCGCGCTTCCTCCTCCTCAACGTCCAGCGCAAGGACGGCGTGGCGCAGGCGCAGGAACTCGGCGCGGCGTTGAAGAAAGCGGGCGTGAACGTCGAATACGGCAGCTTCCCCGGCACCGGCCTCCAGGGCCACGCCGAAATCAACCGCAAGCTGGGCGAACCGGACTATCCAGCGACGCCGGTGATGGATGCGTGGTTGAAGGGGGTGTTTGGGGGGTAGGTTTGGGATGGCGCGGATGGCAGTTTCCAAACCGACCTCACCGTCGCCCCGTGCTCGACACGGGGCTTGGCTTCGTTCCACGGTCCAGCGCTGAAGAAGAAAAGCCAAGTCCCGTATCAAGTCCGGGACGACGGGTTTTGGGTTTATGACGTTGTTATTTGGATGGCAGGAATTGGGTGGGCAGCGGTCACTAACGGCGGCGAGAAATTGTAACTGCCTTCCACCAAGTCAGGAGAGCCTTCAGAATTAACACCACTGGTGCGCCGAAGAGCAGTGGAAGTCCAAAAGGTGAGATGAACAGCACGAACCAGCCAGCCCAGCTCCGTGCATCGTCTGAATGGAAACCGTAAAGCTGCATTCCTGACCAGGAGACAAACAGCATCGCAACTGCGAAGCTGGCGAGTCAGGCTAAGCATCCAACTGTTGTTTCTTGAGCGGCGTTTCTCGGACGATACAATCGAATGGCGACCGCCTGAACCAATAACGCCGCCACGGGACACCAGAGCCACCAAAGAATGTCGAAAACTGCGTCCATGCTATGCGCATACGCAAACTGGCTCATCTTGTCTGCAATGGCGTCGCTCTCCGGAAAGGCGTCTTCCAGTGAAGAATGACGCAAAAGCTGCCGTTCGCTGTTCTCAAACCTTCTCCGGCCCACCCTTGCCCAACACATGTGTGCACCCCAACCCCTGCGCACTGTCCGCATCGCTGAGCGCCGCAACCGTACGCCACCCAATCGAGCGCAACCGTGCCGCCTCGTCACGGTCATGCCCCAGCGGCAGGAACACGCGGTCCTCCGGCGTTTCGCTGGCCGAAAGCAGGTCGATCAACGCATCCGGGTACAGCGAAAAGCCGGTGGCGGCTTCGTCCTTGCCATTGCCCGCAATGCGATAGGTGCCGCCGCGTCCCACCGGGCCGCGCGCGCCTTCGGCGTAGAGGGTGAAGCCGAACCAAGTCTGGTATTCGAAGCCGTGGCGCTCGCTGGGATCGAGCGTCAGCCGCGCCGCGCCGTTCAGGCTGGCCGCGATCTGCCTGAGCGCAGTGATGCGCGAGGCGAGCGCGCCGCCTGCGTCGATCTCGCAAAGCTTCTCGATCGCGCTGTCGAACTCGCCGGTGGCGTAGAGCAGCGGCACATAGGCCTCGCCGCCCACATCGCGCAGGCCGCCCGCATCCTTGGTGTCGAGTTCGCGGCGCACCGCCTCGATCTGTTCGGGCGCAAGCGGGAAGGCCTTGGCGGCGAGCGTATCGACCAGATCGGGCAGGGTGAAATCGACGCTGACGCCGCGCGCGCCTGCGGCCTGCAGAGCCTCGACGGCGATGGAGACGATCTCGGTAGCCGCCGCCAGATTGTCCGCACCGACCAGCTCCGCGCCGCACTGCAGCTTCTCGCGCGCGGGGTTCAGCCCGTCGCTCTTGATGGTCAGCACTTGCCCTGCATACATCAGCCGCAAGGGGCGCGCCGCTTCGGCCAGCCGCGTCTGCGCGATGCGACCGATCTGCGGGGTGTGGTCCGAACGCAAACCCATCATCCGCAGGCTCGACGGATCGGTGAAGCGGAACATGCGGCGTGATTGAATGCCCGCCATCCGGGCGGCGAGGCTTTTTTCGAACTCGATCATCGGTGGCAGCACGCGGTCATAGCCGTGGCCGTGCATCACATCCTGAATGCTGCGCATCACGCGCGTGGTGGTCGCCGCCTCGGCAGGCAGGCGGTCCTCAAGCCCCTCGGGCAGCAAGCTGGAATCGACGTCGGTCATGGTTGCGGCGCTTAGCGGCTAGGTAGCCAAAAGCAAAGGGCGGGCGCATCGCTGCACCCGCCCCTCGATTTCACGCTGACGCTGGATCAGACGAAGTTCAGCGCCTTGACCACGCGTACGCCTTCGATGTCGCAGGCCTGCTTGAGCACGTCCTGCGGGACCGGGCTGTCGAGCGAGAGCAGCAGCACGGCTTCACCGCCGGCTTCGCGACGGCCGAGGTGGAAGGTGCCGATGTTGATGTCCGACTGGCCGAGCAGCGTGCCGATGCGGCCGATGAAGCCGGGCGCGTCGGAATTGACGATGTAGAGCATGTCGCCGTCGAGATCGGCCTCGATGCCGATGCCGAAGATCTCGACGAGGCGCGGCTGGCCGTTGCCGAACAGCGTGCCCGCAACCGACCGCTCGCCCTGGCTGGTGCTGACGGTGACGCGAACCAGCGTGCGGTATTCGCCTTCGCGATCGTGGCGCACTTCGCGCACGTCGAGCCCGCGCTCCTTGGCGAGGAACGGCGCGTTGACCATGTTCACGCTCTGCGAATACTGGCTCATCAGGCCGGCAAGGACCGCCGCCGTGATCGGCTTCTGGTTGAGCTGCGCGGCAGCACCTTCAACCTCGATGGCGATCTTGGTCAGGTTGTCGTGCGCGAGCTGGCCCACCAGCTTGCCGAGCTTTTCCGCCAGCGCCATGTAGGGCTTGAGCTTCGGCGCTTCCTCGGCCGAGAGCGAGGGCATGTTGAGCGCGTTGGTGACGCCGCCCGTCACGAGGAAATCGGCCATCTGCTCGGCCACCTGAAGGGCGACGTTGACCTGCGCTTCGGTCGTGCTCGCGCCGAGGTGCGGGGTGCAGATGAAGTTCGGGGTGCCGAACAGCGGCGATTCCTTGGCGGGTTCGGTTTCGAACACGTCGAGCGCGGCGCCTGCGACCTGGCCCGAATCCAGAGCATCCTTGAGTGCGGCTTCATCGATCAGGCCGCCACGCGCGCAGTTGATGATGCGCACGCCCTTCTTGCACTTGGCGAGGTTCTCGCGGCTGAGGATGTTGCGGGTCTGGTCGGTCAGCGGCGTGTGCAGCGTGATGAAGTCCGCCTTGGCCAGCAGCGTGTCGAGGTCGGCCTTTTCGACGCCCATTTCCACGGCGCGCTCGGGCGTCAGGAAGGGGTCGAAGGCGACAACCTTCATCTTGAGGCCAAGCGCGCGGCTGGCAACGATCGAGCCGATGTTGCCAGCGCCGATCAGGCCCAATGTCTTGCCGGTGACTTCAACGCCCATGAAGCCGTTCTTCGGCCACAGGCCAGCTTGCGTCTGCGCGTTGGCTTCCGGGATCTGGCGGGCCAGTGCGAACATCATCGCGATGGCGTGTTCGGCGGTGGTGATCGAGTTGCCGAACGGGGTGTTCATCACCACCACGCCCTTCGAGGAGGCGTAGGGGATGTCGACGTTGTCGACGCCGATGCCGGCGCGGCCGATGACCTTGAGGTTGGTGGCGGCATCGAGGATCGCCTTGGTCACCTTGGTCGAGGAACGGATGGCGAGGCCATCGTATTCGCCGATGCGGGCGATCAGCTGTTCCGGGGTTTCGCCGGTGATCACGTCGACGTCGCAGCCCATCTCGGTGAAGATGCGGGCGGCGTTGGGATCCATCTTGTCGGAAATGAGAACCTTGGGCTTGGTCATGTTTCGATCCAATCCATCAGAATGAGACACCGTCATGCTGAACTCGTTTCAGCATCCATCCCTCGGCCCGAAATGTCGGTTGAGGGGGAGAGATGGACCCTGAACCAAGGACAGGGTGACGACTGGAAGAACGGGAAGGTCTTGGCGCTACCCTGCAGCAGCGCCAAGCCTTGATCAGGCCGCAGCCAGTTCGGCCTTGGTCGTCTCGTAGGCCCAGTCGAGCCACGGGCCGAGATCGGCGATGTCCTCGGCATTGACGGTCGCGCCGCACCAGATGCGAAGGCCCGCCGGGGCATCGCGGTAACCGGCGATGTCATAGGCCGCGCCCTGCTTTTCGAGCAGGCCTGCAAACTTCTTGATGAAGTCTGCGTCCGCGCCTTCGACCGAGAGGCAGACCGAGGTCTTCGACCGCGTCGCTTCGTCAGCGGCCAGATGCGAGAGCCACGAACGCTCTTCGACGATCTTGTTGAGCGCTGCCGCATTGGCATCGCTGCGCGCTTGGAGGCCCTTCAGCCCACCCAGACCCTTGGCCCACTCGAGCGCGAAGATCGCGTCTTCGACGGCGAGCATCGAGGGGGTGTTGATCGTCTCGCCCTTGAACACGCCCTCGGCCAGCTTGCCCTTTGAAACAAGGCGGAACACCTTCGGCAGCGGCCATGCAGGGGTGTAGGTTTCGAGCCGTTCGACCGCGCGGGGCCCCAGGATCAGCACGCCGTGGCCGCCTTCGCCGCCAAGGACCTTCTGCCAGGAGAAGGTGGCAACGTCGATCTTCGACCAGTCGATGTCGTAGGCGAAGACAGCCGAAGTCGCGTCGGCGAACGAGAGGCCTTCGCGGGTTTCCGGGATGAAATCGGCGTTCGGCACGCGCACGCCCGAGGTGGTGCCGTTCCAGGTGAACAGCACGTCGTTCGACCAGTCGATCGCGTTCAGATCGGGGATCTGGCCATAGTCGGCGCGCAGGATCGTGGGATCGAGCTTGAGCTGCTTGGCGGCATCGGTGACCCAACCTTCACCGAATGATTCCCATGCCAGCGTGGTGACGGGGCGGGCGCCCAGCATCGTCCACATCGCCATTTCGAAAGCGCCAGTGTCAGACCCCGGAACGATGCCGATGCGGTGCGTATCGGGCAGCTGCAGCACTTCGCGCATCAGGTCGATGCAATACTGCAGGCGCGTCTTGCCGATCTTGGCGCGGTGTGACCGGCCGAGCGATTCGGTGCTGAGCTTTTCGGGGGAGTATCCGGGCGGCTTTGCGCAGGGACCGGACGAGAAGAAGGGGCGCGCAGGCTTGCGAGCCGGAATCGTAGCAGACATTGTAGTCTCTCCTTGCAGAGAGCACGCGCGGCGTTGGGACCGCGTGGCCCGCCGGCCGCTCTAGTGGCGCGTGAGCGAATGTCAAACCATTCCGTTTCCAACTCTCCTGAACTCTGGGGCAAGTTTCCCCCAACTCACCCCCAACTCTCCGGGGCAAGGGGCCAACTCCCCTGCGCCAACGGCCTACTTCTCGAGGGTTTCGGCGAGCATCGCGGCGGTCCTTGGACCTGACCAGTCATGCGCGCCGATCATGCGCCAGACTTCCTTGCCTTGTGCATCGTAAAGCACCGTCGTCGGCAGCATCCCCGTCTCGTAGAAGAAGCCGAGGTTGTTCTCGGTGTCGAGCCAGGGTTCCAGTTTGGCGAACTTCTTCTCGGCATAGAACGGTGCGACCTTCGCCCCACCTTCAATGTCCTGCGAAACCGTGAGGACGCGGAGCTTGCCCGCGTTGTCCGCTGCCAGCTTGTCGAGCATCGGCATCTCGAGGACGCAGGGTCCGCACCAGGTGGCCCAGAGATTGACGAGGACCGGCGTGCCCTTGAGGTCGCGCAGCTTGAGCGACTTGCCCGACGGGTCGGTCACGGTGAAGTCGGGCATGTCCTTGCCGCGATTGGCGATGTCGAGCGTGCCATTGAATTCGCCCTTGGCGACAGATTCCGTAGGTGCCGCGCTGCTCTGCGGTTGCGAGTCGCTCGGCGCTTGCCTATCGCACCCCGCAACGGCAAGGGCCGCCACGAGCAACAGCACTTTGGGCGAATAGACGGACATGGGCGACAAATCAGGCTCCAACCAGATGTGGGGCGGGCGCTTCGCAGGCGGTCCCTCGGCGATCATGCGCGAGATTAACGCCTCGATTCCCTTCGACAAGGCGCTGTGGCGGCAAGACATCGCCGCGTCAAAGGCCCATGTGGACATGCTGGGTGCGCAGGGAATCGTCTCGGCCGAGGATGCTGCGCTGATCGCGCAAGGGCTGGATCAGGTCGCGGCGGAGTATGAGGCCAACGGGGTGCCCGAAAACTGGGACCTCGAAGACATCCACATGACCACCGAAAGCCGCCTTGCCGAACTGATCGGCCCGGCGGCAGGGCGCCTCCACACCGCGCGCAGCCGCAACGACCAGGTGGCGACGGACTTCCGCCTGTGGGTGCGCGATGCGATGGACCAGGCCGAGCTTGGCCTCAAGCAGTTACAGGTGGCGCTGGTGAGCCGCGCAGGCGAACACGCCGCATCGATCATGCCCGGCTTCACCCACCTGCAGACCGCGCAGCCCGTCACGCTTGGCCATCACCTGATGGCCTACTACGAGATGGTCGGGCGGGACCGTTCGCGCTTTGCCGATGCGCGCAGCCGCATGAACCGCAGCCCCTTGGGCGCGGCGGCGCTGGCGGGCACCGGATTCCCCATCGACCGTTTCCGCACCGCTGAAGCGCTCGGCTTTGACGGGCCAACCGACAACAGCCTCGATTCGGTGTCAGACCGCGATTTCGCGCTCGATTACCTGATGGCGGCGGCGCAGTGCTCGCTGCACCTTTCGCGGCTGGCCGAGGAGTTCATCATCTGGGCAAGCCAGCCCTTCGGCTTCGTGACGCTGCCCGACAGCCTGTCGACCGGCAGCTCGATCATGCCGCAGAAGAAGAACCCCGATGCCGCCGAACTGGTGCGCGGGCATTCCGGACGGATCGTCGGTTGCCTGACCGCCCTGATGATCACGATGAAGGGCCTGCCGCTGGCCTATTCGAAGGACATGCAGGACGACAAGCCGCCGGTGTTTGAAGCTGCCAGCCTGCTCGCCCTGTCCATCGCCGCGATGACCGGCATGGTCGCCGAAGCGAAGTTCCGCACCGACCGGATGCGCGCCGCCGCCGAACTCGGCTATGCCACGGCGACCGACCTCGCCGACTGGCTGGTGCGGCAGGCGAACATCCCGTTCCGCGAGGCGCATCACATCACCGGCAGCGCCGTGAAACTGGCCGAATCGCGCGGCATCGCGCTCGATCAGCTCTCGATTGAGGACCTCAAGGCCATTGACCAGCGCATCGACGATCGCGTCTACGCCGCGCTTTCCGTCGAGGCGAGCGTGGCGGCGCGTTGCAGCCATGGCGGAACCGCGCCGGACGAGGTAAGGAAGCGCGTGGCCCAGGCGCGCGTCGCGCTGGGGCTGGAGGAATCGGCTTGAAGCTTTCGCGTACCATTTTGCTCGGCACCCTTGGCGCCCTCGCTCTGGCGGGCTGCGGCAACAAGGCCGAGCTGAAGCTGGCGCCAGACCAGACGCCGCCGCCGATCCCCTATGGCCGCGAGGTCCAGCCGGGCGCGGACGATCTGCTCAAAACCCCCGCGCAGGCAGCCCCTGCGCGCAACGTCGAGCCGCGTCGCCGCTCGCAGGATCGCGAAGACGATCCTTTCGACCTGCCTCCCGAAGACTGAGAATTTCCGATGGACCATTTTGAACTGAACAACGGCGTGCTCTGCGCCGAGAACGTGCCCCTGCCGGTGATCGCGGCGGCGGTCGGCACGCCCGTCTATGTTTATTCGCGCGCGACGCTGACCCGCCACGCCCGCGTGTTCCGCGATGCCCTTGGCGTGCTGCGCGATGTGAAGATCGCCTTCGCGGTCAAGTCCAACCCCAACCTCGCCGTGCTCAAGGTCCTGGCTGCCGAAGGCTACGGCGCCGATGTCGTCTCGGGAGGCGAGATGGAACGCGCGCTGGCGGCAGGCATGGCGCCCGATGGCATCGTGTTCTCGGGCGTGGGCAAGACCGCGGCCGAAATGCGCCGTGGCATCGAAGCCGGGATCGGCCAGTTCAACCTCGAAAGCGAGGAAGAGGGGCTGGAACTGGCGGAAATCGCCGCGTCCATGGGCAAGGTTGCCTCGGCCGCGCTGCGCGTGAATCCTGACGTTGACGCCGGGACGCACGGCAAGATTTCCACCGGCAAGGCCGAGAACAAGTTCGGCGCGCCGTTCGATCGTGCTGCGGCAATCTATGGCCGACTGGCCAATACGCCGGGCCTGAACATGCGCGGCCTCACGCTGCACATCGGCAGCCAGCTTTCCAGGCTCGAGCCGCTGGAAGCCGCCTTCAACAAGGTCGGCGGGCTGATGGAAGAGATCCGCGCTGCTGGCCATAGCGTCACGCACATGGACTTGGGCGGCGGCATCGGTGTGCCCTACAAGGCGGGCGAGGTGTTCCCGCAGCCCGCCGAATATGCGGCGATGGTCGCGCGGGTGACCGGCAACTGGGGCGTGACCCTGATGTTCGAACCGGGCCGCGTCATCACCGGCAACACCGGCGTGCTGGTGACCGAGGTGATCCGCGTGAAGGAAGGCGTGGGGCACCCCTGGGTCGTCGTCGACGCCGCAATGAACGATCTGGCGCGCCCGGCGCTTTACGACGCCTGGCACGATTTCGCCGCCGTTGAACCGAAGGGCGAGACCTTCACCGCCAACATCGTCGGCCCGATCTGCGAAAGCTCGGACACCTTCGCCATGGCTCGCACCATCGACAAGGTTGGGCGCGGCGATCTCGCCGTGTTCCGCACCGCCGGGGCCTATGGCGCGACGATGGCCAACACCTACAATTCGCGGCCCTTGGTGCCCGAAGTCATGGTCGATGGCGACAAGTGGGCCGTGGTGGCTGATCGCATCGATCCCGCGACGATCCTGGCGGCAGAGCGCGTGCCGGACTTCCTCAAGTAAGATGCATTCGCTCCCCCTCTTCCACCGCATCGCGGGCCAGCCGGTGATCCTGCTGGGCGAGGGAGATGCCGCCGCGGCCAAGCAGCGCCTGATCGAGCGCGCGGGCGGAGTGATCTACCGCGATATCAACGCCGGGATCGACGACGGCGCGCGCCTCGCCTTCATCGCGCACGACAATCCCGACATGGCGCAGGGCGACGCGATCCGGCTGCGCTGTGCCGGCCTGCTGGTCAACGTGGTCGACAGGCCCGAACTGTGCGATTTCACCACGCCCTCGATCCTCGACCGTGACCCGGTGCTGATCGCCGTGGGCACGGGCGGGGCCTCGGCAGGCCTCGCCAAGATCCTGCGCCTGCGGCTGGAGCGCCTGCTGCCGCAAGGGCTGGGCGCCTTGGCCCGCGCGCTGGAAGAGGCGCGCGAGGGGATGCGCAAGCGTTGGTCCTCGGTCGCCGACCGCCGCCGAGCTTTGGATGCGGCGCTGGACGAGGGCGGCGAACTCGACCTGTTCCGGGCCGGGAGCGAGGCGAAGGTGGCTGACTGGCTGGCTTCTGGCGCGGAAGGGCAGTCCGGGCGCTTCGAAATCACCCTGACCTCGAACGACCCCGAAGACCTTACCCTACGCGCCGCGCGGCTGCTGGGGCAGGCGGACGTGGTGGTGCATGATCCAGGCGTTGCGCCGGAAGTCCTGTCACGCGCACGGGCCGATGCGGTGCGTGTGCTCGCCGGGTGTGAGGTTCCGCAGGGCGGGATCGTCGTGGTGCTGCGAGTAGTTTGACTGATCACTCCTGGCCGTCCCGGACCTGATCCGGGACCCCACTTTTCTTGCCGCAAGCTGCGTTTTCACCGAGGCCGCAAAAGGCAGCGGGGTCCCGGATCAAGTCCGGGACGACGTGGTTTTAAAGCGGACAGTTACCCCTTCATCGCCGCCTGCAACTGCCCGATGATAACTTGGCTCTGTTCCGCGCCTGATTGCGGGGCGAAGTCGCCGGTGCGGTCGCTGATCTTGTCCCAGTTGGCGGCGAAGCCTTCGACGGTGCGCTCGTTCGGTGCCAGCAGGACGCCCTTGTTCATGGTGACCCATGCGCCGTGGTATGCGCCGCCGCCTGCGCCGACGATGGCGTTGGTCGGCGCATCTTCCGAGACGAGGAAGAGCGCGGCGGGGACGACGTTTTCGGGGCCGAACAGCTTGAAGGCTTCCTCGGGGAAAATATCCTCGGTCATGCGCGTGGCGGCAACCGGGGCCAGCGTGTTGACCTTGATGTTGTTCTTCGCGCCTTCAAGATAGAGCGTCTTGGTCAGCCCGGCGAGGCCGAGCTTGGCCGCGCCATAGTTGGCCTGCCCGAAGTTGCCGAACAGTCCGGTGGACGATGCCGTCATCAGGATGCGGCCGTAGTTCTGTTCGCGCATCAGGTCCCAGCAGGCCTTGGTGGCGAAGGCCGAGCCGATCAGGTGGACGCGCACGACCATCTCGAAATCGGCCGGGTCCATCTTGGTGAAGCTCTTGTCGCGCAGGATGCCGGCGTTGTTGATCAGCACGTGGACGCCGCCCCAGCGTTCCTTGGCCTTGGCGACCATCTCGACCATCTGCTCGTATTCGCTGACCGAGCCGCCGTTCGACATGGCCTCGCCGCCCATGGCCTCGATTTCCTCGACGACCTTGAGCGCTGCGTCCGAATGGCCCGTGCCATCGCGCGATCCGCCAAGGTCGTTGACCACAACCTTCGCCCCGCGTCGGGCGAGTTCGAGGGCATAGGCGCGGCCAAGGCCACCGCCTGCTCCGGTAACGATCGCGACGCGGCCTTCGAACGAAATGCTCATGCTTGGGTCTCTCCGGAGCGCCCTAACCGGGCGATTAACGCAGGCATCAGCGATGCCACGGCGAGGGCCGGAACGCAACGGGCGAGGCGTTGCCGCAGCATTTGCGACAAATCGGCAAAACCACCGTCAACAAAATGTAACACTACAGACATATTTGGCCGCAAACCGGTAGGCTCAAGGATTCGTCATGAAGTTTGCAACGCGCGTCTCGATCACCGCTCTTGCCTGCGCCGCTGGCTGGGCTGTCCCGGCTGAGGCCGCGTCCTCGAACGCGGATATTGCCGCCATGCAGGCCCAGCTTCAGCAGATGCAGGCGCAGATGCAGAGCCAGATGGATGCAATGGCCGCGATGCAGGCGCAGATCCAGACCTTGCAGGGCCAGCTCGCCGAAGCCAGGGCCAAGAGCGACGCGACCGCCACTGCCGTCGCCGCAATCCCTGCGCCGACCGCTTCGGGCAAGCCGCCAGTCGCGATCAGCTGGGATGGTGGGCCGAAGATTGAAGCCCCGGTGGACCCGAAGAACCCCAAGGCCGGCAAGTGGAGCTTCAAGCCGCGCGGCCGCCTGCAGATTGACACCGCCTCGGTCTCCGCGCCGTCGTCCATAGGCAGCAAGAGCCTTGGCCTCGCCACGGAATTCCGCCGCGCCTACCTGGGCTTCGACGGCACCATTCCCGGCAACTTCGGCTACCGTATCGAGGCGGACATCGCCAACAGCAGTGTCGATCCGACCGACGTCTACCTCACCTATACCGGTATCAGGAACCTTACGCTCACGATCGGCCAGCACAAACCGTTCGAATCGATGGAGGACACCGAGTCCGACCTGTTCACCAGCTTCATGGAGCGCGCCGCGTTCAACACCGCCTTCGGTTTCGAGCGCCGCCTCGGCCTTTCTGCACAGTACCAGAAGGGCATGGTCCTGGCGCAAGTCGGCGTGTTCTCCGACAACGTCACTGACCTCAACGCCGATACCGACAACAGCTATTCCATCGACAGCCGCTTTGCCTTGCAGCCCAGGCTGTTCGGCGGCCAGGCGCACATCGGCGGCTCGGCGCACTACCACGACCTCAACGACAGCAGCGCCACCGTGCGTTATCGCGCGCGCCCGTTCACCCACACCACCGACATCCGCTTCGTCGATACCAAGGCGATCAGCGCGCTGTCGGAAACGAATTACGGCGTGGAACTGGGCTGGACCGGCGGTCCGGTGCATTTCACTGCTGAATCGCAGTGGATGAAGGTCAACCGTCCGGCCGGGATTGCCGACCCCACCTTCAACGGCGGCTATGTCGAAGCGGGCGTGTTCCTGACCAAGGGGGATACGCTTCCCTACAAGGCAAGCGAGGGCACCTGGACCCGGATCAAGCCGAAGAACGGTGTAGACAAGGGCGGCATTGGCGCGGTGCAGGTCAACGCCCGCTATGACTGGCTCGACCTCAACGACGTCGATGGTGCTGGTGGGGGCGTGCTGGGCGGCCGCCAGCAGCTCGTCGGTGCCTCCTTGCTGTGGGTGCCGACGGACTACGTGCGCTTCATTGTCGACTACGGCCATCTCTGGCTAAAGGATGCCGCGGTCGCTGCAGGTGCGGATCGCAATTACAACGCCGACGTCATCGGCATGCGGGCGCAGTTCGACTTCTGAGGCAGACGCAATGAAAAAGGCCCGCCGTTCCACATGGATCGGCGGGCCTTTTCGTTTTCTCAGGTCTCGCTATCAGGCGATCCGCGTCACCCAGCCATGGGTATCGGCAATCTCCCCGCGCTGGATGCCGACGAGCTTGGCGCGCAGCTTCTGCGTCAGCTGGCCGGGACCGCCCGAACCGATCGTGAACTCGCCCTCGTGGCTGGCGACCTTGCCGACCGGCGTGACAACCGCCGCGGTTCCGCAGGCGAACGTCTCGATCAGCTTGCCCGAAGCCGCGTCTGCCTTCCACTGGTCAAGGCTGTAGCGGCCCTCGCGCACGGTCAGGCCTTCCTCGGCGGCAAGCTTGAGCAGGCTCGAACGGGTGATGCCGGGCAGGATCGTGCCGGTCAGTTCAGGCGTCAGGATCGAACCGTCATCGAACACGAAGAACAGGTTCATGCCGCCCAGTTCCTCAACCCACTTGTGTTCAGCTGCATCGAGGAACAGGACCTGATCGTGCCCGCGCGAGAAGGCTTCGGCGGTGGGCACGAGGCTGGCGGCATAGTTGCCGCCGCACTTGGCCGCGCCGGTGCCGCCGGGCGCAGCACGCGTATAGTCCGAAACCCAGATCGAAACCGCCGGCGCGCCCGACTTGAAGTAGTTGCCGGCCGGGCTGGCGATCACCATGAACTTGTACTGCTTCGCAGGCCGCACGCCCAGGAACGCCTCGCTGGCGAACATGAACGGGCGCAGGTACATCGAGCCGCCCTCCACAGTAGGGAACCAGTCCTTGTCGGCCAGCACCTGCTGGCGCACGGCATCGACGAACAGCTCTTCCGGCAGTTCGGGCATGGCGAGGCGGCGCGCAGACGCATTGAAGCGCTGCGCATTGGCTTCCGGACGGAACAGGGCGATGCCGCCGTCGGCCAGGCGATAGGCCTTCAGCCCTTCGAAGATTTCCTGCGCATAATGCAGCACTGCAGCCGCAGGATCGAGCGCGATGGGGCCATAGGGAACGACGCGAGCGTCGTGCCAGCCGGTCCCCTCGGCGTAGTCGATCTCGACCATGTGATCGGTGAAGGCGGTGCCGAAGCCGGGGTTCGCCAGCACTTGCGCCCGCACGTCCGCAGCAACCGGAGCCGGGTGCGGATGCTTGGTGAAAGTGAGGCTGTTGTCGGCGAGCGTCGCCATGGGGCAGTCCTTGCGCTAGAATCGAGGAAGCAGCGCCGTGAACTATTATTGCGCGAAAGGCAAGGGGAATGTAATAAATGTGAAGGGCCGCGTCGGTCAATCCGAGCGGCCCTTCGCATGGTCAGCGGCCGGAAGTGCCGCCCACGAAGCCTTTATCGCTTAATCGAAACTCAGCGATAATGCCTCGCGCGGGACTGTACCGACCTCTCTGCTGAACCATGAGACATCGGATCACCTCCTTTCGCGCTGTTGAGCCAAAGTCACAGGCTGTTGGGCCTGCTGGACCGGGAGTTTGTATTCTCACCGGCCTTGTTCTGAATGTGATTCATCCATGGCAAAACAACAAGACTTGATCGAAAAAAAATTGTCGTCACAATCTCCGCTTCGCGCCTGCAGTATGGTCACCCCTGCAACCGGATAGGCAACTGGCCATGCAGGCGGCCATGCAGGCGGATCGCGTTATTTCCGGCAATCCTCGATCACCCGCCCCACTTCGGCCCAGGCTGGCAGGTAGAGCGTCGGCAAGCCGTTCACCTCGATGGCAAAGCGACCGCGGCTGAACGCCATGGAATCCAGCAGCGGATCGCGTGAGGGCAGCGTTGCCACCAGTTGCGGCTGGCCCTGCGGCGCCGGATCGGCCGAAAGCGGGCGGATATCGCTGGTGGTTGCCACCGTCATCGGCAGCGGCACGGTGGAAGTGCCGGTGCGGATCAGGCTCATCGTTCCTGCGGCGCGGTTGCAGGCCATGGCGAACAGTGTGGCGTCGCCCGGGCCGAAACGGGCGACCCCCGGCTCATAGCGCCAGTTGCCCACGGTCTGTGGCGCATCGCGCCAGTCCTTGAAAGTCTGCGCAGGTGGCGGCGGGGGCGGTGCCTGGGTTGGCCTAGGGGCCGGCGGCGGCGCGGCTTGCGGGACCACCGTCGGCGCGGCGCAGGCGGAAAGGGCCAATGGCAGGACGAAAGCCAGCGCACCGGATAAAACGAGGCGGGGGCGGTGTGCATGGTTGATCTTCATGATGCAGTTATGGAAGGAACGCGCCGTGACCTCAACCCGCCCCCCCAAACAGCCCGGCGCATCCAAGCTTCGCGTGGACCAGTTGCTCGTCGAACGGGGCTTGGTCGAAAGCCGCGCGCGCGCGCAGGCCCTGATCCTTGCCGGGCTGGTCTACTCGGGCGAGACCAGGATCGCCAAGGCCGGGCAGGCGCTCGCTCTCGATGCCGCCTTGGATGTGCGTGGACGCGATCACCCCTGGGTCTCGCGCGGCGGCATCAAGCTCGCCCACGCCATCGAGCATTTCGGCCTCGATCCATCCGGCGTCACCGCGATGGACATCGGCAGTTCGACCGGCGGCTTCACCGACGTACTGCTGCAAGGCGGCGCGGAGCACGTCTTTGCCGTGGACTCGGGCACCAACCAGCTCGCCTGGAAGCTGCGCCAGGATCCGCGCGTCACCGTACTGGAACAGACCAGCGCGCGCATCCTCACGCCGGGACACATCGATCGACCAGCGACCTGGGTGGTCTGTGATGCCAGCTTCATTGCCTTGCGCAAGGTGCTGGAAGTGCCGCTCTCCCTGGCGACGAGACCGACCCGCCTCGTCGCGCTGATCAAGCCGCAATTCGAAGTGGGCAAGGCCGAAGTCGGCAAGGGCGGCGTGGTGCGTGATCCCGCGCTTCACGAACGCGTCTGCGGCGAGGTGCGCGATTGGCTGGAAGGCGAAGGCTGGGAGGTTCAGGGCATCGTCCCGAGCCCGATCACCGGACCCGAAGGCAACGTCGAATTTCTGATTTCCGCGCTGCGTTGCTGAGTTTTCCCCGGATTGTGTCTCCGCGCGGGATGCAATGCGGGACGACTTCCGATTGCAGAGCAGGCAACCCCTCGCCAATATCCCCGGCGAATCGCGCGTTTTGCGCAGTTGCTTGCGGGTGCCATGAACTATCTTGCCTCTTCGGGACAGCTTCGCGCCAGTCTTCTGCGCTGGTCGCTGTTCACCATTCCCCTTGTCGTCGCTCTCGGGTTTCTGTCCGGACAAGCTGCGGGCAGCGGCCCTGGCAACCCGTGGTTCGATGCGCTGGTCAAGCCGTCGATCTATCCACCGCCGGCTGCCTTCGGAATCGTCTGGACAGTCCTTTATGTTCTGATGGGGCTGGCGCTGGCGATGGTTCTCTCGGCACGCGGCGCGGCGGGTCGTGGCATTGCCGTCGCGATGTTCGTGGTCCAGCTTCTCATCAACCTCGCCTGGTCCCCTACGTTCTTCGCGTTGCACCAGATCACGGTGGCGTTCTGGATCACCGTTGCCATGGCCGTGGCGATCGTCTTGATGGTGGTACTGTTCTGGCGCGTGCGCCCGGTCGCGGGCATGCTGCTGCTGCCATATCTCGCGTGGGTCTGCTTCGCTTCGGTGCTGACGTTCGAGTTCGGCCGGTTGAACCCCGATGCCGATGGCGCATTCGGCACCGTGACGACCGAGCGCGTCGAAATCTGACCTGTCCGGCCACTTGCGCAAGGCTTGATGGCGGCCCACATAGCGGGAACCGAATGCCAGCCAGGACCCAAGCCCATGCAGAGTGAAAACCCGATGATCGCCGACTTCGTCAAGCTGCTGAACAGCGCGGCGGGAACGATTGCGGGCATGGGCCGCGAGGCGGGCGAAAACGCGCGCGAGAAGGCCAAGGAAATCTTCGGAGGCCTCGATTTCGTCAGCCGCGAGGAATTCGACGCGGTCAAGGAACTGGCTGCTTCCGCGCGTGAGGAAGTGGAAGCGCTCAAGGCCCGCATCGCCGCGCTTGAGGCTGCCTCAAAGGGCGAGTGAGGAACCCGTTTCCCGTTTCGCGGATTTAACCTGCATCAAGTTGGCGCCCGACGGCGCACTGCAGGAAGACAACCGTGTTTACGCAACTCAATCCGACAATTCCCTTGCACGTGCTGGGCAAGGGCGATGGCTATGCGATCGGGATGATCGACTATGGCCAGGAGCACAATCTCATCTGGGTCACGGCGCTCGATGAGTCGGGCGAGATCTGGTGTGCGCCCAACAGCAAGGTCCGTCTCGGCAAGAACTGGACAATGGGGCGGGCGGAAAACCGCCTGATCACGCAGGACAAGCAAGAGGCAACTTCCAAGGCCGAGGTAGAAGCAGAACACTGTGAAGGCCGGCGCGCCGCCTGAGGTTCAGCTTTCCAGCATCCTTGCCGTGGCGAGCGAGCAATCCAGCCGCCAGTGCAACCCGGTCGGCGCGTAATCGATGGTCACTTCGGCATCGAGGCTTCGGGCCGGGATATGCCGCATCAGCGTGGTACCGAACCCGTGATGCGTCGGCACGCACATCAGGGGCACGCCGCTCTCACGCCAGTCGATGACGAAGCGATCTGCGGTTTCCTCCCAGCACAGCACGACTTTGCCTGCCGGCGCGGCCAGGGCGCCGTACTTGAGCGCATTGGTGGCAAGCTCGTGCAACGCCATGCCGATGATCTCGGCGCTGCGGGGGCTGAGGGGAATCGAGGCTCCACGCAATTCGATCTGCGCCCGCGCCTCGCGCCCCAGTATCGCCAACTGGGCCTCGGCCAGCTCATCCATGAGGATGGTCGACCAGCCGCGTCGGACCAGCAAGTCCTGATTGGCCGAGAGGCTGGCGAGGCGGCGTTCGAAGCGGTGCAGGAAATCCGGGTCCTTGCAGCCCGAACGGCGGGCAAGGGCCTGAACGACGGCAAGCAGGTTCTTCGAGCGGTGGTTCACCTCCATCAGGAGAACGCGAATCTGCTCTTCCTTCTCGAGCATGTCGGTCACATCGGTATTGGTGCCGAACCAGTAGAGGATCGCGCCCGAAGCGTCGCGAATGGGTAGCGCGCGCGACAGGAACCAGCGGTATTCCCCGTCGCCCGATCGCAAAGGGAAGGTGTCCTCCCACTCCACCCCGGATTCTATGCTGGTCTTGAAGTGTGCAAGGACCCTTTCGAGGTGGTCCGGGTGATGGACCTGATCCCAGCCCCAGCCGTCGCAATCGCCTTCTGCAAGGCCGGTGTAGTCATACCAGCGCTTGTTGTACCAACCTATCCAACCGGACCGGTCGGCAACCCATGCCAGTTGGGTGATGTTGTCGGCCAGCATGCGGAAGCGCATCTCGCTTTCGCGCAAGGCGCGCTGGCCTTCCTCGCGAGCGGTGATGTCGCGGGCGATCTTGCTTGCGCCGACGATCTTTCCTGCCTGGTCGTAGATCGGTGAGACCGTGAGCGAGACGGAGATGAGGGCTCCGTCCTGGCGCTGGCGGACGGTGTCGAAGCTCTTCACCCGCTCCCCACGCGCTATGCGAGCAAGGATATCGTCTTCTTCGGCCTGCCGATCTTCCGGGATCAGGCGCCGGATCGACTGGCCGATCATGTCCGCTTCCGCAAATCCGAAGATGCGCGTGGCCGCCGGGTTCCAGCTCAGGACTGTCCCTTGCAGGTCCTTGCTGATGATCGCATCATCGGAAGACTGGATTATGGCAGATAGATGGGCCTCGGCCAGCAAAGCAGCTTGCTCCGTTGCGACCCCACCCGGCTGCCTATTTACGGCAAGGGTGGCGCGATGCAACCGAATTGGCGCAATTTCAGGCAGATGGTTTCACAAACCCGCGGCCCGCAGGGCCTGGTCGAGATCCTCGATCAGGTCATCGGGGTCCTCAAGGCCGACATTGAGGCGCAGCATGCCTTCGCCCACGCCCATGTCGGCGCGGGTTTCCGGGCCGACGCCGTAATGCGTGGTCGAGGCCGGATGGCACATCAGCGAGCGCGAATCGCCGATGTTGTTCGAGATGTCGATCAATTGCAGCGCATCTAGAACGGCGTGGGCCTGCTTCAGCCCACCATCGAGGTGGAACGAGAAGATGGTGCCGCCCGCCTTCATCTGCTTTTTCGCCAGTTCGTACTGCGGATGGCTGGGCAGGAACGGATAGAGCAGACGGGGCACGCGGGCTTCGACAAAGCTCGCCACCTTGAGCGCGTTCTCGCTCTGGCGGTGGATGCGCAGGTCAAGCGTTTCGAGGCCCTTGTGGACGACCCAGGCGTTGAACGCGGCGATGTTCGGACCGGTGTTGCGCTGGAACGGCAGCAGGACGTTGTTGATCCACTCCGCCGAACCGCACACCGCGCCAGCCATGACGCGGCCCTGGCCATCCATCATCTTCGTGGCTGAATAGGCGACGACATCCGCGCCGAAGTCCATCGGGCGCTGCAGAGCAGCGGTGGCAAAGGCGTTGTCAACCACGGTGGTGATGCCGTGGCGTTTGGCGAGCGCGCAGACGAATTCGAGATCGACAATGTCCATCGTCGGGTTCGCCGGGCTTTCGAAGAAGAACACCTTGGTATTCGGCCTGATTGCGGCTTCCCACGCAGCGTTGTCCGAAGCGTCGATCGTGGTGCCGGTAATGCCGAAGCGCGGCAGCAGGTTGTCGACCAGCCAGCGGCACGAACCGAATGCGGCCTTGGCGGCGACGATGTGGTCCCCGGCCGAAAGCTGGCAGAGCAGGGCGGTGGTCATCGCCGCCATGCCGGTGGCCTGCGTGCGGCACGCCTCGGCTCCTTCCATCAGGGCGATGCGCTCTTCCAGCATCTGCACCGTGGGGTTCTGCAGGCGCGAATAGGTCATGCCTTCCGCCTCGCCGGCGAAGCGTGCGGCAACCGTTGCGGCATCGTCGTAGGTAAAGCCGGAGGTGAGGAACAGCGCTTCGGACGTTTCGCCCATTTCCGAACGCCACGTGCCTCCGCGCACGGCTTGCGTTGCGGGACGCCACTTCTGCGTGATCGAACGGTCCTGGCCAGCAGTTCTCTTCATGCCAGCCGCCTTAGTTTTCCGGACGGCTGCGCGCAAGCGGCGGGATTGCGAAGCGGCCCTGCGCGCCCTATCGGTCAGGACGCATGACGCAACAGTTCCAGACCGCAGCCCCGCGCGAGAAAGACCCTGCATTCTGGTGCGCGGTCATCGCGTCCGCGTTCTTCCTCCTCGTGCTGCACCGGCTCGGCATTCCGTCAAAGCCGATGTTCGACGAGGTGCATTACCTGCCCGCGGCAAGGCGGCTGATCGACCTGACGTCGCGGCTGAACCCTGAGCATCCCCTGCTGGCCAAGCAGCTGATCGCCTGGTCGATGCAGCTGATCGGCGATACCCCGTTCGGCTGGCGCTTCCCCTCGGCCGTGCTTGGCGGGCTCGGGCTTTGGGCAATGATGCGGGCGCTGTGGTGGGCGAGCTTTTCCCGTTCGGCCACGGTCTTGTTCGGCCTGCTGCTGGCAACGGACTTCATCTGGTTCATGATGTCGCGGATTGCCCTGCTCGACATGGCGATGGCCGGGTTCATGGCGCTGGCCATGTGGCAATGGGCGCTCGCCTGGCGCAATCCTTCCGGCAGGGCCTTGCTGGCGCGGTCTCACCTGCTGCTGGCGGGCGTATTCATGGGGCTTTCGCTGGGCGCAAAGTGGAATGGCGCGCTTCTGCTGCCGCTGCCGGGACTGGTCTTTGCACTGAACCGCTGGGAGGCGCTGAAGGGCAGGAGGAGTGGCCTTCTGTGGGCCTCGCGCGAGGCCGGACCGGTGCCAGGTGTCTCGCTGGTCGAGGCGGCGTTATGGCTGGGGGTGGTCCCGGTGGTGGTCTATCTTGCCACCTTCCTGCCCGCCTTCTTCTATGAAAAGCAGCCGATGACCGTAGGCGGGCTGTGGCATTGGCAGCAATACATGCTGGAACTGCAGGACAGCGTGAAGAAGCCGCACACCTACATGAGCGTGTGGTGGCAGTGGGTGGCCAACATCCGGGCGATCTGGTTCCTTTATGAAGAGGTCGATGGTGCGCAGCGTGGTGTGCTGATGATCGGCAATCCGTTCACGATGCTCGCCGGGCTGCCCGCGCTGCTGTTCTGTGCGTGGGACGGGTTCAAAGGCATGAAGGGTGGGGCAAAGCGGCTCCACCTGCTGGTCTTCGCCGCCTATGTCCTGCTCGTCGGCTTCTGGGCGATCAACGGCAAGCCGGTGCAGTTCTACTACCATTACATGCTGGCCAGCTGCTTCCTGCTGGCCGCCCTTGCGCTGGTCCTGGGCGAGTGGTGGGATCTGGGCCTGCGCTGGCCGACCAAGGTGACGCTGGTGCTGTCGTTCGGGCTGTTTATCGGCTTCTACCCGATCCTTTCGGCAGGCGAACTGCCGCGCAAGGATTCCTACCGGGACTACACCTGGCTCAATAGCTGGAAATAGCGCGCAGCCGTAACCAGACTGCGGTGGTCAGAGCGCCAAGCCCGGCAAGCGCCATGTCCTTCTGCGGGTCCCACACATCGCCCTGCTGCCCGTTATACGCATCTGCATCCGGCCCGGCCATGACCACGGTAAGCTGCCACTCGAAGATTTCGTAAAGCGCGCTGCCTGCCAGCACGAACTCCACCGCGATGTAGGTGGCCAGCGCAGGCGAAAGCCCGCGATGGCGCGCAAGCCAGCAGGCGATGGGCCAGGCCCACAAGGCGCCGAAGCTGAAATGAACGAGCCGGTCCCATGAATTGCGACCCAAGCCGAAAGCATGGTCGATCGAGGGCAGGCCAAGTGCGCCCAGCCACTGCTCGTAGGGCACGTACGAGTAGATGTAGCGCCCGCCGATGGTGTGCAGCGCCATGAATGCCGCGATGCACATGATCGCGCTGGTCGGCATGGGCCAACGACGCAGCGCGAGCCAGAGCATGGCAACGATGAACAGCGTCGGCAGGTTCTGGAGCGGCGCGAGTGCCGGGTAAGGCGTATCGATCAGGCTGAACAGAGCCCCTGCGCCGGTCAACCCGAGCAGAAGCGCTTGCGGTCCCGGAAGCCCCGCGACCGCGCGCAAATCAGTACTTGCCCCAGACGAAGCGCGAGGACAGCGCGAAGTTCCACACCGAGCCGAGCACGATGCCGACGGTCACCGCGACCACGCTGTGGAAGCCGATGGTCTTGAGCACGGCAGCCGAACCGACGTTGGTCAGCAGGCCCAGTGAACAAGTCAGGCCGAACTGCGCCCACCCGCGCAGCAGCGGGCCGAAGCCGCGCAGGCGCTTGTCGGAATAGGTCAGCTCGTTGTTGAGCACGAAGTTGAAGGTCATGGCGATGATCGCCGCCAGCGTGTTGGCGGTGTTGAAGGTCGCGCTTTCCGACCAGTTGCCATAGACGAAGCGTTCGCCGGCAATGACCTTGAGCAGCACCCACAGCGCGCCCAGTTGCACCGCGACACCCATGGCGCCTACGGTGCCGAACAGCGCGAAGCGTGTCGGGATGATGCGGCCGAGCCACTTGTCGTACAGGCCTACGAGGAATTCGAACACTACGGTCTGGTCCAGCTTGCTCTCGCCCTCGATGCGGGCGACGAAGTTGAGAGGGAATTCCTTGACCTTGAGCGGGCGGTCGACCGTCGCAAGGATATCGAGCAGGATCTTGAAGCCGACGCCGGACAGACGGTGCGCGTCCGCGCGCAGCGTTTCGGTGCGAAGCATGAAATAGCCGCTCATCGGGTCCGACAGTTCGACGCCGGTCACCTTGTTGGCGATGCGGTTGGCCAGGCCCGACGCCTTGACGCGGTCGGGACGGCCCCATTCCTCGGTACTCGCACCTTCCGCAAAGCGCGAGGCATAAGCGAGGTCATACTCGCCGCTTTCGACCGCAGCGAGCATCTTGGGCAGCAGTTCGGGATCATGCTGCTGGTCAGCGTCCATCACCGCGACGATCGGGGCAGCCGTGGCGCACATGCCCTCGATCGCAGCCGAGGCAAGGCCGCGGCGACCGATCCGCTCGATCACGCGGACGCGCGGATCGGTAAGCGAAATGCGGCGCGCCTCGTCGGCGGTGCCATCGGGGCTGTTGTCGTCAACGAAGATCGCTTCCCACGCCACGCCCTGCAGCGCAGCGTCGAGACGCGCGACCATCGGCGCGATGTTCGCGCGTTCACGATAGGTCGGAAGGATAACGGCTAGCTGGAGCATCGGACGGGGCCTTTAGAGCCTTGCGAGCACCGCGTCACCTACTTCCGTCGTCCCGGCGCTACCGCCAAGATCGCGACCCAGCACGCCATCGGCCAGAGTCCTGGCCACGGAGGCCTCCACCCGGTCTGCCGCTTCTGCCAGCCCCAGCGAGTGGCGCAGCAGCAGCGCCGCCGAAAGGATCGTTGCCATCGGATTGGCAAGACCCTGGCCAGCGATGTCGGGGGCCGAACCGTGGATCGGCTCGTAAAGGCCGAAGGTGCCGTGCGCGGTCTGGCGCTCGCCGAGCGAAGCCGAGGCAAGCAGGCCGATCGAGCCTACGCACATCGAGGCTTGGTCCGAGAGAATGTCGCCGAACAGGTTGCCGGTCAGCACGACGTCGAACTTGCCCGGCGCGCGGACGAGCTGCATAGCGGCGTTGTCTACATACATGTGCTCGAGCGTGACCTCGGGATATTCCCTGGCCACCTCGATCACCACGTCGCGCCACAGTTGGCTGGTTTCGAGCACGTTGGCCTTGTCGACCGAGCACAGGCGCTTGGCGCGGCCCATCGCGGTGCGGAAGCCGACATGGGCGATCCGGCGCACTTCGGATTCGTTGTACGACATGACGTCGTAGCCCTCGCGGTCACCGTTGGCGGCAGTGCGGAAGCCCTTTTCGCCGAAATAGACGTCGCCATTCAGCTCACGCACGATGACCATGTCGATCGCACCGGCCACCTCGGGGCGCAGGGCGGAATGTCCTTCGAGGCCGGCAAAGACCTTGGCCGGACGCAGGTTGGCGAACAGCGTCAGTTCCTTGCGCAGGCCAAGGATCGCCTGTTCCGGGCGCAGGTGGCGTTCGAGCGAATCGCAATCGGGATCGCCTACCGCACCGAACAGGATGCCATCGGAAAGGCGCGCGATCTCCAGAGTCTCCGCCGGAAGGGGGTGGCCATAGGCCTTGTAGGCCGCGCCGCCGACCGGGGCTTCCTTCATCTCGATGTCGGGCAGGCCGAGCGCTTCGATCACGCGGACCGCTTCACGCGTCGCCTCGGGACCGATGCCATCACCGGGCAGAACCGCAATCTTCATGAAATACCCCTTCGTCCCTGCACTCGCTCGCCGCTTATGCGTCGAAGCCAATCCTTCTCAGGCGGCCGAGCAGAATCGCGCGCGCCCCCATAACATCGCGCGTGCGATCGGCAAGCAGGCGGTTGGCGATGGCCTTGCCCTGACGCTCCAGACGGGCCAGCAGATCGGGCCATTGCTCGTCTGGCGGAGGGGCTGGGGCCGTGCCATATCCGACCTCGCGCAGCAGCAGTACTTCGTAGCCAGCCAGGACCCGTGCCCATCCTCGGGCCGAGGGCGCATGGCAGATCGCATCGAGCAAGGCGACGAGCGACTCGTAGAGCACCGGGTAAGGGTGGCCTTCGGGCAAGGTCGCTGCCGTCAGCGCGCAGGCCCAGCCGATCCCCGCGCTGGGCAGTGGTTCTGACAGCCACGGCCCCCGACTTGCCACGAGCTCGACGCGGGCAGATGGCAGTTGCGAAGCCGTGCGTGAGCGCACTTCAACCTCGATCAGGTTCCCCGGGATCAGCACGGGCCGCAGTTCGCGCCCCCGCGCCCCGGCGACATAGGCGGCGGCAAGGCCGTGGTCGGCGGTCAGCACGCGGATGATCGCGCCGTGTTCGCCGTTGGGCAGGACCGAGCAGAGAATGGCAGGGGCGCGGATCAGCATTGCATCATCCTCTGCGCCTGCCACCCTTTTTGGGCAATGCCTTCATGGGCAGGCGGCACAAAGTTGCACATCGGCGTTGGAACATCTGGCGGTTTGCGATAGTTTGATGGGCATGAAGCAGCTCTTCCAGCATGCCGCCATCACCGAAGGCGTCACGGTGCGAGTCGCCGTGAACTTCCTCCCCGAACAGTCGCGGGTGGAAGCAGGCAAATGGTTCTGGGTCTATCATATCCGTCTCGAGAACGACGGCGACCAGCCGGTGCAACTGCTGTCGCGCCATTGGCGGATCACCGACGGGCGGGGCATGATCAACTTCGTCGATGGCGATGGCGTCGTCGGCGAACAGCCCGTCCTGCAGCCGGGGCAGAGCCACGACTACGTCTCCGGCTGCCCGCTTGGCACCCACCATGGCAGCATGGAGGGCCATTACACGATGCAGCGTGCCGATGGCTCGTTGTTCGATGTGGCGATTCCGTTCTTTCCTCTGGCGGCACCGGCTCCGGCGAACTAAATCCGGTTCGCAATGAAGCGGACCCATCTCCCTCTCAATGGCCTGCGCGTGCTTGACGCTGCGGCCCGGCACCTCTCGTTCACGCGCGCCGCCGACGAACTGGCGGTGACGCCGGCGGCGGTCGGGCAGCAGATCCGCGCGCTGGAAGACCTGCTCGGTGTCGTGCTGTTCCGCCGCACTTCGAAGGGCCTTGAACTCACCGACGAGGCGATTGCCGGTCTCGATGCGATCCGCGAAGGCTTCCTGCGCTTTGAAGAAGGCGTGCAGGCGATGCAGGCCGGGCAATCGAGCCATGTCTACACGATCGCCTGCCCGCGCGACTTCTTCGCCGCGTGGCTGTCACCCCGCCTTGCGGCGTTTCGCGCCGGCAATCCGCAGATGCGCTTCTCGCTCGTGGGAGGCGATGCCGATATCGACTTCACCGAAGCCAATCTCGACCTTGCGGTGCGTTGGGCCGAGGGGCCGGGCGAACTGGAAGGCATCGCATTGGGCCAGCCGCTGATGGTGACGGTGGCCGCGCCCGATGCCGCGCCCGATTGCCCGTGGATCGGCTGGCCCGGCGATCCTGCACCGGGCGGCGGCGATGTCGGCTTCTCGGTCGGCGACGCCGGAACCGCGATCAGCGCAGCAAGCGCCGGGCTGGGCCGGGCGCACGTGCCCTATCAACTGGTCGACAATGCGATCGGCATGGGCCGCGTGGTCGTGCAGGGCGAACCCGTGACATCACGCAAGGGTTACTGGCTCGTCGCACCCCTGCCGCAGTGGCGGCAAAAGAAGGTCAAGGAGCTGGTCGCGGCGCTTTCCGCGTAAAGCTAAGGCGATGATTTGCCACGCCAGATAGACCCGATTCGGAATTGACCCTTACGCGCTGTTAACTGCCTTGGTGCTATCCGCGCAGCCATGTTTACCGGGTTGCGCAGTCTTGTCGCTCGCGGACGGCGCTTCGGCCGTCCGCTGCGTAATGCGCGTCCTTTCTCTTCAAGCTGGCAGCAGCGCGAGGGCGACAACTTCACGCTCGCCTATGCGCGAAGCCTGTCGCATCGCCTGCCTCTTCTCTATCTCGTCGTCGTCTTCGACATGCTGCTTGTGGCATTCCGGTTTCGCCATATCGCGCCCGTCTGGCTGATCGCGCCGGGGCCGATATTCCTCGGCGGCTTTGCGCTGTGGCGGGCATATTACTGGCGACCGGCAGCGGTCGAGCGGCGTGCAACGGCGGTTCTCCGGCGTGATCTCGCCTCGATGAGCTGGCTGGGAGCATTCGCCAGTTTCCTGTTCGCCCTGTGGGGCATGGCGCTCTACGTCCATGGTGATTGGGAAGCGCAATCCTTCATCCACTATATCTTTGCCGTTACGCTGTTTTCCGGGATTCTCGGCCTCGGCCATTCGCCCATGACGGCATTGCGCATCGCGATTGCGACAACGATCCCGACCACTGGCCAGATCCTCTTCAGCGGGCATCCGAATGCGGTGATGGTCGTGCTGGTGCAAGTGGTGGTGACGACCTTGCTGCTGCTGATCACCAACGGCCACCACCGCGATTTCGTGCGGCTTGAACTGTCGCGTCAGCAATTGACCCGGCGAGAGCGCGAAGCGGCGCGGCTGGCGCAGGAGAACCTGCTCCAGGCAACCATCGATCCGCTGACCGGGGGTCTCAACCGTCGCGCCATCCTCGATCGGCTGGCCGAGGATATCGAACGCAGCGGCAGGGGCGTGCAACGGGCATGGCTTGCCTTGATCGACCTCGACGGGTTCAAGCACATCAACGATACCTATGGCCACGCGGCAGGCGATGCCGTGCTCCAGGCCGTGGCGAATCGGCTTGGCGGAATGGAGCGTGTGCGCTGCTTCGGTCGGCTTGGAGGCGATGAATTCGCCGTGGTGCTCGACCCCTCGCTTGATCACGCAGCCGCCTTTGCGATCGGTACGGCGCTTTCAGATTCACTGCGCGCCCCGGTGCTGCACGGCGGTGCAGTGCTGCGCTTTTCCGGCTCCATTGGCGTCCATCGCATGGACGGGCGCAGCGTCAGCGATTGCCTCGAACGGGCCGACGCCGCGCTCTACAAGGCCAAGGAGCTTTCCGATGGCGCCGTCGTCGTCTTCAGCCCGGACGACGAGGCCGAGCTGCAGGATCGCGCTGCAATCACCCGCCTGTTCAACGAAAGCAATCTCGCCGACCGGCTCAAGCTCGTCTACCAGCCAATCCTCGATGCCGAGAGCGGCGGCGTGATCGGCCTCGAAGCGTTTGTGCGCTGGAGCCCCGATGGCGAACGCTGGCTGGCACCGGGGCAATTCATGTCGCTTGCCGAAGCGACGGGGCGGACCGGCGAACTGACCCGCACGGTCATGGCGCGCGCCCTGGCCGAATGCCCGGCGTGGAAGTACGGACGTTGGCTGGCGATCAACCTCAGCCCCCGCGACGT
Organism: Novosphingobium sp. FW305-C-30-35; assembly: GCF_058783135.1. NCBI lineage: Bacteria > Pseudomonadati > Pseudomonadota > Alphaproteobacteria > Sphingomonadales > Sphingomonadaceae > Novosphingobium > Novosphingobium sp. FW305-C-30-35. The sequence continues at coordinate 2,112,400 of NZ_JBYSYJ010000001.1, forward strand.
GATGCGGACTGGCACGGCCGAAGCTCTAGCGCGCCTGGTGGAAGACCATGGGGCGCCGCCGCATTCGATCATCCTGGAGGTTACCGAACGGGCCCTGCTCGAAGATCCCAAGCGCGCCGAAGCACAATTGCTGGCATTCCGCGCGCGCGGTTTCCGCATCGCGCTGGACGATTTTGGCGCGGGCTGGTCAAGTCTCAATCAGGTGCACAGCCTGCCGCTCGACATGATCAAGATCGATCAGGAACTGTCCCGCGCCCTCGCCACCGACCCGGGTGCGCGTTCCCTCGTCGGTACGATCGTTTCACTTGCCTGGCAGCTTGGCATCGACTGCACGATCGAGGGCGTCGAGGACGAAGCGCAGGCCAGCACGGCCCGCGCTCTGGGCATCCGGCTCATGCAGGGGTATCATCTGGGGCGGCCGCAACCCGCAGCAGAAGCCTTGGCGCTGATCTCGGATAATGCCTTGAGCCTGCGCGCCTGAGAGTTCTTTGATCCGAAACTGGCGTTTCGAATCTTGCGGCACCGGCCCGCTCCCCCGCCCGGCCACCCATTCAGGATACTTGCGTGGGTGGCCGGGCGGGGGAGCGGGCCGGTGCCGCACGAACCTCGCCGGTGGCGAGGTTCAGATCAATGCTCCAGCACGATCGGGCGCGGCGTGCCCGGCGGGTGCAGGCGGCGGAACAGTTTCCCCTTTTCGCTGAACAGCACCAGCAGCAGGCTGAGCACGCCTGCTGACAGCAGCGCGAGCGCCAGCGGATGCGCCGTGCCGTCGTAGGCCTGGCCGACGAAGATCCCGATGACCGAGCCGATCACCATGCGCAGGAAGGCGTGCATCGAATTGGCGCTCCCTGCCGTGCGTTCGAACGGCTGCAGCGCGATCGAGCCGAAGTTCGCGCCGATGAAGCCGATCAGGATCATGTTCGTGATCATCAGCGGCATGAACTGCCACAGCGTCTGCCCTTCCAGACTCGAGGAGAAGGTCTGCAGCGCGCTGACGAGGATGAACGCGATTACCGCCGTGTGCGAGACGCGGCGCGCGCCGAAGCGCTCGACGATGCGCGAGTTGGAGAAGCTGGCGCAGGCCATCATCAGCGCCGAAAAGCCGAACAGCACGGGGAACATCTTGCCCGCGCCGAAGTGTTCGCCGACGAGCTGCTGCGAGGAGTTCACATAGCCGATCATCGCCCCGAAAGTGAGCGAACCGCCCAGCACGTAGCCGATGGCCGAGCGGTTGGTGGCAGCGTGCCCCATGTTCTTCGCGATCGTCATCGGGCGGATCGCCTGGCGATATTCGGGGTGCAGCGTCTCAGGCAGGCGGATATACAGCCATGCCGCCATGCCCGTGGCCAGAACGGCCAGCAGCACGAAGATCCAGCGCCACCCGGCAAACAGCAGCACGACCTGCCCAATGCTCGGCGCAAGCATCGGCACGACCATGAAGATCACCGAGATGATCGACATCTGCTTGGCCATCTGATCGCCCGAGAAGCGATCGCGGATGATGGCACCGGGCAGAACGGCAAGCCCGCCGCAGCCGATCGCTTGCCCCACGCGCATCGCCAGCATGCCGTCGAACGAAGTGACGAGCGCGCAGGCCAGCGAAAACAGGATGTAGATCGCCATGCAGGTCAGCAGGACCGGGCGGCGGCCATAGCGATCCGCCAGCGAACCCGGGAGCAGTGAGGCAAAGCCCGAGGCGAGCAGGAACGTGCCGACCACCAGCTGGCGGCGGTTGGGATCGGCAACGCCAAGATCCGTCGCAATGTCGCCAAGCGCGGGCAGCATGGCATCGACGGCGAGCGCCTGCATCGCCATGACGAGCGCCATCATCGCGATGGTCTCGCGCTCGCCCATCGTGCGCGGCGCGCGCAGGGTGTTGGAATCGTTAGCGGGCATAATCACCCTTTGAACGAGAATGGCTTCAAATCCCATCCCCCAAAACCGGGTTTATGTTGCAATGCGAAACGGAGTATCGTGGGCACATGGAATTTGCGCGAGACCAGGACGAGCCTGACCGTCAGGCGATTGCCTTGCGCAAGATCATCCATGTCGACATGGACGCCTTCTTCGCCAGCGTCGAGCAGCGCGACGATCCCTCGATTAGGGGCCTGCCCGTGGCGGTCGGCGGATCGTCCGGGCGCGGCGTGGTGGCAGCGGCAAGCTACGAGGCGCGCAAGTTCGGGGTGCGTTCGGCCATGCCCTCGGCCCGTGCGGTGCAATTGTGCCCGGACCTGATCTTCAGGAAACCGCGCTTCGATGTCTACAAGGCAGTGTCGCAGCAGATCCGCAGCGTTTTCCTGCACTTCACGCCGCACGTCGAGCCGCTCTCGCTGGATGAGGCCTACCTCGACGTGACCGATGATGTGCGCGGGATCGGTTCGGCCACGCGTATCGCCGAGCTGATCCGCCAGCGCATCAGGGCCGAGACCGGCCTTACGGCAAGCGCCGGGGTGTCCTACAACAAGTTCCTCGCCAAGCTCGCCAGCGACCAGAACAAGCCGGATGGCCTCTGCGTGATCCGTCCGGGCGAAGGGGCGCAGTTCGTCGGCTCGCTTCCGGTGCGGCGCTTCCATGGCATCGGGCCGCGCGGCGCTGAGAAGATGGCCAGGCTGGGCATAGAGACCGGCGCTGACTTGAGGGCCAAGGACCTGGCTTTCCTGCGCGCCAACTTCGGGAGTTCGGCAGACTATCTCTATCGCGCGGCACGGGGGATCGACCTCAGGCAGGTCAAGGCAGACCGGCCGCGCAAGTCGGTCGGCGGCGAGCGGACGTTCGAGCGGGACATCTCCTCCGGCCCCGCGCTGCGCGAGACACTGGAGCGGATCATCGAGATCGTGTGGGAGCGGATCGCGCGCAGCGGGGCAACCGGGCGAACGATAACGCTCAAGATGAAGTTCAACGATTTCACCCCCTGCACGCGCGCCAGGTCCCTGCCGCGCCCGATCGCAGGGAAGGAGGAGTTTGCCGCACTCGCCCGCGACCTGCTCGATGCGCAATTGCCGCTGCCCAAGCCGATCCGCCTGATGGGGCTGACGCTCTCGGCGCTGGAAGGCGAAGAGGCCGAGGAAGGCGACGAGGGCGCCGCAGCGACGGTGCTTCAGGCCGAACTGCCGTTCTGATCGGCCAGCCAGCGCGCAACTATCTCTCGCACCGGGCCGCTGGTGTTTGCCGGGAGCGCCTCGGCCGCAAAGAAGCGTGCTTCCTCGATCTCGCGGCCATCGGCGGCGGGCAGGTCCCCTGTCGTCCCGACGACGAGTTCGATCGCATTGGTCCAGCCCTTGCGGTCCAGCACCACCGTGCCAAGGTGACGCGGCGCATCAAGGATGCAGCCGGTCTCCTCCAACAGTTCGCGAGAGGCTGTCACTTCAGGGCGCTCGTCACGGCCCAGCCCTCCGCCTGGCAGCATCCACGTGTCGCGCGCGTGGTAGCTGTGCCGGACGAGCAGCACTTCGCCTGCGGCATTGGCGGCGATCACGTTGCAGCCGCGGACGCGCTTGCGCGTGATGCGCCAGTACCACAGCCGCGCGGCATGGGCAGTGCGCAGCAGGGTGCGGTGGAGCGGGCCGGGAAGGAAGTGCAGCACCAGCCCATTGTGAGGCTGGTGCTGCCGGTTGTCACCCCGGTTACGCCGCCTTCCAGCGCAGCGGCAGCGCCTTGAACCCGCCGACGAAGGTTGAATTCACGCGGCGCGGGCTTCCCGCCAGTTCGAGGCTCTCCACCCGGTCGAGCAGCACATCGAGCAGGATGCGCATTTCCAGGCGGGCGAGGTGCAGGCCGAGGCACTGGTGCGAGCCAGCGCCGAAGGCGGCGTGTCTGTTCGCTGGCCTTGTGGCGTCGAACTTGCGCGGTTCCGGGAACTGGGCGGGGTCGTGATTGGCCGCGACGTAGTTCAGCATCAGCCAGTCACCTTCGGCGATCTGCTGGCCACCAAGCTCGGTGTCGCGTGCGGCGGTGCGCATGAAGTGCTGAACCGGTGTGGTCCAGCGGATCGCTTCCTCGACGATGCCGGGCAAAAGGGTGCGGTCGGCCTTGGCGCGGTCAAACAGGTCAGGATCGCGGGCAAGGGCAAGCACGGCCCCTGCCGAGGAGGCCGAGGTGGTGTCGTGCCCGGCGCTGGCGACGATGATGTAATAGCCTGCCGTATCGCGATCGCTCATCGGTTCGCCATCGATCACGGCATTGGCGATCACCGTGGCGACGTCCTCGCCGGGGTTCTGGCGGCGCTCGGCAGCAAGTCCGGCAAAGTAGCGCTCGAACTCTGCCACTGCGCCGGCGACGATCTGCGAAATCTGTTCGGGCGGCAGGTCCTTGATGCCGGACTTGTTCATGTCCTCGTCCTGCCCGCCGAACATCTGCTGGGTCAGGAACAGCATCTTCGGCTCGTCCTCGGGCGGCACGCCGAGGATCTGCATGACGACGTGGAGCGGATAGGGCGCAGCGACCAGCGGGATGAAATCGCCTTCCTCGCCCGCCGCCAGCATCCGGTCGATCGATTCGTTGGCGATCTTGCGGATCTCGCCATCGAGCTTCGACAGGTTCTTGGGCATGAACCAGTCCTGCGTCAGGCGGCGCAGCTTCGGGTGCTTGGGCGCGTCCATGGCGACGAGCGAATCCACCAGATGCGGGCTCCCGCCGGTGATCGAGCGGGCCAGCATGTCTCCGACGCGCAGGGTGAAGACGGCCGACTTGGGCCGGTTGAGGAAAGTCGCATTGTCCTTGCTGACCTTCATCACTTCGTCGAAGCCCGAAACCAGCCAGAACGGCTCGTGCTCGTCTTGCGGCGCGACGACCCGGGCCACGGGCGCCTTGGCGCGAAGGGCATCGAACTGGTCGAGCAACGGGTCCCAGGTGCCATAGGACTTGGGGTCGATGACGGCGCGGCCCACCTCAGCCGGAACCACTGGAACGCTTGACATTGTCCTGTCCTCCCTCAGACCGTGGCCGCTTGCGCGGCTTCGTAGGCCTGCTTGTATTCGTCGCGGAGCAGGCGCTTGAACAGCTTGCCGGTGGGTTCGCGGGGCAGCTCCTCGCGGAAGTCGATCTGGCGCGGCATCTTCACGCGCGAAAGCTGCGGGTTCAGCCACTCGGTCAGCTCGGCTGCAAGTGCCGGACCAGCCTCGGCCATGTCGCGCGGCTGGACGACCGCAACGACTTTCTCGCCCATGTCGGGATCGGGCGCGCCGATCACGGCGACGTCGGCCACCTTGGGATGAGTGACAAGCAGGTTCTCGATCTCCTGCGGGTAGATGTTCACTCCACCCGAAATGATCATGAAGCTCTTGCGGTCGGTCAGGAAGAGGTAGCCGTCCTCGTCGACCCAGCCCACATCGCCAAGGCTGGTCCAGCCGTGCTTGTTGGTGGCGTCGCGCGTCTTGTCGGGGTCGTTGTGGTAGGTAAAGGCATTGCCGCCTTCGAAGAACACCTGGCCTTCGGTGCGCGGCGGAACCTCGTCGCCCTCCTCGTTGCAGATGCGGATCGTGCCAAGAATCGCGCGACCGACCGAGCCGGGACGCTGCAGCCAGTCCTCGCTGGCGATGAAGGTGAAGCCGTTGCCTTCGGTGCCGGCGTAGTATTCGCGCAAGGCCGGCCCCCACCACGCGATCATCGCCTGCTTTACCGGCACCGGGCAGGGCGCAGCGGCATGGATCGCGCACTTGAGGCTGGAGATATCGTACTTCGTGCGGACGTCATCGGGCAGCTTGAGCATGCGCACGAAGTGCGTCGGCACCCACTGGCTGTCGGTGACCTTGTACTTCTCGATCAGTTCGAGGGCATGCTCGGGATCGAACTTCTCCATCGCGACCACGGTGCCGCCCATGCGGTGAATGGTCATCGACCAGCGCAATGGCGCGGCGTGGTAGAGCGGAGCGGGCGAGAGATAGACCGCATCGCCGGTGATGCCGAAGGCCTGGTTCGCAATGCCGATCAGCGAATTGACTGCGCCGATCTCGGGGTCTTCGGGAAGCGGAATGCGCACGCCCTTGGGCTTGCCCGTGGTGCCCGAGGAATAGAGCATGTCGCAGCCGGCGCGCTCGTCCGCGATGGGCGTGGCAGGCTGCGCCGCCAGCGCGGCGTCGAGTGAAAGGGGGCCTTCGGTATCGAAGCGCAAATGCGGCACCTCAGGGGCCAGCTTTGCCACTTCGTCGAGCACCGGGGCGGTGTATGCCGAACCGATCAGCAGGCGGCTGCCACTGTCGTGCGCGATGTAGGCAATCTCGGGCGCGGCTAGGCGGCACGAGACGGCGACGTAGACGAGGCCTGCCCGCTGCGCGCCCCAGGCCAGAGCGAAGAAATCGGCCCGATTTTCAAGGCACAGTGCGATCGTATCGCCGATCTGGAGCCCGCGCGAGCGCAGCAGCTGCGCGAACTGGTTCGATTTGGCCTCGAGCTGCGCATAGGTGACCACCTCGCCGCTGCCGCCCATGATCACAGCGGCGCGATCGGGATTGCGGGCGGCATGATACTTGGGGTGGAAATGCACCGGCCTCGTCCTCTCGCAATTGGCGGACTCAGGCCGCCATTTGCGAGGAAGCTTAACCGATCAGTTAAGGGGTGCAACCGGGATTTGCGAGTCCGGTTGCACCACCTTGCTGCAATTCTTGCCCGATCCTTTCACAGCGGAATCATCGGCCAAGGCCGTTACTGTGGCGCGGGCAGGACGCGGTCGATCGGATAGATCACGCCGTTGCGGGCGACGATCGGTTCGCCAACCAGTCTCGGCGCGTCGTCTCCGCTGCCGAGGCGAATGGTGTCGCCGCTGCGGGTGAGCGTGAGAGGCTGCCCGCCGAGACTGGCGAGGCGCACCGTGCCGTTGGCGCGCTCGATACCCTGCTCCAGATCGGCCCGCGCGACATAGCCCGGCGAGAGGTGCTGGCTGACGAGAGCGAGGAGTTGCACCTTGCCGTCCTCGCTTTCCAGCGCCTTGCGATCGGCTTCGGGCAAGGCCTTGATCGCTTCGTTGGTCGGCGCGAACAGGGTGTAGCTGCCGACGCCCTCGAATGTCTTCTCGAGCCCTGCTGCCTTGATCAGCCGGGCCGATTCCGAAAGATCGCTGCTGTCGTCGAGAGCATCGAACAGGTCCTTGCTCGACGCCTCGGCGACTGCGCCGCTGCTCTTGGCATCTGGCACATCGCTCTTTCCGCAGCCGGCAAGGGCGAGCGCTGCGACCAGCACAGTCCCCATCATCGTATGGCGCACCATGGAAATCCCCTTCGTGTCTTCGAGTGCAGGTCAGGCGATCAGTTCGATCACGGCGCGGACCAGCTGGGTGGTCGGGTCGACTTCGTAGACGTAGCCGTCGCTATAGCGGTACCAGCTGTCGGGCGTGTCGGCGTAGCGGCCGCGCCAGTCAGGGGGTACGTTGTAGAAGCCGTAGCCGGCCGGCATCGGCTGGCCCACTACCCACGGATCACCCGTCAGCAGCGCGGCAATGCCCTCGATCACGTTGGACTGCGGATTGACCTCGAAGATGGCGTTCTGTGCGTAGCGATAGTCATAGCCATCGCGGAAGCCATAATAGCGGTCGTAATAGCTGGGTACGGCGTAGTCGCTGTACTGCGTGGGCCAGACCTGCCCGCCGAACAGCGCACCGCCAAGCAGGGGCACGATACCCGAGACCAGCCCGCCATTGCCGACGCGGTACATGTAGCCGTTGCCGTAGCGCCAGTCATAGTTGTTGCCGAGGTAGCGCACCGGGTACCAGTCACCCCAACTGCGCGAGTCCCGGATCTGGCGGGCCTGGCCCGGCGGCAGGCAGCCGTTGTTCTTCTTGGCAAGGCCGGGAGGGCAATCGCTCGCGACCGGAATCAGGAAGCGGCGGTCGTCGTAACGATAGCGGCCGTCCTGCCATTGGCGGCTCGCCACGCGGATGACGTTGCGGTCGTCCCCTCGGTCAACGCGGCCGTCGCCGCCGCGGTTGACCTGGCGTTCGACCTTATCGAAAGCCTTCGCACCGTTGTCGCGGCCCCAGTCCTTCCCGGGGTCCTTGTCATTGTTGCCGCGCATGGCCTGCTGGGGCATTTGCCGCGCGTCGTTGCCGCGGGACTTTTCCGGGCGCATTTCGGCGCGCTTGTCAGGGCCCTTCGCCCTGTCAGGACCCTTGGCCTTCTCGGGGCCTTTCTGGCCCCCGCGATCCATTTTCTCGGCCTTGGCCGGGCCGCCGCCGCCCTTGCTGTGGCCGTTTCCGTTGCCGTTCCCATTGCCTTGGGCGAGGGCCGGGGCACTGGCCGCGAAAGCGGCGATACCGGCCATGAGCATCATCTTGCGCATCGTCTTGTCTCCGAATCCGTCGGTTGAGGCAACGTGCGCCTTGTGGCTGCGGTTCCCGCAGACTAGGGCTTCAGAGATGATAGCACGCGAACTTCTCGGCACGGCTCGAGTGCCCGATGGTGAAGAGCTGAAGCTCTACAGGCACGACCGCGATTTCATGATCGTGCTCGGCCACAACGAACTGATGAGCACGCGGCAGAACGGTTCGGAGATTGCACTCGCCACGCAAAGCATCGCCCGGATTGCCAAGGCGCAGCGGCCGGCGATGCTGATCGGCGGCTATGGCATGGGCTTCACCCTTCGCGCCGCGCTGGAGAAGCTTCCGGCCGACGCGCACGTGACCGTGGCCGAACTGGTGCCCGAAATCATCCAGTGGGCCAAGGGGCCGATGGCGGAACTGGAAGCAGGCTGCCTCGGCGATCCGCGCGTGCGGCTGGTGATGACCGACGTGGCCGACGTGATCTCGGCCAATGCGCTGTCGGTGGGCGGGACCGGGTACGATGCCATCCTGCTCGATGTCGACAACGGACCTGATGGGCTGGTGCGGGCGGGCAACAACCGGCTTTACACGATGCGCGGGCTGCGCACGGCGATGGATGCACTGCGCCCTGGTGGCGTGCTGGCGATCTGGTCTGCGGCAAGGGATGCCAATTTCACCCAGCGCCTCAAGGCAGCAAGATTCAACGTCGATGAAGTGGAAGTGCGCGCCCGCACCAATGGCAAGGGTGCAAAGCACGTGATCTGGTTTGCCAGCGCTTGAGGGGTAGCCCAGGGCGAGACTGCGCACGCGAAGGCTCACGTTTCATTCACGGCGTTTATGCCGGGCAATAAATACCATTCCTTTGCTGTCTCGCCCGGCGCGGACTAGGCGTCGGGGCAAGACAGCATCGGGAGAATGACATGCGCCTCGCCACAATCGACAACGGTACTCGCGACGGGCGGCTGATCGTGGTCTCGCCGCAAGGCGATGCCTTCGCCTATGCTCCGGCCGCGACCTTGCAGGAACTGGTCGAGGGCTGGGAGGCGTTCTCGCCGGCATTGCAGGCCATCGCCGCGTTTCCCGAAGCGCTTGATGATGCAAGGCTGCTCGCACCGTTGCCCCGTGCCTGGCAGTGGCTGGATGGTTCAGCCTTCCAGAGCCATGGGGACCTGATGGACGCGGTGCTGGGGATCACCAAGCCCAAGACCGACGTGCCGCTGATGTACCAGGGCATGTCCGATACCTTCATGGCGACAGGGACCGAAGCGCGCTTCCCTTCGACCGACCTCGGCATCGATTTCGAGGGCGAGTTCGGGGTAATTGTCGATGCCGTGCCGATGGGGACAGGCGCTGCCGAGGCGATGCAGCACATCCGGCTTGTCGTTCAGATCAACGACTGGTCGCTGCGCACGCTCGCGGGGCCGGAAATGAAGACCGGCTTCGGCTGGGTCGGTGCCAAGCCAGCCTGCGCAATGGCGCCCTTCGCCGTGACGCCCGATGAACTCGGCGATGCGTGGAGGGATGGACGCGTCTGCCTCGACCTGCTGGTCGACTGGAACGGGAAGCGCTTCGGCGCCGCCAATGGCCATGCGATGGGCTTTGGCTTCCACGAACTCGTCGCCCACGCCGCGCGCACGCGCGATCTGGTGGCGGGCACGGTGATCGGATCGGGTACGGTCTCCAACGAAAACTTCCGCGAGATCGGCTCGTCCTGCATTGCCGAGCGGCGCGGAATCGAAGTGCTGGACGAAGGCGAACCCAGGACCGCATTCATGGCCTTTGGCGATACGGTGCGGATGGAAGCGGTCGATGCTTCGGGCCGCGCACCGTTCGGTGTCCTGCACCAAAGGGTCGTGCAGGCCTGACCACAACGCCCACTTGCCGTCCTTCCGATAATTGTTATAGCGCATAGCGAAATCGGAGGATGCCATGGCCGTTGTTGCGAGTCTGTCCCACGCTGCGCTTGATCGTTTCCTGCGCCCGAAGTCCGTCGCCGTCGTCGGCGCATCGGACAAGCCCGGCGCGCTTGGTGCAACGCTGCTGACCAATCTCGATCGCAACGGCTATGCCGGTGCCGTCTATCCAGTGAACCCCAAGCGTGACGAGATCATGGGCAAGCCCTGCTTTGCCTCGGTCGACGCGCTTCCCCAAGGTGTGGACGTGGCCGTGCTGGCGATCCCGCGCGCCGGCGTGCTGGATGCTGTGAAGGGCCTGGCGGAGCGCAAGTGCGGCGGCGTGGTGATCTTCTCGGCCGGCTTTGCCGAAGGCGGCGAGGAAGGCCTGGCCGAACAGCGCGAGATCGCGCGCATCGCGCATGAAGCGGGCATGGTGGTCGAAGGGCCGAACTGCCTTGGCCTGGTCAACTATGTCGATCGCATTCCGCTGACCTTCGTGGAAACCAATGCCGTCCCGCCAGCTGGCAAGCGGGCGATCGGCATCGTTTCGCAATCGGGCGCGATGGCGGCGGTGCTCGGCACGATGCTGCTCGCCCGCGATGCCGGCGTCTCCTACTCGGTCTCGACCGGGAACGAGGCAGCCAGCGGGGTCGAGGACTATGTCGATTGGCTGGTCGACCAGGACGATACGCACGTGATCGCGATGATCGTCGAACAGTTCCGCAAGCCGCAGGCGTTCCTCGCTGCTGCGCGGCGGGCGAAGGCGGCCGGCAAGCCGGTGGTCCTGCTGCACCCCGGCAAATCGAGCGCGGCGCGCGAATCCGCAGCGACGCACACCGGCGCAATGGCGGGCGACTACAAGCTGATGCGCGCCATGGTGGCACGCGCCGGCGTGATCTTTGCCGAAACGCTGGAAGAACTGGGCGACATTGCCGAGATCGCGGTGCGCTGTCCGGCGCTGCCTTCGGGCAAGACCGCGGTGCTGGGGGAATCCGGGGCCTTCAAGGCGCTGACGCTCGACCTGGCTGAAGAGCTCGACCTGCCGCTGGCCGATCTGCACGACGAGGATTCGCCACTGCTGCGCGCGGCGCTGCCGCCGTTCGTGCCGGTGTCCAATCCGCTCGACATCACCGCGCAGGGTCTGTCCGAGCCGGCGATCTACACCCGCTGCGTCGAGGCCCTGCTGGAAGACGACCGCGTCGGCACGGTCTTCGCCGGGATCATCCAGGCCGAACCGATCACCTGCAAGATCAAGTTCCCGCCGATCCTCGCCGCTGTGGAAGGCAAGACGCTCACCAAGCCGGTGATCTTCGCCGGGCTCGACGAAGGCGCCGAGGTTCCGGCCGAGCGCATCGCCGCGCTGCGGGCGGCCGGCATTCCGTGGTTCCCCACTACCGAACGCGCACTGCGTGCCGTTACCCGGCTGACGCACTGGTCCGCTCAGGACCTTTCCGCCAACGACCTTCCGGCAACACCGCTGCCCGGCCTTGCCGATGTCCACGGCGTGATCCCGGAATACAAGTCGAAGGAACTGCTCGGCCCGCTGGGCGTGAGCTTCCCCAAGGGCGGCTTTGCCGACAGCGCCGATGCGGCGGTAGCGGCTGCCGATGCCGTCGGCTATCCGGTGGCGATGAAGGCGCAGGCCGCAGCGCTTGGGCACAAGAGCGATGCCGGCGGCGTGATTCTCAACCTTGCCGATGCCGCTGCCGTGCGCGAGGCGTGGGACCGCATCCACGCCAACGTCGCAGCCTACTCCGCGTCGATCCGCTTGGATGGCGTGTTGATCGAAGCGATGGGCAAGCGCGGCATGGAGATGATCGTCGGTGCCAAGAACGATCCCGAATGGGGTCCGGTCGTGCTCGCAGGTTTCGGCGGCGTGACCGCGGAGATCCTGCAGGACGTGCGCCTGCTGACTGCAGACCTGACGCAGGCTGCGGTCGAGGCCGAACTGATGAAGCTCAAGAGCTCAGCGCTGCTCAGCGGCTATCGCGGTTCACCCGCGCTGGACGTTCCCGCGCTCGCGGCCCTGATCGTAAAGGTTGGCCAGGTCCTGCGCGCCGAACCCTCGATCCGCGAGATCGACCTCAACCCGGTGATCCTGCACCCCAAGGGTGAGGGCGTGGTAGCACTCGACGCGCTGATGCTGGTGGAATGAGTGGCGCGATGTGGTCGCCGGAGTTTCAGACTCCGGCCCACTCAAGGCCGTTGGGTAAAGCCAAGGCCGAGTAATCGACTTGCAGCACCCGGCGATGCATCGGCTGGGTGGCAGCGTCTGACGCGTGAAGAATGAGTGTCGAATAAAGCCAGACGTCTCCCCTCTCGGCGAGGCACGTCAGGATTTGGCTTTGCTCGATGATTGCAGCCACTTGCCGTTCCGGGATTCGACCAAGCCGATGTGATCCGGAAGCAACCAGCAACGGCGCATTGGTTTCCGGCACGGCATCCAGATGAATGCGCAGCGTGACCATGTCCCGCAAGATGCTTTCAGGCGGGGCGACGTGAACCATGCCCTGCTTGTTGGTCCAAGGACCGAAGCCGGGCGTCTCGATTCTCTCGGCCACACAAATCGTTCGGTCCTGATGCCAGCCCAAGGCCCAGTTCGTCCGTTCGCTCTTGTCGAAGAGGAGTGCGCGGACAGGTTGGGCATGCGCTCCAAGCGCGTGACATGCCGCTTGTCCTATCAAACTCCGATGATCGAGTAGTGGCCGCAGGCCCGGTTGTCCCTTCAATCTCAGTCCTGCGCGCTCGGCCGGTAGACCGCAGTTAACAGCATCAATCGCTGACAGCAGCGGCAAAGCCAATTGTGGCAGTCTTACCGCGCCTGTGCGCTGCAGTTCTTCCATATCAAACACGGCAGTTCAGTGCCCCGGAAAATCCATCAGCGCCTCTACCGTCAGCCCGGCGTCGCGCAGGCGGGCGGCGCCGTGGAGGTCGGGGAGGTCTATCACGAACAGCGCGTGAGTGACGTCCGCGCCTGCCGTGCGCAGGAGTTCCGTTGCCGCAAGGGCAGTACCGCCCGTGGCGATCAGGTCATCGATGATGACCACGCGCTGGCCTGCGGGAATGGCCGTAGGATCGATCTCCAGCCGGTCGCGCCCGTATTCGAGCGCATAGTCGATGCCGATGGTCTTGACCGGCAGCTTGCCGGGCTTGCGTACCGGCACGAAACCGAGGCCCATATGCGCCGCTACCGCAGCACCGAAAATGAATCCGCGTGCCTCCATCCCGGCGATCGCCTCGGCACCGGCGTCCTGCGCCATCCGCGCCAGGTGGCCGATGCTGGCGGCAAGCCCGGTCCCGTGCGAGATCAGCGTGGTGATATCGCGGAACAGGATGCCGGGTGCGGGAAAGTCCGGCACGGTGCGGACAAGGGCCTTGAGCTCTTCGGGTGTCATGCCTCCAGCCTAGCCGCCATGCAGGTCAAAAGGAAAGGCCGAGAACCTGCCCGAGGTCGGCCAGGGCCTGTTCGCCGCTGATCACCTTGATCGCCTGCATCCCCAGCGCGGCGGCCGGTTTGCAGTTGATGCCGAGGTCATCGAGGTAGACGCATTGCGCCGGGGCGAGGCCCAGCGTCTCGCACATCATCAGGTAGATGCGCGGATCGGGCTTGCGCACGCCCGCCTTGCTGCTTTCGATGACGTGTTCGAAGCGGGCGAAGATCTGTTCGAGCTCGTCGTGCGCGTCGGCGCTGCGGGCCATGCCGGCGCCGTGGCCGGTGGGCACGTTGTTGGTGATGCAGCCAAGCCGGTAGCCTTCTGCCTTCAGCCGATCGAGCGCCGACACCATCGCCGGACGCACCGCGCCGGCAAGGACGGCCAGGACCGACGCGCCATCAAGCTCGTGGCCAAGCGCCCGGGCCTCTTGCGCAAAGCGGCGGTCGAATTCGGCGCTGTCGATCTCGGCGCGTTCGAACAGCGCCCAGGCGTTGGTATCGCCGTTGCGGGCATTGACGGAACGGACGAAGTCCTGCGGCAGGCCCCGTTCCGCCTCGAGCCGGTTGAACGCCTCGAACGGGGAGGAGGTGATCACTCCGCCAAAATCGAAAATCACCGCTGCGTACGCCATCGTGCCTCCCTTTGTGTGGCGCGCAGCCTTAACCGATCGGTGAAATCGGACAAGGCCATCGGATTTTTCCTCCGTTTTGATGTGGATCATCGTATGTTGACGGCGGCGAAGGCAGACTTTTCCCATTGAAGGACAGGAGGATCCCGATGCGCTCCATTCTTTGCCCCGTCGAAAAGTCCGAAACCCTGAACGACCGCGTGGAAACTGCGCTGGCGCTGGCCCGCAAGACCGGAGGGCATGTCACCTTCGTGATCGCGACTCCGTTCGCGCAAATGGCGGCGTGGGAGCCGTTCGGCGGTGCCGCCATTTCCGCTGCCGCAATCAACGAAGCGCGTGAGGCCGACGAGGCGTTTGCGCGCGAGCTCGATGCCCGGCTGGCTCCGCAGGACGTCGCTTTCGACGTCGCGATAGACGACAACGGCCGGGTCGAAGCTGCAGCGGCCGCCGCGCGCTTTGCCGACCTGATCGTGGCCACGCTGGACGATCCCAGCGTCGAGGAACTGGTTCTTGGCGTGCGCAGCCCTGTGCTGGCGGTGCCACGCGGCGTGCCGATGCTCGATTTCGCGGCACCGGTGCTGATCGCCTGGGACGGCGGGCATGAATCCGCCAACGCCCTGCGCGCTGCCTTGCCGTTCCTGGCGATGGCGAAGTCGGTGCATATCCTGACCGTGCGCGAGAAGGACGATACCTTCCCGGCGGTCGATGCGGCCTGCTATCTCTCGCGCCACGGAATCCATGCCGAAGTGCATGAACAGGAGCGCAACGGTTCGATCGCCTTCACGATCGAGGAATGCGCCCGCAGTCTCGGCGCCGGCCTCGTCGTCATGGGCCTGTTCGGGCACAGCCGCCTGCGGGAACTGCTGATGGGCGGCGTGTCGCGCGAAATGCTCGACCGGTCGCAGATTCCGCTGCTGCTGGCGCATTGACGCCTGGGGCCCGGTTGCGACGCAGCCCGGGTGCGAGCCAGAATGCGGCAATGACAACGATCCGCTCGCTTCCCGCGCTCGCCCTGATGGTCACTGTCTCGCTTGGGGCCTGCTCTCCGGAGCCGGCAACCGGACCGACCGGCGTGGCGGGGGAAAGTGCAGCCGCAGTCGAAGCCGATTCCATGCCGCCTGCCGAGCCGCCTGCGCTGGTAGCAACCGAAGCGGCCGCAGTGATGCCAGCGCCGGTGCCGCCATCTTTTCGCGCCATCGGCACCGAGCCGTTCTGGTCTGCGCGGGTGGACGTGGACAAGCTCTCGTGGTCCACGCCCGAGCAGCCCGATGGACTGGTCGTTCCGGTGAAACGGCAGGATGTCGAAGGGAAGGCGATTCTCTCCGGCCAGGTCGAGGGGAGGGCGCTGGTGCTTGAAGTCAGTGCAGGGTCCTGTTCGGACGGCATGTCGGACACGGTCTATCCCTTCACCGTGACACGGCGTCTCGGCAACGACACCCAGCGTGGCTGCGCGCGCTGATGGTATCCAAATCACGCTTGTGCGCTGCACAGCGACGAGTCGCACGACATGCCTGCAAACAATTGCGAACGGAACGACCTGGTATCGTTACGCCTGAAACAACTGCAAAATCCCTGTGAAACAGCGGTTTATGCGATAAATTGCAAAAACTGCAACCAATCCCGATCATTTCGCAATTGCACAATATGTGTGTGCAGTGCATACAGAACCTGCCTTTCAGGCATCCTCTCCCAAAACTTTCCGACCCGGCGGGCAACTGCCGGGTCTTTTTTTGCCTGCGTTCCGGGCGGAGCGAAGCTCTTCGCAACCTTCGCAGGCCTCCCGCGTTTGAAATCCTGATTGCCGGTTCCCACATCGGAACCCGTCGATAGCTCAAGGGGATTTCTTAAAGCTCATGGCAGATGCGGCAACCGAAGCCCGGACCGATGCGCGCACCGTGCGCCTTCAGGTTGCGGGTGCTCGTCAGGAAGAAAGCGGCCACGGCATTGCCCGCATCAGTCGGCACGTGATGTCGCAGCTGGGCGTGACCGAAGGCGACGTCATTGAGATCGTCGGCAAGCGCGCCACGGCGGCGCGGGTGATCCAGCCCTATCCCGAGGACGAGGGGCTGGAACTGATCCGCCTCGATGGCCTCCAGCGCGCCAACGCCGATGTCGGTTCGGGTGAGCACGTGGAAGTGCGCAAGATCGATTCGCGGCCTGCGCAGCGCGTCGTCTTCGCGCCCGCGCAAAAGGAACTGCGCCTGCAAGGACCGGCCGTGGCGCTGAAGCGCAACTTTGCCGGGCGTCCGCTGGTGACGGGCGATCTCGTGGCGACCGCCGGGCAGCAGCAGGTCAACCGCACCGACATGCCGCCACAGCTGCGCCAGATGCTCAATGCGCCTGCCTTCGCGCTGACCCAGATCCGCCTGACCGTGGTCTCGACCAGCCCGAAGGGCGTGGTCCACATCGACGAGAACACCGAGGTGGAACTGCGGCCCGAATACGAGGAGCCGCGCTCGAGCCGTGCCGACGTCAATTATGACGACGTCGGCGGCATGGGCGATACCATCCGGCAACTGCGCGAGATGGTCGAACTGCCGCTGCGCTATCCCGAACTGTTCACGCGCCTGGGCGTCGATCCGCCCAAGGGCGTGTTGCTGCACGGCCCGCCGGGGACCGGCAAGACGCGGCTGGCGCGTGCCGTGGCCAATGAAAGCGATGCCTCGTTCTTCACCATCAACGGCCCCGAAATCATGGGATCGGCCTATGGCGAGAGCGAGAAACGTCTGCGCGAGGTGTTCGAGGAAGCGACCCGCAACGCGCCCTCGATCGTGTTCATCGACGAAATCGATTCGATCGCGCCCAAGCGCAGCGAGGTTCACGGCGAGGCGGAGAAGCGGCTGGTTGCGCAGTTGCTGACTCTGATGGACGGACTGCACAGCCGGTCCAACCTTGTCGTGATCGCGGCGACCAATCGCCCCGATGCGATCGACGAAGCTCTGCGCCGGCCCGGCCGGTTCGACCGCGAGATCGTGGTCGGCGTGCCGGACGAATCCGGTCGCCGCGAGATCATCGGCATTCACACCCGCGGCATGCCGCTGGCCGAGGACGTCGATCTGCAGGAACTGGCCCGCACCACGCATGGCTTCGTCGGTGCCGACCTTGCGGCGCTGGCACGCGAAGCGGCGATCGAGGCAGTGCGCCGGATCATGCCGCAGCTCGATTTCGAGCAGCAGACGATCCCGCAGGACGTGCTCGACAACCTGCGCGTGGAGCGCGACGACTTCCTGCAGGCATTGAAGCGCGTGCAGCCATCGGCGATGCGCGAAGTCATGGTGCAGGCGCCAACCATCGGTTGGGCCGACATCGGCGGCCTCGACGATGCGCAGGACAAGCTGCGCGAGGGCGTCGAACTGCCGCTCAAGAATCCCGAGGCCTTCCACCGCCTCGGCATTCGTCCGGCCAAGGGCTTCCTGCTCTATGGTCCGCCCGGCACCGGCAAGACGCTGCTGGCCAAGGCCGTGGCGAAGGAGGCAGAGGCCAACTTCATCGCGATCAAGTCGTCCGACCTGCTGTCCAAGTGGTACGGCGAGAGCGAGCAGCAGATTGCCCGGCTCTTTGCGCGCGCGCGCCAGGTCGCACCTTGCGTGGTGTTCATCGACGAGATCGACAGCCTCGTTCCCGCGCGCGGCAGCGGGCAGGGCGAGCCGAATGTCACGGCGCGGGTGGTCAACACCATCCTTGCCGAGATGGACGGGCTGGAGGAACTGCAGTCGGTGGTGCTGATCGGCGCGACCAACCGCCCGAATCTGGTCGATCCGGCGCTCCTGCGTCCGGGCCGCTTCGACGAGCTGATCTATGTCGGCACGCCGAGCGTCGAGGGCCGCGAGCACATCCTTGGCATCCACACCCGCAACATGCCGCTGGCTGGCGATGTGGACCTTGGTCGTATCGCGCGCGAGACCGAGCGCTTCACCGGTGCCGATCTCGAAGACGTGGTGCGTCGCGCTGGCCTCAACGCCATTCGCCGTGCGGGCGGCAATGTCGATCAGGTCACCGCGGAGGACTTCGCCGGTGCACTGGAGGCGTCACGCGCGACGGTGACCGAGCAGATGGAGGAAGAGTACGGCCGGATGAAGGGCGAGCTCAAGAAGCGCGCGATGAATCCGGGGCCGCTTGGCTTCATCACGCCGGGAATGGTCACGCCCTTGCGCGAATCCAAGCACGGCTGACGGCAACGCGGGCGGAGAGGTTCAGGCCTCTCCGCCTTCCAGCGTGAAGTCCATTTCCACGACGATGCCGCGTGCTTCGAAGCGGCGGACGATCGTGCCGCCCAGCTGACGCTCGGACGAGCGGATCAGGGCTGAGCCGAAGCCTTCGCGGCCTTGCTCTGTCGGTCCAGCCGCTTCCCCGGTGGCAATCTCTTCCCAGATCACCTTGGCGCGCGAGTCGTCGCTCTCCCAGCGGATGCGCAGCAGGCCGCCGGGAGCGGACCAGGCGCCGTACTTCACGGCATTGGTCGCCAGTTCATGCAGGACGAGGCCCAGCGGCACCGCGTGCCGACCCGGCAGGTTCACCGTGCCGCCATCGAGTTCGCACCTCTCGCTCGAGGAGCGGTACGGCGCGATGACCTTGCCGATCAGCTCGGCCAGGTCCACCGTCTGGTCCTTGCCCGACCCTTGCGTAACCTCGTGCGCGGTGACGAGCGCGTGGATGCGCTTGGCGATGCGATCCACCGCAGGGGCGGCCGCAGCATCGCCCCGCGCGCTCATCTTGACGATGGCGAGGATCACCGCGAACAGGTTCTTGACGCGGTGGTTGAGTTCCTTGGCCAGCAGGTCGGCCCGGTCGCGCGCTTCGGCAATGGCGGCGGCGCCCTCTGCCAGAGCCTCGGCCTCGGCCTTGCGGATCGCCTGCCACAGCCCCAGCGCCAAGGCGCAGACGATCACCACGAACAGCGCGGCCAGCGAAGGCAGGATGCGCGCCTCGGCATTGGCCGCGCGCTGCGCCGCCTGATCCAGACGCACGCGCTCGATGTCTTCCAGCCGGGCGACGGCCTTGCGCAAGCCGTTCATGGCGAGCTGGCCTTCGTCGGACAGCAGCCGGGCGTGGGCGTCGGGAATGCGGCGTTGTTCGACAAGGTCGACCACGCCGGCCATCTCGGCCCACTTGGCGTCGCCCAGCCGCGCAATCTCGGCAACGAGATTCGCCTGCTCTGCCGGCAGGTCCGGCCCCATGCGGTCACGCAATGCGCGCATGCCGGCGGCATAGCGGCCCTGGCCTTCGCGGTAGGGTTCGAGGTAGCGGGTGTCGCTGGTGATGAAGTAGCCGCGTTGGCCGGTCTCGCCGCTCATCGTGGCGCGCACGATCTCGTCGAGCGAAGCGATGATGCCGCTGGTGCGGGCGGCCTGCTGGCGCTGGGTGCGTTCAACTTCGACCGTGGCAATGATCAACGAGAAGGTGCCGATCAGCGCCAGGGCGACGACTGCGAACAACGCAAGCGTGGGGATCCGCGGCGCGCGTTGCCACCAGTGCAGCCTCATCTCCTTGAGGAGGGATTCGTTTTCCCTGTTCATCCGGGGGGCCTAGACCCTATGGCTTGCATCGGCAATGTATTGAAGCGCTTGTGCCTTTGCCTGCAGGGTTGACGCAAATCGCCTTGTCGCCTATCGGCCACCCCCTGATTCCGGCGCTTTGTCCCGCGGCAAGTGCCAGTCCACAGATTCGATATAGAAGAGAAAAGCCATGAAGCGCACTTTCCAGCCCAGCAACCTCGTGCGTGCCCGCCGCCACGGCTTCCGCGCCCGCACCGCCACTGTCGGTGGTCGTAAGGTTCTCGCCGCCCGCCGCGCGCGTGGCCGCAAGAAGCTGTCGGCCTAAGCCTTTCAGCATAGATCCGGTTCCGGCGAAGGCGGGGATGACCCGAATCGCCACCATCCGGAAACGGGCAGACTTCGTTGCTGCCAATCGCGGAATCCGGGTCGCAAGGCCCGGATTCGTGCTGTTGGTGAACCGCGACGTCGTGCCTGCCGATGAGGCCGACCTCCGCTTCGGCGTCACCGTCACCAAGAAGATCGGCAACGCGGTCGTCCGCAACCGCATGAAGCGCCGCTTCCGCGCTCTGCTGCGCGAAGCCCTGCCTGATGCCGGCATTGCCGGCGCAGACCACGTGATGATCGGCCGTGAAGGCGGCGTCGAGCGCGACTTTGCCCTGCTGCGCGAGGAATTGGCCGTCGCCCTGTCCCGCGCCGCTGCAGGCAAGGGCGACCCGCCGAGAAAGCGTGGCGGTCAGCGTTCCAGCCACGGCAGGGGCAAGTGAAGCGCCTGCTCATCCTCATTGCCCGAGGCTGGCAGCTCGGCCCTTCGCGCGTGCTTCCGCCATCCTGCCGCTACAGCCCTTCGTGCTCGCAATATGCGATCGAAGCGCTGGAAAAGCATGGCGCGATTAAGGGTGGCTGGCTCGCGGCGAAGCGGCTATTGCGCTGCCATCCCTGGGGCGGGCACGGCTATGATCCCGTACCTTAGGCCGGGTGCCCTGACCAAGACGAATTCAAGATTTAGGACGCGAACACGGTGCAGAATCAGCGCAACGTCATAATGGCAGTGATCCTGACGGGTCTGCTGCTGATCGGCTGGGAAGCGGCCATGCGCTGGTTCTACCCCGCGCCGCCGACAAAGCCACAGGCGGCAGCGACCGCGCCTGCCAGCACCGATGCCGCAAAGCCCACGCGCGAAGGCGGACTGCAGAACGCGGCTGACATCGCGCTCGAGAAGAAGGACTTGCGCGCCGAACTCGCCGCCGGCAACCGTGTCGCCATCGACGCGCCGGGCCTCAAGGGTTCGATCAACCTCAAGGGCGCGCTCGTCGATGACGTGACGCTGGTCCGTCACCGCGAGAACGTCGACAAGAACAGCCCGCCCGTGCGCCTGTTCTCGCCTGCAGGCACGCCAGCGCAGCACTATGCCCAGATCGGCTGGGTGGGCGAGGGCGTAGCGACGCCCGACACCAACACCGTCTGGCAGGCCGATGGCGCAAGGCTGACACCGCAGACCCCGGTCACGCTGCGCTGGACCAATCCCACCGGCCAGACTTTCGCGATCAAATACGCGATCGACAGCGATTACATGATCACCGCAACGCAGAGCGTCGCCAACACCGGTGCCGCGCCGGTCGTGGTCAAGCCCTTCGCGCTGGTAAACCGCACCGACAAGACGGCCAGTGTGGATACCTGGCAGCTCCATTCGGGGCCGATTGCCGCGCTCGATGGCTCGGTGAACTTCGACAACAACTATTCCACCGTGACCGAAGCCCCCGGCCAGGCCGTCGCGCTCAAGGGCGCAACCAACTGGATCGGGTTTACCGATATCTACTGGCTCTCGGCGCTGATCCCGGATGCCGGGGCCAAGGCCGAAGGTTCGCTGCGTTCGCTTGGCAACAATGTGTTCCGCGCCGACCTGATCTATCCCGGCGTGTCCATCGCCCCGGGCAAGGCGCAGAGCCAGACTGTCCGTCTGTTTGCCGGCGCCAAGGAAAATTCGGTTCTCGAGAAGTACGAAGCCACTGGCGTCACCAATTTCAGCCTCGCGATCGACTGGGGATGGTTCCGCTGGTTCGAAAAGCCGATCTTCTGGCTGCTCGATTCGCTGTTCAAGCTGGTCAAGAACTTCGGCGTGGCGATCATCCTGCTGACGCTGATCGTGCGCGGTGTGATGTTCCCGATCGCCCAGCGCCAGTTCGCCTCGATGGCGGCGATGCGCGCGCTGCAGCCCAAGATGAAGGCGCTGCAGGAACGCTACAAGGACGACAAACAGACCCAGCAGCAGAAGATCATGGAGCTGTACAAGACAGAGAAGGTCAATCCGCTGGCCGGCTGCCTTCCGATGTTCCTGCAGATCCCGGTGTTCTTCGCGCTCTACAAGGTGCTGACGCTGGCCATCGAAATGCGGCACCAGCCGTTCGCGCTGTGGATCAAGGACTTGTCCGCGCCCGATCCGCTGCACGTGCTCAACCTCTTCGGCCTGCTGCCGTTCACCCCGCCCAGCTTCCTCGCCATCGGCGTGCTGGCGATCCTGCTCGGCATCACGATGTGGCTGCAGTTCAAGCTGCAACCGGCGGCGATGGACCCGGCGCAGCAGCAGGTCTTCGCGATCATGCCGTGGATGATGATGTTCGTGATGGCGCCGTTTGCGGCGGGCCTGCTGATCTACTGGATCACCTCGAACATCCTGACCATCGCGCAGCAGAAGTACCTTTACAGCAAGCACCCGCAGTTGAAGGCTCAGGCCGACAAGGACCAGCTCGATGTCGATCGCTCCGTCGCGCGTGAGCAGAAGCCTGCTGCCAACCGGAAGCCGAAGACGCGGTGACACCTGAAGAAGAAGCCGCCCGCGCCGAACTGATCGAACAGGCACGCCTCCTCTTTGCAGGCCGTGTCGAGTTCCTCAAGTCGGCCCCTGCGCTCAAGCACCTGCCCGATCCTGACGTGCCCGAGATCGCCTTTGCCGGCCGATCGAACGTCGGCAAGTCGTCGCTGCTCAACGCGCTGACCGGGCGCAAGTCAATTGCGCGCACCTCGGTCACGCCGGGGCGCACGCAGGAACTGAACTACTTCGAAGTGGGCGAGCCGACGCGCCTGCGCCTGGTCGACATGCCGGGCTATGGCTTCGCCAAGGCCCCGCCCAAGGTGGTCGAGCAGTGGCGCCGGCTGGTCCGCGATTTCCTGCGCGGACGTGTCGTCCTGAAGCGCACGCTGCTGCTGATCGACAGCCGCCACGGCGTGAAGCCGGTGGACGAGGACATGATGCAGATGCTCGATGAAGCGGGCGTCGGCTATCGCGTCGTGCTGACCAAGGCAGACAAGATCAAGGCCAGCGAACTTGAGGCCGTCACGGCCGAGACCATCGCCGCAGCGCGCAAGCGCACGGCGGCCTATCCCGAAGTGCTCGTCACCTCTTCCGAAAAGAAGATGGGCATCGAGGAACTGCGCGCCGCCGTGCTGCAGGATTCGTTAATCTAACATCTCTCTTTTCTGAATGACGAGCGCGTCAGTTATTCCTCCCCGGCCGCAGGTGGGAGGGGCCTAACGCAATCTCCCCTCCCGCAAGCGGGAGGGGTCGGGGGTGGGCAAGCGGCGAAAACCGCCGACCATTTCCAACACTCCGCCATTCCGGAACGATAAACGCTGTCCTACAGCCGCACGCATGACGCAGCCTTCGCGCCATGCCCTACCGCGATCCTCTCCTCCCCGCCCGCAATTCCTTCGGCCAAACCTTGCGTGAGGCCGTGACGGCGCCCGCTCTGCTGAACGGATATCGCCTCCACGAAGCTCTACGAGGGATCGAGACGATACACTCCTTGAACTGTGTAAACCGTGTAAACCCGTTCACGGTCGACACAGCGAACCTGAACGGCTACGCGGCTCGCAGGCGTAACAGGGCGAACACGATGAAGCTGATCATCGGCAACAAGAACTACTCCAGCTGGTCGCTGCGGGGCTGGCTGGCGTGCAAGCAGTCCGGCCTGCACTTCGAGGAAATCACCGTCCCGCTCTACGGCGAGGACTGGGACGAAGCGCGCCGGACCGACGAACTTGCACCATCTTCGGGAAAAGTGCCGATCCTGTGGGACGGCGATGGCGAGGACGCACCCGTGGTTTGGGACAGCCTCGCGATCATCGATTACCTTGCCGACAAGGTCGGGCGCGACCGCTTCTGGCCCAAGGACGAAACCGCGCGCGCCATGGCCCGCTCGATGGTGGCCGAGATGCATTCGAGCTACCTGCCGCTGCGCCGCAGCCTGCCGATGAACATCCGCAAGCGTGTCGAGGGCGTTGAGATCAGCGCCGAGGTTCGCGCCGACATCGTGCGCATCCTCTCGCTCTGGGCCGAGGCGCGGGCGCGGTTCGGCAAGGGCGGGCCGTTCCTGTTCGGCACCTTCTGCGCCGCTGACATCATCTATGCCCCCGTCGTCTCCCGCTTCATGACCTACGGCGTGCCTGTGCCCGGCTTCGCCATGACCTACATGGAAGCGGTCTGGACGCACGACTGGATGCAACAGTGGATCGAAGCCGCCGAGAGCGAGGGCTGGACCATCGAGCAGTTCGAGGAGCCCGCGCGCTGATGTCTCTTGATCCTGTAATCCTGGCCGAGCAGCTGATCGATTGCGAAAGCGTGACGCCCGCAACCGGCGCGGTATTCGACTGCCTGCAAGGAATGCTCGAACCGCTAGGGTTCGCAATCCATCGCTTCGTGGCGGGCGAAGCACCCGACGGCCCGGTCGAGAACATGTTCGCGATCCGGCGTGGTCCTGAAGGCTCGCGGCACTTCGCTTTTGCCGGGCACCTCGATGTCGTCCCGCCGGGTGAGGGCTGGACGACTGGTCCCTTCAAGGCCGAGCGCCGGGGCGAGCTGCTCTACGGGCGCGGCGCGGTCGACATGAAGGGCTCGATCGCCGCGATGGTTGCCGCTGCGGCCGAGGTTCCGGCCGAGGCCGGAACGCTAAGCTTCATCATCACTGGCGACGAGGAAGGCCCGGCGCGCTACGGCACGGTGCCGCTGATCGAACTGATCCGCGAAATGAAGACAGAGCCGGACCTGTGCCTGGTAGGCGAGCCGACCTCGGTCCACCGTCTGGGCGATATGGTGAAGATCGGCCGTCGCGGTTCGGTCAACATGTGGATCACCTGCAAGGGCGCGCAGGGCCACGTTGCCTATCCGCACCTCGCCGACAATCCGATCCCGCGCCTGATCGCGCTGCTGGCTGACCTTGACGCGCTGGTGCTGGACGAGGGCACGGAGTGGTTCCAGCCGTCGAACTTAGAGATCACCGACCTTGAAGTGGGCAACAAGGCGACGAACGTGATCCCCGCCGAGGCGCGCGCGCGCATCTCGATCCGCTTCAACGATCGTCAAACCGGGGCGGGGCTGGTCGCGATGGTCGAGGACGTGGCGCGGCGGCACAAGGGTGAGGTTCGTGCTGTCATTTCCGGCGAGAGCTTCATCACCCTGCCGGGCGATTACTCGACGCTGATCGCCGAGGCGGTGAAGGCCGAGACCGGCCTCGACCCCGAACTCTCGACCAGCGGCGGCACGTCGGACGCGCGCTTCCTGCGCAGCCTCTGCCCGGTGGTGGAATTCGGCCTGTGCAACGCGACGATGCACAAGAAGGACGAGGCGGTGGCGCTGGAAGACCTGTCCGTCCTCCAGCGCATCTACCGGCGTATCACGTTATCTGCGCTGCGCGCGTGAGGCGGCACCGGCCCACTCCCCCACCCGGCCACCCGCGAGAGTACCCTGAATGGGTGGCCGGGTGGGGGAGCGGGCCGGTGCCGATCAAAGGCCTCAGCCTTTGACTTTCGACGCGAAGCTCTTGCGCAGCTTCATCAGTTTGGGCGGAATTACGGCGAGGCAGTAGGGGTTCCGCTGGCCTTCGCCTTCCCAATATTCCTGGTGATAGTCCTCGGCCGGATACCAGGTTGCCATCGGTTCGATCGTGGTGACGATGGGCCCCGGCCAATCCGGCTGGGCGCGGGCAATGGCGGCTTCCATCGCGGCCTTCTGCGCCTCGTCTGCCGGGAACATGGCCGAGCGGTACTGCGTGCCGACGTCGTTCCCCTGGCGGTTCAGCTGCGTCGGATCGTGCGTGGCGAGGAAGATATCGAGGATCTGGTCGAGGCTGATCGTTTCGGGATTGAACGTCACGCGGATAGCTTCGGCATGTCCGGTGTTGCCGGAACAGACCTGCTTGTAGGTCGGGTTCTCGACCGTACCGCCGATGTAGCCGCTTTCGACATTGCTCACGCCGATGACGTCGCGGAACACTGCCTCGGTGCACCAGAAGCATCCCCCTGCGAGGATGGCCGTTGCTTGTTCGCTCATGCGCTATATTCTCCTGAATTGAGTGAGAGATAAGCACGCCTCCCCCGCTTGTCATCGGCCCGAAGGAGAATCTCCCCATGCGTTCATTGAGCCTTGCCTTGCTTGCTGCCGTTGCTGGCAGCAGCCTTGCCAATCCCGTAATGGCAGAGACTGCGAAGACGGCATCGGCCATGATCGACCCGGCCCTTGCCGCCGCAGTCGCTGACCCCTTGCGCGAAAAGGACCGTGCCCGTGACGTCTATCGCAAGCCTGCGGAGACGCTGAGCTTCTTTCAGGTTTCGCCGACGATGAAGGTGGGCGAATATGCGCCGGGCGGCGGCTGGTATTCGCGTCTGCTCGGGCTCTATCTCGGCCCGAAGGGCAAGCTGGTCGGTCTGTACTTCGACCCCACGTCGAGTGCGTTCGGCGACAAGATGAAGGCGGGCATCCGCGAAGGCGCGACCAAGTATCCGGCGGAGGTTGCGGAATGGTCGGGCCAACCGGCTGAGCGCTTCTCGGCCTTCACCCTCGATGTCCTTCCCGACAGCGAAAAGGGCACGTTCGACCGCATCCTCGTCATGCGCATGATGCACAACCTGCTGCGCTGGAACCTTGCCGCGCACGAGATCAAGCAGATGCGCGAGCTGCTGAAGCCCGATGGCATGATCGGCATCGAGCAGCACCGCGCCAAGCCTGATGCGCCCTACTCCTTCACCGACGGTTCGAAGGGCTACCTGCGCGAAGCCGACGTGATCAAGTTCATGGAGATCAACGGCTTCACCTTTGTCGGCAAGAGCGAGGCCAACGCCAACCCCAAGGACCCGGCGAACTGGCCAAACGGCGTCTGGACCCTGCCACCGCAGCTGGGCGGCAATCCGGACGAGGCCACCAAGGCCAAGCTGCAGGCCATCGGCGAGAGCGACCGCATGACCCTGCTGTTCCGCAAGCGTCCCTGATCTTGCGTTGATCGCAAACGGCGGCGGTTGAATTGCCGGGGCAGGGGCCTTAGGTCCCACCCATGACCACGATCTCCGTCGCCGCCCTGCAACTCGCCCTTCCCGGGGGCGAGGCCGAGAATATCGCCGCCACTGCCGCGCTGGTGGAAGAGGCCGCGCGTGGCGGCGCGCAGATCGTGCTGCCGCCCGAGCTCTTCGCCGGGCCCTATTTCTGCAAGGTCGAGGACGAGGCCCTGTTCTCGATGGCCTATCCGCTCGATGCGGACCCGTCGGTGCGCGAGATGCGCAAGCTCGCCAAGGCGCACGGCATTGCCATCCCCACCAGCTTCTTCGAGCGCGACGGGCACCACTACTACAACACGCTGGCGATGATTGGCCCGGATGGCGAAGTCATGGGCATCTATCGCAAGAGCCACATTCCCGATGGCCCCGGCTATGAGGAGAAGTACTACTTCCGCCCCGGCAACACTGGCTTCAAGGTGTGGGACGTGTTCGGCACGCGCATCGGCGTGGGCGTGTGCTGGGACCAGTGGTATCCCGAATGCGCCCGCGCCATGGCGCTGATGGGGGCAGAGCTGCTGTTCTACCCCACCGCAATCGGCAGCGAACCCTATGACGCCGATCTCGACACCAGCCGCATGTGGCGCCGCGCGATGATCGGCCATTCCGTCTCCAACTGCATGCCGGTCATCGCCGCCAATCGCATCGGGACCGAGGATGGCCAGCGTTTTTACGGGCACAGCTTCATTTCTGACGAATGGGGCGATTACCTTGCCGAGTTCGGCGCCAGCGAAGCCGGTGTGCTGCACGCGACGATCGACCTCAAGCGCGCTTCCACGCACCGTGCTGGCATGGGCTTCTTCCGCGATCGCCGCCCGCAGCTTTACGGCCGGCTCGCCGAGGACATCTGAGCCTGCACCGCTACATCGTGGCGCTCGGCTCGAACCAGCGCCATCCGCGCCATGGCGATCCTTCGGCGATCCTGTGGGCGGCGCTGGATGAGATCGGGCGGCGCAACTGCAGGATCGATGCGGTGTCCCCGACGATCCGCAGCAGGCCGATAGGTCCGTCGCAGCGCGTGTATTGCAACGGCATCGCTGTGGTTTCGACCGGTCTCGAACCCCACGAGCTGCTGGACGAACTGCAGGCTGTGGAAGCCCTGTTCGGACGTCGCCGACAAGGGCAGCGCTGGCGCTCGCGCACGCTCGATCTCGACATTGTCTTGTGGTCCGGCGGGTGCTGGGCGGACGAGAGCCTGATCATCCCGCACCCCGAATTCCGCAAGCGCGATTTCGTGCTGGGTCCGGCGGCGCGCGTTGCCGCTGGCTGGCGCGATCCGATTACCGGACTGACAGTGCAGCAGTTGCATCACCGGCTCGCCAAAGGCTTGACCCGCTCGCCCACGCCCCCTAGGTGACGCGCCACGCCTGACGCGCGATCCGCGTCAATGCAGGCGGGCCCTTAGCTCAGTCGGTAGAGCAACTGACTTTTAATCAGTAGGTCGCTGGTTCGAACCCAGCAGGGCTCACCATTACAGATCCGCAGTGATGCCGAATTGCAGAGCTATCGCAAGTGGCCTGCTGGTCGCTCGAAGCCGGACTCTTTTCCATCTCCCGTTTGCCACGGGAATGGGGCGACGGTGAGGGCCGCCGCCCCTGCCGGCCCTCAGGCAGGCTGGTATTCCGTGGCCTTTTCCTTGCGAACGGTGCGGCTGTTGCGACCGTCGATGCCAACCGGCACTTCGCCCGCGATTGTCGCGCGGCGCAGGGTGCGGCGTTGCAGGCCGAAGTCGGCGACGGCGCGGTGCTGGGTCGACTGGTTGTCCCAGAAGGCCACGTCACCGGGCTGCCAGCGCCAGCGCACGACGTTCTCGGGACGGGTGATGTGGTCCTGCAGGATCTGGAACAGGCGCGAAGAGTCAGCCTGGTTCAGCCCGACGAACTGCTTGACGAAATGGCCCAGCAGCAGGCTGCGCTGTCCCGAGACGGGATGGACGCGGACCACCGGGTGCTCGGTTTCGTAGACGGTCGAGGCGAAGACATTCTTCTGGAACAGCTGCCGTTCCTTCTCCACCGCGTCACCCTTCGGCGCGTTCGAGAGGACCGCTGCGTAGTCGTAGAGGTTGGTGTGGACTGCCCAAAGGTTGTTCACCAGCTGGCGCAGCGTTTCAGGGAGGCTTTCGTAAGCTGTCTCGCCATTGGCCCAGACGGTATCGCCACCGGCTTCGGGAATGGTGATCGCGCGCAGGATCGAGCCCTTGGGATAGGCATCGACGAACGTCACGTCGGTATGCCAGCTCGAGGCGGCGTAGCCTTCCTTGCTGTCGAGTTCGAGCAGGTAGCGCGAACCCTCGGCCACCGGCACGGTGGGATGTGCCACCGGATCGCCGAAAAGCGAGGCGAAGCCTTCGTGGCGTGCGTCGTCCAGTTCCTTCTGGCCACGGAAGAAGACGACCTTGTGGCGCACGACCGCGTCCTTGATCGCCTGCACGGTCTCCGCGCCAAGATCGCCGGAAAGGGTCACCCCGCGGATTTCGGCACCGATCGTCCCGGTGATCGGAACGATGTCGAGCGGGGAGTTCGGGTCCTTGGCATTGGCATAGGTGGTGATGGCATTCATGTGGGTTACTCCTGCTTGGGGTAAGGATTTGGGGTGTTATTCGGCGGGCTGGAGCGCGGGGTCGGCGGCGGTGTCCAACTGGCGGCGAATGGCGTTGTGCTGTTCGGCATCGAGCGCGAAGCCCGATATGACGGCAGCGGAGATGGCATGGGCGAGGGCAGGTCCGGTCGCGAAGACAAGCAACAGGCCGTTCAACGCCTCAGGAGAGTTTGCGGCGGACTTCGGATCGAAGCCCAGCCACGCGATCAGCGGCAGGGCGATGCCTGCGGCAAGCGCACCGCCGATCTTGTCGGCCAGGGCAAAGACTGAATAGTAAAGGCCGGCGCGCTCCTCGCCGGTCTCGGCGCGGTGCTTGTCGGCAACGTCGGCGACCATCGAGCGCAGCATGATGTTGCCTGAGCCCTGTGTGATCCCCTGAGCAAAGGCGAGCGCAAGGACCAGCCAGAACCGGTCGGGCGTGGTCAGCACCAGCGCGAGGTTGATCAGTGCCTGCAGCACTTCGGCGAGAATGGCAGCCCGGCGCTTGCCCAGGGATACACCGATGCGCTGCCAGATCGGCGCGGCGAGCATGCCGAAGGCGTATTGGAACAGGAACAGTCCTGCACCCCATTCAGGCCTTCCGAGATAGAAGGTCACGTAGAACAGCAAAAGCGTCGTGCGGATGCCCTGTCCTGCCCGGACTGCGGCGTCCGAAGCGAGGACGCGCAGCAGCAGGCGGTTGCCGAGCACCGCGCGCGCGGCGGCCAGTGGCGACAGCGGGAGTGCCAGAGCAGCAGGCGCGCTGTCATCGCGATTGGACAGCGTCAGCCACAGCGCCGGGATAGCGGCAGCGAGGACAAGCGAACCGAACAGCGTCAGTTGCAACTGACCGTCACCGGGTCGCAGATGCTGGGCGAGTGCCGCGAGCGCAAGCGCACCTACCAGCGCAATCGACTGCCACAGTGTAAAGGTTGATGCCGCGCGGGTCCGGTCGTGATAGCCGGTGGCGATCTCGCCGCTCCACGCCAGCAGCGGCGTGGAGAGAAGCGCAAGGCCGATGTAATAGGCGGCCAGTGCAGCAATCAGCCAGCCAACGCCGAGGTTCGCAGGCGGGAAGAACAGCATCGCGCTGCCAGCGACGAACAAGGATCCCCCGCCCGCTACCCACGGTCGCCGCCTGCCGAAGCGGCTCTGCGTGCGGTCGCTCAATGCGCCGACTATCGGGTCGAGCGCGCAGTTGAGCAACTGGCCCGCCAGATACAGCGTCCCTACCAGCGTGAGTGGCACGCCATAGTCTCGCGCAAGAATGGCGGGGAGCCAGGCAGCAACTGGCTGAGCAGCAGCGGTGACCGGCACGTAGATCGCAGCAAGGCGGTGGTAGCTACCAGAAGGCGAACTGACGGGGGATCCTGTTGTCATGCGGCCAGCCTCACAGTCGCGTCCGCAACGTCACACCATAAGTGCGTGGCTCGCCCACCTGGGCAGTGACCACGCCGGTGTTGGCGGCGGAGAGGTTGAGGAAATAGTCTTCGTTGAGCAGGTTGCGCGCCCAGACCGACAGGTCCCACAACCCGTCGTCGGTCTTCAGCCCGATGCGCGCATTGGCGATGCCGAAGCCCGGAACCTGCGCCCATGCGGAGTTGGTTGCAGATGTATTGAAACTCGAGCGGTGCGCGTAGTCGGCGTGGGCGTAAAGGCTCAGTTCGCGCCCGCCGAGCTCACCCAACGGCGTGTTGCCGTCGGCACCGACTGACCATGCGAACTTCGGAACGCCCGAAAGCGGTTTGCCTGACAGGTCCTGGATACCGCCGAGGTTGAGGTTCTCCACCGCCTGCGGTGCGTTGGCGTACTCGACGTATTTGGCGTCGGTGTAGCTTGCCGATGCGGTGAACGAGAGACTGTCGCTGGCCTGGAAGGCAAGGTCGCCCTCAACTCCGCGCGAACGCACCTTGGGGATGTTGGCGATGTATTGGCGCACGTTGACGGTGTTGGGCACCTGCTCGGTGATTGCCGTCTGATAGTCGCGGATCTCGGTCCAGAACGCAGCAGCATTGAAGGTGGCGCGCCGATCGAGGAACTGGGATTTGAAGCCCAGCTCGAACGCATCAACCTTTTCCGGGGCGACTTCGGGCGCAATGCCGGCGGGCAGCGCCGTCAGGTTCAGTCCGCCCGACTTGTTGCCGCGCGAATAGCTGCCATATACGCTCGCGTCCGGCGCAACCTTCCAGTTCAGCGTGACCAGCCCTGACAGGCTGTTGTCGCTGAATTTCGTCGCGAAGCTTGTCACCGGGTTGAACTGGGTGCGGATCGCGTTGATCGCGGTGACCTGCGCCGGGGTGAAGCCGGAAAGATCGGCACCATCCACCCAGAACTGGCTGAACGCGCCCGCCTTCTTCTCGTGCGTCCAACGCAGGCCGGTGGTCAGCGTCAGGGCATCGGACATGTGCCAGTCGGTCTGCCCGAACAGCGCGAATGTGCGCGTTTCCGGCGTCGAGGTCGAATTTGCCTCGAACCCGTTCAGCGCCGCATTGGCGAGGGTCTGGTCGGCCGCAGGCAGGTTCCACAGCGCGGCAGCCGAGCCATAGCGGGTGGCGCCATAGCCCTTGACGACCTGCCAGAAGTAGTACGCGCCGATCACGTAGTCGACCGTGCGGTTGCCCATCGAGGCAAGCCGCAGCTCCTGGCTGAACTGGCGCTGGCGGTTGGCTTGCTGGGCCTTGGTGGTGGTGGGCAGCGAGGTGCTGTCGCCATCGTTGGCCGGGTTCCAGTCCCACCAGCGATAGGCGGTGATGGAGGTCAGGGCCGCGCTGCCGAAGTCCCAGTTGACCTCGCCCGAAACACCATAGCCCGCCATGTTCGACTGGTAGTGGCTATCGGCCTCGCCGATGCGGTCGAACGGCCTGAAGGCGGGGAGGGTGTAGCCAGGGAACCGGGCAGCTCGCAGGGCAAAGTTGTTGGGTATCGTCGCGCCATTGGCATAGGTCGTGTGCAGGTCGGCGAAGACCGAGAGCACGTGATCCTGCTCCTGCTTTGCGTAGTCGCCGATGATCCGCACCTCGAAGTCCGGGTCCGGCGTGAACAGCAACTGGCCGCGAATGCTCTCGTTGCGGTAGTTCTGGGCGCGGGTATTGGTGGTCTTGTTGAACAGGAAGCCGTCGTTCCCGCTGATCGCGCCGGAGATGCGCACGGCGAGCAGATCGGGCAGGATACCTGCCGAGGCCGAAGCCCGGACTTGCCGGAAGCCGTAATTGCCGATGCTCGCCTCGCCCGAAAGCTCGGGATCGAAGCTCGGCTTGCGCGAGGTGATGTTGATGACGCCCGAGGTGGTGTTCTTGCCGAACAGCGTGCCCTGCGGACCGCGCAGCACTTCGATGCTCTGCAGGTCGACGAGGTCGAACTGTGAAAGCCCGACGCGGCCGTAGTAGACGTTGTCGATATAGAAGCCGACGCCGTTCTCGAGCCCGTCGTTGGTCAGCGCGACGTTCGAGCCCAGGCCACGGATGTTGATGTTGGTATTGCGCGGATTGAAGCTGAACACCTGCAGGCTCGGTACCTGCTGCTGGATCTGGCCGAGGGTGAAGTCGCCACGCCTTTCCAACGCGTCGGCGCTGATCACGCTGATGGCGACCGGCACGTCCTGGACATCCTCGTCGCGGCGGCGCGAGGCGGTGACAACGATGGCTTCACCGGCCTCGCCGGCGTCTTCGGCAGCAACTGCCGGAACCTCGACATCGGCAGGCTGCTCGGCGGCGAAAGCCGGAGCCGCGCCGATGAGCGAGCCCAAAGCCACGCCTGCAAGGATAAGCTGGCGCTGCTTGAAGAGAAAAACCCTGTTCATTCCATTACTTCCCTGAACCCAAGTGGCTTGCCGCGTCGGGGCGGCGATTGAAGGCAGCGGGAACGGGCACGGCTTCGCGCACGGGGTCGCCGGGGGCGACGCCGCAAAGGGCAACGATCGACTGTTGCAGGGACGCGGGATACCGGGCCAGTTCCGCAAGGTCGGAGCTGGTTAGCGGTCGCATGACGCATTCCTCCGGGCGGCGACCGCAAGGGCCGCGCCGAACTGGCGTTATGGTGAGAGAGGCGGACGAGAGCGGA
This sequence comes from Novosphingobium sp. FW305-C-30-35, assembly GCF_058783135.1. NCBI lineage: Bacteria > Pseudomonadati > Pseudomonadota > Alphaproteobacteria > Sphingomonadales > Sphingomonadaceae > Novosphingobium > Novosphingobium sp. FW305-C-30-35. The sequence continues at coordinate 2,146,053 of NZ_JBYSYJ010000001.1, forward strand.
CCGCGCCCGGTCGGGGCGGCAGGTCCGTCAATCGTGTCCGGTGGTTTGCGCGCTCTAGGCGCGCGTCATGGGCTTGTGCATCGTATCACCTCTTGATTGGAGGGGAACACGATGCCTGGCGCCGTCGCCCCAGCATCGCGCGCTTTAGCGGTTGTTCACGCGGAGCAAGCTGCTTCCCATCAAATGCCGCGGATCAGGACCCTGGATGTGCAGGCCGACCTGATCGTCGGATGTCCTGCGGGTTAATCTCTACTTATCTGGTTGAGTCTTCTCGGTCAACCCGGGCCTCACCCGTTCGTCGCAAAAGGAAAACTTCCCGACGGACAAGATGAATTGTCTATCGATGCAATAGACATTGATGGGGCTGGCGATAAGTTCATATTGCCTTACGCGACCACGCGCGGGTCCACCTGCAACTGCAATCACGGACCGCACCATGACCTCGACCTACAGTCTTACCCGCCGCGCGACCCTTGCAGGCGCCGCCGCCACTCTGGCCGTCGGCTCTGTGCCCGCGATTGCCCGCAAGCGCGTGCGGCAGCCGAACATCCTCTACATCATGGCCGATGACCTCGGTTACGCCGATCTGTCCTGCTATGGTCGCCGCGATTTCGAGACGCCGGTGCTCGACAAGCTGGCGGCGGAGGGCCTGCGTTTCACCAATGCCTACGCCAACAGCGCCGTCTGCACGGCCACGCGCGTCGGCCTGATCACAGGCCGCTATCAGTATCGCCTGCCCGTTGGCCTCGAGGAGCCGCTGGCCTACCGACCCAACATCGGCCTGCCGCCTTCGCATCCGACGCTGCCGTCACTTCTCGCCAAGGCTGGCTATCGCACCTCGCTGATCGGCAAGTGGCATCTTGGCAGCCTCCCGGACTTCGACCCGATCAAGAGCGGCTACCAGTCTTTCTGGGGCATCCGCAGCGGGGGCGTCGACTATTACACCCACGCCACCAGCAACGGTCAGCCCGACCTGTGGGATGGTCCCACGCCCGTCGACAAGGCGGGTTACCTGACCGACCTGCTTGCCGACCGCGCGATTGCGGAAATCCGCCAGGCGTCGTCAGCCAAGGCGCCGTGGTTCATGTCGCTCCACTTCACTGCGCCGCACTGGCCGTGGGAAGGGCCTGACGACGCCAGCGAATCCGCTCGGATTGCCGGACTGAAGGACCCCAAGGCGCTGTTCCACTTCGACGGCGGCAGTGCGGCGATCTACGCCGCCATGGTCCGCCGTCTCGATTACCAGATCGGGCGCGTACTCGAAGCCCTCAAGGCAAACGGCGCCGAGCAGGACACCATCGTCGTCTTCACCAGCGACAACGGCGGCGAACGCTTCTCCGACACCTGGCCCTTCAGCGGCCGCAAGACCGAGCTGCTCGAAGGCGGCCTGCGCATTCCGGCCATCGTACGCTGGCCGGGCGTCACCATGGCATCGACGATCAGCGATGCACAGATCATCTCGATGGACTGGCTGCCGACATTCCTTGCCGCCGCCGGTGCAGCGCCAGATCCCGCATTCCCCAGCGATGGCGAAGACATCACCGCAGCCCTGTCGGGCCGAGCCTTGCCCGGACGCACGCTGTTCTGGCGCTACAAGAACCACGCCCAGCGCGCGGCCCGTCGCGGCAACCTCAAATACCTGAAGATCGGCGGGAACGAGTTCCTGTTCGACGTCGTTGCCGACCCTCTCGAGCGGGCCAACCTGAAAGACCGGCAGCCCGAAGCCTTCACCTCGCTCAAGAAGGCGTGGGAGGACTGGAACGCCCGAATGCTGCCGCTGGATGCGCAGTCCTACACCCACGGTTTCGGGCCTGGCGAACTGGCGGATCACTTCAACCCCGAACTCTGACAAGCCTCCGGCAGCCGGCAACATTTGGCATTGCTGGGAAACACTTGTCTTGAAAGCAGAAACATTGCATCAGCCGTCCAACCGGGTCAGCGCAACCTCCCGGTCAAGCGCAGCGCGCGCTCAAGTGTTGCTTCATTGGACGGCCGCTTGGCCGCGATGGAGCCTGCCTTGAAGTCGTTCGCGTTCCTTATGCCAGTTGCTGTCACCGCAGTTTTTCTACCGTCCGGCAGCGCACTCGCCGACACGCCCCGGCTCCAATCCATGCTCGGCGCGCCGCCGAATATCGCGGTCAGCGGCTCGGTCCGTCTGCGCTACGAGACCCTGACCGGACAGCCGCGCGTAAACCTGCCGCCCGCCGACGAGCAGCTCGCGCTTCGCACGACACTGGCCATCGAATACAAGGCCGCGCCGAACGTCCGCATCGGCGCGGAGATGTTCGACAGTCGGGCCTGGCTCGGCAAGCCCGGCAGTTCGGTCAGCGCCAACGACGTCAACACGCTCGAAATCGTGCAAGGCTATGTGGCCGTCGATCTTGCGCCCGCACAGGGCACCAGGCTCACGCTCGAAGCCGGGCGTTTCGTTCTTAACCTCGGCTCGCGACGACTGATCGCGGCAGACGACTATCGCAACACCACCAACGGCTACACCGGCCTGCGCGCGGACCTCAAGGCAAGTGATGGCACCGCTGCTACATTGATTTACACCTTGCCGCAGATCCGCAAGCCCGATGATCAGGCATCGGTGTTGTCCAACCGCCATGGGTTGGACAAGGAGAGTTTCGACCTCCGGCTCTGGGGTGGTCTGGTCTGGCATCCCAGGACCGTCGTAGGTGCCATGGCAGAAGCATCCTACTTTCGCCTGCAGGAGCGCGACAGCCCGTCACGCGCCACGCGGGACCGCAACCTCCACACCGTTGCCGCACGCCTGATCCGCGAGCCGAAGGCTGGCAAGCCCGATTTCGAGATCGAGGGCGGATGGCAGTTCGGAGATGTCAGCGAGACAACGCGGCCCAATACCCGCAAGCTCGATGTCGATGCCTGGTTTGTCCATGCCGATGTCGGATACCTGTTCCCCGGTCCGGCGCGGATGCGGCTGTCAGTCGAATACGATTACGCCAGTGGAGACGGTCCTGGCGGCTCCTATGGCCGCTTCGACACGCTGTTCGGCATGCGACGCGCTGACTTCAGCCCCGCAGGCGTGCTCGCCGCGATCGGCCGTAGCAACATCAACAGTCCCGGCATGCGCGCCGAAGTGGCCCCCGGCAAGCGCTTCGACGCGTTCGTCACCTACCATCCGCTTTGGCTCGCCGAAAAGACGGACAGCTTCGCCACGACCGGCGTGCGAGATGCGAGCGGCAAGGCAGGCTCCTTTGCTGGCCATCAGGTGGAAGGACGGATGCGCTACTGGATCGTGCCAGGCTTCCTGCGCGGGGAGATCAATGCGTTCTGGCTCGCAAAGGGACGGTTTATGCGCGGGGCTCCCAACGCACCGGCTTCAGACAACACGACCTATGTCAGCTCAGCCCTGTTGGCCTCATTCTGATGTTCGAAGACAAATGGGATCTTGATTGCCAATGGGGCGTCCCTTGCGCCCAGCAGGGCTCACCATTCCTCATCCTTGGCGCGCGCGGAGCCCTTCGCCCAGCAGGTCTGCGGCCACTTCGGCGATCTCTTCCACTGGACGGCTGTCGTCCCAGACGCCGAAGCGCAGGCCGAGGAAGACGTTCATGCCCATGATGGCCCATGCCCGCACGTCCTGTTCCCCATCGCGCAGCGTGCCGGACGCCACGCCGTCGGCCAGACGCGCGGCGATGCGAGTGGCGGTGCCTTCGTAGTGGTCGCGGTAGCTTTGCGGATCGGCAAATTCGGCCTCGTCGATAATCCGGTAGATTTCCTTGTGATCACGCGCAAAGTGCAGGAACCCGACCAAGGCTTCGCGCTCACGCTGCAAGCCGGTGGCGCCTTCGCTTACGGCGGCGGCGGCGGTCGTTGCCACCCTGGCTGACATGTCACGCACCAGCGCGGTGAAGATCGCGTCCTTCGAATCAAAATAGGTGTAGAAGCTGCCCAGGGCCGTCCCGGCGCGCCGGGTGATCCCGCTGATCGAGGCTTCGTGAAATCCGCGCTCGCCGAACTCTGCGGCAGCGGCGTCAAGCAACTTGCGCAAGGTTTCGCGCCCGCGTGCAGTGCGCGGCACCTTTCCCGGACTTGCAGCGCTCGTCTGCGCCATGTGCGATCCTCCCCGCAACCGCCCACCCCACACGCGTGTTGCCGTTTCGCCACGATTCGTAGCGACAAACGGGCAATCTCACAACGAGAAGTTGAAAGGTGGTTCAACTTTCAATATCAGGGTGATCGAGCGGACGGAGCAGTCCGCGAGAGGGAGCCTGTCTGATGACCCGTATTTCCACGCGCGCCGCCCTGGCCGCCACAGTTGCGCTGTTCGCCGTGCCCGCCATGCCCGCCTTCGCACAGGAAACGCCTGCTGCCGAAGATGCTTCGGATATCGCTACCGGGAACGAGATCACCGTGATTGCCCGCCGCCGCGAGGAACGCCTGCTCGACGTGCCGATTGCCATATCCGCACTGAATACCGATGCACTCGAACGTGCCGGTGCGAAGGACCTTTCGGGCATCCAGGGCGCCATTCCCAACGTGAACATCGTGCAGGGCCGCGGTTCGGCCAGCAGCGCCAACTTCTACATCCGCGGCATCGGCCAGCCTGATGCGCTGCAGACATTCGACCCCGCAGTCGGCGTCTATGTGGACGGGGTGTACCTGAGCCGTATCCAGGGCGCGCTGCTCAACCTGTTCGATGTCGAGCGGGTCGAAGTGCTGCGCGGGCCGCAGGGCACGCTCTACGGCAAGAACACGATCGGCGGTGCTGTCAACGTCGTGTCGAAGAAGCCCGACCTCGATACCGTGAAGGGCGAGGCTGCGTTCACCTACGGTCGCTTCGATGAGGTGACGGCGAAGGGATATGTTTCGGCCCCGCTGGTCACCGACAAGCTCGCGCTGTCGCTTGCCGGGGTCTATGACGACCGCGACGGGATCGTCACCGACCCGCGCACCGGCCGCAAGTACAACGATCGCAACAATCTTTCCGGCCGCGGAATCCTGCGTGCCAAGCCGACCGATACGGTCGAAGTGCTGATCTCGGGCGATTATACGCGCCAGCGCAATGCGGCCACGCTTGGCTATCTTACGGCACCGTTGATCCAGACCGACTTTGCCCGCGGCGCGGTCGTGCTTGCTCCGGCGGAACCTTATGGTCCCTATGACTACAAGGCATCGACCAGCCTTGCCTCGGACCAGGGCCAGAAGCTTGATCACTGGGGCGTTTCGGGCACGATCAACGTCGATCTCAGCGACAGCTTCCAGCTGACCTCGATCACTGCCTACCGCAAGCTCAAGACCGACTTCTTCATCGACATCGACGCCACGCAGTTCGAGCTGGGCGACGTGTTCGTCGGCGTTCGCCAGGACCAGTTCAGCCAGGAACTGCAGCTCAAGTACGATGCCGACAAGCTCAAGGGCGTGTTCGGCCTTTACTACCTCAACGAGAACGTGAGCTCGCATCAGGAAGCCTACGCCGACGGTCTGTTTGCCTTCAACGGCGCGCCGATTACCTTCCTGCGCACGATCGACGACAAGCAGGTGACCAAGAGCTATGCCGCCTTCGGCCAGCTGACCTACGATTTCACCGAGCAGCTCTCGATGACTGCCGGCCTGCGCTACACGCACGAGAAGAAGACCTACAACCGCTGCACGGTTACTGCCTCGACGCTTGGCCTGCTTAATAACATCCGTTACTGCTTCCCCGACAACCTGCCCGCGCCCTTCACCGGCGACAACGACGTAAGCTACGATGCGTGGACGCCGATGGTCAGCCTTTCCTACAAGCCGACGCCTGACACCCTGCTCTATGCCTCGGCCAGCCGCGGCTTCAAGGCGGGCGGCTTCAACGGCCGCGTCAACTCGAACGGCGATATCTCGGTAACGCGCAATGGCGTGACGACGGTGGTGCCGAACTTCGAACCGGAAACGGTCTGGTCCTATGAAGCGGGTGCCAAGGGCACCTTCCTCGACGGCCGCGTCAATGTTTCGGCTGCCGCCTTCTACACCGACTACAACAACTTCCAGGCCCGCGTCGGCAATGGCACCAATGTCGGGCTCGGCGGAAGCTTCCCCGTGCTCAACGCCGGCAAGCTGCGCATCCAGGGCTTCGAGTTCGACATCTCGGTCCGCCCGGTCCAGCCGCTGACGCTTTTTGCGTCGGTCGGCTACCTCGATGCCGATTACAAGCGCTTCGACGATCCGCGCCGCTTGCCGCCTGCCGGTGGCGCCGCGTTCAGCTGCAACCCGACAGGAACGCAGATCACCTGCCGGCCGGCCTTCGCGCCACCGCTTACGCTGCGGGCGGGCGGCGAATACCGCGTCTCGCTCGGCGATGCTTCGCTGACGCTGGGCGGTGACGTCCGCTTCGTCGACAAGCAGTACCTCTCGGTCGACAACCGCCCAGGATTGACCGAAGACGGTTACCTGATCGGCAATCTCTATGCCCAGGTCGACTTCGACAAGTTCTACCTTCGCGGCGCGGTCAAGAACGTGGGCAACACGCTCTACAAGACCGATGGGCAGGAATTCAGCTCGGTGGGCAACATCCAGACCGTCTACTACGGCGATCCGCGCACGTGGAACGTCACGGTCGGCGTCCGCTTCTGATGTGACACAAGACCTCGAGCGGGGCAGGCGCCCTCAAATCCCTCCATCGCCTGCCCCTGCCGCCGAAGCCCCGGTCCGACGTGGCCGGGGCTTTTGGCAGGTTTGGACTGCTCCATACCTGTTGGTTCTTCGCTTTGCGGACGAAGCGCGTCCCGCTCTATTGACGGCATGGAACTGCACTTCGAATGCACGCAATGCGGGCGCTGCTGCCATGATCTCAGGTTGACTCTTTCGGTAGCAGAAGCCTGTGCCTGGGCTGGAGAGGCCATCAGGTTGACCTGCTGACGGAAGCCTGGCCATGGCCCGACGATGGCGCTTCTTCCGATGCCGGGATGGCGTGGCGGAAGGCGACCAGCTTCGCTGTTCGCGTCGGGGACGTTCCATTCCGGATCAATCTCAGGCTGGTTGCGCGGCACGAGGGCGCTTGCCCCCATCTGCTGCCGGACATGCGCTGCGGCAACTACGAAGCCCGTCCTCGCATCTGCCGCATCTATCCGCTGGAAAGCCGCCCCTTCGAAGCGGTGGAGCCCGGGCGTCGGAAGTGCCCTCCCGAAGCCTGGCACGATGATCTGCCGCTGCTGGAGCGCGACGGTGAACCGTCCGAAAGCGCAGCGGGCGAAGTGCTCGCCGCGCATCGCCAGGCCATGATCGATGACGTCCCGGTCAAGGCGCGGCTGGCGTCGGCACTGGGCTTTGCCGAGACGGCCTTTGCCGGGGAGGGCATGGCGGTCTGTGAAGTCGCTCCGCTCGCCTTGCTGGCGGCTGTCGAGGAAGTGTCCTCCGGTCGCTGGGATGTTGCGCAGGGCTGGGCAATCGTCACGAACCGGACATCGACGGCGCAGATGCTGGCCAATCTCGATTGCCCGGTGCGGTTGGTGTCGGCCGGGCCCGCTTACCTGCCCGCCTTTGCTGACGAGGCTTGATCAGGCGGACTTGGCGCGTGCGCCGAAGCGACCGAACTTGCGGTAGCGCGTCATCCAGCGGGCGAGAAACAGGCCCAGCGGCCGCGGAGTTACGCCGAGTGCCTCGATTCCGGGCAGGTCGCCCGAAGCCACGTTGCCAGCCTTCAGCAGCTTCCACTGGTCGGTGCTCATCGGTGCGCCCGGCAGCCATCCGGTCAGCGAAGCGAAGGCGCCCGAAACCGCGTCCGGCAGTTCGACCAGCATGGGCGTGCGATCCGCAGCCTTGGCGATGCGGCGGTTGAGATCGCCCATGGTGATGACTTCGGGCCCGGCCAGCTCGTAAGTCTTGCCGCCGTGCGCCTGCGGATTGGCCAGGGCATTGCCGATGGCTTCGGCAGCATCGTCCACGAACACCGGCTGCAACCTGGCGGCAGGGCCGAATACCGGCAGCACCGGCAGCTTGGCTACCAGACCGCCGAACATGTTGAGGAAGTTGTCATCCTCGCCGAACAGGATCGAGGGGCGCACGACCGTGGCGGTAGGGAAAGCAGCCAGCGCGGCCTTCTCGCCCTCGGCCTTGGTCCGGGCGTAGGGCACGTCCGATCCGGCATCGGCGCCAAGCGCGGAGACATGGACAAACGCGCGCGCGCCCGCAGCCTTTGCAGCATCGGCCACGCGGCCTACGCCCTGTCCCTGCAGCGAATCGAGATCGCCGGCAAAGGCACCCACCAGGTTGACCACGGCGTCCGCGCCGGTCAGCGCAGCGGCGACGGTGTGCGGCTTGGTCACATCGGTGGCCACGAACTGGATCTGTCCCAGCGAGCCCAGCGGACGCAGCTTGAAGCTGCGCTCGGGATGACGGCTGCAAACGCGCAGGCGGGCACCGCGCGAAAGCAGTTCCTGCGCCAGATGCGTGCCGAAGAAGCCGCTGCCGCCCACCAGTGCCACCAGCATGCCTTCGAGATCGCGCGTCCTGCCGTTTGCCATATCGAGCGTGTCCTGAATCATCTTTGCCCGCCAATCAGGGCCGTTTCACGCGACGCCTTTGGCACAGCAGCGGGCGCAGTTTCAATGAGGAAACTCCCCATTGGCCTGCCAGTTGCAAAAAGAGTTACCCTCGCGTGGATTTGCCCCGTTGACACCCCGCCGCGCCTGTCCTAGTGGCGCGCTCCTACCCGGCGAGACGGCACTTCAGCCCCTCGCCTCCGTGCCCAGATGGCGGAATTGGTAGACGCACCGTCTTCAGGTGGCGGCGCTGGAAACGGCGTGGAGGTTCGAGTCCTCTTCTGGGCACCATTTCTTGATCGGGCGGTCATCCGCCATCAGGTTCAGCTCCCTTTTTGAGAATTGCGTATTCGCCTGGACAGGCGGTGTGCGGCATTCCGGCTTGGTCCGGTTCGCTTTTGCGGCGCAGGGAAATGTCCCTTCACTCCGATTTATTGTCGATGATCGACAGTCCCGTGCGTCTCGCTTATCCAGCAAGGCGGGATGGATTTCGAAACGGGGTGGGCACAGATGCGGGCTTCTCGGATGCGTAGGGCTGCGCTGGCCGCCGTCTCGGGCCTTGCCTGTCTTGGACAAGTGCCAAGCCATGCCGCAGCAAAGTCCCCCGCACCGCTCGCCGCGCTCGACAAGGCCCTGTCCGCGGCAATCAACCGGGAAAACGCCAATCCCAACCAAGCCAATTTCGATGCCAGCCTGAAAGCGGCCGAAGCCGTCATTGCTGCGGCGGAGGGTTTGCCGATGGGGCCGGACACATCGCCATATCTGGCGCGCGCGCTCGTATCGCGTTCAAGCTATGCGCGCGAAGCAGGAGAGATCGACAAGTCCCTGGCCGATGCCGAGCGTGCGCGCGAGGTGATCCTGCCCTATCGCGATCTTGCGCCCGATGCTTACGTGCAGTCTATTGCCCTTGCCGGTGACGTGGCGATCCGCCGGGCCTTGTTCCAGCAGGCGGCCGATCGGCTTGGCGAAGGGGCTGGCTATCTGGCGCAGCGGCGCGGCAAGGGGCCGTCGTCTGCGGCGCTCGACATGAGCGAATCCAACATCGGCTACACACTGGCAATCGCCTACATGCAGCTCGGGCAGTACGATGCCTCGGTCAAGGCGCAGGAAGCGAGCCTGGCTGCCCGGGTGCGCGCCGTGGGCGAGTTCCATCCGGCGACGATCAGCGCACGGTACAATCTGGCGTTGCGCCTGTCGCGGGCAGGGCGGCTCGAAGAGGCCGAAGCTATGGCGCGGCTTGCAGCCGAGCAGGTCAAGCAACATGTGCCGCAGACCGACCTGGGGCATGTCCGCGCCGTCGAGACGCTGGCGCTGGTGCTGGCAGGTGGAGGCAAGCGGAGTGAGGCGGTGGAGGTGGCGCGGCATGCGCTCGATATCCGCGTCGCCACCACTGGCACCGGCGATGTCAACTTTGCTGCCGGCCTGACCTCGCTGGGAGGGCTGCTGGCCGATCTCGGGCGCTATGACGAGGCCGTGAGCGTCCTGTCGGGGGCAACGTCGACGCAGGACAAGCTTGGCGCGCTTGCGGCGCCTACGGACCGCCTTCGCACCTTGACGTTTCTCGGGCATGCCCAATTGGGGCAGGGCAAGGTGGCCGATGCGCGTCAATCGCTGGATGCGGCCTACGCGATCTGGGAAAAGACCAGGGCGGCAGGGACGGCCGAAACCCTTCTGCCATCGGTAGCGCTGGCGCGTCTCGACAGTGGCGACGAAGCTGGTGCGGTTGCCGCCGCGACAGCACATCTTGCGGTCGCCTCCAGCCCAAGAGCGCCCGTGCTGGGCAAGGCTCAATCATGCGCTATCGGCGCCTTGCTTGGCATTGCGGCGGCCGAATGCGGCGGTAGTCCGGGCTATGCGCTTGTTCGCGCGGTGACCGACCGGCTCGATGCGAGTGCGGATGGCGAGCTCGTGCTGGCAGACCGCCTGTCGCTGGAACTGGCAATGCGGCTGGCACTGCGTAATGGTGATGTTCAACTGGCGGCCGATGCATCGCAGGTGCTGGTAGGATCGAAGGTTGCGCGGGCGACACGGCTTGCCGCGGCCCGGGCGGGGACTTCAGACCCCGGGCTGGCAGCGCGCATACGCACTCTTCAGGATGCCGAGATGGCCTACCGTCGTGCCAATTCGGTCTATCTGCTGCTGCTGGGAAATGGCGGCGACGTGCAATCGGCCCGTACGGCTCGCGATGTGGCGCTTGCCACGCTGGAGCAGGAGCGTGCCGGTATCGCCAGCAGCTATCCTGCCTGGGCCGCGCTTACCGCTCGCCAAGGCGTCCCCCTGGCCGATATCAGGAGCACGCTGGCAAAGGACGAGGCTGTCCTGGCGGTCGTTCCGGCGTTGACGTCGGCCTTCGTCCTGCTGGTCTCGCCAGACCGGGCCGTGGTGCAGCGGATGCAACCTAGCCGCGCGAGCTTTGCATCGAGCGCGGCACGGTTGCGTCGCGCGCTCGACCAGCGGAGCTTCGATGCGGCAAGCTCGCACGAACTCTATCGCGCGATCTTCGCAGGCATAGCACCTGATTTGCGCAGGACAGGGGCCTTGCGGATAGTCGCTGGTGGTGATGCCGCAGCCATCCCGTTCGCAACCTTGCTGGAGCGTCCGGTCGACAGGATCGGTCGCAAGGCTCCGTTTCTCGTCATGCGCTATGCCTTGTCGGCTGGTGCGTCATTGCAGGCGCGGACAGCACAGCCGCGGCGCGCGCTGGCTGCTTCGGCCATGCTGGCGCTGGGCGCGCCAACACCGTTCGGCACCAGCATGGCGGATGCGCAAGCGGCAAGGAAGGGGCCGCTCCTGGCAAGTGCTGTCTTTCGCGGGGGGCAGGCGGATGCGCAGTCGCTCGCCTCGCTGCCCGCCTTGCGCTCGGCCGAAGTTGAAGCCGTCTCGCGCAGCGTTGGCAAGGCAACCGTCCTTACCGGTGACCAGGCAAGCGAAGAGCAACTGGCCAAGACCAGGCTGGACCAGTACGGCGTCCTGTTGTTTGCCACGCATGCATTGGTCGCCGGGGAAATGGAAGGCGTTACCGAGCCCGCGCTCGTGCTGGCTCGACCGGAGCGAGGATCAAGCAGCGATGGCGTGCTGACCGCGTCAGAGATTGGCGCGCTACGGCTCGATGCCGACTGGGTGATCCTTTCCGCCTGCAACACTGCTGCCGGCGACGGTGAGGCAGCCCCGGCCTATTCCGGCCTCGCACAGGCATTCCGCTACGCGGGGGCACGAACGCTGATGCTTTCGCATTGGCCCGTACGCGACGATGCCGCGGCGGTACTGGCCGCAACAGTGCTCAAGGAGGCGGCGAAGGGGCGAAAGCCGGCGCAGGCGCTACGTGCGGCCATGTTGCACGCCATGGCCGATCCGGACCTGCCGGATGCGGCCAATCCGCACGTCTGGGCTCCGTTCGTCGTGTTCGAATAGGCGGATGTTCAGAGGTTTGACTTGAACAGGTCGAGCATCCTGCCCCAGGCCCGTTCTGCCTGGGTACGGTCATAGATTGGGGCGTCGAGAGTGCACCAGCCGTGCTGGGCAGGGTAGACTTCGATTTCGGCAGGGCGGCTGGTGGCATCGGCTGCCGCGCGAAGCTGGGTCTTCTCCTTGGGTGCGCGTTCGTCATCGTTCTGGGCGATGGCAAAGAGATAGGCGGCGCGGGTCTTGCCGATCAGGTTGACCGGGCTGTCAGCTTCCGGCCCGACGAGACCGCCGCCGTGGAACGAGGCAGCCGCGCCGACGCGAGCGGGGTTGGCAAAGGCCGTCCGCACCGTGAAGGGGCCGCCCATGCAATAGCCGGCGGAGCCGATGCGCTTCCTGGCGTTCACTTCCTTCTGCATGTCGAGCCATGACACGAATGCAGCGGCATCCGAGGTGGTGCCCGAAGGCGTGATTGCCGCGATCATGGGCTTAAGCTTCTTCTGCCCGGCGTCAGAGCGCCACGCCATCAGTGAATCGAGGATCGGGGCGGGGCTGGAGCGGTAATACTGGTTGACGACCAGCACCGCATAACCGGCAGCGGCAAGGCGGGTGCCCATGGTCTTGTAGGCATCGCGCAGGCCCGCGATGTCTGGCCACATGATCACGGCAGGGTGCTTGCCGCGGGTGGGGTAGACAAAGAAGGCATCGGCCTTGCCGTCGGGCGTGTCGATCGTCACCATGCGGCTGGAGGTCGGCGCTTCTGCGGCGGTGACGCAGCCCGGGATCGTCGCGAGTGCGGCAGCGCCTGCGCCGAGGCCTGCAAACTCGCGCCGGTTGAGGAAGAATGCAGCGTTTTCGGCTTCGGTGATCTCATCACACATAGCAGGTTCTCCAGCTCCCGTCAGTCGAGAAACCTAGCGCAGCGCAGTTCGCGCGCAAGGTTTGAATCGGTTTCATTTTTCCCTCTCGCAATCACGGCGACATTTGTTAGTGTTGCTTACAATATTAGCCCTGCCGAAGAACTCTGGGGAGAGTCGAGACATGACCGATGTGAATGCCCGCCTTGCCGCGCTCGAAGCGCGCGTGACCGAACTTGAGGATCTCAACGCGATCCGTCGCCTGCAGTGGGCCTACGGCTACTACATCGACTACAACCGGCCGGAAGAAGTGGCCGGGTTGTTCGCGAAGGACGGCGCGGTCGTGTTCCTGTCGGGCGAATACGTCGGCTACGAAGGGGTGATGCGGCTTTATGGAACGTGGTTCCAGAACCTGTTCACCGGAGGGCGGCGCGGCCCGGTCCATGGGCTGCTGCTCGACCACTTCCAGCTGCAGGACGTGATCACGATTTCTGACGACGGTCAGAGCGCCAAGGGACGGTTCCGGGGCATTCTTGCAGGCGGCTGGCACGATGACATCCTGGGGGACAAGCCCGAGGGCATGCCGCAGCAGTTCTGGGAAAGCGGGATCTACGAAAACGACTACGTCAAGGAAGACGGCGTCTGGAAGATCAAGCGCCTCGACTACATGATGCAGTGGCAGGCCGATTACGAGACTGGCTGGTCAAAGACCGTGGCGCACCTGCAGCCTGCCGCGGTGTGCTTCCCCGAGAACCCGATCGGGCCGGACCGCCTGCTACCCGATACCGACGTACGCCAGACCTGGCCGCATCGGCAGGAAGTGGCGATGAGCTTTGCCCATCCGGTGCTGGCCAAGGCCTTTGCCGTGGGGGATTTCACCAGGATGCAAAAAAAGTGGCCGTAAGGGGCGTCGGGGCGGGTTAACCGCCCCAGCGGCCGATGCGAGCGAGTACGGCTGCGGCGACGCGGCGGAAGGCTTCGCGGTCACGCGCCGGAACGCCCTTGAACAGGTCTGCGCCGACGTGGGCCAAGGCTGGAATGGTCTGTGCGAACAGTTCTTGCCCCGCAGTGGTCAGCCGAACCGGCTTGCGGCGGCGATTGCGGCGATTGGACCCGGGTTCCACAAGGCCGCGCTGCATGAGCGCGGCGATCGCACGGCTGACGTTCATCGGCGGGACGCCCATGATTTCGGACAGGTCATGGCCGGCCAGTTCGCCTTCGCCACCCAGGGCCAGGACAATGCGCAGGTCGGTGGTGGTAAGGCCAAGCGGATCGGCGACCCCTTCGCGCATCGGCGTGCCGATAAAGGTGCCCAGCTTGAGCAGGTCGACCAGCAGCGCAACCTCACCCTCGATCAGGGCGATGTTCTGGTCTGCTTGTGCCGTGGTTGGTGGCGTGTCCATCAGGCGCATCTATTGCCGGGTTCCCGTCCTTCGGCAAGGGCTGAAGTGTGCCCGATCTGCATCACTTTGCACCCTCTTGAACATGCGCAAATGTTAGGCTTGCAAAGCGGTAATTAGTATGTCTTACTAACAAACAGCAACCGGTTCCGAAGAGGACCATACAGGAGAGGGGATATGGCTCAAGCCCATCGTACCACGTCACATGTGCGCCTGCTAGCCGCAGGTAGCCTGGCCGCGCTCATGCTCGGTCTTGCCGCGCCGGCCATGGCGCAGGATGCTCAGGCGCAGGCTGAGGAAAGCACGCCGGAATCGGCGCGCGAGATCGTCGTGACCGCGCAGTTCCGCGAACAGCGCTTGCAGGATACGCCGCTTTCGATCACTGCCGTCGATGCGACCTTGCTGGCCTCGCGCAACCAGACCGACCTGTCGCAGATCGCGCAACAGGCCCCGAACGTCACGCTGAATGCGATGGGCGGCGCCTATGGCTCGTCGCTGGGCGCTTCGATCCGCGGCATCGGCCAGTTCGACTTCAACCCCGCCTACGAACCGGGCGTCGGCATGTATGTCGATGATGTGTATTACGCCACGCTGACCGGCGGCATTTTCGACCTGCTTGACCTTGAGCGCGTGGAAGTCCTGCGCGGCCCCCAGGGCACGTTGACCGGCCGTAACGCAATCGGCGGCGCGATCAAACTGTTCTCCAAGAAACCGACCGACGAGAATTCAGGCATGGTCGAGGCGGTCTACGGCAGCCGCAACCGCGTCGACATCCGTGGCAGCGCGAACTTCATCCTCGCGCAGGACCTCTATGCCCGCATCTCGGGCGTGTACAAGCGCCAGAATGGCTACGTCGACCAGATCGACTATGGCTGCGCCAATCCCGGCAACCCGCAGGGTATCAGCGCGCGCCCCGGATCGGGCCAGGACTGTGTGATCGATAAGCTCGGCGAGAAGGGCTACGCCGGTCTTCGCGGATCGGTGCGGTATAATCCGGGCGATAATTTCGACCTCGTCATCATCGGCGACTATACGCATGAGGAGCGCACCAACGCGGCAGAAGTGATCTCGCTGATCAACCCGGCGCGCATCACCAACGCCTATGCCTGCGGCCGCTTCTGCACTTACGCGAACTTCTACGCCCCGCCGGGCGGCTTCGTCAGCCAAGGCTACGAGATGCCCAACCGCCTGAAGTTCGATGGCTATGGCTTCTCGGCCAACATGACCGTGGGCCTGAGCGATTCGATCAACATTCAGTCGATCACCGCCTACCGCAACTACCGCCAGAAGTGGGGCACCGACGACGACTTCACCCCCGACCTTGCGATTGCGGGTCAGGGCTACAACGACCTGAAGTTCTGGTTCTTCAGCGAGGAACTGCGCGTCAACGCCAAGCTTGGTGACATGATCGACCTGACCGTCGGCGGGTTCTATTCCGACCAGCGCTCGGTCTACTTCACCCGCCAGGACATTCGCTACATCGCGCCGGGCCTGAACTTCCAGTTCCTCGGCAACGACCCGGTCAACGCCGATAGCAAGGCCGTGTTCGGCACGGTCATCGCCCGCCCGATGGATGGCCTGACGCTGACTGGCGGTCTGCGCTACACGAAGGAAAGCAAGGACTACACCTTCGTCCGCAAGAACTTCGGCGGCGTCACCAAGTCGATCTACCTGGGCGCACTCGACGGCGTGAAGGCCGTCTACTCGGGCGACAAGGTCGACTGGCGCCTTTCGGCTGACTATCGCTTCAGCCCGGAAGTGCTCGCCTACGTGACAGTCGGAACGGGCTTCAAGGGCGGCGGCGTTACCGCGCGTCCATTTGACGCCGCGCAGGCGCTCAACGGCAGCTTCGATCCCGAAACGGTCACCGCATATGAAGCAGGCCTCAAGACCGATCTGTTCGATCGCCGCCTGCGCATCAACATCGCCGGGTTCATCAACGACTACAACGATATCCAGCTGCCGCTGATCTCCTGTGCGTCGCTGGGCTCGAACGCGCCGTGCGGTGCGCGCCAGAATGCGGGTAACGGCCGCATCAAGGGCTTCGAGCTCGAAATGCAGGCCTCGCCGATTGAGGGTCTGGATATCGATGCCTCGCTCAGCCACCTGACCGGCAACTACAAGAATATCGATCCACGCGTTGGAAACGCGATCCTGCTGACCGACCCGATCGTGACACCGAACTGGAAGTACAGCTTCGGCATCCAGTATCGCGCCGATCTCGGCAGTGCAGGTTCGATCACCCCGCGCTTTGACTTTGCGCACACGGGCAAGACCAGCGCCGGCCGCATCGCTGCTGGCCAGCCGATTGAGTTCTTCAACGCCTATGACATCGGCAACGCCCGCCTAACCTGGCGGAACGAGGCCGAGGACCTGTCGATCTCGTTCGAAGTGCAGAACGTCTTCAACGAGTACTACACGCCGTTCCGCTTCGCATCGGTCTATGCCTTCACCGGTACGGCCTACAGCCAGGTGGGTCGTCCGCGTGAATGGGCAGTCACTGTGCAGAAGCGCTTCTGATCATTTCAGAGTACGCTAGGGAATGGGGCGGTCAGCGATGGCCGCCCCATTCTTTAGAGCTTGGCGTGAACCATATCAAATGTTAGCTTTTCCATGCGAGCCGAATCCGGCCGCTAGTGGGAGAGCCACCGTGCTGACGCGCGAAGCCTATGATCGCTATGTCGCCGCGTTCAACGCGAAGGACTATGACGCGGTTGCCGATTTCTACGTCGATCCGCCGCTGATGACGTTCTTTGGCGTCGAGATACGTTCGCGCCAGGCGCTCAAGGATTTTTACGCATTCCTTCACCATCATGTGAAGGAAAGCGTGACCGTTCTGAACTTTGCCTGTTCCGATACCCTGACCGCCATCGATGCTGTCATTCGGGTGGAAGCGGTGAAGGACCTTTCCCGTGAAGCGCTCGACGCGCGCGGGATGCACGGCTTCTTCCCGATCGCGGTGGGCGAAGTGCAGGAAATGCGGCAGTTCATATTCTATACGATCAAGGACGGCCTGATCGAGCGCGTTGAATGCGCGCTGGCGCAGGCGTGAGAGGACACCAAGCCATGACACCAGAAGGCGTGAACGTCGCCCATCCCGACAAGCTCTTCATCGGCGGTCGGTGGGTGCCCGCCCACTCCGGACGCATGATCGAACTGGTCTCGCCCAACACCGAGCAAGTGGTGGGGCGCGTGGCGGAGGCCGACGAGGCCGACATGGATGCTGCCGTGGCCGCAGCGCGCATGGCATTCGATCACGGGCCTTGGCCAACCACGCCGCCTGCCGAGCGCATCGCTATGTTCCGGCGGATGGTGGCCCACCTCGAAACGCGCGTGCCCGAACTGGCCAGAGCCTGGACAGCCCAGATGGGCGGGCTGGCCTCGTTTGCCGGGCCAATGCATGGCGGCAGCGTCAAGGCATTGAGCCAGATCGCCGGGTTTGCCGAACAGTTCGAATTCGTCGAGCGCCGCCCGAGCATGGCAGCGGACACAGCGCTGATCGCCTACGAGCCGGTCGGCGTCGTTGCGGCCATTGCGCCGTGGAACGGCCCGTTCGGGATCATGGCCAACAAGGTCGCCTATGCGCTGTTGACCGGTTGCACGGTGATCATGAAGCCATCGCCGGAAACGCCGCTCGAGGCCTACATCATTGCCGAGGCGGCAGAGGCGGCAGGCATTCCTGCGGGCGTGGTGAACCTTGTTACCGGGCACCGTGAGGCGAGCGACCATCTCGTCTGCAACGAAGGCGTCGACAAGGTGAGCTTCACCGGCAGCACCGTTGCAGGCAAGCGCATCGCCAGCGTCTGCGGCGCGCGCATGGCGCGGTGCACGCTGGAACTGGGTGGCAAGTCCGCAGCCATCGTGCGCGACGATTTCCCTATTGATGAGGCAGCCAAGATGCTGACCGGCACGATCACGATGATGAGCGGGCAGGTCTGCGCAATGCTCGGCCGCGTGATCGTACCGCGCCACCGGCACGACGAACTGGCCGAAGCCATCGCGGCGGAGATGAAGCAGGTCCGCATCGGTCATTCAGATGACCCCGAAACCCAGCTCGGTCCGGTGGCGATGAAACGCCAGCTCGAGCGCATCGAGATGTATGTCGAGGAGGGCAGGCAGACGGCTGATCTGGTCACCGGCGGCGGGCGTCCGGCACACCTCAACCGGGGGTATTTCATCGAACCGACCCTGTTTGCCAACGTGAAGAACGAAAGCCGCATCGCGCAGGAGGAGATCTTCGGTCCGGTCCTCAGCCTGATCCCGGTGGAAGACGAGGAAGATGCGATCCGCACCGCCAATGCCAGCGCCTATGGCCTTAACGGTTCGGTGCTGACGACAGATGCCGACGCAGCCTACCGCATAGCCCGGCGCGTCCGCACCGGCGGCTTCGGGCAGAACGGCTTGCGCATGGATTTCGGCCTGCCCTTTGGCGGGTTCAAGCAATCGGGCATTGGCCGCGAAGGCGGGCCGGAGGGGCTGTTCCCCTATCTCGAGATGAAGACGATCCTGATCGACGCAATGCCGTCGGCACTTTGAAGGACACGGGCATGAGCGGACACATTGCGGGCAAGTCGATCGTCATTACGGGCGCCGGTGGCGGATTTGGCAGCATGGTAGCGAAGAAGGCGGCCGCGCTGGGCGCCCGCGTGACGCTCGGCGACATCGACCTTGCTGCGGCGCAAGGCGTGACCGATGCCATCATCGGGGCCGGGGGCAAGGCGCAGGCCGTTGCTGTCGACGTGCGCGATCTGGGGCAGGTCAAGGCCTTGGTCGGCGCTGCACTGGATGCCTACGGCGCGGTGGATGTCATGGTCAACAACGCGGGCATCATGCCCTTGGCGTTTTTCTCGGACCATGAGGCGGCCTATCCTGCGTGGGAACGCTGCATCGACATCAACATCAAGGGTGTTCTGAACGGCATGGTCGCGGCCTATGATCAGATGATTGCGGCGGGGCGGGGACAGATCGTCAACATCTCGTCCATCTATGGCAATTTCCCGGTGATCGGCGCGGCGGTCTATGGTGCATCGAAATCAGCAGTGAATTTCCTGTCTGAATCGCTGCGGGTTGAAAGCCGCGGGAAGATCAAGGTCACCACGATCAAGCCAACCGGCGTGCCGACGACCGGCCTCTCCGGCACGGTGGTCAATCAGGCCGCCGGTATCGGCATCGTTGCACACAACATGCCCGATTTCATGGAGATGGTCGGCGAGATGGCGGCGGGGACGTTCCCACCCGAACGGCTCGATCCCGAGGCGATGGACTATGCCAGCCTTGCACCGGAACACATCGCCGATGCCGTGATCCATGCAATCGACCAGCCTTGGGGCGTCTCGATTGCCGAAGTGACTGTCCGGGCGGCCGGAGACCACTTCGTTCTGTGAGGAGCGTGGTTGCTCGTCACGTCAGTTGTACTGCACCATCACCGTAACGGTCCCTGTCAGCGTGCCGAGCGCCGAGGAGCCACTGAGGGGCACGGAGCCACCGACACTGACATTCACCGTACCGGCCGAACCGGTTGAGCCGCTCAGCACCTGCGGGCCACCCCCGACATTGGTCAGTGTAGCCGTGACCGAGCCACCGCTGCCCGATAGCGTCATCGTGGTCGGCACCGATATGGTGACCGCCTGACCGCCCTCGCCGCTTACGGTGAACTGGGCTGCTGTCGCCGCTGGCGCAGGGAAGCGGCGGACATTGGTTCCGCTGACCGAGACGACCCCATCGGGCGTCAGCGTGACCGCGCCGGAACCGCTCGTGGGACGTGTGACCGCGCCGAACTGCAGGTCCTGCGTCTTGGCAATGCTGACAGGGCGGATGACCTTCGCCAGGATGTTGCCGACAAGCGAATCCGATCCGCCGCCCGTCGCGCGCTGTGCGGTGATAAGGTAGCTACTGGAGGCGCTCCCCGTCGGAGATGCGGACTCGTTGCCGTCGACAGGAAGGTCGAAGCCGATCAGGAACGTGCGTGAAGATCTGCGAGGAATGGGTGCCAGATTGATCACGACATAGTTCCCCGCACTGTAAGCGGAGTTTACCGTTGCAGTGCCATTCGCAACGCTGATTGCGGTAATGTATCCGACGCGTCCTGTGGGGGATCCGGCCAGTGCCAGCGTCACCTGGACATTCGTCGCATTGCAGGCAAAAGTGTTGCTGCACGAAATCGTCACTTCGGCGTTTGCTGCCGTGTTCGACAGCCGCACCCCCGAACCGGAGGCAACCGTGACCGATCCGGACGAAGCGTTTGACCGGAACACCGTCTGCCCGGAGGCTGCGGAGACGACGTCGCCGAAGTTGGCATCGGTGATCGCATCGACCGTGTAGGTCTGGGCATGCGCCACTGGAATCGGCACGAGTTGCAACAACAGGGTGCAGAGCGTGGTCAGCAACAAGCGGGTCATCAGCGTTTCACCATTTGCACGTGTTCGCTGAAGGCGACTTCACCGTTGACGTCAACGACACTCCCATCCGCTCCCACTGTCGCAATTATCGGTTCCTTCAGCCGCATGCCGAGGCGGGCAGCCTGGTCAGCGTCGATCTCGATTGCGTACTTGCCTGGCTTCACCCCGTCGAACACGACCGTGCCATCGAATTCGGTCATGCCGGATGCGACATCGCCCTTGGGCGAAACAAGCCGCACTTTCACCGCCGAAAGGCCATTCAATGCCCCGTCCCGGCCACGAAAGCGGATGCGGGTGACCAACTCGGACGTCGGCACAAGCGGATAGTCGATCCGCGCAATTCCCCCTGAACGCGCAGCAAACGTGATGTTCTGTGGCGGAGGGGAAACAAATACGGTGTCGGTCCCCGAGATGTCGGTGCGCAGTGAAGTCATGTTGCCATCGCCGAGGCCAGTCACGAACGCCCGGCCCTGTCCATCCGTCACGGCCTTCAGTCCGCCACCCTGCACGACCACGCCGGGCACTGCTTCCTCACCCTCATCGCGCCGGCCGTTGGCATTGGCGTCGATGAAAGCCAGGAGCGCTGCGCTGGCTCCATTGGCCGGGCCCGGCGGCGTCACGCGATAGCGGCCTTTGAGCGGGTCGCGTGCTATCCCGAAGTTGAGCTGTACGCCCACGCGCCAGCGGTTCTGGCTGGTGGACCAGTCGCCGCCCAGCGTCGCGGTCGCCATCGGCAAGCGCGCGGTCAGCCCTGCCTGCAGGGCCGTATCATGCCCGGCAAAATTGCGTGTCGCACCAAGGCGCAAACTGTACCGATCGCTAATTGCTCGGTCCGCGGCAAAACCCAGCGTTTCCAGCCGGGTGCCTGGCTTGATCCCGAAATCGG
Organism: Novosphingobium sp. FW305-C-30-35; assembly: GCF_058783135.1. NCBI lineage: Bacteria > Pseudomonadati > Pseudomonadota > Alphaproteobacteria > Sphingomonadales > Sphingomonadaceae > Novosphingobium > Novosphingobium sp. FW305-C-30-35. The sequence continues at coordinate 2,167,476 of NZ_JBYSYJ010000001.1, forward strand.
CAGTGGCGCGCAGTTGCCACTTGTAGTCGATCAGCCGCATCGCACCGAGATTGGCGTTGATGCGGGTGTCGGCGAAATTGCCCTGCGTGCGGTGGCTGTAGTCGGCGCCTATGGCGAACAGGGTCTGCCCCACGCTCGCGGTGGTGCGTGCCCGGGCCGAGAGGGTCTGGCTGCCGTCGACGAACTCGGCACGGTCGAACCGCCCAGAGACCGGCAGGCCAAGCGAGCCCGGCAGCGGTACCGCCAGGTCGAAGACGACTTCGCTGTAGCGGCGCATCGGGCGCGACGGATCGAAAGCGGTGTTGGCCTCATCGGCAAAGCCCCCGCCGTATTCGACATGGCGGCCAAGGAAGCTTACGCCTGCGATGCGTCCGGCAAGGCCCAGAGACATCGCCCGCCCGCCTGCGAAGTCGCTGGCAAGGTCGGTCTGCACGGCAAGGCCGAGCAGCGAATGGCGCGCGCCAATCGAACCGATGACGTGTGAAGTGCCGCCCAAGTCGGTGAAGCGCGAAAGACCGGCCGCGACAGTCAGGTGTTCGCTTATGCCGTGGGCGATGTTGAAAGTGGCGCGCAGATCGCCCTTGCCCTTGGCAAAGCCGCTGAGGTTGGCATCAGACAGGTCGATCACGGTCCGGTCCTGCGAAACGATGCCGAGATCAACCGTCGTCTTGCCCGCCGCAAGCTGGCCGCCTCCCACGTTGATCACGCGGGTGCGTTCGATGCGTTCTCCGCGCGGCCCATAGAGCACGACGCGCAGGGCGTTTCGGCCGCGCACCAGCGGGATGTCGTTGAATTCATAGCGTCCCTGCACGCCCGCACCGCGCTGGGCGGATCGCAGGATATCGTTGACGTAGAGCTCGGCATCATATCCCAGCGGCAGTTCTCCTCGCAGGTTGATGCGCTGGAACACGCTGGCCTCATCGATGCGCGACGATGAGAACGTGAAACCGGCCCCGCCAAGACTGCGTGCGCCGACGACCTGGGGGGGCGTGAAGACGTCGCCCAGCGCGGCAGACGTGCCGCCGAGCGAGCCGAGCAGTCGTCCGTCCTCGGACCGGCGCGTGAAGGCAAGGCGGGCCGAAACCGGGTCGCCGTGGTCGTCGGTGGCGATCCAGGCGTTGAAGCCTGCTTTCAGCAGATCGCCCGCCACACGGCCTTCAAAGCGCGTGACAGAGCGGCCACCGCCGTTGATGCCTTCGCTGTTGTAGCCAAGCTCGGTCGTGAAATCGAAAGCGGGGGGACCGATCCAGCGGTAGGGCGTTGCGACGCGCATGGCATCGTCCTGCGATTCCGGCTGCCCGGCAAGCCCTGCCATGCGGGCAAGGCGTTCGCGCTGGGCCTGCAAGGGCAGCTTTTCCGTGGCTTCGAGGGTGAGGATCATCTCGTCGGCAATCGACGTGATCTTCAGCGGCAGCAACTTGGCCACCAGCGAGGCCCGCAGGTAGATATCGGTTTCGGAGATCAAGCTGTCGGGCGGAATCAGCGCGACAACCTTGCCGCCAATAAGGGCCTGACCTGACCGCAGATCGATAGTGATGGGACGCTGGCTCTCGCCGATGCGGCCCGATGCAACGCCATTTGTAACGTCGATATCGAGCGGAAGTTCAAGCAGACGGGTGAGTTCACCGAGCGGCAGCAGCGGGTCTGTGGGGTCGCCGTACGCCGTCAGCGCCTCGCTGATGGTGGTGCCGTCAAGCTGCACGGAAAACAGCAGGAGGTCTTCGTTTGCAGCCTGCGTCGTGCCGAACGCAGACGCCCCGACCACCGGATCGGGGGCCTGCACGGGCGCAGCCGGTCCCGCTGGCGCGCTGCTGTTGGCAGCGGCCAGGGCCAGAATGGCCAGCGTCGCAGTCATGTCAGGGGGCGGTGTAGCTTCCGCTGGCGATCTCGACCGGCTTCTTGCCGTCGTCGGCGCTGTATGTGGCGGTTATCACTTCGCCTCGTTTCAGCGGGCGGAGCAAAGGCACGAGGGCCTGGCGTTCATCAGCTTCCGGGTAGACGGCAATACCCCGCGCCACGCCGACCACTTCCTTGGCCGTGCGCAGTTCGAGATTGCCGTAAAGCGAAGTCGTGCCCTTGCGTTGCAGGGTTACTGCAAGCGCAGGGCCATCGCGCGTGGCGGAAGGCGTTATTGCGCCAATTCCGCCGGTTGCATCGGGCGTGCCGCCCCGCACGATCAGCGGGATCGAGATGCCGAAGACGGACTGAATGCGAAGAACCAGCTCGCCCTTTTCGGCGGCAGCAGCCTGTTCGGCAGTCAGCCCCGTATCGGCGGGGGGCACCGTGGTGACGGTCAGGTGGGTGCGATACTCCGCGGTCGTGGCGGTGTCGGCCAGGGTGGCGCGAACACGAACCGTCTTGCCTTGGCCCGGTGGCAGGATCAGGCGGCTGGGTGCGGCAAGCACGAAGGGTTTGGCGGAGCGCACTTTCGCGCCAAGACCTTCGGCACCACGCTCTGCAAGGCGGCTCACCGGCACGATCTCGCCAGAGGGCAGCATGGCGTTGTCGACCAGCGCCACATCAACCGTCACCGGCGTGGTGCCTTGGTTGAACACGTAGACCGCTTCGGTACGCTTGGTGGAATCGAAGATCACGCGGCGTGGCGTAATGTTGATATTGGCTGCGGCTGCCTGGACCGGGACGGTTACCTGGGCGTCTTGCGCCTTGGGCCCGGCGATCGGGAGCGGTGCCTGCTGGGCAGCCACCATTGCAGGCGCCAGCAAGGTCAGGAGGCCTGGCATCATCACGAGGTTGCGCTTCATGGCTCGATGACCTTCAGTTGAATTGTGCGAGGAACAGGATGGAGCTGTCGCCTGGAACAGTGCCGCGCCCAGAAACACTGCCGCGCATTGCGCCGCGCAGGCGTGCGTCCGATGCGGCCGGTTGCAGCAGGTCAATGCGGTAGACGCCGCTTGCCATGACCAGGACGCCGCTGGCGTCACGGGGCATGCCCTTCTTGCCTGGCTTGCGCGGTGACATCAGCACCGAGACCGAATCTCCCGCATCGCCATTGAGGAACACAGCGGAAACGGCATCGCTCAGGATGTCGAACGAGAACCCTGCGCCAACCGGCTCGAGGATGACCACGGCTGCTTCTGCCGATGCGGGTGCTGGTGCAGCGTGGGCAACCGCCGGCGAGGCCATGGTCGCGCAAGCGGCGAAAAGCGCTCCGGCGATTTGCCCGATGCGAACCTTCGATCCTGCGTCCATGGCTTGTCCCCCTCTCGCCGACGGTTGCCGTCTGCCTCGGGGAGGTGCCGCGCAGATGCGGCAACGCTCCCCGAAGTTCCATCACTGATAGGTGACAGTCACCGTGAAGTTGCCGGTGTAGGCGCCTGAAGCCTGTGTGTCAGGCAGGCTGAACGATCCGCCGACGTTGAGCGTGGCGGATCCTGCGGCTGCCAGGGCGCCAGAGAGGGTCACCGTGCTGCCGAAGTCGGGCAGCAACGTTACCGGGATGGTGTTGGTCCCGCTGGTCAGGGTGACCGTCGCCGGGATCGAGGTGGTGACCGATTGGCCTCCCTCGCCATCGACAGTGAACTGTGCGCGGCTGGTGGTGCTGGCAAGTGCGACGGCACCGCTGGCGGCGACAACGGAGTTGCCGGTGTTTGCCAGCGTGACCGTACCGGTTCCGCCGGTGCGCGGACGCACGATGCGGCCAAAGGCAAGGTCGCTGTTCTTGGTGATCGTCAGCGGTCGGACAATGGTGACCGACCCCGACGCAGTAGCACTGCTGGTATTTGCGGCAGTCTGGGCGAAGGCGGATCCTCCGGCCAGAAGCCCGGCGGCAATTGCCGCGCTGGCAAGCAACTTCTTCATCTCAATTCCCCTATCCAACACTCCGGAGCCACCGGAGTTGTCCCGAGAAGGATCGTGCCGGATGTCGCACAAACCTTTGCCGGCGAACTGGCCGGACAAGGGCGTTTCCTAGGTAGAGGGGCCTAAGTAATGGTTAATTTCCGCCCGCTTGGGGCGCAGTCATTGTCAACAGCCGTTTACCATGCTCACAGTGAAATATCGTTTATATCCATGCATGTATGCCCGTTTCTGTCGAGAATTCGGGTCAAATTTAACATCATTTAATGTTAGAGGAAGGGGACTGCGCTCTCGAGCCGTTAACTAAAGTTATTAATACCCACATCTCGGCCGCGAAGGGCGCTCGATAATTTACGGCAGGTATGTCTGGCCCCGGTGAAGGCGTGACCGATCGATGCGCGGGCGGGCGGAATCGGGTTCAGTTCTGGAAGGGGATGCCGGTTCAACCGTCTGGACGGGATCCTGGCGAAATTGCCGGATGACCGGCACGGTGCTGCGGGATTGGCGCACCGTATGATGTGGACCCGGCGCCCACAAGTGCGGGCGCCGGTCCGGAACGGATCAGCCGTTCAGCTTGTCCTTGACCGCCTTGGCAGCCGAGAAGGTCAGCTTGTTGGAAGCTGCGATCTGGATGGTGGCGCCGGTCGAGGGGTTGCGGCCTTCGCGGGCCGGGGTGTTCTTGACCTTGAACTTACCGAAGCCGTTCAGCGAGACTTCCTCGCCCTTCGCGGCTGCGTCGGCGATCGCGGCAAACACGCCGTCGACGACCTTGCGGGCGTCTGCCTTCGAAAGGCCGTGGCTTGCTGCGATGGTATCTGCGAGGTCGCTGTTGTTCATTGTCCTGATGTCCTCTGCTGGAAAGGGACGGCACGGCTAACGCAAGCAGAACCGCGAAAGCCATGGCCTGCGGCCGTCTTTCCACCGAATTTCGCGCGCTACCAGTGATTTTGCGGCGATTTTGGACTTGCACTGCGACGAATCGGAGATTTCGAGGAGGTCCAAGGCCAGTTGTAACTTTGTGTCGCAGCTTTTGCGCTTGCCCATCAAGGGACGTGCGCCAAGGCGGCAATCTGCTAGACACGGGTCGGAAACGCATCTCGCACTTGCAGCACGGATGGCGCCGCGCAGGGCGCGATTCGCAATTTTGCTATGGCCGGTGCGATGGAACGATCGAGATTTCGAGAGAGACTGTCCTTGTCGTCGACCAATCGCTTTGTATTTGCCCTGCCTACCGTTGTTGCCTCGGCGCTGGCGCTCTCGGCTTGCGGCTCCGCCGATGCCCAGAAGGAAAAGCCAACGCCGGTCGTCGGCGTCATGGTGGCAAGAGCCGAGCCGGTCGAACTGACGACCGAACTATCCGGGCGTACGGAAGCATCGGAGATTGCCGAAGTGCGACCGCAGGTGGCGGGGCTCGTTACCGCTCGGCTATTCCAGGAAGGCTCGTTCGTGCGGGCCGGCCAGCCGCTCTACCAGATCGATTCCCGGCTCTACGCCGCTAGCCAGGCTCAGGCCTCGGCGTCGCTTGCGGCTGCGCAGGCTACCGTCGAGGCCAACCGACTCAAGGCCGAACGTTTTGCATTGCTTGCCCAACAGGGCGGCGTAAGCAAGCAGGAAGCAGCAGACGCACGCGCAGCCTACAGTCAGTCACGCGCGGCAGTGGGGCAGGCGCGGGCAGCGCTTTCGTCGGCACAGGTCAATCTTGGCTTCACCCGCGTCACCTCGCCGATCAGCGGACGCATCGGCATTTCGATGGTGACGAAGGGGGCTCTGGTGACGAACGCCCAGGCTGCGCCCATGGCCAAAGTGCAGCGGCTCGATCCGATGTACGTCAACATCAAGCAGTCGGGGGCAGACTTCATCGCGCTGCGTCGCGCGATCGAGAGCGGCAAGCTCGTTGCCGGCGCGGCCCCCGTGACCGTGATCCTGCCCGACGGCAGCACCTATCCGGTTGCGGGCAAGCTCAATCCCGCCGACATCGACGTCGATCCCGAAACCGGTACAATCACCGTGCGCGCGGTCGTGCCCAATCCCAGAGGCGATCTGCTGCCCGGCCTGTTCGTCCGGGCCCGCGTCGGTCAGGGAACGGTGCCGAACGGCATACTCGTGCCCCAGGCCGCCGTCAGTCGCGATCCGCGTGGGCGGGCCAGTGTGCTTGTCGCGAATGCCAAGGACGAACTCGAAAAGCGCGACGTGGTCGCCGACAATCCGGTGGGACAGAACTGGCTCGTCACATCAGGACTGAAGCCAGGCGACAGGGTAGTCGTCGAGGGGCTGATCAATGCGCGCGAAGGACAGAAGGTCAAGGTGGTTCCGGCGGGTTCGAAGCCGAAGCCCGAGGGGGCAGCGGGCTCTGGCGCAAGCGGCGGGAACTGATCGCGGATGACTTCCCGTTTCTTCGCATACCGACCGATCTTCGCGTGGGTACTGGCCATCGTCATCATGGCGGCCGGCCTGCTGGCGCTGCGCACCATGGGCGTGGAGCAATATCCCGATATCGCGCCGCCCACGGTCTCGATCAACGCGACTTATGGCGGCGCCGATGCTTCGACGGTCGAGAACTCGGTCACCCAGGTGCTCGAGCAGCAGCTCAAGGGCCTCGACGGGATGCTCTACTTCAGCTCGACCTCGTCGAACGGGTCTGCCAGCATCACAGTCACGTTCGACAAGGGTACCGATCCCGATACCGCGCAGGTTCAGGTCCAGAACGCGATCTCGCGTGCGGTCAGCCGCCTGCCGGCCGTGGTCCAGCAGCAGGGCGTCAACGTCAACAAGGCGCAGTCCGATCAGCTCATGGTCGTGTCGATCTACGACAAGACGGGCCGCGCGACGAACTCCGACATCTCCGACTACCTGACCACGCACTTTCAGGATCCGATCTCGCGCGTGGAGGGCGTTGGCAGCACCAACATCTTCGGCGGATCCTTTGCCATGCGGGTCTGGCTTGATCCCTTGCGGCTGGCGGCGGTGCAACTGATGCCCTCGGACGTGACGGCTGCGTTGCAGGCCCAGAACACGCAAGTTGCAGCGGGCGAGATCGGCGCCAATCCTGCGCCCGAAGGCCAGCGGCTCAACGCCACGGTCACTGCACGCTCGCGCCTTGAGACGCCTGACCAGTTCAGGAACGTGGTCGTGAAGACCAATGTCGATGGCTCGGTGGTCAAGCTCAAGGACGTCGCCCGGGTGGAACTGGGCGAGGAAAGCTACGGTGCGCTTAGCCGGTTCAACGGCATGCCGGCCACCGGCCTGTCGATCAGCCTTGCCTCGGGCGCCAATGCCACCCGCACGGCCGATCTGGTCAAGGCCAAGGTTGAGGAACTCTCCGCCGACCTGCCCGAAGGCTATGCCGTTGCCTATCCGCGTGACAGCTCGATCTTCGTGAAGCTTTCGATCGAGGAAGTGGTCTGGTCCCTCTTCGAAGCCATCGCGCTGGTCGTGGTGGTGATGTTCGTGTTCCTGCAGAACTGGCGCGCCACGCTGATCCCGGCGATTGCGGTTCCGGTCGTTCTGCTGGGCACCTTCGGCGTGCTCTTCCTGTTTGGCTATACGATCAACACGTTGACGATGTTCGGCGTAGTTCTTGCCATCGGCCTGCTGGTGGATGACGCCATCGTTGTGGTCGAGAATGTCGAACGCGTGATGCACGAGGAGAAGCTTGGTCCGCTCGAGGCCACCGTCAAGTCGATGGAGGAGATCACCTCGGCGCTGATCGGGATCACGCTGGTCCTCACGGCTGTCTTCGTGCCCATGGCGTTCTTCGGGGGGTCGACCGGCGCCATCTACCGTCAGTTCTCCGTCACGATCGTTTCAGCCATGACGCTTTCGGTGCTCGTCGCGCTGGTGTTCACGCCTGCACTGTGCGCCACGCTGCTGAAGCCCGTGGCAGATCATGAAAAGCCCAAAGGCCGGTTCTTCCGCGCGTTCAATTCGGGTTATTCCGGTCTTGAAGAGCGTTATCGCAATCGGTTGGCCCGGATCGTGGGGCGCCCCCGCGCCTGGATGATCGCCTTCCTCGGCATCACCATCGCCATGGTCGCGCTCTATGTGCAGCTGCCAACCAGCTTCCTGCCCGACGAGGATCAGGGCAATATCTCGATCAGCTACCAATTGCCGGTGGGTTCGACCACGGAACAGACCCGCGCAGTCGCAACGGGCATATCGGATTACATTCGCAAGAGCGAGGCCGACAACATCAAGGCAGTCTTTGTCGTGATGGGGCGTGGGCAGTCGGGATCGGCGCAGAATGCGGGGCAAGGTTTCATCCTGCTCAAGGATTGGTCCGAGCGGAAGGGTGCGGACCGGTCCGCATCGGCCATAGCCGAACGCCTGAACGCCCATTTCCGTTCATCGCGCGAAGCGCAGATCTTCATACTCAATCCACCACCGATCCGCGGGCTGGGCAGCTCGTCGGGCTTTGAAATGTGGTTGCAGGATGCGTCCGGCGCGGGCCGCGAAGCGCTTACCGCTGCACGCCGACAGCTGACCAAGCTGGCTGGCGAGGACTCGCGCATGGCGCAAGTCCGGTTCAGCGGTCTGGAAGACACGCCGCAACTGAAGGTGTACATCGACGACGATGCGCTCACTGCCTTCCAGATCGCGCCTGCCAGCGCCAATTCGACGCTGTCGATCGCCTGGGGCGGCCTCTACGTGAACGACTTCGTCGATCGCGGCAGGGTCAAGCGTGTCTACGTGCAGGGCGATGCGCCCTATCGCGCCAAGCCGGCAGATCTTGGCCAGTGGTTCGTGCGCAGTGCCAACGGCGAGATGGCGCCATTCTCGGCCTTTGCATCGACCCGGTGGACGCAAGGACCGGTGCGCCTGGACCGCTTCAACGGCATCGCCGCGCAACAGCTTCAGGGAAGCGGCGCGCCAGGCGTAAGCTCGGGCGATGCGATGACGATCATGGAAGAGAACGTCGGCAAGCTCGAAGGAAACTTCACACCCGCATGGAGCGGACTGTCCTATCAGGAGCGCGCGGCATCGAGCCAGTCGGGCCTGCTCTATGCGGCTTCGATCTTCTTCATCTTCCTGTGTCTTGCCGCGTTGTACGAAAGTTGGTCGGTGCCGGTAGCGGTTCTGCTGGTGATCCCGCTCGGGATTGTCGGCGCGGTGCTGGCGGTCACGCTGCGCGGGTTCGACAACGACATCTACTTCCAGGTGGCACTTCTGACGACGATCGGCCTGTCCGCCAAGAACGCGATCCTCATCGTGGAGTTTGCCGAGTTCGCCATGGCGCGCGGGGCAAGCGCGATCGACGCCGCGCTTGAAGGCGCGCGCCTGCGGCTGCGCCCGATCATCATGACCAGCGTGGCCTTCATCGCCGGCGTCATTCCGCTGGCGTTCGCAGATGGTGCGGGCGCCAACGGGCGGCAGGCGATCGGCACTGGCGTGATGGGCGGGATGATCTCGGCAACAGTGCTGGCGATCTTCCTGGTGCCGGTGTTCTTCGTCGTGGTGAAGGGCTGGGTAGACCGCCGCAAGAACAAGCGGCCGCCTCTTGCTGCAGGAGAAACGGCATGAAGCGGCAGATCGCATTCGCGGCCCTGCCAGCGCTCGCGCTGAGCGCATGCAATTTCGCGCCAAGGTACGTGCAGCCCACGCCGCCGGTGCCGCAGTCCTTGCCCCAAGGCGGCGTCTACCCGGCATTGGCCGGAAGCGAGACTGCCGTCGATGCGCTGGGCTGGCGGGAATTCTTCGTAGATCCACGCCTGCAGCAGGTCATCGCCACGGCTCTTGCCGAGAACCGGAACCTGCGTGCCACTCTGGCCAACGTCGAACGGGCGAGGGCGCTCTATCGCGTGGACCGTGCGGCACTGTTCCCTATTGTCAACACCACTGGCACGCTATCGGCGGTGCAGGGAACGGCGGGCCGGGTAACCGACAATTTCCTCGTCCAAGCCGGGACGAGCGCCTACGAGATCGACTTGTGGGGGCGCTTGCGCAATCAGAGCCGCAGCTCGCTCGAGACCTATCTCGCCACCGACGAAGGCCGCAAGGCGACGCAGATCGCACTGGTCGCCGAGGCGGCGAGCGCCTGGCTGTCCTACGCGGCGACAGCCGACGCCTTGCGCATTGCCGAGGAAACCGTCGCTTCCCGGCGCAGCACGCTCGACGTGAACGTGCGGCGTGAAGCAAACGGCATCGGCACCAGGCTCGAAGTCGCCACGGCGACGACCGCGCTAAACAGCGCTGAGGCGGCCGTAGCAGACTTTCGCACCAGCCTTGCCCAGGCGCGCAATGCGCTCGACCTTATCGTGGGCAAGCCGCTCACCGATGATCTTCTGCCGACAACCCTGGGGGCGGGCGATCAAATACGCGATGCCTTGCCGGTCGGGCTTTCATCGGAAGTCCTGCTGCGCCGCCCCGACGTGCTTGCGGCCGAGCATGATCTCAAGGCGACTTATGCGGACATAGGCGCAGCCCGCGCTGCCTTCTTCCCGACCCTCTCGCTCACGGGCCTGTTCGGCTTTGCCAGTGCCGGGCTCACCAACATCTTCAACAGCGGAGAATTTCAGAAGACGGTAAACGGCTCGCTGCGGCAGCGCATCTTCGATGGGGGCGCTACGGCCAATAACCTTGCTGCGGCAAAGGCCTCGCGCGATGCAGCCCTTGCAACCTACGAACGCACCATCCAGACCGCGTTTCGCGAAGTGGCCGACGCCTTGGCCCGGCGCGGGACGATTGACGAGAGCATCCGTGCCCAGTCGTCGCTTGAGGCCAATGCGGCGACTGCCTATCGCATCAGCCAGTCGCGCTATGACGCTGGTGTCGCCAATTACCTCGAACCGCTTGACGCCCAGCGGACGCTCTACAGCGCTCGCCAGTCGCTGATATCGGCGCGGCTGACCAAGGCGGCGAACATGGTGGAACTTTACCGCGCGCTGGGTGGGGGACTGGTGGAAGTCACAAGGAAGTGACTGCCCCTGCGAAAAGCGGGTTGCCAGTTTTAACCACGCGCTTAAATGGTTCGAGCCACATCGGGAGAGAACCATGGAAGCCCCACGTTATTCGCTCGCAGGCCGCGTTGCGCTGATTACCGGGGCGTCATCGGGCCTCGGCGCACGCTTTGCCCGTCTTTACGCAGCCGCCGGCGCGTCGGTGGTCATCGGCGCGCGCAGGGTTGAGCGCGTGGCTGCTCTTGCCGACGAGATCAACGGCCAAGGCGGCAAGGCGCTGGCCGTTGCTCTCGACGTGACCGAGGAAGCCTCGATCATCGCGGCCTTCGATGCGGCCGAAGCCAGTGTCGGAGTGCCCGATGTCGTCGTCGCCAACGCCGGCATCGTCGAGGCGGGACGCTCGATCGATCTTCCTGCTGACTCGATGCGCCGGGTCGTCGATACCAACTTCAATGGCGTCTACCTGACAGCACGCGAAGGGGCGCGAAGGATGATCGCGGCCGGATCGAAGCAGTCCGAGAAAGGGCGCATCATCCTGACCGGATCGATCACCGCGCAGATGACCGCGCAGGGCGACAGCGCCTATGCGGCCACGAAGCTCGCCGTGCAGCACCTCGGCCGCCAGTTCGCCCGCGAATGGGCACGGCTGGGAATCAACGTGAACGTGATCCAGCCCGGCTACATCCGCACCGAGATCGATGGCGAATGGTTCGATAGCGAAGGCGGCAAGGCACAGATCGCATCCTGGCCGAGGAAGCGGCTGACCGAAATTTCGGCGCTGGACGACATGATGCTGTTCTTTGCCTCCGACGCCTCGCGGCAGGTCACGGGCACGTTCATTTCGGTCGACGACGGCCAGTCGCTCTGATGCTCAGACGCTGACCGCCGGCCTCAGCCAACCAGGCTGACCAGCAGGTCCTTGGTGAGGACTTGCGGCAGCTGTTGCGGCTCTCCGCCCCCGTTGGGATACCACAGGTACAGGGGCACGCCCGCCGCGCCGTGCCTTGCAAGGAAGCGCGTGATTTCCGGATCGCGCCGCGTCCAGTCTGCGCGCATCACCACCACGCCACGCATCCGAAACGCCGCATCGGTCATGTCGGTCTGTATCGCAACCTTCTCGTTGACCTTGCAGGACAGGCACCAATCGGCGGTGAAATAGAGGAAAACCGGCAGGTTGTTGCGGCGTGCCTCGGCAAGGGCAGCCTCGGAAAACGGCCGTGAACCGAGCAGGTCTTCCTCGACGCCTGCCACGGGTGCCGGTGGTGGAAGCCCCGCCACTCCGCCGATCATGATCAGCGCACTGACTGCGGCCAGCGCGCCAATTGGCCTGCTCTTGCGCTGCGTGATCCCGATGGCGGCCAGCGCTGCCAGAAGGATCACCGCGATTGCCACGGCGACGGCCGCGTATTGCGCGCCCCCGATCCGCCAGGTGAGCCAACCCAGGCCGAGCGCGGTCAGTCCCATAGGCAGGGCCATGATGCGGCGGAAGCGCTCCATCCACTTGCCAGGCTTGGGCAGGAGGCGGCGCAGGGCAGGGACGAAGCCCAGCAGCAGGAACGGCAGCGCAAGACCAAGGCCAAGCGCCGCAAATACGCCGAGCGCTGCCCATGCCGGCAGGACCAGGGCGGCACCCATGGCTGCGGCCATGAACGGTCCGGTGCAGGGCGTGGCAACGAATGCGGCAAGCAGGCCGGTGCCGAATGCTCCCGAATGGCCTGCACCGCGTTCGACCGAAAGGCCGGGAAGCTCATAGAGGCCAGCAAAGTTGGCAGTGATCGCCACGGCCAGCAGCAGCAGCACCGCGACCACGCCCGGCTCCTGCAGCTGAAACGCCCAGCCGACCTCTTCGCCACCCGCGCGCAGGGCCAGCATCGCGCCGCCGAGCAGCAGGCAGGCGAGCACCACGCCTGCCGTATAGGCCAGGCCTTCGCTCCGTGCATTCTGCGAATTGCCTCGGGCGAGGGCGAGGGCCTTGAGGCTGAGGATCGGAAACACGCAGGGCATGACGTTGAGGATCAGGCCGCCCAGGAATGCGCCGAACAAGGCGAACGCCAGCGTCGATGCGGTGAAGGCCCCTTCGCCGCCGACTTCATCACCCCCCGTTGGCACGGCTCCCGGGGCCGAAGCGAAGGCGATGCCGCCTGCATCCTTGCCCATCGCCAGCACGCCTTCGATCCTTTCGGACGGAGCGGGTGACTTGGCCAGCGGGACTTCCACCACCAGCGTATCGCCGTTGCGGAAAAAGCGCTGGGCGGCGGCATAGTCGATGACGCGCTCGGTCTTCAGGAAAAGATGGGGTGCATCGAGCGGCGCCGAGGCGGGAAAGGGCAAGGCAAGGCGCAGGACCTTGCCGGTCAGCCTGAACGTGCCCGGACGGTCGAGCGGGGCAGGCATCGCTGCGCGCCAGCCCTCGAAGCGCTTGTCCCCCGGGCCACTTCCGACGGTAACTGTGCCCTGCAACTCGGCGCGTTCGGGCACGCAGATCTCATTGGTGCAGACCAGCCATTGCGCCTTGACCGAGATCGGCAGGATCGTGCCCGGCTTTGCATCGACGGGCAGTTTGAGCGGCACCAGCACGGCATAGTCGTGCTCGTACACGTGGTTCATCAGTCCCTGGATGACCAGGGTCTGCGGCACCGGAAACTCCATCGCTCCGGTGCTTGCGCCCTTGGGCAGGGTCCAGTCGAGGGTCAGTCCATAGCCGGCATCACCCGGGTTCGACCAATAGCCGTGCCACCCCTTTTCGGGCTGCATCAGCAGGGCAAGGGCGACCGTGCTGCCGGGCTGCGCCGGACCTTCGGCAATCAGGCTGGCGCGCATGTGGTTGGGTGCTGCTTGCGCGGGCGCGAAGACCATCAGCAATAGCGCTGTCACAAACATCGCTATTGTGCGCAAGGTCTTGATCCCGGCCAGTTCGCGTATCGGCATCAGGGCGTTACCGGTTCCATCTGGCCCCTTGAACGGGAGCGCTTGGCGGGCCATGCGTAGCGCTCTTGGGCGTCCTACGGCTGGCCTTCCTTCGAGTCCAGTGTACGTGCCCACAGGAGTATGTTTCGCGTGAAAGCCCTTACCCGTTACGCCGCAGTCCTGTTGGCATGCGCTGCCCCGATCCTTCCCCTTGCGGCGCAGGAGGTATCGCCCGCGCCCGCGGTCAGCCAGCAGGTTCCGGCAGGCGCGCCCAAGCTGCTTGTCGCGATTTCCATCGACCAGTTCTCCGCCGACATCTTCGCGCAGTATCGCCAGCACTTTACCGGTGGCTTCGTGCGGCTGACTCAAGGCGCGGTATTCCCGGCGGGCTACCAGAGCCACGCCGCAACCGAGACCTGCCCCGGCCACTCGACGATCCTGACCGGCAACCGCCCGGCCCACACCGGCATCATCGCCAACTCGTGGATCGACCAGACCGTCACCACGGGCCCCAAGGTCGTCTATTGCGCCGAGGACGTATCGAAGCGCACGGCGGGATCGCGGGACTACGTCGCCTCGCCCGTGCATCTGCTGGTGCCGACGCTAGGCGAGTGGATGAAGAAGGCCAACCCCGCGGCCCGCAACATTGCTGTCTCGGGCAAGGATCGCGGCGCGCTGATGATGGGCGGGCACGATATCGACCAGGTCTACTGGTGGAAGGGCAAGCAGTTCGTCACGCTTGCCGGGCGTCAGCTGGGCCCGACGGCGATCGCGCAGAACGCCGAGATTGATCGTCTGCTGGCCAAGGGCGCGGGTGAGTTTCCGCTGGCGGCCTATTGCCGTCGCGCCGATCGCGCCGTGCAGGCCGGTGACGTCTCTGTCGGCAATGGCCACTTCGCGCTGAAGGCCGGTGAGCCTGACCAGTTCCGCGTTTCGCCCCGTCTCGATCGCGCCACGCTCGACCTCGCGGTCAAGCTGGTGGACGAACAGAAGCTGGGCCGTAACACCGTGCCCGATCTCCTCGCCGTCAGCCTATCGGCCACCGACTATGTCGGCCACGCCACCGGCACCGAGGGCGCGGAGATGTGCATCCAGTTGACCCAGCTTGACCTGGCGCTCGGCGATTTCTTCGCCAGCCTCGACAAGCGCGGGATCGACTATGCCGTGGTGCTGACTGCCGATCACGGCGGGTTCGACATTCCCGAACGCCTCCACGAGCAGGGCCTTGAAAAGACCTCTCGCGTCGGCCCGGAAGTTTCGGCCGAGGCGCTGTCGGCTACCCTCGGCAAGCGCTACGGGCTCGAGCCCAAGGGCCTGATCCTGTCGGATGGCCCCGCGGGCGACTACTGGCTGCGCAAGGACCTCGACATCGGCCTCAAGGGCAAGATCATCGACGACGCCAGCGCGATCCTGATGACCAGCCCCTTCGTCGAGAAGGTGCTCTCGGCCGCGGAAATCGCCGCGACACCGATGCCGCAGGGCTCGCCCGAAACCTGGACCCTGGCCGAACGCGCGCGCGCCTCGTACAACCCGCTGCATTCGGGGGACTTCGTGGTGATGCTCAAACGCGGCGTGGTCGCCATTCCGCAGGCGCGCAAGGGCTACGTCGCCACCCACGGCAGCCCATGGGACTACGACCGCCGCGTGCCGATCCTGTTCTGGCGCAAGGGGATGACCGGTTTCGAACAGCCGAGCGGCGTGGAAACGGTGGACATCGCCCCCTCACTTGCGGCACTGATCGGCCTCAAGATCCCCCAAGGTGCATTTGACGGACGCTGCCTCGATCTCGATGGTGGCGTCGGCAATACATGTGGAGTGGTCAAGTGAACGAGTCGCAGGCAGACGTCGTTATTCTGGGTGGTGGTCTGGTGGGCATGACGCTCGCCATCGGCCTCGCCAAGGCGGGAATCACCTCCCACGTGGTCGACAATTCCGACCCTGCGGCGCAGACCGCCGAAGGGTTCGACGGCCGCGCCTCAGCCATCTCCACCGCGAGCTGGAACCTCTACACCAACCTCGGCTTGGCCGAGGAACTGGCGCCCAAGGGCTGCCCGATTGAATCCATCGCGGTGACCGACGGTATGAAACCGGGCCGGATCGACTTCAAGCCGGGCGAGGGGGACGGCTCATTGGGCCGCATGTACGCCAACCGCGATCTGCGCATTGCGATGTACCGAGTGGCCGCGCGCGAAGAGGCGATCACCTTCCACCCCAACAGCCACGTCGTGGCCCGCGAGCGCGGCGAACACGGCGTTTCGGTCACTCTCTCCGATGGCCGCCTGCTCAAGGGGCGGCTCATGGTCGCAGCCGAAGGGCGCAAGAGCCCGACGCG
The DNA here is from genome assembly GCF_058783135.1 of Novosphingobium sp. FW305-C-30-35. Classification (NCBI taxonomy): domain Bacteria; kingdom Pseudomonadati; phylum Pseudomonadota; class Alphaproteobacteria; order Sphingomonadales; family Sphingomonadaceae; genus Novosphingobium; species Novosphingobium sp. FW305-C-30-35. The sequence continues at coordinate 2,183,424 of NZ_JBYSYJ010000001.1, forward strand.
CGACGAGGCCGGGTTCACGCCCGCCAAGTGGGACTACGGCCACCGCGCGATCATCGCTGGGCTGACGCACGAGAAGCCGCACGGCAACGTCGCGTGGGAAGTGTTCTACCCGGCGGGCCCCTTCGCGCTGCTGCCGCTGCTTGATGAAAATGGCAAGCATCGTTCGGCGCTGGTCTGGACCGTGGCCGAGAAGGACGCCGCCGCCGTGCTGGCCATGCCAGAGGCGATGTTCCTGAATGAAGTCGCCAGCCGCATGCACGGCATCTTCGGCAAGATCGAATTGGCCAGCCCGCGCTCGTCCTATCCGCTCAATTTCCACCACACCGCGCGCATCGTGGAGGACCGGCTGGCGCTGGTCGGCGATGCCGCGCACGGCATGCACCCGATCGCGGGGCAGGGCCTCAACGTCGGCCTGCGCGATGTCGCGGCACTGGTCGAGGTGCTGTCGGACGGCGTGCGCCTGGGTCTCGACGTAGGCGACGCGCAACTCCTCGCCCGCTACGAACGCTGGCGCGCGGCCGATACCTTCATGGTGGCCACGGCAACGGATGTGCTGACCCGCCTGTTCGGCATCCCCGGCAAGCTCCCCTCGGCAGTCCGCCGCCTCGGCATGGCCGGCGTGCAGCGCGCGGCGCCGCTGAAGCGCTGGTTCATGGACGAAGCGCGCGGCATGAGCGGCGATCTGCCCAAGCTGCTGCGCGCGGCGTGATGTTGGCGGCGTTGCGCCGCGGATGACCACCTAACCGTCGGCCCGTGCTCGACGCGGGGCTTGGCTTTTCTTTCCAGCCCAGCGCTGAACAAGAAAAGCCAAGTCCCGGATCAAGTCCGGGACGACGGGTTTTGGGAACTCACCGCTGAGGCCTGAACGGCTGGAATGGGGTGGTTTTCTGCTGTTGCAGAGCGCGCAGCACTAAAGCAAAACGCATTGAATGCACCGCCCCTTCAAAGCCATGCCTTGCCTGCTGCCTCTCGGATTAGTCCTCGGGTGTAACAATGACACAACCGCGGCGAGCGACACCCCGCTACAAGCTGCTCTTGGGAATTATCCGGGGGGATGCAGCAAGCCGATGGCACCGTTTCGGACGCCCGCGGATGGCTTGGACCATCATGCCACCGTCTTCGCCGTTAAATTGCTGCGAGATAATCGCGTTTTGCTGAACGGCGATGAGATTGAGGAATCCAAGCTACGTGCCGTTGCGAGTGAGGTAAATGACCTCTTACCGCCTCCGTATCTGGTGCTTGAGGTGGAGTCAGGAACTCCGTGCAGATTCGTTGTTGAGAGCCCGATTCAGAAGTTGATCAAATTTGACAGTATCTTGCGGTTCTGCGCGTGAGCATGCGGATTGAGGCGATGAGGGCCCATGCGGTGGATGACGCGATGGACCTTTCCCAATCCTTTGCCAGCCTTCGACAGCGCCCAAGCCAAGCGAAGGTTCGCTCGACAACCCATCGGCGCGGTAGCACCTCGAAGCCCTTGGCTTTGTCGGAACGCTTGATGATGTCGATAGTCCACTTGCCCATGCCGACAAGCGCGGATCGCAGTTTATCACCTGCATAGCCGCCGTCAGCGAAGACATGGCGTAACCATGGAAACCGCGTCCGGACGGCAGCCAGCACATCGACAGCACCATCGCGATCCTGAATGTCGGCGGCGTGGACGAGAATGAAGATCAGAAAGCCGCATGTGTCGGTCAGGATGTGTCGTTTGCGGCCTTTGACCTTCTTGCCTGCGTCAAACCCGGAAACTCCGCCACTTTCCGTGGTCTTCACCGATTGGCTGTCGATCACTCCAGCACTGGGCGAGGCTTCGCGTCCTTCGATTTCCCGCAGGTTCATAACCAGCACGGTGTTGATGGCCTCGAACAAACCGGCATTGCGCCAGGCGTAAAAGTAGCGCCGCACCGTCGACACCGGAGGGAAGCATTTGGGCAAGAGTCGCCACGCGCACCCACTCGCGGCTACATAAAGCAAAGCGTTGAGGACTTCGCGCATGTCTGCCGTTCGAGGTCGGCCTCCACGCCTTGCCGGAGGCACGAATGGCTCTGCCAGCGCCCACTCCGCATCCGTCATATCCGATGGATATCGCAATCCCTCCCGGCTATGCTCGCGCCGGGCAATACCAGTCCATGTCACCATTCACTCCATCTCTTCGCAAAGAGGCGTGAATCACAACATGCTGGTATTGCTCAACAACTTTCGGATCAGGTTCTGAGCACCGCACTAAACTTGGAGAGACTGCTTTGTGTAAATCAGGTCACTGCGCAGAGGGGGCTGATCCAACCAGTTGGCCGATCAGGATGGGGGCACAGTCTTAAGGACTGAACCATAATCATGTCCGCAACGCCATTGTGTCTGGAACGGCAGGTTCTGGTGTGAATATCGGAACAGCGGACTCAGCTACCCTACCTAAACCGTCCCAGATCAAACCTCCGGCGTAGACCCCGCCGGTGGCAGCGGCGGCACGGCAGGCGATGCGCTCGCCGTCGACTCCGGCGCAACCGTCTGCGCTGGCGCAGCAACCGGTTGGGCGCCCATCAGCGCGGCAGCCTCAAGCTGATCCAGCGCGCGCTGCGTCGCCATGTAATCACGGGCACGCACCAGCCAGTCTTGCGCGGCGTCGTGGCCGGGCATCTTTTCGACTTCGGCGGCGGCGGCTTCGATCTTGCCGCCGGCGAGGAAGGCGCGGGTGCGTTGCAGGCGGCTTTCCGGCGCGGGCGAGGGGGAATCGTCGTGGCGGATCACGAACAGGTCCGAAAGCTGGCGGCCAAGCCAGTCGAGCGTGCCTTCATCCGCCTTGCCGCCGACCAGTTCGGGCGCGAGGAGTTCGAACTGTTCGCCAAGCTGGGCGAGCGTCACTGGCGCGGCGCCTGCGGCAATCACGCGGTCCACCGCCGCGCCCTGCGTCGTGCCGAAACGAGCGCGCAACTGCGCTTCGATCCAGCCCAAGGGCTGCCCGCGCTCCAGTGCACGACGCGCAGCGAAAGCCAGCAACAGCGATTCCGCGTGGGTGGCATTGCCCGAGGCGGCGATCGCCTGCTGGTTAAGCTCCGCCAGCCGCTGTTCGAGCATGGCGATCCTGGCGGCGGTACTGTCAATTTGCGCGCCGATCTGGGCCTGTGCTGCTGCAGTCTGGGCGGCGGACGGGCCGGGGGCAGGCTCGGTGGCAGGCGAAGTAACCAGCTGCGGGATTCCGGAGCTGTCCATCCGCACATCGATCAGGCCATTGCGCCAGCCGAGCCAGGCGGCACCCGCAGCGCCTGCCAGCAGGCACCCGGCGACCAGCGCGGCGATGCCACGGCCGCCTATGCCGCTCCTTCGCGGGCTTTGCCCCCGCGTGCTGTAGACCAGATCCTCCATGCGTTTTCGCTTGTCCTGTCGCCCCGATGTCACACTGTCTGGCACATCCGCGCGCCGAGTTCCAGAACCTCCTTGTCGGTCCTGCCGGCAGCCACTGCGACTGTGCCCCAGCCATTGCCAGCGAGTTCCGCTATGCGTGGGGCCAAGCTGGCAAGATGGAGACTTTTCTTGGAGATTCCAAGTCTTTCGCATTCCTGCGCGAAATGGCGGGCCGCTTCGCCGGAGTGCAGAAGCACCACCGCACCGCGATTCAGGGCGGTTTGGAGCGCTGCCGGAACTGCCCTTTTCCGGGACGCGTAAGTTACAACCGTGACGATTCGCACGTCCTCGGGCGGGGACAGCTTCACCCGATCTTCACCGGCGATTCGGATGTAATTCCCCGGCGGCAGGGTCATCACCACTGGCTGCAATCCGCCTTCGCCAACGCGGGAGACCACGAACCCGGCAGAACGTGCCGCCGCTGCCGTCGTCTCGCCTACCGCAATCACCGGCACATCGGAGAAGTGCGCCAGACCCGCCCCGCCATGCCGGAACACATTGGCGCTGCCGGCAAGGATCGCATCGAAATGCTCGTCGGGCGCGTCGCAGTCGACTGCCTCGATCTCGAACAGGGGGGCGCTGACAGGTTCCAACCCCATCTCGCGCGCTGCCGCGCAAGTTGCCGAATTCCCCGGCTCGGGTCGGATCACCACCAGCGGCAGCGGTTCAGCGCTGCTCATTCGCCGGAAAAGTGTACCGTTACCGACTCCGGCGCTTGCGACAGCAGACGATGCGCGAGACGGCGGGGGCCTTCGCTGTCAGCAGGCGCGAAGGTCTCGCTGGCTTCGATCCGCTCGGCACCATCGGGGCTGTAGATCGCTGCGCGCACTGTCAGCGAGCTCTCGTGATGCGTGGTCAGCACTGCAATCGGGCTGTGGCAATTGCCGCCCAGTGCCGCCAGCAAGGCGCGTTCGGCCAGCACCGCCTCGTGCGTCGGTCGGTCGTCAATGGCCGAAAGCCAGCCGCGCACGTCATCGCTCGCCAACAGGCATTCGATGCCGATCGCACCCTGCGCCGGGGCCGGGAGCCATTCGAATTCCGACAGCGGCGTGCCGACACCCGTCTCGCCCAGGCGCTGCAGGCCCGCGGCGGCAAGCAATGTCACGTCCGCTTCGTCAGCCTGCAGCTTGGCGAGGCGCGTGGCGACATTGCCGCGAAAGCCGACGATCTTGAGGTCCGGCCGGGCATGGAGCATCTGCGCGGCCCTGCGCGGTGCGCTGGTGCCGACGCGCGCTCCGGGCGGAATGGCATGGATGGAGGCCGCACCAACCAGCACGTCGCGCACGTCGGCACGGGGAAGAACGGCGGCGATGCAGAATTGTTCAGGCCGGGTCGTCTCGACGTCCTTCATCGAGTGAACGGCAAAGTCGATCTCGCCTTCGAACAGCCAGGCGTCGAGCTCCTTGGTCCACAGCGCCTTGCCGCCGATCTCGGCGAGCGGGCGGTCAAGGATCTTGTCGCCACTGGCGGTGACGGGGACGATCTCCACCATGCTTTCGGCCCATCCGTGGGCGGCGCAAAGCCTGTCGCGGGTCTCTTCGGCCTGCGCCATGGCAAGCGGGGAGCGGCGGGTTCCGAGCCTCAGCGGGCGTTCAGGTGCCAAGGGCGTAGATGATGTGTTCATGCACTGCTTGCCGTAACGGGGATTATCATTAGAGGAAAGCGCCAGATGGCCCTGATCCTTGGCATAGAATCCAGTTGCGATGAAACCGCCGCCGCGGTGATCGACGGCAATGGCACGACGCTGGCCGCGCGCATCGTCGCGCAACGCATTGCTTCGCAAGACGAAGCGCACCGCCCTTACGGCGGTGTCGTCCCCGAGATCGCCGCTCGCGCACACGTTGAAGTGCTGGGGCCGATGGTCGAGGCAGTGCTCGCCGATGCGGGCATGACGCTGAACGATGTCGATGCGATCGCGGCAACCGCAGGCCCCGGCCTGATCGGCGGCGTCATGGTTGGGCTGGTCACCGCAAAGGCACTGGCCATGGCGGCCGACAAGCCGCTGGTGGCAGTGAATCACCTTGAAGGCCACGCGCTGTCGCCGCGCCTTGCCGATCCCGCTCTGCAATACCCTTATCTGCTGCTGCTGGTTTCGGGCGGGCACTGCCAGATCCTCGAAGTGGCAGGCGTTGGCCAGTATCGCCGCCTTGCCACCACCATCGACGATGCACTGGGCGAAGCTTTCGACAAGACCGCGAAGATCCTCGGGCTTGGCTATCCCGGTGGCCCTGCGGTCGAGCGGCTGGCGCGTGAGGGCAACCCCAAGGCCGTGGCCCTGCCGCGCCCCCTTGTCGGCAGCGGTGAGCCGCACTTCTCGTTCGCCGGGCTCAAGAGCGCAGTGATGCGGGCCAAGGATGCCGGCATCCACGCCGATGCCGACATCGCCGCCTCGTTCCAGCAGGCCGCGCTCGATTGCGTGGAGGACCGGACGCGGATCGCTCTTGGCACTGCCTCGTCGGGGATGACCGCGCTGGTCGTGGCAGGTGGAGTCGCCGCCAATGCCGCCCTGCGCGCCGCGCTCGAAGCGCTTGCCGCCGAACACGGCCTCCCGCTGGTCGCCCCGCCACCGAAACTGTGTACAGACAATGCCGCCATGATCGGCTGGGCTGGCGCTGAGCGCTTCGCTCTGGGATATACCGACCCGCTCGACGTGGCCGCGCGCCCGCGCTGGCCGCTCGACGACAATGCCGCCCCGGTGCGCGGCGCAGGGGTGAAGGCATGACCGCTGGTATAGGTGTCGTAGGCGCAGGCGCATGGGGCACCGCGCTCGCCCAGATGCTGGCAAGCGATGGCCGCGAAGTCCTGCTTTGGGCGCGCGAGGCGGAACTGGTCGATGAGATCAATGCCAAGCGCACGAACAGCCTGTTCCTGCCCTCGGCGCAGCTCGCGCCTGCGATCCGCGCGACGAGCGACCTTGGCGAGATGGCAGCACTGCCGGTTTTGCTGATGGTTACGCCAGCGCAGTTCTTGGCCGGTGTGCTCGGTGCGATGGGCAGAAAGGACGGCGACGTCGTGCTCTGCTCGAAGGGCATCGAAGCGGGCACCGGCCGCCTCATGGCCGAGGTTGCCCGTGATGCGGCATCGGGTGCCGAGATTGCTGTCCTGTCAGGCCCGACCTTTGCGCACGAGGTGGCAGCAGGACTGCCCACTGCCGTCACGCTCGCCTGTGAGGGCGGCGAAACGCAATGGCAGCGGCTTTCGCCGGTGATCGCCCGCCCGACCTTCCGGCCCTATTATTCCGACGACGTGGCAGGCGCCGAAATCGGCGGCGCGGTGAAGAACGTCCTCGCCATTGCCTGCGGCGTGGTCGATGGCCTCGGCCTCGGTCAGAACGCCCGTGCGGCGCTGATCAGCCGCGGCTTTGCCGAGATGCAGCGCTTTGGCCTCGCCTTGGGTGCGCGGGCGGAAACCCTTTCGGGTCTTTCCGGTCTGGGAGACCTCGTTCTGACCTGCTCGTCCACTTCCAGCCGCAACTTTTCGCTGGGCAAGGCGCTGGGCGAGGGAGCCAGCGCAACCGATGTGCTCGGCGCAAGGAACTCGGTGGCCGAGGGTGCCTTTACCGCGCCGGTCCTCGCCGATATCGCCCGCAGCCGCGGCATTTCCATGCCCATCGTCGAGGCGGTGGTGACGCTCCTCGAGGGTGCAGCCCCGGCGCGGGACGTGGTCGCAGGATTGCTGTCGCGCCCGCTCAAGGCGGAAACAGTCCTTGTCTGAAGCCAGGGCCCCGCAACAGGATATCGCCGCGCTGGCCAAGGGCGGGCGGACGAATTTCCTTGGCTTCCTGCTGCGTCTGCTCGCGCGCATCCCGTTCCTCTTCATTGCCAGCCGCCTTTACGGGGCGCCCGCCATGGGGCGTTTCGCCTCGGCCCTGGTGATGGTCGAATTCGCCGGGATGCTGGCGACATTGGGCCAGAAACGCGGCCTCGCCCAGCGCCTTGCCGAGAATGACGAGCACCCCGCCAACGTGGTGGGCGATGCGGTGCTGCTGGCAATGTCGCTGGCGCTCGGCATGGGAGCGCTTATCTACCTGTTCCCGCAATCGATGTACCCCAGCGGCAACTTCACGTTGGCCGACCGTCTGCTGGTACTCTCGATTCCCGGCCTCGCGCTTGGCGATCTTGCGCTTGCGGCGCTGGCCTACCGCTTTGACGTGGCAACCACGGTTCGCGCCCGTTCCGTGGTCGAGCCGTGGACGATCTCCATCGCGGCAGGTGCGTTCTACTTCATCTGGCCGAGTTCCGGCCTCAGCCTTGCCTATCTCGCCTCGGTCTGGGCAGCGACCGGCGTTGCCGTCTTCGTCCTGCTGCGCACTTACGGCTTGCCGCGCGCGTGGAAGCCGCGTCCCGGCCCGCTGTGGCAGATCGCTCGCCGCAACATCCCGCTTGCCGGGGCGGACGCCGTGGAATGGGGCACGCGCAAGCTCGACGTATTCATCCTGCGCTTTTTCGTGGGCGAGGCGCCGGTCGGCATCTATTACTTCGCACAGCAGATCGCCTCGCTGCCGCAAAAGCTCAAGACCAGCTTCGAACCGGTGCTCGGCCCGGTCATCACGCGCAGTGTCAAGGACAAGGACTACGCGGCAATTGCCAAGCAGGTCTGCCAGGTCGGCTTCTGGATCGGCGCGGCGCAGATCGGCATCGCACTGGCATTGGGCATTCCGGGCGAGGGGCTGATGGGGCTGGGCGGTCCGGCCTTCGTTTCTGGCACGGCGGCGCTGGTGTTCCTGCTGGTAGCAGAAGTGGTCGCGTCCAAGGCCGTGGTGAGCGAAGCGGCGCTGGTCTACCTCGCGCGCATGCGCAACCTGTGGATCAGCTTGGCCACGATTGCGCTGCAAGCGGTGCTGACCATCGTCTTGATTCTCGTCGCCGAGCAGGTGACGCCGGGGCCGATGTACGTCGCCGCTGCCGCTTCGCTGGCTCTGGCGATCTCGCTTGGCCTCTCTTCGGCGGTCAAGTCGCGGGTGCTGACCCGTATTCTCGGCCATTCGATCAGCAACTGGCGCTGGGGCCTCGCCTGGGCGATCGTTCCGGCCATTGCGGTCGGTGTGGCAATGACCTGGGCACCCGAATGGGCTGAACTGGCCGTTGGAATTCCGGCAATTCTCGGTATTTACTGCTACATGTTGTGGGTCCGCGCGTTCGGGCCCGAGGACCGCGTGCTGTTCCGCAAGCAGCAACCGGCCTGAGATCGTCGCTGAGATTTTCGCGTAAGGGGTCATGCAGATGCTGCAATCGCTCGAAGCCAACCAGATTCTGCTGGCGGGCATCGTTCTTCTCGTCGCGTTCGTGGTGTGGTGGGTGTGGGGTCGCGCCAGGCCAGCCCCAAAGCGGCGCGAATACACCGACGTCCTCTCGGATGGCGCCGAAAAGGCCGCCCGCAACATGGCCCTGATCGATGCGCCAAGCGCTGCTGCTCTCGTGACGCCGCCTCCGGGCGTTGGCACCATGGCCGGGATCGGCGAAGTCGTCGCGGCTGCTGCTGCCGAGGAAGTGGTCGAGGCGGCGTCTGTTTCTGCTCCTGCCCCTACGCCGCAGGGCGGCGATGACCTCGGCCGCATCAAGGGCGTTGGCCCCAAGCTCAAGGCCCTGCTCGCCTCGCTTGGCGTCACCAGCTATGCCCAGATCGCAGCGTGGACAGATGAGGACATCGCGAAGATCGACGCCCAGCTTGGCACTTTCGCCGGCCGCGCCACGCGCGATAACTGGGTGGAGCAGGCCAAGCTTCTCGCCAGCGGCGATACCGCCGCCTACGAAGCCAGGTTCGGCAAGGTCTGACCTATTCGGCGATCTGCGCCGGAGCGACAGGCTCCGGTGCGGCAACCGGCGCAGAGCGGCGGCACTTCATGACAAGATCGCGCACCGGCGCTCCGGCCGCAACCTTGATCATCCCCGCCCCCGGCAGCGTGCCGTTGTAGGACCCGCCAAGCACCTTGGTCCGGCTGTCGTCGGCCGAGATCGTCCCCTGCCAGATATAGCCGCGCTGCCCCGGCACCGATGTCGCATCCACGGGCAGCCGCATGATCCCATCGCTCCCGACCAGCGCGAACAGCGCCTGCGCCCCCACTGGTGCGGCAGCATGGCGCGTCACGGTCAGCACGCCTTCGCGGCAGGAAACTGATACCAACGGCGTCTCCCCGGGATGCCCATAGCGCACCGAAAGCCCATCCGAACCCGCAGCCCACGACGCTTGCGAATCTCCATCACGCACCCCCGGCAAGGCCTCGCCCTCAGGCATGGCCATGCGCACCGCACCATCCGGCGCCCCCTCACGCGCGGGCATCGCGGGCGATTTCGAGCAAGCAGCAAGGGCGAGGGCGGCAATGGCTACGATCAGATTTTTCACGACAGTATCAGGCGGCCCGCTTCTGGACGGTTAATTCAAGCCCAAGCACCGACAGCACCGCCACAAGAGTTTCAAGCGTGGGGTTACCGTCTTCCGAAAGAGATTTGTAGAGGGCTTGACGTCCCAGTCCGGTTTTCCGGGCTATTTCGCTCATGCCCTTTGAGCGAGCAATGTTGCCCAACGCCGCGGCGATATGCTTGGGGTCGTTCCCTTCCATCGCGGCCTCAAGGTAGAGAAGGATGTCCTCCTCTGTCTCAAGGTAGTTGGCGGGATAGCTCCATTGGTGCGCTCGATCTCTTCCTTCAGCCGCCTTGCATGGGCAATGTCGGCATCCTGCGTGCGCTTGTCGCCTCCGCAAAGCAGAATGACAAGCTCTTTGCCCCGCTGGAAGAAATACACCCGGTAGCCCGGTCCATAGTCGACGCGAAGTTCGTGAACGCCGCCCTTCAAGGACTTGCTGTCACCAAAATTCCCGTCTGCCTAGCGTTCGAGACGAACCACGATCCTTGCCCGCGCTCGCCGGTCCCGCAAGGAGCCGAGCCAATCCGAGAAGTCGGGCGTTTCCGACAGCTGAAAGGCCTGTCCTTTATAGGGGACATTTGCTCGCGGGTCAACGGATTGAGTCAAGGCCATCTCCTTCGAGAGAATGCCTAGCCCATTGCATTGTTAAGGTCGGGTCTCACTTTTGACCATTTTGGAGGCAGGCGACATCACGGGGGCGCGTGCTCTCACTTCCCCCACTTCGTCTTCTGACTCTTCCCGTACCGCGTCTTGCGCGTCCCCGGTTTGCCCTCGTTGCTCCGCCCGACAATCGGTGCCTTGCGCTCACCCTCCGGCAGGCCAAGCTCCGACGCTTCCAACTGCCTGATCTCGTCGCGCAGGCGTCCAGCCAGTTCGAACTCCAGATCCGCCGCCGCGGCCCGCATCTTCTTCTCCAGTTCCTCGATGTAGCCGCGCAGGTTGTGGCCGACGAGGTTGTTGGCGCCGTCGGCGTCAATGTCGACCAGCACGCCATCGCGGCTTGCCGTGTCGGCAACGATATCGTGGATATTGCGCTTGATCGTCTGCGGGGTGATGCCGTGTTCTTCGTTATAGGCCTGCTGCTTGGCGCGGCGGCGGTCGGTTTCGGCGATCGCGCGCTCCATGCTGCCGGTCATGCGGTCGGCATACAGGATCACCCGGCCATCCACGTTGCGCGCGGCGCGGCCGATGGTCTGGATCAGAGAGGTTTCGCTGCGCAGGAAGCCTTCCTTGTCGGCATCGAGAATGCAGACGAGGCCGCATTCGGGAATATCCAGGCCCTCGCGCAGCAGGTTGATGCCCACGAGCACGTCATAGACGCCCAGCCGCAAGTCGCGGATCAGCTCGATGCGCTCCAGCGTCTCCACGTCGGAGTGCATGTAGCGGACTTTCAGCCCTGCCTCGTGCATGAACTCGGTCAGGTCCTCGGCCATGCGCTTGGTCAGGGTGGTGACGAGCGTGCGATAGCCTTGCTGGGCGGTCAGCTTGCACTCGTTGATGCAGTCCTGCACCTGGTCCTCGACCGGGCGGATCAGCACTGGCGGGTCGATCAGGCCAGTGGGGCGGATGACCTGCTCGGCAAACACGCCGCCTGCCTGCTCCATTTCCCATTGCGCTGGCGTGGCCGAAACCGCGATCGTCTGCGGGCGCATCGCGTCCCACTCGTTGAAGCGCAAGGGCCGGTTGTCGATGCAACTGGGCAGGCGGAAACCATACTCCGCCAGCGTCAGCTTGCGACGGTGGTCCCCGCGCGCCATCGCGCCGATCTGCGGCACGGTCTGGTGGCTTTCATCGAGGAACAGCAGGCAGTTGTCGGGCAGGTATTCGAACAGCGTCGGCGGAGGCTCGCCTGGCAGGCGGCCGGTCAGAAAGCGGCTGTAGTTCTCGATCCCTGCACACGAACCGGTGGCAGCGATCATCTCCAGATCGAAGTTGGTCCGCTGTTCCAGCCGCTGCGCTTCAAGCAGCTTGCCTTCCTCGATCAGCTCCTTGAGTCGCTCGGTCAGTTCGAAGCGGATAGCCTGCGCCGCCTGCTGCATCGTCGGTCCGGGCGTCACGTAGTGCGAATTGGCATAGACGCGCACGTTGTTCAGCTTCGCGCCGCTCTTCCCGGTCAGCGGATCAAACTCGACGATCTCCTCCACCTCGTCGCCGAAGAAGCTGATCCGCCACGCGGTATCGTCATAGTGCGAGGGAAAGATCTCGAGATTGTCGCCGCGCACACGGAAGTTGCCGCGCGCAAAGCCGGCATCGTTGCGCTTGTACTGCAGTGCCACCAGCTTGCGGATGATCTCGCCGCTGTCGACCGTCTGCCCGACCTTCAGGTCGAAGATCATCGCCGAGTACGTCTCGACCGAGCCGATGCCGTAGATGCACGAAACCGAAGCCACGATGATCACGTCATCGCGTTCAAGCAAGGACCGCGTGGCCGAATGGCGCATCCGGTCAATCGCCTCGTTGGTCGAGCTTTCCTTCTCGATATAGGTGTCCGACCGGGGCACGTAGGCCTCGGGCTGGTAATAGTCGTAGTATGAGACGAAGTACTCGACCGCGTTTTCCGGGAAGAAGCTCTTCATCTCGCCATAGAGCTGCGCGGCGAGGATCTTGTTGGGCGCCAGGATCAGGGCGGGGCGCTGCAGTTCCTCGATGACCTTGGCCATGGTGAAGGTCTTGCCCGAACCGGTGACGCCAAGCAGCACCTGCGTCTGGTCGCCATCGCGCGCGGCAGCGACAAGGTCTGCAATCGCGGTGGGCTGGTCGCCGGCAGGCTGGTAGTCGGACACTACCTTGAAACGCTTGCCGCCTTCCACCTTGTCGGGGCGCTGCGGCTTGTGCGGCACAAAAGTGCCCGAGGTGTCGGGCTCTTCGAGTCCCCTGCGAATAACGAGTTCGGCCATCGCCCGAATATGGGGAACAAACCGCGCCCATACAACCGTGCCCGGAAGAGTCTCTGGCAGGGTGACGCGACGCACTGGCGCTTTTTCGGCGGAGTGTTAGCCTGCGTGCCGGAACGAGAGAGGACGAGACCCGATGCGTGCTGCAATTGCCCTGATCCCGCTTGCCCTGCTTGCCGCCTGCAACGATGCCGGCACCGTCGACAAGAAGAACGCCAGCACTGCCGAGGTGGCCAAGTCCGTGGCCGATGCGGGCATGAAGCTCAATCCCGGCCGCTGGGAATTGACCATGCAGTTCAAGAAGTTCGAGGTGGAAGACATGCCGCCCGAGGCCAAGGCCATGATGCAGAAGATGCTCGGCGAGACCAGGACCTTCGCCTCCTGCCTGACCAAGGAAGAGGCCGAAAAGCCCGACGGCAAGTTCTTCGGCCAGCAGGGCGAGGACTGCAAGTACGACACGTTCACCATGGGAAACGGCAAGATCGACGCCACCATGACCTGCAAGGGCACGGGCGAGGATGCCGGCAACATGGCAAAGATGACCCTCGCCGGAACCTACAGCCCCGATACTTACGACATGACCATGGACATGAACGGCACTGCCCCCAACGGCAAGGCCATGGTCATGCAGATGGCTCTCACCTCAAAGCACAAGGGCGAATGCAAGGGGGACGAGCAGGGGTAAACACGCCTGCAATTTCAGAAATCGATCGCGATCCCGTTCTTTTCCCAGTCGCCGAAGCGTGTGGGATCAAGGCCATCGGGATCATCACCGCGCTCCATTGCCTTGGGGGCAGGGGCGGGGTCATTGGTCCAGTGCGCGGGCGGAGTGAAGTCCGCGGGGCGCTTCGTCGCACGGGGAGTGGGCTTTTCCATGCCTGCGCAGATGGGGCTTCCCAAGCCGAACTGCAATTGCATATTGGGGCACAAGCGCCGATAGGCTCCCCTGATGGCCCGCTCCACTCCTGCCGATGAAGTCCCCGGCGTTCCCGCCCGCCGCGCCGCGCTGCGCATGCTTGATGCCGTGCTGCACCGGGGCGATCCGCTCGATCAGGCAGCGCCGCCGATCCTGCGCGCGATCGAACGCGCTGATGACCGCGCGCTTGCCCTTGCCATTGCGCAGGAATCGCTGCGCTGGATGGCCGATCTCGATGCGCTGATCGATGGCGCGACCAAGCAGCCTCTGCCCGAGGATGCCAAGGCCCGCTCGGTCCTGCGCCTGATGCTGGCGCAGGCGCTGCGCCTGAACCTGCCCGGCCACGCCATCGTCGCCACCGGGTTGCCGCTGCTCATGGGCGGCCCGCGTCGGCTTGCGCACGGCGTGTTCTCCGCCGTCACCAAGAGCGGCGCCAAGCTGCCCGAAGCACCCACGCTTCCCCCTGCCGTCGCCGCCCGCTGGCAAGTCGCATGGCCCGAGCGCCTCGGCGCGATCGCCCAGGGCCTCGCCGAACCGCCGCCGCTCGACCTGACCTTGCGTGATCCGGCACAGACCGCGCACTGGGCCGAACGCCTGGGCGGCCAGTCGCTCGCCCCCGGCCACGTCCGCCTCGCCCGCGCCGGTGCCATCGAAGCGCTCGAAGGCTTCCGCGAAGGCGCATGGTGGGTGCAGGACCTCGCCGCAAGCGTGCCCGCGCGCCTGTTGGGCGAAGGAAAGGGCCGTCGCGCCCTCGATCTCTGCGCCGCGCCGGGCGGCAAGACCCTGCAACTCGCCGCCGCCGGGTGGCAGGTCACCGCGCTCGACAAGTCCGCACGCCGCACCGAACGCCTCGCCGAAAACCTCAAGCGCAGCGGCCTCACGGCGCAAGTCGTCGTTGCCGATGCCCTGAACTGGCAGCCCGAACACCCGTTCGACGCCATCCTGCTCGACGCCCCCTGCAGCGCCACCGGCACCTGCCGCCGCCACCCCGACGTCCTCCACCGCCACGCCAACCTCGCCGAACTGACCGCCCTGCAATCCGCCATGCTCGAACGCGCCGCCACCTGGCTCGCCCCCGGCGGCACGCTGGTCTACGCGGTCTGCTCGCTGGAACGCAAGGAAGGCGAGTTGCAGGCGCTGGCCTTCGACAAGCTGACCCCCGCGCCGGTCACCGAGGCCGGACTGCCTGATGGCCTCACCCCCGCCAACGGCCACTTCCGCTCCGATCCCGGTATGCTGGGAGAACAAGGCGGCATCGATGGCTTTTTCGCTGCGCGGTGGGTGAAGGGTTAGGACGCAGCTTGCTTAGTCAAACGGCGGCTATTGAGAGCTGCTGGACCGAAAACCGTCATTCCGCTTGCCACGCCATTGCGGACATTTCGAAGGCCTGCCCTTCGAACACTCTCCTAGCGAAGGTCGATACGCACGCACTCCAACTCCACTGCGTCGCCGACAGCCAGCCCGCGCGGTAATTCTCCGACTTGGAAGATCAACTCGCCAACAGACAACAAGTCGTTTTCGACATCCAAAACTTTCGCAACTCCGAAATGCCGAAAACCTACGTCTCCGGTGCTTTCTATCCGAGGTTCCGCGTCCTCGAACATCAGGCAGATGGCCTCATCGAAGAGTTGCAATGGCTCTGTGACAACTTCGCCTTCGACTGCGTGACATGGATAACTGAAAGCGCGGCAGTGATACTGCCTATCTGTGACAGTCACATCAGCCGATTCAGATTTATGGGCGAAGGGAGTTACGGCAGAAACATACATCATGACATGGTTTTACAGTGCGTGCAGAAGCCTGACCACCGGTAAGGCCGCCATTCGCCAAACCACCCCATTCCCGCCGATAGTACAGCAAGGCTGGAAAACCGATAGCTGCCATTGGTCGAGGTTGGCGGCGAATGGCCGCTTTCGGACATTAGCGACCAAAAGCTGCCGGTCAGGTCACGACGCCATTGCGGTCATTAGCGCATTAGATCACAACGGCTTCATGAAGCGGAGAACGATACTCTTGGCACTCCTTTGTGGACTCATCGGTTCCTGCTTTGGTTTCTGGGTTCGCGGCTACGTTGACAGTGATTCTTGCTATGACGCGGGAGGTGTTTGGGAGAGCCGTGGAGGCTATTGCTATGGAGCGCGTTCAGCGGACGAATAATTTCCGCAAACCACGCAGTTGCGCCCTCCAGCCTAGATGCGGTGCTATCCGGTAGCGGAAGTCGCCCCTAACCCTCCCCCGCCAGCCTCCGCCTAAACATCCGCCGCACCAGCCACGGCTCCAGGAACCGCCCGACCAGATAGAGAAACGCGAATATCCCCGAGAACACATAGGCTGCCGTTGCCGAAGGCTTGCGCTTGCGGCTGCCGCCTTCGCCGTCCTTGGGCTTTTCCGGGGCGGGTGCGCCAAGGAATTTGTCGATCGGGTGCAGGGTCAGGACCGGCTCGTCCTTCTTCTTCTCGTCCTTCTTCGCCCCATCGGCCTTCTCCTTCGCCTCGGCCTGCGCCTTCTGGTAGGCGCCCACGGCGAGCGTCAGCTGGCCAAAGCCGATGAACACGAACGGCAGCAGGAAGCAGAACAGCATGAAGCGGCTGGTCAGGCGATAGCGCAGCACGCGCCCCGTCGCCGTTTCCTCCACCCGCAGCGCACCCTTTTCGAACGTGGCCAGCGTGTCCTGCGCGGCGGGGGAGGGGTTGGCATAGGCAAGGCCTTCGCCCGTCGGCTGAACGCTGTAGCCATCGCTTTCGAACGCCGGCGAAACCCGCGCCAGTGCTTCATCCGCGCCCAGCCCATCGGGTACAGGCACTTCATCTCGCACCGTCCAGATCCAATCGATCAGGCGCTTGGCCGAGCGCGGCTTTTCAGGCGTCATCGGTTGCGTCCAGGGCGATGTCGCAGCCAGACCGCTCATTCCGCCGGAACCGCCGTATGCGCGCCACCGAGTCCACCGCCGAACTTCGCCCGCAGCGTCTTCCATGCCTCGCTGAACGGATAGTGCATCACCTCGCGGATATGCATGCGGCGGCCGCCTTCCATGCCCAGCACTTCGGCCTCGCCGTCGACGCAGGTGCCGAACATCCGGTCGATGATGATCCACGTGCCCGAATAGTTGCTGCGCGTGGCTTCATAATCGAGCGAGTGGTGCACGCTGTGATGCTCGGTCGTGTTGAACAGGAAGCGCCACCAGCGCGGCGTGTTGAAGCGCACGTTGATGTGCTGATAGGTGCTCACCGCCAGGCCGAACGTGCCCGCGATCAGGAAGGCGCGCGGCAGGAAGTCGAAGAAGCCGCCGATGCCGAGGCCGATCAGGAACAGCTCCACCGGATTGCCCACCGCGCCCTTGTTGATGTTGAGCTGGGTGATGAAGTGGTGCGGCGCATGGGTCAGCCACAGCGGATACCAGTTGTGCATGCCGCGATGCATCCAGTACTGGCCGAAGTCGAACACGAACGAGATCAGGAACGCCTGCAGCAGCAGCGGCAGCCCGGTGAACCACGCCACCTTGCCGAAATCGAAATTGCTCTGCAACATGCCGATTACCGCGTCCGAACCGATGAACTGGTCAACGATGCGCAACACTGTGTAGCCAAGGCCGACATAGAACAGGTCGGTCACCAGCTCTTTCCACGTCAGCTGCCATGAACGGAAGCGCGGGTTCACCCACTCCAGGGCGAGCAGCAGCACCTTGAAGCCGATGCCGATGGCAATGCCGGTCGATGCCACGGCCCATTCGTTCGGCGCATAGTACCAGAAGAGCAGGAAGCCGAAGAAGGTGACCGGCTGGAACCAGGTGAAGAATGCCCGCTTGAAGGGACCTCCTTCCACCTTCGGCACGTTTTCCCAACCGACTGTCACTGGCGCGTCTGCGCCGATGATCCGATTGCTAACCTGAACACCTGCCATCTGCCGACCCTCGATCTGCATGCCATGCGGCGGGAAAAAGGCCCCGCTTCGGATCGCACTATGGAGACTCCGCCGTGTAGGTATACGCGTCGAATGACGTATGCCCTTTGTGGCGGGATTTCAGGGGCTTGCTCACGGCTCAGCCCGGGAATCAGGCGATCTGCACAGGATTTGAAGTCGGCGCAGGAAACTTTTGCCACGCGGTGCGTTCATTGTCGTTAACGTTAGTCTTGTGGTCGGTGGCCGTTGTCGATTCCTGAATTCTCCGGCCAGTCGGCCCGCATGCTCCTTCGCGAAAGCACCCGCCCGGATCACGATCGCGTCGACGCCGCCTTTGCCCGGTTCGACCTTGGCGATCCTGTCGATTACCGCGCGTTCCTTCTCGCCCAGGCGTCGGCCTTGCTCCCGATCGAAGCCGCGCTGACCGCTGCGGGCGTGCAGGAGGTCGTCTGCGACTGGCCGCAGCGGCAACGGGCAAGCCGCGTCCTTGCCGACCTCGCGGACCTTGGCCTCGGCACTCCCAGGGCACTGGAGGCGCCGCAGCTTGGCTCAACGGCGCAGATGCTGGGGGCTCTCTATGTCGTCGAAGGCTCGCGCCTCGGCGGAGCGATGCTCGCCCGACGCGTGCCCGCGCATCTGCCCTGCCGCTTCCTTTCGGACTCGGACTCCTCGCGCTGGCGCTCGCTGGTCGCGCTGATCGATCACGAACTCGCCTCTCCCGCAAGCCAGGCGGCAGCCTTTGCCTCTGCCCGCGCGGCGTTCGCCCTTTTCGAAGCCGCCGCTCATGCGCAAGCCGGAGTTCGCGTCCCTTGAGCACTGACCCATTGGGCACTGGCAGCGCGGTCGACCTGACCAACTGCGATCGCGAACCGATCCACATCATCGGCACCATTCAGCCCAGCGGCTTCCTCATCGCGTTGACCGCCGACTGGTTGATCGCCCGCGCCTCGGCAAACCTTCCGGAATTCATCGGCTGGGAGCTTGCCGATACCTACGGGCGCTCGCTTGAAGAGGTTTTCCTGCCGCAGGCCGTGCATGACCTGCGCAACCGCACCACCATGCTCCGCAACGAAGACGCGGTCGAACGCATGTTCGATGTCCCCCTCGTCGCGGGCAAGGGCAACTTCGACGTCGCCGTCCACTACAGCGGCGGCCAGATCGTCATCGAGGCCGAACCTTCGCGCGGCAGCCTCGGCGACGTCACCGGCATGGTCCGCTCTATGTTTGCGCGGCTCGATCAGTGCAAGAACATGACCGCGTTCTACCGCGAAGGCGCCCGCCAGATCCGCGCGCTGATCCAGTTCGACCGAGTCATGGTCTATCGCTTCGCTCCCGACGGATCGGGCGAAGTCGTGGCCGAAGCCTGCCGCCCCGGCATCGGCCAGTTCCTCGGCCTGCATTACCCGGCCAGCGATATTCCGGCCCAGGCGCGCCAGCTCTACTTGCGCAACGTCCTGCGCGTGATCGGCGACGTCCACGCCACGCCCGTGCCGGTGCTTCCCGCGCTGGACGAGACCGGCGCCCCGCTCGACATGTCGCTCTCGCTGTTGCGCTCGGTTTCGCCGATCCACATCGAGTATCTCAAGAACATGGGCGTCGATGCCTCGATGTCGATCTCCATCATCGTCGATGGCAAGTTGTGGGGCCTTTTCGCCTGCCATCATTATTCGGCCAACAACCCCAACTTCGAACGCCGCGCGGTGGCAGAGCTGTTCGCCCAGATGTTCTGCATGCGCCTCGAAAGCCGCGAGCGGCAGGATACGATGGAGTTCGAACGCCGCGCCCGCGATATCTCCGACCAGCTGCTCGGGGCTGTCGCCTCTGATGAAACGCTGCTGCGCGATCCCGACTGGCTGGCCGACATCCTCACGCACGCCATTGCGGCGGACGGCGTGGGCGTCTGGCTCTCGGGCGGTTATGCCTTCTCCGGCCAGTGCCCGCCCACGGAGGACTTCCGCCGCATCATCCGCGCGCTGAACACCACTGCCGCCGGCAAGGTCTACGCGACAGATCATATCGGCTCGCTGATTCCGGATACCTACCGTTTTTCCGACAAGGTCGCGGGCCTGCTTGCCATCCCCATCTCACGCTCTCCGCGCGATTACGTCGTGCTTTTCCGGTCGGAGATGGTGCGCTCGGTCCGCTGGGCAGGAGATCCGCACAAGCCCGTCGAGTACGGCCCCAACGGCCCGCGACTGTCCCCGCGCGAGAGCTTTGCCGAATGGAAGGAACTGGTCCGGGGCAAGTCCAGACCATTCACCTCCTCGGAACTGCGCGTAGCCGAAACCCTGCGCGCCACTCTGATCGAGGTCGTTTTGCGCCTGTCGGACGAGGCCACCGCCGAACGCCAGCAGGCAAGCGACCGGCAGGAACTGCTGATTGCCGAGCTAAACCACCGCGTCCGCAACATCCTCGGCCTGATCCGTGGCCTCATCCGCCAGTCGCAGGCGAGCGATCCGGCGCTGGCGGGCTTCGTCAAGCTGATCGACGGCCGCATCCATGCGCTCGCCAGGGCGCACAACCAGATCACCGAGGACCACTGGGGCCCGGCGCCACTGCAATCCCTCATCGACGCCGAGGCGGCGACGTTCATGGTGGACAGCAGGCGCATCCGCAGTTCGGGCGAGCAGGTCATGCTCAATCCGCTCGCCTATTCGACGATGGCCTTGGTCCTTCACGAACTCGTCACCAATTCCAGCAAGTACGGCAGCCTCTCGGTCCCCGATGGTCATGTCACGATCGCCTGGAATTTCTCAGCCAAGGGTGACCTTCTGGTCGCATGGCGCGAGGTTGGCGGCCCGCCCGTGCGCGAACCGCAGCGGCAGGGCTTCGGCACCACGATCATCCAGCGCTCTGTGCCCTACGATCTCGGCGGCGAGGCTGCGGTGCGCTTTCAGGAAAGCGGGTTCAAGGCTGACTTCTGCATTCCCAAGCGCCACGTTGCCGAGGCCTCGGGTGCAGCGCGCGTGATCCATTTTCCCAAGTCAGGCCCCGGCCACGTCGAGGAACCTCCGCAGAACCTGCTCACCGGTCAGCGCGTCCTGCTGGTCGAGGACAGCCTGATCATCGCGCTCGATGCCGAGGATATCCTCTCCCGTCTTGGCGCCGAGTCTGTCGTGACCGCAGGCTCCGTCGACGCCGCCCTCGATCTGATCGACGCAGCCCGGCCGACCATCGCCTTGCTCGACATCAATCTCGGCATCGGCACCAGCTTCCCGATTGCCGATGTCCTGCATGAACGCGAAGTGCCTTTCATGTTCGCAACCGGATATGGCGAGCAGGCAAAGTTCCCGGACGTCCACCGCGCCCGCCCGGTGGTGCAGAAGCCCTATACCATCGGCAACATCGCAAGAGCTTTGGCGACGCTGCTGCCGGACTGAAGAGGTGCTTGAACTCCCCCTCCCGCAGGCGGGGAGGGGCTGGGGGTGGGCATTCGCCGTCAGGCGAAGTTTGCGCAAAGCCTGAGGCACAAACAGAAAAGGGCGCCGTCACCGGCGCCCTTTTCCGCATCCTCTCCAAGATGCTCCGTGATGAAACGGGTCTTTGGCGACCCTGTTCCTTATTCTTCCGGACCGCCGCGGCCTTCGGCCTTGTCGTTCGAGGCATAAAGCGCGTCGCCCTTGCCCTGCATGTAGGGCAGCGGGTTCACAGCTTCGCCCGAAACGCGGACTTCATAATGGAGGTGAGGGCCGGTCGAACGGCCGGTCGAACCGACGTAGCCGATGATGTCGCCCTTGCGGACCTGCTGCCCTTCGGCAACCGCCACGCGCGACATGTGGCCATAACGGGTTTCCATGCCACCGCCGTGGTCGAGGCCAACGAACAGGCCGTAGCCGCCGAACCATTCAGCCTTTTCCACGACGCCATCGGCGCTGGCGCGGATCGGGGTGCCGGTCGGCGCGGAAAGATCGATGCCCTTGTGGGCGCGGCGGCCGCCGAGCACAGGATGTTCGCGCATGCCATAGCCGCTCGAAAGGCGGGTCATCGCCACAGGCGCCAGCGACGGGATCGAAACCGATGCCTTGCGGATGGTGGTCGGCTTCGAGGAAGGCAGGATGCCGTTGTCGAGCTGCTGCCAGCTGGCGAAGAGGCGGCGGAATTCTTCGTCACCGCGATCGGCCGAGACGCCTGCCTTGGCGGCTTCGGCAGCGCGAAGCGGGGCGGCGATGTCTGCGGAAGCGGCGCTGTTTGCGAATGCCGGCGCGGAAGAGAATGCAACAACTGCCGTAAGGGCGCTGAATACAGTCTTGAAGGTGTTTGTGTTGAACAACATTACGACCCGTACGACCTTTTTCTCGGCTCTCCGCTTCCGGCGTTAGGCCGTGAAGCAGCAAGCCCTGAAACCCCCAGAGCGAACCCGATTTGCGGCAACAGACAGACGTGCGGCCTGTCGCCCGGGATTTTTCAGAGTTGGTCGGAACCCCCCGCCATCTCGTGAATTGGGGTATGCGGGGCAGGTTACTGGCAGGCAACCCCTGCCATCATTTCGCGCGACAAACCGGCTGATCGACGCGCCGAGTCGTTGAACGGTGGCTTAACGACACCGCGAAAGTGCTGCCGGACCAAGGTTTTCCAAAGGTCCGCGGGGGATTCGCCCCTCGTTTGGCAGACTGCGGCGAAATGTGTTGTGCCGAACCGCACATGGCGAATTTCATCGTCAACGATTCTTTGCAGGATACGGGCAGAGCGATCGTCACCGCCTGCCAGAAACCGCTCGACGGTCGCGGGCGTCACATCCAATGCACGTGCTTCCAGCACCATCGGCACCACGGCCAGCCGAGCCGCCACATCGTGCGCGGTCTCGCGCGCCGCATCCCACAATCCGTCATGCGCCGGCATCGCTCCATAGAAGCTGCCCAGCGTGCGCAAGCGGCGGGAAATCAGCGCAAAATGCATCGCTTCGTCCGCTGCGACCGACAGCCAGTCGTCGACGAACTGCCGCCCCATCTCCGCACCGAATCGTCCCGCCGCATCCAGCGCCAGGTCGATCGCCACGAATTCGATGTGCGCCAGCGCATGAAGCAGGGCGAGCCTTCCGTGCGCCGATCCGCGCCCGCGCTTGGGCATGGCACTGGGCGGCAGCAGCTCCGGCTTGTCTGGCCGGGCCGGATAGTCAGGCATCGCCACGTCGAACACCATCGCCAGCTCACCGCCACGCCAGCGGCGCACCACGTCGCGCGCCGCCATGACCTTGTCACGCGGCTCAGGCGTCAGCATCACCGCGCGGATGGCGCGGGCGAGGGTAGGTGCGTTCATTGCTCGTGTTGCCGGTCAGAGCGCCTTGGCTGCAGCCAGCACTTCCTCGGCGTGGCCCTTGACCTTCACCTTGTTCCACACCTGCGCAATCTTGCCATCCGTGCCGACAAGATAGGTCGTGCGCTCCATGCCCATGTAGGTGCGGCCGTACATCGACTTCTCGGTCCAGATCCCCAGCGCATCGGAAACCCCGCCTTCCTCGGCATCGCTGGCGAGCGGCGCGACAAGCGCGTGCTTTTCGGCAAACTTGGCATGCTTCTGCGGCGGGTCCTTGCTGACGCCGAGGACGGCAACGCCCGCGGCCTCGAACTCGCCATGAAGCGCCGAAAAGTCCTTGTTCTCGGTGGTGCAGCCCGGTGTGTCGTCCTTGGGGTAGAAGAACACGACCAGCTTGCGCCCTGCGAAATCCGAAGCCTTCACGCTGCCGCCATCGGGCTTGGTCATCGCGATGTCGGGGAATGCCTCGCCCGTTCCGATCCGCTCGCTCATCATGCAATCTCCAGTTGAATATCGAACACCTGCGCCCAGCCACGGCCCACGCAATGCCGTGCTGCCAGCACCGCATCCAGCAGCGCGTCCCAGCTTTCCAGGCCGCAGGACCGCGCGACGATGCCCCGGCTCGCTTCTGGCGGGAACATGCCATCAGGGGCAACCAGCCGCACCACCACCAGCAATCGCGCCAGCAGGTCATGCGCCTGCCGCATGCCGGCGGGCAGCAGCCCAAGGTCTTCGAGCGCCTGCACCGCCGCGCCAAGATCCGGCGTCTGCGCCAGATGGTCGCGCAATTGCAGGAAATGGACCATGAATTCGATGTCCACCAGCCCGCCCCGCGCCAGCTTCACGTCGAGAGGGCCCTTGGCCGGCTTGTGCTCAGCCATGGTCCTGCGCATTTCCAGCACATCGGCGCGCAGCTTTTCCGGGTTACGCGGGCGCTCCAGCACCCGCGCGATGATCGCCGAAAGCGCCGCCCGGTCCGCGTCGGTCCCGAACATCGCCCGCGCCCGGCACAGTGCCATGTGCTCCCACGTCCAGGCATCCTCGCACTGATACTTCTCGAAGCTGTCGAGGCTTACGGAGATTGGCCCTTGCGCCCCCGAAGGCCGCAGCCGCGTGTCCACCTCGTAAAGCGCGCCCGCCGCCGTCGGCACCGAAAGCGCGGCGATCACCCGCTGCGCCAGCCGGTTGTAGTACAGCGTCGCCCCCAACGGCCTGCGCCCGTCGGATTCGCTCGCATGATCGCCGCTGAACAGGAACACCAGATCAAGGTCCGATGCATGCGTCAGCGCTGCACCGCCCAGCCGCCCGAGGCCGAGGATCGCCAGATCGCTCTCCGGCACCACACCGTGATTGACACGAAACTCCTCGATGGCCGCACGGCCCAGCACCTCGATCGAAGCCTCGGCCACCCGGCTCAGCGCCGCTGCCACCTCAAGCGGATCGCGCTGCCCTTCAACCAGCTGCACCCCCAGCGCAAAGCGCATCTCGCCCACGCGCAGGCGCACTGCATCGAGCAGCCGCTGGTAATCGTCCCCTGCTTCCCCGCGCGAAAGCTCGGCCGCAATCTCGGCAACGCTGCCCGGCAGGTCGAACGCCGACCGGTCGATCAGGATGTCGAGCAGGTCCGACCGTCGCGCCAGCTCGTCCGCCAGGGTCGGTGCGTGGGCCAGCACTCGCATGACGACGGCCAGCAATCCCGGCCGCGCCTCCAGCAGGCGGAACACGTTGATCGCACTCGGCAATCCCTCCAGCAGGTGTTCCCACCGCAGCAGTGCCCGCTCCGGGTCCGGCGCCTCGCACAGCGCACGCAGCAGCTGCGGCCGAATCCGCGCAAACGCTTCGCGCGCCTCGGCGGAGCGCAGGCAACGGTACTGCCCGCCCTCCCAGGCCTGC
This sequence comes from Novosphingobium sp. FW305-C-30-35, assembly GCF_058783135.1. Taxonomy (NCBI): domain Bacteria; kingdom Pseudomonadati; phylum Pseudomonadota; class Alphaproteobacteria; order Sphingomonadales; family Sphingomonadaceae; genus Novosphingobium; species Novosphingobium sp. FW305-C-30-35. The sequence goes on from NZ_JBYSYJ010000001.1 coordinate 2,208,039, forward strand.
ACCCGCTCGGCAAAGCGATCGACCACCGGGTCGGACTGGTCGGGCACCTCCACTTGCACCGCGCCCGTCGGCGCATACGTCTCGATCAACGCATCGAACCGCCGCCCGACCGTCTCGGAGATTGCCGTCAGTTCCGCCACCAGCGCCGCGCCATCTGCCAGCCCGTCCAGCCGCGCCACGCCATCGAGCGCGGCCGCATCTCCCGGCAGCGAATGCGTCTGCTGGTCCGCCACCATCTGCAAGCGGTGCTCCAGCGTCCGCAGCCGGTCATAGCTCTCGCCCATCACGGCGGCATCCTCGGCCCCGATGATCCCGGCTTCGGCGAGCGCATCAAGGCTCGCCCGCGTACCCCGGAGCCGCAGCGCGGGATTGCGCCCGCCATGGATCAGCTGGTGCGTCTGCGCGAAGAACTCGACCTCGCGAATCCCGCCGCGCCCGCGCTTCAGGTCATAGCCCGGCCCGATCGCCTGCCCTGCCGAATAGTGATCGCGGATCCGCGTCGTCAGCCGCCCGATCTCGGCAATCGCCCCGAAATCGAGGCTGCGCCGCCACACGAAGGGCCGGATCGTATCGAGGAAGGCCTGTCCCCGCGCCACATCGCCCGAAGCCGCCCGCGCCCGGATATAGGCCGCCCGTTCCCACGCCAGCGCGCTCGATTCGTAATGCGTGATCGCCGCTTCGAACGGCAGGGCGAGGGGGCTGACCTCCGAGGCGGGCCTCAATCGCAAGTCCACCCGGAAGACATAGCCATCGCCCGTCACCGCAGACATGATCTCCATCAGCGACCGCGCCACGCGCTGCGCCGCATCGGCTGGATCGTCGCGCTCGCGGCGCGGCAGGACATCGGGATCGTAAAGCAGGATCGGATCGATGTCCGATGAATAGTTCAGCTCCTGCGCCCCGTGCTTGCCCAGCGCTATGGCGGTAAATCCGGTGCTGTCCGCATCGGGCACGCGCCGCCGGATCGCCGCCGCAATCGCCGCGTCGAGCGACCGGTCGGCAAAGTCCGATAGCTCCGCCACCACGCGCCCCAGCGGAAACGCCCCCGCCAGATCGCCGATTGCCACGACCAGCGCCAGCGCCATCCGCTCCCGCCGCAGCGCCACGGCGGCATCCTCGATGCCAGAGCCGGCAGCCTTGGCCCGGGCCAGCGCCCCTTCGGTATCCCCTGCCGCCAGCAAGGACTCGACCTCAGGCAAGCGGCCAAGCGCCATCGACAGAAACGGGGAGTGCGCACGCGCGCGGGCAAGGGCGCTTGGGAAATCGGTCATCGTCCGTCCCGAATGCCCCGCTTGCCGCGCGTGATCAAGCGCCATGGAAAACGCCCGCCTTCTGCTCTAAGGCGCGGGGCCAATTCCTCGGATTCCGGACCAGACAGCCATGACCGCCCACTTCACCATGCCCCCCGAATGGCACCCCCAGGACTGGCTGTGGATCGGCTTCCCGCACCTCGCCGAGGAATGGTCGGGGGTGATCGACAAGGCGCAGGAGCAGATTGCTGCCTTCGCCAGCGCCGTCGCCGACAGCGGCCAGGAAGTGCGCCTTGTCGTGCGCGATGCCGCCAACGAAATGCGCGCAAAGTCGCTGGTCTCTGCGGCAGTAAAGCTTGAACGCCGCACCTATGGCGATGTCTGGCTGCGCGATACCGGCCCGCTCGTCGTGCTCGATGAAGCGGCCAATCGCAGCGCCCGCCTGTTCGGCTTCAACGGCTGGGGCGAGAAGTATCTGATGCCGGGCGATCAGGAGATCGGTGCAGACCTCGCCGTTTCGGCCGGCCTCGAATCCTCGAAGGCTGACTGGATTCTCGAAGGCGGCGCACTGGATGGCGATGGCACCGGCCTCGTCGCCACGACCGAACAGTGCCTCCTCAACCCCAATCGCAACCCGCACCTGACCCGCGCGGACCTCGAGATGCGCCTCAACCGCGATCTCGGCTACACCCGCGTCCTCTGGCTGGGCGACGGGTTGATCAACGACCACACCGACGGCCACGTCGACAATCTCGCCCGCTTCGTCGGCCCGAACCGCCTTGCGCTCCCCCGCGCTACCGGCCCGAACGACCCAAACGCGGCGATCTATGCCGACGCCAAGGCCCGCGCCCAGGCCGCGAGCGTGGACGTGGTCGAAGTTCCGTCGCCGGGCCGCATCGAGTGGGGCGACATGATCCAGCCTGCCAGCTACATGAACTTCGTCATCACCACGAACCTCGTGGTCGTGCCGATCTTCGGCTCGCCCCACGATGAAGATGGCGTCGCCGCTATCGCCGAACTATTCCCCGACCGCGCCACCATCGGCCTGATGGGCGATGCCGTCCTCGCAGGCGGCGGCGGCTTCCACTGCGCCAGCCAGCAGATGCCGAAAGCGGTTTCCAGGCAATAACCGAGCGTCACCGTCACCCCGGGCTTGACCCGGGGTCCCGCTGCCTTCTTGGCCGAGCTGAAACTGAAAAAAGCGGGACCCCGGATCAGGTCCGGGGTGACGAGTTTCTTTATTGATTAGCGGACGGCCTCAACTCGCCAGCCGCAACCCCGCACCAGCCACATCAACCCCCGGCTGATCCGGCCAGATCCCGCGCGTATCGTAGACGACCTTGCCCGAACGCTCGGCCAGCGGCACCACCTTGAACACATCGTGGTCCACCAGCACGATCAGCACGCCGCACTCCTCCAGCGCGGTATCGAGGTCGATCTGCACCGCACCCGTTCCCTCGAACTCGCGCGGCAACTGGCCCGCATAGGGCTCCACCACGTTGATCCGGCTGCCGAACTTGCGTGCCAGGCTCGCCGCCACATAGCGCGCCGGGCTCTCGCGGAAATCGTCGATGTTGGCCTTGAACGCCAGCCCCAGGCAGGCAACCTTCACGCCCGGATGCGCCTCGACCAGCGCCGAGGCCTTGGCGACGACATGGTGCATCTTGCCATCGTTCACGTTGCGCGCGGTGCGGATCAGCGGCGTTTCATCAGGAGCGCCCGCGACGATGAACCATGGGTCCACCGCAATGCAGTGCCCGCCCACGCCAGGGCCGGGCTGCAGGATGTTCACGCGCGGATGGCGGTTGGCCAGCCGGATCACTTCCCACACGTCCAGCCCCATCCGGTCCGCCACCATCGAAAGCTCGTTGGCAAAGGCGATGTTCACGTCGCGATAGGCGTTCTCGACCAGCTTGGTCATCTCGGCCGAGCGCGCATCGGTCGTCACGCAGGTCCCGCGCACGAAGCGCTTGTAGAACGCCAGTGCCTTGCGCGCGCAACGCGGGGTGATGCCGCCGATCGAACGGTCGTTGTTGGTCAGTTCCTCGAGAATGCGTCCCGGCAGCACGCGCTCCGGGCAATAGGCGATGGAAACGTCGGGCGTCTCCTTCGTCTTTCCGGGGAACTTGAGGTCGGGCCGCAGCCCCGCCATCAGATCCCGCATCTGCTCGGTCGTGCCGACAGGCGAGGTCGATTCGAGAATCACCGTGTCGCCTGCCTTGAGCACCGCCGCAACTTGCGTCGCAGCCGCAAGCACATAGGAAATGTCCGGCGTGTGATGTCCGTCCTTCTCGAACGGTGTCGGCACCGCGATCACGAAAACGTCGGACGGCGCGATCTGCGTCGATGCGCGCAGCAGCCCGCGCTGCACCACGCCATGGACGAGTCCATCAAGGTCGACTTCCTCGATATGGATCTCGCCGCGATTGATCGTGTCGACCACGTGCTGCGACACGTCGAGGCCGAGCACCTTGCACCCTGCGCGGGCTATGATGGCAGCGGTTGGAAGTCCGATATAGCCGAGCCCGACAACACAGACGTCCGGCTTCACATCACCCATCATTCGCCAGCAACTCCACGATACGGCGCGCCGATTGCCCATCCCCGAACGGGTTGTGCGCACGCGCCATGGCCGAATAGACAGCCTTATCGTCGAGCAGGGTGAAGATTTCGGTAACGATGGTGTCCACGTCGGTGCCGACCAGCTTCGCGGTCCCGGCAGTCACGCCTTCGGGCCGCTCGGTCGTCTCGCGCATGACCAGCACCGGCTTGCCCAGCGCAGGGGCCTCTTCCTGCACGCCGCCCGAATCGGTCAGCATGATCTCGGCCACGGACAGAAGGCGGGCGAAGTGCGGGTAATCCAGCGGCTCGATCATTGCCACGTTGGGCAGACCGTTGAGCGCCGCGTCCATCACCTTGCGCACATTGGGATTGGGGTGGACCGGAAACACCACTGCCACGTCCTCGCGCGCAGCAATCTGCCGCACGGCCTCGGCAATGTTCTCCAGCCCCCCGCCAAAGTTCTCGCGGCGATGGCTGGTCACCCCGATCACGCGCTTCCCCGCAAACCGCGCCTCGATTTCGGCAAGCCCGGAAGCAAGCGCCGGTTCGGCCTCGATCTTTGCCGAAACCCATTGGAGCGCATCGATCACCGTGTTGCCGGTCACGTGTACGCCCTTGGCATCGACATTCTCCGCCAGCAGCGCCGCTGCCGAAACATCGGTCGGCGCAAAGTGCAGCCTGGCAATCGTGCCGATGATCTTGCGGTTCACCTCCTCGGGCCAGGGGTGATAGATGTTGTGGCTGCGCAGCCCCGCCTCGACATGGGCCACCGGCAGCTTGCGATAATAGGCGGCCAAGGCGCCGGCCATCGCGGTCGCGGTGTCGCCCTGAACCACCACCCAGTCGGGGTTCACCTGATCCATCACCTTGCCCAGTTCCGTCAGCAGCGCAGCCGTCAGCCCGTCGAGCGTCTGGTCCGGCTTCATCAGATCGAGGTCGTATTCCGGCACGATCCCGGCAATCTCCAGCACCTGATCCAGCATTCCGCGATGCTGCGCCGATACGCAGGTCACAACGCGCGTGCGCGGATCGGCCGCAAGCGCGTGGACCACGGGAAACATCTTGATCGCTTCGGGGCGGGTGCCAAACACCACGAGGATCGTCTTTGGGAGGATGGCCTTTTCCGTCATGGCGCTTCCAATATCGGCTGAGTGTTAACCGTGAAATAAGAGCCTCGATTTAAGCAAGGCGGCGATCCGGCGCTTCAAGCGTCAACCATGAAAGGCCGCCTGTCCCGTGACAGTCCAGTTCCCGACGCTTGCTCCTGCTCCAGTTCCCGGTCACCCTCGGGGCCTCGATCCGCTGGTTTCGGCGACTACCCGCGTCACCGTGCTCGGCCTTGGTTACGTCGGCCTGCCGCTGGCTGTCGCGCTCGCCAAGAAGTTCTTCGTCACCGGCTTCGACATCGACGTCCAGCGCATTTCGGAATTGTCCGAAGGGCATGACCGCACACGCGAGATCGAGCCGGCGCTGCTTTCGATGTCGAGCCTTGGCCTCACTTGCGATGCCGGGGTCTGCCCGCCGAGCGACTTCTACATCGTCACCGTGCCAACGCCCATCGACAACCAGAATCGACCCGACCTGCGCCTTGTCGAATCCGCCTCGCGGACGGTCGGCAAGATGCTGCCCGCTGCCGTCAAGGAAGGGCGCGCGCCTGTCGTCGTGTTCGAAAGCACCGTCTATCCGGGTGTAACCGAAGACATCTGCGGTCCGATTCTCGAGGAAGTTTCCGGCCTCAAGTGCGGTCAGGACTTCTTCCTCGGCTACAGCCCGGAACGCATCAACCCCGGTGATCGCGAACATACCATCGAGCGCATCACCAAGGTCGTCTCCGGCCAGACGCCCGAAGTGCTCGATCGCGTGGCCGATCTCTATGGCGCGATCACGTCTGGCGGCGTGTTCCGCGCCGCTTCGATCAAGGCTGCCGAAGCCGCCAAGGTGATCGAGAATGCCCAGCGCGATATCAACATCGCCTTCATGAACGAGATCACCCAGATCTTCTCGAAGATGGACCTCTCGGTCTGGGACGTGCTCGCCGCCGCCGGCACCAAGTGGAACTTCCTGCCCTTCACCCCCGGCCTGGTCGGCGGGCACTGCATTGGCGTCGATCCCTATTACCTCTCGGCCCGCGCCGAAGCCCTCGGCCACGATCCCCAGGTGATTCTCGCCGGGCGCGGGGTGAACGATGGCATGGCGCAATGGGTCGCGCAGCAACTCCATGCCCAGCGCGGCGGCAAGCCGGGCACGGTCCTCGTCCTTGGCCTGACGTTCAAGGAAAACGTGCCGGACCTGCGAAATTCCAAGGTCGCCGATGTCGTCGCCGAACTCCAAGCGCTCGGCCACAAGGTCGCCGTCCATGATCCCCATGCCGACAACGCCGAGGCCATGCTCGAATACGGCATAGAGCTGGCGGGCGACGCCTTCGATCAGACCTTCGACCTCGTCTTCCTCGCCGTGCCGCACAAGTACTACCTTGCCGCAGGAGCAGACCGCATCGCGTCACTGGTGGCGCCGGGCGGCACATTGGCGGACCTCAAGGGCGTGCTGGGTGACCGCGCCGACTGGAAACTCTAATTTATCCCTTTACCCTGCGTCCCCGCGAAGGCGGGGACCTCGGTGTTCTGACGGAACGCCAGCATAAACCGACTGAGGCCCCCGCCTGCGCGGGGGATCAACTGCTTGATTCGAAAGTGAAGCCAACGTGAAAGTCCTCGTTACCGGAGCCGCCGGCTTCATCGGCTATTCGCTCATCACCCGCCTGCTCGCGCGGGGAGACGAGGTCGTCGGCGTCGACATCGTCAACGATTATTACGACGTCAGCCTCAAGGAAGCGCGCCTCGCCCGGCTGGTGGAGCAGGGCGGTTCGCGTTTCTCGTTCTGTCGCAATGACTTCAGCGATCACGCAGGCCTTGTCGCCGCGCTGGAAGGCAAGCAGTTCGAACGCATCGTCCACCTCGGCGCGCAGGCCGGGGTGCGCTATTCGATCGAGAATCCGCACGCCTATGTGCAGTCCAACCTCGTCGGCCACCTCAACCTTCTCGAAGTCGCCCGCCATCGCGGCGCGGAGCACATGGTCTATGCCAGTTCCTCCTCGGTTTATGGTGGAAATACAAAGCTTCCCTTCTCGGTGGACGACCGCGTTGATCACCCGCTCTCGCTCTACGCCGCCACCAAGAAGGCGGACGAACTGATGAGCGAGACCTACGCCCACCTCTACCGCCTGCCGCTGACAGGCCTGCGCTTCTTCACCGTCTATGGCCCATGGGGCCGCCCCGACATGATGATGTGGCTGTTTACAAAGGCAATTCTGGCGGGCGAGCCGATCAACGTCTTCAACCACGGCGACATGTACCGCGATTTCACTTATGTTGACGACATCGTCAGCGGCGTCATCGCCTGCCTCGACAACCCGCCGCCGGACGACGGTTCGGTCAAGGCCGGGGGCAGCGAGAAGCCCCACCGCCTCTACAACATCGGCAACCACAAGTCCGAGCACCTGATGAAGGTCATCGCGATTCTGGAGGAGCAGCTGGGGCGCAAGGCCGAGATGAATCTGATGCCGATGCAGCCCGGCGACGTCCGCCAGTCCTTCGCCGACATCGATGCGATTTCAGGCGACCTTGGCTATCGTCCGACGACGAGCATCGAGGTCGGGGTGCCCAACTTCGTGAAGTGGTACAAGGACTACCACGGGTTGTGACCTTGCGCCCCGGAGTTGCGGGGGAGTTCGCGAGAGTTGCCGCTTTGCCCCCGGGAGTTGGGGGTGAGTCAGGGGTGAGTTGGAAAACCCCGGTTTCGTCAGGCGTTCACGTCGGCATAGTGGCTCGGTGGCTGGATCACGTCCATGCGTTCGGCCAGGAGCGGGCGGAAGCTGGGGCGGCTCTTGAACACCGAATACCACCCGCGCGCCTGCTCGTGCCCCGACCAGTCGATCCCGCCGAGATAGTCGGCCACCGAGATCTGCGCGGCGGCGGCAAGATCGGCAAGGCTCATCGTCGAGCCTGCCAGCCAGGGCCGGTTGTCGATCAGATAATCGATATAATACAAGTGCTCATCGGCCAGCCGCATTGAATCGCGCAACCGCTTGCTGTCTGGCGGGCTGCGATAGACCAGCCGCTTCTTCATCCGCTCTTCCAGCAACGGCAACGTGACGTCGGCATAGAAATTCTCGTCGAACAGGGCCACCAGACGGCGGATCTCCGCGCGGTTCACCGCCGTGCCGTTGATCATCGGCGTCTTGTCGACGGTCTCTTCGAAATACTCGCAGATCGCGCGGCTGTCGGCCAGAACCACGCCGCGTTCAGGGTTCTGGATTGCCGGAGTGCGATAGGCGGGGCTCAGCTTCCCGAACGCCTCGGTCCGCTCCCACGGGTTCTCCCGCACGAGATCATAGGCCACGCCCTTCTCGCTGAGGAGAAGGCGCACCTTGCGGCTGAACGGACACAGGGGAAATTGATGTAGCTGCCACATGCGTGGAAGCTTTGCGCGGGGAGCGACGCAGGGTCAAGGACATGCGGCATGCTGCGTGCTTGACCACAGTAGTGACAAGTCCGCTCTTGGCAGTTAGTCTGACTAATTCCGAACTCTTGCAAGTGGCAGGCATGACTGTAATCCCCCTCGGCCTTGGTGCGACCCGGCGCTCGTTTCTTCAGGGAGCAAGCGCACTTGGCCTGTTCTCGCATGATGTCAGCGCGTTCGCGGCAGCTGCAAAACCGGGGCAGACACAGGCCATGAACCGGGTCCAGCCTTTCGACATGTCTGACATAACGCTGGCCGAGAGTCCGTTTCTCCATGCCCAGCGCATGACCGAGGCCTACCTCCTGCGGCTGTCGCCTGACCGGATGCTGCACAATTTCCGCAGGAATGCGGGGCTCGAGCCGCGCGCGCCGGTCTATGGCGGATGGGAGTCCGAGAAGACCTGGGAGGACATCAATTGCCACGGTCACACCCTCGGCCATTACCTTTCCGCCTGCGCACTTGCCTGGCGCGCCACTGGCAAAGCCGAATATCGCAACCGCATCGAATACATCGCCAGCGAGCTTGCGGCGTGCCAGAAAGCTTCGGGTTCAGGCCTCGTCTGCGCCTTTCCCAAAGGTGCGGCGCTGGTGGTCGCGCATCTGCGCGGAGAGAAGATCACCGGGGTTCCGTGGTACACGCTGCACAAGGTCTACGCCGGCCTGCGCGACGCGGCGCAACTGGCGGACAGCGACAGGGCGAGGGACGTGCTGCTGCGGCTCGCGGACTGGGGCGTGATCGCGACGCGGGACCTTTCCGACGAAGCGTTCGAAGCGATGCTGGATACCGAGCATGGCGGCATGAACGAGATCTATGCCGATCTCTTCGCGATGACCGGCAAGGCGGAGTATCGGACGCTTGCCCTGCGCTTCTCTCACAAGGCCATCCTGCGTCCGCTGGCAGAACGCCGCGATCATCTCGACGGGCTGCATGCCAATACACAAGTGCCCAAGATCGTGGGATTCCAGAGGGTTCATGAAGTGACGGGCGCGCCGGAGTATCACCGCGCCGCGCAGTTTTTCTGGCAGACCGTCACCGGGCCGCGGGCCTTCGCCACCGGGGGACATGGCGACAACGAACATTTCTTTCCCATCGCAGATGGCGCGGCACACGTCTTTTCCGCCAAGGGTTCGGAGACCTGCTGCCAGCACAACATGCTCAAGCTCACGCGCGCCCTGTTCATGGCTGAACCCAAGGCGGAGTACGCCGACTATTACGAAGGGGCGCTGTACAACGGCATCCTCGCCTCGCAGGACCCTGACAGCGGCATGGCGACGTACTTCCAGGGCGCAAGGCCGGGCTACATGAAGTTGTACCACACGCCCGAGGATTCGTTCTGGTGCTGCACCGGAACAGGCATGGAGAACCACGTAAAGTATCGGGATTCCATCTATTTCCACGACGCGGCCGCGCTCTGGGTCAATCTGTTCATCCCTTCCGCTGTGCGCTGGCGCGGCATGGGTGCGGAACTCGCGCAGGAGACCGCTTTCCCGGAAAGGGCAGAGACCTTGCTGCGGTGGAAGTGCGCCCGGCCGTTCGAGGCGACGCTGAACCTGCGTCACCCCAGCTGGAGCCGGACGGCCCGCGTTCTGGTCAACGGGGCAGAAGTCGAGACGTCAAACGAACCCGGGCATTTTCTCGCGGTGCGCAGGACATGGCGCAACGGTGACACGGTTGCTTTGCAACTGAAGATGGAAACGACCGCCCAGGCCCTGCCGGCAGCGGACGACATCGTGGCGTTCAAGCATGGGCCGCTGGTGCTTGCCGGAGCGCTGGACCCGGTTCTGCAGGGTAGCGACATCGTGGTCAACGAGCGGCTCTATGGTGCCTACAACGATGCACCGGTGAAGGTCCCGCACCTGGCTGGCGAGGCTCAAGATCTGGCGAAAGCGATCCGCAGCAGGGCCAAACCGCTGGAGTTCGAACTGCCGGCGGCGGATGGCTCGGCTATCCGGCTGTTGCCGTACTTCAGGATCGCCCACCAGCGCTACGCGACCTATTGGAAACTCGCCTAGCGCTTGCGCGCCGGCTCCTTTGCCAGATTGAACGCCACCGCCGCACGAATCAGTGCGACGAAGGCCTCGCCATCAAGCGCATCGCCCTCGCGCAGATCGATGGCACGGCGCGTGCCGCCGGTCAGGCTGGCATTGAACAGGCGATCAGGATCGGGCAGCGCGGCGCCGTGGACGAAAGTCAGCTTCACGTAGGCCTTGTAGACCTCGCCGGTGCAGATCACGCCGCCATGCTCCCAAGTCGGCACGCCTGCGGGATTCGTGGGTTTTGCCCACTTCACGCTTTCGATCACGCCCGGGTCGGCGCGATGGATAAGCTCCCGCACTCGAGCGAGCATCTCGCCGCGCCAGTCGGCAAGCTCGGCGATGCGGGCGTCTATTCGGCTGGCGGGAGAGGCTTGCTCGGTCATCGTCTGAGGTTGGCAGTCAATGCCTTATAGATAAATAGGAATCTCAGATGCTCCCCTTCACCGTCAGGGTGAAGATCGGGCCGATCAGGCGATCGCGGGTCTCGACGAAGGCGATGGGCGAATTGGGGCGGGGGCCGGCGAAGACCTCGCGGTCCCAGCGCTGGCGGCCGTTGAGCAGGTTGTTGGCGCTCGCTTTCACCGTCAGGCCCATGACGTTCTTGTGCTCGATGTAGACTCCGGCAAACACCGGTCCTTCATAGGCGCGACCACGCTCGAAGCGGCGGTGGTAGAGCGACTGGTGGTTGTATTCGTAGGATGCGCCTGCCGCCCAGTCCGTACCTTGGAAGTCCTGGCGGAAGTTCAGCTCCCAGTAGCGGTCGGTGATGCCGCCATAGGGGATGTGGTTGGCGGGATCGAACGGATCGCGCAGCTTGGTGAAGGTCAGCTCGACGTTGAAATCGAGCCGCGCGCCTTTCCAGCCAAGCGGATCGAACTGCAGCGTGGTGTTGCTGACAATCTGCCGTTCCTGCGCCGATCCGACGTTGCCGATGGATTCGCCGTTCGTGCCGATCGGGATCACGGTCACGTAATCCTGCACATTGCGGCCGACGAGGCGCAGCTTGGTCGAGCCCAGCTTGCCGAAGGTGCGATTGAGTTCGAGTTCGGCCGACCAGTCCTGCTGCGGCACGAGATCAGCGTTGCCGCTGTTGGCATTGCCATCATCGAGGAAGCGGCGGGCAAGGAAGTCGTAGAACGAAAGCTGGCCGACCGAGCGCTTGATCTTGAACGAGACATCGAGGCTTTTTGCGGCCTTCCAGCCCAGCGAGAGCGAGCCCTTGGGCCGGAAGAACGAGCGGCTGAGGTTGCCGTTGGGGCCTGTCGCGCCAGTCTGCATCAGCGTCGATTTCTCGGCGCCGGCGATCAGCTGCAAGGTCAGGGTGCTGGAAAGCGGGCGGCTGAATGAGAGGCTGGCATCATAGCGGTCTTCTTTCACGCCGCCGGTGCCTTCGGGGAAGGGGATCTCCACGAACTGGCCGGTGTCATCGAGTTCGGCAAGGCTGGCGACGTTGCGCAGCGAATTGAACGCGCCTTCTCCCGCGAGTTGCCAGTCTCCGCCCAGCATCTTCCAGGAATATTCGCTGCGAACGATGCGCTCGCTGCTGTCGCCGGTCTGGGCGAACCGGTCACCCACAGCGGGCGAGCCGTCACCAAACGTGGTCACGACCTGCTGGCTGTAGGGCTCGTGCTCCTCGCGGTTGAGGCCGATCAGCTTGAGGCGGCCGGGCCCAAGCGCGAACTCGTAATCGCCGCCGATTTCCCAATTGCGGGCGGAGGATTTGTCAATCAGGTCGCGCACCACGGTCGAGCCATCGACATTGGTACGTACCGAGTGTTCGGTGAACCGGCGGGGCACGCGCTGGAACGAGCCGTTGAGGTTGGCGATGGACGAGCCGGGGCCGTCGATGGTCAGGCGCACAGCGAGCTTGGGATCATCGCGGTTGGCCTTGACGACGTCCTCGCGGGTCTGGATCACCGCGCCGTTGCGGTCGGTGATGATCGTCGGCCCACCGGCTGCGCCGCGATTGGCGTTGTTGGTGAGGCTGATTGTGTATTCGACCGGCCCCTGGCGGCCCGATACCGACACTTCGCCGTTGGTGTAGCGCGGGTCTGCATAGTGTGCGCGGTATTCCGGGCTGTAGCGGAACTGGCCGGAAAAGCTGGAGGAGCGGGCAACGACATTGGCGACCTGTCCCGTGAGGCCGGGGATGTCGAGCTTGGCGCCATCGACCAGTTCGATACGCTCGACGGTGGAGGCCGGGATGCGCGAAAGCTGGGTCCAGATATCGTCCGACTTGGATGACAGGCGCTTGGAGTTGACCAGCACGTTGCCGCTGGCCTGGCCGAGGCCTCGCGCTTCCTCGCCTTCGCGGATGGTGAAGCCCGGAACCTGGCGCAGCATGTCCAGGGCATTGCGCGGGGCGAAGCGTTCGAAGTCCTTGGGCGTGAACGTGCTGCGGCTGCCGGTCGTCTGGGCGGCGGGAGGGGCAGTTTCGGGGGCTTCCTCTGCGGCGCGCACCGGCATGGCAAGGGCAAGCATGGCGCAACCGCACAGCAGCGGGATTTGTTTCGATAGAAACTTCATGCCCCGCCGATGGCGCAACTCTGCAGGGCTGACGCGACAGGCTCGACCAACGACATGCGCGGGCCGACCAAAGCCATGTGTCGGTTGGAATCAGCCCGAAAGGCGCATCCGGTCACGCAGGACGTCGATCGCGATGCGTTCTATCGCGTCAGCAGGGCGATCAGCCAGCAGGAGACGAGCGAGCGTGCGCTGCTTCTGCGCGATAAGGTCGATCGCCTGGAGCTTGTCCATGTGGTTGATGGCCACGCTCATGTCGTCGCACAGGGCGGAGCCAAGTGCTTCGACTTCTTCGGCCAGCTCATCAAGGACGACCGCAATCTGGCGATGGGTGGCTTGTGCCATGGGCCTTTGCCCTCCCTTGGGTCAGGCTGCTTCGGCGATCTGGGCGCCATCGGAAAGGGCGGCGAGGTTCAGGACCATGACCATGCGGTCCTCGATCGCGGCGAGGCCTTCAAGGAAGGGCACCACCGTATCGCCTGCCGTGGTCGGCGGCGGCGGCTGGAGCGCTTCGCTGTCGATGGTCACGATGTCGCTGACCGAATCGACGATCCAGCCTGAGATCTGTGCGCCCTGCTGGGTAACGATGATCGCGTGACGGGGCGTTGCTTCGGTGGCGCGCCAGCCGAGTCGGGCGGCGAGGTCCACAACCGGAAGGACCGTGCCGCGCAGGTTCACGACGCCTGCGACATAGTGCGGCACGCGCGGCAGGCGCGTGGTGGGCGACCAGGCGCGGATTTCGCGGATGGCCATGATGTCGAGGCCGAAGACCTGGCCTTCAACCTCGAAGGTGATCAGTTCACGCAACATGTCTGGTTCCTTCCAGCAGGGTTCAGTGGGAGACGCGGCGGACGGCGGCGACGAGCTTTTCCGGGTCGAACGGCTTGACGATCCAGCCAGTCGCACCGGCCGCGCGGGCGCGAGCCTTCTTCTCGTCCGAGCTTTCGGTCGTCAGCACGAGGATCGGGCGATCGCGGTGGCGGCTGCCCTCGCGCAGGCGCTCGATGAGGCCGAAGCCGTCAAGCCGCGGCATGTTGATGTCGGTAATGACCACATCGACCTCGTTCATGGCCAGCCAGTCGAGCGCGGCCATGCCGTCCTCGGCCTGCGATACGTCGAAACCGTGCCCCGAAAGGGCATGGTTGAGGAGCGCCCGCATGGAGGGGCTGTCGTCTACGGTAAGGATCCGGGTAGTGTTGCTCATGGATGGGACTCGCTTCTCGACGATCAGAACAGTTCGACATCGCCACGAGCAAGTGCCGGGCGCGGGGTGGGCTGGACGGGTGGCGCGAACCGGTCTTCCACAGTGCGGTGGCGGACCTGGCCCGATGCCGGGCGGAAATCGACGCGGCGCGCCTGGGTGCCGCCCAGGTCCTCACGCAGGAGCGCAATGCCTTCACGACGGAGGAATTCGCGCGCGAAATCGGCGTTCATCGAGCCGATGCGCATCATGTTGCGATTGACGTTCGCGCCGCCATAGAGGTGCGCCTTGAGGTTGCCCTTGCGGGCGCCTCGGGCGAGCATCTCGTTGACCAGCAGCTCCATGAGGTAGACGCCGTAGTGCTCGTCGACCTTGGTGCCTGTAGCGTTGGCGGGCGGCTCGGACAGCAGGAAGTGGTTCATGCCGCCGATCCGCGCCTCCGGATCATAGAGGCAGGTGGCCACGCAAGACCCCAGCACGGTCGAGTACTCGATAGAGGGGCTGCCGCTTGCCAGCGCCTGGCCCTGCATGACCGTTACCCGTTCGAGCGGCGGCGCGCCGGGAATGGGGGTTTCGAAGCTCATTTCAGGCCGCCTTGCTGAAAGCGTGGCGCGCGATTGCACCGAGGGGGGCGACAATCCGGGCAGCGCCGAGATGGATGGCAGCGCGGGGCATGCCGAACACGGTGCAGGTTGCCTCGTCCTGGGCAATGGTGCGCGCGCCGCTCTGCGCCATGGCGAGAAGGCCCTGCGCTCCGTCGGCACCCATGCCGGTCAACAGAATGCCAACTGCCCGAGAGCCGACAGTCTTCGCCACGGATTCGAACAATACGTCGACGCTCGGCAGGTGGCCCGAGACCGGGGCTCCGGCACGCAGCTTGCAGTGCAAGGTCGAGGAGCCGCCGAGCGAGAGGTGGCGATCATCGCCGGGGGCGAGATAGACGTGGCCATCCTTGAGCGGCATGTCGGGTTCGGCGACGACGATGCGCGGCGGGCAGGACTGGTCCAGCGTGCGCGCGACGGCGGGGGCAAAGCGCGCGTTGATGTGCTGGACGATCAGCGTGGGCGGGCAGTCGGCCGGGAAACCCGAAAGCACGGTCTGCAGCGCTTCGACGCCGCCGGTCGAAGAACCGATGGCGATCAGGGCAGGGCGATCCGCCAGCAATCCGCGCGCTTCGCTGGCGACGCGGCGCGTTTGTGGGGCGCGCGCGGTGAATTGCACTTTCGCGGCTTCACGGATCATGCCGGCAAGCCGGCCTGCGTCGTCCAGCCCGTGCCCGCCACCCGACTTGGCATAGCAATCGACGGCGCCGAGCGCGAGCGCGCGGGCGGTCATCTCGTTGCCTTCCTGCGTCGAGCCGGACACGATGATCACCGGGGTCGGGCGCAGTTCCATGATCTTGGCGAGGAAATCGAGGCCGTTCATGCCGGGCATCTCGATGTCGAGCGTGACCACGTCCGGGTCCAGTTCACGGATCATCTGCCGGCCTTCGGCGGCATTCGCAGCGGCGGCGACGACTTCGATATCGGGCTCCTTGCCGAGCCGGTTCATCAGGATCGCGCGCATGGTGGGCGAATCCTCGACGATGACGACGCGAATTGTCATGCAGCCCTCTTGCGGTAGATGGTTGGTCCCATGGTGGAGAGTTGGTCGAGAGCCGGGCCGGTAACCCGCTCGGAATGACCGATGTACAGCCAGCCGCCGGGCGCGAGCTTTTCGGCGAAACGGGCGACCAGACGTTCCTTGGTCGGGCCGTCGAAATAGATCATCACGTTGCGGCAGAAAATGGTGTCGAACTGCCCCTGCATCGGCCAGTCACCAAGCAGGTTCAGTGACCGGAAGCGCGCGATCTGCTGCACCGCCGGATCGATCGTGCATTCATCGCCCGCTGTGCGCGTCCAGGCACGGCGGAGGGCTTCGGGAACAGGCTTGAGATCTTCGGCGCGGTATGTCGCGGCACGGGCCTTGGCGAGCGCGTGGCTGGCGATGTCGCTGGCGAGCAGCCGCAGATCCCGTCGGGCAATGGCGTGGCCAGCCCCGGAGTCTTCGCCCAGTAGCGTCATCAGCAACGACCAGGTCTCCTCACCGCTCGAACAGCCTGCTGACCACAGGCGGACCTTGCCGCCGCGCTGGAGTCGATCGACGTATTCAGGCCGGACATCGCTGGCGAAATGCTCGAAGTGATGTGCCTCGCGATAGAAGAAGGTGTGGTTCGTGGTCAGCGCGCAGATGGCCTTCTGCCGTTCGGCAAGGTTTTCGCGGATGCGCAGGACATAGGCCCCGAACGTGACGCATCCGGAATCGCGCACCAGCGGCGCAAGGCGGGAATAGACCAGCATGGCCTTGCCCGGCGGCAGCACGATGCCGGCTTCCGCATGGGCGATCTCCGAGATAGCGCGGAAATCGGCCTCGTCGAACACTCCAGGGCTGACCCCCGGCATGCTCGCGTCAAGAACATCCATCAGGCTCATGCGGCTTCGGCCATGGCAGCGGAGGAGGCCGATGAAAGGCTGCGCGAGACCAGCCCGTCCACGTCAATGATAAGGGCAACCCGGCCATCACCCAGGATGGTTGCCCCGGCGACGCCCTCGACAGACCGGTAATGGGTGTCTAGGCTCTTGATCACGACCTGGCGCTGGTCGCAGATGGCATCGACCATCAGCGCGGCTCGGCCTGCGCCTTCGGTTTCGACCACGATCAGCACGGCCTCGCGCGGGTCGCTGACGGCTTGCGCCGCGCCGACCGAATGGGCCAGCGAGATGACGGGAATGAACCTGCCGCGCACGTTGATCATGCTGCGGCTGGCGCCAAGGCCTTGCACTTCATGCGGTTCCGGGCGAAGGCTTTCGACAACGTTGGCGAGCGGCACGACCAGCGTCTGGTCGCCGACGTTGACGACCATGCCGTCCGAGATGGCCAGGGTGAGCGGCAGGGTCAGGGTAAATGTCGTGCCCTTGCCCGGTTCGGAATCAATCGTGATGCGCCCGCCCAGATCCTTGACGTTCTGGCGGACCACGTCCATTCCGACCCCGCGACCCGAAATGTTCGAGACCTGCTGTGCGGTTGAGAAACCAGGGGCGAAGATCAGCAGATCGATCTCTTCCTTGGACAGGATGGCATCGGGTGCGATCAGGCCCTTTTCGACGGCCTTGGCAAAGACGCGCTCGCGATCGATGCCCTTGCCGTCGTCGCCAATGCGGATGAGAATCCGGCCGGAACGATGCTCGGCCGAAAGGGTCAGCGTGCCCTCGGCCGCCTTCCCCGCAGCGATACGCTCGTCGGCCGGTTCGATGCCATGGTCCACGGCGTTGCGGATGAGGTGGGTCAAAGGTTCGCCCAGACGCTCGATCACGGTCTTGTCGAGTTCGGTGCTTTCGCCCGATACTTCCAGGCGGACATGCTTGCCCGTGGTGGACGACAGTTCACGCAGGATGCGCGGCACGCGGCTGAAGACCGAGCCGATCGGTTGCGCACGGATCGACATGGCCGATTCCTGGATGTCGCGGGTCAGGCCCTCGATCATCGCCATCTCCTCGGCAACAGCGAGGCCTTGTCCGGCAAGGCGCTGCGCCATCATGGCTTGCGCGATCACAAGCTCGCCGACAGCATCGATAAGCTTGTCGAGCTTGCCAAGTTCGATGCGGATGGACTGACCCGGAGCGGGGGGCGCGGGCGGTGCCGAACTGCTCGAGGCGGCGGCGCGCGATGGCGTAGCATCCTCGGCAGCGGCGGGAGCGCTTGAAACGGGGGCAGGCGCCGGTGCCTCGACGGCGACGGGAGCCGGGGTCTGCGGTGCCGCAGGTGACGGCGGCGCAGACTCGGCTATCTGCACCGGCGGCATCTCCGCGTCGGCTCCGAACGCCAGCGAGCAATCATCGCCGACGAAGTCGAAGATGTCGCGGATGCTGGCTTCGGCAACGTTTGAGGGAAAGCTGAACGCCCAGCCGAGGTAGCCGCGGCTGGGATCGAAGGAATCGAGTGGTGGGACCGAGGAAACGTCGCAGACTTCGCACCGGCCGCCCAGAGCCGCCATTTCGCGCAACATCAGCAGCGGCTCGCTGCCATTGCGCATCGCGCCGCTGTGGGGGCGAAGGCGCATGTGCCAGCGTTCCTGCGTCGTTTCGATATCAGGGGCAGGCGCGGCTTCTGGCGTGATTTCGCCTGAAATGTCGTCAAGCAGGGCATCGAGATCGAAGTCGAAATCGTAGCCGTCGTCGCTTGATGCTTCGACGGCAATCGGCTCGACGGCGACTGCCGGCTCGGGCTGCGGGGCTGGCGCCGGAGCTGCGGCAGGGGCGACACCGGCATTGGCAGCCATTGCTGCGGTAAGTTCAGCCTGGAGCGCGCCGTCCTCGGGGGGCTCGGTACCATCGCGCGCGGCAGTCACATGATCGCTCAGCGTATCGAGCGCACGCAGGAGAAGGTCGGTGAGCGGGCCGGTAATCGGCACGGTGCCGTCGCGCACATCGGACAGCAGCGTTTCGAAGGTATGGGTGAAGCCCTGCAGCGCGACGTAGCCGAACGCCCCCGCGCCGCCCTTGATCGAATGGACTCCGCGGAACACGGCGTTGACGGTATCGCTGTCCTGGGTGCCTTCGCGGCAAGCGGCGAGACCCTGTTCGGCTGCGGCCAGCGATTCTTCGCATTCGGCAAAGAAGATCGCCTGGATTTCGTCGGCGGTCATGCCAGCACTCCCGAGAAGAGTTCGTCAGCGAGCCCGGTCAGCGCGGCGGCTTCGCTCAGGGCATCGGAAGGGAGAATCACCGCGCCGTCACCCGTCTGGCGGGCGCTCACCAGCAGTTGCAGCATGGCCTGTCCGATCTGCCGGCACTCGCGCGCATCGATCTCGAGCGGGCCGGATCCCAGCGCTGCCAGCATTTCGGGCAACAAGGCTTCGGCAGCGGCGCGGTCGCAGCGCTCTGGCAGGGTGATCGATGTCATGGAGATGCTCTTCCTCCGGCTCGGTTGGGCCGACCGGGGAGACCCGACGCGGCAACTGGTCTTCCGGAATAGAGCACGAGGGAAAAGGCGGGCTTTCGCCGGGCCTACGGTGAGATA
The DNA here is from genome assembly GCF_058783135.1 of Novosphingobium sp. FW305-C-30-35. NCBI lineage: Bacteria > Pseudomonadati > Pseudomonadota > Alphaproteobacteria > Sphingomonadales > Sphingomonadaceae > Novosphingobium > Novosphingobium sp. FW305-C-30-35. The sequence goes on from NZ_JBYSYJ010000001.1 coordinate 2,227,187, forward strand.
CGTAAGGGCCGGAACATGAATTGATGGTGCTTCGCGCGTAGAACGAACCGAGGCGAAACAGCGCCTTGGAAGGTTTCTCTTGAAATGCACGAAGCCCGTGTTCTTGTAGTCGATGATTCCGCAGCAATGCGGGCTCTGTTTTCCGACATCCTCGATCAGTCCAAGAACGTGACCGTGATCGGCGCGGCGGCAAATGCGGCCGAAGCGCGTGAACAGATCAAGGAACTGCGACCCAACGTGGTGACGCTCGACGTCGAGATGCCCGGCATGAGCGGCATCGAGTTCCTGGAAGAGATCATGGGCTCCAACCCCTTGCCGGTGGTCATGCTTTCCAGCTTGACCCAAGCCGGAACCGAGACGTCGCTGAAGGCATATGAACTGGGTGCGGTCGAGTGCTTTCCCAAGCCGCTCAAGGCAACGCCCGAACAGTTCAGCAAGACCGTGGGCAAGCTCGGCAAGATCGTGCTGGCGGCGGCAAACAGCAACGTGAAGGACCGCAAGGCGCCACGCGAACACAAGCAGGCTGAAGCGCACTTCGAATGGAACGGACACCTTCTTGCGCTGTCCGCTTCGATGGGCGGCATCGACGCCCTGACCCAGCTGCTTTCCTATTTTCCCGAAAAGTGCCCTCCCACGGTGATTGCCCTCAACGCCGAGCCAGGCATTGTCGAGACGTTCATCAAGCGCATGGACGGCGAGCTGAAGTGCAGCGTCAAGGCGGCCAAGGACGCCACGCCCCTGACGCAGGGCACCATCCACATTGCATATGACCCCGAACGTCACGTGGTGATAGAGCCGGGCACTCCGGCGAAGTTGCGCCTGATCGATCGTGACCCGGTGGATGGCATGCGGCCTTCGGCCAATCTGCTTTACGGTTCGATCGCGCGCGGTTCAGTCCCGGCGGCAGGCGCGATACTGACCGGCATGGGCGCCGACGGCGCCAAGGGCCTGAAGCTGATGCGCGATAACGGGTGCAAGACTTTTGCCCAGGCGCGTCAGTCGGCGCTGGTCGCCGAAGCCCCGGCTGCCGCCATCGATGCCGGCGCGGCCGAGAGCGAGCTTGACCTCGATGGTCTGGGCGAGGCGCTGATCGCAGCCTGCAACATCGGGTAGGAACCATGTCCTGGAGATCCTGCGCGGTCCGTCCCCGTCCGCGCAGGTGAGGAAGGCCCGGAACCGTCAAGGTTCCGGGCCTTTTCCTGACGGCTAGCGGCCGAGAACCGGTATCAGGCCGGGATGCTGCGCAGCATGGCCTCGCGGATTTCGGTGAAATCCTGTCGGATGGCCTGCAGCGTGCGCGCATCGAAACGCGTCACGCAATCGAGGATCGCATTGCGGGCCGATTGATACAGCTGGATCAGCGCGCCGGCGGTTGGATTGGCGAGGTCCACGCCCATCTGCAGCGCGGTAAGAGCGGAGATTGCACGGGTCAGCGCAGCGCTCTTCGCGGCGTTGTCGCCCCGCTCCTGCGCATGGACGGCGCGGCCGACCGAGCCGATGACCTGTTCGAGGCACAAGTCCACCAGCTGGCGTGAATCGGCCCCGCGAACACGGGCGTCGAAATCAACGCGGCGATAGGCTTCGGTCGGGTCTTTTCGATGGTGCAGCATATCAGTTGTTGCTCGATGCGTTCCAGGCTTCGATCTGGGCCTTCAGGAAGGACAGGGTGGATTGCGAACCGCTGACGCGCGTGTCCATGGCGGCAAAACGGGTGACGAGCTGCTGGCGCAACGTCTCCTGCTTTTCGGCGAGGGTGGCGGACCGGTCTGCCAGCGTTTTCTGCAGGGCTGTGTTGCGCGTGACCGAACTGCCCAGCGAGATTCCGGTCGTTGAATTGGCATTGCGCGCGATCTTGTCGATCGCCGCGAAAACGCCGAAAATGCCGGTCGTCCACATCGCTCCGGCTTCCTGGGGGGAATTCTTGAGCGTCTGGTTCAGGCGAGCCGTATCAAGGCTGAAAGTGCCGTCACGCTCGGTCTTGAGACCCAGGTCCGCCAGGGTTGATGGAGCGCCGGGTGCGGCATTGACCATGATCTTCTGACCGGCGAGCGACATCAGCGCGTTGCGCAGTGCGCGGGCGCCGGGGTCGTTGTTCAGCTCGCCCGTGTCCTTGTTCATGGCCTGGTTAAGCTGCGAGGCAACTTCATTGAGCGCATCTTTCAGGTCGCTCATCGCCGTGGCAATGCCCGACGATGGATCGCTGAAGCTGATCGTTGCCGTATTGCCGACGTTCGTTGCCGTCAGCTTGAGGTTGAGGCCGGGGAGCGCGTCATTGATCGTGTTGCTCGTGCCCGTATAGGCAACACCGTCGAGCAGATAGGCAGCATCGGTTGCGGTTGATTTGAGCTGGGTGGTGTTCGTCGCAGGTGTCCACGCAAGATCCGACAGCGCTTCGCCGCCGACCGCAGGGGTTGCCTCGATGACAAAGCCGCTGTTCGCGCCTTCCTTGCCCTTGACCACCAGTTGCGCGCCTGCAGAACCGTTGGCGACATAGGCCGATACGCCAGCGCCCGAAGCGTTGATGGCGGTGGCTACATCGGCAAGCGTCGCTCCGGCAGGGACGTTGATGTCAACGGCATCCTGCGCGGCATCTGCAGTGAACGCACCGCCCGAAACGGTGCCGAAGCGCAGCGTCAACGTGCCTTCGCCCACGGGCGAGGTCGAAGAGGCGTAGGCCGGCATCACCAGCTTTTGCGCATTGGCAAGCGAAGTCACTTCAAGGCTGTAGGTGCCGCTGCCGCTCAGCGTGCCCTTGCTGACCGTAGCGACGCTGGTGTTCGAGATCGAGGGCTTTACCGCCAGATCGCCGGTGCGGATCAGTGTGCCGATCGATGACGAGAGCGTGCTGATAAGGGACTTGAGGTTCGACGCGCTGGAGATCTGGGCTTCGAGCTTCTCGGTCTTTGCCGAGAGCTGATCGATCCGTGTTGCGAACTGCGCAGCCGCCAGCTGTTCGGCAAGCTGTGCGGTGTTGATGCCACTACCCGCGCCCAGCGCCGAGACGATCTGCGCCGTGGCGGACGTGGATGCCGTGGAGGATGTGGTCGTTGCCATGGTTGTTAGGACGGCTGCCTTGATGCGGTCTTAAGGTCGATCACCGCTTCGGGGCGGCCATCTGCGTCGAACCGCATGTGGATCGGCAAGTCGATGGCGGGCAGTTGCACCTGATCGCCCCGCTTGAGCGAGAGCACGAAGGCCAGGACCGACGCGACGGCGGCATAAAGATCCTCGCGGATCATCTGGTTTTCGCGCGTGGTGAAGTAGACGGAACGGGCAAGCGGCGGCAGTTCGAGCGTAGGAACGCCGAGTTCTGCTGCCAGCTCGCGCATGGCCAGCGCCTTTTCGCCACGTCCCTTGGCCAGCACGACTGGCGCGGGGGCAAGTTCAGGGTCGTAGACCATGGCGACCGAGAAGTGCGTCGGGTTGGTGATGACGAACTGCGCCTTCTGCATCGCCTGCTGCATCGCCCCCATCGCCAGCTGACGCTGCTTGTTGCGGATGGCGGCCTTCTTCTCGGGCGAGCCTTCGGCTTCCTTGTGCTCGTCCTTCACTTCCTGCAGTGTCATGCGAAGACGCAGGAAGCGGCGGACCCATTGGATCGGGAAGTCGATCAGGGCGATCACGATCAGCCCGGACGCAAGCGCGAAGGCAAGCGAGGTGATCGTATCCCACGCGGTGACAAGCTGGCCGTGGATGCTGCCTTGGCCGAGGCCGACGATCGCCGCGATGCGCCCTGACGCCCAGAAGTATGCAATCGAGCCAAGCAGTACGAGCTTGGCGAGGCCCTTGGCCAGTTCGATCCAGCCTTGCGGGCCGAACATGCGCTTCAGGCCCGACAGTGGATTGATGCGCGAAGCCTTGGGCGCGAGATTGGCAGGGATCCAGCGCCCGTCGGACAGGCCGATCTGTGAAAAGACCGAAGCGGCCAGCACCATCAGGCCGAGCAGGAAAACCGGCGGCAGGACGGCAACCATTGCGCCCGTCAGCAGCTTTGCCGGGGCGAAGTCCTCGATAGCCGCGCGATCGAGCGTAAACGAGGCGCGCAGCGTGTCCTGCAGGGCGTCCATCATCCACGGCCCCGCGAACTTCAACCAAACCGCGCCTACCAGCACGCCGACGGCGGTTGCCAGGTCCTTCGAGCGCAAGACATCGCCATTCCTGGCGGCATCCTTCTTGCGCTTCTCTGTCGGGGCAAAGGTCTTTTCGCCTTCCTGCTCGGCCATCCCCGCCTCCTACTTCAGGACCAGCGCGCCGGCATTGGCGACGGCGGTGGCGGAGATCTCGACCATCACGTCGGTCAGCATCGGGGCGGCGGCGATCATGGCGGCAAGGCCGGCAAGCACGCCTGCGGGCAGGCCGAGCGAGAACAGGTTCAGGCTAGGGGCCGAGCGGCTGATGATGCCGGTGGTCACCTGAACCAGCAGCAGGATCAACGTGACGGGCAAGGCGATGAGGATCGCGGTTACGAACATCTGCGTGGCGAACTGGCCGATCAGGTCGATGCGGTTGGCCGCCAGCCACGACGTGCCGGGCGGGAAGGTGCGGTAGCTGTCGACCAGCAGAGCGATCCAGTTGAGGTGCGCGCCGGTGCCGAGGAAGATCACGGTGAGAACGACGGCGAAGTACTGGCCCATCGCCGGGGAGTGCGCGCCGCTGACCGGGTCGGCCGTGGTGGCAATGGACATGCCCATGCCGCCGCCGATCACTTCGGCGGCAAGCGTAGGCGCGGCAAAGGAAAGCTGCAGGGCAAAACCCATGGCAAGGCCGATCAGGACTTCGTTGGCCGCGCTGAGCAGGCCATTGATCGAAAGCAGCGCGGTCGGCGCTTCAACCGGGGTCCAGCCGCACACCAGCATCGCGATCGCGCCCGAGGCGACGATGCGGATCTGGTAAGGCACGGTGCCGGTGCCGAACAGCGGCGCTGCAAACATGGCGGCGGCAATGCGTGTCATCACGAACAGCCAGCGCCAGAAGTCCGCTTCCAGCGCGCCAAAGCCGAAGTTCAGCTGCAGCACAGCATCAGCCTTTTCCGGTCATGGCGATCTGGTCAAAGATTTCCTTGGTGAAATCTCCAACCAGCCCGAGCATGGCCGAACCGAACAGCACAAGCACGAGTGCGGTGACGGCAAGCTTGGGTACAAAGGTCAGCGTCTGTTCGTTGACCGAAGTTGCCGCCTGAATCACGCCGACGACGAGGCCGACGGCGAGCGAAGCAATGAGGATCGGCGCGGCCACCAGTGCGGTGATCCACAGCATCCGGTCAGCCAGCGCGAGGAGGGAGGCAGTGTCTTCCATCGCCCTTACCCGAAGCTGGCCGCAAGGCTGCCCATCAGCAGCGCCCAGCCATCGACGAGGACGAACAGCAGCAGCTTGAACGGGAGCGAGACAATCGTCGGGCTCATCATCATCATGCCCAGGCTCATCAGCACCGAGGAGACGACGAGGTCGATCACAAGGAAGGGCAGGAACAGCATGAACCCGATCTGGAAGGCTGTCTTGAGTTCGCTCGTCACGTAGGCCGGGAGCAGGATCGAATAGGGCACGTCGGCCGGAGTCGCGAACTTGGGCGCCCGTGCCATTTCCGAGAACATGCGCAGGTCGGTTTCGCGGGTCTGGCGGATCATGAAGGCGTGAAATTCGCGCCCGCCGGCAACGAAGGCCTGCTCGGCACCGATTTGCCCGGCGGAATAGGGCTGGATGGCGTTGGCGTTCACCTTGTCGAGCGTCGGGCCCATGATGAACAGCGAGAGGAACAGCGACAGGCCGATCAGCACCTGATTGGGCGGCGATTGCTGCAGGCCCATGGCCTGGCGCAGGATCGACAGGACAACCAGCACGCGGGTGAAGCTGGTCATCATCAGGATCAGCGACGGCAGGATCGTCAGCAGGCCCATGATGAGCAGCAGCTGCAACGACAGCGACAGCGAGCCGCCGCTCTGTGCGCCTGCCATTTGCCCGAAGGCGCGGTCAAGCGCGCCTGAGATTGCGGCCGGTTGCTGGGCCGGGGCGGGGCCGGCAGCCTGTGCCATCGCGTAATGCGGCAGCAGTGTCAGCGTCGTGACAAGGATCGCGAAAAGGCGCTTCACTGTGCGTCCTCCGCTTCCACCCTGGGCCGCGCCGGGGCTTCGGCAAGGCGGACGAGGCCGTTCTTGCCGGCAGAAACGAGAATCTCGCGGCCGTGAAACTCGATCACGGCAAGCCGCAGGGTGGGGCTGAGCATCTGCGTCTCGACGATGCGCACCGACTTGGGCGCGCTGCCCGCCATGAAGCGGCCTTCCATGCGCTTGGCGAACTTGAGACTGGCCCAGGCGAGGCCGCCGATCAGCGGCAGCAGCACCAGGAGCTTGAGGACGTACCAGAACATCAGGCGACATCCCCCTTGGCGGCTTTCTTCGCCGGGGCCGCAGGGGCTTCCTCGGGCTCGCTGCCGGCAAGCTCGACGATCCTGAGGCCGAAGCGGTCGCCTTGTGCAACCACTTCGCCGCGCGCGATGAGCTTGCCGTTGACCATGACATCAAGCAGCTCGTCGGTCAGGCGGTCGAGCATGACCACGGACTCCTCGGTAAGGCCGAGCACGTCCTTCAGCTTCATCGATGTGCGGCCGAGTTCGACGGTCAGGCGAACGTCCACGTCCTTGAGGAAATCGAAACCGCGGGGCTGGAAGGTCATGGGGTCAGGGCCTCTTCGGGTAAATCAGGAAAGCTGGTTGAGCTGGATGGCGACGCGGTCTTCGAGCGCGCCGATAGTGCCGGTGGCGTAAGTCTTGTCGCCGACCTTGACCGGCACGTTGCGTGCGATCGGCACGGGCAGGACCTGTCCGATGCGCAGGCCCGAGACGACCGCGAGCGGGAGCCGCATGTCGACCAGCACCGCCGCAAGCTCGACCGGCAGGTCGGCAAAGGGGGCGTCGGTCGGCTGCGCCGGACCGCGCCGGGGCTTGGTGGGGCGCTTGGCATCGCCGTGGGCGAACATCAGGCCAAGCGTATCGTGCGGGAAGGCAATCGAGATGGCCCAGGGCATCCGTCCCTGCTCGACGACGTTCAGCGTCAGTCCGGCAACCCTGGTCGCATCGGGCATCGCCTGAAGCTGGGCAAGGCTGGCATCGCGCCGCACCGCACGGATTGGACCGCCACTGCCGCCCAATGCGACGGTGAGCGCAGAGGCGACGAGCTGTTCGATCCGGCCGATCATCAGCTCGGCAGAAAGCGGGAATTCCTTCGGCAGCGACGAAGGGGTATCGCCGGGACCGCCAAAAGCGCGGTCGACCAGGCGCAGCACGTTTTCGCCTTCGACGGTGACCATGAAGGGGGCGCTGCCGATGTGCATCAGGCTGTTGGCGGCAAGTCGCGGGATTTCCGAGCAGAAATCGGCAAAGTCCGTGTCCATCGGCTTCATCGGATTGATCTGCGGTTCGGCTCCGCCGAGAAGGGGGACGAGCGCCCCGCGCACCGCCTTGGCCAGGCGTTCGCTCATCCGGGTGAGCGCCGGGATCAGTTCCGCGGCACTGGGACCGGGGCGCAGCAGGGCCGGATCGTGCCGGGCAATGGCACGTTCGGCGATGAAGGCGCGTTCTGGTTTCATGGGGCGCTGGAGCTTTCCGGCTTGCTGGACGATGCCAGAATTACTGAACGATGAAGGTCTTGAAGTAGACGTTGTCGACGCCGCCAAAGCCTTCGTTCTCGGTGAGGACCTTGTTGATCGCGGCAGTCAGGCGCTTCTGCAGGCGTGCCTTGCCTTCCGGGCTGATGACCTCTTCCTCGGGCGTATCGGCAATGGCGATGAGCAGCGCCGAGCGGATTGCCAGCTCGTGCTTCTTCATCCACAGCACCACGCGATAGTCGCGGCGAGTGGAGGCCGAGATGTTCACCTGCAGCAGCGCATCGGTATTCTTGAGGTTCGAGGTGAAGTCCTCGGCGAAGTTGTAATAGACAGTGCGGAATTCGCTGCCGCCTTCACCATCGGTTTCGCCTGCCCCGCCTTCGCCTTCACCTTCCTTGGCGACCGGCGCATAGGGGTCTTCCTCTCCCTTGCGCACCAGCTTGGGATTGTTGTCCACCTTGACGACTTCATGCGTGCCGCCGCCGATGATGCCGGCAGCAACCAGTCCGAACACGCCGCCCGCGCCGACGCCCAGCAGTGCGACAGCGCCGACGATCTTGATGATCATGCCACCGCCCTTCTTCTTCTTGGGCTTGTCTTCCTTGTCGCTCTTGTCGCTCATCGGGGTTCTCTCAGGAAATGGGGATCAGGATCAGGCGTAGATGCCGCGATCGTCGCTGCGGCGGCGGGGCGCTTCTTCCTCGCGGGACGAAGTGCCATTGCCGGAGAATGGGCGGGTCGGAGCCTGCTCGGCCTGGCGCGGCTGCTGGCGCTGGCTTTCGCCCTGGCCGCCCTGCGTGCGCGGATCGGCTTGCGGCTGATGGTTCTGGCCGGCGCTTTCGCCGGAGGTGCGCGCTGCTTCGGCAGTGGCGCTGACCGCGCGCGCAAAGCCGGGATCGGCGCTGGTCATCGCCACCGACATGCCGCGATCCTCGCCCTGGTCGAAGCGCAGGGTGACCCGGCCGAACTCGGCGTGGTTGATCGACGCGGTCACGGCACGCGGTGAGGCTTCCTCGCGAGCGCGGGCCAGATTGTCGACCAGCGCGGCGAAATCGACGCGTTCAATGTGGGCTTCGTGGCGGACCGGCGAAGGGGCAGTGTTGTCTGGCGTTGGGAGGGAACGGTCCGCGAGCAGGCTCGTGGTACTGGTCGCTTCGACGCGCGGTGTTTCGGCCCGTTCGCTGTCCATAAGTGGCTTCGCACCGGCAACCAAGGCAGGCTGCGCCGATGCTTCGGAAGTTTCACCTTCTGCGCCCGTTGACTTGTTCTGGCGAACCTGACGTGCGGCCATGATCTGCGCGGTCGGCGTGGCTGCGACCGCTTCGGGCTGGACCGGGGCAGTAGCCGTCTCCGGCTCTGTCGTCAGTTCGATCTGTGCAGTGCGGGCCAGCGCAATTGCTGTCTGAGCGGGGGATTGGGGTGCAGTCGGTGCTGGCGCCGCCGAGGCAACGGTTGCGCGAGGGAGTTCAGTTGAAGGGCGGGCACCGGTACCCTCGGCCGGCACCAGGCGATCCGGCGCGGCGAAGAGCGCAGCGATAAGGGCCGCGTCTGGCAGAGCGGCGTCCGGCAGTTCCGGTACATCCCGGAAGTCGTCTTCGGCGTACTCGGCATCGGTCCGCGGCGTTGCGGGCTGAGTTTTCACCGGCACATCGGCCGGGCGCACTTGCGGCAAGGCGGCGAGCAGCTTTGCCGCATCCGGCAAGATCTTGCCGCTTTCCGGCAAGGGCGCGTCTGCCGGTTCTGCCGGGGTGAACTGCATGGCAAGGAGTGCATCGAAGGCAATACCAGGGGCAGCAGTGATGCCATCCGCATTTCCGCCATTCTGTAACGGCGCAGCCTGCAGGGCAGGAGCGGCTGTCGGCTGGGAAAGGGCGGCAAGATCGAACATCAGCAAGGCTCCGTGGCGGTGCGTTAACCGTGTTTATTCAAGACCCGTGCCAGATTGCCTTTTGCCGGTAGTAGGTGTTGTTGCGGATGCCACCTTGCGCGCGATCAGACGCTCCTGCGCCTCGGCGCGCTCTTCCACGGCGGCGCGCCGACGTTCTGCGGCGGCGGCCTCCTGCGCCTTGGCATCGGCGATCCTGCGCGCAGCATCGGCATCGGCGCGTGTGCCCGACGTGATCCGGTCGAGTCCGGCCACGAACTGCCGCAATTGCTGCAACCCGTGCGCGTCGCGCGCATCGGTGCGGGCGGCGTACTCCGTCGAAAGACGTTGAGTCCTGTCTGCCAGCCCCTGCAACTGCGCCAGCGTGCCCTCGGCCTTGCCCGCTTCGGCGAGCGCGGTCTGGCGGGCGATGTCCCGGATGCGCTCAAGCCGTTTCAGGCGCGCCAGACGCTCGCGCTCAGCCTTCATGCACCGATCAGCTGGCTGAGCGCGGCGACGCTTGCCGCCATCGACACGACTTCACGCTGCGGCTGGCTGATGAACCCGGTCAGCGCCTCATGCATGGCGATGGCCCTGTCGAGCTGGGGATCGGCCCCGCTGCGATAGGCGCCCATCAGGACCAGATCGCGGTTGGCCTCGTAACTTGCCACAAGCGCACGGAAGGTGCGGGCGGCGCGCTGGTGCTCGGGTGCAGTGATGTCGTTCATCACGCGGCTCAAGGATGCCGCAATGTCGATGGCCGGGTATTGCCCACGCTGCGCCAGATCGCGCGAGAGCACGATGTGTCCGTCGAGGATCGAACGCGCGGTGTCGACCACCGGATCGTCCTGGTTGTCGCCATCGGCAAGGACCGTGTAGAGCCCCGTCACCGACCCGCCGCTTTCCGCCGAATTGCCGGCGCGTTCGACCAGCTTGGTGATCGTCGCGAGGGCCGAGGGCGGATAGCCGCGCGCCGCGCCCGGTTCGCCCAGCAGCAGCGCGATTTCACGGCCCGCGTGGGCCACACGCGTCAGGCTGTCCATGATCAGCAGCACGCGCTTGCCTTGGGCTCGAAAGTATTCGGCGAGCGCCGTCGCCATCATCGCGCCGCGTATGCGCAAGTTGGGCGCATGGTCGGCAGGGACCGCGACAACGACGGAGCGTTCGCGCTTGGAGCCCTGCATGTGCCGCTCGACGAAGTCGGAGACTTCTCGTGCACGTTCGCCAATCAGGCCGACGATGACGATCTCGGCCTCGGCGCCATGCGCGATCATGTCGAGCAGCACCGACTTGCCGACGCCTGATCCCGCCATGATGCCGATACGCTGGCCGATGCCGAAGGTCGTCAGCGCATTGAGCGCGCGCACGCCGGTATCGAAGCTCTCGCGCACTGGCGAGCGGTCGAGCGCGGCGGCCCGAATGCCGCCTGCCGGCCATTCGCGGCGGTTGTGGATCGGCCCCTTGCCATCAATCGGCTTGCCCTCGCCATCGATCGCGCGGCCGAGAAAAGCCTCGCCTACCGGCACCATCCCGGGGCGGCCTTCGGGCCTTACCCTGGCGCCGGGGCGCAGCAACACCGGATCGCCCAGAAGCATCATCAAGGTACGACCATTGCGGAAGCCGATGGTCTCTGCCGTCAGCGATCCCGACCCATGAGCGATGCGGCATTGCGTGCCAATGGGGACCGACAGCCCCGACACTTCAAGCATTCCGCCATCACACGCGGCCAGCAAGCCATAGCGCGCAGGCGTGAAGTCGGGTTCGCACAGTGCCAGGGAATCCAGCGCCCGGTCGAGCACGGAGAAAGTGGGTCCCATCAGCATTGGCGGAGCGCCTCATGGATGGCCCGGCGCCATTGTTCAGGTCCATCCTCGACTCCGCCGGTCGCGCCTTCCACGCGCAGAGCGCCGCGTTCGAGCGAAGCGTCGGGTTCGAAGTGCCAGTCTTCCGGCAATCGCGCGGCAATCAGGGCAAGGTCTTCGGGATGGAGCCGTATCACGCGCTGGTCTTCGGCGCGGGCGAGCATGGTGGCGGCTGCCTCGACCCGGCGGGTCAGCGCGTCGGGGTCAAGGGCCGCAGGCGCAATGGCAGCCTCGCACAAGGCGATCACCGTCTCGCGCAGTCGGTCTTGCAGTTCGGTCTGCATCGCCACATCGAGCTTGCCGAGCGCGAATTCGATCTTCTGACGCGCTGCTTCCTGTTCGGCAATGAGCTGCGCGGCGGCTTCCTGCGCCTCGCCCAGACCCTTGGCATAGCCATCGGCCCACGCCTCCGCGATAGGTTCGTGCAGCTCGCGCTCGTCTTCCACCGGCACCATGACAGGTTCCGGTTCGGGCGCTGCAAATTCGCGGAAGAAGCGGCGATCACGCGCGAAACCTGTGGGCACTTGCCCAAGGTCCGCCAGCGAGATCGCCCGCAAGCTGTCAGACATAGTCGTCGTCGCCCGCGCCGAACACGATCACGCCTTCGGCCGAGAGACGGCGGGCTGCCGTGACCATGGCCTTTTGCGCCTCGATCACTTCGGCCATCTTCATCCGGCCACGCGCGGCAATCTCGTCGCGCACGCCGTCCGCAGCACGGCTCGACATGGCGCGGAAGAAGCATTCGCGCTGCTCTTCGGGGATGCCCTTGAGCGCGGCGATCAGCGCATCGCTGTCTACCTCGCGCAGCAGTGCTCCCATCGACTTGTCGTCGAGCGCGAAGAGGTGCTCGAACTTGAACATTTCGTTTTCGATAGCCTTGGCAAGCTGGCGATCCTGCTTGGCAATCTCGGGCATGACGCGCTTTTCGACCGCTCGGACCGAGGCGTTGATGATGTCGGCCGCTTCGCGCGGCCCGCCCATGGCAAAGGCGCCCTGGCCGTGCCGTTCGCCGATACGCTGGTGGAGCATTTCCTCGAGCATCGCGATGGCTTCGGGTGCAACCGGTCCGAGCGTGGCGATGCGGTGGACGACCTGCGGTTGCACCTCGTCGGGCAAGCCATGCAGGACAGCCGCGGCCACTTCCGGATCCAGCTGAACCAGCAGCACGGCAATCGCCTGGGGATGCTCGTCACGGATCAGAGGCACGATCACTTGCGGAGTCAGCCATCTGGCAAGCTCGATGCTGGGCGTGCGCGAGGGGTCGTCAGGCAGGATGCGCTGCATCAGGCTGTCTGCCTTTATCTCGCCCACGGCGCGAGTCATGAGCGAGCGCACTTGTCCGACGCGATCGTGCGCGATCAGGCCAAGCCGCTCGGTCTTCTCGACAAAGCCGGCAATCGCCTGTGCGATCGCAACCGGGCCGATCTCGCCCAGCGCACACATCTTTTCGCCCAGCAGGCGAAGTTCTGCGGGCTCCAGCTGCGCGAGGATCTGCGCGGCCTGATCGTCCTCCAGCAGCATGACCATGACGGCTGCGCGTTCGGGATCGGAAATGGCGGGGGCTTCCATCAGATCGCTCATGCGCTGGCACCTTCCTCTTCAGGCTCTTTCAGCATCTGCTTGAGGGCAACCAGCGCACTGTCGGGCTTTTCGACGACAAGCCGCTGGGCAAGGCTGACCTGCCGGGCCAGTGCCTCGGCATCGACGACGCCCGTTTCGGGATCTTGCGCGGGCTGGATTGCCTGTGCGACTTCATCAGCGGTGACAGCCTCGATCGCCCCTTCTTCGGCCTCTCTGGCGTCCTCGTCCTCGTCGCCCGTCGCTTCACCTTTCTTGCGCTTCTTTGCAACCTTCACTTCGGCCGGCGCGGGTTCCTTCTTCAGCGCCTTGATCAACGGACGGACGCCGAGCAGCAGGACAAGCAGGACCGCGATCAGCGCCACGGCATTGCGCAGGATCGTGGCGAACCACGGCGTTTCCCAGAACGGTGCGGGGGCAACGTCTGCGGGCTTGAAGGCACGGACGGCCACGGCAACCTGATCGCCGCGGGCGGGGTCGGCGCCGACCGCAGCGCTGACCAGCTGCTTGATCTGCTCGATGTCCTGCGGCTTTGCCTTGGCCATGGTCTCGGCGCTCAGCGCGACAGCGACGGACAGGCGCTTGATCTTGCCGGGGGTCTGGTTCGATACCGCAACCTCGCGGCCGAGTTCATAGGTGCGCGAGGAACTGGATTCGCCGTTGGCGCCGGGGGTTGCCGCAGCCGCGGGCGTTCCTTGCGGGGCGCCGGGCTGGGCAGTCGTGGCAGGGGGCGGCGTGTTGGCGGTGACGCCGGGCACGCCCTGGGCAGTGCCGGCGCCGGTCTGCTGCGAGGCGCTTTGCGTTTCCTGCCGGACGACGCCTTGCTTGTCATAGCTTTCGCGCGCCGACGTCACCTGGTCCATGTCGAGATCGAGCTGGATCTCGGACGAGAAGTTCCCTTCGCCCAGCATCGGCGTGAGCAGTTGCGCGACCTGCTGGCGAAGCTTCTCCTCCATGCGCTGCTGGAGTTCGAGCCGGTCGCCATCGGGGCCGGACGGGTCGGACAGCAATGCGCCGTGCTGGTCAACGACCCGCACCGCGTCTATCGAAAGCCCGGGCACGGAACCCGCGACCAGGTTGACGATCGCGCGGACCTGGCTTTCGGAAAGCTGGCGACCGCGCTTCAATTTGACCATGACCGAGGCCGATGGCGGCACGTTCTCGCGCACGAAGACCGACTTTTCCGGTTCGGCGAGATGGACGCGCACGGCCTCCACGCCGTCGATCTCCATGATCGTCAGCTCAAGCTCGCGCTCGCGCGCGGCCTGCAGGCGCTGGCCCTCAAGCCCCCGGCTCGCGCCCATCGGCAGCTTGTCGAGCATCTGCGTTCCGGTTTCGGGCGTCGCGATCGCGCCATCCGATGCGGCGGCCATGCGCGCCCTGTAAAGGTCGTCCTCGCCCACAGTGATCGCACCGGTTGCGTTGTCGATCTGGTAGGCGATGTTGGCCTTTTCGAGGCTGGCGGTAACTTCGGACCGCTCGCTGTCGGAAAGCTGGCTGTAGAGCATGCGCTGCGGTGCGGGCGCCATGGTCAGCCACAGCACGCCGGTCAGGCCGGCTGCGGAAACGCCGGCGAACCACGGAAGGGTGCGCCTCACGGGCGGCTGCGCCAGAAACGCCTTGGCCCGCGTGCCGAAGCTTCCGGCTGCGGGATCGGTCAGGACGCCGAAAGTGGATGGAGCTGGCGTGGCAAGGCCAGAGGCGGGAACGAGGTCAGCCATTCAATCACACTCCCATCCGCATGATGTCCTGGTAGGCGTTCAGCAGCTTGTTGCGCACCTGCAGCGTGGCCTCGAAGGCAACCCCAGCTTCCTGCCGCGCCAGCATCACCTTGGCCACGTCGACCACTTCGCCTTTTTCATAGGCTTCGCTGATCGCACTTGCCTTCTGCTGGCTGGCGTTGACGTTATCGAGCGCACCCTTGAGGCTCTCGGTAAAGCTACCAGCCGGGCCGGTGCTGGCCTGTGGTCCTTGTGCACCCTGCGTCGCTTCGGGTGACTTGACCTGCTGGAGCAGCTGCGAGCGCTCCATGATCTGCTGGCGCAGCGCCATGATGTCCTGGATGCCGGAAGCCCGGCCGCCGATGCCGGAAACGCTCATCGCCTGCCACCGACGGCTCTACCGTCCACTGACCGGCCGTTCACTTCAATCCCGGCCTCACGGAAGCTGGCGAGGCGATAGCGCAAGGTGCGTTCGGAAATGCCGAGCTGGCGGGCAGCGGCAACGCGGCTGCCGTTGCAGGCCTCGAGCGTCGAAAGGATCGCGCGGGCTTCGGACATCTGCACGATGTTGGAAAGCTTGGCATCGGCCGCGGCAGGAACCGCAACCGGTTCGTTGATCAGGCGGGCAGGGCGATCGAACACGATATGGTTCGGCTCGATCACGGAAGCGTTCCCTGCAAGCACCAGAGCGCGACGCATCACGTTCTCGAGTTCGCGCACGTTGCCGGGCCAGCTATGCGCCGCCAACATCGCCAGCGCTTCGTCGGAAATCCAGGGAGCGACCTGCGAATGGCGCATCGCCATCGCGAAGGCGAGCGGCGCGATATCGTCGGGCCGCTCACACAGAGCGCGCAGGGCCAGCGGGAAGACGTTTAGGCGGTAATAGAGATCGGCGCGGAAGCGGCCTTCCTCGACTTCCAGCGGCAGATCGCGGTTGGCGCAGGCGATTACCCGCACGTCCACCTTTACCGGCTGCGTTGCCCCCAGCGGCACCACTTCGCCTTCCTGCAGCGCGCGCAGCAGCTTGGCCTGCAGCGTCAGCGGCATCTCGGCGATCTCGTCGAGGAGCAGCGTGCCACCGTCAGCCGCGCGGAAGAAGCCTTCGCTGGCTGCATTCGCGCCGGTGAACGCGCCCTTCTGGTGGCCGAACAGCAGCGCCTCGAGCATGGCTTCGGGCATGGCGGCGCAATTGATGGCGATGAACGGCTTGTCGGCGCGGGCCGAGTGTTCGTGAATGAAGCGGCTCAGCACTTCCTTGCCAGTGCCGGTCGGGCCGTTGATCAGGACGGGGATGTCGGTGGCGGCGATGCGTTCGGCCAAGGCAAGGACAGACAGGCTTTCAGGATCGGCGGCAATGGGCGCGCCTGGCTTCGCGGCGCAGGCCAGCAGTGCCGACAGCGCAGCCTCGCCCGCCCCATCGGTGTATCGCAGGGTCGCCGTCCGGCTGCCGGGCTGGCGCTCGATCGCTGGCATAGCCGAACGCTCCAGCAGCACCACCTGCTTGCGCGGCGGGAGCTTCGCGTCCTCGAAGGCATCAGCCAGCATCGACTGTCCTTCCGCACCGTAGCTCGAAAGCACCGAAGCTGCGCGCTGGACAAGCGCTGCGTGGGCTTTCGCCGCCGCTTCGGTGAACTGCAGTGCCCCGCAATCGCGAATCATTTCAAGACCCCTGTTAACCATCCTGTCTGTGACCTTCTTTCGCGCGGGACCGACAAACAGGTTGAAACTTTAAGGGGACGGGTAACCCTAAGGGCGACTACGTAAGTCCGGCATTCTTTTGCCGGGCGGCAACTTAAAACCGGCTGCCATTTGCCGGTCTTAGTCCCGACAGCCGTGTCGATCCTCTGACCCGGCGGTCCTTTCGGGAACGACACACCACCCTACCGGAGAATGGAAAATGGCGGTTATCAATACAAACATCAGCGCCTTGAAGGCGACGAACTCCTCCAACACGGCCAACAAGATGCTTGGCCAGGCGATGGAGCGACTGTCGACCGGCAAGCGCATCAACGGCGCCAAGGACGACGCGGCCGGTCTGGCAATTGCCACCAGCATGACTGCCCAGATCAAGGGCATGAACCAGGGCGTTCGCAACTCGAACGACGGCATCTCGCTGGCACAGACCGCGGAAGGCGCGCTGAACGAAGTTTCGAACATGCTCCAGCGTGTCCGCGAACTGGCCGTGCAGTCGGCTTCGGGCACGTATCAGGACGCCACGGACCGTGCCTACATGCAGACGGAAGTTGACGAACTGACCGCGCAGATCGGCCAGATCATCGACAACACCAAGTTCAATGGCACTCAGCTGTTCGACGGCTCGCAAGCGACCGTGACCGTTCAGACTGGTGCGAACGGTTCTGACACCGTCGACCTGACCATGGCAGACCTCACCACCCTTTCGGCGAACGGCGGTGCTGCAGGGTCGTACGACGTGTCCAGCGCAACGGCGGCGAACACGCTCCTCGGCACGCTTGACACCGAGCTGGACTCGATTTCGAGCGCCCGTGCAACGCTCGGTGCCGGCATGAACCGCCTTGAATCGGTGGTGAACAACCTCAACGACAACATCACCAACCTGTCGGACGCCCGTTCGCGCATTCAGGACACCGACTACTCGACCGAAACGACGCAGATGGCCAAGGCCCAGATCCTTTCGCAGGCATCGACCGCGATGATCGCCCAGGCCAACCAGAGCCAGCAGAACGTGCTGTCGCTGCTGCGCTAAGCCATGACCTCCGCCTGTCTCCACCAGGCGTGATCACAAGCCCGGCGGCCCATCCCAGGCCGCCGGGCCTTCGTGCGTTCCCCGGTAAAGAAGAAGGGCGGCTCCTTGCGGGGCCGCCCTTCGACGTTTCAGCAAGGCGCCGTGATCATTTCACGCCGATCGGGAACCCGACGCCATTCGGCGCTGCGGTGGACAGGCGCCCGTCGCTGCGCGGGCCACCGATGAGGACAAGACCGGCAAGGTGCGGTGTCGCCATGGATGTGCCGGAGATCGTGTTGTAGCCGCCGTTGAGCCACGTCGAGAGGATCGACACGCCCGGTTCGGCAAAGTCCACCGGATCGTTGATCACGGAGTAGTTCGAGAAGCTGGCAAATGTGTCCGAGCTGTTCACCGCCGCCACGGTGTAGATATACGGGCCATCGGCGCGCGCGGGCGAGTGATTGTTGGCATCATCGGTTTCGTTACCGGCGGCAAGGGCAAAGATGACCTTGCTGCTGTTGGAGGCGTTGATCACTGCCGTGTCGAGTGCGTCGGATACTGGTCCGCCAAGGCTCATGTTGGCGACGTCGCCCGCCTGGCCCACCGAGGCGACGTAATCGACTCCAGCGATGACATCGGAATAGGCACCGCTGCCACGGCGATCGAGCACGCGCACCGCGACGACCTTTGCCCCGGCTGCTACGCCGACGACGCCGGCGCCATTGAGCTTGGCGGCAATCGTACCGGCTACGTGCGTACCATGGCCGTTCAGGTCATTCGGCGAGGTTTCGCGCGCCACGAAGTTGCGGCTGAGGGCGGTGTCGACGTTCAGATCGGGATGCGTTAGGAAGATGCCGCTATCGATCACGAATGCCCGTCCGGAGCCGGCATAAGCCGCTCCACCACCAACTCGCGTGATGCCTGCGGGCGTCGTCTCGGTGGTTGAACCGCCGCCGCCGCCCGGCTTCGCCAACGCATTGATCGGGTCGATCACGGTGGCGACCTGGTCGGCCTCGCAATACTCGATGTTCGGGTTGTGCTTGGCGACGGCTGCGGCACCTTGCGCTGGCAGATTGATCGAGAAGCCCTGCAGTGCGTAACGGTAGACATGCCCGATCTTGCCGCCAGCCTTGCCGGTGACCTTGCTGGCCTCGGCCTGCTCGGCACCCGGCGCGACGCTGCCCTTCTTGAAGACACAGATCCAGCTGTCGGGGATGGCCGATCCGGCGACTGCCGCTGCAGTGGGCCGGGCTGAAACTGCGGCAATAGAACCCGACGTTGCGGGCAGCAGCACCGCTCCCGAACCCGTGACCTTCCCGCCCCCCGCGGCGGCAAAAACGATTCCGGCCAATGCCACCGCCGATACGGTGGCCAAAGCTGCAAACTTGCGCATCTGGATTGAACTCCCTGTCCTTTGGGCGTTGCGGTTCGTGGCTTGCGCACGACGCACCCCGCAATGACAGGAAGCTGCAGTGAAGCAGTTGCACTTGCAACCGGAACTTTCACCAATATTTCATGATGGTGTCAGTTTGTTGCTTAATCAGCCGGTAATCAAAATCGACATACGCCGATTGCGCGGGTCGGCCGGATTGTTCTGCACCAGCGGTTCGCGGTCGGCAACGCCCTCGATCCGGCGGAAGCGGGGCTCGGCAATGCCCTGGCGCATCAATGTCTGGCGTGTCGTTTCGGCGCGACCGGCTGACAGCGACCAGTTGTTGGCCACGCCGTTCTTCCACGGCAGGGAGTCCGTGTGGCCGCGGATCGTCAGCTGGGTCGGGTCGGGCGCGATGGCCTGGCCGATCGCGCGGAGAAGTTCGGCGGCGTCAGGCGTCAGCACGGTCGTGCCCAGCAGGAACATCGAGAAATCCGCATCGTCCACCAGATCCAGGCGGACGCCTTCGGGAGTCTCGGTCATGCGAACCTGCCGGGCCAGCTTCTTGAGCTTTTCGGATTGCGCGAGCTTCTGGGCGATACGTTCCTTCATCACCTGGGAGCGCTTGATCTTGCTGCCGCCCTCCTTGGGGCCGCCTGTGGCATCGCGGGGCACCGACAGGGTCTTGTTGCCGGTCTGGCCGGCGCGATGCGGATAGTCGTCGACATCGGTCAGCGATGATCCGCCGAGTACGCCATACCCGCCGGCACTTCCCTGCCGCATCTTGACGAGTGTAGGAGTGAAGTAGTCGGCAATGCCCTTGCGCTGCTTTTCGGTGGTTGCGCCCAGCAGCCACATCAGCAGGAAGAACGCCATCATCGCGGTCACGAAGTCGGCATAGGCCACTTTCCAGGCGCCGCCGTGATGCCCACCGGCAACGATGGTGATCTTCTTGACGATGATGGGCTTCGGGGGTTCATTCTTCCCCTTGGTCGGTGCCTTGGCCACGTGCAGGGCTCCTTAGCGGCCGCGCATCGCGTCGAGCAGTTCGGAAAGTCCCGGGCGGAAGGCATGCCCCAGACCGGAGCGCGCGCTTTCGACGACGAGGGGTTGCGGCCAGCCGTGGAGGCTGGCGATGATGACCTGCTTTACCGCCTGGAAAATCATCTCGTCCTGCTCGAGCACCTGCTTGAGCCGGCCTGCGATCGGGCCAACCATCCCGTAGGCGAGCAGAATGCCGAGGAACGTGCCGACGAGCGCCGAACCGATCATCGCGCCGAGAATGGCCGGCGGCTTGTCGATCGATCCCATGGTCTTCACCACGCCGAGCACTGCCGCGACGATGCCCAGCGCCGGCAGCGCATCCGCCAAGCCCTGGATGGCGTGCTGGGCTTCGTGCTCCTCATGGAAATGCGTCTTCATCGCATGATCCATCACCTCCTCCACCGCATGCACTTCCAGCGTGCCCGAAGATACGACGATCAAGGTCAGCGTGTCGCAGATCAGCGAAGTCAGGGCAGGGTTGGCCAGTAGGCGGGGATACTCGGCGAAGATCGGAGAGTTCTTCGGATCGGTGACATGGCTTTCAAGCGCGACCGGTCCATCGCTGCGCAAGATCTTCATCAGTTTGGTGCACAGCACGATAACGTCTACGTGATCCTGCTTGTTGTGCTTGGGGCCCTTGAAGGTCTTGGTGAAGCCAGCGCCGATGCCTTTGAGTTCGTGCATCGAGTTTCCAGTGACGAGCGCGCCGACGGCGGCCCCGCCGATGATGAGCATCTCGTGGGGAAGTGCATGCAGGACCGGTCCAAGGTCACCGCCAGTGATGGCGAAGCCGCCGAAAACCATGGCGAGCAGGATGACGATGCCGACAATCACGAACATGAAACAGGTTCCCGGTGAGCTTGCGCGCTCAGTTCAGCACGCTGAACAGCGAAAGGTTGGCGAGCTTGGCAAAGCTCGCCTGGCTGGCCTGCAGCACCAGCATGGTGTTCTGCAGGCGGGCGATGGATTCGGTCAGGTCCGCGCCGCCGACCTCGGTTTGTTCGGTGGTGCGCATCTCGGAAAGCGTGGTGCGGCGCTCGGTGTTGAGGTCGATCCAGTTGAGCCGCGATCCGACCACGGTCTGCGCCGTGGTGATTGCATTGAGGCCATCACCCAGGGCGGTGAGGGCGGCATTGGCCGTGGCCACGCCACCGGCACCGGATTTCAGGTCGTCCGCCAGGGCCTTGGTCATTGCCAGCAGGTCAACCGTTCCGCCTCCTGACTGGAACTGCAGGAACTCGGGTCCTGTCACCCCCCGCGCGACAGATTGACCGCCGCCGATAGAGATGGTCCCTGCCGCGCTGGTGCCGGCATACGTGGCGTTGCCCGAAGCATCGAGGGTGTAGGCATCGGCCGCACTTTCGCCACCGAACAGGGCGTTGCCATTGCCATCCCGCGAATTGGCCAGTGCGACGAGGCTGCCCCGCAATTGCGCTATTTCCTCGCCGATGCCCGCGCGCTGGCTGTCGTTGACGGTCGAGTTCGCGGCCTGCGTCGTCAACTCCTGCAGGCGGGTGACGATGCTGGCGAACTGCGACAGCGCGGTGTCGGTCAGCGTCAGGTCAGTCGTGGCGCGGTTGGTCGCGGCGGTGTCGATGTCGTCGAAAACCCCTGCGCGGGCGAGCTGGCGCAGCCGCGAGGCGGCGACCGGGTCGTCGGAGGAGCGCTGCAGGCGTTCTCCGGTCGACATCTCGGCCTGCGTGTCCTCGGCCTGCTTGCGCAAGGCAGTAAGGTCCATGAGGGACCGCTCGAAGAACGCGGCTGTAGATGTGCCAAAGATCGTGCTCATGGCCGGTTACCTGATTCCCAGAAGGGTGTCGAAGATGTCGGATGATACCTGCATGACCTTGCCGGACGCCTGAAAGGCCTGCTGGAATCTTACTAGGTTGACCGCTTCCTGATCGAGATCGACGCCCGATTGCGCAGAGAGGGCAACTTTCGCGGTGTCGGCAATCGTCTGTAGCGCGCCCAACGTCACGTTGCGCCCGGCCAGCGTGCCTGAAACGTCGAACAGGATCGCATCCATCGTGCCCGACGGATTGACGCCCGCCAGCGCTGTGCGGATCGCGGTAAGGTTTGCCGCATCGCGGCTGCCCGGCGTCGTCTCGCTGGCAGGAGCGGTGGCGATCTTGCGGCCGTCCTCGACAGCGAGTGCCATCGTCGCGGCGCTCGTGCCCGAGAAGATTGCGACACCCATCGCGCCGTCGAGATCGCGACCCCCGGTCTGGGCGGTGTTGAAGGCATCAACGATGTCACCGGCAAGCGTGTCGAGATCGGTCTTGAGCTGTGCGCCCTTCGCCAATGCGAGTTGCTGTCCTGCCAGCGATCCGCCAGCCAGAGTCAGCGCCGTGCTGCCCACAGTGAAGCTGATGGTGCCGTCAGTTGGAGATGTGGTCATACCCAGGGTGGCGGCAGTGTTGCCCGTCACGAGGTCCGCCCCGCTGCTCCCGCCGATCTTGATCGCAACCTGCCCATCGGCCGAGAATTCGGTCGAGATGTTCGCAAAGCCGCTCAATTCCTCGAGCAATTGGTCGCGCTGATCGAGCAGGGCGGTCTTGTCGCTGCTGGCGTCGGACGCGCGGGCAAGGCGGGTGTTGGTGCGGGCAAGCTCCTGGGCAATGCGGTTGACCTGCGTCACCCCGTCCGAGGCCAGAAAGCGCAGACCGTCGGCCGCCGCGTCCAACTCCTGCGAGGCGATCTGGAACGTGCCGGCCATGGTGCGCGCCTTCTCGATCACCGAGGCGCGCAGGCTCGTATCCGTGGGGTTCTGCGTCAGTTGCTGGAGAGAGGACTCGAAGCCGACAATTGCGTCATAGACGCCCGACTGCTCGATCGCGGCTTCGATGTTCTCCAGCCCAGAAACTTCGGCACTGGCTCGCGCCACGTCCGAATTGGTACGGCGGACTTCGGCCTGGCGAAAAGCATCGGCATTGCGCACGATGCTGGTCAGCCGCACGCCTGAAAGGGAAAGATCGCCAATACGATAGGCGCCGCCAGTCGAAGCCACTTCGCTGAACGCGGCCGAACGCCGGACATAGCCGGTGGACGAGGCATTGGCGATGTTCTGCGCCGTGATGTCTAGGCCGATGCGGGCAGCCTGGACGCCGCTGCGAGCGATCGAGAGGAGATCGGATGCCATGGCTTAGGCGCCTCCCTCTGGCGTAGTGCCTTGGGGCAGGAGCGCGGCAAGGTGGTTCTCGATCTGCCGGGCAAAGCCGAGCGCGCCGGTCTGCGAGGCGATTTCGGCAAAGCGGTCGTCGCGCATCTGCACGAAAGTCTGATCCATCTTTCCGAAGACGTCATCGTCCCCGAAGTTGCTGGCGCGCGCGGCGGACAGCATCTGGCGCACGAAAATCGCCTCGAACTGCTTCGCCGCGCCCGAAAGCTTCTCGCGCTCGGTCTGCGCCTTAGGCGTGAGCGAAAGGTTGGCGGCGGATGTGGAAATCGTGGTCATATCACCACCATCTCTGCCTTGAGTGCGCCTGCCTGCTTGAGCGCTTCGAGGATTGCGACGAGGTCCGAAGGGCTGGTGCCGAGCTTGTTCAGCGCATCGACCAATGAAGAGAGCGAGGCACCAGGCTTGAACAGGGCAACCTTGGCCTCCTTCTCGACCGCGTCGATCTGGCTGTTGGGGACCACGGCCGTCTGGCCGCGGCTGAACGGAGCGGGCTGGGAGACCTGCGGCTTCTCGTCGATCTTCACCACCAGCTTGCCGTGGCTTATCGCTGCGGGAGAGAGACGCACTGCGCTGTTGATCACCACCGTGCCGGTGCGGCTGTTGACGATGACCTTGGCCGCGGTTTCGGCAGGCGTCACCTCGAGCATCTCGATCGCCGCCATCGTCGTCGCGCGGCTGTCGGCGCCTGCCGGCAGGCGCAGCGCCAGCGTGACGCCGTCCTCGATCGTTGCGGACTGGGGAAAGCGGGCGTTGATCGCGTCGCGCACGCGCTGGGCGGTCATGAAATCGGCGTCGAACAGGTTCCAGCGCAGCACTTCGCCACTGTCGAACCCGGTAGCGACGGCCCGCTCTACACTGGCCCCTTCGGCGATGCGGCCCACGGTTGGCACGTTGACGGTCAGTTGCGAGCCATCGCGGGCGGCAATGCCGAGGCCGCCGACGGCAAGGTTGCCCTGCGCCATCGCGTAGATCTGGCCGTCCGCACCATAGAGCGGTGCAAGGATCAGCGCACCCCCGCGCAGCGACTTGGCCTTGCCGATGGTCGAGACAGTCACGTCGATGCGCTGGCCGGGCTTGGCGAAGGCGGGAAGCTCTGCCGTCACCAGCACGGCGGCGGCGTTCTTGAGGCCGGGCGAAATGCCGGCGGGGAGCTGCACGCCCAACCGGCCTGCGGTGCCCTTCATCGCCTGGGTCAGGTATTCGAGATTGTCGTCGCCCGTTCCGGCAAGGCCAACCACCACGCCATAGCCGGTGAGCTGGTTTGCGCGCACGCCCTGGAACTCGCCAAGGTCGCGCACACGCTCGGCCAGGGCGGGCATGGGCAGGGCCGCCGCGAAGGCTGCAAGAACAGGGAGGATGTACCGGACCAGCATTGCATCAACCTTCAGAAGGGCGAAATCGCGTTGAAGAACTTCGAAAGCCAGCCTTCGCGGCTTGCCCGGCCGACCGACCCGTTGCCGGTGTATTCAACCCGCGCATCCGCGACCTGGCTGGAAAGAATGCGGTTCTCCTGATCGATGTCACCAAGTCGCACGATGCCCGAGAACTGCACCCATTCCTGTCCCTGGCTCAGCATCATGCGCTTTTCACCGCGTACCAGTGCCGTGCCATTGGACCTCACTTCCGCGATCGTCACCGCAACCTCGCCGGCAAGCGTGCTCGTCTGCGAGGCATTGCCCTGACCATTGAACGACGAACCGCCCGAAGCATTAAGGGCGCTGGGCTTGATGAACGACAGCGGGCCGGTGGTTGGCGGTGTCACGGAGAACTGGCCGGACTTCTGCGTCTTCGATCCGGCCGTCTTGGCGCTGGTCATGTTCTCGACCAGCATGACCGTGACCAGATCGCCCACCGCATGGGCACGGCGGCCCTCGACAAAGCCGGTGTAGCCGGCGCTGGCATTGAAGATCGAACCAGCGGTCGGTGCTGCGGTCTGGACCGGCAGAGGCGGCGCGACCACCGGCTCGAAGCCTTTCTTGGGCTTGGCGGCAGAGGCCGGCTCCATGCCGAAAACGACGGCGGCGGCCACCAGCGATCCCACCAGAAGCGCGCGCAGGGCGGTTCGGCGGCGGCGAGGGCTGCCGAAGCGTTCGGGGGTGAAATGGCGATCGAAGGGCGTTTGCATCGGTGTCACAGAGTCTGGTTCGCGTTCTGGAGCATGTCGTCGACGGCCGAGATCATCTTGGAATTGATCTCGTAGGCGCGCTGGCATTCGATCATGTCGACCAGTTCCTCGACCACGTTGACGTTCGAACCCTCAAGGTAGCCCTGGCGAATGTTGCCGCGTCCCAGTTCTCCCGGAACGCCCACCTGTGCCGCGCCCGAGGCTGCGGTTTCCTGCAGGAAGTTGTCACCCATCGACCTGAGGCCGCCCGGGTTGGCAAAGCTGGCGACGGTGATCTGGCCAAGCTGCGCGGGCTCGTTCTGCCCGGCAATGGTTGCAGATACGGTGCCGTCATTGGCGATGGTGATGGCGCTCGCGCCCTCGGGAATGGTGATCGCGGGGTTGAGCGGATAGCCCTGCGCGGTCACCAGCACGCCTTCCGCCGAGCGCGAGAAGTTTCCGGCGCGTGTGTAGGCCAGCTGTCCGCCCGGCATCGTCACCTGAAAGTAGCCGTCGCCATCGAGCGCAAGGTCGAGCGCGTTGCTGGTGCTTTGCAGCGTGCCCTGGCTGTCGATGCGGGTGGTCGCCTGCACGGCAACGCCGGTGCCGAGGTTGAGGCCCGTGGCATAGGCGGTCTCGTTCGACGATTGCTGGCCCGCCACGCGCGCGTCCTGATAGGCAAGGGTGGCGAAGTTGGCGCGGTCGCGCTTGAAGCCGGTGGTGCCGACGTTGGCAAGATTGTTGGCAATCACGCGCATCCGCGTGTCCTGTGCCTCGAGACCGGTGCGGGCGACGTGAAGAGCTGAGCTGGGCATCGTGGGTTACCTTTGCGATCAGGAAATGCGCATCAGCGATGCGCTGGATTCGTCGACTTCCTTGGCCTGGGCGACGACCTTGGTGCGCATGTCGAACAGGCGCTGGGCTTCGACCATCTCGACAAGGATGCGGGTGGGATCGACATTGGACTGTTCAAGGCTGCCGACCATCAGCTTGGCCTCTTCGTCCTGCGGCAGGATGCCGGGCTGGCCATTCTGGCCCGGGACGCGGAACAGGCCATCAAGGCCTTTCTCGATCCTGCTGCCGGTGGTCGATGCGATCTTGATGCGCCCGACCAGCTGGGGGGGCTGGTCGGGCGTCTCGGGATTGGCGACGGAAACGCCGCCATCGGGGGAAATCGTGACCTTCGAGCCGAGCGGAACGGTGATCGGCCCGTTTTCGCCGATGACCGGTCGGCCATCGCCGTTTTCCAGAACGCCGCCCGCGCTGACCGACAGATCGCCGCGCCGCGAATAGGCTTCGCTGCCATCTTCTGCCTGCAGTGCAAGCATGGTGTCGCCGGTGAGCGCAACGTCGAGCGGCTTGCCGGTGGAGATCAGCGTGCCCTGCGCCATCGACGATCCGCGCACTTCGTCTTCGGTCATTGCCCGCGCTTCGAGGCTGGGGCCCTTCAGTGTCATCGGCGTGGCGGTCAGCATCTCGGCGCGAAAGCCGATCGTCTGTGCGTTCGCCATGTTGCTGGCGATCACGCGCTGGCGCACGGTCGAACCGGTCATGCCGGAATAGGCGGTGTAGATCAGGCGGTCCATTTGTCAGGCTCCGGGAGCGTTCAGGATCAGCTTTGCAGCTGGATCACCGTCTGCGAGATCTGCGTTGCCGTATCGATCGCCTTTGCGTTGGCCTGGAAGTTGCGCTGCGCGGTGATCAGGCTGACCAGTTCTTCGGCGATGTCGACGTTCGAGCGTTCAAGAGCGCCCGAAAGCAACGAGCCGTACTGACCTGTGCTGGGCTGGCCAAACGTTGGGGCACCCGAGATGCCGGTCGTCACCCAGTTGGACGAGCCGACCTGCTTCAGCCCTTGCGGCGCGATGAAGCTGGCCAGAGCGACCTTGCCGATGATCACGTTGGAACCATCGGCGTACGAGGCGGTCACGGCCCCATCGTCGCCCACGGTGATGCCGGCGAACTCGATCGGATTGCCGTTGGCGTCGGTTCCGTTGGTCGCTGGGATCAGCGCATCGGCAGGGGTGGTCGAGGTGATCGTGCCCACTGCATCCGTCGGGAAAACCTGCAGCCGGTTGCCCGAGCCATCGCTGATGTATCCTGCGCCATCGACCGTCAGGCTGCCGTTGCGGGTAAACAAGGTCTGGCCGGTGACGACATTTTTCGTGGTAAAGAAGCCATCGCCGTTGATGGCAAGGTCGAGCGCCGAACCCGTCTGCTCGACCGGACCGAGCGCGAAGTTCTGGTTGATCGATTCCACCGCCGCGCCGATGCCGACGACCAGCTTCGGGTTGGTGAAGGCGCTGCCCACCACGATGTCGGCAAACTCGGTGCGGCTCTTCTTGAAGCCGGTGGTTTCGGCATTTGCGATGTTGTGGCTGATTACGCCAAGATCGGTCTGGGCATTCTTGAGGCCGTTGAGCGAGGTGTAGAAGGACATGCGCGTCTCCTGCGGGGCTTAGGCGTTGGTCGAGGTCGAAGTGGGCTGGCTGGCCAGTAGTTGCGCCACGGTGCTGTTCAGCGTGTCGAGCTTGGTCGCGATGGCGGAAAGCGTTTCGGACTGCCCGGTAATGGTGCCGAGCGAGTCCTTCATGTCGTTGAGGTTCGACAGCGACGAGAACTGCGCCAGCTGGGCCAGCATCTGGGTATTGTCGACCGGCTCGGTCGGGTCCTGGTTCTGCAACTGCGTGGTCAGCAGCTTGACGAAGTCCTCCGCGCCCATTGCGCCCCAGCCTTGGCCGGCTTTCGAGGAGGTAGTGGCGCCGTTGACGCCGGTGCTGGAAGTGACGGAAGCGATCGACATTATTTCATCCTCATCGTTTCGAGCATGAGCTGCTTTGCGGTCTGCATCGCCTCGACCACGTTCTGGTACTGGCGCGAGCTTTCGAGCATCTCGACCATCTCGGCGTTCTCATCGACCGGTGCGGTCCAGACATCGCCATTGGCATCGGCGAGCGGGTGGCCCGGATCGTGCTGGCGAATGGGCGTGGCGTCCGAGCGCTGGACTGCGGCAACGCGCACGGTCGAAAGGCCATTGGCCTGATCGAGCTGCTCGGCAAAGACCGGACGCAGGGGGCGATAGGCCTCTTGTTCGGTCGTGGTGACGGTTCCGGCATTCGCGAGATTCGACGCGGCGGCGTTCATCCGCACGAGTTGCGCCGACATCGCCCGGCCGGTGACCTGGAACAGGGTAAGGGGAGTGCTGCCAGCCATGGCTTATTCTCCCTTGATCGCGCGGGTGATCGTCTCGACCCGGCCCTTGAGGAAATTGAGCGTGGCCGAGTATCCCACGGCATTTTCGGCAAATGCCGTCTGTTCGGTCGCCATCTCCACCGTGTTGCCATCAAGGCTCGCCATTACCGGCACGCGGAAGCGCGTGGCCGAGGCGATCGCCTTGTCCTCGCTCATGCCGGCGGTGCGGGCCTTGAGCGCAGCTGCGAAGTCTATGTCCTTGGCCTTGAAGCCGGGCGTCGCGGCATTGGCGATGTTCGAGGTCAGCAGGCCCATGCGTAGCGAACGCAATTCCAGCGCCGCGCCGTGAATGCCGAAAAGTGAGTTGCTCATGGGGTTGCCTTCACTGGCTGTCGAAACTCTGCCGGTGTTTCAGCAAGGGGCGTGCCAATTGCCCGAAGGCGCCGGAAACCGGCACCATTCGAGGTACTGGCAGGCGATGACCGGCAAGGGCTTGCCGGATGGCGGCAGAAACGCGCCCGTCGCTTTGCAACAGACTGAAATTCCAGAAGGCGCGGCCGTTCTCTTGTGACAGGAGACGTTCCGCTCATGCCACCTGCCATTCTTTTCGACGGCCTGTCATTGTCGATTGTCCTTGCCGGAACTGCGCTGGCCACCGTGCTGCGCTCGGGCCGGCATGAACTGGTGGTCACTGGCCGGGCCATTGCCGGACTGTTTGCGAAGCGCTTCTCTTCTGTTCAGGCCAAGGCTGATCTTGCCGCACAGGTTTCGGCAATCCGCCGCGATGGGCTGCTGCGCGCCAGCACCAGCGCGATCGGCGATCGCGAGTTCGACGACGTGACCGACGTGCTGATCCGCTCGCGCTCGCTCGATGCCTTGATCGAACGACACCATGACCATCGCCGCAACAGGATCGCGGCAGCCAACGCGGCTGTCCGCACATTGGCCCAGGCCGCCGAACTCGGGCCGGTGTTCGGCATGGTCGGCACGCTGGTCTCGCTCAGCCGCCTGCCCGCGACCGGGCTTGAACAAGGCGCACTCAGCGGCGCGATCTCGATGGCCGTGCTGACCACGCTTTATGGCCTGTTGCTGGCCAATCTCGTGCTTGCGCCCCTTGCCCGGGCGGTTGAGCGGCGCTCCCAGGACGAGGAACGGCACCGACAGGAGGTGATCGACTGGCTCTCGGCGCAGATCGAACCGGCCTTGCCATCCTCGCTGCACCCAACATCGGTATCTCTGGTATCCGGCGCTTCGCATGGGCACGGCCATGGAATGCGCCCCCAGCACGGCCATGGCGGCACCGCCGCATGATCGTTCGCGCCGGAACTGGGTGGCAATACGCCCTTGCCGACCTTTCCCTGATCCTCTTTCTCGCCACTGCTTCCGCGCTTTCCCAGGCAGGTGACAAGGCTCACCAGTCGGCCACTGCCGTCCTGCCCGTTGCCGCTGTTTCCGAAAGCGAACCCGTTGCGGTCTGGAGCGCGGGCAGCAACGCGCCACCCTTGGACACATGGTTGGGGCAGGTCGCCAAGGATCCTCGGCTCGAGGTGCGGATCGTCATCCGATATACTGGCGACAGCCGCTCAGCAGCGATGGCGCAGGCGGCGCAATTGGCTGAGAGTGGCGGCCCGCGCGCAAGTCAGGCGCGCATCTTCGTTGAGCCCGGCCAGCGTGCGGGGGCCAGCGTGACGCTGGTCTACACCAGCGAAGTCTCGGCCAGGCGGTAGACCAACGACGCGGCCCGTCCGGTGATCCAGTCTGGAACCTAGGGCTCTGGCACGATGATTGCTGGGCATGGGCATCTCCAGTCAGGATGCCTGAAAATGACCAATCGTAATCCTCTTGCCAGTACCCTTGTCGCCAGTGCGATCATTGCCTGCGCCGCTGCTGCGCCCTCTTCGGCGCAGAGCTCTCCGTTCCACGATCTCGTTGCGATCGACCGCGCCGTGGCGGCTTTTACCGGCGCCGGTATCGGTGAGCCAGGTGGCGCAACGCTGCCGGTTGACCGCCGTCTGCGCCTTGCTGCGTGCCGCTCGCCCTTGTCGCTAGACTGGCAGGGCAACCGGCAGGATACAGTTCTCGTCCAATGTCCCGATGCCGGAGGCTGGCGGCTTTTCGTGGCGCTATCCGGCAACGCCCGGCAAGCTCCTGCCGCTGCACCGGCAATCTCGCGCGGCGAAGCGGTAACGATCACTGCAGCGGGCGAGGGATTCTCGGTCGCGCAGTCAGGCGAAGCTTTGGATTCGGGTGCCTTGGGCAGCTGGATCCGCGTGCGGACCAGTGCTCGCGCCACCCCGATCCGCGCGCGTATCGAGCGGCCCGGCCTTGTCGTCGTGCCTATCGACTGACGCCTGCGATCGCCAATTTTAACAAACCGGCAAAAATTTTCCGCTCCCGCCCTTAAGAGATCGGCAAGACCACCGTTCTTGCCTGTATCAAACGCTAGGAGCGGAACCATGTCACCTATTGAAATCGGTGCATCGCGCCCGGTTGGGCCGGTGCAGGTCAGTACGCCCAAGTCCACGAAGGCTGCAGTGGCGGCCCCGACCGTCGACAATGCCCCCGTTGCCGATGCCGGCGCAGCTGCACAGATCGAACGCTCTGTCGCACTCGACGCAGGGCAGGCCGCGCCGGTCGATGCCGAGCGGGTCAAGGACATCCGGCACGCCATCGAGACCGGAAACTACCCCATCATCCCCACCAAGATCGCCGACGCCATGATCGCGGCCGGCATGCTGCTGAGGACTGCACAGTAATGGCCACCTCTACCGTTGCTCGCCCATCGGACCTTCGCGAGACGCTTCGGCAGATGCTTGCCGTCCTGCAGCAGGAGCGGCATGCGCTTGCCGGGCTCGATCTCGACATGATCATGGGCTGTGCGTCGAACAAGGCGGATCTGTGCGGCACGCTCGCCGATGTCGACCAGACCCTGGTGGACGAGGAATGCCGTGGCCTTCTTGAAGCCGCGCGCCGCCAGAACGAGGCCAATCGCAAGGTCCGCAACCTGATTGCGGCCAATGTCTCGGCCCGTCTCGACGCGCTTTCGGGATCGGCGCCGCTCTACCGCGCGAACCCGCAGGTCCACCGCCTTCGCACGGCCTGATTTCCGGGCGCTCCCAAATTGGCACGCCCCTTGCTGAACGCTCTCCGACACGCCGCCAACCTGCGGCCGGAAGGACAGTTCAGTGAGTTCAGCCGAGACCTTTGCCTTACCCCAATCCCCGGCCGCCATCAGCGGAGCCGGGGTAAGCGTGCGTGGGGCGATTGCCGGGGCCGCGCAGGCTACGGGCACCGACTTTGCCTATCTCATGGCGCAGGCCAAGCTGGAGTCGAGCCTCGATCCGTCCGCCCGGTCGCGCACATCGAGTGCTTCGGGGCTCTACCAGTTCACCACCGGAACCTGGCTGCGCACGCTCGAAAAGCATGGCGCCGAACACGGCCTCGCCTGGGCCAGTGACATGATCCGCAGCGGCGCGGCGAGCGATCCTGCTGCCCGCGCCCAGTTGCTTGCACTGCGTTTCGATCCGCAAGTCGCCGCAACGATGGCGGGTGAGCTGGCGGGCGACAATGGCGATTACCTGAGCGGGGTGCTCGGCCGACAGCCTGACCATGCCGAGCTTTACCTTGCCCATTTCTTCGGAGCCGAAGGGGCAGGGCGCTTCCTGACCGCCCTGGGCAACGATCCCTCGCAATCAGCCGCCGCCTTGCTGCCTTCGGCAGCGGCTGCCAATCGCTCCACCTTCTACGACCGCAGCGGATCGCCGCGCTCGGTCAGCGACGTCATGTCCCTTATCCGCAACCGCATGGCAGCAGCCAGCGAGGGTGCAAGCGGCGACGAAGCCCTGCAATGGGCCGCGAGCTTGGGCGTCACCCCGGCCACGGCGCAGGCGCAGCAATTCACCGGCGGACCGATCGCCCGCGAATTCCAGAGCGCGGCGGCAGGTAGCGGCAATCCTGTGCCGGCGGCAGCCAGCTCGATGGCCGATACACTCAAGCAGGCCTTCGCCCTCAACGACGGCGCATCGGCGCCCGCGCATGTGCGGCAGGCCTATGGCCGCCTTTCGGCAATGGGGCTCTAGGCCATGCTGAAGCGCTTCGGCTCCCCCGCCGCGATGGCCTTGCCCGCTGGCATCCTCATGCTCATCGTCCTGATGGTCGTGCCGATCCCGGCCATCCTGCTCGACGTATTCTTCGTGCTGAACATGGCGCTTTCGGTCGCCATCCTGATGGCGGCGATGAATGCTGAAAAGCCGCTCGATTTCTCGGCGTTCCCCTCGGTCCTGCTTTTTGCCACGCTGCTGCGTCTGGCACTCAACGTCGCATCCACACGCATCGTGCTGGTGAATGGCCATGAGGGCGGCGCGGCAGCAGGCCACGTCATCGAGGCCTTCGGCGCGTTCCTGATCGGCGGCAACTTTGCGGTCGGCCTGTTCGTCTTCATGATCCTGATGATCATCAACATGGTCGTCGTCACCAAGGGCGCGGGCCGCGTCTCGGAAGTGTCCGCCCGCTTCACGCTTGACGCCCTGCCGGGCAAGCAGATGGCGATCGACTCCGATCTCGCCGCTGGCCTGCTCACGGCCGATGAAGCCAAGGCCCGCCGCCGCGAAGTTGCGACCGAGGCCGATTTCTACGGCTCGATGGACGGTTCGTCCAAGTTCGTGAAGGGCGATGCCATCGCCGCGCTGTTGATCCTGGGGGTGAATATCATTGCCGGCTTCTGCCTGGGCATGATCAGCCACGGCCTGACCGCATCCCAGGCCGCAGAGTTCTATATCACGCTCGCCATCGGCGATGCGCTGGTGGCCCAAGTCCCCTCGCTCCTGCTCTCGATCGCCGCTGCCGTGATCGTCACCCGCGTGTCGGACAGCCGCGACCTTACCGGCCAGATCGGCGGCCAGTTCGCCAACCCTGCAATCTGGCTGCCCGTTGCCGTGATCATGGGTGCGATCGGCGCAATTCCGGCGATGCCGCAGATCGTGTTCCTGCCTGCCGCCGCGCTTGCCGGTTGGCTGTGGTGGGCGCTCAAGAAACGCGCCGAACGCCCGGTGGTCGAGCCTGTCGTCGCGCCAGAGCCGATTGATCCCAACCGCATCACGCTCGAGGATGTCAGCGACCACACCCTTGTGACCATCGAGATGGGCTATGGCCTGATCCATCTGGTCGACGAAAGGCGCGGCTCGCCGCTGGTCGCCAGGCTCACCGGGGTGCGCAAGCAGCTCAGCCAGGCCTTCGGCTTCATCGTTCCCCAGTTTCGCGTGCGGGATTCGCTGGAACTTGGCGCCAACGCCTACCGTATCCTGCTCGGCGGCGTGCCCGTCGGCGTTGCCGACATGCGCCCGGACAAGATCCTCGCCATCGATGCGGGCGACGCCAGCCCGGACCATGGCCTGCGCGGCGAAGCCACCCGCGATCCCAGCTTTGGCTGCCCGGCTATCTGGATCGATCCGGCGCAGCGCGATCTGGCCATTGCCGAGGGTTTTCTCACGGTCGATGCCAGCACCGTCGTTGCCACGCATCTCAATCAGGTTCTGGGCGACCGTCCCTCGGCGCTGCTCGGCCCCGACGAGGTCAAGGCCATTCTCGAGGGCGTCAAGGAACGCGCCGCGGGCCTTGTCGAGACGATCCATCCGCAGCCGATGTCCCTTGGTGCGCTTACCCGCCTGTTCCATGCCCTGCTCGACGACGGCATCTCCATCGCCCACCCGCTCCCGATCCTTTCGGCGCTGAGCGAGGCACTGCAGCAGACGAACGACCACGATCGCTTGGTGGACCTGCTGCGCGCAGACCTTGGTGCCATGATCGTCGGGCGCATTTGCGGTCCTGACGAGTGCCTGCCTGTCGTCACGCTCGAAGCCGGGCTCGAACAGATGATCGTTGGCGGAATGCACGATCCTGCCACCGGCCAGCCGGTGATAGAACCCGATCTCGCGCGCGGCATCGGCGAGCGCATCTCCACGCTGATCGCCGAGCGCGGGCCTGCCGCGCCATCGATTGCCCTGATCGTCCAGCCCCGCGCCCGCCGCCCGCTTGCCGCATTGCTGCGCCTGCGCGCGCCGAACTGCCTTGTCATGTCGATTTCCGAACTGCCGCCTTCGCAGCCGATCGAGGTCATCTCGGTCATCGGCGGAGAAGCACCGCCGCAACCTGCCCGTCCAGAGCTGCCTATCCCTGAGGGACTTGCCGCATGAAACACGACCATCGCGGTTTCGCCGCCGCCCGCGCCTATGCGAAGAACGAGGCCGCCGACAGAATCCGCCGCTTCCTGCCGCTGGTGAAGCGCCTTGCCTGGCACGTCCACGGATCGGGCCGAGCCGGGATCGAGATCGAGGACCTCATCCAGGCGGGCCTCGTGGCGCTGACCGAATGCGCCCAGCGCCACGATGGCCCCACCGAGGATGGCTTTGCCGCCTATGCCAAGCTGCGCGTGCGTGGCGCCATGGTCGACCTTGTCCGCCGCTCGACGCCGCTCTCGCGCTCGGCGACCGAACGCCGCCGGCTTCTGCGCGAGAAGACCACGGCGCTGACGAACGATCTCGGTCGTCCGCCCAGTGATGCCGAACTTGCCGCTGCCATGGGCCTGACCGAGCGCGAGCTGGCAGACCAGCAGGCCGCCGACGAACCCCTGCGCTTCGAAACCATCGACGATGCCTATTCCGACAGCAACGCTGCCTTTGCTGACGATCGCCCGGATGCCTTCGCCATGCTCGCGGATGACGAGATGCGCGGCGCGGTAGCGTCGGCGGTCGCCGACTTGCCGGAGCGGCTGCAGATGATCATTCAGCTCTACTTCGTCGAGGAACTGAACCTTGCCGAGATCGCCGAAGTCCTCGGCGTCAGCATCCCGCGGGTCCACCAGTTGAAGGCCCAGGCGCTTGACAAGCTGCGCGCCTCGCTTGGCGAAGGCTACGATATTCTCTGACCCCGCTTGCCAAGTTCCCTGAGTCAGTTTAACCGATCAGTTAAACGTGCTTTGGGAGAGGCAGGAATGGCGATCAGGACCCGTATCACCGAAATGCTCGGCATCGAGCATCCGATCGTGCAGGGCGGCATGATGAATGTCGGCTATGCCGAACTGGCAGCCGCGGTCTCCAACGCCGGCGGCCTCGGCATCATCACCGCGCTGACCCAGCCAACGCCTGAAGCCCTGCGTGATGAGATCGAGCGCACCAAGGGCATGACCGCGAAGCCCTTCGGCGTGAACATGACGATCTTCCCGACCGTCAATTCGCCCGACTACAAGGCCTATGCCCAGGCGATCATCGACGGGGGCGTGAAGATCGTCGAGACGGCGGGCACGCAGGCGGTCCGCGAGATCTGGGAAATGCTCAAGCCCCATGGCGTGACCATACTCCACAAGTGCACCGCCGTGCGCCACGCGCTTTCGGCCGAGCGCGCCGGTTGCGACATCATCTCGATCGACGGTTTCGAATGCGCCGGGCACCCCGGAGAGGACGACATCCCCGGCCTCATCCTGATCCCGGCAGCGGCTGACAAGGTGAAGATCCCGATGCTCGCCTCGGGCGGCTTCGGCGATGGGCGCGGCCTCGTCGCGGCGCTTTCGCTCGGGGCGGAGGGCATCAACATGGGCACCCGCTTCTGCGCGACGGTCGAGGCGCCGATCCATGACAACGTCAAGCAGGCCTATATCGACAACGACGAGCGCGGCAGCTTCCTGATCTTCCGCAATTTCAAGAACACCGCCCGCGTCGGCCGTAGCGAAGTGTCCGAAGAAGTCGTCCGCCGCCTGTCGAAGCCCGATGCGAAGTTCGAAGACGTGCAGGAACTGGTCAACGGCCGCGCCGGCAAGCAACTGCTCGAGACTGGCGACTTGTCCAAGGGCGTGTTCTGGGCGGGCATGGTGCAGGGCCTTATCCATGACATCCCGACCTGCCAGCAACTGATCGATCGCATCGTCGGCGATGCCGAGGAGATCATCCGCGGTCGCCTCGGGAGCCTGCTGGCATGAAGATCGATGGTTCGATCAGCGCTGTCGTCACCGGGGGCGCATCCGGGCTTGGCCGCGCGACAGCAGAAGCACTGGCCGCGGCGGGCGTGAAGGTCGCGATCTTCGACGTCAACGAGGAGCAGGGCGAAGCCGTGGCTCAGGCCATCGGCGGCCTGTTCTGCAAGGTCGACATTACCTCGGAGGACTCGGTCGTCGCAGGCTTCGCCACGGCCCGGGCGGCCCACGGGCAGGAGCGCGTCTGCGTCCACTGCGCGATGACCCATCGCAAGGGCAAGACCGTCAGCCGCAACCGCGAGACCGGTGAGTTCACAAGACTTTCGACCGAGGACTACGAGTACGCCGCGCAGGGCATCCTGATTGCCAGTTACCGCATCGCCTCGCTCTCGGCGCTGGGCATGGCGAGCCTCGAACCGCTCGAAGACGGCGAGCGCGGTTCGATCATCCTGACGGCCTCGGTTGCCGCGCAGGACGCGCAAGTGGGGCAGGTCGCCTATGGCTCGCTGAAGGCCGGGGTCAACGGCCTCGTCCTGCCGATGGCGCGCGATCTGATGGACCTCGGCATCCGCGTCAACGCGATCATGCCGGGGATCTTCGGCACGCCACTGCTGGGCCGGCTGCCCGACAAGGTGCTCGACAGCCTCAACGCTTCCGTCCCGTTCCCCAAGCGCCTCGGCAAGCCCGAGGAGTTTGCCAGCCTCGCCATGGAACTGGTTCGTAACAGCTATTTCAACGGCCAGGCGATCCGTCTCGACGGCGCGATCCGCATGGCCCCCCGCTGAGGATTTCCGCATGACCCACTCCCCGTTCCGTGACGACGTCCTCGCCGGAAAGACCGCGTTCATCGCGGGCGGCACCAGCGGCATCAACCTTGGCATTGCCAGGCGCTTTGCAGAACTTGGCGCCCGCGTGGCGGTGCTTGGCCGCAATCCCGAGAAGGCTACCAACGCTGCTGCCGAGATCGGCCATGACGCTGTATGGCGAGCCGCCGACGTGCGTGATTACGGCGCGATCTGCGAAGCGATGAAGTCCGTGCGCGATGAAATCGGCGCGCTCGACATTGTCATCTCGGGCGCGGCGGGCAACTTCCTCGCGCCCGTCCTCGGCATGTCGGCCAATGCCTTCAAGACCGTGGTCGATATTGATCTGCTCGGCACGTTCAACGTCTTTCGCGGCTGCCACGAACTGCTCAACCCCGGCGCCTCGCTGATCGCGATCACGGCGGGGCAAGCCGAACAGGCGATGGCGATGCAGGCCCATGCCTGCGCGGCCAAGGCCGGGATCAATCAGCTTGTCCGCACGCTTGCGATTGAGTGGGGCCCGGACGTGCGTGTCAACGGCATCTCGCCTGGGCCGATTGCGGACACCGAAGGCATGGCGCGTCTTGCACCCGACGAGACCACCCGGCAGGCACACTACGCCCGCATCCCGATGAAGCGCTGGGGTACAGCTTATGAGATTGCTGAAGCTGCAGTCTACCTGTCCACCCCCGCCGCCAGCTACGTGACCGGCGCAATTCTCGATGTCGACGGGGGCAGCTCGGTCGGCGATGCTTCAAGGACCAGCACGAGCAAAGGCCTGGCCTGATCTTGCTCCCCTCCCTCAAGCGGGAGGGTTGGAGGTGGGCACTCGTCAGCTGGCGTGTTCGCCTGTCAGGATCGGGTCGCCCACCTGCATGGTCCTGCCGTCGGTAACGATCACCTTGTCGCCCAGGCTGGCGATGCGAAACAGCTTTTCGGCAAAGGCATCGGGCACGCCAATGCAGCCATTGGTGGCATAGCCTTTTTCCACCTTGCTGCCGTGGATCGAGATACCGTCATTGGTCAGGCGCATCATCCACGGCATTGGCGCGTCGTAGATGTTCGATACGTGGTCGGCGTCCTTTTCGGTGATCGGGAAAACGCCGGTCGGGGTCGGCTTCTCGCCATAGCCCTTGAGGATCGCCGCCGCACCGATCTCGTGCCCGTCGCGGAATACCGAGATGACCCGTGCGGCAAGGTCGACGGTCACCACCAGCGCGCCCGAAGCAGGTGCGCGGCTTTCGTCCCAGTAGAACTTGCCGAAGCGGATCGGCTCGTTGATCGGCAGGATCGACTTGACCACGAACGGCCCGTCGACCGGCTTTGGCGCCACGGCGGGAACGGGCTTGGGCACTGCGACAATGGCAGGCGCGGCTTCTGCAGTGCCGTTGCCAAAGGCGATTTGCGCGATGTCTTGTCCGGCGTGGAAGGCGAGCAATGAAGCGGCGCCCGTGGCGATCATGCCCAACGGCATCCGCACCCAGCGCTTTGTCCACCAACCCGATTGCCCGGCCATTCGCGCCACTCCTTTCCCCTTAAGGAATAGGCGTTAACGCTTGGGGGTGCCAGTCCCGATCCGCCCGCGTCCCGCTGCGGGACGGCGGGGATTTGGCAGATTACCAAGCTTGGTTAACGCGCCCAAAGCGCCAGTCGGCGCCACGCCCGCTCCAGCGGACCTTGCCCGAAGCGCCGCAGCCACCACTGTGGCCAGGCCAGCATCGCCACCCAGCCCAGCAGCACGAACGCCGGAAGCCAGGCGCGCGGCATCTCCGGCCCAAGGCCAAGGCCGTACCCCGAGAAGATCGCCGTCATCAGCACGGTCGTCCCGAGATAGTTGCTGAACGCACAGCGCCCCGCGGCGGCCAGCGCCTTGCCGATCCGCCACTGCCGCACGGTTGGGAAGATCAGAACCAGCAAGGCGGCATAGCCCAGTGCCATCAACAGGTGCGGCAGGGCCATGCCGTCCTCGATCGCCAGAAACATTGCCTGCGGCGGCCAGCCGTGCCCTTCCAGCCACCGCACCGCAATAACGGTCGGGACCCCACCGATGACAATGCCCGACCCGGCCAGCATTGCCAGCCGCCGGCGTGGCCAGCCCGTGAAGAACCCGCCGCGCACCATCGCCATGCCCAGCAGCATCAGCGGCACCGTCTCGGTGAAGGTTGAAAGCGTTGTGGTCAGAGGCTGGAGGGGGTTGTCGGTCAGCTTGAGCCAGATTGCCTGGAGGAACCCCGCGTTCAGCACAGCGGTGTCCTTTGCCACCGACGCGGCAATGCGCCCCACCATCGCGGCATGTCCGGCAACGTCGGGCTGGGACGCAGTGCCCGCCAGCACTGCCTGCTCGGTCAGCGCGCCGGGCAGGGCGGTCAGCGCTTCGATAACGTGAACCAGCACGTAGAAGGGCAGGGCGATCAGTACCAGCTGTCGCGGCTCCAGCCGGCGCAGCAGCAGCGCAGCCAAGCCGCACACCGCGTAGAGAAACAGGATGTCGCCCCACCACAGCAGCGCGAAGTGCAGGTAGCCGAACAGCGCGAGCCACAGCAGCCGCCGGATTTGCGCTACGTCAGGGTCCACGCCCTTGCGCTCCGCAGCTTGGGCGAACAGCACCATGCTGGCTCCGAACAGCATGCTGAACAGCGCCCGCATCTTGCCCTCGAACACCACGAAGGCAAACGCGAACCAGCCGTAAGAGGCAGGCTCGGCTCTGGGTATCGCCGGGGAGAAGGTGGCGAGCGAGGGCCCCCAGAACCCGGTGACATTGATCGCCAGAATCCCCAGCACGGCCACGCCGCGCAGGAAATCGATCGCGTCTATGCGGGCAGTGGCAGCGCGGGTAGGGGGAAGGTCTTCGTCCAAGTCATCAGGGCTTTACCACCAGGCAAGTGAAGCCACCAGCCTTGAGCGCGCCGCAAGCCCTGTCTGCCTCGGCCTGACCGGCAAACCCCCCGGCAAGCAGGCGCGTGACCGAACCGGACGGAAGATCGATGCGGCCGTGGCCTGCCAGTTCGGGTCGGGCCTTGACCTTGCTCCACAGCCCATCCGCATTGGACTTCACGCCGAATGCACCCAGCTGGATGCGCCAGTTGCCTTTGGCCTGTGGGGCAGGGGGAACAGGAGCAGCGGCAGCAGGCTTCGGCGCTTTGGGTGCGACCGGCTTTGCTGCCGGAAGTTCCGCCATTTGCGCAGCAGCCGATGGTGCCTTCACGATCGGCTTTGCTGCCGGGGCATTGCTGCCGACCACGCGCTTGGGGGCGGGCATTGGCACCGGATTGGCAAAGTCTGCGCCTGCGGTAATGATCGATGGCGGCACCTCTGTCTTCTCCAGCGAGCTCGTCGGGGTGCTCGGACGGACCGGCGCGGTCGGCATGGCCTTGGCACCCAGATCGGCCGCCGCAAACTGCTCCGCGCGCTTGGCCTGTGCCTTCTGTTCAAGGTCGGCCGCCAGCGATACGCCAAGCTGGCGCTGTTCGAGCGGAACCATGTTGTCCATCATGGCCAGCGCCCGCGTGGCCTGTTCCAGCCCGTTCGACGAGGCCCGGCTCATCAGGGCATAGGCGCGAACCCAGTCCTTGCCCACCGTGTCGCCATTGAAGTGCGCAATGCCCAGGATGTACATCGCGCGCGGCTCGCCGCGTTCGGCCGATGCCTGCAGGAAAGGCATGGCATCGGCCTTGCGGTTGTCCTGGAACAGCAACAGCCCCAGCGTGTCGGACGCCTTGATATGGCCCAGCTCGGCGGCCTTGCGATACCATGCTTCGGCGCGCTTCAGATCCTGCGGCACCCCTTTGCCCAGCTTGTAGGCCTGCCCCATGTTGAACTGCGCATCGGCATCGCCCTTGGCAGCAGGGCCGAGCCATTCCTTCACCGCCGCTTCATGCTCCCCGCGCGACCACGCCTCGACGCCCGTCTTGGTATCGGCCTGTGCCGGAGCAGCGGCAAGCGTCATCGCCGCAGCGGTGATCGCCAGACTGGAATTGCGCTTGAAGTCTCTCATGGTCGCCAAAGTCCGTCCCGGTGGAATGCCAGTAAAAAGTCTTGTCCCGATCGTTCCTGCAACCCGCAGCCACCCCGTTCGGTCAGTGCCAGTTGCGATCCTGGACTTGCTGCGCGAGCCGTATAGTCAACGAGGCGTTAGCGAAGTCTTAGCAACGGATTGTGGCTGAAAAGTGCAGTGGCCCCGACGTCTGGCCGTAGCACGTCGCCGATTGGCCATCCGCGGAATGGAACCGACGTTAACCGAAATTTCAGCCCGATCTGCGAATCCGGACGCGAAGAGAACGTGGCGTGCGCCTGCATCATTGCGAGGTGCGAATATCAGGGGGTTTGGCTTTGCGCGTACTGGCATTGGCATCGCAGAAAGGCGGATCGGGCAAGACTACGCTGTCCGGTCACCTCGCCGTCCAGGCCCAGCGCGCTGGAGCAGGGCCCGTCGTGCTGATCGACATCGACCCCCAAGGCTCCCTTTCCGATTGGTGGAACGAGCGCGAGGCCGAATTTCCGGCCTTTGCCCAGACGACTGTTGCCCGCCTCGCTTCCGACCTCATGATCCTGCGCCAGCAGGGCTTCAAGCTTGCGGTCATAGATACCCCGCCCGCCATCACCATGGCCATCCAGTCGGTGATCTCGGTCGCCGAACTGATCGTCGTGCCAACCCGCCCGAGTCCGCACGACCTGCGCGCCGTCGGTGCCACGGTTGACCTGTGCGATCGCGCCGGCAAGCCGCTGATCTTCGTGGTCAACGCCGCCACGCCCAAGGCGCGCATCACCTCGGAAGCCGCCGTGGCACTTTCGCAGCACGGCACGGTAGCCCCGGTGACGCTGCATCATCGCACCGATTTTGCCGCCTCGATGATCGATGGCCGCACCGTCATGGAATGCGATCCCGGCGGCAAGTCGGCGGCGGAAGTGGCTGCATTGTGGACCTACATTTCCGAGCGACTCGAAAAGAACTTCCGCCGCACCGTCTTTGCCGTGCCGCAGCAGGCCGCTGCCATCCCGATGGCAGGCGCGCCGCGCCCGATGGGTGGCTTCGGCCGCCGCGTCGTCGGTTCCTGAGGAGGCGCCGCCCATGAGTGCCGCCAAGCCTCTCGCCTCGCTTTCGCCGAGCCTGCTTGCCCGCAAGGGGGCTGCCCGTCCGGCGATGCGCCCGCAACTGGCCATCAGCTACGATGAGCAGAGCCGCTTCCTCTCGCAGGACGATCTCGGCTGGAATGACCTTGGCGAAGACATCGCCGAAGTCGCCGCTCCGGCTCAGGTGGAGCAGCCCGTGGTCGTCCAGCAGATCGAAGCGCTGGCCGAAAAGGTCGCCGCCTTCGAGAAGCCTGCGCCGTCGAACGAATTTGCCTCGGCAGCTTCGATCAAGATCGTCCGCAATCGCCTGAAGGGCGGCAAGCCGGTCCGGTCCGCACTGCAGGAAGGCCGCAAGGCCGCTTTCACGCTACGCCTCGATAACTACCGCCACATGCGCCTTCGCCTGGCCTGCACGCTCGAAGATCGCAGCGCGCAGGAACTGGTGACCGAGGCGCTCGACCGCTTCCTGGCCGAACTTCCCGGGCTTGAAGACCTCGCCCGCCGCGCCGTGACGCGCAACTGACGCCTGAGGGGACCATGGACATGATCACCGCATTCGCACCCAACCGCGCCGCCCGCCTGGTGATGTCCACCGCGCTGGCCGCCGGCGTCCTGACCGGCTGTGCCAGCGGCGGCGCCCACCCCGACAAGTACGCATCGTCGGCCCAAGCCGCACTGGCCAAGGGCACCACGACGGCCGCGATCGAAAATGCCGAGAAGGCTGTCCTCGCCGATCCGCGCAACGCCGCCTACCGCGTGCTGCTCGGCAATGCCTACCTCAAGGCCGGGCGCTTTGAATCCGCGCGTCAGGCCTATGACGATTCAATGGAGCTTGGCGAAGACTCGAGCCGCACCGCGCTCAGCCTCGCGCTCGCCGACATTGCCCTTGGCCGCCATGCCGAGGCGATCGACACGCTCAATTCCTACCGCGACAGCATTGCCGCTTCGGACTACGGCCTCGCGCTGGCGCTCGCCGGCCAGCCGCAGCAGGGGGCACAAGTGCTTGCCCAGGCCCTGCGCGGTGGTGAGAACACGCCCAAGGTTCGGCAGAACCTCGCGCTTGCCTATGCGCTGGCTGGCCAGTGGCGCGAAGCGCGCACCATGGCCGCGCAGGACGTGCCTGCCAGCGAGCTTGGCGACCGCATGGAGCAGTGGGCGCTCATGGGCTATTCCGAACGCACCCGCGATCGCGTGGCCGGTCTGCTCGGCGTGCCGCTGCGTGGCGATACCGGCCAGCCGCAGGCGCTGGCGCTGGCGAACTTCCCAGCGACCGAACAGCTGGCCGCAGAAGCCGCCACCCGCGCGGAACCTGCCGCCGCTCCGGCACTGGCCGAAGCTGCGGTCAGGGAACTGCCTGCAACCGAGCCTCAATCACCAACCCCTTCGCTCGCCGATTCCTCGTCGCAATCGCAGCAGGCGCAGCTTGCCCTGATTGACCTGCCTGCTTCGCAATCGGCTGCGTCGCAGCCTTACGCCCGCCCCGCCGCCGTTCCGGCGCGCAAGAAGGTGCCGGCTGCAAAGCCCGTCGCGGCCCCGGCAAAGGCTGGCACCCATCTGGTCCAGCTCGGCTCCTTCTCGACGCCGGAGGGTGCCCGCCGCGCCTGGCGCCATTACACCGCGCGCAATCCCGAACTGAAGGGCTTCACGAACGTGACCACCAAGGTCTCGGTCAATGGCAAGGCGTTCTGGCGCGTGCAGGCTGCCGGCTTTGGCGGACAGGCTTCAGCGAGCAGTATGTGCGGGTCGGTCAAATCGCGCGGCGGCGTGTGCCTTGTCATGCGTGGCAGCGGTGCAGCGATGCCCGGCCCGCAGCGCCCGACCGAAAGCCGCATGGCCAAGCGCTGAGTTTCTAGAGCACTTTCCGACCAATCGGGCTTACCGTGATTGTCGCAGGGAGCTTCTCGGCAAGGAGCCTTGTGCAGGGCGGGCTGGTTGCCCGTCCAAGCAAGGCGACGCTGTCCGAGGGGCTCCCTCCTCGATCCTCGCGCTCGGCCAAAATCGGCTCCGTCACGGTGAGCCAGATTGGTCGGAAAGTGCTCTAAAGTTACCGTGTGAGAGCGGGCGGGGGGCGCGGTACCGAAAGGTTCCGCGCCCTTGCCGTATCAGTCGATCCGCGCGCCGCCCTTGAACAGCGCGGTCACGCGGCCTTCCACGGGCCTGCGATCGAACGGGGTGTTCCCGGCAGCCGCTGCCATCTTGTCGGAATTGACGATCCACGGCCGGGCAGGATCGACCACCGCGATGTCCGCTTCCGTGCCCACCTCAAGCCGCCCGGCCTCCACGCCCAACAGCCGCGCCGGGTTGGCGCAGAGCAGTTCGAATGCGCGGGCCATCGTGATCACGCCATCGCGGACCAGCGTGAGCGTCAGCGGCAGCAGCGTTTCGGCCCCGGCCATGCCCGGTTCCGCATCCGCGAAGGGCAGGCGCTTGTCCTCCG
Source organism: Novosphingobium sp. FW305-C-30-35 (assembly GCF_058783135.1). Classification (NCBI taxonomy): domain Bacteria; kingdom Pseudomonadati; phylum Pseudomonadota; class Alphaproteobacteria; order Sphingomonadales; family Sphingomonadaceae; genus Novosphingobium; species Novosphingobium sp. FW305-C-30-35. The sequence continues at coordinate 2,271,678 of NZ_JBYSYJ010000001.1, forward strand.
GCCCGCGCGGATCGTGGCCGGATGAGATCACGTCGATCGTGCCGTCGCCGATCGCCGCGATCACCGCCTTGCGGTCCGCATCCTGCCGCAGCGGCGGGGACATCCGGCAGAAGGTGCGAAACCCGACGAGTTCGAGGTCAGACAGGATGAAGTGCGCCGGCGTAACCCCCGCCGTCACCTTCACCCCACGCGCCTTGGCTGCGCGCACCAGATCGAGCGCCCGCGCGGTCGTCACCTGCCGGAAATGGACATGCGCGCCGGAAATCTCGGCTAGCGCGATGTCGCGCGCCACGGCCAGTGCTTCGGCCTCCGCTGGCGCGCTTGGCAGGCCCAGACGCGTCGCCACGTCGCCTGCCGTCGCCACGGCGCTGCCGGTTATGCCTGCGTCCTCGGCATGGGTGACGACCACCAGCCCCAGCATCGCGCAATAGCGCAGCAACCGAAGCATCACGCCCGAATCCGCGATCCAGCCGCGCCCGGTCGCCACGGCCTTCGCGCCCGCATCGCGCATCAGCGCCAGTTCGGCCAGCTCGCTGCCTTCAAGCCCGCGCGTCGCCGCGGCCAGCGGGTGAACCCACATGTCCGGCTTGCCAGACTGTGCCGCGAAGCGCACCCGCGCCGGATGGTCGAGCGGCGGCCCCTGGTCGGGCATCAGCGCCGCCCGGGTGATCCCGCCGAAGTGGAACGCGGGCTTGTCGATGGCAAAAACGCCCAGATCAACGAGGCCCGGCGCGATCAGCTTGCTGCCCGCGTCGAAGACGTCGTCGCCGTCCTGCGGCGTCACATCGCCCAGCGCCACAATGCGCCCGCCCTCGCAGCGCACGGCTCCGGCAACAGGCTCGCCCGCACCCAGTACCAGCTTGCCGCCGGTGATTGTCAGGGGCCGCGCGATCATGCCGGAACTCCTTCCGTTTCCCAGCCCGGCACGCCGCGCGTCCGGCGGGTCAGCACTTCCAGGCAGGCCATGCGGATCGCCACTCCCATTTCCACCTGCCGCGTGATCAGGCTGCGCGTTGGGTGGTCAGCCACGGTCGAATCGATCTCGATCCCGCGGTTCATCGGACCCGGATGCATCACGAAGGCATCGGGCTCGGCCTTGGCCAGCCGCTCCGGCGTCAGCCCGTAAAGATGGCGGTATTCGCGGGGCGAGGGGATGAACTGCCCGCTCATGCGCTCCTGCTGCAGGCGCAGCATCATCACGATGTTGGCGCCCTTCAATGCCGCATCGAAATCGTGGAACGGCGTCACTCCCATCGCCTCGACCTCGGCCGGCATCAGCGCAGGCGGCGCGCAGACCCGCACGTCCGCGCCCAGCGCCGTCAGGCTCAGGATGTTGGATCGCGCCACGCGGCTGTGCAGGATATCCCCGCAGATCGTCACCTTCAGCCCGTTGAGGTCTGACCCCACCGGCAGCCCCAGCGCGTGGCGCATCGTCAGCGCATCCAATAGCGCCTGCGTCGGATGCTCGTGCTGCCCGTCGCCTGCGTTGAGCACCGGGCAATCGACCTTCTCGGCAATCAGCCGCACCGCGCCGGAACTCGCATGGCGGATCACGATGGCATCGGCGCGCATGGCGTTGAGCGTCATCGCCGTGTCGATCAGCGTCTCGCCCTTTTTCACGCTGCTGGTGGCGGCGTGCATGTTGACCACGTCCGCGCCCAGCCGCTTGCCCGCGATCTCGAAGCTCAGGAGCGTCCGGGTGGAGTTCTCGAAGAAGGCGTTGATGATCGTCAGACCGTTCAGCAGATCGGTCTTCTTCTTCGGCTGCCGGTTCAGCTCCACCCACTGCTCCGCCTCGTCGAGGAGGTAGAGAATCTCGTGGCGCGCCAGCTGGCCGATGCCGGTCAGGTCACGGTGCGGGTAGGCGAGGCCGCCCGCTGGATAGCGGTCCGCTTGGGGTTTGGTTGAGCTTTGCATTAAAGCCAGTTCCCTAGAGGGCAGGCCCACCATTCTCAAGCCGTTTCCCGCTGGCAAAGCGCGCCCGTCCACAATAGTCTGCGCCCCATGAGCTTTGCCAAATCGGTCTGGAAGATCCTCGTCGCCATCAAGGACGGTCTCGTCCTGCTGTTCCTGCTGCTTTTCTTCGCAGGCCTTTACACCGTCCTCACGCTGCGGCCCGCTCCCGGCATGGTCCGCGAAGGTGCGCTCTACCTGCCGCTCGAAGGCCGCGTGGTGGAAGAAGCGAGCGAGATTTCGCCCACGCAATTGCTGTCAGGCCAGACGCCCGAACCGGAATACACCGCGCGTGACGTCTCGCGCGCCATTGCCGCTGCGGCAGACGACAAGCGCATCAAGGCCGTCGTGCTCGATCTCGAAGCCTTCGGCGGCGGCTCGGCCGTCCACCTCAGCCAGATCGGCGCAGCGATGGACAAGGTGCGCGCGGCAAAGAAGCCCGTGCTCGTCCGCGCGCTGATCTACACCGACGATGCGATGCAACTGGCCGCGCATTCGTCCGAAGCGTGGGTCGATCCCATGGGCGGCGTTGCCATCAGCGGCCCCGGCGGCACGCTGCTGTTCTACAAGGGCCTGATCGACAAGCTGAAAGCCAACGTCCACGTCTTCAAGGTCGGCACCTACAAGAGCGCGGTGGAGCCCTACATCCGCGCCGAAATGTCGCCCGAAGCGCGCGAGGCGATGCAGGCAGTCTATGGCACGCTGTGGCAGAACTGGCAGGACGAGGTGAAGAAGGCCCGCCCCAAGGCCGACCTGACCCTCGCCACCACCGACCCGGCCAAGTGGGTGCGCGACAATGGAAACGACGCTGCACAAGCCGCGCTCAAGTCCGGCCTTGTCGACAAGATCGGTGACCGCGTGGCTTTCGGAAAGCGCGTGGCCGAGATTGCCGGGGCCGACGAAGACGCCGGGCTTGGCGCCTTCAAGGCCACCGAACTCCCGGTCTATCTGGCTGACAAGCCCGTCTCGAAGCAGGGCAGCGCCGTCGCCGTCGTCACCGTCGCGGGCGAAATCGTCGATGGCGATGCCGGCCCCGGCACCGCGGGCGGCGATCGCATCGCCGATCTGGTCGACGGCGTGGCGCAGAGCGATGACTATGCGGGCCTCGTCCTTCGCGTCGATTCGCCGGGCGGCTCGGTCATGGCGTCCGAACGCATCCGCGCGGCGGTGGAGCGGGTGAAGGCCAGGGGCCTGCCGGTCGCCGTCTCGATGGGCAGCCTTGCCGCCAGCGGCGGGTACTGGGTCTCCACGCCTGCCCAGCGCATCTTTGCCGAACCCAGCACGATCACCGGCTCGATCGGCGTCTTCGCCGTGCTGCCCACGCTCGAACAGACGCTGCCGCAATATGGCGTGACCACCGATTCGATCCGCACGACCCCGCTCTCGGGCCAGCCGGACCTTCTGGGCGGCCTCAGCCCGCAGGTCGAAGCGCTGCTGCAGGGCCAGGTCGAACAGACCTACACCCGCTTTCTCGGCCTCGTCGCCAAGGCGCGCGGCAAGTCATCGGCCGACATCGACAGAATCGCGCAGGGGCGCATCTGGGACGGTGGCACCGCCCGCCAGCTCGGCCTCGTCGACCAGTTCGGCGGCCTGGATGATGCGGTGGCATGGGTCGCCAAACAGGCCAAGGCAGAAACCTTCCACGCTGCCTACATCGAAGACGAACCCAGCCCCTTCGCCCAACTCCTCCGCCAGATGGAAACCGGCGAAGCGCCCGAGGCACGGGCACACGATCTGGCGGGCGCTTTGGCGGCACAACAGCAGGGCCTGCTGGCGCGGATGCAGGCGGACGTGATGCGCCTGATGGAAGGCGGCGGGATCAGGGCTTATTGCCTGGAGTGTGAAAGCAACTCCAACGGCTCGGCACCCTCGAGTTCCGACGCGTCATCCAACGCAACTTGGTCACTGATCGCCAGGCTTCTGGCATGAGGCAATAGCGAGATCACCCATGCCGATGGTTGAAGTCTATGGCGAAGATGAAATGAAGCCCATGTTCAAGGGTGAATTTTCGTTCTTGCCCCGCTTGGGCGAATACATTTCGAAGGATGCGGGAGGCTACTTCGACTATTGGACAGTGAAGGAAATCTGGCACAGAGAAGAGGGTGAAACGGGCGTCTTTCAAGCGTGTCTGCGCGTGGAAATAAATGACTGACAACAGTCATCACGCCTGCAGATTCGTCACCCTGAACTTGTTTCAGGGTCCATATCTCCCTTTGCAAGGTCCGTGGTTGGCGAGAAATGGATGCTGAAACAAGTTCAGCATGACGACGCTTTCAACCAATCTCCTGCTGCTTCAATCCGGTGCAGCTGGCACCTCCTGCGGCGCGCCCGGTTGCACCTGATCCGGCTCGACCACCGGCGTCTCATCGGGCTGGATGACGGGCGGCACGCCGTCCGGTTCGGTCACCGGCGGGCTTTCGGGCGGGGACTGGGGTTCGATTCGGTCTGGCTGCGGGGAATCGGGGGTCGTGGCCATCGTGCGGCTCCTTTGAAGATTTATGCTTTCTTCCCCAACTCAGGCCGTCATACACTGTTCCGAGCCGTAATTCCAAGGCGCTTGCCCTTTTCAAGCCACTGCGATAGGGGCACCGCTCGCTTTTCGCCGGATGCGGGCGTGGCGGAACTGGTAGACGCAGCAGGTTTAGGTCCTGCCATCGCAAGATGTGGGGGTTCGAGTCCCTTCGCCCGCACCAGTCCGCGCGCCGGCGTCCGAGTCAGCTTTTCCCGCGCAAGCGCGTGACATACATGAAAGTTGGATCAGGATGCAGATCGTCGAAACCACCAACGAGGGCCTGAAGCGCGCCTACACCGTCACCATCCCCGCGGCCGACATCGCCGCTCGGGTCGAAGGTGAGGTCAAGAAGATCGCGCCGCAGGTGCGCATGCCCGGCTTCCGCCCCGGCAAGGTGCCCGCCAACCTCGTCCGCAAGATGCACGGCCCGGCGCTCCACCAGGAAGCGCTGCAGACCACCATCCGCGAAGCGATGGACAAGCTGGTTGCCGACAATAAGCTGCGCCCCGCGATGCAACCCGCCGTCTCGCTCGGCGAAGGCTATGACGAAGGCAAGGACGCCGAACTGACCGTCGAGCTGGAAGTCCTGCCGCAGATCGAAGCGCCCTCGCTCGATGGCCTGAAGCTTGAAAAGCTGACCGTTCCCGTCACCGAAGCCGAAGTCGACGAAGCCGTTGCCCGCATCGGCGCTGGCCAGAAGTCCTTCACCGACGCCAAGAAGGGCGCGAAGGCCAAGGACGGCGACCAGATCATCATCGACTTCCTCGGCAAGGTCGATGGCGTTGCTTTCGAAGGCGGCGCGGCTGAAGACACCCCGCTGGAACTCGGCGCTGGCCGCTTCATCCCCGGCTTCGAGGAACAGCTTGTCGGCGTGAAGGCCGGTGACGAAACCGTCATCACCGTGACCTTCCCGGAAGACTACCCGGCCGAAAACCTCAAGGGCAAGGAAGCCACCTTCGACATCAAGGTCAAGGCGGTGAAGAACCCCGGTGAGTTCGAAGCCAACGACGAATTCGCCAAGATGCTCGGCCTCGAAAGCCTCGAGCAATTGAAGACCCTGCTGCGCGGCCAGCTGGAGCAGGAAACTGCCGGCCTGACCCGCACCCAGATGAAGCGCGCGCTGCTCGATCAGCTTGCCGCCGGCCACGATTTCGCCGTGCCGCCTTCGATGGTCGATGCCGAGTTCGAGCAGATCTGGGCCCAGCTTCAGCAGGAAGCCCAGAACGAAGAGAACCCGGAAGAAGCCCTGAAGGAAATCGAGGCCGAGAAGGACGATTACCGCAAGATCGCCGAACGCCGCGTGCGCCTCGGCCTGCTCCTGTCGGAAATCGGCCAAGCCAACGGCGTGACCGTTTCTGCCCAAGAAATGGAAATGCTGATCCGCCAGGCTGCGCAGCAGTACCGCGAACAGGACCGCCAGCGCTTCGTCGACTACGTGCGTTCGGAACCGCTTGCCGCCGCCCAGCTGCGCGCGCCGCTCTATGAAGACAAGGTCGTCGACTTCCTGTTCGACAAGGCCGAAGTCACCGAGCGAGAAGTGACCAAGGAAGAGCTGCAGGCCGCGATCGAGGCTGAGGAAGGCGCCGCCGCCGCTCCGGCCAAGGCCGCCAAGAAGGCTCCGGCCAAGAAGAAGGCTGCCAAGGACGAAGCTCCGGCCGAGGAAGCTGCTGCTCCTGCTGAAGCTGAAGCCGAAGCGCCGAAGAAGAAGGCCGCTCCCAAGAAGAAGGCTGCCGAGGAAGCCCCTGCTGCCGAAGCCGCCGCTGAAGAAGCGCCTGCTCCGAAGAAGAAGGCTGCACCGAAGAAGAAGGCCGAAGGCTGATCTCCATTTCGGATTGATCCGGCTTGCGAAGGCCGGATTTCGGACGGCCCGGCGCGCATCAGCACGCCGGGCCGTTGGCGTTTCTGGCCATGCGCTACGTAATTGCGCGCCGCTTGAATGCGTATTTCGTTAGGAAAAGTGCAGACCATTCGGTTTCCGATCCATCTCCCGTTCGCACCCGAGTCGCATTGTGCCAGCATCCATCGGCAAGGAACCTCGTCTGGGGGAACTGCCATGCACACCGTTCGCAATCGTGTTGCCTCGCGTCCACGTCCGCCCCGCGCTTCCATCAGGGGGAAAGCGCCTCGCTCCAAAGTGTCGGCAGTCTCGCTGCGAGAGCCTTCCTTCCTGCTGCGCCAGGCAAATCCGCCAGCCTTTCCCGATCACCTTATCCTGCCAGCACCGCGCGGCGCGGTGATCGCCAGCATCCCGTGGCCTGAAGCGCCAGCCACGCCCTCATCGAAGAAGCCCCGCAAGGTCGCCAAGGGGAAGAGCGCAAAGCGCCGCCCCACCACCGCCCGCAAGGCCAGCCGCAAGAAGCCCGCAAATCGGACCAGGGCCTCCGCGAAGCGAGCTTCGGCTGCAGCAATCGCTGCGCTGCCGTCCACGGAGGCTCCGGCTGCCATGACCACGATCGACCTGCTCGACCGCGCGCTCGCGCTGGAGCCCGAAGTTCCCGAAGCACTGCCTGAACGCCATTCGGCCACAGCCTCCGCAACCGTGGCCGAACCCACCCCGCTGCCGCGCTCGCACGCCCCCATGCGTCCGCGCGGCAGCGGCCTTCTGGAAGTCATCTCGCAGTGGTTCCACAGCCTGGCGGTCTGGCGCAGGATGCGCAGGGACACCGCGCAGAAACGCAGCAGCCTCGCTCGCGCCAATGCCCGCCAGCGCGCGCTGCAATCGCAATTCGAAGCCCTCGAAGCCCTGCAGTCGCAGACGCAAATTCAGGCGCAATTTCAGGCGCAAACCAAATCCTAACCCTGCTTGCGCGAAGGAATGGCCTGCCCCGGTCAGGAGATTCCCTTTGCGCGCCTTCATAGCCCTGCTGCTCGCCACGACCCCGCTACCCGCTGCCGCGCAGATCATCAGCGGCAATGCCACGGCACTCGATGGCGACACGATCGACATGACCGGCCAGCGTATCCGCCTGTTCGGCATCGACGCGCCCGAACTCGGCCAGAAATGCGCGCGCGGCGGCACAAACTGGGACTGCGGCGCAGATGCGAAGCGTCATCTTGGCCTGCTGTTGCAGACGGGTGAGGTGAAATGCAGCGTCCGGGCGCAGAACGCGCAAGGCCTCGCGGTTGGCCAGTGCATGATTGACGAACGGGACCTGTCCGAAGCCATGGTCGCCGCCGGGTTTGCCGTTGCCATTGAAAACAGCCCCGGCGACGCGCCCTATCTGGAAGTGGAGCAGGCCGTGAAGACCGCGAAGGCCGGCATCTGGGCGGGCACTTTCGATCGGCCATCAGACTGGAGGAAGGCCCATCCTCAGGCCGGTATTGCGGCCAGCGCCAGCCAGAGGGCGCAAGGGGTTGCGCGATCGACGCGGACTAGCAGGGCCCAGGTCTATCGCAACGCCTTCGGCTGCGCGATCAAGGGCAATGTCAGCCAGCGCAATGGCGAGTACATCTATTACCTGCCCGGCATGAAGTACTATGACGGGACCCGGCCCGAGCGGCTCTTCTGCACCGAGGAAGAGGCCCAGGCAGCAGGCTTCCGCCGGTCCCGCGGCGGCTAGGGACCTTACTCCCCCCAGCGCTTGAACGAGGGGACAGGCACTGCCGTGGTCCGGGCGCGTTCGTAGGCAGCGCCCGCTTCCAATACGCGCTTGTCGTCCCACTTCGCGCCCATGATCGAAAGGCCGATGGGCAGGCCCTCTACCGCGCCCATCGGCACGGACAGATGCGGATATCCCGCGATGGCCGAGAGATTGCCGGCGCCCACGCCAACGAAGTGATCGCCCAGCACCAGGTCGATCGGCCAGGCCGGGCCCTCGGTCGGCGCGACAAGGAAGGTCACCTTGTTCTCGCGCAGCAGCCTGTCGATGCCTTCGGCCCCGGCGAGCTTGAGCGAATTGGCGCGTGCGGCGTTATAGCCGATCTGGTCGGTCGTCGCTTCGGCCTGCTCGAAAACGTCCTGCCCGAACCAGCGCAGTTCGTCTGGATGCGCCTTGTTGAAGGCGATCAGGTCGGCAAGCGACTTCGGCCCCTGCTTGGCGGGCAGGGAGCGCAGGTAGGCGCCCATGTCCTCGCGCAATTCGTAGAGCAGCACGGTGAACTCGTCGCGGCCCATTTCGGGCGAGGGTTCGAACGCGATCTCGACCAGCTCCGCGCCCGCCGCATTCAGGTCGGCCAGCGCCTTGTCGAACAGGGCAAGCAGGGCAGGGTGGTTGCCCGCCTGCTTGCGCAGCACGCCGATGCGGACGCCTTTCAGGTTGGCGGTGGCGAGGCCTGCGGTGAAGTCTGCCTTGCGCTTGTCGGCCTCGGCGGTGGCGCTATCGGCGGGGTCGGTCCCGGCGAGCGCGTTCATCAGCAGCGCGGCATCGGCGACGCTCCGGGTCATCGGTCCCGCCGTGTCCTGGCTGTGGCTGATCGGGACCACATGGGTGCGGCTGACCATACCGACGGTAGGCTTGAAGCCGACGATGCCATTGACCGAGGCCGGGCAGGTGATCGACCCGTCGGTCTCGGTGCCGATGGCTGCCCAGGCAAGACCCGCGGCCACCGCAGAGCCGCTGCCTGATGACGATCCGCACGCCGTCCGGTCGATCGCGTGGGGGTTCTTCGTCTGTCCTCCGATCGCGCTCCAGCCGCTGGACGAGGAGGACGAACGGATGTTGGCCCATTCCGAAAGGTTGGTCTTGCCCAGGATCACTACTCCCGCCTTGCGAAGCCTTGCGACAAGCGGAGCGTCGCGGCCGGTGACGTTGTCTTTCAGGGCCAGGCTTCCGGCGGTCGTGGCCATTGGGCCTGCAACCTCGATATTGTCCTTGATCAGCACCGCCTTGCCCGCAAGCGGTCCCTTGACCTTTCTGGCGGCAGCCTCCTCCTTCGCCGCATCGGGGTTGATCGCCAACACCGCGTTGAGCTTCGGTCCGGAGTCGTCGACCGCCGCGATCCGTGCCAAGTAATCGGACACGCTCTGCGCCGCGCCGCATGAAGGTAGTGCACCAGCGGCCATGGCAGAGCAAAGAAACAGCATTCTCATCAAGCCGACCCCACGCCAGAATCTCCGCCGGATGCTGCGCACGGCCCGCCGCACTTGCAAGCGCCTTGATGGCGGCAGCACCTTCGGGCGTGTCACCAAACCGGCTTTCGACCCGCAAATCCCCGGATTCGGGGTTAACGCCCTTGAACATCGCGTCGTGGCACGCGACATAGCGAAGCCTAACCATATGAGGATTTCCATGCTCGACCTGTTCGGCGCATCGAGTGCGCAAGGCAAATTCACCACCGATCCCGTCACCGGCGCGCTGATCCCGGTCGTGGTCGAACAATCGAGCCGCGGCGAACGCAGCTTCGACATCTATTCGCGCCTGCTGCGCGAACGCATCATCTTCGTGACCGGCGAAGTCGAGGACCACATGGCCTCGGTGATCATCGCCCAGCTCCTGTTCCTCGAATCGGAAAATCCGTCGAAGGACATCTCGATGTACATCAACTCGCCGGGCGGCGTGGTTACGGCAGGTCTCGCGATCTACGACACCATGCAATACATCCGCCCCCGCGTGTCGACCGTGTGCATCGGCCAGGCTGCGTCGATGGGCTCGTTCCTGCTTGCTGCCGGTGAGCCGGGCATGCGCATCGCGCTGCCCAACGCGCGCATCATGGTCCACCAGCCTTCGGGCGGCGCACGCGGCATGGCCTCGGACATCGAGATCCAGGCGCGCGAGATCCTGCGCATCCGCAAGCGCATGAACGACCTTTACGTCAAGTTCACCGGCCGCTCGCTCGACGAGATCGAGAAGGCGATGGACCGCGACACCTTCCTCGAAGCCGAGGAAGCGAAGAACTTCGGGCTCGTCGACAAGGTGTTCGAATCGCGTCCGGTGACCGATTCGGTCGGCGGCGAAGAAGGTTCGGGCGGCGCACCCGCATAAGGAATAACCCTGAGGGTCAAGGCCTTAAGCCCAGCGAAAGGCTTTGCCCCTTAGGATCACGTTACTGTAATCGAGTCCGGTTGATTAATGCCCTTGCGGTAGTAGGATGATCGGGCCCGCCTCTCGTGGAGAGGCGCCTGGGATGGACGAATGACCAAGCTTTCCGGATCGGATACCAAGAGCACCCTCTACTGCAGCTTCTGCGGCAAATCGCAGCACGAAGTGCGCAAGCTCATCGCCGGGCCGACCGTGTTCATCTGCGATGAATGCGTCGAACTGTGCAACGACATCATCCGTGAAGAGACCAAGGCCGGCATCGCCGGCAAGAAGGATGGCGGCGTACCAACCCCGCGCGACATCTTCGAGACTCTGAACGACTACGTGATCGGCCAGGACCGCGCCAAGCGCGTGCTCTCGGTGGCGGTCCACAACCACTACAAGCGCCTCAAGCACAGCGGCAAGGGCGGCGATGTCGAACTGTCGAAGTCGAACATCCTGCTCGTCGGCCCGACCGGTTCGGGCAAGACGCTGCTGGCACAGACGCTTGCCAAGACCTTCGACGTGCCCTTCACCATGGCCGATGCCACCACGCTGACCGAAGCCGGTTACGTGGGCGAGGACGTGGAGAACATCATCCTCAAGCTGCTGCAGGCGTCCGACTACAACGTCGAGAAGGCGCAGCACGGTATCGTCTACATCGACGAGATCGACAAGATCAGCCGCAAGGCCGAGAACCCCTCGATCACGCGCGACGTTTCGGGCGAAGGCGTGCAGCAGGCGCTGCTCAAGCTGATGGAAGGCACCACCGCCTCGGTTCCCCCGCAGGGCGGGCGCAAGCATCCGCAGCAGGAGTTCCTGCAGGTCGACACCACGAACATCCTGTTCATCTGCGGCGGCGCCTTTGCGGGCCTCGACAAGATCATTGCCGACCGCCTGCAGAAGCGCTCGATTGGCTTCGGCGCGCACGTTGCCGATCCCGAAAAGCGCCGCGTGGGCGAACTGCTCCAGAAGTCGGAACCTGAGGATCTCCTCAAGTTCGGCCTGATCCCCGAATTCGTCGGCCGCCTGCCGGTGATCGCGACCCTGAACGACCTCGACATCGAGGCGCTGGTCAAGATTCTCAAGGAGCCGAAGAACGCGCTGATCAAGCAGTACGCCAAGCTGTTCGAGCTGGAAGACGTGACGCTGACCTTCACCGACGACGCCCTTGAAGCGATCGCCAAGAAGGCCATCGAACGCAAGACCGGCGCGCGCGGGCTTCGCTCGATCGTCGAAGGCCTGCTGCTCGACACCATGTTCGACGTGCCGACCGAGACCGACATCAACGAGGTCGTGGTCGACAAGGACGTCGTCGAAGGTCGCAAGGAACCGATCCGCGTCCACAAGGGCAAGGAAGAAGCGGCCTGATTTCTGGCTTCGACTGAACATGAAAGAGGGCGGGTACCGAGAGGCACCCGCCCTTTTTGTTGGCCACTGCCCCCCTGTTTGGAAGGGGCAAGCAAGATCAGTTCGGCAGCGAGACCGCGTCGGTCACATGGATCACGCCGTTCTTCTGCATCACATCGGCTTGCGTCACGTGGGCCATGCCGCCCTTTTCGTCGGTGAGCATGACGGTATCGCCCATCAGCGAGGCCGTGAGCTTGCCGCCCGCGACGGTGGTGAGTTCGGTCTTGCCGCCATCGGCCTTGATCTTGGCGACGAGCTGCGCCGCCGTCACCTTGCCCGGCACGACGTGGTATGTCAGGACCTTGGTCAGCGCGGCCTTGTTTTCGGGCTTGAGCAGGGTATCGACAGTGCCCGCAGGCAGCTTGGCGAAGGCAGCGTTGGTGGGAGCGAAGACGGTGAACGGGCCGGTGCCATTCAGCGTATCGACAAGGCCGGCTGCCTTGACCGCGGAGACCAGCGTGGTGTGATCGGCCGAGTTCACCGCGTTCTCGACGATGGTCTTCGAGGGGTACATTGCGGCGCCGCCGACCATCTTGGTCTCTTCATGGTGGTTGGCGAAGGCAGGCGTGACGAACGCGGGTGCTGCAGTGGCGGCGGTAGCGGCGAGGGCCGCGATCAGGAACTTCGAGCTCATCGGTAACTCCTTGGTCGAAACGTGGCTGTATCCGGCGCAAGATCTGAGGCTGCCGGCCCGCCCCTCCGCGACCAGAGGTGGTAGCTGCACGGGGCGATTCCACATGGCCCATGGTGCATGTGCTTGATTACGAAGTGTAATTGGCAAAAAATAGGCGCGCTGCGTGGGGCAGCGCGCCTGAAGAATTGGTACCCCGGCCGAAGGGAACGAGTAGCCGGGGATCAAGGGAGGAACCGGGGCGGAGGGGTAAGTCTGCCCCGATCGGAACGTCTCCTGATGCCGATATGGCCCTCTGTCCCGTGCCCTGCGACCTGTCTCTTGGGACATTGAGGGATGCACGATGGGGCTGTTTACACCACGTTATCGTGCAACAGCGCGCATTCGTGGCCATCGATCGTCTCGACCTGGACGGTTGCGTGGCCAATGCCGAAATCATGGTCCAGTTCATGCGCGAGCTGGTGGAGGAAGCTGTCACCCGGATGGCCGCCCGGCATCACGAGGTGCGCGGTCAGCGCGGTCTCAGTCGTGCTCATCGGCCAGATGTGCAGATCGTGCACCGCCTCGACCCCGCTCAGCGAGTTGAGGAAGTGCCGCACTTTCTGCTCGTCGATTCCGGGCGGAACGGCGTGCAGGCCCATGCGCAGCGAATCCTTGAGCAGCCCCCATGTGCCTGCGGCGATGATGCCGACAATGACAAGGCTGGTGACCGGATCGATCCATTGCGCACCTGTCAGCGTGATCAGCAGGCCTGCGACAACGACGCCGGCCGAAACCGCAGCGTCTGCAGCCATGTGCAGGTAGGCGCCGCGGATGTTGATATCGTGCTTGCGCCCCCGCATGAACATCAGCGCCGTGACGGTGTTGATCACGATGCCGACGGCGGCTACCGCCATGACCGGACCACCCGCAACCGGCTCGGGCTCTATCAGCCGGCGGATCGTCTCGACCAGGATGGCGCCCAGCGCGACCAGCAGGAACGCGGCATTGCCGAGGGCGGCCAGGATCGAGCTGGACTTGAAGCCATAGGTGAAGCGGGCCGAGGGCGGCCGCGCTGCCAGCACGCTGGCGGTCCAGGCGATGACGAGTCCCAGCACGTCGGACAGGTTGTGTCCGGCATCTGCCACCAGCGCCATCGAACCGGCCATCACACCGTAGACCGCCTCGACCACGACAAAGCCGAGGTTCAGCGTGATGCCGACGGCAAAGGCCCGGCCGAAGCTGGCGGGAGCGTGGGAATGGCCATGGCCATGGTGGTCATGCCCGTGCCCATGCCCATGATGATCGTGATGGTGATGATGGCCGCCGGACATGGACCCGTCCTAACAACTTGCAGCGCTGTAGGAAACCATCGAAGCGCCAGGGGGCCTGTAAGCCGGGTTCTGTAGCGCCGACGGTATCCCACAAGTGGACCGTATCGCCGCTGGCAGCCATTCCTCTAGGCGGACCGTTGCCGGAACGCTCAAGCAATCAACCCGGACTGCTGGCCCGAAACAAGCCTGCTCGGAAGAGCGCGCAGTCCCTATTCGATCTTGCTCCGGGTGGGGTTTGCCGTGCCGCTTCCGTTGCCGGTCGCGCGGTGCGCTCTTGCCGCACCCTTTCACCCTTACTCGTCCTTGCGGACTAGCGGTCTGCTCTCTGTGGCACTTTCCCTTGACCTTCCACCTTGCGGTGTCAGGCCCGGCGGGCGTTACCCGCCACCCTTGTTTCGTGGAGCCCGGACTTTCCTCGGGATCTTGCGATCACGCGGCTGCCCGGCCCCCTGGCGAGCGGTCACCTAGCATGACCGAGATCGCGTTCCAACAGGAGTTCGAACAGCAATGCGCCGATCTGGCCATCGACCTGCCCATCGATCCGGTGTGGCCGCCAGCGCCGCTGGAAGGCGCGCACTGCGGCTTCCTGATCGGAAATGTCATAGCCGAAGCGTTCGAGGGCGAGGAAGAACGCAGCCTCGTTGTCGTAGAGCAGCCGCATCGAGAGCTTGGGTGTGGGCAGGCAGAGGCGGTGCCGAGCGAGCAATTCCCACGGGAACAACTCGCCCGGATCTTCCTTGCGCGCCGGGGCAACGTCGGAATGGCCGACAACGTTGGCGCGGGGCACGTTGTGCCGCTTGACGATATCGGCGAGCAGCGGCAGCAGCGCCTCGATCTGTGCGTCGGGGAACGGGCGGTAGCCGAATTCGTGGCCGGGATTTACCAGTTCGATCCCGACGCTCGCCGAGTTTATATCGGTGATCCCGCGCCAGGAGGACCGCCCGGCGTGCCAGGCGCGCTTGTCCTCGTCCACCAGGCCGGTGACGGTGCCGTCCTCGTCGATCATGTAGTGCGCCGAGACTTCCGCTGCCGGATCGCAGAGCCGATCAAGCGCCGCCTGTGCGGTCTCCATGCCGGTATAGTGCAGCACCACCATGGTGACCGGCAGCTTGCGCTCGTTCCAGTTCGGCGATGGCACCTCGCGATGGACGAGCCAGCGGCGCATCATGGATCAGGCTGCCGGGAGCACTGCGCCCATGACCAGGCTTTCCGCCGTGACGTGGACCTGCACCCCGCCGCCGACCGAGGCGGCAAGCTGCTGGACCATCGCGGCGGGCGCCGTCTTGCTGGACAGTTCGCTTGCAGCCAACGTGCCTTCAAGCGCCTGACCGACCGCCGGATCAAACGCCACGCGCTGCCCGGCGGCGCGCACGACGATCTCGATCGCGCCGCCGTTCACTTCTGCACCGATATCGAGCGTGCCGCCGCGGACCAGCGCGTCGAGCCCGATCAGGGCGAGGTTGAGCAGGGTCTTCACCGCGGGCTTGGCCAAGGCATCGACGCCGAACATCCAGTTCACCGCGACACGCCCGTTGCTGCCGGCCAGCGCATCGATCAGGGCGCGCGCCTCGTTCACCGGCACGGAATCGCCGAAGCCGCCGGCCGCACCGAAGGCGAGGCGGAAGAACTTGAGCTTGTCTGCCGACGCCTTCGCGCTCTGTTCGAGCAGTTCGAAGCAGCGCTGACGCATTTCGGGGTCCTTCTCCTCGACTAGGAGTTCGAGACCGTTGGAAAGCGCGCCTACCGGGCTGAGCATGTCATGGCAAAGGCGCGAGCAGAGCAGGCTGGCGAGATCGAGCGCGGAAGCAGGTGCTGTCATGTTCTGATGGAAGGCCTTTTTGGATCAGTGGTCTGCGCAAGGGGCTCTGTGCGAGCAAACGGGTTGATGCCTTACAGCCTTAGCCAGCGATGACCGCATAGGAAAGCGCTTCGAACCCGTTCGGGCCATCGTGCCAACACGTAATTGCCCACGATCCGTCGCGGACCGGCGCGGCAATCGCCCAGACCTTGCCATCGTGCGCGGCGCTGGCTGCGTCGGTGGATGACGGGCGGGCAAGGCCGTTGGGATGCGTGTGAAAATAGCCGAGAACGTCCGGCCCGCCAGCCCGCGCCGCCTTGTGCGCGGCGATGAGGGCGGCGGGATCGATCTCGAAATGGCGCGCCGGGTCGGCCGCGACATTGGCGGTGCGAACGGCGGTTTCCACGCGGGTGCCACAGCCAAGCAGGAGGCCGCACGCCTCGTCGGGGCAGGCATCGCGGGCCGCCACCGTCATCGTCGCAATTGCGCTGCTGGCTATCTCGAACGGCATGGCGTTGCTGTGGCGGGGAGAGGCGGTGGTTGCAAGGGGGGCGCCTGATTTGCCACCCCCGCTCCCCCGTCCTTCGGCTCGTCGCGCAGGCGGGGGCCTCAGTCGGTTTACTGTGAGGTTCCGTAAGAACACCGAGGTCCCCGCCTGCGCGGGGACGCAGGGGTGTTATGAGTAGGCATCCGCTGGCGAATACGGACCGGTGCGCCGGTGGGAAGTGACAGATCGCGCGACCGGTGCGGTGCCGTTTGGCACGCAAGGGATGGGGCGCGGGACCGGTTGCGAGTGGCCGGGGGGCGGTTCCGGACCCCTTGTCGGCTCAGCCTGAGGGCGGACACATGTGAAAGGACGAAGCCTTGGCAGCGGCTCGCTTGCTGCCTTGGCTTCTGGCAAGCGGCTGCGTGAAAAGAACCTGTCGTTTGCGCCGACATTGTCACGCAAGTCATGGCGGGTTCCGCATCCGCAGCGTCGCTCAGGGTTCGGCGCCGTGCTATCAGCCCTGGGTTGTCCTGTCTGTCCTTGGGTAACGGCAGGGAATGCCCGGTGGGTCTTGGGCTTTACGCCCCTCGTTGAACCCGCTGCGCACCTGCCGCACCGATCGCGCCGGAAGCTTTCCGCACACAGCGTCAGCTTCCGAAGGAGAGGAGCGGGTTGGCCTTGTGCCCTCTCCTGACCTGAGGGTGGGGCGTATAACCTATATGGTTCTTTTTGTCAAGTTGTTCCAGCACCACCCTTCATCGTCATCCCGGGCTTGACCCGGGATCCCGCTTTCTTGTTGCGAGGGTGTGCAGGAAGAAAAGCGGGACCCCGGGTCAAGCCCGGGGTGACGGTGTTGTGTGGGGTGTGGGTCGGACGGCTGCGAGGTCTGGCGCGGCGAGGGCATATGCTGCCATAAGGCCGTCATGCGCCAGTCTGCCACCGAGATCACCATCGCTACCCCGGGCCAAGGCCTGCATGAGATAACCCGCGATGTGGTGCGCTGGACTGGCGAACAGGGCATGGCCACCGGCTTGCTGACCGTGTTCTGCCGCCATACCTCGGCTTCACTGACAATCCAGGAGAACGCCGCGCCTGAAGTGCGGGGCAATATCGTTCGCTGGCTTTCGCGTCTTGCGCCGGAGAACGGTGGCTATGCCCATGACGATGAAGGTCCCGACGACATGCCGGCGCATTTGAAGTCGATACTCACGGGCGTGTCGCTATCGATTCCGCTGGTCGGGGGGCGACTGGCACTGGGCACGTGGCAGGGCATATATTTGTGCGAGCACCGCCGGGCAGGCCATCGTCGGCGCGTGACGCTGCATCTTCTGGGCGCTTGACCCCCCGGCAACATTAACCATGAAGGTGGCCCGTATCGGGCCGAAAGCTGCGCAAACAGTAGCGTTGTGACAATCTGGCTGGAGAAAACCTTTCTAGGCCAGTGCGCGACTCTACGGGGCCGTCGCGATACGGAAAGTTCCCCCCTCCCGGCATAAGCGGGTGACATGCCGCAAGGCCTGTCGGGGAACATTGATGTTCAGCTTCAACATAACCAAAAAATTCATCGCTGCTTTTGCACTGCTGCTTGCGGCGATGGCAGGCATGGGCCTGTTCGCGATTTCGAAGATCGGCGAGGTCAATGCCATTGCCGCCGAACAGCGCGACATCTGGATACCCAGCGCGGAAAAGCTCGGCGATATCCACGCCTTCACCTCGCAATATCGCCTCAAGCAGGACGAGATGTTCAGTGGGGAGACGCCCGAGGCCGTGGCGCGCGGCCAGAAACTGCTCAGGAATGCGCGCAGCGCGATCGATGCGGAAATCGTCGAGTTCGAGAAACTTGCCATCACGCCGGATCAGAAGACCGGGACGGCCGCGCTGAAGCAGGCCTGGGCGACTTTCCTTGCCCAGGATGAAACCATGCAGGCGATGGCGATCGGCGGCGACACCCGGGGCGCCCAGGTGATGCACGATGGCGAGGGCATCGATACCTTCTATGCCCTGGAAGACACGATCCTCGCCGTGATCGAGGCCAACAAGAAGGACGGCGCTGCGGTCGCCGCCAATGCCGAGAAGATCTATGCCTCGGCGCGCAAGTTCACCCTTGCGGCGCTTGGCCTTGCTCTGCTCAGCGCGGTTGTCCTGCTGGTCTATCTCATTCGCAACATCGCCAAGCCGGTGGTGTCGATGTCGGACGCCGTGTCGCGCCTGATCGATGGAAATCATAACGTCGCCGTCCCGGGCCTTTCCCGGTCCGACGAACTTGGCCAGCTTGCCCGCGCGCTTGATCGCTTCCGCGATGTCTTCGCATCCGACCATGCCCGCGCCGAAGCCGAGAAGCAGCGCGCCCGCGAAGTGCAGCTGACCATCGATGAGATCGGCGAGGGACTGACCGCGTTGGCCGAAGGAAACCTGACCTTCCGCGTCAAGGAGAACGGATCGGGCGCGCTGGCAAAGCTGCATGTCGACTACAATGCTGCCGTGACCGCGCTTGAGCGGGTGCTCGGCAAGATCGTCGAGGGTTGCCACACGATCAAGCTTGGTACGGACGAGATTTCGAGCGCGGCATCGGACCTGGCGCTGCGCGCCGAGCAGCAGGCGACATCGCTGGCTGAAACATCGCGCACGATCACCGAGTTCAGCTCCTCGGTCAGGACCACGGCCGAGAACGTGAAGCAGACGAGCACCCGCCTGTCTGTGGCCCGCAACACCGCCGACGGTGTTGGCGATACCGCCAATCGTGCCGTGGCCGCCATGCGCAGCATCGAGGCCAGTTCGCGCGAGATGGCCGAGATCGTGGGGGTCATCGACGGCATTGCCTTCCAGACCAACCTGCTGGCGCTCAATGCCGGAGTCGAGGCCGCGCGTGCCGGTGATGCCGGCAAGGGCTTTGCGGTGGTCGCCACCGAAGTGCGTGCCCTGGCGCAGCGGTCTGCCGATGCCGCCAAATCGATCCGCGACCTGATCGGCAAGAGCACCGAAGAGGTCAGCGGCGGGGTTGCCCTGGTCGAATCGAGCGGTGAGGCCCTGCGGCAGATCGTCAACGAAGTCAGTGCGGTCTCGGAGCTGGTAGACCAGATCGCCGAGGCTGCCGGACAGCAGGCGGCCGGCATTGCCGACATCTCGGCGATGGTCGGTTCGATGGACAGCTTTACCCAGCGCAATGCCGCGATGGTCGAGGAAAGCTCGGCCGGAACGCGCAATCTCTCGAACGAGACCATTGCGCTGGTCGAGCAGGTCGGGCGCTTCCGCCTTGGTACGAGCGGCCAGGCCCGCTCATCGGCACTGCTCTCCGCCAAGCCGCAAGCTTCTGCGCCCGCAGCGTCGAAGCCCGCTCCGCTGCCCGTGGCTACTGCGACGGCAGAGCCCGCCGCGCAGCCTGCAGCGCGCCCCGCTCCGGTCCTCGGCAATACTGCCCTGAAGGTCGACGAGGACGATTGGTCCGAATTCTGAAAGCCGCAACGTCATTCAAGAAGATCGAAGGAACGACCCATGAAGATTATCGACAGGATCGCACTTGGCATTGCCTCGCTTGCCTTTGCCGCAACCGCCATGCCTGCCTTTGCGCAGTCTGCCGAGTGGCAGAAGCAGGTGACGCGCATCATCGCGTCCAAGCAGACCTATCCACGCACGGCGCAGATGCGCGGCGAGGAAGGCACGGCCAAAGTCAAGGTGTTCGTCGGCGCTGGCGGCAACATCGAGCGAACCGAACTTGTCGCGCCCTCGGGCTCAAGCACGCTCGACAAGGAGGCGCTGGCCATGCCGACGCGCGCCGGTTCGGTGCCGCCACCGCCGGGCGGCGCCACGGCCATCGTCGTGCCGGTGACGTGGAAGTTGCTCTGAGCGAGCAGTGATTGCCATCTGGCGGGCCGTCCCCCTCCGGCCCTGTCGGCTCTTGCCGGTCCTCCCTTGCCGGCAGATCGGGGCGGCTCGATCCGGGCCGCCCCTTTTCGCTCATTTCACCAATTCGCCACCCTTCATGACATGGCGCACGTCTTCGAGGACGGCGATATCGGCCAGGGGGTCCCCGGTGACTGCGATCATGTCGGCCCAATGGCCGGGCGAGAGGGCGCCGACGTCCTTGCTCCAGCCGAGCAGGTCGGCGGCGACGGTGGTGGCAGACTGGATTGCCTGCATCGGCGTCATTCCGTAGCGGACCATGTACTTGAACTGCCGCGCATTGGCGCCGTGGGGGAAGACCCCGGCGTCGGTGCCATAGCTGAGCCTGACCCCGGCCTTGACCGCCTTGCGGAAGCCTGCGCGCTGGGCTTGGGTGGTCTCGTCGTTCTTGCGCAGCATGTCGGCAGGCCAGCCATCGCGCTTGCCGACCTCGGCGATGAAATCCCCGTTGTAGATATCCATGTCGAGCCAGACGCCGCGCGCCTTGGCAAGGGCAATGCCTTCATCGTCGATCAGGCTGGCATGCTCGATCGCCTTGACGCCCGACTGGATGGCAAGCTTGATTCCGGCGGCGCCATGGGCATGGGCGGTGACCCATGATCCGCGCTGGCGGGCAACGTCGACCGCTGCCTTCATCATCTCGCCCGACAGTTCGATCTGGCCGGGTTCGGTGCCTTGCGCCAGCACTGCGCCGGTGGCGATCAGCTTGATCGAATCCGCGCCGTTCTGGAACAGCGCGTTGACCTTGCGGGTAACGTCCGCCGCATCGGTGACGACGCCGGCGCGCATGTCGGCAGGGACGGTGACATCGGGCGAGAAGCCGGTGACCTCGCCGCCGCCGCCGGGGATGGTGACATAGGCCCCCACCGCGCTGACGCGAGGGCCGGGCACGTCGCCACGGTTGATGGCGTTGCGCAGTTCGACATCGGCATAGGCGCGGAAGGAGCCGACATCGTGCACCGAGGTAAAGCCTGCGAGCAGGGTCTTCCTGGCATTGCGCGCGCCAATGAAGCCGATCTCCATGGCTGAATGGAGCAGCGGCTCGGCGACGTTGCTGGACTGTTCGACGTCGGCGAGGTGCACGTGGCAGTCGATCAGGCCGGGCAGGACGGTGAAGGCCGACCAATCCACGATTTTCGCGCCTGCGGGCAAGGGACCATCGGGCTGGACAGCCACGACGCGCCCTTCCTCGACCTTGATCACCTGCGCGGCGAGAACCCGTCCGGCTTCCGGATCGATCAGCCGCCCGGCACGGACATAGAGCGTTTCGGCGCTTGCCGTGGTGGGGATCAGGGCGAGTAGCGCGAGGACGGTGAGAGGCAGATGGCGATGCAGCATGGTTCGCAGACTATCGCACCATGCTGCAAGCGCAATCGGTTGAAGCTCTCGCCCGCCGTCCTCAATCTGCCCAGTACAGCTTCATCGGGTTGTCGATGAGCAGCTTGCGCTGGAGTTCCTCGGTCGGCGCGATGCGCGGGATCATGTCGACGAGGTGGCCGTCGTCGGGGATTTCGGTGTCCATGTTGGGGTGCGGCCAGTCGGTGCCCCACAGCACGCGGTCCTGATAATCGGCCACCAGCGGCGCCACGGCATCGGCAAAGGCATTCCACGGATCGCCCGCGCCGCCTTCCTTGATGGCATCGAGGCGGTCGGGGCAGGTGGCCTTGAACCAGATGTCATCGCGACTGTCGAGGAAGGCGCGGAAGGCCTTCATGTCGGCACCGTCCGGTCCCTGGCGCACGTCGGGACGGCCCATGTGGTCGATCACGAGGGGGACGGGGATGGCGTCCATGAACGGGCGCAGTTCCTCGAGGATGTCGGCCTCGAAATAGATCACCACGTGCCAGCCCTTGGGCAGGCGCTGCGCGACTTCGAGGAACTTGTCCTTGGGCGCGTCGTCGACAAGGCGCTTCAGGAAGTTGAAGCGGATGCCGCGGATGCCGCCTTCGTGCAGGGCGTGGAGGTCTGCTTCGGAGATCGCGGGATCGACCACGGCGACGCCGCGGGCCTTTCCGTTCGACTTGGCGATGGCATCGAGCGTGGCGGCATTGTCGGTGCCGTGGCAGCTGGCCTGAACGATGACGTTGCGTTCAAAGCCCAGGTGATCGCGCAGGGCGAAGAGCATGTCCGGGCCGGCATCCTGCGGCAGGTACTTGGCCTTGGCGCTGAACGGGAACTGCGCCATCGGGCCGAAGACATGGCAATGCGCATCGACCGCGCCGGGTGGCGGGGTGTAGCGCGGCTTCGATGGATTGGCGTGCCAGCTGATGATGCGGTTCTGGTCGGTCATGCAAATACTACTCCATCCATCAGCTTGCGCGCGGTGCGCAGGAGGGCGGCGGTGCGGACTTCGCCGGCGTCGTCCACTTCCAGAACGCAGCTCATTTCGCCGGTGGGGTGTTCGACCGAGAGCAGCTTGCGGCTGCCTTCGGGGATCGAGGCTACCTCGGCGGCGGGCGAGCCGGGGATCAGGCAGGCGGTGGCGACGCTGACCGCGCCGAGGACGCCGATGGTGGCGTGGGCGCGGTGGGGGATAAAGCTGCGCACGGTTACCGCGCCGCCATTCTTCGGCGGGGCGACGAGCATCATCTTGGGGACGGACTTTTCCTTCACGTCACCCAGATTCATGCGTTCGCCGACGGCGAGGCGGATGTCTTCGATCTTCGCTTTGAGATCGCTCGCATTGTCGAGCCAGTCGCGGTCTTCGTAGCCGGTGATGCCGAGATCCTCGGCCTTCATCACCACGCAGGGCATGCCGTTGTCGATCAGGGTGACAGCCACGCCATTCACTTCGTCGACGGCGTTGCCGGTGGGCAGGAGCGCGCCGCACGAGGAACCGGCGGTATCGCGAAATTCGAGTGGCACCGGCGCGTGGGAGCCGGGGACCCCGTCGATCTTCGCATCGCCCTTGTAGGTGACCTTGCCATCGGGCGTGCTGACCGTGGCGACGGCGACCTGGCCGGTGTTCTCCATGAAGATGGCGACGCGGGTTTCATCGCCGGTGGCCGCTACCAGCCCGCGCTCGATCGCGAAGGGGCCTACGCCGGCAAGGATATTGCCGCAGTTCTGCGCATCGGTGACGATCGCCTGATCGACGAAGACCTGCAGGAACAGGTAGTCGACGTCGATGCCCTCGCGGCTGGACTTGGAAACGACCGCGACCTTGCTGGTCAGGGGATCGGCGCCGCCCATTCCGTCGATCTGCACGGGATCGGGGCTGCCCATCATGGCCAGGAGGAAGGCATCGCGCTGGGCCGTGTCCTGCGGCAAGTCATCCTTGAGAAAGTAGCCGCCCTTGGACGTGCCGCCGCGCATCCACATGCAGCGAATGCCTTGGGGCATGCCTGCCTCAGACATACTTGAGGCCTTCCTTCTCCAGCCGTTCGCGCATCTTGTACATGTCGAGGCCGAGGACGCCGGCAGCGAGCTTCTCGCGCTTTTCGCCTTCGTTGGCTTCGCGCGCCTGCGCGGCCTTGAGCACTTCGGCGGCCTTTTCGCGGGGCACGACGCAGACGCCGTCATCGTCGGCCACGATCACGTCACCGGGATTCACCAGCGCGTTGGCGCAGACCACGGGCACGTTGACGCTGCCGAGCGTGTTCTTGACTGTTCCTTGCGCGTAGATCGCCTTGGACCAGACGGGGAAGTTCATTTCCGTGAGGTCGCGCACGTCGCGCACGCCAGCGTCGATCACCAGGCCACGGCAGCCGCGCGCCTGCGCGCTGGTGGCGAGAAGATCGCCGAAGTAGCCGTCTTCGCACGGTGAGGTCGGGGCGAGGAGCAGGATGTCTCCGGCCTGAAGCTGTTCGATGGCGACGTGGACCATCCAGTTGTCACCCGGAGGCGCGCTGATGGTGACGGCGCTGCCGGCGATGCGCGCGCCGCGATAGATCGGGCGCATGTAGGAGGCGAGCAGGCCGGTGCGGCCTTGCGCTTCGTGGACGGTGGCGACGCCGCAGGCGGCAAGGCCATCGATCACGGCTGGATCGGCACGTTCGATGTTCTGGACGACGATTCCCGACATTTCCGGCTCCCATGAAAAATCTTCGCCGGTTCCATGCGACTGCGGGGCGCGAGGAACCAATGCAATGTTTGGCACTGCCCATAAGGAAATGCTAAGCGATGCACCATGCAACTCCTTGCGATCAATGTCCGCCACATCGCGGCGTTCGCGGCGACCGTGCGCCACGGCAGCGTGACGCGGGCGGCGCGGGCGGTGAACCTGACGCAGCCTGCATTGACGCAGGCGATCGCCCGGCTGGAGGCGGACCTGGGATGTGCGCTGTTCGAACGTGGGCCGGCCGGCATGACGCCGACCGAGCCCGCGCTGCTGCTTGCACCGCGTGCCGAAGCTGCGATTGCGCATGTCGGCTCTCCGCGCGTGACTGGCACGCAATTGCGGGCGTTCCTCGCGCTGGCAAGGGCTGGGTCCTATGCAGTGGCGGCGGAAGCGACGGGGCTTTCGTCGGCCTCGCTGCACCGGGCGGTGGCGGATCTTTCGGTCGCGCTGGGGCAGCGGCTGGTGGACCGGCGCGGGCGTTCGGTGATGCTGACGCCTGCGGGCGAAAGGCGCGCACGCGGGTTCGGCCTGGCGATGGCGGAACTGCGTTCAGGCCTTGCCGAAGTGGCGGCCTGGCAGGGCAAGGCGGCGGGGCGGGTGGTGGTTGGCGCCATGCCGCTGAGCCGCGCGCGCTGGCTGCCCGAGACGATCCTGCGCTTTGCCGGAGCCCATCCGGGGGTGGATGTGGCAGTGGTGGAAGGGAGCCATGCCGAGCTTTCCGGACCTTTGCGCGACGGTGAAGTGGACCTGATGCTGGGCGCGCTTCGTGATGCGGCGTCTCTCGATGATCTGGCGCAGGAGGCGGTGTTCGAAGATCGTCCTGCACTGGTGATGCGCGCCGGGCATCCCTTGCTGGCAGGCACGGTGAATGGCGCCGCGTTGGCGGCGTTTCCGTGGATTCTGCCCGCCAGCGACACGCCGTTGCGCCACTACTGGGAAGGCATGATGCGCGGCGCCGGGGCGGAGCCGCCGCGGGTGGGGATCGAGTGCGGATCGGTGCTGACGGTACGGCAATTGCTGCTGGGATCTGACGCGCTGACGCTGCTGTCCCCGGCGCAACTGGCGGTGGAACTGGACGCGGGCGTGCTGGCCACGCTGCCGCCGCCGGTGCCGGTGGCGCGGACCATCGGCATCACCACGCGAGAAGGCTGGCGGCCAACTGCTCCTCAGGCCGCCTTCGTCGCCCTGCTGCGCGAGGTTGCCGCAGAAGGGTTTGCATAAATTTATACCTGTGGCGATGTTTGCATTTGTTCCTTTGCGCCTTGCCGCGCAGGACCGGGCGCCATGGAGAGCGTGATTGCCCTGATCGGCTTCGGTGAGGCCGGGTCCACTTTTGCCAAGGCGGCAGGCTGGGAGTCTGCGGCGCTGGCCTTCGACATCAACCCGGCACGACGGGCGGTGATGGAAGAGGCGGGCGTGGTGATCTGCGGCTCGGCCGAAGATGCGCTTGGCGATGCCGACGTGGTGCTGTCGCTGGTGACGGCGGATTCGGCGCTGCCTGCGGCTGAGGACTATGCCGGTCTGCTGAAGCCGGGCGCGCTCTGGTGCGACATGAATTCGGTGGCACCCGACACCAAGCGGGCCGCCGCCAAGGCGATCGAGGCATCAGGCGGGCGTTATGTCGACGTTGCGGTGCTGGCCCCGGTCAACCCCGCTCGGATGAATGTGCCGCTGCTGATTTCGGGTGCCCATGCTGCAGAGGCCGAGGCGCGGCTGCAGGCGGCAGGCTTTGCCAAGACGCGAGTGGTTGGGGACGAGATCGGCCGGGCCAGCGCAATCAAGATGATCCGCTCGATCATGGTAAAGGGCATCGAGGCGCTGACCGCCGAAATGATGCTGGCGGCGACGAAGGCCGGCGTGGTGGACGAGGTTTTGTCCTCCCTGGACGCCAGCGAGAAGACGCAGAGCTGGTTCGATCGCGCCGAGTACAATGTCGAGCGCATGACGACGCATGGGCTCCGTCGTGCGGCCGAGATGGAAGAGAGCTGCAAGACGCTGGAATCGCTGGGCATCGAGCCGGTGATGACCAGCGGGACCGTGAAGCGCCAGCGCGAGCAGGCGGGCAAGACAATCGCATTCAACGCTAAGAGGACTGAAGTCGCATGACCATGATCATCGACTGCCACGGCCACTACACCGTGCTGCCAAAGGCGCACGACGAATGGCGCGAGAAGCAGAAGGCCGCATTCAAGGCCGGGACCGAGTGCCCGCCCTATCCCGAAATCTCGGATGACGAGATCCGCGAGACGATCGAATCGAACCAGCTGCGCCTGCTGAAGGAGCGTGGCGCGGACATGACGATCTTCTCCCCCCGCGCTTCGGCCATGGCCCCGCACGTTGGCGATCAGTCGGTCGCGGTGAAGTGGGCGCAGGTCTGCAACGACCTGATCGCGCGCGTTGTCGGGCTTTACCCTGACACCTTCGCGGGCGTGTGCATGCTGCCGCAGTCTCCGGAAGCGGACATGTCGTCCTCGATCCGCGAGCTGGAGCGCTGCGTGAACGAGCTCGGCTTCATCGGCTGCAACCTCAACCCTGATCCGGGCGGTGGCCACTTCAAGCATCCGCCGCTGACCGATGAATACTGGTTCCCGTTCTACGAGAAGATGTGCGAGCTGGACGTTCCGGCGATGATCCACGTATCGGGATCGTGCAACCCGGCGATGCATGCGACGGGCGGGTACTACATCGCGGCTGACACCATCGCCTTCATGCAGCTGCTCGAAGGCGACCTCTTCAGCAAGTTCCCCACCCTGCGCTTCATCATTCCGCATGGCGGCGGCGCGGTGCCCTACCACTGGGGACGCTATCGCGGCCTTGCCGACATGCTCAAGAAGCCGTCGCTCGACACGCACCTGATGAACAACATCTTTTTCGACACCTGCGTCTATCACCAGCCGGGCATCGACCTGCTGGCCGACGTGATCGAGAACAAGAACATCCTGTTCGGGTCGGAAATGGTCGGCGCGGTGCGTGGGATTGACCCGACCACCGGGTTCTATTTCGACGATACCAAGCGCTATGTCGACGCACTCGACATCAGCGATGCCGAACGCCACGCGATCTTCGAGGGCAACGCGCGCCGCGTGTTCCCGCGCCTTGACGCCAAGCTGAAGGAGAGGGGCCTGTGACCGAAAGAGCCAAGCCGACCCAGAACATCCACGAATACCTCGCCGAGTTCGAGGACATTCCGGGCACCCGCGTCTACACCGCTGCCCGCGCCCGCAAGGGCTACTGGATCAACCAGTTCGCGATGAGCCTGATGAAGCCGGAGAACCGCGAACGGTTCAAGGCCGACGAGCGCGCCTATCTCGACGAGTGGAAGATCAGCGAGGAAGCCAAGCAGGCGCTGCTTCGGCGCGACTACAACGCGTTGCTCGACCTTGGCGGGAACGTCTACTTCCTCTCGAAGCTTTTCTCTTCGGACGGGCTGCCGTTTGCCGAGGCGGTCAGCACGATGACCGACATGACCTGGCCTGAATATCGCCAGATGATGCTGGAAGGCGGCCGCAAGCCCGAAGGCAATCGCTCGATCAAGGGAGGCTACTGACATGGCCAAGATTACTGCTGGCGTCGGCTCCAGCCACGTTCCGCTGCTTGGCGTCGCTGTCGACCAGGGCAAGTGGCAGGACGACTACTTCGGCCCGATCTTCAAGGGCTACGAGTGGACCCGCGAATGGGAAGCCCGCGAAAAGCCCGACGTGGTGATCCTGGTCTACAACGACCACGCTTCGGCCTTCGACGCGAACATCATCCCGACTTTCGCGATCGGCTGCGGCGAGCACTACAAGTCGGCCGACGAAGGCTGGGGCCCGCGCCCGGTGCCGGACGTGGAAGGCCATGCCGACCTCGCTTGGCACATCGCGCAGAGCCTGATCCTCGAAGACTTCGACATGACCATCATCAACGAGATGGACGTCGACCACGGGTTGACGGTGCCGCTTTCGATGATGTTCGGCCAGCCGGAGAAATGGCCGGTCAAGGTCGTGCCATTGGCGGTGAACGTCGTCACCTACCCCGTCCCCTCGGGCAACCGGTGCTGGGCGCTGGGCGAGGCGATTGCCCGCGCCGTGGAAAGCTTCCCCGAGGACCTCAACGTGCAGATCTGGGGCACCGGCGGCATGAGCCACCAGCTTCAGGGCCCGCGCGCCGGGCTACTCAACCGTGAGTGGGACAACAAGTTCCTCGACATGCTGGAATCGGACAATGACGATGTCCGCCACATTCCGCACATCGAGTACCTGCGCGAAACCGGCAGCGAAGGCATCGAGATGGTGATGTGGCTGATCATGCGCGGGGCGCTGGGGAAGAAGGTCAAGCGCCTCAACCGCCATTACCACATTCCGTGCAGCAACACCGCGATCGGGCACATCGTGCTCGAACCCGCGGACTGACAAACCCAATCCACCCTTGCCGGGCAACCTCACCGGTTGCCCGGTCCTTTTTTGCAAGAAAGGGAACAGACATGCGCATAGCCTTGGCCGGCGCCGGCGCGTTCGGCGAAAAGCACCTCGATGGCCTGAAGAACATCGACGGCGTCGAAATCACCTCGATTATCAGCCGCACCGGCGAACAGGCCGCTGCAGTTGCCGCCAAGTACGGCGCCAAGCACTCGTCGACCGAGCTGGAAGACGCACTGGCGCGCGACGATGTGGATGCGGTGATCCTGTGCACGCCGACGCAGATGCACGCCTCGCAGGCCATCGCCTGCATGAAGGCGGGCAAGCACGTGCAGGTGGAGATCCCGCTGGCCGACAGCTGGGCGGATTCGCAGGAAGTGCTGCGCGTTCAGGAAGAGACCGGCAAGGTCTGCATGGTCGGCCACACCCGTCGCTTCAACCCCAGCCACCAGTTCGTGCACAACCGGATCAAGGCAGGCGAGTTCAACGTCCAGCAGATGGACGTGCAGACCTACTTCTTTCGCCGCAAGAACATCAATGCCAAAGGCGAGCCGCGTTCGTGGACCGATCACCTGCTGTGGCACCACGCCGCGCACACGGTTGACCTGTTCGCTTATCAGGCGGGCAAGATCGTCAAGGCCAATGCCATCGAAGGGCCGATCCATCCCGAGCTGGGCATTGCCATGGACATGTCGATCCAGTTGAAGAGCGAAACCGGTGCGATCTGCACGCTGTCGCTTTCGTTCAACAACGACGGACCGCTCGGCACCTTCTTCCGCTACATTGGCGATACCGCGACCTACATCGCGCGTTACGACGATCTGGTGAATGGCAAGGAAGAGCCGATCGACGTTTCGAAGGTCGACGTCAGCATGAACGGCATCGAACTTCAGGACCGCGAGTTCATCGCCGCGATCCGCGAGGGGCGCGAGCCGAACAGCTCGGTGCAGAAGGTGTTCGACTGTTACCGCGTGCTGGGCGAGCTGGAACAGCAGCTGGCGGCCGGTTGATCTGGAAAAGGCCCGCCCGAAACGGCGGGCCTTTTTCGTTGGGGTGCGATCACACTGCCCTCCATTGTCGTCACTCCGGGTCAGGCCCGGGGTGACGTGAATTGAAAGCGTTAAAGCCGGACCCGCGCCAAAAGCAGGCCGGCAGAGGAGAGCATGATGGAAGCGCTGATTGCCTACTCGGGCCGCAAGTTCGCGCGGCCGCGCTACTATGCCAACGCCCATGAGCGCGACGAGGTGGACATCGTCCCCGTGCCCATGACCATGACCGATGCGCGGGGGCTGGGCACCAGCATCGACCGCGAGGGCTTCGAGCTCGTCCCGCACAAGAGCGCCGTCACTGACTTCGCCGACCGCGACAAGGTGACGCGCGTGCATATGCGCGAAATCGAGGACCTGGTGCAGGCGCGTACCGGTGCGGACTTTGTCCACGTTGGCGCGCCGGGGCTGCTGCGCTTTTCCGAGAAGAGCGGCAAGGCGGGGAGCCTCGACAATTCGATGCCTGCACGTTTTGCCCATATCGATATCTCGGACCGCACGGCGCAGGCCTTCGGCGAACGAGGGGCGAACGGGCGGATCTTCGTGCGATGCGCGCACTACAACGTGTGGCGCGCCATCTCGCCGCCGCCGCAGGACGTGCCGCTGGCGTTCTGCGACGCGCGCAGTATCTCTGCGCAGGACCTGATCGCAGCCGATGCCGTGTTCGATGCGCCGGGGCAGCCAGAGTGGTCGTTCGAGGGGGTGGTCGTCGCGCACAATCCGGCGCACCGCTGGCACTGGTTCTCGCAGATGACGATCGATGAAGCCGTCCTGTTCAAGACCAATGACAGCGATCCTGCGCTCGCACACCACGTTCCGCACGTGGCATTCGACCTGCCCGGCTGCCCTGCCGATGCGCCGCCGCGCGTGAGCATCGAAATGCGTGCGACCGCCTATTGGTGGGCTTGATTGACTTGCGCTTTGCGCTACACATACCGTAACAAATGATAGGGTGAGGTGTGGTGATGGGTGCGTATCCGCAGACGATCTACTTTACCGGCGCAAACGAGCCGGTGGGGCAGGAAGTGGACCTGCGCGGGCTGAAGGTGGAGGGCGACCTGCCAGCGGAAGTGCGTGGCAGCTTTTATCGCGCCGTGCCTGATCCCGCTTTTCCGCCCATGTTCGACAATGACCACACGCTTTCGGGCGATGGCATGGTCAGCCGCCTTTCGTTCAACGCTGATGGCACGGCGGACTTCCTGATGAAGTTCGTGGAAACCGCGCGCTACAAGGCCGAGCAGGCGGCGGGCAAGGCGCTGTTCGGCAAGTACCGCAATCCTTTTACCGATGATCCTTCGGTGCAAGGCGTCGACCGCACCGTGGCCAACACCACTCCGGTGTGGCACGCCGGACGCCTGCTGATGGCCAAGGAGGACGGGCGGCCCTATCGCGTCGATCCCAGGACGCTGGCAACGCTTGGCTCCTACGATTTCGGCGGCGCGCTCAAATCTGAAACGATGACCGCGCACGTGCGGATCGATGCCGAGACGGGCGAGCTGTTCTTCTATGGTTACGAGGCAGACGGGCAGGCCTCGACCAAGGTCGCCTATTGCATCGTTGCGCCCGATGGCACGCTGAAGTCGGAACAGTGGTTCGATGCGCCCTATTGCGCGATGATGCACGATTTCACGATCAGCAAGAACTACGCGCTCTTCCCGATCTACCCGACGACAGCGGACCTTGACCGGTTGAAGGCGGGCGGGGAGCACTGGCACCATCAGCCGGAGCTGGAATCCTGGCTGGGCGTGATGCCGCGTTATGGCGACGTGCGCGAGATCAAGTGGTTCAAGGGGCCGAAGGGTTGCCATTCGTACCACATGATGAACGCGTGGGAGGACGAGGGCGGCATGCTCCACTTCGACGCCTGCCTGAACAATACCAACGCCTTCGCCTTCATCCGTGAGCCTTCGGGTATCCAGATGGGTCCGCAGGACATGCAGGGCGCGCTGACCCGCTGGACGGTCGATCCGCGCAGCGAAGGCGGCGAGGTTACAGAGACGATCATCGGCCCTCCCGGGGATTTCCCGGTGATCCCGGCGAAGTTGCAGGGACGTCCCTACAAGACCGGCTGGATGCTCTCGATGAACCCCGAGTTGCAGGGGCCGCCGTTGTTTGCAGGGCCGGTGGGCGTGAGCTTCAACCTGCTGCTCCGTCTGGACGGGATGGACACAGGCAGCCCCCAGGTGACCAATGCACTCGCCCTGCCGCCGATGGCCGGATTCAACGAGCCGGTGCATGTGCCCGCTGCTGATCAGGCCAAGGATGGTTGGCTGGTGTTCATCATGGACCAGCAGACCGGTGACAACCAGTTCGTGCATGAAGCCTGGGTGGTCGATGCCGGGAACATCGGTGCAGGGCCGGTGGCGAAGGTCCACATCCCGACGCGGCTGCGTCCGCAAGTGCATGGCTGGTGGGTGCCGCAGGCGCAGTTGGACGCTCTGGCATGAGCCGTATCGTCATCACCGGAGCTTCGGGCAATTATGGCCGCGGCGTTACCGACC
The DNA here is from genome assembly GCF_058783135.1 of Novosphingobium sp. FW305-C-30-35. Classification (NCBI taxonomy): domain Bacteria; kingdom Pseudomonadati; phylum Pseudomonadota; class Alphaproteobacteria; order Sphingomonadales; family Sphingomonadaceae; genus Novosphingobium; species Novosphingobium sp. FW305-C-30-35. The sequence continues at coordinate 2,303,643 of NZ_JBYSYJ010000001.1, forward strand.
GGCTGATCGCGCTGGGGCGTGCAAGCGACCTCATCCTGATCACCCGCAAGCCTGAGAAGCTCAGCGACCGCGCCGCGCAAGGCTGCGTCGTGCGCTACGGCGATTTCGACAAGCCGGAAACGCTGGTCGAGGCGGTGCAGGGCGCTGACAGGATGCTGCTGATCTCGGGCACGCGGGTTGGGGCGCGCGTGGTGCAGCACAAGGCGGCGATCGACGCTGCCGCTGCGGCGGGCGTTGGGCATGTGGTTTACACCAGCTTCATCGGCATCGACGATCCCGCCAACCCCGCTGAAGTGCGGCACGATCATATCGAGACCGAACGCCTGATCCGCGCCTCGCGTTGCGGCTGGACGATGCTGCGCGATGCCCACTATGCCGATGCGATGATCCTGATGGCCGGCCCCGGCGTGATGCAGAGCGGCAAGTGGTTTTCCAACGCCGGAGAGGGCCGCGAGGCGATGGTCTGGCGCGACGACTGCATCGAGAGCGCGGTGGCGGTCCTGACCGGTGAAGGCCACGAGGGCCGAATCTACAACATTACCGGGCCGGAATTGCAGACCTTCGGCGAAGTTGCGGCGATCATGGCCGAAGTGACCGGGCGGCCTGTCGAATACGTCTCGCTGGATGACGAAGGCCAGTATGCGATGTTCGACGCCATGGGCATCCCGCGCCGCCCGGTCGATGATCTGGAAATTGCCGGCATCCCGTGGAACAGCGACGACATGGTGTCTTTCGGCCGCGCCATCCGCGAGGGGTTCCTTGAGCTCTGCACCGATGATGTCCAGCAATTGACCGGGCGCAAGGCGCGATCGGTCCGTCAGATGATCAAGGACAACGCGGCCACGTTGCGCGGGGCCTGAAGGGTTGCGGCCGTCCCGGCCAGTGCCAACGATCGTGTGAGGCCTTTGTCCACCCGGATCGCATGGCTTTGCGCAGCCTCCAGCTTCCGTTCGTCGTTTTTCGAAATCGTTCCAGTAACTTGACCTGCCCAAAAGGGAAACATCGCAGTCGTTGCAACGTTCACTCTGCACAACCAGCAAGGGGACGAGCAGCATGGCAAGAGATGACGGCACCTCCCTTTTGACGCCGGAATTGATCGTGGCCGAAAAGGTCATTGCGCACGATGGCGCACGATCGCTGGCCAGGGCCGAGCACGGTGGACTTCTCGGTGTCACGTGCCTGCAGGACGCGCCCTACATGGCCGCCTACGAGTGCTTCGACAGCTATTCGGCGTTCGAACGCTATCTCGATTATGGCGGGCCCGACCTGATACCGTCCGTGCGCCTGCTGCTTTCGGAATACTGCCGCCACGCGCTCGATCGGGCATGGTTCTACTACCCCGATGCATTGCCGGAAGAGGGTGTCGCCAAGGACGACATCCGCAACGGCTATATCCTGCGGCGCCTCAATTTTCCCTTGGAAGACCTTTATCCAGACAGCCAGCCTGCGGGACAGGTTGGCCAGGAGATCTATGGCAGCGGCGCGGCGCTGATCTACACCACCCGCAGCTTCAGGCGGATCGAGGGCGTTCCTTTCCTGATCTGGTGCGACGTCTTTGTCCGCGCCGTTCACAAGATCGACGCAACCACCATCAGCATGCGCATCGATGGCCCGGCCGGGACCGAAGCGCGGCTCGCGCTGGTGATGGAAGATGGCAGCACGACTGACGGCATCGAACCGCGCCTGGCCACATCCGACGGCCGAGCCCTGCCCTTCGAACTGCAAGACGGCCGCCTCGAAGCGCGCCTTCCCGCTGATGCTTCGCTCCTCTTCGCCTGGAAAGAGACCAAGAAATGATGAACGCTGCGCTCAAGACCGACGAAGGCGCTTCCCACGCCGAGCGGCCGCCGATTTCGAAGCCGTGTGGAACCTGAAAGGCATGGCACAGACAAGGCAGCCTTCCGCACCTCGCCTGTTCGACAGGGGCTCTCATCTTGCAAGAGCAGGCGATCGGCGCGCGGAGATCTATCGCATCAAGGAAGGCTGGGCCTGTCGCTATGACATTCTCGCAGATGGACGGCGGCAGATAACCGACCTCTATCTTCCCGGTGACTATTGTGAGCCACAATGGCTGATCACCAGGGATGCCACAGCGCCCATCATGGCCCTGACGCGCCTTGCGGCTGAACCGATCTCGGTCGATCTGCTTTACCGGCAGGATCAGGAAGGGATCAAACAGGTACTCGCGGGGATCGTCCGCAACCTGGAGAGGCAAACCCAATGGCTCGTCCGCCTCGGGCGGAAGAATGCGACGGAACGCATTCTTGAGCTGCTTGCCGATCTTTACGAGCGACTTGGCTCAAGCGATCAACCGACGTTGATCTCGTTAAGCCAGGTCGAAATAGCCGATGTCGTGGGTTTGACCCCGGTTCACGTCAACCGAATCCTTCATCGCCTGGCCGAGAAAGGCCTTGTCGTTCAGCAAGGGCGGAGCCTGTTCGTCACGCCACTCATTGCGACGGGCGCAGAACCGGGACCCGAAAAGTGCCCGGTCAGGAAGCCGGACGCGGTTCATACCGATAGCTGAAGCGCGCGTGCGTTGGCTGTCCTCAGGGCTGCATGTTGCGGACTTCGGCGAGGTGCTTCTGGACGACGGGCGCAGTCTTGGCGGCAAAGTCCATCAACGGCTTCGCGTCCCCGCTGCTCGCATATGTCGTCAGCATGGCATAGGCTTTCTCGTGCGCTTCCACCTGCTGCCGGATGTAAAGATCATGGGCGGATTTGCCATCGGCAGCCTGAAGCTGCTGGAGCTTGCCCTGCTGCGCATCGGTGAGGATGGGGGCTTGGCGCAACTGAACGCCCTCGACCTTGCTCGCCGCAGCCTGAAGCGCGTTCGCAGAAGCAGTGTGATCGCGGATCATCATCTGCGCAAAATCTCGCAAATCGCCTGTGACTCCCTTTGACTGGACGATCCTGGCACTTTCCAGTTCGAACTGGTCGCTGCCGGAAGCCGCATCGACAAAGGCTTGGCCGGTGAGAGGCAGGGCCTCTCCGGCAACAGCGCCGGTTCCGGGAGTTGCAGTGGCCGCAGCGCTATCGTCTGCAGCATCGGTGGCCGGGCCGGTTGCAGCGCCTTCATCGCCCCGGGGTGCGTTGCACGCTCCAAGAGCGGCGGCGAGCGCCACGACGACTGCGGTGCGGCTTGCGCCTTTCGGAAGTAGGTGCATGGAATGGTTCTCCTTTTCCTGCAGATTCCGGGGTTGTGTCTCTCATGATGCAGAGTGAAGGGGCCGGACATTCACGCCCGACCCCGACACTTTCCGCTCAGAGTTCAGTTCCGGTTGTCCCAACCCCTGCGGGCGGCTTCCGAATGCCCACGGGAATCCCCGAACCAGCCACCGTGGCCGCCGCTTCCACCGCGACCGCGACCGCGATCGTCGTCGTCATCGTCTCGCCCGCGATAGGAGCGGGAAGAACCACGGTCATCGTCGTCGCGACCGCGCGACGAGCGCGTTGATCCGCGGTCTTCCCAGCCTCGGCGCGAAGCTTCGGAGTGTCCTTCGGGATCACCGAACCAGCCGCTGCGGCCATGATCGGGGTTGTCCCAGCCGCGACGCGCCGCTTCGGAATGGCCGCGCGAGTCCCCGTACCAGCCGCTGTCGCCATGATCAGGGTTGTCCCAACCCCGGCGTGCGGCCTCGGAGTGCCCGCGGGAATCGCCATACCAGCCGCGCCCGTCGTTGCCGCCGCCATTTCCGCGGCCATTTCCACCTTGGCGGCGCCCGCCGCGATCGTCGTCGTCGTCGCGGCTGCTCCCGCGTGACGAATAGCCACGGTTGTCGTCGTCGTCGTCATCGCGCGACGGACGCGACGAGCCACGGTCCTCCCACCCGCGACGGGCTGCTTCGGAATGGCCACGCGAATCTCCGTACCAGCCGCGTCCATCATCATCACCGCGGCCGCCCCCGCTACGCCCGTTACTGCGCCCGTAGTCGCGGTCGTCGTCGTTGCGGCCCCGACTCGATCCGCCGCCATTGCGAGAGCTGGTGAAGCGCCCATCCTCATCGCGTTCGCGACCGGAGCCGCCGTCGCGGCGGGATCCGCGATCATCGTCCGAACCGTTGCGGCCTCCTGCACCGCCTCTGGCAAATCGACCCTGATCGTCGCGTTCCTGCCCGCGCTGTTGATAACTGGCCATTTCGTATTCCTCTCGTTGGTTGTTCGTGGATCGAATGTGGATCGCCACCGGCTCTCCGCCGGGGAGACGATCGCGCTGTTCAAGCTCGGCACGGCGCTGCTTCAGCCGTTGAGCCAGTTCCGGGGTGTCCACCCCATGCGCCTGGGCTTTGGCAAAGATGCCGTCCTTGCCGCTTTCTTCCTCCCCGACATGGTGCTTGACCTGTTCGGCCAGCACCTTGACCTTGGCATCCCGGAAGGGATCGTCATCGCGCAGGTTCATGAGATCGGCGATGAGCACCTTCGCGCTGTCATGTTCGACCTGCGCCTCGTTCAGCGGGTCGTCTTCCGGGATGCTGTCCCGACACGCCGGGTAGAAGATTTCCTCTTCCAGCATCGTGTGCAGGGTCAGCGCTTTGCAGACCTCCTCGATGAGCGTCTGCTTTTCCTCCTCGCCAGCCTTCTCGAAGCGGGCGAAAAGCTGTTCGGCCTTGCGATGATCGGCCTTCAGGCTCGCAATCGCGCTCCGATCCGGGTCAGTCGTTCTTGCTGCGCCCGTCTTTGCTGCACCTTGCTTGCCAGCGGTCTTGCGAGCCTGCTGCGCCTTGGCCCCGTTTGCGCCGCCGCTGCCGGATGAGCTCTGTGACTTGTTCTCGTCCCCGACAGCGGAACTGCCCGGTTTGGCGTTCGCCGTATTCTCGGCGGCCTCGTCGTTTGGCTTGGCGCCAGCCTGTGATGCCATGGGATTGCCTCCTCTCTCTGTGCCCGGCTGCAAGCGCCGGATCGCATCGGGAAAAGGCCGCACGCAGCGTGTTCGATCCTCTGCGCTAACCTGGTTGAAGCAATGTCCGCCGTGCGGGCCACACCTGCGGCGAACAGATCGGCGCGCTCTGTCCACGGCACGCCTCAAACGCGGAAAACCTTTCTACATTAATGGGTTAGTCCTGCATCAGTCGTTCATGACGCAGTGAGCGGGTGCAGCACGATCGGACGCCAGCCCATGCACAAGCGAATATCGGAAGTCCCCTGGAGACAATTCAGGCGGTACGAACATCTCGCCCGCGCAGGGGACCGCTCTGACTGCATATACTGCATCAAGGATGGCTGGGCGTGCCGCTACGAGTTGCTCCGCGACGGCCGCCGCCAGATCACGGCGCTTTATCTGCCCGGGGAGTACTGCGAACCGCACTGGCTCCTGTCCGGCCAGGCCCGTCTGCCAGTGATGGCCCTGACCCGCCTGACCGCGAGGCCGATTCCGCTTGGCCAGATCGATCACCCTGGCGAGGGCGGGGTCAGGAATGTCCTTCACGCCATGGTCCAAGCCATGGAGCGGCAGGCGCAATGGATTACCCGCCTTGGCCGCAAGAACGCGACCGAACGGATCGTGGAGCTTCTCGCCGATCTGCGCGCCAGGCTGGGCAGTGATGACGACAAGGTCGTGATCCCGCTGACCCAGCGCGAGATTGCCGACATCGTGGGGCTGACGCCTGTCCACGTGAACCGCGTGCTGCACCGGCTGGCTGAACAGAACTGCGTTCACCTGTGCGGCAGAAGCCTGCTCGCATCCACGCAGATGGATCACAGCACCGAGCAGCACCCATGCGCTGAAAAGCAAGGAGAACAAGGATGAGCAGGCACGAACCACCCTCGGGCCGACAGGCATTGGCGGCTGTGGCCATGACGACGGCGATCGCTGCAGGCATCGGGCTGGTGCTCGGAGCAAGGCGTCGGCCCCGTGACGTGAGTGGGGACTCTGCTCCGGGCTATGCCGCGCGACGCTCATTCGGGAGCTATGCGGTAAGCGGCCGCAGCGTGACCATTGCCCGTCCGCGCGAGGAGTTGTTTGCGTTCTGGCGCGACTTTGCAAATCTCGCCCGGTTCATGGAGAACGTCGAGGACGTGCGGCCGGTCGGCGGGGACGGGCACAATGTCTGGACGATCCGCGCGCCCGCGGGACGGACCGTCGCAATCGAAACGGTGATTGCGCGCGAGGAACCGGGCGAGCTGATTGCGTGGCGTTCGGTTGCCGGGTCGGACATCGATACCGAGGGGCGCGTGACGTTCGAGGATGCACCGGGCGAGCGGGGGACCCGGGTCAGCGTGCGCATCGCCTACAAGCCGCCAGCCGGTGAACTGGGGCGACTGTTTGCCAAGCTGCAGGGGCGGGAACCTGAAATCCAGGCACGCCGCGATCTGCGCCGGTTCAAGATGCTGATGGAGGCAGGGGAAATAGCGACATCGGCAAGGCGCAAGGAGCAGACCCGCGCTGCAAGACAGGCGCGCGAGGAACAGGACCAGGCTTCCACTCCAGCGGAGAACGCATGATGCGCGCATTGACCTTTCACGGCACGCAGGACGTCCGTGTCGACACCGTCGACGATCCCGAGATCATCAACCCGCGCGACGCAATCATCCGCGTCACCTCGACGGCGATTTGTGGTTCCGATCTCCATCTGTATGATGGCGTGATCCCCGGGGTGATGCCCGGAGACATTCTTGGCCACGAGTTCATGGGCGAAGTGGTTGAAACCGGGCCGCTCAGCACGCTTGTCAGAGGACAGCGCGTGGTGGTGCCCTTTACCATCAGCTGCGGCCGCTGCTTCCATTGCAATCGTGAGGAGTTTTCCGCCTGCGACAATTCCAACCCGGCCGAAAAGCAGGACCTGGCGGAAAAGGCCTATGGCCACGCGACGTCAGGGATCTTCGGCTATTCGCACATGACCGGGGGCTATTCGGGCGGCCAGGCGGAGTTTGTCCGGGTGCCATTCTCCGACGTCGGCCCCATCGTCGTGCCCGAGCATCTGGATGACGAGCAGGTCCTGTTCCTGTCGGATATCCTGCCGACGGGGTGGATGGCAGCGGAGAACGCACAGATCGAACCCGACGATACCGTAGCCATCTGGGGATGTGGTCCCGTTGGCCTGTTTGCAGTTCAGTCCGCTCTCGCCATGGGGGCGGCCAAAGTCATTGCAATAGATCATTATCCCCACCGGCTCGAGCTGGCGCGTGGTCTCGGTGCAGATTGTCAACCGGCGCGCAAATTTGACCCCCTATCGGCGTCCAAAATTGACCCCAGCTGATTGTTGTTTTGGCGGTTATCCCGGTAGTCCATAGGAGGGCCCCGCGGACGACGACGCGCGCCGTCAGGAGCGCTGGCGGCGGCGTCCGTGGGAGGTACCTGTGGACCCACCGGGTTAACCGCCGGGGATGGGGGTCCGGGGGAAGGGGTTCAGCTGCGGTGTTTGAACCGCCAGCTGTCGTTGCCCGTCTCGATAATATCGCAATGGTGGGTAATGCGATCGAGCAGCGCCGTCGTCATTTTGGCATCGTGGAACACGCTCGGCCATTCGCCGAACGCCAGGTTGGTGGTGATGATCACCGAGGTCTTTTCGTAGAGCTTGCTGATCAGGTGGAACAGCATCTGGCCGCCTGATCGGGCGAACGGCAGATATCCCAGCTCATCAAGCACGACGAGGTCGAGCCGGGCTAGTTGCGCTGCAAGGCTGCCTGCCTTGGCCTGACGGGCCTCTTCCTCGAGCCGATTGACCAGATCGACGGTGTTAAAGAACCGCCCTCGTGCCCCGGCACGGACCACGGCGGCAGCGATGGCAAGGGCCAGGTGCGTCTTGCCGGTGCCGGTGCCGCCGACCAGCACGATATTACGCTGTTCAGGCAGGAACGATCCGGCGTGTAGAGAACGAACCAGCCCTTCATTGATCGGTGTATCGTCGAACACGAAGCCATCCAGATCCTTGATCGCAGGCAGGCGGGCTGCGGTCATGCGGTAACGGATCGACGCTGCTTCGCGGTGTGCAACTTCAGCATGCAGGAGGTCGCCCAACATCTCCATCACGGAGCGGTCGCGGCGGATGCCATGGGTGACCGCATCGTCGAAGGCTGCGACCATGCCCTTCAAGCCCAGCCCCTTCAGGGCGCTGATCATCTCATGCCGCTGCATCAAGGCCTCGCACCGTGTCGTAGCGCGCGCAGTCGGCAATGGGCGGATGCTTGAGCTTGAGGTCCACCACGACGTCGATGGGCTGCGCTACCTGCGGTTCGCGTCGGCGCGACAGGATATTGAGGACCACTTCGTCGTTGACCGCGCCTGCCGCCAAGGCTTCGCGTATCGCGCCCTCAACCGCGGCAAGGCCATCGTCGATCACGGCAGCCAGTACCCGCACAAAGCGCCGGTCGGCATCGTCGCTCCTGCCTAGCTTGCGACGCAGCTGTGCCAGTGCAGGCGGCAGCTCCCAGTCATGGAACGGCGCGCCGTTGCGCCAGGCGCCGGGCTTGCGCGCGAGCACTGGCAGATAATGCCAGGGATCCAGCACGGTCTGGTTGCGTCCGAACATGCGGGCATGCTCAGCGACCACCTTGCCGGCATGGCGGATCACGATCCGGTCGGCATAGGCGCGTACCTGCACCACCTGCCGAGCGGCACTGGCCATGACCGAGTAGCGGTTGCGATCGAAGCTGACGAGGCAGGTCGCGGTGGCAACATGTTCGCTCTCGAAGAACCCGTCGAACGGCACGGGCAGTGGCTGCAACATGGCGCGCTCCCTCTCCAGGGCCGCAGCGATGGTCGTGTCTTCCAGGTCCGGGTGGGCATAGCGCTCGGCCCAGCGCCGGCACTCGGCCTCCAGCCAGGCGTTCAACTCCTCGATAGTGGCAAAGCGCAGGCGAGGCTTGAACAGTCGCTCCCTGCCAGTCTGGACCTGGTTCTCGACCTGGCCCTTCTCCCACCCCGCCGCCGGACTGCAGGCCACAGGCTCCACGCCGTAGTGGTCGGTCATGATCAGGAACCGTCGGTTGAACATGCGCTCCTTGCCGGTGAACACGGTCGTCACCGCGGTCTTCATGTTGTCGTAGATGCCCCGGGTGGGCACACCGCCGAAGAAGGCAAAGCCGCGCACATGGGCATCGAACACCATCTCCTGCGTCTCGCGCGGATAGGCCCGTACGAACGGTGCGCGCGACCAGCACAGCCGCATATGGGCCACCTTCACCCGCATCGGCTTGCCTGCAATCTCGACGTCCTCGTGGCTCCAGTCGAACTGGTAGGCCTCGCCGGGGCGGAACAGCAGCGGGATGAACACCTTACTCATGTCCCCGGCATCCACCCGGCGTTCCCGCTTCCAGCGCGCCGCATACCGCCGGACCGCATCATAGGAACCGGTGAAGCCCTCCCGCTCCAGCAGATCGTGAAGCCGGGTCAACCGTAGCCGATCACGGCGGGGCCGTTCCTCGTTCTGTTCCAGTAACTCATCCAGGCGCTCCCGGAACGGGCCGGTCTGCGGACGTGGCTGCTCTCGCCGCTCATAACTGAACTGCGCCTCGGGTGCCCGGATCGCCTTGCGCACCGTATTGCGCGACAAATGCATATCCCGCGCGATCGCCTTGATCGGTTTACCCTGCCTCGCTTCTCGTCGGATCTTCGCCGTCGTCTCCACAATCAACATCCCCATCCCCCACCGCTTGGAAATCCCAAACGGCGGTGCCTCACACCCAGGAATGAAGGGGTCAATTTTAGACGCCGATCACCCCGCTATGGGGGTCAATTTTGCACGCCGCTCCACACCCCAATCGTCGTTCAATGACCTTCTGAAGCATATCAGCAGCCTGAACCCACTACCGGTTACGCACATTAGGTTCGGCCCGAACGTGGATTGTGCGACAGTCGAGCGACTGCGCCACATGGTGTCGAACAACCTCAATTGCAGCTACGGCATGTGCGCTGAAGGCGCGGGGAAATGGTGGATGCGCGGCGACGTGCTTTTTGGCGGCCAGCCTTCTGAGCCTTACGATCCAGACCAAACTGTGGTTGCACCCAAGCGATAGTGCACGAGAGACGAACGTCGCCTTTGGCGTCGCTCTGAGAAATTCCGCTTCTGGCGAAAAATCCGTTGGAGCTGCCCGGCAGGTTTCAAGATCGCGGTGGGTGCCTGCTCATGGCCGGGAAGGGGTGGGGACCGGCCGTTAGTTCTGCGACGGATTATTGTCGCCTGACGTTCGACGTTTCCAGATCTTCCAAGCGGCTTCCGCCACGTTGATTATCAATAGGATGCCGAGAATGGGAAAAAGCCAGGTATCGGAAACACCTGCAAACAGGTCGTAATGCAATCCCGCCCAAAAAACCCCAAAGAAGGCTAGGCCTCCAATCCATAAGTATATGGAATTTCGTGCATCGTTGCTCACAGCGTATACTCCGGATTTTCACGCACGATGCGCCTTGCAAACACTGTCTGCAATGGCGTCGTGTGCTGAAAGGCAGCTCTTGGCTTGCAACATCGCATAGCCGCCGTCAGGTCGGTGTTCAGATCTTCCTGATTTGACCTCCAATCCGAGGCGCTGTGGAAATCGGTAAAAAGCGTCGGCACTGCGCGGAAGAATGTGTCGGCGCAGTGCCTCAGTTCCTTAACTATCTTCGATATCAGCCTCAATTGCCAAATATATCTCGTCGGCCAATCGATCCCAGCCAGCCCACAGCAGAAGCTCTGCGATCACCTCAAGAGCGGGACGGTTCGTTACTGGCTGCCATGAGTTTTCCATATCGATATCCTCCAGCCGGTCCCCACTCACACAGCGGCGGGTGAATCGGCTGGCGACTCATCTAAGCCAGTTCGTTTGTGTGGTTCTACGTCTCGAAACGTGTGTGGCTTCGCACGAGCGGCGCGGGAGGAATGCGGGCACTGTATATTTCAGCGTGCTTTTTGCTGTATATTTTGGGGTGCGATCTGGTCTATAAATCGTTGAAAAATAAAGATTTTCTTCAAATGGTCGGGGAGATAGGATTCGAACCTACGACCCTCTGGTCCCAAACCAGATGCGCTACCAGGCTGCGCTACTCCCCGACTGGTGACGGCCCCTAGTTTCTCCAGGCCCTGCGCGCAAGCGGAAACGTCCCGCCAGTTCGCTTTGGTGGATTGCTCCATGGACTGCAGCGCGGCACAGAGGGCGGCGATGAGCAAGCGCAAGCGCCGATACCTGACTGCGACGATGCCCGATGGATACGTGAAGACCATCGGGCCGACGACCGACAGTTTCACGCACTACTGGCGGATCGTCGCCGAACTGGAGAACGGCAAGACCGAGGTGTTCTGGGGCCACACCCGGTCGCTCGCCGAGGCCCGCAAGAAGCGGGCTCCGGCCCAGGAGGCGGCGAAGATGCGGGGCTGGAAGAGCTTTGCCTTCGAAATTGCCGAACTGGTCGAGACGGCCGCCCCCGGATCAGAGGCCTAGCCGAACAGTGCAGCGCCGCTGCGCGCAAGCATGTAGAGCGCCACGACGACGATGAGTCCGGCAAAGAGGGTGTTGAGTGTGCCCTTGCTTGCGGCAAGCCGGGTCGAAGCCCTGGTGCCGATGAGCGATCCGGCAATGCCGCCGGCAATGAACGCAATCGCCAGGGGCCAGTCGAGCATTCCCGACGCGGCGTAGTTCAGCGCGGTGGCAAGGCCGAAGGCGCTGACTGCGACAAGCGAGGTGCCGATGGCGCGGCCGATGGGCATCGAGGTGCTGGCGACAAGGGCCGGAACGATCAGGAAGCCACCGCCGATCCCGAAGAAGCCCGAGAGCAGGCCGGTGCCGGCGCCGAAGGCGAGCACGCGCGGCAGGTTGTCGCGGTTGCAGACGACGCCCTCGATCCCTTCGCTGCCGCGGCCTCGCCACATCAGGAAGGCGACGACCAGCATGAGCAAGGCAAAGAGGGCAAGCAGGCTCTGGCCGTCGAAGGCCTTGCCGATCGCCGATCCGCCGAGCGCGCCGAGCACGCCCGCTGCGGCGAACATGCCCCCGCAGCGCCAGTTGACGTTGCGCGCCCGGGCGTGGCTGGCGAGGCCCGACAGCGCGTTTGCCGCCACGGCCAGTGCGCTCGTGCCGATGGCAAGGTGCGGGCTGGCGACGCCGACGACATAGACCATGAGCGGCACGGCAAGGATCGACCCACCACCGCCGACAAGGCCGAGGACGAAACCGACGATTACCCCCGACAGGCTCGCCAGGAGATGTTGCAGATCGAAGATCACCGCCGGCCCCTTACAACAGGTCTACCGGCAGGCGCAGGTAGCGCACGCCGTTGCTGTCTGGTTCGGGCAGATGGCCTGCGCGCATGTTGACCTGGATCGAGGGCAGAATGAGCTTGGGCATGCCGAGCGTGGCATCGCGCGCTTCCCGCATCGCGACGAACTCGTCCTCGCTGACGCCTTCGTGGACGTGGACGTTGGCAATGCGTTCGGCGCCGATGGTCGTCTCCCAGACGAACTGGTCGCGGCCCGTGGCCTTGTAATCGTGGCACAGGAACACGCGCGTCTCGTCGGGCAAGGCCATGAGGCGGCGGATCGAGCGGTAGAGCGTGCGCGCGTCGCCGCCGGGGAAATCGGCGCGGGCAGTGCCGTAGTCAGGCATGAACAGCGTATCGCCGACGAACACGGCATCGCCGATGACGTAGGCGAGACACGCGGGGGTGTGGCCGGGAACGTGCAGCGCCACGGCTTCAATCTCGCCTACGCGGAAGGCGTGGCCGTCGTCCATGAGCAGGTCGAACTGGCTGCCGTCACGGGCGAAAGCCGGGCCTTCGTTGAAGACCTTGCCGAAAACGTCCTGCACGGTGCGGATCGCTGAGCCGATGACGATCTGCCCGCCGAGCCTTTGCTTGAGATAGGGGGCGGCAGACAGGTGATCGGCGTGTGCATGGGTTTCGAGCAGCCAGTCGACCGTGAGGCCGTGCGCTTCGACATGGGCAATGACGCGGTCGGAAGAAGCATGGCTGGTGCGGCCCGAGGCCTGGTCGAAATCGAGCACCGGGTCGATCACAGCCGCGCGCAAGGTGGCGGGATCGTGGACGACATGGGTCGCCGTGAAGGTTGCCTCGTCGAAGAAGGTGGTCACGACGGGCACTACGGCCGAGGCACGAGTGGCGCTGATCTGGGCGGCGGCGGTAGCAATGGCATGGTCCGACATCGGAAGACTCCTTTGCTCCTGTATATAACTTTTACCTAATATACGGCAAGTGTAATTTAACTGGCCTTGCAGTCTTGTGCGTGGCGCAATCGACGTTATCTGCTGAGCTTATGAAGCCCGCCAGCCTTGCCGACCTGAAGCAGAATGCCGCCGCGATGGCCGGGCGGATGCGCACGATGAGCCACCCCGAGCGCCTGCTCATGCTTTGCCGCATGGACGAGGGCGAGGTTTCGGTAACCGAGCTGGTCGAGCTGACCGGCCTGTCGCAGTCGGCGGTATCGCAGCACCTTGCGCGCCTGCGCGACGAAGGCGTGGTCGACAGTCGCGTGGCAGCGCAGGTGCGCTTCTACAGCCTGAAGGACGAGATCGTCCGCGCGATCATTCACGCCCTTTGCGAGATCTGCGAAAAGCGCTAGATTAATCACTGATCAATAAGCTGGATCGGATGCAGGAAGAGTCTTGCGTCATCGATCCAAATTAGAGTATTCATTCTATATTGAATGCGCGCGGTCATCCGTGCGCCGGGAGAGTCTTCGGTTGATGCAGAATGATCCGCAGCGCGGCTGGAATCGCCGCGAATTCGTCAGCGCCTCTGCGCTGATCGCCCTGGCGCTTGGCGTGCCCGCCGCCGCCGTGAGCCTGACCCGACTCGAATCGGAGGAAGCGCCGAGCGATGGGCAGCGCCTCATGATGAAGGAGGTCAGCCAGTTGGTGATCCCGCGTTCCGCAACCCCCGGTGCGGGTGACGTTGGCGCAGGCGATTTTGCGATCCTTGCGCTCGCCCACGGGCTTGATGGCTCGCGTTCGCCGCTCAAGGACCCTACCGCTTATGCCCGGTTTGCGCGCAACGACGGCTCGATACGGCACGTTGCCTGGCTCGAGAAGGAGCTCGACGGACGGACTGGCGGCAGTTTCCTGAAGGCGCCGGCAGCGCAACGCCTTGCCGCAGTGAAGGCGGTGGATGCCGAAGCCTTCGCTAGCCGCGAGAGCGAGAGCCCGTGGAAGGCCATCAAGGGCCTGATCCTGACGGGGTATTACACCAGCGAAGTCGGTGGCGCGCAGGAGCTGCGCTACGAGCCGGTCCCTGGCCGTTTCGATCCCGACCTGCCGCTGACGCCCGATTTCAGGGCGATTTCCAACGACTGGACCGCGGTCGACTTCGGATAAGGACTGACTGACATGCAATTCGACGCGATCGTGGTCGGCTCCGGTATCACCGGCGGCTGGGCGGCCAAGGAACTGACGCAGGCCGGCCTCAAGGTCCTGATGATCGAGCGTGGGCGCGAAATCGTCCACGGCGAGTACGAGACCGAGAACAAGGCCCCTTGGGAAATGCCGTTCCGTGGCCTCGGCGATGCGGCGCTCTATGCCCGCGAATACCAGGTCCAGATGAAGAACCGGCACTTCAACGAGTTCACCCAGGGGCACTTCGTCAACGACAAGGAAAACCCGTACTCGACCGGTTCGGATACCGATTTCACGTGGTTCCGCTCCTATCAGTTGGGCGGTCGCTCGCTCACCTGGGGGCGGCAGTCGTATCGCTGGTCCGATTACGATTTCGGCGCCAACAAGCGCGATGGCCACGGCACCGACTGGCCGATCCGCTATGCCGATCTGGCGCCATGGTATGACAAGGTCGAGGAATTCATCGGCGTTTCGGGCAGCCCGGAAGGCCTGCCTCAGTTGCCCGATGGCAAGTTCCAGCCGGGCATGAAGCTCAACGTGGTCGAGGAGCACGTGCGCAAGGTCGTGGCTGACAAGTTCGGCCGCTGCCTGACTATCGGTCGCACCGCGAACATGACCGTCGCCAAGCCCGAAGAGGGCCGCTCGGAATGTCAGAACCGCTCGATCTGTACGCGCGGTTGCTCGTTCGGGGCCTACTTCTCGACGCAGTCGAGCACGCTTCCGGCAGCGAAGGCCACCGGCAACCTGACCGTGGTGACCGATGCCATCGTTGAAGGCGTGGACTACGATCCGAAGACCAAGCGCGTGACTGGCGTGCGCTATGTCAACACGAAGGACGGGACGCGGGGGGCTGCCACGGCGCGACTGGTGTTCCTCAATGCAGGCGCCTTCAACTCGGTCCACCTCCTGCTCAATTCGCGCAGCGAGGCGATGCCGACTGGCCTTGGCAATTCCAGCGGCGTGCTCGGCACCCAGATCATGGATCACGCCAACACGCTTTCGACGATCGCGCTTTTCCCGCAGTTCAACGATCGCACCACGTTCGGCAACCGGCCGACCGGGGCGATCATCGCGCGCTATCGCAACATGGATGCGATGGATGGCGAGGGCCATACCCGCGGCTTCTCGTTCCAGGGCGGCGCGCTGCAGAGCAACTGGGGTGCGGGCAAGCGCGAGGCCGGAATCGGGGCGGAACTGAAGGACAAGCTGCACCAGCCCGGCATGTGGCGCATGGTGCTGGTCGCTTTTGCCGACTGCGTGCCGCGCGACAGCAACCGCCTTACCCTGGACCGGACCAGGACCGACCGCTTCGGCATTCCGCAGCTTCACGTCGATTTCGCCTTCGGCAAGGAAGAGCAGGCCGCATTGGCGCAGGCCAAGGCCGATGCCGCCGAAATGATGACCGCGGCGGGCGGCACCGTGATCATGGGCCTCGACAAGCCGGGGCCGGGCGGCACGGCGATCCACGAAATGGGCGGGGCGCGCATGGGCCTCGATCCGAAGACCTCGGTGCTCAACAAATGGAGCCAGGCGCACGACATCCCGAACCTGTTCGTGACCGACGGCGCGCAGATGGCATCTTCGGCCTGCCAGAACCCATCGCTGACCTACATGGCGCTGACAGCGCGGGCCTGCGATGCGGCGGTGAAGATGCTCCGCGAAGGCGTGATCTGAGGAGATGGCCCAGACTATCGCCGGCATGACCGAGAGGCAGAAGAGCCTCGCATTCTTCACGCTGATCACCGCGCTGGTGCTCGAGATCGTCGACGTCACGATCATCAACACCGCGCTCCCGGCCATGCAGACTGACTTCGCTGCTCGCGGGCAGGACCTTGGCGGCAGCGCGGCGCAGTGGATCGCGGCGGGCTATTCGCTGGCGTTCGGCTTGCTGCTGATCCTCGGCGGGCGGCTGGGTGACCTGTTCGGCGGGCGGGCGATGTTCCTGACCGGCGTTGCAGGCTTCACGCTGGCCTCGCTGCTGTGTGGCGCGGCGGCCGATCCGCATTTCCTGATTGCTGCGCGTGTCCTGCAGGGCGCGGCGGGCGCGATCATGGCGCCGCAGGTCATGGCGGTGATCCAGATCCTCTACGATCCGGTCGAGCGCATCGGGCGGCTGGCGTGGTTCGGCGTGATCGGCGGGCTTGCCGGGATCGCCGGGCCGATTATCGGCGGGCTGCTGATCTCGGCAGACATCGCAGGTCTCGGCTGGCGCACGGTTTTCCTGATTAACCTGCCCATCGGCATCGCAGCGTTCACGGCCGGGTGGCGCTATCTGCCCCGCGAGATCGCGCACAAGGGCGCCAAGATCGACGTTATCGGCACGCTCGCGTTCGGAGCGGCGCTGGCGGCCATGCTGTTCCCGCTGGTGCGGGGCGAGCATGCCGGGCTGGATGCGGCAAGCCTCGCGCTGCTGGCGGCATCGCCGCTGCTGATGTGGGCGGCGTGGGCCGGGCTCAACCGCCGCGCCAGGGCTGGCAGACCGGTGATCTTCGATCCGGAACTGCTGCACAACGGCCTGTTCCGGACAGGCGCGCTGATCGGCCTGATCTTCTCGGCCGCGAATACCGGCTTCCTGTTCGTGTTCGCCCATGCGTTGCAATCGCGGCTCGGCTATTCGCCCCTGCAGACGGGCCTCGTCCACATCCCGTTCAGTGCTGGCGTCATGCTCGGCATGGGTTTCCTCGGGCGGCGCTACCTCGCGAAGATGGGCAAGTGGGTGCTGGTTTCTGCGGCGCTGGCTCTGGTTGTGGCTGATACAGCCACCCTTTCCTGGATCGCGTGGGGTGGCCCCGGTCTGCCGCTGTTGCTCCCGGCGCTTCTGCTGGCGGGTGTGGGGATGGGTTGCCTTTCGGGCCCGGTCTCGCCGGTGGCGCTGGCTCGGGTCGACCGCCGCCACGCCGGTGCCGCAAGCGGCATTCTCAAGACCGTGCTGCAGATGGGCAGCGCGTTCGGCATCGCGCTGGTCGGCAGCGCCTATTTCGCGCTGGGCGGACCGGAACTGGCGATGGGCAGCAGCGGCATCTACGCAGCGCTTGCCGTCATCCTCGTGCTGTTGGTCGGTTGCCTTGTGCTGGCGCTTTCCCTGCCAGGGCAGATATTTGCGCCTGAGGCCTCTTCCCAAGCAGCATAAACGCGATAATCTCATCCGAAACGAGATGCGCCGCCAAGGCGCGCCGTGAGAGGATGATCGCCATGGACGACCTGCCTACCGCCAAGTTCCACACCATGACCGAAGGCACCCAGGAAGACTGGGACGCGATCATGACCCACATGCGGCCCTTTGCGCAGAGCGGCGGCGCGCGCGTGCTCGATCACTTGCGCCTGCTGGAGGGCGATTGCGGGGGCTTTGCGGTCGATCGGCTGACCCATTGCCTGCAGACCGCGACCCGTGCCCACCGCGACGGGCGGGACGAGGCTTATGTGGTGATGGCCGTGCTGCACGACATTGGCGACACGCTTGGTGCCTTCAACCACCCGGACGTTGCCGCTGCGATCCTCAAGCCGTTCGTTTCGGAAGAGCTGCTGTGGATCGTCCAGCACCACGGCATTTTCCAGGGCTACAACTTCTTCCACTTCATCGGCCTCGATCGCAACATGCGCGACAAGTTCGCCGATCACCCTTATGCTGCGGCGACGGCCGAGTTCATCGAGAAGTACGATTGCCCGGCGTTCGACCCGAGCTATGACACCTTGCCGCTCGAGTTCTTCGAGCCGATGGTCATGCGCCTCTTCGAACGGCCTTTGAACAGCGTGTACAAGAAAGCCATGGCGGAAGCCTGAGGCGGCCAGAAGCAAGGCGATACACTCTGTCACGATTGGTGGGCTTGCACCTTGCCTTAATTGCGTGATTAACTGCGCAAAATTGCTTGGGAGAGCAACACATGGCCGACGCCGCCGTGAAGCCGACGACAGCAGAGCGCACTGCCGACCTGTTCACCTTCGACGAATTCATTCGGTTCTGGGCAGCCGATCGACCTCAAGGCCTCGCGCTCGACGGACCCGATCGGACGCTGACCTATGGCAGCCTTGATTCCACGACGGCACAGGTGGTCGCGGGCCTTGTCGACCTTGGCATCGGCAAGGGAGACCGGATTGCCTGGTTCGGCAAGAACAGCACGCTCTATTTCACGTTGTTCTTCGCTGCTGCCCGCCTCGGCGCGGTCATGGTTCCGATCGGCTGGCGTCTTGCCCCGGCAGAGGCGACGTGGATTGCCAGCGATGCTCAGGCGAAAGCCGTGTTCCTCGGGGCCGGGTTCGAAGGACTGGCTGCGACATTTTCCGCGCTCCCTGCCGTGCGCATGGCGCTGACGCAGGACGAGGCGTGGCGCTGGATCGATGCGCAGCAGCCAATCGCCCATGAGGCCGCCGGGCCAGATGATGCGGTGCTGCAGCTCTATACCTCTGGCACGACCGGCAACCCCAAGGGGGCGGTGCTTTCCAATCGCAACCTGTTCGGCTTGCGCAAGCAATCGCTCGGGCAGGATCAGCCCTATACCCAGATGACGGACGACGAAGCGATCCTGGTTGCCATGCCGTGCGCCCATATCGGCGGCACCGGCCTTGGCGTCATGGCCATGGGGGCAGGGCTGCCGGGCATCATCCTTGCCGAGTTCGAGCCGCGTGCGGTGTTCGATGCGGTGGAGCAAAAGGGCGTGACGCGCTTCTTCATCGTGCCCGCTGCACTGCAGATGTTGCTCAATCACCCCGACTGCGCCAGCGTGGACTTTGCCCGCGTGAAGTACATCATCTATGGCGCATCACCGATCCCGCTGGTCTTGCTGCGCGAATGCATCGCCATGTTCAAGGCCGAGTTCATCCAGGCCTATGGCATGACCGAGACGACCGGCACGATCTGCATGCTCCCGCCCGAGGACCACTGCGTCGAGGGAAATCAGCGCATGCGGTCTGCCGGTAAGCCGCTGCCGGGTGTCGAAGTCCGGGTGGTCGGCGAAAACGGCGAGGCGTTGGGGCCGAACGAGATTGGCGAGATCCAGACGCGATCGTCAAACAACATGCTGGGGTACTGGAACCTGCCAGAGGCCACCGCGAAGACGATGACCCCCGACGGCTGGATTGCCACCGGCGACGCCGGCTACCTTGACGAGGACGGCTACGTCTACATGCACGACCGGATCAAGGACATGATCATTTCGGGCGGCGAGAATGTCTATCCGGCGCAGGTCGAAAGTGCGATCTATGGCCATCCCGATGTGCTGGAAGTGGCGGTGATCGGCGTGCCCGATGCGACATGGGGTGAAGCCGTGAAGGCGGTGTGCGTGCCAAAGCCTGGCCACGTGATCGATCCGCAATCGATCATCGACTGGACGCGGGAGCGCCTGGCCGGGTTCAAGGTGCCCAAGTCGGTCGATGTGATCGAGGCGCTGCCGCGCAATCCTTCAGGCAAGATCCTGTGTCGCACCTTGCGTGAGCCCTACTGGGCCGGCTTCGAACGCCAGGTGAATTGACAGGGTACTGGCCGATCAGGGGGCCGGCTGGGCGGCATTCCTACCAGCCGGCTCCAATGCATCAGCGGATCGGGCAATCCGGCGAGAGGCGCATGTCGAGGTAGTTGTCGACCGCGCGCATCATGTCATCCATCTCGTTCTCGAAGAAGTGATTGGCACGCGGGATTTCGTCGTGATGGATGGTGATGTGCTTCTGCGTGCGCAGCTTGTCGACCAGCTTCTGCACCGCGTTGGGCGTAACGACCGTATCCGCCGTGCCCTGCACGATGATGCCCGAGGCGGGGCATGGGGCAAGGAAGCTGAAATCGTACATGTTGGCGGGCGGCGCCACCGAGATGAAGCCGCGGATCTCCGGCCGGCGCATCAGCAACTGCATGCCGATCAGCGCGCCGAACGAATAGCCTGCGATCCAGGTGGTGCTGGCTTCGGGGTGGATCGACTGGACCCAATCGAGCGCGGCTGCGGCGTCGCTGAGTTCACCGATGCCGTTGTCAAAACTGCCTTGGCTGCGGCCGACGCCACGGAAGTTGAAGCGCAGCGTGGCAAAGCCGCGGGCCACGAAGGTCTTGTAGAGCGCCTGCGTGATGCGATCGTTCATCGTGCCGCCCGCCTGCGGGTGCGGGTGGAGGATCATCGCCACCGGTGCTCGGGGGCGGCTGGCGGGCTGGAAACGGCCTTCGAGGCGGCCTTCGGGGCCGGGGAAAATGACTGCGGGCATTGCCTGTCCGGTAATCCTGTGATCTGGCCCCATGAGGCACGGAATGCCGGGGCTGGGAATTAAGCTGATGGCTATATAGAAACCGAGCCTTCGAAAGCAATCTTTCCACGCATTCCGGGGCGAATCTTGCCGCTAAATCCGATCTATCTCGATCACGCCGCCACAACCCCGCTGCTGCCTGAGGCACTGGCGGCGATGGAGGAGGGCTGGCGCATCTGGGCCAACCCTTCTAGCCCCCATGCAGCGGGACGCGCGGCAAGGGCGGCGCTGGAGGATGCGCGGGCGCGGGTGAAGAAGGCGCTTGCCTGGGACGGCGAGGTGATCTTCACCAGCGGAGCAAGCGAGGCGCTGGAGATTGCCACGAAAAAAGTTTCCCTGGGGAAACATAACAGGAACATCGCGAGCGCGGTAGAGCATGAGGCGGTGTTGCGTCTGACGCCAGACGCTGTTCGCCTGGCCGTCGATGCGAATGGCCTGGTCCGCATTTCCGCCCTTGAGCAGGCGCTAAAGGAGGAAGGACCGGCGCTTCTGGCAGTCCAGCAGGTCAACAGCGAAACTGGAGTGATGCAGGATCTCGCGTCGCTGGCCGCGTTGGCAAAGTCCAGCAATGCGCTGATGCTGGTCGACGCGGCGCAGGGCGCAGGCAAGCTTCCGCTGCCCGAGGCCGACATGATCGCGGTTTCGGCGCACAAGTTTGGCGGACCGGTGGGCATCGGCGCGTTGCTGGTGCGCAGTTACGGCCTGCTGCACCCCGGCGGCGGCCAGGAGCGCGGCTATCGTGCAGGGACCGAGCCGATGCCGCTGGTGCTGGGCATGGCGGCAGCGCTGGAGGCCGGGAATCAATGGTTCAAGCGCGCTTCAGGTTTGCGGGAATCGCTTGAGAATCAACTGCTTGAAATCGGGGCGGAAATTGTCGCGAAAGATTCCCCGCGCAGCCCGACGATTGCCGCCTATCGCATGCCTGGCAAATCCAGCGCGGCGCAATTGATCCGGTTCGATGGCGCAGGGATCGCCGTTTCTGCCGGGAGCGCATGTTCGTCCGGCTCGTTGAAGGCGAGCCACGTGCTGACGGCGATGGGCTATGCCCATCCGGGCGAGGTCATCCGCGTGTCCATCGGACGCGAGACGACCGAGGCCGAGATTGCCCGGTTCGTCGAGGTGTGGAAGGAGATCCGGGGGTGATCTACCTCGATTATCAGGCGACCACGCCGCTGGCCCCCGAAGCGCGCGCGGCGATGATGCCGTGGCTGGCGGGGCCAGAAGGCATGGGATTCGCCAATCCGCATAGTCCTCACCGTGCAGGGCGTGCCGCCGCAGCCGCGGTCGAGGTTGCGCGCGAGCAGGTGGCGGCGCTGCTCCCGCCCGGCGGGCGCGTGGTCTTAACCTCGGGCGCGACCGAGGCGATCAACCTGGCTCTGGCTGGATGCGGACGCCAGCGGCTTGCGGTGAGCGCCATTG
The DNA here is from genome assembly GCF_058783135.1 of Novosphingobium sp. FW305-C-30-35. Lineage (NCBI taxonomy): Bacteria > Pseudomonadati > Pseudomonadota > Alphaproteobacteria > Sphingomonadales > Sphingomonadaceae > Novosphingobium > Novosphingobium sp. FW305-C-30-35. The sequence goes on from NZ_JBYSYJ010000001.1 coordinate 2,325,540, forward strand.
AACACGCGGCGGTGCTGGATACGGCGCGGGTTCTGGACCCCGCTGTGGCGGTGCTGCCAGTCGATGGCATGGGTCTGGTCGATCCTGAGGTGGCGATCCCCGAGGACACGGGCCTTGTTGCGGTGATGCAGGTCAACAACGAGATCGGCACGATCCAGCCGATCGAAGCGCTGGCCCGACGGGCACGCGACATGGGGGCGCTGTTCCTGTGCGATGCGGTGCAGGGGGGCGGCAAGATCGCCGCTCCGCAAGGGACTGACCTGATCGCGGTGTCCTCGCACAAGCTCTATGGCCCCAAAGGCATCGGCGCGCTGTGGGTGCGTGACGGGGTGGAGCTTGCGCCCCTGATCCATGGCGGGGGGCAGGAGGGCGGCTTGCGTTCGGGCACGCTCTCGCCAGCGCTCTGCGCGGGATTTGGCGCTGCGGCGGCCCTGTGCACAAGTCTGTCGGAAACCGACCGGCTTCATGTTGAAAAGCTGTGGGCGAAGGCTTTGTCTCTGTTCGAGGGATGGATTCTGAACGGGAGCGCCACCGAGCGCTGGCATGGCAATCTCAACCTGCGATTGCCGGGGCTGGACGTGGCGAGACTGTTGTCGGAATGCCGCACGATCGCAATTTCAGCGGGATCGGCCTGTGCCAGCGGGTCGGGCAGGCCAAGCCATGTCTTGCGCGCGCTCGGACTTTCGGACAGGGATAGCAGAACCGCGATCCGCATCGGTTTCGGACGCTATACGGGGGATGATGAACTGGAAAAGGCTGCCGAGGCGATCAACGCCGCGGCGCGCGCGCAGGGAGTCTTGTAACCATGGTCAGCGTCACCTTCGTCACCGCAAAGGGTGAAAAGATCGCCGCAGAAGGCGAAGCGGGGACGCGACTTCTGGAACTGGGGCAAGCCAAGGGCATGCCGCTTGAGGGCACCTGCGAGGGCCAGATGGCCTGCTCCACCTGCCATGTGGTCATCGATGCCGACTGGTTCGCCAAGCTACCACCCGCGGTGGATGACGAAGAGGACATGCTGGATCTGGCTGCCGGGGTAACGCGGACGAGCCGCCTGTCCTGCCAGATCGAACTTACCGAGGAACTAGATGGGCTGGTCGTGCATATACCGGCCGAAGCGCGGGACATGCAGGGGCGCTGAAAGAAAGACGGGAACGGATAGCGGGACCAGCCTTTGATTAGGGCATGATGTCCATGTCTCAGGCTTTGCCGCTTACTCTGCCCGCCAGTCCACAAGTCCTGTTTGCCGAGACTAGCGGCTGGATCACCGAAAACTGGCTGCGCATTTCCATTGCCATCGGCATTGCCGTGGTCGTGACTATCGTGCTGCTGGCGATCAGGAATCTCGGGCGTAAGTTCTGCCCCGAAGGTGAAGCACTGGTTGGCTGGCAAACCATCATCGGTCGCATGGCAGGCCGCACCCGGTTCTGGTTCATCGTGCTGGTGGCTGCCGAGGCAGTGGCGAGTTACGCGCAACCGCCGGTCTGGCTGGACAAGACGATCAGCTTTCTTTTCACCATCGGACTTACGTTCCAGGGGGCGCTTTGGGTACGCGAGCTGACCATCGGTCTGATCGAGCATCGCGCTGGAGAGGCCCAGCATGCGAACGGTGCCTTGACCTCGGCGCTCAACATCCTGCGGGCGCTGGTGACATTTCTGGTCTTCGCAATCGCCTTTGTCCTGATCCTGGGTAACCTTGGCGTGAATGTCGCAGGGCTGGTTGCGGGCCTTGGCATCGGTGGCATTGCCATCGGCCTGGCGGCCCAGGGCATCTTCTCCGACCTTTTTGCCGGCATTTCGATCCTCTTTGACCGTCCTTTCAAAGTGGGAGAAGTGATCAGCTGGGGCGGCAATATCGGCACTGTCGAGGTCATCGGCATGCGCACGACTCGTGTAAGGCTGGTGAGCGGCGAACTGTTGGTGGTGTCGAACAAGAATCTGCTCGACAAGGAGATCAACAACCTCACGATCCGGAACCACATCCGTTTGAGCTTCACCATCGGTGTCGCCTACGAGACCCCGCCCGAGGTGCTGGCGCGGCTTCCCGCGATGCTGAAGGCGCTGGGCGAGGCTGAAGGTGCGAAGGTTGCGCGGTCGGGCTTCGAGGCGTTCGGGGCCAGCTCGCTTGATTTCACCTTGATCCTCGACGTGCCGGGTGCTGACTGGAGCGTAGCGCATCCTTTGCGGGATCGCTTGCTGGTGGCCATCGTGGAGCGATTTGCCGCCGAGGGTATCAACATACCCTATCCCACGCAGACGACATACACTGCGGCGCCGGACGGGACGTTGATAATGCCCTATCCCGATGGAGCGGTCATCCCCGTAAAGGCACCGATGCCCGAAGCGGTCACTCGGAACTGAGCGTTAACTGCCTGACCGGATGCTTTTGCCAGCTTGCCGTCCGCCGCGATTTGCGGTCGGATAGGCAGGCTTTGGCAAGAGGACAGGCATGGCGGCGATCAATCTTCCACGGATCATCAGGGTAGGCGCAGGCGCACTGGCCGAATTGCCGGAAGCGCTTGCCCAGTGCGGGGTGTCGCGACCGTTCATCGTGACCGACGCATTTCTCGTGAGCAGCGGGATGGTGGCGACGTTGCTTGCCGTGCTCGAAGAAGCCGGAATCGATGCCATTGTCTTCGCCGATACGGTGCCCGATCCGACCGTGGCGGTGGTTGAAGCTGCGCTGGAGTCCCTGCGTGCTGCCGATTGCGATTGCGTTATCGGCTTCGGCGGCGGCAGCCCGATCGATACGGCAAAGGCCATTGCCGCACTGGCGGTGGAGCCGAGGCCGGTCCAGTCGATGAAGACTCCGGCAACGACGGACGTGCCCGGCCTGCCGATCATCGCCGTGCCTACCACGGCTGGGACCGGATCGGAGGCAACGAAGTTCACCATCGTCACCGATGAGGCCAGCAGCGAGAAAATGCTTTGCGCTGGCCTTGCTTTTCTGCCGACCGTGGCGATCGTCGATTTCGAACTGACCATGGGCAAGCCCGCGCGGCTGACAGCCGATACCGGCATCGATTCGCTTACCCATGCGATCGAGGCTTACGTCTCGAAAAAGGCCAATGCCTTCAGCGATGCCATGGCGCTTTCGGCGATGAAGCTGATCGCGCCCGCTATTCGCACTGCCTGTAACGAGCCGGGCAACCGGGCAGCGCGCGAGGCGATGATGGTGGGGGCGCATCATGCGGGGATCGCATTCTCCAACGCCAGCGTGGCGCTGGTTCATGGCATGAGCCGACCGGTGGGCGCGTTCTTTCATGTGCCGCACGGGCTTTCCAACGCCATGCTGCTGCCTGCGGTGACGGCCTTCTCCGCGCCAGCCGCGCTTGCGCGCTATGCCGATTGCGCGCGGGCGATGGGCGTCGCCAGTGCGGACGAGGGCGATCAGGCGGCGGTGGCGCGGCTGCTGGAGGAACTGGCAGCATTGAACGCTGACCTGTCCGTGCCATCCCCGCGTTCTCACGGTATCAGCGAGGCGCGGTGGTTCGAGGTGGTGCCGGAAATGGCGCGGCAGGCGCTGGCTTCGGGATCACCCGGCAACAACCCGCGCGTGCCCGATGCGGCGGAGATCGAGCGGCTCTATGCAGAGGCATTCGGCTGAGGCACGACTTTCGCATGATTGCAATGCAATGTCGGATCATGCATAGGCTTTAGCCGTTCCTCCCCAGGTTCATCGGATTCGGCTTTTCGCAAGATTTGCGGGGCGCCGCTTATGTGAGCGTATGGACATGGGTGAAATGAACGGACGTATCGAACGCAGCGGCCTGAAGGTCGACGCTAACCTCGCCAGCTTCATCGACAATGACGTGCTCGGGCCACTTGGGCTTGACGCGGGCGCATTCTGGCAGGGCTTTGCCGCGCTGGTCGGCCATTTCGCCCCGGTAAATCGCATGCTCCTCGACAAGCGCGATGCGCTGCAGGCGCTGATTGATTCGTGGCACCGCGAGCGCAAGGGCAAGCCGATCGATCCGGCCGAGTATCGCGCGTTCCTGACCGAGATCGGCTATCTTGTGGCAGAGCCTGAGGATTTCGTGATCGGCACGCAGAACGTCGACCGCGAGATTGCCTGCATGGCAGGGCCGCAGCTGGTCGTGCCGGTTCTGAATGACCGGTTCGTGCTCAATGCGGCGAATGCGCGCTGGGGTAGTCTCTACGATGCCTGGTACGGCACCGACGCGCTCGATGCGGCCCCGGCCCGGCCGGGCGGCTATGACAAGGAACGCGGCGCGGCGGTGGTCCGCGCAGGCCGCGCGTTCCTTGACCTGACATTCCCGCTGGACGGCATGAGCTGGACCGAATGGGACGGGGCGAGCAGCCTGCCGTTGTGCGATGAGATGCAGTTTGCCGGCACGAAACCCGGTGGCATTCTACTGTGCAACAACGGTTTGCATGTCGAAATCGTGCTGGACCGGACGCACCCGGTGGGCATGGATGACAAGGCGGGCATTGCCGATATCGTCATGGAAGCGGCGCTGACCAGCATTGTCGACCTCGAGGATTCGGTCGCTGCAGTCGACGCCGAAGACAAGCTGCTGGCCTATCGCAACTGGCTCGGCCTGATGCGCGGCGATCTCGAGGCGAGATTCAGCAAGGGCGGCAAGACCATGACCCGCGCGCTTGAGCCGGACCGCGAGTGGACTTCGGCCAAGGGAGAGGCGATCACGCTGCCGGGGCGCAGCCTGCTGTTCGTGCGCAATGTCGGCCACCTGATGACCAATCCGGCGATCCTGCTCCAGGACGGCAGCGAGATACCGGAAGGCATCATGGACGCTGTGATCACGTCGGCGATTGGCATGCACGACCTCAAGGAGCTGGGCCGCCACCGCAACAGCCGCACCGGCAGCATCTATATCGTCAAGCCCAAGATGCACGGGCCTGAAGAAGTCGCCTTCACCAATGACCTGTTCAACGCGGTCGAGGACCTGCTCGGGCTGGAACGCCACACCGTGAAGGTTGGCGTGATGGACGAGGAGCGGCGCACGTCTGCCAATCTCGCCGCCTGCATCGAGAAGGTTCGCGACCGCATCGTGTTCATCAATACCGGCTTCCTCGACCGCACCGGCGACGAGATCCACACCTCGATGCAGGCGGGGGCGATGATCCGGAAAGGGGCCATCAAGGGATCTGGCTGGATCGCGGCTTACGAAAAGCGCAACGTCTGCATCGGTCTGGCCCACAGGCTTTCGGGCAAGGCGCAGATCGGCAAGGGCATGTGGGCCGCGCCCGACATGATGCACGACATGATGCAACAGAAGATCGCGCATCCCCGCACCGGGGCGAACACAGCCTGGGTGCCTTCGCCCACGGCGGCAACGCTGCACGCGATGCACTATCATCAGGTCGATGTGTTCGGGGTTCAGCGCGACGTTGCGCAGGAAGCGACACCGGGTCTGGACGCGCTTCTCGCCATTCCGCTGGCCGATGGTGCCAACTGGTCGGAAGAGGAAGTGCGCGAGGAACTGGACAACAACGCGCAAGGCCTGCTCGGCTATGTCGTGCGCTGGATCGATCAGGGCGTCGGCTGCTCCAAGGTGCCGGACATCAATGACATCGGGCTGATGGAGGACCGCGCGACCTTGCGGATTTCCAGCCAGCACATGGCCAACTGGCTGCTGCACGGCGTGGCCACCAACGAACAGGTCATGGACAGCCTAAAGCGCATGGCAGCCAAGGTCGATGCGCAGAACGCGGGCGATCCGCTCTACGAGCCGATGGCCGGAAATTGGGAAGAAAGCTTTGCCTTCCGTGCGGCCTGCGATCTGGTGTTCAACGGGGTGGAGCAGCCCAACGGCTATACCGAGCCTTTGTTGCATGCATGGCGCCTGAAGAAGAAGGCCGCTTTGGCGAAGGTCGCCGAGCCGGCCTGAACTTGAAGGGGGCGGGCCTGCGGGTCCGCCCTTACTTCGTCAGCACGCGGGCGATGGAGACGAATTCCTCCACGCTCAACGTCTCGGCCCGGCGCTGTGCGTCGATGCCGAGCGCTTCGAGCGCGTCCAGCGCGCCGGGCAGGCCCTTCAGGGACTGGCGCAACATCTTGCGGCGCTGGCCAAAGGCGGCTTCCGTCACGCGCTCCAGCATGCGGGCGGAGACGCCTTCGGGCATCGTGCCGGGCTCGACATGGACGATCGCCGACATGACCTTGGGCGGCGGAGTGAAGGCACTGCGGTGAACCTTCATCGCTATGCGCGGGGACGCGCGCCACTGTGCCAGCACGGCAAGGCGGCCATAGGCATCCGTGCCGGGCGCGGCGACGATGCGCTCCGCCACTTCCAGCTGGAACATCAGCGTCAACGACTTCCACTGCGGCGGCCAGTCTTGCCCGGATAGCCAGCCGGTGAACAGCTGCGTGCCGACGTTGTAGGGCAGGTTCGCCGCGACGTGCCACGGACCTTCAAACAGCGTTGCCGGATCGATCCTTGTGGCATCGCCCTGAATCACGGTCAGCTGGCCGGGAAAGGCATCGGACAGTTCGGCAAGCGCAGGCATGCAGCGCTTGTCCATTTCGATCGCGGTGACGTTTGCGCCTGCCCGCAGCAGGGCGCGGGTCAGGCCGCCGGGGCCGGGACCGACTTCGAGAACATTCTCGCCCTTGAGCTTGCCCGGGACGCGCGCGATGCGATCGAGCAACTGCTCGTCGAACAGGAAGTTCTGGCCGAGCGCCTTGGTGGCGAAGAGGCCGTGGCGATTGATGACGTCGCGTAGAGGGGGGAGGTCGGTCATGCCGAAGCCCTCCGCGCGGCACATTCGCCCGCCATGCGCAGCGCTGCGATAGTGGGGCCGACGCGCGCCTTGCCCGTGCCGGCGATGGCGAAGGCGGTGCCGTGATCGGGCGAGGTGCGGATGATCGGCAGGCCGAGCGTCACGTTCACGCCAGCATCGAAATCCAGCGCCTTCATCGGGATCAGCGCCTGATCGTGGTACATGCAGATGGCCACGTCATAGCTCTCGCGCGCTTCGGCGTGGAACATGGTATCCGGCGGGAGCGGTCCGAAGGCGTTGATCCCGGCGTCACGAAGCATGGCCACGGCGGGAGCGACGACCTGCGTGTCCTCATGGCCCATGCGCCCGTCCTCGCCCGCGTGGGGGTTTAGCCCGGCGACCGCGAGGCGCGGGGCGGTGAGGCCGTAGTCGCGCGTCAGGGCCGCAGCGGTGATCGCGGCGCGGGTGCGGATCAGTTCGGCGGTGAGCATGTCCGGCACCAGCCGCAGTGCCACGTGGACGGTGATCGGCACGACCTTGAGGCTCGGCCCGGCGAGCATCATCACCGCGTTCTCGGCCGTCACGCCGCAGGCTTGCGCCACGAATTCAGTCTGCCCCGGGTGATCGAAACCGACCCTCGCCAAGCGGCTCTTGGCGATGGGGCCAGTGACCAGCGCCGATGCCGCGCCCGAGCGGACGAGGCCGGTGGCAGTGGCAAGCGCATTCAGGGCAAGGCTGGCGCCCGCGTCGTCAGGCTCGCCCGGAGTGTAGCGCAGATCGGCAAGGTCCAGCACCGGCAGCGCGCCGTCAAAGCATTCCGCCACTTCATCGGGCGCCTTGACCGTGCAGACCGGCACCAAGATGCCACGCCGTCGCGCCGCTTCCTCGATAACTCGGGCCGAGCCGACGACGAAGAACGGGGGCAAGCCTTCGCTATCGCGCAACGCCCACGCGGCGGCGGCAAGTTCCGGGCCGACGCCTGCCGGATCGCCGATGGTAAGGGCTAGGGGAGCGGTCATCCGGGAAAGCCTAGACGCTCTGCGCGACGCTGGCGAGACGCTCCAGCGTCGGCACCAGCTCATCATAATGATCGATTACGGCATCGGCGCCAAGGTCGTCAGCCGGAAGGTCGTTGAAGCCGAAGCGGACGGCGACGACCGGCATTTGCGCGGCCTTGGCGGCGCCCACGTCGAAGGTGGTATCGCCGACGAAAGCTGCAGGGCCTCCGCCACAGCGCGCGACCATTTCGTGCAGCATGTCGGGCTTGGGCTTCGACCGATGGCGACCCAGCGTATCGCCGCCGATCACGCAGGCGAAGCGGTGGAGCAGGCCCAGTTCCTCGAATAGCCTGACCGCCAGGCCTTCAGCCTTGTTGGTGGCGATGGCGATCTTCACGCCGCGCGCGTCGAGTTCGTCCATCATCGCTGCGCCACCGGGAAAAAGTTCGGTGTGATGGGCGATGTTGTGGCCGTAGAATTCAATCAGGCTCGCCTGCAGGCCGGGGAAGGCGTCCTCGTCCACTCCGCCCGATTCCGTCAGCGCCGAACGCAGCATCTGCGCCGCGCCGCCGCCGATGTGGCGCTTCGTTTCTTCCAGCGGCACAGGTGGCCTGCCTGCGAGGGCCAGCGCGTGATTGAGCGCGACGCCGAGATCGCGGCTGGTATCGAGCAGCGTGCCGTCGAGATCGAATCCGACGATTGCATAAGGAAAATCCGCCATGGTGCGCCCAAGTGGCGCGCTGTTCTGGAAAGCGCAAGATTTGTCTGGCAAGGGTGCGGCCATGACTGAACAGACCCCCCTCGCCATTATCGTCCTCGCCGCCGGAAAAGGCACCCGCATGAAGAGCGACCTGCACAAGGTGCTGCATCCGATCGCGGGCAGGCCGATGGTAGGGCACCTGATGGCGAGCGCTGCGGAGCTCTCGCCGCAGCGTCAGGTGGTGGTGGCAGGGCACGGGCGCGAGCAGCTGGAAAAGGCGCTCGGCGGATCTGCGACGATTGCCGTGCAGGACCCGCAGCTGGGCACAGCGCACGCCGTGCAGCAGGCCGAGGGCGCGCTCGCCGGATTTGAGGGCGATGTGCTGATTCTCTATGGCGACGTGCCGTTTGTGCGCGCCGAGACGATGCGGGCGATGATCGCGCGATTGCATGAAAATGATGCGCCAGCCGCGGTCGTGCTGGGCTTCGCGCCCGCCGATACCCTGCAATACGGACGCGTGATTGCTGAAGATGGGCGGATCGTGAAGATGGTCGAGCACAAGGACGCGACCGACGAGGAGCGTGCCTGCCGCGTGTGCAATTCGGGCCTCATGGCGGTGCGCAGCGCGGACCTGTTCGGCCTGCTCGCCCGCGTCGGCAACGACAATGCCCAAGGCGAATACTACCTGCCCGACGTGGTCAACATCGCGATTGCCGATGGCCGGACTTGTGCCGTGGTCGTCACCGACGATGCCGATGAAGTGGCCGGGATCAACAGCCGCGCGGAGCTTGCCGAAGCCGAAGGCCGCTGGCAGCTGCGCCGCCGGGCGCAGGCCATGGCCGATGGCGCAACGCTGATCGCGCCCGAAACCGTGTGGTTTTCGTGGGACACCGTGCTTGGCCGCGATGTGACGGTAGAGCCCAACGTGTTCTTCGGCCCCGGCGTGACCGTGGCCGATGGCGTGACGATCCACGCCTTTTGCCATCTCGAAGGCGCGACGCTCTCGCCCGGCGTCCACATCGGTCCCTATGCCCGCCTGCGGCCTGGTGCGAAGCTGGAGGAGGACGTCAAGGTCGGCAACTTCGTCGAGGTCAAGAACACGGTCATGCACCGCGGCGCCAAGGCCAGCCACCTCACCTACCTCGGCGATGCCGAAGTGGGTGCCGAGGCGAACATCGGCGCAGGCACGATCACCTGCAACTATGACGGCTACTTCAAGTACAAGACCACTATCGGCGAGCGTGCCTTCATCGGCTCGAACTCGGCGCTGATCGCCCCCGTGAAGATCGGCGCGGACGCCATCGTCGCGGCAGGCAGCGCAGTGTCACGTGACGTGGCTGACGGCGAGCTGCGGATGGTGCGGGCCGAACAGCTGGTGAAACCGGGCTGGGCCGACCGCTTCCACGATGCGATGAAGAAGAAGAAGGCCGAAAAGCGGGGGTAAGGGACGCACCCTTACCCTCACGCACATTCAATCCAGCATCGCCGCCGGCACCTTGCCGCCGTTCTGCGCCAGCTTGCGCATGGTTGCCTTGTGCAGCCAGATGTTCATTTCGGCCGAACCGTCGAGGGCGCCGGTGTAGCCCAGTTCCTGGGCGAGTTCCTTGCGGTTGGCAAGGCTGGAATCGATGCCGAGCAGCTTCATCAGGTCGACGATCGAGCTGCGCCAGTTGAGGTCCTTGCCCTGCGCCATTTCGGCAAGATTGGCTTCGACGTCAAACTGCGAAACGGGGGCTGCGGTTGCCGTTGGTGCGGGCGCCGGCGCCGGCGTCGATGGCGAAGGGGCAGCAGGGGTTGCGGTGGGCGCGGGTTTTGGCGTCTGGCCGGTCTGGGTCGGGCGCGTGCCCTTCCACGAGATGGCGTCCATGATCTTGCTGAAAATGCTCATCGGGTGCTCCTGCGATGGGTTTCCACAGGCAACCGGCGAGGGCAGGGATGCGTTCCTCAGGACTTGACGATAGCACGATATCATATCATGATATCACCATGACTCGTATCCTCGCCGATATCCCGGATGAAGACATTGCCGCGCTTGATGCGCGTGCCAGCGAACAGGGCAAGTCGCGGGCCGCGCTCGTGCGCGAGGCGGTGAAGCTTTTTCTCGTGCAGAGCGATACGAGCAACGACTGGATTGACCGCTATGCCGGGTTGTGGGCCCATCGCACCGATATCGGCGACAGCGTCGAATATCAGCGCGCCATGCGCGAGGATCGCCGACCTTACGAAGACATCTGACCGTGTCGGCACCGTTTTTCGACACCAACATCGTGATCGACTGGCTGCGGCGGATGCCCCATGCCACGCAGGAGATCGCGCGATATCGCAGCCACCGCATCAGCAGGATCGTATGGACCGAAGTGATGGCCGGTGAAGCACTGGAAAGGCGCGATCTGGTGCGTGAAGCCTTGAGCCATTTCGATTGCGTGGAAATCGATGCGCGGATCGCCACTGCAGCAGCCGATATCCGCTATCGCAGCCGGATGAAGCTGATGGATGCCTATATCCTGGCTACTGCACAGGTTAACGGGGCCATTCTGATTACACGAAATACCAAGGATTTTCCGGCAACCATGCCCGGCATCCGCGTGCCTTATACGCTCTAAGCGCCACAACACTCTAAACGAAAGCCCATCCCCAAATGTGCGGAATCATCGGAATCGTCGGCAAGGAACAGGTGGCAGACCGGCTGGTCGATGGCCTGCGGCGGATGGAATATCGCGGCTATGACTCGGCGGGCATCTGCACTGTCGAAGGCGGTCAGCTCGTGCGGCGGCGGGCCGAGGGCAAGCTCAATAATCTTGTGGCGGAACTGGCGCGCAATCCGGCCTCGGGCCTGATCGGCATCGCCCACACCCGCTGGGCAACGCATGGCGCGCCGACGACCAGCAATGCGCACCCCCATGCCACGGGTGAAGTCGCGCTGGTCCACAACGGCATCATCGAAAACTTCAAGCCGCTGCGCGAAGCGCTGATCGCGCGCGGCCGCACGTTCGAAAGCGAGACCGATACCGAAGTCGTCGCCCACCTCGTGTCCGAACAGGTCGAGGCGGGGCTTTCGCCGCAGGACGCGGTCAAGGCCGTGCTGCCGACCTTGCGCGGGGCCTTCGCCCTTGCCATCGCCTTCCGGACCCATGACGACATGCTGATCGGTGCGCGTCTCGGTTCGCCGCTGGTGGTGGGCTATGGCGAGGGAGAGACCTATCTTGGATCGGACGCGCTGGCGCTCGCCCCGCTGACGCAGCGGATCACCTATCTCGAGGAGGGCGACTGGGTGGTCATCACCCGCGATGGCGCGCAGATCTTCGATGCCGAAAACAATCCGGTCGAGCGTCCCATCGTCGCCTCGGGCGCAACCGCAGCTGCGATCGAGAAGGGCAACTACCGCCACTTCATGCAGAAGGAGATCTTCGAGCAGCCGGTGGTGGTGGCACAAACGCTGCGCTCCTACCTGCGCCGGGTGGAGCAGACCGTGGCGCTGCCGCAGATCGACTTCGATCTCGCCAGCATCAACCGCGTGACCATCGTCGCCTGCGGAACGAGTTTCTACGCCGGGATGGTCGCAAAGTACTGGTTCGAACAGTTCGCGCGGCTGCCGGTGGACATCGATGTGGCATCGGAATTCCGTTACCGCGATCCCGTGCTCGAGCCGGGCGGCCTTGCCCTGTTCATCTCGCAGAGCGGTGAGACGGCAGACACGCTGGCGGCGCTGCGGCATTGCAAGGCCGCGGGGCAGACCATCGCCGTCGTCGTCAACGTGCCGACGAGTTCGATGGCCCGCGAGGCGGACCTGCTGCTGCCGACCCATGCCGGGCCGGAAATCGGCGTAGCCTCGACCAAGGCCTTCACCTGTCAGCTCGCCGTGCTGGCGGCGCTCGCGGCGCACCTTGCGGTCAAGCGCGGGCGGCTCAGCCGTGAGGAAGAGGCCGAGATCGTCGAGCAGCTGGTCGAGACTCCGGCCTGCCTCAACGCTGCGCTTGCCCACGACGAGGAGATTGCCGGCATGGCGCACCTGATCGCGCCTGCGCGCGACGTGCTCTATCTTGGCCGTGGGCCGGATTATCCGCTGGCGCTGGAAGGAGCGCTGAAGCTCAAGGAAATCAGCTACATCCACGCAGAGGGCTATGCCAGCGGCGAGATGAAGCACGGCCCCATCGCGCTGATCGACGAGGCTGTGCCGGTGATCGTGCTGGCGCCTTCCGGACCGCTCTTCGAAAAGACCGTCAGCAACATGCAGGAAGTGCGTGCCCGCGGCGGCAAGGTCGTGCTGATCTCGGACGCCGAAGGCATTGCCGAAGCGGGCGAGGGGTGCCTGGCCACCATCGAGATGCCCAAGGTCCACCCGCTGATCGCGCCGCTGGTCTATGCGGTGCCGGTGCAGTTGCTCGCCTACCATGTCGCCGTGGCCAAGGGCACTGACGTCGATCAGCCGCGCAACTTGGCGAAGTCGGTCACCGTAGAGTAACCGCTTTAGAGCGCTCGCCATTCTCCGGGCGCAATCCCGTCGAGTGTCCAGTCGCCGATCTGCCAGCGGACGAGGCGCAGTGTCGGGTGGCCGACGGCGGCGGTCATGCGGCGGACCTGGCGGTTGCGACCTTCGCGGATCGTGAGGCGCAACCAGCTGTGGGGGATCGATTTTCTCACGCGGATCGGCGGATCGCGGGGCCAGAGCGCCGGGTCGTCGATCCGCTCCGCCCTGGCGGGTAGGGTGGGGCCGTCCTTGAGCGTGACCCCCTTGCACAGCGCCTGCAGTGCGGCCTCGTCGGGCTCGCCTTCCACCTGAACGAGATAGGTTTTTGGCAGCTTGTGGCGCGGGTCGGCGATGCGGGACTGGAGGTGGCCGTCGTCGGTCAGGAGCAGCAGGCCTTCGCTGTCATGGTCAAGCCGGCCGGCCGGGTAAACGCCCGGGAAGTCTATGAAATCCGCGAGCGTGGGCCGGGGCGGGCCAGTGCGTTCGGGAGAGAACTGGCAGAGCACGCCGAAGGGCTTGTTGAACGCAATGAGGGCCATCCGCCGCGCTTAGGCGCTTGATTCCTGGGCGGCAATCGCGCGTTTCCAACTCTCGCGGGCAGAAAGCGAACTCCAGCGGTCGCGCAGCGAACTCGGCACGAACTCTTCGAGGCCGACCGACAGCGCGAGCATGATCGCATAGCCAACCGAGATGTCGGCCATGGTGAACCGTCCGGCAGCGACGAATTCCTCACCCATCATGCCTTCCGCATTGCGCAATCGCGAGCCGAACCATTCGGCGTAGTCGCGCGCGATTTCGGGGCGGCGCTCTCCGGGCTTGGCGAAGACCTGGTAGCGCAGGTGGATGGTCTGCGGGAAGGTGAGCGTCGCCTCGCCCATGACGAGGAAGTTGAGGTAGGCGGCGTAGCCTTCCTCGTGCGGGGCGACGGCGAGGTCCGTCGGGCCGTACTTCGTGGCGAGGTAGTGCGGGATCGCGACGCTTTCGGTCATTCTCACATCGCCATCGATCAGGACCGGAATCGTGCCCAAGGGGTTGATTTCGTGCATGCCTTCATGCCGGTGGCGCGGCGGGAAGGGGAGGGTGTGGAGCCGGTAGGGCAGGCCCATTTCCTCAAGCGCCCAGAGCGCGCGGAAGGAGCGGGCGTTCTTGCAGTGGTAGAGCGTGAGCATGGCGCGAGGATTGCGGGACAGCGTGCGCAGCACAAGGGCAAGTTTTCGACACATTGCCGCAAAGTGCTGGTCGTGAAGGCAATCCATAGGACACGACGGGTCGTTACTTACACTGAGGAGAATAAGGATGCGTGTCATTCGGGCGATGGTGCCTACTGCCCTCGGGCTTTCCCTGGCGAATCTGGCCCTGCCGCATCCGGCATTGGCGCAGACAGCGCCTTCGGCCACTGCACCTGTGCGCCCGGCGGGGCCGCCGATGGCACCCCAAGGGTGGACGATGACCGTGGGCGTGGCGCCGGTGTTCGGGATGGCCTGGGCCGGATCGAAGGACACCGCACTGTCGATCTTCCCGGACCTGCGGATCAACTACAAGGACACGCTGTTCCTTTCGGTGCAGGATGGCCTCGGCTGGAACGCGGTGAACCGCGATGGCTGGAAGGCAGGGCCGATCGTGCGGACCCGCTTCGGGCGGAACGATGACGATGGCGGATCGCCGTTCCTGATTGCCGGGGGCAGCGATGCCCTGCGCGGGATGGGCGACGTGGACATTGCCGGGGAGGCCGGCGGCTTTGTCGAGAAGCGGCTGGGCGCGAAGAAGCAATGGCGCCTGCGGGCCGAGGTCCGGCAGGGCTTTGGCGGGCACGAGGGCGTGGTGGGCGACGTGCTGGCGCAGTATTCCGGGCGCTGGGGCAAGGTGATCTATGCAGTGGGGCCGCGCGCGACCTTTGCCAGCAGCGATTTCATGCAGACCTATTACGGGGTGGATGGGGCCCAGGCGGCGCGCACGGGCCTGGCGATTTCGCGGCCCGATGGCGGGCTGGTTTCCTACGGGTTGGGCGCCAGCCTGATCCGGCCGCTCAGTCCGAAGCGGGCGGTGGCGGTGTTTGCCGGCGTGGACCGGCTGGGCGGCGAGCCTGCGGCGAGTTCGCTGATCCGGGAGCGCGGGCAGCGCACGCAGTTTTCGGTCGGTCTGGGGTATTCCTACCGGTTTGGGCTTTAATATTCGGGGGTTGCGCCTTTGCCCACCCCCAACCCCTCCCGCAGGCGGGAGGGGAGAATAATGGGCTGACGATCAGTTGATGGAAATGACGCCATCGACGGCGCGCCATTCCTGCGGGCCAATCAGGTGATTGTGGGCGATGCGGACCGAGTGGAGGGCAGCCTCGATTTCGCGCCGCCAGTGATCGAGGAAGCCGTGGAGGCGCGGGAATCGGGGGGCGAGATCGTATTGCTGGAAGGCGAACATCTGCAGCAGGCTGGGGTGGTCCGGCAGGTAATAGTGGATCTGGATGGTGGTGAGGCCGTAGCCTTCCATCTGCAGCCGGATATCCTCCCCAAGGGTGTTGGCGCCTATCACACGTCCCATGCTCTTCCTTCCTTCGATTCGGAAGGAGCACCGGCCTGAAAGGAGCGCGATGCTCCGACCCATGCAAAAGTCGCAAAGACAGTTTCAGTTGTGACGAAAAATCCTGAAGATGCGGTGAACCGTCAAGAGGCGCAAAAAGCGTATTCCACAATCAGGATGCGGTAACGGGCGCGATCTGTTCGCACTTGGCCTTGGTATCCGACGTGCCGCCGCCGCCGAGCATTGTCGCGGCGATGAAGCCACCGACGACAAGCAGGACGAAGCCGACGGTGACAAGGCCGAGGTACTTGTCGATGAAGCGCTTGATCGGCGCACCGAACAGGCGGAACAGCACGCCGACGATCATGAAGCTGATCGAGCGGCTGACGATGCTGGCAAGGATGAACGGCACCAGCGGCATGGCGATGAAGCCGGCGGTGATCGTCAGCAGCTTGAACGGGATGGGCGTGGCGCCCTTGATCATGATGATCTCGACCCCGTATTCGCGCAGGTAGCACGCTGCCTTGGGGAAGCTTTCGGTCAGGTGCAGCGCGGCCAGGAGCTGGGTGCCGACAGTGTCATAGAGGCCATAGCCGATTGCGTAGCCGAGCAGACCGCCGAGAACCGAGGCGATCGTGGCAACAGCGGCGAAGCGCACGGCCTTCCTGGGTTCAGCCAGACACATCAGGCCGAGCAGCGGGTGCGGCGGGATCGGGAAGAAGCTTGCCTCCATGAACGCGAACAGCGCGAGCCACCATTCGGCATGGGGGTGCGCGGCCTTGGCCATGGTCCAATCGTAAAGGCGGCGGAGCATCGGGATCCTGTTCGTTGTTGCGGTTGTGCGGATAGGGGAGGCGGGGACGGAGTGCCAGAGCTTCTTGTGGTTTGGTTATGTCGAAGGGCGAAGATAACCTTATTGGAACTTTTTGATTGACTTTCCCGGCCAATTGAGTACATAACAAGAACATCGCGAGGCCGAATCGTTCTGACAGCGGGAACGGCGGGCGGTGGCGTCAGAAAAGCTCAATTCCGAAAGGGATGGTCCGCATGGCCAAGCCGAAAGTGCAGCCGGGTGCCGATGAGTCATGTGCGGAGACCGCATGCGCAGACGTTCCTGATACGGAACTGGCACCTGCGCAACCGGTGAAGGCGAAGAAGAGCAACAGGCCCTGGCGACCGGTGTTTCTGGCCGTGCTGGCCGAAACGTCGAACGTGACGGCGGCGGCAGCGGCGGCGGACATTCCGGCCTCGCGGGCCTACAAGGACAAGCGCGACGACAGCGAATTTGCCGCCAGATGGCGCGAGGCCCTGTGCGAGGGTTACGACCTGCTGGAGATCGAAGTGCTGCATCGCCTGCGCTTTGGCGAGCCGAAGGATGGTGCGAAGTTCGACAATGCAACTGCTCTGCGCCTGCTTTCGCAGCATCGCGAGACCGTGGCGCGCGAGCGGGCGATCCGCGACAATGCCGACGTCGAAGCCGTGCGCCAATCGCTCCATGCCAAGCTGCTGCAGATCCGCGAGGAAGTGCAGAAGCAGCGCCAGGCTGCGGCCATGGACGTGAGCGCGCATGGCTGAGCGGGCTTTGCTGGACTGGCTGTCCGATGCAAGCCCCGAGCGCATCGCCGCTTTCGTCGAAGGCCTGGACGACAAGGAGATTATCGAGTGGCCGTTCGACTGGCGGACCTGGGCGCGGGAAAACCAGCTTGCGCCGGACGACGACTGGCGGGTGTGGCTGGTCATGGCCGGGCGCGGGTTCGGCAAGACCCGGCTGGGTGCGGAATGGGTGCGCGGCGTGGCCGAGAACGATCCGGAGGCGCGGATCGCGCTGATCGGATCGTCGCTCCACGAAGCGCGCAGCGTGATGGTGGAAGGCGAGAGCGGGTTGCTTTCGATCGGGGCGCCATGGCGGCGGCCGACCTATGAAAGTTCGGTCCGGCGCCTGACCTGGCCGAACGGGGCACAGGCGTTCCTCTATTCGGCGGGCGAACCGGAAACCTTGCGCGGGCCGCAGCACAGCCATGCCTGGTGCGACGAGATTGCCAAGTGGGACAACATGTCGAACCGGGCGCTTTCGACCTGGGACAACCTGCTGATGGGGCTGCGGCTGGGGAGCGATCCCAGACTGGTGGCGACAACCACGCCGCGGCCGGTGCCGCTGGTGGCGCGGGTCATGGGTGGCCAGAACTCGGACAGGCGTGAAGACGTGGTGGTGACGCGGGGCACGACCTTCGACAACGCCGCGAACCTGCCCGAGCGCTTCCTTGAGGCGATGCGCAAGATCTTTGGCGGGACCATGCTGGGCCGGCAGGAGCTGCTGGGCGAGATGATCGAGGATCTGGTGGGCGCGCTGTGGAGCCGCCGCCTGATCGAAGAGAGCCGCGAAGACGCAGCGCCGCCGTGCACGCGGATCGTGATCGGAGTGGACCCTCCGGCGAGCGCGCATGGCGATGCCTGCGGGATCGTGGTGTGCGGCATCGGGGATGACCGGATCGCCCGGGTGCTGGCCGACTGTTCGGTGGAACAGGCCAGTCCCGAGCGCTGGGCCCGCGCCGTCGTCAATGCCGCGCAGGCCTGGTCGGCTGACCGGGTGGTGGCCGAGGCGAACCAGGGTGGCGAGATGGTGAGCGCGGTGCTGCGTGCGGCACAGGCGAGCCTGCCCCTGCGCCTTGTCCATGCAAGCCGGGGCAAGGCGGCGCGGGCCGAGCCGGTGGCGGCGCTCTATGAAGCGGGGCGGGTGCGCCATGCCGGAATGTTCGCAAGGCTGGAGGACGAGTTGTGCGGAATGATGCCGGGCGGCGAATACCAGGGGCCGGGGCGATCTCCAGACCGGGCGGATGCCTGTGTCTGGGCGCTGACCGAGCTGATGCTGGGGCAACAGGCGGAGCCGCGCATCTGGTTTGATTGAAGGTTTTGGTGGTGCTGCTTGCCCACCCCACCCCCTCGCGCTTGCGGGAGGGGAGAAGAGAAGTGCGCCTTGCTGGGCGGTCATTCAGTTCATCATGAAAGGCAGACTATGTCGTTCTTTCAATCGCTTGCTGCTGCCTTCAAGGGCGAGGCGGTGACGCCGCGCGCGCCGCTGGGGCGCAGTTTCGTCTCGCCGTGGATTGCCGCTTCGGACTGGCGCGGGGATAGCGCCCGCGGGCCGATCAACTATCCCGTGGCGATCCGCGAGGCCTACTTGCGCAACCCGGTGGCACAGCGCGCGGTGCGGCTCGTGGCCGAAGGGATCGGCGGGGCGCCGGTCAGGGCTTCGCAGCCCGAGCTGCTGGCGCTGATCAGCGAGACCAGTGCGGGCCAGCCGCTGATCGAGACGCTGGCGGCGCATCTGCTGCTGCACGGCAATGCCTATGTCCAGGTGCTGCGCGATGCCGATGGCGTGCCGGTGGAGCTGTTTGCGCTGCGGCCCGAGCGGGTGACGGTGATCCCCGATGCCGGCGGATGGCCGGCGGCCTTTGCCTACAAGGTCGGCGAGAAGGCGATGCGGATCGAGGCGACGGACGACTTCGGACGTCCGAACCTGATCCATGTGAAGCACTTCCATCCGCTTGACGATCATTATGGCGCGGGGTGCCTGGAGGCAGCCGAGGAGGCTGTGGCCATCCACAATGCAGCGGCGGGCTGGAACCGCGCGTTGCTGGAGAATGCGGCGCGGCCTTCGGGGGCGCTGGTCTATGATCCCGGCGAGCCGGGGGCGGCTCTCTCTGCCGACCAGTTCGAGCGGATCAAGGCGGAGCTGACGGCGGCCTATTCGGGCATGGGCAATGCCGGGAGGCCGATGCTGCTGGAAGGCGGCCTGAAGTGGCAGGCGCTGGCGCTGACCCCGGCGGACATGGACTTTGCCACGCTGAAGGCGGCGGCGGCGCGCGACATCGCTCTGGCCTTCGGCGTGCCGCCGATGCTGCTGGGGATTCCGGGCGATAACACTTACGCCAACTATCGCGAGGCGAACCGGGCGCTGTGGCGGCTGACGCTGCTGCCGCTGGCGGGGAAGGTGCTCTCCGCGCTGGCCGAGGGGCTGTCAGGTTCGTTTGCCGGGGCGGCGCTGAGCGTCGATCTCGATGCGGTGCCGGCGCTGGCCGAGGATCGCGAGCGGTTGTGGGCCCAGGTTTCGGGCGCGGACTTCCTCTCGGCTGAGGAGAAGCGCCAAATGCTCGGCTTTGGGCTCGGGATCGGTGAGGTGCGGGCATGACACGCGAGGACATGCTGGCGCGGCTGGTCGCGCAGGCCGAGGACGAGGGCGGCGATCTCGTCACGTTGCGGGCGATCGTGGAAGAGGCTTCGGACCTCGGCGCGGCACGGGTGCTGAGCCGGATGGGGCTGGCTGACGATCATGCGCCGACCGACATGGCAGAGCTGCGTCAGCTGCTAGGCGCCTGGCGCGATGCCAAGGCGAGCGCGTGGAAGGCCGTGGTGACCTGGGTGGTGCGGGGCCTGCTGGCGCTGCTGCTGCTGGGCATCGCGGTGCGCACGGGCCTGATGGAGCTGGTGCGTTGAGCGCCCCGGTGCGGTTCGCGGGCTACGCCGCGATCTTCCGCAAGCGCGACAGCGGCGGCGATACGATCCTGCCGGGCGCGTTCAAGGGCAGTCTCGAGCGCAGGCTGGCCGAAGGGCTGAAGCTGCCGCTGCTGTGGCAGCACCGCCCCGACCAGCGCATCGGCTGGATCGAGAGCGCAGGCGAGGACGAGCGCGGCCTGCGCGTGGTGGCGCGGATCGATGCCGCGGATTCGGCGGCGGCGCGGGCGCTCAAGAACGGCGCGGTGGACGGGCTTTCGTTCGGATACCGCGTGCTCAAGGGCCGGGCGCTGCCGGGAGGGCGCGAGCTCGAGGACCTCGACCTGTTCGAGGTGAGCCTGGTGACCCGGCCGATGCAGCCGCTGGCGCGGGTCCACTACGTTGAGCCCGAGGCGGGCTGATTTTCCCGAAACCGAAGTCCCCGATGGGCCGCGCGGTCCCGTGCGACCTGTTTCATGCAGAAAGGACGTTGAGCCACATGGATAATCTGGAGATCGAAACCAAGGCCGATGCCATCGCTGAATCGTTCGACATCGTCGAGCGCCAGGATGCGCACGATGCCGCCATCGCCGCGCTGCGCAGCGAGGTGGAGGAAGTGAAAGGCCGGATCGAGCGGGCGGGCCGCATGGCGGTTCGTCCGATGCTGGCTGGCGGTGCGGAAGGCGGTCAGGAGATCAACGGCTTCATCGACGGCTATGTCCGCCATGGCCGCGAGACCGAGTTGAAGGCGCTTTCGGGCACCGTGCCGGCCGATGGCGGCTTTGCCGTGCCGCAGAAGATCGACGAGATGATCGCGCGCCGCATGGTGGAGATCAGCCCGATCCGTTCGGTGGCCAATGTCGTGCAGACCGGCACTTCGGGCTTCCGTCGCCTGGTGTCGATCGGCGGCGCGGCTTCGGGCTGGGTCAGCGAGACCGGGGCGCGTCCCGAAACGGCAAGCCCCAAGCTGGCCGAGATCCTGCCGCCGACCGGAGAACTCTACGCCAATCCTTCGGCGACGCAGGCGATGCTCGATGACGCGGCGTTCGATGTCGAGAGCTGGCTGGCGGGCGAGATCGCGACCGAATTTGCTCGCGCCGAAGGTGCGGCGTTCATCAACGGTACCGGCACCAACCAGCCCAAGGGCTTCCTCACCGCGACGACCAGCGCTGCGGGCGACAATACCCGTGCCTTCGGTGCGCTGCAGTTCATCGGTTCGGGCAATGCATCGGGCTTTGACAGTGCACCGGAGGCCAAGCTGATCGATCTGGTGTTCCAGATGAAGGCGCCGCTGCGCCAGGGCGCAGTGTGGGTGATGAACTCGACCACGCTGGCGACGATCCGCAAGCTCAAGACTTCGGACGGCGCGTTCCTGTGGCAGCCGGGTCTGGTACAGGGCCAGCCCGATCGCCTGCTCGGCTATCCGGTGGTCGAGGCCGAGGACATGCCGGATGTGGCGGCCAACGCCTTCCCGATCGCGTTCGGCAACTTCAAGGCCGGTTACCTCATCGCGGAACGCCGCCAGACCACGATCCTGCGCGATCCCTATACCAACAAGCCCTACGTCCAGTTCTATGCCACCCGCCGCGTGGGCGGGCAGGTCATGGACAGCGATGCGATCAAGCTGCTGAGAATCACGGCCTGATTGGCGATCGGCTGACCCTTCCGGAAGCCTGACGGCCTCCGGATGCCTGCGGCGGTTCCTCCCCCTGCCGCCGCAGGCCCCCTTTCCTTCCAAGATGACCGGAGATTGCCATGATGCGGGCAATTGTCGCGCCGCCAGCCGTGGCCTCGGCGGCGCTTAGCGAACTGAAGGCCTGGCTCGGGATTTCCCGGACCGCCGACGATGGCGAGCTGGCCTCGCTGATGCGCGCCGCGTTTGACGTGTGCGAGGGCTTTACCGGCACGATGCCGCTGCAATCGGGCTGCGAGGACGTGCTGGAAGCCAGTGGCGAGTGGCAGGCGCTCTCGGCGCGACCGGTTACCGCGATCACCGCGATGGCAGGTCTGAGCACGGCGGGTCTGCGCACGGCGCTGGCTTCGACCGATTACGAGCTGGACATTCGTGCCGATGGCACCGGCCTTGTGCGGTTGCGCCGGCCGATCGAGCAGACGCGGGTGGTGGTGACCTATGTTGCCGGTCTTGCCAGCGACTGGACCACTTTGCCCGAGGCGATCCGCCATGGCGTGATCCGGCTTGCGGCGCACCAGCATCGCGCGCGTGACGACGAGAAGAAGGCGGCAACGCTGCCGCCGGCCGTGGTCGCCGCGCTGTGGCGGCCGTGGCGGCGGATGCGCCTCGCATGATCGAGGGGCGGGCCGATGGCGCCGGGCTGGTGCGGCGGCTGACCGAGAAAGCGCAGGCGCTGGCCAAGGCGCGGGCGGCAATGCTGGCGCAGGGCAAGAGCGCGCGGCGGTGGCGCCAGGCAGGTTTGCTCTGGCCCTTGTTCGGAAAGGAATAGGCAATGGAAATTCCCTTTCGCGCCGTGCTGATCGACTGGCTGGCAAATGATCCGGCGCTGGGCGCGGCGCTCAACGCGGTGGTCGAGGAAGCACCTTCGCGCGTGGCCTTGCCGTGGCTGGCGCTGACGGCAAGCGCGAGCACCAACTGGGGCACCAAGACGCTCGCCGGGCGCGAGATCCGCGTGGCGCTGGAGCTGAACTTCCGCAGCGACGATCCGCTGGGCGGCGCGGCGCTGGTCGCGGCGATCGAGGCGCGGGTCGAGAGCCTGCCCTACGACCAGGCAGCGAGTGGTTTCCGCATTGCCAGCCTGGCGATGCTGAAGGCGCGGGCCGAACAGCGTGGCGAAGCGGTGCGGGTGGTCGTGCTGGAATATCGGGCGCGCGTGATGGCGGCCTGACACCTCATTCTGTTTCAAGGAGAACCGACATGGCAGCACAGAAAGGAAGCGCCTTTCTGCTGAAGATCAGCGATGGCGCGGCAACGCCGACCTACAACACCGTGGCGGGCCTGCGGACCACGCAGATGTCCATCAACGGCGAGGCGGTGGTCATAACCTCGAAGGATTCGGGCGGGTGGCGCGAGCTGCTTTCCGGTGCGGGGACGCGCTCGGTGACGGTGAGCGCGGCGGGCATCTTCCTTGGCAGCGCGGCTGAAGGCCAGGTGCGCGGCAATGCCCTTTCCGGGACCATCGCCGACTACGAGCTGTCGTTCGAGGGTGGCGAGAAGATGCGTGGGCGTTTCCTCGTCCAGCGGCTCGACTACTCGGGCGATTTCAACGGCGAGCGCAACTATACGATGACGCTCGAAAGCTCGGGCGTGGTGGCGCAGGTCTGATGGCGGATGCAGCCAACCCGCACCGCGGTGAAGCGGTGCTATCGCTTGGCGGGCAGCCGCTGGTGCTGCGCCCGACCTTCGGCGCCCTGGTGGCAGCGGAGGAGGAACTCGGCTCGCTGTTTGCATTGGTCGAGCGGGCGAGCGCCGGGCAGCTGCGGCTGGGCGAGATGGTCGCGCTGTTCTGGCACGCCTTGCGCGATCGCAACGGGCTTGAGCGCGCCGACTTTGCCGAGGCGGTGGCGCGCGAAGGACTGGCCGCCTGTACGCCGGTGCTGCGTGCACTGATCGTGCAGGTGCTGAAGGGCGGCGGATGAGCGGCACCTTCGGCAAGGTGGCAGCGCGGCTATCGGGACAGGCCGCGCTGCTGCTGGGCTGGTCACCGAACCGGTTCTGGTCGGCGACGCCCGAGGAACTGGCCACCGTCCTTGCCGCGATGCGCACGCCCGATGGCCAGGGCGTGGATCGCGGCACAATCGACAGACTGATGGAGCAAGATCGTGACGGATGAACTCGACACGCTGATGATCGACGTACGCGCCAACACGTCTGGCTTCACCGCGGACCTGGCGCAGATGCGCGGGAGCTTCGATTCGATCCTGGTCGACGGGTTCGGCCGGGCAGGCGACACGCTGGAGCGCGGACTGCTGGGTGCGATCCGGCGCGGCTCGCTGGGGTTCGAAGACTTGCGACGCGTGGCGCTGAACGTGGTCGGCGACATTGCCGCGCAGGCGGTGCAGGCCGGGATCGGCTCGATTGGCGGGGCAACGGGCGCGCAATCGGGCGGGATCGGCGGCCTGCTGACGGGACTGGTCTCATCGATCTTCGGATTGCCGGGGCGCGCCACGGGCGGGCCGGTGGCACCGGGCAGGGGTTACCTCGTGGGCGAGCGTGGTCCGGAGCTGTTCGTGCCGACGTCAGCCGGGCGCGTGGAGCCTTCGGTCGGCGGGGGGCGAGGGCGGGACGTGAACGTTTCGATCCGGATCGTCAGCCCGCAAGGCAGCAACCAGCCCGAAAGCCTGCGCCGTTCGGGCAAGCAGGTGGCGCAGGCGGTGCGCCGTGCTCTCAACGAATTCTGATCAGGCGGGGAACCGGCGATGAGTTACTGGCTGGCCAAGCGCCGCACGGTGCAGCATACCGACACGATCCAGCGCTTCGATCCGCGCTTCTGGACGGTGAATTTCCCAAGGCCCGCAATGGCCTCGGTGGTGACGACCGCGCCCGATGCGCTGCGGGTGGACGCGGTGTTCCGCAAGGCGGACGATCTGGTCGGGCTGATCTGGGAATCCGAAGACAAGTGGGATCACCCGCTGCTGGCCTATGAAACGCGGCGCGATTATTCGCGGCTGACGCTTTCGTTCCGCTGGCGATCGGGCGGGGTCCTGCCCCTTGATGCGGTAAACGGGCCGACGCTGACCATCGAAGGACGCGATGCGGCTGGCAATGCGCGGGCCTGGTACGTGCGGCTGTGGAACTATGCCAGCGGCTCGCCAACCGATGCGCAGATCACGCTGAAGTTTTCAGAACTCGACGGCGGGTTCCTGCTGCCGGCCGAAGCTGACCCTGTGCATCCGGCGGATATCGACCGGCTGTTCATCTCGCTGGTGGCGCCGGGCTATGCGCCGGGCAGTGCGACGCCGTTTGCCACTTCGGCGGCGGGGTGGGCGGAGCTTTCCGATATTTCCTGCCAGGGGCACAAGCCGATGCTGGAACTGGGTGACGTGATGGTCCCGCCGCATGGCCTCGCCATGTGCACCGGCTATGACGACGCCTACAACCTGACGCCGGCACGACTGCTGCGGCAGATCCGGGGCCTGGGCTATCGCGGCAGCATCAACCACTACATCGGCATGAGCCACTTCTATTCGCTGGTACCGGACGGGGCAGGCGGGTTCGTGGTCGATCCCTGGCAGCCAGCGATGAACCCGGCGGCGCAAAAGTGGCATGAGGCGTTCTTCGCCGGGGCCAAGGCAATGGGGCAGACGATCATCGCCTCGCAATCCTATGAGGTGCTGGCGCAGAACTGCCCGGCGGCGTGGCAGCAGAAGGCGTGGGACGGAGCGCCGGCGCGGACGGGATGGGTGCCGCCTTCGGCACTGCTTTCGCCCGCGAACGCACAGGCGATGGCGTGGGTGCGCAAGGTTGGCGTGGCGCTGGTCGGCCTGATGCAGGGCGCCGGGCTGCCGGTGCGGCATCAGGTGGGCGAACCGTGGTGGTGGGTGACGCGGGACCGGCGCATCTGCATCTACGACGACGCGGCCAAGGCGGCGTTTGGCGGCAGTCCCGTAAACATTCCGGACATGGGCGCGAACCTTGACGCGGCGCAGAAGAGCCTGCTCGATCAGGCAGGCGCCTTGCTGGCGCAATCGACGGCGGACCTCGCCGCAGCGGTGAAAGCGGCTGCGGGCAGTGCCGGGGCGGAGACGCTGCTGCTGGCATTCCTGCCGACCGTGCTCGATCCCGTGACGCCCGAGGCTTACCGCGCGAACCTGCCCGTCGGATGGGCCTCGCCTGCTTTCGACATGCTGCAGCTGGAAGACTACGATTGGGTCACGGCGGGCAAGGATGCGCTGCGCGCCGAGGCGCGGGTGATGGCCGAGGCGCGACTGGGCTACCCGCGATCGAAGCAGCACTACCTCTCAGGCTTCGTGCTGTTTGCGGACAATGCGGAAGTGGAATGGGCCCGCATCGATGCGGCGGCGAGCGAGGCGGCTGGCCTTGGGGTGGCGGAAACCTTCATCTGGGCTCTGCCGCAGGTTTCGCGCGACGGCTTTACCCGGCTTCCCGACAAGAGCGGAGACGAGACCATGCAATCCTTTGACGATGTCCTGTTCCCGCTGGCGCTGGGACGGGACGCTTCGGTGACGCCGGAATTCTCGACCAATGTCACGATCACGGCTTCGGGCTTCGAGCGGCGTAACAGCCTGTGGTCGGATGCCAGGCTGCGCTTTGACGTGGGGCCGGGCGTGCGGTCCGAGGCGGAACTGGGCGAGTTGATCGCATTCTTCCGGGCGCGGCGCGGGCAGGCGCGCGGGTTTCGCTTGCGCGATCCTTCGGACTTCAGCTCCAACGGGATGACCGGGGTGCCGACGCCGACGGACCAGATTCTGGGGACCGGCGATGGCGCGACTGCGCGCTTTGCCCTCTTCAAGCACTATGGCGACGGGGCCGATGCGCAGAAGCGGCGGATCACCCGGCCGCGCGGCGAATCGTTGAGGGTGAGTGTCGACGGTGCCGAGACCGGCGATTTTTCACTCGATGCCAAAGGCGTGCTGGTGTTCGCGACGGCACCGGCCGCAGGCTCGGTGGTGCGGGCCGGCTTCCTCTTCGACGTGCCGGTGCGGTTTGCCGAGGGCCGTCTCGACATTTCGGGCGCGGAATTCGCGGCTGGCGAGGCGCCGAGCGTGCCGCTGGTCGAACTGCGAGAAGACGCATGAGCCGGACCTGGTTCAGCCAGCCCCTTGAGACCGTGGCGGTGTGGTGGCGGATCGAGCGGCGCGACGGTGTGGCGCTGGGCTTCACCAGCCATGACCGCGATCTGGTATTCGCCGGGCTTCGCCACCGGACGGCGCCGGGAATGGTGCCATCGGCCGTGCGTCGGACAGCGACGCTGGAGGCGGACTCGGCAGAAGTCTCCGGCGCACTGGCGCACGATGCGATAGGCGAGGCGGAGCTTGCCAGCGGACGGTTCGACGGCGCGCGCGTGGCGATGGGGCTGGTCGATTGGGAAAGCCTGGAGTTCGAGGCGCTGTTCACCGGGATGATCGGATCGGTCGGTCGTGAGGGGGAGCAGTTCTCGGCCGAACTGGAGTCGCTCAAGCAGGTGCTGGCGCGCGATCTGGTGCCGCGCACGTCGCCAACCTGCCGCGCCGAGTTCTGTGGCGAGGGTTGCACGCTTTCTTCGGCCCGCTTCACGCATGAGGCCACGTTGACCGAGGTGGGGGCAGGCCGCCAATGGGTCAGGGCCAGCGGCATTGTTGCGGCCGATTTCGCTTTCGGCTGGCTGAGGCCGGTGGATGGCGGCGATGCCGGGGCGGTGCTGCGCGTGCGCGTGGTGGATAATGGATGGCTCGTGCTCGAACGGCCCCTGGCTGAAGATGCGACGGCGGGGCAGCGGGTTGTGCTGCGTGAGGGATGCGATCACACGATTGCAACCTGTTCAACGCGGTTCGGCAATGCCGTGAATTTCCAGGGCGAGCCGTATCTTCCCGGCAACGACCTGCTCACCCGTTATCCGGCGGCGCAAGGATGAGCCGGGCGCTTGCCGAGGCGGCGCTGGGCCTGGTGGGGGTGCCGTTCCGGTTGCACGGGCGCGATCCGGCTACCGGCCTCGATTGCGTGGGACTGGTGGCCGAAGCGCTGCGCCGCGCCGGGCGGCAGCCTGATCCGCCCGAGGGCTATGCGCTGCGTTCGACCAGTGTGGCGCGGTTCCTGCGCTGCGCCGCGGCAAGCGGGCTGACGGAATGTGCGGACGGTGGCGATGTTGTGTTGTGCCGGGTCGGGTCGGTGCAATCGCATTTGGCGGTGCGCGTGCCTGGCGGCTTCGTTCATGCACACGCTTCATTGGGCCGAGTGACATTTCTGCCCGGGCCGCTTCCATGGTTGGTCAGCCTGCAATGGCGACTGGCAGACGAGAAGGATTGATTGCGATGGCAACCCTGCTTCTTACCGCCGTGGGCACCGCATTCGGCGGGCCGCTGGGCGGTGCGATCGGCGCGCTGCTCGGACAGCAGATCGACGGCGCGGTATTCGGCAAGCGCAAGGTCGAGGGGCCAAGGCTCAAGGAGCTGTCGGTCCAGACTTCCAGCTATGGGTCGGCATTGCCGATGCATTTCGGCCGAATTCGTTCGTCGGGCAGCGTGATCTGGTCGACCGAACTGGTCGAGCACAAGCAGAAGAACGGTGGCGGGAAAGGCCAGCCCTCTGTCACCAGCTATACTTACACCGCGTCGTTTGCAGTCGCCGTATCGAGCAGACCCGTTACGGGGATCGGGCGCATCTGGGCAGACGGAAACCTTCTGCGCGGGGCGGCAGGCGATCTGAAAGTGGGCGGAAGCGTCCGCGTGCATCGAGGTTATGCCGACCAGGCTCCTGATCCGCTGCTCGTGCAGGCCGAAGGCGCAGCGCTGAATCCGGCTTATCGTAGCTTGGCCTATGTCGTGTTCGAGGATCTCGAGCTGGCCGATTTCGGCAATCGTCTTCCTTCCCTGACCTTCGAAATCCTGGCCGACGAAAGCGCGGTCAGTGCGGCCGACGTCGTGCAGTTCCTGCTGCCGACCGCCGACGTCTCGGGTATCGGTTCGCTTACGCTGGCAGGATATTCCGTCGAGCAGGGCGGGGTGGCTGACGCGGTGGCTACGCTGGCCGAGCTATCGCCGATTGCCTGCACCGTGGCCGACGAGAGGTTGCGCTTCCGGCTTGGCGACGACAGCCAGGCAACTACCCTTTCCTTGCCGCAGCCGTGTGCCGGCGGCGAATCCGCCGAGGATGCGCGTGCAAGCGGCTGGTCGCGTCGGCGCGAGGCGCTTCCGGTGTCGCAGCAATGTGCGGTCCGCTACTACGATATCGGGCGGGACTATCAGCCGGGCCTGCAGCGCAGCATTGGCCGCAGTGCCCCCGGAGACGTGGCTACCATTGAACTCCCGGCGGCGATGACGGCAGCTGAAGCTAGCGTCATTGCGGATCGCGCAGCGCGCCGAAGGACGATTGCGCGCGACACCCTCCGTTACCGCATAACCGAGATCGACCAGGCCTATGCCCCCGGTGCCATTGTGACCACTCCCGTCACCGAAGGCCGGTGGCGAGTGGAGCAATGGGAATGGCAGGCGGACGGGGTAATGCTGGACCTGGTCGCAGTGCCGCCATCCGCACCTGTGGATACGACGATCAGCGATCCGGGCCGGGCGAATCAGGCTCTCGATCTGCAACCGGGACCGACGTCGCTGGCAGCGTTTGAATTGCCTTGGGACGGCGTGGGTGATCCGACTGCAGTCAAGCTTCAAGTGGCTGCTTCATCTCAAAGCGCCGGGTGGACCGGTGCCTCCTTGTTCGTCCAAGCCGGCGATGGTCAGCTTGCGGCAATCGGATCGACAGGCCGACGCCGCGCAGTCCTTGGGCGCACCCTTACGCAACTGCCCGCAGGGACGCCGCTGATGTTCGACGCACATGCCACGGTTGATGTGGCACTTGTGCCGCACGATGCAGCGTTAGCTGACGCGACCTGGGCCCAATTGATGCAAGGCAGCAATCTTTCATACCTCGGATCAGAGCTCATCCAGTTTTCGCGCGCAGAAAGGCTTGCGAACGGAACATGGCGCATCAGCGGCCTCCTTCGCGGGCGTGGGGGAACTGAGGCAGCCATCTCCAACCATGCCAGCGATGAGCCTTTCGTGTTGATCGATGATTCCCTGACAATGATCGATCCATCGGACGTGGCCGAAGGACTTCAGATCGCAGCGCTCGGGCTTGGCGACCCGGAAGTCGTCACAACCGAGGTGATCAACCGCGGCATAGGCTTGCGACCATTGGCCCCAGTCCACGGCCAGGCAAAACGCCTCGCCGATGGGGGGCTGCAATTGGACTGGATCCGGCGATCGCGCGGCGGCTGGGCTTGGCTGAACGAGCTCGATGTCCCTCTCAATGAGCCTCAGGAACTCTGGCAGATCGCTTATGGCACTGCGGACGCGGTGAACGTCACCTGGAACACGACCGAGCCACGCCTGCGGCTTACATCCGCGCAGGTTTCAGCCCTGGGCCCGGCGACCGAGGCGCACCGCTTCAGCATCCGGCAGGTGGGAAGGACCTCCCTGTCATTGCCGCTGATCGTCACGGCACCAGAATGACCCGCCAGTATGAAAAGGGAAACCAATGACTGACCCTATCAGCTATTCGACGTCGACCGCACGACTGGGTCTCCCGCTGCTCTTTGCCGGCCAGGCGCAGAAGGAGACCACGGTGAACGAGGCGCTTGCCTTGCTGGATATTTGCGTGGCCGGTTCTGTCCAAGGCGTTCTGAGTGATCCGCCGACTGCCCCTGTGATCGGACAGGCATGGATCGTGGGGGCAAGTCCGACCGGGCCATTCGCCAACCACCAAAACGCGATTGCGGGCTGGACGGAAGGGG
This sequence comes from Novosphingobium sp. FW305-C-30-35, assembly GCF_058783135.1. Lineage (NCBI taxonomy): Bacteria > Pseudomonadati > Pseudomonadota > Alphaproteobacteria > Sphingomonadales > Sphingomonadaceae > Novosphingobium > Novosphingobium sp. FW305-C-30-35. Next base: position 2,355,831 of record NZ_JBYSYJ010000001.1, read on the forward strand.
GCTGGCGGTTTGTGCAGCCAGTCATCGGCATGCGCTGCTATGATCTCCAGAACGGCGCCAACCGTCTGTTTGACGGTGGCTGGACTCTTGCAACGGCCCCGGCCAGCCCGCGAGGTGGAGCAGTTGTCGATGCCGAGGCACGGGCCGCGATCGCAGCCTTGATCGAACTGCTTAAAGTAACCGGCACAATTTCAGCGAACTAAGTGGAACCAATTCCCTCTAGCGGCATTTCACCGGCACATGAGGGCGCAATCATCGAGAATTTGCACTGCACAATGGAGGCAATCCGTTGTTTTCATGCAACACTCGGTGTGTTTGTCCGCTTGCATGACCACTTTGGAACCGGTAGACAACCTGCACGACGTGGCATGATGTCGCTAAAAGGGGAAACGATAATGCGGAAACTGGTCCTGGGCCTTGCCCTGGCGTCGAGTGCCTTGGCATCTCCTGCGTTTGCACGAGATGATTCTTGGTACGTCGAGGCCGACGCTGGCGCGATGAAGGTTGAAGACTCGGAAGCACTTAACGGTGGGATCGTTCTGAGCAACCACGATGGGTACGACTTCGGTGGTATCGTCGGTTATGACTTCGGCGGTTTCCGCCTTGAAAGCGAAGTCAGCTACCGTCGTGCATACAATGATTCGGTCGACATCGGCGGTGTGGTGCGTGACAACCCGCAGGGGCATGCTGACGCGCTGAGCTTCATGGTCAACGGTCTGCTTGACTTCGGTCCGGACGATGGCATCCAGGGCTTCGTTGGCGGTGGTGTCGGCGTCGCCCGCTCCAAGTACTTCATCAACGCTGGTAACTCCACCGTCGGCGTCCAGGTCAATGACTCCGACACGGGTTTTGCATGGCAGGCTCTGGCCGGTATCCGTGCGCCGATCAGCGATCACGTCGATGTGGGCCTGAAGTATCGCTTCTTCAACCACAACAACGTCGATCTGGTTGCTGCTGACGGCACCGCTGCTCGTACGCGCTTCCGTTCGCACTCGATCCTCGGCACGCTGAGCTACAACTTCGGTGGCGCGGCTCCGGTGGAAGAAGCGGCTCCGCCGCCGCCTCCCCCGCCGCCTCCGCCGCCCCCGCCGCCCCCGCCGCCCCCGCCGCCGGCTCCGGTCTGCAACAAGGGTCCGTACATCGTGTTCTTCGACTGGGATAAGTCGGACATCACGCCTGAGGCGGCTACGATCCTCGACAACGCGGTTACCGCCTACGGCAACTGCGCGAGCGTTCCGATCATGCTGGCCGGTTATGCCGACCGTTCGGGTACCGTGAAGTACAACCAGGCCCTTTCGGAGCGCCGCAACGTGTCGGTCCGTTCGTACCTCACCTCGCATGGCATTCCGGATGGCTCGATCACCAGCCAGGCATTCGGCGAAAGCAACAACCGCGTTCCGACCGCCGACGGCGTTCGCGAACTTCAGAACCGTCGCGTGGAAATCACGTACGGTCCGGGTTCGGGCATGTAAGCTTCGGCTTTGCCGGAAAAAGAACGAGGGGTCGGAGAAATCCGGCCCCTTTTTCGTTATGAGCTAGGGCGCCAACTGATCGGAGACCGTTGTAATGCTATCCAAGGCCGCAATCCTGCCTCTCGCCTGCTCGCTTCTGCTGGGCGCATGTGCAACGATGGACCAGGCGGACCAGACATCGACGCTGGCACGGGCTACGCTTTCAGACCCTGCGGGCGCTTCGGTAGGCACTGTCAGGATCGAGCAGTCGGGGACTGCGCTCTCGCTCGTTGCCGATGTGCGGGGAATGTCGACCGGGCAGCATGGGATCCACATGCATACGACCGGAAAGTGCGACGCTCCGGGCTTCACATCGGCCGGTGGTCATTTGAATCCCACCGCTCACCAACATGGCACGATGAACCCCGCCGGCCCGCACCTGGGGGATCTTCCGAACATCACCGTTGCAGCTGACGGGACCGGGACGTTGAGCGCGCCCCTCAGCGGTACAGCCGCCACGGTGCTGGCCAGCCTGTTCGATACCGATGGCACCGCCATCGTCGTCCACGCCGGGCCGGACGATTACAAGACCGACCCCAGCGGCAACAGCGGGGGCCGCGTTGCCTGTGGTGTACTTACCCAGGGCGCCTGATCAGGCGAGGGTTTCCCCGGCTGCGCGTGCCCGCTGATCGAGGCTGGCCAGCGCTCCGGGGACACTGCGAATTGCCACGATGAGAAGACCGAGCCCGATCGGCGCTGCCGCAAGCGTGGACAGCACGCCGAGCGACAGATCATCGCCGTTGGTCGCCGACACGTAGCCCGCCATGAACGGCCCGAGCGCGAGACCGACCAGTGTCGTGGCGAGGAAGAACGTGGCCGTGGCAGTGCCCCGCATGCGCGGCAAGACCAGGGATTGACTGGTTGCCGCGGCACCGCCCAGCGCGCTGCTCGACATCGTCTGCGCCACAAACAGCATGGCGACGAAAGTTGCGAAGCTGTCGGTCCGGAAGGCAATGACCATTGGGACGATAGGCGCAATCAGCCCGAACAAGGTCACCATGATCCGCCCGGCAGAATGTCGTTTGTACAGATGGTCGGCAATGCGGCCACCAATGATCACGCCGAGGAACCCGGCCAAGGCACCGGGCGCGCCGATGAACCATCCAAGGTCACCTTTGGCAATGGCGAACACGCGCTCGGCGTAAGGAGCGGCCCAGTAGGAGGTGGCGTACGAAGTGAACGCCACCATGCCGTATCCAAGCGTCGTGCACAGGAATGCAGGCGTTCCCCAGATCAGGCGGAAGGTTGGCAGGTCGCGCGCCCGCAAGGCGCTTGCCCAACTGTAGACCGCGTAAAGGCCAACCCCCACGAAGATCCATTGCTGACGCGTCGGTCGTCCCAGCAGCATGGTAAGTGCGTAGACCCCGCCGGCAATGACCACGGCCACCGCGAGATTGGCGATCAGGGCCATGGCGCCGCGCCGCGCAGCGCCGATCAGCGTCAACGGCGGGATCACCGTGACGAGTTCTGCGAAAAATCCCTTGAAAGGGCGCTCCACGCTGGGCGTTGGCAGTCCGTCGATGGCGCCGCGTATGGGTTCGCGCAGGGTGGCAACGAGCAAGGCCAGAAGCACTCCGGGCAGGCCAACGGCCATGAAGGCTGCCTGCCAGCCAACAAGGCCGAAGGGGCCTCCTGCGGGGTACGCCGCGTTCCATTGCTCGACGATAAGGCCCCCCACGAGCAGGGACAGGCCGCCCCCCAGGAACAACCCGGAGGAGTAGATGGACAAGGCGGTCGCGCGCAGCCTTTGCGGGAAGTAGTCCGAAATCAGGGAATAGGCGGCTGGGCTCGCCGTCGCCTCTCCTACACCGACGCCGATGCGCGCGGCGGTGAGTTGTCCCCCGGTCCGCGACAGGCCCGAGACCGCTGTCATCAGTGACCACAACGCGAGTCCGGCACTCATCAGGCGGACTCTATGCCAGCTGTCGGCGAGACGGCCGAGGGGAATGCCGAACAGCGAGTAAAACACTGCAAAGGCGGTTCCGTAAAGGAAGCCGAGGTCCGCGTCGGTAAGCGAAAGGTCCTTCTTGATATCGTTGGCCAAGATCGAAAGGATCTGCCGGTCAACGAAATTTAGGACGTAGACTAGCACCAGAATGCTCAAGACGTACCAGCTGTACGCAGTCGCTTCCTGTTCCTGAGGGTGCGTCGGGTCCGTGCTAGTCGCTGTACCGGGTTCCGTCATTCAGGCCTGCCTCTTCAAACCCTGCGCGTCGCAGGCGACAACTGTCGCACACGCCGCAGGCTCTCCCATCGGTCAGGGGATCGTAGCAGGACCAGCTCTGGCCAGCATCGAGCCCCAGTCGCGCTGCTTCCTGCGCGATCTGTGATTTCTTGAGGTGTTGGAGCGGGGCATGGACAGTTACTGTCCCACCCTCGCTGCCGATCTTGGTGGCGATCCGCGCCAGGCCTTCGAAGCCCTGCACGAACTCCGGCCGGCAATCGGGGTAGCCTGAATAGTCCAGGGCGTTCACCCCGATGAACAGGTCCTTCGAGCCAGCAGCTTCTGCCCAAGCCAGGGCGAGCGACAGAAACACGAGGTTACGGGCCGGGACATATGTCACCGGGATGTCGTCACCCACGCCGTCCTTGGGCACGTCGATATCCGCAGTCAGCGCAGAACCGCCGAACTGGCGCAAGTCCAGCGGCAGGATGACGTGGCGTTCCACGCCGACGCGCTCTGCGATCACGCGCGCCGCGTCGAGCTCAATGCGGTGCCGCTGGTTGTAATCAATCGTCAGCGCAAGAACGCGGAATCCCTGCTCCTTGGCCAGCCCCGCGCAAACCATCGAATCGAGTCCGCCCGAAAGGAGAACGACTGCGAGAGGAGCTTGGGCGACTTCAGGGCTTTGCAACATTGCCAATGGGCTAGCCGTGCCGCCGGCCCGATGCAATGGTCTCGCGCGTAACTTTATGCTTCCTGTCTCAACGCGGGCACGGACCGAGCCGCCGTGCTTCGGCGACGAAGTTGAACGGCAGGCCGTTGTCGATCCCCTGCGTTTCCAGTTGTGCGAGGCGCGGGTTCTCGAAGCGGACCCGGGTGTGGCCATAGCCACCGGCCGGGCAGGTGTACTGCACCGTCACCATATTGGGCGCATCGTCGATGACAAACCGCCGGCAAGCCTCGCCACGGTGGCGCACCTGGATAAGCTTCCGGCCATTGTCGACGCATAGCTGTACGGTATCGGCCTCATCGCGGGCGCGCACTTCCCACAGACCCGGCTCCAACCGGTCAAGCATGGCAAGGGCAGGCCCTTGCGCGACGCCGGACGTCGCGGCGAAGGCTCCAGCCGCAATGGCAGACAGGACTGTGGCGCGACCGAGGCCGCGAAGCGGGACCAGACGTGACGACATGAAGCTCCACTCGCACCCATGAGCGCGGGCGTCTGTGCCGTTGCTCACTCAATGCTTGATCTTATCACGGTGTTTCGCGCGACGGAACGGTCACAGTGCGCGACCAAATGTGAAAAGTGCTGTCACATTTTAGGTCAAGGCCTGATTGTCAGTCCAGTTCGATCGCAAATTCCCGCGAACAGAACGCGCAATCCACCACGATGAGCCCCTCGTCATTCTCCATTTCCGCGCGCTCGGATGGGGCAAAGCGGGACAGGATGTCGCGATAATGTTCGATCGTGCAGCGGCAACCGCGGGTGAGGGCCGTACCGGTCTCGGCCCGGATTTCGGGCTCCTCGTGGAACAGGCGCCACACCACGCTTTCGAGGTCGAGCGCCGGATCGACAAGCTCTGCCTCGCTGATCGAGCCACCGAGAACGGAGACGTGCTCCCACTCGGGATGGTCCAGCTGCACATGCAGACGCTCGCGGCCTTCCTCGCCTTCCGGCAGGTGCTGTAGCAGCAGGCCCCCTGCGACGCATGCGCCGGGGGTGTTGCTGACGCCGATACGAATCAGCGTGGGTATTTGTTCGGACTGAAAGAAATAGCTCTGGCACGCTTCTGCCAGCGAATTGCCCTCAAGCGGCACGACGCCCTGATAACGCTGCCCGGTTGCGGCAAGGTCAAAGGTGATCGCCAGGTATCCTTCGCCGAACAGGGAGAACAGCGACGGCACCGGACCCAACTCGTCCAACCGTGCCCGGTCATGCCGGACGTAGCCACGCAGCTCGCCATTGCGATAGTCGCAGACCAAGAGGTCGACGATGCCGTCTTGCGTCTGCGCCTGCAGCGTCAATTGGCTGTCGTCGCCCTTCAGCAGTGATCCCAGCAGGGCGGTGATCGTCAGCGCTTCGGCCAGCAGGTGGCGGATCGGCGCAGGATAGGCATGGGCAGACAGGATCGTGTCGAGAACCGGGCCCAGCCGCACTGCCCGGCCGCGCGCATTCTTGTGCGGCAGGGTGAAGTGCATCACCGTATCGAAACCGGTGGACGGCTGGACCTGTTCACTCACTTTACGTCACATCCTTCAAATCTGGCCGAACACCCAGCGCAGCACAGACTTCTGCGCATGAATGCGGTTCTCGGCCTCATCCCACACGACCGAGCGGGGGCCGTCGATCACGGAGTCCGTGACCTCCTCGTTGCGATGCGCGGGCAGGCAATGCAGGAACAGGGCGTCGGGCTTGGCGTGGGCCATGAGCGCATCGTTGACCTGATAAGGCTCCATTGCCGCCAGCTTGGCCTCGGCATGGGCCTGGCCCATCGAAATCCATGTGTCGGTGACGACAACGTCGGCTCCGCGAACAGCCTCTACCGGATCGCGGACCACACGGATGCCGCCGCCAGCGAGCTTTGCCGCCTCGATCATCGCAGCGTCGGATTCATACCCCTCCGGCACGCCGATGCGCACATTGAACTTCATCAGTCCGGCCGCTTCGACGATCGAGTTGAGCACGTTGTTGCCATCGCCCAGCCAGGCGACCTCCAGGCCGGGCAGGGCCTTGCCATGCTCGATCACGGTCAGCAGGTCCGCCATGATCTGGCAGGGGTGGGACAGGTCGGTAAGGCCATTGATCACCGGAACGCTGGCATAGCGGGCCAGTTCCTCGACCTTGGCATGGTCGTCGGTGCGCAGCATGATGGCGTCTGCCATGCGGCTGAGCACACGCGCCGTGTCGGCGATCGTCTCGCCGCGGCCGAGCTGGGTGGTACCGGCATCGAGGATCAGCGCCGAACCGCCAAGTTGGCGCATGGCAATGTCGAACGACACGCGGGTGCGCGTGGAATTCTTTTCGAACACCATGGCCAGCACGCGACCGGCCAGTGGCGCGTCTGCGTCTGGCTGGCCCTTGGGAAGAGCGGCGCGCGCAGCCTTCCGGTCTATCGCGTCATTCAGCATGGCAGCGATGGAATCGCCGCCAGCATCGGTGAGGTTCAGGAAGTGCCTGGTCATGTAACCGGCGCCTCCGGCGCGTAGCTTGCCGCAGCGGCTGAAAGACGCTCCATGAATTCGTCGATGTGGCTGTCGTCGATCACAAGCGGCGGGATCACGCGGACGGTGTTGTCGCCCGCCGAAACGGTCAGCAGCTGGTGGTTGTCGCGCATGTGGGCGACGAACGGACGCGGTTCGACCTTCATCATGAGGCCGAGCATCAGGCCACGCCCGCGAACGCCGATGAACAGGTCGGGGTAGTTGCCGATGAACTGTTCGATACGGCCGCGCAGCCGCTCACCCTTGGCACGCACTTCGCTGAGGAATTCCTCGTTGGCGACCACATCGAGCACAGCTTCGCCGGCTGCCATGGCCAGCGGGTTGCCGCCATAGGTGCTGCCGTGCGTGCCGGCGACCATGCCGCGCGCCGCCTTTTCCGTGGCGAGGCAAGCACCCATCGGGAAGCCGCCGCCGATGCCCTTGGCAGTCGCCATCACGTCAGGCGTGATGCCATACTGTTCGTAGGCATAGAGCGTGCCGGTGCGGGCAACACCGCACTGCACTTCATCGAAGATCAGCACGAGGTCATGTTCGTCGCACAGCGTGCGCAGGCCCTTGAGGAACTCGTCCGAGGCATCGCGGATGCCGCCTTCGCCCTGGATGGGCTCGACCAGGAAGCCGGCGGTGTTCGGACCCATTGCTGCCTTGGCGCCTTCGAGGTCGTCGAAGTCGACGTACTTGAAGCCTTCGAGCAGCGGCAGGAAGCCCTTGTGCATCTTTTCCTGATTGGAGGCACTGATCGTGGCCATCGTGCGGCCATGGAAGGCGTTCTTGAAGGTGATCAGCTCGTACTTGTGGTCATTGCCCACGGCCGAGTGATAGGCGCGCGCGGTCTTGATCGCGCACTCGACCGCCTCGGCGCCCGAGTTCGTGAAGAACACGGTGTCGGCAAAGGTCAGGTCGACCAGGCGCTGGGCGAGATGTTCACCCTGCGGGCTGCCGTAGAGATTCGACACATGCATCAGCGTCGCAGCCTGTTTCTGGATCGCGCCGATCAGGTGTTCGTTCGAATGACCGAGCAGGTTCACTGCGATGCCGCTGGCGAAATCAAGGTAGCGTGTGCCATCCTCGGAAATCAGGTGGCAATGCTCGCCTCGCACCGGACGCACGCCGCACCGGGGGTACACGGGCATCAGCGGGGTGATCGACATAGAACTCTCCTGTTCAGTCACGAATGTTTCCAGATGGCGCAACAATACTGCGCGAGCCAGATAGAAAAAGGGGAATCGACAAACGACAAATGGCGGCCCTTCAGGACCGCCATCTGTGCGCGTATGTGGTTGCAGGCCGCCGGTCAGACTACCGGAAGCGATGCAATCGGGATCAACCCTGAATCGGCACCAGGTTGACCGCCGAGTGCTTGCCTCGTCGATCGACCTCGAGGTCGAATTCCAGCTTGTCGCCTTCGTTCAGCTCGCGCAGGCCCGAGCGTTCGACGGCGCTGATGTGCACGAATGCGTCGGGCTGGCCGTCATCGCGAGTGATGAAGCCGAAGCCCTTCATCGCGTTGAAGAACTTGACCGTGCCGGTGGCCTTTTCGCCAGTCAGCTCGCGCTGCGGGGCAGCGGGCTTCGAAGCCACGGGGATGACATCGCCCACGACCTGAAGGTCTGCAGCAGAAATCTTGCCACCACGGTCGACGAGGTTGAATTCCAGCGTCTGGCCTTCAGCCAGGCCTTCAAGGCCGGCACGCTCGACTGCGCTGATGTGGACGAACACGTCCTCACCACCGTCTTCGCGCGAGATGAAGCCGAAGCCCTTCTGGCCGTTGAAGAACTTGACGACACCCTTGCCGGTGCCGACAACCTGGGCAGGCATGCCGCCGCCACGACCGCCGCCGAAGCCGCCACCGCCGCCGCGCGGACCACCGCCGCCAAAGCCGCCGCGATCGCCGCCGCCGAAGCCACCACGATCACCACCGCCGAAGCCGCCGCGATCACCGCCGCCGAAGCCGCCACGTCCGCCGCCGCCGCCAAAGCGATCGCCGCCGCCAAAGCCGCCACGGTCACCATAACCGCCGCCGCCAAAGCCGCCACCGCCGCCGCCGTAGGGATCAAAACCGCCTTCGTCGCCGAATCCGTCGCGCTTGTCTCTGCCGCGACCGCGCCGCCCTCTGTCAAAACCCATAGAAATCAATAGACCTTCAATCCGCCCCAACCTTCACGGCACCGCAGGCCGGACGCGGGAACCGGCGGCGCGACGAGGGAATCAGTGCCGGACTCAAGAGGCCGGACCTTACCTTTGCGGCCAAGACTATAGAGCAAAAATGCAGGACCGCTAACGGAATCGACAAGGCGGCCACAATTCGTCCCGAAAACTGTGGCATTTGTGCCGATCTGCGCAATGCCCATGACCGGGGCAAGCGCCGTACTTGCCCCGGGCACGAGCATTGGGCAGAAGCGTGGCGAACAGATTGTCAGGACCCACCAGATGTTTCGCAAGATCGACGACAAGACTTATGCCAGTCCGCAGATCGGCCTCGCCGAAGTGGCCTATGCCAAGGCGCTGGGCATCGGCATGATCATCAACAACCGTCCTGAAGGTGAATCCGACGATCAGACGCCGGGCGCCGATATCGAGGCGGCCGCACGCGATGCCGGAATCGCCTATGTCGCGATTCCGGTCAGCCACGCCGGCTTCTCGATGCCGCAGGTCGAGGCGATGCAGGCGGCGCTGGCTCAGGCGGGCGACGCCCCCGTGCTCGCCTACTGTCGCTCCGGCACCCGTTCGACCCTGCTCTGGGCGCTCGCGCAGGCTCGCTCTGGCCTCGATCCTGACGAGATTGCAGCTAGGGCGGCCGGTGCCGGGTATGACATTTCGCCGATCCGGGCGACAGTCGACATGCTCGCCGGGCAGGCCGGATAACGCGCACCGGGGGCGGGGGTGAACACTCTGATCGAGACCGCACTGGGCAATCCGGTCGTGGCCAAGGTTCTGCAATTGCTGGGGTCGCTTCTGGCGATACTCATGCTGGCATGGCTGGCGCGCCGCATGCAACTCGGCGGCGACCCCCGCATTCACGGCGCCGACGAAGCGCGCGCTTTGGCCGAGGATGCGATCTGCGGCTTCGAGGCTCAAGACATCGTCGTCGACCGTGCCGGCATCGGTGCGCTTGCCCGCGACGGGCTCGGCCGGGTCCTGCTCATCCGCCAGCATGGCAGCCATTTCGCCACACGCCAGCTGACCAGCCACGCCGGGGTGCGGCTCGATGGGCGCTTTCTTACCATCGCCACCGATGACCGACGCTTCGGCACGGTCACACTGGACCTGGGCGATCAGGCGCAGGTCTGGGCTGCCAGCCTCCGCCGCCTCGGAGCAGCCGCATGAAGTCGATCGATGTGGTCACCTATGCGGTGCCGTTCTTCGTCATCATGGTGCTCGCCGAGATGATCTGGGCCGCCCGCAGCGCCCCCGAAAAGTACGAACCGCGCGATACCCTGACCAGCCTGGCGCTGGGCCTTGGCAGCACCGTAGCCGGGGCACTGACGGCTGGTATCGTCTTTGCGGCGGCGATGTGGCTCTATGATCACCGTGTGGCAACGGTGCCGTCCGCGTGGTGGGCATGGACCGCCTGCTTCGTGCTCGATGACTTCAATTACTACTGGGCTCACCGCACCGGACACCGCGTGCGCTGGTTCTGGGCGAGCCACGTCAATCACCATTCGAGCCAGCACTACAACCTGTCGACCGCGCTGCGGCAGACCTGGACCGGCTTCTTCGCCCTGTCCTTCATCTTCCGCATCTGGCCGGCGTTTCTCGGCTTCCATCCGGCGATGATCGTCACCGTCGGCGGTGCCAACCTGATCTACCAGTTCTGGATCCACACCGAGGCGGTCGGGCGCATGCCGCGCTGGTTCGAGGCAGTGTTCAACACGCCGTCGCACCACCGCGTTCATCACGCCACCAACCCGATTTACCTCGATCGCAACTATGCCGGGGCGTTGATCGTGTGGGATCGCCTGTTCGGAACGTTCCAGCGCGAACGCGACGATCTTGCGATCCGCTACGGCATCGTCAAGCAATTGGGCAGCTTCCACCTGCTGCATGCCGCGTTCCATGAATGGCAGGGAATGCTAGCCGATTTCTGGCACGCGCCGTTCCGGCACAAGCTCTCGTACCTGGTGCGCGAGCCGGGCTGGAGCCACGATGGCAGCCGTGAAGGCTCGGACGCAATCCGCGCACGCTGGCTTGAGCGCAACGGCGCCGATTAACGCTTCTTCGCTGCCTGCTTCTCGGCTTCGGCAATCGCCGCCTTGGCGATGGGCTCCATTACCGCATAGCCTTTGGCGTTCGGATGAATGCCATCGGGTGCCAGCTCCGGATTGATCCCGCCCTCGGCGTTGACCAGCGCTGCGTGGTAATCGGCATAAACCGCACCACGAGCCTTGGCATAGTCCTTGAGCCAGGCATTCAGCGCAACGACCTGCCTTGCGGGCGAAAGCGCCGGTTTCCACGGGAACTTGGCGGCTGGCAGAATGCTGCCGATCACCACGGCGATGCCGTTCGCCTTGGCCAGATCAACCATTGCCGCGATATGGTTGGTGTACATCTCGGGGCTGTTCGGTCCCGTGTTGCCCGCAAGGTCGTTGGTACCGATCATGATGTGCACGACCTTGGGCCGCAGCCTGACCACATCCTGATAGAACCGCACCAGTATCTGCGGGCTGGTCTGTCCGCTGATCCCCCGCCCGACAGCTCCTGCGACGAACAGCGACGGTGCGAGGCCCACCCAGTTCTCGGTGATAGAATCCCCGATGAAGACCACGCGCGGCGTCTGTGCCAACTGCTTGTCAGCCTCGGCATAGCGGCATTGCCACGCCCAGTCGTACTGGCGCACATAGGGATGGCCGAAGAACAGCCCGCGCGTGTCGGTGGGGCAGGGCTTCTCGATCATTCCGTCGCCCGGCGGGGTCACCGTGGGCGCAACGGGAGGACGGTTCTGCGCCCGTGCCGGAAGCGCTGCCAGAGCCAGAACTGCTCCCAGAACCAACCGCATCAGATGATTCCCACGGCCTTTCCGGCGCGTTCGAACATGCCGATGATCTTGCCGACCTGCTCGGCAGAATGCTCGGCGCAAAGCGAACAGCGCAGCAGTGTCATGCCTGCGGGCGTTGCCGGGGGACGGGCAAGGTTCACGTAAAGCCCTTCGTGCAGGAGCGCTTCCCACATTGCCGCGCCCCGCTCGAGATCGGGCATGATCACGGCAATGATCGCGCTCTGCGCTTCGCTGGTGCCCAGCTGGAAGCCCTTGTCGCGCAGGCCCTTGTGCAGCGTCTTCGAGTTCTCCCACAGGTGTGCCCGCTTGTTTCCGGCGTGCATAAGCTTGCGGATAGACGTTGCAGCCGTGTGCACCACGCTCGGCGGAAGTGAGGCGGTGAACACGTAGGGACGGCACACTAGCCGCATGATCTCGAACTTGGGATGGTTGGAAACGCAGAAGCCGCCGACGGTGCCGACCGACTTCGAGAACGTGCCGATCACGAAATCGACGTCCTCGAGACACCCTTGATCCTCGGCCACGCCGCGCCCGTTGGGGCCGATGAAGCCCATCGAGTGCGCCTCGTCCACCAGCACCATCGCGCCATGTTCCTTCGCAACGCGGATCATGTCCTTGAGCGGGGCGATGTCGCCCAGCATCGAGTAGACGCCTTCCAGCACCACCAGCTTGCCCGCACCTTCCGGCACGCGCTTCAGGCGCTTTTCCATGGCCTCGATGTCGTTGTGCTTGAACGGCACCACTTCGGCATCGCCCATCTTGCAGCCGTCCCAGATGGAAGCGTGGCTGTCGATGTCGAGGATGATGTAGTCACCCTTGCCGGCAATCGTGCTGATGATGCCGAGATTGGCCTGGTAGCCGGTGGAGAACACCATGGCATGATCCATGCCATAGAACTCCTTGAGCGCTTCTTCGCAGGCCTTGTGCCCGGCATAGGTTCCGTTCAGCACGCGGCTGCCCGTAGTGCCCGAACCGAAATCATCGAGGGCCTGCTTGCCCGCCGCGATCACGTCGGGGTCGAAGGTCATGCCCATGTAGTTGTAGGTGCCGAGCAGGATCGTCTCGCGCCCGTTGCACACCGCAACGGTCGGGCTGATCACCCGCTCCATCACGAGGTTGAACGGATCTTCCACCCCACCTGCCAGCAGCGCGCGGCGCTGTTCGATCAGTGGGTCGAACTTGCTGAAAAGATCGGTCATTGGCTTATCCCTGCAGCTTCGTCACTGCATCGATCAACTGGCCGTAGGTTTCGATCTCGGCCTGCTGGTTCATGCTGATGATGATGTCGAAGTCATCCTCGATGGCCGCGACGAAATCCATCACGGTCAGGCTATCCCATTCCAGATCGCCAGCAAAAGTGGTCGCTTCGGTGATTGCGATGCCCTTCTTGTTGAAGGGTTCGATCAGTTCGGCGATCTTTTCGGCGGTTGCGGCGCGATCCATCAATTCTTCTCCAAGGAGCAGGAGAGGCCCCCTGCCAGACGATTAAGGCCGAAAAGCGGCCAATGGCACTGCTTGTCAAGCACGCTGCCTCTGTGTCATCCCCGGAATTACGGATAACCGCCCAGAACGGCGGCCAGAAACGGCGCACAGAACGGCAGGGGGGGAATGATGGCACAAGTCGAGGAACAGGCCGAGCAACCGCTGGCCGCACCATCGATGGCGTCGCCCTCGGGATACTCCAATCACGCCATTCACCTGGTGCGCACATCGCAGCAGATCAACCTGACGCTAAGCCAGATGGCCGACGCCAAGGCCTCGATCCTGATGGGCGCGACGTTTCTCGTGTTCACCATCGCGGTGGGGCAGGCGAAGAGCGGCGCAATGCCGTGGTCGCTGGGCGTGCTGGCGCTGTTTGCGTTCATCTCGGCCATGTGCGCGGTGTTCGCGGTCCTGCCATCGGTCAGCAACCCCAGGTCTGCAAAGCTGAACGATGGCAAGCCCAACAAGCTGTTCTTCGGCTACTTCACCCATATGGACGAGGGCGAGTGGACCGATTCAATCCTGTCCGAATTGCGGGCCGACGAAACCGTGTTCCGCACCATGCTCCACGATATCTACCAGAACGGGCAGGTCCTGCAGCGCAAGAAGTACAAATACCTCGCCTACGCCTACAAGAGCTTCATGACCGGCCTGTGCCTGACAGTCGTCACCTTCGTGATCGAACACGCGAGCAGCGTTGCGGCGGCGATGTAACTCTCAAACCAAGGCGTTCACCGCCACCATGAACGGCCCGATCGACACCGGCTTGGCAAGATAGCCCTCGGCGCCTGCCGCGCGGATAGTCTCTTCGTCGCCCTTGCCGGCATAGGCCGTCACGGCAAGTATCGGGATCGCCTTCAGCTCCTCGTCCGCCTTGATCGCCTCGATCAGGTCAATGCCCGAGACGTTCGGCAGCTGGATGTCCATGATCACCAGATGCGGCATGAACAGGCGCGTCTTCTCGATCGCCTCGCGGCCATCGGCCACCGGTTCCACCTCGAAACCCTTGGCGCGCAGCAAGTCGCAGAACAGCTTGCGGTTGAGGTCGTTGTCCTCGACAACCAGAATTCTTTTTGCCACTGACACGCCTGTTTTCGAAAGCTGACGGCGCCACCCTTATTGCCCGCGAAAGGCCCTGACAATCATCCGCGAGCCTTCCTCCCCCATCGATGCCGCTGCCCTTGCGCTGCAGGCTCTCGGCTGGGTCCTGTCCGATGGTGACCGCGCCGAGCGGTTCCTCAGCCTCACTGGCCTGACACCCGACGAGTTGCGCGCGGGCCTTGGCGATCCCTCCATGCTCGCTGCCGTTCTCGATTTTCTTGCCAATCACGAGGCAGACCTTGTCAACGCGGCTTTCGCGCTCGACATCTCGCCCGAAACCCTGATTGCCGCCCGGAAGGAATTGTCATGAGTAGCCGCCCCCTGATCGTCAGCGATTGCGACGAGGTGCTGCTGCACATGGTCGCCCCGTTCCGTGACTGGCTGGGCGAAAGCCAAGGCGTCAGCTTCAAGATGGACAGCGCCGATTTCTCCAAGGCGATGCGTTACGCCAAGGATGGCGAGCTGGTGCCGCCACAGGAAATCTGGAACCTGCTCAACAAGTTCTTCGATACCGAGATGTATCGCCAGCAGGCCATTGCCGGTGCCGTCGCCGGGATCAACGCGGTCGGGCAGGACGCCGACGTGGTGATCCTGACCAATCTCAACGATCACCGCCGTGACATGCGCGCGCGCCAGCTGGCCGATGTCGGCATCAACGCTCGCGTCTTCACCAACCAGGGGCCGAAAGGCCCTGCGCTCAAGGCGATCCTCGACGAGTACAATCCCTCGCGCGCCCTGTTCATTGACGATCTGCCGCAGCACCACGATTCGGTTT
The DNA here is from genome assembly GCF_058783135.1 of Novosphingobium sp. FW305-C-30-35. Classification (NCBI taxonomy): domain Bacteria; kingdom Pseudomonadati; phylum Pseudomonadota; class Alphaproteobacteria; order Sphingomonadales; family Sphingomonadaceae; genus Novosphingobium; species Novosphingobium sp. FW305-C-30-35. The sequence goes on from NZ_JBYSYJ010000001.1 coordinate 2,371,082, forward strand.
CGCAACTGACGCCCGAGGTGATCCGCCTGCACCTGTGCGGCGAACCGCTGCTCAGCCCCCATATCGACTGCGCCCACAAGGCCGGCCACGCCCACGCCCGGATCGATGACTGGGAAGCGGCACTGCCCTGGATACTCGAACAAATACATGGAGAAGACGCGTGACCGATTCCGTTGAAGCAAAGCTGGCAGCCCTCGGGCACACGCTGCCGCAGGCCGCCGCGCCTGTTGCCGCCTATGTGCCGACGGTCGAGGCGAACGGGCTGCTCCACGTCTCGGGCCAGCTTCCCTTCATCGATGGCAAGCTGGTGACTGGCCGCCTCGGCGAGAACGTCAGCCTTGAGGATGGCACCGCCGCCGCCCAGGCTTGCGGGTTGATGATCCTCGCCCAGGTCAAGGCGGCATTGGGCTCGCTCGATCGCGTGGAGCGCGTGGTCAAGCTTGGTGCGTTCATCAGCTCGACCGCGGACTTCACCGATCAGCCGAAGGTCGCCAATGGCGCGTCCGAGCTGATGGCTGCGGCTTTCGGCGACGCTGGCAAGCACGCCCGCAGCGCGGTCGGCGTGCCTGTCCTGCCCTTGGGCGCTGCGGTGGAAGTCGATGCTGTCCTTGCTGTTCGCCCTGCTTGACCGCTTTCTGGTCCCCGCGCCGGATCAGGCGCGGGTCGGCTGGCTGCGAGGCGTGAGCTACGCCCATCGCGGCTTGCACGGGGCCGGCGTTCCCGAAAATTCGCCCGGTGCGTTCGCCCTTGCCGTCGAGCGGGGCATGGGCATCGAATGCGATGTCCAGCGCACCGCTGATGGTCAGGCAGTGGTCTTCCACGATTGGGACCTCGATCGCCTGACCGCCGAAACCGGTCCGGTGATCGAACGGCGCGCCGATGCGCTGGCCAAGATTCAGCTGACCGGCAGCAGCGACTGCATCCCCACCCTGCGCACCTTCCTCGATTCTGTCGCCGGTCGCGCGCCGCTGCTGATCGAACTAAAGTCGAAGCGCGAAATCCGGGTCGCGCCATTGTGCCTGGCTGTGCGCCGTGGGCTTGAAGGCTATCGCGGGCCCGTTGCCGTCATGAGCTTCGACCCGCGCGTCTGCCGCTGGTTCGGTCGCCATTCGCCGCACGTGGTCCACGGCCTTGTCGTGACCGAGGAGGGCAAGCGCACGCTCCTCGCCACGCTCAAACTGCACTTTGCCTTCTGGCAGGCTCGCCCCCAGTTTCTTGCATGGGACGTGCGCGATCTGCCGAGCAAGTTTGCCGCCGCCCATCGCAAGCGCGGCTTCCCGGTCCTGACATGGACCGTCCGCTCCGCCGAGCTCGCCGCACGTGCGGCAGACTGTGCCGATGGACCTATTGCCGAGGGCGCAGGCGTCGGGGCATGACCCTCGCGTGACTTACACCGCGCGCATCCACAAGTCCGTCTCGGAAATCGCCGCCGAGGACTGGGACCGGCTTGCAGGTGACGGCAACCCCTTCGTTTCCCACGCTTTCCTGAAACTGCTTGAGGATTCTGGATCGGTCGGCGGCCGCTCCGGCTGGTCACCACTGCCCATCGTGATCGAGGGCGAAGGTGGCAAGCCCGCCGCAGCACTGCCCGCCTACCTCAAGAGCCACAGCCAGGGCGAGTACGTGTTCGACCATTCGTGGGCGGACGCTTGGGCCAGGGCAGGGGGCAACTATTACCCCAAGCTGCAGATCAGCGCTCCGTTCACTCCCGCCACCGGCCCCCGCCTGCTGCTCGGAGATCGCCCGGAGCTCGCAATCCCGCTCCTGCGCGCCGCTGAACAGCTCTGTAACAGCAACGGCCTGTCCTCAGCCCACGCCACCTTCATCGAGCCGGGTCAGTTGCCGCTGTTCGAACAGGCCGGCTGGTTACCCCGCTCGGACATCCAGTTCCACTGGGAGAACCGTGGCTATGAAAGCTTTGCCGACTTCCTCGGCGCGCTGAGTTCCGAAAAGCGCAAGAACCTGCGCAAGGAGCGGGCCAAGGCGCAGGACGGCGTCGAGATCCGCCAGCTGACTGGTGATGCCATCCGCCCCCAACACTGGGACGCGTTCTGGGTGTTCTATCAGGATACGGGGATGCGCAAATGGGGCCGCCCCTATCTGACCCGTGCCGCCTTCGACCTGATCGGCGAACGCATGGCCGACAAGGTCCTCCTCGTCCTCGCCTTCGATGGCGACGAACCGGTGGCGGGCGCGCTCAACTTCATTGGCAGGGACGCGCTCTACGGCCGCTATTGGGGCGCAGTGGTGGAGAAGCCCTTCCTCCACTTCGAACTCTGCTATTATCAAGCAATCGATGCTGCCATCGCGCTCGGCCTGTCGCGGGTGGAAGCAGGCGCCCAAGGGGGCCACAAGCTTGCAAGGGGTTACGAACCCGTCCGCACCTGGTCAGCCCATTACATCGCCGATCCCAACTTCCGCAGCGCGGTCGCCGATTTTCTCGAACGCGAACGCGCAGGCATCGCGCAAGACCAGATGTATCTTGGAGAGCGGACCCCGTTCAGGAAGGGATGAATTGGCAGTTCAAGCCGCCGCGCGTCCTGCCCGCAGCCATTCACGTGCTCGGCGCTGCGCTTCGGCAATCTCGCGCGCGGTCATCTCGTCGGCCACGTCTGCCCGGCATTGGGCAGCTTCGTCATGACCGCCGACGGCTGCAAGGTTGAACCACTTGTGTGCCTCGATCAGGTCGCAGTCCACGCCGTGACTGCCGGTCGAATAGGCAACGCCCAGATCGAACAGCGCGCTCGTGTCGCCTGCAGCGGCGGCAGCAAGGCAAGTTGCCACCAGCATGTCGGCATCATAGCGCGATTCGCTGATCGGTGTCCCTTCCTTGGTAATCAGCTTTATCCAGGTCTGTCCCATAACCTCTACCCCCTGAAAGGAAGGCCGAACCCCCGGTCTTCCGACAGGACGAAGGTCAACGATCTTGGTCAACAAATGGTTAATGCTGAAACAAATCAGCTTTCGGATGAAACAGATTGGGAAAACCCTGTGCGTCTTCTCACGCTTCAGTCGTCATTAATGCATCATGGCCGCCTAAGTGCTTGTGCGCGTCACGGGCCAATCCTATAGGCGCGCGAAGACAAGAGCTTGCACGCCTGACAAGGGAATGATGCAGGCCGGGAGGGGCGGATAGCTTGTTATGCGGAGGGCCGAATGGCTGGGGTCTTGAGTGACGAGATTGACGTTCTGGCAAAAGCGCGTCGTGCGATGCCGAGCGATTATGTTCCCAATGACGACGAACCCTACATGAATGAAGCCCAGCAGGACTGGTTTCGCCGCCTGCTGATGGAATGGAAGAAGTCGATCCTCTCCGCTGCGGCTGGCACGCTGACCGCGCTGCAGGACGGACCGATCCGCGAACCCGACCTCAACGACCGCGCCTCGAGCGAGACCGACTGGGGCATTGAACTGCGCACCCGTGATCGCCAGCGCAAGCTCATCGCCAAGATTGATTCCGCCATGCGCCGGATTGATGAAGGCGAATATGGTTACTGCGAAGTGACCGGTGAGCCCATCGGCCTCGGTCGCCTCATCGCCCGCCCGATCGCGACGATGACAGTCGAGGCGCAGGAAGCGCATGAACGCAGGGAAAAAATTTCGCGGGACATGTGAGGCTGTGGTCCCGGCCATGACCTGTCCGGGACCATGACATTCAGGTTAACAAAGAGCGGCAGCAACCTCTTGTTTACCCTCGACGTTTAGGAAAGATCTACGAATTATCGGTAGTTCGGTGCGTGCGGGCCCACATGGGTTGGCATGCGTGGGTTTCCTCGAAGGAAGACAGGACCTTTGGTGACAGACATCGACCATCGGCAACTGGGGCGCGACAGCCTTTTCCTGATGGCCGAAGTGCGCCTTTCCGGGAGCGAGGCCGAGCACCGCGTAAAGGTTCGCAACCTTTCCGCAGGCGGCATGATGGCCGAAGGCGAGATGAAGGTGATGCGGGGAACTCCGGTTCAGGTAAACTTGCGAAACATCGGCTGGGTCGAAGGGGTTGTTGCCTGGATTCAGGATAACCGTTTCGGCATTGCCTTCGTCGAGGAGGTCGATCCCAAGCTCGCTCGCGCTCCTGTCGGCAACGGGCCTTCGACACCGCGTTTCGTGAAGGTCCCGATCGCCACGCAGACGGGGCCATTGCGCAAGATCTGACCTTCTGGACGCTGGCGCGCTGCTGGCTTAGGCTGGCGCCATGATCCCGCGCCATGCCGTTATGACTGCCTTGGCCCTTGCGCTCGGCGCTTGCGGCCAATCGCGTGAAGGCACCCTCGAAATTGCCGTGATGGGCAATTCCTCCGCGCTCAAGGAGTCTGGCCAGCGCCTTTCGCCTGCCGCGCAACTCCTGCGCTCCGCCACCCACGAAGGCCTTGTCAGCTTCGATGAGCAAGGCCGCGTTGTGCCCGCGCTGGCCGACCGCTGGATCGTTACCGACAACGGGCAAAGCTACATTTTCCGCCTGCGCGACGGCACCTGGCCCGATGGCAAGCGCATTACCGCCGATGCTGCCGCCGCTGCCCTGCGCAAGACGATTGCCGGGTTGAAGGGCAGGGCCCTGGGGCTCGATCTGGCCGCGATCGACGAAGTGCGCGTGATGGCCGATCGCGTGATCGAGATAGACCTTTCAGCTCCAGTTCCAGAATTGCTGATATTGCTGGCCCAGCCTGAAATGGCGCTGCTGTGGCAGGGCAAGGGCACCGGGCCCATGGCGAAGGGACAGGATGAGGAAGGTGCCAGCATCTTCACGCTCATTCCGCCCGAACAGCGCGGCTTGCCCAAGCAGCCCGATTTCGCGCGGCGCGCGCGCAAGCTTGCACTGACTTTCGCCTCGCCCGACAAGGCTGTGGCTCTTTTCAACGACGGTTACGCCGATGTCCTGCTCGGTGGGCGGATCGATACGCTGCCCCTGGCCGGCTCGATCGGGCTCACGCGGGGCAACGTCCAGCTTGATCCGGTCATCGGCCTGTTTGGCCTGATGATCGATAGCACCCAAGGTTTTCTCGGCGCGTCCGCCAACCGAGAGGCGCTGGCCATGGCGATCGACCGGGAAGCAGTGATCGGCCGCTTCAATATCGGCGGCTGGCAAGGCACCACCCGCGTCGTTTCGCCCGATGTCGAGGATGATCTCGGCACGATTGGCGAACGATGGCAGGGCATGTCGGTCGAGCAACGCCAGAATCAGGCCGCCGGCCGCGTTGCGGCCTGGAAAGGCGCGGGCAAGGCCATCCCGACGCTGAATATAGCCATGCCGGCGGGACCTGGTTCAGGACGGGTCTTCGATCAGCTGCAAAGCGATTTTGCCCGCATCGGCCTGTCGATCCGGCGCGTGGGCGAGCGTGACCGTGCAGACCTGCGCCTCGTCGACATCGCCGCGCGATATGGCCGTGCGACGTGGTTTCTCAATCAGTTGTCATGCACGGTGCAGAAGGCGGTGTGCAGTCCGGTAGGAGACGAGCGCGTGGCCGAAGCCCGCAAATCGATCGATCCGGCAGCCCGTGCCGCATTGCTGGCCGAGGCCGAGGCGGAAATCACTGCGGCCAACGGTTTCATCCCTATCGCCCGGCCCTTGCGCTGGTCGATGGTCCGCAGCGGCACATCGGGCTTCGCGGCGAACCCCTGGGGCTGGCATCCCTTGCCGCCGATGGCATGGCTTCCCAGATAAGGGGCATGGACCACTCCGCTTCCGCCAACCGTCCCCAGCGCATACGCCCGGAATTGCCGGGCATCGGCAACGATCCCGCCTCGGTTCGCCAGCGCGTCGAAATGCTGGAGCGCGTGCTGGAGCGCAGCTTCACCATCCCCGGCATCCGGCGCGAGGTTGGCCTGGACGCGATTGCCGGTCTTGTCCCCGTTCTTGGCGATGTGCTGACCGCCGCGATGGGCGCCTACATTGTGTGGGAAGCGCGCAACCTTGGCCTGCCAAAATGGAAGCTGTGGCGCATGGGCGCGAATGTTGCGTTCGACACTGCACTCGGCGCCGTGCCGCTAGTGGGCGACGCCTTCGACCTGTTCTTCCGCTCGAACTCGCGCAATCTCCGAATTCTGCGCAAGCATCTCGACAAGCACCATCCCCAGAGCCGCGTCATCGAGGGTTGATATCGCGCTCGCTTGTCGATTCTTGACGCGAATTTGAAACAATTGCCAAATGCTGGCGTTCATCGCTGGTTCGGTCGATAGCGGGCAGGCAATGGCAATGATCTTCAATCTTCAGCAAGGGGCGGCGGGACTCGGGCAGGCGACTGCCCGCCTTTCGCTGCTGCGCGAGGAGATCGCGCGGCGCGGAAGTCTTGCCTTGCAGTCGCGCCCTGTGGATGTGCGTGGACCGAAGTGGCAGGCGTTTCTGGGTGAGTTGCGCACGCCGATAGAGCATTGGCAGGCCTCGCGGCAGATGCCTGTGCAAGATGAACCTGCCGGCGAATCGCGCGCTGTGATGCTGCTGCCCGGCTTCGGCACCCATCCGGTGCGGATGAAGCCGCTGCGCCTTGCGCTTGAAGCCGCAGGGCACCGCGTCAGCGACTGGGGCCTGGGCTTCAACTTCGGCCCCACTGAGGACCGCTTCGAACGGCTGTGCGAACGTGTCGTCACCATGGCGCGCAAGGAAGGCGAGCCGCTGGTGCTGGTCGGCTGGAGCCTCGGCGGCCTGTTCGCGCGCGAGGTCGCCAAGGCCCACCCCGAAGCGGTGCGGCTGGTCGTCACCATGGGCACGCCCTTTTCCGGAGACCGCCGCGCCAACAATGCCTGGCGCGCCTACCAGTTGATTGCGGGCCATTCGGTGGACGAACCGCCCATCGGCCGCGACATGGCAACCAAGCCGCCGGTGCCGACTGTCGCCCTGTGGAGCCCCCGCGACGGCATCGTATCCCACCGCTCCGCCTGCGGGCGCAAGGGTGAGCGAGACCTGGCAATTCCAATGCGTTGCACGCACCTGGGCTTCGCCGCGCACCCCGATGTGGCCGCGATGCTGAAGCGGCTGGTGGCTGCCTGCTGACGTTGATTTGGCGGTGATGCGGGATCAACGCCAGTGAGCATTGCTGCAACCATGCGCTTAAACATTGGCCAGTATGGTCTGCGTGGTGAACTAGGCTTTCGTCCAGCCAGAGCTCGTCTGAACGCTAAAGGTTTGAACTGCAGGTAGATTTCACGCTCTTCAGCTGAGACCAGGACGCCGCCAGTCCACGCATTGGCGTACCATAGCCAACCATCTGGATGCCGTTCAAAAGCTGTCGAAAAGATCGCTCGCTGCCGAGGAGTCATTGTCTTGGTGTGAATTACGATTTCTGCGAGATCAAGCCAGTTCCACTTCCACCGCGATGCCGCTCAGTGCGGCGTTGCCGGAGAGCGGGTCGACTTCGTTGAGCGTGATGTCGTTGACGCTGACACCGGGTTTGCCGAGGGCATTGGCCATGGCGACGCCGGGGAGGGCGTGGCCCCAGCCGTGGGGGATGGAGACGGTGCCGGGCATCATGTCTTCGGTGACCTCGGCAGAAAGCCTTATTTCTCCGGCACTTGAGCGGACCTTGACGGTGGCACCATCAGCGATGCCGCGGCGTTCTGCGTCGGCCGGATTGATCATCACCGTGCAGCGATCGGGGCCCTTGATGAGGCGGCGGCTGTTGGCGAGCCAGGAGTTGTTGGTGCGCAAGTGGCGTCTTCCGATAAGTCTCAGAGAACTAACGGAATTATCATTTTCGGGGATTTCCAACTCTCCGAGGCAAACCATGAACTCTGGTATGGCACAGGCCACACTCTTCGAGGCGGAACGCAGGCGGGCGGGTAACTGACCGGTGGGCGGTGGACCCAGATCGATGCCCGAAGGCGAGGCTTCTACCTGTTGGAGAGTGAGGGCGTAGGGCCCGGTTTGGAGAAGTCCGTCAAGCGCCTCGCGCGGGGTGGGCGCTTGCACCGATTCACCGCTGATCGCGCTAGCGAGGCCCCGCAGGATTTCCCAGTCGTGCAAGCTTCCTTCGGCCTGCCGCAGGGTGGGGGGCGAATAGACCGCAATGGTGCGCGCGGCCATCGGCAGGAGGAACAGGCCGTAGTGGTCGCGCTCCAGCGGGCCAGTGGGTGGCAGGATGTAGTGGGCGTGGGCGCTGGTGGCGTTGCGGTAGATGTCGATGGACACCATCAAGTCCAGCGATTCCAGTGCTTTGGCCAGGCGCGAGCCGTTGGGCGTGGACAGGACGGGGTTGCCGGCGACGACGAACAGGGCCTTGATCTGGCCTTCGCCGGGCGTCTCGATCTCCTCGGCCATGGCGGCGGCGGGAAATTCGCCGAGGACCGAGCGGTAACCGGAAACGCGGGAGGTGTGCTTGCCGATCGAGCCGGGCGGCAGGACGCTGACGGTGTCTACCGCAGGCCGTCCGAACACCCAGCCTCCTTCGCGATCAAGTTGGCCGGACGCTATGTTTATCAGCGAGATAAGCCAGGCGTTCAGCGTGCCATGCGCCTGCGTGGCGATCCCCATGCGGCCGTAGAGCGCGGCTGGCCCAGCGGCAAAGCGGTCAGCCAGGCGCTCGATTTCGGGCAGGGCGATGCCGCAGGCCGTGGCGCAGGCCTCGCTGTCAAAACGCTGCAGCAGGGCGCCGACTTCATCGAGGCCGGTGACGAAATCCTGCACGGGGCGGTGGGGTTTGCGCGCCATGACTGCCTTGAGCAGTGCGACGAGGAACCAGACGTCGGTGGCCGGGCGAATGAACAGATGTCTGTCTGCTATCCTGGCGGTTTCGGTGCGGCGCGGGTCGATGACGACGAGTTCGCCACCCCGGTCCCGCAAGTCCTTCATGCGGTTGCGGAAATCCGGGACGGTCCACAGCGAGCCGTTCGACGCCATCGGGTTTCCGCCGAGGATGACCAAAGTCTGCGTGCGGTCCGCATCGGGAATCGGGAACATGCTGGCGTGGCCCCACAGGCGCAGATTGGCGACCTGATGGGGCATCTGGTCGACCGTGCTGGCGGAGAACTTGTTCCGGGTGCGCAGTGCCTTTTCAAGAAAGCCGATGTTGAGCGCGTTGCCATAGGAGTGCGCGTTGGGATTGCCGACGTAGACGGCCGTGCTGCCGGGATCGCGGGCAAGAATGGCGCGGGTCTTCTCGCCGATCTCGGCAAAGGCCTGTTCAAAGCTGATTTCGTGCCAGTCCGAACCGACGCGCTTCAAGGGTTTGCGCAGGCGGTCATGGTCTTCCTGCAGGTCTTGCAGGGCGGTGCCCTTTGGGCAGATATGCCCGCGAGACAACGGGTTGTCAGGATCGCCCTTGATCGAAAGTACCTTGCCTGCTTCGACCTCGATCAGCACGCCGCAGTTGGCTTCGCAGATGTGGCAGGTGCGCTTGTGGACCTGTGGCATCGCCGTTCTCCCGAAACTTTTAGTTGAGCGATTAAGTCTCATTCCAGGCAGGCCGAAGCAAGCGGAATTGCTTGCCAGATTCCATGCCCGATTGCTGCCGGCACGCCGGCTCCAACTTTATTTCGCAGTGCAGCATTGGCGCGCTTGGCAAAGCGGATTCGTTGTGCAAGCTTGGGGTTCAGACGGGATGTGCCTATGAAAACAAGCTCGCCCTCGTCCTATGACGAGATGCTCAACGCCGATGGCTCGGTGCGGCCTGCTTACGCTGGATATTGCCAGTGGTACGACGAGCAGCCACCGGATCTGCTGAGACGCAAGGGCAGCGAGGCCGAGGCCTTCTTCCGTCGCACCGGAATAACCTTCAACGTCTATGGCAACGAGGACGCGGAAGAGCGCCTCATTCCCTTCGACATGGTGCCCCGGATCATCACGGCGCAGCAATGGCGCAAGCTGTCGCGCGGGATCGAACAACGGGTGCGGGCGCTGAACGCGTTTCTGCATGATCTGTATCACCGGCAGGAGATCGTGCGGTCGGGCAGGCTTCCCGCGCGGCTGCTGAAAGGCAACGTGGCGTTCCTGCCGGAGATGGTCGGCTTCACGCCACCGGGCGGGGTCTACACCCACATCGTCGGCATCGACCTTGTCCGCACTGGCGAGGACGATTTCATGGTGCTGGAGGACAATGCCCGCACGCCAAGCGGCGTCTCCTACATGCTGGAGAACCGCGAGACGATGATGGCGATGTTCCCGGAACTGTTCACTCGTGTTCGTGTGCGCGAGGTTTCGGACTATCCACGCCGCCTTGCCCGCAGCCTCGCCGCCTGTGCGCCGCCTGCGTGCGATGGGAAGAAGCCTGTCGTCGCGGTGCTGACGCCGGGGATCTACAATTCGGCCTATTTCGAACATGCCTTTCTGGCCGATCAGATGGGTGCGGAACTTGTCGAAGGCAGCGATTTGCGAATCGAGAACGGGCGCATCGCAATGCGCACGACGCGCGGGTATGAGCCGATCGACGTGCTCTATCGGCGGGTGGACGACGAATACCTCGATCCGCTGACGTTCAATCCCAACTCGGTGCTGGGCGTATCGGGGATCATGGACGTCTATCGCGCGGGCGGGATCACGATTGCCAATGCGCCGGGAACGGGCATCTGCGACGACAAGGCAATCTATTCGTTCATGCCCGAGATCGTCGAGTTCTACACCGGCGAAAAGCCGATCCTGCAGAACGTGCCGACTTGGCGCTGTGCCGAGCCGGAATCGCTGAATTACGTGCTCGACAATCTTGCCGAACTGGTGGTCAAGGAAGTTCACGGATCGGGCGGTTATGGCATGCTGATCGGGCCGACCTCCTCGCGCAAGGAACTGGCGGCGTTCGAGGCCAAGCTGCGCGCCAAGCCCGAGAACTATATCGCGCAGCCCACGCTCTCGCTTTCCACCGTGCCGATCCTGACCAAGGCGGGGCTGGCGCCGCGCCACGTCGATCTGCGCCCGTTCGTGCTGGTCAGCCCCAACGGGATCGACATCACGCCGGGCGGCCTCACGCGCGTGGCTCTGAAGAAGGGATCGCTGGTGGTCAACTCGTCGCAGGGCGGCGGGACCAAGGACAGCTGGGTACTGGACGACTGATGCCTAAGGAAATCCAATGTTAGGCAGATCCGCAAACGGCATTTTCTGGCTGTTCCGCTACCTCGAGCGGGCCGAGAACATCTCGCGCCTGATCGAGGCGGGCTTCCGCATGGCGCTGACCCGCGATGCTTCCGATGCTTCGGACGAATGGCGGTCGCTGATCGTCACGCTGGGGCTGCGGCCGGGCTATGAGGCGCGTTACGGCAGCGAATACACGGGCGGTCACGTGTTCAACTACATTCTGCGCGACAAGGACAATCCCGGCAGCGTGCTGGCGATGACCGAGATGGCGCGCACCAACGCCCGCATGGTGCGTGGCGGCATCACCCGCGAGGTGTGGGAATCGGTCAACGACGGCTGGATGAAGCTGAAGGAAGCGCTGGCGCGGCCGGTGACCGAGACGCGGCTGGGCGACGTGCTCGACCTTGTGCGCCGCCAGTCGACGCAAGTGCGCGGGGCCATGGAAGGCACCATGCTGCGCAACGAGATCTACAACTTCGCGAGGCTGGGCAGCTTCATCGAGCGGGCGGATAACACCGCACGCATCCTCGACGTGAAGTATTACGTGCTGCTGCCGTCGATCTCCTATGTCGGATCAAGCCTCGACAACGTGCAGTGGGAAAACGTGCTGCGCTCGGTTGCGGGCGAGCGCGCCTATCGCTGGCTCAACGCCGGGCGGATGGACCCGAGGGGCATTGCCGAGTTCCTTATCCTTGATGGCCGTTTTCCGCGCAGCCTGGCGTTCTGCTATTCCAAGCTGCGTTCGAATCTTGCCAGCCTTGCGCGGGAATATGGCAGCGAGATGCATTGCCATGAAATCCTGCGCGATGCCGATTGCCAGTTCCATCAAGCGACGATCGATGCGATCTTCGAGCAGGGCCTGCACGAATTCATCGGCACGTTCATCCGCAACAACACCACGCTGGCGATGCAGATCCAGCGCGATTACCGCTTCATCGATTGAGCCACCGTCCTATGCGTCTCGCCATCGATCATACCACGCATTACGTCTTTTCCGGGCCGGTCAGCCGCGGGCTGCAGAGGCTTCGGTTGAAGCCGAAGACTTCGGCTGGCCAGCGCGTGCTGGAATGGCGGATGTCGTTCGAGGGTGCGCAGCTTCAGGTGGAGTACGACGATGCGCACTGCAATCACGTCGCCCTGATTTCGTTCGACCAGGGCGTGCAGGAAGTGACGATCCGGTGTGAGGGGCTGGTGGCCACCAACGACGAAGCCGGTATCATGGGCAAGCATTCCGGCTTTGTGCCGATGTGGCAGTTTCTCGAACCGACCGACCTGACCAAGGTTGGCCCACGCATCCGTTCGCTGGCCTCGGCCGTGCCGCAGGGGGGGAACACGCTTGCCACGCTGCATGCCCTCTCGGCGCTGATCCGTGAGCGGGTGGCATATTCGACCGGGCACACCAATGCGGAAACGACCGCCGAGGGTGCCCTCGCAGCAGGGCGGGGCGTGTGCCAGGATCATGCGCACGTGTTCATCGGCGCTGCGCGGTCCCTGGGCATCCCGGCGCGCTATGTTAGTGGCTACCTGATGATGAATGACCGGATCGAGCAGGACGCCGGCCACGCCTGGGCGGAAGCGCATGTCGAAGGGCTGGGCTGGGTCGGTTTTGACGTGTCCAACGGCATCAGCCCCGATGCCCGCTATGTCCGCGTGGCGACCGGTCGTGACTATCAGGATGCAGCCCCAATCACGGGTATCCGATACGGCGCACTTGACGAAACGATGCATGTGAAGCTTGCCGTGGAACAGCAGCGTGTGGAACAATAGGCCACACCATTTTTAGTTTGAGTCCAGGCGGGATCGGGGCAGGGCGATGACATATTGCGTGGGGATGATCCTCGACAAGGGCCTGGTGATGATGAGCGACACCCGGACCAATTCGGGCGTCGACAACATATCCGTATTCCGGAAGATGCATCATTGGTCCGTTCCCGGAGAACGGCAGATCACGATCATGACTGCCGGCAATCTGGCAACGACGCAGGCCGTCATCTCGCAGCTCGAGGAGCGCAACAAGGCGCCGAGCGACCGGCGACCATCGATCCTCGAGGCGCCGACGATGTTCCAGGTGGCGACGCTTGTCGGCAACCTCCTGCGCAACGTGATAGAAGGGCGGCAGGACAACGGAATGCGGTCGGAAGGGCCGCGCTTCACTGCTTCGATGATTGTGGCCGGGCAGATCCAGGACATGGAGCCGCGGCTGTTCATGATCTACCCGGAGGGGAACTTCATCGAGGCGAGCTTCGATACGCCGTTCTTCCAGATCGGCGAGACAAAGTACGGCCGACCGATCCTGCTTCGCGGCTACGATCGGTCCATGAGTTTCGAGGACGCAGTGAAGCTGCTGATGGTCTCGTTCGATTCAACGGTGGCGGCGAATCTTTCGGTAGGTCTGCCGTTCGATCTGCTCGTCATGGAGCGTGATCGGTTCGAGCCGCTGCACCAGCGTCGCATTCTTGCCAGCGACCCCTATTTCAAATCCATCTCTTCCAGCTGGAGCGAAGCTCTGCGGCAGGCATTCCATTCGCTACCGGATTACAAGTTCGACATCGGCGTGGGGTGATTCTGTAATCTCGATTCGAGAATGGTGATTCGAAAACGTCCAGTCTGGTTAATGATGACCTTTCAAGACGTCCTTAAGTGCTGGATCTCGCTACGAAAAACACGTGAATTTCGTGTGCTGCATCACATTTCTTGGTTAACGTCGCCCTAAATGCTCCGTTCCGGAAGCGTTCATCCTAAGGAAAAACCTTTATAGCGGGCCGATGAACGTCAGTTCTGGTTCATTACGAAGCTAACCCAAGTGGCAAAGTCAAAAAATCAGGCGCTTAATGAGCGTCATGGTTGATCGTGTCACTCTTCACATCCTCGATGGGGATTCCGCCCGCAGGGCTCAATTGGCCCGGCTTGCCTTCGCTGCCGGCCATCACGCCGAGATCTATGCCAATGCCGAGGAACTGCTGGCGCATGCACCTTCCGGCGGCCTTGTCCTGGCCCAGGACGAGCCGGTGGGAGAAGGCATCCCGCGGCTCATTTCGGTGATGATGCAGGCGGGCCACTGGCTGCCGGTCATCGCAATTGCCGAGCCACCCCAGACGGCAGCGGTGGTCCGTGCGATCAAGGCCGGTGCACTCGATTATCTCGCCATGCCGACGCAGATCGGCCCCCTGAATGAAGCCGTTGCCCTCGCCAGCCGCGAAGCCGAAGCCTACCGCGCCCAGCGCGCCCGTGCTGCCGAAGCGCGCCAGCGCATTGCCCGCCTCTCGTTGCGTGAACGTGAAGTCCTCGATCGCCTTGCCGAAGGGCAGAGCAACAAGGCAATTGCGCGTGAGCTCGACATCAGCCCGCGCACGGTGGAGATCCACCGCATGAAGATGATGGGCAAGCTTGGCGCCCGCCATGCCGCCGAAGCGGTCCGCCTGCGGATCGAGGCGACCGGACTGGACGACGTCGCGGCTTGACGCAATTTGGCACGATTGACCGGAACGCGAAGGGCGGGGGACAACCTCCGCCCTTTGCTTTTGCGCCAGCTTTAGCGACAGAACGGCTTGAGGCCGCCGGGTTCGAGATGCAGATGATCGCGGTGGGCAGCGTTGTAATCCGGGGTCAGCACGGTGCCGAAGCGCTTGCAGGCGCTGTCGCGGATCGTGCGCAGAAAGGCCCGAACCTGCGGTGAGGGGGAGTTCCAGTCGTTGATGATGCTGATCCGTCGGCCATCGGCCAGGCGGAAGGCGGCGATGTCGATGGCATTGGCCGTGGCGTGCGCGGATAAGCGGCTGGTGCCCGCAACATTGCGGCAGGAATAACTGCCCATGGTCTCGATCCGCTGGAGCGGGCTGCCAAGGATCTGGCGGGCAGCACGGTCCACCCCGAAACGCGCCCAACCTTGCAGCGCGTTTGCGGCCGGGCAGGACACCGGGCCGAGATTGGTGATGTTCAGCAGGCCATTGTCAGCACGAAGGGACTCAAGCCTGACCGTGCCGAGAGTCGAGCAGCCTGCGCCGTAGTATTGGTCGGCGAGCGGGGTGAAGCGGGCTTGCGCAGCGCCAAGATTGGCGAGACAGGCCCGAGTCTGCGGGGACTGGCTGAGCGAGGCTCCAGTGCTGGAGCGCGAAGGCTTGCGCACCGGCTGCTCGGGAGACCCTACGCACCCGGCAGTCAAGGCGGTCAGCGATAAGGCGATGAGTACGCGCCGGACCATGACCCAAGGATACCGGCAATCACACGGCTTGCACAGCACGCAGACGCACGGACTATCGCATGAGGCATGTGGCTGGGAACGGTGGTGGGCGCTGACGGGCTCGAACCGCCGACCCTCTCGGTGTAAACGAGATGCTCTACCAACTGAGCTAAGCGCCCCTCATGCGAGGTGGGGCGCTATTGCGCGGATTCGCCGACGAGGTCAATGGGGCGCGCGCATGCTCAGGTGATCCCGTTGCTGATCAATGCTGGAGTCTTGGCGCCCGTGTGGTGACGGCAGCATTGTCTGCCGCCACCACGCTTCGTCAAGATGTCAGAACCTGGCGCGCAGGCCGGCATAGACCGCGCGGCGCTCAACCGGGTAGTAGATTGCCGAAGTGCCAGATGCGGCGATGACGGCGGCGATGTCGCCTACGGCCTTCTTCCCAGTGATGTTGCGCAAGTCGGCGAAGAGATCGATATCGCTCGTCAGCGAGGCTCCCGCGCTTAATCCGACAAGCGCATAGCCGGGCGCGCGAACGGTGTTGCGATAGTCCGCAAAGGCGCCCTGCGGGACCCATTCGAGGCTGGGTGCGATGTGCAGGGTATCGCCGCCCAAGCGGACTTCGCTGCGCAGGACATGGCGCGGGACGACAGGCAGGTGGTTGTTGGCAAACTGGACATCGCCGCGGAAGCGGAAGTCCGAATACTGCCAGATCTGGCGAAGGCGGAGCCAGCCGGCCGGCTGCCACGAGAGGCCGGCCTCGACGCCCTGATGGCGCGTGCGACCTGCGTTGAACGTGGCAGCGGGGATGCCGACATTGGCATCGGGTGTGTACTGCAGCATCTCGCCGTACAGGTCGGCACGATAGAGCGATATGTCCCATTCCAGGGTGCCCAGGCGGCCGCGCGTGCCGATTTCCGCCGTCCATGCCCGTTGCGGGCGTACGGGCACGAAGGCGGCTTGCTGGGCAAGCTCGACGAAGGTCGGGAATTCGGCAGAGCGGCTGTAGTTGGCATAGACCTGAACTCCTGCTGCCGGGATCCACAGTGCACCGAAGCGGGGGGAGAAGGCACCGAAGGAGGCATTGCCGGTGACAGTCGAAGGCAGTTCGCGTTCCTGCCAACGAGCACCATTGGCATAGATGCCCCCGGCAATCAGGGTGAGACTCTCCACTGGAGAGACCCGCAGTTCCCCATACGCGGAGGACGTGCGCGCGCGCTGCTGTGCGCGGAAGGTCAGTGCGCCGCGCTTGCCGCCATTGTTGACGAATTGCCGGGCGCGGGTCGTGCCCCAGCGGGATTCGCCGCCGAGGGTGATCGAGACAATCCCCGCCTCCCATTCGGCACGGGCGAAGAGGCCGCGATCGTCTGACTTCTGGTCGATGACCATGAAGATCGGGTGATCAAGTTGCTTGATGTTGTAGAAGCCACCGACAGTGAGTTCGAGCGCGCCGAGATCGAAGGCTGTGCGGTTCTGCAAGCGCAGGGAATCGATGTTGCGAGCCTGATCGCCGGTGAAGTTGCCTTTCTGCGGCGTGGTCAGGGCATCGGCAAGGGAGAGTGCGCCGGGCAACTCCTGCCGGATATGGCTGGCGGTGACGTAGAAGCGCGTGCTGAGGTTCTCGGCCAGAGAGAGACCGACGTTGCCGTTGAAGCGTAGGGATCGGCGACTGGCGTGTTGCCGGTCGCCATCGTGGCGGTCGGCGCTGATCCCGGCCCAGGCGTTGGCTGTGCTATCGCCGAAGCCTGCGGAAACCAGACCTCGCGCGAGGCCGAACGAGCCACCATCGAAGCGGGCGTAAAGACCGCGCGCGCTGTCGCCGCATGGCGTTACGCCATTGATCGCGCCGCCCAGTGTACCTGAGCCGAAGCGAAGGGCATTGGCGCCGCGATAGACCTCGAGATGATCGAGGAAGATCGGCTCAAGCTCCTGGAAATCGCCGTTGTCGTCGGCAAGGTTGATCGGAACGCCATCCTGAAGCAGCGTCAGGCCACGCATGTGGAAGCTGCGCGAGAGGCCCGAGCCGCGGACCGAGATGCGGACCTCCTGTCCGAAGCGCGGCTGGCTGTAGACTCCGGGCGAAAAGGCCAGCGTATCGCGCAAGGAAATCACGGTGCGGTCGGCGAAGTCTTCGTAAGCAACGACATCGGTACCGCCGGGCGTTGCGGCTGCCTCTTGTTCGGCAATGGAGGCATCGCCATGACCGATGACGATGATCGCGGCGCCTTCGGCTGCGGCGTCTTCGGCGTGGGCAGGAGTGGCGAGCGAGAAGGCCATGGCCAGAGGGGCCACGGCGAGTATGCGGGTAGTCATGCGGGAATCGCTTTCGATCGCGTCTGGGTTCAGACGGCGGGCAGGATGACCGGTTCGGTCAGGCTATCGAGGTGGCGATTTCCGAGGGCGGGCCGCACGGAGGCGGCAGGATGCGGCGCGATGGAGCAAGGCGTGGGACCGCGATGGCGAGGAAGCCCAGCGCCAGCACGAAGGCCAGCGCGACGGCGAGCTGGATCGGATCGGCCCCGCCCAGGAGAGCGGCGCCGTGGCCTGCGAAAGTGCAGGGCTTGTGATCCTTGGCGGCGGTTTCCTTAGCGCCTTGCGGGATGGTGACCTGAACCGCCGAGTGTGCACCGGTACTGTCGGCGCAGACCAGAATGGTAATCGCGCGCGAAGTGCCGCCGACCATGTAGCCAGCCGGGACCAAGGCCTTCATGGCGAGCGCCAGCGCGACCAGCAGCACTGCCAGATGGCGGTTATGCAGCAGGAATGCGCGCAGGCCCCTCATGGCGCCCGCCCCTATGATGAGAGGCGGGCGGTGTCATGGGTTTTCATCAAGTTTTCAGCAGCGAGCGATCAACAGGGTCCGATCAGCAGGGCCGGGCGGCCCATTCGCCGCGGACCCAGTGGTGGGCCTTGTGCTTCCACGGATCGATGACGACAAGATTGATCCAGCCGTTTTCAACCAGTCGGCCGACCACATCATGCGCCAGGACGATGTCCTGGACTCGCTGGAGCGGTGCCTCGATGATGACCGCAAGGCGGCGTGGTGTGTGGTAGGGCGTGCCATCATCATGGAACAGCGACTGCCGGGGCAGGCCGACACAGAGATCGCCGCCGCTGCCCTGCACGACGCCAAAGCCCCCGACCACATTCTGCGTCGTCTTGTCGCCCGCGCCGAACACCTCGTTGTCGATGGTCGAGAACAGGTACTGGCAATTGATCCACTGGGCGACGATCATCGGCGCAGTCATGATGCCCGCAAGTGCGCTGCCATCCTTGTCCCTTGTCCAGTCATAGCTGTGAAGGAAGGCGCTGCCGCCAAGGTCGATTTCCGCGGTCAGCGCGCGCGGGCCGACGATGAAGGCGGCGTTGCCGGACAGGCCCCATTCCGGGCGGACTTCTCCCCAGTGCGCGGCCCCGGTCAACAGGTCTTCGGCAGAGCGGCCAAGGCGGGCGGCGCGCTCGTTGCGGCACTGCGCACCGGCCCTTTGCAGGGCATGCTCGAACTTGGCGAGATCGGCCACGTGGCTTCCCGGCAGGAGCTGGCGGTCGAAGATTTCGACCACGTCGCGGGTGGTATCGTGCTGCGCGGCGATGAACCAGCTATCATCCGGAATGGCAATGCCCTGATCGGCCAGGCCTGCGCGGACCTGACCGTCGTTGAGGATGGATGCCATGAGCCGTGCGTTCGGGCCACCCGGATGGCCACCGCAGGCGCCGCAATCGAGGCTTGCCGCGAAGGCATTGTTGGTGGTGCAGCCGCCGTGGCCGACAAGCGCGACGAGGCGCGCGGTATCCGGCGAAAGTCCGGTCAGCGAGAACATGGTGCGCGCATAGGCAATGCGTTGTTCCAGCGGGATCGCGTTGCTGCCGTGGCCATGGCCATGATCGTTGCAGGCGGCGGGCGTGAGAACGTGTCCCCGTTCGCCCACCAATCGTCTGCGGAAGGCGTCTGTCAGGCGTGGGGCAAGCGTGCGCGCGAGCAGGGCGACCGCTGCCAGCGGGCCAGCGGCCTCCGCCGTCGCAAAGCCCGTTGCACCGCCCTTGGTCGTATCGAGAATGGCGCGGGCGTCGGCGAGGGCGGCATGGCGCGCCAGCAGTGCATTGGCCTCGGCCTCCTGCCCTTGCGCGGCGCGTTCGGCCACGACGTGGGAGGGTGAAAGCAGGACCGGCAGCTGGTTGCGCTCCGGTGCATCACAGGCCGGCGAGATGGCGATGGGCAGCCCGAAGAAGCCGGCATAGCCAACCGTTTCGTAGCGGCCCTGTGCTTCCAGCGCGCGGCGCATGGGTTCGGAGCGGACATCGATGCAGAACACTGCCTGGGCTTCCGCAACCGGCACCTTGGTCTTTGCGGTCTGTCTTGCCGATGCGCCTTCGAGCTGGGGGGCGATCGTGCCGAGGAAGCTGGCCTCTGCTGCTTGCTGGAAGATCAGTCCCAGTTCGGCCAGCGACATCGCGGCGATGCGGTTCAGGCTCTCCCGTGCAGCCTGCGACCACGTGGCGGGCGTTTCCGGATCAAGACCGAAATGAGCGAGCAGCGTGCGGCAGACATGGGCGTGTTGGCGCGAAGGTTCTGCCAGTGCCCGGGGACCGCTGCGAACGCTGCCTTCGACGAGCGCGACCAGTGCCATGAGTTCGATCATCGATGCCGGGGCAGATGCACTGGCGGCAGGGCCGCCATGCTCGCTGCGCCAGCGCAGATGCGCGGCCCAACCCGGCAAGGTGGCGACGAGGCCACGCAGCCAGCCAAGGCGCCGGTCACGGGAAACGCCATCGCGGCGCGCGGCAAAGAGTAGCATCTCGAGAGGATCGGCAGGGACGTTCGCGAGCCAGTGTGCGGCGGTATCGTCACCTGCGCGGACAAGGCCCGGATCATGACGAAGCGCCGCGCTCACGCTGTTGTACAGGCCGTGCTGACGACCGGGCAGGGTGAGCGTGGCGTTGCGGTCGAAGAAGGCCGCGAGGTACCGCGCAAGTATGGCGATCGGCGTGGTGAGTTCCCGGCGGACAACCGGAGTGTCGTCCGTTGGAAGCTCGACAAGGCGCGCCACCAGAAGGTTATAGGCGTTGAGATCGGGGCCGAGCGGCGCGAATGCCGGTTCCAGACCGCCAAGCGCGGCGACCACGGCCTTGCGGAAAGCGATATCAGCAATGCGGCCTTCTGCCTTGAGCGCGCGCCACTGGACCAGCGAGAGGGAGGGGCGGGCGCCGAAGAGCTGGGCAGCCTGGGGCAGGGCGTCCTCGAACGGGAGGTCTTCGAAGCCCGACAGCGGGTTGACGGCGATGGCACTGTCCAGCGGCCAGAGCGGGGCAACAGTCTGCCCGGCAATATCGACAAGGGCTTGCAGTTCGCGCCGTTCTTCCTGGAGGCTGGCTGGAACGCCGGTATCGGGTGCGAGTGACGCAGTAGCAATGTTCATGGCTTCAGTCCTTCGCAATGACGGTGGTGGAGACGGGGGTGGAAGTGGTGAGGGCGTTGCCCGCATGAAGCAGGCGAGCGAAGAGGGAGGGAGGCAGAGCCTGTTCGCCGCTCACGATGCGTTGCTGCCAGACCCATCCGGCGAGAAACAGCGAGAGGATGCCAAGCTGCCCGTAAGGCGACAGCAATGGCTGGGCGGCATCGGGCTGGAGTGCGGTCATCAGAACGAGCACCGCAGCGTTGAGGGCAATCAGAGCGCCCGGCATCAGGGCCACGACTGCGCCCAGTGGTCCACGCGGCAGAGATCGTGACGCAACGGCCATGGCGCTGAGCAGCGCAGTGAGTGCGAGGCAGACCGGCAGGAGTGCATCAGCCCGGCGCGCCTCGATCAGGAAGATCGCACCGGCGATCGTTGCGAGCGCGATGAGCGCAGGCCACGGCTGGGCCAGACCCTTGGAACGTGTCGGCCTGGTGGAAATGGTGCCTGCCGAGCCGAGGAACAGCCAGGCCTTGAACAGGCCGTGAGCGACCATGTGCCACAGAGCCGCAGCATAGGCGCCGAGCGCAACCGTGAGCAGCATGAAGCCCATCTGCGCGATGGTCGATGCCGCGAGCGATCCCTTCACGTCGGCACGCACCAGCATGATGGCACTGCCGACCAATGCTGCGACGACGCCGGTAGCAAAGAGCGCGTAACGCGCGTGGGGCGATGCCTCGAGAACGGGGGCAAACTGGATGAGCAGAAACCCACCTGCATTGGCGAAACCGGCATGCATCAGGGCGGACACCGGGGTCGGCGCGGCCAGCGAGCGCATCAACCAGTTCGAGAACGGCGGGATCGCACAGCGGGCCAGTGCGGCGATGACCAGGAGAAAGGCGGCGGTGGTCGTCAGAAGGGAGGAGGACCCAACGACAGACCTTATGGCAACGATATCGCTCGATCCGGCGGCTATCGACAGCAAGGTCACTGCGCCGATCAGCGCCACGTCGCCAATCGTGAAGGCAATTGTGGCGCGGCGTGCGGCGTCGCGGGCTTCGCTCCATTCGCCAACATGGCCGATCAATCCAGCCATGAGGCGGCCCGAGACGATCCAGGCGACAGCGAGCAGCATGGCGTCGGCGGTCAGGCCCAGCAAGACAGTCGCTATGGCAAGGCTGGTCGCGAGGCGTGTGAAGGAATCACTGCGCCGGTCTGCACGCAGTTGTCGACGGGAGAAGGCAAGGACAACGACGGCGATCAGGATGCCAAGTCCTGACAGGGCAACGCTTGGGGTAGTGACCATGGCATGGCCGGTGGCGATAGTTGCGGCAAGCAGGGAGCCAAGGGCGAAAACGGGCCAGTCGGCCGGCTTGAGGCGAAGCGCAAAGCCCCTTTTTGTGGCAGGTGCAGTCATGGTTGTCGGGTTCATCGTGTGCCTCCTTCGTTTCGCAGGTGCAGCACGGTCGATGATTTTAGAAACGAATTTATGAAATATTGAAGATAGCAAACGTCAATGATAAAATCCCGTGATGGCCCTGCGGAACCTCGACATCGACCTTTTGCGCTGCTTCGTGACGATTGCGGATACGGGCAGCTTTACCCGCGCCGGTGAGAGGCTGGGCCGGACGCAGTCGGCGATATCCCTGCAACTGAAGCGCCTTGAAGAGCAGGTCGGGCGCTCGCTGTTCTTGCGGAGCCCGCGACACCTTTCGATCACGCCTGAAGGCGAACGGCTGATCGGCCCGGCCCGGCAAATTCTGCGGCTGAACGATGCAACCTTGGCCGAGATGTTCGAGCCGGACATTGCCGGGTCGGTCCGCGTCGGCGTGCCCGAGGATTTTGCAACGGCCCATCTGCCCTCGGTTCTTGCAGCATTCACCGAGGCGCACCCGCTGGTCGAGCTTGAGGTTACCTGCGACCTGACTCTCAATCTCCTCGAGCGCTTTCACGCAGGAAACTTCGATCTGGTCCTGGTAAAGCGCCAGCCGACACAGGACGTGCAGGACGGCGTTCGGGTGTGGCGCGAGCCACTGGTCTGGGTCGCGCGGGACCGGCAATCAGCGGCAGACTTCGAGCGGGTGCCGCTGGTGGTTTCGCCCGAGCCGTGCGTCTATCGCAAACGCGCCACGGAAGCACTGGACGCGATAGGGCGCGGCTGGCGCGTGGCCTATACATCGACCAGCCTGGCGGGGAGTCTTTCTGCGGTGCGTGCAGGACTTGGGATCACCGTACTGCCGCTGGAAATGGTGCCTGCCGGCTTGGCGACAGCTGGAGAGGAGGCTGGCCTGCCGCCGCTTTACGACACCGAGATCGCCCTGCTCGAAGCGCCCGGCCTTTCGGACACGGCACACTTGTTGGCCCAGCACATCATCGCAGCACTGGAACGCGGAGCGTGACCTCAGTCGTCGAGGTTCAAGCGGGCGAACACTTCGGGCCGGATGCAGCGCAATCCGTTCTCGACCGGGTTGGCACAGCGCGATGGTGCGATCCGCAGCTGCGCCTGGTGAAGCGGTGGCCCGGCCTCTACGCCATCCATGACCAAGCGTAGGCCATCGCCTCGCTTTGCACAGACCGTGACCTCGCGCGTGCTTGAACAGCGCCGATCATGCGTGACCGGGCGAGGAGACGAGGCTTCAGGCAAGCGGTAGGCGTGGTGGGCCTCCAGCGGTTGGGGCGTTCCGGTCGTTACGGCAATCGCGGCCAATATCTTCAGCATGGCAAGTGACCTCTCGGTCTGGGCGGGATAGCCCTGAATTGTCTGGCGGCGCCTCGTGCCAGGGTCGTCACAATGCGCCGCCAGTGCTCCGCTGCCGTCGGCTTGCCGCTTCCGGGGGCGGGCCAGATCGGCAGTGGCGCGCCTTGCGTCGGGTAGATCGCGCAAGGCCCGTTGCGAAACTCTTGGGGCGACGCGGACTGGCGGTGCGTCGCCCCGGCAAGGCATCAAGGGACAGTCGGGCAGTTCAGCGAGGGGGGACAAGCGTGAACTGTGGGGGATCGACCGTCGGCGGGGCATCCTCTTTTGCCTTGCCCCTGCACAATGCCGGGGCCAGGCCATTGCGTCCAATCGAAAGAGCGGCGACGAATTGATAGAATTCTTCTATCGGAGGTCTCATGCCTACAGTCAGACAGCTTGAGTATTTCCTGGCGGTTGCCGAACTGCGTCACTTTGGGCGCGCGGCACAGTCCTGCAACATTTCGCAACCTACCCTCAGCCATCAGTTACGTGCTCTTGAAGATCGGCTCGGCACCGCGTTGATCGATCGCGCAGCGCAAAGCGTGGAATTGACGCCGGTCGGTCGCGAGATATCCGAAAGAGCGCGCCGGGTGTTGCGGGAAATCCGCGACATCCGCGCGGTTGCGGCGCGCGCGCGCAAGCAGCCTTCCGGGATCGTCCGGCTGGGGATCACGCCCACTCTCGGGCCTTACCTCTTGCCTGCCCTGATCGGCGCGCTCAATGCCGAACAGAGCGACTTGCGCTTCTATATCCGTGAAGGGATCCCGGCCGAACAGACCCGTGATCTCGCTTCGGGTCGGATAGATCTGATGGTGGGGCCGGGGCCGGTGATTGGTGAGGACCTGGAGGTCGTCCCCCTGTTCGACGAGCCCATGAGCGTTGTGGCATCGCGCAGCCATCACCTCGCCGGGATTGCCCACATTGACCGGTCGGACCTCAAGGGTGAGCGCTTCTTGACGCTTGATCCACGCCACCACTATCACCAGCAAGTCCAGCGTGTCTGCGCCGAACTCGGTGCCGAGATGCTGCTGGATTACGAGGGGACAAGCCTGGACAGCATTCACCAGATGGTGGGCAGCGGTGTTGGTCTGGCAATTCTGCCAGAGCTTTACCTTCGGTCGGAAGTGGGGGGCGATGCTCTGGTCGTTCGCTTGCCGGTTCAGAATTGGCGCTGCGAACGTGCCATCGTTGCTGCCTGGCGTGCCAAATCGGCAAGTGCGGACGATTACCGCACCTTGGCGCAGCGCATTCGCGACGAAGCCGCCGAGTTGCTTGCCTAGCCCGTCAGGCCGGACGCCCTTGCGGCTCCGTGATGATACGGTCACGCGCGACACGGACGTCGCCCGCTTCGATCTGCAGTTTGAGCCGTTCGCGATCATTGGCGCGGAACATGTCTTCGGCGCGCGCAATATCTTCTGCCGAGAGGCCTGCGTCAGCGAGGGCGACGCGCGCCATCTTGACCGCGGACTCCATCACTTCGCGCACGACGGCGCTGACTGGCGTGCCGCGCAGCCGGATGAGCGCGCGCCGGTCGTAGGCGCGAACGTAGATTGACGCGCGCGGGAAAGCTTCGTGCACGGCTTCGACCAGATCAGTCGTGACCTGATCGCCGTCCATGCAGAAGAAGATCATCTCCGCTTCCGCTGCCCCGGCTTGACGCAGCAGATCGAGCCTTGTCCCGTCGCCGAAATAGACCTTGGCCCCGAACGTGGCTGCCACGTCGATCATCTCGATGTCGGTATCGACCATTGTTACCGGGATGTTGCTGGCCAGAAGCATCTGCGTGACACCCTGCCCGAAGCGGCCAAAACCCACGACCACGGCGTTCGAACCGTCGGGCTGGGGGCCTTCGCGCTCTCCGGGCGAAGCATTCTCCGCTTCGCGTCGGATCCCTGCTGTCGCCATCATCAAAAACGGCGTCGTGGCCATCGACAGGGTGACAACAGCTCCGAAGAGGCTGGCGGCTTCGGGAGCGATGAGCAGTGCTCTTTGCGCCTGCGTGAACATCACGAAGCCGAATTCGCCGCCTTGGCTGAGCAGCAGGCCGAGGGCGAGTGCGCCGCGCCAGGGCATGCCGAAGAGGCGGCCGATGCCGAAGATGATCGCCGCCTTCACCGCGATCAGGCCGAGGGCCATTCCCGCGACGAACAGGGGGCGCTCGGCGATGGCGGCAAGGTTGAGCATCATGCCCACGGCGAGGAAGAAGAGCCCGAGCAGAATCGAGCGGAACGGCTCGACATCGGCTTCGAGTTCGTGACGATAGGGGCTGTCTGCCAGCATGACGCCTGCGACAAATGCGCCCAAAGCTGTCGACAGACCTAGGAGTTCCATGACGGCTGCCGACGCCATGACGGTAAACAAGGCAGCGACCACGAACATCTCGCGCTCGCCCAGATTGCCGATCAGGCGGAAGAGCGGCCGGATCAGATAGCGGCCAGCGGCGATCAGTCCCCCGATGGCGCCGAGAGTGTAGAGCACCATCAGCCACCCGGGAGGGCCCCCGGCATCGGCGGGGTTGCGGCTCATTGCCGTGATGATCGTGATCATCGGGATGATCGAAAGATCCTGGAAGAGCAGGATCGCAAAGGCGCGTTCGCCGAACGGCGTGCGCAATCGGCCCGAGGATTGCAGCATAGGCAGCACCTGCGCCGTGGACGAGAGCGCCAGCGGCAGGCCCAGGGCCAGCGCTGCTTCCCAGCTGAAATCCGTCGTCAACAGGATCATGCCTGCGACGGCGAGCCCACAAGCGGTTACCTGAAGCAGGCCAAGGCCGAGGATGTCGCGCTTCATCTTCCACAGCCGGGATGGGTTCAATTCCAGCCCGACCAGGAACAACAGCAAGGTTATGCCCAGTTCGGCGATGCCGAGCTTCTCTTCCGCATCGCCAACCAGACCCAGCAATTGCGGGCCGACAACAGCTCCGGCCACGAGATAGCCCAAGGTCGCCCCCAGCCCCAAGCGTCGGAAGATCAACACGAAGGCCAGGGCGAAGCCGAGCAGGAGGAATCCATCGCGGAGCATTGATGTGTGTTCGGCCATCTTTCCTCTTTAGGCCGCTCATGTTTCATCGCAACCGTCGTTCAGCCTGCGTTGATCTGGCACCGGAGAGAGGTTAGCCTTGCGAGAACGGTGGAGGGGCAGATGCGCAAGGTTCTTGGTCTTCTGGGATCGGCTGTTCCCATAGTGGCTCTGGCTCAGACCATTCCGACAAGCGCGCAAGGCGACGTCTCGCTCACCATCTACAACAACGATCTCGCGCTGGTGCAGGACGTGCGGCAGATGTCTTTGCCGACGGGGCGGCATCGTCAGGAGTTTCCTGATGTTTCAGCAGCCATCCGACCAGAGACAGTGACGCTGAATGCCGGGGGCACGAGCATTGTCGAACAGAACTTCGACTACGACCTGCTGACGCCCGAAAAGCTGATGGACAAAGCGGTTGGACAGACCGTGACACTCGTGCGCGGGGCAGACGACAAGCGCGAGACGGCGACAATCCTCGCCAATAACGGCGGAACGATCGTCCGCGTGGGAAACCACATCGAAGTCTTGCAGAATTACAGTGCGCGAGTGCTGTTTTCCAGCTTGCCGCCGGGCTTGCGGGCGCGCCCGACGTTGTCGGTAACCCTGGACACGACCGCGCCGGGCGCGCGCCCGGTTTCGCTGAGCTATCTTTCGCGCGGATTCGGCTGGAAGGCCGATTACGTGGCATTGTTCGATGAGGCAGCCGGCAAGATTGATGTGCAGGGCTGGATCACGCTCACCAACAATAGCGGCACGACGTTTGACAAGGCCAAGGTGCTGTTGGTGGCGGGCGCAGTCGGCGATGGCAGCGGCGGCTATAATGGCGGATTTCGGCCCCAGCGTCCGATGATGCCGGGGAACCGACCCGGAACGCAAAGTGCAAATCGCGAGAGCCTGGGCGACTTCTACGTCTATCCGATTGCCGGGCGAACCACGGTCGCCAACGCCCAGCAGAAGCAAGTCAGCTTCCTCGACGTCGGCGGCGCGCCCGCGACCAAGGCTTATCACTTCCGCAACGGCTGGCTTTCCAGCCAGACCGAGCCGCAGAGCGCCGATACGGTGCTGCGCTTTTCGACATCAAGGGAAGCCGGACTGGGCGATGCCCTGCCTGCAGGCACTGTGCGGGTCTACATGCGCGATGCGCGCGGGCAGCCGCAGTTCATCGGCGAGAATGCAATCGGCCACACCCCGATGGGATCCAGCCTTGCCCTCAAGACTGGCGAGGCGTTCGACGTGAAGGTCCAGCCGGTGCTTGAAAAGCGCGATCGGATCGACAGCGGGGAATGGGAGAAGACTGCGCGCTATCGCATCACCACGCCGGGCAAGGCCCCCAGCGAAGTGACGGTGGAGAGCGAGAAGGTGTTCTGGCGCACGACAATGACCTACAAGGTGACCAACGCCCGGGCCACGCCGGTGACGGTTGAAGTGGTACAGGGCGGGCTCGACAATTGGTGGCATGATGCGCGCGTGCCGAGCGAGAGCATCAAGGGCGAGCAGCGCTCGGCCGACGAGCGGGTGTGGCAGGTCCCGGTCTCTGCCAATGGCGAGGCCACGCTGACCGTGCAGTTCGACACGCGATATTGAGCGCGCCGGTGCGCCGCCTTGCCATCGTGGCCCTGATGCTGAGCGCGGCACCAGCGCTGGGACAGGGCCTTGTCACATCGCTCGGGTCCGACAGCGTCTCGGTCAGCATCTATCGCGCGCCCGACCGGGACAGCGACGAGGCGATGGATCTCGATTGGCTCGAAGGCTATGCACTCGTTACCGAGAAGCGCACCGTGGATATACCTGCGGGCAAGGCCACCGTGCGCTTCGAAGGCGTGGCGGCGGGGTTGTTCCCGGAAAGCGCGATCGTCACCGGACTGCCTTCGGGCGTGCGGGAGAAGAACCTTGATGCAGACCTGCTTTCGCCACGCAGCCTCTACGCGCGCATGTTTGGCCGGCCGGTGATCTTGCGGCGAACCGACCTTGCGACCGACACGGTCCGCGAAGAGCGCGCGGTGATCCGCTCTGGCCCTGATGGGGCTGCCATCGTGCAGACGGCAGCGGGCTTCGAGGTTGCCAACTGCGGCGGCCTCGAGGACGAAATACTCTATCCCGAAGCACCAAGGGACCTGTCTGCGAAGCCGACGCTTTCAATCGAAACGGATAGCCAGGTGGCGCACAAGGCAACGCTGTCCTTGTCCTACCTCGCTTGGGGTTTCGATTGGCAATCCAACTACGTCGTGCGAATGAACGCGGATGGCCAGACTGCCGATGTCTCGGCGTGGGTAACCCTGGCCAGCAGCGATTCCATGAGTTTTGCCGATGCGGAGACTGCGGTGATCGCGGGCAAGGTCAACCGCGAGGACAGCTCCCAAGGGGAAAAGCCCTCGGGCGGGGAACTGGAACTGACCTGTTCGCTGTCGCAGCTGGCACCACCGCCCCCGCCTGCACCGCCGCCTCCGCCTATGGTCATGCCCGCGCCGGCGATGGAAATGGCCGACATCGTGGTCACGGCTCAGCGTGTGGGTCCGTTCAATGCGCCCGTCACCGTGCAGCAGGAGGGCCTTGGCGATCTCAAGCTGTACCGGGTGCCAGTGCCGGTTACCGTGGCGGCCAATGCGCAGAAGCAGGTGGAGTTGGCGCAGAAGCATGACGTGAAGATGGAGGCACTCTATCGTGCGGATGTCTCCGAAGACAGGGTCGGAGAGGTGCGCCAGATGTTGCGCACGCGCAACCGCAAGGAAGACGGGTTGGGCCTGCCGTTGCCGGGTGGGCCGGTAACGGTGTTCGAACCGGTTCGCTCTGGCCCGGATCAAGGGGCAATGCTTTTGGCCGGGGAGGGTGAGCTTCCGGACCGCGCGGTGGGGGAGGACGTCGAGATCGTGCTTGGAGAGGCGACGCAGATCGCGGCCAGCGTCCGGCAGATCGCTTCTGACGACGTATCGCGTACGGTAGCATTGGACGTGAGCAATGCTCGGCCGGTTCCTGTGCGCTTCGAGGCCCGGATTTTCTCAGGTGGGACAATGGAGGGTATCTCTCAGCGACGTCTTGTGCGCAGGGACGGACGGACGATCTGGTCGGTCGTGATACCTGCGCGAGGCAAGGCCAGTCTGACGTACAGGATTGTTAATTCTGACTAAAAACCGACACTTATCCTTCCGAAGAGATTTTCACCTGCTATCTCGGCGGCATGACCATGCAGAGCGACTTCCGGCGATCGTTCATGGAGCGTAAGCTGCGGCTGATTGTCGTGCTTCTGCTATTGCTTGGCGCGGCGGGGTATCTGTGGTGGGCTGCGCGGCCGGAGAGGCGATACGAACAGTCAGGTGTTGCTGAAGACGGCAACTATCGGCTCGTCGCGCAGGACGGATCACTATTTCAGCGGTCCAGCCTAAAGGGGCATCCGTACATTACATACTTCGGCTATGCATCCTGTCCGGACAGATGCCCGGCGATGCTTGCTTGGCTTTCGCGCATCCGAGCCCGGATGGGGTGGACGCATGAAGACCTGCCGATCGTGTTCATCACCGTAGATCCCGCGCGGGACACTCCGGAACGCCTTGATGCTTTTGTCAAAAGCCTTGGGGAGAATATCATCGCGCTGACAGGCGAACCGCAAGTCATAAACCGCATTACGGACAATGCTGGTGTCTTCGTGAAGATCATTCCGCAGTCCGGCGACAACTACCGCATCGAACATACGACGAAGGCGTTCCTCTACAACGTGGACGGCGATTTTTGGGATACGGTCAGTCCGCAGGAAGCCGACGCCCGGATCGAAGCCAAATTGCGTGACGCCGCAGTAAGCCCACCGCCGAAAACCGAAATGTCTCACGCCACCTTGGACAGGCGTTGATAACTCCATCTCGTTGTCGGGCGGCGGAGCGACTGGCTTTGTCTCTCGCGGTTGCCGAACTTGAGTTGCTGGTTGTCAGACCGGTGGCACGGCCGCCTCGATTTCCGCAAAGTAGTGCGCCATTGCGTCAGCCGCTTTGTCCGAAAGGGCGATGAACGCGCGGCGGCGATCCGTAGCATCCTCCGCCCGGCAAAGAAGCTCGGCCTCGGTCAACTGGCCGATCCACCGCAGCGCAGTTGTCGGCGGAACGCCCGATGCAATGCACAGAGATGTGACGGAAACCCTTTTGTGTTCGGCCCGCGCCGCCGTGAGATCGAGCAGCATGTCCCATGCAGGGTCAGCGAACAGATCGCCTTCGAAGAAGCGGGCGCGCAACTGGCGCTGGCGTATGATCTTGCGGACAAGGCGAGGGTCGGGCAGCGAGGGGCGAGTACCTCGCGCGATACGCACGCCGGCACAGTCACGCTCTCCGGTCGCATCAAAAGCGAAGGCGGAGGCCTGGACGTGATCAGTCGCCGCCGATGAGCCGGACAGCGTTTCCAGGCGATTGGCGATTTCGCTTACCTGCTGGGTCAAGCGAAGCAAGGACATGCGATCGGTGTCCGACAGCTCACGAACTCGGCCGCCCTTGGCCGAGAGCGTAGGAGAGGCGAGGATGTGGCCGAGCGCGATGACCCGGTCCGACCGAGATGGATTGACGAGGATCTGCGCACCGGACTGATCGAGGCAACCGAATACATCATCCAGTGCCCCCACGCTCGTCGAAACGATCAACTGGCTACCTGTGCGGGCAGCACGTTCATCCAGCGAGACAAGTGCTGCAATGTCGGCACCTTCGAGGAGCGGGCAATCGACCAGTACCAGATCGCCCAAGGTCTGCTCTGCACGCGCATTGAGCAATTGCGCCAGCTCGCCCGTGCCGCAGACGCGCAACCCTGCAGCCGATGCATCTTCGGCCATCTCCATGCGCAGATAACTACGATCGGCGAAGATTGACACGGCAAGAGGCGCGGAAGGGCTGAGCCACGCTGCCTGCTCGTCGGCGAAAGGAGGGACGTCAAAATCTGTTGCAGCAAAGTTTGGTGCGAAGGCTTGGACCAGCGTCATTGCAATGTTCCCTCAGTACTTGCCCTAAGTGCGAACATGAGTGGAACATATGTGGATCAGGTCAAGATCGTTTATCTCGATTCTGGATATAGTTTCGCGGTGACCCGGAGGCAGGTGAATATGGCCTCGGTTGAAACGACGTCTTTTCCGCGCTTGATAACTGCTGATTTGTTCGCAATATCGGGTCGGTGTTCTTACTGCAAACTGCCTCCATTTCGGATGTTCCAGCGCAACTAGTGCAGTCTCAGCGATT
The DNA here is from genome assembly GCF_058783135.1 of Novosphingobium sp. FW305-C-30-35. Taxonomy (NCBI): domain Bacteria; kingdom Pseudomonadati; phylum Pseudomonadota; class Alphaproteobacteria; order Sphingomonadales; family Sphingomonadaceae; genus Novosphingobium; species Novosphingobium sp. FW305-C-30-35. Next base: position 2,402,607 of record NZ_JBYSYJ010000001.1, read on the forward strand.
TCTCATTGAAACAGCACATGAAAATGCCAAGCAGGACGAATCGGCGCCCAGCTTGCAGCTGACAGCGGCGCAACTTTTCCAATTGGCCGATTCTGCTCGCGATGCTGGCGATTACGTCACGGCAGAGACGGCCTATCGCGCCTTGGCGGGCAACCCAGATATCGAGTTGCGGAGCGAAGCAAGGTTTCGCCTGGCGATGATGCTTGCCGACCAGATGAAGCGAACGCGCGATGCTGCGGTCGAACTGCGTCGCATCCTTGACGAAAAGCCGGATGCCGCGCGGGTGCGACTTGAGCTGGCCCGGATGGACGCGATGATGGGGCGACTTGGCGCCGCCGAGCGTGAAATGCGTGCCGCCCAAGCCAGTGGCCAACTTCCGGCAGACGTCGAGCGTGCCGTGCGTTTCTACGCTGCGGCGCTTGCTGCGGCAAAACCCCTTGGCGGCAGCCTGGAGCTTGCGCTTGCGCCAGACAGCAACATCAATCGCGCAACAAGGGCAGACACGCTAGGCACTGTCATAGGCGACTTTACCCTAAGCGACGACGCCAAAGCCAAGTCCGGCCTGGGGCTTGCGGCGCGCGCGCAGGGGTATCTCCGCGTGCCGCTTAGCGCCGGAGCCCGTCTGCTCGCGCGGGTATCAGGCAGCGCTGACTTCTATCGCTCCGGACAGTTCGACGATTATGCGCTGGCCGTGCAATTCGGACCAGAGTTCCAGTCCGGTGCAGACCGGATCACTTTCTCAGGAGGCCCGTCCTGGCGCTGGTACGGCCAAGCGGCGTTCAGCCAAGGATGGGGGGGCACTGCGGTTTTCCAGCACCCCTTGGGCAAGCGATCGCAGGTGCGTGCCGAAGCGGCTGTCTCGCGCCTCGACAATCGCCGCAACGACTTGCAGGATTCAACCATTTATGCGGGCACGCTCGGGATCGATCATGCCTTCAGCGCGCGCTTTGGCGGCGGGATGCAATTGCGGATGAGCCGCACCTCAGCGCGCGATCCGGGTTGGTCGGATTGGACCGGCGGGACATCGGCGTATGTGTTCAGGGAACTGGGCAGGACGACGGTCGTGATGGACGGAAGCTACTCGCGCCTGGAGGCCGATGAGCGCCTGTTCCTCTATCCGAGAAAGCGTGTGGATGACCGGTTCAGCCTCGGGCTTTCGGCAACGTTCCGCGCCATCCAGTGGAAGGGCATCGCACCTTTCCTGCGCCTCAGGATAGAGCGGAACCGTTCGACGGTGGGCATTTTCGATTTTGATCGGCGCGCGGCGGAATTTGGCCTGACGTCGGCATTCTAGCGTAAGGAAAAAGGGGAGAGGGGCAATGACCAGACATGACCGCAGGGCGGCGACAGCGTCTGCCTTGACCATTGCATTGATGCTGGCAGCGTGCGGCGGTGGCGGCAATGGCGTCAGCAGCACTCCGGTGCCTACGCCTACGCCTACGCCTACGCCTACGCCTACGCCGACACCCACGCCCACGCCCACACCGACAGCAAACACGAGCCTGGTCGCGCCGCTTGTCAGCGAAAGTTTCAAGAACGTGGCATCTGTCGGAACTGTAAGTGTTCCGACCAATGGCGCCGCCGTCAGCACCTCGGCTTCAGCCTTGGCGCTCACGGTCTCCTACAATGCCACTAACCGCTCCTGGACTGTCTCGGACGGCACGCGCAGCCGCACTTTCGGTCCAGGCGACATCGACGCGACGCAATCGAACAGCGCAATCACGACCTACAAGTTCGTTTCGGGCAATACGACCGAGTTCCTCTCGTTGACCACGACAGGCACAGCCGCAGGTCAGACCCGTTTCGTGGGGGCAGGGATCTGGCAGCGCCAGGTCAATGGAAGCACCACGATCGATGGGCGCATTTCCTCCTTCGCCTATGGGGTACAGACGCCGAACGGAACGCTGCCGAGGACGGGCGCGGCCAGCTTCGATGTAAAGCTGCTGGGCGCGCGGACGTTCAGCACGAACATTTATGCGCTGGGAGGGACAGGCAAGCTTTCGGTCGATTTCCTGTCCGGCGGCATTGCCGGAAGCGGCTTCTACGACGAGACCGATGTTCAGACCAATGTCACCGCGCGGGGCTATAACTGGAACGCCTTTGCGCTGCTGTCCAAGAGCGCGAACAGTTTTCTTGGCCAGTTGACCTTGGGCAGCGCCGGAACGGGTGAGTTGCACGGGGCTTTCTTCGGCCCCAACGCCGAGGAAGTTGGGGCGGCCTTCTCGCAAAACCCCAACTCGGACGTCGCCGCAACCGGTGTGATCTACGGCGCTCGCGGCACGACACCGGTCAATACCTCGACCAGCCTTGCCAGCCCTTCCACCGACCAGTTCTATCAACCGTTGAGCGCCTCCGTGAAGGGCACCCTTGATGGAGCAGGCAATCTTTCAGCAGTGGGCGCCGGCAGCGGGCTTGCGTCTGTGCATCAGGGTGAGAATGGATCGCCACTGGTGTTTTACGGTTCTGATGGCCGGATCATGTGGCAGCCGACAAAGGCGGGACAGGTCGGGCTGACGTATGACTTCTACACAAGCAGCGACTACCTGCGCGCAGGCATTCTGACCGACCGGCGATCGAGCATCGGCCAGATAGATGCGTTCGTTTATGGTTTCGCGACGGCCAATTCCTCAACCCCGCGAACCGGGACGGCTGCCTTCAACGTTTCCCTCAATGGCGGGATACTGGCCAGCGGGTCGAAGATCAGTGGCGTGAACGGCAATGGCAGTTTCAACGTCAACTTCCAGACTGGCGCCGTTTCGACGCTTGGAGCCTATACTGTTGGCAATGCCATTCCGGGCACCTCGGCGGGCCTGCCGGGCACCCAATCGGATGCAGGCAACTGGAGCGGAAACGCGACGCTTTCATCAAGCACCAATGCGTTCAATGGTAACATCACCTTCGATGGTACGACCGATTACAACGGCACGCTGACCGGCAAGTTCTTCGGTCCGGCTGCGGAGCAGATCGGGGCGGTGGTTCAGGCCAGCAGTTCCGGCGGTGCCGTCATGGCAGCTACGCTTGCAGGCGGCCGCGGTTCGGACAGCACCGCTTCCCAGAGCGGACTTGCCGGCCTCACGACGACTACTGTGCTGAATGGCAACGATTCCCAGTACTATGTCGTCAACGGTCTCAGCCCGGCGGAGCAGGCGCTTCTCGATACCAATGTCGAGGTTACCTACAACCCGACGAACAAGTCCTATGTTCTCACGTCGAAGACGACTGGCACGAACTTCGGCAACGCCGTGCAGCTGTCGCAGACGCTGGCGGCGGCGGACTATAAGGCGGCGGAAAGCACCAGCACCTTCGATGTGTATCGCGGTGCCGATTACACGGCGCGGGTGTTCAAGTTCGGTAGCGGCAACCCCTCGATTGCCCTGACTTACACCAGTTTTGCCGAAGTGGTGCGAACCGACACGGTAGACGGACGCCAGGTGGCGACACACTACTATGTGCCGTTCGGCGGCCTGACGCCAAGCTTCCAGATCCCGCGAACGGGCTCGGCAAGCTATTCCGGGGTAGTCTACGGTTATGGCCGGAACGGTGCGACGCAGCGCGAGGCTTCGCTTTCGGGGACCAGCACCTTCACGGCAGACTTCGCCGCAGGCACTGGCAGCGCCGTCCTCGCGTTGACGGCGACAGATGTCGGCAATAACGCGACGTCGAGCCTCGGCAACTTTACTTACAGTGGATCGCTTGCGGGCAATTGCCCAGGTTGCGGCGTTGGCAACACGTTCTCCCTCAGGGGAACCGGCACCGACGTGCTCAGCACCAGCTTCCTCAACGGCATGTTCTTTGGAGCCAACGCTGCCGAATGGGGCGGCTCGTTTCTCCTGCAGCTGAATCCGCCGGGCGGACAGCAATCGATCTATTCAGGTGTGACCGTCGGCAAGAAGAACTAAAGCTTTGCAGCCTCACCATCCGCCCGGACGGTGAGGCTGCAGGTGTTCAATCGACGAAGGGATCGCGCACAAGGATCGTGTCCTCGCGCTCCGGGCTGGTGCTGACAAGGGCAACCGGCGTTTCGATCAATTCCTGCACGCGCTGGATGTACTTGATCGCCTGGGCGGGCAAGTCAGCCCACGAACGCGCGCCAGCAGTGGTGCCATCCCAGCCGTCCATCTCTTCGTAGATGGGCTCAACCTCAGCCTGGTCGGCGGCGTGGGCCGGGAAGTAGTCCAGCACCTTTCCGCGCAGGCGGTAGCCGGTGCAGATCTTCACCTTCTCGAAACCGTCCAGCACGTCAAGCTTGGTGAGAGCAATCCCAGTCACGCCAGAGATGGCGCAGGACTGACGCACCAGCACCGCGTCAAACCAGCCGCAGCGGCGCTTGCGCCCCGTAACCGTGCCGAATTCGTGGCCACGCTCGCCAAGGCGCTGGCCGACTTCGTCCTCAAGCTCGGTAGGGAACGGCCCGGAGCCGACTCGGGTGGTGTAGGCCTTGACGATGCCAAGCACGAAACCGGTCTGCGATGGGCCAAGACCCGAACCGGATGCTGCGGTGCCGGAAACCGTGTTGGACGAGGTGACGAACGGATAAGTGCCGTGGTCAACGTCGAGCAGGACGCCCTGCGCGCCCTCGAACAGGATGCGCGCGCCGGCCTTGCGGACGGTGTTGAGGCGCTTCCAGACCGGCTGGGCGAACTGCAGGACGTACGGCGCTATCTCGCGCAGTTCGGCGATCAGTGCGGCGCGATCGACCGGCGGCTGTCCGAAGCCTGCACGCAGCGCATCATGATGCGCGCAGAGGCGATCGAGTTGGACATCGAGCGCATCGAGATGGGCAAGGTCGCACACGCGGATCGCGCGGCGGCCGACTTTGTCTTCATAGGCAGGGCCGATGCCGCGGCCCGTGGTGCCGATCTTGCCTGAGCCGGCTGCCTGTTCGCGCAGACCGTCAAGGTCGCGGTGCAGGGGCAGAATTAGGGGGCAATTGTCGGCAATGGCGAAGTTTTCGGCATTGATCTCGACGCCCTGCGCGGTCAGCTTTTCGATCTCGGCCTTCAGCGCCCACGGATCGAGGACCACACCGTTGCCGATGATCGAGAGCGTGCCAGTGACAATGCCCGAGGGTAGCAGAGAAAGCTTGTAGACCTGTTCGCCGACAACGAGGGTGTGGCCGGCGTTATGCCCCCCCTGGAAGCGGACAACGGCATCGGCACGGCTGGCCAGCCAGTCAACGATCTTGCCTTTGCCTTCGTCGCCCCACTGGGCGCCGATAACGGTTACATTGGCCATGAATACACTCCTCCACCCTGCCCGGGTGGATCCTCAAGACGCCCTTCGACAGGACTCGGCGAAACGGGATGGATGAGCGGGGCAAGACCCCGGTTTTCGGTGCGCGCCCTAGTGGCATAGGCAACCCAAAGTCAAGGGCGCCGCGAACTGGGCTGGTGAGATGGAAGGTCTCCTCGGCTTGCCGACAGCAGCTCTGACCTATCGCGGGGAGACCGGGTTGCCTTGCTGCAACTGTCGGCCAAGCCAAGGCCTGTTGTCAGGACGGTGCCATGTGGCGGGCAATGAAGGCACTCAAAAGTTGGGGCCACTGTCCCGCCGGCGCATTGGATGGGCCGATGCCGAAACCATGCCCCCCTTCTTCGAACAGATGAATTTCAACCGGACGCCTGGCGCGCTGCATCGCATCGAGGAACAGCAGGGAATTCTGGGATGGCACTGGCACGTCATCAAGAGCGTGCACGAGGAAGGTTGGGGGCGTGTTTGCACCGATACGGCGTGCAGGAGAGCGGCGCTCAATTGCCTCAGCAGTCGGATTTGGGCCGAGCAACATTTCAACCGACTGCTGATGCGTGTAGGGCGGTTCGGTGCTTATAACCGGGTAGATCAGAGCGGCGAGGCTGGGCAGCGGATCCAACTGGTCCGCCGCATCGCGCCCATCATAGCAGCCGTCCCTGCCGGCGGTGATCAACGATGCAGCAAGATGACCACCTGCAGAAAATCCGATCACGGAAATCCTGTCGGGATCGATGGAGAATTGTCCTGCCCGACTCTTGATCAAGCGCATCGCCCGCTGTGCGTCCTGCAATGGCACATCGGCGCGATTCGCCCAGCCTTCGCCAGGAAGGCGGTAAACTAGCACGAATACGGTGTAGCCCAGTTCAGTGAAGGTACGCGCAACGTCCGTGCCTTCATTGCGGATCGAGACGAACGTGTAGGCTCCGCCCGGGATCGTCAGTATAGCCTGCCCGTTGCTCCTTTTTGGACGGAACACGCGCATCTCCGGTCGGGCGACCCCTGTAATGAAAGTGGGGTCGAGTGTGATTGATGGCTTGGGCGCTGTACGCGGGCTTCCGGGCGGCAGGCCGTCCCACAAGGTGATCGACGGCGCTCCGATCCATTCGGCCGGAAGCGGTCCGGCTCCTTGCGGAATCTTCAGCGCTTCCCTTGCGGCGCTGACAGGTAAAGTCATCAGAAAAAGCCCACTTCCCAGCAGCATTTGCCTGCGATCGACCGGCATACGCATGACCTTCTCCGGCATGCGTGGCCGGAGATCATCGCTCCGGCCACGGCGCTTCCTGTTGTCAATGCGATCAATACTTGAAGCCGACGCGCAAGCCATAGGTTTGCGGCATGGCATAGCTGGCCGTCGTCGAACTCCAAACGGGAACGACGGTTGTGGGGATGCGACGGTCCTCGACGTTGTTCATGAACACGTTGAGGTAGGCATGCCCCGAAGGTTCGTCGAACTGCAGGTTGAGATCGGTCTTCGTGTAACCTGCAATCCGGCCCTGGATGGCGTTGTCCACGCTGGCGAATGTTGCCGTCTGCGCGAAGAAGTCGACTGCCGGAGTGATCTTCCAGCCAGAAGCGGTTTCGAACTCGTGAGCATAGCTGAAGCGCCCGCTGAAGCGTGGTGCAAAAGGCAGCCGATTGCCCGAGTAATCGGCAACTGCCGGCGCAATCGGCGCAAAGCCCAGGATCGGCGCGAAGATGTTGTAGATCGTATCGGCTGAGCGCAGATTGTCAGGTGCGTTGGCAAATCGCAGGAACTTGGTATCCAGCCAAGAGAAGTAGGCCGTGAACCGATCTGCCGGGGTGGGGCGGAAGCTTGTTTCCAGCTCGATGCCACGAATGCGCGCTCGGGCCGCATTGGTCGTAACCGGTATCGGGCCTTGCACCGGATCGACGATAATCGACGACACCTGCAGGTCCTTGTAGTTCATCTGATAGGCCGTGGCGCCAAGGAACAGGCGGCCACCCATCAGGTTGGCGCGCAGACCCAGCTCGAAATTGTCGACGGTTTCAGGCGCATAGCTTCGGAAGTTCGCCGGATTGGAACTCGGCTGCAGGCCACCCCCGCGATAGCCGGTCGAGACCGTAGCATATGCGAGCAGGTTCTCAGTCACGTCGGCGTCGATGCCGAGCTTCCAACTGACCTTGCTGTATTTCGCGCTCGGACGGTTGCGATCATCGGTATAGGCGATCATGAAGGTCGGGCAGACATCGGGGGCGATTGTATCGCGGTCAAACGACTGGCCCGGGCAGACCAGTTGTTGCTCATGGCTGGTAACCGTATCCCAGGTTGAGCGGATACCCGCGACAAGGCGAAGCGATGGTGCAATCGCGAAGGTTGCCTGTCCGAACAGGGCGCGAGACTTGCTGCCCACACCGGCATAAGTGTTGACCACATCGACGGCGTCAATCGTGGAGATCTGATCGCCTGTCCCGACGACCTTCGCGCCGAAGAGGTTGAAAACCAGATTGAAAGGAGCGGGCGCCGTATTGCCGGCGTGCAGCAGTCGGGTGCCCGAGGGCTGGCGATCCTCATACAGGAATGCGCCGCCAACGAGCTTGAGCGGGCCATTCTCGTAATTCACGTCAACTTCGTGGGACCAGGTGCGGGTGCGATGATCGATGTATTCCTGCGAGAACACGCCGGTCGAGGCCGTGACGCCGTCGTTCTTGAGGAGTGAATAGCCGGCAAGGTATGTGAAGCTGAGGCTATCGGTGGCATCCCACACCAGCTTCGAACGTACGTCATAGCTGGTGATGTTCTGCCGGTTGCTGGTTACGGTATCCAAGCCGGGATTGATCGCATCCGAGGGGACGATCGTGACCGGGCCGAACGTGCCCGCCACCAGATCTGCCTGCGGATAGACGTTGTAGTTGCGCAGGAACACTGATGCGACTGTGCCGGTGTTCCGGGCATAGGAGCCCGACAGGCGCCAACTGAGGTTCGGCGCCGGATCGAATACCGTGGTAACGCGCACCGCCGAAAGGTCAGTCTTGTCAAAGCGGCGCGCCGCAAACTTGGGGCCGTACCCGTCGTTGACCTGATGGAACGCCGCTACGCGGACGCGCAGCATGTCGTTCACTGGCAGATCTACGGCAGCTTGCGCACGGATATCGTTGAAGCGGCCATACTGCAGGCTGGCGCTGCCACCGAAATTACGTCCCGGGTCGGCTGTGTTGATGTTCACGACACCGGCAGTGGCATTGCGCCCATACACTGTGCCTTGCGGGCCGCGCAGCACTTCGATGGCTCCAAGATCGAACAAGGCCAGCGAGAGTGCGACGGGGGACGGATTGTAGATACCGTCGAACTGGGTTGCGACTGTGGAATAGCCGCTAAAGCCGTTGTTCGAGCCAATTCCGCGAATGGCAAATCCGTTCTGCGAAAGCTTGAGCGTTGGCACCGTGGTCGCGATCTGTTCGCTGGTGGTCAGGCCCTGTCGATCAAGCAGTGATTGCGAAACAACGCTGACGGCAACGGGAGCCTTCGAGAGCCGTTCGCTGCTCTTCTGAGCTGTGACGACGATCTCGGTCGGTACGGATGATCCGTCATCCTGAGGTGTTGCCACATCCTGTGCATTGGCAGTCATAGATGACGCTGCAATTGCTACTGAGGCCAGCAGAACGGAACGTGTGTGCATGGGTATTCCCTCCCTTGATCGGCGCAGTTCTGGCCGGTGTGGACGCGACTTTTCCTGTCTTCGTCCGATTCGGGCTCCTTTCATCACAAAAGATGAGATTGCGCAATCGATTGCTCTAACCTAAACAGGGTGGAGCATTCAGGTGCGGTGAGCCAAAAAGTACTGAGAAACTTTGGGCTCTGCCGGAATTTTGCTGGAGTCGTTGAGCCGTGGATATTCCCGCGCACTCTCGCTCCGCCATCTGATTGAGCAAGAAGAGTCAACGATTGCGCAATCTTCGCGCAATCCTCCCGGAGGAAGATCTCACTATGGCAACTACCGTTTCCGAGACTGGCAAACGCGTTGCCTCCGGGGCTTGTGCGAGCCCGACCATGTGGAGTGCTGCAGACCTGGGTGGGTTGGCCCTCTCCGAAACCAACTCCATTCCCACTCTCTCGCCAGCACCCGCTGCCCGCGTGGATGGCTTCGACCTTTGGGACATGTGGCCTATCGAACGGGCCGACGGCACGCTCCCTCGCTTCAATGGTGCGGCGTTCTGGATGATTCTTACTGCGCCTGCGGCCGCCGACCCCGATTCCCGCCACGCAATTGCCCGTATCCGTCTGGCAAGCGAGCACGATGGCCGCTGGACGCTTCACCAACCGGTTTTTCCCGATGGCTTCACCCCCGGAGATCGCGAATGGTCCGGCTCTGCAGTCCTGGATGAGGCAAAAGGCGAGCTTACGGTATACTTTACCGCTGCCGGGCGGCGTGGATCCTCTATGGCAACCCTTGAGCAGCGCCTGTTCGAGGCTCGTTGCCGGTTTTCCGAAGCGGACGGGGCCGTAATCCTGTCTGACTGGTCAAGGCCCGTTGAATCCGTCGAGGCCGACGGAAAAGATTACATGATTGCCAACCAGATCACCGGTGTTGGAGGGGAAATACTTGGTTTCCGCGATCCGGGCTTTTTCCGTGATCCCGCCAGTGGCCGTTCCTTCCTGTTCCTCACAGGATCATGTGCCAAGTCGCCATCGCGATGGACCGGTGTGATAGGAGTAGCTGAAGCCATCGGCGCAGAAGGTTCCGGCTGGCGCCTTCTGCCGCCTGTGCTTAGCGCGGCGGGCTTCAACAACGAACTCGAGCGCCCGCACATGAGGGTCGTTGATGGTCGCTACTATTTGTTCTGGTCAACTCAGCGGAAGGTGTTTGCAGCTAGCGGTTCCTCGGGGCCGACAGGGCTTTACGGTGCCGTATCGGATGGGCCGCTGGGGCCATTCATGTTCCTGAACGGCCACGGACTTATTGCCGCAAACCCCGTTGACGCGCCAGCACAGGAATACAGCTGGTGGGTGATGGATGATCTCCGGGTCATCGGGTTCGCAGATTTTCCAGGGGTCGCCGACCCTGCTACCCTTACCACTGCCCAGCTGCGGCGTGAACGGTTTGCGGGGTACCCGGCGCCGTTCTTCCGCATCGCGCTGGACGGAGAGACATCGCGGGTGGTTGTCTAGGTCGATCCGCGCACGATGACGTGCGGCTCGATCTGGCTGGATCGCGTCGCCTCTCCGGCGATCCTACGAAGGAGCGTCTGTGTGAGCAGTTGCGCTCCGTGCCGCAATTGCTGGTCGATTGTGCTGAGCGGCGGGCTCATGTGCTCGCCGATCGGCAGGCCGTCGTAGCCAATCACGCGGACGTCATCCGGTACGCGCTGACCAAGGTCGCGTAGCGCCCTGATCACGCTGATCGCGGTCACGTCGGATCCGGCGACGATACCGTCGGGGATTTGCGCCATGTTGCCCAGTTGCTCACGCACGTCGGCATAGGCGGCATCCGGTTCGAAATGCGTGCGCAGTTCCACAAGCGGAGTTGCCCCCGCCTCAAGCAGCGCCCGCCGGGCGCCATCAAGACGCTCGCCGAACTCCGAACCTTCCAACGGCCCGGCATAGGCTATGCGTCTGCAGCCTCGGTCAATCAGGTGCATTGCCGCGAGCCTGCCGCCGAGTCGGTTGTCCGATCCGATCGAACAGTGGTGCTGACCGGGCGAGTAGCCGCCCCAAACCACCATTGGCTCGTAACGCCGCGATATGGTTTCGATGACGTGGAACTGGTCCGATTGGCCGACGACCACGATACCGTCGACTCGCCCACTTCCGATGAAGCGGTCCATCCAGCGGTCGTTGCGGGGAAGCACGCGTGACAACAGCATGTCGTAACCGTTTTCGGCAAAAGCATCGGCCAGAAAGCCTGTCATCGTGTTGAAGAATGGGTCTGACAGGTGCTGCAGGGCTTCGTGCCCCAAGGGTACAAGCACGCCGATGGTCATCGTACGCTGCGTGCGCAGGTTACGAGCCGCAATGTTGGGCTGATAGCCGAGTTTTTCTGCCAGAACGGCTATGCGTTTGCGCGTCTCGTCACTTACTCGCCCCGATCCGGTCAATGCGCGAGAAGCGGTGGCGGTCGAAACTCCCGCCAGTTCGGCAAATTCCTTGAGATTCTTGACGCTGACCATGCCTGTTCGACTACCGTTGCCCGCCTTCAAGGATAATAGCTCTCCGCGCTGATGTGACACCTACACGCGGTGTCGCCAGTGGCAAACTGCAAGCGCACATTCATGTGAGAGTGGCGCGTTCTGCTGCGTCGTCTTCTCCGATCATGGTCGGTGAAGACTCCAACTGCAGCGATGCCATATCGTCTGGCGATGCGGCGCGCCACGGCGGAATGCCGCGGGCCGCCGGCGCGCCTTGGGCGGCAAACGCCGACAGAGCCTGAACCATGCTATTGGACAGGGCCACCGCGTCCATTCCACCGCCGGTCATCGATGCACAGGTCTGAGTGTTTCCGAACCAGAACGGAATGTCGAGGCAATGGAAAGCCATCGGTCGACCCTCAAGCACTGGAGGTCGTGTCCCACGGGGTGGTGTAGGAAGGTTTCTCTGAGAGGGTGGCCACCGTCGATCTTCTGGTAGGGTTCGGATGCGAACTCGAACCTGGAGAAGAAGACGATGACCGACGACAGAATGGCCCTTGTTGAGCTGATTGAGCAAGGGGCAGACAGCGATTTGGTGCGCGATATGCTGGCATTTGCCGCCGAGCGCATGATGGATCTGGAGATTGAGGCCAGAACGGGTGCGGCTGCGGGCAGTCGCAGCCCGGCGCGGCTCAACCACCGCAACGGCTATCGCGAACGGGGCTGGGACACTCGGGCCGGCCGGATCGAGCTGGCGATCCCCAAGCTCAGGAAGGGCAGTTACTTCCCGAGCTTCCTTGAGCCACGCCGCACGGCTGAGAAGGCGTTGGCGGCGGTGATCCAGGAAGCCTACGTCCACGGTGTCTCGACTCGCTCGGTCGACGATCTGGTCAAGGCGATGGGCGCCAGCGGCGTCTCGAAGAGCCAGGTGAGCCGTCTGGTGGCCGAGATCGACGAACGGGTGAACGCCTTCCTGCAGCGGCCGATCGAGGGCGAGTGGCCCTACCTGTGGATCGACGCCACCTACCTCAAGGTCCGCGAGGGCGGGCGGATCGTCTCGACGGCGGCGATAATCGCCGTCGGCGTCAACACCGATGGTCGGCGCGAGGTTCTGGGCGTTGCCACCGGCCCTTCAGAAGCGGAACCCTTCTGGAAAGCCTTCCTGCGCTCGCTCGCCGACCGGGGACTTCGCGGGGTAAAGCTGGTCATCGCGGACGACCACAAGGGGTTGCGCGCCGCCGCCAGCAAGGTGTTCGCCGCGAGCCAGCAACGCTGCCGGGTCCACTGGATGCGCAATGCGCTGGCACATGCCGCGCCTAAGCAGCGACCGGCAGTCATCGCCATGATCAAGACGATCTTTGCGCAGGAAACGGCTGAAGCGGCTCACCAGCAATGGGAACAGGTCGCCGATGCCCTGCGCGAGAAGTTCCCGAAGCTGGCCGACATGATGGCCGGATCGCGCGAGGACGTGCTTGCCTACATGACCTTCCCGAAGGAGCACTGGGCGCAGATCGCGTCGACCAACCCGCTGGAAAGGGTGAACAAGGAGATCAAGCGAAGGGCCGATGTCATCGGCATCTTTCCGAATGACGCCGCCGTCGTCCGCCTCGTCGGAGCACTCATGCTGGAACAGAATGATGAGTGGGCGGTGTCACGCCGTTACATGACGCTGGAAACCCTCGGCTCGGTGAGCCATAACCCCATTGTCAGCCTGCCAGCTCTGGCTGCCTGACCCGAACCTGATCCTACTGCGGATCGACGGTTCCTACACCACCCCGTGGGACACGACCAGCACTGGAGTCTGCCAAGTGAACCAGAACAGCCACGTCGGGGAGCATTTGCTTTCGAACCGCCTTCTCGCCTGATTGATCACGGCCTCGCGGATTGGTGCAGTCGCGATGCGAGACCACAATGCGAAGGGCTTTTCGTTCTGCGCATTCGCCCGAAATCCGGCGATAACTGCTTCTGCCCTGCCGGGAGCGAATCGTTCGACCCTGCGCTGAAGTGCTGCTTCGTCCATCTCGAACGCTGCGGGATCGTTGATGCCGGTAACAAATTCGTTGAGCGTGGAGCCGATGATCAGTGGGACTTGCGGATCGTTCGCCGCAAATTCTGGATGCATGGGGTCTGCCAGCAGCGTTTGCCCGTCCAGCGTCGGGGCGAAGTTCAGCATATCCGGAATCCGGCGCACGTCTACAAAGCTGTCGAAAGGCGGATTGACCCGGGCAAGGACCCGCTGGGCTGCCGCCTGCATTTCTGAATAAGGCCGCGTTTGCAGAGAGGCCAGATCGCCCTTGGCAATGTCGAGCTCGTCAAGAATTAGGCGGGAAAGCCGGCGGGTCTTGGTCGGCGTGTTGAACATCGCGAAGGACCCGCTAAGCACCATCGCTCGGTGATACAGCCCCTTGGCCGTGGGCATCGCCATCAGCGCAGTGACCTTGGCCCCTCCGCCCGACTGGCCGAAGATCGTCACGCGCGAGGGATCCCCTCCAAATCGGGCAATATTGTCGCGCACCCAGCGCAGTGCAGCTACGATATCAAGCATGCCGAGATTGGCCGAGGTAACATGCTCCTCGCCCCAGTCGGACAGATCGAAAAACCCCAGCAGGTTCAGTCGGTGATTGAGCGTAACCACCACCGCGTTGCCACTGGTAGCCAGATTCGTGCCATCGAATGCCGGAATGTCATGCCCGGATCCGGCAGCAAAGCCGCCCCCATGCAACCAGACGAGCACTGGATGGCGCGCGGCATCAATAGCTGGAGTCCATATGTTCAGTCGCAGGCAATCTTCATCCTCGACGGCGTCGTTCCAGCGGAAGATGAAGGCTTCCTCATCACGGAAGCGTCCCATGCCCTTGTCCTGCGGTGCAATCGGGCCGTAGTGAAGGCATGAGCGAACACCGTTCCAGGGCTCGGGTGGGCGCGGTTCACGAAAGCGATTGGCACCACCGGTGGGCGCTCCATAGGGCACGCCCTTGAACACGGTAACTGCGCCCTGCCGGTAGCCCCTAATGGGTCCGGCAGTGGTCCTGACCGTAAGTCGTGCTGCATCGGTATAGATTGGCGCCCTCTTGTCAAAGAACGGCATCGCCTGGTCCTGCGCAGACGTTGCTGCAGTTGGTGCCAAGGCAATTGCTCCAACACCGGTCGCAGCAGTGATGATATCGCGCCTCTGCATACCCTCGCATCCTTATGCGACCTCGGCGATACCTTTGGGGGAAGGAGTGGTATCGCCGAGAATTGCATCAGTTGGTGTTGACGCGGAATGTCACCCCGATCGTGCGCGGGCGTGGCCCTGCCAGAAGCGTAGGACCGTTGGCGGAGGTGGGGCCGCGTAAATCGGACAGGTTGTCCCCGAACAGGCGCACTTCGTATCGATCAAACCGCACGCCGATGCTCGCCTGGTAGAGTTCGTAGGGATTGATCTCGTTGACCGTGGCATCTCCAAGACGCGAACGGCCGATAAAGGTCGCTGAACTGGTAGCGAAAAGCGTGGCATTGCCGATCGGCCGTTCGTAGCTCGCATCCAAACGGAAATTGTGTGTTGGCGTGTTGAGCAGGCGCAAGCCGTTGGAAATGCGAGGATCGGCTCCGGCGAACGCTGGGCGGACGCGTGTGAACTTGGAGTCGTTGACGTTACCGATGGCATTGAGCGTCAAGCCCTGAAGCGGCGTCCGCCATGTCATTTCCATGTCGATCCCCTGCGCTTTGCCATCGCCGAGGTTGGCAAAAGCCGCCAGCCCGATCGACGTGTTGAAGGCGCTCTGGATGTTCGTGTATTTTATGTCGTAAAGGCTGACGGCCACCCGCAGCGCCCCGTCCAGCAGTGCCCCCTTCATGCCCACTTCAAGGTTGCGCAGCTTGTCCGGCGTCAGCGAGATGCCGCTCGGCACGCCATCCGCGATCACCGCGTCGGCCTGTGCTTGTGACTGAAGAATTCCACTGCGGAAACCGGTGCCAGCGTTGAAAAACAGCATCCAGTCGGAACTGGGGTTGAACGCGAGGTTGGCCCGCCAGGTCAATGCGTCGGGCCGCGCCTGGCTCTGAACTCGCACTTCGTTCGAGATGGAGTCCGCTTCGCGTCGGTCTTTGAAATAGCGCAAGCCGACCAGCGGTACGAGCTTGCCGCCGAACAGTTCATAGCTCACCTCGGAGAACACTGCTGCATTCTCGGTCTTGGTGATGGTTTGCCCGTTCAGGCCTAAGGCCGGGAACGTCAGGCTGAACGTGTAGAGACTGCGCGCGTTCTGGTAAAAAACGCCGGCCACGCCCTTGAGCGGCCCGGCATCGTTTGTAGCAACCCGCAACTCGTTTACGAAGTTGCGCGCGTCGCCGCCGTTGATCAGCACGCCGGTGCCAAGCGGCGCGCCAAGGTTGAGGCCGACCTGGAAGCCGCCGGGCAAGGACTTCTGGTAGGATGTCGCGTTAGTCAACGTGACGGCGCCGAATTCGCGCTCGAGGGTGTTTGATGCATACCAGGCACGGCGCTTGTCAAAGCCGACAACGTCGCCTTGAAAGGCCGCGAACGGCGGGTCGAGCGAGTTGATCACGTTGAGGTATTTCTGATCCGTGGCGAAGTACCAAAAGCGCGTCCGAACCGAAGTAAGCTCGTCCGGCTTCCAAAGCAGCACGGCCTGCACGTCCTTGGAGGTGACATGGTTTGCGTCCCGCTCGCGCGGGGTACCAGTCGGCGCTCCGGAATAGATGTCGGCCACGCCGGCGCGACGATCGTATCCGCCGCTCACACGCAGGCCTAGCCTGCCGGGGATCAGGGGCAAGGAGATCGCGGCTGCCCCTCGATAGTTCGGATCGCTCGCCTCGGCCGATTTGGACAGTTCAAGTTCTCCGGCGGAGGTCACCTGATCGAGGTCGGGGTTCTTGGTGTGATAGATGATGGTCCCAGCCGAAGAGCCAAGGCCATAGAGGGTCCCCTGCGGACCGCGCAGAACTTCAACGCGGTCGATATCGAAATACTGCACCGGCGGCGCGGCCTGATTGTTGGGCACGCCGAAGGGCGTGTCGTCGAGGTAGTAGCCGATCAGGCCATCGCCAATGGGACCGCCGGCGCCCGAACCACGAAACGAGAAAATGCGATAACCCGCCCCGATTTCCTGTGCCTGTGAGGCGCCAGGGATCAGTTGGATGAGGTCCGCGCCATCGCGCACGTTGCGTTGTTTCAGCACATCGCCGTTGAACGCCTGAATTGCCAGCGGCACCTTGTCGAGTCGAACCGAACCGGACTTGAGCGCTGTCACGACGATCTCGCCCGCATCCGCTGGGTCATTCGCGCTGTCGGCAGAAGCATCCTGCGCTAAGGTCGGTGCAGAAACGACTAGACCACAGGCTGCCGAGGCGATCAGGGGAAGGCGCAGCTTGGCTACATGCTGAGAAACTTTCATCCTAGTCCTCCCATTGTTTGAATAGTTGAGTAATCGATTGCGCACGTGTTGGTGATTGAGGCCTTCAGCGGCGGCATTAAAGACTATGGTTGGCCGCAGGTCTGGCGAACGCCGTGCGCAACGTGCGCTTCCACGCAGCGGTAAAGGCTCGCGATACGTTGGCATCAGGCACCACGAAGTCGAACCCATGAAACGCGCCAGGCGTGACGAGCAGTTCGGTAGGGACGCCCGCCTGCACGAGCCGTTGAGCGTAGATCATGTCCTCTTCGACGAAGAGATCCAGCGATCCCACGCCAATGAACGTACGGGGCAGGCCCTCTAGGTTGGGCATCCTCGCCGGAACTGCGCCAGTCGGGACCTTGATTTGGCCTGCAGGCTGGCCGAGCAAGCTGCTCCAGCCCACGACATTACCTGTTTCATTCCAACCAATCGTGCCGATGAAATTCGGCACGCGTCGGGTTGATCCGGTCCGGTCATCAAGCATGGGATAGATCAGGATTTGGCAGCACAACGGGACGCTTCGTCGGTCGCGGGCAGCCAAGGCAACCATGGCGGCAAGTCCGCCCCCGGCGCTTTCGCCCTTCACGGCGATCTTCGCACGGTCCACGCCCAGATCATCTGCGTTCTCATGGAGCCATGCGAGCGCCGCATGGCAGTCCTCTAGCGGCCCCGGGAAGCGCGTTTCAGGGGAAAGGCGGTAGTCCACTTCGACCACGACGCAATCGAACTCCTGCGCCAGTTGCTGTGATGCGGGTATGGTGTCGGCCATGCGTCCGACGATGAAGCCGCCGCCATGAACGTGCAGGACCGCAGGTCGCAACTCCTTCTTTCGGTCTGCACCAATTACTGCGACCTTGACAGGTGGGTGGCCGTGAGAGCCCGGAATCATGCGGAAGTCGACCGCAGGGGCGGGCGCAGATAAAATTTCCGGTGGTGGTGGCGCGGCTTTGCGCATGGCCACAATCGCAGCATGATCGAGAGGATCGGGCAGGGGCTGGGCGAGGATCAACTTTGCCCCGTCGCGCAGTTCAGGATCGAGCAGTGCCATCGGAGTCACAGCGGCCTTTCCTAGAACCGCCGCACCGCCCCTTTCGCGCGCGCTTAGCAAGGAAGGCATGAATGCCGTTGCCAGGGCTGCTGCGCCAGCCGTCCTTCGGGTGAAGTTCACGTTTGGTCTCTCCAGGCCATGCTCTCTTGCGGAGTCTTGGTGAATGCGTAATCGATTTCTTACGCCTTGCGGAGAATAATGCAATCGATTACGCACATTCGTAGCAAGCGATCGGACCGCTCCAGCTAAGAGAGGGTAAAGCGATGTCGGTGTTGAAGCGAATTGTGGCGTCATTGGTCGCACTTGCACTGCTGCTCGGCCCCGTCGCCAAAGCCTTTGCGCAGGCCAGCATGCCCTCCGGAATCCAAGTGGATGACGATGGTACGGTCCATGCGCCCGCCATGGCGGTGCCGGTCTCTTCGATGCTGAGCGCTGAGGCCAAGGCCTATCTGACCGACCACCTCAAGGCCATGCAGGATCCGGAGCAGCTAAAGCAGGTGGCTGGCGTGCCCGTGTTCATGCAGGGATACTTGGCGAAGGCGAAGGCAACTTTCGCTCCGACCATGGTCGAGCGCCAGATCGGCGGCGTGCACGTTCTGGATTACAGCCCTCGAGAGGGCGTTTTACGCAAAAATCGCAAGCGCGTGTTGATCAATCTTCACGGTGGCGGCTTCATGGGTTGTTTCCCGGGGTGCGCAGAGCTGGAATCCATCCCTGTCACCGCAATCGGCAAAGTCCGTGTCGTATCGGTCGACTACCGCCAAGGACCTGCTCATGTCTTTCCCGCTGCCAGTGAGGACGTGGCTGCCGTATATCGCGAACTGCTCAAAACCTATCCGGCGCGCAATATCGGCATTTATGGGTGCTCTGCGGGCGGAATGCTAACCGGTATGGCTACGGCATGGTTTCAGAAGCACGGCCTGCCACGTCCGGGTGCGATCGGAGTATTCTGTGCTGGGCTAACCACTTCCGCCTTCGGCTTCGGTGGGGATGCGGACTATATGACCGCTGCCATCGGCGACGCGCGTGCTGCCCCGGACTGGCCGGCCGACGCGCAATTGCCTTGGACCGCGCTGCCTTATTTCAAGGGGGCAGATCCGAAAGATCCCACCGTTTCGCCAGGGTCCTCAGATGAAACGCTGCGTCAGTTTCCACCAACGCTGATCATTTCCGGAACAAGGGGCTTTGAGCTAAGCTCTGCCGTGAAGACACATTCTCGCCTGGTTGCGCTTGGCGTCAAAGCCGATCTCCACGTTTGGGAGGGGCTTTTTCACGGGTTCTTCTACAATTCCGATATTCCCGAATCGCTTGAAGCGTACGACGTGATGCTCCGTTTTTTTGATGGCCACCTCGGTCGCTGATCTGCGCACCTGAAGGAGTCATCTTTGGCTGGGAGATCCTGCGATTTGGGCCTCCAAACAGCGTTCACCTGGTGGCTTGATAACCTGGGTGGCTGCCACCGATGGTCGGAGCGGGCGCCAGTTGTTGATGACAGATTTCCGGGAAAGTGAGAGACGTACCGGTGAAACCGGCACCATCACGGACGCTGCATCACTTGTGCCATTGGCAGGTCCTTTGGCGAACCCGCAAATCGATCCACCCATTCATGGAAATGCTCGACACCGCCCTCATTCCGGCCAAAGCGAACCTCGCGGAGCAGGCCCGATGAGAGTACTGACTGCTGCTCGCGTGACATTGGCAGGTCCTCGGTTCCGACGACCTTACCGAGGAAGTCCGACATCGCCGTTGCATCTGCAAAGTGTTCTTCATCCGGCGGGTTCTCGTGCAAGAATATCTGCACGGTTACGGATTCTCCTACCGTCTGGCCAGGCCAGACCTGGGACAGGATCACGCCGCGTCCGCCCTTGTAAAAGCAGTTGATCGAGACGTTCGGGAAGACGATCCATTCGCCGAACAGAAGGGAGGCGAGCGGCCATTCGCTCTCTGGCATGTCGGCGAGGCCGGCGATGTCATCCTGTTCGAGTACATGGTCCGCTTTGGTCAGCAAACCGAGGCGCTGATGCGGGCCATGGTAAAAGTATTCGGCGAGATTGCTCATGCCAGAACCAAAGGTCTCGCGGTGCAATACGGGCAGATGGTAGAACTCGAGGTGGGCATCGAACGCGAGCTTCCAGTTCGCGCCGGGTAGGCTGCGGCTCTTGAAATGATGCCACGTGTCGAACCCGAACTGTGCAAGCAACTGGTCGAACCCGTTGAGGAAGGCGTCAAAATCGGGTTCGGCGGCGGGGTCGATGATGGCCCAGACAAGTCCCGCCCGCTCGGTAGTGGGGAAGGAAACGAGACGGGCGGCATCGCTGTCGATCTCGCCGAAAGACTCCCGCGCCGCAATGCCCAGCAGCGATCCATCGAGCCGGAAGCTCCATGCATGGTAGGGACAGGTCAGCCGAGCTGCGTTCCCGCATTCGCGCATAAGGCGCGCCCCACGGTGGGTACAGGCATTAAGGAACGTGCGCACCACGCCGTCCTTCCCGCGCACGATCAGCAACGGCACGCCAACCACGTCCATCACCTTGCAATCGCCCGGATTGCGCAGCTCACACGACGCTGCCAGCAGCAATGGTACGCGTCGGAACAGGTGCTCCTTCTCACGCTTGAACCGATCCGCATCGGTGTAGATCGACGATGGCCTGCTGGTCACCTTGGGGGCACGAGTGATGCTGCCGCTGGCAAGGCGTTCGAGCATGCGCCGGGCATCTGCGACCAGGACCGATCTGACGTCCATTCCAGTTCCTCTGCGTCTTACTTTGCCGGCGCCATTGCGCTCGGGCGAGCCACGTCCAACCACGTCCCGACGAAGGACGCAGCTGGACTTTCAGTGAGTTCACGCTCTGCAAGCGGCTCGGATCTGCTCAAATCCTGATGCCGGATTTGCCAGGCGCAAGGATTCCGTTAGGATCGAGCGCCCTCTTCAACGTCTGGTCGACCTTGCGCTTGACCGGGCCGAACAGGTCGGCCGCCTGGTCCATGAAGGCTGTGTTGACGCGATAGACCGCATAGCCGCGCTTGCCGAATTCGCTGAGCAGTTTGGCGAAGCATTCATGCGCTCGGGCCATCTCGTCCGGATCCGAGCGGTTGTAGAGGACGTCGATCACATGGTGCATGTCCCGCATCCCGACGATATATTCGGCCACGTAATCAAGCCCGTATTCGCCAAGGATCTGCTTGGCGAGGCGGGTCTGTTCAACAGTTTCACTACCTTTCGCTGCAGTTACGGGGGCAAACCACATCGAGCCGCCGCCGCCGCGCCAACGATACAGGCCGAACTCCTGCAAGGTCATGTCGCCGCGCATCAACTTTGCGCGATAATCGAAGGGCTGGGTGCCGGCGGCCTGCTCTTCCGTGATGATCGTGCCCTTGCCGCTAGCTTTGATTGCGCCAGTGATGATCTGCCAGTTGACCTCGACCTGTTCCTTGGTGCCGTAAAGCGCCGCATAGACGTTCCACGCGCCGAGGCCCTCCTTTGCCTTGATCTCCTCGAGCACGCTGTCGGGCGTCACACCGTCGCCGTCGTAATACTTGCTGCGCGGCATGATCGCGGCGGCTTCCCACATGACATTTGCAAAAACCATCGCATTGGGAATGACGTTGGCGATGCGCAGGGGCCGCAGCGTCTCCACGATATCGTGGATATCCTCGTCCTTGTCGTAGCGGATGCAGAACAGTTTGTAGACCGGAGGCTTTGGCATCAGCCACATGCCCATCTTGGTGACGATACCGTAGTTGGACTGCGTGAAGATGCCGTCGAGGTAGGGGCCGTAACCCCACTTGAAGACCTGCCAGGCGCTTGTGCCCTCGACCCCGCCCATGCCGGTGCGCAGGACGTCGCCGTTGGCCAGAACAACCTCCATTCCGCACTGCATCATGAAGTGTTCGCCATAGGGCGTGTAGCCGACACCGCGGTCAACCGTATTGCCGAGAGGTCCGGCGATCGCGGAGGGAGCCGGGCAAGACAGCCACAAAGGTATGTCGTTTTCCTCGAGGTAATCCTTGAGTTGCTGGTAGGTCACCCCGGGTTCGACCAGCGCAGTGCACAGCACGGGATCCACATCGAGAATGCGGTTCATGTGCTTGAGGTCGAGCACAACCTGGCCGGCGCTTTGGGGCGCGGCCGAACCGTAGCCGAAGTTGCGCCCGGTCGAGATCGTCCAGATCGGCACCTTGAATTCGTTGCAGACCTTAAGGATCTGCTGGATCTCCGAAACTTCGCGGGCATAGAGCACTGCGGACGGACGATGCAGGTCCTCGCTCTCGGCAATCATGACCTTGGTGTAGGGCGCGATGTGGTCGGCATCGGTGATGACATTCTGTGGGCCGAGAATCGCAACGAACTTCGTTATGGCGGCGTGCATGTCGGCGGCACTGACGCCAGCGGGCAGCACGGCGGGATCTGCGGGTGCCGCTGGTTGCGCGACAGGAGCAGGCTTCTTGCTTGGCATCTATCTCTCCTTTGCTCTCAGTGCTTTGCCGCAGGCTTTGGCAGCCTCGAGGTGGAGACAAAGCGCGCGATGTCGCTGAGTGAGGCATCATCTATTGCCGAATGCGGGAATGCCGGCATCGCCAGCATGCCATTGCGCACTACGCTGACGACGTATTCCTGGGGTAGCGCGCGGCCGCGCAGTTCGGGGCCAACCCCCGTTGTGTGGCAGCGGGCGCAGGTTTGCTCCCACAGGACCTGTGGCGATGCCCATTGACCAGACTGTCCGTTGCGGGCGGGCGCTGGAGGAGCGGCATCTGCCGGAAGGGCAAGGGCGACCACGAGTGCCGCGCCGAACGTGGCACATTTGGACAGGATGCTCAGGTTCATGCGACTCCTCCTGCGGGAAGGACGACCGGACGCAGCGTTGCGCGGCGGTCAATTAAGGCGATGTCGAACAGAGCTTCATCCGCACCATCCAGGAAGAGAGCCAACTTGCGCCCTACGCTGGTGGCTAACGCGATGCGGATCTGGCCAAGACGTTGAAAGTAGTCACCAGCTAGTACCGTCGCACTCCCCTGCCTGCCGGCGGGTATGGCAGAACGCTGGGACGCGATAGCTAGGGGGCCGGACCAAGCTATGGTGGAGGCCGCTAACAGTGCTGCTGTTGCGACCCCTGCCAGTGTGCTGACGGAAATAAAGGTTCTGCGGCTTATCGCAGGCAAGGCATCGGACATGCAGTTCTCCTCTCTGTTGCCACGGGGCTGGCATCGCCGTTGAGCGCTTCTATTGCCTATCCATCGCAATGGCCGTGCCAAGTCTGCGCTCGTCATTTCGACGCGGGCGCATCATGCTGAATTCACGAGTATATCGGTTCTTCGGGACGGCTACTGTCGCCGAGACTGGGCGAAAACTTGATGGGCAAAATGTCTGATTTCGAACAGCGCTTGTGAATCATTGTTTGAAATAATACGGTTGCTGCATGTCCGACGACCTCTTCAACCAGCTACACTTCGATCATGCGCAAGGTCATATCTGGCTCGCCGGGCGGCGAATGATGATGATCCATAACCGCGCGTTCGGTCTCCTGCGGCACGAAGTCATCGAGGCTGTAGGTCTCGACAAGGCGCGCGGTGTGTTCACGCGGCAGGGGTACAACAGCGGCGCAATGGATGCCGAGATCGCAGCCAAGGTGAGGCCTGATGCCACGATTGAGCAGATGTTCGCCGTCGGGCCGGAACTGCACATGCTTGAAGGCATGGTCCGCACCGATCCGGTCAGCGTGAAGGTGGACACGGCGACGGGCACTTTCGCAGCGGAATACATCTGGCGCGGCTCGACCGAGTGTGAGGCGCACCTCGAAATGTTCGGGCGCGGAGCCTATCCCGCTGGATGGTCTCAGATCGGCTATGCCAGCGGATATGCCAGCGTTTTTCTCGGTCGCCCCATCCTGTTCCGCGAGGTTGAATGCGTAGCCATGGGGCACGGGTGCTGCCGCATTGTCGGCCGTCCTGCTGATGAGTGGCAGGACGGGGACGACGATGTGCGCTACATGCGGGGGGCGCAATTGGGCGAGGTCTCGCCAGCACACTTGCCGCGCGGCAAACCGATCCTCGGGAGGCAGATCGTTGGCGCCTCCGCGGGATTCAACGTTGCCTTCGACCTGCTGGGCCATGTGGCCGATACCGATGCCGTCGTGCTGTTCTCTGGCGAAAGCGGGGTGGGCAAGGAAATCTTTGCACGTAATCTTCACGCGATGGGACGGCGTGCGGCAGGCCCGTTCATTGCCGTAAACTGCGCAGCTATTCCCGAAAATCTTCTCGAGGCCGAACTGTTCGGGGTTGAGAGGGGTGCATTTACAGGTGCAAACGTATCTAGGCCGGGACGCTTCGAACGGGCTAGTGGCGGCACACTCTTTCTCGACGAGATCGGGACTCTATCGCTCGCAGCCCAAGGCAAGCTGTTGCGAGCCATTCAAGAAGGCGAATTCGAACGCGTTGGGGGCACGAAGCTGCAAGAGTCCGACGTGCGTCTGGTCGCCGCGACCAACTCTGATCTGAGAGCCGCGGTGGAGGCAGGGACCTTTCGCGCGGATCTGTTCTATCGCCTTAACGTGTTTCCGATTAGGATTCCGCCACTGCGGGAGCGGCGCGCGGACCTGCCCCTGCTGATGGAACACTTCCTCGCGCTCTATGCTGAGCGGCATGGACGACGGGTAACTGGCTTCGAGGAGTCGGCGATTGCAGCCATGCTCGGCTATGATTGGCCCGGCAACATTCGCGAGTTGGAGAACGTGATCGAGCGAGGGGTGATCATGGCACGCGACGGCGAGCCCCTGCGCCAGCATCATCTGTTCAGCGGCGGAGAAATCCTTGGTCCACCTGTGTGGAGGCCTCAGGGCGGAAGTTCGCAGGCCCCTGGCTCTGACCCAGGAGCGGCTGCTGCGCTCGTCGATGCCGGGCTTGATCTTGCGACTGTCGAAAAGCAGATGATCGAAAGGGCCTTGGCCAACGCTTCAGGCAACAGGACGCGCGCGGCAAGGCAACTAGGCATTACAAGGTCGCAACTCATATACAGGCTATCTGCGGGTCGTGCGCAGGATGAAAAGAATTCGAACTGAGCGAATGTTGACTACGACATTTCTTCCAATATTGCGCCAGTGGTTTACGGACGGACCGAACAGGCTTTCACTGGGCCGATTGAGCTCCATTTTGTGTTCAGGACAAAAGAAATTTCTCTCTTAGTCCTTGGATTTCTTCTTCCGATAATCCAAGGCCATCACGCGCATATTTGTCAAATGATCCATAGGTTCTGTCGACTTCGAAGAATGCTGCCTCGATGTATTTGGCTTTCACTGTCAGTACAGGCTCGAGGTATGCGGGCGGTATATTGCTTTGTGAAGCTGCGACGGTTGACAGGGTTGATGCATTCTTCGCTGCAAGCCGTTCGTTGCTGAGAAGGTAATCCTGCAAAACAGTTTCGCGTGTTGCGCCTAGCAATGTCAGGATGATGGCAGTCGCCCACCCTGTGCGGTCCTTCCCGGCGGTGCAGTGAAAGATCACAGGCCTTTTCGATGATAGGATGAGCCGTATCAGGCCGGCGTAGGACTGCCGCGCGCTGGGGAGGGTAACGAACTCACGGTTTGCTGCCACAAGGAGCGCCTCTCCTTGTCCTTGCGCGATTTGCGTCATGGCAAGGCGCATGTCTCCGCCCAGTGATTCCGTGCTGTCGGCCGCGACGTCGAGGACAACGTAGTCGACGCCCGGCGGCACTCGATCCGGTTCCCTTTGCCTCTCGGTCGCAGTCCTGAGGTCAACCACCGCAGCGGGATGCAAGGCGTCAAGTGCTGCAAGATCGGCATCACCAAGGAGATTGATCTGATCCGAACGATAGGCAATGCCTGTCCTGACTTTACCGCCGTTCTCCGTTTCGTAGCCTCCTATGTCGCGAAAGTTGGGCGCGCCGGCCAGTCGCAGCGAGGGGGCCGCCTGCTTGGCATGGGCCTGCAATGCCGGCGGCATTGGCGCGGGCGAACAACCAGTAATCAAGAGCCCGAGGGCGAATGCATTTGCCAGTCGCATTGTCATCTCCCTCTCCCTCATCCGCGTTGGGACGAGATATTGCCACCATCCACGACGAGTTCTGTCGCCGTGATGTAACTAGCCTCGGACGAAAGCAGAAAGCGTATGGCTCTTGCAACCTCTTCGGGCTGGCCAAGCCTCTCAAGCAGGACGCGCTTTTCGAAAAACCCTTGAGGCAGCGCGTCGATGACCGGCTTCGTCATTGGTGTCACGATCTGGCCCGGCGAAACCGCGTTGATGCGGATACCGTCGCGCGCGAGACGATCAGCCAGCGACCGTACCAGCGAAAGCATTCCTCCCTTTGCGGCTGTGTAGACCGGGTTGACCGCGTTTCCCAAGGTTGCATTGATCGAGCTGACGGCGACCACTGCCGAACCGGCCTGTCCAGCCATGTCCTCGCGCAGCTCCTTCACCAGAAACGCTAGGGCTCGAAGGTGAATCGCGATACCGCTATCCCAGCTTTGCGGGGTAAGTCCATCGATCGAATCCGTGTCGACGGTTCCTGCGGAATGGACCAGAGCTCCGATTGGTCCGAGTGCCTCGCGTGTGGCCGTGAGAGCAGGACCGAACGCTGCGAGCTCACGCAGGTCGACGGCAAAACCCAGAGTCCTCACTCCGAATACCAAAGCAATTCGTTCGGCTGCGCGGATTGCGGCGTCGCCATTGATGTCCCACAGCGCCACGGGCCGTCCGACAGCAGCCAGCGCCTCGGCAGTCGCAAGACCGATCCCAGATGCGCCGCCGGTAACGATCACCGGTGTGGAAAGGTAAGCGACAGCTGGCTCAAGGTTCTTCATCAGGGTCATCCGTCAGTACTCAAAGCGAAGTTCGAGGCCGTAGCTGCGTGGATCGCCAAAGAAGGCTGCGGGAAGTCCAGCGGAAAAATGGGCGACATAGTACTTGGTGTCAGTGAGATTGCGCCCGAAGGCAGCCAGCTGCCACTTGCCCACCCCGATCGGAATGTCACTGAGGGCAACCCTCGCGCTAAGCAGGCCGTAATCCCCGATGATGTAGCGAGAGTCGGTGGTCGAGGAAAACTTGTCGCTCTGCATGTAGTAGTCGACGCTGGCGCTTGGTACGCCAAGGGGTGTTGATGAAAGCACCCACTCCGCGCCCACTGTGAGGGTGTGGCGCGGGGCCTCCACGAAATTGAAGCGGCCTGCGATATTGGCGCCGGTGATCTGATCCCTGACCTCGCGATAACCTGCATCGAGATATGCATAGTTGGCACTTAAGGTGAATGCGCTCGCGGGTTTCGCCGTAAGGTCCAGCTCCAATCCCTGGATGCGCGCCCGCCCGGCATTGAAGATGTCGGTCACAGCCGGATTGGCCGGGTCCGATTGGATGTTGACCTGGATATCGCGGTAGTTTGCACGGAACAGCGCGATGTTGGCGCGCAGGCGATTGTCGAGCCAGCTCGACTTCACGCCGAACTCGAAGCTGTCCAACCTTTCCGGTCCATATCCCACCGCAAAACGGCTGATCGTGCTCGCGCGCAAGTTGTACCCGCCGGATTTGTATCCGCGAGACCACTTGGCATAAAGATTGAGATCCGTGTTGGCCTGGTAGCCGAGGATGACGCTTGGACTGTAGTCGCTGAAAGTGTTGCTACCCCGGCCTTGAGGACGAGTAACGATAGTGCCGTTCAGTGCTACGCTGCGCTGGTCCAAGGTTGCTTCGCGTTCGTCCTGCGACCAACGCAGCCCTCCCGTAAGATAGAGCCCCTCGATAGCGGCTGGACGCCAGGTCGCCTGGCCGTAGAGCGCCCAGGCGCGGTTGTGAACTGTCGCGGTGCGCAGGGAAGTCGGACGACCGGTCGGCACAGTGCTGTCAAAGCTAAATGCCTTCTCGTCGAAGAAGTATGCGCCAAGCGTGTATTCGAGCTGGCTGTCTAGCGCTGATCCCACCGCCTGCAGTTCCTCGCTCCACTGCCGCTGTTTTTGGTCGAATGCGGTGACGAAGACCGGGAAAGGGCCCAGTGCTCCGGTCAGGTAATTCTGGTTGGTGGAGTTGGCGAGCTTGCGATAACCAGTGATGGACTTCAACGTCAGCGCTTCCGACACCGCCCAGCTTGCCGTGAGGCCATGGCCCTGTGCGGACACGTCGTTTGCCAGCAATCCCCGGACTGCGGATGACCCATAGGTTGGTCTGGTCGCAAGCGCGGGATGAAAGGGTGCCAGGACCATGTAGGCCGGCGTATCGGCGATGTCCGACCGGTCGTAGGCATAGCGCAGCTCGATGTCTGGGCTCGGTTGCCACAGCGCCGTTGCGCGATAGGCCTGGCGCATCTGATCGCCGAAGCGGGAGACTCCCGTGCCGAGGTTCCGCACGAACCCGTCCTTCTCGCTGTACAGGTAGGCAAGCTCAACTGCGATGCTGTCGCCCAGTGGCACATTAACACTCGTGCGCGAACGGAACTGGTCATAGTTCCCGAGCGCAAGCGTCTGGCGCGCATGGAACTCGCCGAGTGCCGGCTTGCGGGTGATGTAGTTGATTGCCCCACCTGTAGCATTGCGCCCGTAAAGTGAGCCCTGCGGCCCGCGCAGCACTTCTATACGCTCGACCTCGGCGATTTCCGCCGCGAGCCCCTGTCCGCGCGCAACATAGATTCCGTCGAGATAAACCGCGACGCTGGGGTCAACCGTGATCTGGTCATCGTTGTTACCCACACCTCTCACGAACACGCGGGCCGTCGTGGCGCTGTTGGGATGGGGCGTGACTTGAAGCGCTGGCACCTGCGAACGTAGATCGGTCAGATCCAGGATACCCTTTCGCTCAAGATCGGCCGACGTGAGCGCAACGATCGACAAAGGCGTCTTTTGCAAGGACTCGGCGCGCTTCTGCGCAGTCACCACTATTTCGGCGATGCCGCCATCTGTGGCGGATCCACTCGCTTGTCCGGCCGCGTCTTGCGCGAGTGACGGCGACGACCCGAGCGTCATCGACAATGCGACGGCACTCGCCAAGTTTTCCAATCCCTTCATGATTCTCTCCCGCACTTCCACGGCCATGCCCGCGGTTATCTACATCACGGTAGATTTTCTACCTACCCGACGGTAGAATAGCAAGGTGCTTTATGCGATGGAGCACTGCGTGGCTTGGGCTTGGCTATGAGAGCGACTATGACAGCTCTCAGGTCGGGCGGTTTGGCCGGCCATTCAATTGAGGGGATACGATTGTCCAACGCCTCCAGACCCGTTGCCCGGCAGGCACGCGGAGACGCAACGCGCAGTGCGATACTGAGCGCTGCCGAGCAGGTGTTTGCGGAGGTTGGATATGCGGCCGCCCGCCTAGAAGATGTCGCGCAAGTCGTCGGCATTCGTCGGCCATCAATCGTCTACTACTTCCCTGGCAAGCAGCAGCTCTATGATGAGGTCGAGGCGGACATCTTCACTGCCATGCACCAATTCGTGACCGAGCGGATGCAGGGTGCGAACACGCCGCTGGATCGCTTGCTTGGGCTGTTCGACGCCTGGCTCGACTTCCTTGTCCACCGCCCGACGGCAGCGCGTATCATCCAACGCGTGGTGGCCGATCCAACGCCACGAGGCGAGGATCCGGTGCAGTTCTCCGACACCGCCCTGCGAGACTTGGAAGGGATCCTCGCATCAGGCGTGGCGGAAGGCAGTTTTCGTGAAGTCCCGGCGGTGCACATCCTAAACAGCGTTGCGGCTGGGGCGCTGTTCTATGTTTGCAATGCCAATCAGTTGGGCACCGGGAGACGCTACGACCCAGCGGACCCTGCAACTCTGGCTTCATTCCGCGCGGTTGTTCACCAGCAAGCCGTTGCGGTCGTCCTCAAGTAGCGGTCGAAACGGACTTGGGATTTCATTGAGCAAGAGATTGTTGCGCAAATCCATGTAATGGAAGCCTTTGGCTGCCCACGAGGGGCGCAAGGCCTCGATCGCCCGCGTGCACGGCACAACCTGACAGCGGTGCCGCACCCACATCACGAAGAACGCGTTGGCTTACGTGCCCAAGGGCCAAAATACTGTCGTTGCTGCCATACCTCAGGTCTTCCTCCAGCCCCATCAAAGCTGCGCTGCAGAAAGAATGCAGCGCTTCCGAAGTGGATCGCTATCGGCAATGCGGATCTGCCGTCAAAAAAGTGGACGGCGCAGCGCGGGGAAAGAGCTGGGACGAGGGTGCACGGGAAAGTTCTCCCCTGAATGGCAACACTTCATGGAAACCCCATGTTTCCAGCGCTTGCCGCACACCAATTTCAAATATTTAGGCACTGCTGGCTGGGGCGGCAGGATTCGAAGCTAGATGTCTCCGAGAGTCCAGAAACACTGTCGATCTAGATAAAATGGGGATGTTGCTACTACAAAGTGCTACAGGAAGTGCTACAGGAACAGCATGATTGACCGCTACATCACTCGCCGATCTCGTTCACGCTTCTGGCAGCTTCGTGTTCCGCTGCCGATTGACATTCAGATTGCGACTCACCGCAAAGAGTTCACCAGATCCCTTGGCACCGAGGATCGAAAGGATGCGAATGAACGGGCGATAGCAATCCTTGCAGAACTTCATGAGGAATGGCGGCGATTGCGAGACACACCTGCGACGAGCAATTCTTGCCGTGTGCCAACTGATTTCGAGCTAAAGAAGATCCTCTCTAGCGTTTACCACGAGGCATATAGCAGTCTCAAACAAACGCGCAGTCAGCATTATCTCAATGACCCTGCGGGCTTCCGCGATTATCTGGAGAAACGTGAAGCCTCGCTTGTCTCAATGGCGATGGCCGTGTCTTCCGGGGAAATTGGCAAGTGGGAGGGGCCGGCCGAGAAGGCGCTGGTGAATGCCGGCTACCAAGTGGATCGATCAAGCTCTTGGTTCAAAGGGTTTGTGAGCGACTTTGCTCAAGTTACCATTGACGTGGTGCACACCTGCACGCGCCGAAATCGAGGTGATCTTGGTGCTGAACCGACCAGTCCGGTCGTGAAGGATGCTCTCGCAGTGTCGCTTAACCCGATCGATAACACCGCCGAACTCTCGTTTCTCGATCTTTCCAAGCTGTATTTGGTCCATTGGAAAACTGACCAAGCGGCAGGCAGGGTGACCAATACCGAGCAGCAAAAGCAGGCAACATTCGGTTTGTTCGCCGGCTTTTGGGGCAACAAGCCGATACGTCTCGTGAAAAAATCTGACGCGGCAGCCTTTCATGATGCGATCAAGCGCATGGATCCGAACTGGGCTCGCAACTCAAAGGCTCGGTCGTTGGATTGGGCCGCTCTGCAAAAGCAATTCGGAAATCGCGATGTTGGTTTAGCCGCGCAAACCATGAACAGGCATATGCGATCCCTCCAAAGTCTTTGGAGTTGGGCAAAGGATCGAGCGCATTGCTCTGGTGATAACCCTTTTGTTGGATTTTCGAAAAAGCTGAGGAAGGGAGTTGTGGCGTCCTATTTGCCTTGGGAATCAAGCGAGCTTAAGACCCTATTCCAACAACCTCCGAAGCGGCAAGATCTGCTGGAGGTAATGGTCGTCGCGCTTTACACTGGCATGCGTCTAGACGAAATTTGTTCCCTAACTTGGGGAGACATCCGCACCGATCCCGATCATAAGGGTCTGCACTACTTCAATGTTGGCAAGGCTAAAACGCCAGCAGGGGTTCGCCAGGTGCCGATTCATACTGCTCTGTCTTGGATAACCGTGCGCGCTCAAACAGCATCGCATGAGCGGATCTGGCCCAATTTCAATGATGAAGGCCCGGGTAAAAAGCCTGGAGCTGATGCTGGAAGAGCCTTCTCAGATTACAAGCTCAAGCTTGGCTTCTCCAGCAGGCGGAAGGTATTCCACTCTTTTCGAAAGAACGTCACGCAGATCATGGAACGCGCTGGCGTTCGCGAGAGCGATTGGGCGCAAGTGATTGGGCATGAGAAAGGGTTCACTTATGGAACCTATAGTCCGCATGGAATTACGATGCGGCAGAAGGCGGACATCATCGCGAAGATCAACTATGGAGATCTCTGCATCCCGGTTATCCGGCCGTAGGTGATGTTCGCTTCCGAATGCCGACCTTAACGCAATCCTGAAACAAAGTGAGGTCATCTCCTCAGAGGCTTGCTAGAGCCTGTAGCGTCAGGCTCTCGGAGATTCGGCTTTCCCCCACGAGGACGTAGTGCCAGGGCTTGCCATCGCCCTCGTTGGCGAAGGTGTTGGCATGCTCCACCCAAGTGTGCGCAGCTCGCGCCTTCTCCTTCACCGCGGCATCGTCCAGCATGTTCTCTGCCTTGATCTCGACGATGAGCTTCATGGTGTCGCACTCCACCACGAAGTCCGGTTCGTAACGGCGGCCCCCTTGGTATTCGATGTCGAACTGGCCGGGAGCGGGCCTGAGCCAGCGCACAACTGCGGGGAAGCGGTCGCTATCGATCATGGACGCGAAGCGGCGTTCGGGATCGCTGTCGAACTTGTGGATGCGATAGGGTGACTTGCGCGAGCCAGTGAAGACGAAGCTGGGGGTGGCGGACAGGGGCACGGCCTGCTCGCCAAGCGGTAGCACGCGCGCCGGGTCGTAGCCGACCTGCTGGGGCTTGAGCACCTTGAACGAACGAACACGGCGTGCGCGGTAATCCACCGGGGTTTCGCGATAGTGCGCCTTCATCTGTTCGCGGATGAACTCCGCCAGCTTGCGGCCATGTTCGAGCGCCACGGCTTCGACGTCATCCTCCTTTTCGAGGTAGGAGCGCAAGTGCGTGATGATCTGGCCCGAGAGCTTGTAGAGCTCGTCTGCCTGGCTGTCGTAGTCGACTTCCGGGAAGACGATGAGGTGGCGGACGATATAGTCCTCCAGACGGTCCTCCGAGGGTCCCTGAGCGCTTCGGGCGAGCTCACGCTGGGTATCCGTGCGCAGGTTACGGATGAGGATCGTATCGCCGCTTGGGCGGAAGCGGATGCTGTCGAGGCCGGTGAGATTGAACGGCTCGAACCAGAAGTTCACCTCGCGACTGGGCAGCACCACGATCTCGGGGATTTCGATCGAATGTTCCGCCACGGAGACGGCGATCTCGGCAACCAGCTTTTCGACATCGGGTTGCGGCAGGATGCCGTCGAGCGTGCCCTGGGGCGCAGCGGCTGCGGTTGCTTTGCGGACGTCCTCTGCGATTGCAGCCTGAACCTCGGGTTTGCGCAAGTCACCGAGGCCGCCGGGCAGGGTGCGCTCATACTTTTCGCGGATGAGTTCGAGCGCGGTTGAGGCAACTGCGGCCTGTTCTGCTGTCGGGGGAGTCCAGCTTGGTGCGTGGCTATCCTTGAACAGGTCTGCACCCACCGGCTCAGGCATCGTGAAACGGCGTTCGAAGTCGCTGGGGACGCGAAGCACTTCGCGGGCTCCGCCGACCTCGCCATTCTCGCCGAGCTGCACCTGCTTGATCGCGACGATCGAGCCGGGCTTCCTTGCTTCTGCAATCACATCATCGAAGCGGTCATGTGCGATGACGGTTAGGGTGTCGACGATCTCGTTGCCGGTGCGCTTGCCATAGGGGAGGCGTAAGCCGCGGCCGAGGGTCTGTTCGGTCAGAATGTCTGAAGCAGAGGCACGCAGGGGCACGATCGTGTAGAGGTTGGTGACGTCCCAGCCTTCTTTCAGCTTATTGACGTGGATTACGATGTCGGTCTGTGCATCATGTTCAAGCCCGACGAGGCGGGCCATGGCCTCGTTGGATTCTTCGGCCGACTGGTTCGAGTGCACTTCCGCCACCTTGCCGCGATAGGCGCCGGAGAAGAACTCGTCGCTTTCGATGCGGGCGCGCAGCTTGGCGGCGTGGGTGGTGTCCTGCGCCACGACGAGCATGAAGGGATGGACGAGCGGAGCGCCGGTCTGGCGGGAATAGAGCTCCAGCTCCACGCGAACGGCTTCGTGGTAGGCCACGCCGTCCTTGAGCATGATGTCTTCAAGCTGGTCGGCGTCGTATGCCTTGCGGTTGAAGTTCGCGCGGGTGGCGACGGCCGGTTCTTTGACGAAGCCATCGGCCATGGCCTGCCCCAGGCCATAGCGGTAGATCACGTTCCTGAACTCGCGGGATGCTGAGCCGACGGTCTTGGGCGTGGCGGTGAGCTCGATGCCGAGGCGAGGCTTGAGTTCGTAGACCGCGTTTGCTGCCGCCTTGGCACGATAACGGTGGGCTTCGTCCATCAGCATGACGAGATCGGGCAGGCTGGCGAGGTGGTCGAAGTAGCTTTCGCCCAAGGTTTCCCGGAAGGAGCGGATGCGGCCCTTCTCCTTGTTGATCTTGTCGACGTTGAAGATGTTGATCACCGCATCGGCAAAGCCGAGGCCGCTGCGGGCGTTTTCCCAGTTCTCGCCGGTCACGATGGTCGGCGGGTTCTGGGCGAATTCGCCGATGCCCTTGAACACATACTTGGCGGACGAGGGCCGCGAGAAGTCTGCGATCAGCTTTTCGTAGATCGTGGTGTTCGGGGCGAGAACGAAGAAGTTGCGGCTGCGGCCGGTGAGGAAGAGGTAGGAGATGAACGCGCCCATCAGCCGGGTCTTGCCGACGCCGGTGGCTAGGGCGAAGCAGAGCGAGGGGAATTCGCGCTCGAAGCTTTCGACCGAGGGATAGCTGGCGCGGATATCCGCCAGCAGGGCCTGAAGATCTGCCTCGTTCTTCCAGTCGATGCGGTCGGCCACGTCGGCGAGGATGGCCAGTGCCTCTTCCTGCGGGCGGCGGAGCGAGAGACGCTGGGTGACCTGGCGGCGGGTGCGCTGGTGCGGGGTGAGGGTGCCGGGGGCAAACTCAGTCATCGGCAGCCTCCTTGGCGGCGAAGAGCGGGCCGAGATCGGGTTCCTCTGGCAAGGCATCCTGCGTCGCAGGAAGGTTGGCGACGTTCAGCGAATAGTCGTCGCGTCCCCATTCGCAGCGGGTGAGTATGGCCGAGGGGATCTTCACCGCCGTAAGGTTGGGGAAGGCATCGGTGCTGCCGGCAAAGGCGCGTGCGCAGACGACAAGGGTGCGTTCCGGCCCCACCGCGTCAGACAGGCGCTTGAGTGCTTCGTGGGTCAGGCTCTGGGTAGTGACATAGAGGAAGTCGGTCTCGCTCGATTGGCCATGCCGCCACCACTCGCCTTCTTCCTGCGAAGGCGCGTAGGCAAAGCCCAGGTGCTTGCA
This sequence comes from Novosphingobium sp. FW305-C-30-35, assembly GCF_058783135.1. Classification (NCBI taxonomy): domain Bacteria; kingdom Pseudomonadati; phylum Pseudomonadota; class Alphaproteobacteria; order Sphingomonadales; family Sphingomonadaceae; genus Novosphingobium; species Novosphingobium sp. FW305-C-30-35. Next base: position 2,437,520 of record NZ_JBYSYJ010000001.1, read on the forward strand.
CAGGGCTTCTGCCAGCATTTCCGGGTTGTATTGCCGGTCGACCACCCAGTTGCCCCAAGCGTCCTTGGCGAGCAGCGACGGCGCCAGCGTGAAGTAGCGGAAGCCACCGCCGCCCTGCCAGTTCACTGCCTTTGAGATGCCGCCCTGATCGCTCCCGTCGATCACCTTCTTCAGGCGCGGGATGATATGCGTGTCAGCATGATCGCCAATCTCGACCATGATCCAGCGACGGCCCATCTTGTGGGCCACGGCGCCTGTTGTGCCGGAACCAGCGAAGGAGTCGAGGACGAGGTCCCCATCTTCTGTGCTGATTTGCAAAATGCGCTCGATCAGTTTCTCCGGTTTTGGGGTAGGAAATGGATCGTCAGGCAATAGCGCGATCTGCTCACGTCGGCCGTCTTGGGTGTGTCCAACCTCTTCCCAAGTCCAAACAGTTTGAGCCTTGATACCTGAGTTTTTCAGGGAAGAAATGAATCTTTTCAAAGATGGAACGCTATTCTTACCATCTTTACCCCACCATATCAAATTGTCCAATTTATGCTGTTCGTGGGTCTCAGGGCCATAACCCCAAACTCGAGATTTTTTTGGCCAAATCTTTTCTCCTGTATTTGGATTTTCTATCATATAATAAAGATTTGGGCGCTCTTCCGAACTTTTTGCGCAGGTATAGTTATCAGCTCTCCAAGGTCCTCGAGGATCATTGTCCGGATTTTTGTAGACAGAAAGCGATTTTTCATCCCTTGCTAAGTTCCGTGCGCGCCATTTCGATTTATCCTTGGCATATACCAAAAGGTGATCGTGCGAGGCGCTAAGCCATAGAGTATCATTTGCCGGTGCATACTTCTTTTGCCAAACAGCGTTTGAAACGAAGTTCGACCGCCCAAAGACTTCGTCGCACATCACTTTGAAGTAATGCGCTTCATTGTCATCAAGTGTTATCCAAAGTGAACCATTGTCTGCCAACAGCCGGTGAATGCACTCCAGCCGATCGCGCATCAGGGAAAGCCATAATGAGTGCTCTAGTCCGTCATCGTAGTGCGTGAAAGCTGAGCCAGTGTTGTAAGGTGGATCGATGAAAACGCACTTCACCTCGCCAGCGTAGTCCGCCTCCAGCGCCTTGAGCGCGAGAAGGTTGTCACCTTTGATCAGCATGTTGTCGAAGAGGTCGCCCTCAGCCCTGCTGGCCGCGTGATACGACTTGCCCGCATCCTCGATCAGGATGCGCGGTTCGAGGCGCGGACGGTTTTCCTTGCCGGGCCAGGTGAGTTCGAGCTTGGTCTTCTTGGTCATGCTGCTTTCGTTACTGTGCTTGCGGGGCGCTGTCTTGCCCGGCTGAATCTTGTCCACGACGGGGAAGCCCCAGCCGCCACACACGCGCCATAACGACGTTGCGCGTGGTTCCCAATTCCTCTGCGATCCGGTCCGCCGCAAAGCCTGCCTTCCAGTGCCGCTTGAGATAATCCTGCCTCTCGCTGGTCCAATCGAAGGGCGCGGGAGCCGCGGATGGCCTTTGCACGGAGGGGGCACCGTCCACCGCCGCTTTGCGTTCGATCGCAGCGATCTTCATGTTCGCCCGACTGATCTGCTCCATCAGCTTGTCACGCTTGGAACGATAGACATTGAGGCGGTTAGGCCCATCCTCCACGCTCGTCCCGCCGCGCTCATGATCCCGCAACTCCTGTTTCAGCGCATCGCGGCGGGTGATGAGCTGTGCGAGGTCTTCAGGGATTGGCGGTGTGGGGCGCGGTGCCTGAGCTTCTCGGGCGGGCGAAAGGCCGAATTTAGGTGTTGGGAGTTCGCGGACTCTGGCTGGCTCCACTGGCTTCGCCTCAGCGACAGCAGGGAGCTTCGCCAGTTGCTCGTTGGCGACTTCCAGCTCCGTCTCGAGGGGGGCAAGCCGGTCACGCACCGCGTGCCAAGCTTTGCTCCAGGCAGGCAGCTTCGCCTCCTGTTCCTGCAAATCGGCGATCTGCGCCTCGATACTGGCCTTGCGGCGCAGGAGCTTGGCGCGGGGATCGGTCGGCAGGGGCGGCAGCACCACGATTGGTGTAGGCTCTGGTGAAGGGATGACTTGGGGCTCTTGCGCCTCGGGCCTTGCTGCAGGCTTTGCCACCGGAGTGGGAATCGAGGAAACGCCAAGCCGCTGGTTGATCAGGTGCAGCTCGTCCTGCGCCTTCTTCAGCAGGTCCTGCACTTCGAACCATGGCTGTGTCCACGGCGAGTGGCTGGCCTTGAGCGCCTCGAGATCGAGCACCCGCGCATCGAGGTTGGCCTTCTTGCGAAGCCAGATCTTGCGGAGGCTGGGCAGCGCTGTTTGCTGTTTCGGTGACGGTGACGGTGACGGTGACGGTGACGGTGACGGTGACGGTGCCAGTGCCGGTGCCGGTTCAGGTGTTGGCGCTTGGGAAGGCGCAGGCGAAAGGGTTGGTCCCGATGGTGGGCATGCAAGGGGGGCGGCGGCGATCGACGGAGCTGGCACAGTCTGTGGTTGGGCGCGTGGCTCCGGTAGAGCGGGTGTGGGAGTCTGTTGATCTTTATTGTTCGTGGGATCCGCAGTCGGTCGGGCCAACGCCGCTATGCGATGCTCCAAGTCTCTCCGCTCTGCGAGATTCGTGGCAAATTTCGGCGAGCCCGGCCGGAGTTTTTCGCCCTCCTTGACGACGAGGGCCAGTTGCTGGACGAGGTGATCCCGCTCGGAACTTTGGCCCGAAGCAGGGCGCTTTGGCATCGGAACAATCTTGCGAAGGGAAGGCCGTGGCCCCCCAGTGCGAATTGAGTCCATCTCGGCGTCTAACTCGGCAAGCGACGCGTTGTAGTGACTACGCCGCTCTTCTAACGGGCCACGGATTGCCTCGGTCATTTCGCGGGATGCAAGTCGGGCAACGAGGCGGTCTAGACGCCGCTGGACCTTGTCACGTAGCGCTTGCAGGCGAGCAAGCTCATCGAGCGCAGCCGGTGTGAGCTTGGGGAAGGGCGGTTTGGTTGGGGAAGTCGGAGGAATCTCCGGCGCGGTCTTTTCTGGCTGTAGCTCGTTGACAACCGTCACATTGTCCGAGGTCGGCTTGCGCTCCTTCAGCTTGGTCAGGAAATCCTGACCGAATACTGGCGCCGTTGATTTTGGCAGTTGCTTAAGAGCGTCTTGCTCAGCGGCAGCCTTACGTGCGCTTTTCGAAGGCGTCTGAGCCAATCCCGTCATGATCGCTTGGACCTTCACCGGGTCCGCGCGCGCCGGAAGTTTGTCAGCATTGATCGATCTGTCTTTGCCCGCAGCTCGTGCCTTCTTGGGGAGATCGCGGGCTTTTGCTACCACTGGTTCCGCTGGCTTTTCCTCACGGGCACGTTGCGCTTCATGTTCACGCTTGACGCGCTGCTCCGCAAGCTTGCGGATATCGCCTGCGTGCTTTTGTTTGAGACTGATGCCCCCACCATGGATCCACAGATTTTGGATCTGGCTGCTAGCATGGCGCGCGCGCCAATTGATGGTAAACAACGGCTCGACTTCGATCAGGGCGTCAGTGTCCTCCCACAACATTTCCTCGGCAGCATCAGCTCTGCGACGTTGAAGTGCGCGCTCGGCCAGCAAGTTTGCTGTCGCCAACTCATGATCAGTCTCAATGTCGGTCATGAGATTTGAAAGGGCCAGCCGCTCCTCAGGAGATTCACACATCAGACGGCGGCGGCGAAGTTCCGACAATTCGCGATCAAGCCGACGATCCGAGGCTCTCAATCGCGCGTCGATGGCTTCGATCTGCCGCTGCGCCTGCTCCTCCATACCAGCGAGATCACGGTTCATCATGCGCTGAAATCGGGCATAGAGATCGCCTTCCCGCTCGCACATAAGGTCATCGAGAAGTTCGGGTGGCTCGATTGCGCTTTCGGTCAGGTTCTTCCACCCACAACGTGCGAGCGTTTCCGCTTTGAAGGGCAGGATTATGTTCTCGTTCTCGTCACACGCCACGATGAGCTTCGCCGAGAGTAGGTGATGCTCGTTCTGAATGGTGCCGCGCGCTGCCATGAGCCAACCCTCACGGCCGCGGAAACTGGCGACGTGGTAATAGGGACCTTCGTAGGTCCTTAGATCGAATTCGAGGCAGAGAGGGGCCTGTCCGAACTCGGGGAACATAGTGTCAGGCAGCCTCCGCCATGTCGCTTGTGGTTGCGCCGTTGCGCACGGTCCAGCGGACGGTGAAGAGGACATCCATCTCGGGCTCGCAATTCAGCAGCGCGGCCATCTCGTCGAGCCGCTCGTTCACGTCCTTGCGAGCGGCTTTCATGATTTCATGCTGACGCATGAAGAGATCGTCGCGCTCTTCCTGTTTGGCCGATGTTTCGCGCAGGACCTTCATGCGATCCTGCATCGACAGCAGAGGGGAGAGCTTTGCCTTGTTCAGATCGCGTATCTCTTCGTCGAGATCGGCAAGCTTGGCCTGGATCTCGATTTGCTGGTCCTTGGCATAGCGATTGAGGCGATCCTCTTCGGCCAGCAGCCAATTGAAGTTCTCGGTCTTCTGGCGATGCGAGAATTGTCCGAATGCCTCGGCTACTTCTTGGCCAAGCCGTTCCTCGGGAGCCGCATTGGTCGCTTCGCCCTCCTCGACGGCGGGAGCGAAGAAGAGTCCATCTGCGACCCCCGATGGGATGACTGTGCCGTCGTCGGCAATTGCGACGACGATGATCTCTTCCTTCGGTGCCCCCTTAACCGGCATTCGCGCCCGAATGACCCGTAGCCATCCACTCTGCCCGTCAAGATTGAAGACACCGCCCAGACGGCCTGTGTAGGGATAGGCTGCAGGATCGAAGGTCATCGCGATAGGGGTGCCAGCAAATGACTTCGTCCTGGCCTGTTCGATCAGCTCGGCCCCAAGCCCGTCACTGATGCGGAAGAATTGCCAGTCATGTTCGTCGGCCTCCTTCCACTGGGTCGACCAGCGCTTGCCGGCATGCTCGAACACAGTTGCGTCCTCGGTGGCAAAACGTGCGTCAGAAAGCGTCCCTTTGGCGACTATGAGCAGGCGCCGTTCAAGCTCGGGTATGATGTTCGCAATCGCTTCGCCGCGCCGCTGAAGCTTCTGCACGACGACAGCGTCCATGTTCTCGAGCACCTTGGCTCGTGCATCCTGGATTGCCTCGTCGATGCTTCCTTGGATCTTCGCGGTGAGTTCGTCGAACTCCCGGTCCGCTTCTTCCGCGCTGCGACAGCGCTGCACGATGTCGAGAACCTCGCGCTCGAAGTCGATGCCATCGGCGAGAATGCCAAGCACATCGTCAGACGCACCGAAAACCCCCTCGAACAGGTGCAGCTTGTTCTGGAGCAGCTCGAGAATGCGCTCTTCGGTGCGGTTCTTGAGGTTCAGCATGTTGACTACTGTGACGTCGACAAGCTGACCGTAACGGTGACAGCGACCAATGCGCTGTTCAACGCGCTGGGGGTTCCAAGGCAGGTCGAAATTGACCAGCAGGGAGCAGAATTGCAGGTTTATGCCCTCAGCGCCGCTTTCGGTGGCGATGAGGATCGTCTTGTCATCACTGCGGAAGGCATCGACCAAGGCAGCCTTCATATCGGCCGTTCTGGAACCGGATACCCGGTCGGTGCCGGCATGCTCGTCCCGCCATGCCTGGTAGATCGCGCGGCTTTCGGGATCCGCATTGCTTCCGTTCAGGAGCACTATCTGACCATCGTAACCGTTGTCGGACAGGAGCCCATGGAGATACCGTTGCGTGCGAACGCTCTCGGTGAAGATCACTGCTTTCCGCTTGCCGCCTTTGGCTTGGATCTCGTCAAGCACCAGCGGCAGGTTCTGAACGAGTTTCTCCCCCTTGGCATTTGCGCCGATCGACAACGCGAGATCTCGCATCTGTTCGACATATTCGATCTCGTTAGCGAGCTGGACAGGGTCGATCCGTTCCTCATCGTCACCGTCGTCAGGCTCGACGTTTTCGAATTCCTCGGAGAAGGTGTCTTCGAAGTCGTCGGTCATGTCCGCCGAGGCCCGCTCCTTGGCCCGGAGGCGGTCGAGCAATGTCGTCAGATATTGCGCTACTGCGAACGTCGATGAACCAAGCTGTTTACGAGCTTGGAGAACGACCAGATGATTGATGCGTCCACCGTAGGCTATTGTTGTGGCATCCTGCAGATACTCGGACAGCATCTCGTAAAGTTCGGCCTCGGTGTCGAACGGCTCAAATGTGAACGTCGTGGCATGACGCTGCCGGAAATTGATGTGCCCGGCCTCTTGCACCTGTCGGCGCAGCGTTCGGTGACAGATAGACTGCAGGCGCTCACGCAGGATCTGCTGTGCGGCAGGTGTAGCATTGGCTCCCGTGAATTGCGCCTTGAAGGCATTTGTGCCGCCAAAGTGTGTTTCATCAATGATGGAAACCAAACCATAAAGCTCCATCAGGGAGTTCTGCAGGGGTGTGGCCGTCAGTAGAATTTTGAAGCTGTCGGATAGAGCTTCCTTGATTGCTTTTGCGCCTTTGGCCCCCGCCTTGCTCCAGACGTTCCGCATCCGATGGGCCTCGTCACAGATGACGAGGTCCCATCTTGCTCTCCGAAGATCGTCGGCCTTTCGGGCAGCAAATTCGTAAGATACGATCTTCACAAGGCCGTCATCTTCGAACGGTCTTCTGCGACCGCCCTTGACGAGATCGTTGTAGGTTTTGCTTTCGAGAATTTCACTGCGAATGCCGAACTTTTCATAGAGCTCAAGGCTCCACTGTTTGCGCAGTGAAGCTGGCACAATCAAAAGTATCCTGCGCCGATGCTCAGCCCAGCGCTGTGAGATCACCAAGCCAGCTTCAATGGTCTTGCCCAAGCCCACCTCATCGGCAAGCAGAACACCTTTCGAAAATGGTGACTGCAAAGCAAAGAGCGCAGCATCAACTTGGTGTGGGTTCATCTCGACCCGGGCCGAGGACAGCGACCTGGAAAACGCATCTTCGTCGGCTCCCGCAGTAGTCAGCCGGTGAGCCTGATAATGAGCATGTAACGAACTATACGTCATGTGAAGCCATGGTTCTTTTTCGTGAGCTTGCGCATCAAAGATTACCTTCTACCCGCTTAAGACGTGATCGTAATGAGTCGACAACGCGTTGCCTCCCCTGTCGGTGACTTGCCGCACATCTTGCAAGTTTTCTCCGAAAATGGTTTCAACTCTGCAGTCCAGCTTAGCCTAAAATCTGATGCCCATGACTGACTCGTCCACCGCTTGAACTGGCCGTAATGGTGGCAAGGACATTGCATTGGTGGTCTCAATCCTCGGTATACCTCAGAAATTTTGCCCCGGCGTATAGGCAGCACCCGGATGCTAAGCTGAGCGGCCGGCTAGGACTTGTCGGTCCACACCAGCCGAGCTTTGACTCATCTGATGATTTTGCGGACGTCGATACCAAAGGGGTCGTTGAACTCCCATCGACCTTGTCCCTCCCAAGCCCAGCCTTTCTGCTGGTTGTCTAGGATTTCGCACAACCCCTTGTGCTGATCAAAATCCTTCGGGTTCCATCTCGTAACGGCATACTCAATGACTGGCACATGCCCGAAGCCGCGATTGAGGCATGCGATGAAGTAGTCCGCGGCACGGTCTCGCGACTCTGCAACCGCGGTAAATGGCTCGACGAGATTGATGTCGGAAATCGTGAAGAGTTTCATGCTATTACTCGCTTCGTTGTTGATGCGATTGTTATAAAATGAATGATCAATGGAAGCGGGTGGGAAATCGATATTGGCTGATTTCCCAAACGCATGGATTGTAGCCACGGTGGTGTCGGTCTTGTTAAATTCGAGCCCAAGTCGTCATTGCTACAATGGAATGGTAACCAGAACTCTGCATTCGGGTCATTACGAGCTGCTTGCTCCAGGGCTATGATGGTGGCTCGTGCACAATTAACACGGATACGAGCGGTCGTTTCCGTATATCCCGCCAACCAACCTTTCAGAGCCAAATGCCGAGAAATCTGCGTAGGTGTAGCTTTTACAGGAATGACCTGTGCCTTGTGCTCGACTATTACGGCCCTTCGACGACGGTCTACAATCGCTGGAGCCGGTGGTGCCGCCCAAGCATCTGGCTCCGTATCCTGGCGGCGCTGACCGAGGAAGGCTGGATCGCGGAGACCGGCCAGAGCGACAGCAGCTACATCAAAGTCCACCGCAGCGCCGGTGGTGCAAAAAGGGGGGGCGGGCCAATGCCATTGGCATTTCGTGTGGCGGCAGGACAACGAAGATCAACGCGCTCGTCGATGTCCTCGGGCGACCACTCCGCTTCGTCCTGACGCCTGGCAACACGTCGGATGTGAAAGGGGCTGACCTACTGATCGGCAAAACCGTCGGAATGGAACGGGTGATTGCCGACCGGGGCTACGACGCCAACCGCAACTGGGCTGCCTTGCGCGAGCAGGGCACAATCCCCGTGATCCCCGGTCGACGCAACCGTAAGTGCCCGATCCAGTATGACGCACGTCGATCCAAAAACCGTTGGCGGGGCGAGGCCATGTTCTGCCGCCTCAAGCCCAAGTTGAACAGTGCCTTCATAGAACGGATTTTATATCAATAGGATACGCGAGTGTGCGCGGGTGTTACCACTACATTTTGCGGCTGATGTGTGGGACGCGCGAACGCGCGGCGGAGCTTACGTTGCGGTCTGCTCAGCAATGTTGGCTGGGAGTGCGATGCCGACAGCCTTGAAGACGTTGCCCACGTCACCTGTGACGTGCGTGCGTGTGGTAATGGCCTTGCCATCCTTTTCGATGGTGGCCTGCTGGAGACGATCGAGATCGTTGAGAAGCGGCTGCCATTCGGGCTGGAAGCCCTTGTCCTGGCATAGCCGGGTCAGTTCCTTGGCGAGCGTCAGGGCAAGGAACGAGACGAAGACATGGCCGCGGATCGCGGCATCGGACTGATGGAAGATCGGCCGGGTATCGAAGCTGGCCTTGGCCACGCGGAACAGGGCTTCGACCTGTAGCAAGTCTCGATAGCGGATGACGGCCTGAAGCGGGGTGATCCGGGCATTGGTGCGCAGGACACTGATGCCGTCGAAGCGGGCCTCGTCGGCGAGTTTGCCCAGATCGATTTCGAAGCTCTTGCCGCTGGCTTTGAGATAACGCCGATAGGCCGAGTTACCGACCAGCGCCTTGTCGCCCTTCTTGAGCTGGGCCTGGAGCCCGTCGATGATGGCCTGACGGTCCGCCTTGTCCTTCTTGGCTTCGGCCTCGTTCAGCGTGACGATGTAACGCTGGGTGTCCTTGCCGCTGCCGACACGGACCTCCTTGACCCACAGCTGGGTCTCGCCTGCCTGCCGCTCGAGCACGAGCGGAACCATCGGAGCAGTGTCGTTCAACACGACATCGCGGATGACGCTGCTTGATCGCTCGCGGGCGCCGAGGATGTATTCCATGCCCAGCTCTTCGAGTGCGGCAATAGTGTCGGCGCTGATCATGCCGCGATCGGCCACGACGCAGGACCGGGTAATCCCGAAGCGCGTACGCAGGCGCGTGACGATGGGCAGGAGGACTTTCACATCGGCCGTATTGCCCGGCACCATCTCGGTGCAGATCGGCCGCCCCTGGGCATCGATCACCACGGCCAGGATCATCTGCGCAAGCTCGGGCCGGTGATCCTTGGAATGACCACGCCGCCCCAGCGTGTCACCGCCTGCGCCGTAGAACGATAGTGAGGTGGTATCCATGAACACGAGGCTCAGATCCGTGAACAGGTCCCGGCGCCTGTCGAACAGCTTCTCCTCGATCACGTCCTTCACGCATCGGGGTGCCAACGCGCCTTCAGCCTTCTCCTCGATCTCCTCGCCCAGCCAGGCCATGGCACGGTAGAAGTGATGGAGCGCCAGATCCTCAACTCCGTCGATGGCATAGCTCTTCATCCAGTCGGTGCACGCCCGGTCCGAGCCTGACACGAACAGCCGGTGCAACATGGCAACGAAAACCGCGCGTTCGACATCAAAGCCAAATCCACGCCCTGCCGCCACCTCGGCCAGCACGGCATCGACACCAAGCCGCTGCCACAACCGGCCAAACAGCAAGGGGCCGCCGATGCGGTGGGCGGTTATCTTGCCATCATCGATGTCGGAAAGGATGATGCTGCGTTCGGCGTGCCGGGCAATCGAAGCTGCCAGCCTGTCCAGTTCGCCACTGGCGGCAAGAGCATCCTTGCGGCCCAGCGCCTTGATGGTGCGCTGACGAACGACCTTACCCTCGCGCACGCTTTCGACGAGATAGAGGTAGCGGTGGCCCCGGGCGACTCGTTCGACAACAAACATGCATGTGTTGTTATCGCCGACCTGCACAATACTCCACAGAAACACCACGTTCAGCGCAAATGTTGTTACTACACCCAATCTCCGCGCCAAATCCACATCACGCAAATTCAATCACTTACGAAGCAATGTTCGACACCTGTTCCAACGTCACTGTCCAACTTGGGTCAAGGATTCCCGCCGTATCGCAACCCGCTACGACAAGCTCGCCAGAAACTTCCTGTCAGCCGTAAGCCTCGCTGCCGCCGTGGCCTTCTGGGCGTGATTGGGTCTCAACGCTAACCCGGCGTCAGGCAGAGATCTCCATCTTCCAGTCTATTAACAGACTATAAAATACCCGGAGCCGGCACTCAAATCTGGGCAGCATCAGTCCGCTCGCATTCGAAGTCAAGGTGACTTATTGAGATGGGTAACCGGCAAAAAACCTTTAAAAGTCCACTGGATTGGCTTCATCCACATAGTCTCAATCCGACTATCGCCTTGCCCTTTTTTGACGACTTCTAGAGATTTACTTAAAATATCCATTCAGATCGACAATGACCGCAAAGAGCCTTTGTCTTTTTTTCTTTGGCGGAAAGGCCCGTAGCGAGCAAAGAAACACCTCCGGTCAGCAATGCACCTGTGGCTTTTGCCCCGCTGATTCCCTGCTTCTTAGACACAGATTGCGTGTGAACTTTGCCCTTAGTTGCGCAGTGAGGACAGATCAAAGCAGGGTTGATCGGTCCGTGGAAAATTTCGTCTGAGGCGAGCTGACGAGCCGCCTTTCTTGCAGGGGCATTTCTTCTCCGCCTTCTCCTTTCCGATCTCTCCGACGCAATTTGCTTTTGTGCCTGTTTCAATACCTTCAGTCGCTCTTGCTCCGCCAACTGCTCTGGTGTTGGTGGAAAGAAATGACCATAAATGAGCAATAATACAAAAGTGGACAGTATCACGCCCAAAATCCATAAAACGGTGTGCACTCTTTTCTCCTTGTTTTGGATATGAGCTTAGAGCTAGCAAAAATCCCATTTATTGAACAAATCAATGCCATTGATTGGACGAAACATGAATTGGAGGGATAGTTAGACCGCAAAATCAGCAAAGCATATGACTCTGCAGTGACTTATAGCGCCATGATCCGAACTGCCAGTCCGAAGAACTCTATCTGATGCTACCCCCGCATCGTTCGGTCTGAGGTTTTCCCAGAAAACTCACATCTAACTTTCTTGGGCAATCGAAATATCGCCGTCGGAAAATCCTGAACCAAGATAAACTCTAGCGCTGCCCAAGGCTAGTGACGTTGATCGCTATCCTGCATTTTGATCACAATGTTGCAGTGGCAGCGCCGCTCGTTCCGACCATCGTCGCCTCCTGTCATCAAGATTAGGATTGAAGGTGTCCAGAAATCTAGGGGCTACTCAAACAGCCCGCTATCTGAATCGCGTCCGCGTCAAACTGGAAGGGGCCGGCTCACAGCGGCGAGCCGGCCCCTTCATCAATGCTGATCTTGGTTTTGGCGCAATCCCAAGTTGGCGGCGGCAAGCTCGGCGAGCTGCTCGTCGCGATCGATCAGTTGCTCGTGCGCATCGTTCAGAGCGCAAACGAGGTCGCGCTTGGTGTGCCGTAACATCCTGACCAAAGCCCGATCCGCTATGACGATCCTGCTTCTGGGCCTTTCCGTGGCATGAGCATGATAGAGCACTATGGTTTCCGGGTTGCGCAAGATCGTGGACGTTGCAACAGGCTTGGCCGCAGGATCGAGGAGTTGCGTCTCCCGATGGATCGTTGCAAGCGTAACGGGCATTAATGGGATGACCCGCCCTGTCCTTCCATCCACAGTCGAGCGATCAAGAAGGAGGATGCAATGAGCATACGGAACAAGCCAAGAGATGCAGCCGTGTTCGGCATCGACATCGGCAAGACGGTCTTTCACGTCGTCGGCCTCGATGCTTCTCACGCACCGATCCAGAAAGCCACCTTCAGACGGGAGACGTTGCTGCAGTTCTTTGAGCGTGCGTCGCCGGTGTTGGTGGGGATGGAAGCGTGTCCCGGTTCGCAGTGGCTTGCGCGCAAACTTCAAGCGATGGGTCACATTGTGCGGATCGTGCCGGCACAGTTCGTGAAGCCGTTCGTGAAGTCGAACAAGAACGATATCATCGACGCCGAAGCCATCGCAGAAGCGGTAACCAGGCCGACGATGCGCTTCGTGGAGATCCGGTCGCCGGAACAGATTGACCTGCAGGCTCTGCACCGCGTCCGGGACAGGATGATCGCTCATCGCACGCGACTGATCAGTCAGATGCGCGCCTTTTGCCTGGAATACGGCATCGCAATCCACCAAGGTGCCGGCAAGTTCAAAGCCGACATGCCACGGGTGCTCGGGGATATGGACAATGAGCTCACGCCCGCCATGCGCCGAATGCTGACTGAGGTATTCGGGGAACTCGGCGATCTCGAACAGCGCATCGCCGCCATGAACCGCGAGATCGAAGCTATCGCAGCGCGCAGCGATACGGCCCGTCGCTTAATGACTGTACCCGGTGTCGGCCCACTGGGGGCCACCGCCTTGCTTGCATCGGCCGGCACGGGGCGTCAGTTCCGCAAAGCTCGCGATCTGGCGGCATGGCTTGGGCTCGTGCCACGGGAGTACTCTACTGGGGGCAAAACGAGGCTGCTCGGCATCAGCAAACGTGGCAACAAGTACCTCCGGCGCATGATCATCCACGGAGCTAGATCCTGCGTGACGCATCTCGACCGAAGCCGGGACCGCCTGGGGCCATGGCTTGATGGGCTGGAACGCCGAATGCATAAGAACAAGGTCACCGTCGCCTTGGCAGCCAAGATCGCCCGCATCTTGTGGGTCGTGCTGACGAAGCCCGGTGCCAGTTACGAGCGGAGGGATCCAGCCTTCGGCTGATCTGGACCGCTACAGACTGCGAGGTTCGTGAGCGTGATGACGAAACAGTTGACCTGCGTATCGTAAGCTCCGTCAAAAAAACGGGCTACCAGCCCGAAGCATTTATCCGAGAACGATACGCGCGGATCTCATCAAGGCCTGGCCGCAACAGCGGTCCACTCGCGAGAGGCCGGATACATTTGTGCAGACTGGCACCGTCACCACCGATCGACCCTTGCATGGACAGGGCGGGTCATACATTTTTTGTCAAGAAGACTGAAAATGGCACCTCGGACGCGAGCAACGGTCGACGCACTGCGAGTTTCTGCCGAGCGGTCCAATGCGTCCACCGAACGTCGCGACACTTTGACCGTGCGCTTCACCCCTTAGTGCCTGATTCAGAAGTTTCTCAATTCCAGCAATATCTTGCGGTTCGGCGCGTGAGCATTCGGATTGAAGCTATGAGTGCCCATGCGGTTGAAGACGCGATGGACTTTTCCCAGTCCTTGGCAAGGCGTCGGCAGCGGCCAAGCCATGCGAAGGTTCGCTCTACAACCCATCGGCGTGGTAGCACCTCGAAGCCCTTGGCTTTGTCGGAACGCTTGATGATCTGGATTGTCCACCTGCCCATGCCGACGAGAGCGGATCGTAGTTTGTCGCCGGCATAGCCGCCATCAGCGAACACATGGCGCAGCCAGGGGAACCGCGTGCGAACAGCGGCCAGCACATCGACAGCACCGTCGCGATCCTGAATGTCGGCGGTGTGGACGAGAATCAAGATCAGGAAGCCGCAGGTGTCTGTCAGGATGTGCCGCTTGCGGCCTTTGACCTTCTTGCCAGCGTCAAAGCCCGTAATTCCGCCACTTTCAGTGGTCTTCACCGACTGGCTATCGATCACTCCAGCACTCGGCGAGGCTTCGCGTCCTTCGATTCCCCGCAAGTTCATAACCAGCACGGTGTTGATGGCTTCAAACAGACCGGCATCGCGCCAGGCGTAGCGCATGCTCTTCCGGTCAGCGCCTATCACACGACACGCCCGCCGCTCACTCATCCCCAGGAATGCCTGGAGACGTGCGACCGCCTCTCGCTTGGCAGCGGGCGTCACCAATAATGGGATGACCCGCCCTGTCCTTCCATCCACAGTCGAGCGATCAAGAAGGAGGATGCAATGAGCATACGGAACAAGCCAAGAGATGCAGCCGTGTTCGGCATCGACATCGGCAAGACGGTCTTTCACGTCGTCGGCCTCGATGCTTCTCACGCACCGATCCAGAAAGCCACCTTCAGACGGGAGACGTTGCTGCAGTTCTTTGAGCGTGCGTCGCCGGTGTTGGTGGGGATGGAAGCGTGTCCCGGTTCGCAGTGGCTTGCGCGCAAACTTCAAGCGATGGGTCACATTGTGCGGATCGTGCCGGCACAGTTCGTGAAGCCGTTCGTGAAGTCGAACAAGAACGATATCATCGACGCCGAAGCCATCGCAGAAGCGGTAACCAGGCCGACGATGCGCTTCGTGGAGATCCGGTCGCCGGAACAGATTGACCTGCAGGCTCTGCACCGCGTCCGGGACAGGATGATCGCTCATCGCACGCGACTGATCAGTCAGATGCGCGCCTTTTGCCTGGAATACGGCATCGCAATCCACCAAGGTGCCGGCAAGTTCAAAGCCGACATGCCACGGGTGCTCGGGGATATGGACAATGAGCTCACGCCCGCCATGCGCCGAATGCTGACTGAGGTATTCGGGGAACTCGGCGATCTCGAACAGCGCATCGCCGCCATGAACCGCGAGATCGAAGCTATCGCAGCGCGCAGCGATACGGCCCGTCGCTTAATGACTGTACCCGGTGTCGGCCCACTGGGGGCCACCGCCTTGCTTGCATCGGCCGGCACGGGGCGTCAGTTCCGCAAAGCTCGCGATCTGGCGGCATGGCTTGGGCTCGTGCCACGGGAGTACTCTACTGGGGGCAAAACGAGGCTGCTCGGCATCAGCAAACGTGGCAACAAGTACCTCCGGCGCATGATCATCCACGGAGCTAGATCCTGCGTGACGCATCTCGACCGAAGCCGGGACCGCCTGGGGCCATGGCTTGATGGGCTGGAACGCCGAATGCATAAGAACAAGGTCACCGTCGCCTTGGCAGCCAAGATCGCCCGCATCTTGTGGGTCGTGCTGACGAAGCCCGGTGCCAGTTACGAGCGGAGGGATCCAGCCTTCGGCTGATCTGGACCGCTACAGACTGCGAGGTTCGTGAGCGTGATGACGAAACAGTTGACCTGCGTATCGTAAGCTCCGTCAAAAAAACGGGCTACCAGCCCGAAGCATTTATCCGAGAACGATACGCGCGGATCTCATCAAGGCCTGGCCGCAACAGCGGTCCACTCGCGAGAGGCCGGATACATTTGTGCAGACTGGCACCGTCACCACCGATCGACCCTTGCATGGACAGGGCGGGTCATACATTTTTGTCAAGAAGACTGAAAATGGCACCTCGGACGCGAGCAACGGTCGACGCACTGCGAGTTTCTGCCGAGCGGTCCAATGCGTCCACCGAACGTCGCGACACTTTGACCGTGCGCTTCACCCCTTAGTGCCTGATTCAGAAGTTTCTCAATTCCAGCAATATCTTGCGGTTCGGCGCGTGAGCATTCGGATTGAAGCTATGAGTGCCCATGCGGTTGAAGACGCGATGGACTTTTCCCAGTCCTTGGCAAGGCGTCGGCAGCGGCCAAGCCATGCGAAGGTTCGCTCTACAACCCATCGGCGTGGTAGCACCTCGAAGCCCTTGGCTTTGTCGGAACGCTTGATGATCTGGATTGTCCACCTGCCCATGCCGACGAGAGCGGATCGTAGTTTGTCGCCGGCATAGCCGCCATCAGCGAACACATGGCGCAGCCAGGGGAACCGCGTGCGAACAGCGGCCAGCACATCGACAGCACCGTCGCGATCCTGAATGTCGGCGGTGTGGACGAGAATCAAGATCAGGAAGCCGCAGGTGTCTGTC
Organism: Novosphingobium sp. FW305-C-30-35; assembly: GCF_058783135.1. Classification (NCBI taxonomy): domain Bacteria; kingdom Pseudomonadati; phylum Pseudomonadota; class Alphaproteobacteria; order Sphingomonadales; family Sphingomonadaceae; genus Novosphingobium; species Novosphingobium sp. FW305-C-30-35. The sequence continues at coordinate 2,453,662 of NZ_JBYSYJ010000001.1, forward strand.
AGGATGTGCCGCTTGCGGCCTTTGACCTTCTTGCCAGCGTCAAAGCCCGTAATTCCGCCACTTTCAGTGGTCTTCACCGACTGGCTATCGATCACTCCAGCACTCGGCGAGGCTTCGCGTCCTTCGATTCCCCGCAAGTTCATAACCAGCACGGTGTTGATGGCTTCAAACAGACCGGCATCGCGCCAGGCGTAGCGCATGCTCTTCCGGTCAGCGCCTATCACACGACACGCCCGCCGCTCACTCATCCCCAGGAATGCCTGGAGACGTGCGACCGCCTCTCGCTTGGCAGCGGGCGTCACCAATAATGGGATGACCCGCCCTGTCCTTCCATCCACAGTCGAGCGATCAAGAAGGAGGATGCAATGAGCATACGGAACAAGCCAAGAGATGCAGCCGTGTTCGGCATCGACATCGGCAAGACGGTCTTTCACGTCGTCGGCCTCGATGCTTCTCACGCACCGATCCAGAAAGCCACCTTCAGACGGGAGACGTTGCTGCAGTTCTTTGAGCGTGCGTCGCCGGTGTTGGTGGGGATGGAAGCGTGTCCCGGTTCGCAGTGGCTTGCGCGCAAACTTCAAGCGATGGGTCACATTGTGCGGATCGTGCCGGCACAGTTCGTGAAGCCGTTCGTGAAGTCGAACAAGAACGATATCATCGACGCCGAAGCCATCGCAGAAGCGGTAACCAGGCCGACGATGCGCTTCGTGGAGATCCGGTCGCCGGAACAGATTGACCTGCAGGCTCTGCACCGCGTCCGGGACAGGATGATCGCTCATCGCACGCGACTGATCAGTCAGATGCGCGCCTTTTGCCTGGAATACGGCATCGCAATCCACCAAGGTGCCGGCAAGTTCAAAGCCGACATGCCACGGGTGCTCGGGGATATGGACAATGAGCTCACGCCCGCCATGCGCCGAATGCTGACTGAGGTATTCGGGGAACTCGGCGATCTCGAACAGCGCATCGCCGCCATGAACCGCGAGATCGAAGCTATCGCAGCGCGCAGCGATACGGCCCGTCGCTTAATGACTGTACCCGGTGTCGGCCCACTGGGGGCCACCGCCTTGCTTGCATCGGCCGGCACGGGGCGTCAGTTCCGCAAAGCTCGCGATCTGGCGGCATGGCTTGGGCTCGTGCCACGGGAGTACTCTACTGGGGGCAAAACGAGGCTGCTCGGCATCAGCAAACGTGGCAACAAGTACCTCCGGCGCATGATCATCCACGGAGCTAGATCCTGCGTGACGCATCTCGACCGAAGCCGGGACCGCCTGGGGCCATGGCTTGATGGGCTGGAACGCCGAATGCATAAGAACAAGGTCACCGTCGCCTTGGCAGCCAAGATCGCCCGCATCTTGTGGGTCGTGCTGACGAAGCCCGGTGCCAGTTACGAGCGGAGGGATCCAGCCTTCGGCTGATCTGGACCGCTACAGACTGCGAGGTTCGTGAGCGTGATGACGAAACAGTTGACCTGCGTATCGTAAGCTCCGTCAAAAAAACGGGCTACCAGCCCGAAGCATTTATCCGAGAACGATACGCGCGGATCTCATCAAGGCCTGGCCGCAACAGCGGTCCACTCGCGAGAGGCCGGATACATTTGTGCAGACTGGCACCGTCACCACCGATCGACCCTTGCATGGACAGGGCGGGTCATACATTTTTTGCGAGAAGATCCTTCAGGCCAGCGTTGTCCAGCATGGCCTCGGCCAGCAGCCGCTTCAGCTTGGCGTTCTCGTCCTCGAGCGCCCTCAGCCGCTTCGCGTCCGACACCTCCAGGCCGCCATACTTGGCCTTCCAGTTGTAGATCGTCGCTTCCGACACACCGTGCCGCCGGGCCAGGTCAGCGGTCTTCGCACCCGCCTCCGCTTCCTTCAGCACGCCAATGATCTGCTCTTCCGTGAACCTCGTTCGCTTCATCTGTCCGTCCTTCCAATGGCCGGACTCTAATCAAGCTTGGAGGAAAATCAGGGGGTCACGTCACAGGCGACGAAACTGCTCCACGCCTACAGTCGCCACCTCAACGGGTGGGACGCCCAGTTTGGGGCAGCCGTCGAAATCTCAGCGTGGCTTTTGCACGGAAATAAGATCACGCTCCGAGATGAAATGTTTGCAGGCAAGTCCGGCATTGCCCACTGTTGCGAAGATGGCATCTGGCGCGTTTTCCCGCCTAGCTTGGTCCCGCGTTCTGAATCTGGCAACACAGCAGGCCGAGGATTTTTGCCGAAGCCGGACTGATGAGACCCAAGGCGGGTCCAGAGCCTAACCACCTTCATTCTCGTCCCCGATCCGAGCTGCGACGTGTGCCCGCAATGCAGTAAGCCTCGATTTTCTTTCAGATCGACGTCGTTCGACCTCTTTTGCCGATGCCTCGCCCAAACTTACCAGATCGTTGGACAATCCTTCGGCAAGGTTTCGCCGCTCCTGCGGAGTTCCATCGATCCAGAGCGCACTGACTTCGGCCACCAAAGCTGGAACATTGCGGGTAACCATTGCGGCCAGATCTATCAGCCGGACGTCGAGTTCATCTTCGTTTGCGAGCCGGAGCAACGCTGCACAGCTTCTGCGGGCCGAGTTAAGCTCTCTGTTTGCGCCGACCAGCTGTTCCGCTTTTGCCCATGCCGCTTGGACGACAGGATCGGATTCCAATGGCCGATCGCCTTCGTCAGCGAGTTCTGGCTGTCGCGGGTCATTAGCGGCGCAACTTGATGTCGTCGGGGAGGGGTGGTCCTTTACCGCACCAGTTTGGTGCAAGAGTGCGTTCGCCACCGTCAGAAACAGCAGCAACCCCGCCGCTGCACCGGCAATCTCCGGCGCTGGATACCCCGCTTGGTTTGCGGCGTAACTCACGGCAAGGGCCGTCCCGACTCCTAATGCGGCGGCGCAGGTCACTTTGATGGCTATAAGCACAAGGGCAGCGATCAACGGAGCCAGAGCTCGGCCCAGAATGATCATCAGAAGTCCGGCAATGATCCAGGCAATGACGGTCATTCGATGCACCTCAGGACTGAACGCTCGCACCAGCTCTACATCGTTTTCGGTCCGTTGGCTTCTTCGTGGTGGACAGCACCCGTTTCTCCGTCCATTCCCCGAGCACGGAAGATTAGTGGGGGATTCCAGCGCGATGCTTGACTGGCAAGCTGCACTAGAGCGGCAAGCACTTGCTGAGTGGCGTGACCGCCAAGTTCTGGCTGCCTACCACCTGCTTAACAACCTTGCCGACGAAGCGCGCAGCAGGTTCGAGTCCAGCCTTGATCAGGCAAGCCTCAAGGACAGCGTATGGGACCCGGCAAATTTTGCGGATCACCGCATCGATGCTTTGATGTGTGAGGCTGTGCCGAGCGCACTGGAGCGCCTGTTGCAATCCGCTGGCCGCGAGCTCGCGGCCATTTCGCCGACCTTCGAGCCCTATGGCAACGCGCTCTCAGCAAGCACGGGATTTGATTTTCCAATTGCTGCCGTAAGCGAGGATCAGGCGCACGTGAACCGCGATCTTGTCGGCGGTTCGGGTTCGTCGGATGGTTCGACGGCCGAAGTCTCCCAATCCGAAGCCTCTACCTCGAGCAGTTGGTCACTAGGGAATCTCACGCTTGTCCGGAAGGTCAGCGAGCTCGGGGAAATGGCGGCAAATGCTGTTTGGGAAGCAGGGGTCGCCGCTGAGCGAACTTTGCAGACGCGTGCCGGCCTGTATGAGCGCCTGCGTTCTGCGGCTGCTGTTCGGATCGGCACGAGATGGATGGGCAGCGCTGGAGACCCTCGACCGGTTCTCGCGCAAGTGACCGATCTGATCGATAGCGTCTGCGGTGAAGCAAGGGCAAGTATTCAATGAGCATTATACAGACGGCCGGGCGATACGCGCTTAAGCACGCGTCCAAGGAAGTGATCACGTTCATTCAGACCGGGAAGGTCGGGCCGTTCGGATCAATGCTCCGAGACATGTCCACGGGGAAGGTTGTCGGCTACATGCAGGAGACGCGCGCCATGGCGGCGCTCGTCGCCTTGGCAAATCCTGCAACGGCGCCCGTCGCCGCCGCCTATCTCGGCGTAACCGCGGTGCAAAAAACATTCGACACCAGCCGGACCGCACACCGGATCGAAGATGCCGTAGCGGCGCTAGGACAGAGCTCCAATCGAGTAGAGGCAAGCTTAGGGCGAGTGGAAGGCGGCATCGCCCGCATTGAAGACAAGCTCGAGCCCATGTCGGGCGGCATTGATCATCTCCGCAGCGGCGTGGACGTGCTGAATGACATGGGTATTGCCAATTTGGCCCTCGGAGCAGCTGGTATCGGTGTGTCGATGGCCGGCTTCGCCATGGTATCAGCCAAGATCGATGGGGTTAGGCGTGCCGTCGATGACGTGGCCAATTTGATTCACGCAGTGAGTGCGCAGATCGAGGAGGTCCGCCGTGACATCATCGAGACTGATTTCTCCGCTCTAAAAACGATCGCCGAGCAGATGGACGAGGCTTGGTTGTTGACCGATGCGGGTCGCGCCGAGCGTCAGTGGCACGACGTGGCTCGCGAGGCGCACCGGCTTCAAAACAGGTTTGCTGGACGCGCCGAATATCTGCTTGCGGGCCCGGATGGATACGCGCCGGCGGATCCGATGCTGGACGCTTTCGCGCTTGCGTCGGGTCTGCGCTTCTCTGCTCTCGCGGCCTGCAATGAAACTGCGGCGAGCAGCGAAGCAGCTCGCGATGCATCGCGCACGCTACAGAATCTTACAGGACGACTCGGCCTCGCCGATCTCGCCCGACAAGAGGTTGAGGCCAAAGCGGTCGAGCCGGGCAGTCAGGCTTGGTCGCTCGAGCTTACCAGTGCCAGCGAAAGAGCCCGACCCGTTGCGCGCAAATTGCGCGACCGAGAAGCGGCACTCGCAACCCGGCCGGCACCGCTTCTCGCGATCGAAGCACAGGGCATCTCGCCCCGTGACTGGTTGCGCAGTGCGCAGGAGGAAACCGAGGCGCCGGTTCTATTCATGCCGGCGTCGGAGGGCTGAGGCTTAGGCGTTTCGGCGTTCTCGCGGAGAAGACTTCCCGGCGCTGATATGTCGTCCGAATGCCTCGCTTCGGCAGCGGCACCTCCTAACGCCTCGGTATAACCGACGGAATCCAGCACCGGCGGATCGGCGGCACCCCGTTCAATGAAAGCTCGGCGCTCTAGGACTTCTCGATCCTGGGGCACCGAGCGTGATATCACCCCACGATTTAGCGGACGTCGATGTCAAAGGGGTTGGCGAACTCCCACCGCTCACGTCCCTCCCAAGTCCACACTGTTCCTGGCTGCCCGAGAACTTCCCGCAACCCTTTATGGTCGTCGATGTTTTTGGGGTTCCACAGGGTCACGGCATATTCGATCACCGGCACGTGCCCGAAGCCGCGATTGAGGCATGCGATGAAGTAGTCCGCGGCGCGGTCTCGTGACTCTGCAACCACGGTAAATGGCTCGACGAGATTGATGTCGGAAATCTTGAAAAGTTTCATGCTGTTACTCGCTTCGTTGTTGATGCGAGTGTTATAAATTGAATGATCAATGGAAACGGGTGGGAAATCGAGGTGGGCTGTCTTGCCAAGCGCATGGGTCATAGCCAAGGTGGTGTTGGTCTCGTTCAACTCGAGCCGGCATCGTCATTGCTAAAATGGAATGGCAGCCAGAACTCTGCATTCGGGTCATTACGAGCTGCTTGCTCCAGAGCTATGATGGTGGCTCGTGCGCGATTGACACGTATCCGAGCGGTGTTTTCCGTATACCCCGCCAACCAACCTTTCATAGCCAAATGCCGAGAAATCCGCGTCGGAGTAGCTTTGCCAGGACCGAGCTGCGCCTCAAGCTCGACTATTGCTGTCCAAATATTGGCCGCGAAAGCATGCCAATGCCCCCCATATTTTCGCAGCCAATGTGGTCCGCCGTTCGAAGTCCAATAATTCAGCTCCGGTCTGTTCCATGCCCAACGGATTGCATCCCAGCTGCCGCGTTTCATACGTTCGACATCTAAAGCATGAAGAAAGTCGGGCGCCAGCTCTGCTGGCTGTCTTTGAGCACGCTGGCGTGCGCGTTGCGCCGCTTTGTTTCGTTGCCACCGGATCTGCTTTTTTGTTCTCTCAGCTGGTTGGCTCAAGATGATGCCTCAAGGAAAACGCGGACGCGATTCTGTAACGAAAGCCAAAGTGTTTTAGAGGAAAACGTGGTTATTGGGTTCGGCTCCTCGCATCATCTTAAAGGAGCCTATTGGAAGGCTAAATGCCAAGACCATCCATTCTACATCTTTTCCGGCTGCACGTGCCGCAGCCAATGCCGTCGCAACACTGCATTTCGGCGTTGTTGTTCAGCAAGTTAGTATTGAAGACGTCCCCGATGACTCCGATGTCTGGCTTCCGTGGGCTGCTATTTGCGCCTGCTCCTCGTGCATGAGAAATCTGTCCGAGGAGGATGTGGACGACTGGTATACCGTCTGCGTCCTTGCTTCTGAGATTGCCGCTCTTCGTGCATCTGGACGGACACGGATGAAGATGTGGCCAGGAATTGCTGCTGAGGGTGAGAAACTGGCGTCCCTGCTGATAACGGAAGTTTTTGACCCTCGCGAACCACTGGCAGAGCTTTCGAGATGGTTGAAGGAGCAACTGTCCAACCCGCCGCAGAGCTCGGAAATCTTCGGTGCGACTGCTGAAGTCAAGAGGCTGTGGAGGGTGGCGTGGGACATCGTATGCACATACGCCAAGGAAATCGAGGAACTGACCAACATATTGGCCACCGAAGGGTTTCTGGATTTTGGTGAACTGCGGCTTTGGTGGAACGGGGTCAATGCTCTCGAGGACGCTTAGATCGCGTCCAGTGTTTGGAAGCCATGAGCAGATTTGTCTATCTGGTCTCCACAGTCTGTCTTCTTATCTGGTCGGTGCGGTAGATTGGATGCCGCACCGATCGGTGCTAGACTTTGTGCCGGTTCGTTGAACCAGCAAAGCAGGGTGCTCTCGTCGAACAGCTTGTAGATGGGTTACGATGAGAGGCGCGATCCGAAGAGGCAGTCGATCACATGATGCGGCGTTCCGCTTCCGGCAGCTACCGACCAGCAGGTATGCGCTTCATCTCGACCATTCAGTATCAAATAGCCGATGCCCAGAAGCTGCCATCCTTTCATGCGCGTTGCCAACAACATTATAGCTGCCGCCCACCGCAGTTACTTAGATACCCTGGCCCCGTCGCATGTTATGCCGGTCCTTGGCTTACAGCGCGGTCCTAAGAAAACTAGCTGATCAATGAAGGGGGGAAGATGCCGGAGGATGACCAACAAGTTGCACTGGCAGAGGCAATCGCCGATGGTGTGGAGCAGGTTACGACGCCAGAGGTTGAGACCCCGGAAACCTTCCTCACCAAGCTCGCGGAAACGCTGAAAGGGTCCCAGGGTGTTGACGCGGATCTCGCCAGCATTCTCACCGATAATCTCCTGACCGTGGGGCTGCACGCCAATGCGGTGGCCAACGCCAAGGCTGCCATCGTCGAGCTTGCCGCCAAACGCGCTGCACTAGAGGAAGAGGCGGTCGCCAATGGCTGATCCCACCCGATTTCATTCGCTGACCCTTGAAGGTTTCCGGGCCTATCTCCAGCCCAAGACGTTCGATTTCAGCAAGAAGCCGTCCCTTGCGATTTTTGCGCCGAACGGAAGTGGCAAATCGAGCGTGATCGATGCGCTTGAATTTCTGTTCTCCGAGCACGGCACGCTAGAGCGTCTCGGCCAGCGCTCGCTTAACAATCAGGCGGGACCAGTTGCCCTCGGACATACCGGTGCGCAGGCGGCAGGCATCGCGCCCACCGTGAAGTTCGCCACCGTCACCAAAAAAGTGGTCGCAGAGGGCCATCGTGCCGCAGCCGGCAATGACCGGCCTATTCATGCGACAGCCGTCGCCATGCAAAGGGCGTTCGTCGTCTCTCCGATTGTGCGCGGCTACACCCTGCGAACATTCGTCGAGACCCATAAACCCGAGACCCGCTACGCCGACATCGCCGGATGGCTGCAACTGACGCCGCTCGTCGAAGTGCAGAAAAATCTGCGCGCGCTCCGCAAGGACGTGAAGGCAGCTTCCGAGAGTCAGGTCGAGCTGACGCGGTTGGATGGCGAAGTCTGTAAACAGACCGCCCAAGCCCTTCAGAAATGGGACGACGCGGCAGTGCTGGAGCATATCAACGCAGCGGTGGTCGCACCGCTTGATGACACGCTGACATTCGCGGTCCTAGCTACATCGGATAACGCCTACGCCGAAGTTGAGAAGCGGGTCGAGGCCGAGGAAAACAGGATCGGGCTTGCTGGCTTGAAACAGGTGCGAGCGACCGCCGCTGCCCTTTGGCTGGAGACGAAGCCCGAAAATGACGGCGATCCGGTTGTATCCGGTGCGATCCCGTCATTCGGCGTGGCGTTGGCGGAACTGGTCGATGCGAAGGCCTTGGAAGTAGATGAGCGGGACAAGGCATCCGGCACGGTGTTCAGGGCAGTTTGGAAGGAAGCTGAAGCGCTATTTGCGGATGATGGCACCGCACTCGAAGCTTGCCCGGTATGTGAGACGCCGATCGATCAAACGCAGGCCGGCAGTGTTACCGGCATTCGGGATCTCCTCGTCGAGCATCTCGACGATTTGAAGACCTACGGTGATGCGAAGACTGCGCTTGATGACGCCACCAAGGCTGCGACGACTGCCCACAACCGATTGCTGGTCCGACTGCCCGCCCTTATTGAGCACCTGGCTGACGATGATGGAACCGGGATCAAGTCCCAGCTGATCGCCTATCAGGCTGGCATAGCCGGATGGCCGGCAGCCGAAGCTCCCGACGCGGCTGAAGTTATCCCAAAGATTGCCGCGCTGATCGCGGACCTGGATCAGCAGATTTTGGATATCGAGGCCAAGCAGGGCGACCACACTTGGGTGAAGGCGAAAGCCAAGATCGACTCCTTGCTCGAGCTACAGGAGGAAATCGGCTTGGCGGTGAGAACCTCCCAAGAGCTTGGGAAGCTCCATGAAGCGTTGACTGCCCAGGCGAAACAAATCTCGGATGCTATTCGCGCAAAGGTGCAGTCGCTGCTCGACCTGCTCCAGGTGCCGATGAACGAGATCTATCAGGAAATTCAAGGCGCAGGAGCGAAACCGATAAGGCTCGAATTGCCGGGCGAAGAGGACACGACCCAGCACAAGATGCAGCTGGTCATCGACTTTTCTGAGAATCGGAACGGCGTCCCACCCGGTGGATATCTTAGTGACTCACAGATTCATTCGGTTGCGCTGGCATTGCGGCTCGCGGCAATCAAGCGCTTCAACATCGGCGCGCCGGTGATTGCGCTCGATGATATCGTCACGTCCTACGATGCAGACCACCGCCGCGCGATCGGTGCGCTGATCGCGAAGATGTTCGCTGACTTCCAGATCATTTTGGTCACCCACGACGAGCGCTTCTTCAACTATCTTAAAGACCAGCTCGCTGCAAAGAATTGGAGCTTCACGCGGATCATCGGTCTCGACCCGGCCTATGGTCCGCGGTTTGCCGACCACCGTGTGACGGACGAAATGATCGAGGCGCGCTGGGACGCAGGCGAGTCTGCAGCAAACGAGATGAGGCAGGCCGAGGAGGAATGGCTTCTCGGTCTTGCGCGCGGCTTTGGTGTGGATGTGCGCATCCGGGCGCTCGAGCGCGCTTTTTCCTACGAGCGGTCGGAATTGGCACTTGCGATCGGTGCATTTCTTAAGAGGATCGGCCTCGCGCCGGCGGACGTGCCCGGCGTCAACAACCGCTTTATTAACAGCCTCGTTAATGGCACGGTCGAGAACTTCGGGAGCCATTTTCAGGAAGGCCCCTATGGTGACGGGTCGATCGGCGACGAGAAGACGCGCTGGGCCGAATTCATGGCGTTCCGTAGCCAATTTGCTTGTAGCGGCTGCGGACGGACAAAATATCAGCGGCCTTTTCCACTAAACAAGCCGGTGTGCGCCCATGGTGGGTGTGAAACGCAATTTGCGTTCTCCGCTGCCGCAACTGCTTCCGAGACTGCGTGATTTTCCTGACCGCCCCTCCCCCGGGGGGGCGATTTGAAAAGACAGCCATTCGATTAAAGGTTGAGAGCTGGACCGATCGGTGGCAGCGTTCGACCGGTCCGCGCCACGAGCCGCCAGTCCGCGACAAGCCAACTATGCTCATCCATGGACTACTCCATTGCAACCGCGAACGTTCGCTTCAACCGAAACCTGCCGCTCCGGCGTGCGATTGCGACTGGCGGGTTTGTCCCAGACCAATTCTTTCCGCCATTTCCAATAGAGTGATGAAGGAACGGTGGGAAGGGGCATGCAAACCCAACGCTGGCATGTCTGGATTCAGATTGTGATCCCTGCCAGCTTCTCGACCACCACGTTCGTCAACTCTCATCACGCATGAACGACCAAAGCTCACGTGCCAATGCCGTCCCTTCTTTCGTGACGAAGATTCGCTTGTCCCGAAGACGCTGATCCAGCCTGAGCACGTTCTTCGTGATGTAAGAGGCCCACCGACCAGCCGTATTATTGGCGGGATCACCTGCGTCGTAGATCGGTTTGAACTGCACAGGGTCACCTGCCTTTGCTGCATATCCTGCAGCGGCACGGCCTTTCGGATGATCAGCGAACTTCCGTGAGAACATGACCTTGAGTCTCGTTGCCACATGTGGATCCTCGGTTTGGACGAAGCCATGGATGTGTAAGCCGACCGAGCCGTATCCGCGTCGCCCTTTTCCTTCGATGACGTATGTCAGTGGAAGCTTGCTCAGCCCTTCTTCTGCCAAACCGTTCGAGATGAGTTTAAAAATTCGTTCGGATGGGTTGCAGCCATTAGCGCTCCATTTGCTTTCAAGGTCTGGCCGGATTTTCGCGGTGAAGGAGTAGCCACCGAAAATGAGAGTCGCGCGAAGTAGGAGATGAAGCTTGAGATACTGACCAACGTTTCTCCAAGGATTGAGATGTTCCTCACCCAGGTTGGTATAATCCCTGTATTGTTCAAAATCAGCCCATACTGACAAAGGGTCAGGAGGGTATCTCCCTGAGCCCATGAGACTCGCGCGAATCTGAGCATCTCTCGCAGTGAGTTGAACAACTTCATGCTCTCGTTCTGCTTGCTCTCTAATTGCCTGATTCAGCTTTCTCACGCCCAATTTTGCTGGATTTTTGGACGATAGGTTTGAGCGCCGATAAGTCTTGAGCTTGTTAGTTGAAGGCATCGAAATGGCGGCCTGACCTGCGGCTGATTTTAGTGCAGAGCAGCTAACGCAGGACGGCACAAAAGGGAAGTTTTTGTCGGCCACAGCCTACGTGAATGACGCTTCGGCAAAACGCATACCCATCTTAAATCTGATCAAGCCACGCGCGCCTGAAGCAATTTTGGACTGGAGCCGTGCATGAGCGATTCGGACGAATGCAGCAAGCTGGTGAGTCGCAGATGGGATATGGTCTTACTGTCTTCAACACCCTATCGCTCACTCACCGGGAGATGCATGAGTGCTACAGAAGGTGCTACAGCGAGGTGCTACAACTCTTGGCTCAAAACCCCTATTTTTCGGGGTTTTTGAACTCTGGCTGGGGCGGCAGGATTCGAACCTGCGAATGCCGGTACCAAAAACCGGTGCCTTACCACTTGGCGACGCCCCATCAGGAGGCGCGCTTATAGCGTGGTGAGGCCATATGCCAAGAGGGCTTGAAAGGGGTGAGCGGGAGGTCGGCTCACCCCTTCTGTTTCGTCAGAAGCCCTTGACGATGCTCTGCAGCTTTTCAGGGGGGAGGGCGTCAAAGTCGCTTGCGTCGTGGCGTTCCGCAAGGCCCTTTTGCGAATTGACCAACCGGCCACGCAGAACGCCAGGGCGCGCGTCGATTTCCGCGACCCAGCGTCCGACGTGCTCATATTCGTGCATCGAAAGGAAAGTTGCAGCTTCGCCATAGGCCTCGCCCCGGTAGATGTTGCCAAACCAGGTGTAAGTCGCAAGGTCGGCGATGGTGTAATCGTCACCTGCGAGATAGCGGGTTTTGGCAAGCTGGCGATTGGCGACGTCGAACAGGCGTTTGGTTTCCATCGCATAGCGGTCGATGGCGTATTCTATCTTGATCGGCGCGTAGTTGTAGAAATGGCCGAAGCCTCCCCCGATGAAGGGTGCCGAACCGACCTGCCAGAACAGCCAGGACAAGCATTCGGCACGCGCCTGACCCGATGTCGGCAAGAGGACGCCAAATTTCTCCGCCAGATGCATGAGGATTGCGCCTGATTCGAAAACCCGAAACGGATCTGGTCCGGACCTGTCGACCATCGCAGGGATCTTGGAGTTCGGGTTGATGTCGACGAAGCCCGTCGTAAACTGATCACCATCGAAGATCTTGATCAGCCAAGCGTCGTATTCCGCTTCGGAGAAGCCCATCTGGAGCAGTTCTTCCAGCATGATCGTCGCCTTCTGACCGTTAGGCGTGCCGAGCGAATAGACCTGGAACGGATGCTTGCCGACGGGCAGCTCGCGCTCGCTTGTGGGGCCGGCGATGGGGCGGTTGACGCTGGCGAAGGCGCCGCCATTGGCCTTGTCCCAAGTCCAGACCTTGGGTGGAACGTACTCTTCTGACATCAAGGGGCTCCTTCTAAATTTGTTAGTGTTACATACTATATCGCGGCTGGTCACGGGAACTGCAAGTGCTCTGCAGCCGTTCGCCAACTCATGGAGAGCAAAGCCGCAAAACTCGTGCATGTCGATGACAACCTTCCCGGCGTGACACGCAGGCGATGCGGCAGAGGCTGGGCCTATTTCGATGCAAAAGGCCGACGCATCGCCGACCGTGCCGAGATTGCCCGTCTGAATGCGATTGCCTTGCCTCCGGCTTATGTGGACACTTGGTACTGTCCCGCTCCTAACGGTCATATTCTGGCGACGGGGACCGATGCGAAGGGACGCAAGCAATATCGTTATCATCCCGACTTCCGAGCCGAACGGGAAAGCGAGAAGTTCGATCGCTGTGCCGCATTCGGGCATCTCCTACCACTGGTCAGAGCGCGCGTGTCGGATGAACTGGAGCGTAGCAAGCTCTCGCGCGACCGCTGCATTGCCAGCGTCGTGCGGTTACTGGACACCGGCGGGATACGCATCGGCAACGAAGCCTATGTGCGAGCCAACAGCAGTTTCGGCGCGACGACGCTGAGAATGCGGCACGCCGAAGTGAAGGGACAGGTGCTCCGTCTGCGCTTCCGGGCCAAATCGGGCAAGGATCGGGAAATGCAGGTAACTGATCGGGGACTCGTCCGCTTCGTGAAAAAGATGCAGGATCTGCCGGGGCAGCACCTCTTTCAGTACCTAGACGAAGATGGCTGCCCCTGCCCGGTGGGCTCGGCGGACGTCAACGACTGGCTGCGCGAGGTGATGGGCGAAGACTTCACTGCCAAGCACTTCAGAACCTGGCGAGCAAGCGTGCTTGGTTTTGCAACATTGGCGCAAGCCCCTGATCAGGTTTCGCTCAAGACGCTGTTGGCGGAAGTCTCGGACCACCTCGGCAACACGCCAGCAATCGCCCGGAAGAGTTATATCCATCCTGCGGTGCTTGGCTTGCTCGATGAGCAAGATCACTGGCGGCAGCAGCTCCGGCTACCTCGCGCGACGCGATGGTTGTCGCGGCACGAGCGAGGGCTGTTGGAGCTGCTAGAAAGTGGCCCGACAGCTGCCGAACTGATCAGAGCCGCCGGTTGATGATCAATTGTATTCGATGACAGCGTCGCGTCGCAAGTCGCGAAGGTAGGTCTGGGCGCGTTTGTTCACGCGATCGTCCTCCATCTGCGCCATCATCTCGTCAAAGTTGGGGCCGCTGGCGACCTGCGGATCATCGCGACCGCAGAGCATCAGTACGCGAACACCCTCGTCGATCGAGCCGAATGGAGGGGTTGTTTGCCCGACCTGAAGGTTCAGCAACGTGTCCTGTAGCTGGGCCGGCAGATCACGGGCCTTGATCTGATCGTTGGCGACAACAGTGGCGCCGATCTTCGTGGCTTGCGCTTCGGCATCGCCACAGCCCTTGATCGCTTTCACGGTCGCAGCAAACTCGGCTGCGCGCTTGGTCGCCTGCTCATTGGTGGTGCCTTTGGCAAACTCGATGGAGATCTGCTTGAGGCTGAGCAAGGCATCACGCGGATCGGCGGTAAGTACCTGGCGCTTGTCGATGAGGTACAGGATGGAGAATCCACCACGGATTTCTACCGGGCCTGCAAGCTGCCCGGGAGCCATCGATCCCGCAGCTGACGCCAGCTCGGTCGGTAGCTGCCCAAGACGGATCCAGCCCAGATCACCGCCTACTGAAGCCGTCGACGCTTCCGAGTACTGCCGGGCATAGGCGACGAAACTTCCTCCCTGCTTCAGCTGCTCGACGATTTTCTCTGCGTTCGCAAAGACCTGAGCCTTGTTCTCATCGGTTGCGGCGAGGAAGATTTCGCCGATGCGGTATTCATCGGTGCCCTTCGAGGCCTGCAGGCGCTGGATGGCTTCCTGCACTTCGCCTTCCGAGATGTTGACGAAGGGCTGTACGTTGCGTCGCAGCAAGTTCTGCCACGCAATTTCACCGCGGATCTGGCGCTTGAGCGAAGCTGCCGAAGAGCCGATGCGTGCGAGATACTTTTCCATCGCCTCGGGCGACTGGCCGAAGTTCTGCGTGGCCACGCGCTCATAGGTCGATTCCACCTGAGCGTCGTCGGCCGGTACGTCAGCTGCCTTGGCTTCCTGGATCTGTAGCGTCTCGTCGATCAGATTGCGCAACACCTGCATGCGCAGGCGTTCGGTTTCTTCTGCGCTGATCTTTCCACCGTTGGCCGACACGATCAGGGCTAGACGCTGTTCCACGTCGGTGCCCGTCACGATCTCGCCATTGATGATGGCGGTCGCGCGACGGACGTTCGGATCGTTCGTCCCGAACATGGTTGGATTGGCTGGAATGTTGAGAGGCGCGTTTGCTCCCTGCGCCAGAACCGGCGAGGCGGCGATCGAAAGCGCGCCGAGCGCCATGGCGGTGGAACCCAGCGTGCGCGAAACCGCCTTGCGGGTGATCTTCAGCTTGGACGTCATGGTCTTGGAATTTGTCCTGTCGAACTGGCGCTCGTAAGGCGGCCTTCTGCTATGATCTCTCTCTGGCCGCGTACGGCTTAACCCAAGCTGAGTGGCGCATCAGACGCAAAAGGGCAATAGAAGAGGCTATTTCACCCCGAGGTTCTTGAGCGAGAGGGATATCTGGAACGAGTTGCCGCGCACCGCGTCACCGATGTTCACATAGTCACGCCGCCAAGTGAACGACAGGTCGAGGCAATCGTCGGTGTAAGCCACGCCGAGGCGGTGCCGCAACATCTGGAACCCATCTGACGTGCGCGTCGGGTCTTCATTCCGGTCCGTCAGGTTTACGATTGCCGAACCAAACACTGAAAACGCACTGGTAATTGGCGTGCGCGCGGCAATGCGCAGCTCTTCACGGTCCTGAAGATCCTCGAACGCGGTCGCAATATTGCGGTTGAGCTTGAGGTAGCCTGCTTCGATGTAGCGCCGATGGTTGCCAATCGTCGCGTCGAACTCGTTGCGGCGCAGCGCAAAGCTGTCCTTGTCGAGCCGGAAGCGATGCGTGAACTTGATGACGTCGCCGAAACGGACGGTCGTGCGACCGACGTAGTCCGAGGCGCGATTGGTCAACCCGGTGCCGTCAGGCAGGATCGTCGCCTGGCTTGATAGACGATAGCTCTGCCCGATGGTTGTCATGACCCGGAGGCCCGGACGCTGGAACGTCCAGTCAAAGCCATATGTGAAACGTACCCCATCTTCGATACGGTCGTGACCCGGAAAGCGGTTCAGCGCGAAGAGGTTGGTGTCCTCCAGATCGACCGAGCGCGAATCCTCGTTCGGGATTTCGAAATTGCGAACGCCCGGAGTCGCGACGACTTGCAGGCGAGGCGTCAGCACTTGCGTGCCGCCGAACGCATCGCCCACAAAAGGCCACTTCACATCGATGGCTGCGGTGGCAATTCCACGAGTCTGCCAACCGGGCAGGCCCCGATAGATGGCCGTTGTAGTAAGGTCGTTGTCCGAACTGTGATAGGCATCGCCGCGCAAAAGGCCGGTCAGGGTTACTTCCTGACCCATCCCAGTTATCGTGCGCAGATCCCATTGCGCCCGCGCGAAGGCGCGCTGGCTGTCCTGCCCCGCAGTGCGGACGATGGCCAGGCTGTTGGCCTCCAGTTCGAACCGTCCTGGAACACCGTCGAACGCCATCCTCTTGCGATAATCGATCGCTGGCAGGGCGAGCGGCACCATGCCCTGTGGATCGTTGACGCGGACCGTCTGCGTGACCCAGCCGGCAATCGAGAGATAGCTGTCGTCGTCGATGCGCTCGAGGTTCAGCGAAGACCGCAGGCGGTCGTCACGGCTGATGTCGTAGCGGCGCAGGAAGGTGCGGTCGGAGGCAAAACGTGCGTTGCCGGTCAGGCTCCAGTGCGGCGAGAACTGGAGCTTCCCGTTGGCGTCGAGATACCCGCGCCATGATTGCTGGCTGGCGTTGGCTGCGCCCGTCGAGGTACTGCCAAGCGGAATGCGCGCGCTTCGCGTCGCATAGCCGGTAACCTGGAACGCACCGAGGTTGGTGAGATGCCGGTACTTGGCCGTCAGCATCGGTAGCGAGCCGGTATAGAACGTGCCGGTCAGCGCAAGGTCGCGGTTGTCGGCGATGCGCCAGTACCAGGTCTCGCTGATTTCTGCGCCGTTGGCTGCACCAAGGCGGAAGTCGGGAATCAGCAGGCCTGTTTCGGCACGGAAGTCCGAGGTGTGTCCCAGGCCGGGCAATGGCAGGATCGGCACGCCGAACATGTGGAGCGTGGCGCCCTTGTACTTCACGCGCTTCTGCTTGGCGTCGAAATAGACGCGGGCTGCCGTCACTTCCCAACTCGGCCTTTTAGGACAGCCCTTGTCATCTTCGACTGCACAGCCCGAATAGGCCGCGTTCTCGAGCGTCATGTTGCCGGATTCGTCGCGCGTGCCGCGTTCGGCGGCAAGGCGGCCCCCGGTACGCAACACCACCAGCAGGTCCTCGATAGCGCCAGCCTTGAATTCGTCCGTCAGCTCGACCTGATCGGTGTAGACGATGTTGCCGTCTTCATCCACGAATCGGATGTTGCCTGTCGCGAGGATCTGCCCTGTGTTGCGGTCCCAGGTGACATTGTCTGCACGCACTGTCTGAACATCGTGGCGCAGCACGACATTGCCCTCGGCAAAAACCTTTTCGGCGTTGCTGTCGTAGCGGACCTTGTCGGCTTCAAAGCGGACCTGATCGTCTACGCTCGATTCGTCGCCGGCGGGCGAGGCCATCGGCGCTTCCTGCGCAAGGGTCTGCGATGCGGCGAGCGGGAACAATGCCGCGGCAGAGGCAGCGGCAATACGCGCAAGGCGCAAGCGACGATCAAGGGCTTGCGGCTGCGGCCGCCGGGCGGGTTGCATGCGCTTGCCTATCGCACCAGTGCACCCTAACTGCAATTCCACAATTTCCGCTTCCCGCCCAGCTTGCGTCGAAGTGTGACGTCCATTCCGTTCAGGAGTTCCCCATGAAGGTCGTTTTCCGCACCAGCGATGCCCCGCTTCCCCGTCTGGTCGCCCGTCTCGTGGCGCAGGATGCGCTGCCGTCCGATCTTGACGCAGTGGTGCGCGAAGGTGCTGCGGCCGCCCGGTTTGCCGGAAAGGTGGGCCAGGTATTCGAAGCTTTCGTTGCGCACGATGCAGGCGTGAAGCGGCTCGCGTTGGCCGGTTTGGGCAAGGCAGACGCCACCGAGCGCAGCGCCAGTCTTGAGAAGGCCGGCGCGGCGCTGACCGCAAAGTACCTGACATCGGGCGAGACTTCTTTGGCGATCGACTTCAGCGGCTCGGGCCTGTCCGGTGCCGAGGCAGCGTCCGTTCTCTTCGGTGCACGGCTGCGCGGCTGGCGCCATGATGTCTATCGCACCAAGCTGAGCGATGAGCAGAAGCCGTCGCTGACTGAAATCGTGGCGGTCAATGCCCCGGAAGGCGCTGCGGCAGCTTGGGAAATAGAATCGGCGCTTGCCGAAGGCATCGAGTTTACCCGTGAACTCGTCGCTGAACCCGCCAACATCATTTACCCCGAAAGCTTCGTCGAGCGCGCCAAGGCGCGGCTCGAGGGCACCGGCGTCGAGATCCTCGTGCTGGGCCTCAAGGAGATGACCGAGCTGGGCATGGGCGCACTGCTTGGCGTGGCCCAAGGTTCGGTTCGTGAGCCGAAGCTGCTCGCCATGCGCTGGAAGGGGGCAGAGGCCGGAGCCTCAAGTTCTTCTGGCCCGACCGCCTTTGTCGGCAAGGGTGTCACCTTCGATACCGGCGGCATCTCGATCAAGCCTGCCGCCGGCATGGAAGACATGAAGTGGGACATGGGCGGCGCTGGCGCTGTTGCCGGGACAATGCTCGCGCTGGCCAAGCGCAAGGCCAAGGCAGACGTCATCGGCGTGTGCGGCCTTGTCGAAAACATGCCCGACGGTAACGCTCAGCGCCCTGGTGACGTGGTGACCTCGATGTCCGGCCAGACGGTCGAGGTGATCAACACCGATGCCGAGGGCCGCCTCGTGCTTTGTGATGCGCTGACCTGGGTGCAGAAGGAGTATTCCCCCAAGACGATCGTCGATCTCGCTACCCTGACAGGCGCCATGATCATTTCGCTCGGCCATGAATACGGCGGCATGTTTGCCAATGACGATGACCTTGCCGCCAAGCTCGATGCAGCCGGCAAGGCTTCGGGCGACAAGCTGTGGCGCTTCCCGCTCGGCCCTTCATACGACAAGCTGATCGACAGTCCGATCGCCGACATGAAGAATGTTGGCCCGCGTTACGGCGGATCGATCACCGCAGCGCAATTCCTCCAACGCTACATCGACAAGGGCGTGGCTTGGGCGCACCTCGACATTGCCGGCATGGTCTGGGCTGACAAGCCCGGCCAGACCTGGGACAAGGGCGCCACCGGCTTCGGTGTGCGCGTGCTCGACCGCTACGTCCGCGACGTGCTGGAGGCTTGAGGCTTTCCCATGCCCAGGATGCGGCGCAAATCTGACCTTCCTACCAAGATTTGCGCCGCTTGCGGGCTGCCGTTCACTTGGCGCAAGAAGTGGGAGCGGGATTGGGATAACGTGAAGTTCTGTTCCGACCGCTGCCGTAGCGGCAAGGGCAAGGTTGCAGGCTGATGCGCGTCGATTTCTACCAGCTTACCAGTGATCCGGCCGAACAGGTCCTGCCGCTGATTGCGCGCAATACGCTTGGCGCAGCAGAACGGCTGTTGGTCGTGTCGGAGGACGAGGCGCAGCTTCGCAGTGTCAGTGAGGCACTTTGGACACGCTTGCCCGAGACATTTCTCGCCAACGGCCGTGCCGGGACCGATCAGGACGAGCGCCAGCCGGTCCTGCTGTCCGATGCGCCAGAGCCCGCCAATGGCGCAAGGTACATGGCGCTCGCCGACGGTATCTGGCGCGAGGGTGAGTTTGAACGGGTGTTCCTGCTGTTCCCGCCCGCGCGGATTGACGATGCACGGGGATGCTGGCGCATGCTCGGCAGCCGCGAAGGCGTCGAGCGCCGCTATTGGCGGCAAGAGGGCGGCAAGTGGAAGGAAGGGCCCTGAGCACCATCCTTGCACCGCAGCACAAACATCGCTAGGGGCGCGCGCAATCAGATTCCCCCTATCGCAAGGAACGCTCCCATGGCGGTTACCCGCACTTTCTCGATCATCAAGCCCGACGCCACGCGTCGCAACCTGACCGGCGCGGTCACCAAGATGCTGGAAGAAGCAGGCCTTCGCGTCGTCGCTTCGAAGCGTATCCACATGACGCGCGAGCAGGCAGAAGGCTTCTACGCCGTTCACAAGGAACGCCCCTTCTTCAACGACCTCGTCGAGTTCATGATCTCGGGTCCGGTCGTCGTGCAGGTTCTCGAAGGCGAGAACGCCATGCAGCGCAACCGCGACATCATGGGTGCAACCAACCCTGCCAACGCCGAGCCCGGCACGATCCGCAAGGAATTGGCTGAATCGATCGAAGCCAACACGGTCCACGGCTCGGACTCGGACGAGAACGCGGCGATCGAAATCGCCTACTTCTTCAAGCCCGAAGAAATCGTCGGCTGATCGGCGAAAGCCGCCGCTGATTGAAGGGCCGGGGCAGAGATGCTCCGGCCTTTTTCGTGGGCGCGAGACGGACCTTCGGTCAATGTTGCGCAGATGCAACGCTTCGTTGCAAATCACATGTTATCCCACATAACCATAATTGTAAGCGGAGCATACAAGGCGTAGGTAGCCTGTTGTTCCAACACGAGAACGCTGAGGCCTTCCAGCCTCTTCAGGGAGGATACCTGATGTTCACAACCCGCGCTTCCGCGCGCCTGCTGGCGCGCACCAGTCTGTTTGCCGCTGCAGCTTTCGCTCTTTCGCAGCCTGTTCTGGCGCAGGACGCCGCTCAGGACGCAGCGTCCTCAGAGGACGGCGGCGAAATCATCGTGACCGCGCAGAAGCGTGCGCAGTCGCTGTCCGACGTCTCGCTTTCGGTTGCTGCTGTCGGCACCGAGCAGCTTGCCGCCAACAACACTGTCAATCTTGAAGGCCTGCAGGCGCTGGTTCCATCGATCAGCTTCGGAAACGACTTCAACTTCGCAAAGCTGTTCATCCGCGGCATCGGCTTGTCGAGCTCGCTCCCGGGCGTTGACCCGTCAGTTGCGCTCCATGTCGATGGCGTCGTCGTCAGCCTCGCGCAGGCCCAGCTTGGCTCGATGTTCGATCTCGAGCGCGTCGAAGTGCTGCGTGGACCACAGGGCACGCTCTACGGCCGCAACGCCACCGGCGGCGCGGTCAACCTGATCACCGCCAAGCCGACCGACAAGCTCGATGGCTACGTCCGCCAGACCCTCGGTGGCGATGCGTTCCTGGTGCAGACCGATGCCGCGATCGGCGGTCCGATCACCGAAGGCGTACGCGCTCGCCTCGCGGTCCAGCGCATCAAGCGCGATGGCTTTGGCATCAACGAATTCACGGGAAACGAGATCGACAACGCCAACCAGTGGTCGGTGCGCGGTCATCTGCAGTTCCTGCCGACCGACAAGCTGTCCATCCTGCTGACGGGTGAACTTCACAC
This sequence comes from Novosphingobium sp. FW305-C-30-35, assembly GCF_058783135.1. Taxonomy (NCBI): domain Bacteria; kingdom Pseudomonadati; phylum Pseudomonadota; class Alphaproteobacteria; order Sphingomonadales; family Sphingomonadaceae; genus Novosphingobium; species Novosphingobium sp. FW305-C-30-35. Next base: position 2,474,820 of record NZ_JBYSYJ010000001.1, read on the forward strand.
CGAGAACGATCGTTCGCTCGCTGTGAAGTTCCGCGAAGTTTCGTTCCCCGGCACGACGGTTCCGAGCCTGACTGCCTTGGGCCAGCGCACCAACGCCGACGGCAGCGCAGCATCGTTCGCCAAGAACGTGCGCAATCTCAACACCAACTATGACCCGATCAACGATCGCAAGCAGTATGCCTTCACCGGCATCATGGACTATGCGGCCTCCGATACGGTCGCGCTCAAGTCTCTGACAAGCTACCGCAACTTCCGCGCGATCTTCTTCCATGACTTCGACATGTCGTCCTACGCCGGTTATCCGCTGGCGCAGACCAACGCCGTGCGTACCAGCGCCAACCACTGGCAGCCGGTATTCGAGAACCAGTTCAGCCAGGAACTGCAGCTCAACGTCGATACAGACAAACTGCATGCCGTTTTCGCCGGCTTCTACCTGAAGGACCACATCCGCGTCGAAAACCACATCGGCTTTGACGTGCTGACCAACACCGACCCCTATCGCGTCCAGTTCGACGGCAAGCTTGATGTCGAGACCTGGGCCGTGTTCGGCAACGTGACCTACGACCTGACCGAGCAGTTCTCGATCAAGGCCGGTGGGCGCTATTCGTGGGAAAAGCGCAAGATCAAGAACAACAGCGGCATCGGCACCGCCGCGACCGGCTTCGTGCTTGATCCCTTGCAGTGGGACACATCGAAGACCTGGGACGACTTCTCGCCCTCGCTCGGCGTCGAGTTCCGTCCGAATGACGATGTGATGGCGTATTTCAACTGGTCGCGCGGGTTCAAGTCCGGCACCGCCGAAATCGGTTCGCGCCGTTCGGCCACTGCGGTCACGCCGTTCGTGAACCCCGAGAAGGTCGAGGCCTTCGAAGGCGGCATCAAGTACAGCGCCGGCTCGCTGCAGACGAACCTTGCCGTGTTCTACCAGAAGCTCAAGAACGGCCAGTTCCAGCGGACCTTCCCGATCCCCAACCCGCCGTTCTTTGCCAGCGCTCTGGAAAACGCAGCGGAGTCGCGGGCCTATGGTGCGGAGTTCGAGCTGCGCTGGCGCCCGATCGATGGTCTCGCCATTGACGCTTCGGCAGCCTACCTGAACTCCAAGTTCACCAAGTTCTTCTCGAAGAACCCGCTGAACGCGGCGCTGTTCGGCCCTGGCGGCGCTTCGCTGCCTGACGAAGACCTGTCCGGGAACGCTACCCGCATGAGCCCGAAGTGGACGCTGAACTTCAACCCGACCTACACGGCTGACCTTTCGAGCGGGGCCAGCGTGTTGTTCGGCACGAACGTGTCCTACCGTTCAAAGCAGTACCACACCGAGTTCAACGACGATCGCATGGCCGCTGACGGCTATGTGATGGTTGATGCGAACGTGAAGTACCGCCATTCGGACGACCGGACTTCGGTAAATCTCTGGGTGCGCAACCTGACCAACGAACTGGTCTGGGCGGGCAGCTACGCGGTTGCCACCAGCCGCACCATCGGTGGCACGCTGATGCCGCCGCGGACCTACGGCGTGACGCTTGGCTACGAATTCTGAGCCATCGCCCAGATCAAATGACAAGAGGCCGCCGGTTCACCCCGGCGGCCTTTCTGTTTAGGTCATTCACAAGAGGAGACCTGAAATGCAGGGCATGGGTGCTGGCGACTGTCCGTTCGAGTTCAACTTCGATGCTTCGACGTTCAAGGTCGGTGACACTGTAGCTATCGTATCGTCGGCAGTCCGATGTTCGAGGACATGCCTTTCGCCGGCGAACTGCTGGAAGTGCACGAAGATCATGTGGTGATTGCAGGCGATCCCAGCGACAGGTCCGTTCGCTATCGTGGGACGCGCGAGAACCGTCCCAATGTGCAGGCCAGCGAGATCTAGGCAGTGAGGGCGCGTTCGCCGCGATACCATTGCGTGAGGCCCCACCCGATCCCGGCTATGGCGAGCAGGCCAAGCAGGATCGGCATAGTGTAGCCGAAATCCGTGGCAAGCAGTGCTGCGGCAACCAGTGCGGCAGAAGAGCAACCGAGGTCCCACCCGCCCTCGGTGGCCATGTTGAAGCGCAGCGTGCATTGCGAGCGCTGGGCCATGGCATAAAGCGGCGAAAGCATGGCAGTTGCAAGCATGGGCGCGGCCAGCGCACCGAGCGCAGTTGCGATCAGCGCGGGCAGGGGTGAGGCCCACGCAAGGGCCTTGAGCACCAGAACCGCAGCGCCAAGACCATAAGCCAGCGCTAGAGAATACGTCCCGCGCCCGCCGTCGATCAGCCGGCCGATGATCAGGCTGCCTGCCGCTGCGCCCAACCCGGCAAGCGCAAGCGCGCCGCCAAAGCTCTCGAAGCTCTGCCCCAGGGTGACGAACAGCGCGAGGTTCCAGACCACGACCGAGCAGCCCGACTGGAGCCCTTCGGCAAAATAGATTCTACGCCCCGCGCTGACGATCGCAGGGTCTGCACGGCTTTCGCGCGGGACCGCCGGATTGGGCGCGCCCGTCAACGGCAGGCCCGCGAGCAGCTGCATCGCCGCAATCACGGCAAAGCCGATGACTGGCCCGGCGCCCGAAAGCAGAAAGCCCCCCGCAACTGGGGCAACGATTCCCACTGCGGCGGTGGTCGCCTGCTGGATCGACACCTGTCGCCCCAACGCAGCGTTATCGCCTGCAGCGGAGACGTAGGCGTGATAGCCGGTCCAATAGAGCACGCTGCCAAGCCCGGAGACCAGGATATACGCCACCAGCAGCAGTCCCATGCCCTCGACGAACGGCAGCATAAGGAACGAAGCTGCGCGCACTCCGCAGCCCAGCAACAGCACGGTGCGCAGTCCGTGCGCATGGGCAATGGGCAGTACCGCCGCTCGCAGGGCGAAGCGCGAAAGCAGCACTAGAGCGAAACTGGCCAGTGCAAGTGCCGGGCTCAGCCCCTGCTTGACCAGAAAACCGACCACGAAAAGCCCGCCGCTTGCCTCAACAAACGATTGCAGACCTGTGTGTGCGTAAATGCGGCGGATGGCCGTGAGCTGCATGGCGTTCTTTAGAACTCCACCATTGCGGCGAGCCGCTTGGGCGCCACGGCGGCCCAGCTGCGGCGAAGCCAGTCGGCTGCGTGCTCCCAGTCGACATCGGGACGGTTGAGAATCAGCCCTGCCCAGCCGCTTGCGCCATAGTAGGCTGGCCGGAACCAGGTGTCCTCGTCCTGCTCGATCAGGGCGGCCAGTTCGTCCTGACCGCTCGTCTTCACCAGCAGTGCTATGTGCGGGGCGCCATGGTGCTGATCGTTGAAATAGGCGAAGTACTTGCCGCCCACGCGCCAGCCGGGGGCACCGTGGCTTTCACGCTCTTCGACATCAGGAAGGGCAGCAGCGAGGCCGCGCACCTTCTCGAGCAACCATCCAGCGCTGTACTCGCGAGCAACATAGCTGGCGAGGGTTCGCGAATAGAGCTGGTGCTCGGCGAACAGGACACGAGCGGCAAGACTGTCGCCGGTATCGCCCGGAATGATTGCTACCGGCGTCTGGCCGAGGATCGGGCCATCGTCGAGTTCTGCGGTCACGAGATGCACTGTGCACCCACCGTGGCTGTCCCCAGCCTCGATCGCGCGATCGTGGGTGTGCAGGCCCTTGTACTTGGGCAGCAGCGAAGGGTGGATGTTGAGCATCCGACCTTCCCAGCGTCCGACAAATTCGGGGCTCAGAATGCGCATGTAGCCGGCAAGGGCGATATAGCGCGCCCCGGCCCGGACCACCTCGGCCTCCATCATCGCGTCGTGCTCTGGCCGGGGAATGCCCTTGTGCGGTAGGCAGAACGTCGCCACCCCCTCAGCCTCGGCGAGTTTCAGACCCGAAGCATCCGGGTTGTTCGAGAGAACGAGTACGATCTCATAAGGACAGTCCGCCGCACGGCTTGCATAGAGCAGCGCGGCCATGTTGGTGCCGCTGCCCGAAATGAAGACGGCGACGGGGACGCGGTCAGCCAATGTGGGTGGCTTCCCATGCCTCGCGGGCGGACCAAGTCTCGGCGCTGCCGGTGACGGTGCAGCCCTTTTCGCCCGCGACGATCGTCCCGACGCGATAGACCGTTTCACCAGCCGCGGCGAGGTCGGCGGCAAGCGATTCGGCCTCGGCCGCTTCCACCGCCAGGATCATGCCGATGCCGCAGTTGAAGGTGCGGGCCATTTCCTCGGGTTCGATATTTCCCTGCGCCTGCAGGAACGCCATCAAGCGGCTCTGCTCCCAGCTGTCGGCATCGATGCGCGCATGAAGGCCTTGCGGCAAGACGCGGGGCACGTTCTCGAGCAGGCCACCGCCGGTGATGTGGGCCAGCGCATTGATCCGGCCCGAGCGGATGAAGGGCAGCAGGCTCTTCACGTAGATGCGGGTCGGTTCGATGAGGTAATCGATCAGCAGGCGTTCGTTGTCGAACAGGGCAGGGCGGTCAAGCTTCCAGCCCTTGTCTGCAGCGAGACGACGCACCAGCGAGTAACCGTTCGAGTGAACGCCAGACGAGGCGAGGCCGAGCAGCACGTTGCCTTCCGCCACGCGGCCGCCGGTCAGTTGCTCACCGCGCTCAACGGCACCAACGCAGAAGCCAGCGAGATCGTAGTCTCCGTCGGCATACATGCCGGGCATTTCCGCGGTTTCGCCACCGATCAGGGCGCATCCGGCCTGCTTGCAGCCCTCCGCAATTCCGGCGACCACGCGCTCGGCTACGCCATTGTCCAGACGGCCAGTGGCGAAATAATCGAGGAAGAAGAGCGGTTCGGCCCCCTGCACAATCAGGTCGTTCACACACATCGCGACAAGATCGATGCCGATCGTGTCATGCCGGTCGTGATCGATCGCCAGCTTGACCTTGGTGCCAACGCCATCGTTGCCAGCGACAAGAAGCGGGTCCTTGTAGCCCGCCGCCTTGAGGTCAAAGAAGCCGCCGAAGCCGCCGAGCTCCGCATCCGCGCCGGGCCGGGCGGTTGACTTCGCCAACGGGCCAATGGCCTTCACCAGCGCATTGCCAGCGGCGATGTTCACGCCAGCCTTGGCGTAGCTATAGCTCTCGGGCTTTTCCTGCTTGTCGCTCATGGTGCGCGCGCCTAGCGCTTTCCTGCTTGGATTTCCACTTTCGTTTCGGCAAAAGCGGGCATCCAGTTGCGGAATTCGAATTCCGTGTGCTTTACCGGCCGGACCTTCGGCCATGACTGGTTTCGGAGTTCCCTTGGTCGCCCTGCATCTGCCAATCGAAAAAGCGAAGAACCGCAAGGCGCTGATGCTGGGCATTGCCCTCGTCGCGGGACTGGGCGGGGCTGCTCTTGTCGCGCAGATCGAGGGTGATCGCGGCATCCCGCCGATCGCCAGCAATGGCGACTACGAAGTGCGTGGGATCGAGGTGAACGTCGGCGGCGACAATGCCGAGGACGCACGCAACAAGGGCTGGCGCGAAGCGCAGCGCAAGGCGTGGACCAAGCTCTGGGAAAGCAACGGTAGTGGCGGGGCCGCTCCAGGGCTCGATGATTCGACGATCGAATCGATGGTTTCGGCTGTGGTTGTCGAGCACGAACAGATCGGTCCGCGCCGTTACATCGCGCGTCTCGGCGTGATCTTCGACCGCGCCCGCACCGGTGAACGACTCGGCATGACCGGCGCGAAGGCCCGCTCGGCGCCGCTGCTGGTCGTGCCGGTCCTCTACCAGGGCGGCGTGGCGACGGTTTACGAAACCCGCACTCCATGGCAAAAGGCGTGGGCGGAGTATCGCACAGGCAGCAGCGCGATCGACTACGTGCGACCAGCTGGCGCAGGCTCCGATTCGCTCCTGTTGACGGCGGGGCAGCTTGATAGGCGCAGTCGCAACTGGTGGCGGCTGATCCTGGACGAATTCGGAGCGTCCGACGTGATCATGCCAATCGCGCGCCTGGACCGGCAATTCCCCGGGGGCCCTGTGAGCGGCACGTTCACCGCGCGCTACGGTCCGGACAATCGCTTCCTCGGCAGCTTCACCCTGACCGCCAAGAGCGAAGCTGATCTGCCCAGGATGCTGGAAGATGCGATCGGCCGGCTGGACGGCATCTACACCCAGGCTCTCGTTGCAGGGGTCCTGAAGCCCGATCCGACGCTCAACATGGTGGCCGAAATCGATCCGAAGCTGATCGAGCAGACGCTGGCAAGCGCAGGGCCGGTCGCCACGCCTGCCTCGGCGACCGCTCCCGAAGCCACGCCAAGCGCCGCTGCCACGCCGACGGCGGCTGCGGCCGGAGCAACCATAACCATCCAGTTCGCCACTGCGGACGGCCCGGCGGTCGACGCCGGCATCGCCGCAGTGCGTGGCATCCCCGGGGTGAAGAGCGCGGTCTCGAGTTCGATCGCGATTGGCGGCACGTCGGTCATGCGCGTCACCTACGCGGGCGAAATAGATACGTTGGCCGCAGCATTGCGGGCGCAGGGCTGGCGGGTGACGGTCGGCGCGGGCGCGCTTTCGATTCGCAAGTAACCCGAACCGCGATTCGAGCGTATATTCGGCAGATGTCTTCGCAGATCGCCCTTCCGCTCGTGACAGCGCGCGGTGCCGAAACCGTGGTCATGGGGCCCTGCCTGGTGCCTGTGATCGAAGCGCTGCAGTCGGCTGCCACCTGGCCCTTCCGCACCGCAATTCTCGTCGGCCCACCACGCTCGGGCAAAAGCCTGCTGGCCCGCTGGTTTGCGGAGAGTGGGGCAGGGGAGGTGTTGGACAGCGCCGATTCGCTGCCTGAGGACGAGATCTTCCATAAATGGAACCGCGCACAAGCTTCGGGACGTCCCCTTTTGCTGGTCAGCGATCGCGCTCCGGGTGACTGGACGATCACTCTGCCCGATCTCGCCTCGCGCCTGGGTTCGGCCTTGCTGATAGAGCTTGGCGCACCAGACGATGAGCTCGTAGCTGGGTTGATCGTGGAACATTCCGCGCGGCGGGGGCTTGTTCTGGGCGAACAGGCAATCGCCTACCTCCTGCCCAGAGTGGAACGCACGCACGCAGAAATCGAGTTGCTGATTGAAACTCTTGACCGTCTGTCTCTTGAGCGTAAATCACCCGTCACCATATCACTGGTCCGCGACGCGCTTGCCGAGCGGACAGGGGAATTCCAGCCGCGCTTGCTTTAAGCGCCTGAAAGAGAGAGAATCAGGGCATGTTCAACGGCCTGATCGCCTATCTGGACTCGATCCGCTCGCGCGATCCCGCGCCCCGCTCTCGTTGGGAGATCCTGCTCTACCCGGGCCTTTGGGCCGTCGGCTTCCACCGAGTCGCGCATTGGCTGTTCGAGGCCAAGCTGTTCTTCCTGGCTCGTCTGGTGAACCATTTTTCCCGTTTTTTGACTGCGATCGACATCCATCCGGGCGCCAGGATCGGCAAGCACCTGTTTATCGACCACGGTTTCACCGTCATTGGCGAGACGGCCGAGATTGGCGACAATGTCACCATCTACCAGTGCGTCACGCTAGGCGGGACGAACCCTGCAAATGGTATCCCCGGAAAGCGTCACCCGACGTTGAACGACAACGCGATCATCGGCTCGGGTGCCCAGATCCTGGGGCCGATCACTGTTGGTCCTCGCGCTCGAGTAGGGGCAAACGCCGTTGTGACCGACGATGTGCCTGAAGGCGCTACGATGGTCGGGCTGAAAGCTCGCTCCACGCTGGTGCCTGCAGAAACGTGGCTCAAGGAATTCATTCCCTACGGCACTCCGTGCAAGGAGCCGTGCGAGCCGAACGGCGGCTCGCGGGTTGATGAGCTTGAGGCCGAAGTCGCAGCGCTGAAGGCACAGGTTGCGGCACTCGTCGCTGCTCAGACGGGTGGCGACGATACCTCGCCTGCGCCAACTCCGACCACGGTCGGCAGAAGGAACCGCAGCTGAGCGTGACCGGCCCTGATGCCGGGACGTCCGGCACCGTCGTCCCATTCCCGAACGCGCGTGCGATCCAGCAGGTCGGCTTCGAACGGCCAGAGCTGCTGAAGATCCTCGATCTCTACGGTCGCATGGTCGCAGCCGGCCTGTGGCGCGATTATGCAATGGACTTTGGCAAGGATGCTGCTGTCTTCGCAGCGTTCAAGCGAACCGCGGAACGCCCCACGGCAAGGATTGAAAAACGGCCCTCGCTGCGCAGCAAGCAGGGCATGTGGGCACTGTTCGGAGAAGCCGGGCAAGTCCTGAAGCGCGGCCATGACTTGGCGGGTGTTCTGTCGCCGCTCGAGCGCCGTTTGATGAAGGTCGTGGAGGATTAGCTCTTCGGCTTGATCAGGAAATTCATCCAGCAGCTTGCCAGCGGTTTGTCGCGATCAGACTGCCAAGCTTCTGCGCGCACGTTGGCAATGCGCCTTCCTGCGCGGATAACCTCGCCGCGCGCGAAGGTTTCCACCGTCACGCCGCCTCGCAGGTACTCGACGGAGATGTTCACTGGCTTGATTCGCATCCTCGCGTCCTCCTCGCCGAGATGGGCGTGAAGGGCCATGATCGCGGCGATTTCCATCATGCCTGCGATAGCGCCGCCGTGAAGGAATCCAGGCCGACCCATGGCTCGATCGGAAAAATCCATTGCCAGAAGCGGGGCGTCGTCCAGCATGCCAGCGATTCGCATGCCCATTGATCGCGCATAGGGCGGCAACTTTTCCGACAAGAGAACGCCAGCTTCGCTCACTTCGCTTCTCCTGGTGAACGCGCCCAACCGTCTGCTTGGACCTGGATGAAGATGCCGGCGGCGTGCGCTACGGGATCAGTGATGTCGCCGTCGTGGGCAATGCCCCGGACGAACGCCATCGACTTCTTCAACTGGTAGCACTCTGCCCAGGCAATAATCGTTTTGCCTGGCGTTGCGGCGCGAACATAGTCGACACGCAGGTCCAACGTCACTTGCGGGCGAAAGCCGCCGCGCAGTGCCCAGACGGACATCGACGTGGCATTGTCCAGCAAACTGATTATCGGGCCGGAAGCGAGTACGCCCGTCTCGCGATCGCCGACCAAGTCCTCGCGCCAAGGCAGGCCAAGCTCGACCCAGTTATCGCCATGAGTGCGATACTGCATGCCTATGAAGCCGGTGTGCCCGTGGCGCATCATGAATTTGCCGAACTGCTTCGGGTTGAAATCCATGCCCGGCGGGATCGCGGGCCTTCCTCCGGCGGGTTCGGGCGTTGTATCCATGACTGTTTCCCTGCCGCAGCTATGGTGCGATTACAAGCGTATTAAGCGGGCGATTAAAATGCGCTTCCGGCCAGTGCGTCGATGGCGCCTTGCAGGATCAGGGCAGCGGCGTGTGAATCGATGCGTTCTGCCCGCTTGGCCCGGCTGAAGTCCTGCTCGATCATCGCCCGTTCGGCGGCCTGCGTAGTCCACCGCTCGTCCCAAAGGAGGATCGGCAGCCCAAGATCCTCGAGGTTGCGAGCGATAGCCCTGGCGCCCTGCGACCTCGGGCTTTCCGATCCGTCCATATTGAGCGGCAGACCAATCACGAGCCCTATGACACCGCGTTCCTCGATCAGCGCCTGCAGCTTTGCCTTGTCAGCGGTGAATTTGCCGCGCTGAAGTGTCTTGCCTGCCGTGGCGAAGCGCCAGTCTCGGTCGCACAGGGCAATGCCGATGGTCTTGGTGCCAGTATCCAGCCCCATCAGCACCCCGCCTTCGGGCAACTCGTCGCGCATGCAAAGGGCCGACTGGGTGATCACTTGGCCGCACGCCCGTGCAGCTTTTCCCATGCCGCCGCCCGCCGAGCTACATCGGCGCGCAGGTTCGCCCAGAACAACGGTATGTCGTAAACGTGATAGTTGTTTCCCGGAAGAACGAAGGGCCCGAGATCGGGCGCATCCCCGATCATCAACAAGCCGGTCTTGGCATCGCAACGCGCAGGCACGGCCTTCGGGATCAGTTCTCCGGAATCGAGATGCTCACTCGGCTTCAACGTGCCCAGATTGGCGGCAGCCGGGGCGGAGCCGCCCACGCTACCGGTCAGCGGGTTCGTGCATAGTACGGGGCGCGCGTCCTTCTGCTTGCCATCCAGGGCAGGCCGCGTGCGGTAGGCTTCCAGTACTAGCTCGGGATCGGCAGGCTCGGCAAAACTGGCCCAGGTCATCACGCATCCTGCCGCCTCGGCCGAAGCGCAGGCCGGAAGTTCCATCTGTGGCAGATCATGCTCAACCGATATCGGCCAGCCGATCGGATAGGCCGCGACTATCCGCGACGCGAGCGTTGTGTCCGCAACCCGATCCTTGAGCAGGTGCAAGAGGTGAAGGGCGCCCTGGCTGTGACCCGCCAGCACGATCGGCTTGTCGGCGGGCACGTTCGCCAGGAACGCATCGAAAGCCTGGCGCACATCGGCGTACGCAGATTCAAGCGCCATCTCCCCTTCGGCCTTGTCGGTGAGAAAAGCGCCGAAAGCGGCCTGACGGTAGCGTGGAACCCAGACTTGTGACTGCTGGTTGAAGGCCGATGCCATGCCTTGCACGAAAAAGGTTGCGCGCCGATTGCTGTCAGCGTCGTCCAGGGGTCCATTCCAGTTCTCGCGAGCAAGATAGCTCGTAGGGTGAATGAAGAAAACCGCAGCAGGCCCCTTTGCTCCGCTATTGTCCACGCCTGTCGGGACCCACTGCGCCGGGTCGTTCTGCATCCCCGGCCGCGCGAACCACATCTTGTTTCCGGAATAGGCATCGGCCGGAAGAGGCTCGAGCCTGCCGTACGATACGCGCGGAACAAATGCGAAGCGGGTCAGCTCGTTCTGCCAGATGCTCAGCGCGAAGACCGCAGCAATCACCATCACGATGAGGAGAGCCATGAGATACAGGAACTTGCGGACCATTCTTCGTCTCAAATCTCGAGGGGCCAGATTCAGCTATCGACCCGGTTTGCAGAGTTGCGTTCAGCCTGGCGTTCGAGCATGATCTTCATCATGGCGACGATTGGATCCGCCAGCATAAGGCCGAGAATTCCGAACAGCAGCCCGAACATCAACTGTGCGCCGAGCACGAGCGCGGGTGCAAGATCGACTGTCCTCCTGGCAACCATTGGCACGATCACATTCCCGTCCACCGTCTGCACCACGATGTAGACCGCGATGCAGAATAGTCCCATTTCGGTGCCGCCGGAAAAGCCGACCATGATCATCAGGGCTCCGGAAATTGGCGCGCCGATGTTGGGCAGAAATGCTAACAGCCCGGTCAGCAGACCAAGCAATGCAGCCATCGGCACACCCCACCACGCGAGCAGGGCCCAGGTGGCCACGCCTTCCACTGTCATTCCGAGGAGGCGGCCGAACAGCAGCATGCGCAGCGATTTGCCCATGCGCAGAGCGGTCGTTTCCCAATGCTCGCGGCTGTCTTCCGGCAGCATCCAAGCAACGCCCCGGCGGTAGAGGTCCGGCTCGAGAACGAAGTAGATCGAAAGAATGAGGATCAGAAAGGCGGTGGTGAATCCGTTCAGTACGCCTCCAAGCGCCCGCGTGACCTGTCCGACGCTGCCTAGAACCTGACCCGCGATGTTCTGGAGATCCAGATTCTGCACGTTCACGCCGTGCCCTTCCGCCCAGGCGCTCAACCTGGTGAGCTGCGTCTGGATGACCTGGGGCAGTTCGGCTGCCTGCGCTGCGATCTGCCCGCCAGCAAAGATCACCACCCACACCAGGAATGCCAGCGTGCCAACCAGGACGATGACGATCCTCAAGCTGCGGGGAATCTGCGGCAGGACCCTCGCGATGAGCCGCTGGCCGCCATCGATCATGGCCGCAAAGACAATGCCGCCGATGATGACCATGATTGGCTGCGCCAGCAGCACCGCCAGCGCGAACAACCCGGCGATTCCCAACCAGACTGCGGCCTTCTTTGCCTCTCTGCGCACCAGATTGTCGGTTATATCGGTCGGACCGGCCGTTGCGGTGGGTTCGCATTCATCCATTTGCTTCACCGCTTGTCTGGACCGTCCGTCACCAAGGATTGCTGGCGGATTTCCGGGCGCAGTCTGGTCCAGGCGCGATCTTTGCGCAAGGCGGTCCACCAGGTCCACGGGTTCCAGCTTTCGCTGCCATCGAGCGAAAAAGTGACGAACTCGGCCCGGCCGCCAACGTTGGCCAGTGGCACCGGTCCACCAAGGCCACGTTCCTCGATCAAAGCCCGACTATCGGCCGAATGGTCGCGGTTGTCCCCCATCAGGAAGACATGTCCCGGCGGAACCAGCGTTTCCTGGTAGTTATCCAGCACCTGGTCCATGTGGTCGATGATCACATAGCTGGCCCCGTTGGGGAGTGTCTCCCTGAAGGCCGGCAGCTCGAAGACTTCTCGGCCATCATCCAGACGCGTCCGGTATCGCTCGAACATGTCGTAACAGGGGGCACCGTCGCACGAAAGCTGGGGGTCGGCAGGGATCTGCACTGGCGGCTCGGCTTGTTGCGGGACGAGTTTTCCGTTCAGGATGATCTGTCCGTGGATGACCGCGATCCGGTCCCCGGGAAGAGCGACGACCCGCTTGATGTAGTCCTCATCCCTGTCCGGCGGCACGGCAATCACGATGTCGCCATATTCCGGGGTCTTGGGCAGCAAGCGCTCCGACCCGCGAGGCAGGATGTGGAAGGATGCCGAAACCCAGGACCAGCCGTAGGGGTATTTGGCAACGATCAACCGGTCGCCCACCAAGAGGTTCGGCATCATCGAGATCGAGGGAATGTAGAAGGGTTTGGCAATCAGGCTGTGAAACGTCACGACCGCCAGCAGCATCAGGAAAAGACCGCGGATCTCTGCCCACCAATCCACGCCACCGGGCGGTGGCGGGGGAGGTGAAAGCTCTTGCTGCGGCTGGGCTGGGGTTTCGGCGGTCAAAGTGCGGACTTTTCTGCCAGGGGGCGGGCCTCGATGACAACGAAGGCCTGAGCCCACGGGTGGTCGTCGGTCAAGGTCAGGTGAACAATCGCCTCGTAACCATCGGGGGTTATCGCGGCAAGGCGAGCTGCAGCCCCCCCTGTCAAGGCAAGCGTCGGCGCTCCCGACTTCGCGTTGACGACTCCGATGTCCTTCATGAACACACCGGCCTTGAATCCGGTCCCGACGGCCTTGGAAAACGCCTCCTTGGCGGCAAAGCGCTTGGCCAGCGTGCCAGCTATGGTGAGGGGGCGGCGTGCGGCCTTGGCCTTCTCGACTTCGGTGAACACGCGATCAATGAAGCGGTCGCCGAAACGATCGATCGAGTTCCGGATCCGCTCGATGTTACAGAGGTCCGAGCCCATGCCGATGATCATGCTTCGGCCGTTACCGTGCTTCGTCCATCAGGTCGCGCATGCGGCGCACCGCTGCCTCGAGCCCGACAAAGATAGCTTCCCCTATGAGGTAGTGGCCGATGTTCAGTTCGGCCAGCTGCGGAATCGCTGCGATCGGCTGGACGTTCTCGTAAGTCAGGCCATGTCCCGCATGCGGCTCGATCCCGTTCCGTGCTGCGAGCGCAGCCATATCGGCAATACGCTTCAATTCGATTGCGCGCGCGTCGCCTTCAGCATGCGCGTATTCACCGGTATGCAGTTCAACCACCGGTGCGCCGAGCTTCATTGCCGCCTCGATCTGGCGGGCCTCGGGTGCGATGAACAGGCTTACCCTGATTCCGGCATCCGAAAGGCGTGCCACGATCGGGGCAAGCCGGTTGTGCTGGCCGGCGGCATCAAGCCCGCCCTCGGTCGTCCGCTCCTCGCGCCGCTCCGGGACGATGCAGGCAGCGTGCGGCTTATGGCGCAGAGCGATCTCGAGCATCTCGTCGGTCGCGGCCATCTCGAGGTTGAGCGGCAGGTTGGTGGCTGCCTGAATGCGGGCGAGGTCCTCGTCGCGGATGTGCCGGCGATCTTCGCGCAAGTGTGCAGTGATCCCATCGCCGCCCACGCTGGCAACGATCTCGGCTGCGCGAACCGGATCCGGATGGTCTCCGCCTCGAGCATTGCGGATCGTTGCGACGTGATCGATGTTCACGCCCAGGCGGAGGCGGCCCGGTGTCAGAACGCTGCTCACGGCTTGGCCCGGCTGCCCGGCTTGACCGCTTCGGTCGCGGCCAGTTCGGGCGGCAGTTCATCGGGCGCATAAGTCGGAAAGTTCAGCGCGACGAGCGGGAAGAACGGAACGCCGAGGTCGACGCTACCGGCCGATCGGTCGACGAGCGCCGCCGCCGCGATGACCTGGCCGCCGGCTTCCTCGATGGCCTTGATGGCCTCGCGGCTGGAAAGGCCGGTCGTCACCACGTCCTCGACCATCAGCACCTTCTCACCCTGATTGAGCGAGAAGCCACGGCGCAACTCGAACGTCCCGGTCGGACGCTCGACGAACATAGCCTCGACACCCAGTGCGCGTCCCATTTCATGCCCGATGATTACGCCGCCCATGGCTGGCGAAACCACCTTCTGGATCTGCTGGCGCAATTCGCGCGGAATCTTCTGAGCGGTTGCTGCAGCTAGACGCGAGGCGCGCATCGGGTCCATCAGGACTCGGGCGCATTGCAGGTAGTGCGCGCTGTGACGCCCTGAGGAGAGCAGGAAGTGCCCCTCGAGCAACGCCTGGCTGGCACGGAATTCGGAAAGGATGTCGTCTTCGAGCATCGGTCTGCCTGGAATATTGCCGCAACGCCCCGCAAATGGCCCCTGCCTGCGCCGGGAGCAACCCTTTTCGAACAGCGTTATGACGCACTGTTTCGGCATTGCCCGAATGGCCATGAGAGCCCCATGAAAAATATGCGTTCTGCCGCTTGAGGCTTGGGACAGCTACGCGTATAGGCCGCTCCAATCGAGGGACTTAGAGGAGGTGCGCAAGTGCCTCCTTGATGCAGCGCAACAAGCGCGCAAACAGGGAAAAAGCGGAAACTTTGACGATGAGTCTTGCCGATACCGCCCGTTCCATGGGCAAAGCTTTCCGGACCTTTGGCGTCGCTGCCGCGCTGACTTTCGGGACCCAGGTCATGGCTGCAGCACCTGCTGCGCCGGTTGCAGCCGAAGCTGCAGCTCCGGTTGCCGCTGCGCCGGCTGCGGCCGCCAGCGACTCGGCTGCACCTGCAGTTGCCGCCGAAGCCGCACCGGTTGACAAGGGCTACTACACTCCCATGAAGCCGACTGCCGGCAAGGGCCAGCCGGTCGACAAGGGATGGACCTTCCAGGACCAGTATTCGCCGATCGGCGAGGAAGGCCTCTGGATGCACGACGTGATCCTCATGCCGATCATCGTTGCTATCTCTATCCTCGTGCTGGTGCTGTTGCTGGTCGTCATGGCCAAGTTCAACAAGCGCGCCAACCCGGTCGCTTCGAAGACCAGCCACAACACGCTGATCGAAGTGATCTGGACGCTGGTTCCGGTTCTCATCCTGGTCGTGATCGCGGTTCCGTCGATCCGCCTTCTTGCTCACCAGTACGATCCCGCCCCTAAGGGCGCGCTGACCGTCAAGGTCACCGGCTATCAGTGGTACTGGGGCTACACTTATCCTGACAACGGAGGTTTCGAAGTCATTTCGAACATGCTGTCGGAAGAAGATGCTCTCAAGGCGGGCGAGCCTGCGCACCTGGCGGTGGATAACCGCATGGTCGTTCCGGCGGGTGAGCCGATCCGCATCCAGACCATCGGTTCGGACGTGATCCACGCCTTTGCCGTACCGTCGCTGTGGTTCAAGCTCGACGCCGTGCCGGGCCGCATCAACGAGAAGGTACTCTTCATCAAGGAGCCGGGCGTTTATTACGGCCAGTGCTCCGAGCTGTGCGGCGCCCGCCACGGCTATATGCCGATCGCGGTGGAAGCCCTGCCGCGCGACAAGTTCGAGGCTTGGGTGAAGACCCAGCCTGGCGGCACCGTTGGTGCGGCTCCAGCCGCTCCTGCCGCCTGACGCGATGTTCATGCACAAGGTTTGACCGAGATGGCCACCATTCCAGCAAACGAAGGTTTCGATGCGCATCACGATGCGCACGACCACGATCATGACCACAAGCCAGGGTTTTTCGCCCGCTGGTTCATGTCTACCAATCACAAGGACATCGGCACGCTCTACCTGATCTTCGCAATCTTCGCGGGGGTTATCGGTGGTGCCGTATCCGGCATCATGCGTGCCGAACTCGCTGCGCCTGGTATTCAGTACCTTGGGTGGTGGACCGAGTTCCTTGGAGGCAACGCGGCTGATTTCAACGCCACGCTCCACATGTGGAACGTGCTGATCACCGCCCACGGTCTGATCATGGTGTTCTTCATGGTCATGCCGGCAATCATCGGCGGCTTTGGCAACTGGTTCGTTCCGATCATGATCGGTGCGCCGGACATGGCCTTCCCGCGCATGAACAACGTGTCGTTCTGGCTGACTTTCGTCGGTTTCTGCTCGCTCATGTTCTCGGCATTCATGCCGGGCGGCACGGGCATCGGTGCCGGCACGGGCTGGACGGTCTATGCACCGCTGTCCACCTCAGGTTCGGTCGGACCGGCCGTCGATTTCGCGATCTTCTCGCTGCACCTTTCAGGCGCGGGTTCGATCCTCGGCGCGATCAACTTCATCACCACGATCTTCAACATGCGTGCGCCGGGCATGACCCTGCACAAGATGCCGCTGTTCGTGTGGTCCGTGCTGGTCACCGCGTTCCTGCTGCTGCTGGCGCTGCCGGTTCTGGCCGCCGCCATCACCATGCTGCTGACCGATCGCAACTTCGGCACGACCTTCTTCGATCCTGCCGGCGGTGGTGATCCGGTTCTCTACCAGCACCTGTTCTGGTTCTTCGGCCACCCCGAAGTGTACATCATGATTCTGCCAGGCTTCGGCATCATCAGCCAGATCATCTCGACCTTCTCGAAGAAGCCGGTGTTCGGCTACCTGGGCATGGCCTACGCCATGGTTGCGATCGGCGTCGTCGGCTTCATCGTGTGGGCGCACCACATGTACACCACCGGCCTCGACGTGAACACGAAGATGTACTTCACCGCCGCGACCATGGTCATTGCAGTGCCGACCGGCATCAAGATCTTCTCGTGGATCGCGACGATGTGGGGCGGCAGCCTCGAGTTCAAGTCCCCGATGGTCTGGGCGCTGGGCTTCATCTTCCTGTTCACCGTGGGTGGTGTCACCGGCGTCGTGCTGGCCAACGGCGGCGTGGACGACAATCTGCACGACACTTACTACGTGGTCGCACACTTCCACTACGTGCTGTCGCTGGGTGCCGTGACCTCGCTCTTCGCCGGGTTCTACTACTGGTTCCCGAAGATGAGCGGCCGCATGCACTCCGAGTTCCTGAGCCACCTTCAGTTCTGGGTGTTCTTCGTCGGCGTGAACCTGATCTTCTTCCCGATGCACTTCCTCGGGGTTCAGGGCATGCCGCGTCGTTATCCGGACTACGCTCTGGCCTACTCATACTGGAACAAGATCGCTTCGATCGGGTACGTCATCATGGCCGTCTCCATCGTGATCTTCTTCATCAACATCCTCTACGCATTCCTTGCCGGCAAGAAGGCTGAAGCCAACTACTGGGGTGAAGGTGCGACGACGCTGGAGTGGACTCTGTCCTCGCCCCCGCCGTTCCACCAGTTCGAAACCCTGCCGGTGATCGACGACGCCGCTCACGCACACTGAGCTTATCGTCGGCCCAAGGGCTGAAACAGAAAGGGCCTCCGGAGCGATCCGGGGGCCCTTTTCCTGTCCGGACCAAGCACAACAAACCTGCCCGAACGCCTCGTCCCGTTTCGCTTTCCATGAACGTCAGGTGCGCGTATAGGCGCGGCCAATCATGGATTCTGCAACACCCCTCGGCTCGACCGTAGCCCTGCCCGCGGAGTGGCGCGATTTCTTCGCGCTGACCAAGCCGCGCGTGATGACGCTGGTCATCTTCAGCGGCCTGTGCGGCCTTCTAGCCGCGCCCGGCCAGATTCACCCGATCCTCGCCTTCACTGCCATCCTGTGCATCGCCGTCGGTGCTGGCGGCGCTGCGGCGCTCAACATGTGGTGGGAAGCCGATATCGACGCAGGCATGAAGCGCACGTCAAAGCGGCCGCTGCCGTCAGGCCGCATGGACCCGACCTCGGCGCGTGACTTCGGTTTTGCGCTGTCGGGAGCGTCCGTGGTGATCATGGGGCTGGGCGTGAACTGGCTTGCGGCAGCCATCCTCGCCTTCTCGATCTTCTACTACGCCTGGATCTACACCGTCTGGCTCAAGCCTCGGACGCCGCAGAACATCGTGATCGGTGGCGGGGCAGGGGCGTTCCCGCCGTTGATCGGCTGGGTAGCGGTGACGGGCAACATCACGCTGATGCCTGTTCTGCTGTTCCTGATCATCTTCATGTGGACGCCGCCTCACTTCTGGGCACTCGCCCTGTTCGTGCAGATCGATTACGCCAAGGTCGGTATTCCGATGATGCCGGTCGTTGCAGGCGAGAAGTCCACGCGCCGTCAGATTCTGATCTACGCATTGCTGCTTCTGCCCGTCACGCTCGCGCCGTGGTGGATCGGCGGAACCGGCTGGGTCTACGGTGTTTCCGCGCTGGTGCTGGGGGTGATCTTCGTGGCGCTCTCGATTCAAGTGGGACTGCGCAGTTCGGAGCCCGATGACAAGATGAAGCCTGAAAAGCGCCTCTTCGCCTATTCGGTACTCTATCTCTTCGTCCTTTTCGGCATGCTGGCGGGGGACCGGCTTGCCACAGTGCAAGGCTGGCAATGATGAACGACCCCAAGCAGAATACGCACCTCGGCAAGGAAGAGACCACGCTCTATCGCGCGCGTCAGCGCAGCCGCAACAACGTCCTCGGCATCGTGCTCGGTTCGCTTGCCGTGCTGTTCTTCGCGATCTCGATCGTGAAGATCGCTGCACAAGTGAACCACTGACATGGCCGGCGCAGTCCTGCCCGACCCGCGCAAGAACCGCAACGTGGGCCTGATGGCTGCGGGTGCAGCCCTTGCCATGCTTGGATTGGGGTATGCTTCGGTTCCGCTTTACCGCTTGTTCTGTCAGGTGACCGGTTACGGTGGCACCACGCAGCGCGCGGATTCGGAGAAACTGGCCGGCGTAAAGGTCGCCGCCAGGATGATCCGCGTCCGCTTCGATGCCAACACCGCGCCGGGCATGCCGTGGATGTTCAAGCCGCAGCAGGTGACGCAAGATCTCCGCATCGGCGAACGCAAGATTGCAACGTTCGAGGCCAAGAACCTCTCGGACCGCCCGATCACCGGGACCGCGATCTTCAACGTCTCACCCGAGCAGGCTGGCAAGTACTTCAACAAGATCCAGTGCTTCTGCTTCACCGAACAGAAGCTGATGCCCGGCCAGGATGTGCGCATGCCGGTGATCTACTATGTCGATCCCGCGATTCTCGACGATCCCGGCGCCAGCAACATCGAGGAGATCACGTTGAGCTACACGTTCAACGAGACTCCCGAAAGTGCGGCGCAGGCGGGCAATTCCGCTGCGAACAAGCCACTTGCCTCATTGACAGAAAAGCCTCTGGACCGCGCGCAAGCACGGCGATAAAGGCCCAGATGAACTGCTCCTGTAGCGTCCTGCTGCGGGCAAGCCATTACGACCAGATTTGACTGGGGGAATTGAGGCGATCATGGCCGGCGCAAAGAACCACGATTATCATATCCTTCCGCCCGACGTGTGGCCCTTCGTCGGTGCCATCTCGGCCCTGACCATGACCAGCGGTGGCGTGCTCTATATGCACAAGATGGCTGGCGGCACTGCCGTCATGCTGCTTGGCCTGCTCGGCGTCATCATCACGTTCTTCTCGTGGTTCGGCAAGATCATCAAGGAAGCGCATGCGGGCGACCATACTCCGGTCGTTCAGCTCCATCAGCGCTACGGCATGATTCTTTTCATCGCTTCCGAAGTGATGTTCTTCGTCGGCTGGTTCTGGGCGTTCTTCGACTTTTCGCTTTTCCCCTCGGAATTGGCCGAAGTGGTTGGTGGCCAGTGGCCACCCAAGGCGATCGAAGCGGTGATGGATCCCTTTGACCTGCCGTTGCTCAACACCCTGATTCTGCTCTGCTCGGGCACCACGCTTACCTGGGCGCACCACGCTCTGATCCATGGTGATCGCGAAGGTCTCAAGAAGGGCCTTTGGGCGACGATCCTGCTCGGTCTGCTTTTCTCGGGCATCCAGGCTTATGAATACGCTGGTGCACCGTTCGCCTTCGGCACCAACACTTTCGGTTCGTCGTTCTACATGGCGACCGGGTTCCACGGCTTCCACGTGATCGTTGGCACGATCTTCCTGATCGTGTGCCTCATTCGTGCGTACAAGGGCCATTTCACCCCGCGCCAGCACTTCGGCTTCGAAGCGGCTGCGTGGTATTGGCACTTCGTTGACGTGGTTTGGCTGTTCTTGTTCGTGGCGATCTACGTCTGGGGCAGCTGGGGTTATCCCACCCACTGATGCCCGAAGGCAAAAGCCAGAACTCGAAGGGGCAGCCGGGGATCACCCAGGCTGCCCTTTTCGGTTTATGCCCACGCTGTGGCGCGAAAGGGCTGTGGGCTGGGCTCGGGGCTCTGGCGGAACGGTGCGCTTCATGCGGGCTGGAATTCGAACGCCATGAGCCGCGAGGGCGGGGAATGTATCTCGTGGTCCTCCCCATCACGATCCTGCTGGTCCTTGCTGCGCTCAAGCTGGACGATATTGTCCAGTTGCCGATCTGGGCGCTGATTGGCCTGTGGGGAACGCTCGTCCCGGCCGTCGTGACCGTCGCCCTGCGCTACGCCAAGGCAACCGTGCTGATGGCGCGACTCGAAAAGGAAGGTCTTCTTTGATGCGGCGCGTGCCGATCGTCTCTACCGTGATCGTGATTGCTGCTATCCTGACCATGATCGGGCTAGGGGTCTGGCAGCTTGAACGGCTGCAGTGGAAGCAGAACCTCATGGCGCATTACGTGGCGGCCATGGCAAATGCGGCGGCAGTGCCGTTCCCTTCGGCCGATCCGCAGCAGACTGAAGCCGTTCTGTTCCGCCGGTCGAGCGTGAATTGCCGCTTCACCTCGGCTTGGAATTCCATCTCCGGCCGCAACGGCAACGGTCAGGCAGGTTACGTCCATGTCGTGCTCTGCGGGATTGATGGGAACAAGACAGCGTATGTCCAGGCGGGCTGGACCCAAGGCCCCCAGCATCCCGAGTGGGAAGGCGGAGAGGTCAGTGGTTTGATTGCGCCCTACATGGATGGAAACGCCCGCCTGATAGCCGACCCCGCGGTTTCCGGCTTCGAGGCCAGTGCGAAGCCCAACCCCAGCGACATTCCCAACAACCACCTTGCCTATGCGGTGCAATGGTTCTTCTTCGCCGGTGTTGCACTGGTCATTTATGCCCTCGCCCTGCGCAAGCGTTGGCGGGAGCGGGGCTCACCGTCTTGAAAGCACGGGGCGCCAGAATCCTTGCCCTTTGCGGCCATGGTCGCTAACCGCGCAAACCCATGAAGTACGTCAGCACCCGGGGGCAGGCACCCTCGCTCGATTTCCAGGGCGTCACGCTCGCAGGCCTCGCCTCGGATGGCGGCCTCTACGTGCCCGAGGCATGGCCGCAGTTCAGCGCGGACGAGATCGCCGCCATGGCCGGTTTGCCCTACGCGAAGCTGGCGCAGACGATCATGCAGCCCTTTGTCGGCGATTGCCTGACGCCTGAGCGCCTGCTCGAACTGTGCGAGCAGGCCTATGGCCGCTTTGCTCACGCTTCCGTCGTGCCGCTCAAGCAACTAGACGAGACGCAGTGGGTGCTCGAACTGTTCCACGGGCCTACGCTGGCGTTCAAGGACGTCGCGCTGCAGCTGCTCGGCCTGCTGTTCGAGGAGTTCCTTGCGCGCGGCGATGATCACATAACCATCGTCGGCGCGACTTCGGGCGATACCGGCTCGGCCGCGATCGACGCTGTTGCCGGCCGTGCCAAGGTGGACATTTTCATGCTCCATCCACATGGCCGCGTGTCCGACGTGCAGCGTCGCCAGATGACCACGGTCATCGCGCCCAACGTCCACAACATCGCCATCGACGGCAGCTTCGACGACGCTCAGGCGATGGTGAAGCGCATGTTCAACGATGCCGCAATGACCAGCCGCTTCGGCATCGCAGCGGTGAACTCGATCAACTGGGCACGGTTGATGGCGCAGGTAGTCTACTACTTCTACGCCGCGCTCCAGCTTGGCGCACCACAGCGCAAGGTTGCGTTCTCGGTTCCGACGGGCAACTTCGGCGATGTCTTTGCAGGATACGTCGCGGCCAAGATGGGCCTGCCGATCGAGCGCCTCATCGTTGCAACCAACGTCAACGACATCCTCCACCGCGCGCTGTCCAGCGGCGACTATTCCGCCAGCACCGTCACGCCAACGGCTGCGCCATCGATGGACATCCAGGTGTCCTCGAACTTCGAACGCCTGCTGTTCGACGGCTGCGGCCGAGACGGCTCTGCGCTTGCCGCGCAGATGAAGCACTTCGAGGCGACCAGGGCGATGCAGCTGACCAACGCGCAGCGCGAATCGGCAGCTGAATTGTTCACCTCCGAGCGCGCCGATGCCGGGCAGATGGCCAATGCCATGCGCTGGGCCTATGAGGCTTGCGGCGAAGTGCTCGATCCCCACACGGCAATCGGCCTCCACGCCGCTCGCGTTGCAGAAGGTATCCCCGCGGGCGTGCCGATCGTCACGCTCGCCACTGCCCATCCCGCCAAGTTCGTCGACGCGGTAGAGCGCGCCACCGGCGTCCGCCCGGGCCTGCCTTCGCGCGTAGGTGACCTGTTCGAGCGCGAGGAGCGCTATGATCGCCTTCCCGGCGAGTATGATGCTGTCGCCGCCTACGTCGCCGAGCGCGCCACGCTCAAGCATGGCTGATCTCGATCTCCAGCCGAAGTTGATGGTCGGCGAGGGCTGGGCGGACTTCGCCCTGCTCGATTCCGGCCACGGTCGGAAGCTGGAGCAATACGGCCCGCACCGGTTCATCCGCCCTGAACCGCAGGCGATGTGGACACCGCGCACTTCGGACTGGAGCGCCGACGCCGAGTTCGTCCCAGGTTCCGACGAGGACGGTGGCGGTCGCTGGCAGTTCGATCGCCCGGTCCCGCGCGAGGGCTGGGAGCTTGGCTGGAACGACGTCCGCTTCACCGCCTCCTGCACCCCGTTCCGGCACCTCGGCTTCTTCCCGGACATGGCTCCGGTGTGGGACTGGATGGGCGAGCGTCTTGCCGGCAAGCCTGACGCGCAGACTTTGAACCTGTTCGGCTACACCGGCGTCGGCACGCTGGCGCTGTCCGATTACGGTCCGGTCACCCACGTCGACGCCTCGAAGAAGTCTGTCGCCCAGGCCCGCGCCAATGCACAATTGTCAGGCATGGCCGAACGCCCGGTCCGCTGGATCATTGATGACGCTGCCAAGTTCACCGCCCGCGAAGTCCGCCGCGGTCGCCGCTACGATGGCATCATCCTCGATCCACCGAAGTTCGGCCGTGGCCCTGATGGCGAAGTCTGGCGTCTTGAGGAGAGCCTTCCCGGCCTGATTGCCGATTGCGCGCAACTGCTTGACGCCGACAGCCGCTTCCTGTTCCTCACCGTCTATGCTGTCCGTATGTCCTCCCTCGCCATTGCCGGGCTTCTGGCAGAGGCCCTGAAGGACCTGCCCGGCACGATCGAGCACGGCGACCTCTGCATCCGCGAACAGGGTGGGGGCGGACGTCACTTGCCCACGGCCATCTTCGCCCGCTGGAAAAGCTGAATCCCACCCGGTGCGATGGACTTGACGTCGCGCCGGTGCCAAAGAGCTCATCCCATGTCAGACAGCCTGATCCTCGAAGTCGCCAATCTCGAAACCGATGTCCTGACCGGGATCTATTCGGAAGAGACCGGCCGTCCGCAGCCCCTGCGCATCACGATGCGAGTCGGGCTCAGGCATCAGGATCGCTACACCGCCGATTGCCCGCTTGCCGCCAGCAAGAACTACATGGACCTCAAGTTTGCGGCCACCGACGGCTTGCCCAAGGGGGTGCATTTCAAGCTGATCGAGGCCGTGGCAGACCACATCATCGAAACGCTGATGTTGCAGGATGATCGGGTCCAGTGGGTGGAAGTGAAGATCGTGAAGCTGGCGATCAGCGAGAACGGCGAGGAAATCGGGATCACCCTAAAGCGCGAGCGCAAGGCTTGAGCCAGCGCCCACTCGCGCTGGTCACCGGCGGTTGGCGCCGGATCGGCGGCGCGATTGCCCGCAAGCTTGCGGGTGAGGGCTGGGACCTGGCCCTCCACGCCCACCGCGCCTCG
The DNA here is from genome assembly GCF_058783135.1 of Novosphingobium sp. FW305-C-30-35. Classification (NCBI taxonomy): domain Bacteria; kingdom Pseudomonadati; phylum Pseudomonadota; class Alphaproteobacteria; order Sphingomonadales; family Sphingomonadaceae; genus Novosphingobium; species Novosphingobium sp. FW305-C-30-35. Next base: position 2,498,995 of record NZ_JBYSYJ010000001.1, read on the forward strand.
ACATTCGACAATGAATTTAAGGCCCAGCTCGAATGGCTCGGTGCAGCGGTCCATCCCGTATCGGGCGACCTCGAAGATCCCGCCTATCCACCCAACCTGCTCTGCGAAGTGACCGCGCTTGCCGGTCGCTCGCCCGACCTGCTGGTGAACTGCGCCTCGCTGTTCCATGATGATCGCGCCGAGACGATCACCTCCGAAGCGCTCGAACAGCACTTCCGTGTGAACCTGTTCGCCCCGCTGCTGCTGACCCGCGCCTTCGCCGAGGCCTTGGGCGAGCGGGGCGGTTCCGTGGTCAACATCCTCGACCAGCGCGTGCTCAATCCCGTGCCGGACCAGATCAGCTACACGCTTTCGAAGCAGGCGCTTCATGCCTCGGTGCGAACGATGGCCCGCGCCATGGCGCCCAAGGTGCGCGTCAACGGGGTCGCGCCGGGCCTGATCCTGCCGACTGCTGATTACGACGCCGAACAATGGCGGCGGCTCGAGGACATCATGCCGCTCAAGCGCCTCCCTGGCGCCGACGAAATCGCCGACGCCGTGCACTACCTTGCGAGCGCCAAATCGGTCACCGGGCAGACTTTGTTCGTCGATGCCGGCGCGGCTCTTGAATCTTACGCGCGCGACTTCGTATATCTCGAGAAGTGAGCAGCCAAGCGCCTCTGATTGATCGGTTCGCCCGCCGGATCACCTACCTCCGCCTTTCGGTGACCGACCGCTGCGACTTGCGCTGCGCCTACTGCATGCCCGAGCGCATGGAGTTCCTGCCCAAGGCTGAAGTCCTTACTCTCGAAGAGCTGCACCGCCTCTCGCTCCACTTCATTGCCCGCGGCGTTCGCAAGATTCGTCTGACCGGGGGCGAGCCGCTGGTCCGCCGCGACATGATGGATCTGGTCCGCGCGCTGGGCCGCAAACTGGGCGATGGGCTAGACGAACTGACGCTGACGACCAACGGTACGCGGCTGACCGAATTCGCCGATGACCTCGCGGCCGCGGGCGTCAAGCGGATCAACGTCTCGCTCGACACGCTGGACCGTGGGGCATTTGCCAAGCTCTCCCGGCGCGACATGCTGCCGCAGGTGCTTGAAGGCATCGCCGCTGCCAAAGCCGCGGGCCTCAGGGTCAAGATCAACGCCGTCGCGCTCAAGGACATCAATGAGGCCGAAATTCCGGGGCTGATCGAATGGGCGCATGGTGCAGGGCACGACATGACTCTTATCGAGGTCATGCCGCTCGGCGAGATCGAAGGCGACCGCTTCGATCACTACCTCCCGCTCGATGCCGTCCGCCGCGATCTCGAGACGCGCTGGACCCTGACCGACAGCGATGCACGCTCCGGCGGCCCGGCGCGCTACGTCGACATTGCCGAAACCGGCGGTCGCCTCGGCTTCATAACTCCGCTTACCGGCAATTTCTGCGCCGGTTGCAACCGCGTGCGCGTCACGGCCACCGGCCAACTCTACATGTGCCTCGGTGGCGAAGGGCGCGTCGACCTGCGTGCCGCGCTGCGCTCCGATAATCCGGACAGTGCCCTGTCCGAATGTTTCGCCCGCGCCATGGGCGAAAAGCAGGAACGTCACGCCTTCGTGATCGATAGGCCCGGCAGCGCGCCCGCCGTGTCGCGCCATATGTCCACGACGGGCGGCTGAACCATGGCAAAGCTGGTGTTCATGGGGCGGCTGGAAGACGCAGCCGGCCTGTCCGAAATGGCAGTCCAGCCCGGACCGGTCGAACAGGTCCTTGCGACGCTCGATCCTGGACTCGCCGTCCAGTTGCTGGGCGAGAAGGTCCGTATGGCGCTCAATGGCCGCCTCCTCACTGACGTCGGCGGCATTGTCCTTGGCCAAGGTGACGAACTCGCCTTCCTTCCCCCGGTGAGCGGTGGCTGACGTCCGTCTCTCGCTCGAGGCGTTCGATCCTGCCGCCGAGATCGCGTCGTTCAATGCGCGTCACCCCAACGCGGGCGGCATCGTCACCTTTCTCGGCCAGGTTCGCGATTCGGGCGGCGTCGAAGCGCTCGAACTGCAGCACTATGAACCGATGACCCTCCCCGGAATGCAAGAGCTGGCCCGGGTCACCGAGAAGCGGTGGCCCGTCGAAGGCCTGCTCATCCTCCATCGCAGCGGCGTGATGCATCCCGGTGACGCGATCGTCCTCGTCTGTGCCGCCGCCCGCCATCGTCGTGACGCTTTCGCCGCCGCCGATTTCGCCATGGACCACCTCAAGAGCGAATCGTGGTTCTGGAAGCGTGAGAAGACCGCAGCGGGTTGGCGCTGGATCGAACCCAGGCCCGAGGATCACGAAGACATTTCCCGCTGGCGCATTTGATTCGCGTCAAGGAATAGCCTCCGCGACAGGCGCATGAAGGCTCCAGCAAAAGGAGCCCAGTCCATGAGCATGCACATCGCCGCCGACCGGATCGAGCATGTCGCCGAAATCGTCGAGCAGCCGCACCACACCACTGTCGATCGCAACTTTGGCCTGCCCGGCGGGCTCTATGCCGTGTCGGCTGGCGGCTATCTCGCCTTCATTGCCATGATGGCCTCGATCTTCGGCAATGGCGAACTTGCCATCCCGATGACGATATTCGTGCTCTTCGTCGCCTGCGCTTTCGGTATCCCGGCGGTCTGGACCAAGCTCGGCGCGGACCGGCACCCCGATGCGCTCGGCTGGTACGATTTCCGCCGCAAGGGCATCCAGACCCTTTCGGGCAAGCTTGATGCCGGCTCGGCCATGGCGCAGGTGCTGATCCTGCCAGTGCTGATCGCGGTGTGGGGCCTTGCCATCGCCGTGATTGTCGCGACGGTCCGCTGAACTATCGATTACCCCCCGAAGGGCGCTGCGCTTGGGCGCGGCGCCCTTTTCCTATCCGGCAAGTTGCGAAAGCAGCGCATCGATTACCGAAGTCTCACTTGCGACCAGCGCCTCGACCTGCCCGCGCGCCTCGCGCACGGCCTTGAGATCTGCATCGGACCCGTCGACCGCACGATTGCTTGCCTCTGCCTCCAGCCGGTCAAGATCGGCAAGCGGCAGTCCGGCCCGCGCCCGCGCCGCTTCCAGTTGCGCCACCGCCAGCGATGCCACTGACCAGTTCTCCGTGCCCTTCGCTGCGCCGCGTGCGGCGCTGACGGCGCGGGTGGCCGAGGCTCGAGCGCCCTCGAATGCAGAATGTGCGTCGCGCGCTCGCTCGGTCAGGTCAGCCAACCGCTTGGCCATGCCTTCGGACATGACGGCTGGAGCGGGCGGAGCAGGAGGCGCCGCCTGCCCTGTGCGATAGGCGTCTTCTGCGGGCCTCCGGGCGAGGGAGGGGAACCTGTCGCGGTCGGCGCAGCCGCCCAGCAGGGTAGCAGCGGCGAGAGCGGCCACGATGGCAGCACGATGGGCGGCAACACGCGGCACGGCTGTGCGCAGGGCGATCAAAGTCTTGTGGCGAGCCATGAACGTCGCCATAGCATGCGCACGCGCGCTCGCCAGCCTTGCTTGGTGGCCGGGCGTCACGAAGCCGGATTTCGGGCGCGAAGCTGCCAAGTTCCCTTGATTGCGGGCATTGACAGCGGGGCCGTGTTTGACTATCCGCGCCACTCTTTCCGGGACCCTGCAGCAGCGGGGTATCGGTATGTTGCCCTCAGTCAGCGATTCGCAGGCGTTGGGCGCCTCATTTGGAATCGCCCAGGGCAACCGGGCTTTTGGAACGGATACACAGAACGATGTTCGCAATCGTGCGCACGGGCGGCAAGCAGTATCGGGTCGCCGCCGGAGACAAGATCGCGGTCGAGAAGCTGGCAGGCGAAGCCGGCGACAAGATCACGCTGAGTGAAGTCCTCCTCGCCGGTGAAGGCGATTCGCTGGCTGACGCCGCGAAAGTCACTGTTTCGGCAGAGATCATCGCCCAGGCGAAGTCGGAGAAGGTGATCGTGTTCAAGAAGCGCCGTCGCCACAACTATCGTCGCCGCAACGGTCACCGCCAGCAGATGACCCTGCTGCGCATCGTCTCGGTCGCCTGAGCGCAAACGGAATTCGGAGTAATCTGAGATGGCACACAAGAAAGCAGGCGGCTCTTCGCGCAACGGTCGCGACTCAGCCGGTCGTCGCCTCGGCGTGAAGAAGTTCGGCGGCCAGGAAGTGGTCGGCGGCAACATCATCATCCGCCAGCGCGGTACCAAGGTGTACCCGGGCGCCAACGTCGGCATGGGCAAGGATCACACCCTGTTCGCGCTTGGCGAAGGCCGCGTACGCTTCCACGCTGGCAAGCTTGGCCGCAAGTACGTGTCGGTCGACATGATGGCCGAAGCGGCTGAATAACCGGATGGTCATTCAAAGGGCCATCCCGATGGGGTGGCCCCGCCAGCACTTCGTAGCTGGCCGATAGAGGGAGAGGGCCCCGCCCATCTCCCTCTTTTCATGTCTCCCTCGGACGCAAACCGCTCCCCTCGCAATCGGATGCAAAGACTGTCCGATCCGGCGAGGGGCGCAATACCTCTGTCACGTCAGCGTTTTAGGCGCGCTTGCAGAGGGGCCGATGAAGGAGAATCTGATGTTCATTCGCAGCGAACGGCTGTTCCTGCGGCCTGCCTGGCCGGAGGACTGGGCCGAACTCCATGCCCTGATCGACGATGAGGCCGTCGTGCGCAATCTCTCGCGCGCGCCATGGCCCTATGGCCCCGACGACGCCAAGCGTTTCGTCGCGGCTCCCCAGGGTGACAATCACCCGCACTTCCTTGCAACGCTTCCAGGCGCCCATGGATCGCGGCTGATCGGCTGCGTCGGCCTCATCGAGGATGCGGGCGAGACCGAACTTGGCTACTGGGTCGCACAGGCGCACTGGGGCCGCGGCTTTGCTACCGAAGCCGTGCGCAGCCTCCTCTCGTTGGCGCGCACGCTCGGCCATCGCCGCGTCAATGCGCGCCATTTCGCCGACAATCCGGCGTCGGCAAGGGTGCTGGAGAAGGCAGGCTTCCGGCCGACCGGCGAAATCCGCCTCGGCCATAGTCCGGCGCGGACCAGGCCTGCGCCCACTATCCACCACGTCATTGACCTGGTCGCCCCGGTCGATTGCGACGGCCCGGAAGATGGCGGCTTCGAGCCGATGCGACGCGCCGCCTGATGTAAAAAAGGGCTCCCAACCGGGAGCCCTTCGATCTTCAGCGCGGCATCACCGCATCGGGAAACTCGCTGTCCGCCTTGCCGATCAGCGCGCGGTCGTCGTGCTGCCACGGGTGGAACCCCGGCAGGAAGTAGCTGAGCCAGGCCGGGAAGATGCGGCGGATCACGCCGGGCTTCCAGAGCAGATAGGCGGCCAGCTTCCACTTCCACTTCGTGCCCGTCAGCCCGTCCTGCGCCAGCAGGTCCATCGTGTCCTCGACGCGGTGGGTGATGAAGTTCTTCGTCACCACCACCATCATCAGGCTCTTGACCTTCCAGCGTTTCCACCGGCTCCAGTTGCGCGTGGCATGGAGCCAGGTGTCATAGGCAACGCCCTTGTGCTCGATTTCCTCGATCGCGTGCCAGCGCCACATGTCGGCGGCTTCCTGCTCTGCCCCGGCAAAGTGTGCAGGGTTGGCAAGGAATTCGTGCGCCATCATCGCGGTGTAGTGCTCCAGCGCCATGGTGGCCGCCAGGTTGAGAATGACCGGGCGGTCCTTGGTCAGCGCCAGCAGTTCCTCGACGCGCTTGTCGATCCGCGCCATGTCGTAACCGGCGTTTTCGGCCTGACGGTTGAACGCGATGTGCTCGCGCGTGTGGTTGATCTCCTGCTTCACGAAAGCCCGGATCTCGGCCTCGAGCTTTGGCGGCACGCCATCGCGGTGCGCCTTGACCGCTTCGATGAAGAACGCCTCGCCGCGAGGAAACGTGCCCGACAGTGCATTGTGCCACGCTGTTGCCACCGGATCGCCAGCCAGCCACCAGCGGCCCGCAGGCTCATTGCGGCCAAAGCGACGGTCGCGTATCGTGATCGTCAGGTCCGATGGGGTGGGCACGGCCTTGCCGGAGGCGGCGGTGCGCTCTAGGGCGATCGTGGGGGTCATGGCAGTCATGAGCCGTAATCTAGGCGTGCTTACACCAATGTCAATAAGGAAGCGTCTTCCGCCTGAAGAAAGCCGCATGGCTGCGCTCGAAGCCGCGCGCGCGCTGCTGGTGGAAGCGGGCCCTCAAGCTGTCACGCTCAAGGCTGTTGCCGGGCGAATCGGTCGTACGCACGCCAACCTGCTGCATCACTTCGGCTCCGCGTCCGGTCTCCAGAAGGCACTGGCCAAGCATCTTGCCGAGACGATCTGCGCCACTATCCGCGATGCGGTGATAGCCAGCCGCTCGGGCATCGGCAAACCCCGCGATGTCGTGGACCTGACATTTGATGCCTTCGACCGTGAAGGCGCGGGCGCGCTCGCCTCGTGGATGTTGCTTTCCGGCAACGAGGATGCGCTCGACCCCATCGTCGACACCATTCACGATCTCGTCGTCGATCTTGAGGAATACAGCTCCGACGCGCAGCGCAGCACCACCCTTGCGCTCACGCTCATGGCCTTGGGCGATGCGCTGATGGGAGGCCCGCTTGCCAAGGGTCTGGAACTGCCACGCACCGCCGCGCGCGACCGCGCCGAACAGATGCTGATCGAAGGAATCGCCGCCGGGCAGGTTACTCAGGCGGATTGAGGTCCATCCAGTCCGGGGCAAGGTCGGCTGGAATGTCATCCACCCGGCGATGGTCAACCGCAAGGCCAAGGTCCGCATAGGCCACGCGCTGCCGCGCCGGGTCTGACTTGTCCAGCGGCACCACCACCAGCCGACGATTGACCTTCTGTCGCCAGTTCATCCGCGCCGTATTCTCCTGACCCACATAGCAGCCCTTGGTGAAGCTCACGCCATTGAGGTCCACGGCGTTGCACTCAAGCCAGAGCACTTCGCCGTTGCCCAATTCAGCCTGGCCTTCGGCCACGCCCAACTTGAGTCGATGCGCGCGCCATGCATCGTCTCCCGCTTCGTCAGCATCGGACACCGGCGCAATCCACCGCTGCCCCAGCGCGCGCAGACGGGGATCGTCCGCGCCTCCATCGCCGGGGTGATCCTCCCAGAACACGCCGAGCGAATCGGCCCGTTCAATCCCGATCTTGCGCCGCAGCCGGTAGAGCATGAGGCGCTTGGCCAGGGCATCGGCACTGGCCGCCTCGCAATCGATCAGCAGGCCATCCACGCCATCGGGCCAGACGAGGAAGTCAAACAGCACCTTGCCCTGCGGGCTCAGCAGCGCCGTCCACACCGGCAGCACACCTTTGACGTCGTTGGTCACAAGCCCCTGCAGGAAACCGGCAACATCCTCGCCGGGCTCAAGCGGAGAAAGGCGGATCAGGGCGCGTTGGAAGAGGCGGGTCATGACTGGTAGATAGGAAGCGTCGCCGCTAAGGGGAACCCCATGACGACAACGACGACTCTGACGATCCGCCGCCCCGATGACTGGCACACCCACTTGCGCGACAAGGACGTGCTCGTTGGCGTCGCACCTTATACCGCGCGCCAGTTTGCCAGGGCGATCGTCATGCCCAACCTTTCGCCGCCGATGACCGATGTTGCGGGCGTTGCCGCCTATCGCGACCGCATCCTTGCCGCGCTCCCGGCGGGCAGCGATTTCAACCCGCTGATGACGCTTTACCTGACCGATTCGACCGACACTGCCGAAGTCGAGCGCGGTTTTGCCGAAGGTGTGTTCGTCGCGGCCAAGCTTTACCCTGCCCATGCCACCACCGGATCTGCCCACGGTGTCACCGACATCCGCAATATCTATCCGGTGCTGGAGGTCATGCAGCGCATCGGCATGCCGCTGCTGATCCATGGCGAAGTCACCGACAGCCACGTCGACATCTTCGATCGCGAAGCCGTTTTCATCGACCGCACACTGACGCGCCTTGTTGCCGACATGCCCGAGCTCAGGATTGTTTTCGAACATATCACCACCGAGGAAGCCGCGCAGTTCGTGCAAGGGGCGGGGCCGAACGTCGCGGCCACGATCACGCCGCAGCACCTCCACATCAACCGCAACGCCATGCTGGTCGGCGGCATCCGGCCACATGCCTTTTGCCTGCCGGTGGCCAAGCGCGAGAAGCACCGCCTTGCCCTGCGCAAGCTTGCCACCTCCAGCTGCGAGCGCGTGTTCCTCGGCACTGACACCGCGCCGCACGCCAAGCACCTCAAGGAAACTGCCTGCGGCTGCGCCGGCATCTTCAACGCGCCCTTCGCGCTCGAAAGCTACGTCACCGTGTTCGACGAGGAAGGCGCGCTGGACCGCTTCGAGGCGTTCGCCTCGCTCAACGGCCCGGCGTTCTATCGCATGCCGGTGAACGAAAGCACGATCACGCTCGAGAAGGCTCCGGTGGAAGTCCCTGAAGTGCTCGATTGCAACGGCACGCTGATCGTGCCGTTCCATGCGGGCGAAACTCTCGCATGGCGGCTGGCTTGAACCTTCAGGCCTGGCGGGCCCGCTTCACCATGTCCCAACTGTAGAGCGCGATTGCCGCCCAGATCAACGCGAAGCACGCGAGCCTCGTAGTGTCGAGCGCTTCGCCGAACACCGTCAGCCCGAGAATGAAGCTGAGCGTGGGTGACAGGAACTGGACGAAGCCCAGGGTCGAGAGCGGTAGGCTCCGCGCTGCCACGGCGAACAGCAGCAGCGGTATCGCCGTCGCCACGCCCGAAGCGATCAGCAGCGGGGTCTCATGCCCGCCCATCGCGAGGGCCGACCCCGCGGGTGAAACCGCGCCAAGCCAGACGATGACCAGCGCTGGCGCCACCAGCAGCACGGTCTCGATCGTCAGGCCAGGAACCGCACCGACCGGCGCCTTCTTCCGCACGAAGCCATAGAACGCGAACGTGAACGCCAACGATAGCGCGACCGCCAGCGTATCCAGCGCGCCCCCGAGCAGCAGGGCTATTCCCGCACCAGCCAGCGCCACCGCCATCCATTGTACCCGGGTCAGCCGCTCGCCGAGGAAGACCGTGCCGAGAACGACGTTGATCAGCGGGTTGATATAGTAGCCAAGGCTTGTCGCCAGAACGTGCCCGCTGTTGATGGCGATCACGAAGATCAGCCAGTTCGATCCGATCAGCAGCGCGCTCAGCACAAGCAGGCCGAGCACATGGCCGCTGGTCAGCGCCGCCCTGACATCCGGCCATTGCTTGCGGAAGCTGATGATCACGAAGCAGACCGGCACAGTGAACAGAACCCGCCAGCCCACCAGTTCGAGCGGGGGCACCGCGTGAAGCGCGCGGAAATAGAGCGGGAGCAGGCCCCACATCACATAAGCCGCCAGTGCTGATGCGAGTCCCCGGCGTAAGGTGCTGGATTCGTTCATGCGGCGTCCCTGCCAGCAATGTCGGACGGGGCCAACCCCGCTCTGGCCCTCGTTTCATCGGCAACGGCAATCGCTTCGCCGCAAAGTTCAAATCTGACGCCCCGGTTGCGATCTGTTCAGGTTGGCGGGCGTAAATCTTAACCAACGAAGCAACAGGACCAGACTCCGAACGGTGCGGGTCCTCGATCAAATGAGGAGAACGTCAATGTTCAACCTGAAGAATACCGCCCTGGCCCTGGTTGCCGCATCAACCGTCGCTGCTGCCGTTCCGGCAAGCGCTGCAGTCTTTCCGCAGGCTCAGGCGAGCACCGCCGTTGCCGCCCAGTGGAATGAAGGCTGGAATGGCGAGAGCTGGGAACATGGTCGTCGCGACCGCGACTGGCGCGGTGACCGCTATTACGGCCGTGGCTACGACCGCAACTATTACCGCGGAAATGACCGTCGCTATTATGGCGACCCCGTCTATCGCAACACCCGCGTCTGGCGCGGCAATGATGGCCGCTACTACTGCCGCCGCTCGAACGGCACGACCGGTCTCCTGATCGGTGGTGCAGCCGGCGCCCTGCTCGGCCGTGAAGTCGCCGGTGATTATGGCGACCGCACTCTCGGTGCGATCCTCGGCGCCGCCGGTGGCGCCCTGCTCGGCCGCGAGGTTGACCGTGGGGGCTCGCGCTGCCGCTAAGTCAGGCCTCCTGAGTTATTGACCGTCCTTCGGGTCGCACTGAAAGGTCGGCGAGGGAGCGCTCCGCCGATGCGGGACGCTCCCTTTTTCTTAACCATGCCGCGCTAGTCCACCATCATGCGCAGCCTTGGCCTCGTTCTCACACTGACTCTCGCTGCCTGCGGTTCTGCGCCTGTCGAGCAGGACAAGACCCCGCTGGACCCGGTAATGACCGAGGCCCTCGAAGGACAGCTCATGGTCGATCCCGACCTCAGCCAGCAGAACATGCGCAATCTCGCGATCGTTCCCGGCGGTCCGATCGACCCGGCGCTCCCGCTTCCCGATCCGAAAAGCTGAATGCCTATTCGCTGCGCAGGCCCACGCCGATGCTTGCGCGCGGCTGATCCATCTCGCTCGAGGCGACCGGGTAGGCGCAATAGTCCGCCGCGTAATAGGCGCTCGGCCGGTGGTTGCCTGAAAGCCCGACACCGCCAAACGGCGCGGCAGACGACGCACCATTGGTCGGCCGGTTCCAGTTGACCACGCCCGCTCGGATATTGGCCCAGAAGCGGTTGTAGTCCTGCGGGGTGCCGCCGATCAGCGAGGCAGAAAGACCGAACCGTGTGTTGTTCGCCTCGGCAATCGCCTCGTCGAAATCATCGACCTTCACCACCTGCAGGAGCGGGCCGAACAGTTCCACATCAGGCCGCTCGGCAATGCCGGTAACGTCGATGATCGCCGGGCTCAGGAACGGCAGTCCGTCCTGAAGCCGCACCATGTGCTTGATCGGCCGTCCGCCCGACGACAGCAGGTAGACGAAACTTTCGGTCAGCCCGTCAGCCGTGCGGTTGTCGATCACCGGGCCCATGAAGGGCGCCGGCTCGTCGAACGGAGCGCCGACGATGATCCGGTCGGCCAGATGCTTCACCTGGCTCACCACCTCGTCGTACATCGAAGATTTGACGATCAGGCGCCGCCCGGCCGTGCAACGCTGCCCGGCGCTGGTGAACGCCGATTGCACGATCAGCGTGGCGGTATCCTCGATCTTGGGTGTATCCCACACCACGATCGGGTTGTTGCCGCCCATCTCCAGCGCCACGATCTTGCCGGGATTCGAGGCCAGCTTGCGGTTGATCGCGATGCCGGCGTGGGCAGAGCCGGTGAACAGCACGCCGTCGATCCCGTCATGGGCGACCAGCGCCTGACCCTCGGCGGGGCCACCGATCAGCACCTGGACCACGGCCGCCGAGATGCCCGCCCGGTGGAAGCACTGCGCCAGCAGTTCACCTGTCGCCGGGGTCTTTTCCGAAGGCTTGAACACCACGGCATTGCCGGCAATCAGAGCCGGCACGATATGGCCGTTGGGCAGGTGGGCCGGGAAGTTGTATGGCCCGAGCACTGCCAGCACGCCATGCGGCTTGTGGCGCAGCGCCGCCGTGCCTTGCAGCGCGCTGTCCAGCTTGCGCTGCGACGTGCGGTCGGCATAGGCGCGGATCGAGATCTCGACCTTGTTGACGACGCTTTCGACTTCAGTGCGCGCTTCCCACAGCGGCTTGCCTGTCTCGCGCGAGATCATTGTCGCCAGCTTGTCGGCATCCTTGCGCACTTCGTTGGCGAAGCGGCGCACCAGCTCGATGCGCGTGGCAAGGGGCTGCGCTGCCCATGCCGGCCAGGCCCTGCGCGCACGCGCGACGACTTCTTCGACATCGCCGATCTTGCCGCGCCACACTTCGGCGCCGGTTGCGGGTTCAAACGATACGATTTCGGCAGCTGCCACGGATTTGCCTGCTCTTCTTTTCAATTCTTGCGCGAACGATGGGTCCCGATCCCGGACGTACCGTAACGCAGCGTTGGTTACCGATTAAACAAAATTCATGGGCGGGACCACCCCTGCCTTTCGGATTTCAAACGGGGCGGAATTCACGCGGCCGAATGACCCACCGGTTCGGGCCTTGCGCCCATTGCCTCGCCCATGCGCCGCACTGCATCGACTTTGGCGAACAGACCGCTCCAGTCGTCCTGTCCGGCAATCGGAGCCCAGATCGCCTCCACTTCATCGATCAGCATGGACTGCGGTGCTGCATCGGACCAGTACGGATGGCTACTGTCGGTCGCAACGTAAGGCGCCAACGATGCCTTCAGCGCCTGCTCCTCCTCGCTTGCCCCGAACGGTCCGCGCCCGCAGCGATGGGTGAAGAAGAACGCATCCGGTCCCAGTCCCCGGGTTGCCATCACCTTTTCGCAAGCCCCGATCAGCGCCGTATCCTCTTCCAGCCCGCGTTGTTCCACACCCAGCCGCCACAGCCATCGCTTCGTCATGGCCTGCTGGTACAGCTCGGGATAGCGGTTGAGCACCTCGATCAGCGGCGGCGCCTCTACCAGCGTGCGCAAGGCCACGGCCAATTGCCCGCAATTCCAGTGAATTGCCTCGGGCTGGCGGCCATAGGCATAAAGCCCCTGGTGATCGAAGTAGGCCGCGGTGAAGCCAGGTTCCCACTTCGGCAGCCACCGCCACGGCCCATAGTCGAAGCTTTCGCCCGTCACGTTCATGTTGTCGGAATTGAGCACGCCATGGACGAAGCCTGCCACCATGTAGCTCGCCGCCATGTCGGCCATGCGCTCGACAACCTGATTGAAGAACCGCACCGCCGGATGGGGCGCATCTGCGTGGCCCCCCGGAAAGTTCTCGAGGCAGTAGGTCCCCAGTTGCGCCATCTCGTCTTCGAGCTCCAGCGCCGCCAGCCGCTGGAACGTGCCGATGCGGATGTGCCCATGGCTCAAGCGTACCAGCACTGCCGATCGCGTCGGCGAGGGTTCGTCCCCGCGATACAGCGATTCGCCGGTCTCGATCACCGAAAGCGTGCGGCTGGTATTCACCCCCAGCGCCTCGAGCATCTCGGTCGCCAGAATTTCGCGCACTGCGCCTTTCAGCGTCAGCCGCCCATCGCCTGCGCGGCTCCACGGCGTCTGGCCGGAACCCTTAGTGCCCAGATCCATCTGCCGCCCGCCTGCGTCGAGCATCTGTGCAAAGGTAAACCCGCGCCCGTCGCCCAGGTCAGGGTTGTAAACCCGGAACTGATGCCCGTGATACCGTAGCGCCAGCGGTCCAGGCATGTTGTCGGCCAAAGGCTCGAAACGCCCGAAATGTCGCACCCATTCCTGATCGGTCAGACGCGCCAAGCCGATCTCGGCTGCCGCCCGGTCATTGCGCCAGCGCAGTATGGTTTTGGGAAAGTCCGCCGCCTTCACCGGATCGCCGATCCAGTCGGCCAGAGCCATGATACGGGGTGAGGGGCGATAGATCGCGTCTTGCGGGAGCGCCTGCATCCGGCAATAGTGGGCATGACCAGGCCTGCCCGCAAGCAGGCACCCCCGATTTCACGCGGAATACCAGACGAAATGGCCGAATACGAAGATCGCTACTGGACCAGCAGCGACGGATTGCGCCTGCATTTTCGCTACTTCGACGGCGATTCCAGCAAACCCCCGGTAATCTGCCTGCCGGGATTGACCCGTAACGCCCGCGATTTCGAAGATCTTGCTGCCCGCCTTGCCGGCACATGGCGGGTCCTCTGCCCGGAAATGCGCGGCCGCGGTGACAGTGATTACGCCAAGGACCCGATGACCTACACGCCCATGCACTATCTGCAGGACGTCGAGGCGCTGCTGGCGCAGGAAGGGATCGAGCGTTTCGTTTCCATCGGCACCTCGCTCGGTGGCTTGCTCACCATGCTGCTCGCGGCCGCCAACCCGCAGCGCATCGCCGCCGCCGTGCTCAACGACGTCGGCCCCGAGGTCTCAGAGAAAGGCCTCGAACGCATCCGCGGCTATGTCGGTCAGGGGCGAAACTTCGAAACCTGGATGCACGCCGCCCGCGCGCTTCAGGAAAGCAGCGGCGATGTCTACCCCGATTGGGACATCACCCAATGGCTCCGCTATGCCAAGCGCATCATGGTCCTGGGTACCGGCGGACGCATCGCCTTCGACTACGACATGAAGATTGCCGAGCCGTTCGAGGCTCCCGCCGGCGCGACCCCGCAAGTCGACATGTGGCCGCTGTTCGATGCGCTCGCCACTCGCCCGCTTCTGATCCTGCGCGGCGAAACGTCCGACATTCTGGAAGCTGCGACCGCGCAGGAAATGGCCTCACGGCCCGGCGTCGAACTCGTTACTCTCCCGCGCACCGGCCACGCTCCAACACTCGATGAGCCGGAAAGCATCGCCGCGATCGGACGGCTGCTGGCCCGGGCATGAGCCGCCCACCGGTCAAGGGACCCCTGAAGCTGCTCCACCTGCATTCGACGTTCGATGCAGGCGGCAAGGAACGGCGCGCCGTCGCGCTGATGAACCGCTGGGGGAAGGGGCGGAAAGATCAGCCGATCGAGCATCACATCGTCTCGGCTCAACCTGGCGCGATGGGCGCCAAGGCCCTGATCGACAAGAAGGTGTCCGCGTTTTTCCCGTTCGGCTTTCCGCCGCTTGCGGGAAAGCTTGGCGTTGGCCGCCTGCGCCAGCTCGCCCGCGCGATGCGGGGATTCGACCTCGTCCTCACCTACAACTGGGGCGCGATGGACGCGTGCATGGCCCATGCGGTCTTCGCGCCGACCATGGGCCTTCCTCCCCTGATCCACCATGAAGACGGCTTCAATGCCGACGAGGCCGATGGCCTCAAGACCAGCCGCAACTGGTACCGTCGCGTTGCGCTTGCCCGCGCCAGTGCGCTGATGGTCCCCTCGCGTCAGCTTGAGCACATTGCACTCACCGTCTGGCACCAGCCGCGCAGCCGGGTTCAGCGCATCGCCAACGGCATCGACACTGGTCTCTATGCCCGCAAGCCCAAGCCCGACCTGCTGCCTCGCGTGGTCAAGCGCCCCGGCGAGAAGTGGCTCGGCACGCTCGCCGGCCTGCGCGCGGTGAAGAACCTGCCGCGCATGGTCCGCGCGATGAAGGATCTGCCGCCCGAATGGCACCTTGTCATCCTCGGCGAAGGCCCGGAACGCGAGGCGATCACAGCCGAGGCCATCCGCCTGGAGCTCGGCCACCGCGTTCACCTGCCCGGTCACGTCGCCGATCCGTCGCTCGCCGTCGGCCTGTTCGATCTCTTCGCGCTCTCGTCCGACAGCGAACAGGCACCGCTTTCGGTGATCGAGGCCATGGCCGCCGGGCTCGCCGTTGCCAGCCCGGCCGTGGGTGACGTCGCGGAAATGGTGGCGGAGCCAAACCGGCGCTTCATCGTGCCCGCCAACGATGAGGCTGCCTTCGCCGGCGCAATCGCCGCGCTCGCTGGTGATGAACCGCTGCGCCGCGCGATCGGCAAGGCCAACCGTGATCGCGCCCGCGTCGAATTCGATGAGTCCGTGATGGCGAACCTCTACGCGCAAGTCTACGCGCAGGCGCTGGGGACCAACCCGTTCCGCTGAACAGCCTTCAGCAAGCGTTCACGCTCGTCGCGGCAGGTGGGGCACGAGCAATCAATTCCGTTGAAAAGGCGGGCCCATCCGCTAAACACCGCGCCAGACACACGCTAGCAAACGTCAACCAATTCCCGAAAGCGCTGCCTTGGCTCTCCGTCCTGATAGTCCGCAATCCCGTTCCAACCAGCTCGCCGAGCGTTCGGCCGGGCAGGGCGATGCCTTCCTGCGTGAAGTGGACGATGCCCTGCGCGAAGATCAGGTCTACACCGCGATCCAGAAGTACGGTAAGCCCGTCGGTGCGCTGATCGTGGCGGGCCTGCTCGGTCTGGGCGGCTATCTCTGGTATGAAAACCACAGCAACGCCAAGGCTGCCGAACAAGGCGAAGTGCTGACGAAGGCACTCGACAACCTCGAAGTGCGCAATCTCAAGGCTGCCACCGATGCGGTTGCCCCCCTCGCTGCCGAAGGGACTGACGGTTACCGCGCTACTGCGAAGATGCTGGCGGCGGGTGTCCTGTCCGAACAGGGCAAGAACGCCGAAGCGGCCAGGGCTTTTGCCGCGATTGCCGCCGATGCCGACATTCCGCAGGCCTACCGTGATCTCGCCACGATCCGCGAAGTCTCGCTGACTTTCGACCAGCTCGGCCCTGACAAGGTGGTTGAGCGTCTTAAGCCGCTGGCCGTACCCGGCAATGCCTGGTTCGGCAGCGCGGCTGAACTCGTCGGCATGGCCTATGTCAAGCAGGGCAAGAACGACCTTGCCGGGGCGATGTTCGCGCAGATCGCCAAGGACAAGACCGTGCCTGATACCCTGCGCCGCCGCACGCGCCAGATGGCCGGGTTGCTCGGAGTGGATGCCATGGAGGATCCCGGCACCGCCACGATAGTGCAGAGCGCGCAATAAGTTTTGAGGATGCATTCGATGACGCCGAAACCCAATTTCCGCCGCGCTTCGCTGACCAGCGTGGTGGTTCTCGCGCTCGCTCTTGGCGGTTGCGGCGTCTTCAAGAAGGGCGTGAAGACCACGCCGACGGTCGGTTCGCGCCAGCCGATCCTCTCCAAGATCGATGCCGGCACCAAGGTCGATGATTCGATCTCGCTGATGACGGTCGTGCTTCCCGCTGCGGAAGTGAACACCGAGTTTGCGCAAGGCGGCGGCAACGCCTCGAAATCCTACGGCCACGCCGCCCTTGCGGAATCGCCCTCGCGCGCCTTCAGCGTCTCGATCAAGGGCTCGAATGCCCGCCAGCGCCTCGCCGCATCGCCGGTCGTTGGCGGCGGCAAGCTCTTCGCGATGGATACGGACGGCACCGTCCATGCCTTTGACGCAAGCACCGGCGCCCGCGTGTGGGACACCTCGGTCCGCGCTGAAAAGCAGAACGCCGGCTCCACCTTCGGCGGTGGCGCATCCTATGATGACGGCAAGGTCTACGTCACCAACGGCGTCGGGGAAGTCGCCTCGCTTGATGCCAGTTCGGGCGAAATCAAGTGGCGTGTGAAGCCCGCTGGCCCGTTGCGCGGCTCGCCCACGGTCGCTTTCGGGCAGGTCATGGTGATGAGCCAGGATAACCAGCTCTTTGCCCTCAACGAAGCCGATGGCGCCGTGCTGTGGAATGAAAGCGCTTCGGTAGGCCAGACCAACGTGTTCGGCGTTGCCTCGCCAGCAGCAGGGCAGGGCACCATTGTCGCCGGTTTCTCCTCGGGCGAGCTCGTCGCCTATCGCTATGAGAACGGTCGCCAGCTTTGGGCTGACGCTCTGGCTCGCACCTCGATCGCCACCTCGGTTTCGACCCTGACCGACATCGACGCCGATCCGATCATCGAACGCGGCCGCGTCTATGCGCTGGGGCAGGGCGGACGCATGGCCGCCTATGAACTGGTCACCGGCCAGCGCATCTGGGAATTGAACCTCGCAGGCATCTCCACCCCCGCCATCGCCGGAGACTGGATCTTCGCGCTGACCGACGAAGCCAAGCTGCTGTGCATCGCCAAGTCGAGCGGCAAGGTCCGCTGGATGACGCAGCTCCAGCGCTACCGGAACGAAAAGAAGAAGAAGAACCAGATTCTCTGGACCGGCCCCGTTCTTGCCGGCAACCAGCTGTGGATCGCCAACTCGCGCGGTGAAGTCATGCGCGCCTCGGTAAATGACGGCACGGTAAGCGAATTCACCAAGGTCGGCTCCAGCGTCACCCTTGCGCCCATCGTCGCCAACCAGACGCTCTATATCCTCGATGATGGCGGCAAGATCACCGCGTTCCGCTGAGCGCGACCTTGGGTCTGATGCTTCGACAAGCTCAGCATGAGCGGATTTGGTAGCGGCTCATCAAAGGGCCGCTCACCCTGAGCCTGTCGAAGGATGCCCGCGCTTGGTCATCACAACCATATCCTAACCCTTTGATGCGATGGACAGGTGCATGAGCGCCCGTCCGGCCCCGCCTCCGTCAGACGTCTCCGCAGGCACCGGCCTTGCCGGGGTCATCGGCCTTGTGCTGTGGGTCCTCACCTGCCGCTTCTGGCCTCAGATCGTCACCACGCTGGGCCTCTCTGCCCCCGCTGAAGTGATGGACGGCCCCTCCGCTGCGCTCGCCGCCCTGCTGTTCTCGGGTAGCGCGATGATCGGTTACGCGCTGCTGGTGGAGAAGGTCCACCTGCGCCCGTCGACCGGCATAGACTGGTCTCGCCCACGCCCCTTGCGCGAGGTCCTCGACATCTCGATCACCAAGATCGCCGGGCTCTGGACCACGTGGGCCCTCATCGGCTTTGCCTACTGCATCGCCCGCTGGTACTGGCGCGGACAATACGTCTTCGCGATGGAAGTGCTGGAAACGGCCGCGCCATTCCTGTTCCTTGGCGCCATCCCTTATGTCCTCTGGCTGGACCGCGTCCTCGTCAACCCGCGCGATGCATCGTGGCACTTCGGCGCCATGCTCATCGGGCGCGAACCCTGGGACCCGGCGGAAGTGAAGCGCCACGCCCTGGCCTGGCTGGTCAAGGGCTTCTTCTGCGCCTTCATGATCTCGATCGTGCCCGGTGGCTTCGCTGCAGTCATCCACTTCGACTGGGCTTCCGTTCTCGACGACCCCGTCGCGCTCGGCACCCTGTTGATCGAGACGATGTTCATGATCGACGTGCAGATCGCCATGGTCGGCTACCTCGTCACCATGAAGCCCCTGGACGCGCAGATCCGCACCGCCAACCCGCACCTGTCGGCATGGGTGGCAGCGCTGATCTGCTACCCGCCGTTCATCCTCATGGGCGATGGCGACGTGCTGGATTATCGCCACAATGGCGCGGAATGGGCCTACTGGCTCCAGGGTCACACCGGCCTGCTCTGGCTCTGGGCAGGAGCGCTGGTGTTCCTCACCGCCGTGTACGCCTGGGCCACCGTCGCCTTCGGCCTGCGCTTTTCGAACCTCACCTATCGCGGCGTCCTGACCAACGGCCCCTACCGCTACACCCGCCACCCCGCCTACCTGTCCAAGAACGCCTACTGGTGGCTCGCCTCGCTGCCGTTCCTCACCACCAGCGGCTCGATGGTCGATGCGATCCGCAACACCGTGATCCTCGGCCTCGTCAGCGCGGTCTACTACTGGCGCGCCCGCACCGAGGAGCAGCACCTTCTTGCCGAAGACGCCAAGTATCGCGAATACCACGCGTGGATGGCCGAACACGGCCTTATCACGTCGATCCTGCGCAAGCTCGCCCGCGCTGTCACGCCGCGCCGGCCAGTTGTCCAGCCCGCCGAATAGGCGTCAGACCTCCGCGCCCTCGTCGCTCTCGAACACGCGAATCTTGCGCTCGAACAGCCCCAGCGTCGCACGCTCCTGCGCCCACGCCTTCATGTGCTCGGTCTGGAAATGCGCCTTGAGCGCGCCCATGTCGCGCCACTTCTCGGCGATATGGATCAGCTCGGGATCGAGCACGTCCTGCGCATAGGCATACTGGATGCAGCCATCCTCGGCCAAGGTCGCAGCGATGACCTTGGCCATCATCGGGCGGATCGCCTCGATGTTCTCGACCGGAACGCGAACAGTGCCCATCACGATGATCATCAGAAGCTCTTCTCGCCATAGATGCGCGAAAGGTCGCCGCCCCATTCGCCGTGGTAGAGGTCAAGCAGGCGTTCGGCGGGGGTCTTGCCCGAAGAGACAATCTCGTCGAGCGGCTGGAGATAGCCCGTCTCGTTGTCACCCGCCTCGTTCAACTGCGCGCGTGCAGCCAGGCCAGAGCGCGAGATCGCCAGAACTTCGGCAGCAGCATCGCGCAACTTGCCCCCACCCGGCAGCGACGCATCAAGCCCCAGCTTGGGCACTTCGGCGCGCAGGCGTTCGCGCCCTTCCATGTCCCAGCCCTTGACCAGGTCCCACGCCGCATCGAGCGCGCCCTGATCGTAGAGCAAGCCCACCCACAGCGCCGGCAGCGCGCAGATACGGCTCCATGGACCACCATCGGCCCCGCGCATTTCCAGGAACGACTTGAGCCGCACTTCGGGGAAGGCGGTCGAAAGATGGTCGTTCCAGTCCGAAAGCGTCGGCTTCTCGCCGGGCAGCACCGATAGCTTGCCGTCGAGGAAATCGCGGAACGAAAGCCCTGCCGCATCGATGTACTTGCCGTCGCGGAACACGAAATACATCGGCACGTCGAGCATGTACTCGACATAGCGCTCGTACCCGAAGCCTTCGTCGAACACGAACGAGAGCATCCCCGTGCGCGCCGGATCGGTGTCGGTCCAGATATGGCTGCGGTACGACAGGAACCCGTTGGGCTTGCCTTCGAGGAACGGCGAATTGGCGAACAGCGCCGTCGCCAGCGGCTGCAGCGCAAGGCTGACGCGGAACTTCTGCACCATGTCCGCCTCGGATCGATAATCGAGGTTGGTCTGGATCGTGCAGGTCCGCAGCATCATGTCGAGGCCCATCGAGCCCACGCGCGGCATGTGCCGCAGCATGATGTCATAGCGGCCCTTGGGCATGATCGGCAGCTCTTCGCGGGTCTTGTCCGGCCACAACCCCATGCCAAGATAGGCAAGGCCCAGCTTGTCGCCGATCGTCTTGACCTGCGCCAGGTGACGCCCGGTCTCGGCACAGGTCTGGTGCAGGTTCACCAGCGGCGCGCCCGAAAGCTCCAGCTGTCCGGCCGGCTCCAGGCTCACCGCACCATCGGGGCCAGACATCGCGATGACGTTCCCGCCCTCGATGATCGGCTCCCAACCATACTCTGTCAGCGCGTGCAGCAGGTCGCGAATGCCGCCTTGCTCGCCATATGAAGGCGCCGCACGGTCAGCCGTGCGGTAGACGAACTTTTCGTGCTCGGTGCCGATCCGCCAGTTTTCCTTGGGCTTTTCGCCCTTCTGCATCGGCACCACGAGCATGTCGCGGCTCTCGATGACGGGATCGTTGCTATTTGAAACTTGCCGCGTGCTCATGCCCGCTTCCGTTAATGGGCGGGACAGCTTTTAGCCAGCCTAATTGTAGCACGTCACCTGCAAGGCAATGTTGCCAAGAGCGCGCCAATCGCCTGTAACTTCAGGTTGCTCTCATCCGAACCAGTCGCCCTGCATGCCCATCCACAAGGCCGTCCCGGCGATCGCCGCCGTCTCGCCGCGAAGGATGCGCGGTCCCAGCGAAAGCGCCGCTGCCGCCGGATGCGCCCTCACCAAGGCCCGCTCCGCCTCGTCAAACCCGCCCTCCGGCCCGATCAGCAAGGCGGCCGGCCCGTTATGGATCGAAAACGCCACTGCCGCCGGCATCCCGCCGTTCTCGTCGGCAAAGAACAGCGTTCGCCCTTCCGGCCAGTCGCGCAGCAGATGCTCCAGCTTCACCGTCTCGCCAAGGTCCGGCAACGCCGTGCGGGCGCACTGCTCGGCCGCCTCGGTCATGATCGTCAGCGCGCGTTCCGGGTTCAGCTTGTCCGCGACACAGCGCCGCGTCACTACCGGCACGATCTTTGCCGCGCCCAGTTCTGTCGCCTTTTCCAGCACCAGATCGAAGTTCGGCTTCTTCAGCAGTGCCGCGCAGAGCCAGAAATCAGGAACGTCCTCGCGTTCACGCAGACGCCGCTCGACCTCGACGACCACCTCGCGCTTGCCGGCCTCGGTCACGCGCGCCAGCCACTCACCGGTGCGGTTATCGCAGACGATCACCGCATCGCCTGCTCCCACGCGCATGACCTTGCCCAGATAATGCGCCTGCTGCCCCTCGATCGGCAGTCGCATTCCCTCGCTCAACGTCGTATCGACGAACAGCCGCGGCGCGGATTTCGGTGGCCAGGCAGGAGTCGCGGTCATCCCCACCGCCTAGCGCGGATATTGCCTTTCGTTAAGAGTCTGTAATGTGACTTCGACCACTTCCGAAACGATCGTCCCCGACAGCGAACATAAGGGTCTGGTCGCCAGCCTGCCGCAACCTTGGCGCAACCTTGCCTTGCTGGCGCGGTTCGACCGGCCGATCGGCTGGTGGCTGCTGTTCTGGCCCTGCGCCTGGGGCCTGTTCCTGGGCGGCGGATCGGCGCGCTGGGGCATCCTCGCGTGGATGCTTTTGGGAGCCATCGTCATGCGCGGGGCAGGGTGCGTCTACAACGATATTGTCGATGCCGATCTCGACGCCCGCGTCGCCCGCACCGCGGCTCGCCCGATTGCCAGCGGCGCAACCACCAAGCGTACCGCGTGGATCTGGCTGCTCACGCTCTGCGCCGTAGGTCTTGTGGTCCTGCTCCAACTGCGCTGGGAAGCGCAGGTCGTGGCGCTTGGCAGTCTCGCACTCGTGGCCGCCTATCCCTTCATGAAGCGCATTACCGGCTGGCCGCAGGCGTGGCTTGGTCTTGTCTTTACATGGGGCGCGCCGGTCGGCTGGGTCGAGGCGACGGGCTTTGAACGCCTCGCCCCGCTGGCCGCGCTCTACGCCGGGTGCTGGGCCTGGTGCATGGCCTATGACACCATCTACGCACTGCAGGATCGCGAAGACGATGCCATGGTCGGCATCGGGTCCTCCGCGCTTTCGTTCGGGAGCCACGTTCGTGCAGGCGTCGGCGGGCTCTACACGATGGCCTTGCTGTGCTGGGCAGGGGCGATCTGGCTCACGCGCGCCGATCCGCTCGCATTGCTGGCGCTGGCACCGGTCTCGCTCCACCTCTCGTGGCAGGTCGCCACGCTCAAGGAAGATGGTGCCGATCCGCTGGCCAAGTTTCGCTCGAACCGCTTTGCCGGCTTGCTGATGGCCGCGGCCTGCTACGTCGTCGGCGGGGCCTGAGCGCCGAACAGCGCCTCGTGGCGGGCCTCGATCGCGGGCCACAGGTCAGCCGCTTCGGGCACGTCGATCAGGAACAGGTCGTGCAGGATGCTGACCAGCTCCCGAGCGGAGCCCAGTTCGCGCCGCTCTTCGCCATGCGCTCCCACAACCGTGAGCACCTTGCCCCTGAGCATCAGGTAGCTGCCCGAAAGCCGCCTCTGCACGGTCAGGTTCTGTACGAAGACCGAGGCAGGATCACTGGCCTGCCAATGGCATAGCGCCGAAAGCTGATCCTCGTCGGCAGGTTGGTCCACGAAATCGTACGACATCGCTATGGGGCCAAGGCTGACGGAAACCCGCCACATCGCGTCGTCTGTCCGGCCGAGCGACACCGGCAGCGGATCATGCATCCACTGCCCCGGTTCGAGCGGCACCGGCGCGCCGAGCCAGCTTCCGAACCCCGCATCGACCAGCTTCGGCCCATCGCACTGCACCAGCAGGCACAAGTGCGACCCCATGCACTCATCGCCGCGCGCTTGTCGCATGACCCCGGCGCTCATCCGCACGACATCGAACCCGATTGCCGACAATGCCGCGCCCAGTACGCCATTGTGCTCATAGCACCAGCCTCCGCGCCGCGCTTCCACCAGCTTGGCGAAGGCCGCGGCAGGATCGATCGTCAGGCTGCGACCAAGCTGTACATCGATGTTTTCGAACGGGATTGCCTGAACATGCGCCCTCACGATGGCATCCAGCGTCGGCAGGTCGGCGGCCACAGGCGCGGACACGCCGATCCGCGCCAGATAGGCGGCCAGTTGCGCAGGGGAGAGCGGTTCAATCGCCATAGCTGACCACTTCGAATTCGATCCCGTCCCAGTCATAGAAATAGAACCGCCGGCCCGGCTCATAGTCCGCATGATTGAACGGCTCGAGCCCCGCTGCAATCACGATCTGCTCGGCAGCGGCGAGGTCATCCACTTCGATGCCCACGTGCTGCAGCGGCATGCCTTTGGCAAAGCGCGTCGAGACACCACCCGGCGGGGTATAGAACACGATGTAATGGTTCTCGGTGCCGAGATGGATCGAAAATCCATCGTCGATTGCCAGGCCACGCCAGCGTTCGTGCCACCCGCAAAGCTCAGTGAAGAACGCCGCAGAGCGTTCGGCATCGCTGACCGAGATGTTGACGTGTTCAAGGCGGGCAGACGGCATCGTCGGGGTCCTTTCGGGATACGGTGTCGAATCGATGCTTGCGAATCTGCAACCTCAAGTTAACTTGAGGTCAAGCGGAAAGCGTGGAGTCGCAGAACCTTGGCCATTACCCGCAACGATCTCATCCCGATCGGCACGCTCGCGCGCCGCACCGGCCTCGCGGTCAGCGCCATCCGTTATTACGAGGATCGCGGGCTCGTCACCTCGATCCGCACGGGCGGGAATCAGCGCCGCTTCCTTCGCTCCGACATCCGCCGGTTGAGCTTTGTGCAGATCGCGCAGAAGCTCGGGCTTGGGCTGGCAGAGATCGAACGCGAACTCGCCGCCCTGCCGCAGGGCCGCACCCCGAACGTGCTTGATTGGCAGCGCATAAGTCGCTCATTGCGCAAGGAAATCGACAGCCGCATCCAGCTCCTTACCCGCACCCGCAACAAGCTTGACGAATGCATAGGCTGCGGCTGCCTCAGCCTCGAACGCTGCCAGCTCTACAACAAGGATGACCGCGCCGCCGCAGCTGGGCCGGGGCCAAGGTATGTGCTGGATTAGCCCGCGTTCTCAAGCAGTTCCACTGCACCGCCCAAGTCCACGCTGACAAGGCGCGATACGCCGCGCTCCACCATCGTCACACCGAACAGGCGGTGCATGCGGCTCATCGTCACGGCGTTGTGCGTGACGATCAGGTAGCGGGTGCGGGTTTCGGCGACCATCGCATCGAGCAGGTCGCAGAACCGCTCGATGTTGGCATCGTCAAGCGGCGCGTCGACTTCGTCGAGCACACAGATCGGTGCTGGGTTGGTCAGGAATAGCGCGAAGATCAGCGCGACCGCCGTCAGCGCCTGCTCGCCGCCCGAAAGAAGAGTCAACGATTGCAGGCGCTTGCCGGGTGGCTGCGCGAAGATTTCGAGGCCTGCTTCCAGCGGATCGTCGGAATCGACCAGCGCCAGATGCGCCTCGCCACCGCCGAACAGGCGGCTGAAAAGGCGGCGGAAGTGGCCATCGACAGCCTCGAATGCCGCCCGCAGGCGCTCGCGCCCTTCGCGGTTGAGGCTGCCGATGGAGCCTCTAAGTCTATGAACTGCCTCGGTTAGCTCCGCCTGCTCGGCCACCGAGGTACCATGCTTTTCCTCGGCATCCTTCAGCTCGTCAGCCGCCACGAGGTTCACCGGCCCAATGCGCTCCCGCTCCGCCGAGAGACGGTCCATCGTCGCCGACTCCTCAGTCGCGGCGGCAACGTCGGCTGAGGAAAATTCGAACCGCTCGGGCAGGAGGGGGGGAGGGCATTGAAAGCGCTCGCCTGAAATGGCCGCCATCTCCTGTCGGCGGGCGTCTTCGTTCTCGGCACGGGCAGACGCTCCGGCGCGGCCTTCGCGGGCCGTGGCGAGCGCCTCGTTTGCGGCCGAGAGTGTGGCCTCTGCCTGCGAGAGTTGGCCTTCCGCCTCGGAGAGTTGCCGCTCTGCCTCGGAGAGTTGGAGAGTGAGCCTCGCGCGGATTCCCTCGCCCTGTTCTATCTCGGAAATCAGCCCCGCAGGTTTGGCGGCAGAGATCGCGCGCTCGGTTTCCAGCTCCTCGCGCCGCCCGGTCATCTCGGCAAGGCGCTTGGCGGCATCGCCAGAACGGGCCTGCCACGCACGGATATCGCCCTTGAGGCCCGCCAGCCGCTCCTTGCCCGCGGCGATCTGCTGTTCGAGCGCAGCCGACGCGGCGGTGGCGGATTGCAGGGTGACGCGGGCTGCGTCGTTGCGCGCGCGCGCCGCTTCCAGCGCCGCCCGGCCCGCAGCCGGATCGGGCAGGGTGCTGCGCTTGTCCTCAGCCGCCGTCACTTCCGCCTGAGCCGCAAGGCGTTGATCCGAAAGCTCTTCCTGCGCCCGCGTCAGTTCCGCCTTGCGCTGTTCGAGCCGCGCCCGCGCTGCCTCTGCGGCATCCAATGCCCGCAGTGCCATACGCTCGGCATCCGCAGCGGCAGAGAGCGCGCGCTCTACTTGCTTGAGTTCGCCCTGCACCTCGGAGAGCCTGGCGCGAACCTCTTCCTGCGCGGTCTCGGCAGACAAGACCGCTGCGCGCCGCTCGGGCAGGAGCGCCTGCAACTCCGCCAGCCGGTTCTCGGCCTCAAGCGCAGCGGCTTCTGCGGCCCCTTCGCCCCGCGCGATGAATCCGTCCCAGCGGCGCAAGTGCCCGGCCTTTGTGACCAGCCATTCGCCGGGGACGAGCGCCTGACCTTCGTCGGCATCGACGACGCGAACCAGGGCGAGGCGCGCTGACAGTTCGGGCGGGCACTGGGGGACGTGATGGGCCAGCGAATCCGCAAGTGGCTCAGGCACTTGCGCACCTGTCCAGAAGCGCCCCTCCGCAGTGGCCGGGGCCGCGCCCACCGGAGCGGAGGCGTCACGCCCGAGCACGGCGGCCAAGGCGCGCTCGTAGCCTGGAGCAGCGCGGGTTCCGGCAATGGCAGACTGGCCCAAGCCCTTGGCGGAGCGCGCTTTCTCCCGCGCCGCCTTGTCGCGGGCGAGCGCGTCGGCTTCACGCTCGATCCCGGCAAGATCGGCGCGGGCTTGGGCCAACGCATTGCTGGTAGCGTCACGGCGGGCAGACAGGTCTTCGCGCTGGCCGGTGAGGTCCGCGCGGCGTCCCTCGGCAGACGCGATGGCCTCCGCGGCGGCCGCGCGCTTTGCTTCCGCCTCGGCAATCTGCGCAGCCGGATCGGCTTCGCGGGCAAGCGCTTCGGCCTGCTGGGTCAAGCGCGCGGCATCGCCATCGAGCCGGGTCAGCCTTTGGCGCGCAGCGGCGACGGCTGCTTCGGCCACGCGCCATTCGGCATCGATCCCGGCCTGCTCCGCCACACGTTGAGCGAGGGCGACTTCGGCTGCACGGGCGGCACGATCGGCGTCGTCCACGGCTGCGGCCAGCGTGGGGCGACGTTCGCTATCGGCGGCAAGCGAGTCCTCGGCTGCGGTGAGGTCCTGCTCCAGTTTCGCCATTGCGGCGGCGGCATCTTCGGTCAGCCGATCCGCGCTGGCGCGGTCTTCCTCGATCCGAGTCAGCTGGCGATCGATGTCCTTGACCCGCTGCTCAGCCGCTTCGAGCTGCGCCGTGAGCGAGGCCATGCGCTGGCCGTGGGCTGCGGCGTCCTGGCGCCGGTCGAACAGTTCGTCCCGCGCCTCGGCCAAGGCTGCAGCAGCCTTGTGCTGGGCTTTCTGGGCCGCTTGCGCGAGGTCGGTAGCCCGCTTCACTGCTTCCTCGGCCGCGACGGCCTGCTTGCGTGCAGCATCGGCGGCGGCTGCTGCATCGCGCCAGCGGGCGAAGACGAGGCGGGCTTCGGCGAGGCGGATCTTCTCGCTGACGGCGCGATAACGCTCGGCAGCACGGGCCTGCCGCCTGAGCGTGCCGATCTGGCTTTCGAGGCCTGCCAGCATGTCTTCAAGCCGCGCCAGGTTTGCCTCGGTTGCGCGCAACTTCTGTTCGGCATCGCGGCGCCGCACGTGGAGGCCCGCAATCCCGGCCGCTTCTTCGAGCATCATGCGACGTTCGGCAGGCTTGGCGGCGATTACTGCGGCGATCCGGCCCTGGCTGACCAGGGCTGGGCTGTGCGCGCCAGTTGCCGCGTCAGCAAAGACCAGCGCCACGTCCTTGGCGCGAACGTCCTTTCCGTTGACGCGATAGGCGCTGCCTGCGCCGCGCTCGATGCGGCGGATGACTTCAAGCTCTGCCCCGAATGGCCCGTCAGGATCGGTTTCGGCGGTGAGCAGGACTTCGGCAAAGGACCGGGCCGGGCGGGTTGCGGTCCCGGCAAAGATCACGTCTTCCATGCCGCCGCCGCGCATGGATTTGGGCGAGCTTTCGCCCATGACCCAGCGGATGGCTTCGAGAAGGTTCGACTTGCCGCAGCCGTTGGGGCCAACGACGCCGGTGAGGCCAGGTTCGATGCGCAGTTCGGCAGGTTCGACGAAGCTCTTGAAACCGGAGAGTTTCAAGCGCTTGAATTGCACCGATCAGGCCCCCCGACCCGTCTCGGCCTCCTTAGCGGGCGCCAGCCTTCTGCAGCAGCGGTTCGAGTTCCTGCCAACTGGCAACGCCGGTCTTGCTGCCGTTGAGGAAGAAGGTCGGCGTGCCGGTGATGTCGAACTCCTTGCTCCACTGTTCGTTGGTGGTGGCAAGCTTTGTCGCCTTGGCGCTGTCAGCCAGGCATGACGAGCCCTGAGCGGCCGCAATGCCGCGCGAGGCGAAGAATTCGCTCATGCCGCCGAGCTGGGCAATGCCGGCAAAGCGCTTGTCAGCGGGAAGGTTCTGGATCTGCTGGAAGGCGGCTTCGTCCTTCTGCAGGTTGGTGAACATGTTGGGTTGCCATGCCCAGAACTGCTCCGACAGCGGAATCACAGCTCCGGGGGCGCCGCACGTGGCCAGCAGCACCGCCGGCATGTCGAGCGCGTTCAGCAGGAACAGGCGCAGTTCATAGGAAACGCGGCCCGATGCGATGTATTCATCGCGCAGCTTGGGGAAGCCCTTTTCCGAAAATTCCGCGCAGTGCGAGCACGACAGCGCGCCGAATTCGATCAGCTTGATCGGGGCGTTGGGATTGCCCATCAGGTAACCGCCTTCGGGCGTGACCGAGAAAGTTTCGGTCCACGACTGGCCGGCGGGCGCAGGAACCTTGGCAATCGGCTCTGCGCTGGCAATCTCGCCTCCGGCAGCGGCGTCCTTCTTGTCACAGGCGGCAAGGCCAAGCGTCAGCGGAAGGGTGGCAAGCAGGAGCGCGCGGGCGAGTTTCATCGTCTGGATATTCCCGTTTTCTGGCGGTTTGGAAGGACGCTAGCGGATTGTTGCCGGGGTTTGAAGGGGGTGTGCGGTGGGGTTGTGGATGGCGGTTGATCGAGGGGTCATGGGCCCCGGCCTGCGCCGGGGCAACGGAGAAATGAATGGCCTTCTTGCTTGTCGCCCCGGCGCAGGCCGGGGCCCATGAGGCCCGAAATATGAAACTTCCTCAATCCATCCGCGCGAGGATTTGCGGGCGCAGCGAATCCCAGTCATGGGTGCCTGCGAGCAGGATGCCATCGATCATGAAGCTGGGGGTGCCGGTGACGCCGAGCTTCTCGGCAGCGTCATTGGTCCGCTGGGCAAGCTTGTTGGCCAGCGCCTCGTTCGACAGGCAACGGTCCATGGCCTGGCGGTCCATCCCTCGGGCTGCCATGAATTCGTAGAACTTGAAGTCGCTGGCGATGGCGCGGGTGCGGGTGGCGAAGGGGCCGGTTGTCCACCGCTGGCGCTGTGCTGCGGTAGCGTTCGAAAGCGGGCCGATCCACTGCGGCTGCAGGCGCATGAAGGCAGTGTGCAACTGGAAGAAGCGGTTGGCAGGCGCGCAATTGGTGATGAGCGCCACGGTCATGTCCACCGGATCGCGCACGAAATTGCGCACTTCAACCGCGCCCTTGCCGGGGGCGATCATGCCGATCTTGAGCTGGCCTTCGGACTCGGTCTCGAAATGCGAGCAGTGCGGGCAGGTGTAGCTGACGAATTCGATCAGGCGCAACTTGGCAGCGGGGTTGCCGAGCACGTGATGGCCTTCAGCCGTGATGGAGCCGGTGACGGCCCAGTTGAGGCCGCCTGCCGGGCGCGGTGCAGGCTTTTTCGTGGCCTGCCCCGAAGCTCCCGTTGCGACGAGCGCTGCGGCGGCGATTGCTGCTGCTGCAAACTTGCGGATCATCCGATCTTCTTCCCACCGGTTGCACTATCGAGACTGCGCGCCAGCGATTCCAGCACCGTGCGCAGTTCAGGATCGCCGATATCGCGCAGCGAATCCCCCAGTTCCATCGGTATCGGCTTCAGCGAGGGAGGCGCCGCACGCGGAGCTTCCTTGGGCTTTGGTGCCTGAACGGCGCCTTGCCGTATCTTTACCTTGGCCACGGCATTGTAGCCGAAAAAGCGGTTCACCCGATCAATGATCTCGGGCGTGACATGCTGGATCAGCGGCGCATGCGCCGGGCTGACGACCAGTTGCAGGATGCCTTCGGATTTCTCGCCCGGGGGAAAGCGGATCGATTCGGGCATGCAGTGGCGCGCATGCCGCTCGCCCACGATCTCGGGCCAGCGGGTGACCACGCTGGATTGCACGAAGCCGAAGCGGCGGAAGGCGGTGCGGCCGATGGCGGGCATGAGATCGGCGATCTGGCGCGCTTCACCGCCCCTGGGGCGCTCGTAGAGCTTGCCCGCCTCGGTCTTGGTGGACCGGGCGCTCTTGCGTTTCGGCGCGTCCGAAGGGGTGCTTTCCATATCGCTTCGCGCCATGCCATAGGTGCGCGATGCAAGCCAGAGAGGAAGCCGCAAAGTCATTCGATCCGGAGGCAATCGCCCCGCTTCTGCTGGCGTGGTACGATGCCAACGCCCGTCGCCTGCCATGGCGACGGTTGCCGGGCGAGGAGCGGCAGGACCCCTACAGGGTCTGGCTGTCCGAAGTGATGTTGCAGCAGACGACCGTGGCTGCGGTGGGACCATACTATTCCAGATTCACCGAGGTCTGGCCGACGGTGGCGGATCTCGCGGCAGCCGACGACGGCGACGTGATGGCCGCTTGGGCGGGGCTCGGTTATTATGCCCGCGCCCGCAATCTGCTGGCCTGCGCACGGGCCGTGGCGGCGCGCGGCGGGAACTTTCCCGATACCGAGGCGGGCTTGCGCGAATTGCCGGGACTGGGGGAATACACTGCTGCTGCCGTTGCCGCGATCGCGTTCGGGCGCCGCGCAGTGGTGGTCGATGCCAACGTCGAGCGGGTGGTGGCGCGGCTGTTCGCGATCGACGAACCCCTCCCTGCGGGTAAGGCGGCAATCCGTTTTGCGGCGGGGCAGGTGACACCGGAGGAGCGCGCCGGGGACTTTGCGCAAGGGATGATGGATCTGGGCGCGACGATCTGCACGGCAAGGTCTCCGCGCTGCATGCTGTGTCCATTGCGCGAGGGATGCCGTGGTTACGCGCAAGGTTCGCCCGAGCGGCTGCCGGTGAAGGCGGCGAAGAAGGCCAAGCCGGTTCGGACCGGCCGGGTCTATTGGGTGGAGCGCGATGGCAAGGTCCTGCTGGTGCGCCGGCCCGGGCGCGGAATGCTGGGCGGGATGCGCGCTTTGCCCGACGATGGGTGGTCGGCCAAGGGTGATGGCGCAGATGCGCTGGCGGGAGATTGGCGCGCTGGCGGAATGGTGCGCCACGGCTTCACGCATTTCGATCTCGAATTGCAATTGATGCTTTCGGTTCAGCCACAAGCGGTTAGTCTTCCGCAAGGAGAATGGTGGCCGGTCGAGACAATCGAGGCTGCCGGATTGCCGACCGTGTTCGCCAAGGCGGCGCGGCTGGTGGTCGCTGGAAGGACAGACTGAGCAATGCAGCAGATTTCGGTTTCGCGGCGCGGGTTCATCGGGTCGCTCGGGTTGGTCGCCGGAAGCATGGCCTTGCCGCGCATGGCGTGGGCAAGCGCTGCGGCGGAAGCGCGCTTTCCGACGGTTGCGGGAATGCTCGATGGCTATGTCTCGTCGGGCAAGCTGCCCGGCATGATCGCGGCGCTGGGCTGGGGGGCAAGCGAGGCGCCGATGGACATCGCCCGCGGCACTTTGGCCAAGGGGATGGCGCCAGCTATCGAGATGGACAGCCTGTTCCGCATCTATTCGATGACCAAGCCGATTACCGGAATGGCGGCGATGATGCTGGTGGATGAAGGCAAGCTCCGGCTCGACCAACCGATTGCCGATCTGCTGCCTGCCTTCGGCAAGATGCAGGTTCAGGTCACGCCTGACGGTTCGATGACCGATCTGCGCCCGGCAAGGTCACAGATCACGGTTCGGCACCTGCTGACGCACACCGCGGGGCTTGGCTATTCGATCATCCAGAAGGGCCCGATCAAGGACGCATACATCAACGCGGGGCTTGTGCCGGGGCAGGCCAGCCGCATGCGGCTTCCGGGCATGGATGCGCCCAAGCCACTGGGCAGCCTTGCCGAGTTCGCCGATGTCCTGGCAACGATGCCGCTGGTCTACGAGCCGGGTACGGTGTGGAGCTATTCGGTTGCGCTCGACCTGATGGGGCGGGTGATCGAAGTGGCATCGGGCAAGCCGTTCGACGTGTTTCTGGCCGAGCGGCTGTTCGCCCCTTGTGGCATGACCTCGACCTGGTTCCGTGTGCCCGAGAGCGAAGTGGGGCGGCTGACCACGAACTACGCTGCGGTTGGGGGTGCCTTGCTGCCGATCGATCCGGCCAAGGCTTCGATCTATCTCGATCAGCCGCCCTATCCGTTCGGCGGGGCAGGGCTGGTTTCAAGCCCTCGCGACTATGACCGGTTCCTGCGGATGCTGCTGGGCTTCGGGCGGATCGATGGCAGGCAGGTGATGAGCGAGGCTGCCGTGCGCCTCGGCACCAGCAATCTCCTGCCGGCAGGCACAGACCTGTCGCAGGCCTTTATCAAGGGCAACGGCTTTGGCGCCGGCGGTTCGGTGGGGCTGGGCGAGGATGCCGGGACCTATGGCTGGGCCGGGGCGGCAGGCACTGTGGGCTTCGTCAATTACCGGGTCGGGCTGCGGGCGGGAGTCTATACTCAATACATGCCGTCAGATGCCTATCCGGTGCACAGGGAATTCGCGAAGGCCGTGCTGGCCGACGTAACGGGGAAGAAGGCCGCAGCCTGATGGACACGACGATTGCATTTGCTGGCGGCGGACTCGACCGCGCCGATCACATTCGTGGCGATGCGGACAAGCTGGGCAGCCTGATGAACTGGCGCGCGCGGCTGCTGCGGCTGGAAGGGATCGATCCGGTGATCGCGCCCGACGGCGGGCTGGATTGGGGCACGCTGGCCGATGCCGATCCAGAGGCGGAACTGGTGTTCCTTGGTCTGAGCGAAGATGGACGCGGCTGTTTTGCACAGGTGACGCCGGCGATCGTCGGAAGCGTTGCGCCGCCCAATCCACGGTTGTGGGCGGCGATGGGATCACTCTCCACGGGCGACCTTTCGATCTATGGCGGAGCGCGCAGCCTGGTCGACTGGCATGCGCGGCACCGCTTCTGCGCTCGCTGCGGATCGGCGACGAGGCTGGCCAAGGGCGGCTGGCAACGTACCTGCAGCAACGAGGCATGCAAGAGCGAACACTTTCCGCGTGTCGATCCGGTGACAATCATGACGGTCGAGTGCGAGGGCGAACTGCTGCTCGGCCGTCAGCCACGCTTTCCGCCCCGGCGCTATTCGGCGCTGGCGGGTTTCGTCGAGCCGGGGGAGGGCCTTGAGGACGCGGTTCGCCGCGAGGTGCAGGAAGAGGCAGGGGTGAAGGTAGATGAGGTGCGCTATGTGGCGAGCCAGCCCTGGCCATTCCCTTCGTCGTTGATGATTGCTTGCCACGCCTTCACCACGCAGCGGGAAATCACCATCGACGCGACCGAACTCGATGACGCGCGGTGGTTCACCCGCGAGGAAGTCCGTTATGCGATGAGTGGTGCCGAGGACGGCGCTTTCATTGCGCCGCCGCCGTTCGCCGTGGCGCATCACCTGCTAAAGTGGTGGTTGTCGCAATGAGCGCGCCTGCAAATGTCACGCTCGACATCTGGTCGGACGTGATGTGCCCGTGGTGCGTGATCGGGCTGAAGCAGCTCGACAAGGCGCTGGCCAGCATGGACGGCGAAGTGGATGCGACCGTGCGCTTCCATCCGTTCGAGCTCAACCCCGACATGCCCGAGGAA
The DNA here is from genome assembly GCF_058783135.1 of Novosphingobium sp. FW305-C-30-35. NCBI lineage: Bacteria > Pseudomonadati > Pseudomonadota > Alphaproteobacteria > Sphingomonadales > Sphingomonadaceae > Novosphingobium > Novosphingobium sp. FW305-C-30-35. Next base: position 2,532,545 of record NZ_JBYSYJ010000001.1, read on the forward strand.
GGCGAGGAGCAAGCCGCGCATATCCAGCGCAAGTATGGCCGCACGGCAGAGCAGTCGGCAGGCGTGCGCGAAACCTTGCGGCAGGCCGCCGAGCGCGCAGGCTATTCGTTCGATTACACCGGCGAAGGTGATGCTCCACCCGCGATGATGTGGAACACGCGGATGGCGCACCGGCTACTGACTTGGGCCCTGCGTGCTTTCGGGCCGGAGCGTCAGCAGGCGCTCAAACGCGCGCTGTTCGACGCGCACTTTCAGGCGCGGCGCAACGTGTCTGACCCGGAAGTGCTGGCCGAGGTTGCAGAGAGCGTCGGCCTGCCACGGCTTAACGCGCTGCAGGCGATGATCGACCCGCAGATCGATGCGATCGTCACCGCCGAGGAGCGGCAGGCTTGGGACTGGAACGTCACAGGCGTGCCGGCGGTGGTAATCAACGGCAAGTTGATTGTGCCCGGCGCGCAGGAGCCTGAAGTCTACAGCGACCTGATCCGCAAGGTCCTGGCTCGCGAAGCGGCCGGGAAAGCCTAGACCAATCCAAGCTTGGCGAGTTCCGAAGCAATCTGGGCGGGCAGGACTTCGCCCGCTTCTCCGTCACCCAGATCGGCCGGGGCATCTGCTTCTTCGAGATAGCGCCAGCCCTGATGCGCGCGGCGGGGCTTGGGGTGGACATCGATCAGGCGGGTGCTGACGACAATGTTGGTGCGGCCGCCTTCGGCTTCCTCGAAACCGACGATCTCCGATCGCGCGACAAGCTGATGCTTGTGGATCCAGTAAAGCGAGCCGCCGATCATTTCCTCGGCGCGCTTCGGGCGGTTGCGCGTGGTGAGATAGGCAACTTTCGCGCCACCGCGACGGCCGGTGTCCGAGAACCATTCGTGGATCTCGGCCAGTGATTGGGCGCCGTAGGCCACCTTGGTCATGTGCAGGGGCATGAAACTTCTTCCGGATCAGGCAAGGCCGCTCAGCACGGCGAGGCCGAGGAACGAGAAGAAGCCCATGACATCGGTCGCCATGGTCACGAATACGGCCGAAGAGACAGCCGGATCCACCTTGAGCCGATCAAGCGTGACCGGAACAAGAATACCGGCAAGGCCGGCCACAAGGTTGTTGATGACCATGGCCGAGCCGATGACGGCACCGAGCAGCGGGTTGGCAAACAGGAGACCCGTGCCCAGCCCGATCAGGATACCCAGCGCCGCGCCGTTGGTGGCCGCGATTCGCAACTCGCGCAGGATCATGCGGATCGTGTTCGAACTGGTCAGCTGATTGGTGGCAATTGCGCGCACGACCACGGCCAGTGTCTGCGTTCCGGCATTGCCGCCCATTCCCGACACGATCGGCATCAGCACTGCGAGCAAGGCAAAGCGGGCGATGGCGCCCTGGAACATGCCGACGACCGAGGCGGCAACCAGCGCCGTGCCAAGGTTGACCACCAGCCAGGTCAGCCGGGTGCGAACGGTGAGCAGGATCGGCTCGTTGATGTCGCCATCGCCGGCACCGGACAGGCGCAGGATGTCCTCGCTCGCCTCTTCCTGAATGATGTGGACGATATCGTCGACGGTGATCTGGCCGACGAGGCGGCCGCTTTCGTCCACCACCGCGGCTGAAATCAGCGCGTATTTCTGGAAGCGCAGCGCGACTTCTTCCTGATCCATCGAGACCGGGATCAGCGTCTGGTCGCGCTTCATCACGTCGGCCAGCGGAACGCTCCGCGGCGCGCGCAGGATCCATGAAAGGCTGCAGGTGCCGACCGGATGATGCTTGTGGTCGACGATGAACACTTCCCAGAATTCGGTGGGCAGTTCGTCGTCGCGGCGCAGGTAGTCGATCAGGTCACCGACGGTCATCGCCTCGGGCACCGCGATAAGATCGCGGCTCATCAGGCGGCCGGCGGTTTCTTCCGGATAGGACAGCGCGGATTCGATCGCGGCGCGATCTTCCGGTTCCATCTCGGCCAGGACGGCCTGCTGGTCTTCCTCGTCGAGGTCCTCGATCAGGGCGACGGCGTCGTCCGTCTCCATCTGCTCGGCTAGGTCGGCGACTTCCTCGGGCTCGAGCTCTTCGACCAGCAGTTCGCGGACGTGATCGTTGAGCTCGGCAAGAACCTCGCCGCCCATGAGGTCGTTGATCGCCCGGGCCAGCTTGACGCGGTCATCCTGGTCGATCAGCTCGAAAAGGTCGGCGATATCGGCCGGGTGGAGCGGTTCGACAAGATTGTAGACGGTCTCGTCGTCACCGGCTTCGAGTGCCTCGGCGACGCGGCGGACGAAGCTGGGACGAAGGGTATTGTCCTCCTCGTCAAGGCTTTCGGAATTGCGCGAGGGTTCGGCCGGCGCGGGCGCATCGTCCACGTCGGGGAGCAGGCTGTCGATGATGTCGTCGTCGCGCTCCATAGGGGCGGGTTACCGGCTGATGCGGCAATTGCAACCAGTCGGCAGACCTATGCGTGACTTTATTTTCGGAAGCCTTATATCGGCGCGCAAACAAGCAAGGATTGCGACTAATGGCTGACGAAAAACTGGTCCTCACGCTCGATTCCGGCGATGTCGTGATCAAGCTGCGTCCCGATCTGGCCCCCGGCCACGTCGAGCGCATCAAGGAACTGGCGAACGAGGGCTTCTACAACGGCGTGAAGTTCCACCGCGTGATTCCGGGCTTCATGGCGCAGGGCGGCTGCCCGCAGGGCACCGGCATGGGCGGTTCGAGCAAGCCAGACCTCAAGGCCGAATTCAACGATGAACCTCACGTCCGCGGCGTGTGCTCGATGGCTCGCACGAGCTATCCGCATTCGGCGAACAGCCAGTTCTTCATCTGCTTTGACGATGCACGCTTCCTCGACAAGCAGTACACCGTGTGGGGCCAGGTCGAGAGCGGCATGGACCTGATCGACGCGCTGCCCAAGGGTGAGCCGCCGGCGAACCCGGGCGTGATCAAGGAAGCGAAGGTCGTCGCTGCCTGATTGGACTGCTGGTCAAGAAAAGAGGGGCGGGGCCTGACGGCTGCCGCCCCTTTTTCATTGGCGCCGAGCTTGTCAATGATTGACTTGAGCCCGCTCATGCTGAGCTTGTCGAAGCATCCGGCGCAATGCCAGCGTCCTTCGACAGGCTCAGGACGAGCGGGTTGGAAATTAAAACTTCAGCCGCCGCACTGCCTCGTCCTGCGCGATCAGCGGCAGGAGGGCGGCCATTTCGGGTCCGTGGTCATGGCCCGTCAGCGCTTGACGCAGCGGCAGGAACAGGGACTTGCCCTTGCGGCCGGTGCTGTCCTTGAGGGCGCTGGTCAATGCGCGCCACGGCTCGGCAGACCAGTCGAGTGTGATGGCAACCTTGGCGGCTTGCGCCAAGTAGGCGCGGGTTTCCTCGTCGAACGCAGGCACGGTCACCGGTCCGGTCACGACCTGCCACCAGTCCTTCGCCTCGTCGATATGGGCGAGATTGGGGCGGATGGCATCCCAAGCAGTTTGGCCCATGCCTTCGGGCAGAAGATGGGCAACGCGGGCGTATGGCAGGCGGTGAACGATCTGGGCGTTCACGCGGTGGAGGTCGGCTTCGTCGAAGCGGGCCGGTGCGCGGCCGAAGCGGGACAGGTCGAAGTTCTCAGCCAGTGCAGCAGCATCGAGTGACGGATCGACCGGATCGGACGTGCCAAGGCGGGCGAGCAAGGCGACAATTGCCTCCGGTTCGATCCCCTGTTCGCGGAAATCGGCCATCCCCAATGCGCCGAGGCGCTTGGACAGCTTGCCCTCGCTTCCGGTCAGCAGCGCTTCATGGGCAAACCGGGGAGGCCGGGCACCAAGAGCGGTAAACATCTGAAGCTGCGTGGCGGTGTTCGAGACGTGATCTTCGCCGCGCAGCACATCGGTAATGCCCATGGCAATGTCGTCGATTGCCGAGGGGAGCATGTAGAGCCAGGAGCCGTCAGCGCGGCGGATCACTGGGTCGGACATCTGGCGCGGATCAAAGTTCTGGGGGCCGCGAATACCGTCTTCCCAGGTAATCGGCTGTTCGTGATCGAGCAGGAAGCGCCAGTGAGGGGTTTCGCCCGCAGCGGCTTTTGCGGCGTGGTCAGCCTCGGTCAGCTTGAGCGCGGCGCGATCGTAAATCGGTGGCAGGCCGCGGCCGAGCAGAATCTTGCGCTTGAGGTCCAGTTCCTGTGCAGTCTCGTAGCAACGGTAGATGCGGCCCGCGTCGACCAGACGCTGGAACTCGCGCTCGTAGAGCTCGGTGCGCAGCGACTGGCGCTCCTCGCCGTCGTAGGTCAGGCCGAGCCAGGCAAGGTCGGCACGGATGGAATCGACATGCTCCTCGCGGCTGCGCTCGGCATCGGTATCGTCGATGCGCAGCAGGAATCGGCCGCCGGTCTTCTTCGCCAGAAGCCAGTTGTGGAGCGCAGTGCGGACGTTGCCGACATGAAGCTTGCCGGTGGGCGAAGGGGCGAAGCGGGTTACCGTGGTCATGCGCGCTGCCCTAGCGCGCCGCTGCTGCAAGGGGAAGGCCGGGGACTCTAGGGTATCAGCGCCACGGCATGGATCGTCGCGTTGTAGAGCGCTTCGTGGCGGTCAGCGCGGACAAAGCCCGCGATGCTTTCCGAGAAGGCTTCGCGCTTGCCCGAGACGGCGGCGCGGGCGAGGGCTGCAAGGGTGGTCTCGTCCGGCGTCATGGCAAGACAACAGGGGCGGTTGACCAGGAACGGTTCGGGCCAGACCTGCTTGATCGTCTGCACGAGCCCGTGGACGGCGCCGGCCGCTTCGATGGAGCGGTAGCGCTGGGCAAGGTCGGGCACGGGATTGCGGCCAGAGGCTTCAAACAGTGCACACAGTCGCATCGCCATGGTCACGTGCAGGCCCTTCAGCGACAGGCCGCGCACGTCCTGTGGGCGGGCCATGCTGTCGATCAGGGCGGAGTAGCGGGTGGAGGACTGGCCTGCAGGCATTGCACATCCTTTCTTGCGAACGATTCGCAAGTTAACATGAGCTTGGCTCAGGTCAATGCGAATCGTTCGCAACTACTCCCTAGTCGCCGCTACGCGGTGGGATCGCCAGCGAAGGGCCATGCCGACGATTGACAGCAGCATGCCGGCAAGCATGAAAGCAAGCATCAGTGGCTCGTCTTGGGCGGACTTGAGCGCGGGCACGCCGAGCAGAACGACGCTGACGCTCGACACCAGATAGCCGCTTCCCTTGAGGCGGGAGCTTTTGCGCATTCGTGAATATTCCCAGATAGTTGAATGACAAAACAACTACGGGATGGAGGATGTCAGGTTCCGGTTCGGAAACCGTGGGTTATCGGATAACGCCGGTCGCGCCCATAGTTGCGCGCGCCCAGCTTCACGCCAGGAGGGGCCTGGCGGCGCTTGTATTCAGCGATGTTGAGCAGCCGTTCGATGCGGCTGACGGTCGCGCGGTCATGCCCTTCGGCCACGATCTGGTCGACGCTCTTCTCGTTCTCCACCAGCCCCTGCAGGATCGCATCGAGCACGTCGTAAGGCGGGAGTGAGTCCGAATCCTTCTGGTCGGGGCGCAACTCGGCGCTTGGCGGCTTGGTGATGATCCGCTGCGGCATGACCGGGCCATCAGGACCCAGGCCAATCTTCGGGCGATGCGCGTTTCGCCATTCGGACACGGCAAAGACCGTGGTCTTGTAGGCGTCCTTCAGCGGGTTGTAGCCGCCGTTCATGTCGCCATAGATCGTGGCGTAGCCGACGCTCATTTCGCTCTTGTTGCCGGTGGTGACCAGCATCGGGCCGAACTTGTTCGACAGTGCCATCAGGGTCACGCCACGAATGCGCGACTGGATGTTCTCTTCGGTAAGGTCGGGCTGCTTGCCGGTGAACACCGGGGCGAGCATGCCGTCAAAGGCATCGACAGCCGGAGCGATCGGCACAGTGTCGAGCCGGACGCCGAGCATTTGCGCGCAACCCGCAGCGTCGTCGAGGCTCTCCTGCGAAGTGTAGCGGCTTGGCAGCATGACGCACCACACGCGATCGGGGCCAAGAGCATCGACGGCAATGGCCGCGCAGATCGCCGAATCGATGCCGCCAGACAGCCCAAGGACAACGCCGGGGAAGCGGTTCTTGTTCACATAGTCGCGCAGGGCCATGACCATGGCGCAGTAGATGTCTTCGGGATGCTCGGCGAGTTCGTGATCGACGCCGGGTTCGCAGCGCCAGCGCGAACCGGAGCCGACAGCGGTCTGGGTCCAGACGGTGGTGACGACGGATTCTTCCCAGTCCGGCATCTGCACCCACAGCGCGCCTTCGGGGCCGACGACGAAGCTCGCCCCATCGAACACGATCTCGTCCTGCCCGCCGACGCGGTTAAGGTAGGCCAGCGGGATGCCGGTATCGATGGCGCGGCGCTTGGCCACGCCGTCGATCCGCAGCACGTCCTTGTCGATCTCGTAAGGGCTGCCGTTGATGCAGATGAACATTTCGGCGCCGAGGTCGGCGAGGTGGCGGCAGACGTCGGGGTGCCAGATATCCTCGCAGATCGGCAAGCCCAGCATCGCGCCCTTGAACAGCACGGGCTCCGGCAAGGGGCCGGGCATGAAATAGCGCTTCTCGTCAAACGTGCCGTAATTGGGCAATTCGTACTTGAAGCGGGTGGCTGCGATGCGACCGCCTTCGAGCAGGGCGACGCCATTGTGGAGGTCACCATCGCGGACGAAAACCGAGCCCACGAGCATGGCGGGGCCGCCATCTGCAGTGACCTTGGCCAGCTTTTCGAGTTCGGTGGCAGCTCGCTCGATCAGGGCCGGCTTCATGATCAGGTCTTCCGGCGGATAGCCGATCAGCATCAGTTCCGGATAGACGATCAGGTCCGAATCCGGGTTGCTCTCCCGCACGGCAAGCATGGCCGCGACATTGGCGGCAAGATCCCCAACCGACTGGTTGAGTTGGGCGAGGGTGATGCGAAGCGTATCGGCCATGGCCCAACTCCTAAGGGACTGTTCGCTGGGCGGCAACGCCCATGGCTGCCAAGAGTTGCAAAGCTGTCATCATGGGCTAAGGGCGCGTTGGGGATCGAATCCGAGGGAATCGCACGCAATGAAGATCATGGCCGGCAACTCCAACCTGCCGCTCGCCCGCGCCATTTCGGCCTATCTCGAAATGCCGCTGACCGACGCCAGCGTGCGCCGCTTCGCTGACGAGGAAGTTTTCGTGGAAATCCACGAGAACGTCCGTGGCGAGGACGTCTTCGTCGTCCAGTCCACCGCCTACCCGGCGAACGACAACCTGATGGAACTGCTGATCTGCATCGACGCGCTTCGCCGTGCTTCGGCAAAGCGCATCACGGCGGTTGTCCCCTACTTCGGCTATGCCCGCCAGGACCGCAAGCCCGGGCCGCGTACGCCGATCTCGGCCAAGCTCGTTGCGAACCTGATCACGCAGGCAGGCGCCGATCGCGTGCTGGCGGTGGACCTCCACGCCGGCCAGATCCAGGGCTTCTTCGACATTCCGACCGACAACCTGTTTGCGGCCCCGGTGATGGCGGCCGACATCCAGACCCGCTACGGTACGCAGGAACTGATGGTCGTGTCGCCCGACGTCGGTGGTGTGGTCCGTGCACGTTCGCTGGCCAAGCGCCTGAACAACGCGCCGCTCGCCATCGTCGACAAGCGCCGCGACCGCCCCGGCCAGTCCGAAGTCATGAACATCATCGGCGACGTCAAGGGCCGCATGTGCATCCTGATTGACGACATCATCGATTCGGGCGGTACGCTCTGCAACGCAGCGCAGGCACTGATGGACGAAGGCGCGGCGGGCGTCTCGGCCTACATTACCCACGGCGTGCTTTCGGGCGGCGCAGTGGCGCGCGTCAGCAATTCCGCGCTCAAGGAACTGGTGATCACCGACACGATCATGCCGACCGAAGCGACCGCCGCTTCCGACCGCATCCGCGTGCTGACGATTGCCCCGCTTATCGGCGAGGCCGTGCGCCGCATTGCCGACGAAAGCTCGGTTTCCAGCCTGTTCGACTGATCCTGCCGCAAGTCAGCCGTTTTTCAGGCGCTCCAGCCATGCGCGAGCCTGCTTCGGCTCACCCACAGCGTTGGCCGGAGGCTTGCCGCGGGAAGCCATGAACTCGTCGTGGAGGGTGAACGGCTCCATGAACAAGGCTTCGCGCGCCTCAGCGATCTCGTCGGCAATCTCGGTGAGGTTGTCGATAATCGGTGCAGTGGCGGCGCGCATTATCTTGTCCGCGTTGTGATCGAACAGGCCCCACTTGCCCGCCGCGGTCACTTCAAGCGCTTGGATCAGCGCAGCGCGATAGTCCGCTTCCATTTCGGAGCGGCGTTTGTCGAGACGTTCGAGACGGTCAGCCCTGGCCATGCCTGAGCCTAGGTGGTGAAGCGGAAGCGCGCAATGCTGGTCACTCCCAGGGCTTGACCTCGCCGGGTTCCAGCCTGCGTATTTCCTCCAACCTGCGGGCCTGCCGTGTTTCAAGGCCCAACGTCATAAGTGGCTGAGGGCGGTCGACGAACTGGCGCGGGCTCATCCCGAACAGAGCGGTGAATTCGCGTATCAGGTGGCTCTGGTCATAATAGCGCAAGGCAATTGCCTCGGCCTCTTCTTGATCTGCCACGCCGCGCAGGTGACTCGCCATGTCGAGCGCGCGGGCACGCCGCAAGACCTGCTTGGGTGGCATGCCGAAGTCGCGGTGAGCTATCCTTTCCAGCCGACGCTGCGTCACGCCCAGCTTTTCGGCAAGCCGTGCAACGCTGATCGTGGGATCGGCAAATGCGGCGGCCTCGAAGTGGGCTGAAATCGGATCCGGCTCGCGCACGGCGCGATCAGCGATCAGGCTGCGCATCTCGCATTCCATGGCCTTGACCCAGTCTTCCGGCGACGCATCGGGATAGAACAGGTCCAACCAGCGCTGTTCCGGCATCCCCAGATCGGCGAAAGTGGCCAGCCTGTCTGTCAGCGTGGCAATGTCCGGACCCCGCAGCGCATGACAGACGCCAGGTCGCAGGAAGATGCCGATGCTGATGAAGCTGCCGGTGACGCTGATCGGCATCCGACGAGAATGTGGACCGAACAGCATTGCCGCTTGCTCGGAAGTGCGCACGCCATCCGCCGTGGTGGCCTCCCACTTGCCGCGCAACTGAATTCGGATGCACGCGAAATCGCTCAACAGTCCACAGTCTAGGCGATGTTCAGGCGGGGTCCCGACGATGGTGACGTAGAGCCTTCCAATCCAGCGATCGAGGTCGGGAGCCGGGGCCCGGCTGTAGGAAATCGGCTGGCCATCGCGCGTTGCGATCGGCGAAACTATCGCGCGATCAACGCCCGGCCTGTTGCTGCGACTCATCTAGCGTGCCCCCAAGACAATCGGTGCATGAAGGTCTAGCGCCCCAAAAACCTTTCATGCGTGCGGTTTGTCACGCCTTCCTTAAAATTGCGCAGGCACATTTGTCCAATGCCGATTCTGGTCTTGCGGGTTGACCGTATTGGTTGAAAGCAGGCAGAGCCGGGGGATGAAGCTTGAAAACGACATCGCCCTTGCCATGCGTCTCGCCGACGCGGCGGCGGAGGCCATTCGCCCGCACTTCCGCACAGTAGCCGCCGAGCGGAAGGGCGACGCTACGCCGGTAACCCTGGCTGACCGTGCGGCTGAAGAGGCCATGCGGCGCATCTTGACGGCAGAGGTGCCGCGCGACACCATCATTGGCGAGGAATTCGGTTCGACCGCCGGTTCGTCGGGTCGGAGCTGGGTGCTTGATCCGATCGACGGAACAGCGGGTTTCCTGGCCGGCCGTCCGATCTTCGGCACATTGATCGCGCTGGTGGTCGAAGGGTTTCCGGTGCTCGGCGTGCTGGACCAGCCCATCACCGGGGAGCGCTGGGTCGGTGCCATGGGCAAGCGGACTACGCTTAACGGCAAACCGGTGCAGACGCGAATCTGTCGTGAACTGTCGGAAGCCACGCTGGCGACGACCGGGCCGCATTATTTCGACGACCACGATGGCGGGCACTTCATGGGCCTTGCTGCGAAAACCGATCACAAGCGCATGGTGATGGGTGGCGATTGCTACAACTACGCCATGCTCGCCACGGGGCAGCTCGACGTTGTCTGTGAGGCGAACCTCAAGCTTCACGACTGGGCCGCGTTGGTGCCAATTGTCGAAGGTGCCGGTGGCACGATGGCCGACTGGAATGGCGATCCCTTGCACGCAGGTTCCGACGGTCACGTCATCGCACTGGGAGATCCGGCACGGCTGGAGGACGTGGTGGAGGCGTTGGCTTGCGCGCACTGAGCTGGCCGATGATCCCGTCCGACCCTCAGCGCGAGTTGCCGGGCGAGCGCGAAAGTTCCATCAACTCGTAGCGCTCTCCTATTGAGGGCAGGACCGGCAGTAGCGGCAGGCAATCGGATGGTTCGATCCAATAGTCTGTCAGATGCGGCACCTGATCGGTCCAGCGGATCGTGTAGCGCAGGGCTCCAGCTATCGGACAAGAGGCAAAGCTGTTCTTCAGCGCACCAGTAGCTGTACCTCGGACAGTTCGATGACCGGTATCTCCCAAGGGTGCGCAGCCATGAGCGCATCGAGTGCGGGCGCGAGGTCTGCGTCCGCATCGGCGTAGGTCGTGATGATCGCCGTCGGCGAGAGGGCGCGCTCGCCCGCACTTCCCATCGTTGGCTTCGCGTCCGGCCCGGGCTGGAAGCTTTCCCATCCCGGCGATATCTCGCAAACGCCAGTGTAGAGCTTGAAGTCACCCAAGGGATTGTCGGCGCGGATCACGGCCAACATGGCAGCTGCGGCGGGGTCGCGTTCGATCGCGTCGCCCTCGCCATTGAGCAATGCAGTGAGTGTCAGGGCAGAAATCGGGCAGTGGATCTTCACCGCAACGGCGCGGCGGCGGCTGGCGCTCAAAGCCCTGCCTTCAGCATCCAGTCGTGGAACAGGCGCACCGGCCGCGATTGCAGCGCCCGCGGGCGGCATACGAACCAGTACGAATAGGGACTGTCGACGTCGATGTCGTAGAGCCGGGCGAGGCGGGAATCATGGCTGCGATGATAATGATCATCGTGCATGATCGCGATGCCGAGACCCTGCGCTGCTGCCTCGAGGATCAGCTGACCGGAATCGAAGTGATCGATCGCGGCCGGTTCGAGTTTTTCGAGGTGTAGCGCTTTCTTCCATGCCTCGAAGCTGGCGGGAAGGTCATTATGTACAAGGAAGGTTTGCTTGGAGAGCTTGGCTATATCGGGACGCTCGCCAAGCTCGGCGGCCAATTCGCGCGAAGTTATCGCGTGGACCCGGTTGTGATCAAGGCGCACCGAATGCAGAGAGGCGTCTGGCCCTTCCGAAAGGACGATGGCGGCATCGATGGTGTCGCCAAGCTTGGTCTCGGCGGCGTGGCCTGAATCGATATCGATGTGCAACTGCGGATGAAGCTTGCGCAGTTCGCCGAGGCGCGGAAACAGGCGCTGGCTGCCGAACAGCGGCAGGACGCCAAGCCGCAGGCGCATGACCTTGCCGGTATCGATCAGGCGATCGACGCGGTCTGCCATCTCGTCGATCAGCGGAGCAACGGCATCGTAAAGCTGCTGGCCTTCTTCAGTGAGCTTCAGCGCCTGATGCTTGCGTTCGAACAGCGGCTTGCCGATGAAATCCTCAAGCGCGCCGAGACGACGCGACAGGGCCGAAGGACTTAGCGCAAGTTCCGCGGCCGCCGTCTTGGCCGAGCCTGCGCGCACGACGCGAATGAACGCCTCGAGCGAACGCAGTGGGGGCAGGCGGCGGATCATCTCTTCGTCCTATTCTTCTTCGGCCAGCACTGCCTGTGGCGCATGCAGCCTGAGGCGGGTGAGGCGCCGTTCATCGCCTCCGGTCACTTCAAGCCGCCAACCACTGGCATGTTCAAGCACGCGACCGACAGGCGGCACTTCGCCTGCCAATACCACGGCCAGACCGCCGAGCGTATCCACGTCTTCCTCCACTTCCGCAAGCCTTGGATCGACGGTTTCCGCGACGTCATCCAGTTCTGCCCGCGCATCGGCATCCCAGGTATCAGGATCGATCCTGCGGAGCAGTTCTTCGGGCGCATCGTCGTGTTCGTCCTCGATCTCGCCGATGATTTCCTCGACCAGGTCTTCGATGGTGATGATGCCATCTGTGCCCGAATACTCGTCGATCACCACTGCAAGATGCGTACGGCGGCTGCGCATGTCGGCCAATACGTCAAGTGCGCCCCTGGCCTGCGGCACGAACAGAGGCTGTCGCATCAGGCTCGTCCAGTCCTTGGGCGGCTGCTTGTTCGACAGCATCATGCCAGCGATGATGACGAAAACGTCCTTCACGTGGATCATGCCGACGATCTCGTCGAGCGATTCGCCATAGACGGGCAGGCGGCTGTGGCCGTGCTCGGCAAAGGCCGCGACCATCTCCTCGAACGTCGCCGAGGCTGGCACGGCGATGATCTCGCCGCGCGGAATGGCTACGTCATCGGCGTCGTGTTCGCTGAAGTGAAGCAGGTTGCGCAGCATCTGGCGCTCGAGCGGAACAAGGTCGCCGTTGCCGTTGCTGCTGTTATCCTGATGGACCTCGCCCTCGTGCTCGTCGATCGCTTCCTCGATCTGTGCGCGCAGCGATTGATCGTGGTCCGGACCTCTGAAGAAGGCCCTGATCGCGCGCCACAGGGCGCGACTACTGCTACTGTCTCCGTCTCCCGACCGGCTGTCGCCGGCGGAGCCATTGCCCTCGGGCACTGTCGTATTCCCTCACTTGTTCAGTCTTCGACCGCATATGGGTCGGCAATGCCCATCAGCGCAAGCGCCTTCCGCTCCAGATTCTCCATTTCCTCGGCTTCGGCCTCACCCAGTTCGTGGTCGTAGCCGGCAAGATGGAGCAGGCCATGAACTACCAGATGGGTGGCATGGACCTCTACCGACACGCCCTTTTCCGCCGCTTCGCGCGTGCACACCCCGTGCGCAAGGATCAGGTCGCCGAGCATTCCAGGCGCGTCGGTATCCCGCGCGGCATGAAGGACTTCCTCGCGACTCAACATCGGGAAGGACAGGACATTGGTCGGCTTGTCCTTGGCGCGCCACTGCTTGTTGAGCGCGTGAACTTCCTCGTCATCGGCCATGACGAGGCTGACCAGCAGGTTCTCGTGCGCCAGTTCGCCGGCGATCTGCGCCGTGGCTTCAGCGGCGCGATTGGCGAGGTCCTCCCAATCGGTTTCCTCGCCCCAGACCGGATCGATGTCGATTTCAAGGATTGGCGCGCTCAAGCGTCCTTCCCTTCATATGCCTCGACAATGCGTCCGACGATTGGATGGCGCACCACGTCAGCGGTATTGAAGCGCACCGTTGCGATGCCTTCGACCCCTTCGAGACGCTGTACCGCGTCGTTCAGGCCGCTGGCGCCGACACCGCCGGGCAAGTCGACCTGCTTGGGGTCACCGCAGATCACCATGCGGCTGTTCTGGCCAAAGCGGGTGAGGAACATCTTCATTTGTGCAGGCGTGGTGTTCTGCGCTTCGTCGAGGATGACGAAGGCATCCGCGAGCGTGCGCCCGCGCATGAAGGCGATGGGCGCGATCTCGATTTCGCCGCTCGCAATGCGGCGCTCGACCTGTTCGGGCGGCATGCAATCGTACAGCGCGTCATAGAGCGGACGAAGGTAGGGGTCGACCTTCTCCTTCATGTCGCCGGGCAGGAAGCCGAGGCGTTCGCCGGCTTCCACAGCCGGGCGTGACAGGATCAGGCGTTGTACTGAACCGGAGATCAGTTGCGCTACGGCCTGCGCTACGGCGAGGTAGGTCTTGCCGGTACCCGCCGGACCGAGCGCGAAGATCACGTCGTGGCTGATCAACGCCTTCATGTAGTCGATCTGCGTCGGACTGCGCGGAATGATGGTTTTCTTGCGCGTGCGGATCATGATCGGCGGCGCACCACCCGGCGCCCCGGTGATGATGCCCTCAAGTGTCGGCTCGACGCTCATCGCGATCAGCGATTCGACCGCGCCGGAATCAAGTTCCTGCCCCGACAGCAGCCGCTGATGCATGCCCTTCAGCACGTCGCGCGCTCGGGCGACAGCGTCGTCGGGCCCTTCGATCAGCACGCGGTTGCCGCGCGCCGAAATGTAAACTCCCAGCCGATTCTCGATCTGCACGAGATTGGTGTCGAATTGGCCGAACAGGGCGCCAAGCACGGTCTGCTCGTCAAACTCGACCTCGACCCGGGCACGGCGATGCTGTGTTTCCGGGCGATGATGCGCCTCGTCGGCGCGATGGGGTTTACGGGCCATGAGCTCCTTTCAGGTTTGGGCCTGATTCAGAGCATAGGAACGGAAGTTGCGCGCACAAGACGCGCGCGCAGACTTTGCACAGGGCAATTAGACGAGCTGACCTGCCAGCGAGTTCGGACCGGCTTCAACAAGCTTCACCGTAACCATCTGGCCGATCTCGGCTTCGCCGACGAAGTGCACGGATTGCAGCCAGGGCGATTTGCCGAGCCACTGGCCGGGATGCTTGCCCTTGCGTTCGACGAGGACTTCGCAGGTCTTGCCGACGCTGCCCTGATTGAAAGCCAATTGATCGCGGTTGAGCGCCGCTTGCAGGCGCTGAAGGCGCTCGTCCATCACTGCTGCCGGAACATGGTCGGGCATCGTCGCAGCCGGGGTGCCGGGGCGGGCGGAATACTTGAAGCTGAACGCCTGCGCATAGCCGACGGCGTCGACGAGACGCAGTGTTTCCTCGAATTCTGCATCAGTCTCCCCCGGGAAACCGACGATGAAATCGCCCGACAGCGCGATGTCGGGCCGGGCGGCGCGGATCCGGTCGAGCACCTTGAGGTAGCTGTCTGCGGTGTGGCTGCGGTTCATCGCCTTGAGCACACGATCGCTGCCCGCCTGCACCGGCAGGTGGAGAAAAGGCATCAGCTTCTCAAGTTCGGCATGCGCGGCGATCAGGCCATCGGTCATGTCGTTGGGATGGCTGGTTGTGTAGCGGATGCGCTTCAGGTCCGGGTCAGCTGCTAGGGCGCGCGCCAGCCCGTCAAGGCCGATGCTGCGGCCATTGTCGTCCTCTCCAGTCCACGCATTCACGTTCTGCCCAAGCAGCGTGATCTCGCGCGCACCGCCGGCAACGAGCAGCTTCGCCTCTTCTATCAGATCGGCAAACGGGCGGCTGATCTCCGCACCGCGCGTATAGGGCACGACGCAGTAGGTGCAGAACTTGTCGCAGCCTTCCTGCACGGTGAGGAAGGCGGTGGGGGCTGACTTGCGGCGCTTGGGCAAGGCCGCAAACTTGGCCTCTGCCGGCATGTCGGTTTCGGTGGCGCGCTTTCCGGAAGCGGCCTCGGCAACCATTTCCGGCAAGCGGTGGTACGATTGCGGGCCGACCACCACCTTCACGCTTGGCGCGCGGGTCATGATTTCCTCGCCTTCAGCCTGGGCCACGCAACCCGCGACTGCGATCATGGGTGCCGAGCCATCTTCCCGGCGCAGCCGGCCGATATCGGAATAGACCTTTTCGGTCGCTTTCTCGCGGATGTGGCAGGTATTGAGCACGACGAGGTCGGCGTCATCCCCGTCGCCAGCGGCAGACATCCCTTCTGCTGCCAAGAGTTCGGCCATGCGCTCGCCATCATAGACGTTCATCTGGCAGCCGAAGCTCTTGACGCGGAACGTCTTGGGGGAAGAAGTTGCGGTTGAAGACATGGGCCGCGCCGATAGTGGATTTGGCAGGGTTTGTCTAACGCGCGCCGTTCATCGCTGCGAGGATGCGTTCGCGTGCCGCTGTAGCCATTACCTTGCGGTTCGCTGTCTCCTCAGGTCCGAGTGGCGCGAGGAAATGCACTGTCACCGGGATCGGCTTACTCCGGGCGAGGATCTTGAGGAAATTGTCCAGCCCATGTTCCTCCCCCACCCATGCTATCGCCGCAACGTCCGGCCCGTAGTCGAGCCACACCGGCTGTATCGCAATGCCGGGCGGGGGCGGATCCAGCGCGGACAATAGTGACGACTTGAATGGCAGCAGGCTGACGCCGTTGCTCGTGGTGCCTTCCGGAAACACGGTGAGCGCACCAGTGTCGGTGAGAGCTGCACGCACCTGTTCGACCTGGGTATGGACCGAGCGCCGGTCATGACGGGCGACGAACACCGTGTCGTTCATTTCGCACAGCCATTTGAGCAGACCGACATCGGCAAGCCCTGAGTGGGCAACGAAGGCGCTACCGCTCGCGCCTGAGATGACCGGGATGTCGAGCCAGTTGACATGATTGGAGAGGAGAAACGCGCCCTTGCGCGAAGGCTCCCCCGAGATCGCGACACGCGTGCCGGCGATGCGGGCGATGCCGCCAAGGAACACCCGTGGCCAGGGATTGTGCAGCCGCAGGATTCGCCAGACGTAATAAAGCGGTACGCATACGAGCAACAGAACCAGCATCGCTGCGAGCCGCACTGCGATGCGCAGGCGTCCGACAAGCGAAATTGCCTGACGAGGGATAGCGTCAGCCGTCGCGTTCAAGCTTCACGCCGTAAAGCTCCATGCGATGATCGACCAGGCGGTAGCCAAGTTTTTCCGCGATCTGGCGCTGGAGTTGTTCTAGTTCGGGATCGACGAATTCGATGACCTTCCCGGTCTCGACGTCGATCAGGTGATCGTGATGCGCCTCGGGCGTCGCTTCGTAACGGGCGCGGCCATCACCGAAGTCATGCCGGTCGAGAATGCCGGCTTCTTCGAACAGGCGCACGGTGCGGTAAACCGTCGCGATCGAAATGCGCGAGTCGATGGCCGAGGCGCGTTCGTGCAGCTTCTCGACGTCCGGATGGTCGTCGCTCTCCGAAAGAACGCGCGCGATTGTCCTGCGCTGGTCGGTAATGCGCAGGCCGCGTTCGGCGCAGAGAGCTTCGATGTCGATCGGCTGATGCACTGGGTACTCGTCATGAAAGGATCGGCCCGCCGATCTATAGACCGGCGGGCCAAATCTTCAACTGTACGCAATCGTATTGCGCACAGTCATTGCCACCAATCTGCCCGCGGATCAGGCAGCGGTCTTGCGGCCGCGCTTGGGCGCCGGCTTGCGGCCGAGGCCGATCTTCTTGGCAAGTTCACGGCGCTTTTCGGCGTAGGCCGGCGCGACCATCGGATAGTCGGCAGGAAGATTCCAGCGGGCGCGATACTGTTCCGGCGTCATGTTGTAGCGCGTTGCGAGGTGGCGCTTGAGCATCTTCAGCTTCTTGCCATCTTCCAGGCAGACGATGTGATCGTTCTTCACCGAAGCGCGGATCGAAACGGCAGGTTCCGGAGCGGGCTCTTCGGCAACTACCGGCTTTTCCAGCCCGGCCAGCGCAGAATACACGTTTGAAATCAATGCCGGGAGATCGTTCACCGAGACGCTGTTGTTGCTCACATGCGCGGCAACGATGTCCGAAGTGAGGGTGATCAGCGTCTCCCGCATGTCGTTCTGAATTTCACTCATGGCAAAACCGGCTTTCTATGTTTGTCCTGCGCGGAGGCATCTGGACTCGCGACTTGGTTTGGTGATCCAGATCACATTTATAGTCGCATCCCACAAGGATACAACCGGTTTCACGACAGATCGACGACGCTGTCAATGCTACTTAGGTTAATCCTAAGTATTGTTTCAATTGCCGAGTGCAAGTTCCTGGCTTATCGCATCAATTCTGGCCCCGCTGGGGGTGCGATAATAAGCCGGTCTTAATCCAATTTGGCGGAATCCGTGCGCGGCATAAAGAAAGCCAGCGGGATTGTTATCGCGCATCTCGAGGAAAACGCGGCGCATCCCGTTCTGCTTTGCGGACAGGATAAAGCGACCTAAAAGTGCGTGCCCCAATCCTTTTCGCCGGTAATTCGGAGAAATTGCGAAAAGGAGAAGTTCTTCCTCGTCGATGATCGCACGACTCAGGAAAAAACCGGCAGTTTCATCGCCGGATTCCAAGTCTTCGCTACCATCTGGTGCAATGAGGCCGTAGCGACAATTGCCGACCAGTAGCGCGTCGCTTACCTGCTTGCGGTTCCAGGCCTCACCGTACTCCGCGGCGAATGACTGGTCCATGACGGCCATGATCCGGTCGATATCATCGGGTGGCGGAGTCATCGGTCAGCCTATCCCTTCGGTCATGCTGCCGAAGGAAGGCGGGCATCGGGCGCGCGACCGTAGCTTGGCCTGGGATCTCTATGGAACGCCCGCTCGTCCAAAAGGCCAGCGCAGCGAGCATCGGGATGCAAGCTGATCGCAACCGCATGAGTGCGGTCGGCGGCGAGTGCTGCAGCCTGGTTGCCTGCCAGCAACAGAGCCGTGCTTCTCGACTTGGCCTGGGCAGGCGTGAGCGATGCAAGGGGAGCGAGCGGTGTTGCGTCAGAGTCGAAGGGTTGGAAAAACCACTCGCCGTGACCGCCAGTCATGCAGACGTCGACAGCCGAGCCTGGCCGTTCCGAAAGGGCCATCGCTGCAACCAGCGCGAGGCTTTCATACCCCTGCAATCGCGCATTCCATGCCAGTGCAAGGGCTCGTGCTGCAGCAAGGCCGACGCGAATGCCTGTGAAGCTTCCGGGGCCGATGTCTATCGCAATCACATCCGCCATGCCCTTGTCGGGAAGGGCAGCAATCATGGGGACCAGACGTTCAGCATGGCCGCGACCAAGCAGCGCGTATTCACCAGCCACAAGTACGCCATCCTCGATCAGCGCGACTGAACAAGCTTCTGTCGCGCAGTCTATCACGAGTTTGCGCATCGCCGTCGGATCAGGCTGCTCGAACTTCAGTAACTTCGGGCACGTAGTGCTTCAGCAGGCTCTCGATCCCGTTCTTCAGCGTAGCTGTCGACGACGGGCAGCCCGAGCAGGCGCCCTGCATCTGGAGGTAGACCACGCCTTCGCGGAAGCCCTTGTAGATGATATCTCCGCCGTCATTGGCCACCGCAGGCCGCACGCGCGTTTCGATCAGATCCTTGATCTGGTCGATGATGTCGGCGTCGGCCGGGTCGTCGGCGAAGCTTTCATCAGCTTCGGCAGGAACCGCGATGCCGGCGGCAGTGCCCCCCAGAAACAGCGGAGCCTGGCTGACGAAATGATCGAGCAGGATCGCCAGAACCTGCGGTTTCAGGCCGGCCCATTCCACGCCGGGTGCGGCGGTGACCGAAACGAAATCGCGCCCGAACAGCACGCCGGTCACGTCACCAAGATCGAACAGCGCCTGCGCGAGGGGCGATGCCTCAGCAGCTTCAGGCGAAGTGAACTCGCGCGTTCCGCTTGCCATGACCTGCTCGCCGGGCAGGAACTTGAGCGTGGCGGGGTTGGGCGTGGTTTCTGTCTCGATGAACATGATTCGCATGTAGGCCAGTCCTTCGCGTGGTCAAGGGCCCGACAGGCCGGGTTTTGCGCAGTTTCAGCGCAAGGTCTCATGGCGGAACCTCGCAAGGCTCGCTAATGCAGCGAGATGATCAAGCTCCCCCTTGCGCTCGTCCGCCTCGCCCCTGCCGTTCTTGCCTGCACCTTCGGTGCTTCGGCCTTGAATGCCGCCGCACCTGCGGCAAAGCCGGTCGCGCCATCGGCTGTCGCCATCCCGATGCCGCTGAATCCGGTGGTCGCGCCCGCACAGCGCCTCTGCTCTGCCAAGACTGCTAGTGGGCTCGGCACGATGCTCCTGAAGCCAGCCGAAGGCGCAAAGCCGACCAAGAGTGATTACGTGCTGGTCAATTACGTCGGCTATCTTGCCGCCAATGGGGAGGTGTTCGACCAGGGCATGCAGGCGGCATTTCCCGTGGATGGCGTCATTCCGGGCTTCTCTGAAGGCCTGCAGCTTCTATCCAAGGGCAGCCTGATGCGTCTCTGCGTGCCCTCGGCGCTTGGTTACGGCGCTGAAGGCTCAGGCCCGATCGGTGCAAATGCGGATCTCGTGTTCCAGGTCGAACTGGTCGACTTCAAGACCGTTGCAGAAGTCGAAGCCATGCGTGCTGCCCAATCTGCAACCCAACCTGCGCAGGCGGCCACGACAACGCCCTGAAAGTAACGGGTCTATTCACTGGTCCTTCATGAGAAGGCTTCCTATAGTCGGGTGATGCGATCCCGTAACACGCGCGCCCGGCGCTTCGGCCTGTTTCTTTCCCTCCTGCTGGTTTCGGCGGCTCCCGTGGTTGCCGAAGCTCCTGCCAAGGCCCCGAGCGCGGCGACGAAGTCCAACGTCCCGTGGCTCTACAAGGGCTCGGACGTTCCGCAGGACAAGGCCTGGACCTTTGGCATCCTGCCGAACGGCATTCGTTATGCGGTACGTCACAGCGGCGTTCCGCCCGAGCAGGTGTCGATCCGCGTTCTGGTGGACGCGGGTTCGATGTACGAGACCGAGCCGCAGCGGGGCTATGCGCACCTCATCGAGCACCTGACCTTCCGCGAATCGAAGTATCTCAAGGAAGGCGAGACGATCCCCACGTGGCAGCGGCTGGGTGCCACCTTTGGCAGCGATACCAACGCCGAGACCAGTCCCACGCAGACGGTTTACAAGCTCGACATTCCCAATGCGACGGCACCCAAGCTGGACGAGACGTTCAAGCTGCTGTCGGGGATGATCACTGCGCCGATCTTCACCGATCGTGGCGTCAAGACCGAGGTTCCGATCGTCCTTGCCGAAATGCGCGAACGCACCAGCGCGCAATCGCGGGTGCTGGACGCAACGCGGGGGCTGTTCTTCAAGGGGCAGCTCCTGGCATCGCGCAGCCCGATCGGCACGGTGGAAACTCTCGAAGCGGCCGACGCTGCTGCGGTAAAGGCTTTCCATGACAAGTGGTATCGCCCCGACAATACCGTGATCGTGGTGGCCGGCGATGCTGACCCGGCAGCACTGGTCGCGCGGATCGAACAATGGTTCGGTGGGTGGCAGGTGGCCGGCAAGAAGCCGTTGCAGCCTGATTTCGGCAAGCCGATTGCGCCCGCCGGCATCGATCCCAAGAACCCGGTCGGCGAAGCGAAAGTGCTGGTCGAGCCGGACCTGCCACGACTGGTAAACTGGGCGATCCTGCGTCCATGGACAAAGGTCAACGATACCATTGTCTACAACCAGGGCCTGATGATTGATCGGCTCGCGCTGGCTTTGATCAATCGCAGGCTTGAGGCCAGGGCGCGGGGCGGCGGGAGCTATCTGGTGGCGTCCGTGGACGAGATGAAGCAGGAGCTTTCGCGATCCGCAGACGCCACGATCGTGACGGTCACGCCATTGAGCGAGGACTGGAAAAGTGCGGTAACAGACGTGCGCTCGGTCATTGCCGATGCTTTGGCCACGCCGCCCTCTCAGGCAGAGATCGACCGCGAAGTTGCCGAATTTGAAGTCGCCTTCAAGGTCTCGGTCGAAACGCAGTCCACCATTGCCGGGTCCAAGGCGGCTGACGATATCGTCAACGCCGTCGATATCCGCGAGACCGTAGCCAACCCCGACACCGTCTACGACATATTCAGGCGTTCCATACCCTTGTTCAAGCCGCAAGCCGTGCTTGAACATACCCGTGCCTTGTTCAGGGGCACCGTGGTACGCCCGATGATGATCACGCCAAAGGCTGGCGAAGCTGACGAAGCCTCCCTGCGCGCGGCATTGACTGCGCCTGTCAAGGCGGCATCGGAAAGCCGCGTGGCGGCAAACGCCCTCAAGTTTTCGGACCTTCCACCCGTTGGCACACCTGGCACTGTCGCCAGCGCGCGACCGATCGGGTTGCTAGGCATCGAGCAGGTCGAACTCTCCAACGGTGTTCGCGTTCTGCTGTGGCCCAATGACGCCGAGCCAGGCCGCATCATCATCAAGGCCAGGTTTGGCGGCGGGTACTCGGCGATCCAGCCCCAAGATGCGGTTTATGGCCCGATCGGCGAGGTGGCGCTGATGGACAGCGGCATCGGCGCACTCGGGCGGGATGATCTGGACCGTCTGGCGACAGGCCGCAAGTTGAGCCTCGATTTCGACATAGACGACACGGCATTCGTGCTTTCGGCCGATACGCGCCCGGCGGACCTTGCCGACCAGCTCTATCTCATGGCTGCCAAGCTGGGCATGCCGCGTTGGGATGCCAATCCGGTGTTGCGTGCCAAGGCCGCGGCAAAGCTCCAGTACGAAAGCTACAATTCGGCTCCCAATGCGGTACTCAATCGCGATCTCAACTGGCTGTTGCGCGATGGAGACCCGCGCTATGCGACGCCAAACCCGGCCGAGCTGGAGAAGGTAACTCCGGAGGGCTTCCGCAAGACATGGGAGCCGCTGCTTTCGGAAGGACCGATCGAGATCGACATGTTTGGCGATTTCACGCGCGAACAGGCATTGGCTGCTCTGGAAAAGACTTTCGGCGCCTTGCCGGTCCGCACTCCGACAGCGGCGCCGACACTTGCCCCGAACATCCCGGCACACAACGCCGAACCGCTGGTTCTGACCCATCGCGGCGATCCCTCGCAGGCCGCAGCCGTGGTGGCATGGCCAACCGGGGGCGGCCAGGCCGGTGTGCGTGAAAGCCGCCAGCTCGAAATCCTGGCGCAGATCTTCAACAATCGCCTGTTCGATGCGATGCGCGAAAAGGTGGGAGCGAGCTACGCGCCGCAAGTCGGTTCAAGCTGGCCCCTGGATCTGCCATCGGGCGGGTACCTCTCAGCGATGGTCCAATTGCGGCCGGGAGATTTCGACACTTTCTTTGCTGCCGTTGACAAGATCGCAGCTGAACTTGCTGCTACGCCGCCTTCAGCAGACGAGATCAGCCGGGTGACTGAACCGCTCAAGCAACTGATCACGCGGGCCAGCACTGGAAATGGCTTCTACATGTACCAGCTGGAAGGAGCTGCATACGATCCGCGCAAGATTGCTGCGATCCGCACGATCCTCAACGATTACAGCCAGACAACGCCCGAGCGCATGCAGGCTCTGGCGCAGAAATACCTGCGAGCGGACAAGAGCTGGCGCCTGGAGGTTGTCCCGGAAAAACGCTGACCGAAATGTCCTCAGGCCTGTGTCAGCATTCGATCTTGTCGTTCGTACCGCTCAGGCCAGGGCCGACATTACGGTCGTCACGGACGATGATGGCTGCCTGTTCGTGTATAGTGATCGGCTTGACGAACATCGTTCCGAACAGGCCTTTGTACTCGTACCAGACTTCGGCGACCATGACCGCGCCCTTGCTGGATGACGTGATCTTTCTACCGCCGAGCGAAATGCCCGAAGCTATCGAGGACAATGCGCTGCCTGTGAGATCTGGCTTGCCATGCGCAGAGGTCTGGCGGCCCTTGCCCATGCACTTCTGCCAATGAACATACTGCTTGCCAGTCAGTGGATGGACTTCAAGGCTGGACAGGATGACCCGGCCATTCTCGGCCAGATCGATATTCGAGCCTTCCTCCAATGCGCCTGTCAGGACCGAGTGTACGTCGTTGCTGGTAATCGTGGGGGTCACGCCGCTATTGTCGGTTTGGCCAAGACGGGAAGCATTGTCAGCAAGCGCCAGAGCAACCTGGCTCGCTTCCATTGAAGCGGCGTTGAGCCATGCGATTTCGGCCCCATACATGCCCAGGATCATGAATACAGGCACAACCAGAGCAAACTCGATGGTCGATACCCCGTCCTGTCGGCTGAACAGACTTTGCAGTAGCTTCATGGGCAGCTCCCGGCCGTGGCGCCATAGCCCGTCTGGTTGCCGAACGGCTGGTTCTTGGTCACTGCGGTAGCCGTGAGCGTTCGTTCCGACCACATTTTGGGCAGGAAGGGCACCTGGAACACGGGTTTGAAGGTTGCTGTCACCTTGTAGACGACGACGTCATTGGCGGTACCGGCGCTGTCCTTTTGCCCAACGTCCTGGTCCCATTGGCCATTTCGGTTTTCGTCGGTAAAGGTCTCGCCGGCATCGCACACGGCATTGGCGTTCTTGTCGTTCCATTTCTCGGCCCTGCCGACGTCGGCAAAGTCGTAATAGCTGGTCCGGCTCGTCTTGATGGTTACGCCAGGAAGCACCGGACGGATGGCGTCGAGTACCGAGGCGTCGGCTTCGCTGGTGTTGCGCGTTTCCAATGAAGAATCGCGCGCTGCGCGGTGTACAGCGCCGGTCAGGACCGATTTGCCATAAACCATCTGCCCGATGTCCATGATGCCGATCAGCAGCAACAGGAACAGGGGCACGACAATCGCGAATTCGACGACTGTTGCACCTTCGTCATCAGTCCTGAGCCGCATTTCGGTCATTGCACCACTCGCAGTTCGCCGACCTGTTTTGCGATCGACTGGAATGCCGCATCCAACTGGTTTGCGTTGGCTGCCGTGAAGGCACTCGCGCTGGAGGCGCATGTCTGGAGTTCGGGCGTCATGGCCTGTGCAAACGCGATGACCCATATGCGGATGCCTTTGGCCTTCACGGCTTCGCACAGGGCAAGGAACCGTGAGTTATGGCGCGCAGCGTCTTCGTTTACACCATCATCGGTGACACGGCGATCATGGTACTCAATGCCCCAGGCTGATTGGATGGAGTAGCTGGGTGCCATTTCGCCATCGGTCATGAAGATCAGATGGCGCGAAACCTCGCCGCCGTTCGTGGGCGCTTGGCGAACAGTGCTCGACCATAAGCCGTCTGGCGATGCCAGCCGCGCTCCCCAGACCATCCCGATGTCATGGTAGGTCGCGCCTTCGGGAACGAGCGAATCCGCGAACGCGTCGAACGCTGTCTTGTTCATCGTGGCCAGCAAGCGCGCGCCAGTCGGGCAGAATGACGCCGCCTGCTGGCCCTCAGCCGAGGGTGTCGCGCTGTTCATGTACACAGTGCCGTTGTAGGTGACCGTCCGTATGTAGGCGACGTTTGGCCACATCGGCGCCCATTTGCTGGATGCGGAGCTGTCAGGGGCGGAATCGATTTCGAGGTCCAAGGCGCCGGCCGGGTTGAAGCCCCCCAGCGATGACCACGTGAAGCTCGGCTCGGATACGGTTGCACGCTCCTCGACGCACCCTTTCCAAGTTGACGAAACAGACGCGCCGTTTTCGCCGGTTGGTGTCGAGACCGCTTCGAAATTCTTGAACCGGCTCGTGTCATAGGTCACCGGGCGATACTCCCAACGATCGAAGACTTGCGAGCTTGTATAGATCGGATCGGCCGTCGTGGTCGTCGTTGTCACGGAGTTGCGCGAGCCGGTTCGCGACTGGATCCTGTAGTTCAGGATCAGCCAGGCGCACTGATAGAAAGTCGCCGTCTGCGGCTGGGTCACGACGGTCGTCACAACCCGTTGACCGGACGAGTTCGTTGTCGTCGTCGAGGTGGAGGTGGCACTCCCCGAATTGGCCCAGGCCGTATCGGCTGGCTTTGCGTTATTACATGATGTCGACGTCAGGTAGATGTTGGAGCCGTAGTTGGCCCAGAGGGAGTAGGTTGGCGTTGTAGTTGTGGTCGTCGGTGTCCCGCTTCTCGGCGTGCCGTAGCCACTCAAGGTCTGAACGGTTCGGTAAACCGCATGACGAGACTGGATTGTCCAACTGTCAACCAGATACGACGGATCAAGGTCGTGTAGAAGCCGGCCAACGTTGACTGACGAACTGTACGGCACGAATCCGTATCGCACACGTGCGTTTGTGCCCGACAAGGCGTTCTCGACAGTGCTGTGGAAGTTCTTCATGGCAGCGCGCAGTGCTTCGATGCGTGTCTGCGTACTTCCCGCCAGCAGTGAGGCCATGGAGCCAGTGGTATCGAGGACCATCATGATGTCGCTGTTGCCCACGCCCATCGAGGCCGTGCATCTGACGCTCAGATCAAAACCCTGGAAGCCGAAGATCTGCATCATCAGGGGCGGAAGCATGGTTGTGGCCACGGCATCGATCGTGCCGCCTTTGTCCGCCGAGGTCGGCTCGAAAGTCGTGTCTCGCGAACCTTGGTGAGTCTCGTCGAAGTTTGCGAAGAAGTAATTGTCCGCCTGCGTCTTTGCCGCGGCATCGAAGCCGTTTGTGGTTACGGCTCGACGGCCTGCCAGAACACCTGCGTCGCATGCCGCCTGCAGCCTCGTCTGGGTGCGCCAGGCGCGGCTTATGTCGATGGCGCCGCCAATCAGCGCGGCCACGGCGAAGATTGCCATGGCCGATAGAGGCAGGATGTTTCCACCGCGGCTTCGGGCCAGTAAAATCAGGAAGCGGCGAAGGGCAAGCATGGGAAAACGAACGACCTTTGGTGGGATCTGCACGGTTAACCGCTCGTCCACCAAGACATCCTGATGAGGTGACTAAGGAAAATTCCCTATCGGTGGCCTTCGGCGTGATCGCGATGATCGATTGCTGTGACAGCAAGCCTTCCTTTGCTTTTCCTGCGCAGGCGGCGTATGGGCGCGCCTCTTGAAAGGAATGGAAAGTGGCACAGAACTGGACTGCGGATTCGTGGCGCGGGTTTGAAGGGCGGCATCTGCCGGTCTATCCCGATGCCGAAAAGCTGAACGAGGTCGAGAAGACCCTGACGAGCTTTCCGCCGCTGGTCTTTGCAGGTGAGGCGCGCGCTCTGAAGGCCGACCTCGCGCAGGTGGCCGCAGGTAAGGGTTTCCTGCTGCAGGGCGGAGACTGTGCCGAGAGCTTTGCCGAATTCCATCCGAACAACATTCGCGACACGTTCCGCGTGCTGCTGCAGATGGCGGTCGTGCTGACCTTTGCCAGCAAGCAACCGGTGGTAAAGGTGGGCCGCATGGCCGGGCAATTTGCCAAGCCGCGCTCATCCCCGGTTGAGAAAATCGGTGACGTTGAACTGCCGAGCTACCTCGGTGACAATATCAATGGCATTGATTTCACTGCGGAATCGCGCATTCCGGACCCTGAGCGCATGCTGCGGGCCTACAGCCAGGCAGCGGCGACACTGAACCTGCTGCGCGCCTTCGCGGGCGGCGGCTACGCCAACTTGCGCCAGGTCCACCAGTGGACGCTGGACCACATCGGCAAGAGCCCGTGGGCCACGAAGTTCCGTGAAACCGCCGACAAGATCGGCGAAGCGCTTGACTTCATGGAAGCCTGCGGCGTCGATCCGCGTACCGTGCCGCAGCTTCAGGGCACCAGCTTCTACACCAGCCACGAAGCGCTGCTGCTGGCTTACGAAGAGGCGATGACCCGGCAGGATTCGCTGACTGGCGAATGGTATGACACCAGTGCCCACATGCTGTGGATCGGCGATCGCACGCGTTTCGAAGGTTCGGCCCACGTCGAGTACCTGCGCGGCGTCAACAATCCGATCGGCATGAAGTGCGGTCCTTCGCTCAGCGCCGATGCGCTCCTGCGCATGCTCGATACGCTCAATCCCTCGCGCGAACCTGGCCGCATGACGCTGATCAGTCGCTTCGGCCACGACAAGGTCGAGGCAGGGCTCGCTCCGCTGGTGCGCGCCGTGAAGCGCGAAGGCCATCCCGTGGTGTGGTCGTGCGATCCGATGCACGGCAATGTCATCAAGGCCGACAACGGCTACAAGACGCGGCCGTTCGACCGTATCCTGACCGAGGTGAAGGGCTTCTTCGCGGTCCACCGCGCCGAAGGCACCCACGCTGGCGGGATTCACATCGAGATGACCGGCCAGGATGTGACCGAGTGCACCGGTGGTGCCGTCGCGATCACCCAGGAAGGGCTGGCCGATCGCTATCACACCCATTGTGATCCGCGTCTCAATGCAGCGCAGTCGATCGAACTGGCATTCCTGCTGGCCGAGGCACTGAATGCCGAGCGGGAAGGGGCAAAGGCCGAAGCTGCCTGACGTCCTTCCCAGACTGCAAAATCATGGCCCCGGGGGTTCTGCCTCCGGGGCTATTTCTTTGCCTAGCGCGGGTGTCTGGCGTTCAAGAATATGCCCGCAAGGTTCTGCTCGCGCTTAACCCATCGAACACGCGTGGGCGGATTCGCTCCAGCCAGCTTCCGGAAGCGCTCCAGATGCACCCGGTCACTTGGCGAAGCCGCTTTCGCGCGGCCATTGGCCTGTGCGATCACCGAACGGCTGTCTCCCAACAGATCGAATGCGGCGGCGCCACTGGCCTGTGCCACTTCAAGCGCATGGATCAGGGCCAGCCATTCGGCATCGCCATTGGTGCCGTTGCCAAGATCGGTGCGCACTTGGGCCATCCCACGCATTACAGCCGCAACCTCGATGGGACCCGGGTTGGGCCGGCAGCCGCCGTCGAAGTAGACCTTGAGAGGCTTGTGCTCTGCCATGGGTGGGGCGGTATCAGGCCCCGGCCTTTACCGCAAAACTCAACGCCAGCTCTGCCAGCGGTCGGACTCTTTCCGACATCGCCTTGGCGTGAGCGCTTGAGGCTGTCCCGTCGATCACGCGCTTCTTGATCCCCTGGATGATGCCTGCCAGCCTGAAGAAGTTGTAGGCAATGTACCAGTCAAGCCCCGGCAATCCGTCACGTCCGGTCTTTTCGCAGTATCGTGCAACCACTTCTTCAAGTTCCGGAATGCCCAGCGCCTTGCGGTCCAGGTCCTGCACGCCCGAACGTCCGCCATTGTCCTGCACCCATGCCGTGCAGAAATAGGTGAAGTCGGCAAGCGGATCGCCCAGCGTGGACAGTTCCCAATCGAGCACCGCAACGACCTTGGCTTGCGTGGGATGGAAGATCATGTTGTCGATGCGATAATCGCCATGCACCACGCTGGTCCGCGTCTGCTCGGGGAGGGTTGCGGGCAGCCATTCGATAAGCCGCTCCATCTCGGGCATCGTCTCGGTTTCCGAAAGGCGATACTGCTTGGTCCAGCGATCGACTTGCCGGCCGAAGTAATTGCCAGGCTTGCCGAAGTCGGAAAGCCCGGCCTGCTCGATATCAACCGAATGCAATGCGGCAAGCGTATCGACCATGGCGTCGTAGGTCGCACGCCGGAATTCCGGTGTGGCGCCCGGCATTGCGCCGTCCCAGATCGTCCGCCCGTCGACACAGCCCATGACATAGAACCACGACCCGATGACGCTGTCGTCCGTGCACAGCCCATACTGGCGAGCAACCGGGAAGCCTGTTCCTGATAGCCCCGCCTGAACCTTGTATTCGCGGTCCACCGCATGGGCCGATGGCAGCAGTTTGCCGAAGGGCTTTCGCCGCAGCACGTAGGGCCCTGAAGGGCTGTCGATCTTGTAGGTCGGGTTCGATTGCCCGCCCTTGAATTTCGAGACCGTAAGCGGGCCCTGAAAGCCCACCACGTTTTCCTCGAACCAGCGGGTCAGGCTTGCCTCATCCAGCTTGTCCGCGCCTTCGGGAACGACCGTTCCCGTAAACGCTGCCTGTGCGTCCATCACCGCCTCGCTCATTGGCCGAACACGATGACCGAGCGGGCAGAATTGCCCTGCTTCATCTTCTCGAACCCTACGTTGATGCCCTCCAACGGAATTCGTTCGGCAATGATGGTGTCGAGATCGAGAAGCCCGCGCATGTAGAAGTCAACCAGACGCGGCAGATCCACGGGGAAGTGATTGCCGCCCATGATGGCGCCTTGCAGCTTCTTGTCCGACAGCAGGTCCATCGCCGACAGGCCGACCTTGTGATTAAGCGGCATCATGCCGAGGATAGTGGCCGTCCCGCCGCGCCGCAGCGAAGCAACTGCCAGGTCGCCGGAAGCCGGCCTGCCCACTGCCTCGATGGCATGGTGGACGCCGCCCTTGGTCATCTCGACGATTTCCCTGGCTGCATCCGGCCCTGCGTCGATCGCATCGGTCGCGCCGAGCTTCAGCGCCAGTTCGCGCTTCTCGGGCATGGGGTCGACAGCGATGATTCGTCCGGCCCCTGCAATCTTTGCGGCATTGACGGTGGCCAGTCCCACGCCGCCGCAGCCGACGACGCAGATCGTTTCGCCCGGCGTCAGCTTGGCGGCGTTGAACACGGCGCCGGCACCGGTCGTCACCGCACATCCGATTACGGCGGCGCGGTCGAGCGGCATGTCCGGCGTGATCGCGACGCAGGCATGTTCATGCACCAGCATCTGCTCGGCAAAGGCCGAAAGGTTCAGCATCTGGTTCACGGTGCTGCCATCGTCGGTCCGGGTGAGGCGCGGGGGCGCGCCAACCCCGCGCCGGGTGTCGGCACCGAGGCACAGCGACATGCGTCCGGTGACGCAGAACTCGCAGTGCCCGCAGAAGGCCGACAGGCAGGTGACGACCGCGTCACCCACCTTCACGGTCCGCACTTCCGAACCCACAGCCTCGACGATCCCGGCTGCTTCATGTCCTGGCACGGCCGGGAGCGGATGCGGATAGGCGCCCTCGATGAAGTGCAGGTCCGAATGACACAGCCCGCAAGCGGCCGTACGGATCAGAACTTCGTGCGGACCCGGCTTCGAAACGGTCAGGTCCTGGATTTCGAGCGGTTTGCCCGGTTCGACGAGTACGGCGGCTTTCATCTTCTCTCTCCTTACCGAGCCACGCCCAGATCGCCCGAACTGAAGCCACGGTCGCCCGAGGGCAATTCCGAATGACGGGCAAATTCGATGCGGGCGATGGCGCGGGCGTGAACTTCGTCTGGTCCATCGGCCAGTCGCAGCGTCCGCTGGTGGGCATAGGCTTCGGCAAGACCGAAGTCTTCCGAAACGCCGCCGCCGCCATGGGCCTGGATCGCATCGTCGATGATCCGCAAGGCCATGTTCGGCGCCTGGACCTTGATCATCGCAATTTCCAGCGCAGCCGACTTGTTGCCGACCTTGTCCATCATGTCCGCCGCCTTGAGACAGAGCAGGCGGGTCATTTCGATGTCGATGCGGGCCTGCGCGATGCGCCATTCCCAGATCGATTGATCAGCCACGCGCTTGCCGAAGGCCACGCGCGATTGCAGGCGCTTGGCCATCTTGGCAATCGCCTCCTCGGCCACGCCGATCGTGCGCATGCAGTGATGGATGCGGCCCGGCCCGAGGCGTCCCTGCGCAATCTCGAAGCCGCGACCTTCGCCGAGCAGGATGTTGGATGCGGGCACGCGCACGTTGTTCATCACCACTTCCATGTGGCCGTGCGGCGCGTCGTCATAGCCGAAGACGGGCAGGTGACGGACGATCTCCACGCCCGGCGCGTCGAGCGGCATCAGGATCATCGACTGCTGCTGGTGACGCTTGGCCTCGAAGTCGGTCTTTCCCATGACGATGGCGATCTTGCAACGCGGATCGCCCACGCCCGACGACCACCACTTGCGCCCGTTTATCACGTACTCGTCGCCCTCGCGGCGGATCGAGGTTTCGATGTTGGTCGCGTCCGACGAGGCGACGGCCGGTTCGGTCATCAGGAAGGCGGAGCGAATCTCGCCGTTCATCAATGGGCGCAGCCACTGCTCCTTCTGCTCGAGAGTGCCGTAGCGATGGAACACTTCCATGTTCCCGGTATCAGGTGCCGAGCAGTTGAACACCTCGCTGGCCCAGCCGATGCGGCCCATTTCCTCGGCGCAAAGTGCATATTCAAGGTTGGTCAGGCCCGGGCCTTCGAATTCGAAGCTTTCCTCGACATGATGGTGACCGCCGTTGCGTGGCGGCATGAACAGGTTCCAGATTCCGGCAGCCTTGGCCTTGGCCTTCTCCTGCTCGACCGTCTGCAAAACCTTCCACCGGTCGCCCGTCGCCTGTTCGGCCTTGTAGTCCTTGTAGCGCGGGCGGACGTTGTCCTCGATGAACTGGCGGACGCGGTCACGCCAATACTTCTGGCGGTCGGTCGGTTCGAAATCCATGAGCCTCTCCTTGGTTGTCCGGCAATGTCCATCGGGCCATGCGCGAATTCAAGCGGAAATTAAGTGACCGATTAAGTTCTGTCGTTGATTGGGATCATTGCGGCGTCAGGGATGCAATCCCGCGGCATCGGGATCGGCCCTTGCCACCTGATTGAGCCGTTCAAGTCGAGCCTGGTGCGTCGCCCGGTCAATCGGAAATCGCCGGACCACGAATGCGGTCATTCCCGCCAGCACGGCAATGCTGGCGCAATAGGCAAGACTGAGGCGATATGTCACTTCTGGCGCGACGGCATCGGGGGCGGTGTTGGGTTCCAGTCCCGCAAAGCTCAGTAGCAGCCCGGTACAGAACACGCCAAGCCCGCCTGCACACTTCGAGGCAAGGAATGCGCCTGCCGACAGTGTCCCTTCCGACCTTCGCCCGGTCTGTTCCTCGGACGCCTCCACAACATCCGCAACCATCGACCACAAGGTCATGGTGCCGGTGACAGTGAAGGTGTTCGAAAGCAGAGTGCATGCAAACATTCCCCCCAGCGACAAGGTAGAACCGTCTGCTGCCCACAGACCCAGCCAGCGCAACAGTAGCGGGCCTGCCCAGAAGACCATGCCCAGCGGCGCCATCCGCATGACTGTCCCCGCCTTGCCCCAGCGCAGTTGAGCGCGTCCGACGAGCAGCGATGCTCCCACGACGCTGGCGAAGAGCAGGAATGGGAAGGCCTGCAAGGCGGTTGGCGTGAATTTCCAGACGTAGAGGTAAAGGTAGTTGGACAAGGCAAACGTGATGCCCTGCGCGGTCAGCGCCGCTGCAATGCCTGCCATCACGATGAGGCAGGCAGGATGTGAGAAGCTCTCGCGAATTTCGCCCAGAGAGGCGAGGGCGCTCTTCCCTGTCGCCCGCCGTTCCGGTGGCCAGCCGGCAACTGCCCGATGTTGCCCGAATGCCGAAACCAGCACGCAGGTCACCATCAGCGCTGCGCCGAACAGGCCGAAGTTGCGATAACCTTCGCGTGCCAGCATCGCGTCGGGCAGGAACACGCCATAGGCGAGCAAAAGCATCAGCAGCCCGCCCCCCCATGAGAACAGGAAGCGGAAGCGTGTCAGGCGCGTCCTCTCGTCGTAGTCACGGCTGATCTCGGCAACCAAGGCTGCAGACGGAACTTCGCACATCGCCACCAATGCGCGCACGATGATGGCTGATGCCAGCAACACGGCAAAGCTCGGCTCCCCGATCGGAGACCACAGGAATATCCAGGCAAGCCCGAGAGGGATTGGCGCGACATACAGGTAGGGCAATCGCCTGCCCCAGGCGGTTCTGGTACGATCGCTGAAATGCCCTACTATCGGGTCGATCAACCCGTCGAAGACCAGCGCGATCAGGAGGGCCAGGCTGACCAGCCGCGCGTCCATGCCAAGGACCTGATTGTAGAACAGCAGCAGGAACGTGGCGAAGCCATTGTCCTTTACGCCATAGGCGACACTGCCCAACCCGTTCGCCAGAGCGAGCCGGGTCGGGACGCGGCCTTCGATCGGGATCATGCAGCCTTTCCGCTGTCGACCATCTGCTGCAGCGCGTCGAACAGACCCGGCATGTTCGGGTCCCAGCTATGACGCGGCCCGATGGTGATCCCGCCATCGACGATGAGCGATGTACCCGTGACAAAGCCCGCCGCCTCGCTGGCGAGGAACAGCACGGCTTGCGCAATGTCGTCAGGCTGTCCGCCGCGCGCCACCGGCTGCGCCTGCTGCGACATTGCGGCAATCGCGCCCTTGGCCTGCGCCTCCAGTTCGGCCGGCATATCCAGCGAAGCGGTGAAGATGTTGGTGTTGATGAAGCCCGGCTGGACCGCGTTGACCCGGATCTGGTGCTTGGCAAGGTCGGCCGCGGCGACTTTGGTCAGGTGCAGGACGCCAGCCTTGGCGACCGCATAGGCAGTGGGCGAATAGCCCGGGCCGACTGCGGCAACGCTTGAAGTATTGACGAACGATGCGCCCTTGCGCCCGATCATGTGGGGGACGGCGTAGCGGATGCCGAAAGCGACCGAACGCAGCAGCAGGTCCATAGTCCGGTCCCAGCCTTCGGGCTCGATCTCGTCGATCGGGGCTCTGTCGCCGCCAGCGCCTGCATTGTTGAAGACCGAGTCGATGCCGCCGGTCTCTGCCGCGGCGCGGTCCATCAGGGCCTTGATGTCCTCGCAACGCGTGACATCGCAGCGGGCAGTGACGACCTTGCCGTTGGATGCGCTCGCCGTCGCCAGAAGGCCGGCCTCGTCGATGTCGGCAGCGTAGACCGTTGCCCCCTCGGCCGCAAAAGCGATCGCGCTCGCCCTCCCGATTCCCGAAGCTGCGCCGGTCACGACGACCGTCTTGCCGTTGAATCGCATCCCTCTCTCCAGCGTTCTTGTATCGTTTTACGTTTACGTCAGCTTAGGCGCGAAAGACCGTCCGTCAATGGCGATGGGGTTTACGCTACGGCAAGCGGCATTTGCCCTAAAGCGCAGGAAAGGTGCCGCAAATCCGCCCTTGCCAGACCATCGCGACTCGCCTTAACCTTCCGATTAAGAGAGGAGCATAACCATGTCAGACCTTGATGCTTTCCGCGCGGAAATCCGCGCATGGCTTGAAGAGAACTGCCCTGCCGAAATGCGCGAGCCCGTCCGCGACGAGGGCGACGTCTGCTGGGGCGGACGCAACTTCAAGTTCAAGAACGAGGCGCAGAAGACCTGGATGGAGCGCTGCGCAGCCAAGGGCTACACCGTGCCCGATTGGCCCAAGCCCTATGGTGGCGCCGGCATGTCTCCGGCCGAGGCGAAGATCTGGCGCGAGGAATGCGCCCGCATCGGCGCCCGTCCGCCGCTGTCCAGCTTCGGCATCTGGATGCTCGGCCCCGCACTGCTGAAGTTCGGCACGGAGGAGCAGAAGGTTCACTACCTCAACCAGATCGCCCGCGGCGAAATCCGCTGGTGCCAGGGCTATTCGGAACCCGGCTCGGGCTCGGACCTCGTCAGCTTGCAGACTTTCGGCGAGGACAAGGGTGATCACTGGGTCGTAAACGGCCAGAAGATCTGGACCTCTTATGCTGACAAGGCTGACTGGATCTTCTGCCTTGTCCGCACCGACAAGGCCAACAAGTACCAAGGCATCAGCTTCCTGCTGTTCGACATGACCACCCCGGGCGTGACGACCAAGCCGATCAAGCTGATCAGCGGCAATTCGCCGTTTTGCGAAACCTTCTTCGACAACGTCGTGGTGCCGAAGAACCAGATCGTCGGAGAACTGAACCGCGGCTGGGACGTCGCCAAGTACTTGCTCGGGCATGAGCGCGAGATGATCTCGGGTGCGGGCGGCGGCGATCGCCTCAACGCTATCGGCGCGATCGTTGCCCGTAACGGTCTCGAAGACCCGATCCTGCGCGCCGACCTCGCCATGTTCGATGTCGATGCCTTGGCCTATGCCTGCATGGGCGAGAAGTTCCTGGATGAGGCCAAGGTCGGCCGTGCCCATCCCGCGCAGCCCAACATGATGAAGTATGCCGGCACTGAACTGAACAAGCGCCGTCACGAACTGCTGATGTCGGCAGGCGGAGCGACGGCACTCGAATGGGAGAGCGAGCGCACCAATGGCGGCTCCCCGTCGCGTT
Organism: Novosphingobium sp. FW305-C-30-35; assembly: GCF_058783135.1. Lineage (NCBI taxonomy): Bacteria > Pseudomonadati > Pseudomonadota > Alphaproteobacteria > Sphingomonadales > Sphingomonadaceae > Novosphingobium > Novosphingobium sp. FW305-C-30-35. Next base: position 2,567,787 of record NZ_JBYSYJ010000001.1, read on the forward strand.
CGTGGCTGCGCACCAAGGCCAACTCGATCGAGGGCGGCACCAGCGAAGTCATGCTCAACGTCGTTGCAAAACGCATCCTCGAACTGCCGGGAGCCTGATCGATGCCCCTTTTCCACACCGAAGATCAGGCCATGCTGGCCGAAAGCGTCACCGGCTTCATGGCCGATGAAGGCGGCATCAAGAAGCAGCTGCGCCACTATCGCGACATGAACTGCCAGGATGGCTTCGGCCATGCCCTGTGGAAGCAGTTCGCCGAGATGGGCCTCACCGGCATGCTTGCTGCCGAGGCTGATGGCGGTCTGGCGATGGGCCACGTCGAGGCAGGCATCGTCCTGCGCGAAATCGGTCGCAACCTTACCCCTTCGCCATTCCTGACCACCTCGGTCATGGGCGTGACGGCGCTTGCGGGCGGATCGGACGAGCTGCGCGGCCGCTGGCTCCCAGGGGTAATCGCCGGCGACAGTGTATTGGCCGTAGCGGTCGACGAAGGTCCGAAACATCGCCCCGAACGCATCGCCTGCAAGGCCGAAAAGGCTGGTAACGGCTTCCGCCTTCAGGGCAGCAAGGCCTTCGTCGTGCATGGAGCCTCGGCTGACGCGATCATCGTCGCTGCGCGCACGTCGGGCAGCGATACCGACAACGACGGCATCACGCTGTTCGCCGTACCCAAGGACGCATCGGGCGTGTCCCACGAGAACCTGCGCCTCGTCGACAGCGCGATGGCCAGCAACGTCACCTTCGACAGTGTCGAACTCGACGGCGATTGCGTTATCGGAGAAGTCGATGGCGGTCGCGAGCTGCTGAACAAGGTTCTCCGTGCAGGCCGCATCGGCGCTGCTGCCGAACTGACCGGTGTCGGGCAGGGGGCATTCGACATCACCACCGCCTACCTCAAGACGCGCAAGCAGTTCGGCCAACTGATCGGAGAATTCCAGGCGCTTCAGCACCGCGCCGCGCACCTCTATTCCGAGCTGGAAATCGCCGAAGCCGCCGTGATCAAGGCGCAGCAACTGCTCGACGGCAATTCGGAGAAGGCCGACCTCATGGTTTCGGTTGCCAAGGCCAAGGCGGCCAAGGCCTGCAACCTCTCGGTTCGCGAAGGCGTTCAGATGCATGGCGGCGTCGGCATGACCGACGAATACGACATCGGCCTCTACATGAAGCGCGACCGTTCGCTCGCCGAGTTCATGGGCGACCAGTATTACCATGCCGAGCGCGTGGCTCAGCTTAGCGGCTATTGATGCAATCGACCCCTCCTCGGCAGGGGAGGGGGACACGACCCGGGAAACGGGCGCGCAGGGGAACGACAACATGGATTTCAGCAAGCTTTTCAGCCTTGAAGGCCGCATTGCGGTCGTGACTGGTGGTTCGCGCGGGATTGGCGAGATGATCGCCGAAGGCTTCCTCGCCGCAGGTTGCGAGCGGGTGTACATCACCGCTCGCAAGGCTGCCGTGGTCGAGGAAACCGCCGCACGCCTCGGCGAGAAGTGCATCGCACTGCCCGGTGACATTTCCAACGTCGCCGGCATTGAAAAGCTCGCCGCAGACCTTGCTGGCCGCGAAAACAAGCTCGACATTCTCGTGAACAACGCGGGCGCTGCCTGGGGCGCAGACTTCGAGGATTTTCCCGAAGTTGGCTGGGACAAGGTCATGGACCTGAACGTCAAGACGCCGTTCTTCCTCACTCAGAAGCTGCACGGACTGCTCAAGGCCGCCGCCAGCAAGGAACAGCCCGCCAAGGTGATCAATATCGCCTCGGTCGATGGCCTGCGTCTCAATGCTTGGGAGACCTACAGCTACCAGGCATCAAAGGCTGCCGTCATCCAGTTGACCAAGCGCATGGCGGCGCGGCTGATCCGGGACCAGATCGTCGCAAGCTGCATCTGTCCAGGAGCTTTCCCATCAGAGATGAACAAGGCTGCGGCGAAGAATCCCGAAGCCTCTGCCAAGGGCATCCCATCCAGGCGGATCGGCACGATTGAAGACATGGCCGGGGGCGCGATCTTCCTCGCCAGCCGCGCGGGCGACTATGTCGTCGGCACGCCGCTGCCGATCGATGGCGGTATCGTCAACGGCTGGATTCCTGAGAATGCCGTGGATCCATCGGGGCATTGATGGCGCTGACATTTGCGCCCCCGCGAAGGCGGGGACGCAAGTGTTGTTACGGAATTTTGGCGTCAAACCGCTGAGGTCCCCGCCTGCGCGGGGACGCAACACTTCCAGATGAGATACTACCCCCGCATCAACCCACGCACGAAGTCGATCAGCCCGGTCTGGCGCGTGCGCTTCATGCGCTCGGCGGCAAGGATCTCGCGCACCTTGTCGAAGCAGCCCTCAACGTCGTCGTTGATCACGACGTAATCGTAACCGTCCCAGTGGCTGATCTCGGCCTGTGCCCGGTCCATGCGCGCCGCGATAACCTCGGCGCTGTCGGTGCCGCGTCCGGTCAGGCGGCGGCGCAGTTCTTCAAGGCTCGGCGGCAGGATGAACACGCGCACCACGTCGGCCTGCGCTTTCTGGTAAAGCTGCTGCGTGCCCTGCCAGTCGATGTCGAACAGGACGTCTCCGCCCGCTTTCAGCCGGTCGCGAATGTGCGCCTTGGGTGTGCCATAGCAATTGCCGAAGACCACTGCCCATTCATAGAACTCGTTCGCCTCGACCATGCGGTCGAACTCGGCCTTGTCGACGAAGTAGTAGTCCTTGCCCTCGACTTCGCCAGGCCGCATCGGCCGCGTCGTCACGGAAACGGATGCCGCGATCTCGTCATCTTCGGCGAGAAGCTTGCGCGCGATCGTCGTCTTGCCGGCGCCGGAGGGCGAGGACAGGATGAGCATCAGGCCCCGGCGGTGCAGGGTGTCGTCGTCTTGGGACTCGTGGACCATGTGCGCTAGTGGCGCATCGGTTCCCGCCCGGTCAAGGGGGGACGGCTCCGATCAGCCCTTCTTGCCGCGCTCGGCCTGTTCCTCGATTGCCGCTTCGCCAGCTGCCTCGGCGGTTCTGCTACGGCGGCGATCGTAAAGCGTCTTGGCGAGAAGACCACCCCCGACAACGATCGCGCCGGGAACGGAGCGGGTTGCAACCCGGGCGATGGCAGTCCCGACCAGAGTCTGCATCATCGTGCGCCCCTGGATCACACGACCCGCCTTCTTTGAACCCATCTTCGTCCCGATCAGGCCTTTTTCAACGCCACGGCGAAGCAACGAGCCCCCGGCGCGGAGGGCAATATCGGCCAGGATCAGGTTGGTCATCGGGTTGGGGCTGGGGGCAGGCACCTTGTCAGCGGCATCCTTGGCCGCATTTGTCAGCTTCTTGCCCTTCTTAGCCATGCCCTTGCCTTCTGTCAGCGGGGCGTTGTGCCCCTTACTTCTTCTTGCCGAAATCGACAGTGACGACGTTCGATCCGTCCTCGGTCCGCTCAACGGCAGGCGTGTCGGCTTGTTCCGGCGAATCGTTTTCGGCAGGCTCGACAGGTTCCGCCTCGTCATCGACAACTGCCTGGAATTGCAGACCGAAATCGACTGCTGGATCGACGAAAGCCGTGATTGCCGAGAACGGAATCACCAGAGTCGAAGGGATCTGATTGAATGAAAGGCCAACGCTGAACTGATCTGCCTCGACCTTGAGGTCCCAGAACTTGTTCTGGAGCACGATCGTCATCTCGTCGGGGAAGCGTTCGCGCAGGCGCTGCGGAATGTCCACGCCCGGAGCGCCGGTCTTGAAGGTGATATAGAAGTGATGGGTGCCCGGCAGCATCCCGCCGCCGGCTGCCACTTCGCCCAGCACGCGTCCGACAACGGCGCGTAGCGCCTCCTGCACGATTTCGTCGTAGGGGATCAGGCTGTCAGGTGCATCGCTCATGCCGCCACAACTGACCGCCCCGGCCCTTCGGGTCAAGTGGGGACGGACATTGATTCTAAACCGGAGCGGCGTATAGGCGCTTTCCCATGCGCACCGGATCGATCACGCGAAAGACCGAGGAAACCGACATTGCCGTGTCGGTGAACCTCGATGGCACCGGCACCTACAAGGTGGAAACGGGCATCGGCTTCCTCGATCACATGATCGAGCAGTTCAGCCGGCACTCGCTGATCGATATCGAATGCCGGGTGAAGGGTGACCTCCATGTCGACCAGCACCACACCACCGAGGACAGCGCCATCGCGCTCGGCCAGGCCATCTCGCAGGCGCTGGGCGACAAGAAGGGCATAACCCGGTACGGCCACACCTATTCGCCGATGGACGAGGCGCTGAGCCGCGTCGCGCTCGATATTTCGGGCCGTCCGGTGCTGATCTGGAAGGCCTCGTTCACGCAGCCTCGCTTGGGCGAGATGGATACCGAGCTGTTCGAGCACTGGTTCCAGTCGATCAGCCAGGCAGCCGGCATCACGCTGCACATCGAAAGCCTCTACGGCTCGAACAACCACCACATCATCGAGGGCATCTACAAGGGCTTTGCCCGCGCGATGCGTGCAGCGATCACCATCGATCCGCGCAAGGCCGATGCAGTCCCTTCGACCAAGGGCATTCTGGGTGGCTGATACCCTCGCGCTGGTCGATTACGGCGCGGGCAATCTGCGCTCCGTCGCCAACGCCCTCAAGGCAGCCGGTGCCGAAGGCGTGGTGGTGACGGCCGATCCCAATGTCGTCCGGGCCGCGGATCGTATCGTCCTGCCCGGCGTCGGTGCCTTCCGCGCCTGCATCTCGGCGCTTTGCGCTGTGCCCGGCCTTGTCGAGGCAATGGAAGAGCGCGTCCTCGTCGGCGGTGCTCCTTTCCTCGGCATCTGCGTCGGCATGCAGCTTCTGGCGGATCGCGGCATCGAGTTCGGCACGACCGACGGGCTTGGCTGGATCGGGGGCGAAGTCCGCGTGATCGAACCCGCCGATCCGTCGATCAAGGTGCCCCACATGGGCTGGAACGATGTCGCGCCGATGCCGCACCAGGGCGGTGCCGAACTGCTCGAGCCCGGCGAAGCCTATTTCCTGCACTCCTACCACTTCGTGCCCGAAGAGGGCACGCACGTGGCGGCGATGAGCGATCACGGCGGCGGGATCGTCGCCGCCGTCGCGCGCGACAATATTCTCGGCGTGCAGTTCCACCCGGAAAAAAGCCAGTCCTACGGCCTGTCGCTGCTCAATCGCTTCCTTGAATGGAAGCCCTGACAGGTTAGCCTGAGGGAACTGTAACACGCGCCCAGACCTTTCCTTCCTTTGAAGGAGGCCCTGCCGCATGACCACGTTTCCGATCGACCGCCTGGTATTCACGCCCTTCATGGTGGACCTCGCGCAGTCCCCGTTGCGCGGCCACTTCGATGCGGAAACTTACGTTCTGGGGGCCTTCAACCCCGGCATGACGGTCCTGCCGAACGGCAACCTGCTCTTCATGGTCCGCGTGGCCGAGGCGCTGCGCCAGCCAATCCGCGAAGGCAAGGTCCATGCGATTCGCTGGCACGACGGGGGCTATGTTCTCGATGGCTGGCCGCTGGAGCTTGCCGATACTTCGGACCCTCGCAAGTTCCTTCTGCATGGTGGCGGCTGGAAGATCATGGCGCTGACCTCCCTGTCATGGCTGTTGCCGGTCGAGATGTCGGCCGACGGGCTTGATGTCATCGCAATCCACTATGACAAGGCCATCGCGCCGCAAGGTTCGTTCCAGTGCTACGGCATCGAGGATGCCCGCATCTCGCGCATGGGCGAGGGCGCCTATCTGATGACCACCTGCTCGGTCAGCCCGGAACGACACTCGACCACGCTCTATTCCTCGGAAGATGGCCTGAACTGGCATTTCGAAGGCATCGCTCTCGATCACCAGAACAAGGACATGTTGATCTTCGAGGGCCTTGTTCACGGCGAATACTGGGCACAGACCCGCCCTTTGGGCGACCTCTACTTCGCCTACCCGCCTGGCAGCGAATGGCGCTCCGGCCCCTCGATCAACCTTGCGACTTCGCCGGATGCCCTTCACTGGCGTCCTCGCCTCGAACCAGGCATTCGTCCGCATGCTGGTACCGCCGCAACGGCGCGCATGGGTGGTGGCACACCCCCGATCCTCACGGAGATTGACGGTCAGCGTGGCTGGCTTACCCTCTGGCACGGCGTCGAACCGAAGGAGATCGTGGGCATCTACCGTACCTACTGGACCCTCCTCGACCCGGAAGAGCCATGGAAGACCATCGGCGGCAGCCACACCCCGCTGCTGGAGCCCAACCCGGAACTCACCCGTCCGCTCGAGGACCTGCTCTACTTGCGCGATGTCGTGTTCACGACCGGCATCGCTGAGCTGGAGGATCGCTACATCGTCGCCTCGGGCGAGGCCGATCTTGCCTGCCGCATCACCCATGTGCCCAAGGAAGCCTTCCGTTCGGCGTAATCCGCTGCTAGGCGCGCGGTCCATGATCGTCTTTCCCGCCATTGACCTGAAAGCTGGCCAGGTCGTTCGCCTCGCCGAAGGAGACATGGACCGCGCCACGGTCTACGGCGATAACCCCGCCCATCAGGCGAGCCTCTTCGCCGAGGCCGGTTCGCAGTACCTCCACGTCGTCGATCTCGACGGTTCGTTCGCCGGTCGCGCCGAGAACCGCGAGGCGGTGGAGGGAATCCTCAAGTCGTTCCCCGGCCACGTCCAGCTTGGCGGCGGCATCCGCACGCGTGAGGCGGTCTCGGGCTGGTTCGACGTCGGTGTCAGCCGCGTCGTCATGGGCACGGCTGCGCTCAAGGACCCGCAGTTCGTCAAGGACATGGCAAAGGAGTTCCCCGGCGGCATCGTCGTCGCGGTTGACGCACGCGACGGCATGGTCGCCACCGAGGGCTGGGCCGACGTGTCCGACGTCTCGGTCGTCGATCTCGCCCGCCGGTTCGAGGATGCGGGCGTTGCCAGCCTGCTCTTCACCGACATCGGACGCGACGGCCTGCTCAAGGGCGTGAATCTTGACGCCACCGTCGAACTCGCGCGCCGCGTCGACATTCCCGTGATCGCCAGCGGCGGCGTCAAGGGCATCGACGACATCCGGATGCTCAAGATTCATGAAGCCGACGGCATCGAAGGTGTCATCACCGGCCGTGCGCTGTTCGAAGGCAAGCTCGATCTTGCGGCTGCCATTGCGATGGCCGAGGCCTGACATGACCGTCCGCGTCCGCGTCATCCCCTGTCTCGATGTCGCCAATGGCCGCGTAGTCAAGGGCGTCAACTTCGTCGACCTGCGCGATGCCGGCGATCCGGTCGAGCAGGCGCGCGCCTATGACAAGGCCGGGGCGGACGAGTTGTGCTTCCTCGACATCTCCGCCAGCCATGAAGGCCGCGGCACCCTGCTTGATGTCGTCGCCCGGACTGCGGAAGTCTGTTTCATGCCGCTGACAGTCGGCGGTGGGGTGAGGGCAGTCGAAGATGCCCGCGCCCTCCTCCTCGCTGGTGCCGACAAGGTCGCAGTCAATTCCGCCGCCGTCGCCCGTCCCGAACTGGTGCGCGACATTGCCGAGAAGTTTGGCGCGCAGTGCGTGGTTGGCTCGGTCGATGCGCGACGCACCGGGTCGGGCAAATGGGAGATATTCACCCACGGCGGGCGCAAGGCAACTGGCATCGACGCGCTGGCCCACGCCGTGAACCTTGCCACGCTGGGCGCGGGCGAACTGCTCGTCACTTCGATGGACGGTGACGGGACGCAAAAGGGCTACGACCTGGAACTGACCCGCGCCATCGCTGATGCCGTGCCGGTCCCGGTGATAGCCAGCGGTGGCGTCGGCAGTCTCGAACACCTTGTCGCAGGTGTAACCGAAGGCCATGCCAGCGCGGTGCTGGCGGCATCGATCTTCCACTTCGGAACCCACTCGATTGCAGAAGCCCACGCCGCGCTGCGGGCTGCAGGTCTGCCAGCACGCTCCTGAGTCCCAAGATGGGTCATTAACCATTTGTTATAAGGGATTTTACCGAATCACGCGGTCTGGCATTGGGTTGGGGTTAACAACTCAAGGTCGCTTGCCCTGTGCTTCGTATCGGTACCATCCTTCTTGCGGTCCTCGCGTCGGTTTCTCCGTCGCTGGCGCAGTCGGCCGGCATCTCGATTCCCGAACCGACTGACGGCGCGCTCTTCGCCTTGGGGCTCGTCGGTCTCATCGTCGGCCGCCAGATCGCCAAGCGCCGGGGTTGACCGCACCGCCCGTTCCGCGCCATTGCGCTGCCCATGGAACACGGTGAAATCCTCGCCCGGCTCGAAGCCACGATAGCCCAGCGCCGCGCGGGCGATCCTTCCGCCAGCTACGTCGCCAAGCTCAATGCCAAGGGTATCGCCAAGATAGCCCAGAAGGTTGGCGAGGAGGGCACGGAAACTGTCATCGCTGCATTGGCTGGAGACCGCAAGGAACTCGTCGGCGAAGCGGCGGACCTCATCTTCCACCTGATGGTGCTGCTCTCCGCCAAGGACGTGCCGCTCGCCGAAGTGCTTGCCGAACTCGAGCGGCGCGAAGGCACCTCGGGCATCGCTGAAAAAGCCAGCCGGAGCAACTGACATGGCCGTTGACGCAACGCTCCCCTACGACGACCAGAACATCTTCGCCAAGATCCTGCGCGGGGAGATCCCCAACCGCACGGTTTATGAAGACGATTATGCGCTGGCATTTCACGACATCAACCCGCAGGCGCCGACCCACGTCCTGGTGATCCCCAAGGGCGCCTACGTGTGCTGGGACGATTTCTCCGAGAAGGCTTCGGAGGCCGAAATCGCCGGCTTCGTCCGCGCAGTCGGCAAGGTAGCGCGTGATCTCGGTCTGGTGGCTCCGGGCTATCGCCTGCTCGCCAACACCGGCACCAACAGCCATCAGGAAGTGCCGCATCTGCACGTCCACCTCTTTGCCGGCCAGCCGCTTGGCCCGATGCTGGTGCGCTGAACGGGGGGAACACGGGGGTAAGGCGTTAACCACCCCTTGCCCTTCGACTCGTCGCAAGGGTAGGGTCACCGCCGAATGTCCGTTCCGCTTGCACCCTCCGGCCTGTTCGATGGCCCTCAGCACCTTTACCCGGTCCGCGTCTACTTCGAGGACACGGACCTTTCGGGCGTGGTCTATCACGCCAATTACCTGCGCTGGTTTGAACGTGCCCGCTCCGACATGCTGCGCCTGCTCGGCATAGACCAGCGCGCTGCGCACGAAGCCGGCGAGGGCGCCTATGCCGTCAGCGAGATGGACCTGCGTTATCTGCGCCCCGCCAAGCTTGATGATGAGGTCATGGTCCACAGCCACGTCGCCGAACTTTCCCCAGCCACCTGCCGAATCGTGCAGCGTGCGTTCAGGGACGGGACGCTTCTGTGCGAGGCGAGGGTGCGCGTCGCCTTCGTCGCGCCGAATGGTCGCCCCCGCCGCCAGCCGCGCGAATGGATGGCCGCTTTCCAGACAATCACAACTGCTCCCGAAGGACAGGATACCGCATGATTCTCCCGATGCTCGCTAATGGCGTTGCCTTCGCGCCGACTTCGCTCAACCCCGTGCAGCTGTTCCTCGATGCAGACTATGTCGTCCAGGGTGTCATGGTCGGGCTCGTGCTCGCCAGCATCTGGACGTGGACGATCATCATCGGTTTTTCGCTGAAGATGGGCAGCGTCCAGAAGGGCTGTGACAAGTACGAGCGCGAATTCTGGGAGGCACGCGACATCGACCAGTTCCAGAAGGACAACAAGGGCCGCGATCTCCCTTCCGCCCGCGTCGTCAATGCAGCGCTCGTCGAATGGCGCCGTTCCACCTCGGGCAAGGCCATCGATCGCGAAGGCACTCGCCAGCGCTTGACCACCGCGCTCGATGGCGCAGTCGTCACTGAGACAGACGCGCTGGCCAGTCGCCTCAATTTCCTCGCGACCGTCGGGTCGGTGGCCCCATTTGTTGGCCTGTTCGGTACTGTCTGGGGCATCATGGATAGCTTCTTCAACATCGGTGCGCAGCAGAACTCCTCGCTTGCCGTCGTCGCACCCGGCATCTCCGAGGCGCTGTTCGCCACGGCCATCGGTCTGTTCGCCGCCATTCCCGCAGTCATCGCCTACAACCGCTTTTCGCACCGCGTGAACCGCTTCGAGACCCGCCTCTATCGCTTCGCCGACCGCTTCCACGCCTCGCTCAGCCGCGAACTGGAGGCCTGAGTCATGGCGATGTCCATGGGTTCCGGCAGCGGAGGCGGCAGAGGTCGCAGGGGGCGTGGCGGTCGTGCCGCGATGAGCGAAATCAACGTCACCCCGCTGGTCGACGTCATGCTCGTGCTGCTGATCATCTTCATGGTCACCGCGCCGATGCTGGCCGCTGGCGTGCCGGTCGACTTGCCCGACAGCAAGGCGGACCCGCTCGACCAGCAGCAGGACCAGATCACCGTCACTATCGATGCTCAGGGCAACGTCTTCCTCGATGATCAGCAGCTCGCCCCCGGCGAGCTGACCGACCGCCTTGCCGGGCTGCAGAAGGGGCCGAAGCCCCCGCTGGTGACCTTGCGCGCAGATCGCGTGCTCGATTGGGGCCGCGTCGCTGCCGTGATGGGAGAATTGAACGCTGCGGGCTTCAAGTCGATCTCGCTGGTCACCAACAGTTCATCCGCACCGCAATAGGTCAGAAGCGATGCGCGATCCTACCGCAGGAGGACTCTCGAAGCAGGAAGGCGCAGGGCTGGCCATTGCCGCGCTGGCTCACGCGGGACTGCTCGGCTTCCTCATGCTTTCCCCACCAGGCAAGACGGTGAAGCCACCGCCGCAGCGCATGGAAGTGACGTTCTCCGAAGAGATTGCCGATCAGTCGACCTCGCCCGACCCCATGGCCGAGGCGGCGCCTGACGTTGCGCCCGAACTGGGCGAGCCCGCGCCTGAGCCGGTTGCGCAACCGCAGCCGCTGCCTGAGCCGCCCAGACCCGTTCCACCGCCGCCGCAACCGCAGCCCAAGCCGGTGCCCGCGCCGCCCAAGCCCGCGCCCAAGCCGCAGCCGCAACCAAAGCCTGCACCGCCCAAACCGGCGCCGCCAAGGCCTGCTCCTCCGAAGCCCGCTCCTGCAAAGCCGGCTCCGGCCAAGCCTGCGCCAGCGAAACCGGCGGCGAAGCCTGCACCGGCGAAGGCCACGACGCCAAAGTCCGGTTCCGGTGATACCAGCCCCCGCCGCAGGCCGGATGCTCCCACGGGCGGTTCGCGAATCGGCTCGGACTTTCTGAAAGGCATTCCCGGCTCGACCAAGCCGGGAACAGCAAAGGCGGCCCCTGCAGCAACGATAGGCCCCGAGGTCAGGTCGTCGCTGGCGGGCGCGATTTCGCGCCAGATCAAGCCGCACTGGGCGGCGCCCCAGGGCGTCGACGCCGACAAGCTGGTGACTATCCTGGCTTGGGACCTCAACCCGGATGGCAGCCTCGCCGGTCGCCCTCGCGTCGTCGATCAGCAGGGCATTACCCCCGCCAACGAGGCGCAAGCCAAACGGCATGCCGAGCAGGCGATTCGCGCTGTGCAATTGGCCGCTCCGTTCGATCTGCCAGATACCTACTATTCCGGCTGGAAGCGCGTTGCCGCCTTCCGCTTTGACAGGAAGTTGTCCCAATGAAGATGCGTTTCCTTGTTGTTGCCGCAGGGCTTGTCTCGGTGCCTGCGCTCGTCGCTGCACAGCAGACTGCGCTTCCTTCCTCCACTGCGGCGCAGGCCTCTGCCGACGAAGGGCTGACCGGCTCTGTCTCCGATGAGAACGAATGGCAGGACCTCGGCATTGCCATCCCGTCCTTTCCCACCAACGCCTCGGTCGCCACCGCAGCCGAAGGCGGCAACACCGAAGCGCTCGGCCGCAATGTCGCGCGCGTCGTCTACAACGACCTGCGCAACAACGGTCTGTTCAAGCCGGTCGGTCCCGATCAGCTTCCCGAAGTCGCCTTCCCGCAAGTCGCTGCGCCGACGTTCGACACCTGGCGCGGGCGTTCGGCTGAAATGCTGGTACAAGGCTTCGTCAAGGCGAACGAAGATGGCCGCCTCACAGTCGGCTGCTATCTCTATGACGTTGCGCTCGGGTCCGAACTCGCGCGGCAGGGCTATGTCGTCAAGCCTGAGGAATGGCGGCGCGCCGCGCACAAGTGCGCCGACATGGTCTATTCGCGCCTCTCCGGCGAAAGCCCGTTCTTCGACAGCAAGATTGCCTACATTGCCGAGACCGGCCCCAAGGACCGTCGCCGCAAGCAACTTGCGATCATGGATTCCGATGGCGCCAACCATCGCTTCATCACCAACGGGCAGGCGACGGCGCTTACCCCGCGCTATTCCCCTGACTACAGCCGGATCGTCTACTTGAGCTACCTGAACGGTGCGCCCCGCATCTACGTCTACAACGTCGGCACCGGCCAGCAGACGCTGGTAACCTCAAGCACCAATCCCACTTTCGCCCCACGCTGGTCGCCCGATGGCAAGTGGATCCTCTATTCGATGGCCATCGCCGGCAACACAGACATCTATCGCGTGCCCGCCACTGGCGGCCAGTCGACACGTCTCACCGACAGCCCCGGCATCGACGTCGGCGGCTCGTACTCGCCCGATGGCAGCAAGATCGTCTTCGAAAGCGACCGTTCGGGCAGCCAGCAGCTTTACGTGATGGACGCGGACGGCTCGAACCAGAAGCGCATCAGTTTCTTCGGAGGTCGCGCCGCCACGCCGGAATGGTCGCCACGTGGAGACCAGATCGCCTTTACCCATATCGGCGGCAACTTCCGTATCGCTGTGACCGACCCGTACGGCAAGGGCATGCGGTTCCTCACGGATTCGTGGCAGGATGAAGCCCCGACGTGGTCGCCCAACGGCCGTATCGTGCAATTCTTCCGCACCGAGCGCGGCAGCGGCAAGACCGGCATCTGGCAAGTCGACCTGACTGGTCGAAATGAACGGAAACTCAACACGCCGGTTGATGGTTCAGACCCTGCATGGGGGCCGGTTCTGCCCTGACCCTGCCTTGGCAAGGGCGATTTGCGCCCTTGTCAATTCATCGCTGAAACTGCACCTTGCGTCGCCATCTCTCCCCCTCTCTCCCAAGGAGAATGCCCATGACCCGTCCGATCCTGATTGCCGGCCTTGCTGCTCTCACGCTTGGCCTCGGTGCCTGCGCATCGAAGCCCAAGCAGCTTCCGCCTGAGCCCGGTGCCACCACGACAACGCAGACGACCCCGCAGACGACGCAGCCGACCGGCCCGGTTCCCGGCAGCCAGGCCGATTTCGTGGCGTCGGTCATCTCCGACACCGTGAACTTCGATACGGACCGCTACAACATCGACGCATCCGACCAGGGCATCCTGCAAAGCCAGGCCTCGTGGCTGGCCCGCTATCCGGCCAAGGCCATCACCATCGAAGGCCACTGCGACGAGCGCGGCACGCGCGACTACAACATTGCGCTGGGTGAACGCCGCGCCAATGCGGCCAAGAACTACCTGGTCAGCCTCGGCGTAGATCCATCGCGGATCACGGTTGTCAGCTATGGCAAGGAACGCCCGCTTGCGCTTGGTTCGGACGAGGATTCGTGGGCGCGCAACCGCCGCGCGGTCACCGTCACGGTCAACTGATCACCCGACAATGCAGGCAAGGCCCGAACCCCGCCAGGTTCGGGCCTTTCGCATTGCCGGCACCACACCCATCTTGACCTTTCCTGCGGGTTTGGCTTGGGATTGAGGCATGGCACGCAATACACGATCGTCTGACTGGGGCTTCCCGCGCTGGCGGGGCTACGGCAGCGCCTTCGAGGCTGCGCCAGTGCGGCTGTGCGACCGTGCGGGATGCGACCAGAAGGGCGATTGCCCGGCGCCCAAGTCCCCCAACAACCCCGAACGCTGGTATTTCTGTCAGCAGCACGCGGCGGAATACAATCAGGGCTGGAACTACTTCGAAGGGCTGGACAAGGAAGAGGCCGAACGTCGCGAGGCCGAAGAGCGTGGCGAAGCCTCTGGTTTTCGCCAGGCTGCATGGGCCGAATGGGGCGGTTCTGGCGATGGCACGCGCAGCCGGGACGAACTGCGCGCCCTCGAAACCCTTGGCCTCGATCCGGATGCCGATTTCGACGCGGTGAAGAAGGCCTGGCGCTCCAGGGCCAAGGAAGTCCACCCCGATGTGCGGCCCGGCGACAAGGCCGCGGCAGAGCAGTTCCAGAAGCTGCAGGTGTCCTACGAGGTGCTTCGTGCTGCCGAAGAACGTCGCGAGTGGAAGGGCTGACATGACCGCAGGCATCTCGCGTTTCGGCGGAGAGGCCGCGGATGACGCCGCCGAGGCGTTGTTAAGAGACGGGGTGGTTGCCCTCGAAGGGCTTTGGCCTGCGCAGCGGATTGACGAACTGGCCCTGGCCCTGCGCCGATCCATTCCCGGCGCGTTCGACACGCGCGCTCCGCTCCCGGAGGACATCTGGGTGGTTGGCACGAAGCGGATCAATGGCCTTGTCCCGATCGCCGGCAGGATGGCGGGCTGCATCGACCTTCTGCAAAACCCGGCGCTGCTTGCCTTGCTGGACAAAGCCCTGGGCAACAATTGGGTCTACGAATCCTTCGGCGTCATCAGCTCCTTTCCGGGTTCCACGGTGCAGAAGCTGCACTCCGACAGTCCGCATCTGTTCGAGGACAAGACGATTGCAGCGATGCTGCCGCCATTTGCGCTGACGATTTCCATCCCGCTCGTCGATGTTGACGAAGTCAACGGCTCGACCGAATTCCTGCCGGGCACGCACCGTATCTTGCAATCACCTGAGACTGCAGATGGCTCGGTGTGGAACGCCGTGCTGCGCGGCAATTGCATGATCTGGGATTTCCGGGTCCGGCATCGCGGACAGCCCAACAACAGCGCCGAGCCACGGCCCATGTTCTACGCAACCGCCTGCCGCGCCTTCTGGCAGGATTCCACCAACTTCGTGCCGGATGCGCGCAAGCTTGTCATCGGGCGGGACGCGCGGGCAAGGATCGCTGCCGATCGCCACAGGCATTTCGCGCGGGCCAGGCCGATGCCTGGCGTTGTCAGCGCGGCTCAGACCTTCAACCGCCTTGTGCGCTGGTATGCGCCACGATTTCATCGAGCATTGCGAAGACTTGCCCGGCGTCCGGAAACTGCGCTTTGATCCACCGCGCTTCCACCTGACGAAGAATGCGCGCAACCTCCGGGCCCGCCTTTATGCCGCGGGCAACAATGTCTCCGCCCTTGATCGGCAGTTGGGGCACGTTCCACCCCTCCAGCGGAGCCGTTGCCTGACTTGCCAGCAGCAGCCGGTCACGCGCTTCCTCGATACCCACGCGGTAGGCAAGGGCACGCGCATCGGTCTCTTCGCCGTCGCGGGCGGCAGCAATGGCAAGCCGCTTGCGCTGGGCAATGGAAAGGCGCAGTCGGGCGGCAACCTGTTCGGCAAGAGCCGGGTCCGCCGGCAGGAGCGCGGCAAGACGACGCAGTGCCACGGCCTGCGCTCCGGCAGCCTGCTCGTTGTCGATAAGGGTATCCAGCAATGCCAGGCCAGCCTCGGTTGCCTCTGGCAGGACATGGGCCAGAACGCCGAGTTCGGCCATGCGACGGACGGTCGGCGCGGGATCTGGCAGGCCCAGCAGGTTCATCAGCTCCCAGCCGACACGTTCGCGAGAAAGCCCTTTCAATCCCGCGGCAAGCTCGGAAACGGCTTCCTCTGAAGCCTTGTCTGCGGGAATGGAGCCAAAGCGGGCCTGAAAGCGGAAGTAACGCAGGATGCGCAGGTAATCTTCGCGGATGCGCTCGCGGGCATCGCCAATGAAACGCACCTGCCGATTGGCCAGATCCGCAAGGCCGCCGTGATAGTCGAACAGTTCCAGGCTGCGCGGATCGGCGTAAAGCGCGTTGATCGTGAAATCCCGGCGGGCTGCATCGTCGCGCCAGTCGGTGGAAAATGCCACCGTCGCATGGCGGCCATCGGTGGAAACGTCGCGACGCAGCGTGGTGATCTCCACTGTGCCACCGTCGAGAACCGCAGTGATCGTGCCATGGGCAATGCCCGTCGGCACGGCCTTGATCCCGGCCTGGCCAAGCCGGGCGGCGGTTTCCTCCGGCAGCAGCGTCGTGGCCATGTCCACGTCTTTCGGGGCATGGCCGAGAATCGTGTCGCGCACCACGCCGCCCACCCACCGGCAGTTGCCCTCGGCATGCGGATCGAGCGCGGTTACAAGGGCGGCGAGGTCCTCGCGTCTTGTCCACGCAGCGGCGGGCAGGCGCTCAGTCATGCCAGCTGATCCGCTTTGCCAGGTTGGAAATGATCGCCGCCGTCACGCCCCATATGCGATGCTCGTTCCAAAGGATCTCGATGAAGCGCCCCTTGCGCCCGTTCCATTCCGCCGATTGCCAGACATGCCGCATCGGGTCGAGAAGGAAGCCCAAAGGGGGCTCGAACCAGCTCGCCACTTCCGCCGGATTGGGTTGAAGCGGCAGATCCGGCGGCACCAGCGCCAGCACGGGCGTGATGTCATAACCCGTGCCCGTGCGGAACCGGTCGGTTTCGCCGATCACGGACACGTCTTCCGGCCGGATGCCCAATTCCTCGTTGGCTTCGCGCAGGGCTGCCTCGACCGGGGTCTCGCCGGGATCGAGCTTGCCGCCCGGAAAAGCGGCTTGTCCCGGATGCGCGCGCATGTGCGAAGGCCGGTGGATCAGGAGAACCCCGGGGCCATCCGGATGGTTCTGTCGCTCGGTCACCGCAATCAGTACAGCGGCAGGGCGCAAACCGTGCCCGGGCAGTGGGCGCCAGTCTTCGTAGAGCTCCTTGGCAGGCTCCCGGTGTCCTTCGGCATACAGGTCCGTAAGCCTTGTCAGCAAATTCATGTGCCGGGCACCAGCACGAAGCGGTGGCCAAGACTTTCCACGGCCAGGTCAGCGCTGCCCAGCGACAGGGCATGATCGATGAGCTGTCCGTAGGTGCTGCGGTTGAGCCGGGCCTCTGTTCCGTTTCGGATGGCGAGGTAAAAGGCCGGGATCTCAGCCGTGCCCGAAACCCGCAGCGGATGGTCCGGCCCGCAGACCACCAGATCGTCGCTATTGAGCCGGAAGGCCAATGCCGTGCGTCCCTCGGGGTCCAGCTTGGCCTGCATGTCAGTCGCCAGGAAGGCGGCGTCCTCCACAGCGATCGCCAGCTTTTGGAACGGCGTTACCAGCCAGTGCTGGCCCCGCTCGTCGCGCGTCAACAGCGAGGAAAACGCGCGCACCATTGCTGGACGCCGGATTTCGCCACCCTGATGGAACCAGCGGCCATCTGCGGCGATGCGCATTTCGCTGTCTCCGATCTCCTGCGGGCTCCACTGGTCGATGGGCGGCAGCTTGCGCGCAGCAACCTGCGCAGCAAGTTCGGCAAGGCTCAAGGATGCTAGTTCGGGCGGGGGAGTGTAAGGCACCGTTTGCCGATGCCAGATCGGATCAGCGCCGCCAAGGCCCCAACATGCCCTCTTGCGGCAGGACGGCAGGATTGGCGGTGCGGCACAGCAGGCGATGCTGCTCGTACGGCCCCGGCAGGCGCCATCCGCCAGTCTGGGCGTTGCTGAAGCCGAAGAAGCGCTCGTAATACTCGGGATCGCCGATCAGCACTTGCGGCAGCGGCGCGCGCGGATCGATCGCGGTAAGCGCCGCCGTCATCAGCGCCTTGCCGAAGCCTTCGCCCTGAAGATGCGGCATGACCGCCACCGGGCCGACCATGATCATCGGATGCATGCGGCCACTGTCATCGGTGAGCGCCACCGGCCAGCACTGGATCGTGCCCGCCAGCATGTCCTCGTCGTCGAGCGCGGCGAACGACAGGTTTGGCAGCCATTCCATGCCCTCGCGCACCTTGTAGGCGGTTCGCTGGTGCCGAGTCGGCTCGAACGCAGCATCGAGCAACTGCTCGACCAGCGCGGGATCGACATCGGCAAGCGGGATGATCTTGGACAACGGCGGTGCTTTCTTCGGCCCTGCGAAGGCGGGCGGGATGCGCGCCGATAGCTCCCAAGGCCACATGCTGCAAGTTTGGAGGAACGGCGCGCTTGCACAGCGGTTTTCAGGATGCAGAAACTGCAAGCGCTGCTTCGGGAATATCACTTTAGCTCATGCTCATATATGGCTAGGAAGTGATTGAGGCGCCACGAGAAGACGCCCGATCCCGTGCAGGGGAGATAAACGTGTTCGCAGGTATGGACAGCCAAACGGCCGCGCTGGTTCTGGCGCGTATGCAGTTCGCCTTCACGGTGAGCTTCCACTTCATCTTCCCGGCTTTTTCGATCGGCCTCGCCAGCTATCTCGCCGTGCTTGAGGCACTCTGGCTGAAGACCGGCAAGCAGCTTTATCTCGACCTGTTCCGCTACTGGCTGAAGATCTTCTCCGTCGCCTTCGCGATGGGCGTGGTCTCGGGTCTGGTCATGTCCTACCAGTTCGGCACCAACTGGTCGGTCTTTTCCGACAAGGTCGGCGGCGTGATCGGGCCCCTCATGGCCTACGAGGTTCTCACCGCCTTCTTCCTCGAGGCTGGCTTCCTTGGCGTGATGCTGTTCGGCATGAACCGGGTCGGCAGGGGACTGCACTTTGCCGCCACGCTGATGGTGGCTATCGGCACCTTCATTTCGGCATTCTGGATCCTCTCGGTCAATTCCTGGATGCAGACCCCCACCGGCTTCGAGATGGGGCCCAACGGCGAGTTCCTGCCCGGTCCAAGCTGGGCGGCGATCATCTTCAACCCCAGCTTCCCCTATCGCCTCGTCCACACCGTGATTGCTGCATACCTGACCACGGCCTTCGTCGTCGGCGCGGTGGGGGCATGGCACCTGCTGCGTGACCGCGCGAACCTTCACGCCCGCAAGATGTTCTCGATGGCGATGTGGATGGCCGCAATCGTCGCGCCGGTGCAGATCTTCGTCGGCGACATGCATGGCCTCAACACGCTCGAGCACCAGCCCGCCAAGGTCATGGCCATGGAAGGGCACTACCAGTCCCACCCTGAAGGCGCACCGCTCTACCTGTTCGGCATTCCAAACGACAAGGACCAGAAGCTCGATTACGCCATCGGCATCCCCAAGGCCTCGAGCCTTGTCCTGAAGCATGATCCCGACGCCCCCCTCGCGGGACTGGACACCATCGCGCCGGACAACCGGCCGCCGGTGTGGATCGTTTTCTGGTCATTCCGCATCATGGTCGGCCTCGGTTTTCTCATGCTCGGCCTCGGCCTGTGGAGCCTGCTCGCCCGCACGCGCAAGAAGTTGTACGACTGGCCGCTGCTCCACCGCCTTGCCGTGCTGATGGGGCCCTCGGGCTTCATCGCGGTGATCGCCGGTTGGGTGACGACCGAGGTCGGCCGCCAGCCCTGGACAGTCTACGGCCTGCTGCGCACCGCAGATTCGGTCAGCCCGATCGCCGCGCCTGCCGTCGCCACCTCGCTCGCCGCCTTCGTCGTCGTCTACTTCGCGGTCTTCGGCATCGGCACGTGGTACATCCTGCATCTCATGAAGGACGCGCCATATCCGCACGAGCCGGGCCCGGAACAGGAAGAGCGCGCCCCGATCCGCTCTGCCGGGATCACGCCCGCTCAGCAGCAGGAGGAAGTGCAATGATCGACCTCACTGTCATCTGGGCCCTGATCATCGCCTTCGCCGTGCTGATGTATGTCGTGATGGACGGTTTCGACCTCGGCATCGGCATCCTCTTCCCCTGGTTTGACGAAGGCGCCGAGCGCGATCAGGCGATGAATGCCATCGCCCCGGTGTGGGACGGCAACGAGACCTGGCTGGTGCTGGGCGGAGGAGGGCTGCTCGCCGCCTTCCCGCTGGCCTATGCGATCATCCTGCCGGCGACCTACCCGTTGATCATCGCCATGCTCCTCGGCCTCGTCTTCCGCGGCGTCGCTTTCGAGTTCCGCTGGCGCGATCCCCGCCACCGCGCGTTCTGGGACCGGGCCTTCTTCGCCGGCTCGCTTGTCGCGGCCCTCGCACAAGGCATCACCCTCGGCGCGCTGCTGCAGGGCATCCACGTTGAGGGGAGGGCCTATGCCGGGGGCTGGCTCGACTGGCTGTCACTCTATTCGCTCCTGACCGGTGCGGGAGTTGTCGCGGGCTATGCGCTGCTCGGCGCCTGCTGGCTGGCGATCAAGGTCGAGGGCCGCGCCGAGGACAAGGCCTTCGCCTTCGCCCGCCGCGCCGCCTGGGCCACGCTGGCGCTCATGGCTGCTGTCAGCCTCGCCACGCCGTTCCTTGCGGGACAGTACTTCCAGCGTTGGTTCACTGAACCGATGGTCTTCTGGCTGACACCGGTTCCGCTGGCGACGGCAGCACTCGCCATCTCGCTCCTGCGCTCGCTCCAACAGCGCCACGCCGTGCGTCCGTTCCTCTACGCGCTCGGCCTGTTCCTGCTCGGCATGATCGGGCTGGGCGTCTCGATGTGGCCATGGGTCGTGCCACAGAGCATTTCGATCTGGGACGCCGCCGCGCCGGAACGCTCACAGGTCTTCATGCTCATCGGCGTCGGCCTGATCATGCCGCTGATCCTCGCCTATACGGGCTGGGCCTACTGGGTCTTCCGGGGCAAGGTGGGCGAACATGGCTATCATTGACCCCCGCCTCGATGGTGCGGAGCGGGCCGAGGCAAAGCCCCTGTGGCAGCGCCTTGGCTGGATGGCGGCAATCTGGCTCGGCAGCGTGCTGACGCTTGGCGCGGTCGCCATGGTCATCCGCTACTGGCTCAACTCTCCGCAAAGCTGAAGGGCTCGGCCCCGCGCCGGTAGTCGTCGGGCAGGATCTCGCGCCCGATCGGCGGCTCGGCCCGCGCCGTGCATTGCGCGCGGTGACACAGGCGGCAGGTCACCCCGATCGGCGTCGCCTCCACCGCCTTGGGATCAGCCCCCGCCGCATAGACCAGTCGCGGCGCATGTTCCGCCGCACAGGCCAGCGCAATCGCCCGCGTCCACCGGGGCCGTCCGAACCCGCCACCGCCAGACGTCACCATCCGCGCCAGCGAGAAGAAGCGCTGTCCGTCCGGCAGTTCCACCCACTGCGTCACGATCTCGCCCGGCGTGCGGAAGCATTCGTGCACGCTCCACAGCGGACATCCGCCGCCATGCGCGGCAAAGGGAAAGCCCGCGCCGTCCAGCCGTTTCGACACATTGCCCGCCGTATCGACGCGGATGAAGAAGAACGGCACGCGCTCCTGCCCAGGCCGGTTGAGCGTGGTCAGCCGGTGCGCCACCTGCTCGAAACTCGCGCCGAACTGCCCGGACAGCGCTTCGATGTCGTACCTGCGGGCATCCACTGCCCTTGCAAACCGGTCATAGGGCATCACCAGCGCCGCCGCCGCGTAGCCCGCCAGCGCCCGCCGCACCAATTGCGCCGCCGTCTCGCTGGCAAAGCTTTCCCCCCGAATCACGCCCGCGATCTCACCCCGCAGCGCGGTGTAGGCAATGTGCTGCATCAGTTGCCAGGCACGGCCAGAAGGCGACAGCGTGTCATCAATCAGCAATTGCTCGTTGTGCCGGTCATATCTGCGCACCGCATCCATCATGACGTCTGGCGGGAGAAAGCGCACCCGCACTCCGCGCAGCCGCAGCCACTCTGCCGCGCCGCCCGCCTTCGCGATTTCGTCCGACAGTTCCTCGGCCTTCACATCGATTGCCGGGAAATAGTTGCGCCGCGCTGCCACAAAGCGGCGTGCCTCGCCCACCGGATCGCTCGCCCCGGTGCCTGGAACAGCACTACGCTGCTCGGCCAAGGCCTGCTGCTCGCGCTGCCAAGCACCGTAAAGCCGCAGCAGGGCCTCGGTCACCCCCGGAAAGCTGGCCGCCACGTCCGACACTTCCAGTGGGGGCAGGTCGATGTCGTTGAAGATCGGATCGCGAAGGGCATCGGACAGCCGCCGCGCGTAATCGTCGCGCTCGTCGCTGGCGAGGTCCGCCATGTCGAGCTTGTAGGCTCGCGCCAGCCGAAGGAGCAGGTCGGCGGTCAGAGGTCGCTGGTTACGCTCGATCAGTGCGATGTAGCTTGGTGATATGCCCAGTTCGTCGGCCATCGCCTGCTGGGTCAGTCCCAGTTCGCGGCGGATGCGCTTGAGCCGAGGCCCGAGGTACAACGGTCTTGTCGACACTTCACAATCCTCTTGTGGTGACTGCACAACTTTACAAGCATATCATGTAAAGTTTGACAACCTCACTCCGCGCAGCGTTCCGCAAAAGCGATTCGCGCGTTACCCGGATCTCACACAGACGCACACCACGTGAGGGAACACGGGAAATGACCTACCACAGCAAGATCGTCGAAGCCGGCAAGGCCATCGCGCCTTTCGCCCAGACCTGGGATGGCATCGAGCCCGAGAGCGTGGCCCGCATGCGCCTCCAGAACCGCTTCCACACCGGCCTCGACATCGCCCGCTACACCGCGAAGATCATGCGCCGCGACATGGAAGCGTATGACGCTGACCCAGCGAACTACACGCAGTCGCTCGGCTGCTGGCACGGTTTCATCGGCCAGCAGAAGATGATCTCCATCAAGAAGCACTTCGGCACCACCAAGGGCCGTTACCTCTACCTCTCGGGCTGGATGGTCGCCGCGCTGCGGAGCGAATTCGGCCCGCTGCCCGACCAGTCGATGCACGAGAAGACCAGCGTTCCGGCGCTGATCGAGGAACTCTACACCTTCCTCAAGCAGGCCGATGCCCGCGAACTCGGCATGCTGTTCCGGGATCTCGATGCGGCCAAGAAGGCGGGCGATGCGGTCAACACCCACCGCCTGCTGCACAAGATCGACGAATTCGAAACCCACGTCGTTCCGATCATCGCCGATATCGATGCCGGCTTCGGCAACGCGGAAGCGACCTACCTGCTCGCCAAGAAGTTCATCGAAGCCGGTGCCTGCTGCATCCAGATCGAGAACCAGGTCTCGGACGAAAAGCAGTGCGGCCACCAGGACGGCAAGGTCACCGTGCCGCACGAGGACTTCCTCGCGAAGATCCGCGCGGTGCGTTACGCCTTCATGGAACTCGGCGTCGATGACGGCGTGATCGTTGCCCGCACCGACTCCCTGGGCGCCGGCCTGACCAAGCAGATCGCCTACGTCAAGGAGCCGGGTGACCTCGGCGACCAGTACAACAGCTTCCTCGATTGCGAGGAAGTCGATGCCACGAACCTCGGCCACGGCGACGTGCTGATCGCCCGCGACGGCAAGCTGATGCGGCCGAAGCGCCTGCCTTCGAACCTCTATCAGTTCCGCCCCGGAACCGGCGAGGACCGCTGCGTGCTCGATTGCATCACCTCGCTCCAGAACGGTGCGGACCTGCTGTGGATCGAAACCGAAAAGCCGCACATCGGCCAGATCGGTGGCATGGTCAGCCGCATCCGCGAAGTGATCCCGAACGCCAAGCTGGTCTACAACAACAGCCCGTCGTTCAACTGGACGCTGAACTTCCGCCAGCAGGTCTATGACGCCATGGTTGAAGCGGGCAAGGATGTCTCGGCCTATGACCGCGCCAAGCTGATGAGCGTGGACTACGACGGCACCGAGCTGGGCATCGAGGCGGACGAACGCATCCGCACCTTCCAGCGCGATGCTGCGGCGCAGGCCGGCATCTTCCACCACCTGATCACGCTGCCGACCTACCACACCGCGGCGCTCAGCACCGACAACCTCGCCAAGCGCTATTTCGGCGAAGAGGGCATGCTCGGCTACGTCAAGCAGGTCCAGCGCGAGGAAATCCGCCAGGGCATCGCCTGCGTGAAGCACCAGAACATGGCCGGCTCCGACATCGGTGACGACCACAAGGAATACTTCGCCGGTGAAGCCGCCCTGAAGGCCGGCGGCGCCCACAACACGATGAACCAGTTCGCAGCGTAACCTGCGAATTGCAGAAAGCCCCTCCCCTGCAAGGGAGGGGTTGTGGAGGGGCTTCCCCCTCCCACCCAAGCAAATCCTCGCGGCAATCAAGCCTCGAAGATCCAAGAAGGAGACCCACCATGGCTGAACCTGCACGTGCCCGCGCGGTCCTCTCGACCGAGGACTTCAAGCTGATCCGCGAAGCCGTACTACACTACCTGAAGGCAATCGAGGACCAGCCCGAATCGGTCAAGTTCTCGAACCTTTATCACCGGCTTGGCAGCGCCCTCGGTCGTTAACACTTCACGGCGTTAACACTCTTCGCTGCCTGACAGGACCTTTCCTGGGGAGGAAAGTCCGGCCCGTCGCGCCTCATGCCAGGCGCGGCGGGCCTTTTTTGCGGGGTTGGTGGTACGCCAAAGTTTACCGCTGCTTACGATTGGATAATGAATTCCTTGTAATTCAACCATCGTGACGAACCCCAACGCGCCCGAACCCGATGCTTTACCGGTGAAGCTGCCGATCCTTGCCGTGATCGGATTGCGTGATCCGGTCGAAGGCGATTGGGGCAGGTTGCGCGGCTTGCAGTACTCCAGCCTCGCGAAGTTGACGTTCGCCCGGCTTGTCGCTCACGCAATGGCGGCCCTACTCGTTCTGCAGACCTATGCTGGCGAAGTCCACGTCGCGTTTCTGGTTGGTTGGATGGCGCTGCTGGTTGGCGTCCTTATCTCCGGCGCAAGGTTCGATCGCACACTTATCGATGCGGACCGGCGGCGGGTAAGCCGTCAGGAGATGCACCGGCAGACTATCAGCTCGTTGTTCGTTGCATTGATCTGGGCCATCCCCATGCTGGCCTTCTCCCCGTTCGGAGATCAGGCGCAGCGCATGACGCTGTGGACAGTCCTTGCCATGCTGATGACCGGCATGGCCGTGACATTTGCCGCCATGCCGATGGCAACAGTGATGTTCGGCGGGATTGTCGGTCTGTCGGGCATAGCTGCATTCCTGTTCTGGGGGGAATACATCGCGGCAGCGGTTGCGGTCGCTTTCGTGCTGATCGTCAGCGTCGGCGGGGTCGAGGCCGCGCGCACTTTCCTTGGCGCGCGGGTCGCCGAAGCAGGCATGGCGGAGAAGGCCGAAGTCGTGTCGCTGCTGCTGCGCGAATTCGAGGAAGGAGACGCCGACTGGCTCTGGCAGGTCGATGCCAACCGCCGGGTCCGCTCGGTCAGCCCGCGTTTTGCCTTTGCGCTGGGCGAGGACCCCGAGGATGTCGACGGCAAGCCGTTGATCCAGCTTGTCGCAGGGCCAGCCTGGGATTCCGGCCACTTCCATTCCAGCCTCCACGATCTGGCCGAGCGCCTCAAGCGCCGCGAAAGCTTCTCCAACCTGCTTGTGCGCGTGTCGCTCCATGGCGGCTATCGCTGGTGGGAGCTGTCGGCTTCGCCCAAGTTCGATGAAAACGGCACTTTCGTCGGCTTCCGCGGAGTCGGGTCGGACGTGACCGAGCAGCGCGAAAGCGCCGAAAAGATCGCCTACCTTGCGCGCTACGATACGCTGACCGGCCTGCCCAACCGCCTGATGCTGACCGAGGCCCTCGGCGAGGCGATGGGCTATGCCGAGAAGTGGCGCACGCGCTGCGCTTTCCTGATGATTGACCTAGACCGCTTCAAGGCGATCAATGATACGCTCGGCCACCTCGTCGGTGACCAGCTTCTTGCCCTCGTCTCGGATCGGCTCAAGCTCATCATGCAGGAAGGCGAGGTCTGCGGACGTCTGGGGGGCGACGAGTTCGCTGTCGTCATCCGCGATGCGGCCGACGAGGCGCGCGTCACCGATCTCAGCGTGGCAATCATCTCCACGCTCTCGCAGCCCTACGAGATCGATCACCACATGCTCTATGTCGGTGCCAGCGTCGGCTCGGCGATCGGGCCGCGTGATGGTTCGACGGTCGAGACCCTGCTGCGTAACGCCGACCTTGCGCTCTACCGCGCCAAAGATGAGGGCGGTGGGCGGCACTGTACTTACGAGCCTTCGCTGCACGCCCACGCCGAGGAACGCCGCAAGCTCGAATTCTCGCTGCGCCACGCGCTTGAGCGCAACGAGTTCTCGCTGATGTACCAGCCTGTCGTCGATGCGACGACCGAGCAGGTGCTGAGCTTCGAGGCGTTGATCCGGTGGAACAGCACCGAGCACGGCTTCGTCAGCCCGGCCAAGTTCATTCCGCTGGCCGAGGACACTCGCCTGATCGTCCCGATCGGTGATTGGGTCCTGCGTACTGCCTGCGCCGAGGCGAGGAACTGGCCCGAGCATGTCAAGATCGCGGTCAATGTGTCCGGCGAACAGTTGCTCGATCCCTATTTTGCCGAAACCGTCGTCGGCGCGCTCGCATCGACCGGCCTTTCGCCGCACCGGCTCGAGATCGAGGTGACCGAGAGCATCTTCGTGCGCGATGGTACTACGGCGCAGATGACGCTCGAGAACCTCATGGGCATCGGCTGCGGCGTCGCGCTCGACGATTTCGGCACCGGCTACTCGTCGCTGGGCTACCTCAGGAAGATGCGCTTCTCGACGATCAAGGTCGATCGCAGCTTCGTGCAGGGCGCTGCCAAGGACAATCCGGAGAGCCTTGCCATTGTCCGCGCCGTCGTGGCCATGGCCGACGCGCTGGAAATGTCGACGACGGCCGAGGGCGTCGAGACCGAGGCCGAACTCGAATGCATCCGCCGTCTCGGTGCCAAGAAGATCCAGGGCTACTACTTCGGCCGACCGATGAACCGGACCGACGCACTGGCCCTGTTTGGCCAGACCCGCTTCAAGGAGCGGGCCGCAGGTTAGGCGGCGACGAGCCCGCGCACGACACTTTCGAACAGCGCGCGGCCGTCCGAACCACCCTGCGCCGCTTCGATCATGCGCTCGGGGTGCGGCATCATGCCCAGCACGTTGCCGCGATCATTGAGGACGCCCGCGATGTTGCGCGCCGAGCCGTTGACGGCCTCTGCATAACGGAACGCGACGCGGCCTTCGCCTTCGAGCCGGTCCAGCGTCGCGTCGTCGGCGAAGAAGTTGCCGTCGTGGTGCGCGACGGGGATCGTGATCTGCTGGCCAGCGTCATAGCCCGCGGTGAACAGCGATTGGTTGTTCTCGACCGTCAGCTTCACGTCGCGGCAGACGAAGCGGATGCCGGCGTTGCGCATCAGCGCGCCGGGCAGGAGACCAGCCTCGGTCAGCACCTGGAAGCCGTTGCATACGCCGAGCACGGTCACGCCGCGCTCAGCCGCGCGCACCACCGCCTGCATCACCGGTGAGCGTGCCGCCATCGCGCCGGAGCGCAAGTAGTCGCCATAGGAGAAGCCACCGGGCAGGGCGATGAAATCGAGATTTTCAGGCAGGTCGGCATCGCCGTGCCAGACGCGATGGACTGTGCCCCCGCAGACCTGCTCGATCGCCACCGCCATGTCGCGATCGCAGTTCGAGCCGGGGAAGGTGATGACGGCGGAGGTGAAAGCCATGGCGCGGGTTCCTAAGCTCAGGCGGCCTTTTCGATGCGGTAGTTCTCGATCACCATGTTGGCGAGGAGCTTGCTGCACATCTCGTCAAGCGCTGCATCCGAAGTGGTGTCTGCCACGTCGAGTTCAATGACCCGCCCGGCGCGCACGTCGTTCACGCCTTCGAAACCAAGGCCTTCAAGCGCGTGGTGGATGGCGCGGCCTTGGGGGTCGAGGACGCCGTTCTTGAGGGTGACAATGACGCGGACCTTCATCGGCGGGGCCTTTCGGAACCTGAATGCTGGAGAATCTTGGGGGCGCCTATGCATCGGGAGAGCCGAAAGAGCAAGGCGAAGGGTTTACGGGGTTTACACTGTCCGGAGAAACTTCGGCAAAGGTACGCGGGCGCACTGAGGGATGGGCCGGGACCCCCGGTAAACCGCCAGTTTTCCGGATATAGCACAAAACGCTTACGTAGGAAAACGCTGAGACGAAGCCGCAGAAAGATGGCATCAAGGCCTTAC
Organism: Novosphingobium sp. FW305-C-30-35; assembly: GCF_058783135.1. Taxonomy (NCBI): domain Bacteria; kingdom Pseudomonadati; phylum Pseudomonadota; class Alphaproteobacteria; order Sphingomonadales; family Sphingomonadaceae; genus Novosphingobium; species Novosphingobium sp. FW305-C-30-35. The sequence goes on from NZ_JBYSYJ010000001.1 coordinate 2,595,557, forward strand.
TCCGCAAGGAGAAATCTCCTTTCGGTGGCAGGGCGGCCTGGACACCATAACTGCACCCCACGCAACGCATCCGGAAACCCTGCCACCGGACTTTTACCGCTTTACATGACTGACGTGTCAGTTATTTTGCGGCCATGCCACGAGTTACGCCAGCAGACAGACGCGAGCGCATTCTGGACGCTGCGCGCGAGGAATTTGCCGAACGGGGCTTTGCCGCCGCACGCATGGAGGACGTGGCCAGGCGCGTCGGCATCAGCCGCGCGGCGCTCTACCTCGCGTTCGACAGCAAGGACGCGCTGTTCCGTGCGCTGGTGTCGGAAGTCATCACCGAAATGATGCCGTCGCTGCTGCCGAGCGACTACGGCAGCCTGCCCGCGCCGGCATTGCTGCGCGCCTTCGTGAAGAACGCGATCAAGCGCATCGCCAGCCCGGAAATGGCCTTCCTGCCGCGCCTGATCGTGGGCGAGGGCCGCAATTTCCCCGAACTTGCCCGATTTTACCACGAAACCGCAATGATATGCATCCTTGGCGCGATCGAGCGGCTGATTGCCCATGGCATTGCCCGGGGCGAGTTTGCCTGCCCCGATCCGAAGACGGCGGCACAATGCGTGGCAGGAGGAATCATCTTTGCCGCACTGTGGCGCAACGTGTTCGAGCCGGTGGGAGCAGAGCCGCTGAACGTGGACTGGATGGCCGAGAACCAGGCGGCGTTGGTGCTTTACGGGCTGACGACCGGGTAGGGCGGGGAGCTGGGTGCTGGGGGCCTACCCCCGCCCCCTCCCGCCTGCGGGAGGGGTGGAAGAAAGGGGCGCGTTCCGCCTGCGGCGATAATGGCCCCCGGACGTGGATCCTAGAAGCTATCGAGATCGTTGGCGATCGTGACAGGGCCCGCGTATTCGGCGCGGACGCCGGCCGTGACGCCTTCGACTTGCGCGGCGCTTGTGCTGCCGCCCGCGAAATGCGTGACGACCACGGCCTTGACCCCGGCATGCCTGGCCATCTTGCCGACGTCTGGCGGGGCGAGATGGTGCGTGGTCAGGTGCCGGACCAGATCCGCCTTCGCCTTTTCCGGCATGTTCGGCGAGTTGCGGGCGACCGTTGCCATCGTCGAATCAATGTCGATCATTTCGCTCACGAGCAGGTCTGCCCCTGCCGCCAGCTTCTCGACGGCGGCGGACGGGCCGGTATCGCCGGTATAGGCAATGGATCGCCCGGGCAAATCGAACCGGAAGGAAAGCGACTTGAAGGATCTGTCTTCCTCGCTGCCGGGGGCGAAATCATAGTGGGTGTTCTGCACTGCGCGGACCACCATGTTGCCCACGCTGGCCCTGAACCCATCGCCCATTTCCACGACGGCGACTGTCCCTGCAGGATCGGGCCAGGGCTTGCCCGGTATTCCGTATCCCGCGCGAGCAGCGGGCCGCATCGAGGATATCATGCCCTCGACCATTTCGCGCGTTCCTGGCGGGCCGTAGATCGTCAGCTTCTGCGCAACCAGAGTCTGGTTGCGCAGCGCCAGAAGCGCGGAGAGGCCGCCCGTATGATCGGCGTGCAGATGGCTGAGGAACACCGCCTTGACGTTCGGCAATGCCAGGCCGGCCTTGGCCATCTGCTGCACGACGCCGTCGCCCGCATCAACGACATAGAGATCCTTCCCGTCGACGAGGGCGTTGGCCGGTTGAGAACGGCGGCCATCACCGACCGGCCCACCCATCGTGCCAAGCGTGATGAAGCGTAAGCCACTTTCAGATGACTCATGTGCTGCGAGCTGGGCGACTTCTCCGGACGTGACCAGAGCAATGGCGATGCCGGCGATGATGGCCAATCGCATCAGAAGGTGTATCCCATGCGGATGCCATAGGTTCTGGGCGGAGCAAGCGTCGCGACGGAGAAGTCGAGAATTGGCCTTGAACCGGACCGCACGATCACTTCTTCATCCTCGATGTTGTTGATGAAGCCGGTGAGCGTCCAGCGGCCACCATCGCCCTCGAGCGTGAGGTAGGCATCGGACATCATGAAGCCGCCTTGCCGTTCTTCCGGGCGATAGTTCGGATTGAGGAAGCGACCGGATTCGATCGAGGTCCGGCCACCGAGCAGCAGGCGCATGGAATTGGACAGGTCGAACCCGCGTTCGTATCCGAGGCCCAGCGACCACTTCGGCGCGTTTACGGCTGGTTTGCCCGAACAGTCGATATCATAGAAGCGCGCATTGTTGCCCGGGACGCCCGGGTTGGCGAGGCGGCTGCCCAGCGTGGTACAGCCAGTGGCCACCGGCGCACCCGTGGGCGAGAAGTTGGCCGTCCTGAGGCTGTTGTACTTGCCATTCAGGTACTGCAGATTGAGATCGAACCGGTCGTTGCGGCTGGGCTGGAAGCGCACTTCGGCTTCGAACCCGTAGATGCGGGATTTGCCCGCGTTCTCGGTGCGCGAACCCTGGGCGAAGATGTTGTTCGCCGTGCGCACACCGCCAACGAAGGTGATCTGCTGGTTGGTGTAGTCCCAGTAGAACGCCTCGACATTCACCTGCAGCTTGTTGTCGAAGAAGCGGTTCTTGCTGCCCAGCGTATAGGCCGTGAGCGTTTCGGGAGCGAAGGTGTTTTCCGGTGGCGCGGCAACGAAGAAACCGCCGGATTTGAAGCCGGTCGAAACATCGGCATAGATAAGCGATGCAGGGCCCGCATCGAACTCGATGCCTGCTTTCCACGTGAACTTCTCGAAATCCAGCGCGCCGGTGAATGGCGCTCCCAGCGGCGGATTGACCGGTCCGGGCCGTCCGCCGGACACCGTGGCGGTCAACTGATCCTTGGTTTCCTTGGTATAGCGCCCGCCGGCAACGAGCCGCAGCGCATCGGTGACCTTGTAGGTGAACTGGCCGAACGCGGCGAGGCTTTCCGTGTTGACGTTTGGCGTGAAGCGCGTGGTGGAAAGATCACCCTGGCGGAAGAAGTTCAGCGCGTTCTGGTCTTCCTTGAAATAGAAGCCACCCAGGACATAGTTGAGCGGGCCATCGTGATCCGACGCGAAGCGCGCTTCGAACGAGAACTGTTCAGCCTTTTCGGTGATTTCCCCGCGGAAGCCCGGGAGATAGGTGACGAAGTTGATGTCCGTCTTGCGCCAGGCCGGCTGGAGCGTGAGCTTGCCGAAGCCGAGGTCGCCCTCGATCGTCGCGCTCAGGCCATAGAACTTGTTGTCGAGGAAGCCGGTATCTGCCGGAAGATCGATGCAGCCGCTGGTCACGAACCCGCCGAAGCCGCCGCAGAACGGTGGTGCAAACACACCAGCGGCGAGGTTGCGGATCGCGGCCAGCGCGGCGGGGCTGGAAATGCCGAAATGATCATTCAGGTCTGGCGCATTCAGCGTAGCACTCGGGAGCAGGACGCTGCCCCAACCCTTGCCATGCTGGTTGAAATAATCGCCGACCAACAGCACCGACCAGTCCGCCGACGGTTCGATCAGGAACGAGGCGCGCACACCTTCGCCCTTCTCGTCGTTGTAGCCGTCGGTAAGGAAACCATCACGGTCCACGACCTGCCCGGCGACGCGCAGGGCCGCGGAATCACCGATCGGAAGGTTGAGCGCGGCCGATGCCTTCTTGCTGTCGTAGTTTCCGTATTCGGCGCGCACTTCCCCGCCGAACTTGCCGAGATCGGGCTTGCGCGGGATGACGTTGATCGCGCCGCCAGTTGCGTTTCGGCCGTAAAGCGTGCCCTGCGGTCCCTTGACCACCTCGACGCGGGCGAGATCGTAGAACGCACCGGCAGGAGCCGATGGGCGCGCCACGTAGACACCATTGAAGTTGAAGGCGACGGCATTTTCCGAGAACGAGTTCTGCGAATTGGTGCCAACGCCGCGCAGGAAGAAGCTGGTGGTGCCGCCGGTCGGCGAAACGGCCAGGGCGGGCACGAGCTTCTGGAGATCGACCAGTTCGGTGATGCCGGCTTCGGCAATGTCTGCCCCGGTTACGGCGGTGACCGCGACGGCAGCTCGCTGCAAGCTTTCCTCACGGCGCTGTGCAGTGACGACGATATCGGTGATGCCCTGTTCTTCGTCTGAAACCTGTGCTTCCTGGGCGAGAAGCGGGCTGGCGGCGCACAGGGCGGCCAGCGACACGGTCCAGCGAATGACTGATTTGTTGCTCATTTTTGTCTCCCGTAGATCGACGGCTTGTGATTTGCGCAAACGAATGCATGAGGAGACTGGATTTGAAAAATAGATTATATTTGCACTTGGACATGCCCAAAATTTATGAATTGAGAGGTGGGCAAACCGGCGCTCGTGCTCAAGGAACGGCTGCTCCGTCCGGCAGAACGAGCACCTGCACCGCTTTCTCCGGGGCGAGATAGCGCCGGGCGATCATTTGCAGATCTGTCGCGGTGAGCTTTTCCAGCCGGGCGCGCGCCGCCTTGGCGCGAATGAGGCGCTCGGGCTGGGACTGGGCACGTTCGGCGAGCGCACTCCAGCCGCCGTTGGTCTTCAACGAATTGTCGATGCGTTCGAGCATGGGGGCCCGGGCGCGCTGCAGCACGTCTGCGTCGACCGGTGCGGCGATGAGGGAGCGCGCCGTTTCTTCAAATGCGGCGCGGGTGGCGGCGACGTCGGCGAGGTCTACCGAAGCGTTCATCGTGAACGTGCCGTAGCCGGTCCAGACGCGGCTGAGGGCCGAGGACGCGCCGGGACTGTATGCCTTGCCGAGGTTCTCGCGCACCGTATCGAGCACTTCGATCCCGGCGACTTCGGCAAGCAGCGAGAGCGCCATCGCTTCATCCGGGTCCCGGTCGTCGCGGGTGGGCCAGGTGTAGCGGACCACGGCCTGATTGGCCTCGCCGGTGTGGCGGATGATCTGGAGACCGCGCCTGGACGTGAAACCCCGCTGGCGTTCGGCGGTGTAGGCGCGGAAATCGGGTTCCCGCTTGGGCAGGGCGCCGAAAGTGCGGGCAACGGCGTCGACCGCCGCTGCTTCGTCGATGTCGCCCACGATCGAGATCTCGATCGCACCGCGGGAGAGCCGGTCGGATATCTCTTGCCTGAGCTTGCCATAGCCGAGCGCGGCGTAGGCCGATTGCGGTTGCAGCGTGAAGCGCGGGTCGTTGTCCGAAAGGATGCCGCCGATGGAGTTGGACAGGGCCGCGCCGGGGCTTGAGCGCAGGCGGGCGAAGAAGTTGGCGATGTTCTGGCGATACAGCACTTCGCCTTCGGGGCGGTAGCCGGGGTCGGTCAGCAGCGCGGCGAAGAGCTGCAGTTGCAGCGTCAGGTCGCGCGGGGTTGTGGTCGCATCGGCCGAGAAGGTATCGCCCGATGCGCTCAGGCCGAATGCGACCGAGCGCCCGGCGAGCAGGGTCTGGAGGTCGTCCTCGCTGTGCTTGCCGAGGCCTCCGCGGGCGAGGACGCCGGTCATTTCGGTGGCGAGGGGATCTTGCGGGGTGTCGAGCATTTCGCCGCCGTCGAGATTGAGGCGGACGTCGATGCGGTCCTTGGCGAGGTCGGTGCGCTTGAGGTTGAGGCGGACGTTGTTGGCAAAGCGGATTTGGCGGATGCCGTAGAGCGGTTCGGTGGTGTCCGCCACGACGGTGCCGGCCGGGCCGAAGTCGGTGTAGGCGAAGGGGATCGGCGCGGGCACTTCGCCGGCCGGGGCCTTGGCGCGGGTGGCCTTGGCCCAGGTTTTGCGCAGTGCCTCCTCGCCACCCTTGGGCGCGGTGCGGCCCTGGAAGCGGAGCAGCGGGTCCTTGAGGGGGACAGCTTCCTCTTTCAGTGCGGCCATGACGGTCTTCGGGGTAATCGTCGGCGCGAACTGGTTGAACCGGGCGAGGCCGGATTGCGGCGTCGTCGGCACCTGTTCGTCGCGGATCAGGGCGAGCGCGGCGGCGACCAGCGTGCCGTGGGAGCGGGTGTCGGCCCCGGCGGCGGCGTTCTCGAGGCCGGTGCGGATGCTGGCCAGTTGCTCGTCGATCTCAGGCTTAGTGAAGCCGGTGGCGAGGGCGCGCGCGTAGACACCGGCTGCGGCGGCAAGGCCTCGCTGCCAGCCGCCGTCAACGGTATCGACGATGACATTGGTGGTGCGGCCAATCCTGAACACCTCGCTCGTGCCGAAGCCCGCCCCTCGGAACGGCGGGTCGATGGCGCGGCTGAGGCGGGCGAGGCGGCGGTTGACGACGCCGTAGCCGATCTGGCGCAGCAGGTTGCGGCGGCGGTTGGCGATGGTGTCGGGCTCGTCGAGCCAGGCCCCGTGCCGCGATGCGGTGACGCGTTCGGACAGTGACGGATCGAGGTGGATGTCGACCCTGGCCTTCTGCTTCGGCTCGACCTTGCCCTGATCGGGGCGCGGGGTCTGCGCCTTGGCTTGCCAGTCGGCGAAGCGGGTGCGGATGGCCTGTTCGACCGCATCGGTATCGAAATCGCCCACCACGATCAGCGTGGTCTTCGACGGGACGTATTCGCGCGCCCAGAAGGCCTTGAGCGCATCGGCGGTGGCAGCGTTCAGTGTTTCGACCGTGCCGATGGGCAGGCGCCTGGGGTAGGTCGCTGCGGGGTAGAAGAACGCGAGCTGGTCTTCGAGGTTGGTGCGGCTCCAGCCTTGCCCGTCACGCAGTTCTGACAGGACGACGCCGCGTTCGCGCACAACGGCTTGCGGATCGAAGGTCAGCTCGCTGGCGATTTCTCGCATCAGCATCAGCGCGGTGTCGAGCAGCTTCGCATCGTTGCGTGGCAGGTCGAGCATATAGAGCGTCTGTTCGAACGAGGTCTGGGCGTTGGTGTCTGCTCCGAAGGACAGGCCGTTGCGCTCGAGCAGCTTGACCATCTCGCCTTCGGGCACGCGGGTCGAGCCGTTGAACGCCATATGCTCAACGAAATGGGCAAACCCGCGCTCGGTCTCGCGCTCGTCGAGCGAGCCGGTGGCAATGTCCATGCGCACCTGCGCGGTGCCGGCGGGCGTGGCGTTGCGGCGGATGATGAAGCGCATGCCGTTGGGCAACTGGCCGTAACGGTAGGCGGGATCGGGCGGCAGGTCGCTCTGCTGGAAGGCCCAGGTCGGTTTTGGCGCGCTATCTACGCTTGCGGGTTGCGCGGCGCAGGCGGCGAGGGTGAGAGCTGCGGCGAGGGGAAGCAGGCGGTGGAGGAACATTGCCTAGCGATGTGCCCGGTTGGGCGCGGTGGCGCAATGGGCTGTTAGGGATAGGGAAGTGCCAGCATCCTTCGACGGGCTCAGGGCGAGCGGGATTGAGGTGGGACTGCACAAATAAAAACCCCCTCCGTTGCCGAAGGGGGTCTTGAATGTCAGCGCAGGGCCTGAAGTTTACTTCTTCCCGCGGAGCTTGCGGTGGGCGCCGAGGTCGAAGACTTCGCTTGGGCCGCCGTCGTTCTCGAGCAGGCCGAGGCGGCGGGCGACTTCCTGGTAGGCTTCCTCTTCGCCGCCGAGGTCGCGGCGGAAGCGGTCCTTGTCGAGCTTTTCGCCGGTGGTCATGTCCCAGAGGCGACAACCGTCGGGGCTGATTTCGTCAGCGAGGATCACGCGGCTGTAGTCGCCGTCCCAGATGCGGCCGAATTCGAGCTTGAAATCGACGAGGCTGATGTTGATCGCCGCGAACATGCCGCAGAGGAAATCGTTCACGCGGATGGCCATCGAGGAGATGTCCTGCATTTCCTCGTTCGATGCCCAGCCGAAGCAGGCGATGTGCTCTTCGGCGATCATCGGATCGCCCAGCGCATCGTCCTTGTAGTAGTATTCGATCAGGGTATGCGGCAGCGGTTCACCCTCTTCGATGCCGAGACGCTTTGAGATCGAGCCCGCGGCGATATTGCGCACGACCACTTCGATCGGGATGATCTCTGCCTGGCGCACGAGCTGTTCGCGCATGTTCAGGCGGCGGATGAAGTGGGTGGGAATGCCGATGTGGGCGAGGCGCGTGAACACGTACTCGCTGATGCGGTTGTTGATCACGCCCTTGCCGTTGATCGTGCCGCGCTTCTGCGCGTTGAAGGCGGTGGCATCATCCTTGAAGTACTGGATGATCGTGCCCGGTTCGGGGCCTTCGTAAAGGATCTTGGCCTTGCCTTCGTAGATCTGGCGGCGACGGGACATGATAACGTCTTCCTGCACGGCGCCGGGCAGCGGCCCGGCCAGAATACAAAACCCCGGCATCGCGTTGGAGGCGAATCCATCGCAAGCGCCGGGGCGTTCTTGCCGCCCATAGGCGAACACGCGCCAAAGTGCAATTCCGCGCACCCGTGCAATGGTGCCTTGCAGGGCGGAGCGCTGGAATGGTGCGACGGGGGGCGCTAGACCGGAGGGTGAAGGAGATTTTGCCGATGACAAGCCCTGCCGCCCGTACTGACGCGATTGCCCTGCTGGCCCGCTATTACGCCGCGTTCAATGCCGGCCACTGGGAGGGGATGCTCGAATGCCTGAGCGATGACGTGGCACACGATATCAACCAGGGCGAGCGAGTTGTCGGGAAAGCGGCGTTTGCCGAATTCCTGAGGCACATGGAGCGCTGCTACAAGGAGCGGCTGGAAGACATCGTGCTGATGGCCAGCGAGGACGGCACGCGGGCGGCTGCGGAGTTCGTGGTGCACGGGCAATATCTGGCGACCGACGAAGGACTGCCTGAGGCCAACGGGCAGACCTATGTGCTGCCGGCCGGGGCGTTCCTCGCGATCGAGGGCGGCAAGATCACGCGGCTGACCATGTACTACAACCTTGGCGACTGGACGAAGCAGGTCGTCGGGTAATGGGGATCGAGGTTCGGCCGCTGACCGGAAACGAGATCGCGGCGGCGCTGGATGATCTGGCCGCCTTGAGGATCACGGTCTTTGCGGCCTATCCCTATCTCTATGATGGCGATGCGGCCTATGAAGCGGACTATCTGACCGAATATGCCGCTGCGCCTGATGCGGTGCTGGTGGCAGCGTTCGATGGGGCGCGGATAGTCGGCGCGGCCACGGCGGCGCCGATGATGCACCAAAAGGCGGAGTTTCGCAGACCCTTCGAGGCACGGGGAATCGAGGTGGCGCGGCTGTTCTATTTCGGCGAAAGCGTGCTGCTGCCGGAGTATCGCGGGCACGGGATCGGGCATGCGTTCTTCGACCAGCGCGAGGCGCAGGCGGTGCGCTGTGGTGCCAATGCCGCGTGCTTTGCTGCCGTGGTGCGGGCTGACGACCATCCGGCCAAGCCGCAAGACTATTCGCCCCTCGATGCCTTCTGGGCGCGGCGCGGCTATGCCGTGGTTCCGGACCTGACCACCGAGCTTGCGTGGAAGGAGCATGGCGACGAGGCCGAGCGGGTCAACCTCATGCAATATTGGATGCGCCAATGGTAAGCTTCACCGTCGCCGCTGCGCAGTATCCGATTGACCGGTTGGACAGCTGGGAGGCGTATGAGGCCAAGCTGACGCGGTGGGTGGAACAGGCCGCAGCGCAGGGTGCCAAGCTCGCCGTGTTTCCCGAATACGGGGCGATGGAACTGGCGAGCCTTGATCCGGCGACGATGGGCGATCTGGCGGGGTCGATCGAGACGGTTTCGGCGCTGCTGCCGCGTGTCGATGCACTGCATGGCCAACTTGCGTCGCGAACCGGCCTACATATTCTGGCAGCCTCGGCACCGCGCAAGGATGCGGACGGGCGCTTTCGCAATGCCGCGCGGCTGTTTGCGCCGAATGGCAAGTCCTCGGTTCAGGACAAGCTGGTGATGACCCGGTTCGAGCGGGAGCAGTGGGACATAGCCGCCGGTGCCACGTTGCGGGTGTTCGATACGGCGCTGGGAAGGCTGGCGGTTTCGATCTGCTATGACAGCGAGTTTCCGTTGTTGGCGCGGGCCTGCGTGGAAGCAGGGGCAGAAGTGCTGCTGGTGCCTTCGTGCACGGATACGCTGCATGGCTACTGGCGCGTGCGGATCGGGGCGCAGGCGCGCGCGCTGGAGGGGCAGTGCTATGCGGTGCACTCGCCGACGGTGGGAGAGGCGGCGTGGTCTCCGGCGGTGGACGAGAACCGGGGGGCGGCGGCGGTCTATGGGCCGCCGGATCGCGGGATGCCTGAGGATGGCGTGCTGGCGGTAGGCGTCGAAGGCGCGGCGCAGTGGGTCTTTGCCGAGGTCGATACCGCGAAGGTTGCAGAGCTGCGCGCCGATGGCGGCGTGCTCAATGCGCGGCATTGGTCGGAGCAGCCGGGGGCGGTGGCCTTGCCGCCGGTGGAGGTCGTGGACTTGCGCTAGGCCTGCGGCTATCACGCGGATTCGTTACGAGGGAAACCATCCGCAATGTCGCTTGATGCCGCCGAGCAGGTCCACCGGCAGTTCCTTGATGCGCTGGAGAACGGCACGGCGCGCAGGCGCTCGAACCTCGGACTGAAGGATGTGGGGCTGGAGCCCGAGAGTGCGGCGGCGCTGTTCCGGTCGCAGGCGCTGTCGCGCCAGCTCGACAGGATGAGCCGCAAGCTGCAGGCGCGGGGCGAGGGGTTCTATACGATCGGCTCCTCGGGCCACGAGGGCAATGCGGTGCTGGCCGAAGTGCTGCGCATCGACGACATGGCGTTCCTTCATTATCGCGACGCTGCGTTCCAGATCCACCGCGCCCACCGCGTGCCGGGCGAGAACCCGGCGTGGGACATGCTGCTGAGCTTTGCCGCGAGTGCCGAGGACCCGATCTCCGGCGGGCGGCACAAGGTGCTGGGATCGAAGCGCCTGTTCATCCCGCCGCAGACTTCGACCATTGCCAGCCATTTGCCCAAGGCGGTGGGAGCCGCGTTCTCCATCGGCATCGCGCGGCGCATGGGCTGGAGCGATACGGTTCTGTCGAAGGACGGCGTGGTGTTGTGCAGCTTTGGCGATGCCAGCGCCAATCATTCGACCGCGCTGGGCGCGATCAATACCGCGTGCTGGGCGGCATTCCAGGGTACGCCCATGCCGATCATCTTCCTGTGCGAAGACAATGGCATCGGCATTTCCACGCGGACGCCGCCGGGGTGGATCGAGGCGAACTTCTCGGGGCGGGCAGGGCTGCACTACATCGGGTGTGATGGCTCGGACCTTGTCGATACGATGCGTGCGGCGCGCGAGGCCGAACAGATGGCGCGGCGGCAGAGGAAGCCGGTGTTCCTGCACATGAAGACGGTGCGGCTTTACGGCCATGCCGGGAACGACGTGCAGCTTTCCTATCGCACGAAGGAAGAAGTGCGGGCCGAGGAAGAGCGCGATCCGCTGCTGGCGAGCGCGGCGCTGCTCATCGAGGAAGGCGTGATGACCGCGCCAGAGGTCCGCGCGGTCTATGACGAGATCGAGGCGACGCTGGAGCGGCAGGTGGAGCTGGCGATCCGGCGGCCCAAGCTGCCGGATGCGGCGGCGGTGATGGCCAGCATCGTGCCGCCGAAGCGCGAAGGTGTGGAGAGGCCGCTGGCCCCGCCGCAGGACCGTGCTGCGCTTTTTGCCGACGATGCCGCCGCGATGGACAAGCCGCAGCATATGGCAAAGCTGATCAGCTGGGCGATGGCGGACCTGCTGTTGCAGTATCCCAACGCCATCGTCTGCGGAGAGGATGTGGGGCCGAAGGGCGGGGTCTATGCCGCCACGCAGAAGCTGCATGCGCGGTTCGGCTCGGCGCGGGTGATCAATACCTTGCTGGATGAGCAGGCGATCCTCGGGCTGGCGATTGGCGCGGCGCATAATGGTCTGCTGCCGATGCCGGAGATCCAGTTCCTCGCTTATGTCCACAATGCCGAGGACCAGATCCGGGGCGAGGCGGCGACGCTGTCGTTCTTCTCGAACGGGCAATACACCAACCCGATGGTCGTGCGCATCGCCGGGCTGCCATACCAGAAGGGCTTTGGCGGGCACTTCCACAACGACAATTCGCTGGCCGTCTTCCGCGACATTCCGGGGGTGGTTCTGGCGGTGCCGTCCAATGGGCGCGATGCGGTGGCAATGCTGCGTGAATGCGTGCGGCTGGCGCACGAGGAAGGTCGCGTCGTCGTCTTCGTGGAACCGATCGCGCTCTACATGACGCGGGACTTGCACGAGCCGGGGGATGGCTTGTGGGCGAGCGTCTATCAGCCGCCGGGTGAGGGCGCGATTGCCTTCGGGCAGATCGGTGTCGCGGGCGAGGGCACCGATGTCGCCATCGTGACTTACGGCAACGGATTCTATCTTTCGCTGCAGGCGCGCAAGTTGCTGGCCGAGCATGGCGTGGACGTGCGCGTGATCGACTTGCGCTGGTTGGGGCCGGTGAACGAAGATGCCGTGATCGAGGTTGTCGCGCCCTGTTCGCGCGTGCTGGTGGTGGACGAATGCCGCATCACCGGTGGGCAGAACGAGGCGCTGATAGCGCTTCTTGCCGAGCGCGCGCCGGGCAAGGCAATTGCACGCATGGCGGCGACGGACAGCTTCATCCCGCTGGCGCGCGCGGCGACGCATACCCTGCCGAGCCGGGACGGGATCGTGGCCAAGGTGCTGGAGATGGTGCGTGGCTAAGGAAACCGTCCTTGTCGTCTGCCCCGGGCGTGGCACCTACAATGCCCCGGAACTGGGCTATCTGGGGCGGCATCATGCCGGGTCGGAGTGGTTGGCGCGGTTCGATGCGATGCGGATCGAGGCGGGCAAGGAGGCCTTGTCGGCACTGGATGGGGCGGCGAAGTTCACGCCTGCGCACTTGCGGGGGGACAATGCGGCGCCGCTGATCCACGCCTGTGCCTGGCTGGATTTTCTCGAGATCGACCGCGAGCGGTTCGAGATTGTCGCGGTGACCGGCAATTCGATGGGCTGGTACACGGCGCTGGCCTGTGCCGGGGCGGTTTCGCCCGAGCATGGCTTTGCCATTGCCGATGGCATGGGGATCAATTCGCAGCGCCATGAGCCGGGTGGACAGTCGGTGCTGGTGCTGGCGGGGGAGGATTGGACGGTCGATCCTGCACTGCAGGCCGAGGTTGAAGCGGCAATGGCGCGGCACGGCGTGCTGCCCTCGATCCGGCTCGGGGGAATGCTGGTTGTCGCGGGGCCGGTTGCGGCGCTCGATGCGTTCGAGAAGGACTTGCCGCCGCTTTCGCGCCCGCCGATGCGGCTCGCTGGGCATGGGCCGTTCCACACGCCGCTAATGCAGCAGAGCAGCGATGCGGCGCGGGCGCAGTTTCCGGCGGACTGGTTCGATCAGCCGCAGGTGCCGCTGATCGACGGGCGAGGGAAGGTGTGGCGGCGGTTCGAAAGTGCCCGCGAGGCGCTGTGGGACTATACTTTCGGGCACCAGATCCTGGCCCCCTACGACTTCACCGCTGCGATGACCGTGGGCATTCGCGAATTCGCGCCCGACCGGGTCGTTCTGCTAGGACCGGGGGAGACGCTGGGCGGGGCTATCGGGCAGGTGCTGATTGCTCGAAAATGGATGGACATCGCGTCAAGAAGCATGTTCACTGCGCGGCAGGGAGAGGATCCGTTCCTGATTGGCCTGGGGAGACCCAGCCAGCGGAGTATCGTGATCCCGTGAGCCAACCGTCAATACTGTTCGTCTGCCTTGGAAACATCTGCCGCTCGCCTCTCGCCGAGGCGGCCTTGCGCGCGCAATCGGTGGCAGCGGGCGTGGCGATGACCATCGATTCCGCGGGGACCGGTGACTGGCATGTCGGCCGACCGCCCGATCCCCGGGCGCAGGAAACCGCGCGGAAGCACGGCCTCGATATCTCAAGCTACCGCGCACGGCAGGTCACGACGGAAGACTTCCACCGCTTCGGCCACATCTTCGCGCTCGACCAGCAGAACCTCAAGGACCTGCGCCGGATCCAGCCTTCGCGCCACATTGCCGAAGTCGGGCTGCTGATGGACCTGGTGCCTGGCCGCAAGGGTGCGGCGGTGATCGATCCCTACTATGGCGACGAGGACGATTTCGAGCAGGCCTGGGCCGACGTCAGCGCAGCGGCGGAGCGGCTGGTGAAGCGCTACTTGCGCTGAGAGTCAGGCGCCCAAGGCTGCCGTGATCCGCGCTTCGGCAGCGGAGGCTTCCTCGATCAGCGCCTGCAGCACGGTTGCCGTGTCCTGCAGCAGCCTTTCGGAAATGGGCTTTTCGCCGGTGACGAAGCGCCTGATCGCGCGCTCGTCGATGCCGAGGCGGCGGCTGGCAGCGGTCGTGCCGCCGAGCACCTGGATGCAGTGGGCGAAATGCTCTGACAGTTCGGTTTCGGTGAATCGGGCGCTCATTCTGTCTCCTCTGCCCGATTGAATTGGCGGGCGTTGATCCTGTGCCCTATAGGCCCTGAGATGAACATTGAAACGGGCCTTGAAACGGAACTTGAAGCCGGATCTGAAACCGATCCTGACCCCGAACCTGGTAGGGCCGACGCATCGCTCACCAGACCGCAACGCCGATTGCTGCGGCGGATCTACAACGGGCGGACCGTGCCGATCGTGGTGGATGGCAAGCCGTTCCTGACGTTCAAGGAGGCCAGCCGCTATCTTCTCACGCTTTCGCCGGAAGCGCGCGAAGCGGCCTATCTGGAAATGCGCGGGCAGGCGAAGTAGCGGTTAAACCACCACCAGTTTCACGCCGGCGTCCTGCAGGGCCTTGGCCATGTCCGGCGTTATGCCGCTGTCGGTGATCACGGTGTCGATCTCGTCCAGACCGCAGACGATGGTGCCTGACTGGCTGCGGAACTTGCTGCTGTCGACGAGGAGGATCACTTCCTCGGCACGGTCGATCAGGCGACGCTCGGCGGCGACCAGCACCGGATCGGCCTGCATCGCGCCCTGCGGGCCGATGGCGGCGGCACCCATGAACAGGCGCGGGGCGTGGAAGCGTGGCATCGATTCCTCGCCAGCAGGGGCAAGGATGATGTTCTGTTCGCGGAACACTGCGCCCGATGGCAGCAGGATGCGCGTGCCTGCCTGCGGGAGCAGTGCGTTGACGATGTGCAGCGAGTTGGTCAGCACCTGCAGTCCGAGACCGTCGAGATGGGGGCACATCTGCAGCGTGGTTGTGCCGCCATCGATCATCACGCCTTCGCTTGGGCTGCACAGCGCCGCTGCGGCCTTGCCGATTGCCTGCTTGGCCCCGAGGTTCTGGGTAATGTTCTGATCGAACGAGGTGCCGAGAAGGCGCGGCCCACCGGCATCTTCGGTTTCGGGAAGCTTGGCTCCACCGTGAACGCGGACGATCTGGCCGGACTCCTCGAGCCGTGTCAGGTCCCGCCGGATCGTCGCGGGCGAGGCATCGAGCAGGACTTCGAGATCGCGATAGCTGACAAAGCCGGTTGGCCGCAGCGCCTCGAAGATGCGTCTTTCCCGTTCTGCCGCGTGCATGGTGCCCCATCGTCCCTAACTTGGCGCTTATGCACTCGCCTGCAGCATGTTGCCAGCGCCGATCACAATGGTCGAGCCGACTAGGAGGCCGATACCGGTCCACACCAGCGCGCGGGTGCGGGGCGATGCGCCCTTCCATTCCTTGAGCGCAAAGCCCCAGAGGGTGGAGAAGAGGATGATCGAGGCCATGTGCAGCGTCCACGAGGAGAAGCCGTATTCGCCCATCTGGCTCTCGCCCATGGTGTAGAAGAAGAATTGGCCGTACCATAGCGTGCCGCCCAAGGCGGCCAGTAGCCAGTTGGCCAGCAGGTTGGGACGTTCGCCCGGCTGTGCCTCGGGCGAGGCTGCGCCGAAGAACTGGCCGAAGCTGCGGTTCTTCGCGATCAGCCAGGCGCACCACAGCGCATTGGTGGTGAGGCCACCGGCGAGGACGACGCAGAGTACCGGGAGACCCTGGGAAAGCGGATCTGTGCCTGCGGCCAGCGTCAGGTCACGGATCGGCTGGCCCGCGGCAAGGCCCCAGGCAAAACAGCCGGACATCACGCCCGAGAAGGTCGCGATAAGCAAGCCCTTGCGAAGGTTGAATTCGGCCACGCCCTCCGATGCTGCGCCACCAAGGTCGGCTTCCTTGGCATTGCCGGCGCGGGCGACCACGACGATGCCCGCCAGCGTGATCAGGATGCCAAGGAGCGTCAGCTTGCCGCTGGTCGTTGCCGCGATGGCACCCAGTGTGCCGTCAAAGATCGGCGGTCCCATCGTGCCGATCACGGTGGTCAGCCCCAAGGCCACGGCCATACCGAGCGAGAGGCCGAGATAGCGCATGGTCAGGCCGAAGGTCAGCCCGCCGAAGCCCCACATTGCCCCCCAGAACCAGCACCACATCAGAGTTTCTCGCGGCGTTGCGGAGAGGACGCCAATGAGGTCTTTCGTCTGGATCGAGGCGAACAGCCACGGCGCGATCGCCCAGGAGAACAGGCCGCCTGCCAGCCAGAACACCTCCCACGACCACAGCCTGATGCGCTTGTACGGCACATAGAAGCTGGCCGAGGAGAAGCCCCCGATCCAGTGAAAGATTACGCCCAGCAGCGGGTTCGCGCCCATCGGTTCCTGTCCCTTGTTCTTATGGCTTCACGAGGATCGAGCTGTCGATCTCGCTGATGGTTTTCACGCCAGTCAGCGTCATGGCGACGCGCATTTCGGCCTCGATCAGGCGGAGCATGTGCTCGACGCCTTGCTGTCCCTGCGCGGCAAGGGCGAAGACCCAGGCGCGGCCGAGCAGCACGCCCTTTGCGCCAAGCGCGAGCAGGCGCACCACGTCGAGCCCCGAACGCACGCCGCCATCGGCCAGCACGGTCAGCCGGTCGCCCACGGCCTCGGCAATGGCAGGCAGGGCGCGTGCTGTGGACGGCACGCCATCCAACTGGCGGCCGCCGTGGTTGGAAACGACGATGCCATCGGCGCCGAGGTTTGCCGCTTCCACCGCGTCCTCGGCATCGAGCAGGCCCTTTATGACCAGCGGCCCCTTCCATTCGGAGCGGATGAAATCGAGGTCCTTCCACGAGATCGAACTGTCGAAGTTCTCGCGCATCCACGCGAAGAAGTCCTCGATCCCGGTCTTGCCCTCAAGCTTGCGGATCACGTTGCCGAGGCCATGCGGGCGGCCCATCACGCCGACATCCCACGCCCAGGCAGGCTTCACTGCGCCCTGCAGGGTGCGGCGGATGGCGCCGGTTAGCCCGGAGGCACCGGCGAGGCCTGAGTGATAGTCGCGATAGCGGCTCCCCGGCACCGGCATGTCGACGGTGAACACCAGCGTCGAGCAATTCAGCTCCACCGCTTCCTGCAGCAATTCGCGCATGAAGCCGCGATCACGGGTCATGTAGAGCTGGAACCAGAAGGGCCTGGCTGCCGCCTTGGCCACCTCGGCGAGCGAGCAGGCCGAGACGGTGGAGAGGGTGAAAGGGATGCCAGCCGTTTCGGCTGCGCGCACTGCCTGGCATTCGCCGCGCCGCGCGTTCATCCCGGCAAGGCCGATGGGGGCGAGGGCGACAGGCAGAACAAGCTTCTGGCCGAACAGTTCGGTCGACAGGTCAAGCCCCGATACGTCGCGAAGCACGCGCTGGCGCAGGGCGATATCGCGCAGGTCCTCGACATTCCGCCTGAGCGTCGTCTCGCTGTAGGAGCCGCCGTCGATGTATTCGAACAGGAAGTGGGGCAGGCGGCGGCGGGCGAGTTCGCGGAAGTCCGATATGGAGGCGGCGATCATGCGGCGGTTCTCTCGGGCGCGGCGTCGATCTCGGCGTGCCAGCGGTTGCGGTAGGTGTCGAGGTCACCATCGAGCGGTGCGACACGCACGAGTTCTCCGCGCGGCTTGAGCGTGGGATCGATCAGGCGCAGCGCGCCGAACGACACGTCGTTGTGGGCGTTGGCGGTATAGACGGCGGTGTCGGGGCGAAGGGCGGCAAGCGCGCGCACGAAGACTTCGGCCTCGGCAAAACGGCCTTCGACCAGCAGGCGTTCTGACGAGCCGATCAGGTCCAGCGAGGTGTCTGCGACCAGCGCGGCATAGAGACAGGCGGCGGCGCGGCGCTCGTACCAGTCCTCCGGGCGGTTGACCCAGCCGAAGGTGCCCTGCGGATAGGGGCCGAAACCGCGCATCAGGGTGGGCAGGACCATGCGGGAGGCGCGCAGAACTTCCGGGACGGCGGCGAGAAGCGCGGGCTGGTCGGGCTTGATATCGACGCGGCGGGTATCGATCTCGATCAGCGTCTCGATCTCGCGACCGCCCATGAAGCGCGCCGAGGGGACGGGGCGGCCATGGACGTCTACGTTGACGAGGCAGTCGCGGGCCTCGGGCAGGCTTGCCGTATCGACCGGCGTTGCGGGCAAACGCATACCGATGAACCAGGTGCCGGTGGACAGCACGGTGGCCTCATGATCGGCCATCTCGGCAAAACCTCGGGCGGCGAGCAGGGCAGCGTTGGAATCGTGCAGGCCGGCGAGCACCCGCACGTTTGGAGAAAGACCGGTTTGCGCGGCAATCTCGGGGCGGAGCGTGCCGACGGTATCCCCGGCGCGGGCGAGCGGGGCAAAGCGCTCCGCCCAGCCGAGGCGTCTGGCCATGGGCGAGAAGTCAGCCTCCTGCGGGCACCACAAGTCTGAATGGCAGCCAAGGCTGGTTACTTCGCTCAACGCATTGCCGGTGAGGAACCACGCCCAGTATTGCGCCCAGGGCAGCAACGTGGCGCGGGCCATCGCCTCGGGCGCCAGGCGCTCCATCCACCACAGCTGGCTGCCGAAGTTCAGGCCATCGGGCAGAGCGGGGGAGCCGGTCATGCCAAAGGCATCGCGCTGGGCGCGGTATTCGGCCATGATCTCGGGCGGCAGGGCCTGCTCGTAATCGAATGGCGGGAATGCCATCGCACCATCGACCAGCGCGACCACGCCCGCGCCGTGGCCGACCGGTACGATCGTCTCCACCGGGGCATGGGCGTAGCGAGCCAGCGTCTCGATCAGCCACTTGCCGGTTGCGGGCGCATCGAGCCGACGGATCCCGCCCATTTCCAGCGGTACGTTGGGGCGCACCTGACGGTCGAGCATCGTCCCGCCCGCGTCCCACAGGCTGACCTTGCTCAGCGTCTTGCCGAGATCGATGACGATGGTTGCGCCTGATGGCACTGCGCTCTCCCGCAGACTTTTCAATAAACGATCAATAGCAATCAAATATGATCGTTTCCAGCAAAAACTCAGAAGACCGCGTGATCGCCGCGATCGACGCTGGCACGGCCATCCAGCACGGCGCGATAATGGTCGAACAGGGTGTCGCTGCCCGTCGATGGGGTGGCATCGGCATCGTAGCGGCCCGTTGCCGGATCGAGCACCAGCATCGATTCGCTGGCATAGTACCGCCCGATCCGCGCCAGTTCCGCTTTGGTCGCCAGGCTCGGAATGACCTTGCCAGCGAGGCCGAGCATCCCGGCAATCGTGTCGAGCAGCCCCAGCGGCACCGAGCGGAAGCGCGGCTCCTTTCCGAGCATCGCAAACAGCGCTTCGCCCTGCTGACGCGGAGTCAGCGCAGGGCCGGGGCCACCGATCGGCAGCACGCGGTTCCAGCGCTCCTCATGCTCGAAGCACTCGGCAATGTAGGCTGCAAGATCGCCATCGCTGATCGGCTTGCACGCGGTCAGTTCGCCATTGCCGAAGACGAGGAATGGCTTTCCGGCCTTGACCCGCTCGATCTGTCCGGAGAGCGATTTGAAGAAGGCGGTCGGGCGGACGATCGAATAGCGGATGCCGGATGCAACAAGCGCAGCCTCGAACGCCAGCTTGGCATGCTGGAACGCCAGCAGCGGCTTCTGCACGCAGATCGCGGAAAGCAGCACGAAGTGCCCAATGCCAGCTTCCTTGGCGGCATCGAGCAGGTTGAGGTTGGCCCGGTGGTCCACCGCCCAGGCATCGCCTGGCACTCCGGTGCGCGAAGCGATGCACGAGATGACCGCATCGAACCGACCTTCACCGAAGGTGCGCCCCAAGACGTTTGTGTCTGACAGGTCGGCGAGGATGACTTGCGCAATCGCTGCCAGACCGTCATCCGGCCGTCGCGAAAGGCAACTGACCACATGCCCGCGCTTCGCCAGATTGCGAACTACCGCACGCCCGATTGTCCCCGTCCCCCCAGCCACGCAGACCCGCATCGCTTCCTCCTGGCCCACCAACGAACAGGCCTCAGGCAGGAACAGTCAAGCAGATCGCAAAGGCGATCAAGCTCAGATGTGAAGATCGATGGAAATGGTGCCCGGGGACGGATTCGAACCGCCGACACGCGGATTTTCAATCCGCTGCTCTACCAACTGAGCTACCCGGGCATCGTCCTTTGCCGCGTCCTGTGAAGGACCTGCAGGCGATGGGAAGCGCGCCTATGGCGAAGCGGCGCGGGCTTGGCAAGCCCCATCGCGCGAAAATTTTGGAGAGGCTAGTCTTCGTGATCCTCGTCGGCCGGTCGTCCCGGGAGCGCGTATCCGCCTTCCAGCCACTGCACCAGATCGCGGTCCTTGCAGCGGGTCGAACAGAACGGGGTGTGGGCTTCGCTGCGGGGCTTGCCGCAGATCGGGCAGCGCTTCTGGGTGGGCCGGGCGGCAGGCGTATTCATAGCGGCACGCCTTGGGCAAATCCGCCGGAAAGGGCAAGGGCCGGGTCTTCCTTGCGGCGGATCGTGCGGCCGGTCCGACTGGCCAGTTCCGTCTCCCATGCGGGGAGAATCGCGGCAAGCACGCGCGGATGGGCGGACAGCAACAGTGCGCCGGGCTCGCTGACGCGCTCGGCGTTGCGCAGAAGTGCACGGGCAGCGGCAGCGACCGGAAAGCGCGTGTATCGCGCCACGAGCGAGGCGCGTTCAAGCCGCGACACCAGATGCACGAAACCGAAGCCGTTCATCGCGGTGCGCTCGCCCTGCCAGTCGATCAGCGCATCGCCGAGCGCCTTGTCGACGTGTTGGCGGTCCTTCTTTTGGTGCAGCGTCGGGAAATCGATGCCGACCGATCCGCCGATATCAAGCCGGTGCAGCGCATCGGCTATGACATCGACCGCGGACAGCGCGAGCTTCAGCGGCGGAAGCGTGCCATCGATATCGATAAGTGTCATTGCCGGGGTCGGGCTGACGATGATCGAGCCGCCCGCGAATGCGATCTCGCCCGTGACGGCCTGTTCAGCGAGTTCGTCCCAGCCATTCTCCGCAAAGGCACGGCCCGTGATGGCGACCGATTTGACCGAAGCGCCGGTCGCTTCGAGTTCTTCGCGCAAGCTTGGTGCTGGGCGAGGATCCTCGCCAGGGGCGGGACGGACGACAGGGAGCTTGGTGCGGCCGCGTTCGGCGATGGCGGCGCGGGTTACACGCACGGTCAGGCTTACGCCTTCGGTAGCCTCGCGCGGGAGCTGGTCGACCATTGCTTCGGCGCCGTCATCGAAGCGCACGACACCGCGCCGGCTGCCGGCGTGGCGGGTGACGAGGCGGGCCTGCGCGACCAGACCGGGACGCACCTTCTCTCCCCAGCAGACGCGGGCAGAGAGTATGCGACCGCCCGAAACCAGAATCGCGCGTTCTTCGCCGATCCCTGCTTCATGGAGCCAGTCAGCAGACATCGATGCCTGCGGCTCGCAAGAGTTTGCGTGTTTCGAACAGGGGGAGGCCAATCACGCCGGAATGGCTGCCCGAAAGCCAGTCGCAGAAGCCTTCGGCGCTGCCCTGGATGGCATAGCCGCCGGCCTTGCCGTGCCATTCTCCGCCAGCGATGTAGCTTTCCATTTCCTCGTCCGAGAGGCGCTTGAAGCGCACGATCGTCTCGGACAGGGCTTCGCGCAAGGCTCCGTCCGGGGTAATCACCGCGATGGCAGAAAATACCCGATGGCGACGGCCCGAGAGCAGGGCGAGGCACTGGCGTGCGGTTACCTCGTCTTCCGCCTTGGGCAGGATGCGCGCTCCGGCACCTACGACGGTATCGCCCGCAAGGATCACGCAATCCGGGGCAAGTGCGGCAGCGGCGCGGGCCTTTTCGGCAGCAAGCCGCGACGCATGGGCGCGGGGACGTTCGCCCCTGCGCGGTGTCTCGTCGATGTCGGTGGCCACGACGCGCGAAGGCGTCACGCCGATGCGCCGCAGCAGTTCAAGCCGGCGCGGGCTGGCCGATGCCAGAACCAGTTGGTGGGGTGATGACGCGGGCGAAAGCTCGCCCGTCATCAAAAGCCGCCGGGACCGCCGCGACCGGGCATGAAGCGGTAGGTGATGCGACCTTTGGTCAGATCATAGGGGGTGAGTTCGACCAGCACTTCATCGCCCACCAGCACGCGGATGCGGTTCTTGCGCATCTTGCCGGCGGTGTGGCCTAGGATTTCGTGGTCGTTTTCGAGGCGGACGCGGAACATCGCGTTGGGCAGGAGTTCCACCACCTGTCCGCGCATTTCGAGGAGTTCTTCTTTCGCCATCGGCGGGCTCGGATGCCTTTGTATAGAGGTATGCAAAAAGGAACGCGCAGGTCATCGGAAATGATCCGCGCGCAGAGGAATTGCGCGGCCCATAGCCTTGCCGGGCGAAAAAGGGAAGAGGCGCGCTGGAAGTGACCAGCTTTGGTTCAGGTTCCGCTGCCGATGTAACCATGCATGCTGCAGTGCGACAAACTGATACGAAATGCGCATAGCCACTTCGGGACCGTCTCGGCAGGTGTGACGTTGAAGAGCCGACGCTTGCCCGGCACCCCCGAGTTCAAGGATTTCCAGACGTGAGATTTTCCGCCGCGCCCTCGCTGGCTGCCATTGCCCTTTGCCTCTTGGCGGCCAATCCGGCCGTGGCGCAAGACGTGATCGCGGGAACCGACGATACGCCGCCGGATGCGCTGCAGGATCTTGAAGGCAACCCGATTACAGCCGAGGACGACGAGATTCTGGTCGTTGCCACCCGCATCAAGGGCCAGGTCGATACGGCTCAGCCGCCGATTGCGGTGCTGGATGAGAACGCGATCGCCTCCTATGGGGCCGGTTCGCTGCAGGAACTCCTTGCCGCGCTTTCGCCGCAGACGTCGTCAGGGCGTGGCCGTGGCGGCGGGATGCCGGTGGTCCTGCTGAATGGCATGCGCATTTCGGGCTTTCGCGAGATGCGCGGACTTCCGCCCGAAGCCATCCGCCGGGTCGAGGTCCTGCCCGAGGAAGTTGCGCTCAAGTATGGCTACCGGCCCGATCAGCGCGTGGTGAACTTCATTCTGAAAGACAACTTCAGCAGCTTCGGCAGCGATAGCGAGCTGCGCCTGCCCAGCGGCGGAGGCTTCACCGAGTGGGAGCAGGAATTCACCCTGACCAAGATTGCCGGCGGCAACCGCATCAACGTTACAGGCAAGCTTGAGGATGCCAGCCCGCTGACCGAGGCGGAGCGCGGGATCATCCAGCCCGGCACTTCGGCGACGCGCGTTGCGGGCGATCCGAATCCTGCCGCTTACCGGACGCTGATTTCGGACTCCAGGTCGGCGCAATTGAACGCCACGCTGGCCCGTGCGCTTGGCAGCGGGGCGGGCCTCAGCGTCAACCTGCTCGCCCAGCGTGATGACCAGCGCTCGCTCAACGGGCTCAATGGGGTGACGTTGACGGATGCCACCGGCAGCTTCTCGCGCTTCACACTTGATCCGCAGCCGCTGACCACGCGCCGCCGCACAACGACCCTGCAGGCGAGCGCGGCGCTGAACAAGCCGCTCGGCGATTGGAACCTGGCGGTTACCGCAGATGGCGGGCACGTCGAGACGAAGAGCACGATCGATCGCCGCGCCGATCTTTCCGGAGTGCAGGCGCTGGTGACTTCAGGTGCGCTTGCCGCTTCGGGCGCTCTGCCGACGACAGCGATTCTCCCCGGCGCGGCTGACCGGGCGCTGTCAAAGACGGATTCGCTCTCAAGCCTGGCTACGCTGTCAGGCCGTCCGCTGCGCCTGCCGGGCGGTGAAGTGGCGCTGACTGTCAAGGCCGGGTTCGACTATTCAGGCATCGAAAGCAGCGACACCCGCACCAATACCGGACAGATCAATCTCAAGCGCGGGGATGCGCAAGCGGGGTTCAGCGTCGATCTGCCGATTACCAGCCGGAGGGAAGGCTTCGGTGCAGGCATTGGCGACATTTCGCTTAACGCCAATGCCGAAGTGCACCGGCTTTCGGACTTCGGCACGCTTTATAACTGGGGCGGCGGGCTGACCTACAGCCTCACCGAAAAGCTGACCCTGCAGGCAAGCTATGTGGCCGCCGACAAGGCGCCGAGCCTGACGGAGCTGGGCGGCCCATCGATCCTGACCGAGAACGTCTCGATCTACGACTTTTCGCGCGGGGAGACGGTCCTGGCGCGGGTGATTTCCGGCGGCAATCCGAACCTTGTGAAGGAACGTCAGCGCGACTGGAAGTTCGGCCTCAACTGGTCGCTGCCGTTTTTGAAGGATTCGACCTTCGTCGCCGAATACTTCCGCAATCGGTCGACCAATACCACCAACAGTTTCCCCCTGCTCACGTCCGAAGTCGAAGCTGCGTTTCCGGGGCGCGTCATTCGCGATGCCTCGGGGCGGATCGTGTCAGTGGACCAGAGCCCGGTCACTTTTGCCGAAGAGAAAGGTTCGCGCCTGCGCTATGGCATCAACCTTTCAGGCAATTTCGGCAAACCTGACCCTAACATGCAGCGTGGCGCATTCGGCGCCGCGAGCGGTGGTGGCGGAGGTGGGGGCGGTCCTCGCGCCGGGGCCGGCGGTCCTCCTCCGGGCGCGGGGCCGCGCATGGGCGGCGGGGGGCGCGGTGGGCCGGGCGGGTTCAACTCCGACGGTCGGGGGCGCTGGAACCTCTCGGTGTTCCACACCGTGCGCTTCCAGCAATCCGTGCAGATCGCGTCCGGTGGCACCGTGCTCAACCTGCTGGATGGCGATGCCATCAGCGGGAGCGTGGCGCGCCATTCGCTCGAGATGGAGGGCGGCGGATTCTATCGCGGGTTCGGCCTGCGGCTCAGTGGCAATTACACTGGCGGTTCCCGCATCGATGCCAGCGGCCTGCCGGGTTCCACAACTCTCAGGTTCGCGCCGATCGCGACATTCAACCTGCGCCTTTTCGCTGATTTGGGCAGAAAGGCGAAACTGGTGGAGCAGGTGCCGTTCCTGAAAGGCTCGCGCGTGTCCCTGTCTGTCGACAACGTGTTCAACGCTCAGCAGCGGGTCACTGACGATAGCGGGGCGGTGCCACTGCGCTATCAGCCGGGGTATCAGGATCCGCGCGGCCGGGTGTTCGAGATCGAGTTCCGCAAGCAGTTCTGACGGTTCAGACGATCCGGCTCTTGCCTTGAACCCAGGCCCGGGCGCGTTCCTTGTGGCGTTCGCGCTCGGTCTGCTCGAAGTTGTCGGAAAAGTGCCTGAGGGCGATGACTTGCGACAGGGGCAGTTTCTCCTCGAACATCACGCCGCAACGGCCATAACGGGCCCAGCGAATCTGGCCGAAGGCTTCAATATGTTCACATTGCAGGATCGCTGAAGCGCCGACCGGGGGCAGGCCTTCCTCAGGGATAAGGGCGGCTCCGGTAGCCGAGAGATCTTCGAGTATGCAGGACTGCACGCTTGTCAGGAGGATCAGGCGTGCGGGCAGATGCAGGCGAACGCGAGCGTCGCTACGCCGCCCCTGAGGAATGGCGCTTGCGCTCGTTCCAGCCCTGCCAAATGGTTGACCGATCATGTGAGGCTTGTCGCGCAACGGCGCTAATACTGCCAAAACGGACCATGCGGGAAAACCCTGATGACTTTGGGGAAACCGGCCACCTTGCCATTGCGCCGCGCGCTTCAGCGACTATTTGCAGGGGGACGCCATGGCCCGCACGCCCGCCCCTCCACCCGACCGCGATACCGAGCGCTTCCACGAAGATCGCGCGTCCACCACCGTGCGCGGAGCGGACAAGCCGGACATTGAGCTGGGCGTGTCGGTCATCCGCGATACGGTGAACACGCTGCGGCCCAAGCCCGGCGTCTACCGCATGCTCGATGCGCGCGGGGACGTGCTCTACGTGGGCAAGGCACGGGCGCTGAAGAACCGCGTTGCGAATTACACACAGGTGGATCGCCTGCCCAACCGCCTGCGCCGCATGGTCAGCCAGACGCGCAGCATGACGATTGTCACAACCAATTCCGAAGCCGAGGCGCTGCTGCTTGAAGCACAGCTGATCAAGCGCTTCCGCCCGCCCTACAACGTGCTGCTGCGCGATGACAAATCGTTCCCGTTCATCCTTTTGCGCGGCGATCACGCGTTCCCGCGCATCCAGAAGCACCGGGGAGCGCGCAAGGCCAAGGGCAATTATTATGGCCCCTTTGCCAGCGCTGGCAGCGTCAACACCACGATCAACGCGTTGCAGAAGCTGTTTCTTCTTCGAAGCTGCAACGACGGCTTCATGGCGCGGCGTGACCGGCCTTGCCTGCTCTACCAGATCCGCCGTTGTTCGGCCCCTTGCGTCGACCGGATCAGCTCGGAGGACTACGGCGAACTGGTCCGGCAGGCGAAGGATTTCCTCGGCGGCAAATCAAGCGCCGTCCAACGCGAGATCGAGGCGCAGATGCAGGAGGCGGCAGAGAACCTTGACTTCGAGCGCGCCGCGATGCTGCGCGATCGCCTGCGCGCCGCCACCTTCATCCAGGGCAGCCAGGCGATCAATGCCGAAGGGGTCGGCAATGCCGATGTCTTCGCCATGGCGGTCAAGAGCGGGCAGGTTGCGGTGCAGGCCTTCTTCATCCGCGGCGGGCAGAATTGGGGGCACCGCGCCTTCTTCCCCAGCCACACCGAGGGCCTGTCGGAGGAAGAGGTAATGACCAGCTTCCTCGCGCAGTTCTACGAGGAAGTGCCACCTGCACGCCTGATCCTGGTGGACCGCGAACTGCCCGAGGCTGCGCTGCTGGCCGAAGCCCTGTGCGAGGGCGCGGGCGGCAAGGTCGAGATCTCGGTTCCGCAGCGCGGCGACCGGCGCCGGTTGATGGAGCAGGCACAGCGCAACGCGGTGGAATCGCTCGACCGCCGCATGGCCGAAAGCGGCACCAAGGCCAAAGTCATGCGCGAGCTGGCCGAGTTCCTCGAGCTGCCGGAAGTGCCGCAGCGCATCGAGGTCTACGACAACAGCCACATTCAGGGCACCAATGCCCTGGGTGCGATGATCGTCGCGGGGCCGGAAGGCTTCGTGAAGGGCCAGTACCGCAAGTGGAACATCAAGACCGCGCAGACCAACGACGACTTCGGCATGATGCGCGAAGTGATGACCCGCCGCTTCGGCAAGGTGCAGGAGGAAGATCCTGATCGCGAAAGCGGCATGTGGCCCGACCTCGTTCTGATCGACGGCGGCAAGGGGCAGATGTCGGCGGTGAAGGAAGCACTGGGCGAGCTTGGTATCGAGGACGTGCCGCTGATCGCGATTGCCAAGGGCCCCCACCACGGGCGCGAAGGGCGCGAGGTGTTCCACTTCCCCGACGGGCGCGAGAAGATGCTTCCCGTGAACTCTCCGGTGCTGTTCCACCTCCAGAACATGCGCGACGAGGTCCACCGCTTCGCCATTGGCGCACACCGCGCCAAGCGGAGCCGGGCGATTACTGCAAGTCCGCTGGACGAAATCCCCGGCATCGGCCCGGCGCGCAAGCGCGCGCTGCTGCTGCACTTCGGCACGGCGAGCAAGGTGCGCGCCGCCAGCCTTGATGATCTGCAGCGGGCACCGGGCGTCAGCGCGGCAGTGGCGCAAACCGTCTATGACTTCTATCATCCCAATGGGTAGAGGATGGAGGCAAGGATGGCAGACCAGCGCAGGGCATGGAGCGACGAGGCCGTGCGCCGGATCGAGGCGGACTTCAACCGCTCTGCCGACACCCACCTGATCCGCGTCGAACTGCCCAAGTTTCCGGGGATCACGCTTTATCTCAAGGACGAGAGCGTCCACCCGACCGGCAGCCTCAAGCACCGCCTGGCGCGCTCGCTGATCCTCTATGGCCTGTGCAACAACCGCATCGGGCCCGGCACGTTGCTGGTCGATGCCACCAGCGGTTCGACCGCCGTTTCCGAGGCTTATTTCGCCAAGCTGATCGGCCTGAAATTCGTGGCTGTCATCCCGCGCAGCACCTCACCTGCGAAGATCGAGGCCATCCGCTTCCATGGCGGCGATGTTCACATGGTTGACAGCGCGAGCGAGATGTACCCTGCGGCAGAGCGACTTGCCGCCGAAGCGGGCGGACTGTTCCTTGATCAGTTCACTTACGCTGAACGGGCAACGGACTGGCGCGGCAACAACAACATCGCGCAGTCGATCTTCCAGCAGATGGCGCGCGAGGACCATCCGGTGCCGGCCTGGATCGTCTGCGGGGCAGGGACGGGCGGCACTTCGGCCACGCTTGGCCGCTTCATCCGCTATGGCCGATATCCGACGCGGCTCTGCGTGGCCGATCCCGAAGGCTCCGTCTTCCATCGTCACCATGCCGATCGTAGCGTGACAGCACCGCCGCAGGGTGCGTGCTGCCTGATCGAAGGCATCGGCCGCCCACGCGTCGAACCTTCCTTCGTGCCGGAGGTGATCGATCGCATGATCGCCGTGCCGGATGCTGCTTCGATCGGTGCAATGCGTGCCATCGCCACGCGGATCGGCAGGCCAGTGGGCGGCTCGACCGGAACGAATATCCACGCCTGCCTGCAGCTGGTCGAAGAGATGGCGGCTGCGGGTGAGGTGGGATCGATCGTAACGATTCTGTGTGATTCGGGCTTGCGCTATGCCCAGACCTATTACGACGATCAGTGGCTGGAAGCGCAGGGCTTACATTGGCGCGAATTTGGCCAAAAGGCGACACACTTGCTTAATTAAAGCAGGATATACGCAAAAACACTATTGACGCATCGGTAACCTATTCTGTTTGGAGCGGTTTCAGGCTGCTGCTGTCTGTTGTCTACAGAAGTTGCATCGAATATGGATGAAGCCGGGGGGCTAGTGGCATGGTGGGGCTGAATTTGCGCAAGGCAGCGCTTCCGCTGGCAGCGGGTCTGCTGCTGAGCGTTTCTGCTCCTGCGCATGCGCAATCCGCCAATGGAGTCGGGTCGCCCTTTGAACTGGCTTTCTGGCAGTCGGTGGCAGGAAGCGATGATCCGGCGGTCTATGATGCCTATCTGCAGCAGTACCCTGCCGGTACCTTTGCCGGATTGGCGAGAGCGAAACTTGCCACCTTGCGTAAGGCTCCGATTTCGCCTGCTGCAGTCGCGCCGGTGGCCGCTCCAGCCGTTGCGCCGGTTGCGGCGCCTGCGGCTCAACTGACGCCGGCCGTGGCGACCGTGGTGTCGCAGCCGGCTCCGCCGTCCGCGCCGCCAACGCCTGTCGCTGCAACTGCGCCAGCGGCCGCGCCTGTGCCGATGCAGAGCCCCGCGGAACCAAAGCCAGCAGTGGTTGCAGCGCCCAAGGCTGCCACTGCCGAAGCCTCGGACGTGACCAGTGATGCGAACCTGCTGCTCGAACTGGCCAGGTCGCAGGAAGTTGGCGGCGGCACGGACCGGGTCGCTGCAGCAAATGGCTTTGCCTTGCCCCCGCGGCCAGTCCTGACCGAAATTGCCGACCTGTCCTTGCCAACCTCGTTCTGCTCGGCCGAACAGCGCAATGCGTTCTACGAGACCCGCTACAAGCCGCACCTCGATCTTGCCCGCGCCAACAATGATGCGGCCATTGCCCATATGCAGAAGCTGCAGCAGGCCTATGACAGTTTTCAGCTGTCCCGCGATCCTTCGCCGATGAATGCCCTGGCGGCGGAAGCCAGCTCCTACCAGCAGCAGGTCGCCGCTGCCGCCTATGCGCGTCAGGCTGCGGTGGTTCGCCAGTTCGACCAGCTCATGGCCTTGCCGATAACGGCCTGCCAGATCGCGACGGCGACGAAGTGAGGCGCGCGGTGGAACTGGGAATGGCTGGCGTGCTGCTTGCAGCAACCCCGGCCCAGGCCGAAGCGTGCCTTGACCGTGAAACCATCACTGCGGCGCGCGTTCACGAATTCGAGACGATGATGATGGCGGTAACCCTGCGCTGCAAGGCGATCGGCACCGATATCGGGCCGGTCATCGAAGCCATGATGGGCACGCACCGCCCGATCTTTGCGGCGGCGGACCGGCGCATGCGCGCGTTCTTCGCGCCGCAGAAGCGGGCGTACGAAAGCTATTCCACGCAACTTGGCAACCGCTATGGCGGGGGCGCGACTGACACTGCCAACTGTCACCGTTTCGAGAAAGTCGCCCGGGAACTTGCCGGCAAACCCGGTGTGACGTCGCTCGGACGGGTGGTCTTCGCAATGATCGACAAGCCCCGCATCGTCGGCGCCGTCTGTGCCAAGCTCTGATCAGTCGGCAGACGTCTTCCGCTCGATCGGTCGAATCAGGCCTTCCTGCGCCACGCTGGCGACAAGACGGCCATCACGCGTGTAGATCCGTCCGCGATTGAAACCGCGCGCGCGCCCTGCCCAGGGACTGTCGCACGCATAGAGCATCCATTCGTCCGCGCGGAACTCGTCGTGGAACCAGATCGCATGATCGAGGCTCGCCCCCATCAGGTAGCCTTTCGACCAGCTGATGTCGTGCGGGAGGGTGGACGTGCCAAGCAAGGTCATGTCGCTGGCATAGGCCAGGACCGCACGGTGGATGCGGGGATCATCGGGCAGGGCGCCAACCGAGCGGAACCAGGTGTGCGCACGCGGTTCTTGCGGTCCATTGTTCATCCAGTGCCGGGCCTCGATGGGGCGCAGCTCTATCGGCCGCGGCTGCAGCATTTGCTGGCGCTGCTTCTCGGGCATCTTTGCGGCATAACGCAGGCGCAACTCGCTCTCGCTGGCAAGGTCGTCCGGCCCCACGACCTGGGGCATCGGCTCTGCATGGTGTCGCCCGTCCTCGCGCCGGTGGAACGAAGCGACCATGTTGAGAATTGGCTTGCCCAGCTGGCTGGCGACCACCCTGCGGTTCGAAAAGCTGCCGCCATCGAGGTCACGCTCGACCTTGAAGTCGATCTCGTGATCCTCGTTTCCGCCGCGCAGAAAATAGGCATGGAGCGAATGGACGGGGCGGTCGGCGGGTACAGTGCGTTCTGCACTTGCCAAGGCCTGCCCGATCACCTGGCCGCCGAACACGCGGCCGACGCCGCCGATCTTGCGACGACCCTCGAAGCGGTCGCCGCCGTGGTCCTTCACGTCGAGAAGGTCGAGCAGTCTTTCGACGAGTTCCTGCGGTGTCGGATTTTCAGAGTCGGTCATGCAAACGCGATGGACGTGGCTGCCGTTTACGTCAACGGGATCAATTCAGCGCAACCCACGCGCCTTGGCATAGACCCGCCAGCACAGCGCCTTGGCGCGATTGCCATTCGGCCAGCGGCCGGGCGGGCGTGGCTTCATGCCAAACTTGCGCAGCAACCCGTTGAAGGCGCGCGCGTCTGCTTCGGCAAAACTCCATTCTGATCGCCAGGTGATCGAGAGGGAAACCGAGGGCTGCGGGCCGTTGCGTACAAAATGGGGCGACATCACCGGCACGTAGAGCGCCTCGCCCGGGGACAGCGACCAGTCCTTGCCGCCGCCGAGCAATTCATCGCGCCAGAACAGGTCTCGCCCGCCGCCGGTGTGATAGGTCTCGTGCGTTTCGTCCGGGGCAAAGCGGGCATCGCCTGCCGGAAACATTGTCATGACCTTCGACCCCATCACCTGAAGGAGGATGTTGTGTTCGGGGTCGAAGTGATAGGGTGTCACGCCGCCCGGGCTGGTCACGAAGATGAAGCCCTGCGGTTTCAGCATTGCGCCCGTGCGCTGTTCGATGACCGGGCGCAATTCGTCGAGCAGGCTGTCGAGAAGCTCCGCATAGGCGGGGATCTGCTCGATATTCTTGAGAGCCGCCCAGCTTCCGGTGGATGCGATGTTGCGGATCGTCTCGCCGATACCAATGCCGTTGGCGGGAGCTTTTTCCCCGTTGAGCCCTAATGGCAAGGCCGCACGATTGTATTCGACCGAGCGGTCCGGCAGCGCCTCGCCAAGGATAGCGAGGGCATCGGGATGCATCAGCGGGTGCATGCCCAGCCGGTGGACCAGCTTGTGCGGCACTTCCGGATAGGAGGCGGCGAAAGCGGCGCGCGAGGTCTCGTCGAAAGCGTCGAGGGGCGCGGCTCCGCCAGCGAAGGCAATCGGTTTGTTCATCGGCTCAGTCCGACAGGGTTGCGCCCCAATTCGAGCGACAGGAGAGTTTCGAAGAACCTGCGCCGGATACTGCCGCCGATGGCAACCGAAATGCGTCCGATCGGCCGGCGTTCGGTCCAGAGGCTGTCGATCATCGGATGATCGGGTGCGGCGCAGCTGTCGCACCAGCTGATGTCCGGTCGCGACAGGAGTGCGAGGTTCTCGCGCTGCAACAGGACGCCGGGAGAAAAGCGCGCGAAATCCTCGTCGAAGGCGGTCTTGTAGGAGAAGCTGCCGGGCGGCGTCAGGAAATTGGCCAGCATTGCGATGTGGCGCCCGTCCAGCGTCAGCGCCAGGCGCTCCAGCCTGCCAATCCCCGCAGCTTCGACAAGCGCCTTGCGAAACAGCGATTCCGTCGTGGACGCACAGGCCATTGCGCTGCCACTGGTGCCTTTCCAGCCGCGCCTTTCAAGCAGGAGAAACTGCTCGATCCAGCTTTCGAGATCCGTGGCATCCAGCTGTCGTTCGAAGGCCAGCGTGCCCTGTTCGGCCAGGCGCGCGTGCTGGCGACGCAACTCCTTGCGTTTCTTGCCGGTCAGCGCGCGCTCGAGGTAAAGATCCGGCGAAAGCGGCGAATGCAGCATGGCCCGTCGTTCGCGCATGACGAGCGCAGACTTGCGGCCCTGCAGTTCGGACAGTTCGAACAACGCCGCGGTCAATGGCTGTTCCAGAGGCATTGCGGGCAGGTGCAGGAACAGAGCCTGTTCGCGTGTCGCCGCTTCGTCGGCCCAATGCAACAGCGCTTGCCAGAACACTCTCTCGCAGCCGGCCCGAACCAAGGGCACGCCCAGAAAGGCGTTGGGATGCAGCCAGCTCGCCAAGTGCGGCAGCGGCCAACGCCCATAGCGGCGCGGCCTGGTCAGCGGCATCAGCGCGGCCAGTTCGCCACCAATCTCGACGGTCAGCAAGCGCTTGGTCCCCTGGGGATCGAAGGCTTCGAGCGAGGGTATGAGATACCAGGGTTCAAAGAAGGGATTGGGGGTCGAGGCACTCTCGGCCAGCGCCTGCCACTGCGCCGGTCGTCCGTCGACCGTCCACTCGCGCCAAGGCCGCACCGTTGCCACCGCCGCGCTCGGCGGACAGAAGGAACTGGGCGTGCTTGCCATGGTGAATGTCGCGACGTTCAAGTTCTCGGGTCTCCGCCACCGGCCTTAGGTGGAATGCCCGAAAACTCGGTTAACAAGCCAGCAAAGAAATACCCCGCCCGGATTGCTCCGGACGGGGCATCCTCTCCCCAACTTGGGCGTTGGCTCCTTAACCCACGGCGTTGCTTGCAAGAGCGGCGAGCAGCAGCAGAGCTACGATGTTGGTTATCTTGATCATCGGGTTCACGGCAGGGCCAGCGGTGTCCTTGTAGGGATCGCCCACGGTATCACCCGTGACAGCGGCCTTGTGGGCGTCCGAGCCCTTGCCGCCGTGGTTGCCGTCCTCGATGTACTTCTTGGCGTTGTCCCATGCGCCGCCGCCCGAGGTCATCGAGATGGCGACGAACAGACCGCCGACGATCACGCCCAGCAGCAGGGCGCCAAGGGCGGCAAAGCCGTTGGCCTGACCGGCCACCGCTGCGATCACGAAGTAGACCGCGATCGGGGCCAGCACCGGCAGCAGCGAAGGCACGATCATTTCCTTGATCGCGGCCTTGGTGACGAGGTCCACCGTGCGGGCATAGTCAGGCTTCGAGGTGCCCGCCATGATCCCCGGATTGTCGCGGAACTGGTCACGCACGTCGATCACCACGTCGCCCGCCGCGCGGCCCACAGCGGTCATGCCCATCGCGCCGAACAGGTACGGCAGGAGCGCGCCGAGCAGCAGCCCGACGATGACATAGGGGTTTTCGAGGCTGAAGCTGACCGCGAGGTTCGGGAAGAACTCCCTGAGGTCGGTGGTGTAGGCCGCGAAAAGGACAAGCGCGGCAAGGCCGGCCGATCCGATTGCATAGCCCTTGGTTACGGCCTTGGTGGTGTTGCCCACCGCGTCCAGTGCGTCGGTCTTGTCACGGACCGAATCGTCGAGGCCCGCCATCTCGGCGATGCCACCGGCGTTGTCAGTCACTGGACCATAGGCGTCCAATGCCACGACCATGCCGGCCAGCGCCAGCATCGCGGTTGCCGCATAGGCAATGCCGATCAGCCCGGCGAGCTGGTAGGCAATGATGATGCCGGCGCAGATCACGATCGTCGGCATTGCGGTCGATTCAAGGCTGATGGCCAGACCCTGGATGACGTTGGTGCCGTGGCCGGTTTCCGACGACTTGGCGATCGAGCGCACCGGGCGATAGTTGGTGCCGGTGTAATACTCGGTGATCCAGATGATCAGGCCGGTGATGACGAGGCCGAGCAGCGAGCAGTAGAACAGCACGCGGCCGGTGAAGGTCACCGTGTTGTCGAGGATGGTGTAGCTCATAGCGGTTTCCATGTCGCCCAGCGCATAGGAAATCGCCCACCAGATCGCACCGATGGAGAGGACGGCGGTGACAAGGAAGCCCTTGTACATCGCGCCCATGATGTTGTTGGAGGAGCCGAGCTTGACGAAGTAGGTGCCGATGATCGAGGTGACGATGCAGACGCCGCCGATCAGCAGCGGCAGGGCCATCATCGCGCCGAGCGCATCGCCCAGGCCCTTGAGCAGCAGTGCGGTCAGCACCATGGTTGCGCCAACGGTCACGACATAGGTTTCGAACAGGTCGGCGGCCATGCCGGCGCAGTCGCCCACATTGTCGCCCACGTTGTCGGCGATCACGGCCGGGTTGCGCGGATCGTCTTCGGGGATGCCTGCTTCGACCTTGCCGACGAGGTCGGCGCCGACGTCGGCCGCCTTGGTGAAGATACCACCGCCAAGACGCGCGAAGATCGAGATCAGCGAAGCACCGAACGCGAGCGCGACGAGGCCGTCGACCACGGTGCGATCATCGCCGCCCACGGTGTAACCGGCGATGTCGGTCAGGTAGTGGTAAAAAACCGCGATGGCGAGCAGGGCGAGGCCTGCCACCAGCATGCCAGTGATTGCGCCCGCACGGAAAGCGAGGGTCAGGCCGGCCTGCAGGCCGTTCTGTGCCGCCGCAGCCGTGCGCACGTTGGAGCGGACCGAGATGTTCATCCCGATGAAGCCCGCAACGCCCGAAAGCACGGCGCCGATCACGAAGCCGGTGGCTGAGATTGCGCCCAGCGTTGCGGCAATGATCACGGCGACGACCACGCCGACGATCGCGATGGTGGTGTACTGGCGCTTGAGGTAGGCCTGCGCGCCTTCCTGAATGGCGGCGGCAATTTCCTGCATCTTGGCGTTGCCCGCCGGTGCGCCGAGCACCTGACGGCTGGTCACGAAGCCATAAACGACGGCAAGCAACCCGAGTATTATCGATAATACGACTAGGTTCACGTTGGCATCCCCCTTTATGTCCGGTGCCACGAGTGGCCCGTCCCCGTCGTTGCGGGTGGGGGGAAGCTATCGTTTTATTTCTGCCCCGCAAGCCCTTCCATGACCTTGGCCAAGGGCTTTTTAATCGTGCATATAACCCAGATTGCCATGCGGCACTGCACCATCGATGATTACAGGTGATAATGTCGCCGCCTGCGCCACCCCGATGCGAAGGGCGGCGACTGGTGCAGGTAACCCCGGGGGGAGCGTGAACAGCAGTTCGTAATCGTCGCCCCAGCGCATTGCATCGTCGCGACGGCTGTCGGGCAGGGCGGCAGGGAAGGGCACACTCTCGCTGGCAATGGCGAAGGTCACGCCGCTGGCCTGTGCCATGCGCGCCGCATCGATCAGCAGGCCGTCGGAAACGTCCATCATCGCGGTTGCCAGTGGGGCAAGTGTCCGGCCTTCGGCAAGGCGAGGCAAGGGCCGCCGGAAAGTGGTGCTATCGCGGCCGGTTCCGTCGCGCAGTGCTTCGAACCCCAGCATCGCCGCACCAACCAGCCCGGTAAGCCAGAGGGTGTCGCCCACCTTTGCCCCGCTGCGCGAAGGTACGGGTGAACAGGTCGCTCGTCCCAGCGCGGTCAGTCCAAGGCTGCGGGGCCCGTTGCCGCTGACAGTATCGCCTCCCAGCAAGGGCACGCCAAACGCCTGCAATGCCTCGCCAAGTCCGGCAACAAAGCGCGTGTCCTCCTCGCCGAGCGTGAAGCCCAGCAGCACACCCACCGGTTCGGCCCCCTTGGCTGCCAGGTCGGACAAGTTGGTTGCGACGAGTTTCCAGGCCACGTCCGCCATGTCCTGTCCCGGCAGCCAGTGTACGCCTTCGACCATCATGTCATGGGTCAGCACCAGCGTCTCGCCGCCGAACGGCAATACCGCGCAGTCATCAGCCAACCCGCGGGCGGCGGGGTGCAGGGCCAGCTTGCGCATGGCCGCAATCAGGTCGGATTCCTTGCTCACGCCCGGTCTATGGGGCGCGCTGGCGAACCGCACAAGTCCGCTTGACCAGCACCATTTCGCCCCTTAATCGTTCGATTAAAGATGTATCGAGAGGAGTCGGAACATATGGCAACAGCCTATATCGTCGATGCAGTACGCACGGCTGGAGGACGTCGCGGCGGACGGCTTGCAGGCGTTCACCCCGTCGATCTCGCCGCGCGCAGTCTGGATGCCATCATCGCTCGGACCGGCATTGACCCGACTGCCGTCGATGATGTGATCATGGGCTGCGTCACCCAGGCCGGACAGCAGGCGATGCAGGTCGGCCGAAATGCCGTGCTCGCCTCGAAGCTGCTGCCGCAATCGACGCCGGCCGTTACCATCGATCGCCAGTGCGGTTCTTCGCAGCAGGCGATCCAGTTCGCCGCGCAGGCGGTGATGTCGGGCGTGCAGGACGTGGTGATCGCTTCGGGCGTGGAAAGCATGAGCCGGGTGCCGATGGGCTCGAACGCCACGTTCCACATGAAGGAGGGCCTTGGCCACTACAAGTCGCCGGGTCTGGACGAGAAGTATCCGGGGATCATGTTCTCGCAGTTCATGGGCGCGGAAATGATCGTCAAGAAGCACGGGTTCTCCAAGGATGACCTCGACCGGTTCTCGCTGAACAGTCACCAGAAGGCCATCGCCGCGACGAACGCGCAGGCTTTCGCTAATGAGATCGTGCCGGTCGAAATCGAGACTCCTGAAGGCCCCGCCATGCACACCGTGGACGAAGGGATCCGCTTCGATGCCACGCTCGAAGGCATTGCCGGAGTCAAGCTGCTCAGCCCGGAAGGTTCGCTGACCGCCGCCAGCTCCAGCCAGATCTGCGACGGATCGAGCGCGGTGCTGGTCGTCTCGGAAGCCGCACTGAAGGCGCACGGGCTCACCCCGTTGGCGCGCATCCACAACCTTACCGTGACTGCGGGCGATCCGG
Source organism: Novosphingobium sp. FW305-C-30-35 (assembly GCF_058783135.1). Classification (NCBI taxonomy): domain Bacteria; kingdom Pseudomonadati; phylum Pseudomonadota; class Alphaproteobacteria; order Sphingomonadales; family Sphingomonadaceae; genus Novosphingobium; species Novosphingobium sp. FW305-C-30-35. The sequence goes on from NZ_JBYSYJ010000001.1 coordinate 2,632,896, forward strand.
TGATCATGCTCGAAGAGCCGCTCTTCGCGACCGACCGTGCGCTGCAGCGGGCCGGGATGAAGATCTCGGACATCGACCTTTATGAAGTGAACGAAGCCTTCGCGTCGGTGCCGATGGCCTGGCTCAAGCACACCGGGGCAGACCCCGAGAAGCTCAACGTCAATGGCGGCGCCATTGCGCTCGGTCACCCGCTGGGCGCTTCGGGTACGAAGCTCATGGCCACGCTCGTCCACGCGCTGCGCGCCCGCGGCGGCAAGTACGGTCTGCAGACGATGTGCGAAGGTGGCGGCGTTGCCAACGTCACCATTATCGAAGCTCTTTGATTTTTCAGCCCTTTAGAGAGGATAACTCGCAATGAAGCTCGACAATACCGTTGCCGCCGTGGTCACCGGCGGCGCTTCCGGCCTCGGCGCAGCCACCGCCCGGGCGCTTGCCGCCAAGGGCGTGAAGGTCGCCATCTTCGATCTGCAGAAGGAAAAGGGCGAGGCCGTGGCTGCCGAGATCGGCGGCGTGTTCTGCGAAGTGAACGTGACCAGCGACGAGAGTGTCGACGCCGGCTTTGCCAAGGCGCGCGCGGCGCATGGCCAGGAGCGCATCCTCGTCAACTGCGCCGGCACCGGCAATGCCATCAAGACGGCAAGCCGTTCGAAGGAAACAGGCGAGATCAAGCACTTCCCGATGGATGCGTTCAACTGGATCATCCAGATCAACCTCGTCGGCACGTTCCGCTGCATTGCCAAGTCGGCCGCCGGCATGATGACTCTCGATCCCTGCGACGAGTTCGGTGAGCGCGGCGCCATCGTGAATACCGCTTCGGTTGCTGCTGAAGATGGCCAGATGGGCCAGGCCGCCTATTCGGCCTCGAAGGGCGGGGTTGTCGGCATGACCCTGCCGATCGCGCGTGACCTGATGAGCGAGGGCATTCGCGTCAACACCATCCTGCCCGGCATCTTCAACACCCCGCTGCTGCAGGGCGCGCCGCAGAACGTGAAGGACGCGCTCGCGGCGTCAGTCCCGTTCCCCAAGCGCCTCGGCATGCCCGAGGAGTACGCCAACCTTGCCATGTGCATGATCGAGACCGGCTACTTCAACGGCGAGGACGTCCGCCTCGATGGCGCCATCCGCATGGCGCCGCGCTGATCGCCTTAAGGTTGTGTCCCCGCGCAGGCGGGGACCTCGGTGGTCTTGCGGGGCGCTTCCGCTAACCGACTGAGGCTCCCGCCTGCGCGTGAGCGCAACGGCATTCAAGGGAGACTTTCGTGGCCGACTATACGCAGATCAAGCTCGACATCGCCGATGGCATCGCGACGATCACGTTGCACCGCCCCGAAAAGATGAACGCCTATACCGGCACGATGATGAACGAGATGATCGATGCGTTCGATCGCACCGATGCGGATGACAGCGTGCGCGCGGTGATCGTTACCGGGGCGGGAGACCGCGCATTCTGTGCCGGCGCAGACCTCACGCCCAGTGACGGCAAGCACGTCTTCTCCAGCGGCGATGCGGTGGAAGACCTGTCCGATCCTCGCGTGCGCGATGGCGGCGGCATGATCACCTTGCGCATCTATCAGTCCAAGAAGCCGGTGATCGGCGCTATCAACGGTGCGGCGGTCGGTGTCGGCGTCACCATGCAGTTGCCGATGGACATCCGCCTGGCCTCGACCAAGGCGCGCTTCGGCCTTGTCTTTGCGCGCCGGGGGATCGTGCCCGAAGCCGCGTCGAGCTGGTTTCTGCCGCGTATCGTGGGGCTGCCCCAAGCGCTCGAATGGTGCATGACCGGCCGTGTTTTCGATGCCGAGGAAGCCCTGCGCGGCGGCCTTGTTCGCTCGCTGCACGAACCTGAGGACCTCATGCCCGCGGCAATCGCGCTCGCACGCGAAATTGCCGACAACACCAGTGCGGTCTCGGTCGCGATGACCCGCGCCATGCTGTGGCATAACCCGTCGTTTTCGCATCCGATGGAGGCGCACCGCGTCGACAGCCGTGCGATCTACACCCTCTCGCGCGGCGGCGATGCGGCCGAAGGCATCGCGAGTTTTCTGGAAAAACGCGCTCCCCGCTACCCCGGACGCGTTTCTTCGGATATGCCGTCGTTTTATCCGTGGTGGAACGAGCCGGGTTGGGAATGAGTACGGAAGTGTCAAAGGGGGAAAGCCTGGAAACGCCGGGCGCACGCGAGCAGCTTCTGCAGACCGCGTCGAGCATCATGCGCGAGGGAGATGTCGTCGACATCTCCCTATCGGAATTGAGCCTGCGGTCCGGCCTGAACTCCGCGTTGGTGAAGTACTACTTCGGCAACAAGGCGGGCATGCTCAAGGCCTTGCTCGACCGAGACATGGAGAACATCGTCAAGTCGGTCGACGCCCTGCTCGCCAAGGACGACATGAGCCCCGAGGCCAAGCTGCGGCTGCACATTTCGAAGTGCATCGATACCTATTTCGAATATCCCTATCTCAACCGCCTGCTGATGCGTCTTGTTCGTGACAGTGACGAGGCTGAAGCGAAGCGAATCGCCGACCAGTATCTGCTGCCGCTGCATCGCGCCTACAACCGGTTCATCGGCGATGGTGTGAAGGCAGGCGTCTTCCGGCCGATCAACCCGCAGCTGTTCTACTTCACGGTTACCGGCGCGGCCGATCGCTTCTTTTCGGCGCGTCTGGTGCTCAAGCACTGCTTCGATCAAGACACCCTCACCGAGGAACTGCGCGACAGCTACCGCGAGCACACCGTCGATTTCATCATGGCCGGCATCCTCGCACACTGAGCGGGATCGCAGACTCGAGCAGGTGCAGCAAGAAACAATGCTGCGCCCCTTGCGCTGCAATGCGCGCTAAAGCTGGAGGCATGGCGGCATAAAGAAAATGTCGTCTAGCGCCTACGTGCGCATTGATCTATCGCGCATGCCACCGCTTGGTGGCATAATATTTCGCTCTTGCGCATCAGGCTGGTTTCATGTGATACGAAATCATGCCCGGAACACAAACGCGCCTCACCGACTTCATGCCCTACCGGATGGCCATCACCTCGAATGCGGTGAGCGGCCTCATAGCGGGCGAGTATCGCAGCGAATTCGGCCTGAAGATTCCCGAATGGCGGATCATGGCCGTGCTGGGTGACGCTGGGCCTTTGACCCAACGCGATCTTGTTCGAGCCACATTGATGGACAAGGTGGCTGTCAATCGTGCTTGCAAGGTGCTTGAGGAGCGTGGCCTGGTCCAGCGCAGCCCGAACGAGCAGGACGGTCGCTCTCATCATCTGGAACTGACGACATCGGGATGCGAACTGCACGGCAGGATCTGGCCGCAGGCGTTCGAGATGTACCAGAAGATATTCTCGGCAATAACCCCGCGTGAACAGGAAAAGCTGCGCGCCATTCTTGAGAAACTGCTCAAGGCTGCCCGGACGCTCGAAGGCGAAGAGAAGTGAAGCTCGCATCATTACCGCAGGGACGCGACGGTCGGCTGATCGTCGTGTCGAACGACCTTGCCTGGTATGCCGACGCCGATCACATCGTGCCGACCATGCAGGCCTTGCTGGATGACTGGGACCGCTACTTCCCCTTGGTCGAGGCGCTTTCGATCGAGCTTGCCCATGAAGCAATTCCGCGCAAGCGGTTCCACGAACGTGAAGCCTGCGCCCCGCTCCCACGTGCCTACCAGTGGGCCGATGGCAGCGCCTACGTCAATCACGTTGAACTCGTCCGCAAGGCTCGCGGGGCGGAACTGCCGGAAAGCTTCTGGACCGATCCTCTGATGTACCAAGGGGGTAGCGACGATTTGCGCGGAGGGCGCGAACCGCTTGCCCTGAGGGACGAGGCATGGGGTTGCGACTTTGAGGCCGAGATCGTCGTCGTGACCGGTGACGTTCCCCAAGGCGTTGCGCCTGACGAAGCACTCAAGCACATTCGTCTCGTCGGCCTGGTGAACGACGTTTCGCTGCGCAATCTCATTCCGGGCGAACTTGCCAAAGGGTTCGGCTTTGTCCAGTCGAAGCCTGCCAGCCACTTTTCACCGGTGTTCGTGACGCCGGCCAGCCTTGGCGAGGCATGGAGCGGTGGCAAGCTGATGCGGACGCTCTCGGTCGACGTCAACGGCCAGCCTTTCGGTCGGGTCGAGGCGGGCGAGGAATGCACCTTCGATTTTGGAGTGTTGATCGCGCATCTTGCCAGGACCCGCGGTCTGGGGGCGGGGACTATCATCGGCTCCGGTACGGTGTCCAATCGCGATCCTGATGGTTCGCCCGGGCGTCCGGTGTCGCAAGGCGGCAAGGGGTACGCCTGCATTGCCGAACAGCGCATGGTTGAAACGATTACCTCGGGCCAGCCTTCGACTCCGTTCCTGAAGTGGGGCGATACGGTGCGCATCGAAGTGCGCGATGCTAAGGGCAAGAGCATCTTCGGGGCAATCGATCAGACTGTTACCCGCGCCTGATCGCGTTCTGCCGCAAAATGAAAAGCCCCGCCGGCAGGTCCGGCGGGGCTTTTTTCATGCCTTGGCTGGTCCGATCAGCTACCGGGCTTCTTGTTGATCAGCGTGTCGCTGATCGAGCAGGCAGCAGGGCCGAGGATCACGACGAACAGCACCGGCAGGATGAACAGGATCAGCGGGATGGTCATGATCGCGGGCAGGCGTGCAGCCTTTTCCTCGGCACGCATCATGCGCTCGTTGCGGAATTCGGCAGAGAGGACACGCAGCGCCGAGGCGAGGGGCGTACCATAGCGCTCGGTCTGGATCATCGTGGTCACCACGCCTTTGACGGATTCCAGATCGACACGATAGGCGAGGTTTTCGAACGCCTGACGACGATCGGTCAGGAACGACAGCTCGATGGCGGTCAGCGAGAATTCGTCCCCGAGTTCCGGGTAGGCGCGGCCCAGTTCGCGTGCGACGCGGCTGAAGGCCGCATCGACCGTGAGGCCGGCTTCGGCGCAGATGACCAGCAGGTCGAGCGCATCGGGCAGGCCCTTGCGGATCGCGTGGGTCCGCTTGGAAACCATGTTCTGGATGAAGACGTCGGGCCCCTTGTACCCTGCGATGAGCATGAACATGAAGGCGCCCATCCGCTTCATGGGACCCCAATCCCCAAACGTGTTGGTCCAGTAGAAGAGCACCGCGCCCAGAAGCCCCAGAGTGATCGGGCCGACCAGGCGTCCGAGGATGACCGCGACGGCCCATTCCTTCTTGCGGATGCCGGCCTGCGCCAGCTTCTGCTGGATCACCGCCAGCTGGCTGTCCTGCAGGACCTTGAGCGATTCGAGGAAGCCGCGGATCTGGTCGGTGGTCTGGTTGCGGCGGACGATGCTTTGGCGCTTGCGGGCATTCGCCGTGACGATGCCGGCCTTGAGCTGTTCGCGCCGTTCGTTCAGGACCTTCACGCGCTTGGCCATGGGGTCGCGCACGGTGACGGCGGCGTAGACTGCAAGCATCACGGCCGCTGCGGCAATCCCGATCAGGATTGAACCGACAAGGTAAACGTCGAAGCCGAGCAGCGTTGGTCCTGCGGGGTTGTTGATCATGGCCGGTCCCTCCCGCTCAGATTTCGAAGTTGACCATCTTGGCCATGATGAACGAACCGATGCCGAGCCATGTGAGCCCGCCCAGGCCGGCGATGATCAGACGTTCGTCCACGAAGAACTTGCTGAGATAGGCCGGGTTGATCGTATAGATCAGCGCAAACACGATGAAGGGCAGCGAGCCGACGATATAGGCTGATGCTTTCGATTCCGAACTCATCGCCTTGACCTTGAGCTTCATCTGCGCGCGTTTGCGCAGCACGTTCGAAAGGTTCGAAAGCGTCTCGGCCAGGTTGCCGCCGGTCTCGCGCTGGATGGCAAGCGTGATGCAGAAGAAGTTGAACTCGGGCATGTTGAGGCGATCGGCGGTATCCTGCAGTGCCTCTTCCATGGTGCGGCCGACCTTGATGCGATCGGTCACCAGCTTGAACTCTTCACCCACAGGGCCGGGGAGTTCGCTCGCGACCACGCCCAGGGTCTCCGTCACCGGAAGACCGGATCGAAGCCCGCGTACCAGCAGATCGAGAGCATCGGGCAGGCGCGTGGTGAAGTTTTCGACGCGCTTGCCGATGGCCCGGCCGACGATGAAGTGCGGCAAGCCGATGCCGACAAACAGGCCAGCGACCAGCGACAGCAAGGGCGCTCCGGTCTTGAGGAACACCAGAAGCAAGACCGCCAGGGCAAGACCGCCGCTGACATAGAGGTACTGGGACAGCGTCCAGCCCTTGCCGGTGCGGTGGAGGCGCAGTTCGAGCGCTTCCATCCGCGATCCCGAGCCGGCGATCTTTCCTGCACGCGGTTTGCGGGCTGCCACGGTCTTGCGGTATTGCGCTTCGACCTTGTCAACCGCGCTGTCCGAGTGCCGAAAGCGTACCGACTGGAGACGGCGGCCGCTCTCCTTGGACGCGGACGGGCCGGACAGCGCGGCATAGCCAAGCACCATCGCCGCCATCATGCCGCCGGCCATCAGGATCAGCTGGATCGTATTCCCCATTGCAGGTCTCTTCCCGTCACCTCAAGCGAATGCAGGCCGTCAGGCGGGCACACCGGCCTTGGGCTTGTTTAGCATCTTCTTGAGATCGAACTTGCCGAGCAGCGAGGGCTTGCGCGCACTGGCTGTGGTGTCCGCCGCTGCATCTTCCTCACCGGTTCCGATGATCGCGAAGGCGATGTCCCGGATCGTGGCTCCGACCTTCGAGGAGCGATTGGCTGCAACGAACGACTGTCCGAGCTTGGCCGCGTTGGATGCCCCCTTGATGTCGTAGGGCAACATGAAGTTGATCTTGCGCTCGATCGAGGCTTCGAAATCAGCCTTGCTGATCTCGTTGGCGCCGGCTTGCACCTTGTTGGCAACCACGATCGGACGGGCGTGGGCAGCATTGGTCTTGAGCCACGAAAGCAGGCGAATGGCATCGCGCGCGCCGGCCAGCGTCAGTTCGGTCGCAACGATCACCACGTTCACGTCACCCAGCAGGTGCGGGAAGTTGATCAGCATGTTGCGCGGCATGTCGATCACAGTCATCTCGAACGCCTGGCGGAATTCCTCCTCCAGTTGCACGAATGCGCTGCCATCGGTCATGAGCGGCGAACTGATCGGCGCTTCGGCCGACAGAATGGCCAGATTGTCGTTTGCCCGGATCATTGCGCGTTCGATGAACAAGCCGTCGATGCGGCTTGGATTGTCGATCGCGTCGGTCAGGCCGCGACCGGGCTCCAGATCGAGTGTCAGTGCGCCGGTGCCGAAATGGACGTCGAGATCCAGCAATGCAGTGGGCAGCTTGTGATCGGTGCTAAACAGCCAGGCGAGCGATGTCGCCAGCGTCGACGCCCCGACGCCGCCACGCGTGCCGACGATGGCGGTCGAGATGTGGCGCTTCGCCGCACTCGGATCATGGCTCTTGGGCGCGGTAAAGATGGTCTGCGCCTGGACGAGTGCATCGCGGATCTGCCCCGCATTGAGCGGCTTGAGCAGGTAATCCTGAATGCCCGAGGCAATCAGGTCGCGATACAGGCGTACGTCGTTGACCTGCCCCACGGCGATGACCACGGTGCCGGGCTCGCAAACTTCGGCAAGAGCGTTGATGTCGTTCAGCGGGTCGCCGCTTTCCGACAGGTCGACCATGAGGATGTTCGGGCTGGCCGTGATCGAAAGCGACTGGATCGCGTTGCGCAGGCCACCACGGTGGCACTTCTCCGGCGCCCAGCCCATGTCGACGACGACCGGGCGAAGGACGTCGAGCGCGGTCTCGTCGCACATGAAGGCGGCGAAGGCGTCGCGATTGGCATTCTTCCAGCTCATGTCAGTTTCCTCCACTGCCGCCAGAGGCATTGGACGTCGAATTGTTCTTCAGGCCATCTTCGCCGGTTGGCTTGGCGGCGCGGAAGCTGTCGATGGCCTTGGTTCCGCTCATCACCACCGTTTCCCCGGTGCTGTTGGCGCCCTTCACGAGGTGTTCCTTGTCGGCGACCATCGCGGCGAGATTGCTGTTGATGGCGCAGCCGAAGTTCGACGTCGTCCGGTTGCTCATCGAGAAGTCGGACTTGGCCGTCCAGTCGGGGCAGCCAGGTACCGAGGCAGTGGCGCGGGTCACGACGATGCGCGCACCGCCAGCCGGAACATAACCGGGGGTAACCGGGGCGGGGCCTTCGACGAACATGCCCCAGCGACCGGCGACCGTATCGACCGACGCGATCGTGGCCTTCGACTGCAAGGGATCGTCTATCGCGATCTTGTCACCATACTTGAGGCCAAGGCTTTCGAACCACCCGGCGAGCCGCCGCTGTTCCGGGATCGAAATGCCACCGCCCGGCAGGGTCTCGACATCGAAGACGTAACGGTCGCGCTCGACAATCGGCTGATGCACCGAGTTGAGCATGCGGTTCTCGGGGGCGTTGACCGAACAGGCCGAGAGGGCCGTTGCCAGTGAAAGCAGCAGCGCTGCGGAAGCGCGGCGGGTATGATTGGTGCGCATGAGCTGTCCCTCGTTCACTGGATGCTGAAGCCGGGTTCGGCGCTGGCGACCTTCTTGTCGCTGCGGCGGTCGGCTGGCTGCGGTGCCTTCGCGGGCTTGTCGAGAGCGCCGACCTTGGGACCGGTCTGAACCGTGCCTTCCTTTTCGGTCGGCTTTGGCCGGTCGCCACCGGTGACCCCGTCGTTCTCCATGTTGCCAAGCAGGCGCTGGATGTCGTTCGGGCTCTGGAAGCCGTCGGTCGGCAGCTTGATGTCGTTGGCGTTTACCGGGTTCACCAGATACGGCGTGACCACGATGACCAGTTCCGTCTCGCCCTTGCGATAGCGGGTCGAGCGGAACAGCGAGCCAAGGATCGGCACGTCACCCACGCCAGGCATCTTGGTCAGCGCGTTCTGCGCGCCATTCTGCAGCAGGCCTGCGATCATGAAGGACTGACCCGAACCGAGTTCGATCGTCGTCTCGGCCCGGCGCACGGTCAGGGCCGGGATTTCGACGCTGTCGAGCTTCAGTGCGCCCGTGCTCGAAAGCTCGGAGACTTCAGGACGAACGCGGATCGAGATGCGGCCGTTGGCCAGGACCGTTGGCGTATAGGCGAGGCTGACGCCGTAGCGCTTGTACTCGATCGAGGTGGTGCCAAGGCCCTGCGAAACAGGGATCGGGTATTCGCCACCCGCCAGGAAGTCGGCAGTCTCGCCGGAAAGCGCGGTCAGGTTTGGCTCGGACAGGGTAGTGACAAGGCCCAGCGTCTCGCCGGCATCGAGCGCCCCGAGCAGATCGAGGCCGAGAAGCTTGCCCATGCCGGCAATGGTGGTGCCGGTAGTGGTGGCCGTGACCGAACTGCCGGCCTTTTCCACCAGGCCAAGCGGATTGGACTCAGTTACCTTGGTCGGATCGAAGGTAAATCCAGTGGTCGACGAAGTTCCGACACCAAACGGCAGGTTACGGTCGGTGGTGTAGGTCGATGCTGCGGAACGACCCTGTCCGATGCCGAACTTGAAGCCGCCCGTGCCATCGATGCTGGTCAGGTTCACGCCCAGGTCGCGCACCAGCGTGCGGCTGACTTCGGCGAATTTCACGTGGAGGCTGACCTGCAATGGCGTTGCCATCTTCAGGCGGCTGATCACGTTGGTCTTGTCGCCGACAAAAGCGCGCACGAGGCGCTCTGCCTCGGCCGCGTCCTCGGGCGCGCCGACCGTGCCGGTCAGCAGGACCGTGTTGTTCATCGTTGCGACGTTGACGCGAGCCTCGGGCATGGCGAGGTGCAGCATCTGATCGATCGAGTCGATGTTGTTGCCGACGCGAATGTTGGCCGACCAGACGACGTCACCCTTGGCGTTGCTGGCGTATACGGTTGTCTCGCCGCCCGACTTGCCGAACACGTAGAACTGGTTGGTCGACTTGACCTGGACGTCTGCCACCTTGTCGTCGGCGACGAACACGTCGGCCATGCGACCGGGGACGGTGACCAGCTCTCCGCGACCGATCGAAATCGTGACGGTGCGGGCGGGGCTCGTCAGGCTTTGTGCGTGGAGCATGCCGGATGCGGGCATCATCGCCAGCGGGGCAGCGATCAGCGCGGCCGTGAGGAGCTTGGAGGAAAAACGGCGGTTCATGGTGCTGCCCTTCGAGGTCGGGATCTGTCGCATGATCTTGGTGTGGAGAGCGCAGCTCATCACTTCGCTCCTATCGAGACATCTTCGGTGTCCTTGCCGCGGGTCACGCGGACCACGGGGCCGGTAGGCACCGGTCGGCCGTTTGCTGCCATCTGCGGGGCCGGGCTCGCGGCGGGAGCGGAATATCCGCCGCCTGCCGGAGCAGTTGCCACTGGCACGGTCGTGCGCTGGAAGCGCGATACATCGCCGCCGGTCACGAAGCTGGCCTTGCTGTTTTCGATAGGGCGAGCCATGGCCTGCTTGATCAGCGCCTCTTCCTGCTGCTTGGTAGCGCCGGCCGGGATCTTGACGTCGCCCGACGCAATCGCCTGCTCAAGCTCGGCCGAGTTGTCCGCCAGAGAGCGCAGCGAGAGGCTGATCGTGCCGATCGTCTGGGCCACGGCAATCTTCTCCGCGATCTTGGGCGTGACTTCGAGCGTGACGGTGCTGAAGGTGCGCACGCGGGTCTTGCCCTCGACCATTTCCTGCTCGGTTGACTGGTCCGTTGCGAGCACGCGCAGGTTCTTGAGGATCGTTTCCGATGCCTTCAGTGCCATGCCGCTGTCGCCGCTGCCCTTGACGGTCTGGGTCAGCACCAGGTCGATATGGTCGCCCGGGAAGACGAAGCCGGCTACGCCGGTGCGGGCCGAGACAGGGATGGTGACGGCGCGCATGCCTGGCCCGAGAGCAGCTGCGAGGAAGCCACGGTCGCCGGGCGCAACGAGGTTGCCCTTGGTGACCGGCTCGCCTGCAGTCATCGGGTTGCGCACCACGGTGCCCAGCAGCTTCTGCATGTCAGCTTCGCCCTCGACGAAGTAGGCGTCCTGGACCATGTCCTTGGGCCATGCCTGGAAGTTGAGGGCGTCGGCGGTAATGATGGTGCCGACGGGCAGGGCGCGCTGGGCTACCAGCACCTTCGGGCCCATCGGCATCTTTGCCGCAGCTTCTGCCTGAGGCGTGGACGCGCCAGCGAAAAGGCTCCTTGCTGCGAAGGCCGTGCCGATCGCAACGATCAGCGCCCCCACCAGCAACATCAGCTTCCTCTTGTCCATGCTACTTGTCCCGCCCTCTTAACTCAGGCCCGCATGTCTCGGGCAAAATGGTTAAAAATTGTGATATGATGTTCATGCACCTGTAACGGAGCGCCAACCGGCCTCGAGCATCGGGGCCAGGACGATCAGTCCGGCGCTTGCGATTGCTACGCCGTAAGGAATCTTTGCATCGCGCCGGCGCGTCACGGTATAGTGCCACGCGGCGACCACGATGGTCAGCGCGCCGCCCAGCAGCGACATGATCACTAGCAGCTTGACGAAGCTCAACGGCGGCAACCAAAGTGCCAGTGCCGCCAGCAGCTTTACATCTCCGCCGCCCATCAGCTTGAGGGCAAAAAGTCCCGCCAGGACGACAAAGGCGACGAACGCCACGCCCACCTGCATCGCCACGCCCGGCCACAGTGACAGCCCTGACGCCCACCAGTAGGCCGGAGCGGCCAGTGCGATGGCAGCGTTCAGCCAGTTGTCGATCTGGCGGCGGCGGATATCGGTGAAGGCGGCAACCAGCAGCGCGATTGCCAATGCCCCGACCAGTCCGTAAACGAAGATGTTCCCCTGCATGTCCTGGGGCATACGGGACAATCACTTACCAAACGGTAACCAAACCTTGGCGCGCAACTGCGCCATTGGAGGCGTTTCAGGCATGGAGTTCGGTACCAGCAGTCGGATCGATCGCAGGGCGATTCCGGCGGATGCGAACGAAGGGTTCTGGACCGCATCAGACGGCCATGTCATCCGCCGGATCGACTGGCCCGGTCATGGCGCTCCTCAGGCCCAGTACGGTCCGCGCGGTTCGATCCTGTTCTTGCCGGGGCGTGGAGATTTCTACGAGAAGTATCTGGAATCTCTCGATTACTGGCATGAGGAAGGGTGGCAGGTAACCGCGCTCGACTGGCGCGGGCAGGCAGGTTCAGGACGGCTCTCTGCCCATCCTGCAATCGGGCACGTCGAAGATTTCTCGATCTGGATCGAGGACCTCTCCGCATTCTGGTCGCAATGGGTCGTCCAGACGCCTGGCCCCCATGTCGTGATCGGCCATTCGATGGGTGGTCACCTCGTGCTACGTGCTCTTGCGGAAGGGCACATTAACCCTGTTGCCGTGGTTCTGAGTGCTCCGATGCTGGGCTTTCTGACGCCGGGACCGAATCGGGCGTTGCACAAGGTGGCCGAGGCGATGTGCCGATTCGGCGATCCTGCCCGCCCCGCCTGGAAGATCAGCGAGAAGCCCGGGACAACCGCCGCAGCCCGGAACACACTGCTGACGCATGATGCCGAACGGTACGAGGACGAGGCGCAATGGAAGCTGCAGCGCTCCTTTCTCGGAATGGGCCCCGGCTCCTGGCGGTGGGTCGAGCGTGCCTATGCCTCGATGCTGGTGCTGGATGCTCCCGGGATTCTGGAAGCGGTCGACGTGCCGGTGCTTCTGCTTGCCGCGCGTCACGATGGTCTGGTCAGCTGGAAGGCGATCGAGCGTGCCGCCCGCCGCCTGCCACGTGCGCAACTGATGACCTGGGGACGGGAAGCCCGTCACGAATTGCTGCGAGAGGCTGACCCGGTGAGAGACAAGGTCATGGCTGCGATTGACGATTTCCTAGACCGCATGGCGCCCGTCGCGGAGGCCCCCATCGCGTGACCAGCTTTGCCGGAGACTTTGATGTCGCCATCATGGGCGCGGGCATGGCAGGTGCCAGTCTCGCCGCCGAATGCGCGCCCCACGCCCGCGTGCTGCTGGTCGAGGCCGAGGACACCCCCGGCTACCACACCACCGGACGCTCTGCCGCGTTCTGGGAAGAAACCTATGGCGGACCCGGTGTCTTCCCGCTGACGATGGCTTCGGGCCGTTACTTGCGGGAAGGCGGGTTCCTGTCCCGGCGTGGCGCGCTGAACATCGGGCAGGCGTCGGACCGCGACAAGGTTGAGGCCTTCATCGAGAAGTTCGCTGCCCTGGGTGCCACCCTGCATCTGCAGGACCGGTCGGCGCTCGAATCCCGCGTGCCCGGCCTGAAGCCCGAATGGGTTGTCGGCGCGTGGGAGCCCGGCTGCGCTGACATCGACGTTGCCGGCTTGCACCAGCACTACCTTGCAACGTCGAAGCGGACCGGCACAGTCATGCGCGTGCGGGCCCGCGTCGAGTGGCTGGAGCGGGAAGGCGGACAGTGGCGGCTGGCCTGGGCCGGGGGCGAGGCACGCGCTCCTATCATCGCCAATGCTGCCGGGGCATGGGCGGACTCGCTTGCCAGCCTTGCCGGTGCCTGCCCGCTTGGCATCCAGCCGTTGCGCCGCACGATTGTCCAGTTGCGCACCGATCCTGCCCCGGCAGATTCCCTGCCGCTGACGCTGGGCATCAACGAGGACTTCTATTTCAAGCCTCAGGCCGGGCGTCTGTGGCTTTCACCGCACGATGAGATCCCCGATGTCGCTGGCGATGCCGCGCCCGAGGAACTGGACGTTGCCATTGCCATCGACCGCTTTCAGCACGTGGTGGACTGGAACATTGCCGCCCTCGAGCGCCGCTGGGCAGGCCTTCGATCCTTCTCGCCGGATCGCCTGCCGGTCTACGGCTTCGATCCGGTTGTGGAGGGCTTGTTCTGGTTCGCCGGGCAAGGCGGCTTCGGCATACAGACGGCACCTGCCGCGGCGCGGCTGGGCGCTCAGCTACTGCTCGGCTTGCCCCGCGACGAGCTGACCGTGGAAATCGGCGCCGACGCATATGCGCCGGCGCGATTCCTGCCTGATCAATCGTAGATCGGGCGCAGTTCGTTATCGAGGTAGTAGCGGGTCATCGCCATCGAGGCGAGGAGGTCGGGCGAGCCGTCGTACTCGATCGACATCCAGCCCTTGAACCCGTGTTGCTTGAGCGCGTGGTAAAGTCCCTTGAGATCGAGCGTGCCCATCCCCGGTTCCCAGAACCAGCGCGTGCCGTCGTCTGTGATTTCCGGGTCCTGTGAATAGCGCAGGCTGTCGGGCTGGTTGGACGAGGCGGTGTCCTTGAGGTGGAACGTGCTGATGCGGTCGTGATAGTCGTTGTAGAAGGTCACCAGATCCTCGCCCATGATCGAGATCTGGGCGGTGTCGATGCAGTAGTGGACCAGCGCGGGATCGGTGGATTCGATCAGTTCGCGATGGTTTGGCAGGTTGATCGCGCAGAAGAACTCGTTGTGCAGGCCGATCTTGACGCCCTTGTCGGTGGCATAGCGGCCGATCTCGTTCATCACCTTGGCACACTGCTGCACTTCCTCGCGGGTGAGGGGGCCGCAGCCGAAGTAGTTCTGGGTCGGGCAGGTGTTCATGTAGGTGCCGCCGAAGCGCACGATGGTGTCCACCGCTTCGCGGCCTGACTGCACGGCTTCATCAAAGTGGCCGACATCGTGCGAGGCGTGGGCACCATGGAACATGCCGATAACCTCGACGCCGCGCTCCTTGGCAAATGCGGTGAAGTTTTCGGGCGAGCCGAACAGCGGCAGGATGTCTGCCATGTCCCACGGCGCGATCTCGATGCCGTTGAAGCCCAGCGCCGACTGATATTTCAGGATGTTGTCCCAGTCGGAATAGTAGGCGCTGTTGGTCTTGTCCTCGTAGTAGAAGTCGCGGAAGTTATCGATCTGCTTGAAAGGGATCGACTTCCAGTGGCTCATGTTGGCGTATTGGATATTGGGCATTTCGGATAACTCCGGAAATCAAAGCTGGTTGAGCATGGCGCGCGTGCGCAGCAGGGCGCGGAACGGATCACGCGTCTGGCGGGCGCTGCAGGTCACGGGGCCTGAATAGCCCAGCTTGTCGAGCGTGCTGGCAATCGCGGCGAAATCGACCGAGCCGGTGCCGGGATCGCGGAAGACCTGCGTGGCCTGGGGCTGCGGGTGTTCGGGGTTCGGCGTCTTCCAGGTGTCGTTGCTGTCAACGAAGCTGGTGTCGGTCAGGTGGACACAGCCGATGCGGGCGATGTTGGTGGTGATGAACTGCACCGGGTCGATCCCGCCGACGGTGAGGCTGGCGGTGTCAGCGTCAAGGCCGACGCTTTCGGGCAAGCGCGCAAGCAGCGCGAGCACCCGTTCACCGCCGAACAGGCTCCAATATTCATTGCGCAGCACCAGCTTTACGCCCAGTTCCTCGGCCTTGGTGGCAAGGCCGGTCAGCAGTTCGACCGTGCGATCGGTGAACATGGCGATCTGGGCGTCGATATCGGGGTGATACTGCCTGATGCGCCCGTAATAGGGCGAGGGGCTTATGGCGAAATAGTCCGCGCCAAGATCGGCCGCATGGGCGAGGGCCTCGCCGGCGAAATGGCCGGATGCGCCGAAGTAGAAGTGGATGTTGTCGTTGCGCATGAACAGGTTGGGATCGAAGGTCACGCCTGTGACGCGCGTGATTCCGCTTGCGGCCAGCACTTCGCGGTACTGCGCCGCGCTGCTGTACTTGGTGTTGATGCAATAGCGGTTCATCGGCACGCCGCTGCGCCCGCCGAACTGCCAAACCGGCTCATAGGGAATTTCGATGGCAGAAAACCCTGCCGTGGCGATCAGGGGGTAAAGCTCCTCCCAGAAATACTTGCTTTCGAACCGGTTGCGGTTCGGCTCCTGGTAGTGGCGATTGATAAGGTCGAGGCTTATCGCGGTATCTTTGGGGTTCATGGTCAACCTTCTGGCGTTCCTGCCCCGGCAAAGGGGCAATTGCGTTCGTGCATGTTGGGGGCATGGTCGCGTGCCGCGCAGGCGCAGTGAACCACGCCTGCAGATGCGCTGGCGGCATGGCTATTGGCAGGTGATGAGTTTACCGCCGCAGACACAGGATCCATTCCCATTCCACGGCCCCGACGCGCACTGGCGCTCGTTTGCCTGGCGGGTCAGACGCCCGCTACTTTGTGCTGGCGGACATCCGCCATTTGCAGGCAAAAATCAACCCCGCGTGCGTATTTTGCCTGCTGTGCTGCGCCTTTTCCGTGATATCTGCGGACCTGGGCTAACGACAGGGAGAGTCATTATGGCGCACCGTTTCGAGATCCGCAGAAACAAGGCAGGCGAGTTTGTCGCCTACTTCTGCCACAACAGCGAAACCATCTTCTGGACCGAAGGCTACGCTAGCAAGGCCGGCGCCCGGAATGCCATTGAATCGATCCTCAAGAACGGTCCCGAGGCGGCAGTGGTGGATACGACCACCGATTGAGAGCTGGGGATGATTGGCCGGTTTCAGAACAGGCCATCGTCCTCGTCGTCATCAGGGGCCAACGTCACATCCGGCGCGATGGCGATCCCATTCAGGCCAGGGACAAGCGCCTGGTTGTGGATGAGGCGCTCGTCTGCCATCGTGTAGCTTCGCGCCAGATCGTCGAGCATAGTCTGCAATAGAACCGCCTTGTCACCGTCGACCGGCTGGCAATCCGAACCGGCGCCTTGCAGGACGGACGACAGGTTTCGCATGGGCGCTTCCAGCATCCCTGCTTCCTCCAGTGCATCGATTGCCAGTGCCAGGCTTGATCCCAACTGGTCTGACTCGGCTTCAACCACGGCCATCGCCTGTCGGCCTCTTTCGTTGCAATCGCCAATCGTGGTGAGGAAGCGGGCGAGGAGTTCCCCCGATGCACCACCGTTCTCGTGCGACTGGCTCTGCAGGCGGTGGCAGGGCGCCGACAGGTTCGTTTGCGTTCGCTGGATGGCATCGGCGATTGCATCAAGGCGCTCGGAGTATGTCCTGATCTCGTTGGCGATGACCATCACCGGTCGTCCGATGGATTGCGCAGTGCGGCAGCTCAGACCGATATTGATCGCCATGTGCTGCACATCCAGCCGGAGCCGGGTGATGGCTTCTGCCCGTTCCGTAACTTCATCGACCGTCTGCAGGATCAGGTCGAGTGTCGCCATGCCCTCGCTGTTCGCGCGGTCCAGCTGGCGCAGCATCAGGTGCGCCTCGGCAACACTTGCCTCGATGCGCTCCAGCATGTCACTGTCGCCCTCGCTGGCCTGATCGTCGTCAAGACCCTGGAGATTTCTGCACTGGCTTTGCAGTCGCGAAAGAGAAGCCGCGAGTTCGGCCCTGTCGCGCGCATAGTCGGAGACTGCCGCTTCGAACAATGCAGCGAGAACGCGAAGCAACGGTGCGCCAGCAGACCCGGCCATGCTGCCGTCCTGGCGTCGCGTTTCAAGCATGCGCAGGCTCGCCAGCACGTGTTCCAGCCGCTGGCGCACGCTGTCGCCGATCTGCATTGCCTGGATGGCGGCGTGGAGCTCGGTCTGAATCGCCAGAGCCAGGCCGGCAATGGTCTTGGCCAGGTTGCCAAGACGCATTTGGTGCTGCTGCAGGTTGCCCGCTTCGCGCATCAGCGCATTGGGTACCTGCGGGAAGACCTTCGCACATTCGCGATCGAGCAGCCTGTCGTTCTCGCCCATCTCGCGAAGACTTTCGAGAAGCCCTTCGAGCATATGGTCGAGGCCGCGCAGTTCCCGGTCACCCTGATCAAGCTTGCCCCGCATGGCATCTGCAAATTCCATGAACTGCGGATGGCCCGATGCGGTGATCTTCACGTTCATGCCGTAAATGTCGAGGACCTGCAGGCAACGCATGACCTCGCCAGCGCTGGTCCGCAAAGACCGGGCGGCCTCGTGCATGGTCGCGATCTCGTGAGACCTGCCCTGAACCAGACTGCGCACGTTGCGCAGGGATTCGGCGGCCATCCGCAATCCATTGACCGCTTCGACGCCGACGCCGCCATCGAACATGCCGGTCACTTCGGTCAGGGCCGAGGTAATCGTCTGGATGCGCGTAACCGACTGGCACAGGTGCGTGCTGGCCATGTCGAAGCTTTCGTCCAGACGCTTGAGCAGCGAGACCAGATCCTCGATCAGCGCTGCGTGACCGATGTCCTTGGCGGGAGTGGGGACGACAAGTTTGAGAGCCGCCATCGCTCAGCGCGCCGTGGCCCGGAGGATTTCCCCGGCAATGCTATCGAGTCCCAGCACCCGGTCAGCCGCACCGCGCGCGATTGCTTCCTTCGGCATTCCGAACACGACCGAGCTTGCCTCGTCCTGTGCGAAAGTGCGTGCACCCGCCTCCTTCATCTCGAGCAGTCCGCGCGCTCCGTCATCGCCCATGCCGGTCATGATCACGCCCACCGCATTCGAACCGGCGCACCGCGCGGCTGATCGGAACAGCACGTCGACGGACGGCTTGTGCCGGGAAACGAGCGGTCCATCGCGGACCGAGACGAGATAGCGCGCGCCCTGTCGCTCCAGCAGGGTATGCTTGCCACCGGGCGCGATGAGCACATGCCCGCGCATGACAGTGTCGCCCTGCTCGGCCTCTTTCACTGAAACTTCGCACAGGGAGTCGAGACGGCTGGCGAACGCGCGCGTAAAGCGCTCAGGCATGTGCTGGACCACGACGATGCCCGGTGAGTTCGCGGGCAGAGCTTCGAGGACCTCGCGCAGGGCTTCGGTCCCGCCTGTCGACGCGCCGATGCAGACCACCATTTCGGTGGTGCGGCTCATCGCGCGGCCGCTGGGCGGTGGCAGCACGGCATCTGCTGTCAGCTTCTGCTCCGGCCTCATGCGCGGCGGCACGGGCTTGCGCGCCGTAACGCGGGCCCGGGCAGCGCCCTTCACGACCTCGCAAATGGTTGCGCGGGCTTCACTGAGGTGGTCGGCCACGCCAAGCCGCGGTTTCAGGATCACATCGACGGCCCCGGCCTCGAGAGCCTGGAGCAGCGTTTCCGAACCCTGCTCTGTCAAGGACGAGCACATGACCACGGGCACCGGGCACTGGCTCATCAGCTTGCGCAGGAAAGTGATGCCGTCCATCCTTGGCATTTCGACATCCAGGGTTATCACGTCCGGCACTTCGGTCTGGATGATGCGGGCTGCCGCAAATGGATCGGCGGCAGTGCCGATGACTTCCAGTTCGGGGTCTTCCTCGAGGATCGCCTTCATGGTCTGGCGCACGCTTGCACTGTCGTCGACCACCAGAACGCGGGTACGTGCGGGGCGCTTGTTCATGATGACCTCCGAAATACCGTGCCGGCAACCTGAGTGAGGTCATGCTTGAAGCCGGTGATCGACTCCGAGTGGCCGAGGAAAAGATAGCCCCCGGGCAAAAGCTGCTCGCACAGACGTTGCACGACCTGCTCCTGCGTTTGCTTGTCGAAATAGATGAGGACGTTGCGGCAGAAGATGAGATGTACCGGCTGATCGAGTGCATAGGAGTCATCGATCAGGTTGAGCCTGCCGAACGCCACGCGACGCCGAATTTCGGGAGCAATGCGGATCTCTTGCCGTTGCGGGTCCTTGGATTCGAGAATGTAGCGTCGACGCAGTGGAGCGGGGACGGGCTCAACCTGTTCGCGAGGGTAGATCCCCTTCATCGCCGTTGCCAGAACCTCGGTATCGATGTCTGTGGCGATCAGCCGATAGTCGATGCCGCGGTTCTTCGATGTGAAGTCGTCCAGCAGCATGGCGATCGTATACGGTTCGGCGCCCGTCGAACATGCCGCGCTCCAGCAGCGGATCTGGCGACAGCCTTCTTCCGCATATAGCGGCAGGACCGTGCCCGTGAGGTAATCAAAGTGCCCGGGCTCGCGAAAGAAATCGGTCTTGTTGGTGGTGACCGCGTTGATCAGGTGCTCGAGTTCGTCAGGATCGACTTGCCCGCCGATCACCATGTCGCAATACCCGCCCAGCGTATCGATACCGAGCGCCTTGGCGCGTCGCCGCAGGCGGCCCTCCAGCATGGTCTGCTTGCTGGACTTGATGTTGATGCCGGTTTCAAGCTGGATCAGTTCGGCAAGCGCCTTGAACTGCCTTGCGGAAATGCGATCGCTATCGGCTGCCAGACCAAAGGAGAGGGGGCTGAGATCGTTCAAGTGCGCACCATTAATGGGATGACCCGCCCTGTCCTTCCATCCACAGTCGAGCGATCAAGAAGGAGGATGCAATGAGCATACGGAACAAGCCAAGAGATGCAGCCGTGTTCGGCATCGACATCGGCAAGACGGTCTTTCACGTCGTCGGCCTCGATGCTTCTCACGCACCGATCCAGAAAGCCACCTTCAGACGGGAGACGTTGCTGCAGTTCTTTGAGCGTGCGTCGCCGGTGTTGGTGGGGATGGAAGCGTGTCCCGGTTCGCAGTGGCTTGCGCGCAAACTTCAAGCGATGGGTCACATTGTGCGGATCGTGCCGGCACAGTTCGTGAAGCCGTTCGTGAAGTCGAACAAGAACGATATCATCGACGCCGAAGCCATCGCAGAAGCGGTAACCAGGCCGACGATGCGCTTCGTGGAGATCCGGTCGCCGGAACAGATTGACCTGCAGGCTCTGCACCGCGTCCGGGACAGGATGATCGCTCATCGCACGCGACTGATCAGTCAGATGCGCGCCTTTTGCCTGGAATACGGCATCGCAATCCACCAAGGTGCCGGCAAGTTCAAAGCCGACATGCCACGGGTGCTCGGGGATATGGACAATGAGCTCACGCCCGCCATGCGCCGAATGCTGACTGAGGTATTCGGGGAACTCGGCGATCTCGAACAGCGCATCGCCGCCATGAACCGCGAGATCGAAGCTATCGCAGCGCGCAGCGATACGGCCCGTCGCTTAATGACTGTACCCGGTGTCGGCCCACTGGGGGCCACCGCCTTGCTTGCATCGGCCGGCACGGGGCGTCAGTTCCGCAAAGCTCGCGATCTGGCGGCATGGCTTGGGCTCGTGCCACGGGAGTACTCTACTGGGGGCAAAACGAGGCTGCTCGGCATCAGCAAACGTGGCAACAAGTACCTCCGGCGCATGATCATCCACGGAGCTAGATCCTGCGTGACGCATCTCGACCGAAGCCGGGACCGCCTGGGGCCATGGCTTGATGGGCTGGAACGCCGAATGCATAAGAACAAGGTCACCGTCGCCTTGGCAGCCAAGATCGCCCGCATCTTGTGGGTCGTGCTGACGAAGCCCGGTGCCAGTTACGAGCGGAGGGATCCAGCCTTCGGCTGATCTGGACCGCTACAGACTGCGAGGTTCGTGAGCGTGATGACGAAACAGTTGACCTGCGTATCGTAAGCTCCGTCAAAAAAACGGGCTACCAGCCCGAAGCATTTATCCGAGAACGATACGCGCGGATCTCATCAAGGCCTGGCCGCAACAGCGGTCCACTCGCGAGAGGCCGGATACATTTGTGCAGACTGGCACCGTCACCACCGATCGACCCTTGCATGGACAGGGCGGGTCATACATTTCTTGAGGATTCTACGGGCGGTCTTCAATCAGGCCGCCCGGCCGAAGTCGCTGTCCTCATGGTCTGCCCCACCACTGGTCAGGTCGAGTGCGAAGCCGTTGAGCCGCTCCTTCTGATGGGCGACCGAGTTCGGCTTGGCGGGCCGAGCCTTGGTGGGAACCTGAGGCGCCGACTTCGGCTTCGGCTTGGCGTTGCGCTGTGTGCGCGGAGCCGCTTGTGCAAACGTGCGCTGCTCTTCCAGCTGGAAGAACGCGGTTGTCTGCTGCAGTTCCTCGGCCCGCGCCGCAAGAGAGTCCGACGTCGAGGAGATCTGTTCCGAAGCGCTGGCGTTCTGCTGGGTCACCTTGTCGAGCTGCTGGATCGCCTCGTTGATCTGCGAAGCTCCGATGTCCTGTTCGCGGCATGCGGCGCTGATTTCCGACACGAGTTCTGCCGTGCGGCGGATGTCCGGCACCAGCTTGCTGAGCATTTCGCCGGCTTCGCTCGCCGCCTTCACCGTCTCGGCCGACACCGAAACGATTTCGGCGGCAGCACTTTGGCTGCGCTCGGCCAGCTTGCGCACTTCCGACGCAACAACGGCAAAGCCCTTGCCATGCTCTCCTGCGCGCGCGGCTTCGACCGCGGCATTCAGGGCCAGGAGGTCGGTCTGGCGCGCGATCTCCTGAACAATGCCGATCTTGTCCGCGATCGTGCGCATGGCGATGACGGCCTTGTCGACTGCCGTTCCCGAAAGCTCTGCATCCTTTGAGGACTGGCGGGCAATCTTCTCGGTTTGCGCCGCATTGTCGGCGTTCTGTTTGATGTTCGCGGCCATCTGCTCCATCGAGGCCGAAGCCTCTTCTGCCGACGCGGCCTGTTCGGTCGCCCCTTGCGACAGCTGCTGCGAACTGGTTGCCATCTGTGAACTGCCTTCGGCCACCTCGTTGGCGGCAAGGCTCACGTTGCTGGCAAACGCACGCAGGTTGTCGACCAGCACATTGATCGAATCCCGCATCTTCTGGTGATCGCCCTGGCAATCGATCTCGACCCGCTCACCAAGATCGCCGGCGCTGAGCTTGCTCAGCACGCGATTGCCTTCTTCGATCGGCAGGATCGTCGCATCGAGCATACCGTTGATGCCACTGATCAGGCTGGCAAAATCCCCCACGAAGCGACGATCGTCGCCACGCTCGCCGAGGCGACCGGCCGTGGCAGCGCCGATCAGCATCTGGATCTCCGAGGTTATCGCGCGCAGGTTCTGGCGCAGGTTCTCGATGGTGTCGTTGATGAAGGCCTTCTTGCCCGGCAACTGTTCCATCGGGGCGTTGAAATCACCTTCGCCGAAGGCCTTGATGCATGCCATGGCCTTCTTTTTCACGGCAATGTGGCTGGCGACCATGTCGTTGATGCCGCGTGCCACGACACCGAAATCCCCGGGAAACCTGGCATGGTCGATGACAACGTCGATATCGCCGCGCTCATGCTCGCTCGCCATGTGGTTCATCTCGGCAATCAATCCGGTCAGACTGCGACGCAACGTCTCGATGGTGTCGTTGATGAAGGCATTCTTGCCCGGTAGCGGATCCAGCCTGGCATCGAAATTGCCGAGGCTGAACTCGTGGATGACCCCCATCGCCAGCTTCTTCACCGCAATGTGCGCGTTGACGAGATGGTTGATGTCAGCGGCCATCTCCGCGATTTCCAGTGGAAGATTGTCCGAGACGATGACCACGTCGATATCGCCCCGTTCATGCTCGGCAGTCATGTGCTTTATCGCGCTGCCAAGCTCGCGGACCGGAGCTTGCGACTGGTCGAGAAGGCCATTGATCGCGTCGATCAAAGCGCTGGTGCGGGCATTGCAGCCTGAAGCGTGTAGGCGAGCGCCCAGATCGCCGTTCGATATGGCATCCTGAACGCGGGCAATCTCCTGATGAACCTGGGCAGAAGAAGCTGCCGTGAATGGATTGATGGCCATGGTTGTTCCCGTCCTTCTTGTTCTGATCACCTCTGTGGCGGCAGCACGTTCCGTTCGCTGTCGCGGGTGTTTCAGGCGTTGACCAATTGACCTTCGCTGCCGATCCCGATGGCATCTTCGGTCGTGAAAATCCGGGCCGCGTCGACGATGACCACGAAGCCCGTGTCCCGGCGCACCACGCCGGTTATGTATTCGGAGTTCCAGCTGATCCCGATATCCGGGGCAGGTTCTATGTCTGCCTTCTCGAAACTGGTGACGCTCAACACCCGGTCGATGACGACGCCCAGCGTCAGCAGGCGGTCGGGCAAGCGCACATCGAGGATCAGGATGCGCGTGGCCAGTGTGGGGTCGACAGACGGCAGGCCGAGACGCCGGCGGAAGTCGACCGTGGGCACGCCCTGGCCGCGAAGATCCGTCAGGCCGATGAAATGCGCCGGGCCGTTCGGCAGGTATGAAGGTGGCGCATAATCGAGGATTTCGCGCACCAGAGCGACAGGTATGGCAAAAACCTCGTTGCCCAGGCCGAATTCCACGACCTGAAGTTCGCCCGCGCTGCTCATGCTGCGCGTCCGAAGTCTGCATCGTCGGCGTCTACGCCACCGTCAGTCAGATTGAGGGCAAAGCCGGCCAGTCGCTCCTTCTGTTCGGCGACGCTGTTGCGCTTTGCCGGCTTGGTGGCCACGCGCGGCGTCAGACCGGCCTTGCGCGGTGGGCTTGCCTGGCGGCGGCTTTGCGTACTTTGACGCGGCTCGGCATAGCTATTGCCGGTCCGGAAGAAGGAAATGGCGCTCTGCAATTCCTCGGCCTGCGATGCCAGTTCCTCGGACGTCGACGAAATCTGGTCCGACGCGCTGGCATTGATCTGCGTGACCTTGTCGAGCTGCTGGATGGCTTCGTTGATCTGCGACGCGCCGATGTCCTGCTCGCGGCAGGCTGCGCTGATCTCCGTCACGAGTTCGGCTGTGCGGCGAATGTCCGGAACCAGTCGCGCCAGCATTTCGCCCGCGTCGGTCGCCACCTTGACCGTCTCTGACGAAACCGAGACGATTTCGGCTGCCGCGCTCTGGCTGCGCTCGGCCAGCTTGCGCACTTCCGAGGCGACAACTGCAAAGCCCTTGCCGTGTTCGCCGGCGCGCGCGGCCTCGACCGCGGCGTTCAGGGCAAGCAGGTCGGTCTGCCGCGCGATTTCCTGGACGATGCTGATCTTCTCGGCGATCGTGCGCATGGCGTTGACCGCCTTCTCGACTGCCTGGCCCGAAACTTCCGCGTCCTTGGAAGACTGGCGGGCGATCTTCTCTGTCTGCGCCGCGTTGTCGGCGTTCTGTTTGATGTTCGCCGCCATCTGCTCCATCGACGCAGACGCTTCCTCGGCCGAGGCGGCCTGCTCCGTCGCGCCCTGGGAGACCTGCTCGGAGCTTGCTGCCAGCTGGCGGCTGCCAGCCGAGACATTGTCGACCGCAGCCGAGGTCGTGCCGACGACTGTCCGAAGCTTTTCGATCATCGTGATCAGCGCGTTGCCGAATTGGTCATCGTCCGAAAGCGCCCGGTATTCGACAGTGAGATCGCCATCGGCGATGCGGTCGGCCACGTTGGCGGTTTTTTTCAGGTTTGATACCAGGGAATTGATGGCGTCACGCATCCGCTGATGATCGCCGTGGCATTCGATATCGACGGTTTCCTGCAGGTTGCCGACGCTGATCAGCCGCAGAACGCGGTTGCCTTCCTCGATGGGCAGGATAATGGCATCAAGCATACCATTGATGCCGCTGATGAGGCGGGCGAAGTCTCCGACAAAGCGCGAGGCAATGCCACGCTCCGACAGGCGCCCTTCGGTCGCTGCCACGATCAGCCGCTGGATCTCTGCGGTGATCTCGCGCAGGTTCGTGCGCAAGGTTTCGATCGTGTCGTTGATGAAGGCTTTCTTGCCCGGGAACTGCTCGAGCGGGGCGTCGAAATTGCCCTCGCCGAACGCCTTCACGCAGGCCATGGCCTTCTTCTTCACCGCGATGTGGCCGGCGACCATTTCGTTGATGCCGCGCGCAACCAGTCCGAAATCGCCCTCGAACCTGGCATCGTCGATGGTCACGTCGATATCGCCGCGGTCGTGTTCGGCGGCCATGTGCTTCATCTCGGCGATCAGGCCCATCAGGTTGCCGCGCAGGGTTTCGATCGTGTCGTTGATGAAGGCCTTCTTGCCCGGGAACTGTTCGAGCGGTGCCTTGAAGTTGCCTTCGCCAAATTCCTTGACGCAGGCCATGGCCTTTTTCTTCACCGCGATGTGCCCGGCAACCATGTCATTGATGCCGCGCGCCACGATGCCGAAATCGCCCGGGAACTTCGCATGGTCGATGACCACGTCGATATCGCCGCGATCATGCTCGCTCGACATGTGGTTCATTTCCGAGATCAGCCCGACGAGATTGCCGCGCAGGGTCTCGATCGTATCGTTGATGAAGGCCTTCTTGCCGGGCAGCTGTTCCATCGGAGCCTCGAAATTGCCGAGGCTGAACTCGCGCACGCAGGCCATCGCCTGTTTCTTGACGTTGATGTGTGCTGCAACGAGCTCGTTGATTTGTGTCGCCATGATGCCAAGCTTGTCGGGCAGGGCGTTTGCGTCGATCACGACATCGATATCGCCGGCTGCATGTTCGTCGGTCATCCGGGCGATCTGCGTGGACAGGTCCTGAACCGGATTGGTCACGGCATCCAGCAGCCGATTGAACGCCGCCATGACGGCGCGCGTCGGGGCATTTCCGGTGGTTTCATCAAGCCGAAGCAGAAGATTACCCGTAGCAAGCGCCTGCTCGACCCGGCTTACCTCATCGAGAACCTGCTGTTCGGAAACTCTCGAAAAAACATTGCGCATCATGCGGCCTCCGCGAGGGACGTGAAGATTGTGGGCAAATCGGGAATGACGATGACCGACCCCGGCTGGCGCACCAGTTCGCGCGCGAATTCGCGCTTCCAGCGCATGCCCAGCACGGGCGGCTCGCTGCTGTGCGCCTTGTCGAGGATCGTCACTTCGTGGACCTTGTCCGAGCGCAGCCCGATCTGGAGCGGCTCTCCGTCGATCTCGGTCTCGATCACGACGATGCGGTGATCGGCACTGGCCTCCTCGCCGGGATTGCGCGGCATGCCGAAGGCCACGCGCAGATCGGCGATCGGGATGATCTTGCCGCGAAAGTTGACGACACTGGCCACCAGATCCGGTGCGCCCGGAACGGGCGTTTCGGGCAGCAGGTCGAGTATCTCGCGGATGCTGACGGCCTCGATCGCCAGGCATTCATCGCCTACGTCGAATGTCAGCACTTCCAGTTGGCCGTTGTCATCCCATGGCGTTGTGCTGGTCGTGGTCATGGCGTCACCCTGCGGCACGGAGCCGCTCCTCATGGCTCTGGCCCAGCGCAACGAGCTGGACGACATCGAGAATGAGCGCGACCCCACCATCACCGAGGATGGTCGCGCCAGAGAAACTGGGGATCGAACGGTGCAGGCTCGACATGGATTTGATCACGGTCTGGTGGCTGCCGATGATCTGATCGACGACAAGTCCGACCCGCTCGCCTCCGGTTGCGATCACCACGATCTTCTGGAAGGGGTCGGGCCGGGTGCCCGTCGCGAAAAGCTCGCGCAGGCGCAGGAAGGGCACCAGGCGTTCGCGCAACTGGATCATGCTCCTCCCGCGCGAACGGATGTCCTCCTCCAGGCTCAGCTCCAGGCACTCTTCGACCGCCGCCAGCGGGATTACGTAGTTGTTATCCCCGCCCCTCACGAGCAGCCCGTCGATGATCGCCAAAGTCAGCGGAATGCGCAGGGTTATGACCGAGCCCTTGCCGGGTTCGCTGGTCATGTCGATGTGTCCCCGCAGGCCTTCGATCGTGCGCTTGACCACGTCCATGCCGACGCCACGGCCTGACAGATTGGTGATCTGGGCGGCGGTGGAAAAGCCGGGCTGGAAGATCAGCTGCAGCAGCTCGCTGTCGCTCAGCACTTGGCCTGGCTGGACCAGGCCATTGGCCTCGGCCTTGGCGCGGACCCGCTCGCGGCTGATGCCGCGGCCATCGTCCTCGATGGTGATGAGCACTTCGCCACCGGCCTGCTGGGCCGAAAGCCGGATGCGACCGGTCGCGGCCTTGCCCGCGGCAAGCCGCTCTTCCTCGGTCTCAAGTCCATGATCGCAAGCGTTACGGATCAGGTGGACAATCGGATCGGCGAGCCTTTCGGAGACGGTCTTATCGATCTCGGTGCTTTCGCCATCGGTCACAAGCTCGATCGACTTGCCGGTCTCACGGGCCAGGTCGTGGACCAGGCGGCGGAACCGTCCGAACAACGCGGCAATCGGCACCATGCGCAAGACCATCATCGTGTCGCGCAGTTCGTTGGCAAGTCGTTCGACCTCCTCCGAGATCGAGCGCAGCGCGAGTTCGCCCGCAGGGCCGGAAATGCCATTGCCCGCAAGCTGGGCGAGGCGGCTCTGCACGATCACGAGTTCGCCCACCCGGTCCATCAAGAGATCGAGGCGTTCAGCCGGGACGCGCACACTTTCGCTGGGGCCGCGCGCGGCTTTCGCGCTGGCAGGTTCGGCGCTGGCGACTTCCGCGATGGCCAGCGCCGCATGCTCCGACGGCGCGGGCGAGACTGCCACAGCAGCAGTGTCTGGCGGACCGTCTTCAGCCAAGGCATAGGCTTCGTCGTTCGCGTCCGCGATCGGCGTGATGGACAGTTCCATGTCGTCGAGCACGAACAGGAAGACATCTTCGATGACATCGCGCGTCGCGCTGGCGTGCAGGTTCATCGACCAGCCCATCAGGCACTGCGTGGGATCAAGCTCATCAAGCGGGGGAACCGCGTCAAAGTCCGCGACCACATCGGTGGCACCCAGTTCCCGCAACTCGTCGAGCAGAAGGAGCGGGTTTGTTCCGGTGGCAAGTGCATTGGCGGGCAGGCGGAAGTTCAGGTGCCATCCCTGACCTGGCCCAGCGGTGATGGTGGTGGCCGTTGTCGTACCGTGACCGGCATCTTCGCTGCAGTCCACGGCTGCAGGGGCGCCTGCTCCGTCCAGCAGGGCCTGGAGCCTCGCAAGCAGATCGGCGCTTTCACTGTCCACGCCATCGCCGTTCGGCTGGTCGATTAGGGTGCGCATGTGGTCCTTGGCAGAAAGCGTCAGGGCTACCAACTCTGCCGAAGCGCGGGCCTGCCCCTTGCGGACCTTGTCGAAGGCTGTTTCGCAGTGATGGGTAAATGCGGCCAGAGCATCGAAGCCGAACATCGCGCCCGAGCCCTTGAGCGTGTGCATCCCGCGAAAGACGGTGTCGATGAGCTCCCGACTGGTCAGGTCGTGGCTGAGATCGAGCAAGGCCTGCTCGGTCGCTTCGAGTAGCTCGCCGGCTTCGATCCGGAAGGCTTCGATCGGGTCCTGCCCGGTCATTGCCCCAGCACCTTGCGGGTTACCTTCAGCAGATTTTCGGCAACGAACGGCTTGACCAGCCAGCCGGTCGCGCCTGCGGCCTTGGCTTGCTGCTTCATGCCCTCATCAGATTCCGTCGTGAGGAATATGATCGGCGTACCGGCCTGAAGCGGCAGCTTGCGGATTTCCCGGATCATCTCCAGACCATTCATGTTCGGCATGTTGAGATCGGTGATGATCATGTCGAACTTCGATGACCTGGCCTGTTCGAGCCCTTCCTTGCCATCGGCTGCCTCCGCGACCTGATGTCCGGCTCCCGACAGCGCAATCCGGATTGCCATCCGGACGCTCATGGAATCATCGACGGTGAGTATGGTGGTCATTGCTCGGTGGCTCCGGTCGCACAGAGATTTTCACAGATCGCAGAGATCGGCCCGGCAAGGCCCGCGCGCTCGATCAGGCCGGCAACGGCAGGATCGGCAGCGGGCACGATCGAGATGCTCTTGCTTTCCCGCTGGGCAAACTTGCGCGCCGCCGCGAGGATCTGAAGGAAGGTGAGGTCGGCTTCGACCACGCTCGAGCAATCGATCTCGATCGAGGAATGGATCTTCAGCTCGTCGAGGATCGCCTCGCGGATGTCCGGGGCGGTGTTCAGGTTTGCAATAGTGCCAATCGGGATAGTCATGTTCCCTCCGCCCGTTCCGGCCGACGACATGACTGATGGCTTGC
Source organism: Novosphingobium sp. FW305-C-30-35 (assembly GCF_058783135.1). Lineage (NCBI taxonomy): Bacteria > Pseudomonadati > Pseudomonadota > Alphaproteobacteria > Sphingomonadales > Sphingomonadaceae > Novosphingobium > Novosphingobium sp. FW305-C-30-35. Next base: position 2,662,387 of record NZ_JBYSYJ010000001.1, read on the forward strand.
GATCTGCTCTTTTTACGTTTTCCGCGATATAGTTGTTGTTACTAGGCAGAAGCTTCCGTTCAGGTAGCCATTGCCGCAGAAACTTCGTTAACCACGTGTGGTCATGATCGGTTCGCGACGGCACTTCTAAAATGCGGTTCAGTCGCTTGTCGGCCCCCGCCATGACATGGCTGCCGTCGCGTTCCAAAGCCTGCAGCACAGCTGGTTGTGAGCGTTCGGACGGGCAAAAAAGTTTTCACGACAACACTTGAGAACAGACTTTGATCCGGCCCGAAATACCGTGTTGCGGAGCGCTGCGATGAGTGTTTTACTTTGCCGCCGTGTGGTCCAATCATGCTGCTACACGGAATAAGGGTGGATGCATATGAGGCAAGTTTTTCAATACCTTGCGCTGTCAACTGCGACCCTGCTCCTCGCATCTTGCGGCGGTGGCGGCAGCTCTGACAAGACCGCAGCCGACTCAGCGGCAAAGCCTGCTGAAACAACCACTGCTGCGGCCCCTGCAGCAGCAACCAGCGCCGCTGCGCCGACAGCAGATTCGACAGACACGCTCGATGGCGCGACGCTCGCTTCGCTGACCGGCGATGCCGCGCATGGCAAGACCGTTTTTGCCCAGTGCCAGGCCTGTCACTCGCTCGAAGCGGGCAAGAACATGATCGGTCCGTCGCTCGCCGGTGTCGTAGGGCGCAAGGCGGGTTCAGAGGCGGGCTACAGCTATTCGGCCGCCAACAAGAACAGCGGCATCACCTGGTCTGCGGAAAAGCTGTTCCAGTATCTGGAAAAGCCCGCGCGCGTCGTGCCGGGTACCAAGATGTCATTTGCCGGCCTACCCAAGGCGCAGGACCGTGCCGACGTCATTGCCTATCTCAAGGCTCCGAACTGACCTCGGTCCCTTCGGGTCGCAAGAAGGGGTGCGGACCATCATGGTCCGCACCCCTTTAACGTAGCAGCAGTATCAGGCGGCAGCCGAACGCCGCGCCAATTCGCACTGCGACCAGATGTCGCTCAGCGCATGGATCAGCTTGTCCACGTCACCGTCGCTGTGCACCGGCGAGGGTGTGATGCGAAGGCGCTCGGTCCCGCGCGGCACGGTCGGGTAGTTGATCGGCTGGACGTAGATGCCGTGGTTGTCCATCAGCCAGTCGCTGATGCGCTTGCACTTGTGCGGGTCGTCCACCATCACCGGAATGATGTGGCTGGGGTTGGGCAGGTGCGGAATCCCGATCGCGTCGAGGCGGCGGCGGACGGTCGCCACACGCTCCTTGTGCCGGGCCCGCTCCATCTCGCTCGTCTTGAGATGACGGATGCTGGCAGCGGCACCGGCAGCAAGGGCAGGGGGCAGCGCAGTCGTGAAGATGAACCCGCTGGCGAAAGTGCGGATGAAGTCGCACAGCGCTTCTGACGCCGCGATATATCCGCCCATCACGCCGAACGCCTTGCCCAGCGTCCCCTCGATCACGGTGATCCGGTCCATCAGGCCTTCGCGCTCTGCGACACCACCGCCGCGCGGGCCATAGAGCCCCACCGCGTGAACTTCGTCGATGTAACTCATCGCGCCGTGCTTCTCGCAGACGTCGAGGATCTCGGCGATCGGACCGATGTCGCCGTCCATCGAATAGACGCTTTCGAACGCGACCAGCTTGGGCACATCCGGCCCGTATTCCGAAAGCAGCTCATCGAGATGCGCCACATCGTTATGGCGCCACACCCGGCAGATCGCGCGCGAATGGCGGATGCCTTCGATCATCGAGGCATGGTTGAGCGCGTCCGAGAACACCACGCAGCCGGGGATCTTCGCCGCCAGCGTGCCAAGACCCGCCCAGTTCGAGACATAGCCCGAGGTGAAGAGCAGCGCCGCTTCCTTCCCGTGGAGATCGGCCAGTTCCTGTTCCAGCAGCACGTGATGGTGGTTCGTGCCCGAGATGTTCCGCGTACCGCCAGCGCCCGCGCCGCATTCGTCGAGCGTGTTGTGCATGGCTTCAAGAACTGCGGGGTGCTGCCCCATGCCAAGGTAGTCGTTCGAGCACCACACCGTGACCTGCTCGGTCCGGTCATCGACATAGCGCGTGGCGTGCGGGAAATTGCCGCACTTGCGCTCGATCTCCGTAAAGATCCGATAGCGCCCTTCACCCCGGACCGCGTCCAGTTCCCCCTTGAAGTAGCCCTCGTAGTCCATGGTCGTCGGTCCTCTTCGTGAATTCTTCTTTGCGGTCAGTTGGCAGGGCGGCGGCTGGGCAAGGCCCAACCCCACAGCGCCCCGTCGCGGATCGGCAGGGCCAGAAACAGGTGTTCGAGTGCGCCAAGGGCGGCCAGCGCGAAGAGCAGGCTCGCGCCCGATGCACTGGCGCTGCCCTCCGGCGCATTGATCGCGATCAAACCGAGCCACACCGCAAGAGCGGAAGTCCCTGCAATCGCGACAAAAAGTTCCGCTCCCAAGCGCCGCGGCCCGAAATAGGTCTTGAGGTAGGCGAGGTGCGGCGGAAAGATCTCGGTGCTCATGTTCGGCACGCCGAAGAAGATCACCAGCTTGGTCGAAAGCCGCATCGCCAGCAGCAGCGTGAACGTCATCGCGCCGATCTGGTTTGCCGCGTTCCAGCTCAATGAGATCAACCCGATGGCGCTCAGCGCCAGCGCGATCTCGTGCCAGGCCACCGCACTCACGGCGTGGAAGAACCGCTCCAGCCCGCGCGCTTCGGCGGGGCAAGCCTCGCGCCTCGGACCGGTCACCGCTCCCGTCAGGAAGCTGATCTCGTGCCACGACCAGAGCAGGATCGCTCCGGCAAACGCGGCATAGACCCCGATCAGCGTCGGCTTGTTCATCGACCAGGCCACCACTGCCAGCCCGCCGACGCCCGCGATTCCCGCCAGCTTCAGGCTGCGCGGGAAAGTGCGGCGCTCGCGGTTGTCCGCCCAAGCGATCAGGCCGGTCGCAAGGAACCAGACCACGATCGTGGCGATCACCGGCAGGACGTGGCCGGTCCAGCTTACCACGCGGGCTGCATCCGCACCGTGGCAGGCAGTTCGTTGCGGCGAGGGCGCAACAGGTACATCCGCGCGAAGTTCGTGCCGGCCCCCAAAGCACCCGAAGCCCGCATCAGCACGCCCGAAAGCCCGCCGCGCTTCTTGCCCTCTTCGATCTTCCGGCTCGCCACCAGCAGCCGCTTCATCGCCCGGCGGAAGCGAGGATCATCTGTGTCGAGTTCGACCGGGAACACCTGACGGCTGATTGCGGTGCAGATCTCGAACACGTGGTAGTCATAGGTCTCGGGATCGAGGCCCAGCGCCTTGTGGAACACCGGCCGCGCATGATCACGCACGTACATCGTCGAATAGACCGCGAGCAGGAAGAACCGCACCCACAGCTTGTTCATGCCCGTCAGCAGCTTCGGGTCGGCGCGCAGCAGCAGGGCAAAGGCCTCGCCATGACGGAACTCGTCGTTGCACCAGCTCTCGAACCAGTTGAAGATCGGATGGAAGCGCAGTTCGGGGTGCGCGGCCAGCTGGCGATAGATTGCGATGTAGCGCGCATAGCCGATCTTCTCGGACAGGTAGACCGAATAGAAGATAAACTTTGGCTTGAAATAATGGTATTTCTTGGCCTTCGTCAGGAAGCCGAGGTCAATGCCGATCCCGGCATCCTTCAGCGATTCATTGATGAACCCGGCATGGCGGCTTTCATCGCGTGCCAGCAGCTTGAACAGCAGCTTCATGTCGGGGTTCTTCGTCCGCCGCGCCATTTCGGCATAGAGGATGCAGCCCGAAAACTCCGAGGTCAGCGAGCTTACCAGGAAGTCGATGAACTCGGCCCGCAGCTCCGGTTCCAGCCCCTCGATCACCCCGGCAAAGCTTTCCTGGCGCTTGAAGTGCTTCTTGTTGGGATCGCTGACCATCTCGGCCATCAGCTCGTCCCATTCCTGGCGCACCAGCGAGACGTCGATGGAATCGAGCGCGGCAAAGTCGGTGGTGTAGAAGCGCGGGCTCAGCACTGTTTCATGCTGCACCATCTTGTGCACGTCGGGCTTGGGCGCACGTTCGGGCGCTGCCACAGGACGTTCGAGTGTGATCGCGTTCATCTCAGGCTCCCAGGATTGAAGCTGACCTCGTAAAGCTCGGTCAGGCCAAGGTAGGCGATAAGCCGCATCCACCCCCGCAGCAGGGGGCCTGCGCGGACGACGGTTGCCGTCCGCTCGAAAACGGCACTTTCGCCGAAGGCCACGCGGATCGGTTCGCCATGAACGCGAACCTTGTCGCCGGGCTCGACAGACAGATTGCCCGCCAGCTCGACATGCGCGTGGAAATGCGCCTCGCTTTGCTCCACCGCTATGCGACAGGGCACTTCGAAGGCGCGGGCGCGGATCATGCCTGATTGCCCTTTGCTTTGGCTCCACTGAGGAACTTGGCAAAGGCGGCCCGGTTGGTCGCGCCGAACGAGCCAAGCTCGATCGAACGCCCCGTCGCCGGGTCGCGCAGCGAGAGCGATCCGTTCTCCCACTGCGTCAGTTCGAAGGGTGCCGCTGGGCCGATCCCCTTCATCTTCCTTTCGCGAGCCATGCCGCGCATCACGCCGCGCACGAACCCGCCGCCATCGTTCTCGCCGATCATCGCGGCGAGTGTCGACCCTGTATCGGCATCCTTGACCACGACGGCTCCATCCGCCCGGTCCTCGAATGCCAGATGCCGCACCTCCAGCGCCGCCACGTTATCCCGCGCGCGTGCCACGGCCGGCACGGCCTCCCGCTCGAGCACGCCGACGCGCACCAGCGCGGTCAGCGCCAGCGTCGTCGCCACCAGCGCCCCTGCCAGGATCAGCGCCGGGCGGGGGACGGTGTTCTCGTGGTCATGGACTAAGCTGCCATGGTGGGGGCTCATGCCGCCGCTCCCTGCAGGCCGTGGTCACGCACCGGCACAGCTTTGGACCGCACCGCTGCTGCTTCGTTCGGCACTACTGCCGAGCAGGCCTTGGCGAGAACCTTGGCGACAGCTTCCGCGTCGGGGAGGGCGCGCAACATCGGGCTGGGCTGGCCAAGCCGCCACGGCCGCGCGTGCGGCCACAGCATGGCGAAGCCAAGCCGGTGCCGTCCGGTCAGTGTCAGCGCAATGTCACCATGCCCGCTGCCCTGCGGCCGCAGATCCGCCGAGCCGATCATCGCCAGCGGCAGGTTCACGCACTTGTTCAGCGCCACGCCGATGCGCAGAACGACGCGCCGGTTGGTGATCGTGTAGACCGTCGTCTTCGCCACGGCGATCGCGAACACTGCCAGTAAGCCTTGCGTGATTGCCCCGCCGACCACAGCCGCGCCCGCGCCAAACAGCTTGCCGCTGGCGAGGCCGAAAAGGGCCAGCACTGCGAAATAGCCGCTGACCCAGCGGGTGTGCAGAGCGCTGCGGGCAAAGGTTCGCCAATCGGGCGAGCCCTGCCACAGGATACTCTCGCCGGCGGGCAGATCGCCCGGCAGCCCGCGGATCGGCTCGTGGTCGTACTCGCTCATATCAGCGGTTCCAGCCGGTTTTCGTTGGCATAGAGGTAGCCGGTGCCGAAGTAGGCCACGGTGCGCTCTTCCTCATAGCGGGTGATCTCGCCCGGATTGGCGGGGAAGGGGGCGCCGGCAAAGTCGGCCGCGTTGATCGCGTCGATGATCACCGCGTTCTTCTTCACAACTGCCATCGGCATCGGAGCGAGGACCGTCTTGCCGCCCGTATCCACCGCCAGATAGCGCACCATGTGCTCGGCCCGGTCGACCCACATGTCGGTGACGACGCCAGCCTTGAGGCCATCTGCGCCATAGACGGGAAGCCCACGCGGATCGGTGCTGGCCGTGGCAACGCTGATTTCCGGCACAAGGCCCATCGGCACAATGCGCGGATTGCCGTGGGCATCGATATCGGGCCACTTGGCACGGTCGGCATAGGAGCCGGGGCCGACGCCCGCGGCAAACACGTCACCCACCGGGCTCAGCGGTGCGCCACCGAAGTTCTCGCGACGCTTGGCGTTCACTTCGAACGGATCGCGCTCGCCGGTGGGCACGGATTTCGTGCCCTTGCCGAATGGCAGGATGAAGGTCTTGGGCGCGGCGGCCGAAAACGGCCCGCCTTCGCTGAGCAGGCGCCCGGTCAGCGCATCCTCCAGCGGATAGCCTTCGCGCCGGTCTTCGCGCCGGAGCCAGAAGACAAGAGCGATGAAGAACCCGATGAAGGTTATCATCGCGATCTGAGCGGCATCGATCGTGCCGACGATATTGCCGTAGTTCATGTGCGTGTCCTCTTCGCGTTCCCTGTGCCCCTGCTGCTCATGTGGGGAATTCCGTCAGTCCAAAGCTTCGTCCCTCCCGCCGGATAGCCGCCGGGGTCTGGCCCACGAGCGGGCCCAGCACGACGAGCGTGGCCAGCAGCAGGCAGATCTCGATGATGTAGATCGTGGCATATCCCGTGGCGCGATTGGCCAGCGTCAGGCCCAGCTCGTCCGAGACGGCAAGGCTTGAGACCATATCGCGCAGCACCCCGCCCATGGCGATGGCAAGCCCGGCAAACGTCGTCTGCACCGCGCCCCAGGCACCCAGGGCAAGGCCCGATGTCTTGTCGGTTGCCAGCGTCATCGCCGTGGTCAGCGTGCCGACAAGGAACAGGCCGGCACCCGTACCGATCGCTGTCGCACCGGCCAGCAGGGCGACGGGGCTGGCGAGCGGCGCGGCAAAGATCACCAGCATGAACGCGGCAACCCCGATCACCGCGCCGAATCCGGAAATCCGCAGCGCATCCATCCCGCGCGAGAGCCACCGGGCCGAAAGCGTGAATCCGGCCAGCGCGCCCAAGGCCCAGCCACCGGTCAGGAACGTGGTCGCGCCCACCGACAGCCCAAGGATTTCTCCGCCATAAGGCTCGAGCAGCGCATCCTGCATCGAGAACGCCGTGGCCCCAAGCCCGACCGCGACCAGCAGCCGCATCGTGATCGGCTCGGCCACGAAGCTCTGCCAAACGTCTGTAAAGGCGGGGCGCGGCGTCTGAGCCGAAGCGATTGTCGCACTGCGTGCCTCCTGCTTCCACAGCGCAATGACGTTGAGGAAGAAGGTCAGGATCGCCGAACCCTGGATCACCTGCACCAGACGGGTCGGCGTGAAGTGCGCCAGCAGTCCGCCGATAACCAGCGCTGCGATCATCATGCCCGCCAGCAGCGCCAGATAGAGCAGGGCGACCGCACGCGGGCGGCGCTCGTCATCGACAAGGTCGCCGGTCAGGGCAAGGCCAGCCGTCTGCGTCGTGTGCATGCCGAAGCCTGCCAGAAGGAACGCCAACGCGCTCGCCGCAGTGCCAATTGCGAAAAGCTCGGGCCGCGCCATCAGCAGCAGCGCGAACGGCATGATCGCAAGACCGCCGAACTGCATCAGTGTGCCGAACCAGATGAATGGCACCCGTCGCCAGCCCAGAACCGAACGATGCACGTCCGATTTGTGCCCGATCAGCGCGCGGAATGGCGCGGCGAGCAGCGGAATGGCGATCATCAGCGAGACCAGCCATGCCGGAATGCCCAGTTCCACGATCATTACGCGGTTGAGCGTACCGTTGAGCAGCACGGTCATCATGCCCACGCTCACCTGGAACAGTGAAAGACGCAGCAGGCGTGACAGCGGGATCTCGGCGCTGGCCGCATCGGCGAAGGGCAGCCAGGTGAGCGCCACCTTGCTCCATTTCGCAGAAAGGGCCTGCCGCTGCGCCATCAGATCTTCACCAGCTCCATCGCATGGCTCTTGTAGAACCCGCTCGAAATCCGGCCGGAGCGGCGGACCTCCCACCCTTCGAACTGGCTGAGCGCTGCACGCAGCTGGCTTTCGGCAATAGGCACGATTGCGGGCGAACGATCAGAGCGCGGGAAGACCTTGCCCACGGTATGCATCGCGCCGAGCAGCGGGGTGTAGGGCGCGAAAGTGAACAGGATCGAGCCTGTGCAACGGCTGGTCAGCGCCGACAGCGCCCAGACCATGTCCGGCAACGTGTAGTGGATCAGCGAGTCCATCGCCACGACATGATCAAAGCTGCCCAAGGCCGGATCGAGCATGTCGCCCACGCGCCACTGGATGCGCCCATGGCCAAGATAGGAAGGCGCGCGCTCGGCCGCGATGTCGACCAGCCCCTGCGCCACGTCTATCGCCGTCACCACGGCACCGCGACAGGCCGCTTCCACGCTGAGGCTGCCAGTTCCGCAACCTGCATCCAGCACGTCGCGCCGCCGCAGATCCTCGGGTAGCCAGCCGAGCAGTTGCGCCCGCATCGCATCGCGCCCCGCCCGCACGGTTGCGCGAATGCCGCTGACCTTCGCGGTCGAGGTCAGGTCGATCCACGCCTTCTGCGCCGTGCCGTCGAAGTATGCGGCCAGCTTTTCGCGCTGGCTGTCATAGCGGTTGGGAGCAAATTGCGTGGCCATCATTCGAACCCCAGGAAGTCGAAGATATCGCGGTCCTTCATCGGGTTGGCTACAACCGGGTCGACGCCATCCCACAGCATTTGTGCAAGCCGCAGGTATTCCTGCTGCGCAGCAATCACTTCCGGCGAAGGCTCCATCTCGAACAGCGTGCACTTCTTCAGGCGGCTGCGGCGGATAGCGTCGACGTCGCGGAAGTGCGCCAGGCGCTTCATCCCGATCGCTTCGCTGAAGCGGTCGATCTCGTCGGTCGCGGCAGAACGGTTGGCGATCACGCCGGCAAGCCGCACGTTGTAGTTCTTCGCCTTCGCGCCGATTGCTGCAACGATCCGGTTCATCGCGAAGATTGAATCAAAGTCGTTCGCGGCCACCACCAGAGCGCGTTCGGCATGCTGCAGCGGTGCAGCAAAACCGCCGCACACCACATCACCCAGCACGTCGAAGATCACCACGTCGGTATCTTCCAGCAGGTGGTGCTGCTTGAGCAGCTTCACCGTCTGCCCCACGACATAGCCGCCGCAACCGGTGCCTGCCGGCGGTCCTCCGGCCTCCACGCACATCACCCCGTTGTAACCTTCGAACATGTAGTCCTCGGGCCGCAGCTCCTCCGCATGGAACTCGACGCTTTCGAGCACGTCGATCACCGTCGGCATCAGCTTCTTGGTCAGCGTGAAGGTGGAATCGTGCTTGGGGTCGCAACCGATCTGCAGCACGCGATGGCCAAGCTTCGAGAACGCCGCCGAGAGGTTCGACGAAGTCGTCGATTTGCCGATCCCGCCCTTGCCATAGACGGCAAAGACCTTCGCGCCCTTGATCTCGTCGCGCGGGTCCAATGAGACCTGCATCGATCCTTCGCCGTCCGGCTGGCTGAAGCGCGCCCTTGGGTCGAGCAGGTTCATCGCAAACTCCTATTCCGCCGCAATTGCGGAAGTGATGGTGGAAGGGGCATGCCCCGTGAACACGCCTTCCAGCCTGTCCTCGAGCTCGTCGCTGGCCATGCGCAGCGCTTCGAGCGTATCGTCGTCGGGTTCCCACAGGCGCCGTTCGCAGGCTTCGAGCAGGCGGTTTGCCACCCGCGCTGAACTGGTCGGGTTAAGCTGCGAAAGCCGCTCGCGCATCGCCGGGTCGAGCACGAAAGTCTCGCTGATCTGCTGGTACACCCACGGCGCCACCTGGCCCGTCGTGGCCGACCAGCCCACGGTGTTGGTCACGTGCTGCTCGATGTTGCGCACCCCTTCGAAGCCATGCTTGAGCATCCCTTCGAACCACTTTGGATTCAGTGTGCGCGTGCGTGTTTCCAGATCGATCTGTTCGGCCAGCGTGCGCACCTTGGCTTCGCCCACCGTGGCGTCGAGGATATAGACGGGCGCTTCTGCCCCCTTGGCCCGCGCGATCGACCGGCTCACCCCACCTAGGCTGTCGACGTACTGGTCAAGATCGGTAATCCCGACTTCGACGCTCTCAAGGTTCTGGTAGACGAAATCCACGTCCTTCAGCGCGCTGCGCAGAAGGTCGCGCTGCGCCACCGGCGTGCCCTTGACGCCATAGGCATAGCCCTTGCGCGTCTCGAAGGCGTTGGCCAGCTCGTCGGGATCGGCCCATACGCCCCCTTCGATCAGCTGGTTGACGTTCGCGCCATAGGCACCCTCGGCATTGGAGAACACGCGCAGTGCGGCGGTTTCCATGTCGCATTGATGTTCGGCCTGATGGGCAAGGCTGTGCTTGCGCACGTAATTCATCTCGAGCGGCTCGTCTGCATTCGCAGCAAGCAGTGCGGCTTCGGCCAGCATCCGCGTCTGCAGCGGCAGCAGGTCGCGGAAGATGCCCGAAAGCGTCACCACCACGTCGATGCGCGGGCGGCCCAGTTCCTCCAGCGGGATCAGTTCGGCCCCGGCAAGGCGGCCATAGCTGTCCATCCGCGGCCGCGCGCCCATCAGCGAGAGTACCTGCGCGATCTGCGCGCCTTCGCTCTTCATGTTGTCCGTGCCCCACAGCACCATGGCAAGGCTTTCCGGAGCGGCCTCTCCGTTCGCGGCGTGGCGCGCCAGCAACCGGTTCGCCTGCAGCTTGCCCTGTTCGCAGGCAAAGCGCGTGGGCAGGCGGAACGGGTCGAAGCCGTGGAGATTGCGCCCAGTCGGCAGCACTTCGGGATTGGCCAGCAGATCGCCGCCGGGGGCAGGGCGGACGTATCCGCCATCCAGCGCGTGCATCAGCGCGCCAAGTTCGTCGCAGGAATCCAGCGCCGCCTCGATCGCTTCGGCCGAACTCTCGCCCCCTTCCATCAGTGCTTCAACAAGTTCCGCGCGCTCCGCACCGGCAGGGGCCTCGCCCAGAATATGCAGCCCATGCGGGATCAGCGTGCACTCCAGTTCATAGAGATTGGCGCTCAGTTCCGGCACGCTCTCAGCCGTCACGTCGAGCGCGGCGCACTCGTCCCAGATCAGCTCTTCCAGCGCCCGGCGCTCCGCCTCGTCCGTTGTCATGCGCCAGCGCTCGATGCTCGCCTTGAGATCGGCAAAGCCGCGATAGAGCCCGGCCCGCGCCAGCGGCGGTGTCAGGTAGCTCAGCATGGTCGCGCCCGAACGCCGCTTGGCCAGCACGCCTTCGGAAGGGTTGTTGGCGGCAAAGAGGTAGAAGTTGGGCAGATCGCCCAAGAGACGCTCCGGCCAGCACTTGCCGGTCAGGCCCACCTGCTTGCCCGGCATGTATTCCAGCGCGCCATGCGTGCCGAAATGCAGCACGGCATCGGCGCCGAAGTCCTCCCGGATCCAGCGGTAATAGGCCGAAAACGCGTGCGTCGGGGCAAAGTCGCCGTCGAACAGCAGGCGCATCGGATCGCCCTCGTAGCCGAACCCCGGCTGTACGCCCACGAACACGTTGCCGAACCGCGCGCCGAGGACGTGGACGTGCGAGCCATCGCTCTGGATCTTGCCCGGTGCCGGGCCCCACTGCGCCTCGATCTCGGCGAGGTAGGGCTCTCGCCGCACGTGCTCGTCGGCATCGATGCGGGTGTAAACGTTGGCGTCGGCGCCGAACCGCTCGGCATTGCCCTTCAGGATTGCATCGCGCAGCGCGTCGACGCTTTCGGGCACTTCGACCTGATAGCCCTCGCGCGCCATCCGCTTCAGCGTCTCATGCAGCGATTCAAACACCGCAAGGAATGCTGCAGACCCGGTCGCCCCAGAATTGGGGGGGAAGTTGAAGATGGTGATCGCCACCTTGCGCCTTGCTCGCTCAGCCTTGCGCAGTGCCACGATCTTCACGACCTTCGCCGCCAGCGCTTCGACCCGTTCAGGGCAGGCACGCATAGCGTTGACCGGCCCGGTGCTCTCGAAAACGCACGCCTTGGCGCATCCTGCGCAAGCCTTGCCCGCACCGTCCGAACGCCCGCCGAACACCGTCGGCATCGTTGCGCCGTCGAGTTCCGGGATCGCCACCATGATGGTCGATTCCAGCGCCAGCAGCCCCTGCCGCGATGCGCCCCACTGCTCCAGCGTCTGGAACTCCAGCGGATGCGCCGCGATGTAGGGCACGTTCAGGCGGCCGAGGATCTCTTCCGCCGCCTTTGCGTCGTTGTAGGCGGGCCCGCCGACCAGCGAGAATCCGGTCAGCGAGATCACCGCATCGACCACCGGCTCGCCGTCCTTCAGGAAGAACTTCTCGATGACGGGGCGCGAATCCAGCCCGTTGGCAAAGCCAGGGATCACGCGAAGACCTGCCGCTTCCAGTGCAACGATCATGCCGTCGTAATGCCCGGCGTCCTTCGAGATCAGGTAGGAGCGCAGCAGCAGCAGGCCGACCGTGCCATTCGCGCCCTGCCGGGTTGGCAACAAGCGCAGGCTGTCCGAAAACTTCTGCTCGGTGCGCGGGTGATAGACGCCCACTTCGGGATAGTCGCGCGGCGCTTCGGCCCTGGTCATGCCCCGCCGGGTCAGACGCTCGCCCGCGGCATAACGGTCGATCAGCGCACGGACCATCGACACCACGTTGTCGTCCGATCCGGCCAGCCAGTATTGCAACGTCAGGAAATATGCGCGCACGTCCTGCGCGGTGCCGGGAATGAAGCGCAGTATCTTCGGCAGGCGGCGCAGCATCCGCATCTGGCCCGCGCCGGAATTCGCGCCCGGTTTGCCCGATCCACGCAGCTTCTTCAGCATGGCGAGCGGCCCCTTGGCAGGTGCGTCCATACGGTAAGCGCCCATCCGCGTCAGCCGCACCACGTCGCCCGAAGACATCAGGCAGACCATCGCGTCGCAATCTTCACGCCGCGCTTCCAGCGTCGGCAGAATCGCGCGGATGTGATCGTCAAGGAACAGCATCGTCACGATCACGATGTCGGCCAGTGCAATTGCTGATTTGGTCGCCTCCAGCGCCTTGCTGCCGGGCCGGTCCCAATCGGTCGCCGCATGCAGCGTAACGCTGACATTGTCCTGCCGCAGTCGCGCATCGGCGCGTTCGACGCCAGCCTTGAGGTGGTTGTCCAGCGTGACGATCGCGACACGGACCTGAGGGGCGCGGCTACCGGGCATAGTGGGCCTTCGCATCATAGAGCGTGGCCAGATCGACCGCGCCGCGCCCTTGCGAAAGCGCAAAGGCCTCGGTGTTGCGGCGAACCTTTCCGCGCACGAAGAACGGGACTTTCTTGAGTTCCTGCTCGGCCTCGGCGGTCCACGCGATGGTGGTCGCGGCCGGCAATTCGGCAACTTCGCCCCGGGTTGAGGGCATCGCTGGTTCCGCCTGTGGCCGTGCCGCCGGAGCCGCGCCATTCAAGTGCGACGGCCCTGCCTCGTCCGAGAACTCGAAGTCGTCGCGGAACATCGTCAGCAGGTGTTCCTCCAGCCCCATAACCAGCGGATGGACCCAGGTATCGAAGATCACGTTGGCGCCTTCGAAGCCCATCTGCGGGCTGTGCCGCGCAGGGAAGTCCTGCACATGCACCGGCGAGGAGATTACCGCACACGGGATGCCGAAGCGCTTGGCGATATGACGCTCCATCTGCGTGCCCAAGACCAGTTCGGGCGAGGCATTGAGGATCGCGTCCTCCACTTCGAGATGGTCGTCGGTGATCAGCGGTTCGATGCCATAATGCGCTGCCGCAGCGCGCATTTCGCGCGCAAACTCGCGGTTGTAGCAGCCCAGGCCGCAGATCTCGAAGCCCAGTTCCTCATGCGCGATCCGCGCCGCGGCAATCGCGTGCGTGGCATCGCCGAAGATGAAGACGCGCTTGCCGGTCAGGTACGTCGAGTCGACCGAACGGCTCCACCACGGCATGCGCGATTGCGGGTCGGCCAAGGCCTCCGTTGCGTCGACGCCGGCCAGCGCAGCGACTTCCGCAATGAAATCCCGGGTCGCGCCCACCCCGATCGGCACGGTGCGGATCGCCGGCTGGTGCAGCGCCTGATCCAGCCAACGCGCCGCTTCCCCGCCAACTTCGGGATACATCACGATGTTGAAATCGGCCCGGCCCAGCGTGCGGATGTCGTCAGGCGCAGCATCCAGCGGGGCGACGCAGTTCACGTCGATACCGAGGTTCCACAGCAACTTGCGCACTTCGAGCACATCATCACGATGGCGGAAGCCCAGTGCGCAAGGGCCGAGCAGGTTGACCAGCGGACGCCGACCTTCGCGCGGGGAGGGACGCACGTCCCGATCCACTAGCTGCCGTACGACGCGGTAGAACGTCTCGGCCGCGCCCCAGTTCTCCTTGCGCTGAAAGCTCGGCAGCTCCAGCGGGATCACCGGGCAGGGCAGCTCCAGCGCCTCGGCAAGGCCCGCCGGATCGTCCTGGATCAGTTCGGCGGTGCACGATGCGCCGACCAGCAGCGCCTTGGGTGCAAACCGTTCATAGGCATCGCGCGCGGCATTCTGGAAGATGCTCGCGGTGTCCTTGCCCAGGTCTCGCGCCTGGAAGGTGGTGTAGGTCACCGGCGGGCGCTTGCCGCGCCGTTCGATCATCGTGAACAGCAGGTCGGCGTAAGTGTCGCCCTGCGGGGCATGCAGCACGTAATGCAGATCCTGCATCGCTGTTGCGACACGCATCGCCCCCACGTGTGGCGGACCCTCGTATGTCCAGACCGCCAGCTGCATCGTCTATACCCTCAGGATGTCGCGACGGCGCAGAGGCCGCGCGAAGAGCTCGGCGAGGTCACCCGCCTGCTCGAAGCCGTGGATGGGCGAGAACACCAGTTCGATCGCCCACTTGGTCGAAAGCCCTTCGGCCTCCAGCGGATTGGCAAGGCCCAGGCCGCAGACAGTAAGGTCCGGGCGGTCGAGCCGCACGCGGTCAAGCTGCAGGTCGACATCCTGCCCTTCGCTCAGCCGGGTCGAGGCAGGCAGCAGTGCCAGTTCGCGCGCATTCAGCTCGCGGTTGAGGTAGGGCGTGCCCACTTCCACCGGCATCATGCCAAGCTCTGTGTGAAGGAAGCGCGCCAGCGGCAGCTCCAGCTGCGAATCCGGCAGGAACGTGATGCGCTTTCCCTCAAGCTGCTCGCGCCGATGGGCGATTGCGCGCTTGGCCCGTTCGCGGCCCGGAGCCACAACGCGGTTGAAGTGCATCCGGTCGATCCCGAACGCTTCTGCCGCCGCACGCAGCCAGTCGGTCGTGCCTTCGGCGCCGAACGGAAACAGCGCGTCGAGCCGCTTTGCTCCGCGACGCTGCAGCGCGCCGGTCGTCTCGGTCAGGAACGGCTGTGCCAGCAGGAACACCGTGTTCGGCCCCACCTTCGGCAGTTCGGCCATGCGCTTGGCGGGCAGGAAGTGCACTGGCCCGATGCCGAGTTCGTCGAACAGCCGCTTGAACTGGTCCTCGACGATGTCGGGAAGGGCGCCAACGACGAGCAGGTTGGCCGCCTCGTCTGCGTCGGCTGAGGGCATTTCAGGCACCAGCGCCGTCAGGCAGGCGTCCTCGCCTTCGGTAAAGGTCGTCTCGATCCCGCTGCCCGAATAGTTGAGGATGCGGGTGGAGCCGGCAAACTTCGCATCAAGCCGCTGCGCTGCCTTGCCCAGGTCCAGCTTGATCACTTCCGATGGGCACGATCCCACCAGGAACAGCGTGCGGATTTCAGGCCGCCGGGTCAGCAGCTTGTCGACGATGCGGTCAAGCTCGTCCTGGCAATCGGCCATCCCGGCCAGATCGCGCTCCTCGATGATCGCGGTGGCAAAGCGCGGCTCGGCAAAGATCATCACCCCTGCCGCGCTCTGCAGCAGGTGCGCGCAGGTCCGTGATCCGACCACGAGGAAGAACGCATCCTGCATCTTGCGATGCATCCAGATGATACCTGTCAGCCCGCAGAACACCTCGCGCTGCCCGCGTTCGCGCAGGACTTGCGGCTGTGCTGCCGGAGCGCATCCCAGAACGCTTTCGCCGCTCATGCTGCAGCCTCCGCTTGGCCGGTTTCAAGCCGCGCCGCGCGCAGCTTCAGCAGGAACTGTCCAGCGTTGATGACATAGGCGGCATAGCCCGCCAGCGCGATCTGCATGCGCTGCTCGAAGCTGCCGTAATGGCCCAGCAGCATCACCAGGTACGCGGTGTGCAGCGCGATCACAAGCATCGAGAACACGTCTTCCCAGAAGAACGCGCGGGCGAACAGCCACTTGCCGAAGACGACCTTTTCCCAGATCGATCCGGTCACCATGATCGCATAGAGCGTAAACGTCTTGACCACGACCGAGACGTCGGCAGCCATGGCCCCTTCGCCCCACGCAAGACTACGTAGAACTAGTGCCAAACTGACCAGAAACACCAGGAACTGGAAGGGGGCGAGAAGGCCCTGCACCAGCGTCCACCGCGTGGAGTCGCGCTTCTTGCGTTCCTCCGCAGTGTAAAGCGTCGGGCGCGCAGCCTGCGGGCCAAGTCCTTGGCCTGCGGCTCTAAATCTGATCGTGTCCCCTCTCATCCGGCCCCTTTCGCGGGCTGAGGCACAAGGCCTTCGAGAACCGGAGACTACGCCTCGCCTTGTCCAAGTGTCAATCTGTCTTGACGACAAATAAAAATGACATATCCGGGTTTGTCAGCAACACTTTACAGGCGTAGAGTGTTGGCTCCGGTCAGAGTCGAACTATCGATCCGACAGTCCGGCGGGCGTATCATCGCCCACAGGCCGGAGGGGTCTGCCATGGCGACTGTTTACGGGACTGAGGCCAACGCCAATGCAGCAAGGCGGGCACGTCGCAGGCGTGCTCCGGGCCTGCGACCAGGTTCGACCCACACGGATGGGCACAGTTCCTCGCCGGCCAGAGGCCCGGCGTCGGTCAACAGCCTGATCGAGGAGCAGATCATTCCCCGTCTCCTGCTTGCTCATTCTTCCGGCGTGCAACGTGGGCGCGTGACCGGCACGCTTTCGGTCGATCCGGCCGACGCCGCCAGCTTCGCCTCGCTGCCGCTTGATCTTGATGCCGAGGAGTTGCTCGAGGTCGTCGAAGGCTTCATCGCGCGGGGCATCGCGATTGAATCGATCTTCGTCGATCTGCTCGCCCCTTCCGCGCGTCGGCTTGGCCAGCATTGGGAAGAGGACGAGTGCGATTTTCTCGATGTGACGATGGGCTTGTGGCGGCTGCAGGAAGTCATGCGACAGGTCGCCTTGCGTTTTCCGGCCGACGACTCCGATGGGGATCGCGCCCGCAGCGCATTATTTTCCCCGATGCCCGGTGACAGGCATGCACTCGGGACATTGATGATCGAGGAAGTCTTCGCCCGGGCCGGCTGGCAAACCGAGGCGCTGATCGAACCCAAGCGTAAGGAATTGCTGCAGATTATCGCCGAAAGACACTTTGATGTCATAGGGTTGACCGTCAGTTGCGATTGCACTAACGCGAATCTCAGTGACCTAATTTGTTCCATTCGCAGCGTCTCGCGGACGCCCGGGGTTCAGGTCTTTATTGGTGGACGAATGGTCAATGCCAATCCGGGTATCGTCGATGAAGTGGGCGCCGATGGCACCGCTCCCGATGCACGATCGGCTCTTGTCCTCGCCGAAAAGCTGGTTGCCAGGAAACGCGCCGGATCAGTCCGCACCGAATTTCCCCTCGGATAGCCGGCTCGACTGATGCCTTCCCGCAATAACTCCATCGAAGGGAAGCTGCCCTTCGCCAGTGCCCGCACCCATTTCGAGGTGCTCGGGCCGGACGCTGCAGCTACCCTGGCGATGGTCGCGGGCGATCTTGCATTGGTCCTCGATGAAGCTGGGCGGATCGTCGACGTGACGGCAAACCCGCGCGAATTTCCGGATGCGCAGCAGTGGATCGGCCGCGAATGGCTCGATACGGTGTCGGTGGAAAGCCGTGCCAAGGTCATGGAAATGCTGGCCAATGCGCGCAAGGGCGTGACCCAGCACTGGCGCCAGGTCAACCATATCACGACTGAAGGCGAAGTGCCGCTGCGTTTCGTGGTGGTTCGCCTCGGTGAAAGCACGAACGCCATCGCCATCGGTCGGGACATGCG
This sequence comes from Novosphingobium sp. FW305-C-30-35, assembly GCF_058783135.1. Taxonomy (NCBI): domain Bacteria; kingdom Pseudomonadati; phylum Pseudomonadota; class Alphaproteobacteria; order Sphingomonadales; family Sphingomonadaceae; genus Novosphingobium; species Novosphingobium sp. FW305-C-30-35. The sequence goes on from NZ_JBYSYJ010000001.1 coordinate 2,680,239, forward strand.
CGATGCCGCGGCCTTGCAGCAGCGTGTCCTCCAGGCGCAGCAATCGCTTGAGCGCGATTATCTGCGCCTGCGCCAGCTCGAAGCGCGCTACCGCATGTTGTTCGACCAGTCGGCCGACCCGGTGCTGATCGTCGATGCCGAAGCCTTCCGCATTCGCGAGGCCAACCGCGCCGCGCACCAGCTGTTCCAGGCCCGCAACGGCACGCTGCAGGGAGCCAAGCTTACCGCGCTGTTCTCCCGCCCCGCGCGCGAGCATCTGATCGCTTTTCTGGGTTCGACTCTCGTTTCCCCGGGCGTCCTCCCGATCGAGGTGCAGCCCAATAACAGCGCCGATGCCGTGATGCTTTCGGCCAGCGGCTTTCGCGAACGCGGCGGGCAGTTCCTGCTCATCCGCCTGTCGGGCGCTGCCAGCGCCGCCGAACCCGCGTCGGGCGAGGTGATGCGCGTGATCGAGGCCATGCCGGATGCCTTCGTGCTGACAGACGCCCGCATGCTCATCCAGGCCGCCAATCCGGCCTTTGTCGAACTTGTCTCTGCCGCCACCGTCGATCAGCTGCGCGGGCGACCGCTGGCGGATTTCGTCGGGCGCCCAGGCATCGATCTCGATCTGATCGACGGCCAGCTTGCCAAGCACGACATTGCCCGCAATGTCAGCACGGTGGTCGGTGCACGCGATGGCTTCGATGGCGAGCCGGTCGAACTCTCCGCCGTCAAGACCGGCGACGACCAGACTCACTACGGTTTCGTGATTCGCCCGATCGGGCGGCGCCTGCGCGATCTTCCCGTTACCGCAGACGCCCCGCGTTCGGTCGAACAACTTACCGATCTCGTCGGGCGCATGTCGCTGCGCGATATCGTGCGCGAATCCACCGACCTGATCGAGCGTCTCTGCATAGAGGCAGCGCTCGAATACACGTCGAACAACCGCGCATCGGCCGCGGAAATCCTCGGCCTCAGCCGGCAGAGCCTCTATTCGAAGCTCCACCGCTATGGCCTTGGCAATCTGGTAGATTCACTTGACGAATAGAGTGTCAATTTGATTTGACGCTTGGGGTGCATGGGCATAGTCTTTGCCCATGGCGCAATCTGCAGTCTCTACTGGATTGACGCCGCCTCCGGCGGCTCGTGACGTCTTGGAACTCCTCAAGCCGATCACCTGGTTCCCGCCGATGTGGGCCCTGATGTGCGGCGTGGTTTCTTCGGGCGTCTCCCCCCTCAGCCGCTGGACCTTCCTCATCGCCGGCATCCTTCTGGCCGGCCCACTGGTCTGCGGCACCAGCCAAGCCGTGAACGACTGGTTCGATCGCCACGTTGACGCGATCAACGAGCCTGATCGGCCAATCCCCTCGGGCCGCATCGGCGGGCGCTGGGGCCTTTATATCGCCATCGGCTGGACGGTCCTGTCGCTGGCGGTCGCTGCCTTCTCCGGCCACTGGGTGCTGATCGCCACCGTGTTCGGCCTCGTCTGCGCCTGGGCCTACAGCGCGCCGCCCTTCCGCTTGAAGGCCAGCGGCTGGATCGGCCCGGCCGTCGTCGGCCTCACGTACGAAGGCTTGAGCTGGTTTACCGGCGCCGCCGTGATGGCTGGATCCTTGCCACCGGTTCACGTTCTCGTGATCCTTGTGCTTTACAGCATCGGTGCCCACGGCATCATGACACTCAACGATTTCAAGGCCGTGGAGGGTGACCGGGCGACCGGCCTGCGCTCGCTTCCGGTGGTGCTCGGCGAAAGGCCAGCCGCCTTGCTGGCCAGTGCCGTCATGGCCATCCCGCAAGCGATCGTCGTTGCGCTGATGGTCATGTGGGGACACCACATCTCCGCAGGGGTGGTCGCAGTCCTGCTCGCCGCGCAGCTCGCGCTCATGCCAAGGCTGGTGTCGGCGCCTGCGCGCCATGCCCCCTGGTACAATGCCACCGGCGTTTCACTCTACGTGCTTGGCATGCTCGCCTCGGCACTCGGCCTTGGAGGGTATGTCTGATGAACCGCAGTTTCGGCTGGTTTTCGATTGTCCGGCTGGGGGCCGTGCAGGCCTCGATCGGGGCGATGGTGATGATCGCCACTTCCCTGCTCAATCGCCTGATGGTGCTGGAATACGGCCTAGCGGCAGGCGTGCCTGCAGGTCTCGTGGCATGGCATTACATGGTGCAGCTATCGCGCCCGCTATGGGGCCACGGCTCCGATCTCGGCCGCCGGCGCACGCCTTGGGTCATCGGCGGCATGGCAATTCTCGGAACTGGTGCGCTGCTCGCGGTGCAGGCAACCACGATGCTTGATGATGCGCGGATGCTTGGGATTGGCCTCGCCACGGTCGCCTTCACCTTGATCGGTGCCGGTGTTGGTGCGGCGGGAACCTCGATGCTTGCCATTCTCGCCAGCGGTGTCGCTCCCGAACGCCGTGCCGCCGCCGCTGCCACGACCTGGATCATGATGGTCTTCGGCATCGTCATTTCCGCCGGCACTGCCGGAGCCTTGCTTGATCCGTTCACCGAACAGCGCCTGTTCATGGTCGCAGGGTGCGTCGTAGCTGCGGCGATCACGCTCACCTGCATCGCCATGATCGGGCTGGAGGCCAAGGCCACCGGCGCCCTTTCAGCGGAAAGCCGTCAGCCCCCTGCGTCCTTGCGTGAAGCCTTTGCCGAAATCCTCGGCGATCCGCAGTCGCGTCGCTTCACCATGTTCATCTTCGTCTCGATGCTCGCCTATTCGATGCAGGACCTGATCCTCGAACCCTTTGCCGGGCTCGTGTTCCAGATGTCGCCCGGCCAGTCGACCAGCCTTTCCGGCGTCCAGCACGGCGGGGTTCTCGTCGGCATGATCGTGACGGGCCTTGGCGGCAGTGCCTTCGTCGGGCGCATGCCCATCGAACTGCGCATCTGGACCATGCTTGGCTGTATCGGCTCGGCTGTTGCGCTGGCAGGGCTTGCCATGGCGGCCCAGGCGGGGCCGAGCTGGCCACTGGCGGCGAACACTGCCGCGCTTGGCTTCTTCAACGGTGCCTTCGCCGTCTCTGCCATCGGCTCGATGATGGGGCTGGCCGGGGCGGGCAAGCGCACCCGCGAAGGCGTGCGCATGGGCGTTTGGGGCACGGCGCAGGCCATCGCATTCGGCCTCGGCGGATTGACCGGGGCTTTGGGCGTCGATTTCGTGCGCGGCGCGACGGGGCAGGTGGCCGAGTCTTTCCAGCTCATCTTCGCATTCGAGGCGAGCCTGTTCCTCGTCTCGGCAATCCTCGCGATGCGGGTAACTCACCGGCGGGACATCCCCGCCCAACTCGGGGCGGCAGGGGCATGACCGATAGTCTTGAATACGATGTCGTCGTCATTGGCGGTGGACCGTCGGGCGCCACGGCCGCCTGGGATCTGGCACGCATGGGCCGGAAGGTCCTGCTTCTTGACCGGGCAGGGCGGATCAAGCCCTGCGGCGGCGCAGTGCCGCCGCGTCTGCTCGAGGAATTCGAAGTGCCGCAATCGCTGCTCGTGGCGCGCGCCCGATCGGCGCGGATGGTCGCGCCATCGAACCGGGCAGTGGACATGCCGGTGGGCGAGATCGGCTATGTCGGCATGGTCGATCGCGATCACTTTGACGAATGGCTGCGGGCCCGTGCCGCCAAGGCCGGGGCCGACCGCCGCGTCGGCACGTACGATCGGATCGAGCGTGACGGCAAGCCCGGCGCGATCGTCTGCTATCACGAAGCGCGCGGCGGCGAAGTCCGGAAAGTCCGCACCCGCCTTGTCATCGGTGCTGACGGCGCGCGCTCGGGCGTAGCGCGCGAAAACATTCCTGGTGCGACACGTAACCCGTGCGTCTTCGCGTATCACGAAGTCGTGCGCTCGCCTGAAAGTACCGAACAAGGGTTCGATGCCTCGCGTTGCGACGTGCTCTATCAGGGCAAGCTCTCGCCCGATTTCTACGCGTGGGTTTTCCCCCATGGCGAAACGTCGAGCATCGGCGTCGGCAGCGCTAACAAGGGCTTTTCGCTGCGCGGTTCGGTCAAGCAGATGCGCGATGAACTCGGCCTTGAAGGTTGCGAGACGATCCGCTGCGAAGGCGCCCCGATCCCGCTCAAGCCGTTGAAGCGCTGGGACAATGGCCGCGATGTGCTGGTCGCAGGGGACGCTGCCGGCGTCGTTGCCCCTGCCTCGGGCGAGGGCATCTACTATGCCATGGTCTGCGGCCGGATCGCCGCGCAAACCGGCGACGCTTTCCTTGCCAGCGGCAATCCTGCGCTGCTGAAGCGGGCGCGCAAGGCGTTCCTGCGCGAACATGGCCGCGTGTTCTGGATTCTCGGGATCATGCAGTACTTCTGGTACTCCAGCGACAAGCGGCGCGAACGCTTCGTCGAGATGTGTGCGGACAAGGACGTGCAGCAACTGACCTGGCAGGCCTACATGAACAAGAAGCTCGTGCGCGCCAAACCGATGGCGCACGTGCGGATATTCCTCAAGGATTGCGCGCACTTGCTCGGGTTGAGGCCTGCAGTCGGATGAAGCCCGCCTCGCTCATGCCTGCCGGCATTCCCATCGGCATCGCCTCGCTGGCCGCCTTCGCCACGGCAATGGTCGGCGGGACGATCACCGATCTCGGGCCCTGGTATGACTCGCTGATCAAACCCGGATTCACCCCGCCGCGCCCGGTCTTCCCGATCGCATGGACCACGATCTTCGCCCTGTGCGCCATCGCCGGAGTCGCAGCATGGCGCGCGGCACGCAGCTCCCGCACGTCGGACACGGTGATCGGCCTGTTCGCGCTGAACGGCTTCCTCAATATCTTGTGGAGCCTGCTCTTCTTCCGGATGCAGCGCCCTGACTGGGCGTTCTGGGAGCTCTGCCTGCTGTGGCTCTCGATCGCCACGCTGATCGTGTATTGCGGCCGCATCTCGCGCCTATCGGCGGTGCTGCTGTTACCCTACATCGCCTGGGTCACTGTTGCCGGCGCGCTCAACTGGGAAATCGTCCGCCTCAACGCACCGTTCGGTTAAGGGAAGGTCATTGCCCGGCACCATGGAAGCGCTCTTCGCCTCGGGCCACGCCGCCGACATTGTCCTCGCCGCACTCCTGCTCGAAGCGCTCTGGCTGCGTTGGCGCGGTTGGAGCGTTGGGGATCTCCTCACCATGCTGCTTCCCGCAGCGCTGATCGTTGTTGGACTTCGCGCCGCATTGGTCGGAGCGGACTGGCCGTGGATTTCGGCCCCGATCGCGCTGTCCTTCCCGGTGCACATCGCCGACGTCATGCGCCGTCGCCGCAGCCTCTGACAGTCGCACGTCCGTCTGCAAGAGTTGGGGGTGAGTTAGGGGGGAGTTGCCCCTCTGCCCCCGAGAGTTGGAAACCCAAAAAAAGGTCCGCCGGAGTGCTCCAGCGGACCCTTCAGGTCCCACATTCCTGCGGGGGATCAGTGTGTTGCGGTTGATACCGCAGCGGCAATCGGAGCCGCCGGTGCCGCAGGCGCTGCCGGAGCTGCCGCCGGCATCGCCATCGGTGGGCCCCACAGTGCCGGGTAGTCCTTGGCCATCTTGTACCCACCCATCGGCTTGTTCTTGCCCTGGTGGCAGGTGGCGCAGCTCACCTTGAACGGATCACCCATCGGCCCCTTGCGGTGCGCCGGGAAGACGTCCTTCAAGGTGCTGATATACTGGCCATTTATATCGCGGACCATGCGCAGGCCGTACCACGCCGTGGCGCGCTTGGGCGTGCTGATGTTCCACGGCTTGAACGCCTGCGCGTTGTGGCAGAACGTGCAATTCACGCCCAGCGACTGCGACAGATGGTTCATAAGTGCATACTGCGGCTCGGTTTCCTTGATGGATAGCCCGTTGGCCTTGGTCGGATGCAGGGTGTCGGAAACGACCCGGATTGACCTGTCCGTCTTCGGATCACCGGTCAGGTAAAGCGCCAGCGACGCTTCCGGCAGCGACGAGTAAGCTGATGCCGCAACGGGATTATTCTGCCCATGACGGTTGCCGATGATCCCGTTCTTGCCAGCTTCGGGCAGCGCCCAGTAGTTGGCCGGGATCGCATTTCCGCGGTGGCAGGTCCAGCAGGTCACGCCCGTGCTCGCCACGTGCTTGTTCCAATTGGAGTTTATGTTGCGCGTCATCTGCAACATCTTGCGCGCGGCGACCTTGGTGTACTTTTCGTCCGAGGCCATGTTCTCGGGGTTGTGGCAGTAATTGCACCCCTGTTCCGGGGAAACCCACGCGGTGATTGCGGCCATCGTGTAGGTGAACTGCTCTTCCGAGACGTCGCCCAGGACCTGGACGTTCTGGTAGGCGGCGCCAGCCCGAGGTCCATCGTTCGAGGGCGGATCGTAGGGCGGGGCGGGCACGTCGTCCTTGGCCATGGCCACCTTCTTCAAGGTGACCTGGTCCATCCCGGTGCCGCGATGGCCGTTCTGGACCGACTGCTTCGGCCCCAGCTCGCAACCCGAAAGGGTCAGAGCAGCGCTCGCCAATGCGGCGATTGCGATTGTCCTTTTCATTGGCCCGCACTCCCCAGCGTGGCGGGATCAATGACCCCGGTATCGGGATACATCGGAGCATAGCCATGCTGCTGCGCCCAGAGGTACCAGTTGTCGACCACGGTGCCGGTCAGCAGGATGCCGATGCCGCCGGTCAGCGTCGTCAGCACTGCGAACCACCAGGCCCAGCGGTGGATCGATTCCATCGTGGCGTTGAAGCCCATGGTCCAGCGCCAGAACAGCGCCGCGCGTTCCGATGCCGTGCCGCGATCGGTGATCTGCTCGATCTCGCGCTCACCGCCGTAGCGACCGACCGCCAGGATGGTCGCACCGTGCATCGCGAAGAGCAGGGTCGATCCATAGAGGAAGGCGATCGAGAAGGCGTGGAACGGGTTGTAGAACAGGTTGCCGTAGCGGATCGAGAAGGCGGCGGTCCAATCGAGGTGCGGGAAGATGCCGAACGGCACGCTTTCCGCCCACGAGCCCATGAAGAACGGGCGGATGAAGCCGAGCACGAGGTAGAGCCAGATCGCCGAGGCAAAGGCCCAGGCCACGTGCGTTCCCATGCCGAGCGCCCGGGCGCGGGTATACGTGCGGATCCACCAGAGGATGATCGAGGTGGTCAGGAAAAACCCGGCCATGATCCACCAGCCGCCCTTGGCCAGCGGGACGAAGGGCGTGAAGCCATATTCCGGCCCCGGAGGTTCAAGGCTGAGCCAGGGCAGCATGCGCACGAACTGGATCGGGTTCCAGCCCACCGAGGCGAGCATGTTGAGCCCGATGATCTCGATCGCGAAGAAGCCGAAGATCAGGGCGAACACGCCGGTCCAGCCAAGATATACCGGGCCGATCTGCGCATGGCCGATCAGGCCCATGAGGTGGTTGAACGATCCCTTGCCTATCCGCGGCTCGCTGCCGGGGGGAAGGGCGATCCCGGCTTCGGGTTCGCCCCGCAGCTGGACCTGGGTGAAAATGTTCTGATAGGTCGCCATCGCTCAGTGCTCCTTCACGACCAGATCGGCAGGTTGAGCCACCAGGTCCACCATTCGGGCCAGCCCTTGGTCCACAGCGGCCCGCTGATCACGATGCAGACGGCGCTCCAGAAGCCCGCGTTGAGGGCAAGGAGAAGGCCGACGCGGTGAATGCCCAGCGTGCCGACCGAATAGCCGATGAGATCGCGGAAGAAGGTGTCTTCATACTCGGGCGACTTCACTTCGGCACCTTCTGGCGGGTTTACCGCAGAGAGCACCAGCGCACCGTGAAGGGCGAGCGCGAGCGTCGTCGTGAAGAAGAACGAGACTGCCAGCATGTGGGCCGGATTGTAATGGAAATGCAGGTATTGGTACCCGGTGTTGGAAACCCAATCGAGGTGGCTGAAAATGCCGTAGGGGAAGCCGAAGTGCCATCCGCCCAGAAGGACGGGGCGGATCACCACCAGCGTGAAGTAGGCGAAGATCGCCATGCTGAAGGCGACCGGCACATGATAGCCCATGCCCAGTTTGCGGCAAATCTCGACTTCGCGCAGCGCCCAGCTGCTGAAGGATATCAGCGCGCAGACGGTGATGACCTGCCAGAACCCGCCCTGCGCCAGCGGCGCGAGGCCAAGGCCATACTTGAGGTCTGGCGGTTCGATCGAGATGAGCCAGGGATTCCACGTCGGCCCCTGCGAGGCCGCGTAGAAGATGAGGGCGGTGCCCAGCGATGCGAAGATCGCGGTCACCACACCGAAGAAGCCGACGTAGAACGGACCCACCCAGAAATCGAACAGGTCGCCGCCGATCAACGTGCCACCGCGAACGCGGTATTTTCGTTCGAAACTAAGGAGTGCCATGGTTCTACCCCTCCCCGCCGCGGCGCGACGGGCTTAGCTGTGTTCTGATTGGCTGCCACAGGAGGCGGCGACGGGAGTGCCGCCGCCTCTCGCACAGTTGCGTCAGGGCGCTGCGGGCGCCGCTGCTGCTGCGTTCGCCATGCCCTGGGCCGAATTCGGGCCATCGAGCCAGTTGAACGTATCGGTGCTGAGCAGGATGAAGTGAATCACCAGTGCGAGCACGAACAGGAACGCGAACAGGGCAACCAGAGCCCTGCGCGGATCGAAAATAAGCCAAATCCTCCACATGGTCTTAGTCCTTGTGCAAGTGTTGAAGGTCCTGCCTCAGGCTGTCGCCGCGGGCAGGCGGATGCGTCAGAGCCAGGGCTTCCACATCCAGACGAGGACGTGTGCGACCACCGCGACGGCGGTGAAGCCGACGAAGCTGCTCATGAAGAGTTTGTGGAATTCCTTTGCTTCCTCTGGGGTGAGGTAGGTCCTCAGCCCGAAGCGATCGTCATGATCACTCATTGCCCAATCTCCAGTCGTTGTTGATGTGCGAGAGGCGGAAGACCTCTTTCGGTATCCGCGCGGAACTGACCCGCGTGGATGGGGGAACACGGGCGACCGGAGATGGGCGACCGTGCAAGCTGATGCGCCTGGGATGAGCGCGGAAGGATCGATGCGCGGATCATGTGACCTGCGCCTCGAGCATGGCATCGGCGAGCCTGTCGGCGCTGACGCGGGTTTCGTTATTGCGGCGAGTGATACGTTCGGCGGCATCGCGCAGGCGCTTGGCGGCGGAAATGCGCACCAGCACGGGCTGTGCCTCGACGATCTGGTCGAGCCGGGCCTTGGCGTCTTCATCCCAAGCCAGTTCGCGGGTGGCGCGCGCGGGCGTTGCTTCCACTGCGTCGAGTTGCGTGGCCAGCGGGATGATGTTGAACAGCGCATCGAACAGTGCGTTGCAGACTTCCTGCACGAGGTAGGTCGCGCCCGAATAGCCCATGAACGGCGTGCCGATGTGGCGGCGGATGGCGGCGCCGGGGAAGCTGGCCGGAATGTAGATCGACCGGCCGCCCTTCTCGGCGCTGTACATGCGTTCGTTGTAGCTTCCGAACAGCACCAGCGGCGGGTTCGCGTGAATCGCGGCGCGCACGTCCTCGTTCTTCGGCTTCACGCCAGCACTGCGCGAGAAGGCGAAAGTGCAGGGCAGGCCCATGTCATCTTCGAGGAAGTGGCGGATGCCGCGCGCATAAGTCTCGTTGGCGACGATGCCGAAGCTGGCCGTGGCGAAGAAATCCTGCGTGACCGAGCGCCACAGGTCCCACAGCGGCTTGATCGTGGTGTGCTTCTCGCGTTCGATGAACGGTTCTGGATCAAGGCCGAGTTCGGCGGCCAGCGCGCGGAGGAAGCGGGTTGTGCTGTCGAGCCCGATCGGCGCCTGGAAGTAGGGCCGCTCCATCAGTTCGCACAAATTGCGTCCGAATTCGCGATACATGCAGACGTTCGCCTGGGCATCTGCCAGCCTGCGGACATCGGCCAGATGGCTGCCCAGCGGGAAGACCATGTTGACCTCCGCACCGATGCCTTCGATCAGGCGGCGGATTTCGTGAACATCGCTCGCCATGTTGAACATGCCGTAGCTGGGGCCGAGGATGTTGACCCTGGGCTTCACGCCGTCCTTGACCGGCTTGACCGCAGGGACGGTTTTCGGGCCGAATTCCGACCAGAGCCAGCTGAGCGCGCGGTCGGCACACTGCCACTGGTCTTCGTCAATCGTGCGCGGCAGGAAGCGTTTGATGTTGGTGCCTTGCGGCGTCACGCCACCGCCGATCATCTCGGCGATGGAGCCTGTCACGACCACGGCGGGCAGTTCCGGATCGAGCACTTTCCATGCCCGCTTCATCGCGCCTTCGGCGCCGGTCTTGCCCAGCTCTTCCTCACCAAGACCGGTGACCACAATCGGCAATTCGTGCGGAGGCAGGCCATCGGTGTAGTGCAGGACCGAGGTAACCGGAAGGTTCTCGCAACCCACCGGCCCGTCGATGATCACTTGCAGGCCTTTTACCGCAGTGAAGACATAGACGGCGCCCCAGTAGCCGCCGGCCCGATCATGGTCGAGGACGAGGGTCATGTGCCCACCGCCTCTGCCGCCTTGCGCGCGGCTTCGTTCAGGGCGGCGTACTTCTTCTTGAAGGCCGGGCGGTCCTGCGGCGTCTCTTCCCAGATCCCGGCGGCCGGGCCAGTGCCGACGCCTTCGAAGAACGCGGTCATCCTGTCGAAGCGCGCCTTGTTGGCCATCGCCGCATTGATCACTTGCGCCAGGCTGCCGGCGCCGGCCACGCCCATCAGCGGGCGGGCCGAGATCAGGTTGGTGAAGTAGAGCGCCGGAATCGCCTGGGCCTTGGCGTGCTGGACCACCGGGGTCGTGCCGATGGCAAGGTCGGGTCGGAATTCCTTCACCGCGGCTATGTCCTGTTCGAGGCTGGCGCGGAACTGGACACGCACCCCGCGCGCCTCGAGCCATTCGCGGTCCGGATCGGACCAGCGCGTGCGCGGGCAGGCGCTGCCCACATAGGGTACGTCAGCGCCGCTTTCGATCAGCAGGCGGGCGACGAGCAGTTCGGAGCCTTCGTAGCCGGAGACGGTGATCCGGCCCTTGATCGGGTTGGCGGCAAGCGCGGCACGGATCATCGGCACGAAGCGCGCCTTGGCGGCTTCGACCTTTTCGGCTGGCACGTTGCAGGCAGTACCGATGGCATCGAGCCAGGCCGCCGTGCCTTCCGCGCCGACCGGGGCCGAGCCGACCACGGTGCGCCCGGCATGTTCGAATTCACGGACGCTGGCAGTGTAGAACGGATGGATTGCAGCCACTACGGCGCAATCGAGCGCAGCGTAAAGCTCGCGCCATTCGCGGGTGGGGACGACCGGCCCGGCGGCAAGGCCCAATGGTTCGAGCATCATGCCGATGCCCACCGGATCAGCCGGGAACATTTCGCCAAGGAGGGTTACGGTCGGCTTGTCGGCACGGGTGGTTGGGGCCGCGACCGGGCCTTGCGCCACTTCCTCGCGGGCATATGCCAGCATCGCCCCGGCGAGCACGTCCTTGGCCTCGGCGTGCGTGGGTATGCCGAAGCCCGGCACGTCAATGCCGATGATGCGCACGCCGTTGATCTGCTTCTTGAGCAACCGCAGCGGTACGCCGCTGGCGGTCGGGACGCACAGGTTGGTTACGACGATTGCATCGTAATCGACTGGATCGGCAAGGCCTTCGACGGCTTCCTTGATGTCCTCGAACAGCTTGCCGGTTACCAGCGTCTCTGAACTGAACGGCACGTAACCGACGGTGCGCCGTGCGCCATAAAAGTGCGAGGTGAAGGTCAGGCCATAGACGCAGCAGGCCGAGCCCGAGAGCACGGTGGCAGTGCGCCGCATCCTGAGGCCAACGCGGAGTGAACCGAATGCCGGGCACATCGATTGCGGCTGATCGTGCGGGCCAACCGGATAGTCGGCGGCGTAGCGATCCAGCAGTTCCGAGCCTTGCGCCTTGTTGGTCGCATCGCGCAGCACATCGGCGCCGGCATGGCAGCCGCCACCTTCGACCGGCGGGTCGAGAGCGATCCGGTCCGGCTCGCGGGCATGAAGCGCCCTGTCCGCAAGGTCAGTCATGGCCTAGACCTCGTCATAGACCACCTCGAGAGAGGGGCGCTGTTCGAAAGATCCGCCGCGCATGTCAGCCTGTGTCGCCGGGACCAACTCGACGTTGCCTCCGGTGTCTTCGGGGGAGAAGAGGCCGAGCAGTCCATCCTGGTCGAGGGGCGTGGGCTGCCGCGGCGGCGCCGACGCGACATTGGATGCAAGCTCTGCGAAGAGACTGCCCCATTGCCCGCCGGGCTTGCCGATAATCTGGTAATTGGCCGACTTGCGCCGGATGTCCTCGTCCGCCGGAATGGCGCAGAGCACGGGGATGTCGACCGCGTTGGCAAAGGCCTGCGCCTCGCCGGTGCCGTCGTCCTTGTTGATGATCATGCCGGCGACGCCGACATTGCCGCCCATCTTGCGGAAGTATTCCACCGCCTTGCAGACGTTGTTGGCAACGTAGAGCGACTGCAGGTCGTTCGAGCCGACGACGATGACCTTCTGGCACATGTCGCGCGCAATCGGCAGGCCGAAGCCGCCGCAGACCACGTCACCCAGGAAATCGAGCAGGACGTAGTCAAAGCCCCAGTCATGGAAGCCGAGCTTTTCGAGCAGTTCGAAGCCGTGGATGATGCCGCGACCGCCGCAGCCACGGCCGACTTCGGGGCCGCCCAGTTCCATGGCGAAGACGCCGTCGCGCTGGAAGCAGACGTCCTCGATGCGGACTTCCTCACCGGCCAGCTTCTTGGCGGACGACGTCTCGATGATCGTCGGGCAGGCCTTGCCGGCAAAGAGCAGGCTGGTGGTATCGGACTTGGGATCGCAGCCGATCAGCAGCACGCGCTTGCCCTGCTGGGCGAGCATGTAGCTGAGGTTGGACAGGGCAAAGCTCTTGCCCGAGCCGCCCTTGCCGTAGATCGCGATGATCTGCGTTTCCTTCTGTACCTCGCCGGTGTGCGGCGCGTCAGGCTCGATCGCGGCTTCATCGCGCAGGGCAGCGGCATGTGTATCCAGCATCGTCATGCGCAGTTGCTCCAGTCGAGGACCATCTTGAGGCAGTCGGCATCGAGGAAGGCTTCGGGATAGGCATCCTGGGCTTCTTCGGCCGGGCGTTGGTGCGAGACCAGGCCCGAAAGATCGAGCGCGCCGCAGTCGATCAGGGCGCGGGTCGAGGCGAGATCATCCGGCCCCCATTCGGCGGCAACGCGAAAGCGTGCCTCGGCCCGGAAGGCTGGCGCGAAGGCAAAGCTCGGGCGGTTGGCGTAGAAACCTGCCAGCACGATCTCGCCCTTCTTGCGCAGGCGCGGGACGAGCAGGTCGAGGCAATCGGCATCGCCGCTGGCGTCATAGATGTTCGCGTAATCGTGGCGATCGTCGTCCTTCGGAGCGATGACGTTGTACCCTTGGGCGCCGGTCCGGCGGGCGGGCTTGTGCTCCCAGACCGTGGGGGCGGGGGCACCTGCAGCGATGGTCATGCGCGCGAGCAGGCGGCCCAGCGTGCCGTGGCCAATGATCAGATCGGGCGGATCGCCACCGTTCATCGCGTGAAGCGCAGTCGCGGCGAGCGCGAACAGAACCCCGTCACGGCCCAGCGACTCGGAGACGGGAAGGGCGCGTGCGGACGGGACGATGACCTGCCGCGCGGTGCCCCCGAACAGGCCGCGCGCATCGCGATAGCAGGTTGCGCCGGGGACAAAGACCCAGTCGCCGATGCGCGTCTGGACTTCGCTTCCGGCATCGACGATGCGGCCCAAGCTCTCGTATCCGGGCACCAGCGGGTAGCCCATTCCGGGGAAGTTCGGCATCTCGCCCGACCAGAGAAGCTTTTCGGTTCCGGCACTTACGCCGCTCCACTGGACTTCGATAAGGACGTCTGAAGGAGCGAGTGCGGAGAAGCCTGCTTCGGAGCCTTGTCCTGAGGTCAAGGCAAGCCTGCGAAGCGCGATGCGCCTCGGTGCCTCCAGTATGACCGCCAGCGACTCCATGCCGGTCTTCCCCTCTCCCGGTGATCCGGGCCTTGCCGCAGTATCCGGATGGGTACTGTCAGGCAGTGTTCACCATACGCTAACGCCAAAGAGTGTCAAACAGATTGGACGGTCATAGCTGTCAATATGAACTAACAATGACGCTGGCGATGACCGGCATTGCCGTTCGCTTCTGTTGCCAGTGCCGGAAGCCCGCTTTGCGAAGCATCTCGCCGTATTCAGCGGGCGCGCGGGGACGACCAGAGTTCATCGCCCAGAGATAAAGGCCGAAATAGGCATCTCCCATGGCCTTTGCCCCGCGTGCCCCGGCCATCGGTTCGGCAATGACTAGGCGGCCGTTTTCGGGAAGAGCTGCGCGAATTCCGCGCAGGATCTGCAGGCAGCGATCATCGTCATGATCGTGGAGAATCCGCGAAAGAGTTATGCAATCGTAGCCTGTGGGCAGGGCATCGGCAAAGAAGTCGCCAGGATGTCGGGAGACCCGTGGCGGCAGATTCGTTGCACCGGAAAGGACAGGAGGCAGGTCGAATATGCCCAGCTCCAGAGATGGACATGCCGGGGCCAGCGCGTTGACGAAAGCGCCATGGCCACCCCCTATGTCAAGCAGGCGGCAGTGGCGATCGAAAGCATAGGCACCCATCGCCTGTTGCGCCACCATCTGCTGCGACGCGGCCATAAGTGAAGAGTAGCGACCGGCAATTTCGCCATCGGTTTCAGAGTGATAGTGCCAGAAGCGCGACAGGGCCGTCGGCTCCTGTCGGTCCTGCCGCAGCAGGGCAAGCGGGTCGGAGAGATCCGCGTAAAGCAGCGGGTGATGCGCGACCATGGCGAGCGCCCCGGGGTTTGATCGCAGAGCCGCCCCTTGCTGGCCGAGCATCCAGCATCCCGGGGCAACTTCTTCGGCAAGATCCAGCGCGGCGGCGGCGCGGAGCAGCCGAGTCGCGGCGGCATGACTCAGCGCGGTCGACCGGGCGATATCATCGGCGTTGCAAGGCCCTGCGTCGAGCAGGTCGAGCAGGCCGGTCTGGACCGCGGCAAGCAGTATCTGCGAATAGGTGAAGCCTGCCACCAGATCGAACGCGCTGGCGGCGCGGCGCCTTGATACGCTTGCGAAAATCGGAAGGCGCGACGCCCAGTCCTGGAAGACCGGGCTGCCCAGAACCCGGTTGCGCCAATGGGTCCAGCGGCGTCGCCATTCGGGAGGCCGTTCAGGAGGGTGGGGCACCGGCGGCGCATCCGTCAAAGGGGCAACGTCCAGCATATGTCCAAAAGATTGGACATTTGTGGTGTAAAGGTCAATTGTATTCGGTGGAGGGTTTCCCTTCAGGAGAGGAGCTTGCCTTGGCATCGCGGGTGGCTATCATCGGCGCGGGCATCGGCGGCCTGACGGCAGCCGCGCTGCTGGCTGCGCGCGGGGCAGATGTCACCGTCGTAGAAAAGGCAGCGCACCCCGGTGGCAAGGCGCGTCAGCTGATCGTCGATGGTGCCTCCATCGATGCCGGTCCCACGGTGTTCACCCTGCGCGACGTATTCGAGGGCATCTTTGCGGCTTGCGGCGCCGATCTCGCCGACTTTGTCGACATTCGCCGTGCAGACGTGATTGCCCGTCACGCCTGGGGTCCGGGGCGCCATCTCGATCTCCATGCCGATCCGGAGCTGAGCGAGCAGGCCATTGGTGACTTTGCCGGCGCTTCGGCCGCAGCGGGCTTTCGTGCCTTCCACAGGGAGGCCGCGCGCATTCACGGCATCATCGATCGTCCGATGATGCGCGGGAGCAAGGTCAGTTGGCCGCTCCCCCTGATGTGGCGCATCGGCTTGTGGCGCATGGGCGACCTTCTGGCGATCCGGCCCTACGAATCGATGTGGAAGGTGTTGGGCCAGCATTTTGCCGACCAGCGCCTGCGCCAGCTTTTCGCGCGCTATTCGACCTACTGTGGGTCCTCGCCGTTCGAGACACCGGCAACCTTGATGCTGATCGCCCACGTGGAAGCGCAAGGTGTCTGGCTGATCGAAGGTGGCATGAGCGCGCTTGCGGGTGCGTTGATGCGCTTGGGCCAGATGCATGGCGCGAAGTTCCGCTTCAGCACGGGCGCAGCCCTGATCGAGACCGCGCAAGGACGCACATCGGGCCTGATCCTCTGCAATGGCGAGCGCATTGCCGCCGACGCGGTTATCGCCAATGCCGATCCCGAGGCCTTGGCGGCAGGGCGCTTCGGCCCCTTGGGCGCCATGGCGGTGCCATCGCATGGCGTGCGCAAGCGTTCGCTCTCGGCGATGGTCTGGCTGGCTAATGCACGGACATCGGGCTTTCCGTTGCAGCGTCATAACGTGTTCTTCTCGCCCGACTATGCCCGCGAATTCAGCGACATTCGTGGCGGCGCTCCGCCATGTGATCCCAGCGTCTATGTCTGCGCGCTCGATCGCGAGGGCGGGGCCGATGTGCCGCCGGGCCAGCGTGAACGTCTGCAGATCATCGTCAACGCGCCTGCCAATGGCGACAGCCACACTTATACCGAAGAGGAGAAGGCCCGGTGCACACAGGCCATGCTGCGCAGCCTTCAGCGTTGCGGACTGGAGCTGGAGGAAGACTTTCCCCACACGCTGCTGACGCCGAACGCCTTCGAGAACTTTTTGCCCTCGACCGGGGGGGCGATCTATGGTCGGGCCTCGCACGGCTGGGCGGCGTCCTTCCTCCGGCAGGGCACGCGGACCCGGATCCCTGGGCTTTACTGCGCGGGTGGAAGCACCCATCCGGGGGCCGGGGTGCCGATGGCCGCCTTGTCCGGGCAACTGGCGATGCAGGCTGTGGTGCAAGACCTCGCTTCGATGCGGAAGTTCCGCCCGGTGGCTATGGCTGGTGGTATGTCGATGCGATCAGCGAATGCGGACGCCATGGGCTGACGATCATCGCATTCATCGGCAGTGTTTTCTCGCCCTACTACAAGAAGAGCGGCCGCACCGATCCGTTGCAGCACTGCGCCCTGAACGTGGCGCTCTATGGCCCCGGCGCACGCTGGACCATGACCGAGCGCGAGCGTGGCAGTGTTGCGCGCGATGCCGACAATCTGCAGATCGGGCCTAGTTCGGTTCGCTGGACCGGTGAGGCGCTCGAAATCGACATCGAGGAGATGGACAAGCGGGTTGGTGTGCCGTGGCAGCGGCGTGTCGCCGGCAAGGTCCGCGTCTACCCGGAAGCGACCAACGACCGCGCCTTCTCGCTGGACCCGGCGGGGCGCCACCGCTGGCACTGCATTGCCCCGCGCGCGCGGATCGAGGTCCGGATGGAAAAGCCTGGGCTCAAGTGGAAGGGCAGCGCCTATCTCGATTCGAACTTCGGCGCGGAATCGCTGGAGGAAGGCTTCCGCGTCTGGCACTGGTCCCGCGCCCATGGGCGCAGCGGATCGGTGGTCTGCTACGAGGGTATCCGTCGCAATGGCCAGGGCTTTGCCAGCGCGTTGCGCTTTGGCGCGGACGGCGTGCCGCACGAGGAGGAGGCGCTGCCGCCGGTTGCGCCCTTGCCGAACACGCTCTGGCAGATGGAGCGCAAGACGCGGGCGGACAGGGGCCATGCCAGCGTCATCCGCACGTGGGAGGACGCACCGTTCTATGCGCGCTCCGCCCTGTCATCGCGCCTGTTTGGAGAGCCCGTCGTGGCCGTGCAGGAAAGCCTTGATCTCGATCGCTTTTCTTCGCCGATCGTGCAGTTCATGCTGCCCTATCGGATACCGCGCGGCTAGTCGTCCGGGTTCTGCTTCTTCGCCTTGTCCTTCGCGATCTCGCGGTTGACCGACCATAGCTGGTAAATGCCGAAGCCCAGCGCGATGACGGCGGTGAAGACGATTTCCACCCAGCCAAAGTGTTCGCTCATCGAATTCATCCTGGCTCTCCCTTGCTTTCGTCACTCGCGCTTGCGGCGGCGAACGTGCGGATCAGTTCAGCGGCCTTCCCGGGGCGCTCTTCATGCGCAAGATGCCCAAGCCCCGGCAGCACTTCCAGACGGCAATCGGGTATCAACCTCGCGGCTTGTTCGACCGACGACAGCGGCACGGCTGTGTCGCCGCTGGAATGTACGAGCAGCACGCGGCTTCTCAACTGCGGTAGCAGGCGGCTGAGCGCGTCGAGGTCCCAACTGGCCATCATTTCCATTGCCCCGCCACAGTGGTGATGGTTGCCCATCAATGCCTCGTAGGCAGCGATCCCCCGCACATCGATGGCAGAGCCGGTGGCGCGGCGCAGAAAGCGCCCGGTCTCGCCCGGAATGCGGGCAATGCCGGCCAGCATCCGCGGGACGAAGGGGTTCACGAACAGCATCCTGGCCAGCGACGGGAACAGCTTGGCGGCAAGGCCGGGGAAGGGCATCAGGGCGGGATTGAAGCCGATCAGGGGCATGGCCGCGCCCTGCAGATGGACGGTCTGGATCGCAATGGCCGCGCCGGCCGAGTGGCCGACGATCAGCGACGGCCTCTGGCCAAGGGTATCGAGCAGGGCGATCACGGCACTCGCCATGCCAAGCAACGTCAGGCCCTGTCGCGGGCGGCCCTTGGTATAGCCGTGGCCGGGCAGGTCAGGGGCAATCACGGTGAAGTCCTGCGCCAGCAGTGGCAGCACGTCACGCCAGCTATGCGTTGCCGCGCCGGTGCCGTGGAGCAGCAGGATCGCCGGCCCATCGCCCGCCACCTGAACGTGCCACTTGAGTCCAGGCGTCTCCACGAAGCGGCTTGCCTCGCGGTTCGGCCAGTTGCGCCCTTCGACCTCCCAGCGCGGCCCGCTCATGCGCGTTTCTTCTGCGGCTCGGCAGCAAGCGTCACCGCCGCCTTGAGCGCCTTGGCATCGGCGAAGGGCAGCGGCAGGTAACGCGCCCGCATCGCTTCTGCGATGCTCGCAGCTTCGGGCCGAGGGCGGGGGGAGATGTCGATTACCACGGCATCAAGGCCGGCGCCGGCAATTCCCCTCGCGGCCGTCAGCGCGTCGGCATTGGCTTGGGCGCGGCCGGATGTACCGTCTGCGGCCACGTTCGCGCTGCCGTCGGTGAGGAACACGAGGAACGGTGTGCGGCCCCGGCTCATCACGGCATCGGCAAGCTGCCGGGCAAGGGCAATGCCTCGGGCAAGCGGGGTGCCGCCGCCACCGGGCAGTTCGGCAAGGGCGCGCTTGGCGCGGGTGAGCGAGCGGGTGGGGGGCAGCAGCAGGTCGGCATCGGTCCTGCGGAAGGCGACCAGCGCAACTTCGGCTCGCTTCACATAAGCCTGGGCGAGGATCAACTCGACCGCGCCCTTGGCTTCCGACAGGCGGGCGAGTGCCGCCGAGCCCGATGCGTCCACCGCGAAGATCGTGACCGTGGTGGCGCGCTCTTCGAAGCGGCGGACCCGCAGGTCGTCCCGGCGGAAGCGGATCGGACCTGCGCCTTCGGGAGTCGGATCACGCCTGCGCAGGGGCTGCCACGGTATGGCGGCGCGCAGCGTATCGACCAGCGCCATGCGCACACCGCCGCCGGGCATGCCGGGCCTCGCACCCAGGGGCTTGCCGCGCAGTGCTGAACCGGTGCGGCGTCCGGTGCCTCCGCCACGCGCATCCCGCTGGGCGCGGCCCGAGGCGATCAGTTCCAGCACATCAGGCGGGATCATGGCGCGGGCCGCTTCGATCAGCAGGTCTTCGGGAATGTCGGGCGCGCTGTCGTCATCTTCGTCATTGTCCGGGCGCTCTGCCTCTTCGGGCTCATGCTCGGGTTCTGGAGGAGCGGGCGCTTCAGGCTCCGGCGGCAGCTGTGTCGCGCGCGGGGCAAGGACGAGGCGCGTCGCGGCTTCAAGGTCGGCGCGGTGAACCGTGTCCCGGCCGCCAAGCACTGCGTGCGCCCGGGCAACGGCGGCGGCCTGCAGGAGCGGCCTGATCGAGGCGATACCCAGCGCCGTTGCGGTGGCGGCAAGGGCCGAGAGTGCTTCGCTATCAAGTGATGGTGCGGCCCCGGCAGCGCCCGGCTCGGGCAGTTCGCGGTGGAGGTCCGCCGCGCGCACGTCTCGCAGACTGAGGTCGAAAGCGACCCGTTCCATCAGGGCGAGCGGTGGCCGCTCGTCCGGGCCTTCGCCGTCGTCGAGCAGGATGAGCAGGAAGGCGCCTTCGTTGTCGAGCGCCTGCGCGATCCTGCCCGCAGTGTCCGAGCGCAGACGCTCGGCCATGGGAACGACCAGCACGCCGCCTGCCACCTCTGCCAGAAGGCCCCGTTGCATTACGAGTGTGCCCCTGGCGAGGCTTGCAGCAATGTCGGTGCCACCGGTCAGCCGGTCCTCGTCGATATGACCGGGCAGGCGGCGGAAGGGCGTGTCCGCCGGAAGCAATCCTCGCAGCGCTTGCAAGACGAGATCGCGCGCCGGTCCGCCGCCGCGCAGGACCAGGCCGCCAAGCTTGCGGTCTGCGGCCAGCAGGCGCGCTGCCAGGAGCGCATCTGACAGTGCCTCGGTCATCTGAAGTGTTCGGCGATCGCGCGATCAATCCGTGCGGTCGATCCGCTTTCGTCGAGTACGTCGCGGCGCAGGCGGTGGCGCAAGGCCATCGGCGCAACGTGCAGCAGGTGATCGCGCTTGACCACCTTTGCCCCCTTCAGCGCGGCAAAGGCGCGCGCGGCGCGCATCAGGGTCAGTTCGCCGCGCAAGCCGTCAACGCCCACGGCGCTGCAGATACCGGCGGCGTCCACGAGCACACCGTCCGGCACCTCGATCTTCGCCAGCTTTTTCTGTCCGCGCGCGATCTGCTGCAGGACTTTCTCGTCCTCCTCGGCCCACTGTGCGGCAAAAGCCTCGCTGTCGGCATCGTGCGAGGCGCAGCGGCGCATGATCTCGACGCGGTTTTCGATCTCGCGCGGGGTGCGTACTTCGACCGAAAGACCGAATCTGTCGAGCAGTTGCGGACGCAGTTCGCCTTCTTCCGGGTTGCCGCTGCCGATCAGCACGAACTTGGCCTTGTGGCGCACCGACAGACCCTCGCGCTCGACCACGTTCTCGCCCGAGGCGGACACGTCGAGCAGCAGGTCGACCAGGTGGTCTTCGAGCAGGTTGATCTCGTCGATGTAGAGGAACCCGCGATGCGCACGCGCCAGCAAGCCGGGTTCGAACGTCTTTTCCCCGGTGCGCAGTGCCCTTTCCAGATCGAGCGAGCCCAGCACGCGGTCTTCCGTGGCGCCCAGTGGCAGATCGACGAACGGCACCGGCCGCTTGCTGGCCTTGTTGGATTCGCACGGGCCGGGGCAGCTATGCGGCGCTTCGGGCGAGCAGCCATAGCGGCAGCCGTCCATGACCATGATCGGCGGCAACAGACTGGCCAGTGCGCGGGCGGCGGTGGACTTGCCTGTTCCACGGTCGCCGAACACCATCACTCCGCCGATGGAGGGATCGACCGCTGCGATCAGGAGCGCGAGCTTCATTTCGTCCTGACCGACGATCGCAGAGAAGGGGAAGCGCGCCATCTGTCCAGAAGTGTGGACACATATGGCCGTCAGGACAAGCGGAATTATTGCTGATCTGAAGTCTTGATCAGTCGGTCCTTGAGGGTGTGCATCGTCCACCACACGCCCAGCACCATCGGCAGGACAAGAAGACCGATCACGAACTCGTCCGAAACGCCCAAGGCGCTGTCCGGAACAGCGTAGAGCGCGTACTTGATAAGGCCCAGGACGTAATAGCTTAGCGCGACCGCCGAGAGGCCTTCGACCAGCTGCTGCAAACGTGCCTGCATCGAGATCGACTGCTCCATCGATCGCAGAAGCTCTGCATTCTGGTTCTCGATCCGCGTATCGATCCGCGCACGCAGCAGCGAAGTCAGTTGCTCGGTACGCTCACCGATGCGTTCGATCCTCTCGCTGGTGGCGATGCAGGTATTCATGGCCGGGCGGAAACGGCGCTGGGTGAAATCAACCAGCGAGGCGTACCCTCCGACCGGCCGCACATCGAGTTGTTCCAGACGTTCCTCGACGATCTGACCGTAGGCGCGGGTGGCGTCCATGCGGAACGAAATTGCAGTCGCGACAGAGGCAAGATCGAGCGCAAGGCGCGACAGTTCCTCCAGCAGGCTGTCGTCACGTGCGTCGCTATCTGCGATACGGTTGGCAAGATCGCTCAGGCGTTCTTCGGCAGCATCAAGCTTGGGCCAGCATTCGCGGGCGACCGGCAGGCCAAGCAGCGCCTTGTTGCGATAGTTGCCCAGTTCCTGAAGACGCTGGATCTGTCGGGTGAGATCGCGCCGGTCAATGCCGTTGGCCGCTGCAAGCAACCGTCCGAAGCCATCATCCTTCAGCCTGAAGTCCGACCATATGCGGATGCCGCCGCCCAGTGTGCTGGAAACAAGTTCATCGCGATTGATCGGATGGCGATCGAGAACCCGCTCGACGTCGGCATCGCTCTGCGCCAGCCACACGCGCGTGCTGCGCACGATCTGGCCGGGAAGAGTGCGTGCCCAGGCGATTGCGGCCGATAGCTCAACGTCCGTCGCCGGTTCGAGAAAGCCTTCATCATCGCAAGGCGCGCAAAACAGCGTCAGGCTGCTGCCTTCGCTCTGGCGTTCCCAGGTGAAAGTGACCCTTTCGTTGATCCGGCCTTCGCGGTGCGTCGGGTTGCCGACGCTGTCGTTGCTCGCCGTCAATGCCTCGATCGCGGACAGTTCATCGGCACGCTCGCTGTCGTCGATCGCAAGGACCCACTGCACGATATGGCAAGGGACCGGCAGGGGCGGCCAGCGCCGCAAGTGCATCTCGCCAACGGCCCTGCTTCGAAGGTCATGGTCGCGCATGGGTGAAAATCCCTGACGCGGCTGGCAGGAGAGAAAGCACCATTGACGCCGCCGCTTGGGCAAAACGCTATGCCAAGAGCAGCGCACCACCAAACGGATTTGCGCAGGTTTCGCGCAAGTGCCTGCCTGGATTGCCCAAAAGAACTAGGTTTTCCGGCTATTGTCGGCGAAGGCCCTTGACCGCGTGAACGTTCTCATTTAGGTGAACGTTCACAAGAGCGCTGATGGCGAGCATTTCGCGTGGCAGTGCCGAGGTTGTAAAAGGGGAGGATCATGAAGGTTTCCATGACACGTTCCGCTGCCGTTCGTGCAGCCAGCATGGGTGCCCTTGCACTCGCACTTGCAGGACAAGCCGTCCACGCGCAGGAAGCGCCGCAGGATGCAGCTGCTCCCGCTGAAGAAGGCGAAGCCATCGTCGTCACCGGCATCCGCGCCTCGCTGTCGAAGGCACTCGACATCAAGCGCAGCGCGCAGGGCGTGGTCGACGCGATCTCGGCCGAAGACATCGGCAAGTTCCCCGATACCAACCTTGCCGAGTCGCTGCAGCGCATCACCGGCGTTTCGATCGACCGCAACAGCGGTGAAGGTTCGACCGTGACCGTTCGCGGCTTCGGTCCGGACTTCAACCTCGTCCTGCTCAACGGCCGCCAGATGCCCGCTTCCAGCCTCGGCGGCAGCAGCGGCGCCCCTGCCTCGCGCTCGTTCGATTTCGCCAACCTCGCCTCCGAAGGCATTGCCGGCGTCGAAGTCTACAAGTCGGGCCGCGCTTCGCTCGCCACTGGCGGTATCGGTTCGGTCATCAACATCAAGACCGCCAAGCCGCTCGAACGTCCCGGCTTCCACGGCAGCATCGGCGCCAAGGCGGTCTATGACACCTCGCTGTTCGATGGCACCAGCATCACGCCTGAAGTCTCGGGCATCATCAGCGATACCTTTGCTGATGGCCGCATCGGCGTTCTGCTGACCGGTTCCTACCAGGATCGCAAGGCCAGCCAGGCGCAGTTCAACGCGGGCTGGCGCGAAGGCTATCTCGGCTCGGAAAACAACTGGGGTTCGCTGGCACAGCCGGGCACGCCGGGCGCTGCCAACATCCAGAACCGCCCCGGCCCGAACGACATCTATCAGGTCACGCAGAACGCGGGCTACGATTTTACCACGTTCCGCCGCAAGCGCATCAACGGTCAGGCCGTGGTGCAGGTCAAGCCGACCGATACGCTGACTGCGACCGTCGACTACACCTTCTCGCAGAACACCATCGACGCCCGCACCAACTCGATCGGCGTCTGGTTCAACCACGGCGACACCTCGAGCAGCTGGACCGATGGCCCGGCAGCTGGCCCGAACTTCTATGCCGAGAACTTCGGCGGCACCGACAAGGACCTCGCCATCACCGGCGCAGTCGCGGCCAACCGCTCGCGCAACCAGTCGATCGGCGGCAACCTCAAGTGGGATGGCCCCGGCGGCCTGCGCCTCGAACTCGATGGTCACCACTCGACCGCCGAAAGCAAGCCGACCAAGCCTTATGGTTCGGGCATTGCCGTTGGCAGCGCGATCTTCGGCGTGAAGTCGCAGAAGGTCGATTACACCTCCGACATGCCCGTCATCAGCGTGCAGATGTATCCGGGCGCCGAGATCAAGGCTTCGAACATCCGCCCTGCCGGTAACGCCTTCCGCACCGCCTACATGCGTGACGAGATCAACGAAGTCACTTTCCGCGGCGGCTGGGATTTCGACGCATCGTTCATCGACAGCCTCGACTTCGGCGTCACCTACACCGAGAACAAGGTGCGCTCTGCATTCGGCGTTATCCAGAACGATACCTGGGGCGGCACGCTTTCCGCAGCCGAAACCGCGGATGACCTCTACCAGATCCGTGACCTGCCGAAGGACTTGGCGGGCATGTCGGGCTCAAACGATGGCTCGATCATCCCGAACTACTTCAACATCGACACGGACGGCCTGATCCGTCTGCTCGACAGCAAGATCGGGATCTGCAGCACCGCCGTCACTGCCGGCACCTGCATTGCCAAGTACACGACCGACCGCACCGTCCGCGAACGGACCTGGGCGCCGTACCTGCAGACCAAGCACTCGTTCGATCTGGGCGCGGGCACGGCTAACCTGCGCTTCGGCCTGCGCTACGAGAAGACCAAGGTCGACTCCACTGCGCAGGTTCCGATCCCGGTCCGCACGATCTGGACCGGCGGCAACGAAACCGCGATCGATTATGGCAATCCGCAGCAGGTCGCTGCCGCCTCGCTCAAGGGCGAGTACGAGAACTGGCTGCCGGCCATCGACTTCGACATGGAGCCGATCGACAACGTCCGCCTGCGCGCATCGTATAGCCAGACGATCACCCGTCCTGACTATGCCTCGCTGCAGGGTGGCACCACGCTGGCTTCGCCGATCCGCATCGGAGGCAGCACGGCCTCGAGCGGCAACCCCGGCCTGCTGCCCTACAAGTCCAACAACGTCGATCTCTCGGCCGAATGGTACTATGCGCCGGCCAGCTACGTTTCGGTGGGCTTCTTCCACAAGGTCGTGAAGAACTTCATCAGCCAGACGCAGGTCAACCAGCCCGCGTTCGGCCTGACCAACGCTGCTGCCGGTGCCAATGCCGCAGCAGCGCGGGCAGCGCTGGGTCCCAATGCTACGGCGCAGCAACTGCTCGATTACATCGGCGCCAACTTCCCCTCGACGGTCATTCGTGACAACAACGGGGTCGTCACCGGCGTCATCGGCCAGGCCTCCGATCCGCTGGTGAACTTCATTACCACGCAGCCGACCAACAGCGATCAGAAGGCAAAGCTGTGGGGCTGGGAATTCGCGGTCCAGCACAGCTTCTGGGATACCGGCTTCGGTGCGATCCTGAACTACACCGTGGTGAAGAGCGACACGAAGTTCGACAACACCCTGCGCTACACCATCCCGCAGTTCGCGGTGAACGGGGTCAGCGACAGTGCCAACGCCGTGTTGTTCTACGACAAGAACGGCCTGCAGGCGCGCGTTGCCTATAACTGGCGCGATGGGTTCCTCTCGGGCTACGGCTTCGATCCGTACTACGTGAAGGCCTATGGCCAGTTCGACGCCAGCGCATCTTACGAAATCCGCAAGGGCGTGACGGTGTTCGTCGAAGGCATCAACATCACCAACGCCGACCGCAAGGGCTACCAGCGCAACACCCAGACCGTGTTCTTTGCGGCACCGGGATATGCGCGCTATGCTGCCGGTGCGCGGTTTACCTTCTGAGCCTGAGGAGATGACCTTCGGGTAACGAGGAACCGGCGGCCCGTATTGCTTCGGCAGTGCGGGCCGCAGGGGTTTTCAAGGACTGACAGGTTGGCCGGATCAACCGGCGGCTGAAACGGGTGAGAGATGATCGGGTCGGTGAAGCAGGTTGTCATCGTCGGAGGCGGCACCGCAGGGTGGCTCTCCGCGTGCCTGATGGCCGCGCGACGGCCCGAGCTGGCAATCACGCTGGTCGAGGCGCCCGACATCCCGACAATCGGCGTCGGCGAGGGCACCTGGCCGACGATGCGCGAAACGCTCTCGACCATCGGCATTTCCGAGGCCGAGTTCCTTGCCGAGTGCGACGCTTCGTTCAAGCAGGGTTCGCGCTTCGATGGCTGGGTCGATGGTTCTGCGCAGGACAGCTACCTTCATCCGTTCACGCCGCCCCCGCCGGGCGACATGGTTGCCATGCTGCAGGCGTGGCGCGCACAGGCACCGGAATTGTCCTTCGCAGCGCTGGTGACGCCACAAGCTGCGGCCTGCGAGGACAACCTTGCACCACGGCAAAGGGCCATGCCCGATTATGCCGGGGCGCTGAACTACGGCTATCATCTCGATGCCGGCAAGTTCGCCGCACTGCTCAAGCGCCACGCGACGACGCGGCTCGGCGTGACGCATGTTTCGGCGCAAGTCATTGCAATTGCCGATGACGAGGCCGGCAATATCGCCAGTCTGCGCCTGCTCGACGGGCGCGAAATAGCCGGCGACTTCTTCATCGATTGCTCAGGGCTTGCCGCGATCCTGATCGGTGACCACTGCGGCGTGCCGTGGGTGGACCGGTCCGACGTGTCCTTCAACGACAGCGCGCTTGCCGTGCAGGTCCCGGTCGAACCCGGCAGCCCGATTGCGTCGCAGACCATCGGCACCGCGCATGAAGCGGGCTGGATCTGGGACATTGCCCTGCCGACGCGGCGCGGCATCGGTTGCGTCTTCTCCTCGCGCTTCATGGATGATGCGCGGGCGGAGGATGTGCTGCGGAACTACATTGCCGCGCGGCTACCGTCCGCTGACCTGCAGACCCTGCGCCCGCGCAAGCTCACGTTCTCCACGGGCCACCGTGAACGCTTCTGGCAGGGCAACTGCCTTGCCGTGGGCCTCTCCGCTGGTTTCATCGAGCCGCTCGAGGCCTCGGCCATCGTCACCATCGAACTGTCGATCAAGGCATTGGCCGAAAACTTTCCGCGCCGCTCGGATACGTTGGGCCTGCTCGCCGGGCGGTTCAACGAGCTGTTCCGCTACCGCTGGGACCGCATCGTCGAATTTCTCAAGCTGCACTACGTCCTCAGCCGCCGGCCCGAGCCTTACTGGCTGGCGCAGCGCGATCCGGCGACAGTCCCGGCGCGCCTTGCCGAGTGTCTGGAGCTTTGGCGCGATCAGCCGCCGTCGGCGTGGGACTTCCCTCGCATGGACGAACTGTTCTGCGCCGCCAGCCAGCAATACGTGCTCTATGGCATGGGCTTCCCTGTGCCGGGCGGAGCAGCCGACGCTACAGCCACGCAAGCGCTTGCCGAAGTGCGCCAGCGTTCGCGCGCCTTGGCCGCGGCATTGCCGTCCAATCGGACCTATCTCGATGCCCTGCGCCCCGTTGCGGCCGCAGCCCCAATCGCCATGCACGGAGCGGCAGTGAAATGAGCAACCACGCAGTCCTCAATCCCGCCGACCACGGCGAGTTGCGCATCGACACTTCCGCCAGCGCCGAACTTGGCGACAACGTCATGGCCTGTGCCACTGTCCCGGCCGAGTTCCGCTCGGTTCAGGCGCATTACCCCATAGTCCTGCGCCGCGACATTGCCACCGGCAAGCTTGAAGCGCTGGCGCTGCTGGGATTCGAGACGGGCGAGAACCTGTTCCTGCGCGATGGCAGGTGGGATGCGCCCTATCGCCCGCTGTCGATGGCGATCCGCCCGTTCCTGATCGGTCGCGCGCCAACGCCCGACGGCGTGGGCCAGGTCCATGTCGACCTCGACCACCCCCGCATCAGCAGGACGGGCGAGGGCATGCGGGTGTTCGATGCCAGCGGCCAGCCCACGCCTTACCTGGAGGACATCGCCGCCAAGCTGGGCGACCTCGATCACGCCCACCGCGAATCCGCCGATTTCTTCGCCGCGCTCGATCGCTATGAACTGGCGGAATCCTTCACGCTGGAAGTCACGCTCGACGATGGCGCGAAGAACTCGCTCGTCGGCTATCATACCATGAACGAGGAAAAGCTCTCGACCCTGGACGGCGCTGCGCTGCAGGACCTCATGGCCAGCGGCCACCTCGCGCGGATATACATGATCATCGCCTCGCTCTCGCACTTCGGCGATCTGGTCGCGCGCAAGAACGCCAAGGTCGCCGGTGGCTGAAGCGACCGCCCCGAAGCTTCCTGCCGTTGCCGAAAGGACGTTTGACGATCCGGGCGGCCTCGACGCCCTGCTGCAGAGCACGCGCGAACCGTTCGTGCTGCGCGGACTGGTGCGGGAGTGGCCGCTGGTTCAGGCGGGCCTCAAGTCAGCCCGCGCCGCTCGCGCCTATCTGGTCGAACGGGCGCGACCCGTGCCGTTCACCGTCTCGCTGGCCGACCCCGGCTGCGGTGGTCGGCTGTTCTATGACGCTGTCATGCAGATGAATTTCAGGACGGCGCGCGGCAAGCTGGCGGATATCTTTTCAGGTTTCGATGCCAACGAAGGCAGCGCCGATCACCCCGTGATCTACCTCGGCTCGATCGACGTGCCGACGCACTTCCACGGCGTCGATACCGAAAACCGGGTGGATCTCGGCTCGCGCGATCCCATCACCAGCCTGTGGATCGGATCGCCAACGCGCATCGCCGCGCACAACGATTTCCCCGACAACCTCGCCTGCTGCGTCGCCGGTCGTCGCCGCTTCACGCTGTTCCCGCCCGATCAGTTCCGCAATCTCTACCTCGGCCCGATCGACAACACGCCAGCGGGCCGCGCGGTGAGCATGGTCGATTTCGCGGCGCCCGATTTCGAGGCGCACCCGCGCTTTGCCGAAGCTCTGGAGCACGGGCAGGTGGCCGACCTCGAACCGGGCGACGCGCTGTTCGTGCCTTCGATGTGGTGGCACCATGTCGAGGCCACAGAGCCGTTCAACATGCTGCTCAATTACTGGTGGCGCGATACCCCGCGCTACATGGGACAGCCGCAGACGGCGTTGACCCACGCCCTGCTCGCCATCCGAGACCTGCCCGAGGCGGACCGCGCGGTGTGGCGCGACCTGTTCGAATACTACGTGTTCTCGGGCGGCGACGAGGCCCGCGCGCATATTCCCGAAGAGGGGCAGGGCGCATTGGGCCCCATCGACGCGCAGGGCGCTGCCCGCATCCACCAGTTCATCCTGAGGAGCCTCAGCCAATGACCGCTTCGCATCTGCCCCGCCGCATCGTCATCGCCGGAGGCGGCACCGCTGGGTGGATGACCGCCGCCGCGCTTGCCCGCACGCTGGGCCCGGTGGCCGAGGTCACGCTGGTCGAGAGCGAGCAAATCGGCACGATCGGCGTCGGTGAAAGCACGATCCCGCCGCTGGTCACCTACAACCGCCTGCTCGGCATAAACGAGGCCGAGTTCATGCGTGCCACGCAGGCGACGTTCAAGCTCGGCATCAATTTCGAGAATTGGCGGGTGCCGGGCGAGAACTACTTCCACTCGTTCGGCGGTACCGGCAAGGACCACTGGTCGGCGGGCTTCCAGCACTTCTGGCTCAACGGGCGAGAGCGCGGTCACACCGCCCCTTATGGCGAATACTGCCTTGAGCTGAAGGCCGCCGAGGCGGGCAAGTTCGCGCATCTTCCCGATGACCGGATGAACTACGCCTACCAGCTCGATTCCGGCCTCTACGCCAAGTTCCTGCGCGCCATGGCCGAAGCCGACGGCACCATCCGGATCGAAGGCAAGATCGCCCGCGTGGAACTTGACGGTGAAACCGGTGACATCGCCGCGCTGGTACTCGAAGGGGATCGGCGCATCGAGGGCGACCTGTTCATCGACTGCACCGGCTTTCGCGCGCTCCTGATCGAAGGTGCACTGCGGGCGGGCTATGATGACTGGACCCACTGGCTGCCTTGCGACAGCGCCATCGCCATCCAGACCTCGAGCGTGCGCCCGCCCGTGCCTTACACCCGCGCCATCGCGCACGAGTCTGGCTGGCAGTGGCGCATTCCGCTGCAGCATCGGCAGGGCAATGGCGTGGTCTATTGCAGCGACTACCTTGCCCACGAGGCTGCGCTCGAAAAGCTGCTCTCGACGGTCGAGGGCGAGAAGCTGGTCAAGCCCAACCATATCCGCTTCCGCACGGGGGCGCGGCGCAAGCAGTGGCACCGCAATTGCGTGGCCGTGGGGCTTTCCGGCGGGTTCATGGAGCCGCTGGAGTCCACCTCTATCCACCTGATCCAGCGCGCCATCCTGCGCATTGTGCGGATGTTGCCTGCGGGCGCCATCAGCCAGCGCGATATCGACGAATTCAACGACCAGCAGTTCACCGACATGGAGCAGATCCGCGATTTCCTCGTCCTGCACTACAAGGCGACTGACAGACGAGACACGCCGTTCTGGCGGCACTGCGCCAGCATGGAGATTCCTGCCAGCCTCGAACACAAGATCGAGCTGTTCCGCGAAACCGGCCGCGTGTTCCGCAGACACGAAGAACTGTTTGCCGAGAACTCGTGGGTGCAGGTGATGATGGGGCAGGGGATCAATCCGCAAAGCCACCACCCGGTTGCCGCCAAGCTGCGTGACGAGGAACTGAAACATCTGCTCGGGAGCTTGCGCGAACAGGTCAGCCGCACCGTCGCCGCGCTGCCCTCGCACGGCGATTACGTTGCGCGCTATTGCGGCGCCGAGGTTCCGGCAGCGGCATGAGCTTTCTGCTTCTGGCCGCAGCGGCGGTCCAACCCGATTGGCAACTCGTCTGGGCCGACGAGTTCGACGGTACCACGCTTGACCGCAATCGCTGGGTCCTTGCCGAGGACTGCTGGGGCGGCGGCAACGAGGAGCGCCAGTGCTATACTGCGCGCAAGGCCAACCATCGGCTAAGCGACGGGGTGCTGGAGATCATCGCCCAGCGCGAGGACTTCACCGGCCCTGCCTTCCCGCGCGATCAGCGCGACAGCATGGAAAAGGCCGAGGCCAAGCGGTACAAGCCGTTCACTTCCGCCCGGCTGTCGACGGCAGGCAAAGCTGCCTGGCTCTACGGCAAGATCCAAGTCCGCGCCCGCCTGCCGCAGGGGCAGGGCACCTGGCCAGCGATCTGGATGCTGCCCGAAGACTGGGCCTATGGCGGCTGGGCGCGCTCCGGCGAAATCGATATCATGGAGGCGGTCAACCTTGGCGAGCCTTGCGAGACCTGTGAAGGTGGCCGTGAGAACCACGTGCTCGGCACGATCCACTTCGGCGGCGAACCACCGCGCAACCGCTATATCTCGGAAGAAACCCCGCTGCCCGATCCGACCGCCTTCCACACTTACGAGGTCGAGTGGGACAAGGATGGCATGGTCTGGCGCATTGACGGCAAGGACTACGCGCGACGCATGCCTCATGAATGGCACACGCTGGGCTCTGACAAGCCCGGTGCGCCCTTCGACAAGCCTTTCCACCTCATCCTCAACCTCGCCATCGGCGGTCACTTGCCAGAGGGGCGCAACACCACGGGCGTCAACGCTTCAGGCTTTCCCAAGGCAATGGCGGTTGACTGGGTCCGTGTATGGCAAAAGCCCAGCGAAACCGCTAACGCGGGCGCCGGAACGAAGAGCGGGGGTAACTGAGCTACCATGGCGCGAAGGCGGCAGGCGGTAACCATCAAGCACGTGGCGGCTGATGCAGGTGTTTCGCTGCAGACGGTAAGCCGCGTCATCAACAACGAAGCCAATGTCCGGCCGGAAATGCGCGAAAAGGTCCAGGCCTCGATCGACAAGCTCGGCTATGTGCCCTCGATCGCGGCACAGCGGATGAGCGGATCGCGTTCCTATCTTATCCTGGCCCTCAACGACCGCGAACGCACCATTGCCGAC
This sequence comes from Novosphingobium sp. FW305-C-30-35, assembly GCF_058783135.1. Taxonomy (NCBI): domain Bacteria; kingdom Pseudomonadati; phylum Pseudomonadota; class Alphaproteobacteria; order Sphingomonadales; family Sphingomonadaceae; genus Novosphingobium; species Novosphingobium sp. FW305-C-30-35. The sequence continues at coordinate 2,712,207 of NZ_JBYSYJ010000001.1, forward strand.
TGGCGGGCGCGCCAGGGCACCGACTGGGTCGACCAGATGCTGCTGGGCGGCATGCTCGAATGCGCCGAACATGGCTATCGCCTGATCTTCGAACTGGTCGACACCCACAACGACCATGTCGAGCGCGAACTGGGCGCGGCGATTGCGGCACTACAGCCCGATGGCGCGATCCTCACGCCGCCGCACTCTGACAATCCCCAGATTCTCGAGACACTGACCCGCCACAACGTGCCGTTCGCCCGCATCGGCGCACAAGTGCACGAGGAAGGGTTGCCCGATGGCATCATGGTCTCGATGGATGACGAAGGCGGCGCACGCACGGCGACCCGGCATCTGATCGGCCTTGGCCACAAGCGCATCGGCTTCATCTCGGGGCCTTCCGAGTATCGGCTTTCGGCCAAGCGCGTGGACGGATGGCAAGCCGAGATGGACGCGGCGGGTCTTCCCACTGAGGGCCTGCTCGAGGCAGGGGACTTCACCTATGCCTCTGGCGTGCGGGCCGCTCGCGCCTTGCTGGCCAGCCTTGATCGCCCGAGCGCGATCATTGCCAGCAATGACCAGATGGCGCTGGCCACAGTCGAAATCGCCGACGAACTGGGCCTCGCCATCCCGGCGGATCTCTCGCTGGTCAGCTTCGACAACACTCCGCTGGTGCGCTTTACCCGGCCCGCGCTGACAGCCGTGGATCAGCCGATTGCCGAGACGACGGCCACCGCGGTGCGCAGCCTGATCGCCGCGCAGAAGGGCGAAGAGGTTGCTGGCGCGGTGATCCTGCCGATGGGCTTCGAGGTCCGCGGCTCTACCGGCCCGGCGGCGGCCCACGAGGCGTGATCGGCGGACAAAGCCGCGAACACCGCTTTCTGGCGCTCTATGCGTTGGCGTGGGCTGGATCGACGATTGCCTATGTCCCGTTCCTGACGCTGCTGTTGCCGATGCACGTGCGCGAACTGGCGGGAAGCGAGGCCGTGCGCTGGCTTGCTGCAACGACATTTTTGGGCGCGATTGCTGCCAGCTTGTGCAACATCGCGTTTGGCTGGGCGAGCGACCTCGTGGGCAGGCGCCGCCCCTTCGTGCTGGCGGGGCTCCTGCTCTCCAGCGTCATGCTCCAGATTGCGCCGCGCACCGGGACCTTGCTTTCGCTGACCGCCGTGATCGCGCTGTGGCAGGTCGGGCTCAACATGATGCTGGGGCCGCTGTCTGCCTGGGCCGGGGATCAGGTGCCCGATGGGCGCAAGGGGCTGCTCGGCGGCCTGCTGGCTTTCGCCCCGGCCTCGGGCGCCCTTGCCGGAGCACTGGCGACTCTGGGCGATGCCTTCTCGCTGGAGACGCGCTTTGCCGTCGTGGGCGTGATCGTGGCGCTGTGCGTCCTCCCGCTCGTGCTTCTGGGTGACGACGGCTTCGCGCAAACCCGGGCAAGGCCGGCCGAGGGAAGCGACGTTGCACGCAAAGTTCTCAAGGGCATGGCAACGCGCATGTGGCTTGCCCGCCTGCTGGTGCAGATTTCCGAAGCCTCGCTGTTCGCGTTCTTCTACCTGTGGTTGCGCTCGGTCGATCCGGGCCTTGCCGATGGCGCCATTGCCCGCGTGCTGCTGACGGCGATGGTGATCGGTGCGCTGGTCGCGCTGGTGGCGGGCGACAGGGCGGATCGCACCGGGCAGCCTGTTTCACCGCTGGTGATCTCGTCGATCGGGGCCGCGCTGGGGCTGATCATCATGGCGCTTGCCGAAGGACGCGACGGAGCGATTGCCGGGTACATTCTGTTCGGCCTTTCGACCTCGGCGTTCCTGGCCTTGCACAGCGCCCACACCCTGAGGGTCTTGCCTGACAGTGCACGGCGCGGGCGCGATCTGGGCCTGTTCAACCTGACAAACACGATCCCGTCGCTGGCGATGCCAGCGCTGACGCTGGCTCTTGTACCAAGCCTCGGCTTCAGCGCGCTTTTCGTGGTTCTGGCGTTGCTCGCCCTTTGCGCAACCTTGCTTCTCTTCGGATTGCGACGGACTGCCTGACACCAGTTTCGTCAAGGGTTGATTTCCACTCGCAAACGTGTGAGACGTCTGATTGAGAACGTTCACAGAATCTGGGGAAGTCGATGTCGAAGGGAAGCCTGCGTCCTGCCATGGCAAGTGTGGTGGCGCTATCATTCCTGCTTGCCGCTGCGCCGGTAGCAGCGCACGAAAGCCCGGTGGCCAATCCCGCGAACTGGCCGACTGCTCACAGCCCGTCGACCATCACCGATGCCCGGACCGAGCAGGAGATCACCCGGCTGCTCCGCCAGCTGACGGTCGAACAGAAGGTCGGCCAGGTGATCCAGGGCGATATCAGTTCGATCAAGCCCGAGGACCTCGCCCGCTATCCGCTCGGGTCGATCCTCGCTGGGGGCAACAGCGGGCCTTATGGCGACGAGCGTGCCGATGCGGCCAAGTGGCTCAAGCTGGTGAACGAATTCCGCGCAGCCTCGCGCAAGGCGGGGGCGGGGGTGCCGATCCTGTTTGGTGTCGATGCTGTCCACGGGCATTCGAACCTGCCGGGCGCAACGATCTTTCCGCACAACGTCGGACTTGGGGCGGCGCATGACGCCGAACTGATCAAGCGGATCGGTGCAGCGACTGCAGCCGAGGTTGCCGGCTCGGGCATCGAATGGACCTTCGCCCCGACACTTGCCGCCCCGCAGGACCTGCGCTGGGGGCGCGCCTATGAAGGCTATTCGAGCGACCCGGCGGTGATCGCCAGCTATTCGAAGGCGATGGTCGAGGGGCTGCAGGGGCCGCTCCTCGCCGGAAAGCCGCTGACGGCCGAGAAGGTGGCCGCCAGCGCCAAGCACTTCCTTGCCGATGGCGGGACCGAACAGGGCAAGGATCAGGGCGATGCCAAGTTGGCCGAGCCCGAACTCGTCCGTCTGCATGCGCAGGGCTATCCGCCCGCCATCGATGCGGGCGCGCTGACAGTCATGGCGAGTTTCTCGAGCTGGAACGGGGTCAAGAACCACGGCAACCGGTCGCTGCTCACCGACGTGCTCAAGAACCGAATGGGCTTCGAGGGCCTGGTGGTTGGCGACTGGAACGGGCACGGGCAGGTCGAGGGCTGCACGCCGACCGACTGCGCCGCCTCGATCAACGCCGGCCTCGATCTCTACATGGCGCCCGACAGCTGGAAGGGCCTGTTCGATAACACCCTGCGCCAGGTGCGCGAGGGCAAGATTCCCATGGCGCGGCTTGACGATGCCGTGCGGCGGATCCTGCGGGTGAAGTACAAGCTCGGCCTGATGGGGCCGAAGCTGGTCGAGCGCGGTGATCCGGCGGCGGTGGGGGCGCAGGCGCATCTTGATGTGGCGCGCGAAGCGGTCGCCAAGTCGCTCGTCCTGCTCAAGAACGAAGGTTCGGTGCTGCCGATCAAGCCGGGCGCCAAGGTGCTCGTGACCGGCCCGGGGGCCGACAGCATGGCGATGCAGGCCGGCGGCTGGACCATCACCTGGCAGGGCACCGACACGACAGGCGCCGACTTCCCCAAGGGCCGCACCATCGGTCGCGCGATCGTCGAGGCTGTGGCCGAAGCGGGCGGTACCGCCGAGATTGCCAAGGCTCAGGGCAGCGTCAGGCCCGATGTCGCCATCGTGGTGTTTGGCGAACAGCCCTATGCCGAGTTTCAGGGTGATGTGCCGAACCTTCTGTTCCAGTCGCGCGAGGGCGAACTGGAACTCATGAAGCAGTTAAAGGCCCAAGGCGTGCCGGTGGTTGCGGTGTTCCTTTCGGGCCGTCCGATGTTCGTTGGACCCGAGATGAACGTGGCCGATGCCTTCGTCGCCGCGTGGCAGCCGGGCTCCCAGGGGCAGGGCGTGGCTGATGTGCTGGTCGCGCGCAAGGACGGCAAGCCACCGCGCGATTTCACCGGCACGCTGCCGTTCGATTGGCCGCGCGATGCGCGCTCGCCGATGGTGGAGCCGCTGTGGCGGGTGGGCCATGGCCTCAGTTACGCAAAGCCCGCGAGCGTCGGAAGGGTCAACGAGGACCCTCGCGTCGAGGTGGGCAGCCTGCTGAGTGAAACCACGTTCATCCGCGCTGGGAAAGTGATCGAGCCGTGGCGGCTCGGCCTGGACAGCGTAGTCACCATGCGCGCGGTCGATGTGGCAGCGCAGGAGGACGCACGGCAGTTCACCTGGAGCGGCAAGGGCGACATCGCGCTCGACGGGCCGGTGGTCGATATGCAACGGCACCTCAACGGCGGCTTCGCGCTGCGGCTAGACTGGCGGCTGGATGCGCGCGGGTCGGGGCCGGTGACGGTTGCCTTTGCGGGCGTGAAGCTGGACGTCGGCAAGAGCCTTGGGGCTCTTGGCAAGGCTGCCACCCTGCGTATCCCACTGACATGCTTTGCGGAGCATGGTGCGAAGTTGGGCGCGGTGGGCTCCCCCCTTCGACTGAGCGCAGATAAGGGATTCACGGTCAGCGTCCGTAGCGCACTTATCGAGGGGGTGGGCGAGGCCATCCCCTGTCCGCCGGCCGCGAACTGACGGTTCCCCCGCGATGACGCTCGTGGTGAGCGACACCCCTTGGTTGACAACAGGGGTTTCGTAGGCGGCGTTTGGGCCTGGTTGATAGCAATCTGTTTGTGTCCCCGGATTTTGGCCCTGTGCGGATCCTGTCCGGGGACACAGGTTTCGTGCAAGAATGATTACCAGGCAGTCGCTCCCGCATCGATGGCAAAGTCGGCGCCGGTCACGTAGCGTGCCTCATCACTGGCCAACCATGTGGCGCACCAGGCGATGTCCTCCGGGTCACCAAGACGCTTGAGCATGTTCTTCTTGAGGACCGCCCCTTCAAGACCTGGGTCCATCTCCATATGACGGCGCGTGGCTTCGGTCTGGATGAAGCCAGGTGCGATCGTGTTGGCGCGGATGTTGTGCGGCGCGCCTTCCATGGCCAGTTGCCTGGTCATGGCAAGAACGCCTCCCTTGCCTGCGCAATGCGCGATGGCCGGAGAACCATCGAGAGCATGGCGCGCATTGGCGCTTGCGAAGTTGATCACGCTCGCCTTGCCGCTGGACTTCAGAAACGGCCATGCGGCCCGCGTCGCGAGAAAGACGATGTCCAGTTCCCCTGAAAGCGTCCGCTTCCATTCGTGATAGGACATGGTTTCGATCCAATTGAAGACTGCGAAGGCGGCTGCATTGACAAGAATGTCGATGCGGCCATGCTTCTGGCCGATGTGCTGAAAGGTCGCCCGTGTCGCGTCCTCGTCGAGCAGGTCGCACGTCGTGTCCGCGCCGCCGAGGTCGAGACCGATCACGTTGGCACCCTCGGCAGCGAACATCTTGGCGCAGCCCTTGCCGATGCCGTTGCCGGCACCGGTAACGACGGCGATCTTGTTGGCTAAACGACCAGGCATCATTGCGCCTTCCGGCTGATTTGCAGCGACGCAAGAGCAATTGCTGCACCGGCACCGGCAAACAGAGCCAGGACCTGGAAGCTACCCATAAGTCCGCCGGCACGAAGGGCAACGAACGTCACCACGAGCGGGCTCAGCCATTGCCCCAGCGAGAAGGCTGACTGCCAGAAGCCGGTCCCGCGGCCCCGGAATTCAAAGGGCAGGATGCTCATTGCCCATACGAGAAGGGTTGGCAGGAGCATGCCGGCACCGAGTTGGTTGATGAAACATCCGGCAAGGAATCCCGTCACGTTTCCACCCTTGCCCATCAGCATGAATCCGATAGCCAGCAGCGTGAGTTCGATGAGAAGAAGCTTGCCCACACCGATGCGAGCGATCCGGGAGTACAGGAAGGTGCCGAGGGGAACACCGACGCTGGCAACAGACGTCAGGAAGCCGATTCGGGCGGCGCTGGTCAATCCGAGTTCGGTGAGACCGCTCGCGGCCTGAATTTGCACGGTATAGAAGAATACCGAGCCATAGATCGTCACGGCGACAATCGTTGCCATCCGGGCCCACGGAAAACCTGCCCAGCTGAGCTTGTGAGGAGCGGCATCAGCTTCCTCATCCGCATCGTCGTCTCCTGCGGGCTCCCATGTGAAGATCCAGACAAGTGCGAACATCACTAAAGCTGACGAATAGACCCAGAACGGCGTGCGCCAGCCGAAATCTCCGAGAATGCCACCGACATTGAAAAACAGAAGTGCGGACATCGAGGCAAACGCCGTCTGGCCTGCAAGCCATTTGTCGCGCTCGGCACCCTTGAAATAGTCGCCGATCATGGTTGTGGAGAGAACGTAGATCAGCGCCTCGGCAATTCCCACGCCAACGCGAGACACCAGAATGGTAGTCAGGTCCTTCAGAAAGATTGGAGCCAGACCGACCAGCGCGTAAATCACGAAGGAGGCCAGCAAGAGCTTACGGCGGCCGAAATAATCCCCGAGAATGCCAGCGAACGGGCATAGCAGCGCCACGCACAGCGCCGGAAGGGTCAACACCATTGGGACAAGGTATTCATGTCCCGGGGTTGTACCGAATTCTGCCATGATCTGGGGTACGACAGGCGCAAGAAGTACGACGGCCATCGTGGTGAGCGTGATCGGCAGCAGCAGCGCGATCCCTGTCATGAAACTCGGTATGTGATGCTTTGTCATGGCGGCATCCGTCTCCTCGCAAGTATTTTCTCACGCTGCAATCGACCGGCGCGCCTGTTCGCAGCGGCGATCATGCAATGTGAAACCGGTCTCATACCTCTGCCGGGACCGACTCCTTCTGTCCAATCGATAGGAGGGAAGACTTGTTATTGATTTTGCCGAATTGAGATTTTGTGCGGTAGTGACTTCGTAGTGGACCAGAAGTCCCAACTGTCAACGCAGACAGCGCGCCTATGGTAGGTGGGGAAACACACCTGATCGTGTTGATGGCGCGCCCGGCAGGACTCGAACCTGCTGCCTCAAGATTAGAAGTCTCGCGCTCTATCCAGATGAGCTACGGGCGCGCGCCGGCTTCCCATAAGCACGCTTTGCGGATCGTGCAAACCGGGTTAGCACCACACTCCATGAGCGATCCCCAGATTTCGAGAATCGACGGCTCCACCAGCGCGCGTCGGCATTTCCGCTATTTCGACTATGTGATGGCCTCGTTCGTGGCGATACTGCTGCTGTCGAACCTGATCGGGGCGGCGAAGCTGGCGCAAGTCGGCGGGTTCACCTTTGGCGCAGGCATCCTGTTCTTCCCGGTGTCCTATGTGATCGGCGACGTGCTGACCGAGGTCTACGGCTATGCCAATGCGCGGCGCTGCGTGTGGATGGGATTCTTTGCGCTGGTGTTCATGGCGTTCATGAGCTTCGTGGTCGTGAAAATGCCACCCGCGCCGGGCTGGGATGGGCAGGCGGCTTACGAAAGCGTGTTCGGATCGACCTGGCGGATCGTGCTGGCCTCGGTGACGGCCTTCTGGGCGGGCGAGTTCGTCAATTCCTTCGTGCTGGCCAAGATGAAGTTGCTGACCGGGGGCAAGATGCTGTGGACGCGCACGATCGGCTCGACCGTGTTCGGGCAGGCGGTGGACAGCCTGCTGTTTTACCCCGTCGCGTTCCTCGGCATCTGGACGACGAGCCAGGTGCTGACCGTGATGGTGACCAACTGGCTGATGAAGGTGGTGTGGGAGGCGGTGCTGACGCCGGTGACATATGCCGTGGTCGGCTGGCTGAAGGCGCGCGAAGGCGCGGACGTCTATGATACGGACACCGACTTTTCGCCGTTTGCCAAGGCGCCGCAGGTTTAGGCCGCACGCCGAGGCCAATTTGCGCTGTTGCATTCGCCAACTTTTGTCATGGATCCCGGCCTTCGCCGGGATGACGACACAAGAACGGGGTCGTTAAGGGACTCCAGCTTTGCTCATGCAAAGGCCCCGCCTCTCCGGGGGGCGGGAGAGGCGGGGCGGCTTGCGGGGGGCTGGACGGCCCGCAAGGTCTGACTGTTGCGGCTCAGTCGGCGATGAGGCCGATCAGCAGGTAGACGAGCACGGCCGAGCCGAAGCCCAGCAGGGTGCCGAGAGCGAAAGCGACGCGGACCAGGGTTACGTCGATGTTGAAGTAGTTGGCGATGCCTGAGCAGACGCCCATTACCTTGCCGTTGACCTTGTCGAGGCGGAAACCGCGAGTGGTCTCGATCGGGCGCGGGGCCGAGTCGTCGAAGCGAAGCTGGCTCATCAGATCATCTCCTGCATGGCGGCGGGGGCCGCGCTGTTGTAAACTGGCGTGTGGACAGTGCCGGCGATCAGCGCGAGGCTGAGGGCGAAAGCGGTTGCTGCGGCGGCGATGCGGTTGGTGATGGCGGTCATGATCTTGTCCTCATGGTAACTGTTTGAGCCGTTATGGCTTATGCGACCAGCGTTGCATGGGCCGTGCCAAACTGCCGAAATGGCGGATTTCTGCGGATCACGGCGGTCGGGCGGAACCTCGGCATCTTTCCCGCTGCTGAACAGTGGTGAAATTCCCCATTAATTGGCGAGCGTGTGCATGGCGTTGTCTTCACCGCTGCTGCTGACGCGCTTTGCAGCTTGCTTTTTTACGCGACCGGGCCTATTTGCGCCTCATCCCGACATTGTGAAAGCAAGGTCAGGCTGGTGCCACCGGGCGCCGGCAGTGACCCGCTTTTGCCATTCGGCTTATTGGAGATTGCATGGCGGATATCGCGCGGATCGCGGAAGTTATCGAACCGGAGGCCAAGGCCTTGGGCTTCGATCTCGTGCGCGTGCGCTATTTCAAGGGCGGCGAGATCGGTGACGAGGAGCATACGCTTCAGGTCATGGCGGAGCGGCCAGAGACCGGCCAGCTGGTGATCGAGGACTGCGCCGCGCTGTCGAATCGCATTTCCGACCGCTTCGACGAACTGGAAGAGGCGGGCGAAGTGCTGCTCGAAGACGCCTATCGCCTTGAAGTGTCATCGCCCGGCATCGACCGTCCGCTGACGCGACCCAAGGACTTTGCCGCCTGGGTCGGGCAGGAGGCTCGCATCGAGCTTTCCGAGCTGCTGGGCGAGCGCAAGCGTTTCCGTGGCGATCTTGCCGGCTTCGATGCCGAAACCCAGACCATTTCGATCGAGGACGATGGTATCGTGTTCGAGGTGCCGTTCGCCCTCGTTGCCAATGCCAAGCTGATCCTGACGGACAAGCTTATTGCCGCTTCCCGGCCGCTGGATACCAGCGGTGCGGACGAAATTCTCGAAGAACAGGAAGACTGACCCATGGCCAGTGCGATTTCCGCCAACCGCGCCGAACTGCTTGCAATCGCCAACGCGGTTGCCACCGAGAAGATGATCGACAAGTCGGTGGTCATCGAGGCGATGGAAGAGGCAATACAGAAGTCGGCGCGCAACCGTTATGGCGCCGAGAACGACATTCGCGCCAAGCTCGATCCGCGCACCGGCGACCTGCGCCTGTGGCGCGTCGTGGAAGTGGTCGAAGTAGTCGAGGACTACTTCAAGCAGGTTGACCTCAAGGCTGCCGAAAAGCTGCAGCCGGGCGCCAAGGTTGGCGACTTCATCGTCGATCCGCTGCCGCCGGTGGACCTGGGCCGCATCGACGCGCAGTCGGCCAAGCAGGTGATCTTCCAGAAGGTCCGCGATGCGGAGCGGGATCGCCAGTACGACGAGTTCAAGGACCGTGCGGGCGAAGTCATCACCGGCGTGATCAAGTCGGTCGAATTCGGCCACGTGATTGTCAACCTCGGCCGCGCCGAGGGCGTGATCCGCCGCGACCAGCAGATCCCGCGCGAAGTGCCGCGCGTGGGCGAGCGCGTCCGTGCGCTGATCATGAAGGTCGAGCGCCAGAACCGTGGGCCGCAGATCTTCCTCAGCCGCGCGCACCCCGAGTTCATGAAGAAGCTCTTCGCGCAGGAAGTGCCCGAGATCTACGACGGCATCATCGAGATCAAGGCCGCTGCCCGCGATCCGGGCTCGCGCGCCAAGATCGGCGTGATCAGCCGCGATTCGAGCATTGACCCGGTCGGCGCCTGCGTCGGCATGAAGGGCAGTCGCGTGCAGGCCGTCGTGCAGGAACTGCAGGGCGAGAAGATCGACATCATCCCCTGGAGCGAGGACACCGCGACCTTCGTGGTCAATGCACTGCAGCCCGCCACCGTCAGCCGCGTGGTGATCGACGAGGAAGAGAGCCGCATCGAAGTCGTCGTGCCCGATGACCAGCTATCGCTCGCCATCGGTCGTCGCGGCCAGAACGTGCGTCTGGCCTCGTCGCTGACGGGTTCGGCCATCGACATCATGACCGAGGCGGAAGCTTCGGAGAAGCGCCAGAAGGAATTCGCCGAGCGTTCGAAGATGTTCGAGGAAGAACTCGACGTCGACGAGACGCTGTCGCAGCTGCTGGTGGCCGAAGGCTTCACCGAGCTGGAAGAAGTCGCCTACATCGAGACCAGCGAACTGGCGACGATCGAGGGCTTCGACGAAGAGCTGGCGGAAGAACTCCAGAGCCGCGCTGCCGAGGCGATCGAGCGCCGCGAGGAAGCCCTGCGCGAACAGCGCCGTGGCCTTGGCGTCGAAGATGCGCTGGCCGAGCTGCCGCACCTGACCGAAGCGATGCTCGTCACGCTGGGCAAGGCCGGTATCAAGACGCTTGACGACCTGGCGGACCTTGCCACCGACGAGCTGATCGCCAAGAAGCGCGCCGAACAGCGCCGCCGCAACGACAAGGGCCCGCGCGAAAAGAGCGATCGCCCCGAGCGCGTCGAGGACAAGGGTGGCGTGCTGGGCGAGTATGGCCTGAGCGAAGAACAGGGCAACGAGATCATCATGGCCGCGCGTGCCCACTGGTTCGATGACGAGCCAGTAGCTGAGGAGGCCGCCGATGCGGATTCCTCACAATGAGCCGCTAAGCTCCGACATCTCCGGCACTGCACCGGCGGGGAAGGCCTCGCCGGAGCGCAAGTGCGTGCTGACCGGGCGCCATGATGCGCGGGACGAACTGACGCGTCTTGCCATCTCGCCCGATGGCGGCGTGCTGCCTGACGTGATGGCGCGTGCCCCCGGGCGCGGGGCCTGGATCGGCGTGGACCGGCAAGCCCTTGAAAAAGCGATTGCCAATGGCAAACTTAAGGGAGCGCTGGCGCGTGCCTTCAAGGGTGCTGCGCTGTCCATTCCGGCCGATCTTCCCGAACGCATCGAACAGGCGCTGCGTCGCCTGGTGGCCGACCGGCTCGGCATCGAGCTGCGGGCGGGCAATGTGCTGCTGGGCACAGAGAAGATTGCGCAAGGCTGCCGGGCGGGGGCTGTGACGTTCCTCGGCCATGCCTCCGACGCCGGCACCGATGGACCCAACAAGCTGGCGCAAGCCTGGCGCGTGGGCGAAGGCGCCGAGGGTTCGGGGATGAAAGGTGTCATCTTGCCGCTGGACCGAGCGGCGCTGTCTGTGGCATTGGGCCGCGACAACGTCGTTCACGTCGCGCTGACCGACCCCGCTGCCGCCGCAAGGCTGCAAGCGCCGCTGCAGCGCCTGATACATTTTCTCGGAAACGAGACTGAAGCCGCCGGATCCGAGACGGGTGCAGTGGCGAACGACGATATTGATACGAAGGGCGAATGAGTTCGATGAGCGATAGCGACAAGAAGCCGACACTGGGCCGTAGGCCGCTGGGTCTGAAGACCTCGGTGGAGGCGGGAGAGGTCAAGCAGACCTTCAGCCATGGTCGCACCAACAAGGTGGTGGTCGAAGTGAAGCGGCGCAAGCTGATGGGCCGGCCCGGCGAGGCCGCTCCTGTTGCTGCGCCTGCCGCACCGGCACCTGCTGCCGCGCCGGTAGCTCCGCCGCCTCCGCCGCCCCCGCCGCCTCCGCCGCCATCGGCCAGCCGCGAAACCCGCCAGGAAATGCAGGCTCGCCTGCTGCGCGAAGCCGAGGAAGCCCGCCTCGCTGCGCTGGAAGCGGCGAACCGTCGCGAGCAGGAAGAAAAGCTCAAGGCGATCGAGGAAGAGCGTCGCCGCGCCGAGGAAAAGGCCAAGGCTGAAGCGGCACCCGCACCTGCGCCAGAGCCGACCCCGGAACCGGAAGCTGCGCCTGCTCCTGCGCCCACGCCAGTGGCGACGCCTGAAGTGGCCAAGCAGCCGGAAGCCGCGCCTGCTCCGGTCGAAGCCAAGGCTGCCGAGCCGAAGGCAGAGGAAGCCGCGCCGGTAATCCCGGCACCGCGCCGCTTTACCCCGGTTGCCTCGCCCGCGCCGATCAAGCGTCCCGAGCCTGCTGCGAAGAAGCCCGCCGCCAATCCGCGCGATCGCAAGACCGAGGACCGTCGTGGCGGCAAGCTGACCGTTACGCGCGCGCTCAACGAGGACGAAGGCGCGCGCGCCCGTTCGCTCGCTGCGCTGAAGCGTGCCCGAGAAAAGGAACGCCGTGCGCACTTCGCCGGCCAGTCGCAGCCGCGTGAAAAGCAGGTTCGCGACGTGGTCGTGCCTGATGCGATCACCGTGCAGGAGCTGGCGAACCGCATGGCCGAAAAGGCTGCGGACCTCGTCAAGGCGCTGTTCAAGATGGGCATGATGGTCACCATCAACCAGACCATCGACCAGGACACCGCCGAACTGCTCGTCACCGAATTCGGCCACAACATCCAGCGCGTGAGCGACAGCGATGCTGATATCGATACGTCCTCGGACGTTGACGCCGAGGACACGCTGCAGGCGCGTCCGCCGGTGGTGACGATCATGGGTCACGTCGACCACGGCAAGACCTCGCTGCTCGACGCCTTGCGCGGCACCGACGTGGTGCGCGGCGAAGCCGGCGGCATCACGCAGCACATCGGTGCATACCAGATCAAGACCAAGGGCGGTGAGTTCATCACCTTCCTCGACACCCCGGGCCACGAGGCCTTCACTGAAATGCGCATGCGCGGCGCCAATGTCACCGACATCGTCATTCTGGTGGTTGCTGGTGACGATGGGCTCATGCCGCAGACGATCGAGGCGATCAACCACACCAAGGCGGCCGGCGTGCCGATGATTGTGGCGATCACCAAGTCGGACAAGCCCGAATTCAATCCGCAGAAGATCCGCGAGCGCCTGCTCGAGCACGAGATCATCGTCGAGGCGATGTCGGGCGACGTGCAGGACGTGGAAGTGTCGGCGAAGTCTGGCGCGGGCCTTGACGAGCTGATCGAGAAGATCCTGCTGCAGGCAGAACTGCTCGAACTTAAGGCGAACCCGGATCGCGCAGCGGAAGCCACCGTGATCGAGGCCAAGCTTGACAAGGGCAAGGGCCCGCTGGCGACCGTGCTGGTCAATCGCGGTACGCTAAAGGTCGGGGACATCCTCGTGGTCGGCACCCAGTCGGGCCGCGTCCGCGCCATGCTCGACGACAAGGGCCGTCAGGTGAAGGCGGCGGGTCCGTCGCTGCCGGTCGAAGTGCTCGGCATCGGCGGCGTGCCGATGGCCGGTGACACGCTGACCGTGGTCGAAAGCGAAGCCCGTGCCCGCGAAGTGGCCGCGTACCGTCAGGAACGCGCTACCGCCAAGCGCACCGTGCAGGCGCCTGCCAGCCTCGAAAACATGTTCTCTGCGCTGGCTGCGAAGAACACGGTCATCGAGTATCCGCTGGTTGTCCGTGCCGACGTGCAGGGTTCGGTCGAAGCGATCGTCAACGCGCTCAACAAGATCTCGACCGACGAGATCAAGGTGCGCATCCTGCAGTCTGGCGTGGGCGCCATCACCGAAGGCGACGTCAACCTGGCGCAGGCCAGCGGCGCGCCCATCGTGGGCTTCAACGTCCGTCCGAACGCCAAGGCGCGCGAGCTGATCGAGCGCAACAAGGTGCGGATGAAGTACTTCGACGTGATCTATCAGCTCACCGACGACATTCGTTCGGAAATGGCGGGCGAGTTGGGTCCGGAGGCGATCGAAACGGTCGTCGGCCGTGCCGAGGTCAAGGAAGTCTTCCCGGCGGGCAAGAAGGACAAGGCAGCCGGTCTGCTCGTGGTCGAAGGCGTCATCCGCAAGGGTCTGCATGCACGCCTTACGCGCAGCGACGTCATTGTCAGCCGCACGACCATCGCCTCGCTGCGCCGCTTCAAGGACGACGTGCCGGAAGTCCGCGCAGGCCTGGAATGCGGCGTGCTGCTGCAGGACACGAACGACATCAAGGCTGGCGACCAGCTGGAAGTCTTCGAAGTCGAGATGCGCGATCGTACGCTCTGATGATGTAAGGGGATGCTTCGTCCGCCTTCAGGGGCGGCGGGGCATCCTGCCATTCTGGCGGCAGTCTGACTGGTCAATAGCTTCAAAGCACAAGACTAGGGTCACACAGGTCTTGTTCCAAAAACGCCTTTCCGAGGTCGCTACCGGCGACAGAACGGGAGGTGATGTTTTTGAAATTGGATACCGTAGTGATTCTGGTTCTCGGCGTGGCCACGTTGATCGTGGGGCTCGTCGGACTGGTGATCAAGCTCATCGAGCTTGGCCGCAAGTAAAACCAGTGCGGGGGTGCTGTAGCAGCGGCACCCCCAATACAGAAAGAACCCGGACGTAGCAGCGTCCGGGTTCCGGGATGGTGATTGTGAAATCAGCAACCGTAGTGATCCGCTGCTGATAGCACATTTGCTCTAAATTGCAAGAACGGCCCCCTGCCATGACCCGCTATGTCGCCCTGTTCGGATCCATCAACGTCGGCGGTAATCGCGTGACGATGGCGGATCTGCGCTGGGCGTTCGAGCGGGAAGGGCTGACCGGGTTGGAGACCGTGGTCGCCAGCGGCAACCTGCTGTTCGACTATGACGATCGTCCGCTGGATGGCCTTGAAGACCTGTTCGCGCACGTCATGCTGGAGCGGTTCGACATCAAGAGCTTTGTCGCGGTGCGCGATCGGGCAGCAATCGCACAAGCGGTGGAGGGCAATCCCTTTACCGGCATCGGCAAGGACAATCTGGTCCACACGCTGTTCCTCGAACGTCAGCCCGACCAGGCAGCTTTCGACAAGCTGGCAGCCGACCAGGCGATGCGCGGTCTCGAGAAACTGGCAATCGGCGAGCGCAGCATCTATATCGATTTCGTAAGCAGCGTGGCCGAAAGCAAGCTGACGAGCGCCTTCATCGAGCGCCGTCTTGGTTGCCGGGGCACCGCGCGCAACGTGCGATCGATTGCACGCATCCTTTCGAAGATGAGTTAGAATTGGCCAAGTTTCAAACCTCCCCAGAAACCCGTTCCGTCCGCCTGCTGAAGGTGGGTGAGCAGGTGCGCCATATCCTGTCGGAGCTGTTGACGCGGCAGGAAGTGCATGACGACGTTCTTTCGGCGCATACCGTTTCGGTCACCGAAGTGCGCATGTCGCCTGACTTGCGCCATGCCACGGTGTTCATCAAGGCGCTGCTGGGTGAGGACGAGGAGATCGTCCTCAAGGCACTGCGCACCAATACCGCGTTCTTCCAGCGCGAAGTGGCGCAGCGGCTGCGGCTAAAGTACGCGGCGCGACTGAAGTTCCTGCCAGACGAGAGTTTTGACGAGGCAAGCCGGATCGAGCAGCTGCTGAGCGACCCGAAGGTGCGGCGCGATCTCGACGCCGAGGATTGAGCTTCAGGCCGGGACCATCTGCGCATTGATGGTGATCGTGACGGACTTCGACACGATCAGGCGATAGGCATTCATTCCGAAATCCGTGCGGTCGATCCTGGTCCGCCCCGAAAGGCGGATCGCCTCGCGCCCTGTGGCCTTGGCCGGTGGTGCGGCAAAGCTCACGTTTAGCGTGGTTTGGCGTGTGACGCCCTTTGCGGTAAGCTCGCCACTGACGACCGCCGTGACCGGCCCGGTCATCGCCATCGAACGGCCGATGAAACGGACCTGCGGGTGTTGTTCGACATCGAAGAAGTCCGGCCCTTTCAGACGTTTGAGCGTGACGGAATCTCCGGCCTGTAGCGCCGTCGCATCGAGCGTCACATCGAGCTTCACGTTATCGAGATGCGCTGGGTCCAGTTCGATCCCGCCGGTGATGGCGGGAAAGCGCGCGGTCTTGCTGGCGATGCCGAAGAAGCCGACGCGGGCGTGGACTTCGCTGTGTGGGGCGTCGATGCGGTAGCGCAGCTTCTGCGGCGGGGCGTTGCCGGTCAGGACCAATGTCGCGGCGGCGCTGGCCAGTGCGCTGATGATCCGTCGAGTTTTCCTGCGCATTGGTCGGCGATCCCTCTGGCAATCCAGCACGTGGTGCTTATGGCTGTGCGCGATGGCCAAGCTCTACTTCTACTACGCCAGCATGAACGCCGGCAAATCGACCAATCTTCTGCAGGCGGACTTCAACTACCGCGAGCGAGGGATGGCCACGATGCTGTGGACTGCGGCATTGGATGACCGGGGCGGCGACCGTGCCATCGAAAGCCGCATCGGCCTTCACGCCGAGGCCCATCGTTTCGATCATGCTACCGACCTGTGGGGAGCGGTGAAAGCTGCCCATGTGGTACAGCCGCTGTCTTGCGTGCTGGTGGACGAGGCGCAGTTCCTGTCCAAGGCACAGGTCTGGCAACTGGCGCGGATTGCCGACGAGGCAGGGGTGCCGGTGCTGTGCTATGGCCTGCGCACCGATTTTCAGGGGGAGTTGTTCGAAGGGGCGGCAGCTCTGCTCGGCATTGCGGACTCGCTGGTGGAATTGAAAGCCGTCTGCCACTGCGGGCGCAAGGCGACCATGAACCTGCGCGTGGATGAAAGCGGTGCAGCGGTGCGGGCAGGCGCGCAGACCGAGATCGGCGGGAACGACCGCTATGTTGCGCTGTGTCGCAGGCACTTTTCGGAGGCGATGGGGGCATGAGCGGAGATGGACTGTACGTGCCGCTCGCCGATGGCGACTTGCGGCTCGAGCTGCTGCGCGAGGATCATCGCGAGGGCCTGCGGCGGGCTTGTGCTCAGGATGACGAGATCTGGGACGTCTATCCTTTCAGCTACCGGGGCGAGGCTTTCGATCCGCAATTCGACAGCCTGATGAACTCTGCGCCGCAGCGGCGGCCCTATGCTGTCTTTTCGGGCGAGGTGCTGGTCGGCATGACGGCGTGGATCGAACATGGCGCGGCAGGTTGGTCGATTGAGATCGGCAACAGCTACATCGTGCCATCGGTTCGCGGCACCGGCCTCAACGGGCGGCTCAAGCGGCTGATGATCGACCACGCCTTTGCTTGTGGGCTGGAGCGCGTGGCGTTCAAGGTGGATACGATGAACCTGCGCAGTCAGGCTGCGGTCAGGAAGGTTGGCGGAGTGCAGGAAGGCGTGATGCGCCACGAGCGTCGGACGTGGACGGGGCGTGTGCGCGATACCGTGCTGTTTTCGATCCTGCGTGACGACTGGATGAGCAACAAGAAATGAACCCCGAAGGTCTGGTCTGGCAGATTGCCACGATCGCAATTCCCATGATCCTGGCGATCGTGTTCCACGAGGTGGCCCATGGCTGGGTGGCGCGGGCGTTGGGCGATCCGACGGCGGCGGAGCAGAAGCGGCTGAGCCTCAATCCGCTGCGCCATGTCGATCCATTCGGGACGATCATCCTGCCCGGGCTCCTGAAGCTGAGCGGCGCGCCGGTATTCGGGTGGGCCAAGCCGGTGCCTGTGGACTTTCGCCGCTTGCGCAATCCGCGCTGGGGCATGGTGCTGGTGGCGGCTGCGGGGCCGCTCACCAATTTCGTGCTTGCCTTGATTGCCGCCATCGGGCTCGGCCTGCTGGTGCGAGCAACGGACGGCATGGCCGAGCCGGGGCTGGAGGCGCTGTTCCTTTCGGACAACCTGCGCAACTTCCTGATCGTCAATCTTTTCCTCGGCGCGTTCAACCTGCTGCCGATTCCGCCGTTCGACGGGTCGCGCATCGTGATGGGCGTGCTGCCTGCGCCACTGGCACGCGTCTATGGCAAGATTGAACCTTACGGCCTGCTGGTGGTGTTCGCGTTCCTCGTGATCCTGCCGTACTTCTGGCCGGAGCTGCATCTGGTGCAGCGGCTGATCGGGCCGCCGGTGGAATGGTTCGGACAGCACCTTGCCAGACTGGCGACGCTGGTTGCCGGGCCAGAGCCACTCTGACCATGGTTGATGGCTGGATCATTCTCGACAAGCCGCTCGAGTTCGGCTCGACGCAGGGCGTCGCGGGGGTGAAGCGCAACCTGCGGGCGGCGGGCTTCGGCAAGTGCAAGGTGGGCCATGGCGGCACGCTTGACCCGCTGGCAACAGGTGTGTTGCCGATCGCCATTGGCGAGGCGACCAAGCTGTGCGGCCGGATGCTCGACGCGAGCAAGGTCTATACCTTCACGGTGGGTTTCGGTGAGGAATCGGACACGCTCGACCTTGAGGGCAAGGTCGTGGCGACAAGCGACGTCCGGCCTTCCTGGCAAGAGATCAAGGCAGTGCTGCCGCGCTTTACCGGCCCGATTTCGCAGGTTCCGCCCGCCTATTCAGCGCTGATGGTCGATGGTGAACGTGCCTATGACCTTGCGCGCAAGGGCGAGACGTTCGAGCTGAAATCGCGTGATGTGGTGATCCGCTCGCTGGTTGCCGAACCTGTTGCAGATCCGGCGCGGGTTGAAGAACTGACCCTGACTGCCCATGTATCGAAAGGAACGTATATCCGCAGCCTTGCGCGCGACATTGCCCGCGCGCTCGGCACCGTGGGGCATGTTACCATGCTGCGCCGCCTGAAGGCCGGGCCGTTCGACATTGCCCAGGCGATTTCGCTGGACAAATTGAACGATGTGGGTAAAGGCGCGCCCCTTGAACACATACTCTTGCCGCTGGAGGCAGGGCTGGTCGACATCCCGGCTCTCTCCTTCGATCCCGAGCAGGCAAGGGCGGTCCGTCAGGGCCGCGTTCTGGCGGGATTGCCCTTCGAGGACGGGCTTTACTGGGCGAGGGCCGGATCTGTTCCGGTCGCGCTGGTGGAGCTTTCGGGCGGAAGCCTGAAGGTCCAGAGGGGCTTTAATCTGAAGGATGTCGCGGAGTAGAATACATGTCGATTACCGCAGAAAAGAAGCAGGAAGTCATTGCCGCTCACGCTCGCGCCGAAGGCGACACCGGTTCGCCGGAAGTTCAGGTCGCGATCCTGACCAGCCGCATCCAGACGCTGACCGAGCACTTCAAGTCCAACCACAAGGACAACCACTCGCGTCGCGGCTTGCTGATGATGGTCAACAAGCGTCGTTCGCTGCTCGACTACCTGAAGAAGAAGGACGTGGGTCGTTACAACGACCTGATCCAGAAGCTCGGTCTTCGCAAGTAACCAAGCGGAGCGGCCCCAAGCGGGCCGCTTTTGCTTTCTGGCGTCCTCGCAATTCGGCGAGGTGCCTCCGGGGCAAGACAAACGGCCCCACACCGGACCGGGACGGCATTCCCCGGCAGCAAACCCCGTTCGCAATAGGGCGCGCGGGCTGAAGGATGTAAAATGTTCGACGTCAAAACCGTATCGCTGGAGTGGGGCGGAAAGACCCTCACCCTCGAAACCGGCCGCATTGCCCGTCAGGCTGACGGCGCGGTCCTCGCCACTTACGGCGAAACTGTAGTCCTTTGCGCGGTCACCGCGGCAAAGTCGGTCAAGGAAGGCCAGGACTTCTTCCCGCTGACCGTCCACTACCAGGAAAAGTATTCGGCAGCTGGCCGCATTCCGGGCGGTTTCTTCAAGCGCGAGCGCGGCGCGACGGAAAAGGAAACGCTGGTTTCCCGCCTGATCGACCGTCCGGTTCGCCCGCTGTTCCCCGAAGGTTTCTACAACGAAATCAACGTCATCGCCCAGGTTCTGAGCTATGACGGCGAGACCGAACCCGATATCGTCGCGATGATTGCGGCCTCGGCTGCGCTGACCATCTCGGGCGTTCCGTTCATGGGCCCGATCGGCGCTGCGCGCGTCGGCTTCGTCGATGGCGAATACGTGCTGAACCCGAAGCAGGACGCCGCGCTGACCGATGGCCGCCTCGACCTCGTGGTCGCCGCGACCGACTCTGCCGTGATGATGGTGGAATCGGAAGCCAAGGAACTGAGCGAAGACGAAATGCTCGGTGCCGTGCTGTTCGCGCATGACGAGTGCCGCAAGGTCATCGGTGCGATCATCGAACTGGCCGAGAAGGCTGCGAAGGATCCCTGGGAAATCGACCTGTCGGACAACACCGCCGACATCAAGAAGAAGCTCAAGGACCTCGTCGGCGCGGACATCGCCGCTGCCTACAAGCTGACCAACAAGTCGGCCCGTTCCGACGCGCTGAACGCCGCCCGCGCCAAGGCCAAGGAAGCGTTCGCCGGTGAAACGCCGCAGACCCAGATGGTCGCCATCAAGACCATGAAGAAGGTCGAGGCCGACATCGTGCGCGGCGCCATCCTCAAGGACGGCACCCGCATCGACGGTCGTTCGGTCACGCAGGTCCGCCCGATCGAATCGATGGTCGGCTTCCTGCCGCGCACCCACGGTTCGGCGCTGTTCACGCGCGGTGAAACGCAGACCATCTGCACCACCACGCTGGGCACCAAGGACGCCGAGCAGATGATCGATGGCCTTGAAGGCCTGCGCTACGAAAACTTCATGCTCCACTACAATTTCCCGCCGTACTCGGTTGGCGAAGTTGGCCGTTTCGGCGCTCCGGGCCGTCGTGAAGTGGGCCATGGCAAGCTGGCATGGCGCGCACTGCACCCGGTGCTGCCGACCAAGGACGAGTTCCCCTACACCATCCGCGTCCTTTCGGACGTGACCGAGTCGAACGGCTCGTCGTCGATGGCCACCGTCTGCGGCGGCTGCCTTTCGATGATGGACGCGGGCGTGCCGATCAAGCGCCCGGTTTCGGGCATCGCCATGGGCCTCATCCTTGAAGGCAGCGAGTTCGCCGTCCTCTCGGACATCCTGGGCGACGAGGACCACCTCGGCGACATGGACTTCAAGGTGGCAGGCACGTCCGAAGGCATCACCACGATGCAGATGGACATCAAGGTCGCCGGCATCACGCGCGAAATCTTTGAGGTTGCCCTCAAGCAGGCTTCGGAAGGCCGCGCGCACATCCTGAACGAGATGACCAAGGCGCTGGGCGAAGCACGCACCGAGCTTTCGGCGCACGCGCCGCGCATCGAGACGCTGCAGATCGACAAGTCGAAGATCCGCGACGTCATCGGCACCGGCGGCAAGGTGATCCGCGAGATCGTGGCCACCACCGGTGCAAAGGTCGACATCGACGACGAAGGCCTGATCAAGATCTCGTCTTCGGACCTGACCCAGATCGAAGCCGCCAAGAACTGGATCCTCGGCATCGTCGAGGAAGCCGAGGTCGGCAAGATCTACAAGGGCAAGGTCGTCAACATCGTCGACTTCGGCGCTTTCGTGAACTTCATGGGCGGCAAGGACGGCCTCGTCCACGTCTCCGAAATGAAGAACGAGCGCGTGGAAAAGCCGACCGACGTGGTGAAGGAAGGCCAGGACGTTTACGTCAAGGTCCTCGAGATCGACCAGCGCGGCAAGGTTCGCCTGTCGATGCGCGTCGTCGATCAGGAAACTGGCGCGGAGTTGGAGGACACCCGCCCCGCCCGTGAACCGCGTGAACCGCGCGGCGATCGTGGTGATCGCGGCGACCGTCGTGGCCCGCGCGGCAATGATCGTGGTGGCCGTGGTGACCGTGGGCCCCGTCGTGAAGCCGGTGATCGTCCTCGCCGTGACCGTGAAGACGGTCCGGCTCCGGATCACATGCCGGCGTTCCTCAAGTCCGACGACTGAGGAACGGCCAGCAGGCCAGACAGAAAGGGGCTCCACCGCAAGGTGGGGCCTTTTTCCGTTTGCCGGATTGTGCTTGATCGCATGCAGGGCCGCCCGGCCCCGACGCCGGACAGTTTGCGTTTGCTATTGTCCCGGTATGGGTCCACTGCAAGGCATCGGTGAGAGGACCAATGTAGGCATCACCGGCTGAGAGACCTGTGCGCTCCCGCTTACGCAGTGGGGCCAGGCCGTGGAAATCACGCGAAAATACCGCAAGCACCGGGGCCAGTCAGATCAGCTGCTGCGGGTAGTTGCATGAAGAACCGGGCAGCGGCTGCCGCCTGGATGCCATCAAGCACACACGACGCGCCATTCAGCGCGTTCGCAACGGAGTACTCCGCATGAGCCGAGCCATGAATACCACACTGAACGAAGCCCGCGTCCGAGCACTTTGCGAGAAATCCGGCGTCGCTATCAGCGCGCTCGAAGTCCTGCCTTCGGGTGGAACGCGGCTTGTCTGCACGCGCGAGGAGGGCGCTGACGAAATGCGGATCGTGCTGAAGACGACCATGATCGAAGGACGCGTCCCGAGATTTGCCTTCCAACGCAGCCAGAACTCGCAGTACGGCTGATCGCGAACAGGGTCAGGCCTCGAGGCGGCTAGGCCGCGTCGCGCAAGGGTGGCGGTTCCTGTCCGGCCACCAGGATACAGTTCCGACCCGACTGCTTTGCCGCATAGAGGGCTTCGTCAGCCGCCCGCAGTGCATCGCTGCGGGTCTTGTAGGCGAAGACGTCGGCGATCCCGCCGGAGAACGTGACACGGCCGAACGGCATGTCGGTGGCGCGATTGACGAGGCGTCGTTCCGCTATGCTTTCGCGCGCCTGATCTAGACGGTCCCACGCCTTCTCGGGCGGGAGGGCGCGGAACAGCACGGCGAACTCTTCGCCCCCGTGCCGCGCCACATGGCAGCGGGCGTCTGAAATCTGGCTGAGGGTCTCGGCAACCACTTTGAGTACCCGGTCGCCTGCGGCGTGGCCATGGCAGTCATTGATGCGCTTGAAGTGATCGATGTCGCAAACGCCACGCAGAGCGGTTCGCCGGAAGCCTTTGCTGCGGCATATTCCTTTTCGAACAGGGTTTCGAACGCGCGGCGGTTGGGAAGTCCCGTGAGGTGATCCTCATCGGCTACCCGACGCGCTTCGTCGAGACTTTTCTGGAGTTCCATTGCGCGCCGCTCGGACTCGCAGAGGTTGTGTTCGATCTCGCGCGTGCGATGCATCATTGCCTTGGCGAGCGCGGCAAGCTCTGTGATCACCGCCCCGGCACGACCGACTTGTTCGAGATCATCGACGTGTTGCTGCAACGCGGCGCCATATTCGGTCGTCGCCGACCTCGCGTGGGTCGTGGCGCTTGCGAACTCCTCGAGCGTGTCTTCCAACCGTGACATGAGGGCGGCGAGGAGTTCGGATGAGGTTTCACCTTCCTCCTCGCGAACGACTTGTTCGAGCCAGACAATCGTGATCGGCTGCCCCGCTTCAGTACGTTCGAGAATCAATTGGGCTAGCTTCGGCTTGGCACCGGTGACACAGTCGTAAGCGATCTCGAGCGTCCACGGCATCACCTCGAGATCATGATCGATCAGGAAGTCCGCCACTTTCGCGAGAAGCCGGCGCTTGGCCGGTAGCCAGATTTCGCGCGCAGTCACGTCACGGATGAGGCCGATGCTGTCGAGTGTTTCCTCCCCGGACTCCGCTTCTCGGGCAAGGCCGAGCCATCTGAGCAGGCGCGACCGGGACCCGCGCGAGGAAGGATCATTTGTCATGTCTGCCAGAACGGCCAACGCCGCGTGAGATTAACCACGCGGCGCCGCAGTATTCCGGGAATACGTGTTCGTCCTGAGGTGGATCTCAGCGAACGCGAGGTCCGCCAAAAGGCATCGGCGGGGGAGGCCGACGATGGCCGCGTGGGAGCTGCGCTTGATATGCGCGGCCGCAATGCTCCACACAGTAGGGGAAGCCGGGATTCACCTTCTCGCCGCAGAAATGGAAGTCCGGCTCGCCGGGGTGGCCCATCGGCCAGCGGCAGATGCGATCGTTGAGATCGAGCAGGCTGGTCTTGTCGGCGATTTCCGGGCTTGGGCGTGCGGGCACGAGGCGGCGCGGCGGGGCGGGCGGGATAGGCGCCTGCTGATCGCCGGGACCCTGACGCAAAAAGCCGCCGGGCCCAACCGAGACGATTCGCGGTTGGGGTGCAGCGGGTGCAGCATCGCTGGCAGGCTTTGCTTCGGGGGCTGGTGAGGGAGCAACGCGAGGTGCCGGCGCCGGAGCTGGCGGTGCCGCCGCCACGACCGGGCGCGGCGCGGCGACCTTGGGTTCTGGAGCCGGGGTGGCCGGCTTGGCAACCTTGGGCGCTGCCGGAGAAGCCGACGCATCCGTCTTGTCGTTGGCCTTTACCGGGGAAGGGCGCGCCTTGAGTCCAAGGCGGTGTGCCTTGCCGATCACCGCATTGCGGCTGACGCCACCGAGTTCATCGGCGATCTGGCTGGCGGTTGACCCGCCCTCCCACATCTTGGTCAGCTTTTCGATCCGCTCTTCGGTCCAGCTCATGCCTTCACGTTTCCTTCCGTGCCGGAATGGTCCGGCCGTTAAAATCTGCCCGGTCGGCAAGTTCCGACACGTGCTTGCCATCGGCGTGCCAGCGCGATACCGCGATGGCCATGGCCAATCAACCGCTACCCCGTGAAGGGGCGACAACCCGCAACGCCGGAACCTTTGCCCCGCCCGGACAACCGGTCTTCCGCGGCTTCAACAGGCTGGGGCTGTGGACTCTCTATATGAAGGAGGTCCGCCGTTTCTTCAAGGTCCAGACCCAGACGATCTGGGCTCCAGCGGTCACCACGCTGCTTTATCTGATGATATTCACGCTCGCGCTTGGCGGCGGTGCCAATGGTGGGCGCATGGTTCTTGGCGTGAACTTTGCCAGCTTCGTCGCGCCGGGCCTGATCGCGATGGGCATGATCAACAATGCCTTTGCCAATTCCAGTTTCAGTCTTCTTGGCGGAAAGATCCAGGGGACCATTGTTGATTACCTGATGCCGCCAATCTCCACCGGCGAACTGATGACGGCATTGGTGGGCGCGGCAGTCACGCGCGCGGTTCTTGTCGGTCTTGCCGTGGCAGGGGCAATGCTGCTTTGGCCGGGAGTGTCGCTGAAGATCGCCCATCCCTGGGCAGTCGTCTGGTTTGGCCTGATGGGTTCGATCCTGCTTGCCATCGTCGGTGTGCTGACGTCGATCTGGGCCGAGAAGTTCGATCACAACGCAGCCGTCACCAACTTCGTCATCACGCCCCTCTCGATGCTGTCGGGCACGTTCTACGTGATCGACAATCTTGCTCCGGCGTTTCAGGCAGTGAGTCGACTGAACCCGATCTTCTACGTGATCTCGGGCTTCCGCTTCGGCTTTCTCGGGCAAAGCGACATCGGCGACACGAACATGGCCGTGCTGCACGGCGCAATCGGCCTTGGTGTCGTGAATGTCGCTCTGGGTGCGTTGCTGTATTGGCTGCTCAAGTCCGGCTGGAAGCTCAAGAACTGACGAGCACAATTCGGGCCACAAGGGAGAGCCGGGTCTCCCTTGGGCGTCAGTGCGACAGGCTGCGCCTCAGCCGATAGCGGCCATTGCGGAAACCCTCGAACATCTCGTCCAGCGAAGGGTGGTCAACCGGCCCGGCCTCTGCATCAGACTGGAGGTTTTGCTGGCTGACATAGGCGACATAGCTGTTCTCGTCGTTCTCGGCGAGAAGGTGATAGAACGGCTGGTCACGCGGGGGACGGATGTCCTCGGGGATAGATTGGTACCATTCCTCGCTGTTGGCGAAGACCGGGTCGATATCGAACACGACGCCGCGGAAGCCGAACATGCGATGGCGAACAACGTCGCCAATCGAGAAGCGCGCCGATGAGACGGGGGGGGCCGAAATATCGCGTCCAGCTTGTGGCGAAAAGAAACTCGCACGATCCATGCACAAGGATATAGGGTTTCGCCGCGGTGCAAACAAGCCGTTTGCCAACAAAGGTTCATCCCAAAGGCCGCCTGTGGAAAAAGCTTTCCGCTTTCTACTTGGCAAGCCGGTTTGCATGCGCTAACGGCGCGCTTCCTCGACCGGGAACGCCCCTTGCGGCACCCTGATTGGCACCATGGAGAGGTGGCAGAGTGGTCGAATGCGCCGCACTCGAAATGCGGTGTACGGGCAACCGTACCGTGGGTTCGAATCCCACCCTCTCCGCCAGCCACCTGTCTACAGGCTTCCGTAAATGCTCAGAAAACGTTGATTTTCTGCGCTTTTTAAGCTATGAAGTTCCCTGTTTGTTCTCATGCTTCCGTATGCCTCCAAAGAAAAGTGGGGGCATTTTGGGGGCAGCGAAAATCAGAATTGGGGGCATCCATGCTCAACGATATGGCAGTTCGCAACGCGAAGCCCAAAGACCGTGATTACAAGCTTGCGGATTCGGAAGGGCTCTACCTTTTCGTATCGAAATCTGGCCACAAAAGTTGGCGTTTGAAATATCGTTTTGCAGGCAAAGAGCGGCGATTGGTCTTTGGCCCTTATCCGGAGGTCACTTTAGCCCAAGCGCGAGATCGCAAAGCTGACGCTAGAAAGCTTCTGAGAGAAGGGAGAGACCCTGGTCTGGAAGCGAAGAAGGAAATTCTTCGAAATGCAGCAGCAGCGGCGAACACTTTTGAGGCGATGGCGCGAACGTGGTTTGGGTTGCAGGAGAAGCGCTGGACAGCAGTACATGCCAAGGATGTCATCACCAGCCTTGAAAAGGAGGTGTTCCCGTGGCTCGGCAATGTCCCCGTCACGCAGATCGACGAACCGCTTGTACTCGCAGTACTCCGAAAAATTGAGAAGCGTGGCGCAATCGAGACTGCACATCGTGTAAGGCAGCGCATGTCCGCTGTTTTCGTTCACTCGATTGCGGAGGGAGCCTCCAATCGCGACCCGGCCGCGATTGTTGCCAAAGCGTTGAAACCAGTGCCACGATCGCGGAAGCGGCCGGCCTTTTTAACTCTCGCCGAGCTTCATGATATGATCCGGAAGACGGAAGTGGAGCCTGCCTCGCCACTCACGAAGCTAGCATCGCGCTTTCTTGCCCTCACAGCGCAAAGACCTGGCATGATCCGCAGCATGCCTTGGTCCGAACTAGAAGGCATTGACTGGTCCGATGCAGAGACAATGTCAACCGGCGCGCAAATTTGACCCCCTATCGGCGTCCAAAATTGACCCCAGCTGATTGTTGTTTTGGCGGTTATCCCGGTAGTCCATAGGAGGGCCCCGCGGACGACGACGCGCGCCGTCAGGAGCGCTGGCGGCGGCGTCCGTGGGAGGTACCTGTGGACCCACCGGGTTAACCGCCGGGGATGGGGGTCCGGGGGAAGGGGTTCAGCTGCGGTGTTTGAACCGCCAGCTGTCGTTGCCCGTCTCGATAATATCGCAATGGTGGGTAATGCGATCGAGCAGCGCCGTCGTCATTTTGGCATCGTGGAACACGCTCGGCCATTCGCCGAACGCCAGGTTGGTGGTGATGATCACCGAGGTCTTTTCGTAGAGCTTGCTGATCAGGTGGAACAGCATCTGGCCGCCTGATCGGGCGAACGGCAGATATCCCAGCTCATCAAGCACGACGAGGTCGAGCCGGGCTAGTTGCGCTGCAAGGCTGCCTGCCTTGGCCTGACGGGCCTCTTCCTCGAGCCGATTGACCAGATCGACGGTGTTAAAGAACCGCCCTCGTGCCCCGGCACGGACCACGGCGGCAGCGATGGCAAGGGCCAGGTGCGTCTTGCCGGTGCCGGTGCCGCCGACCAGCACGATATTACGCTGTTCAGGCAGGAACGATCCGGCGTGTAGAGAACGAACCAGCCCTTCATTGATCGGTGTATCGTCGAACACGAAGCCATCCAGATCCTTGATCGCAGGCAGGCGGGCTGCGGTCATGCGGTAACGGATCGACGCTGCTTCGCGGTGTGCAACTTCAGCATGCAGGAGGTCGCCCAACATCTCCATCACGGAGCGGTCGCGGCGGATGCCATGGGTGACCGCATCGTCGAAGGCTGCGACCATGCCCTTCAAGCCCAGCCCCTTCAGGGCGCTGATCATCTCATGCCGCTGCATCAAGGCCTCGCACCGTGTCGTAGCGCGCGCAGTCGGCAATGGGCGGATGCTTGAGCTTGAGGTCCACCACGACGTCGATGGGCTGCGCTACCTGCGGTTCGCGTCGGCGCGACAGGAT
Organism: Novosphingobium sp. FW305-C-30-35; assembly: GCF_058783135.1. NCBI lineage: Bacteria > Pseudomonadati > Pseudomonadota > Alphaproteobacteria > Sphingomonadales > Sphingomonadaceae > Novosphingobium > Novosphingobium sp. FW305-C-30-35. The sequence continues at coordinate 2,740,090 of NZ_JBYSYJ010000001.1, forward strand.
ATTGAGGACCACTTCGTCGTTGACCGCGCCTGCCGCCAAGGCTTCGCGTATCGCGCCCTCAACCGCGGCAAGGCCATCGTCGATCACGGCAGCCAGTACCCGCACAAAGCGCCGGTCGGCATCGTCGCTCCTGCCTAGCTTGCGACGCAGCTGTGCCAGTGCAGGCGGCAGCTCCCAGTCATGGAACGGCGCGCCGTTGCGCCAGGCGCCGGGCTTGCGCGCGAGCACTGGCAGATAATGCCAGGGATCCAGCACGGTCTGGTTGCGTCCGAACATGCGGGCATGCTCAGCGACCACCTTGCCGGCATGGCGGATCACGATCCGGTCGGCATAGGCGCGTACCTGCACCACCTGCCGAGCGGCACTGGCCATGACCGAGTAGCGGTTGCGATCGAAGCTGACGAGGCAGGTCGCGGTGGCAACATGTTCGCTCTCGAAGAACCCGTCGAACGGCACGGGCAGTGGCTGCAACATGGCGCGCTCCCTCTCCAGGGCCGCAGCGATGGTCGTGTCTTCCAGGTCCGGGTGGGCATAGCGCTCGGCCCAGCGCCGGCACTCGGCCTCCAGCCAGGCGTTCAACTCCTCGATAGTGGCAAAGCGCAGGCGAGGCTTGAACAGTCGCTCCCTGCCAGTCTGGACCTGGTTCTCGACCTGGCCCTTCTCCCACCCCGCCGCCGGACTGCAGGCCACAGGCTCCACGCCGTAGTGGTCGGTCATGATCAGGAACCGTCGGTTGAACATGCGCTCCTTGCCGGTGAACACGGTCGTCACCGCGGTCTTCATGTTGTCGTAGATGCCCCGGGTGGGCACACCGCCGAAGAAGGCAAAGCCGCGCACATGGGCATCGAACACCATCTCCTGCGTCTCGCGCGGATAGGCCCGTACGAACGGTGCGCGCGACCAGCACAGCCGCATATGGGCCACCTTCACCCGCATCGGCTTGCCTGCAATCTCGACGTCCTCGTGGCTCCAGTCGAACTGGTAGGCCTCGCCGGGGCGGAACAGCAGCGGGATGAACACCTTACTCATGTCCCCGGCATCCACCCGGCGTTCCCGCTTCCAGCGCGCCGCATACCGCCGGACCGCATCATAGGAACCGGTGAAGCCCTCCCGCTCCAGCAGATCGTGAAGCCGGGTCAACCGTAGCCGATCACGGCGGGGCCGTTCCTCGTTCTGTTCCAGTAACTCATCCAGGCGCTCCCGGAACGGGCCGGTCTGCGGACGTGGCTGCTCTCGCCGCTCATAACTGAACTGCGCCTCGGGTGCCCGGATCGCCTTGCGCACCGTATTGCGCGACAAATGCATATCCCGCGCGATCGCCTTGATCGGTTTACCCTGCCTCGCTTCTCGTCGGATCTTCGCCGTCGTCTCCACAATCAACATCCCCATCCCCCACCGCTTGGAAATCCCAAACGGCGGTGCCTCACACCCAGGAATGAAGGGGTCAATTTTAGACGCCGATCACCCCGCTATGGGGGTCAATTTTGCACGCCGCTCCACAGCCGGGACCTGCATTGTAGGCAGCTACCGCGAGGTGGACCAAGCCAAACCTGTCGAGCATCTGCCGCAGGTATCGCGCTGCGCCGAAGATGTTGGCCATTGGATCGAAGCGATTGGAGACCCCAAGCTCTTTTGCCGTAGCGGGCATCAGCTGCCCAAGGCCCACGGCACCGGCAGGACTGACAGCCAAAGGGTTGTAACGAGATTCTGTCCATACGAGCGCATCAAGCAGGCCCGCGGGCAATGAGTACTTCGCCTCCGCGGCATAGATGTGAGGCAAGTAGGTTGCTCGCCGAAACCCGGATGGGGCCGGCTTGGCATTGGGTTCGTATCTGTATGGCAGGTTGACCCGGCCATCGTCTGCCACTGACAGGCGCGGTGCTGGGGCGGTCTGCGAGGAACGCCAGAGTGAACTTCGTGAGGGCAGGGGTGAAGGTCGTGTCAGCGCCGGCATAGGCGGCGCTCGCCGCAAGCGCCGCGACTGCGACCGGGATGGCAATGTTGAGGGCACTGCCAAGGTTCTTTGGGCCGAGACCCGTGACGCCGACGCGCCGGGGGAGGGTGAGAGACTGCATGTGAAGCTCCGGTTGGAGGGGTGGTCACAGCGTTCTTGCGTTCGCTGTGTGTTCCACATGCATCTAGGAAACGGTCGTAGGAAAGTGTGCAGCATCAATCTCTAATGGAGGCGGACAGATGCGGACACATCTTTTGCTGCCCGACGTTCCAGGCCGTCGATAATGGCGCTAAATCAGTATTTCTATGTCGGTGAATACCGTCACGTCCGCCGTGATTCGGCGACGAATCGGATAGAGGAACTGTTTCGCCTTAAAACGAGATGTTCCGTCTCTGTTCTTTTTATTTTCCTACATGGGATGCTTCGCGTTATGCCTGCGAGTCGCACCAGTGCAGAAGCTAGGAGACAACCATGTACCATCCAACCGCCGCCGCCAGACCGGCCAATGAAAGCCTGGCACGCGTGCTTGCCCATGCGATCGAAGCCGCTGGCAAGCCCCGCCACAGGATTGCCAATGAAAGCGGGATGCATCGCGAGACCTTGCTTCGCGTTGCGCGTGGTGAGCGGCCCATCGGGCTCGACGAGGCAGCTCGTGTTCTTGCCGCCTGTGGAGCTCAACCGCGAGCCAGCATGATCCTCGCGCTTGCCGGGCAGGAAGATCTCGCGTGCGAGTGGATGCATGGCGAGATGGGCGAATTTCTCGAAGAGTTCTTCACGAGCCTGCCCGTCCATCTGCAGCGGACCCTGGGGCGCAGGATTGAGGATCTGCGGCCTCGGTGGGCAGGCGGCACGGCGCAGCTCGTGGCGCGAATGCTTGCCAAGCACATCGATGATTTTGTGGGCCGAGACATCGCGATGTCGCTGCCCCGGTAAATTCCAGAGTTCGGAGGGGACCGAACCCAAGCGAATGAGATTAGAAATGCAACATTCACCTCAAGATGGCACGCAACCCTCGCGTCTGGCCGCCACTGCACCTGCTCGCTTTCTTCGCCTCCCGGAAGTCATCGCGCGTGTCGGACTGCGCCGCTCCGCTATCTATCAACGGATGAGCGAGGGGCGGTTCCCACGGTCGCGGTCGCTGGGGCCCAAATGTGTTGTGTGGGTCGAAGCAGAAATCAACGATTGGATGCGCGAGATCGTATCAAGCTGACTTTGAATTCAGCCCTATCGCTTCCGGAAAGGGCGGCTTCCGACCCAGACCCCGTCGTTCAAGATCGCCGGATTGAGCGCCTGCTTCCGCCAATTGCAGCCACGCTGCATTAGATATTACTCATCACGCCCCCCATGACTGGTGAGTGCTCGAGGAGCGAATGCCAGCATCTGGCCAGCCTGTTGGGTAAGATCAAAGCTCGATGTGCACACCAAAGCCCGGGCGCGGGGCAATCGTTGCCTTGCCAGAATGCGCCGCAACGATTGCCGCAACCATGGCCAGCCCCAGACCATGACCGGGCGTTGAACGGCTGCGGTCGACCCGCGCGAAGCGGTTGAAGAGTTCGGGAGCCTCATTCTCGCTTACGCCCGGACCATTATCAGTGACGGCGAGGCTGATGCCGTGATGAGCGTTTGCCAGGACGATGTGAACGGTCGTTCCCTGCGGCGTGTGCTGCGCGGCGTTGTCGAGCAGGTTCGTGAGCATCTGTTGCAGCAGTCTGCGATCGCCGTGCATGGTGAGGCCGGGCGCAATGCTAGTGAGAAGCTGGTGGCCGCTGCTCTCCATTGAGGGTCGGAAAGCATCCGCCACATCGGCCACCACCGCGCTGAGGTCGATGGTCTGGAAGTGTGCGCGGGCGGCCATGCCTTCGACCTCGGCAATCCGTAGCAGGGCGGAAAAGACTTCGAGCAGCTCACCTGCTTCCCTGGCGGCAGCCTCGATCGCCTCGCGTTGCAGCTCGGGGTTGCGTTCGCGCAGGGCCTCGTCGAGCCGATTTTGGAGCCGCGTGAGCGGCGTGCGCAGATCGTGGGCGACATCGCTTGAGACCTGGCGCAGGTTCTCCATCAGCCCGGCGATGCGGTCGAGCATCCGGTTGAGCGTTGTGGCCACGCCGTCGAACTCGTCGCCGCTTCCGGTCAGGGGCACGCGCCGCGACAGATCGCCGGCAATGATCGCAGCCGCTGTGTGATCGATGCGGGCGAGCCGCCGCCGGGTTACGATGCCCACCAGCCAGGCCGCACCGATGCCGAGCAGCAGCATCGCGCCGAATGCGCCGAGGAACAAGAGTATGAGGCGGTTGTCCATTTCGTCGATGGCGGCGCGATCGGCTCCGACAAGCAGCCGGTAGCCACCCGGCAGGATAGTCGTCAGCGACTGCGCGATCCGTTCCTCGCCGTTCGCTTTGTAAGGCAGCAGTTCGACATAACCGGGCTTGGGCGGGACGATCGTATCGAGCGATCCCGCCACGGGCCTGTTTTGGGCATCAACGAGCCGATAGCCGAGGCTTGCCGTGCTGCTTGCCGCCTCGCGCCGACGGATGGCGGCAGCCACACCCTCATGCCCGTCCTGCCCTTCGTCGATCAGTGCCTGCGTTTCGATGGCGATGCGGTGATCGAGTTGCAGTTCGAGCGCCTCATGCGTGGTTTCGAACGCCACAGCGCCGATCACCAGTGTCGCGAGCGCAAAGCCGAGAGCGACAGCAGCGACCAGACCGAACGTGCCGCGCCACCAGCGCTTCATGCGCCGTCCCTGATGAGATAGCCAGCGCCGCGCACGGTCTCGATCGGGTCGCTGTCGAAGCCCGCGTTGAGTTTGGAGCGCAACCGGCTGAGATGGGTCTCGACGATATTGGTCTTGGGGTCGAAGTCGAAGTCCCACACCCTTTCTAGCAGCATGGTGCGGGTCATGATGCGGCCCGGGTTGCGCATCAGTTCGGCCAGAAGCGTGAACTCGCGGGGCTGGAGCGCAATCTTGCGGTCTGCGCGCGTGACAGTGCGGCGATGCAGATCGAGCACGATGTCACCTGCCGTCAACCGCGCAGGCTCCGCTGCCGCTGATGGCCGACGCCCCAGGGCATGGAGGCGGGCCGCCAGTTCAGTAAAGGCAAAAGGCTTCACCAGATAATCATCCGCGCCGCCTTCGAGCCCTTCGACCCGGTCGGCAATCCCGCTGACGGCGGTGAGCATCAGCACGGGTGTCATGTTTCCAGCAGCGCGCAGGGCCTTGACCAAAGCGAGGCCATCCAGTCCAGGCAGCATCCGGTCGACCACCATGGCATCGAAGCCGCCATCGGTCGCATGGAACAGCCCGTCACGCCCGTCGCCGCTGGTCACAACCTGATGGCCCAGTTCGGCAAGGCCGCGGGCGATGAACTGGTTGGTATCGGTATCGTCCTCGACGATCAGGATTCTCATGCGATCATTCTAGCGGCTCACCGCCGCTGCGCCAGCCACCGCCAAGCGCACGGAACAGCGCCACCTGCGCCTGTGCGACGGCGAGTTCGGATTGCGCCAGCGAAAGCTCGGCCTGCGCCAGTGTGCGGTCGGCATCGATCCGCAGCAGCGGTGCCGCATCGCCAAGCCGGACGCGAGCCTCGGCGCGTCGCGCATAGAGGCGTCCCTCATCTCGGGCCTCGGTCAGCGCCCGATTGCGGCGCACTTCGCCGTCATAGGCTGCAAGCGCCGTTTCGACCTCGCGCAGCGCGCGGAGGACCGCGACATCCCATCCGGCCAGCGCGACCCGCTCGGTCGCCTCGGCCTGTTCGATGCGCGCGCGGGCGGGAGCCTGATTGGGAAACGCCCAGCTCACCAGCGGCGAGCCAGTGGCAACGAGGCCGCCGCTCAACAGGCCGAGCGCGCCGCCAAGGTTGATGCGGGGGTAGAGATCGGCACGCGCCACCCCGATACGCGCGGTAGCGGCCGCAAGGCGACGTTCGGCCTCGCGGATGTCAGGGCGGCGCAGTAGCAAAGACGTGCCATCGCTGACGGGAGCCGCAGTGCGCAGTTTCGGCGGCGCTGCGCAAACGACGGGATTGGTGCGGGCTTCGCTTGCCGGGCGTCCTGCGAGCGTGGCGAGGCGATAGCGCGCATTGGCCTGCGCTGCTTCCAGCGGTGCGATGGTCGCCTTGGTCGCGGCGACAAGGTTGGCGGCCTGCGACACTTCCAGCGGGGAGACCTCGCCTGCTGCCAGCTGGCTTCGGGTGATGGTCAGCGCGCGGTCCTGAAGCACGACCTGTTCTTGCACGACGGCAAGGCTGCGGGTTGCGCCGCACAGATCGACATAGGCCAGAACCGTATCGGCGACGACCGCGACCTTTACCCCATCGAGCGCAGCGGCCTGTGCTTCCGCATCGGCACGTGCGGCCAGAGCACCCGAACGGAGACGTCCGAACAGGTCCGCATCCCAGCTTGCGGTCACCGCCAGATCATAGTCGGTGGTCGGCACATTGCCCGATGCGCTTGGCTGATTGGCGGGATTGTCGATGCCGAGACTGCTCTCGATGGTGGTCTGGGGCAGCCGTGCCGCTTGCGCCTGACGCAGCGCCGCGCGCGCGCCATCGAGATTGGCATAGGCCACCCTGAGGTCGGCATTGGCTGCGAGGCTGGCCTCCACGAGGCGATCAAGCACAGGATCATCATAGAGCCGCCACCAATCATCGGGCACCGGCTCGATCGAAGCGACCGGGAGGCTCGCGAACGGCCCGGCAGCCATCGCGGGATCGATCTTGGTTGCCGCAGGTGGGGGCGTGGTTGCGCAGGCGGTCACCATCAGCGCCGCGAGGGGGGCAAAGCGCTTCATGCCACCGCCTCCGCCAGTTCGGGCTCGGGTGTCGGGCGTTCCTTGCCGAAGCGGGCGTAGAGCGCGGGCATCAGGAACAGGTTGAGCGCGGTAGACGAGATCAGGCCGCCGAGGATGACGATCGCCATCGGATGCTCGATCTCGTGACCCGGCTTGTCGCCCGCGATCACCAGCGGCACCAGCGCAAGCCCTGCGCACAGCGCAGTCATCAGGATCGGCACAAGACGCTCCTGCGCACCGCGAAGGATCAGGGCCGGGCCGAACGCCTCGCCCTCGAACCGCCGCAGATGATCGTAATGCGAGAGCAGCATGATCCCGTTGCGCGCCGAGATCCCGATCACGGTGACGAAGCCGACCAGCGATCCCAGCGACAGAACACCGCCAGTGAGCGCGACCCCGATGACCCCGCCGACCAGCGCAAAGGGCAGGCTAAGGCCCACCAGCGCCGTGATCCGGGCGGAGCGGAACTCCAGCCAGACGAGCAGCAGGATGCCGATTAGGCAGGCAAGACCCACCGTCCACAGCCGTTCGCGCGATTCCTTGAGAGCGGCATATTCGCCGAGGATCTCGGGGTGGTAGCCGGTCGCAAAGGGCACCTCGCTCACCGCCGCCTCGACCCCGCGCGCAACGGCTCCGAGATCGGCATCGCTGGCGATGTTGAGCGTGACATCGAGACGGCGCTGGCCGTCCTCGCGCTTGATCTCGTTGGGCGCGGGCACGATCACGACATCAGCGACGTCGCGCAGGCGGACGGGCGCGCCGACCGGAGTCTGGATCATCAGATCGGCAAGCGCGTGCTGGTCGCCGCGGATTTCAGGTTCGCCCCACAAGGCAACATCGAAAGCCTTTTGGTCGCGGTAGATTTCGCCCAGCTTCTCGCCCGCCACGAGAGTCTGCGCTTGCCGCCGCACCTCGCCCGGCGTGAGGCCAAGCGTGACCAGATCGGCGGCACGCGGGCGAATCTGGATCTGCGGCACGAGCACCTGCTGTTCGACCTTGAGATCGGTGACGCCGGGGATGCTGGCGACCTTGCCGCGCACCCGCTCGGCTGCGGCGCGCAGCTCGTCCTGGTCAGGGCCGTAGATCCGCACCACCACGGTCGCGCCCGCGCCCGAGAGCACCTCCTTGATGCGTTCGCGCAGATAGGTGAGCACGTCGCGGTAAAGGCCGGGGTAGCCTTCGACCACTTCCTTGATGCGCGCAACGCTGGCGTCGTAGTCAGCCTCGTCATCGAGGCTGATCCACAGCTCGGTGAAGTTCGGACCCACCACCTCGTCGGCAGCCTCGGCACGCCCGATATGCGCCCCGAAGTTGCGCACGCCGGGGATCGCGCGCAGCTCCTTCGAGGCGCGGATGGTGATGCGGTCCATCGCATCGATGCCGACGCCCGGCTTCTCGACGAAATGCATCAGGAAGTCGGTCTCGCGGAAGTCGGGCAGGAACTGGTCCTTGAATCCCAGGTAGCCCACGCCGGAAAGCAGCAGGCCGCCCGCGACGATGCCCATGGAAAGGCGAGGCCGGTCGATCAGCCGGGGTAGAACGCCGAGATAGCGCTGCTTGAGCGAGGCGACAAAGCGCGTGTCGCGATGCTCCTTCATGGGTGCATTCGGCAGCAGCATCAGACACATCGCAGGCGTCACCACCAACGCGACCAGCAGCGAGGCGGCAATCGCCAGCACATAGGCAATGGCGAGTGGCCGGAAGAACGTCCCCGCCACCCCGCCGAGGAAGAAGATCGGCAGGAACACCAGCATCACGATTAGCGAGGCGAAGACCACCGCCGTGCGCACTTCGAGCGAGGCCGAGAGCACCACGGCAAAAGCCGAGCGCGGATTGCCCGCCTCACGGTTCAGGCGGAGACGGCGGGCGATGTTCTCGACATCGATGATCGCATCATCGACCACCTCGCCAAGGGCAATCACCAGACCGGCGATCACCATCGTGTTGATCGTCGCCCCGCTCCACAGCAGCATGAGACCTGCCGCCAGCAGTGACAGCGGGATCGCTACAAGGCTGATCGTGGCCTGCCGCCAGTCGCGTGTGAAAGCGAACAGCACGATCGCCACCAGCAGGCAGCCGATCATCAGCGCGCGGGTCAGGTTGTCGATCGACTTCTCGATGAAGGTTGCCGGACGGAAGATCGTGGTGTCGATCTTGACGTCCTTGAGGCCGGGCCGCAGCTCTTCGACCGCCGCCTCGACATCGCGGGTCAGCTGGAGCGTATTGCCGGTCGGCTGCTTCTCGACGATCAGCATGATGCCCGGACCATCGTCGATGATCGCATTGCCGATGGGGGCGGCAAAGCCATCGGTCACCCGCGCGACATCCCCCACCCGCACCGGCGCATCGCCTGCGATCTTGATGACAGTGCGGGATAGGTCCTCGGCGGTCTGGATCGCACCTGCCTGCTGAACGGGTAGCCGCTGGTTGGGCGTATCGACAAAGCCGCCGCCGCCGACCAGCACCGCATCGCCTGTCGCTGCGCGCAGTTCGGCCAGCGTGACGCCCGAGGCTTGCAGCCGGTCGGGATCGGCCAGAACCTGCAACTGCCGGTCGCGGTAGCCCCACACGGCGACATTGGCGACGCCCGGCACCGACATCAGCTTGGGCCGGATCGTCCAGCGCACCAGCTCGGACAGCTGCATCTGATCAAGCTTCTTGGAGGATATGCCGATCTTCATCGCCCGGCTCGTGGACGACAGCGGCGGCAGCATCACCGGCGGGCGGGCAGCGGCGGGCAGTCGTGCCTGCACCTGCGCCACGCGCTCCTGCACCAGCTGGCGGGCGCGGATCACATCGGTGCCGCGCTCGAACAGGATCGTCACCGAGGAGAGGCCCAGCACCGACTTCGAACGCAAGGTTGCCAGATCGGGCACGCCGTTGACCGCGGTTTCGATCGGCACCGTGATCAGGCTTTCAACCTCCTCGGTCGACAGGCCCGGCGCTTCGGTCTGGATCTCGACGATAGGCGGAGCGAACTCGGGGAAGACATCCAGCGGCACATCGGCAGACGCTCGCAGGCCAAGCACCACCAAGAGCGCCGCCATCGCAAGCACCAGCACGCGCTGCTTGAGCGCGGAGCGAACCAGCCAGGCGAGCATCAGTGCGCGACCCCAAACTCGGTGCCGAACAGCTCAGCCGCACCTGCCGTGACCACCAGCGTGCCGGGACGCAAACCCCGCGAGAGGATCGCACGACCATCTTCGGTTGCGGCAACCTCGACCCGCTGGCGCACGTAGGTGTCGGCCTCGGTCTTGGCATAGACCCATTCGCCGCCATAGATGTCGCGCAGGATTGCGGAGGTCGGCACGGACAGCCCTTCGCTTCGCCCACCAGCGAGCGGGAGCGCGACGCTGACCCGCTGGCCGACACGATAGGCCCGATCACGATTGTCGAGCGCGAAATAGAGATCGACGGTGCCAGCGACTGCGTTCGCCGATGGCGGCGCATCGACGGGCCGCGCCGATCGTTTCGCGCCGTCCTGTCCAAGCGGCGAGATCAGCGCCGACTGGCCTTGTTGCAGCCCGGCAAGATCGCTCCCGAACACCGGCACCCGAACCCAGACGTAGCGCTGGTTGCCAAGGCTCGCCACCGCTGGCCCGAGCAGGCGGCGCTGGGCCGCAGCCGCGTCCGCAGCAGCCTTTGCCGCACCGAGCGCCGCCGTCGCTTCATCACGCGCGCGAATGCTGCCCGCTTCCTCATCGACCAGAGCCGAGGCACGATCATAGGCGACGCGCGCCAAGGCCAGCTGCGCCCGTGCCCGCGCAAGTTCGCCATCGGCAGCGACCTGCTGAGCCGAGAGCTGTTGCAGATTGCTGGCAGAATTGATGGGCGCGCCGCCGACACCCGCTGAGATGACGATCTCGCCGCTCGTCATTCGCATCACGGAAGCGGTGCCCGTCCCGATCCGCTCGGTCACAATCCCAAGCCGCTTCTGCGCTTCCGGTGTGAGCTTCAGGCGGACAAGCTCGGTTTCGTGGGCGACCGCCTCGCTGTGAACTGGCGGCTTGGGCGGCGAGGCAGGCTCGCTTCCGCAGGCGGTCAGCAGGACGGCAGGGACGATAGGAACAAAAATCAGACGAATATGCATCCCCTTCGCATAAAGCGTCAGCATTGGGGCAACGTTGGCGCTGCTATACGATTTCCCAATGTGCAGCTGCGCGGCAGGTGTGACCCGATGCAAAAGTGAAATCGAGGCTGTTGGTAGCAGGCAGCTGACATCGGTTGGCGCTCCACACGCTCCCAGGCACGGTCGCGTCCGCCCCTGACCAATGCGGTCAATCGGTATCCCATTCAGGAATGAGTGTTATGTCCCACTTCGCCCGCTTCATGGAAACTGGCTGTGGTCGACCAACTTAAGTCCCACATAGCCTTCGGTCATGTCCCCCGGTGTGGTATTTGCGCATCCCACTTGTCAGGGCTTGAACCAGCGGCTGTCGCTTCGGTTATGCATAGGTTTGGATGTGGATTCTGTACCTGTTCAGGTCGGATAAAACGCCCAAAGCGAACAACTGTACGTCGCAGCGAGTCCATTATGTGGGAGGAAATGTGGGAGAATTTAGCTGGTAATCCATTATTTATCCATAAATTTCAGTACTTAAGTGGATAGTTCGGTACAAGCCCTGCCACCACCGCTGCTTCTCGATTACGAGAGAATTCCCGGCTTTAATCGGCCAATTAATTCCTGTTGCATGGCGCGGGATGTTGCGCAACGCTGCGCAGCATGACGACGATCCGCATTCCCGCAGCTGGCGGTTTGGCCATCGTGGCCGACGAACTGGGCAACCCGGATGCGCCTACCGTGATCCTCGGGCACGGCGGTGGGCAGACGCGGCACAGCTGGGACCGCGCCGGGCATGAACTGGCCGAGGCCGGCTATCATGTCATCAACTACGATCTGCTGGGCCACGGTGAGAGCGACTGGGAGCCTGATGGCGATTATTCCTATGCCCGCCGTGCTGCTGACCTCACGGCCATCGCAGCGCGGGCGCGGGGACCATTCGCGTTCGTCGGTGCTTCCTTGGGGGGACTTTCGTCGATGGCGGCGGCAAGCCTTGGGACGATGCCGGCAGCGATGGTGCTGGTGGACGTGGTGGTGCGTCTGTCCGAATCCGGGGTGGACCGCATCGTCGAGTTCATGTCGGCCAATCCGCGTGGTTTCGGTTCGCTTGAGGAAGCTGCAGATGCGATCTCGGCCTATTATCCGGACAGGAAACGCCCGGCGCGGCTCGATGGCTTGCGCAAGAACCTGCGCGAGGGTTCCGATGGGCGGTTCTACTGGCACTGGGACCCGAAGTTCCTGATCGGAGGGCGGCCTCACGGCGCACTCGAAGACCTGATCGAGAACGCGGGTTGGACCGCGACTGTGCCGACATTGCTGGTCCGCGGCATGAAGTCGGACATCGTTACCGACGAAGGCGTGGCGCATCTCGCAGAACGGATTGCGCGGCTCGAGGTCGTCGACATTGGCGGCGCGGGACACATGGTGGCCGGCGATCGCAACGACCTTTTCAACGAGGCGGTCATCGGCTTTCTGGCGCGTGTGATGCCGCCTGTGACGGGCGAAGCGCTGCGCGAGCCGGGATGATTGCTTGTCCCGGCGCGAGGCAGCGCCTAGATGGGAAGCATGTCCGGAGAAATTCTCGATAACCGTGGTCGCGGTTCCGCCGGTTGGTCATGGCCATCCATCCATCCCGAAGGGCGCAAGTTTGGCCTGATCGCTGCTGCGTTGAGCGCGGGCGCCGCCTTCATGGCGTGGGAGACCATCGCCTGGCCGCTCGCCTTTCTGACGCTGGGCGTGCTGGCCTTCTTCCGCGATCCCGTGCGCGTTACGCCGCGGGACGACAGGTTCGTCGTATCGCCCGCCGACGGTCTGATCACGCTGATCCAGAAGGTGCCGCCGCCGCGCGAACTGTGCGCCGACGATGGTTCTGGCGTCCGCGGCATGAACCCCGAGCCGGTCACCCGCGTGTCGATCTTCATGTCGGTATTCGACGTGCACATCAACCGCACCCCGATCGCCGGGACGATTCGCCGTGTCGTCTATATTCCCGGCAAGTTCGTGAACGCCGACCTCGACAAGGCGAGCGACGAGAACGAACGCCAGCACTTCCTCGTCGAACGTGGTGATGGCGTACAGATCGGCTTTACGCAGATCGCAGGGCTTGTAGCGCGCCGCATCGTGCCGTTCGTCAAGGGTGGAGACATCGTGGCGGTGGGGCAGCGCGTGGGACTTATCCGTTTCGGCAGCCGTGTTGACGTCTATCTGCCTGCCGGGACCGAGCCGAAGGTGCTCATGGGCCAGAAGTGCGTCGCCGGGGAGACGATCCTTGCCGAGATCGGTGAAGCTCCGATGATCGAAGGCATCGGCCAATGATCGACGAGGGCAGGGCGGCTCGCCTCCGTCGCGGGCGCCTGCCCGGGGGGCTGACGTTGCGGGCGATGGCCCCGAATGCGATTACCACTGCCGCGCTTTGCTCGGGCCTGACCGGGATACGGTTCGCGGTTACTGCAGCGTCCGGCACCGATCCGGTGCAGGTGGCCGAGGATTGGCGCAAGGCAGTTGCTGCCGTCATCATCGCAGGCCTGCTCGACGGCATCGATGGCCGCATCGCCCGCCTGCTGAAGGCGCAGTCGCGCTTTGGCGCGGAGCTCGACAGTCTGGCGGACAACGTCTCGTTCGGCGTAGCGCCCGCTCTCATCCTGTTCCTATGGTCTCTGCAGGAGGCGCCCCGCGTCGGCTGGTTTGCCGCACTTGCGGTAGCGATCGCTTGCGCGCTTCGGCTTGCCCGATTCAACGCTCGCATCGACATGGAGGAACAACCCCACAAGTCGGCAGGTTTCCTGACAGGTGTACCTGCGCCGGTTGGGGCGGGGCTGGCGTTTCTGCCGCTCTACCTCTGGATCGCAACGGACAACCCGATGTTCCGCGAACCCTTGCTGGTCGGGCCGTGGCTCGTTCTGGTGGCGTTCCTGATGATTTCCAACATCGCTACGCTGAGCTGGTCGTCACTCCGACCCCGTCGCAGCGTACGGCTGGAACTGATTGCACTGTTTGGTCTGGTGATTGCGGCGCTGCTGAGCGAGCCTTGGCTGACCCTGTCGGGGATCTGCATCGTCTACCTGCTGCTGATCCCCGTAGGCGTGGTGCGCTACGCCAGAGTCAGGCGGCAGCGCGCCGCGAGCGTGCGGAGCGAACCGCATCCGCCTGCTTGAACGCGCGGCGCGGCGTGCGACGGAGCTGAGGCGCGGCGAAAGCCCGGGGCGCCTCGGCTTCGTGGCTGGTGACATGGACAAGAAATTCGCGGTCACGCTCAAGCGAGCGGTATTCTGCCAGGAGAGCAGTGATCTGCCCTTTTCGCCCCTGCATCGTCACGAAGACCGCGCCCACGGCGAAGGTGGCTGCAGCTGCAAAGACGAGTGTGCAAACAAGAGCGAGCATTGGACCATTCCCTGCGTTCTGCCAGATCCACCTGGTTAAGAATCCATTTACGATTCACCTGTGGATAACCTGTGGATTGAGCTATCGTTCCTGACTGTCCGATGACTGATTCGGATATGGAGCTAATGTTCCCGTTTTGTTCCGATCCGTCAAGCTGGAACAGGCGTGCCAATAGCCAAATTGCTGCCAAACGACCCATATCCTTGATTTGAAGCGGATATTTATTGCAGCGTGATCGGATTAATCTCGATCAAGCACGGCGTTCGCCTAGGGACCAGCGGCGCGATTCAATGCTGGATTTTCCCGCATTCCTCATCTATCGGCGGCGCGTTCGCATGAGTCCGTTCGGCATGATGCTGACGGAATAGGGCGGACAATCCACACGGGATGCACTTTCACCGGTGCCGCCAGCGGGAGCTCCGCAGCGGTTCCAGCGTCCCGGAGGCACAACCGGAAAGGAATTACCCATGGCGGCACCAGTCGTCACGATGCATCAGCTTATCGAAGCCGGGGCCCACTTCGGCCACCAGACCCACCGCTGGAACCCGCGGATGAAGCCGTACATCTTCGGCGCCCGCAACGGCATCCACATCCTTGACCTGTCGCAGACCGTTCCCCTGTTTGCCCGTGCGCTCGAGTTCATCTCGGCGACGGTCCAGGCTGGCGGAAAGGTCCTGTTCGTTGGCACCAAGCGCCAGGCGCAGGAGCCGATCGCTCAGGCTGCGCGCGCTGCCGGTCAGCACTACGTCAACCACCGCTGGCTGGGCGGCATGCTCACCAACTGGAAGACCATCTCGGGCTCGATCAAGCGCTTCAAGGCTCTTGAAGAGCAGCTCGCTGGCGATACTGCCGGTCTGACCAAGAAGGAAGTCCTTCAGCTGACCCGCGAGCGTGACAAGCTCGAGCTGTCCCTGGGCGGCATCCGCGACATGGGCGGCATTCCGGACGTGATGTTCGTGATCGACGCCAACAAGGAAGAGCTGGCGATCAAGGAAGCGAACGTCCTCGGTATCCCGGTCGTCGCGATTCTCGATTCGAACGTCTCGCCCGATGGCATCGCATTCCCGGTTCCGGCAAACGACGACGCAAGCCGCGCCATCCGCCTTTACTGCGAAGCCGTTGCTGCTGCTGCCACCAAGGGTGGCCGTGACGCGGCGATCGCTTCGGGTGCCGACCTTGGCGCCATGGCCGAGCCGCTGGCAGAAGAAGCCACGGCTGAAGCCTGATCCGGATTTTCGTGTGGCGGCCTTGCCTTGCAATGGCGGGCCGTCACCGAACTGACCCGGGTACGATTTACGAGCCGCGGCAGTGCTGCGGCTTCCTGTGTTTTCAAGATAAAGGATCAACGCAATGGCTTACACCGCCGCTGACGTGAAGAACCTGCGCGAGCGCACCGGCGCCGGCATGATGGACTGCAAGAAGGCTCTCGACGAGGCCGGCGGCGATTTTGAAGCCGCCGTTGACGCACTGCGCGCCAAGGGTCTGGCCGCTGCTGCCAAGAAGTCGAGCCGCACCGCCGCCGAAGGGCTTGTCGGCGTTGCCGTTTCGGGCACGAAGGGCGTTGCCGTCGAAGTGAACTCGGAAACCGACTTCGTCGCCAAGAACGACCAGTTCCAGGACTTTGTCCGCAAGGCCACCGAAGTTGCGCTGAACACCGGCGCTTCGGACGTCGAGACGCTGAAGGCCGCAGCCTATCCGGACGGCGGTTCGGTTGCTGACAAGCTGACCAACAACGTCGCCACCATCGGCGAAAACCAGCAGCTGCGTCGCATCAAGCATGTCGAAGTCTCGAACGGCGTCGTCGTGCCCTACATGCACAATGCGGCCGCCACCAACCTTGGCAAGATCGGCGTGCTCGTCGCGCTCGAATCGGATGCTGCTGCCGACAAGCTCGAGGCGCTCGGCAAGCAGATCGCGATGCACATCGCCGCTGCCTTCCCGCAGGCTCTCACTGCCGACCAGCTCGACGCCGAACTGATCGCTCGCGAGCGCAAGATCGCCGCCGAGAAGGCTGCGGAGAGCGGCAAGCCCGCCGAAGTCCAGGCCAAGATGGTGGACGGTGCCGTCGCCAAGTACGCCAAGGAAAACGCACTGCTGTCGCAGATCTTCGTGATGGACAACAAGTCGACCATCCAGCAGGTCGTCGACGCCGCTGGCAAGGAAGCTGGCACGAAGATCGTGCTGAAGGACTATGTCCGCTTCCAGCTCGGCGAAGGCATCGAGAAGGAAGAGACCGACTTCGCTGCCGAAGTGGCTGCTGCCGCCGGCATCAAGTAAGTCTGCGTTGAACGATCCCCGCATGGACGGGCCGGATATCTGGCCCGTCGGTGCGGGGATTGTTATGCCTGCGCCCTTGGCAGGCCCCTTCACAGGGCTATAAGGGCGGCCACTTCCCTTTGGTTACGAGTGCATCCGATCCATGAGTGTCCCCAGCTACAAGCGCATTCTTCTGAAGCTCTCGGGCGAAGTGCTGATGGGGGAACAGCAGTTCGGGATCGACACGGACTACGTCGCCCGCGTGGCGCAGGAAGTGAAGGACGCGCGCGACAGCGGCCTCGAGATATGCCTGGTCATCGGTGGCGGCAACATCTTCCGCGGCATGGCCGGAGCTGCCAAGGGCATGGATCGGGCGCAGGCCGACTACATGGGCATGCTGGCTACGGTGATGAACGCGCTGGCGATGCAGTCGGCGCTGGAACAGCTTGGCGTCCCGACCCGCGTGCAATCAGCGATCGAGATGGACAAGGTGTGCGAGCCGGTGATCCGTCGTCGTGCCGAGCGTCACCTGGAAAAGGGCCGCATCGTGATTTTCGCAGCCGGCGTAGGCGCACCCTATTTCACCACTGACTCCGGCGCTGCGCTGCGCGCTGCCGAAATGAAGTGCGACGCCTTGCTCAAGGGGACCAGCGTGGACGGCGTCTATGATGCTGACCCGAAGAAGGATGCCACGGCAAAGCGTTATGAAACCGTGGATTATGACACGGTGCTGGCAGACAACCTGAAGGTCATGGACGCAAGCGCAGTGGCGCTGTGCCGTGACAACAACATTCCGATCGTCGTCTTTTCGATCCGCGAGCGCGGCAATCTTGCCCGCGTGCTTGCGGGCGAGGGGACGCAGACGATCGTCAAGCAAGGAGCCTGAGCCATGGCAAAGTACGACAAGGCCGATCTCGAACGCCGCATGAAGGGCGCTGTTGAATCGCTCAAGGGCGATCTTTCCGGCCTGCGCACCGGTCGCGCCAATACCGCGCTGCTCGATCCGATCATGGTCGAGGTTTACGGCAGCCACATGCCGCTCAGCCAGGTGGCCAGCGTCTCCGCGCCGGAACCGCGCATGCTTTCGGTACAGGTGTGGGACAAGTCGAACGTGACTCCGGTCGAGAAGGCAATCCGCTCGGCAGGCCTGGGCCTTAATCCGATCAGTGATGGACAGACCCTGCGCCTCCCGATCCCGGACCTCACCGAGGAGCGCCGCAAGGAACTGGCCAAGCTTGCGAGCAAGTATGCCGAGAACGCCCGCATCGCGATCCGCAATGTGCGCCGCGATGGCATGGATGCTCTCAAGGCCGACGAGAACAAGAAGGAAATCTCGGAAGATGAGCGCAAGCGCGCCGAGACCGACCTGCAGAAGCTGACCGACGATATCATCAAGCAGGCCGATGAAGCGGCTGTGGCCAAGGAAAAGGAAATCCTCGGCAAGTGACGGCGGTCCCCGCCTCGACGGGCGGCAGCGCGTCCCATGGCGCGCGGCACGTCGCGATCATCATGGACGGCAATGGCCGGTGGGCGAAGAAGCGGATGATGCCGCGCGCCTTCGGCCACAAGCGCGGTGTAGACACGGTGCGGGACATTGCCCGCGCCGCGCGCGACATGGGGCTTGAGGCGCTGACGCTCTATGCTTTCTCGTCGGAGAACTGGAAGCGTCCGGCGGACGAGATTGCCGACCTGATGGGGCTGTTGCGGACATTCATCCGCAATGACTTGGCGGAACTCGTTGGCAACAACACGCGACTGAACATCATCGGCGATTATCAGGCGCTTGCGCCCGATATCGTGGAATTGATCGAAGATGCGATGGCGCGGACAGCGGGCAATACCGGCACGATACTGGCAATCGCGCTGAATTACGGCTCGCAACAGGAAATCGCCCGGGCGGCCGCCAAGGCCGCAGCCAAGGGGCCGGTCACGCCCGAAGCTATCGAGGCGGAACTGGACACCGCGTGCCTGCCACCCCTTGACCTGCTGATCCGGACTTCGGGCGAGGTTCGCCTTTCGAACTTCCTGCTGTGGCAGGCGGCATATGCCGAGATGTGGTTCACGGACGTGCTCTGGCCGGACTTTACCGCGGCGCACCTGCGGGAGGCACTTGAGCAGTTCGGATCGCGCGAGAGGCGCTTCGGTGGACGCTGAACCCCAAGTCGCACCGAGCGCGGCAGAAGCTCCCAGAAAATCCGATCTCGGCGTGCGTGTTGCTTCCGCCGTCGTGATGCTCGCGATCGCCGGCGCCGCCTTCTGGGCGGGCGGCCTGTGGCTGGACCTGTTCGTGGCCGTCGTGGCTCTCGGCGTGTTCGTCGAGTACGTGCGTTTGGTAGGCAAGATCGCTGACGATGCAGCGCGCCTCTCTTCAATGGTGATCTTCGGTGCGGTCTATGTCGGCTGGGGCGGGCTTGCTCTTGCCGTCATGCCCGAGCCGTTGATGCTGGCGGTACTGGGCCTGGTGATCTGCACTGATACGGGCGCCTACTTTACCGGCCGTACGCTCGGCGGGCCGAAGATCGCTCCCAGGATCAGCCCGTCCAAGACATGGTCCGGGCTGCTCGGCGGCATGGCGGCGGCAGGCATCTGGGCGTCGTTGGTGGTGCTTTCCGCAAGCTATCTCGTCTCTGCTATCGGGCCCACGGGGCCAAGCGTGGCGGCGGCGCTGGAAGTCGCCAACCTTGGCATGGCTGCCATCGCGGGCGCGGTGCTGGCCGTTTTTGCCCAAGTCGGAGACTTTTACGAATCGTGGTTGAAGCGCCGGGCAGGGGTGAAGGATTCATCGCGACTGATTCCAGGACACGGTGGTCTGTTCGACAGGGTTGACGGACTGCTCCCGGTTGCCATCATCGTCGGCACGGCTTGGGCCGCAACGAAGGCAGGACTTTAGAGGCAGATGGCGCGCTCCATTTCCGTTCTGGGCGCAACCGGCTCGATCGGTGCCTCCACGCTCGACCTGATCAGACGCAATCGCAATGACTGGCGTGTCGTTGCCTTGACCGCCAATGGTGACGCCGAAGGTCTGGCCAGGCTGGCCCGCGAGTTCGGCGCTGAAGTTGCGGTGGTGGCCGATGAGGGCGCGCTGCCCGCCCTCCGCGAAGCTCTTGACGGGACCAGCATTCACGCAGCAGCGGGACCGGCAGCGCTGATCGAGGCGGCCTCGCGTGGGGCCGACATTACCGTGGCAGCGATTGTGGGATGTGCCGGGCTTGCCCCGACGATGGCGGCCATCGAGCGCGGCGGTGTGATCGCCTTGGCCAACAAGGAAGCGCTGGTTTCCGCAGGAGACGTGATGACTGCGGCCGTCGCGCGGCACGGCGCAACGCTGCTTCCGGTCGATTCCGAGCACAATGCCATCTTTCAGTGCCTGGCTGGCAATAGCCTTGAGCACGTCCACGCGATCACGCTGACGGCGAGTGGCGGGCCTTTCCGCGATTGGACGCTCGAACAGTTGCAGCGCGCAACCCCGGCCGAAGCGGTCAAGCATCCCAACTGGTCCATGGGCGCCAAGATCAGCGTGGATTCCGCCACGATGATGAACAAGGGCCTTGAGTTCATCGAGGCGTTCCATCTGTTCCCCGTCGGGGTGGAGCGCCTGCGCATCATCGTCCACCCGCAATCGATCGTGCATTCGATGGTCGAGTATCGCGACGGATCGACTCTCGCCCAGCTTGGCCCCTCGGACATGCGGGTGCCGATTGCCTCAGCGCTCGCCTGGCCCGAGCGGATGGACACACCCTGTGCTCCGCTCGATCTCGCCGCCATTGGACAACTGACCTTCCGCACGCCGGATGAGATCCGCTTTCCGGCTACGCGCCTTGCTCGTAATGCTGTGATCGAGGGCGGGGCGGCCCCTGCCACTATGAACGCGGCCAACGAGATCGCCGTGGCAGCGTTTCTGGATGGTCAGATTGCATTCACCCGGATCGTGCAATCGGTTGAGGATGTGCTTTCGCGCAGCGCCATGCCGGCGCCCACCTGCCTTGACGATGTCATCGCGATCGATGCCGAGGCGCGGGCAAGGGCGCGCGAACTGATGGAACCCGTACGCTGATGTCGCCGATGGAAAGCCCCGGAATTCTCGTCACTTTGCTCGGTTTCGTGCTGGTGCTGGGGCCTTTGGTGTTCATCCACGAACTGGGCCATTACCTTGTTGGCCGCTGGTTCGGGGTAAAGGCCGACGTCTTCTCCATAGGATTCGGCAAGGAAATTGCGGGCTGGACCGACAAGCGCGGCACGCGATGGAAGCTCTCTGCCCTGCCGCTGGGCGGCTATGTCCAGTTCGCCGGGGACATGAATGCGGCGAGCCAGCCCAGCCCCGAATGGCTTGCTCTCCCGGCCGAGGAACGCAATCGCACCTTCCAGGCGAAGCCGCTGTGGCAACGGGCGCTGATCGTGCTGGCGGGGCCGGTTACAAACCTTCTGTTCGCGGTGCTGATCCTGGCCGGGTTTACCCTCGCCTACGGCAAATCGGTCGTTCCTCCTGTGGTGGGCGAAGTTCAGGCGGGTTCCGTTGCTGAGCGTGCAGGGGTGAAGGTAGGCGACCGCGTGGTTTCCATCCGAGGTCGTGCGATCGAGTCTTTCCTCGATATCCGTCTCGAGGTTGGCCAGAATCCGGGGGAACCACTCGATCTGGTCGTGTTGCGGGAAGGTCGCCAGATTGACGTGCCAGTCAGCGCCGCTGTGAAGGTCGAAAGCGACCGGTTCGGCAATACGCAGAAGATCGGCTTTCTTGGCATCGGTCCCAAAAGTTACGAGATCGTCAGGGTCGGGCCAGTTGAGGCGGTAGTGGACGGCGTCAGGCAAACCGGCAACATCATCGCGATGATGGTCAACGGCATTGGCCAGATTGTCATGGGCAAACGCGAGGTCAAGGAACTCGGCGGACCGATCAAGATTGCAAAATATTCGGGTGAGCAGCTGGTTTCCGGTTGGCAATCGTTCGTCGGCTTCGTGGCACTTATCTCGATTAACTTGGGGTTCATTAACCTCCTGCCAATTCCGGTTCTCGACGGGGGCCACCTCGCTTTCTACGCGGCCGAGGCAATCCGCCGGAAGCCGGTTGGCCAGCGCGGGCAGGAGTGGGCATTCCGCACCGGCCTGGCGTTCGTCATGGCATTGATGCTGTTCGTCACGATCAACGACGTGGCGTCGCTCAAGCTGTTTGGAGGGTGAGGCGAGTTTGACTGCGTCCGGTGCGGGGACGCGTGGTATTCGGCGGTCAGGGGTGGCAGGCGGATTTCCACATAATGTCTTTCCACAGAAATGCGGGGCAATGTTTGCTTGATTGGCCTTGTGGCATCGGGCAGAGGGCTACATTGCTTGCCGTGGCCGGACTTCCTCGGGGGCGTCCTGCTGCCACTTTATTACGGGATGGCGCTTGGTGATGATTGGACGTAACGCGGGCCGGGCAGAGAATCGGAACGCCAGGACTTCCCCGCTGTGCGCAGGCCTTCTGGCCACCAGCGCCTTGGTGGCTGTTCCAGGAATTGCCTCGGCGCAGGCCGTGGCTCCTGTTTCGCAACCTGCAGCCCCGGCTCCGGTGGTGCAGGCGCCGGTACCTGCCGGAGACGTCATTCGCACTGTGACTGTGCAGGGCTCGCAGCGCCTTGAGCCGGACACGATCCTTTCGTACATCCGCCTGCGTCCGGGCCAGACATATACGCAGGCGCTGGGTGACCAGGCGCTGAAGGACCTTTACGCGACTGAACTCTTCGCCGACGTCTCGATCCGCAACAACGGCGGTGACGTTGTGGTTCAGGTCAAGGAAAACCCGGTCATCAACCGCATCATCCTTGAAGGCAACAAGCGCCTCAAGGAAGACAAGATCCTCCCCGAGATCAAGTTGGCGGCTCGCCAGATCTTCACGCGATCAAAGGTCCGGGCCGACGTTGCGCGCATCATCGAACTCTACAAGCGGCAGGGCCGCTTTGCCGCGACGGTCGAGCCGAAGATGGTCATGCTTGACCAGAACCGCGTCGACATCGTGTTCGAGATCAGCGAGGGGCCGAAGTCCAAGGTTCGTCAGATCAACATTATCGGCAACGAGAAGTTTTCGGACGGGAAGCTTCGCGGCGAGATGGTGACCAAGCAGGCGCGTTTCTTCCGCCTGTTCTCCTCGGGCACCAGCTACGACCCCGACCGTCTGGCCTTCGATCAGCAGAAGCTGCGCCAGTTCTATCTGACCGAAGGCTATGCCGACTTCCGCGTGGTTTCGGCCGTGGCCGAACTGACTCCGGACAAGCGTGACTTCATCATCACCTACGTGGTGGAGGAAGGCGATCGCTATAAGTTCGGCGACGTGAAGGTTGACAGCCAGCTGCGCGATTTCGACAGCGATGCGATGTCCAAGCGCCTGCCGATCAAGGCGGGTGACTGGTACAACGCCAAGATGGTCGAGGACCAGGTCGACGCGTTGACCGAAACCGCAGGCGCGTTCGGCTATGCCTTTGCCGACGTCCGCCCGGACTTTTCGCGCAACAAGGATGACCTGACGATGTCGGTCACCTTCCGCATTGCCGAAGCGCCTCGCGTCTATGTCGAAAGGGTCGACGTCAACGGCAATACGCTGACGCAGGACAAGGTCGTGCGCCGCGAGTTCCGTCTAGCCGAGGGCGATGCGTTCAACACGTTCCAGGTCAAGCGTTCGACCAACCGCATCAAGTCGCTGGGCTACTTCCAGGAAAAGTTCGAGATCGAGCAGAAGCCGGGCAGCGCGCCCGACCGCATCGTGCTTGAAGCTAACGTGGAAGAGCGGCCCACCGGCGAACTTCAGCTCTCTGCCGGTTTCTCAAGCCTCGAGAGCTTCATTTTCCAAGGGTCGATCCGCCAGAACAACTTCCGCGGTCGTGGCCAGACGATTGGCCTCTCGGTCGACTACTCGCGCTTTACCCGTTCGGTCCAGGTGAGCTTCACGGAACCGTACCTCTTCGACAAGAACATCTCGCTGGGCGTTGATGTCTATCGGCGCGACCTCAACAGCTTCAACCAGTTCAACTCCAACCGCAACACGACCTACAAGCAGGCAACCACGGGCTTTTCGGCGCGTATCGGCGTGCCGCTGTCGGAGTACATGTCGCTGATAGGGCGCTACACGTTCAATCTCGATGACGTCACTCTGGACCAGAGCACGTTCTATGTGAACGGCCAGTGCAGCATTCTGCTGGCAGGGCGTTACCTGTGCGATGCCATCGGCAAGCGGACAAGCTCCATTCTTGGCGCTTCGCTGGTCTACGACACGCTGGATAACCGCCTGCGTCCGAGCCGGGGCACGCAGTTCGTCGTCGGCGCCGACGTTGCCGGGCTGGGCGGTTCGGTCCGCTACGCACGCATTACTGCCAACGCAGCCAAGTTTTGGCCCGTGGGTGGGGGATTCATCTTCTCCGTCCGCGCCGAAGGTGGCGCGATCAAGGCGCTTTCGAGCCGTTCCAGCGATCCCACCATCGACGACGTGCGCCTGACGGACCGCTTCTTCCTGGGCGAACCCCAGATCCGCGGCTTCGACATTCGCGGTGTCGGACCCCGCGTCCTGCGCAAGTTCCTGACGATCGATACTAACAACGACAACATTCCCGACACGGCATCGACTGACCGCAACCAGTGGGTCGATGACGCTCTGGGCGGCAAGTATTATTACCTGACCCGCGCCGAGCTTGAGATTCCGCTGGGATCGGGCGCACGCGAACTCGGTCTGCGTCCGTCGATCTATGTCGACGCCGGCGCCGTCTGGGGCATTGCCAACCCGCTCACACAGAACCCGAACAACGTCGTCTATTACACTGACGCGCTGACCGGGAAGATCACGAACAGCCCGACCGCATCGGATGGTACGGCAAACACTGCCACGCGCTATATCGAAGAGTACGTTGGCGATACGCTGTCGCCGCGCGTCTCCGTCGGCATCGGCGTGAACTGGAATTCGCCGTTCGGCCCGTTCCGCCTCGATTTCGCCAAGGTTCTCAAGAAGGCCAATGGCGACGACCCCAAGACTTTCACTTTCAACGTGGGAACCCAGTTCTGATGAAAATCCGTTACGCTTCCGCGCTTCTCGCGGGCCTCGCTGTTCTTTCCGTTTCGCCGACCGCTGCCGTGGCACAGGCCACCTCGGGCACGGTCACGCCCGGTATCGCCATCGCCAATCCGTCGGCGGTTGTCGCCGCTTCTGCTGCCTATCAGACCGCCCAGCAGCAGCGTCCGACGACCTACAAGCCGCAGATCGACCAGGCCAATGCACGCAAGGGCCAGATCGAAGCGCAGCTCAAGCCTCTGATCGACAAGCTTCAGGCGGATTCGAAGGCGGCCAACCCCAACCGTGCGGCGCTTCAGGCCCAGTACGAGCAGATCCAGCAGATCGAACAGGCCGGCCAGGCAGAGATCCAGAAGATTCTCGAGCCGCTGAACCTTTCGCAGCAGTACGTGCTCGAGCAGATCGGCGACAAGCTTGACGCTGCCACCCAGGCCGCGATGGACAAGAAGAAGATCACGCTGGTGATCGATTCGCAGTCGGTCATCAAGGCTGGCCAGGTCTACAATCTCAACCAGGACATCCTGACCGAGCTCAACAAGGCCATTCCTTCGGCACAGCTGGTGCCGCCGGCTGGCTGGATGCCGCGCGCGCAGCGTGAGCAGCAGGCTCAGGCTCAGGCCGCACAGCAGCCGGCAACCGCCGCGCAGCCTGCGAAGAAGGCACCCGAAGGCCGCTGAGGTCTTCGGTTTGGGGGCCGGGTAATGTCCGAGGATCAGAACGCGCCGCAGAGCGTGATCACCGACTATGACGTGCGCAAGGTTATGGCGGCGCTTCCGCACCGCTATCCGCTCTTGCTGGTCGATCGTGTCGCTTCGCTCACCCTGAACGAGCGTATCCACGCGGTTAAGGCCGTGTCGATGAACGAGCAGTTCTTCCAGGGGCATTTCCCTGGCCGCCCGATCATGCCCGGCGTCCTCCAGATCGAGGCGCTGGCCCAGGCGGCTGGCGTGCTCGCGGTGGAATCGCTTGGCCTCGCAGGTTCCGGCAAGCTGGTCTACTTCATGGCGATCGAGGAGGCCAAGTTCCGCAATCCCGTGGAGCCCGGCGTCCTGCTCGACCTGCATGTCGAGTTCACCCAGAAGCGTTCGCGCGTGTGCAAGTTCGCTGGCAAGGCGATGGTCGGCGACAAGGTGACCTGCGAGGTCGGCTTTACCGCGATGATCGCAGACAGCTGAGGCTGCAGCCGCTGGACAACCTTGCGGCTTTCCGCTAGGCGCGCGCCCTTACAGATTCTAGCGGCCGGTCGGAACCGGCTGCGCACCGGAGCAAGACCCATGAAGACTGGCATTCACCCCGACTACCACATGATCAAGGTGCAGATGACCGACGGCACCGTTTTCGAGACTCGCTCCACCTGGGGCAAGGAAGGCGACACGCTCGCTCTCGAAATCGACCCGACCTCGCACCCGGCATGGACTGGTGGTACGCGCCAGCTGGACCAGGGTGGCCGCGTTGCCCAGTTCAACAAGCGCTTTGGTGGTCTTTCGCTCAAGCGCTGAGCGCTGGCGACAGGACATTGACGGGAAGGGCGGCTTCGGTCGCCCTTTTCTTTTGCGTGAACGGTTTGCCATGGCATATTGCTATCACCGATAGCCGTCCTAAAGATCAGGCCATGACGCTGACCAATTCCCTCGAGAGCCGCCTCGGCTATCAGCTCCGCCGCGCATCCGCCGTGATGATGGCAGACCTGGGGCGCGAGCTTTCCGATCTTGACCTGCGTCCGGCCGAAGTGACGACGCTGTTGGTCATCGCCGAAAATCCCGACTGTTCGCAGACCGAGGTCGGGCAAGTGCTGGCGATCAAGCGGGCCAACATGGTTCCGATCATATCCCGGCTGATGGAACGAGGCCTGGTCGAACGTCGGCGTCTGGATGGGCGCAGTCACGCACTGACGTTGACGGACGCTGGCCGCAGGATGGCAGACGATGCCGTGGCGCGGATCGACAAGCATGAAACCCGATTTACCACCTTGCTTGGGGATGCGGACACGGGCGTTCTGTTTCGGTGCCTTCCGACCATCCGAAGCGCGCGGAGTGGTGAAGAGGAAAGCTGACCGTCAGACCCAGGGTCTTTCACGATACCATTTGGTTATCACGTGCTTGAGGCCCTTGCGCACCTTCATGGCATGGTGAAGCGTGGCCGGGTTCACCGAACCATCGGGACGACGATTGTTCCAGCACACCAGCTTGCCTTTTTCGGGCTGGATGATCTTGTCGATCACCTTGAACCGCGTTGCACCGCCCGCCTCGACATCGTTGAGATAGACCATGAAGGTCCACGTGCGCTGACCTGCTACGTGGCAATATCGCTGGAAGTCTGCGCCATGAGGATCGAAGTAATCCGTGTGCGATTTGAATTCCTGCCCCGGTTCGTACCGCTGACCCTGAATGGGTTCGCCGAACTGTCGATCAATTCCCGAGATTGCCGAGATCTTTTCGTCCAGCGCAACGATCTCCGGCTCCTGCATCGGCAGATCGCAGGTTTCGCTCGTCCGGAAATAGTGGTCACCGTTGGCATCTGCGATTGTGGAAGGCCGGCGGTCACGATCGATCCTAGCGATGAGCGAAGCGCATTCCCGATCGCTCAGAAATCCGCGCAGCATGAACATTTCGAGTCTGGGCGTTGGCACGCGCATCATTCCCGGCAAGGTCAGCAAGCGGTCGGCAGAAGCTTCATTGGCGGGCGTCATCGCCGGTTCTCTACTCCAGCGACATGCCAGACTGCAACTTGAAGCCTCTGGTGTCTTGGTCGTAAAACCGTCACGTTCCTGCCGCATGCGAGCTACCGTGCCCTGTCAGAGTCCATCCTGCGCTGTCCGCAACGGCTTCTCGCTGGTCGAGATGATGGTGGTCCTGCTCGTGATGGGGCTGCTGGCGACCGCTGCAGTGCTGACGATCCCCGGCGATGGGCGCAAACTTCGCGACGAGGCCGAGCGCTTTGCAGCGCGAACGCTCGCGGCGCGGGACGAGGCCATTATCGGCGCGCGACCTGTATCGCTGGTAGTGAGCGAGAGGGGATACTACTTCGAAGGGCGCCGCGAAGGTCGTTGGCAGCCCTTGCCGGGCCGGGGCTTTGAACTTACGGGGTGGAATGCCGAGACCATTGTCGACGGCCAGCGGCAACGCATCGTTTTCGATTCGCTGGGGCTTGCCAGCAGCGAAGCCCTTATCCGCTTGCGGCATGCTGAAGCGGCGCTTTCAATCCACCTGCGCCGCGACGGGAGCGTGATCGTCGATGGCGGCTGAGCGCAATGGCTTCACCTTGCTCGAACTGCTCGTTGCACTTGCCGTGTTTGCGATCGCGGCGCTTGCCCTGCTGCAGATGGAAGGCGCGAGTATCTCCCGCACCGCAGATCTGGACCAGCGCCTGCTCCGGGAAATCGTGGCGCAGAACATGGCGGCCGAGATACTGACCGATCCAGCGCCGCCGCCGGTCGGATCGGCTTCGGGCACCATAGAGAATGCGGGACGCCGCTTCCAGTGGACCCGCACCGTCGAGATGCAGCAAGATTACGGCGTGTTGCGCATTGCTCTGTCGGTCCGCGAGACGACTCCGGGCGCGCAGAGCCAGGCTTTCACTCTCGATTTCACCAGGCTGCCGGGAGCATGAGGCAGGAACCCTCGCCCAACGGCTTCACCTTGGTGGAGATGCTGGTGGCGCTTGCCCTGTTCGCGGTAATCGCGGTCGGCGCACTGGGACTGCTGCGGTTCTCGGTGGACGCGGAGCTTGCGAGCCGGGCCAAGACGGAAAGCATCGCCAGCCAGCGACGGTTCCTGTCAGTTTGGACAGCGGATCTGGCTCAGGCGGTGCCGCGCCCTTCGCGTGACGCATCTGGCACGAGCCACCCGGCCTTCGAAGCCAATACCGATGGCGTGATGATCCGTTTTACCCGGAGCGGCTGGGACAATGTCGATGGCGCGCCGCGTCCGGACTTGCAGAAGGTCGAGTACCGAATCACCGCAGGAGCACTGGTTCGCGCAGGCTATCCCTTTCCCGATGGCTCTGTTGCAGAAGCCGGAGCGGATGTTCTCTCCCTCAGCGCGCCGGCCACGGTGCGTTTCCGGGCGAAAGACGGCAATTGGCGCGATCGCTGGGACCCGCAACTGTCGACTGAACTGCCCGTGGCGATCGAGCTGCTGATCCCGCAAAAGGGCGTGCCGCCGTTGCGGGTGGTCTCCCTTGTCGGGGTGAACTATCAGTGAGGCCGCATGACCCTCGCGAGCGTGGCGCAGCTTTGCTCTCCGTCCTGCTGCTGGTCGCCGTGATGGCAGTCATTGCGGCGTTGATGCTCGACCGTCTCAATCTGGCCACGCGCCTTGCCGCCAATGGCCAGGCCATGACGCAAGCGAGGCTCTATGCGACAAGCGCCGAGACGCTGGCGATGGCGCGGATCAAGGCGCTCGTCGAAACCTCCCAGGAAAGGACGGTAGATCCCAGCGGTCTGCTCGGTCGAGACTTTCCGCTGCCCTTGCCGCGCGGCACCGTGATGGCGCGCGTTGATGATGCGGGGAACTGCTTCAATCTCAATTCGCTCGTCGAAGCCGATGTGCAAGGCGCCTTGCGCCTCAGGCTGGTCGGGCTGGGCCAGATGCGGGCATTGATGAAGGGTCTGGCCATTCCCGAAGCGGAAGCGGCCATCATAAGCGATTCGATTGCCGATTGGATCGACAGTGACAATGCGCCGGCTCCAAATGGTGCCGAGGACGACAGCTATCAGGGCCGTGCCGTCCCCTACCGCACGGCCGGCCGGTTGATCAGCGACGTCAGCGAGATTCGCGCGGTGCGGGGGATGACGCCGCAATTCTATGAGCGTTTGCGCCCATGGCTCTGTGCCTTGCCCGGGGCGGACCTGTCGCCGATCAACGTCAACACGCTGCGCCCGGATCAGGCCCTCCTGCTGACGATGATTGCACCCCAGGCGATTCCCGCGCAGCGCGCCCGCGCCATGTTGGCGGCACGACCTGCGCTTGGCTGGAAAAGTCCCGATGAGGCCTTGCGTGGCGTGGGAGGGGAGGGCGCTGCCGTTCCTCTCAACCAGTTGCAGGTGCGCAGCCGCTGGTTCCTGCTTACGCAGACAGTGACGGTCGATTCGGTCAGCGTGGAGGAGCAGGCATTGATCGATGTCGGCGTGAACCCGCCGCGCGTCGCTTTCCGCAGCTGGGGGGACAGGTTCAGCCGCTGAATCGTCGCCACCCGCAAATTTCCGCTTCCCTTTGTCGCGCCTTTCTGCAAAGGGGCCACCCCGCGCAGAGCAAACCTGCGCAGCAATGTGGCGACCGTAGCTCAGTTGGTTAGAGCGCCGGTTTGTGGTACCGGAGGTCGTGGGTTCGAACCCCATCGGTCGCCCCATTCTCTCCTGACATCAAAGGCATTTTCGCCATGTCGTATCGCCTTTTGGTACGGCTCGGCGCCATTGCGCTTGCCCCGTGGCGCGGCAAGTGGCAGAGCGATCATGGACCGGCGGCGGGGGTCGCCGGGAGAAGGATCAGATTCCCCGCGCCCATGCACGGATTTGCCAATCCCGCCCGTTTCCTGCGCCTTGCCCGCTGGATGATGCCGTTGCTTCTGGTGTCCGGCCTGCTCCTGTCGATGGGGGCGGTACTCTATGGCGCAATCGTTGTGCCGCCCGATCGGCTCATGGGCGATACGGTCCGCATCCTGTTCATTCATGTTCCGGCAGCCTGGCTCGGCATGGCTGGCTGGTCCACCATTGCCATCGCCAGTCTCGTCGAGCTCGTCTGGCGGCACCCGTTGGCAGCCATTGCAGGGCGGGCAGCTGCAGTTCCCGGCGCGACCTTTACCGCGATCTGTCTTGTCACCGGCTCGATCTGGGCGCGGCCCACTTGGGGCACGTGGTGGGTCTGGGATGGGCGCCTTACCAGTTTCCTCGTCCTGCTGTTCCTTTACTTCGGCTATATCGCACTGTCCGGCGCGGCGCAGCGCGACATGGCAGGCGGAGGTGGCGGCAGTCGCATCACGGCTATCTTCGGGCTGGTCGGTGCTATCAACATCCCGATCATCAATCGTTCAGTGGTGTGGTGGAACAGTCTGCATCAACCTCCATCGATCACGGCCGGCAAGTCTGCAATTGATGGAACCTTTCTGTGGCCCCTGCTGATTGCCGCGCTGGGCTTCAGCCTCGTGTTCGGCGGCGTGGTCCTTGCGCGGATGCGCACTCTTCTGGCCGATATCCAGGCCGAGGCGCGGCTGCGCCGGAAAGCGATGGCGTGAACGTACGATGCGCGAAGGTCTTCAGCAGTGGGATTATGTGGCAGCAGCCCTGGCAATCGGCGTGATCGGCACGCTGGTGCTGGTAGGCTGGACGCTGGTGGCGATGATCCGGGCGGAACGCCGTCGTGACAAGGTGAGAGGCAAGTGAGCAGCATTTCCAGCGGCAGGCCAACCGGCGGCATCAAGCCGAAGCATCAGCGGCTCGTCCTGCTGGTGATCGCACTTGTTGCGCTGATCGGGGCAGGGCTGCTTGCGGCCTATGCCTTGTCAAACCAGGCCAGCTACTTCTACGTGCCGAGCGACCTGGTGAGAGACAAGCCGGAGCAGGGGCGCGCCATCCGCCTCGGCGGCATGGTCGAGCAGGGCTCGCTCAAGACGCAGGCCGATGGCGTGACGATCGATTTCATTGTCGGCGACGGCAAGGCCCGCGTGCCGGTCCGCTATACCGGCATTACCCCGGATCTCTTCGTCGAGGGATCGGGCGTCGTCGCCGAGGGCCGGATGGAGGGCGACACCTTCGTCGCCGACAATCTTCTCGCCAAGCATGACGAGAAGTACGTTCCCCGCCAGATGGGCGACATGACCGCCGCACAGGCCAAGCAAGTGGTGGCCGAAACCAAATGATCGCAGAACTCGGTCTTGCCGTATTGTGGATGGCGGCCGCGCTTGCCGTGTTGCAGCTGTTCGCCGGTTTCTCGGCGCTTCGGCCGGGCGGGAAGGTGCTGGCCGGCGTGGTTCGGCCGCTCGCGGTGATGCAGGGGGCACTGGTTGCGGTGTCCTTCCTCTGCCTGATCGACCTTTTTCTCGAGACCGATCTTTCGGTGAAGCTCGTCGCCGAGAACAGCCATTCGATGAAGCCATTCATCTTCAAGCTGGCTGGAACCTGGGGCAACCACGAAGGCTCGATGCTGCTGTGGGTGACGATCATGGCGGTTTCGGGCGGCATCGTTGCCCTGGTCGAGAAGCGCCTGCGCGAGGAAACGCTGCTGGCCACGCTTGCTGGGCAAGCCTTCGTCAGCCTTGGCTTCTATGCCTTCCTGCTCCTGTCGTCGAACCCGTTCGAACGACTGCCGGAACCGGCACCGGAAGGGGCAGGGCTCAACCCGCTTCTCCAGGATATCGGCCTCGCGTTCCACCCGCCGACGCTGTACGTCGGCTATGTCGGTCTTTCGGTCGCCTTCAGCTTCGCCATTGGCGCGCTGATCACGCGCGACGTCGGTCCCGCGTTTGCCCGGGCGATGCGTCCCTGGGTACTTGGTGCGTGGATTTTCCTGACCATCGGCATCACTGCCGGTTCCTACTGGGCATATTACACGCTCGGCTGGGGCGGCTGGTGGTTTTGGGACCCGGTCGAGAACGCTTCGCTGATGCCCTGGTTGGCGGCGACGGCGCTGCTGCATTCGGCTTCGGTGCTGGCGAGCCGCAATGCCTTGCGGGCCTGGACCGTTATGCTCGGCGTGATTGCTTTCTCGATGTCGATGGTGGGCACGTTCCTTGTCCGCTCTGGCATTCTGACCTCGGTTCACGCCTTCGCGGTCGATCCTGAGCGCGGCTCGTTCATCCTTGCGCTGCTGGCGATTTACATCGGCGGTGCATTGGCTCTGTTCGGCGTACGCGCCTCGACCGTCACCGAAGGTGAGCGGTTCAGCGTGTTCAGCCGCGAATCCAGCCTGGTGTTCAACAACGTGATGCTATGCGGCATTCTCGGCATCGTGCTTCTGGGCACGCTTTACCCCCTGCTAACCGAGGCGTTCGGAGCCAAGGTCTCGGTCGGTCCGCCGTATTTCAATCCGGTCTCAGCCATTTTCGCGATCCCGATGATGATGGTCATGGCGGTCGGACCATTGCTGCGCTGGCGCAAGGACAAGCCGGGGCGGATAACCGCCACCGTCGCGGTGCCCGCATTGCTGGCGGCATTGGTGCTGCTGGCCGTCGCGGTCATGGCGCCGGGCATTCGTGTGCTGCCGATGCTGGGCATCGCCGTGGGCGCAGGGCTCGCAGTGGCGAGCTGGTTCCCGCTACGTGGCCGCAATCTGCGCCGCACGCCGCTGGCGGTCTATGGCATGGTCTTCGGGCACTTCGGCATTGCCGTGGCGCTGCTTGGCGCGGCTGCGGAAAGTGCATTCTCGACCGAGCGCCTCGCCGCCATGAACGTGGGCGATACGCAGACCGTTGGGCCGATCTCGCTCAAGCTGCAAAGCGTCGAGCCGGTGGCGGGTCCGAACTGGACCGCGCTGGAGGCCACCGTCAGCGCATCGTACAATGGCGGTACGCCGGTAACGCTGCACCCGCAGGCGCGCACTTTCACCTCGCCGCCGGGCGAGCGCACCGAATCCGCGCTGCACACGCGGTGGAACGGCCAGCTCTACGCAGTCTTGGGCAACGAGGGTGAGGACGGCCGCTGGCAGATGCGCTTCTGGTGGAAGCCCTTCGTGCCACTGCTATGGCTGGGTGGCCTGCTCGTGGCCTTTGGTGGCCTGCTCGCCTTGATTGGTCGCGTGGCGCACGACGTCCGTCGCCTGCGCGCTGAAGGGAAGATTGCCTGGCGCAAGTCGCAGCAGGAGCAGCTCAAGTGACCGAGCCCGCGCCAAAGCGCTCCAGACTCGCCATCTGGCTGCCACTGATCCTGTTCGGCGCGTTCTTCGCCCTCGTGATCTGGGGCCTTGTTCGCCCGGCTGACCGTGAAGTCGCAAGCACCTTCATCGGCAAGCCTCTGCCGAGTTTCGATCTCCCGGCAGCAACCGATGACAGGCCTGGGCTGAACACTGCAGAGATGAAGGGCAAGCCAAGGCTGCTCAACGTCTTTGCGAGCTGGTGCATTCCTTGCGCCGTGGAAGCCCCACAGTTGGAAGCGCTGCGCCAGCAGGGCATCGAAATTGACGGTGTTGCCTTGCGTGATCGCAAGCAGGACCTTGAGGATTTTCTTGCCAGAAACGGCAATCCCTTTGCCCGCATCGGCAAGGACGACCTCTCCGAAGTGCAGCTCGCCATTGGCTCATCCGGCGTGCCGGAGACGTTCGTCATCGATGCCAAAGGGGTGATCCGGTACCAGCACATTGGCGAGATTCGCCCCGAGGATGTGCCGCTGATCCTTGAAAAGCTGAAGGAGGCGCAATCGTGAAGCGCCTGTTCCTCATGATCGTGGCGTTGCTGGCGTTTCAGCCCCTGTTCGCTCAGGATCAGCTGCCACCTGCGCCTTATGCCTACAAGCAGCTTGAAGACCCGACGCTGGAGGCCAAAGCACAACGGCTGATGGAAACGCTGCGCTGCCTCAAGTGCCAGAGCCAGGCCATTTCGGATTCCGATGCGCCGATGGCCGGTGACATGCGGCATCAGGTCCGCACCCGCATCAAGGCGGGCGAGGATCCCGAGGCCATTCGCGCCTGGCTGGTTGAACGCTATGGCGATTACGTCAGCTACGCGCCGCAGAACAAACCGATCATGTGGCCGCTGTTTGCGGCACCGCTCGTCATTCTGCTCCTCGCTGCCGTTCTGCTGCGGGGGCGCTTCCGCAGGAGCATCAAGCCGGAGGACGGCCAATGACCTGGGTCCTGATCCTGCTGATTGCCGCGATCGTCTTCGTGCTGTTGGCTTTCGTGTTGAAGATGCCGCGTGCCGGCTGGGAACTGTCAGGCGCGGCGTTGCTCGTGGGGATCGCAGGCTATGCGCTGCAAGGCCACCCGGGCGCGCCCGGCGCGCCCAAGGCGCCGATCGAGAACAAGCGCGCCGCAGACGAGGCTCTGGTCAAGCAGCGCCAGCAGATGGGTGACCAGTTTGCCCAGGGGCAGAGCTGGATGATCCTGGCAGACGGACTTGCCCGGCAGGGGCAATACGGCGCGGCCGCGGAGGTTTTGCGCAAGGGGACGCAACAGTTCCCCCAGGACGCCGACTTGTGGGTATCGCTCGGCAATGCGCTGGTCGGTCACAGCGATGGCATAATCACTCCCGCAGCGCAGTTCGCGTTCCAGAAGGCCGCGGCGATTGCGCCGGATCATCCCGGCCCACCGTTCTTCATGGGGCTGGCACTTGCCCAGTCCGGCAGGCTTGCCGATGCTCGCGCGATGTGGGCCGAACTGCTCCGGCGCTCTCCTGCAGACGCTCCCTATCGCGCCGATCTCTCGGAGCGAATCCAGCGCATCGACTCGATGCTTGGCGCAACCTCGGGCGCGTCGACTGCCGGAGCGCCGGTTGCGGTGCCCTCGGGAGAGGCTGGCGAATCTGATCAAGCTGCTGAATAAAAATCAGAATTTTCTGATGAGGAACGGCCCCGTATGCCGTTCGTTAGGCTCCCGCGCGCCCGTGTTCCAGCCCATTGCGGGGGCATTGGGGCAGTGCTAAAGCGCCGCGCCGCGCCGCCCTTTCGGCGGTCGCGATCAAGGCTATGAGGCCGGGGGCACTGTTGCCATGAGTAATGCTGTCAGCAATGCCGAACCAGCCCGTGGAAGCGCACCTGCGCATTCCGCAGGGCACGGTCATCCCGGCCATTCGCACGGCCCCCTGCTGAAGCTTGCCGTCGGCGCCATCGGGGTCGTGTTCGGCGATATCGGTACCAGCCCGCTTTACGCGCTGCGCGATACGTTTGCCGGCCATCACAAGCTCCCGCTGGATCTACTGCACATCTACGGCATCATCAGCCTGATGTTCTGGTCGATGATGATCATCGTGACGTTCAAGTACGTCTCGATCATCATGCGCGCCGACAACAAGGGCGAAGGCGGCAGCCTTGCACTGCTTGCGCTGATCAACCAGCACACGGATGGAAAGCGCTGGGGCAAGGGGATCATCCTTCTGGGGGTGTTCGCCACCGCGCTGTTCTATGGTGACTCCATGATCACCCCGGCGGTTTCGGTAATGGGCGCGATCGAAGGCGTCGCGGTTTACCGACCTGACATGCATCCGCTGATCGTGCCGCTGGTCGTCGGTATCCTGATTGGCCTGTTCTTTATCCAGAGCCGCGGGACCGAGAAGGTTGCCGCGTTCTTCGGGCCGATCATGCTGGTCTATTTCGGCACGATTGCGGTGCTCGGGAGCTTCAGCATCGCTGAATACCCTCAGGTCATCACCGCGCTCAGCCCCCACCACGCGGTCACCATGTTCATCTCCGACCCATGGCGAGGCTTCCTGGCCATGGGCGCCGCCGTGCTTGCAGTGACCGGTGCCGAGGCGCTTTACGCAGACATGGGCCACTTTGGCCGCAGCCCGATCCGGATGTCGTGGCTGGTCTTCGTCCTTCCGGCGCTGGTGCTCAACTATCTCGGCCAGGCATCGCTGCTGATCCGCAATCCCGCGGCGCTCGAAAGCCCGTTCTATTATCTTGCGCCAGAGTGGTTCCAGTGGCCGCTGCTGTTCATTGCCTCCTGCGCTGCCGTGATCGCCTCGCAAGCAGTGATCTCCGGCGCATTTTCGGTGACCCAGCAGGCGATCCAGCTTGGTTTCATCCCGCGCATGACGATCAAGCACACCTCCACTGCGGCCGGCCAGATCTACATCCCCGTGATCAACTGGGCGCTGATGATTGCGGTGATCCTGCTGGTGCTGGTGTTCCAGCGCTCGTCGAACCTCACGGCCGCCTATGGCATCGCGGTCACCGGTGCGATGCTGATCGACAACTTCCTTCTTGCCGTTGTGCTATTCAAGCTGTGGCATTGGAAGGCTCCTGCGGCCGTCGTCATGCTGGCCTTGTTCTTCGCGATCGACGGGGCATACCTTGGCGCGAACATGACCAAGATCCCCGACGGTGGCTGGGTTCCGCTGGTGATGGGCATTGCCATCTTCACCCTGTTGACGACATGGTCGCGTGGCCGTGCCCTGATGCGGGAGAACATGGCCGAAGGCACGATCCCGCTTGAGGTGTTCACAAAGTCTGCCCATTCGAGCGCGGCGCGCGTGTCCGGAACGGCGATCTTCATGGCGTCGACTGCCGCTGGCGTCCCTTCGGCCCTGCTGCACAACATCAAGCACAACAAGGTCCTGCACGAGCGCGTCGTGATCCTCACGGTATCGATCGAGGATGTGCCCTACGTTGACGAGGGCGATCGCTATTCGGTCAAGGACTTCGGCAACGGCTTTTACCGGCTGAACCTTCGATTTGGCTTCCTCGAAGAGACGGACGTGCCCGGCGCATTGAAGGGCGTGAGCATGTGTGGCGAGCCGTTCAACATGATGAAGACCAGCTTCTTCCTCTCGCGCCAGACGCTCATCCCCTCGGAAAAGCCCGGCATGGCTTTGTGGCGCGAGAAGTTGTTTGCCTGGATGTTGCGTAATGCGGCAAGCGCCATGGAGTTCTTCCGGCTTCCCACCAACCGCGTTGTCGAACTGGGCAGTCAGTTGAAAATTTGAACGGTCCGCTTCGGTTCGTCCGGTTTTCAGTAGCGGATATTGGAATTCGGGAGAATTCCGTTACTTCTTGCCCAACGTGGCAACAGGGACGCCCACATGGCCGATAGCGCGCTTCTGCGCGAGATTCTCGATGCTCAGCTTGAAACCGTCTGCCGTTTTCGGGCGGACGGCACGATCCTGTTCGTCAATCGCGCCTACGCAGCAACCTTGGGGCGCGAACCGCACGAACTGACGGGGCGCAACCTGTGGGATTTCGTCACGGGTGAAGATCAGGCGCATGTCCGCGCCATGTTGCTCAACCTGACCCCTGCGCAGCCTGAACTGACCATAGAGAACCGTTTCGAAGCTGCGGGCGGGACCCGGTGGATGCTGTGGCGCAATCACGCCCTCGAATTCGATGATGCGGGCGCATGGTCGGTTGCCCAATCGACCGGCATCGACATTACCGAGCGCAAGCAACTGGAAGAGCAACTCAAGCTGCTCGTCGACGAGCTGAACCATCGCGTGAAGAACACGCTCATGGTGGTTCAGGCGATGGCTCATCAGACGTTTCGTGGCGGAGGCGCAGCCGATGGTCGCATCAGCACATTCAGTGACAGGCTTGCCGCGCTATCCGGTGCCCACGACGCCCTGAGCCGGACAAACTGGGCCGGAGCGCGGCTGGCCGATATCGTGAACCATGGGCTGTTGATCTGCAGAGCCGATGACATGCGGATCGATGTGTCGGGGCCGGAAGTGATCATGCCTGCGAATGCCACTGTTTCGCTGGTCATGGTCCTGCATGAACTGGCTACCAACGCCATGAAATACGGCGCGCTGTCAGGCCTTACCGGCCGAGTGACGGTGCGTTGGGCGCTCGATGACTCCGAAATGGTTGTAATAGATTGGGTCGAAAGCGGTGGCCCTGAGGTGAATATGCCGGAACGCAAGGGTTTCGGCTCGCGCCTGTTGGCCGAAGCGATACCTCGCCAGCTTGGTGGTCGCGTCGATCTGGACTATGACAGGGCCGGGTTACGATGCCGTATCGCAGTGCCGCATTTCCGGCCATTTCCTGGGACGCAAGATGATTGACGGGAAACGCATACTGGTCGTTGAAGACGAGTTCATTGTCGCGGCAATGCTTTGCGATACCCTGGAGGATCACGGCGCCATGCCTGTGGGTCCGGTCGGCAGGGTGAGCGAGGGGCTAGATGTGATCGCCGCAGGCGGAATAGACGCTGCGGTACTTGATTGGAACCTTGCCGGGGAATCCGGTTCGTCACTGGCAGAAGCGCTTGCCGCGCGAGACGTTCCGTTCATCATCGCCACGGGTTATGGTTCGGTCGATGCGCCGTTCAACGATCGGCCAATTCTGAGCAAGCCGTACGTGTCGGCCCATCTCATTGAAAAGCTT
Source organism: Novosphingobium sp. FW305-C-30-35 (assembly GCF_058783135.1). NCBI lineage: Bacteria > Pseudomonadati > Pseudomonadota > Alphaproteobacteria > Sphingomonadales > Sphingomonadaceae > Novosphingobium > Novosphingobium sp. FW305-C-30-35. The sequence continues at coordinate 2,778,519 of NZ_JBYSYJ010000001.1, forward strand.
TCCGGTCTTTTCACCGGCTGACTTGCAATACCGTTGAACCCCGGAGCGGCATTGCCGCCCCGGGAATTCAGATCAGTCCTTCTTGGCTTCCGCCACGGATTCGTTGTGAAGGCTGGCTTCGGCTTCGGCGGCTTCCTGCTTGGTAGCCGCAGCTGCCTTGTCGGCCATTTCGTCGGTCTTTGCGGCCGCGTTGTCGACGGCAGCAGCGGCCTTGTCACCCAGCTCGTCAGTAGCGGCCGCTGCGTTGTCGGCAGCGTTGGCAACGTCATTACCGGCCGATTCCGCCGTCGTCTCGGCAGCTTCCTGCGTCTTTTCCGAGCAAGCGGAAAGCGTCAGGGCGGTCGCCGCGGCGGCAGCGAGGATCGTGAACTTGCGCATGTGGTGAATTACTCCCCTTGGTGTCGTACCCGCAGCGCGGGTTGAGGAGGCAACGCATGAACACGCATTAGTATCCCGTCGCAGAAAAAGGGCGCAGCATCCGAGAATGCCGCGCCCCCAGTTCCAGCGCATCAAAGGCTAGAGCCATCAGCCAAGGTTTGCGCTCACCATGCAGTACAGCATCGGCAGCGACAGCAGCAGATTGGTGCGGCTTGCGGCCAGCGCGCGCGGTGCGGCGGCAGCCTTTTCCTCAGCCGATGCCTCGACGATGCCGAGAATCTTCTTCTGGGCGGGCCAGATGATGAACCATACGTTGAACGCCATGATCAGCGCCAGCCACATGCCAAGGCCGATCATGTTGACGTTGCCTTCGCCCGAGAAGGTCATCGCCTGGTGGCCGTATCCGTTCACGAACGCGATGACGAGGCCGGTGATGACCGTAAGCAGCGCGGCATAGCGGAAGAAGAAGAACACCTTGGGTGCGATGTGACCCGTGATCGCGCCCTTCTGTTCGGCCGGGATCTTCGGCATGGTCGGCACCTGCACGAAGTTCAGGTAGTAGAGCAGGCCGATCCACAGGATGCCGAAGAAGGCGTGGAGCCAGCGGAACACCGAGTTGGCGTCGACCGGAGCGGATGCGCCGTAGCCCACCATCACCGCAATGGCAGCGACGAGACCGACTACGAGTACGAGATGAAGATTGCCAAAGAATTTGGCCATGTGATTTCCCCCTATGTGCAACCGTCATATGGCAGGAGCACGACCATGCCCCCACGGTTGCCGCGCATATTAGGCAGCGTGCCGCAAATGTCACACAAAATTAGGGTTGGGCTGCCAGCCTCTTCGGGAAGGACAGGCGCGCCTCAGTCGTGCGGAGGGTTCTGTTCTACCTCGGTCTGTTCGTCCATTGCCAACCCGTGCTTCATCAGCATGGGTATCTGGGCGAACGTGAACAGGAACGACAGTGAGGTCACACCCCAGAGCTTTGCCTGCAGCCAGATTTCGAAGTTGCCGTTGGCCGTATTGAAGAAGTACCGCAGGACTTCATTCAGCCCGGCCAGGAACAGGAAAAAGAACGCCCAGTTCCGCGACAGCTTCAGCCAGCCTTCCTCGTTCAGACCATCGAATGCGGCTTCGAGCAGGTAGCGCAGCATGGCCTTGCCCTTGGCAAGGCCAGCGAACAGCACGCCAGCAAAGAGCAGATATATCGCCGTTGGCTTGACCTGGATCCAGAAGGGATCGCCCAGCAGGACAGTCAGCGTCCCGAACCCGAGGATCAGCACGGTCGACAGCCACAGCATCGGCGAAATCTTGCCGAGCCGCAGCTTCGAGACGATCAAAGCCACGACGGTTGCGACCATGAAGGCTGCAGTGCCTTTGGTAACGGCCACCACCTCGGCCAGCCCGGCATCACCACTGTCGCGCTTGAAGTAGCGATAGGCGAGGAAGAACACGAGCAGCGGACCGTAATCGACCAGCAGGTTCAGCCAGGACGATTTGGGCTTCTTTCGGGCCTCGCTCACCGGAACACTCCTGCGATGACCTTGGCGACAAGGTCGGGATCGAACGGGCGCAGATCGTCGATCTTTTCGCCCACGCCGATCGCGTGGATCGGCAAGCCGTACTGCTCCGCCGCCGCCACCAGCACGCCGCCACGCGCGGTGCCGTCAAGCTTGGTCATGATCAGGCCGGTCACCCCTGCCACTTCCTTGAAGATCTCGATCTGCTGCAGCGCATTCTGTCCGTTGGTGGCATCCAGCACCAGCACCACGTCATGCGGGGCTTCCGGATTGAGGCGGCCGAGCACGCGGCGCACCTTTGCCAGTTCGTCCATCAGCTCGCGCTTGTTCTGGAGGCGGCCGGCGGTATCGACGATCAGGGTGTCGATGCCGGTGTCGGTGGCGGTCTTTACCGCATCGAACACGATGGCAGCCGGGTCGCCGCCCTCGGGGCCGGTGACGATGGGCACGCCGAGGCGATCGGCCCATACCTTGAGCTGGCCGATCGCCGCCGCACGGAAGGTGTCGCCCGCTGCCAGCATCACGCCGTAGTCCTGCTCCTGGAACAGGTGGGCAAGCTTGGCGATGGTGGTTGTCTTGCCCGATCCGTTGACGCCGATCACCAGGATCACCTGCGGACGAGGAAACGCCACGATTTCCAGCGGCTTGGCAACCGGGCGGAGGATCGCGGCGATCTCTTCGGCCACTGCTTCCTTCAGTCCCCGTTCGTCCACGCCGTTCTCGAACCGGGCGCTTTTCAGGCGTTCGCGGATGCGGGCGGCGGCACGGGGGCCGAGGTCGGACAGGATCAGCGCGTCCTCGATATCATCGAGTTGCTCGTCGCTCAGGCGGCTGCTTCCGACGATGCCGCCGAGATTTTCGGCAAGCCGCTCGGACGTCTTGCGGAATCCGCCGAGGATGCGGTCGGACCAGCTGGGGCTGGCGGTTTCGGCACTCATTCGAGTATTCCTTCAAAAATCCTGGTCGGCGTTACCGTGACGAGGCTCCCGACGGGAGTGCCTTCCGGAACGCGGTAGGTCGCAAAGTGTCCCGCATGGCCGGTTCCGTCGCGCTCGGCAAGGACTTGCGCAGGCGTGCCGAGGAGCGACTGCAGCCAATCCCGGCGTTGCCTGGCCACTTCGGCCCGGACTTCGGCCGCGCGTTCCCTGACGAGCACGGGATCGACTTGCGGCATGCGCGCTGCCGGCGTGCCGGGACGAGGGGAGTAGGGGAAGACGTGGCCGTGAACGACCGAGCAGTCGCGCACGATCGAGACATTGTCGGCGTGCATTTCGGGCGTCTCGGTCGGAAAACCTGCGATCAGGTCGGCGCCGATTGCTATGCCTGGGCGTCGCGCCTTCAAGCGCTGCACCAGATCGATCGCGTCATGGCGCGAGTGCCGCCGCTTCATCCGCTTGAGCACCATGTCGTTGCCGGACTGCAAGGACAGGTGGACGTGCGGCATAACGCGCGCCTCCTGCGTGATCAGTTCGAACAATAGCGGATCGATCTCCACGCCGTCGAGAGAGGACAGCCGCAAACGGGGCAGGGCGGGAAAAGCGTCCAGGATCGCCGCGACAAGATCACCAAGCCGCGGGCTACCGGGCAGGTCCGCGCCCCATGAAGTGACATCGACACCCGTCAGAACCACCTCGTTGACGCCCTCGAGCCGCGCGATCGCTTCGATGACTGCTGCTGTCGCGAGCGAAACGCTGGTCCCCCGGCCTTGCGGGATGATGCAGAAGGTGCAGGCGTGATCGCATCCGTTCTGCACCGGCACAAAGGCGCGTGTGTGAGACGTGCCGCTTCCCCGCGAAGGCAGGGGCCGCAGCCGGTTTACGGAAGGTTCCGTCGCAACACCGAGGTCCCCGCCTTCGCGGGGACGCCATGTGGCGGGCTTCAGCTTGTCGGCATTCGGCACCACCGCATCGACCTCGGCCATTCCGGCGAAGGCGTCCTGCTCGATCGTGGCGGCGCAGCCGGTCACCACGAGCCGGGCATCGGGATTTTCCCGCCGCAGCCTGCGCACTGCGCGGCGTGACTGGCGCACGGCTTCGGCGGTCACGGCGCAGGAGTTGACGACCACGGTCGGCGGTCCATCAGCGAGAAACCCGCTGATCGCCTCGCTTTCGGCAATGTTGAGGCGGCAGCCGAGAGAGACGACCTGTCCGCTCATGCGGGGAAATCAGCGTCCTCGAAGGAGCCTTCGAAGCTCAGCGCGGCAGGACCGGTCATTTCGATCGAGCCGCCTTCCGGCCAGGCGATGGTGAGGGGGCCGCCGGGCAGGTCGACGCGGACCTTGCGGCCGGTCAGCTTGCGACGCATGGCTGCCACGGCGGTCGCGCAGGCGCCGGTGCCGCAGGCGCGGGTCACGCCTGCACCGCGCTCCCACACGCGCAGTCTGAGGTGATCGGAGCCGACCACGCTGGCAACATTGACGTTTACGCGCTCGGGAAAAACCGCATCGTTTTCAATGATGGGGCCCAGTCTTTCAAGCTCTACCGCATCGGCATCGGGCACGAAGAATACCGCATGGGGGTTGCCGACATTGACGCCGACGGGATTTTCCAACTCTTCCCAGCCAAGCGGCAACTCCAGGGTATCCATGGCATAACTCAGGGGTATCTCCTGCCAGCCAAAGCGGGGCAGGCCCATGTCCACGGTCACGCCATCCTCGCCCGCCTCGGAGCGGATCAGGCCACCTAGGGTCTCGATCGAGTTCGTTCCCCCGAGCAGAAGTCCAACAGCCCGGCTGGCATTGCCGCAAGCCTCGACCTCGCCGCCGTCGTTGTTGAAGATGCGCATGCGCACGTCGGCGACCTGCGATGGTTCGAGCACGATGAGCTGGTCGCAGCCAACGCCGGTGCGGCGGTCGGCCAGCGCGGCGGCGCGGCGCGTGGTCATCGCCACCGGCGTCTCTCGTGCGTCGATCACCACGAAATCGTTGCCGAGGCCATGCATCTTGCGGAAGGGAATGCGCATGGCGCGCGACTTAGGGATTGCCGCGCCTCGTGGCAATCATTTCGCCGAAAATCACGCCGTGGCCGCTCGCGGCATTTCGGGCAGTTCGTTGACCGAGATCGCGGGGGCGCTGGGCAACAGGTTGTAGCTGGCCAGCAGGGCCCGTACGGCGTCTGCGTCTTCAGGCTGACCGTAGAGATAGCCCTGGCCCTTGAAGGAGCCGTATTTGCGCAGTTCGTCGAGCACTTCCGGGCTTTCGATGCCTTCGGCAGTGATCGGCAGGTCCATGCCCTTCCCGAGCGACGAGATCGCTTCGATGATGGTACCGCTGTCCTTGCTCTTGCCGAGCGTCGAGACGAAGAAGCGGTCGATCTTGATCCGGTCGAAGGGCAGGGTGCGCAGCTGCGCCAATGACGAATAACCGGTGCCGAAATCGTCGAGGCTGATGCGGATGCCTTGATTCTTCAGGCTGGTGATCAGGGTGCGCACGACGCCGACGTTTTCATGCAGGCATGTTTCGGTAATCTCGATGTCGAGCCGGTGCGGCGGGAAGTTGGCTTCGACCAGCAGTTTGAGCAGCTTCTGGGCAAACCACGGATCGCGCAGCTGCAGCGGCGAGATGTTGACCGAGAGAGTGAGGCGAGGGTCCCATTCGCGCGCATCGCGCAGCGCCTGACGGATAAGGCTTTCCGACAGCTCCGAGATCAGGCCGATTTCTTCTGCGATCGGAATGAAAAGTTCGGGCGAGAGCAGGCCATGCCTGGGGCTCTTCCAGCGGGCAAGCATTTCGAAGCCGGTCAGCTCGCCGGTGTCGAGATCGACCTGCTTTTCATAATAGGGCACGAATTCGCCGCGAGGAATACCTTCGCGGATGCCGCGTTCGAGTTCGCTGCGGAAGCGCAGTTCGCTCTCCATGTTCTGTTCGAACCAGTAGTAGCGGTTCCGTCCGCCCTTCTTTGCCTGGTACATGGCCAGGTCGGCGCGGTGGATCAGCAGTTCCGCCAGGGTGCCGGCGTCGTTCGGGTCGGCCGGTCCCGTGTTGGCAAGGCCAATGGAGGCTGTCACTTCAAGTGCGAGTCCGTCGATTTCCACCGGGCGCGCGATCGAAGAGTTCAGGCGGATCATCAGGCGGTCGATGGCTTCGACATGATCCGGATCGTAAATGGTGGCAAAGGCGAATTCGTCGCCGCCAAGGCGCGCCATGATCGATTTCTCGGGCAACAGCGCGCGAATCCGTTCGGCGGTCTGCAGCAGCACGGCATCGCCAGCCTGGTGGCCGTGCGCATCGTTCGACTTCTTGAAGTTGTCGAGATCCATCATCATCGCCACCACCTCATGACCGGTGGCCCGGGCGGTGTGGATCATGTCCTGCAGGGCAGGGCCGATACTCCGGCGGTTGAGGCAGCCGGTGAGGGGGTCGGTATGGGCCAGTCTGTGGGCCACTTCCTCGGCAACACGGCGCTGGCCGACTTCGCGGGTGAGATCGACATAGCGCCGCCAACCGAACAGGAGGAGGGCGATATTGAGCACAAGCGCGGTGCCGAGCATCGGTTCTTGCGGCCTTGCGCCCGTCGCGAGTGAATGCAGGAAATCGCGCAGCACGGATGAGCCGTTCGCCACGAAGAGCAGCACGGCTGCAATGATGACGCCGGGACCCACGATGTCGTGATCCCGCCGGTCCTTGAGCGCGATGCTTGTGGCATCCGGCTCGTTGAACTTGATAGGCGCTGTCGCCATGCCCCCGCTTTCATCTCTGCCGCATGTCCTGCGGCCCGATTCCGTCAGGGCCATGGCTAAGGGAACGTCCTGAAATTTTGGTTAAGGACTGTTTCTGACGCAGGGCAGGCGTTGCGGGCGGACAGCAGGCCGGGTGGCCAATCGGCCCAAGCTGCTTGCCTTGCGGGCAAAGCGAGGCTAAGGGGCAGGCCTGCGAGCGCCATTGCGTCTTGCGGATTCGACAACGGCCCCTGTTCAGGATGCCACACGCTGGTCGGCGAGGTTTCGCCCACCGGCGTTTTTCGCGTTACGCGAGAGTGGTTCCCGATCAAGGGCATGATGATGGGAATTGCGCGTGTTCGACAGTCTTTCAGACCGGCTTGGAGGCGTATTCGATCGCCTGCGTGGCCGCGGCGCGCTGCGTGAGGAAGATGTCCTTGCGGCGATGCGCGAAGTGCGGATCGCGTTGCTTGAGGCCGACGTTGCCCTTCCCGTCGTTCGCCGATTTATTGACTCCGTTTCGGAGCAAGCCGTTGGCCAGTCGGTCCTGAAGTCGGTCACGCCCGGCCAGCAGGTCGTCAAGATCGTCAACGATGCGCTGGTCGAGATGCTTGGCGGCGGCACGGCCGAGCTTGACCTGAACGCCGCGCCGCCCGTTGTGATCATGATGGTCGGCCTGCAGGGGTCGGGCAAGACCACCAGCACGGCCAAGATCGGCAAGTTGCTGAAGGAAAAGCAGGGCAAGAAGGTCCTGATGGCCTCGCTGGACGTCAATCGTCCGGCGGCGCAGGAACAGCTTCGCGTTCTGGGCGAACAGGCGGGCGTTGCCACGCTGCCGATCATCACCGGGCAGCAGCCGGTCGACATCGCCACCCGCGCCGTGAACGCGGCCAAGCTGCAGGCGGTCGACGTCCTTCTGCTCGACACCGCAGGCCGACTCCACGTCGATCAGGCGCTGATGGACGAGATGAAGGCGGTTGCCGCTGTCTCGGCCCCGAAGGAAACGCTGCTCGTCGTCGACTCGCTGACGGGCCAGGATGCGGTCAACGTTGCACAGTCGTTCTCGGGCGAAGTCGATCTTACCGGCGTGATCCTCACCCGCATGGACGGTGATGCGCGTGGCGGTGCGGCGCTGTCGATGCGGGCCGTCACCGGCAAGCCGATCAAGTTTGCCGCAACCGGCGAAAAGCTCGACGCGATCGAGCCGTTCCATCCGGAGCGCGTCGCTGGCCGTATCCTTGGCATGGGCGACATCGTGTCCATCGTCGAGAAGGCGGCGGCGACGATCCAGGCGGAAGACGCCGAGAAGCTCGCCCAGCGCATGGCCAAGGGTCAGTTCGACATGAACGACCTGCGCACCCAGTTGCGCCAGATGCAGAACATGGGCGGTCTTGGTGTGCTGGCGGGCATGATGCCGGGCATGAAGAAGGCCAAGGCGGCGATGGCGCAGTCCGGCATGGACGACAAGGTGCTGCTGCGCATGGACGCGATCATCGGTTCGATGACGCCCAAGGAACGCGAGAAGCCCGAACTGCTCAACGCCAAGCGCAAGATCCGCGTCGCCAAGGGTTCCGGCACACAGGTGCAGGACGTCAACAAGCTTCTGAAGATGCACCAGGAAATGGCCAAGGCCATGAAGCAGATCAAGAAGATGGGCGGCCTCAAGGGGCTGGGCGCGCTTTTCGGCAAGGGTGGCCTTGGCGCCGCGATGCCGGGGCTGGACCAGCAGATGGGGCCCGGGGGCTTGGGCGGAGGTCTCGGCGGTCTGGGTGGGGGCGGCCTGCCCGGTCTGGGTTCGGGCGGCTTGCCGGGCAATCTCGGCGACCTGCTCAAGAAGAAGTGATTTCGAGTTTCGCAGTTCACACAGTTTGATTGAAAGGTAGTTCAAATGTCCGTTTCTATGCGTCTTTCGCGCGGTGGTTCGAAGAAGCGCCCGTACTACAAGATCGTCGTTTCCAACAGCCGCGCCCCGCGTGACGGCAAGTACCTCGAGCAGGTCGGCACCTACAACCCGCTGCTCGCCAAGGACGACGAGAACCGCGTGCGCCTGGTCGAAGACCGCGTGCGTTACTGGATCGGCGTTGGCGCGCAGCCGACCGATCGCGTTGCCCGCATGCTCGACAAGGCTGGCATCAAGGAGCGCAAGCCCACCAACAACCCGCAGGCTGGCGAACCCGGCAAGAAGGCCAAGGAGCGCGCCGAGGAAAAGGCCGAGAAGGCTCGTGAAGCTGCTGAAGCCGCTGCTGCCGCATCGGCTGCTCCGGCCGAGGAAGCTCCGGCTGCCGAAGCTGCTGCTGAAGAACAGACGGAAGCCTGATCTTGCGCGACCGGCCCGTCACGCTCGCCGCCATCACTGGCGCACATGGGGTGACGGGCGAGGTCCGCTTGAAGCTGTTCGGTGAAGGCGTGGCGGCGCTCAAGCGCTACCGCGCCTTCAACGATTCTGGCGATGGTTCTGGGCTGACCGTCGTAAAGCTGAAGGACGACGGCAAGGGCGGCGCGATCGCCCGCTTTGCCGAAGTGCCCGATCGCACAGCGGCGGAGAAGCTGCGCGGCACGGCGCTGACCGTGCGCCGCTCGGAAATGCCGCCCCTGCCCGAGGGCGAGTACTATCACGCCGACCTGATCGGCCTGCCGGCGGTCTCGACCGATGGCGAGGCGCTTGGCGAATGCATCGCGGTCGAGAACTTCGGCGCGGGCGACGTGATCGAGATTCGCAAGGCCGATGGCAAGAAGTTCATGGTGCCGATGAAACCGCAAGCGGTTCCGGAATGGACCGACGAGCGGATTGTGATTGAGGCGGGCTGGGTCGAGTAGTATATACGTCGCGTATATACGGAGGCCGTGATGGCAGACGACGACAAGGTCCGCGAAGAACGCAAGAAATTCAACATGCGGGCGTTCGGTTCTGCCCCTTGGCTGAAAGCCATCGAGAAGCAGCGTCACCGCACCAAGGTGTTCAGGTCGGGTAACTCTCTTGCCGTCCGCATCCCGGCTGGCACCAAGCTTTCCGCCGGAATGGAGATGGACCTTTTGGTCGAGGATGGGCAGTTCCTGTCCTACGAGCCTGTCGAGCAGCCCAAGCGGATGTTCAATATCGACAAGGTGGCGGGGTCGGCTACGAGCCTAAAGCCGATCCGGCGCGAGGATCGTATTTTCGAAGACCGCCCGCTGCGCAGTCGTGACTCTTCAAAGGACGAGCAGTGAAGTACCTGCTCGACAGCAACATCATCATCGCGCTGGTCATGAACCAGGATTCGGGCGTCTATGCACGTGCATCGCAATGCGAGGCGGGTGAGATGGTGACGTCCGCCGTTTGCTATGCCGAAGTCGCCTACGGTTCTGCAAACGAGAAGCCGCCTGCGACTGAACAGCTTCGCGCGTTTGTCGAGGAAGTGCCCATACTGGACTTCGATTTCAAGGCGGCGCAGGCTTATGCCACACTCCCGTTCAAGCGCGCGAGCTATGACCGGCTGATCGCGGCGCATGCACTGTCACACGGGTTGATCGTGGTGACGGACAACGAGGCGGACTTCCGGGATGTGCCGGGGTTGGTGGTTGAGAACTGGACGGTTTGATGTTCGATCTCAGCTCCCTCTGTGATGTATCTGGAGCCGACGAGTTACTCGTTGCCGCATGTACGGCGTTCATTGGCGCTGTTTTAGGGGCGGGAGCGAAGGTCTTGCCGTCCCTCGTTTGGCTCGGTCCACCGATTGAGCCGATGTCCTTATCCGGCTTCGGGCTGGGCTGTCTTACTCCCATTGGATTGACCATCGCGCTAGCTGTCGTAGTCTCCATGATCGTGCCCGGCGTAGAAGAGTGCGCATCTACCGATGTCATTGGCTATCCGCTGTTGGCGCTTCTGTTGGGCCCAGTCTCGATCTACGGGGCATTCTTCCTGACCTCCAAATTCAGTAGATTCAAATGACCTTCGCCGCCACCGTCCTGACTCTCTACCCCGAGATGTTCCCCGGTCCGCTCGGCGTCAGCCTTGCCGGACGCGCGTTGCGTGAGGGGACGTGGGCGATGGATGCGGTGCAGATCCGGGACTTTGCCATCGACAGGCACAAGACCGTTGACGACACGCCGGCAGGCGGCGGGGCGGGGATGGTGTTGCGGGTGGATGTGCTCGCCAAGGCGATCGAGCATGCGCGGGAAGAGCATCCCGGCTGCCCGGTGATCGCCATGACGCCGCGCGGCAAGCCGCTGACGCAGGAGCGGGTGCGGGAGCTTGCCGAGGGGCCGGGCGTGATCGTCCTGTGTGGCCGTTTCGAGGGCTTCGACGAGCGCATTTTCGAAGGCCGCGACGTCGAGGAAGTCTCGGTCGGCGATATTGTTTTGTCCGGCGGCGAATGTGCCGCGCTGATGCTGCTGGACGCTTGCATTCGGCTGCTTCCCGGCGTAATGGGCGCGGCTTCTAGCGGGCATGAAGAGTCGTTCGAGAACGGCCTCCTCGAATACCCGCACTATACCCGACCCCAGGAATGGGAAGGGCGCACGATCCCTGAAGTGCTGCGATCGGGGGATCATGCGAAGATCGCGGCTTGGCGCAAGTCACAGTCCGAGATCGATACACGGTTACGCAGGCCGGACCTTTGGGAGCGCCACATCGGCGTTCGGGTCCAGTCTGCCTCTGGCGCGCAGCATGAAGTGCAGGATGATTGAAAATGAACCTGATTCAGCAGCTTGAAGCTGAAGCCATCGCCGAATTCAAGGCGAAGAAGGAAATTCCGGACTTCCGCGCTGGCGATACTGTCCGCGTTGGCGTGCGCGTCGTCGAAGGCGAGCGTACCCGCGTCCAGGCCTACGAAGGCGTGTGCATCGCGCGTTCGAACCGTGGCCTCGGCTCGAACTTCACCGTTCGCAAGATTTCGTTCGGCGAAGGCGTGGAGCGCGTGTTCCCGCTCTACTCGCCCAACATCGATTCGATTACCGTGGTGCGTCGTGGTGTCGTGCGTCGTGCGAAGCTTTACTATCTTCGTGGCCGCACGGGTAAATCGGCGCGTATTGCTGAGCGTAAGGTCACCAAGGCCTGAGCAACGCCCCGACGCGGATAACGTGTTCAGAAAGGCGTCCTGGCTCAGAGCCAGGGCGCCTTTTCTGCTTTCATACGCAACCATTTCGGGCCACCTAGGCGCATCGCAAACACGCCCCGGACGTGGAGCCGGGCCAGAGGATACCGAAAACCCATGCGTCACTTCCGCCTGCTCGCCGCCTGCGCGCTTGTCTCTTTCGTCGCTGCGCCTGCGCTTGCCCAACAGGGAACCCCGATGACCACTGCCGAGTCCGCTCCAGCCCCGGCCGAAGCGAAAGACCTGACGTTCGAGCGCGTGTTCGCCAGTCCGAGCCTCAATGGCCCGGCGCCGCGGGCGGTGAAGCTATCGCCCGATGGTCGCTACCTGACGCTGCTGCGCAACCGCGCCGACGACCGCGAGCGCTATGACCTGTGGGGCTTCGACCGCCAGACGGCTGAGTGGAAGATGCTGGTGGATTCGCTCAAGCTCTCGTCCGGCCGCCAGTTGACCGAGGCCGAGAAGATGCAGCGCGAACGCCAGCGCATCGGCGATCTCAAGGGCATCGTGTCGTACGAGTGGAGCGCGGACGGCAAGTCTGTGCTGGTGCCGGTGGACGGCGACCTGCTGCTGGCCGGGCTCGACGGCTCGGTGCGCAAGGTTGAAGGAACCAAGGGGGGTGAGCTGACGCCGAAGCTGGGGCCGAAGGGCGAGCACATCGCCTTTGTGCGCGACCGCCGTCTGTGGGCAGGGCCGGTGACCGGTGGGGCAGCGCAGGCGATCACGCCGGAAGAGGCGAATGCCGACGTCCATTGGGGCGAGGCCGAGTTTGTCGCACAGGAGGAAATGAACCGCTTCAACGGCTTCTGGTGGTCTCCCGATGAAAGCCGCATCGCGGTAGAGCGCTTTGACGAAAGCATGGTCGGCGTGGTCACGCGCGCCGCTATCGGTGCGGAAGGCACCAAGACTTTCGATCAGCGCTATCCGGCTGCGGGCACGCCCAACGCCGAAGTCTCGCTCTACGTGATGGGGCCGGATGGCTCGAACCGCGTGCAGGTCGATCTGGGCAAGGACAAGGACATCTACCTCGCCCGCGTCGACTGGGCGCCCGATGGCAAGACGCTCTACGTCCAGCGCATGAACCGTGAGCAGACCGTGCTCGACATGCTCAAGGTCGATCCTGCGACCGGTAAGTCGAGCGTGCTGTTCAGCGAGAAGGCGGCGGACAGGCACTGGATCGATCTTTCGGACAGCTATCGCTTTCTTTCGGACGGCAGCCTTGTCTGGTGGTCGCAGCGCGATGGCTTCGGGCATCTGTACCGCTTCAACAAGGGCAAGTGGAGCCAGCTGACCAAGGGTGAGTGGGTCGTCACCGGCCTGGTCGGCGTCGACGAGAAGGGCGGCAAGCTTTACCTGACGGGCACCAAGGACGACGTTCTGGCGCAACAGGTCTATGCGATGGACCTCAAGGCGCCGGGCAAGCTGACCCGTCTTACCGAACTCGGCTGGGTCAACAGCGCGGGCATGGACAAGAGCGGCCAGACGCTGATGATCACGCGATCGTCGGACGCACAGCCGGCGCAGTCCTATATTGCGGACACCACGGGCAAGCGCCTGGCGTGGATCGAGGAGAACAAGGTCACTGGCTCGCACCCCTATGCGCCCTACCTTGCCAGCCATCGTCCCGCGCAATTCGGCACCATCCCAGCGGCTGATGGCACGCCGCTGCACTACATGATGATCACGCCACCGCTGGAGCCCGGCAAGAAGTACCCGGTGTTCACCTACCACTACGGCGGGCCGACCGCGCAAGTGGTAGCCAAGGGCTTCCAGGGCGCGCTGGCGCAGGCGATTGTCGACAAGGGCTACATCTACTTCGCGATCGACAATCGCGGGTCGGAGAACCGCGGCGTGAAGTTCGCCTCGGCGCTGCACCACGCGATGGGCACGGTCGAGGTCGAGGACCAGCTGGCAGGCGCCAACTGGCTGAAGAAGCAGAACTTCGTCGATGCCGACAAGATCAGCACCTTCGGCTGGTCTTATGGCGGCTACATGTCGATCAAGATGCTCGAGGCCAATCCAGGCGCCTATGCGGCGGGCATTGCCGTGGCGCCGGTGACCAAGTGGCAGATGTACGACACGACCTATACCGAGCGTTACCTGGGCGATCCGAACAAGCTGCCGCAAGTCTACGAGAAGTCGAACGCGCTGGCCGACACCGGCAAGATAAGCGATCCGCTGCTCGTCATCCACGGCATGGCCGACGACAACGTGGTGTTCGAGAATGCGTCGGCGATCATCGCCAAGATGCAGGCCGAGGCGGTGCCGTTCGAGATGATGCTCTATCCCGGCTACACGCACCGCATCAGCGGGCCGAAGGTGAGCCAGCACTTGTACGAGACGATTTTCCGCTTCCTTGACCGTAATGGCGCAGGGAGTGGCAAGTAGCCTCACTTCATGGGCCTAAAGCCCAAAACACTTGGCTGGTCGGAACCAGCCGCTAGGGAACGGCCCGTCCGCTGTTGAAGGGCGGGCCGCAGGAAGGGAATGGAAATGGGTTACCGGGTTGTAGTGGTCGGTGCGACGGGGAATGTGGGCCGCGAGATGCTCAACATTCTGGCCGAGCGCGAGTTTCCCTGCGACGAGATCGCGGCGGTTGCTTCGTCGCGTTCGCAGGGCACCGAGATCGAGTTCGGCGAAACGGGCAGGATGCTGAAAGTCCAGAACGTCGACAATTTCGATTTCACCGGCTGGGACATTGCCCTGTTCGCAGCGGGTTCGGGCCCGACGCAGGTTCATGCCCCCCGCGCTGCCGCCGCAGGCTGCGTAGTGATCGACAACTCGTCGCTCTACCGCATGGACCCGGACGTGCCGCTGATCGTGCCCGAGGTTAACCCGGATGCAATCGACGGCTATACCGCGAAGAACATCATCGCCAATCCGAACTGCTCGACCGCGCAGATGGTCGTTGCATTGAAGCCGCTGCACGATGCTGCGAAGATCAAGCGCGTCGTCGTCTCGACCTATCAGTCGGTTTCCGGCGCGGGCAAGGAAGGCATGGACGAGCTGTTCGAACAGAGCCGTGCGATCTTCGTCGGCGACCCGGTCGAGCCCAGGAAGTTCACCAAGCAGATCGCCTTCAACGTGATCCCGCACATCGACGTCTTCCTTGACGATGGTTCGACCAAGGAAGAGTGGAAGATGGTCGCCGAAACCAAGAAGATCCTCGATCCCAAGGTCAAGGTCACGGCCACCTGCGTGCGCGTGCCGGTGTTCATCGGTCACTCGGAATCGCTGAATATCGAGTTCGAGAACGAGATTTCGGCCGAGGAAGCGCAGAACATCCTGCGCGAAGCGCCGGGCGTGATGCTGATCGACAAGCGCGAGAACGGCGGATACGTGACGCCGGTCGAATGCGTGGGCGATTTCGCCACTTTCGTTTCGCGCGTGCGCGAGGATTCGACCATCGACAATGGCCTGAACATCTGGTGCGTTTCGGACAACCTGCGCAAGGGTGCGGCACTGAACGCGGTGCAGATCGCCGAGCTGCTCGGCCGTCGCCACCTCAAGAAGGGCTGATCATCGCATGACGGAAGCAACCACCGAGTTCTTCCCAGGCTTTGGCGGAGCGCAATTGGCGCTGCATCGCTTAGGCGCGGGAAGACCGGTGGTGCTTCTGCATGGCCTGTTTTCCTCCGCCGAGGTCAACTGGATCAAGTTCGGAACGGCGGCGAAGCTGGTCGAGGCGGGCTTCGAATGCCTGATGCCCGATCTGCGCGTGCATGGGCACAGCGCTGCACCGCATGACCCGGCCGCCTATCCCCAGGACGTGCTGGTGCGCGATCTTGAGGCTTTGGTGGCGCATCTTGGCCTGACAGACTTCGATCTTGTCGGTTTTTCGCTGGGCTCGCGAACCGCAGCGCGCGCAGTGATTGGTGGCATGAGACCGCGCAAGCTGGTGCTTTCGGGCATGGGACTCGAAGGGCTTGCCGGCTGGGCGCGGCGGCAGGACTTCTTCCTCGACGTCATCAATCGGTTCGGCACCATCAAGCGCGACGATCCGGCATACTTCTCGCAGCAGTTCCTAAAGACCATGGGCGTTGACCGGCTGGCGGCGCGGATGCTGCTCGGCACCATGGCGGACACCGATCCGGCAGAGCTTTCCGCGATTACCATGCCGACACAGGTGCTGTGCGGCGATCAGGACAATGACAACGGATCGGCCGAACGGTTGGCCGAAGCCCTGCCCGATGCGACGCTGACGTTCATCCCCGGCACGCATATGAGTTGCGTGACACGTCCGGAAATGGGGGAGCGTCTGGCCGAATTCCTCGCCTGAGGGGGACGCAAAAAAGGTTGTCAGAGCCCTCTTGCCGACAGCGTGCAATGATGGCAGCTTCGATCCCACAAACGAACGGGCCGGCAAGAGCCCTTTTCGGGATTGAGAATGCGAATGATCTGGAAGAGCCTGCTGGCGGCGGCTGCCGTCAGCGTTCTTGCCCCTTCGGCAGCTCAGGCGGCAACTGCCACCGTCAGCGCGGTAAAGCCGGAAGGTGTGGCTGAAGCGTTGAAGAACCTGGGGTATACTGCCGAACTCGCCAAAGACGCCAACGGCGATCCACTGATCAACACAGAGATCGGGGGCTGGCAGGCAGCGCTGCTGTTTTACGAATGCAACGAAAAGACCCATGACGGGTGCCAGTCGCTGCAATTCGTGGCGAATTTCACGCCCGAGAAGAAGTTCACTGCCGAAGACGCCGTGCGCTTCAACCGCAATACCCGTTTTGCCTCGGTCTCACTGGGCAAGGACGATGCCGTGATGATGACATGGGACATGGTCACCGGGAAGGGCATAGACTTCGAGGTTTTCTCCAACTCGGTCGATATGTTCCGCAGCGCCATGGATACGCTGGGCGCGGAAGTCTTCAAGTAATCAGGACCCCGCTTCGGCCACCCCGAAGCGAAGGGACGCAACCTCGGCAATCCGCAAGCAGGGCTAGCTGCTTCGGATTGCCTTTTCTTTTGTGACTTAACGAAACGGCGGTTCGTTAAAGGCGCGCAGCTTGCGGCTGTGGAGGCGGGGGCCTTCCTGTCGTAGCAGGTCACAAGCGGTCGTGCCGATGGCGAGATGGGCGGCGATGGCTTCCTCGTAGAAGCGGTTCGCATGGCCCGGCAGTTTGATCTCCCCGTGCAGAGGCTTGTCCGAGACGCACAGCAGGGTGCCGTAGGGCACGCGGAAGCGGTATCCCTGAGCAGCGATGGTCGCGCTTTCCATATCGATGCCTACAGCCCGCGATAGCGACAGGCGGCGGGCGGAATGGGTGTAGCGGAGTTCCCAATTGCGATCGTCGGTGGTGACGATCGTGCCGGTGCGCATGCGCTTCTTGAGATCGGTGCCGCCTTCGCCTGACACGAGCTCCGCCGCCTTCTGCAGTGCCACCTGCACTTCGGCAATTGCGGGAATAGGGATTTCGGGCGGCAGGACGGGATCAAGGACGTGGTCATCGCGCAGATAGGCGTGGGCGAGGACGTAGTCGCCGATCTTCTGGGTCGGCCGCAAGCCGCCGCAATGACCGATCATCAGCCAGGCCTCGGGGCGCAGCACCGCGAGATGGTCGCAAATCGTCTTGGCGTTGGAGGGGCCGACGCCGATGTTCACCAGCGTGATGCCCGACTTGTCCGGCGCCACGAGGTGGTAGGCCGGCATCTGGTGACGCCGCCAGGCGGTGTCGGACAGGCGGGCGCGGGCGTTCTCGGTTCGTGCATCCAGGGAAAGGCCGCCCGCGCCGGTGAGGGCGATGAAATTCTCGCCATCGATCTTCTGCGCGGCCCAATCGACGAACTCGTCGACATAGCGGTGATAGTTGGTGAACAGGATGTAGCGCTGGAAATCGTCGATCTGCGTCCCGGTATAATGCGCCAGGCGGGCGAGACTGAAATCGGTGCGCAAGCCGTCAAACAGTGACAGCGGCAGCGGGCCATCGCCCACATCATAATCGGCATCCGCGATTTCGTCGCCGATGTGGGCGAGGTCCGTGGCGGGGAAGTGCTGCGCCAGTTCCTGCGGGTTTATACGGCCGATCTGGGCGCCATAGGCACCGTCGAGCACATAGGGGAAGGGTATTTCCTGCCGCGAGGGGCGGACCGCGATCTCGACCTCGAAGCCTTCGCGGATCAGGTCGATCTGCTCCTTCAGGTAATCGTCGAACAGCGCGGGCCGCGTGACCGTGCACGAATAGTCACCACGCTGGGTGAGACGTCCGAACGCCCTCCCTGTCGATTCATGGCTTGGCTCCGCATTGAGGCGGACGTGCAGTTCGGGGTAGCAGTAGCTGCCGTCGGTCCGCCTCGCGGGCGGGGGCAGAGTGCCGTGGTTGGCGTAGTCCGCTATGTCGGCCCTGAGCGTGGCGACGGCGTTGTCGTAGATGCGGGAAAGTTCGGCGACGATCGTTTCAGTTGTTTCCATCCCCACTTGTCTAGCGCGGCTGCGTGTCCCTGCAAAGACACAGCCATGCGCACGAAGTCAGCAATCCAAACAGGTCTTGCGCCTTGCAGGCGTTCGAATGATAACGCTGTCAAATATTGGGAGAACCACGAAGATGCGCCTTGGATTGAGTTCGCTTGCGATAATCGCGCTGATGGGAGCCGGCTCGGCCTCGGCCCAGAACACCACTGCCGCCGTGGCACCCATAATTGATGTTCACATGCACGCCATGGCCGACGCGCCCTGGGCCACGCCCGTTTGCCCGAATCAGGCCCGCTTCGAAGCTTCGGATCCGAAGAATGGACCCGAAGCACCGTTCGGCTGGTCCAGCGAGGAGTGTTCGCCCAAGCTCTATCCGGCACACAAGGGCGAGTACATGAAGGCAGTCCTGGCCGAGATGGAGCGCCTCAATGTGCGCGGCGTCGTCTTCGGCGATGTCGAGGCGGTGAAGACGTGGCAGGCGGCGGCGCCGGCGCGCGTCATTCCAGGAACTGCGTTCGGCCGGGTTGAAGGCGGGGATCCAGCCAAGCAGCTCAAGATGCTGGAGGTTGCCTTCACCAAGGAGGGCTTCAAGGTCATGGGCGAGATCGGCTTGCAGTACGAAGGCATCTCGCCATCGGACATGCGCGTCGATCAGTACTTCGCGCTGGCAGAGAAGCTGGACATTCCGGTGGCGATACACATGGGCACGGGCGGTTCTGGCCGCGCCAACATTGCGATGCCGACGTATCGCGGCTCGATGGGCAACCCGCTGTTGCTGGAGGAATTGCTAGCGCGACACCCGAAGCTGCGGGTGCAGGTGATGCATGCCGGGTATCCGATGATCGACAACATGCTGACGCTGCTGCAGGCCAACAGCCACGTCTATGTCGATATTGCCGGACTGATCTGGAGCTACCCGCGCAAGGACGTGAACCGCTACATCGAGCGGCTTGTCGATGCCGGCTTTGGCGACCGCGTGATGTACGGGACGGACCAGCTCGCATGGCCTGGGCTGATGGCTTACTCGATCGGGCTGATCCAGAACGCGGACTATCTGAGCCCAGAGCAGAAGCGCGACATTCTCTACAACAATGCCGCGCGCTTCCTGCGGCTGGAACCCGCGAAGTAAGGCCAAGGAAAAAGGGGCGCCCCGAAGGACGCCCCCAATTCTATTGCTAAAAAGCGATGAAGCCTCACGCTTCGGTCGCTTCCTCGCCGCCTTCCAGCAGCTCAGCCGGGATTTCGCCCGGTTCTGCGTTCGGATCGTAGGCTTCGGTGAAGCCGCCGGTCTCGTTGTCGAACATCGCGTCGATGACGTTGACGCCCTTCGACTGCAGTTCGGCTTCGTCGGGCGAACGCGCGACGTTGACCTTGACGTTCACCGAGACTTCCGGGTGCAGCGAGACCTTGACGTCGTAGACGCCGAGGGTCTTGATCGGGCGCTCGAGCACGATCATGGCCTTGCTGACCTTGGCGCCCTGTTCGACCAGAGCGTCGGCGATGTCGCGAACCGAGACCGAGCCGTAAAGCTGGCCAGCGTTCGAAGCGGCGCGGATGAGCACGACTTCCTTGCCTTCGACGTTGCCCGATTCATTCTGGGCGTCTTCGCGGCGGGCGGCGTTTTCGGCTTCGATGCGGGCGCGGTTGGCTTCGAAGACCTTGCGGTTGGCTTCGTTGGCGCGCAGGGCCTTCTTGTTGGGAAGAAGGAAGTTGCGGGCGTAGCCGTCCTTCACGGTGACTTCGTCACCGATCGAACCCAGCTTCTCGATGCGCTCGAGCAGGATGATCTGCATGGGTAGCGCTCCTTACTTCACGATGTAGGGCAGGAGGCCGATGTGCCGGGCGCGCTTGATCGCCTGGCTCAGCTCACGCTGCTTCTTCGCCGAAACGGCGGTGATGCGCGACGGAACGATCTTGCCACGCTCGGACATGAAGCCCTGCAGCAGGCGCACGTCCTTGTAGTCGATCTTCGGCGCGTTCTTGCCCGAGAACGGGCAGCTCTTGCGGCGACGGAAAAACGGACGAGCCATGTCTTATTCCCCTTCGCGTTCGCGGCGACGGCTGCGCTCGCGATCGTTCTTGCGCATCATCACGGACGGGCCGGCTTCATGCTCGTCAACGCGGACGGTCATGTAGCGGATCACGTCTTCGTTGATCTGCGTCTGACGCTCGAGCTCGGCGATCACGTCGCCCGAAGCTTCGATGTTCAGCAGCACGAAGTGCGCCTTGCGGTTCTTCTGGATCTTGTATGCCAGCGAACGGAGGCCCCAGGTCTCGGTCTTGGTGACCTTGCCGTTGTTGCTCTCGACGATTTCGGTGGCGGCGGCCGCGAGCGTATCAACCTGAGCCTGGCTCAGATCCTGGCGCGCGAGAAAGACATGCTCGTAAAGCGGCATGCTTCGTGCTTCCTTATCTAACTAACCGATCGCTGGCTTGTCCGCGGGATTGCGGGGCCCCTCCGGCTTTCTTCGGTTTTCACGGGACATCCCGCGAAGGGGCGGCGCATAGCGATTCTGGCGTGGAAAGCAAGCCTGAACTTGGCCGGGGTTGGCTTGCCAAGGGCTGATGACTTGCCTTTAATCGCTCCATTAAGGGAGATGCAGGATGCTGGTCAAAGTCGAACGCCACGATGCCGTGGCCGTGGTTACGCTCAACCGCCCGGAAGCGATGAACGCCTTGTCTTCGGCTATGCGCGCCGAACTGGCGCAGGTGATGCGCGATGTCGATGCGGACGAAAGCATCCGCGCGGTCGTGCTGACGGGAGCAGGGGGGCGTGCGTTCACGGCTGGGCTCGATCTCAAGGAGCTTGGGTCCGATACCTCGAAGCTGGGCGATGCCAACGCCGGTGAGGCCGAACGCAATCCGGTCAAGGCGGTGGAGCAGTGCCGCAAACCGGTGATCGGTGCGATCAATGGGGTGGCCATCACCGGTGGCTTCGAACTGGCGCTGGCATGTGATGTGCTGATCGCCAGCGAGAACGCGCGCTTTGCCGATACCCATGCGCGCGTCGGAATCATGCCCGGCTGGGGGCTCTCGCAGAAGCTCTCGCGGATGATTGGCATTTCGCGAGCCAAAGAGCTGTCGCTGACGGGCAACTTCATCGGTGCGGATCAGGCCTGCGCCTGGGGGCTGGTGAACCGCGTGGTTCCGACAGCAGACCTCCTGTCCACATGCATTGCGCTGGCGCAGGACATGGCAAGCATCGAGCCGCGTATGACAACGGCTTACAATGCCTTGATCGACGACGGCTACGCCTTGGCCTTCGCTGAGGCACTGGCGCTTGAAGGCCAGGTCTCCCGTGCAATGAACGGGAAGGTCGATGCGAGGCAAGTCGAAGCGCGCCGCCGCGAGGTAATGGAGCGGGGCCGCGCGCAGGGGTAAGGGGGCCGCCGCCCATGCTCGTCAGAAGCGCGCAGGCGAAACCGGCGGGGCAGCAGAGGCGGTCTGCTTCAATGGGGCGCCACAGAACAGGATCGAGGTCAGGTTTGTGGTGCGGACGGCGAGGTAGCTCAAGACCGCCAGCAGCAGGACAGCGCCGGCGCTGACCAGCCATTGGGCCTCGGCCGGCAGGGGTAGTGACCGTGCCTGCGGCAGGACGATCATCGCCCAGACCAGGTGGAAGAGATAGATCGCCAGTGCGCCGTCGACGAAGAAGGTCACGACCTTGCTCGGTCCTCTCACTGCCCAGGCCAGCAGGCGAAACAGCGCAAGCGACATGAGATAGGCCAGCGGCAGTTCGAGCGCGCGCAGCGTCAGCGTCCCGGCGAGGTCAGGATAGATTTCCTTGCCCAGCGCAGGTCGGATAAGCGGATCGAGCGGGACGTAGGGTACCAGCAGCACTGCGATGCCGGGAATGATCCAGCGGCTGCGCAGCGCGAAGATATGCTCGCCAAGCTGGCCGTGCCAGGCCACCACACCAAGCGCGAACCCCGCGGCGTGGAACACGTATTGCTGCCACAGCAGGGTCTCGCTCGGCGCGTTCGGGATCGGCGGGACCTGTTCGATTGCGTAACGCAACAGGCCCCACAGCGCGAGCGAGGCCAGCAAGACCAGCCCTCCGGGGCCTTCGAGCAGCATGGCGCGCCGGACACCGGAGCCGGGCTTCAAGCGCTGCATCGGCATGGCGGCATAGGTGACGCAGAAGCCCAGCAGCACGACCAGAAACCAAAGGTGATCGAGCGCCAGGGGCAGTCCGAGAAAGGTCGGCGATGCCTTGTGCAGTAGCAGGTCCTGCAAGCGGAACTGCACCGCGCCGAGTGTGATAAGGCTCGCCGCGAATGGCAGGCCAAGCCGCCGGGCCCGCTCCGCCAGCCACGCTTTCGTGCCTTTCCGTTCGCGGATCATGCCTGCAAAATACCCGGCCAGCATGAAGAAGGCGAACATGCGGAACACGTGTGTCAGCGAGGCCCAGCCACCGATCACCAGCGATTGCTGGAAGTCTGTTGCGGGCGGTGCGCTCTCGAAGATCGCCTTGGTCGCGACGTGAAAAGGCAGGCCCAGCAGCAGCAGCAAGGCACGGGCGGCATCGAGATGGTGCAGGCGTTTCGCGGGCGAGGACATCGTCGCGCTCTAGCGGTTCCCGCCCGTCTAAGCGAGATAGGCATTCCTATCGGTGGCATCGTCGACGGGCGGACGGCGTTAGGGTGAAAGTAACCACCGCCGTTTAGCCTGAGACGCTGAAAATCCTGCAACTTTTGCTTGAACGAAACTGTCTGATGGTCAGAGGCATATTCAGGGGCCTGGTAAAGCCGGGGGCAGTAGCAAGCGCTGACTGCCCTTCCGCGAAGCCCCCTGCCGGCTCTCCGGCCATGGATCATGTCGATTCAGCGGTCCGGCTTGCGGTTCTGGACGGGTTCGAAGAGGGCGGTCTGGGCTGGCTTTGGGCCACGGACGGCGAAGGCCGGTTGAGCTATATCACGCAGACGATTCTCGACCATGCACAGTCGTATATCGGGCGCCCTTTTCCGAGCGTGGTCGAAACCGACAACAGCGCCGCCGCAGGCCAGCCATCGCGTTCCCTGGCTTTCCAGTTCTCTGCCCACAGCCGGATATCGGATGTCATCGTGCGCTTTGCCGTCCGCCGTGATGACCAGCGTTGGTGGTCCTTGTCCGGACAGCCAAGGTACACGCCGGAAGGCACATTCACCGGTTACGTGGGCTTTGCCCGTGACGTGACGCAGGAATATGCGCGGCAACGCGAGGATGAACGCGCCGCCGAATTCGATTCACTGACCGGTCTTTTCAACCGGCATCGCATGACGCGCAGGTTGGATGCCATACTGGCGGCCTATCGCGCTTCCGGCCGCTGCTGCAGCTTGCTGATGCTCGATCTCGACAAGTTCAAGCACGTCAACGATACGATGGGCCATCCCGCCGGGGACGAACTGCTGCGCCAGGTGGCCGAACGCCTGCGCAAGGTAGTCGGGGATCGTGGCGATATCGGCCGCCTCGGCGGTGACGAGTTCCAGGTCATCCTGCCCGACATCGAAGATCGTGGCCGTTTGGGCGAGCTGGCCTCCAAGCTGATCCAGATGATCTCGCAGCCATATGCCATCGAAGGCAAGCGTGCAGTCATCGGCACTTCGGTTGGTGTTGCCGTGGCGCCGCACGATGGCGAGGACCGCGAAGCGCTGGTGGCATCGGCCGACCTTGCGCTCTATGCCGCCAAGAACGGCGGTCGGGGGCAATTCCGCTTCTTTTCGGCCGAGCTCAAGGACGAGGCGCAGGAGCGCACGGTCCTCACCGAAGATCTGCGGGAAGCACTGGGGCGCGGTGAACTGGAACTGCATTACCAGCCTGTCGTCCGGATTGCCGACAACTACGTGGTGGGATTCGAGGCGCTGATGCGCTGGAATCATCCCGAACGGGGACCCATCGCGCCTTCGGTGTTCATTCCGATCGCCGAAGAGAGCAACCTCATCGTTCCCTTGGGGGAATGGGCCTTGCGGCAGGCTTGCGCCGATGCAGCCCAGTGGCCGGACAATGTGCGCTTGTCGGTCAACGTCTCGGCCGTGCAGTTTGCCGTGTCCGGTTTCGTCAATGCAGTGGCGTCTGCAGTGGCGACGAGCGGGATCGATCCGGAGCGTCTGGAGCTCGAACTGACCGAAACCGTGTTCATGCGGGACAGCGAAGCGGTTGACGAGGTGTTTGCGTCGCTGAAAGGGCTGGGTGTGCGCCTTGCCCTCGATGACTTCGGAACGGGCTACTCCTCGCTCAGCTATCTGCGTTCGGCTCCGTTCGACAAGCTCAAGATCGACCGCAGCTTTGTCGAGACTTGTGCGGCTAAGGACAACAACAGCGCCAAGATCATCTCCGCGATCATCGGTCTGGCCGAGGCGCTCGGCATGGAGACGACGGTTGAAGGCGTCGAGGCGTTCGACCAGCTCGACGTGGTGAAGAAGCGGGGGGCCAAGCTCGTGCAGGGACACCTCTTTGCCCGCGCCATGCCTCTGGCCGAGGTGGAGGCCAAGCTTGAGAGCGGTGATCTGAAGCTTGAGCCCAACGGCCCGAAGCGGCATCGCCCGGAAAGAAGGTCGGTATTCCGCCGCGTGACAGTGATCCATGAGGACCACCGCTACGAAGCCGTCATGCGCGACCTTTCTCGTACCGGTGCGCGGATCGACGGCTTGCTCGGCGTGCCGGTGGGGACTAGTCTTGTCGTAGACTTGGGCGGGGGGCAGCTGGTCGTCTCTATGGTGGTGCGTTCGGAGGAGGCGGTAATAGGCGTCGAATTCGAACAGCCCCTGACCAGCGATGGTGCTGGTGGCCTGTGCACACGTCACCGGGTGCCGCCATCGACGTTACAAGCTGCGGGCGCTGCTGCGGAACCGAAGGGCAAACCGCGCTTCATCCAGGTTGCCGTGCCGGGCTCGCGCGAGAGAACCTGACAAAATTGCGCTGAACGGGACCCTTGCACTCGTCTCATCGTTCCCGCACATCGCACTTTCGATTTTCCGCCTCTGCAAGGATCCCAACCAGAATGCCTACCGGCCTTGTCGCCCTGCTTGACGACGTGTCCGTCATCGCCCGTGCCGCTGCTGCCTCGCTTGACGATGTGAGTGCCGCCGCAGCTAAGGCCGGGACCAAGGCCGCGGGCGTAGTGATCGACGACGCGGCGGTGACCCCCTCATACGTGACCGAATTCACCCCGGATCGCGAACTGCCGGTCATCGCGCGCATCGCCAAGGGCAGCCTGTTCAACAAGCTGGTGATCCTGCTGCCTGCGGCACTGCTGCTAAGCGCGTTCCTGCCATGGGCGATCACGCCCCTGCTGATGGCCGGGGGGCTGTTCCTCTGCTTCGAGGGGGCGGAGAAGCTTCTGGAAAAGCTGGGGGCTGAGAAACATGGCCAGACCCTGGAAGACCAACCGGCTGACGCAGCGTCATTCGAGAATGAACGGGTTTCCGGTGCAGTGCGGACCGACCTGATCCTGTCGGCCGAGATCATGGCGATCGCCCTGGCCGAAGTGGCTGATCAGGGCATCGTCCAGCAGGCGCTGATTCTGGCGCTCGTCGGTGTGGTCATCACCATCGCGGTTTATGGCACCGTCGGCTTCATCGTGAAGATGGACGATATCGGACTGCATCTTGTGAAGCGGACCTCGGCCACGGCCAAGGCCATCGGCGGGTTTCTTCTGCGAGCGATGCCAGTGTTGCTGGCAGTGCTGGCCACGGTCGGCACGGCGGCGATGCTTTGGGTCGGCGGCGGCATCATCCTCCATGGGCTGGAGGTTCTGGGCATCTCGGGGCCGGCACACCTTGCACACGAGGCGCAGCATTGGGTGGAGCATGCAACGGGCGCACTTGGTGGAGTGCTGGGCTGGTTCACCTACGCGGTGCTTTCTGCCTTGGTCGGCGTGGTGCTTGGTACGATCGTCGCCTTTGTCGTGCATGCCATAGGCAAGGCGCGCGGCAAGCACTGACGCTTCAGGCTGCGCGGCGGACGGGCGCCTGCTTCGGCGAATGACCCTCGCGATAGTGGCGGATGGCAAACTCGCTCACCAGGCGTTCGAACACAGCGTCGTGCAGGCGATGTTCGAACTCCAGCCCCGAGACCCGATCCCGGCTCCACACCACGAACGCCAGCTTGGGCTGGAGGCCTGGCAGCATCAGGTAGAGCGGTTCGTCGATCCGCAGCTTCTCGAGTCCCTCGATCCTCGCGCCGTAAGGATTGAGATCCTTAAGCATAACCGTTGACCGTATTGCGCCGTGCTTGCAGCGAACCGGAAGCTCGATTCCCACGCGTGAGGCGCGGCGCTTTACATCGAGTTCTTCGGAACTGGTATCCAGCCACATGACAGGTCCTCCTCTGGTATTAACCACATGGATAAGGACGGAGCGTCGGGACAGGATTTCAGGGCGGTACGTGTTTGCCACAAGACCCGTGCGTCAGTTGCAAGCGGCACAGCTTGATTTGCAAGTGTAACGCGAGGCCAGCTTGCGCTGGATCAAGGCTCCGACTGTTGAGGGCATTAATCACGCATCAGCTTCACAGGATGCCAAGGAGATCCTCATGACCGCCGCAAGCCTTGCCGAACTCGCCCCGCTTCGTCCCTTTGCAACGCGCGACGGCACGCGCCTGGATGTGCGTGCGGCCTTTCCCGAAGACGAGGCGGTGCTGGAAAGCTTCTTCGAAAACGTCAGCGCTGAGGACCGCCGCTTCCGTTTTCTCGCAGCAAGCCGCCATGTCGGACACGACCAGCTCTATCCACTGACCCATTGCGATCACTGGCGCACTGAAAGCTTCCTGGCATTTGATCATGAGAGCGGGGTGCTCGTAGCCTCGGCGGTACTCGCCTGCGACGCCAAGATGGAGACCGGGGAAATCGCCGTCTCGATCCGCAACGACTGGCGCGGTCGCGGCATCGGCTGGGCGATGCTCGACCTGCTTGGTGAAGAAGCGCGCAAGCGCGGGCTGCGGCGCGTGATCTCGATCGAGGATCGTGACAACCATGCCGCCATCGAACTTGAGCGCGAACGCGGCTTCGTGCCCCGTGCCATCGATGGTGACCCGCGCCTCGTGCTGCTGGAAAAGCGCTTCGACTGACGCAGGTCCTCGGGTCGCATCGAGGCTGCAGCCGGGGCAGGGGAAGGCCTGCTCCGGCTTTTGTTACTCAGGGTAATCGGGCGAGCATATCCCGCGCAAACAGCGAAAGCGTGTCGTCGCGCGCGCCCATGATTACGATCCGGTCGCCCGGGCGGGCAAGGACAACGATCCGGTCGGCGCAATCATCGCGCGAGGGGAGGTATTCGGCCTGCCCGCCGTGCTCGCGGATCATGCCGACGATGCGCTCTGACCCGACCGAGCGATCCACCGTTCCACCGAAGTACACAGGATCGCACAGGATCGTGACGTCTTCCGGAGACAGTCGGGTCGCCAGGACTTCTGCGAGTTCGTGGCCCATCTGTCGCAGCGGACCATAGCCGTGCGGCTGGAAGAACGCGATCACCCGGCCCGGGTGGGCCTTGAGGGTGGCGAGAGTGGCCGCGACCTTTTCAGGGTTATGACCGAAATCGTCGATGACCGTGATCCCGCCGGCGCTGGTGCCGACGATGTCGAAGCGGCGGGCCAAGCCGGAAAAGCCTGCAAGGTGCCGAACACCGTCGTTCAGCGGTACTCCGGCGGCCTGCGCTGCAGCAAGGGCCGCCAGCGCATTGGCAAGGTTGTGGCGGCCCGGCACCTTGAGCGTGAGCGGATAGGCGGCGCCGTCGTTGCGGTCGATGACCGTCGCGGAGATTGAAGTGGGCCCTTCCGCAATCGTGCCTGGTTCTACGAAGATGCGCGCATTGCCTGCAAACCCGAACGTCACTGCCTTGTTTGCGCGATGTACCAGTGCAAGGCTTTCCGGGTCATCGGCGTTAATTACTGCAATCGCCGCCCGGCCGAGGAAATCGCCAAACAACTCGTGCAGTTCCTCAAGGCTCTTGTGATCGAGACTGACGTTGTTCAGCACTGCAATCGAAGGATCGTAGAGCGCGATGGAGCCATCGCTCTCGTCAACCTCCGAAACAAAAATGCCGCCAGTGCCGACTCTTGCGGAGGCGAACGGTGCATCCGCCGCAACAAAGTTCTTCATCACCGCGCCGTTCATGATCGTGGGATCCCGCCCTGCGGCGGTGAGGATCCATCCGATCATCCCCGTCACGGTGGATTTGCCGCTGGTGCCGCCCACCGCAATGCTATGCGCACTCGCGTTGAACAGTCTCGACAGCAACTCTGCGCGGCTCATACGCTCACAGCCGAGCGCCTTGGCTTGGACGACTTCGGGGACAGTATCCTCGACAGCCGCCGAGGCTACGAGCACTTGGCCTGCCGAGGTCAGGCCTGAACCATCCTGCGCAAACAGCTTAAAGCCGAGCGTTTCCAGCCATGCGAACTTCTCCGGCGTCCTGCCCTGATCGCGGCTGCGGTCAGACCCTGCAACCTGGGCCCCCATTCCCCGCAGGATCAGCGCAAGCGGCAACATCCCCGAGCCGCCGATCCCGCAAAAGAACCAGTTGCGCGTGGTGAGATCGGAAGGGGCTGCAGGATCGGTCGTGGTCATGCCCTTGCGGTATGCGCCCGCGCGGCTGGTGACAACCATCCGATTGCCGCTTTTACCGCAGCGGAGAAACCGGCTAGGGAATGCGGGTGACCAGACGCATCGCCATCTGCGCGCCTTCGACGCCGTTCACACGGGAAGACGCCGCGCGCGTGACTGCCTTGGCCGAGGCGGAATCCCCCGAACTCGAACTTGTTTTCCACGAACAGTGCTTTGTCAGCGATGGGCACTTCGCCGGATCGGACGCACTGCGGCGCGCAGCATTCGTCGAATGCGCCAATGATCCCGCGTTCGAGGCGGTTTGGTTCGTGCGCGGTGGTTACGGCGCCAATCGCATCGCCATGGATGCGTTGCCCGAGCTCAGCGCGTCGGCCTATGACAAGCAGTATCTGGGCTACTCGGACGGCGGGACTTTGCTCGGACTGCTGTACCGCGCCGGCATTGGCCGGCAGGTCCATGCACCTATGCCGGTCGATCTGCGCCGGCCGGGCGGCGAGGCTGCTGTCCTGCGCACGCTGGATTGGCTAAACGGAGGTCGTGCCGGCCTTGAACCTTCGCTTGCCGGCGGGAAGCCCGCCGTCGCATTCAACCTGATGACGCTCGCAATGCTGTGCGGAACGCCGCTGATGCCGAACCTTTCCGGGCACGTCGTGATGGTCGAGGAAGTTGCCGAGTACCTCTATGCGGTGGACCGGCTGCTGTTCCATGTCACCGGCAGCCTTTCCCTGGTCGGCGTGGCAGGGCTTCGCCTTGGCCGCGTCAGCGACGTGCCTGAAAACGACCGCCCCTTCGGTTGCGAGGTCGAGGACATGGCGCGACACTGGTGCTCGCGCACCGGGATCGCCTATCTCGGGCAGGCCGACATCGGCCACGATATCGACAACAAGATCGTCCCGTTCGGGCTTGCCTGAAGAGAACGGCGGCAATAGGGCGCGCGCCACAGTAGTGACGGCAACCAATTCGGGCGCGATTGAGGAGAGTTGCAATGCGAGCTTTCGTTTTTCCGGGGCAGGGCAGCCAGAAGGTCGGCATGGGCCTCGAACTCGCCGAAGCCAGCGCCGTGGCGCGCGAAGTGTTCGAGGAAGTTGACGACGCGCTTGGCCAGAAGCTTTTCCAGATCATGAAGGAAGGCCCGGAAGACGCTCTGACCCTTACCGAAAACGCCCAGCCCGCGATCATGGCCAACGCCATCGCCGTGCTGCGCGTACTCGAGAAGGAAGGGGGCATCACGCTAGCAGAGAAGGCCGATTTCGTGGCCGGGCACAGCCTTGGCGAATATACTGCGCTTTGCGCTGCGAGCGCGTTCAGCCTTGCCGATACCGCACGCTTGCTGAAGCTGCGCGGCCAGTCGATGCAGGCTGCGGTGCCTGTCGGACAGGGCGCGATGTGCGCGCTGCTGGGGGCCGACATCGAGAAGGCGACTGCCCTGGCCGAAGCTGCGGCCGAAGGAGAAGTCTGCACTGTCGCCAACGACAATGATCCGACGCAGGTCGTGCTTTCCGGCCACAAGGCGGCGATTGAGCGCGCGGTGGCGATGGTCAAGGATCATGGCATCAAGCGCGGCGTGCTGCTGCCGGTGTCCGCGCCGTTCCACTGCCCGCTGATGCAGCCTGCGGCCGATGCCATGGCCGAGGCGTTCGAGAAGACTCCGCCGGCTGCGCTGCGCGTCGCGCTTTTCGCCAATGTCACCGCCGCAGTGGTGACCGATCCTGCGGAAGTGAAGCGCCTGCTGGTCGAACAGGTCACCGGCCGCGTCCGCTGGCGCGAAAGCGCGATGGCGATGAAGGATGCGGGTGTGGAGCAGTTCGTCGAACTCGGCGGCAAGGTCCTCGGCCCCATGATCAACCGCTCGGTTGCCGACGTGTCCGTCACTAGCGTCATTGGCATGGCCGACATCGAAGCCATCCTCAAGGAGCTCTGAGCCCATGGAAAATCGTCTTTTCGACCTCACTGGCATGACCGCCCTCGTCACCGGCGCTGCCGGGGGCATCGGCTCCTCGATCTGCCATGCACTGGCAAAGCAGGGTGCCCGCATCGCCCTGTCGGGCACCAATCCCGCCAAGCTGCGCGCCTTCCGCGAGGAACTGAACGACACATACGGTCATGACCACGTCGAGATCACCTGCGATCTTTCGAACACCGAGCAGGTCGAGCATCTCGTCCCGGCGGCGATGGACACGCTGGGCAAGCTCGACATTCTGGTGAACAACGCCGGCATCACCCGTGACAACCTGGCCATGCGGATGAAGGACGAGGAATGGGACGCGGTCATCCGCGTCAACCTCGAAGCCGCGTTCCGCCTGATGCGCGCCGCGACCAAGCCGATGATGAAGGCCCGCTTCGGCCGCATCGTCACCATCACCAGCGTTGTCGGTGCGACCGGCAATCCCGGCCAGGTCAACTATGCAGCGGCCAAGGCCGGACTGGTCGGCATGTCCAAGTCGCTGGGTCAGGAACTCGCCAGCCGTGGGGTGACTGTGAACTGCGTCGCGCCCGGTTTCATCCGCACGGCGATGACCGATGTGCTGCCCGATGGCCAGAAGGACGCGCTCAACGCCCGCATCCCGATGGGGCGCATGGGCGAGGGTTCGGACATCGGCGCTGCCGTCGCCTATCTCGCCTCGAAGGAGGCGGGCTACGTCACCGGCCAGACGCTGCACGTCAATGGCGGCATGGCGATGATGTCGTAATGCTCTCCTGAGCCCCGCCACAGGCTGATTCTGGCGGTTTTATCCCCAACTTAGGGGACAAGGGCGGGGCCGGTGCTTGCCGAGTCCCGCCTCTGCGTTAAGACAGGTAGTCCGAACCAAACGCCGGGGAGCGTGATTCCCCGGTTCAGCCATATTCACGGGGCAGGGCCGTCCGGCCGCTCCCGGGGGGATCGAGACGAGAATGAAGGCGACGATCGAACGCGCGACGCTCCTGCGCTGCCTGTCCCACGTCCAGTCGGTGGTCGAGCGCCGGAACACGATTCCGATCCTGTCCAACGTGCTGATCGAGGCCGCGCCCGACAACACGGTCCGTCTGATGGCGACCGACCTCGATCTCCAGATCGTCGAGACCATGGCTGCCGTCTCGGTCGAAAGCCCGGGGGCCATTACCGTTTCGGCGCACCTGCTGTTCGATATCGCGCGCAAGTTGCCGGATGGCTCGCAGGTCAGCCTTGAGACGTCGGACAATCGCATGATCGTGAAGGCTGGCCGCAGCCGCTTCCAACTGCCGACGCTGCCGCGCGATGATTTCCCGGTGATCGTCGAGGGTGACTTGCCCACCAGCTTCGAAGTTCCCGCGCGCACGCTGGCCGAACTGATCGACCGCACCCGCTTTGCGATCTCGACCGAAGAGACGCGCTATTACCTCAACGGTATCTTCCTCCACGTTTCGGACGATGCGCAGCCCGTGCTCAAGGCCGCCGCCACCGATGGCCACCGCCTTGCCCGCTTCACCATCGCTCGCCCCGAAGGCGCAGAGGGCATGCCCGACGTGATCGTGCCGCGCAAATGCGTGGGCGAGCTGCGCAAGCTGCTGGAAGAAGTGCTCGATTCGGCCGTGCTGATCGACCTTTCCGCCAGCAAGGTCCGCTTCACCCTTGGCGGTGAAAACGGCGTAGTGCTCACCAGCAAGCTGATCGACGGCACCTTCCCGGATTATAGCCGAGTCATCCCGACCGGCAACGACAAGCTGCTCAAGCTTGATCCGCGCTCGTTCTTCGAAGGCGTCGATCGCGTGGCGACGATCGCCACCGAGAAGACCCGCGCCGTGAAGATGGCCTTGGAGAATGACCGCGTGACGCTTTCGGTCACCAGTCCGGACAACGGCACTGCTGCCGAAGAACTCCCGGCAAGCTATGCTGCCTCCGGCTTCGAGATCGGCTTCAACGCCAATTATCTGAAGGACATCCTCAGCCAGATCGACGGCGACACGGTCGAACTGCACCTTGCCGATGCCGGAGCGCCGACGCTCATCCGCCGCGATGATAAGTCACCTGCGCTTTATGTGCTGATGCCGATGCGCGTCTAATGCTACTACGGTCCGTGCGATGCACGGACCGGCGGCCGGCACCGGTCTGATCACCATCGTTACAAGACACGATGTTGGGTTAACGAAAGTAAGTTTTGCCTCTCGTAGTGCCACTGTAGTGCCAATTACCGTATTTGAAGCGCAAGGTAGAATAGCGTGCTCGAACAGGAGTATCGAGCATGCAGAGTTCCCACGATCCCCAGGCGGTGGCCAAGAAGCTGGCTTTCTTTAACATCGGCAGCGAGGATCTGGCCCGCTTCCCTGAGATCGCATCGGCGTTGCGCAAGCACGCACCGCCTGCACTGGACAATCTTTACGACCAGATTTCCGCAACCCCGGAGACATCCCGCTTCTTCGGTTCGCGCGCTGCGATGAACCATGCTCGCGACAAGCAGATCGAGCATTGGGCCGGGATGTTTGGCGGCTCTGTCGACAAAGCCTATTTCGACAGCGCCGAGCGGATTGGCAACGTGCATGCCCGGATCGGACTTGAGCCGGGCTGGTATATTGGCGCCTATGCCTCCGTGCTCGAGACCATCGTAAACAAGATGTTCACAGGCTTCACGGCAATCTTCCGTCGGCGGCAGGTGGCCAAGTCTGTCGGTTCCATGATCAAGATGGCGCTGCTGGACATGGAGGTGGCGCTTTCGACGTACTTCAAGGCCGAGGAAGCTGCGCGAGTTGCGGTCATCGACGAAGTGAGCGCAACCTTGCGCGCGATGGCGGAAGGTGATTTCGCCACTCCGGTGCCGGATTTGCCGACAGCGTTTGCGGAACTGCAGAAGCATCTCGACGGCATGCGGGTCCAGGTTTCAGGCGTGTTGCGCAACGTGGCCGACACATCCGGCTCGGTTGACGTCGGGGCCAAGCAGATCCGCCAGGCTTCCGACGATCTGGCGCGCCGTACCGAACAGCAGGCGGCGAGCCTGGAAGAAGCATCGGCGGCGGTCACTGCGCTGGCCTCAACCGTCAATACGACGGCCGGCGATGCGGCGCACATGCACGATTCGGTTCAGCAGGCGCATGGCGAGGCGATGCGGGGCGGCGAAGTCGTCAGCGAAGCGGTCCAGGCCATGAACGATATACACAATTCGGCGCAGGAGATCGGCAAGATCATTTCTGTCATCGATGGCATCGCGTTCCAGACCAATCTGCTTGCGTTGAACGCGGGCGTAGAGGCGGCCCGTGCCGGAGATGCCGGCCGCGGGTTCGCGGTGGTGGCCACCGAGGTTCGCGCGCTGGCGCAGCGCACTGCGGACGCCGCCCGCGATATCAAGCACCTGATCACGGCCAGTTCGACACAGGTAGAGCGCGGGGTGAGCCTTGTAGGGCAGACCGGGGATACCTTTGCCCTGATCGTGGAGCAGGTCGGCCA
This sequence comes from Novosphingobium sp. FW305-C-30-35, assembly GCF_058783135.1. Lineage (NCBI taxonomy): Bacteria > Pseudomonadati > Pseudomonadota > Alphaproteobacteria > Sphingomonadales > Sphingomonadaceae > Novosphingobium > Novosphingobium sp. FW305-C-30-35. Next base: position 2,812,486 of record NZ_JBYSYJ010000001.1, read on the forward strand.
TGTCGCCCAGCTTGCCAGCAGCATCGCCGCGATGGCGCAGGATCAGGCTGGCAGCATTGGCCAGGTTCGCGAGACCGTGCGTGAGATGGACACCATGACCCAGCAAAACGCTGCGATGGTCGAGGAAGCCACGGCAGCGGCACGAAGCCTTGCGGGCGAGGCCAACCGCCTGTCTTCGCTGGTTTCGCAATTCAGGCTTGAGGGCAACTTCGGCCATTCTGCGAATGCAACGTTCCGCAACGCTGCCTGAATTAGCGTGAAAGCTGGCAGGCCCGCCCCCGAACGAAGGGGCGGGCCTGCCTGCGTCATTCTGCTGCTTCGAGGAGCTCCGCCCGCTGCGGGCCGCGGATCAGCACGCCCGGCGTCGCCCCGGTCCATTCTCCCTTGCGGAACGTCACCTTGCCGCCCTTGATGGTGTAGTCATACCCCTCGGCTTTCTGAAGCAGGCGCTTGCCGCCCGCAGGCAGGTCAAACGCCAACCAAGGCTTGAGCAACTTGATGTTGTCGAAGTCGATGATGTTGATATCGGCCAGGTATCCCGGTGCCAATATGCCGCGATCGTCCAGCCCGTAGAGCCTCGCCGTATCGTGGCACTGGCGCTTCACGGCATGTTCCAGGCTGATCCTGCCGCCACGCTGGCGATCCCGGACCCAATGCTGTAGCATGAACGTCGGACTGGCCGCGTCGCAGATCGTTCCGCAATGCGCTCCGCCATCGGAGAGCGAGTTCACGGTATCTTCGGATGCTTGCAATGCCTCCAGGAAATCGAGGTTGCCATCGGCGTAATTCAGGATCGGCAGGTAGATGAAGCCGGTTCCGTCATTCTCCATCAGCTTGTCGTAAGCATAGGCGTCCGGCGCAACGCCTGCCGACTTTGCACGGGCGAGCACGCTGGCTTCGGCCTGCGGCTCGTAATCGAAGCCGTCGTCCATGATGAATTGGTTGTGCCAGCCTTGCGAGATCATCATCAGCAGGCCGATGATGTCGCTTTCCGGGTACTCGTTTGCTTCGGACAGGACTTTCTCGCGGAAGGCCGGGTCCTTGAGGTGGGCGAGTTGCTCTTTCCATGGTAGGTCGGCAATCGCCACATAGCTTGGCCGGAAGCGGAAGGGGTGGATCGTGCCCTGCCAGGCCATGATCACGCCGTTTCCGCGCAGAGCGATCTGGGCGACGATGTTTGCCCCTTGCGCGTTCTGGCGGCGCATTTCCGCAATCTGTTCCTCGAGCGGCATTTCCTTGGCGATGGACTGCAGCGCCGCATAGGTGACGGGCAGCCCGGTCTCACGGCTGAGCGCCCCCATCCAGCCGAATTCATCCCATTCGCGGCGCATGTCGGAAGCCATTTCGAACACGCCATGGCCAACACGGCCCATCGCGCGCCCGATCTCGATCAGCTCTTCCGCCGTGGCCGTGGTGCCGGGGACCACTTCACCGTCGACCGACTTGTGGATCACCGTGCGGCTGGTCGAAAACCCGAGCGCGCCGGCACGGACACCTTCCTCGACGATCTCTGCCATCTTGCGGATGTCGTCCTCGGTCGGGATTGCACCCGGTTTCTCGCGATCACCCAGCACATATGCGCGTACCGCCCCATGCGGCACGTGCGTGCCGATATCGACCGCGCGCGGCATCTTCTCCAGCGCATCGAGGTACTCGGGGAAAGTCTCCCAGTCCCAGGTCATGCCCTCGGCCAGCGCAGTGCCCGGAATGTCTTCCACGCCTTCCATCAGGCCGATCAGCCAATCGTGGCGATCAGGCGCGGCGGGGGCGAAGCCGACGCCGCAGTTGCCCATGACCACGGTGGTCACACCATGCCAGGAAGAAGGCGCCATTTCGGCGTCCCAAGTCGCCTGACCATCGTAGTGCGTGTGTACGTCCACCCACCCCGGCGCAACGACACGGCCGGTGGCATCGATCTCCTCGGCAGCATCGCCGCGCACAGTGCCGACGGCGGCAATTAGGCCATTTTTTACGGCAACGTCACCGGTAAAGCGCGGCGCGCCGGTTCCGTCGACGATCGTCCCATTGCGGATGATCATGTCATAGGCTGGCATAAGCTGGCTCCTTCTCCCCGCGCAGGCCGACTCAAGCTGGTCGCCTGTCGCGTTAACCGGGCGATTAAGTCAGAGGTTTGCCCGACGGTCAACTGTGCGGGCGGAGCGTTGCATCAATCATGGCCGCTGGCCCTAATCATCTCTTCGACGTCCACGAATTTCTCGCGCGGAGCATCGTCCCGTGCGCGCAACGTTTCGGCTTCCTCAATCTTCTTCCAGTCGTCGAAGCTGACCACGTCCAGCTTGCGGGCCGCTGCGAGGGCATCGAAGCCAACGCGCCCGGTCTTGCGTTGGCTCTGGGGAAAGTCCTCGGCGATCATTTCGACGATGCCGAAGCCATCCGGACGGTTGGTGCCGATCGTGCCCGAAGGCCCCCGCCGCGCCCAGCCCACGCAATAAAGGCCGGGGAGGATGCGCCCTTCGTCATTGGCAAAGCGGCCGGCGCGATCATCGAAGGGCACGCCTTCGATCGGCGAAGTCTGGTATCCGATGCACGAGATCACCAGGTTCGCCGGAATTTCGTAGAACTCGCCTGTGCCGACCGCGCGGCCCGCCTCGATACGCGTGCGCTCAACGGAAATCGCCTGCACCTGGCCTTCGCCCATCAGCCCCTGGGGCGAGGCGAAGAAATCGAATTCCACCTCCAGCGGCAGGTCGGCGCGATGGCTTTCCGGGATGGCCGCGAAAGAGCGCAAATGTGTCACGGACTTGCGGATGCCCGGTTCAAGCAGCGCGTCTTCCACTTCTTCGGGCAAGTCGCGCGGATCCACCCACGGGGCGGTGCGGGAAAGGTGGCCAAGCTCACCCAGTTCCTTGGGCGTCATCATGATCTGGTGAGGTCCGCGCCGCCCGAGAATGACAATTCGCTTGATCTTCGAGGCCATCAGCCGTTCAAGCGCGTGCGCCACGATGTCGCTTCCGGCAAACTCCTCGCGCGTCTTGGAAAGGATGCGCGTCACGTCGAGTGCGACGTTGCCCATGCCGATGACTACGGCGGTGTGGCCGGACAAATCAGGATCGAGCGCGGCGAATTCCGGGTGGCCATTGTACCATCCGACAAAGGCCGCGCTGCCGAAGACGTTTTTCAGATGGTCGCCCGGAACGCCGATGTCCTTGTCACGTGGCGCGCCAGTGGCAAGCACGACCGCGTCGTACAGGCCCTGCAGTTCGGCAATCGAGACGTCCTGGCCAACCTTGACGTTACCGACGAAGCGCACGTTGTCGGCAAGCGCGGTCTGTTCATAGCGCCGGGTTACGCCCTTGATCGACTGGTGATCCGGCGCGACCCCGAAGCGAATGAGGCCGTAGGGCACCGGCAGCATGTCGAAGATGTCGATGCGGACGTCATCGCCCCACTGCTTTTGCGCGGCTTCCGCGGTGTAGTACCCGGCCGGTCCCGAACCGACGATCGCGATATGCCGCATGGCCTCTCCTCAGCCTTTCGAGTCTTTCTTCGATGCTATCGTCAAGACAGCAAAAGGAAAGCGGGCCAGCGAGGTTCACGATCAGCCGCGGTGGATATCCTCGTCCAGGAAGGCGCGCAGCTTTTCGATGAAGCGGTCACGCTGGGACAGCATGAACAGGTGACCACCGCCGTGGAACATCTCGATCCGGCTGTGGGGAATGGCATTGTGAAGGAAATGGGCATTAGAGGCCGGAACCAGCTGGTCCTCCTCGTCGGCCATGATCATCACCGGCATGGACAGAAGCGGCAGGAACGGCACGCTGCTCCATGTCGCAAACGCCATCATCTGATATGAGAAGCCAAGCGGCGAGGGCGCCTTGGCCGCATTGAGCGAGACCTTTCCGCTGCCCCCACCATTATAGATCGAGGCGAGGTTTCGGCGCAGTGTCCGCTCTACCGTGTACTCACGTGGATCGGACAGGTGGGCGAGCATGGAGCTATTGCCGGGCACCATGGTCGCGCCGCCGGATGCCGTGGCCGCAAGAACGATCCGCCCAGTCCGTGCGCGGTGCTGGAAGGCGAATTGCTGGGTCAGCGCGCCGCCCCAACTGATCCCGAGGATATCGACCTGTTCGATGCCCAGAAGATCGAGCAGCGACGCCGTGGTCAGCGCCATGCTCGGAATCGTATAGGGCAGTACTGGATCGGGCGAGCCACCGATGCCCGGCATGTCGAAGCAGATCACCTCGCGCTCTGGCAGCGCCCGGGCGACGGGGGCAAGCAGTTCGAGGTTCATGCCGATACCGTTGAGCATGAGCAGAGGGCGATATTGGCCTCTTCCGGCCCCTTCGTGCCAGCGCGCAATGTTGAGACGACGTCCGGCAACGCCGATCTTTGATTGTTTCGGTGTACTGTTCACTATGACCCCACGCTACAGCCGCTGACTAGCACCTTCGCACTCGCAGCAAAAGTACACGAATGCGGATCGCTTAACGCTTTCTCAAAGCACCGTCGTGCAAACACGCGCCATGCCGGGAGACGCTGAAACTCAACCAAACAGGCAAACTGCCACGCGCGACTTCGCGCGTACGCGCCGGCGGGAACGTCCTGTCGTCCCGGCAGCGCCCGAAGCAGGGGCCAGTTTTCTGTTTGGCAGCGATTCGGCGAACCGCCTGATAGCACCGGAATGGCCGCAAATGGCCTATGTCATGCTGGTGCTTCCGCTGCTGGTTGCCGGTTTCAACCTGGTGATCCCGAACCCGCTTGCAGCACTCTTGGCGGTTGTCGCCGCTATTGCGGCGCACCTTTCGAAGCTCGCGGTGCGCCGTGAAGCGCAAAGCGAGATGGAGACCGGGCAGCGGATGGCACTGATGGGTGTGGCAGTTGCCTTACCCATGTTTCTGTTTGGCTCTGCCATGGGCGTCTGGGGCACTTCGGGTCAGATCGATTGGTTCTACTGCCTCGTCGCAGTGGCAACTGTTTCGTTGCTGGCGACAGTGGTGCTCTCGGGCCGCTTGGTGGGCGTGCTTGCCGCTCAGATCTCAGTGTGGTCGGGCGTAACCTGTGTCGCCAGCACGTTCGGTGGCTACTTCTCTTTGCTGGTAGGTGTTGCGATTGCCGTCGCAGCCTACCTGCGCCAGCGCAAGATCGACCTGCTGCTTCGCGAGAAGCTGGAGAACGACCAGCGCGCATCCACCCGCGCACAGGAAATTCTTTCCGATTATGAAGAGACGGGGCAGGGCTGGTTCTGGGAAACTGATCGTCGTGGTCAGCTGACATATCTTTCCACACCCGTTGCCGAGATTCTCGGTCGCAAGGTCGACGATCTGATCGGCCGTCCCTTTGCCGAGCTGTTCAACCTGTCCGAGCAATCGGGCGAAGGCGAACGTACGCTGGCCTTTCACCTCTCCGCGCGATCCAGCTTCGGCGAACTTGCGGTGCGGGCAGCGACAGCGGAAGAGGAACGCTGGTGGTCGATCACCGGCCGGCCGACCTACGACACGTTCAACAACTTCACCGGTTTCCGCGGCTCGGGCACGGACCTTACCGAAAAGCGTCGTTCGCAGGAGCATGCTTCGCGGTTGGCGCACTTTGATTCGCTGACAGGCCTGTCCAACCGCTTCCGCATGTCGCAGACGCTGGAGAAGATCCTTCTCGCTCCGCAACTGCATCAGCGCGCCTGCACGGTCTTCCTGCTCGACCTTGATCGCTTCAAGCAGGTGAACGATACGCTAGGCCATCCCGCCGGCGATGCGCTACTCAAGCAGGTCGCGCAGCGTCTGGAGCGGGTCGTGGGCAAGATGGGCCGTGTCGGCCGCCTCGGTGGCGATGAATTCCAGGTGATTTTGCCTGGCAAGATCGAGCGCGAGCAACTTGGCCATCTGGCCCAGCGCATCATCGAGAGCCTGTCGCAACCCTACTCAATCGAGGGCAGCCGCGTGATGATCGGCGCTTCGGTCGGCATCGCGCTGGCGCCGGACGATGGCGTGACCAGCGAGGCGCTGATCCGCAATGCCGACCTGGCGCTCTATGCCGCCAAGGATGGCGGACGCGGACGCTTCCACTTCTATGCGCCGGACCTGCACAGCGATGCCGAAGAGCGCCGCCAGATGGAAGAAGACCTGCGCGATGCGGTCTCGAATGGTGGTCTTGAGCTTTACTATCAGCCAGTCGTGCAGACAGCGACCGAGAAGATTACCGGATTCGAGGCGCTGCTGCGCTGGAACCATCCCGAGCACGGCTGGATCAGCCCGAGCCGGTTCATACCCATCGCAGAAGATACCGGTCTGATTGCGCCGATTGGCGAGTGGGCGCTGCGCACCGCTTGTCAGGACTTGGCGCGCTGGCCCGATAACGTGCGCGTAGCCGTAAACGTGTCACCGCTACAGTTCGCCAATCCGTCGCTTCCAGTGATCGTCACCAACGCGCTGGCAAGTTCGCAGGTGGCAGCAGAACGCCTCGAACTGGAGATCACCGAAAGCGTGTTCCTCAATGACGACGAGGGCACCGACCAGATGTTCAAGTCGTTGAAAGCCATCGGCGTGCGCCTGGCGCTTGACGATTTCGGCACAGGCTATTCCTCGCTCGGCTACTTGCGGTCTGCGCCGTTCGACAAGATCAAGATCGACCAGAGCTTCGTGCGCGGCGCGACGCAACCCGGCAGCCGCAACGGCGCGATCATCGCCTCGATCGTCAGCCTTGCCGAGGCACTGGGCATGGAAACGACGGCCGAAGGTGTCGAGACGCTGGACGAACTTGACCTCGTCCGCATGCTCGGCTGCAGCCACGTGCAGGGCTATATCTACGAGCGTCCGCTGTCGGCGATGAACGCCGCTGCCCGTCTTTCGACCGGCCTCATGGCTATCGCTCAAGGGCCACGTTCCGCACGCGCCGCGCGCCAGTCCATGCTGCGCAAGGTCGTGCTCGATCACGGCGGCCATCGCTACAACGCGATGGTCCGCAATATCAGCCAGACCGGGGCGCTGATCGAAGGCTTGTGGAACGTGCCTCCGGGAACGATCTTCCGGGTACTGTTGGCAGAGAACCACGTGGTTACGGCAACTTGCCGCTGGTCAAGCGATGACCGCATGGGCGTGGAATTCTCCATGCCGCTGCGGCTCGACGAGGGCGGGCGCATTGCTGCCGTATCGGGCATTCCACCGGTCAAGAACGAACCCGAGCCGGTGGTTCAGCGCAAAGTGGGATGACTTCTCAGCCGAGCGCGGCCATCTTCTCTTCAGCAAGACGGTCGAGTTCGGCGCGGCTCTTCTTCTCAGCTGCCGTCTTCAACTGCCCGCAGGCTGCGTCGATGTCGCGCCCGCGTGGCGTGCGTACCGGTGCGCTGATCCCGGCTTCGAACACGATATTCGCGAAGCTCTTGATCCGCTCCGGGCTGGAGCACTCGTAGGGTGCGCCGGGCCAGGGGTTGAACGGGATCAGGTTGACCTTGGCTGGCAGCTTGTACTGACGGATCAGGCGCACCAGCTCGCGCGCGTCGTCGTCGCTGTCGTTCTTGTCCTTCAGCATCACGTACTCGAACGTGATGCGGCGGGCGTTCGAAGCGCCGGGATAGTCAGAGCAGGCCTGCAGCAGTTCGTCGATGCCGTACTTGCGGTTGATCGGCACGATCTCGTCGCGCACGTCCTTGGTCACCGCGTGGAGAGAGACCGCGAGGTTCACCCCGATCTCCTCGCCGCAGCGCTCCATCATCGGCACGACGCCGCTGGTCGAGAGCGTGATGCGACGCTTCGACAGGGCGAGCCCGTCGCCGTCCATGACCAGCTTGAGCGCATCGCGCACATTGTCGAAATTGTAGAGCGGCTCCCCCATGCCCATCATCACGATGTTCGTCAGCAGGCGACCATCGGGGGTGTAGGCGCTGGCAGCTTCCTCGTCTTCATCGTCGAAGTCGAGCCCGGCCATCGTACCTCCAGCCTTGGGCCATTCGCCCAGCGCATCGCGCGCGAGCATGACCTGGCCGACGATCTCCCCCGGTGTCAGGTTGCGCACCAGGCGCATCGTGCCAGTGTGGCAGAAGCGGCAATTGAGCGTGCAGCCGACCTGGCTCGAAACGCAAAGCGTGCCGCGATCCGCATCGGGGATGAACACCATCTCGAAATCGTGCTTGTCTGCCGTGCGCAGCAGCCACTTGCGCGTGCCATCGGTCGAAACCTGCGCCTCGACAATGTCCGGGCGACCGATCACGAAGCGCTCCGCCAGCCATGGGCGCATCGTCTTGGCGATGTCGGTCATCGCTTCGAAGTCGGTCACGCCGCGATGATAAAGCCAGTGAAACACCTGCTTCGCGCGCAGCTTGGCCGCCTTGGCATCAAGACCCGCGGCTTCGAATAGCGAGGCGATCTGCTTCTTCGGCAGGCCGATGAGGTCCACCCGTCCATCCTCGCGCGGCGTCACCTCGCGCGGCACCGGAACGGGATCAACGTGCCCAGCAATGGGCATGTTGGCGGGAAGCGAGGGGCTGGGATCGATCTGGCTCTGCATCGCGCGCATATAGTGATTCGAGGCCCCGGGCGCAAACCGAGGCTCGCGCGAACGCCTTGGGGACGTTGGTGTTCCAGTATTTCATCGCCCGTGTGCTGCACTTCATCGCTTTTTATGTGGCTGAAATGTCACGGTTTCCTGTTGTGTGAGGTTCAGGAAACCGGATGCAGTTCCGCTCATTCCACCGGTCACTGTCGGGTCGCAACGACAACAGGACCGGCAGGAAGTTTTCGAATGGAGTGAGACATGAAGAAGATCTGCGCAATTCTCGCCGCCGGCACCGCCATCGCCGCCGCCCCTGCGTACGCGCAGGACGCTACCCCTGCCGAGAGCTTCAGCGGCTTTCGCGCTGAAGCTCTCGTCGGCTACGACCACAACCGCTCGGGCAGCAGCGAAGACGTCGACGGCGACCGTGATCTGAAGCAGTCGATCGACGGCGTCGAATACGGTGCTGCCATCGGTTACGATATCCCGCTTGGCACCAACCTGGTTGCCGGCGCCGAAGCCGAAATCACCGACAGCAGCGCCAGCTGGGACAACAACAACGACCAGCCGAACGTGTTCAATCTTGGCCGCGTAGAAGCCGGTCGCCAGTACTATGTCGGTGCCCGTCTTGGTTACGCGATGAGCCCGAGCACCATGGTCTACGTCAAGGGTGGTTACAGCAACGCCCGTTACAACCTGCAGGGCACGAACGGCACGACCAATCTGCGCCAGCGCCTTGACACCGACGGCTATCGCGTCGGCGCGGGCGTCGAGCAGAACATCGGCACCAACGCCTTCGTGAAGCTCGAATACAAGTACGCCAACTACAGCGAAGGCGAATTCGACTTCAACGGCGACACGCCGGACTCGAGCCGCTTCAACATCGACACCGACCGTCACTCGGTGACTGCTGGCGTCGGCATCCGCTTCTAAGCTTCAAGCTTGAAGACAAGGGAAGGGCGGGCCGCCAGGGCTCGCCCTTTTCCTATCCGGCGCACCCCAGCGCCGCTGCATCCATGGCAGAGGCTGCACCGCCAAGCGTGTATACATCGCGGAACCTCCGTCCGTCCGCCCCTTGCGCTGTCACCACCACGCGCGGCGCGCTGCGCAAGGCGGCTACGATCCCGGCGTTGGCGCGCTGGTCCATCGGCCAGGCATCGGCCTGTCCCGCCTGCAGCGTGAAGTTGGCTTCGGGAAACGAGACGTTGACCGACGACCCCGGCGCCAGGCGCCTTGCAAGGCGCAAATGCACTGCACCGCGAATGCCGCGCTTGGGCCAGTAGCCCACGGTGAAGTAGGGCTGGAAAGTCTGCTCCCGCCCGTTGACCTTCTCCGCCATGGCAATCGCATAACAGCGCGGCACACCCGGATCGCGAAACGCGCCCCAAGTGCCGAACACGCCCAAGCTGTCGCGCGCGACGGCGGTCCCGCCAAGCACCAGTGCTGCCAGAACCAGCAGCCGCCTCACGGCTCCTCCCGTTTCGCGCCATCGAGCTGTCTTGCTGCTCGTTCCGCTTCTTGCGCCTCGCGCAGCTTTTCGCCCTTGGTCCGCCCGAACTTGGCCCGGTTGGCCTGCGCCTCAACCTCGCGCGAAACCCGCGCCTTGGCCTTGCGCCCTGCTCGGAGATTGACGACATCGCCCATCAGGCGTGCTCGATCCCGCGTTCCGAGCCGAACAGGACCGATTCTTCGCCGTCCTGGATCAGCGCAATTGAACCTTGCACGAGCGACGGCGCAATTGGTGCGCCGTGAAGGGGATGCACCGGATAGCCCGCCATGATCCCGCGCAACACGCGGCTTGAGATGCCGTGCATCACGACGATGTGATCGCCGCTCTCGTCGGTCAACCCCTCGAGCCAGCGGTTCAGCCGCGCCGCAATCATCGGGTAGTCCTCGCCATCGGGCGCCGGACGCAGCAGGTGGTCTTCGATCACGATCGGGCCGACCTCGTCCTCGACATCACTGTAGGATCGGCCGCACCACGATCCCATGTCGATCTCCTTGAGATCCATCGTCCGCTGCCCGGCGAACCAGTCTAGCCCCAGTTCCTCGGCAATCAGCGCCGCCGTCTGCAAGGCGCGCCCGGTGTCGGAGATATGCAGCGTCACTTGTGGTCGCTCGCCCAGTTCGGCCCGCAGCGCACAGCCCATCGCCACCGCCTGCTCGAAGCCCTGCCGCGTAAGCGGCGTGTGGATGTGGTTCGCCTGCAGCCGACGCGTCGCATTATAGACCGTCTCGCCGTGGCGCATGATGTAGAAGCGACCCCGTTTCATGGGAACGCTCATAGCGCTAGGCTTCGGGATAGGAAACGCTCATGATTTCCCACTCCTTCTCGCCCGAAGGCAACCGCACCACACGCAAATCGCCAACCCGCGCCCCGCGCAAGGCCTTGGCAATCGGCGCGCTCCATCCGATCAGCCCCTTCGAGGCATCCTGCTCGTCATCGCCGACCAAGGTCAGAACCTTGCGGTTGTCGTCCTCGTCGGCAATCTCGACACAGGCTCCGAACAGCACGCGCGACCGATCCTCCTGCCGCGCGGGATCGACCACCCGCGCCGCCTTCATCCGCCGCGCAAGGAACGCCAGTTCCCGATCAATCTCCCGCATCCGCTTGCGGCCATAGAGATAATCGCCGTTCTCCGACCGGTCGCCGTTGCCGGCAGCCCAGCTAACGATTTCGACGATGGCCGGGCGCTCAGTGCCGAGAAGGTGGTCATAGCGCGCGCGTAGTGCCGCAAATCCGGCGGGAGTGATGGGGTGACCGTCAGGTTTCATGCCCCGTTTGTGGGCGAGGACGAGAATCTAAACAACAAATCCGCCCCATTTTTCCGCAGGACAAATGGGGAGGGGGACCGCCCGCGAAGCGGTTGGTGGAGGGGCAAGAGAAAGAATCCCTCCGTCACCGGCTGCACCGCTGACACCTCCCCGTTTGTGCTCCGCAAAAACAGGTAGGATAGAGAACTGCGGCCTCAACACTAACCCATCCCGGGCTTGACCCGGGATCCCGCTTCTCAAGCGCCAGACCGAGGGATTGTATACCTTCGGCCGCCGAAAAACTCTCCGAACAGCGTTCTCACCTGCTCGGTCGAAAGGCTTTGCTCCGGCACCCTCTTAAAGGCGGCCCGTATCCGATCCCGTAGTGAAGGCATGGCCTGTGCCTCTTGCACAACACGCGCCGAATACTCGGTGGTCGAATCTGCCCTGAATGAGGCAAGCGTTAATAAGCTGCCACTGCGTGCCGTGACTGACCAATACAACCCGCAACGCTTGGCGCGAATGTACCTCTTCGGTTCAATCGTCAGAGACGCGATCTCGCCATTGTCGAACTGGTCCAGTCCGACCATTGCAGCATGAAGCTCTTCTTCCGACCGTATACCATGCTCAAAATACCTGCCCAAGATCAGCGTAGCCTCGCTCACCCCGGTTCCCGCTTCCCGATAAAGTAGCTCATCGGATTGCTCCCGCGATAGCTTGCATACTGCGGGTTCATCGCCTCATAGACCACCGCATTTTCCAGCACGCGCTGGACGTAGTTGCGTGTCTCGGAAAGCGGGATCTTCTCGATCCATTCCACCCAGTCGATACCGCCATTGCGCGGATCGCCATTGGCGCGCAGGAACTTGTTCACGTTGCCGGGGCCAGCGTTGTAGGCCGCCACGGCCAGTGGCCAAGAGCCGCGATAATAGTCGAGCATGCGCGCGAAATAGCCCGAGCCGAGCTGGATGTTGTATCCTGCATCCTGCGTCAGCGCCGAAGCGTTGTACGACAGCCCCAGCTTGCCCGCCTGCTCATTGGCCGTGCCCGGCATCAGCTGCATCAGCCCGCGCGCGCCGGCATGGCTGACCGCGTTCTGCGCGAACTGGCTTTCCTGCCGGCTGATGGCGTGAATGCCGGTCCACTTCGCCTCATAGCCCGGCGGCACGGGGATCAGCGGGAAGGCGATGTGCTGGAAATCGAGGTAGCCGCGCGCCGCCGCTGCCTGCCCGACGATCACGCCGAGGTCGCGCCGCCCCAACTCACGCGCCAGGTTCGCCACCATCATGTGCTGCGCTTCGGTCTGCTGCTGCTCGGCCACTTCCTTGAAGAAGCGCACGGTCGTCTTCCAGTCGCCATTGCGGGCGACCTCGCGCACGGCCAGTGTCAGTGGCTGGCTGTAGAAGCGGCTACGTTCATCGGGTGAGGGTTGGACGTTCGAGTCCCTGGCAAATTGCGGCACCGGACGGCCCAGCCTCTCCAGCGCCAGCAAGCCATAGAACTGGTCGCCATACTGCGCCGCCATCTCGAAGTACCGCCGGGCCTCGGCCTGTTGCCCGGCCCGCGCTGCGGCCTTTCCGGCCCAGTAGAAGCCCTTCGAGCGCGTCCCCGGCGTGCGCGCCGCGGCGCCATAGCGCCAGAACAATGGCGCCGCCCCGGCAAAGTCGCCGGCGTTGAAATACCCTTGCGTTCCGCCCAGCCACATCAGCGAGGTATAGTCGTCGCGCAGCCCGTAATTCAGCTGGCTGACGTCCTCACCGGGCGCAAAGGCATCGTCGATCCCCGCTGCGATGCGCATGGCCGCGCGGGCATCGCCCGACGTCGCCGCGCCACGCGCGTTGACCAGAAGTTCCTCGACCCACTTGTCGCGATCAAGCGGCTTGCGAGAGAGCAATGGACGGTTGGACAGCAGATCGCGCGCTGCTGCGCCCTGGCCAGACTTGCGCAACTGGCGCACGCGCTGAAAAATGAAACCGGGATCGGCATTGAACTGCTGCGCAGGAACCCCTGCCAACAGGCCATAGGGATCGCCCCCCTGCATCGCCGCCAGCCGCGCGCTGTCGATGCCCTTGCGCGCCGGGCTGACCCAGACGATCTGCCGTGCCGCCTGATCAGTCGATCCAGACCACAGCAACGCATCCATCCGCGCATCGTGATCGTCGGGCGTGAAGCTGGTGCCCCATGCGGCGAGCAGAGCGGCCTCGGCCGCATCGGTCATCGCCCCACCGCGCCAAGCCGCCCGCGCGGCTTCCCGCGCTTCGGGCCGACCGAGCTGCGTTAACGCCAGCGCATATTGGGCGCGGCCAAGGTTGGTCAGCGGCGGCTTCTGGCTGAAATAGGCAACCAGCCGCGAAGGCTCGGCAAAATCGCGTTCCAGCGAAAGCTCGGCATAGCGCCGCAGCTTCTCCTCGTCGGGAAAGCCGGGATACGACAGCACGAAATTCGAGTAATCGGAAAAGCTGAAGCGGTTGGAACTGGACAGCAGCTTCCATCGTTCCACAGCAGCCATCATCGGCCCACCCTGACTGGCGGTGAGATTGGCGCGGGCGCGGTCCCAGTCGGATCCATCGGCACCGTCGGCGCCGCTCGCGTGCACTGCGCTCGAGGCGACCACCGTCTGGAGCAGAACCCCGGCAAATCCCCAGCGCAACATCAAGGCTTTCACGTCCATGCCGGACATACTATGGAGCGGCTCCTTATCACGCGCTGAACAGGCCCCCAGCGGGTTCGGATCACGATGAACCGAAACGCATCATGGGGTAAATTGAGGGGTATTGTCCATGTTTTCCGGCTCGATTCCGGCCCTAGTGACTCCATTTCGCGATGGAGCGTTTGACGAGAAAGCGTTTCGCCGCCTCGTCGACTGGCAGATCGAGAACGGATCGTCGGCGCTGGTCCCCTGCGGCACCACCGGCGAGGCATCGACCCTGTCCAATGCCGAACACCACCGCGTCATCGAAGTCTGCGTCGAACAGGCCGCGGGCCGCGTTCCGGTAATTGCCGGCTGCGGCAGCAACGATACGATGAACGCGCTGCTGCACATGAACTTCTCGAAGAAGTGTGGTGCCCAGGCGGCGCTCTGCGTCGCGCCATATTACAATCGGCCAAGCCAGGCGGGCATCATTGCTCACTTCAGCTACCTTGCCGAGCACAACGACCTGCCGATCGTGCTCTACAACGTGCCCGGCCGTACGGTGACCGACATCCTGCCGGAAACCGTGTGCGAGCTGGCCAAGCGCTATCCCGAGAAGATCATCGGCATCAAGGACGCCAGCGGCGACCTGTCGCGCGTGACCGATCATCGCATGGGCATCGGCAAGCACTTCTGCCAGCTTTCGGGCGACGATGAATTGGCGCTCCCGGCCAACGCTGCCGGTGCCGTGGGCTGCATCTCGGTCACCGCCAACGTCGCGCCGAAGCTCTGCGCCGAGTTCCAGGCCGCTTGTGCCGCCAACGATCTCGAAAAGGCGCGCGAGCTTAACGACAAGCTCTATCCGCTCCACTACGCGATGTTTGAGGATGCCTCGCCCGGCCCGGTCAAGTACGCGCTGAGCCGCGTCTTCCCGGATATCTCGGACGAACTGCGCCTGCCCATGGTTCCCTGCAACGACGCGGCCCGCAAGGCGGTCGACGCGGCGCTGCAGCATGCCGGCCTGATCTGACGCGTCGCGTCCGGAAAACTGCTGCCCGACAAAGTGCGAAGTTCCCCTTCCGCTTTGTCGGGCCAGCGCCTACATGCAGCCACATCATGGCACGTCCCGTACATCCCGAATTCGACAAGAAGAAGATCGTCGCCGAAAACCGGCGCGCCCGCTTCGAATACTTCATCGAGGAGAAGTACGAGGCCGGCATCGTGCTGACCGGGACCGAGGTCAAATCCCTCCGTTTCGGTGAAGGATCGATTGCCGAAAGCTATGCCGAGGTGAAGGGCGGCGAAGTCTGGCTGGTCAACTCCAACGTGCCCGAATTCAGCCACGGCAACCGCTTCAACCACGTGCCCAAGCGCCCGCGCAAGTTGCTGCTGAAGGAACGGCAGATTGCCAAATTTACCGGCGCGGTCGAGCGCAAAGGCATGACGCTGGTTCCGCTTTCGATCTACTTCAACAGCCGTGGTCGCGCGAAAGTCGAGCTCGCGCTGTGCAAGGGCAAGAACGTCGCCGACAAGCGCGCGACGATGAAGGACCGTGATTGGAAGCGCGACAAGGCGCGGATCATGAAGGACCACGGCTAGGTCGATCCGGGGTGAGGCACTTCACCGACCGGCAAGGAAATCCGGTCTAAGCGAACAAACGGGCCCGTGGCGGGGCGGACGGGAAACGGATACAACAGACGCGCAATGTTCGAGCGGATCGTCAACTGGGCGCGGGCCAACATGCCAACGCGCGAGCAGATGGAGCAGAACCGCTTCGCGCGCCCGCTTGCCGCCCGGCATGAACTGTGGCGCTTCACGCGCCGTTCGGTGCCACGCGGAGTCGCCGCCGGACTTTTCATAGGCATCTTCGCGCTGATTCCCGGCATCCAGATCATCGGTGCGGCCTTGATGTGCGTGCCGTGCCGGGGCAACATCCCGCTTGCCGTGCTGATGACCTTCATCTCGATCCCGCCGACAACGCTGTTCGTGTTCCTTCCAGGCGCCATTGCCGTGGGCAACAGCTTCGGTTTCCACGCGGACTTCTCCACCGTGCAGGCCATGGTTACCAAAGGCGCGGGCATCGGCGAATGGCTCGTCTGGCTTGGATCGGATGCGGCGCCGTCCCTTGTCATCGGGCTTTTCCTGATTTCGGTCGTTTCGGCCGCAATCGGCTATGTCCTTGCAGCGTTCGGTTGGCGCTGGTGGACCGCGCACAAGCGCAAGGTGCGCAACATGCGGGCCGCCGCCCGGGACTTTCCCGACTGATGGCGAGCATGGTCAGCGGAGGGGGGGCAGTGGTCACGGCCACCGTGCCCTTGCGCGATTGGCTCATGTTTTCAGGCGCGGTTGCGGTAAGCGCTGCAGCGCTTTGGGGGATCTCCGGCCAACCGCTGCTCGCCGCCGGGTTTGCAGGAGGGGGCACTGTCATCGGCGCAGCCTTGCGCGTTTTGCTTCGCCCCCGCCAGGATGCAGTTACCGAGGATTTCGCCGCTCCGGATTGGACGGTCACCAATGCCGCGATCGCGCGCGACGATGTGGGCATCGCCATCACCGACAGGGCAGGGCGGCTGGTCTGCGCCAATGGCCTGATGGGGGCCTGGTTCGGTATCACCGCCGCACCGCCACGTCTTCCGGTCGAGCGCGGCTCGGTCGAGTTGCTCGAAGCTGCAACGCGAGCCGCGTGGCGAGATGGCTCTGCAAAGGCCGACGGCGTTGCGTCCAGCCAAGGCACGTGGACGGCAGAGATTCAGCGCGTCGGCCGGGGCGAGGACTACCTCGTCTGGCGCTTCGTGCCGGTCGTCACGCAGGATCTTGTGGCAGACATGGCGGGGCACATCGCCGGCAAGGTCGGCCGCGCTCTCGCCCGCGAGGGGCTGCAGGCGGCCGTGGTCTCGCCCGAAGGCGTGATCCTCGCGGCCAACGCAGCCTTCGCCCAGCGCGCGACCGGTTCGGTCAGTGCCCAGATGGCAGGCGCCGATTTCGTCTCGTTCCTCGCCAGCGACGAAAGCGACCGCATCTACTACGCCCGCGAGGGCGGCAAGGGCACGCCGGTCAAGCTCGTCCACGTGCCGGTGGCCGACCCCGATGGCGTCGCCAACACCGATCCATCACGCACAACCTCGTTGTTCCTGCTGATCGATAACGGCGGCTTCGGGCAGGGCATCGGCGATGTCACGGCGGGCCTTCCGCAGATCGAGGCGCTGCTTGCCCGCCTGCCGCTGGGTCTGGCGATGACCGACCGTGACGGGCGCTTCCTTTTCGCCAACGCCGCATTCCTGCGCGCTGCCGGGCATGACGATACGATCCCGCCGCCATATCCGTCGGACCTTGTCATCCGGGAAGACAAGGGCGCGCTGGTCGATGCCGTGCGCCGCTATGCGCAAGGGCAGGCAACCGCAGGCGACGTGGCCGTGCGCTTGCGTGCCGCACCGGACGAGCCGGTCTCGCTCAGCCTTGCGGGTGTGCGCGGGCTTGGGGAAGGGGCCGTCCTTCTCAGCCTCAAGGATTCCTCGGAAGAAACCCGGCTCAAGCGTGAGATCGCGCAGGCGACGAAGATGCAGGCCGTTGGCCAGCTTGCCGGTGGCGTTGCGCACGATTTCAACAACGTGCTTACCGCGATCATCGGCTACTGCGATCTGATGCTGATGCGCCACACGCCTGGCGACAGCGATTACGACGATATCCAGCAGATCAAGGCCAACTCGAACCGCGCAGCATCGCTCACGCGGCAGCTTCTTGCGTTCTCACGTCAGCAGACATTGCGGCCGCAGGTGCTGCAGTTGCCCGACGTGGTCGCCGAAGTCTCCGCACTGCTGAAGCGTCTGATCGGCGAGAAGATCACGCTCGAGGTCGTGCACGATCGCGACCTCGGCTTTGTTCGTGCAGACCCCACACAGCTTGAACAGGTGCTGCTGAACCTGGCCGTCAACGCGCGTGATGCCATCAATGACAAACTAGCCGCTACGGGGGCCAAGGGCGGTGGCGTGGTCAAGTTGATGACCCGGCGGGTGACGGCGGCTGACGTGCGCGCTATGAAAAGCGAGATCCTGCCGCTCGGGGATTACACTGCGCTTGTCGTCGAAGATAATGGTCACGGCATAAAGCCGTCGCAGATCGGCAAGGTCTTCGAGCCGTTCTTCACCACCAAGGAGAAAGGCAAGGGCACCGGCCTTGGTCTTTCCACCGTGTACGGCATCGTGAAGCAGTCCGGCGGTTTCATCTTTGCCGAAAGCGAGGTGGGCAAGTTTACCCGCTTCAGCATCTATCTCCCGGTCCATGTACCCGATGCCAGCGAAGCGCCCGCGCGCCAGTTAGCAAGCCCCGAACCGAAGCGGGAATGGTCAGGCGGCGGCCGGATCCTGCTGGTTGAGGACGAGGACACCGTTCGTGCCGTTGCCGAGCGTGCGCTCGTGCGCCAGGGCTATGAGGTGACCACGGCGGCGGACGGCGAGGAAGGGCTCGAGGCGATCGGCCGGGGGCAGTTCGATCTGGTCGTGTCCGACGTGGTCATGCCGACGATGGATGGCCCGGCCATGGCCCGTGAGATTCGGGCACTCCGCCCGGACATGCCGTTCCTCTTCATGTCGGGCTATGCCGAGGAGCAGCTACGCCGCGAGATCGATATCCCGAACATGCATTTTCTCGCCAAGCCTTTCTCCGTCCAGCAGATCTGCGACGAGGTGGAGAAGGTCCTCAGGGTACGCTGAAGACTCCGGGGATTCCGAACATCGTCATCATCAAGGTCACAGCGTTTCTGCGCGCCTCCGTCCCCGACCCGACCATCCATCGAGTTGTCTCGACGAGACCATCGAGGAGCGGGCAACACAATCGCGCTAGTGCCTTACGGCTAACCTGTCACGCCTCGCCGCGCTACGTCGGGTCAGGTAAACGACGCCACGAGGTCATTGGAGGGCCGGCATCCCATCGTATGAAGTGGTGGAGCGGAAGGGATTCGAACAATGCCGTAAAAATGGCGGAATAACGACGATTATTCGGGTGGCGTCTGAGGCGATACCCCCAATGTTACCCCCACGCGCCCACAATTTTCTTGAACCGAGACTTCTTTGCCCTGCGCTGTCCTCGCATTAGGTTCGGATCAGACGGCCTTCGGCAGCCTGATAGCGGAACTCGGTTATGGTTCTGTCTCTGATTCGTTCGACCGCTTCGTCAATCACCTGCAGCGGCACGACAAACCACTCCCGAGGTTTGACCAAGTGACCGAAGCGATCAGGTATGGTCAGATCGAGCTGCGCAGCCGCGAAAACCTTGTGTATCAAGCTTTCGAGCTTCTGGCAGTTCACGCCGTAAATCTTGTAGGTCGCCACTATGTCCACGCCGGCAAGCAGATAAGTCGAGTTCTTGTCCGCTCCGGAGATGCGTGTTTCGACCGAGCCGCTGGTCACGCCGATCTTATGGATTACGTCCCGGTGCTCCGTGACGAATGGATGATCCGACTTGCTCCGTAGCACATAGATGGTGCCCGTTTCGGCTTCGCCGTCCTCCGCCTTGTCGGCGAACAGGGGGCCAGGCGCGGGGTCGGTAATACGCCGCCCGGCATCATCTTCATTGAGCTGGCGCTGTAGCGATCGCATCAGCATCCCGCTTTGCGTGCCGTTGTCGAAGATTGTGGAGCGGCGTGCAAAATTGACCCCCATAGCGGGGTGATCGGCGTCTAAAATTGACCCCTTCATTCCTGGGTGTGAGGCACCGCCGTTTGGGATTTCCAAGCGGTGGGGGATGGGGATGTTGATTGTGGAGACGACGGCGAAGATCCGACGAGAAGCGAGGCAGGGTAAACCGATCAAGGCGATCGCGCGGGATATGCATTTGTCGCGCAATACGGTGCGCAAGGCGATCCGGGCACCCGAGGCGCAGTTCAGTTATGAGCGGCGAGAGCAGCCACGTCCGCAGACCGGCCCGTTCCGGGAGCGCCTGGATGAGTTACTGGAACAGAACGAGGAACGGCCCCGCCGTGATCGGCTACGGTTGACCCGGCTTCACGATCTGCTGGAGCGGGAGGGCTTCACCGGTTCCTATGATGCGGTCCGGCGGTATGCGGCGCGCTGGAAGCGGGAACGCCGGGTGGATGCCGGGGACATGAGTAAGGTGTTCATCCCGCTGCTGTTCCGCCCCGGCGAGGCCTACCAGTTCGACTGGAGCCACGAGGACGTCGAGATTGCAGGCAAGCCGATGCGGGTGAAGGTGGCCCATATGCGGCTGTGCTGGTCGCGCGCACCGTTCGTACGGGCCTATCCGCGCGAGACGCAGGAGATGGTGTTCGATGCCCATGTGCGCGGCTTTGCCTTCTTCGGCGGTGTGCCCACCCGGGGCATCTACGACAACATGAAGACCGCGGTGACGACCGTGTTCACCGGCAAGGAGCGCATGTTCAACCGACGGTTCCTGATCATGACCGACCACTACGGCGTGGAGCCTGTGGCCTGCAGTCCGGCGGCGGGGTGGGAGAAGGGCCAGGTCGAGAACCAGGTCCAGACTGGCAGGGAGCGACTGTTCAAGCCTCGCCTGCGCTTTGCCACTATCGAGGAGTTGAACGCCTGGCTGGAGGCCGAGTGCCGGCGCTGGGCCGAGCGCTATGCCCACCCGGACCTGGAAGACACGACCATCGCTGCGGCCCTGGAGAGGGAGCGCGCCATGTTGCAGCCACTGCCCGTGCCGTTCGACGGGTTCTTCGAGAGCGAACATGTTGCCACCGCGACCTGCCTCGTCAGCTTCGATCGCAACCGCTACTCGGTCATGGCCAGTGCCGCTCGGCAGGTGGTGCAGGTACGCGCCTATGCCGACCGGATCGTGATCCGCCATGCCGGCAAGGTGGTCGCTGAGCATGCCCGCATGTTCGGACGCAACCAGACCGTGCTGGATCCCTGGCATTATCTGCCAGTGCTCGCGCGCAAGCCCGGCGCCTGGCGCAACGGCGCGCCGTTCCATGACTGGGAGCTGCCGCCTGCACTGGCACAGCTGCGTCGCAAGCTAGGCAGGAGCGACGATGCCGACCGGCGCTTTGTGCGGGTACTGGCTGCCGTGATCGACGATGGCCTTGCCGCGGTTGAGGGCGCGATACGCGAAGCCTTGGCGGCAGGCGCGGTCAACGACGAAGTGGTCCTCAATATCCTGTCGCGCCGACGCGAACCGCAGGTAGCGCAGCCCATCGACGTCGTGGTGGACCTCAAGCTCAAGCATCCGCCCATTGCCGACTGCGCGCGCTACGACACGGTGCGAGGCCTTGATGCAGCGGCATGAGATGATCAGCGCCCTGAAGGGGCTGGGCTTGAAGGGCATGGTCGCAGCCTTCGACGATGCGGTCACCCATGGCATCCGCCGCGACCGCTCCGTGATGGAGATGTTGGGCGACCTCCTGCATGCTGAAGTTGCACACCGCGAAGCAGCGTCGATCCGTTACCGCATGACCGCAGCCCGCCTGCCTGCGATCAAGGATCTGGATGGCTTCGTGTTCGACGATACACCGATCAATGAAGGGCTGGTTCGTTCTCTACACGCCGGATCGTTCCTGCCTGAACAGCGTAATATCGTGCTGGTCGGCGGCACCGGCACCGGCAAGACGCACCTGGCCCTTGCCATCGCTGCCGCCGTGGTCCGTGCCGGGGCACGAGGGCGGTTCTTTAACACCGTCGATCTGGTCAATCGGCTCGAGGAAGAGGCCCGTCAGGCCAAGGCAGGCAGCCTTGCAGCGCAACTAGCCCGGCTCGACCTCGTCGTGCTTGATGAGCTGGGATATCTGCCGTTCGCCCGATCAGGCGGCCAGATGCTGTTCCACCTGATCAGCAAGCTCTACGAAAAGACCTCGGTGATCATCACCACCAACCTGGCGTTCGGCGAATGGCCGAGCGTGTTCCACGATGCCAAAATGACGACGGCGCTGCTCGATCGCATTACCCACCATTGCGATATTATCGAGACGGGCAACGACAGCTGGCGGTTCAAACACCGCAGCTGAACCCCTTCCCCCGGACCCCCATCCCCGGCGGTTAACCCGGTGGGTCCACAGGTACCTCCCACGGACGCCGCCGCCAGCGCTCCTGACGGCGCGCGTCGTCGTCCGCGGGGCCCTCCTATGGACTACCGGGATAACCGCCAAAACAACAATCAGCTGGGGTCAATTTTGGACGCCGATAGGGGGTCAAATTTGCGCGCCGGTTGACACACGAGCACACAGCAGTGCAGTGAGCCGCAGGAGAACGACAAGCAGGAGAGAGCAATGGTCAACACCAACGGCTTTGCGCCAACCACTTACGACGCGGATGTCATCGTCATCGGCGCGGGCATTTCCGGCAGCGCTGCCGCGAAGTCGCTGCACGACCAGGGCGTCGAGGTCCTCATCGTCGAGGCCAACGACCGCATCGGCGGACGCACCTGGACGGAGCCGGAAGGTATGCCGGGCGGTGCCCTCGACAAGGGCGGCATGTTCATCGGCGAGACGCACAAGCACCTCATCGAACTCGGCACGAGCCTGGGTCTCGAGATGACGCCGTCCGGCAAGCCCGGCGACGACACCTACATGATGCTCGGGAACGTGCACCGGGCACCCGACGAGAAGCTCGACCCCAGCCTGTTGTTCACCGCCGAGTACGAGGCATCGCTCGAGGCGCTCGACGCCCTCGCGGACCGAGTCGGCTATGAGGAGCCCTGGGCCTCGCCCGACGCCGCGGAGCTCGACAGCAAGACCGTCGCCACGTGGATCGAGGAGTCCTTCGAGCACCCCGAGGTCAAGCGCCTCCACACGCTCTTCGTGAACGTGTTCCTCGGCGCCGACGCCTCCGAGGTCTCGCTCCTCTACTGGGCCTACTACGTCAGCGAGTGCGAAGGCGTCGCCCAGCTCATGGGCACGCGCGACGGCGCGCAGTGGGCCTGGTGGGTCGGGGGCGCCGCTCAGGTGAGCTGGCGCATCGCCGACGCCATCGGGCGCGAGAAGGTGCTCCTCAACTGGCCGGTGACCCGTATCGCGCAGGACGATGACGGCATCACGGTCTTCTCGGGGGAGCGCAGCCTCCGGGCCCGCAACGTCATCATCGCCATGGCGCCCATCGCCGCGAACCAGATCCGCTTCGAGCCGGCCCTGCCGACCTCGCGGGCGCAGCTCCAGGCGCGCGCGCCCATGGGCCGCTACTTCAAGATCCAGGCGCGCTACCCCAGCACGTTCTGGGTCGAGCAGGGCAACTCGGGGGCGCTCGTCGACACCGACGACATGGGCGTCTTCGTGCTCGACGGCACCAAGCCGATGGACTCGCTCTCGGCGCTCATCGGCTTCGTCGGCGGCACGCACTACGACCGCTGGTCGGCGAAGTCGCCCGAGGAGCGGAAGCAGGGCTTCATCGACGTGCTCGTCAAGGCGTTCGGCCCGCAAGCGGCCGAGCCCAGCTACTACCACGAGACCAACTGGACCGAGCAGGAATGGGCCAGGGGCGGCCCCGTCACCTACATGCCCACGGGCGTGATGTCGAACTTCGGTGCCGCGCTGCGCGACCCGATCGGCCGCATCCACTTCGCCGGTACCGAGGCTTCGTACCAGTGGTCGGGCTACATGGAGGGTGGCGTGCGGGCTGGCCAGAAGGCGGCCGCCGCGATCGCCCAGGAGATCCTCGCCGGTTCGGCGCGAGAGGGCGAACGATGAGCCGGGCCGCTGGAGGGGCTGGCGCTGTGACCGGCCAGCGCGCCGGGGGCCGGCCGATCATCCCCCCGTCGATGGCCGAGTTCGCCGAAGAGTACGGCTTCGCACCCGGATTCGAGGCCGGCGGCCTCCTCTTCATCTCGGGTCAGATCGGTGCGGATGCTTCTGGCGAGGCTCCCGAGGTCCCGGCCGAGCAGGCTCGCCTGGCGTTCGAGGGCATCGGCGCCGTCCTCGCCGAGGCAGGGCTGGGATTCGACGACATCGTGAGCATCACGAGCCACCACGTGGGCGATGTCGCGGGCATCTTCGACTGGTTCCCGGAGGTCAAGGACTCGTTCGTGAAACCGCCGTATCCGGCGTGGACCGCGCTCGGGGTCAGCGGCCTGGCGATTCCGGGCGTCGTCGTCGAGATCAGTGCGATCGCGAGGGCCTCGCGCTAGCGTTTCTTCCCACGATTGCCTGCGGCGGCATCCGCTTCTCGCAGCCGCAGGCGAGCGGGCATGATCAGTGCACGACGACGACGCAGCTGTCTTCGCAGGGGCTCTGCCGGCAACGCCGCCGGCGGTGCGGCAGGGCCCCCAGGGCACTGAAAGTGAACGAGATGGACGACAAGCAGTTGAGCAATCTGAGTCAGGGCACGAGTCCCGAGCCCGAGCAGGTCGGTGAACTGGACGAACACATCCTGTGGGAGTTGATCCGGGACGGCCGGATCACGATCACCGCGCTTGCGACACTCCTGGGGGTATCGCCGTCGACGGTGTCGGCTCGGGTCTCGGCCCTGAAGCGGACGGGCGTCCTCAAGTCTGTGCACGCTGAAGTCGACTTGCGGAGAGTCGGTCTGCCGGTGCAGGCGATGGTCTTCGTCAGGCTCCGGGCCCAGGCACGTCCGCACGTGAAGGAGTACGCGCAGTTGATCGCCCAGCTCCCGAGCGTCCTGAGCATCTACTACATGGGTGGAAACGAGGACTTCCTCATCCACCTGGTCTGCACCTCGACCGATCAACTCAGAGACATCGTGGCCACTGAGGTGAGCATGCATCCGATCGTGGCTTCCACCCGCACGAGCATCGTCTTCGAACACGCGCTCGGGGCGGATTACATGCACAACCTCAAGGGATTCGACGAAGTGCGGCGCCCGATCGACACCTCGAGCGACTCGCCCGGCGTCTTCGACTGACCTCCGCTCTGTCCACGGCGACAACTGGCCCAATCGACTCGCGATCATTATTCGCGCAGTCGGAACAATCAGCACCGAGTTCGGTATTCGACGCGATTCTTCGGCGTCCCTACTCTGCTCGGATCAAGAACAACCAATGTAAAAGGAGAGACTCGTGAATGAGCCTGAAGCAATGAAGCTGCGCGCCAACGAGCCACTGCAGTCGGGAAACACCAGCGAACCGGGCGCACCAGCCCTGCGTCAGACGCTGGGTTCGCCGTCGATCGTCTTTATGGTCTTGGCAGCGGCCGCGCCACTCACCGCTGCGGCGGGCGTGCTGCCCCTGTCCTTCCTGTTCTCGGATAACTTCGCGGCCCCCGTCTACTTCGTCGTGGCCACGGTGCTGATGCTGCTGTTCGCCGTCGGCTACACCGCGCTGAGCAAGTACGTCCCCAACGCTGGAGCTTTCTACGCGTACATCGCCGCGGGGCTCGGCCGAATTCCCGGAAATGCGGCGGCCATGCTCGCCCTCGGGGCGTACTCGTTGACGGTCATCGCGCTCGCGGTCTACGCCGGTCCGTTCGCGAGCGACCTGGTCGCCACGTTCACGCCGTGGGCAGACTCGCCCTGGTGGCTGTGGTCCATTGTCGCCGCCGCACTTCTGGCCCTGCTCGGGTACCGGAACATCGACCTGAGCTCGCGAGTGCTCGCCGTGCTGCTGATCCTGGAGGGGGCCGTCATGGTCATCCTGGCCACGGTCATCTTCATCAGCGGCGGCAAGGAAGGATTCGCAGCCGCGGCGCTCAACCCCGTCCAGTCGTTCGCGCACGGGTCGCCCGCGAGCGGGATCATGTGGGCCGTGCTGTGCTTCGTGGGCTTCGAAGCCACCGCGGTGTTCCGGGGCGAAGCGCGCAATCCGGGCCGCACGATTCCTCGGGCGACGTACGGAGCCGCCTTGGCGATCGGCCTGCTGTACACGTTCGTCGCGACTGCCATCGTGACCGGTGCCGGCACCGCCGACGTCCTGGCCCTCGTTGCGGCCGACCCCGCGGGTGTGCTCTTCGCCCTCGCGGATGAGTACATCGGACCGTGGTTCTCAGCGGTGATCAACGCCTTGCTGCTGGGAAGCATCTTCGCCGGCGCGCTCTCCTTCCACAACGTGGTGACCCGCTACCAGCTCAGCATGGGGTCCTCGGGTCTGCTCCCTGCGTTCGTGGGACGCGTGCACGGCACGCACCGGGTGCCCTCGAATGCCTCGCTCGTGCTCTCGATCGTCACGCTCGTGGCGATCGTCGCTGCGGCCGTCCTCAATCTCGACCCCGTCCTCCAGGTGTTCGGCCCGCTCATCGGCATCCTCGGGTTCGCCGTGCTCGCGATGATGGCGTTCGCCTCGATCTCCGCGATCGTGTACTTCGGTCGTTCGCGGCAGCCCCGGCCGGGCATCCTCGTCCGGCTGATCGCCCCGGTCCTCGCGTCGCTCGGCCTGCTCTGGGTGCTCGTGATGTCGCTCACGGATAGGAAATTCAACCGCATGAGGCCAAGTATGGCACGAGTTTTGGGCCTCGAAACACGTTCGGCCAAGGAAGGTTGAGCGCTCGCTTGCCGCTCAATGGCAAGAGCTTGGGAGGCAGTATGCATTTGGGCCTGGCGCGCGCGCAGCTGCTTCCCCGCAGCGATGGATACCGCCGCTTCACTGGGTCACCAATTGACGCGCTGGTCTACCTCGTCGGGTTGAGCTGCCAGATCCCAATCCGGCTCGCCTTGCGCACCATCATCCACCGGCGCGTCGCAGCCCTCCCACAGCGGTGGCCCGCGTGCCGGGGTGATGTGCGGGGGGGCAGACTCCACCCCGATGTGGTTCAGGATGTGGCGGATTTCGGCGCTGTGGGTGATGAAGGCAATGATGCGCATCTGCCCACCGCACATGGGGCACAGCAGCGGAAATGCCTCGTAGATGCGGGTAATCAGCACCGCCCACAAGTAATGCGCCGCTCGCTTCGGGCGTGCTTCAGGTTCGGGTGTGGGTGTGGCCGCGTTGCCCGGCGCCGCCACCCCAGGTACGCCCGCGCCAGGTTGTGCAGTCTCCACCGTGGCTGGTTGCGACGCAGCAGGCTGAGCCAGCGCCGTTACCGCCGCTCTCAGCGGCGAGTTTGGTGCCAGCACACCAAAGTAGCGGTGCCGGTGGGTGCGTGGCGGTGGCACCAGCGCGGCGATGCGGTCGATCAGTTCCAGCGGTGTGAGGTGCAGCTCATCTGCCTTGGCACCACGCTTGTCACTGGTGGGCTCGCTGCGCTGTTTGGCACAGCGGTACACCAGTTTGCTTCCCTCTTTGCGTAGGCGCTCCATGGAAAACGGTGGACGCGCGCAATAGCGCAGCAGCCGCTCCAGCGCAGCGCGGTCGTGGGCTTCGATGCACACCCCCGCATCCACCGAGAAGCCGCTGTGTTTGTAGCCCAGCATGTCTTTGGCGTCACAGTTCTCCAGCAGGCCCCGAGCAACGAAGGCGCGCAGGATGCGTTTTTGCAGTGTGGTCTGCACTGGGGCCACGGTAGCCGCATCGATGTGTGGAGCGGCGTGCAAAATTGACCCCCATAGCGGGGTGATCGGCGTCTAAAATTGACCCCTTCATTCCTGGGTGTGAGGCACCGCCGTTTGGGATTTCCAAGCGGTGGGGGATGGGGATGTTGATTGTGGAGACGACGGCGAAGATCCGACGAGAAGCGAGGCAGGGTAAACCGATCAAGGCGATCGCGCGGGATATGCATTTGTCGCGCAATACGGTGCGCAAGGCGATCCGGGCACCCGAGGCGCAGTTCAGTTATGAGCGGCGAGAGCAGCCACGTCCGCAGACCGGCCCGTTCCGGGAGCGCCTGGATGAGTTACTGGAACAGAACGAGGAACGGCCCCGCCGTGATCGGCTACGGTTGACCCGGCTTCACGATCTGCTGGAGCGGGAGGGCTTCACCGGTTCCTATGATGCGGTCCGGCGGTATGCGGCGCGCTGGAAGCGGGAACGCCGGGTGGATGCCGGGGACATGAGTAAGGTGTTCATCCCGCTGCTGTTCCGCCCCGGCGAGGCCTACCAGTTCGACTGGAGCCACGAGGACGTCGAGATTGCAGGCAAGCCGATGCGGGTGAAGGTGGCCCATATGCGGCTGTGCTGGTCGCGCGCACCGTTCGTACGGGCCTATCCGCGCGAGACGCAGGAGATGGTGTTCGATGCCCATGTGCGCGGCTTTGCCTTCTTCGGCGGTGTGCCCACCCGGGGCATCTACGACAACATGAAGACCGCGGTGACGACCGTGTTCACCGGCAAGGAGCGCATGTTCAACCGACGGTTCCTGATCATGACCGACCACTACGGCGTGGAGCCTGTGGCCTGCAGTCCGGCGGCGGGGTGGGAGAAGGGCCAGGTCGAGAACCAGGTCCAGACTGGCAGGGAGCGACTGTTCAAGCCTCGCCTGCGCTTTGCCACTATCGAGGAGTTGAACGCCTGGCTGGAGGCCGAGTGCCGGCGCTGGGCCGAGCGCTATGCCCACCCGGACCTGGAAGACACGACCATCGCTGCGGCCCTGGAGAGGGAGCGCGCCATGTTGCAGCCACTGCCCGTGCCGTTCGACGGGTTCTTCGAGAGCGAACATGTTGCCACCGCGACCTGCCTCGTCAGCTTCGATCGCAACCGCTACTCGGTCATGGCCAGTGCCGCTCGGCAGGTGGTGCAGGTACGCGCCTATGCCGACCGGATCGTGATCCGCCATGCCGGCAAGGTGGTCGCTGAGCATGCCCGCATGTTCGGACGCAACCAGACCGTGCTGGATCCCTGGCATTATCTGCCAGTGCTCGCGCGCAAGCCCGGCGCCTGGCGCAACGGCGCGCCGTTCCATGACTGGGAGCTGCCGCCTGCACTGGCACAGCTGCGTCGCAAGCTAGGCAGGAGCGACGATGCCGACCGGCGCTTTGTGCGGGTACTGGCTGCCGTGATCGACGATGGCCTTGCCGCGGTTGAGGGCGCGATACGCGAAGCCTTGGCGGCAGGCGCGGTCAACGACGAAGTGGTCCTCAATATCCTGTCGCGCCGACGCGAACCGCAGGTAGCGCAGCCCATCGACGTCGTGGTGGACCTCAAGCTCAAGCATCCGCCCATTGCCGACTGCGCGCGCTACGACACGGTGCGAGGCCTTGATGCAGCGGCATGAGATGATCAGCGCCCTGAAGGGGCTGGGCTTGAAGGGCATGGTCGCAGCCTTCGACGATGCGGTCACCCATGGCATCCGCCGCGACCGCTCCGTGATGGAGATGTTGGGCGACCTCCTGCATGCTGAAGTTGCACACCGCGAAGCAGCGTCGATCCGTTACCGCATGACCGCAGCCCGCCTGCCTGCGATCAAGGATCTGGATGGCTTCGTGTTCGACGATACACCGATCAATGAAGGGCTGGTTCGTTCTCTACACGCCGGATCGTTCCTGCCTGAACAGCGTAATATCGTGCTGGTCGGCGGCACCGGCACCGGCAAGACGCACCTGGCCCTTGCCATCGCTGCCGCCGTGGTCCGTGCCGGGGCACGAGGGCGGTTCTTTAACACCGTCGATCTGGTCAATCGGCTCGAGGAAGAGGCCCGTCAGGCCAAGGCAGGCAGCCTTGCAGCGCAACTAGCCCGGCTCGACCTCGTCGTGCTTGATGAGCTGGGATATCTGCCGTTCGCCCGATCAGGCGGCCAGATGCTGTTCCACCTGATCAGCAAGCTCTACGAAAAGACCTCGGTGATCATCACCACCAACCTGGCGTTCGGCGAATGGCCGAGCGTGTTCCACGATGCCAAAATGACGACGGCGCTGCTCGATCGCATTACCCACCATTGCGATATTATCGAGACGGGCAACGACAGCTGGCGGTTCAAACACCGCAGCTGAACCCCTTCCCCCGGACCCCCATCCCCGGCGGTTAACCCGGTGGGTCCACAGGTACCTCCCACGGACGCCGCCGCCAGCGGCTAGCGTCCGCGCTCGTGGTGTAATTTCCGGTGTATGTGACGGTGTATTCCGGGGTGGGGCATGCCCCACCCCGGAATGCGGCGTCGCTGGTGGCCACCGGGCTCATCGTTATGGTGGAGTTTGCACACTTCAACCGTGACGAAGAGGAGTTCCCGATGACCGAGGACAGATTACTGATCGAAGAGCTGGCTGCGAAGGGCGGCCAACCGGATTTTTTGCGCACCATTGCCGAGAACGTCCTGCAGCTGATCATGGAGGCCGATGTCGACGGCCTGATCGGTGCCGGACGGCATGAACGATCCGGTGAGCGCGCCACCTGGCGCAACGGATATCGTGATCGCTCGCTCGATACCCGGGTCGGCACGCTGAACCTCAAGATCCCCAAGCTGCGCGCGGGCTCCTACTTCCCCGGCTTCCTCGAGCCCAGGAAGATGGTCGAGAAGGCGCTGGTGGCGGTAATCCAGGAGGCGTGGATCGGCGGCGTCAGCACCCGGCGGGTCGACGAACTGGTCCAGGCCATGGGCATGACCGGCATCTCCAAGTCCACGGTCTCCAAGCTGTGCAAGGACATCGACGAGCGCGTTCTGGCCTTCCTGAAGCGCCCGCTGACCGGCGAGTGGCCCTACCTCTGGCTCGACGCGACCTACCTCAAGGTGCGCGAAGGCGGCAGGATCATCAGTGTCGCCGCGATAATCGCCATGGCTGTCAACACCGAGGGCCGGCGCGAGATCGTCGGCCTACATATCGGCCCTTCCGAAGCCGAGGTCTTCTGGTCCGACTTCCTGAAGGACCTTGTCCGGCGCGGCCTGACAGGGGTGAAACTAGTCATCTCCGACGCCCACGAGGGCCTCAAGGGCGCGATCACCCGCGTCATGGGCGCCACCTGGCAGCGCTGCCGCGTCCACTTCATGAGGAACGCGCTGTCCTACGTGCCCAAGGGCCAGAACACCGTGGTCGCCGCCGCCATCCGCCAGGTCTTCCTCCAGCCCGATCAGAAAAGCGCAACGCAGGTGTGGCGGCAGGTCGCCGACCAATTGCGTACCCGCTGGCCGAAGCTCGGCGCCTGCATGGACGAGGCGGAAACCGACGTGCTCGCCTACACCGGCTTCCCCACCCAGCACCGCACGAAGTTACACTCGACCAATCCCCTCGAGCGGCTGAACAAGGAGGTCAAGCGCCGCGCCGATGTCGTCGGCATCTTCCCCAACGAAGACAGCATCGTCCGCCTCGTTGGCGCCGTCCTGCTCGAGCAGAACGACGAATGGCAACTCCAGCACCGCTACATGCAGATCGAGGGTATGGCCGAACTCAACCAATCCATGATCGAGGAGGAAAATCAGCCACTACACATCACCGCAAAGGCCGCCTGACGATGACCCAGGGCCACCGCCGAAATTACACCACGTTGACGGACGTGACCCGCCAGCGCTCCTGACGGCGCGCGTCGTCGTCCGCGGGGCCCTCCTATGGACTACCGGGATAACCGCCAAAACAACAATCAGCTGGGGTCAATTTTGGACGCCGATAGGGGGTCAAATTTGCGCGCCGGTTGACATGCCGCACGATGGCATGCCAGCACGCTCGGCATAGTCTGGCGCATGACGAACCGGCCCCAGATCAGCCTGGAGAAGCCCAGAACCATGGAGAACAGCCAGACGATTTGCACGCGATCGGGCGCGTCGGCAAAACGCACGCGGAATTGTGCAAAGTCGACTTGTGTCAATGGACACCCAGTTTTACGAGCTAAGGCGACACCCAGTGTTACGAGGTGTCGCGCTGCATGATAGGTATGATTTCAGGGGTGGGGAGCATGCTCCCCACCCCTGAAATTTCTTCGACGAGGATTGGCGGTCAGGCCTTGAAGGCGTCCTCGAGGTCGCGCAGGCGGTAACTGCGGCCTTTGATGTTGAGGACATGGGCGCGGTGGAGAAGCCGGTCGAGGATGGCGGTGGCGAGGACTTCGTCTCCAGCAAGCAGTTCGGTCCAGTCGCGGATACTTTTGTTGGTGGTGATCATCATGGCGCCCCGGCCATAGCGATAGCTGACGAGACGGAAGAATAGGCTGGCTTCCTCGCGGTTTAGCGGATCGTAGCCCATCTCGTCGATCAACAGCAGCGCGCTCGACATGTATTTACGCATCTTGATGCGCGGCGGTGGCAATTGGGCGTCGTGGCGCAGCGCGGCCATGAGCTCGTCGAAGCGGTAGTATTGGACCGAGAAGCCGAGTTGGACCGCACGGATGCCCAGCGCGGCGAGCAAGTGCGACTTGCCCACGCCAGGCGGCCCCTGCAGCAGGACCACCTCGGCGTTGCGTATCCAGGTGCCAGTGGCGAGTGTGTCGATGCGTGAGCGCTCGATTGCGGGCTGGAAGGCAAAATCGAAGTTCTCCAGCGTCTGCCCCGACGGCAGCTTCGAGTTCTTGAGCATGACCCGCACACGCCGCTCCTCGCGGCCAGCAAGTTCGGTCGTGAGGAGCCGGTCGAGGAAGACGTGCGCACTGATCTCGTCACGCACCGCCTCGCCAATCATGTCATCGAGAGCATCTGCGGCATGGCCACAAGCAAGCTGACACAGCTTCTCGCGGGTGGCATCGATATCGAGCCTGATCCGGGGCGTGTTCATCGAGCCACCTCCGCGAGGCGCGCATAGAGGTCGAGAGAGCGGTGCTGGACACCAGCGCTTGCAATCTCCTGCAGTTTGCGGCCCATCCGGCCCAGCGGCAGCGGCGCAATTACCCGGGGCGTGCTCGGACCCTCGAAATGGGCGGGGTCAATGACGACCAGCGCCTCGGTTCCGCGCGGATGGTCGGCGACAACTTCGCAGTTCTTCAGGAACAGTACCCTGCCAGAGACTCCACGTACCTCGACGTCCTGTCGGATGAAGCGGAAGGGCACACTGTATTGGCGGCCTTCAAAACTCGCCATGCAGTCATCGCCAACCTGGCGACGCACAGCAACGTCGAACGGCTCGGGCAGCGTCTCGGGGAGCCGGGTCAGCAGGAAACGTTCCTGCTCCCAGGCCTGCATGACCTTTGTGCCGGTCGCCGGGCAGCGCAATTGGCCTGAGCGTTCGGTCATTCGCTCATCCGTCCAGGCCTGTAGATCGGCAAGGTTGCCGAAGACACCGCTGTAAGGATCGAGGTACTCGCGGCAATCACGGACCGAACGTTCGACCTTGCCCTTCGCGCGGGGCTGACGGACCTGGCACGCATCGACATGAAAATGCATCTGGCTGGCGAAACGGCGGTAGGTCGGGTTGATCTCTCCCCAAGCGCCCGCGCCCTTCGACAGAGCCGTCTTGACGTTGTCGATGCGCATCACCGCCGCGACCCCACCAAGGCGCTGAAAGCAGGCCAGATGGCATGACTGCCACGCCAACGCATCCTTCGAGCGGGACCACACGATCGCTCGCTTGCGGCTCCACGATAACGTCATCACCAGCGCCGAAAGGTCGACCACTTCCTCGCCCAGCACCATGCCCGGGAACTCGGCCCAGTCGACCTGCGCCTGCGCTCCCGGCGGCGTCTCCACCCGGCGACGCGCGCGGATCACAGGGGCTGGAAATGTCCGCGACCAATAACGCTGCACCGACTTCAGACTCCCGGCATAGCCATGTTCGCGCGTCAGCCACTCATGCAGCGCCGCGATGTTGATCGCACCATCCCCACGGCCGCTGCGCCAGTGCGCGATCGCTTCAGCATATTCGGCCGCCTTGCCGATCTGCCGGCTCCGCCCATCCACCGCACCCTCAGCGCGCCGGCGGCGGTGATAACGGACCGCGCCCTCTGTAATCCCAAGCAGTCGCGCAACCGCACTCTGCGTATGCCCTTGCTTCAACAGCACACTCATCGCCGTCAATGCCTCGCCATCGAGACAACCCATCGTCCTCTCCCGGAAGACTACCCGCCGGGAAATCGATCAGGCCAAGGCGACAAATCGTAAAGGTAGATGTCGCCTTACGGCTCCTGTGAACTGTCCTTCAACAACTTGAGCCTGCTCGCCCGCAGGCGTCTCGAAGCGCACGGCATATGGCTTGCCTCCACCTGCCGGTCGTAGCGTGCGCACCACGTCGCGCACCGTGCTGTAGCCACCGGTGTAGCCGCGTTCGCCAAGCTCACGCGCGAGCCGCTGCGCGCTCAATCCTGGATAGGCTTCCAGACGCGCTCGCAAGTAACCCATGTGAGGATCAAGCAGGCGTTCGCGCGGTTGGCGAGGACCGTAGGTCGGCACCTCAATGCCACGGCCAATGTATTTGCGGACTGTCTTGCGGTCGATGCCGACTTGCCGGGCTATGGCGGCAATCTTCACGCCTTGGCGGTGCAAATCCAGGATCATCATCAGATCTCCAAGCTTCTTCATCGCAGCACCGCCTCCCACCGGGGAAGCTATGCCGGATTTTTGGAATTTGACCCTGTCCGGGGCGCGCCCCGGACAGGGTCAACGAGAAGAAGTGGGGAATTTTCAAATGTCACTTCTGGGGCATTTTACTCCGCCATCAACAAGATGCGTTCGAGCACTTCGTCGTTGCGATCGTGCGCGGCGCGCAGGTTTTCGGGCATGGTCTCGGGATCATAGAGGTCGGCAATCGTCGCCGGAAAATGCGCCTCGCGGGCGAGGAGAATGTCTTCGGCGCAGCGGGTGAGGTCGGCCTTGTTCTGGTCGGTCAGCGTGGGGATGGGGAAGGTGTTCCAGCCGAGGGTGTTTGAGTAGCGGTAGCGCGTCTCTAACTTACCGCAAACAGTGGCGATCCAGATGGCGTGAAGTCGGGATGCCACCAACGAAAGGCTCCAGAGAGTTACGCCATAAATCGCCAATGACGGCGCCATAGGCACCGCTGCGTCATCAAGCAGGTCGCATGGGTAGTATTCTCGATTTTCGGATGAAAGCTGCGCTACGGCGATTTTTTGGGTTCGTTGGAAGCGGCTTTCGTCAAAACGGTGAGACGTGTCAGCCAACTTCTGTGTGGCGACCTTCGAGCTGTTGCTCCGCATCGCAGCGACGCGCTCGAGCCTTTCTGCCACCTCTGGAATGGCCATTGCTGCAGGCAGGTCCTCATCACCAATGACAAGCGCATACCGCTGAATGCCTTTGATGAGTTCTTGGGCTCCCACGAGCCTCCCTGTGAAAGCACGAAGAGTAGGATACTTTTCCGCTAGTTCATCCCGTTGCCTAACCGAAAGGACGAGGTTCCCCCCGTCAGTGAGCTTTTCTCCGGAAACCATCTCAGGCAAGCCTGATATGCTATTGTTGGCACGCGAGATGACCACGTTCTGCGCGGCAATTAGGTAGGCGTTGACGTTCGGTACAGATCGGGAAACGGTGCCACCTGCCTCTTCCCAAAAAAGCTTAACCTCTGCGGTTGGGCCGCTGCTCAACCCGACAATCACAACACTGACTGCCGCATTATGGCTCGCGAGATTCCGCCAGCGAAAGGGGCGGTGGGCAAAAGAGATATAGTTGCCCGATGTAAGCACTTGAGACCACAGGATGGCGGCTTGCTGCCCTTCGCAAACTGAACTCGTGCTAACGAGAGCGCAGCGAAATCCCTCCTTGGCGACGAGTCTGCCCGCTTTGACAATCCAGCCAGCGATATAATCCAAACTTGCCGCGTTTTCGAAATGGGGACCAAGAGCTGACAGGAGTTCCGCCTTCTGGTCAGGCGTTTGATACCTTGTCCCCTTATAGGGCGGATTCCCGCAGATATACGTCTCCCCGCCCTCATTCTCAAAATCAATCTCCGCTTGATCAAGAGGTGTGCCGAAAAGATCGTCCGCCTGAACCCGCACGCCCGTCCCTGTCGGCGGGCAGATGCTCAGCCAGTCCAGCCGCAGGGCATTGCCGCAGGTAATCCAGTTCTGGCTATCCAGCGGCAGGAACTCGGCCAGCGCCTCCTTCTGACCGCGATAGAGCACGTCGCACTGGTACTCGGCGATGATCAGCGCCAGCCGCGCGATCTCGGCGGGGAAGGTACGCAGTTCGATGCCGCGGAAGTTGGTCAGGGGAATATCGCTGCGGCGGTCGGGCTCGCCGCGCCGCCGGTTGATCTCGGCCTCAAGCTCGCGCATCTGCTTGTAGGCGATGACGAGGAAGTTGCCCGATCCGCAGGCGGGATCGAACACACGGATCCTGGCCATCCGATTGCGCAGGTTCAGCAGCTTGCGACTGTTGTCGCCCGCTTCCTCCAGTTTCGCCCGCAGGTCATCCAGAAACAGCGGGTTCAGCACCTTCAGGATGTTCGGCACGCTGGTGTAGCCGTTAACGTGTTTGCCCATTGGGATGCTCAACCGGCAACGTCCCGCTAACGCTGCAACCTAATTCAGCCCGCTCAATTAGGTAACCTGATCGGCACTACCTCGATACCTGAATGCCCGTTCCAGCCAAGAACGGAGGCATCCAATGTCAACCAAGCCCGACGTCACCACCAAACTTGCCTACAGCGTGAGGGAGGCCGTCCGTGCGACAAGCCTCGCTCGGTCCACCATCTACAACCACATTGCCAGCGGACGTCTGAAGGCAGTTCGCATCGGCGGCCGGACAGTGATCCCGGCTGAAAGTCTCCACGCGTTGATCCGGGGAGACGCCTGACGATGGACGAGAAAGGCAAGGCCCGCGTCGCAGCGCGGGCCCCACGCAAAAGCCTCATCAGCCTTCCTCAGCAAGTTATCTCCCAAGCACTGCAACTGCAACTTCTGATCATCGCGCACCAAGTGAGACCGGAAATGGCAGCAATGTTGGCAGCTTTGGCGTTTGGCCAAGGAGGTGGGGATGCCTGCTAGGAAATCACGCGCACGGAAGCCCAATGTCACGGGGCGCAGTAACACCGATCGCTTTGTCCGGCTCCCGCATCTAATTCTGAACAGCTGCGCCTACCGCAGCCTTTCCCTGAAGGCGCGTTGCCTGCTCGTAGAACTCGGCATGCTCTACAACGGCTCGAACAACGGGGGAATTTTCCTCAGTGTCGAAGATGCGAAATGCCGGCTGGGACTGGGTGATCATCACACCGTGACAGCCGCTTTCAATGAACTGCAGGAGTTGGGCTTCATCACCAAGACTGCAGAGGCGCATTTCCACGTAAAGACATCCGAGACCTCTCGTGCTCGTACGTGGCGGCTAAACTGGGAGGCAGGTCCGGGGCGGAAAGGGCCAAGCATGGACTTTCTGGCACATGAGGCCGAGCCGAAAACGACTGCCCGAGCGAGAATGGAAAGGGGCATGCGAGCACTCAAAAAATTCAGGAAGGCGAAGTCGGAAGGGAAAATGCCGATGGTGGATTCCACCATGTTGTCACCTGACACCCACGTTAACGATGGTGGAATCCACCATGTCCAATTCTGAAAATGGC
This sequence comes from Novosphingobium sp. FW305-C-30-35, assembly GCF_058783135.1. Classification (NCBI taxonomy): domain Bacteria; kingdom Pseudomonadati; phylum Pseudomonadota; class Alphaproteobacteria; order Sphingomonadales; family Sphingomonadaceae; genus Novosphingobium; species Novosphingobium sp. FW305-C-30-35. The sequence continues at coordinate 2,849,449 of NZ_JBYSYJ010000001.1, forward strand.
TGAAATCCGCGAAAAAGCATCATGGGGGAATTTCACCACCATACAGCTGCACCATGGGTGCACGAGCGCCGTCGCGGAATTAGACAGCAAATTGCAGCTTTCCGGTGGAAATCCCTTCCAGTCCGGCAGATGGAAGGACGCGAACAAAATCTACAACGAGATTGAAACGCGCCCGATTGGGCGCGCTTCCTCACACGGACTTCTGTTCCAACCATTCTTGGGACTAACCCGCCGTGCGGCGTGGCAACCATGAACGTCCGGCTACGCCGAAACTTGCCGTTCCCCGGGATTCGAAGGCCCTCTCTCTCTCTCACGTGAACGGCGGGGACTGGCCGGAAAAGGCAACTTATAGAATTTTTTTCGCCCTTGCGAACGTAGTCTGCAAAGACCTGATCATGCGCGAACCACGCATCTGAAGCCGATGTGCGTTGTCGCGGTATCGATCATCTCCGGGTGGCGTGCAGCCGGGCGATAGCGCTGGCAGTAGTTGGCGGCGCAGAGGTGCGAGCCACCCTTGATGACCTTGCGGCCGATGCGCACGCCGGGCTGGCCGGGGTCGAAGCTGTCCTTGAGCTTGCCGCCGCGCGGATTGCTGATGGCGCAGCAGGCGGACTTCTTGCCAGCCTTCTGGGGCTTGTCGATCCACCAGTCGCTCGTCCACTCCCAAGTGTTGCCGATCATGTCGTAAAGGCCGTAGCCGTTGGGTGGGAAGCTGCGCACGGGCGACGTTCGCTCCCAGCCGTCGAGCATCTGATTGGCAAAGGGAAACAGGCCCTGCCAGTAGTTTGCCATCATTCGGCCATCGGGAGCAAGTTCATTGCCCCAGGCGTAGTCCGCGCCTTCAAGCCCGCCACGTGCGGCAAACTCGAACTCGGCTTCCGTGGGAAGTTCCTTGCCCGCCCAATCGGCATAGGCCTGTGCATCGGCATAGGCGACGTGGACGACGGGATGATGCTCGATGCCGTCGATGGAGCTTTCCGGTCCCAGCGGGTGCTTCCAGCAAGCACCGAAGGTGAAGCGCCACCAGTTGGAAGCATCGGCCATGTCGACTGGGCCTGAAGTCTTGTTGAACACAAGCGAACCGGCCCGGGCCATATCCGGCAGCATGCCCGGGTAGTCGTTCGGATCAGGGGCGATCTCGGCGACAGTAACGTAGCCGGTGGCGGCGACGAACGCGGCGAACTGCGCGTTGGTGACCGGGGCCTCATCTATCCAGAAGGCGTCAACCTTGACCCGCCGCAAGGGTGCCTCTTCGGGGTAGAAGGTTTCCGAGCCCATCGTGAAGGTTCCACCCTCGATCAGGCGCATTCCGGGAAGTTGCTGATTCATGGTCAAATGCTAACCGAAAAAAGGGGGAGACGGACAGGCCATCTCCCCACGAAAGTTGCCTGATTGCCCTTTGCAGGACAACGAGGGAGGATCTTCATTTCCGGCGCTTGGCCGCCTTGGGCAGGCTCTTTTCACCGTATTCGACGCTATTCGTTCCCTGGCCCACGATCGGCGAGGGTGAGAGATTTGCGCCCCGTTCGTGTGCGGCCTGCTTGGCCTTGCTGTCGGGCAGGATCTGATCGATGCGGTCCTGGCGGTTAGGTTCGACCAGCCACTGATCGGGGAACGGGGCAGCACCCGTGCCGCTGCGATCGCGGCGCACCGCACCGGTCGACAGACGCTGCGTGTAGGGGATCAAGTGCTTGCCGTCGCGATTGGCAAGCTGATCGTACAGGGCCTGACGCATCTCGATCTTGGTCTGGAGGTACTGCGGGTCCTCGGCCAGATTATGCATTTCGTCGGGGTCTGCAGCGACGTCGTAAAGCTCGTCGATGTCGTAGACCCCGTAATACTGGATATACTTCAGGTTGCCGCGCTGGATCGCGAAAGTGCCGGGGGTCTGGGGGAAGGTCCACTCCCAGTAGTATTCGTAGGTGAAGTCTGGCGCCTTCCAGTCCTTTGCCGCGACCTTGCCCGTGATCAGCGGCCAGGCGCTCTTGCCTTCGAACTGCGCAGGCTTCTGGGCGCCGGCGAGATCGAGGAAAGTCGGCGCGAAATCGAGATTGCGGATGGCGCCGGTGTTGACCACGCCTGCAGGCACGGTGCCCGGCTCGTACATCACCAGCGGGACCTTGACCGACGATTCATAGGCGTTGCGCTTGTCAATCAGCCCGTGTTCGCCAACCTGGAAGCCGTTGTCGGAGGTGAACACGACGAGCGTATCCTTTTCCAGCCCCGCCTTCTTCAGGTACTGCATGATGCGCCCGACGCTGTCGTCCACCGCCGAAAGCGTGGCATAGTAGTACTTGAGGTACTCGGTCATCGGCATGTTCGAATTGTAGAAGAAGTCGATGCCATGCCAGGTGTTGCGCTGCTCATAGACCCAACGCGGCTTGCCTTCGTAGTTTTCGGGCGTGTTGGCGGCGCTGGCGGGCAGCTTGAACTGGAAATTGTCGTACTGGTGCGCGTAGCGGGGCGGCGGCAGCGGGTCGGAATGCACCGCCTTGTGGCTGAGGTAGAGGAAGAAAGGCTTCTTGGGGTCGCGCTCCTTGGACAGCCAGTCCACCGCATAGTCGGTCAGCTCGTCGGTGATGTAGCCCTTTTGCGGCACTTCCTTGCCATCGACATTGAGCGTGTGGACTACGCCCTTGGCAAACTGCGCTTCGGGAATGCCGGTGTTGGGATAGTAGCTGCCCTGTCCCTTGAAGCTCAGCCACTTGTCAAAGCCGGGACGCGGATCGGCAGTGTCGCTGCCCATGTGCCACTTGCCGAAGAACGCAGTCTGGTAGCCCTGCCCTTGCAGATACTTGGGGAAGAAGGTGAGGCCTTCCTCTGACGAGTTGTTGTTGTCGACCACGCCGTGATTGCGCGCCGTCATGCCGGTCAGGATCGTGGCGCGGCTCGGGCTGCACAACGACGAGGTGACGCGGGTGTTTGGGAAATAGCTGCCGCCTGCGGCGAGGCGGTCGATGTTGGGCGTCTTGATGCCCGGCTGCAGGAAGCCGAGGCCATCGAAGCGCAAGTCATCCACAATGATGAAGATGACATTGCGCGGACGCTCGGATGCGGGGGCTGCAGGTGCGGTGGTCGCGGCTGCTGGCGAAGCGTCCTGTGCGATCGCGGCAGAGGGGAGGGCTACCGTAGCAAAAGTCGCTGCCGTGCCCAGCAAGAGCTTTCCGAATGCTCCGAGCGTCATCTTCACCTCTCCAGTCTTGATGGTATTGATCTGTGGCATCATGCAAGTACCGCGTCGGGCTGCATTTCCGGTACCGCCGCAGCAAAGGCGGGCAGCTTCAGGCATTCGTGCTCGATGGCAGGGATGCGTCCAAACGCGAACCGGGCTCCGAAGCGCCGGGCATTTCCAAGCTGGGGGACCAGCGCAACGTCGGCAAGCGTCGGCGCATCGCCGAAGCAAAAGGGGCCATCGTGACGAGCGATCAGCGTCGCAAAGGCTGCAAGGCCAGTTTCGATGATCTCGGCTGCCCACGCCGAAGCTTCGGCCTCGTCAAGGCCGCGCTGGCGCAACATCTTCAGGACCTTGAGGTTCTGGATCGGGTGAATATCGCAGGCAATCACCTGCGCTGCGGCACGAACCCGCGCGCGCTCCAGCGGCGTTCCCGGCAACAGTGGCGGCTCGGGGTGCAACTCGTCCATGTATTCACAGATGGCGAGGCTCTGGGTCAGCACCTCGCCGTTGGTGACGAGCGCCGGAACGAAGCCTTGCGGGTTCAGCGCAAGATAATCGGGAGCGTTCTGATCGCCATTGCGCAGGTTGTGTGCATCGTCCTGCCATTCAAGCCCCTTGAGGCCCAGCGCGATCCGCACTCGCCATGATGCAGTGGACCGCCAGAAGCCGTGGAGAATCATATCTTCACGCACTGGCGGGCTCGCCGATGGTGACAGTGGTATCGGCAAGTCCCGCGATTGAAACGACAAGGACATCGCCCGGCTTCACTGCACCCACGCCAGCCGGCGTACCTGTATAGATGAGGTCGCCCGGCTCAAGCCTGTAGCCTTTCGACAGGTACGCGATCACTTCCGGTATCGAATGGATCAGGTCTGAAAGATCGGCTTCCTGCCTGGTCTCACCATTGACGGTGAGCCGGATCGATCCGGCGGCCATGGCACCCGTTTCGGCAATGGGGTGGACCAGCCCGAGCGGCGAGGACTCCTCGAAGTTCTTGCCGCTGTCCCAGGGGCGGCCCTTGGCGCGAGCTTCAAGCTGGAGATCGCGGCGGGTCATGTCGAGGCCGGTGGCAAAGCCCAGGACGTGATCGAGCGCGTCAGCGACAGCGATGTTGCGTCCGCCCTTTCCGATCACGACGACCAGTTCGGCTTCGTAGTGATAGTTGGCAGTCTGGGGCGGATAGGCGATGGTCGAACCCGACGGCACGACGGTCTCGGCCCACTTGGTGAAATAGAAGGGTGCCTCGCGATCAACCTCGACACCCATCTCCTTGGCGTGATCGGCATAGTTGCGACCGATGCAGAACAGGCGACGGACAGGAAATTCGCGCCCGTCGCTGAGCCTGGCGATCGTGGCGGGCTGAGGATCGAACATAAGAGTCACAGCAATTGCTCCCGGTAGAGGTCGAGCTTCTCTTGCGAAGCCTTGTCGGAATAAGCGAACATCACGAGCGTGCTGCGTGCCTGGAACTGGTGTCTGGTCCATGATGGCACGACAACGATGTCGCGAGGAGCGAGCGTGATCTCGCGGCCATCGAGGAGCAAAATGCCTTCGCCCTCGACGACGACAAACACTGTTCCGTCAGTAGAGCGTCTAGGGCGCGTTTCGAACCCGGCCGGAATATTGCGCACATGCGCCGAAATGGTCGAGAGAACTGCACCGCCATCGGCGGGATTGAGAAACTCCAGTGCGTGGCCCAGATGAGGATCGACAGGTGCGCTGCTTGAAAGGCTATCAAGCACCGGGCGCCATTCGGCATATCGGTAGTGGAACAGCGGGCGGTTTGCAGGCCGCCGATCGGCCGCGCTGCCGCGCAGGGGACGCATGTTGCGGCCATAACGGTTCAGGGTATCACCAGCCAGCGCGGATTCCGGGTGAGCAGCAACGTCAAGCCGCTCTGCGAAGCTCGCATCGAACAGGCGGACGGTTGGGATATCGAGCCCATCAAGCCAGATCATCGGTTGATCTGTCTGGTTTCCATGATCGTGCCATTGACCCGCCGGGGTCAAAACCAGATCGAACGGTTCCATGACGGCCTTTTCGCCATCCAGCGCCGTGAATGCTCCGCTGCCTTCCATCACGAAGCGAAGAGCGTTCTGCGCATGGCGATGGCATGGAGCGACTTCGCCCGGCAGGATAAGCTGAAGGCCGGCATAAAGGCTGGGCGTGATCGCCGATTGCCCCGGGATGCCGGGATTCTCCATGATGAGCACGCGCCGCTCGGCCTGCTCGGCACTGATGATGTCGCCCGCGCGCATCAGGAAATCGCGCACCTCGCCGAACGACCAGCGCCACGGGAGGGCGGGGGATACAGGTTCGGGCGTGACCAGCGCGTGCAGGCTTTCCCAAAGCGGCGTCAGGCCGCTCGGGCCCAACTCGGCGTAAAGTGCTTCGAGCTGGTCACGCTGATTGTTGGGTCGCACAGTCATGGGACCGCTCTCTCAGTAACGAAGCTGATCCTGGCCGCAGAACGGGTCGACCGGACTGCTGCCAGTAAACGGAATATTGCCGGCCAGGCGGCGGACCACTTCCTGCTGCACGGGAGCGATCGCGCTATAGGCGTTGATGCAGGTCGCCACGTGGGGGGCATCATAGAGATAGTAGGGCTGCCCGAAGGAAATCAGCGCGGTCGGGATCTCGCGCGGGAACTGCGTCATGGCCTTGCGCATGCCGCCGTGCAGCTTCACGAAGTCGAGATAGATCCGCGAGGCGCTGGGCGTGGCTTCCTGTCCGACGAGGTAGAGCACCAGATCGGTATCTTCACGCGTGGGCATTGCGTCGGGATCGTAGGGGCGCAATTCAAAGCCCCGCTCGCGCATTGCGGAAAGGAACGGTTCATAACTGCGCGGAAGCGCGCCGTCCCAAAAGCTGTAGCCCGCTTCGGCAATATAGACGATGCGACGGTGGCTGGCGGGCTGCAGCGGCAAAAGCGACTGCGTGTCCTTCACCAGCGTGATCGACTGTCCGCAGGCGGACTGTGCAGTCTCGAGATGCTCTGGCGTGCGAAGCTGTTCCTGCAAGTCTTCCAATGGCAGAATGCGCGATTGCGGATCGCGTTCATGAAGGCCGAGCCTTGCCTTCAATGAGAGGATACGGGTCACCGCTTCGTAAAGGCGGGCCTCCGAAAGCCGGCCGCTGCGCAGGCCATCCAGCATGAAGCGATAGTCCCGATCCGGGGCACGGCTGAACAGGAACATGTCACATCCGTTCTCTACCACTGCTGGCACAGCGTCGGATCGCTCCATCCAACTTGTCAGGCCCCCCATCCCGGTAGCATCGGAAATGACCAGTCCTTCAAACCCGAGTTCGCCACGTAGAAGGTCCTGGTTGAGCAGGCGCGAGACGGTGGCCGGCTGGAAGGCATCACGGCCGGCATTCGGCATGCGGGCGCGGATGTAGGCAGGCAAGGCAATGTGGGCAGACATCACGGTCATGACGCCGGAGGCGATCACCGCGCCGTAGATACGGCCGAAGAGCGCGTGCCATTCATCGACCGACAGAGGGTTGACGGTGGTAAGCAGATGCTGGTCGCGATCGTCGAGGCCATCACCGGGCCAATGCTTTACGCATGCCGCGATGCCCTCATCCTGCAGCGCGTTGATGTATGTGACGGCTTGTGCAGTGACCTTCTCAGGATCGGAGCCAAACGAACGCGTGCCGACGATCGCGCTGCGGAAGGCCACGTTGAGATCGACGACGGGGCCGAACGACCAGTCATAGCCGAGACTGCGACTCTCGCGGGCGACCAAGCGCGCGATCGCATCGGTGGTGGCGAGGTCATTGCTTGCAGCAAGGCCCATGAGGTTGGGCACGGCAGTGGCGAAGGGGTGACTGATGGTGCCGCCTTCGATGTCGCCGGTGAAGATCGGTGGGACGCCTGCGCTTTCCAGCGCGATCATCGTCGCTGCGCGGAAGGCTGCAAGGTCGGAAGTTGGAAAGCGGTTTATACCGCCGGGCTTGAGAGCAAGCAGCGGCGTGATTTCTTCGACGCTGTCCTGCGATGTGGAAAAGACGAAAAGCTGACCGACCAGTTCTTCGACAGACATGGCATCCCGTGTCCGTTCGACCCATTCCTCCTGGCTTTTGGTCAGTGCGAGAGGAGATGGTGTTTTCAGGCCGGAAACAGTCAACTTGGGGCTCCGGGAGTAACAGGTTGATGCGCCGCCATGCCGCTTTCGTCTAGGACTGACGACATGGGAGAGGATGCAGCGGACATGGCGGCGGCAACGCCATCGCCGTAGCGGGCGATGGATGGCGGAACCCCACGAAGGAGGTTCCGCCGGAGGGAAGCGTCAAGGATCAGAAGCGCACCGCGACGGTGGCGCCGAAGAAGCGATCTGCATCCTTGTTGTAGGTGCCGACCAGATCGAACGGGTTGGCGGTGGTAGACATCAGCGAATTGTGACCGATGGAGGTCAGGTAGTTGGTGTCGAACAGGTTCTTCACGAACAGTGTCAGGCTGTACTTGTCGTCTGGCGTAGAGAAGCCAACCGTGGCGTCAACCAGCGTATAGGCCGGTTGCACCGCCAGCGGATCCTGTTCCGACGTGAAGTTCTGGGCGCTGGTGAAGTTGACCACGAACTGGGCGAAGGCATTGAAGCTGTCGCCCTCGTACTCATAACGCGGCGCGACATTGATGCGCCAGTCCGGGCTGGCCTGAAGCGGACGGTTGCGCAGGTTCTGCTGCGGCGTGGCGCCGGCGGCCGGACGATAGCATACGTTGACCGGCATCCCAGTCATCACAGGAGCACCTGCCTGCAATTGCAGTGGGCAGTTCAGGCCATCGATGTTGATGCGCGACTGGGCATAGGTGACCGCGGCGTTGACCGAGAAGGCGTCCGACGGGCGCATCGTTGCCTCGATTTCGAAACCGCGCGTGCGCGAGGTGCCGGCGTTCGTGGTCTGGAAGCGGATTTCGCCGGTTGCCGGGTTCGATCGGTTGGCCTGGACCTGAAGGTTCGAATAATCCGACTGGAACAGCGCCGCCGCGAAGGAGAGCGAGCGATCTGCAGTGCTGCCCTTGAAGCCGATTTCATAGGCGTTCACCCATTCCGGCTGGACTGCGCTCTGGTTGGCCAGATCGGCGGCGATTTCCATTTCATACCCGAGACCCTTGTAGCCACGGGTATAGGTTGCATAGGCCTGAGCGTTGCGGCTGAACTCATATTGCAGACCAGCCTTGCCGGTCACTGCAGTGTCGCTTGCCGAGAAGGTGCCGCTGACCGATGGGTTGCCCGGGAAGACGTTGTCGCCCGCAACGATTGGAGCGGTGCGAACGCCGGTGTTGGTGCCCTTCTCGTACTGGACGCGCAGACCGCCGATGGCGCGCAGCCCCGGAACGAGTTCGTAGTCTACCTGGCCGAACGCCGCGACACTGTCCTGCTCGAGTTCGATGCGGCTCTGTGCCGACTGCCAGACCACACGTGCTGGATCGCAAGGCTGACCGACGACACCGGCGGTGCAGCGGGCGCGACGACGATCGAATGGGCGCACGATGTTGCTGTGCATGTAGAACACGCCGAACACGTAGTTCAGGTCGTTCTTGCCGTTGCTGGCAAGGCGCACTTCCTGGCTGTAGGCGTCGAGATCGACCTTGCCGTGGTTCTGGTTCCAGAACGTGTACGGTGCGAAGGCGGCTGTACCGAGGAAGATCGGCTGTGGGGAATTGATGCGGTCGATCGGCTGGTTAACCTCGAGGTTATACCCCTGATAGGCGCTGATCGAGGTGATCGTCGCCGGGCCGATGTCCCAGTCGGCTTGCAGCGAGTAGGTCTGTGCGCGGCTGTTGGCGAAGGTGTTCGAATCTTCGTTGATCGTGCGGTTTTCGCGGGTCGCGTTGATCGGACCGACGACCTGCTGAAGCACCGGATTGACGATCGAGATCAGGGTCGATGCGCAGCAGTCCGAGTTCATCTTGCGGTATTCGCCGGTCAGCAACAGCGTCAGGTTGCTGGTTGCGTCCCATTCTACCTTGCCGCGAACGCCCCAGCTCTCCGAGCCGTTGACCCACTCGTTTGTGCCGATGTTGCGGGTGATACCGCGAACATTGTTGTAAAAGCCCGAGACGCGGGTGCGCAGCGTGTCGCTGATTGGCGTGGAAATGGTCGCGCGGGCGCGATATTCGTCGTGCTCGGCTACGGTGAAGTCAGCCTTGGCCTGAAAGTCCTTGGTGGGCCGTGCGGTGGTAACGCTGATCACGCCTGCCGAAGCGTTCTTGCCGAACAACGTGCCCTGAGGTCCGCGCAGAACCTCGACGCGTTCGATATCGGCGAGATCGGAGAAGCCCTGCGCCGAGCGGACGGCAACCACGCCATCGACGACAACCGAAACCGAAGGCTCAACGCCCTGGCCGAACAGCGCGCTGCCGACGCCGCGGATACGGAAGCTGGTGTTGGTGGGGTTGGCACCCTGCTGGAACGACAGCGACGGAATGGCCTGGACCAGCGTGTTGGTGTCGTTGATCTGGCGCTTGGCAAGAGCGTCGGCGGTCACTGCGGTGACGGCCAGCGGCACGTCCTGCAGGCGCTCGGCACGCTTTTGCGCGGTCACCACGATTTCGCCGGGCGCTGTGTCGGCAACCGCCTCATCCTGGGGTGGCGTCGCGGCCGTCTCCTGAGCAAAGGCAGCGACGGGCGCGAGAGCAAAAGTCAGCGCCAATACTGACGCGACAGAACGGTCTTGGAAGGTCTTCACAGGTTCTACTCCCCCATGGGCACGGCGGAGCTTTGCTCCATCATGTGCCATGCGCCGCCACTATGGCAGCACTTGCGAATCGAATTGCATTTACCGCTAAACCATACCTGGCCAAGCTTCGTCAATAAAAAGGTTTAGCGCTATTCCACCGCGACGGTTCGCTGCGTTTTAACTTGACAGCACGCGAAATCCTCGAAACTTTTAGCGCTAAATTGATGGGGTTGAGGAACATGTCGGACAAGCACGATGCCGGGGGCGGGCCCACTGTCTGGCCCGAACCGCGGATGGCCTGGTTTGCTGCAGGAATGCTTGCACTTGCCAATACGCTGGCCTTTATCGACCGGCAGGCGCTGGCTCTTCTGGTGCAGCCCATGAAGGAAGACCTCCAGGTCAGCGACACCGCCATGAGCTTGCTCTATGGCCTCAGCTTCACAATGTTCTACGTGCTGGTCGGAATCCCGGTTGCCCGGCTGGCCGACCGGACGAATCGGCGCAACATCATTGCCGGCGCAATTTTTGTCTGGAGCTTGGCGACCGCGCTGTGCGGCGTTGCCCGCAGTTTTGCTTCGTTGTTCGCCGCCCGCGTTGCGGTGGGGGCGGGCGAAGGCGGATTGGGACCGGCAGCCTATTCTATCCTCGCGGACTATTTCCCAAAGGAGAAATTGCCCGCAGCCATGGGCGTCTACCAGATGGGCATCTATGCCGGTGGGGCATCCGCACTGCTGCTCGGTGGGCTGCTTTCCACCGTGATTCCGCCATCGAGCGACGTTCTGCTCCCGCTGATCGGCACCGTGAGAGGCTGGCAGGTGGTCTTCCTGATGCTGGGTCTGCCAGGGCTCCTGCTTTCAGGTGCCATGTTGCTGGTGCGTGAACCGGTCCGCATCGGTCAGCAAGGCGGGCAGGTCTCCGTGCCCTTGCGCGATCTCTTCGCGCATATGCGGCAGTACTGGCAGGCCTATTTCGGCATAGGCTTCGGCTTTGCCCTGATGATCCTTGTCGGAAACGCGACAGGTGCGTGGATCCCCGCCTTCCTGCAGCGGAAGTTCGATCTTACGACCGCGCAAGTCGGCGGCCTTTATGGCACGATCACTGCGGTTTGCGGTGTAAGCGGCACGCTTGCGGGCGGCATCATCGCGTCCAAGTTGCGTCAGAGAGGTTACGACAAGGCCAACCTCTATGTCGCAATGGCCGGGTTCGTGGCCCTTGTGCCGGTGACGACCGCGTTTCCCCAGATGTCCGACTATCGCCTTTCGCTGGCGCTGATCGGACTCATGAACTTTCTGGCCGGCTTCAACTTCGGTGGCGGTCTGGCGGCCTTGCAGGAGATCACACCGAACCGGATGCGCGCTTCGGTCTCGGCAGGCTACATGCTTCTGGTAAACCTCATCGGCGCGGCCGGAGGGCCGCTGGCCATCGCGATCGTGACTGATTACTGGTTCATGGATCCGAGCGCGCTGCCCGACGCGATCACCCTGGTCTGCGCGGTGGCCTCCCCCCTTTCGGTCGTGGCGTTGTTTGTCGGGCTCAAGGGCTACGCCCGCGCATTGCGAACCGCCGGAATCTAGACCGTGGCCCGCGCTAGCCGAAAGAAAAGCCAGGCCGTCACGATCGATGCAGTTGCCCGGCATGCCGGAGTCTCGGCTATGACCGTTTCCAACGTGCTCAACAATGTGAAGCCGGTGCGCGAGGCAACCCGCCAGGCGGTGCTGGAGGCCGTGCGAGAGCTGAACTACACGCCCAACCTTGCGGCAAAATCGCTGGCAAGCGCGGAAATGACGCGGGTGGGGCTGCTTCTTGGCAGGGATGAATTCTCCTTTGTGAGTTCTGTGCTGGGCGGTGCGGTTGAGGCGACCACGGACCTCGGTGCGCAACTCCTGATCCGCAGGGTAGGCATTGCAGACCGGGCAGCCGTCGCCGAAGCCGTCGAGAGTCTCGTCAAGTCGGGGGTGCACGCGCTTGTGCTGCCTGGCCTGTTCGCTGGCTTCCTGCACGAGGAACTGAAAGGTGAAGGACTGGGCGTGCCGGTCGTCTCGCCTTCGCCCGGCCTTTCGATCGAGGGTGTGCATTGCGTGCGCATCTGCGATGAGACAGCTGCACGGGAAATGACTGAGCACCTGATCGCGTTGGGCCACCGGCGCATCGGCTTTATCCGAGCGGAGAAGCTTCACCTCGTCCACTGGTCCCGCTTTTCCGGATTCGCGGCCGCGCATGAGCGGGCCGGTCTGAAAGTCGATGCGAGTCTGGTGGCGACAAGCGCGCTGTCCTTCAGCCATGGACTTGAAGCCGCACGGAAACTGCTCGATCGGCCCGACCGCCCGACTGCCATATTTGCCAGCAACGACGACACTGCAGGTGCCGTCGTTGCCATGGCGCACAAGCTTGGCCTGCGTGTGCCGGAGAATGTCTCCGTAGCCGGTTTCGACGACAGCCCCCTCGCGGTGCGAATGTTGCCGCTGTTGACGACCGTTCGCCAGCCGGTCGCCGATATCGCACGCCGAGCGACGGAATTGGCGATCCAGCTTGCCCGAACGCCCGGTGAACGGCCCCCGGCAACCATAGAGATCGTGCCGCACAAGATCATCGAACGGGAAACGTCTGCACCGCCCTCCTCATTTGCCAGGAGCAATTGAATTGACGCATTCAACGAAAATCGTGCGAAAGCTGGCAACCAGTGGCTTGCTCGCGCTGGCGACGGCGACGTCTGCCACCGCCAAGCCCGCACCGCGCCCGAACATTGTGGTCATCGTGCTCGACGATGTGGGCTTTTCCGACCTCGGATCGTTCGGTTCCGAGATCCGCACGCCGGCCATGGATGCGCTGGCGCAAGGGGGCCTGCGGTTCAACCGGTTCGATACCAAGGCAGTTTGCAGTCCGACGCGCGCCGCACTGTTGACTGGACGCAACCCGCAGACTGTGCGAATGCCGGACCTGCCCGCTGCAAAACTAAACCCGGCCGACATGACCCGAGACCGCGGCGAACTGGCTTCGAATGCGCAGACGATTGCCCAAGTCCTGCGCGGGTCCGGCTATGAAACCGTGGGGCTGGGCAAGTGGCATCTCGCGCCCGAGCAGGAGGACGGCTCGCCCGGTCATAATGGGTCCTGGCCATTGCAGCGCGGTTTTGACAGCTTCTACGGCTTCTTCCTTGGCTGGACCGACCAGTATCACCCCAAGCTGATCGAGGGCAATCGCCGCATTCCTGCACCGGAAACACCCGGGTATCATTTCTCGGTCGACATCACCGACCGCGCCATCGCAGCGCTTCCCGCGCCGGGGAATGCCGGGTCGACCAAACCCAAGTTCGTCTATCTGGCTTACGGCGCGGGCCATTCGCCCATTCAGGTCCCGCGCGAATGGATCGACAGCTACGCCGGGGTCTATGAAAAGGGCTGGGACGCGATGCGCGAGGACCGGCTGGCACGGCAGAAGGCACTTGGCATCGTGCCCAAAAACACTGTGCTGCCGCCGCGCAATCCCGGCGACCGGGCCTGGGCCGACCTGACGCCGACCGAAAAGACCGTATTTGCCCGCTTCATGGCGACTTATGCGGGGTTCATCACCCATACGGATGCTCAGATCGCGCGACTGGTCACGCATATCAAGCAGACCGGCCAGTTCGATAACACCTTGATCGTCTTGATGAGCGACAATGGCGCAGCGTCCGAAGCTGGGCAGAAGGGCAATTTCGAGCGCCTCTATGCCCCGAACAAGCTGACGCCCGAACAGATGCTGGCACGGCTAGACGAGTTGGGAACCGACAAGACCCAGGCCGAATATCAAAGGCCTTGGGCAATGTTGGGATCAACACCTTTCCGCCGCTACAAAGTCTGGCCTCAGTTGGGCGGTGTGCGCACGCCGTTGATTGTGTCCTGGCCCAGGGTGATCAAGGACAAAGGCGCCATCCGCAAGGGTTATGTCGACGTGATCGATCTTGCGCCGACCTTGGCCGACGTTGCGGGCACACGGTTCCCGCGCAGTGTTGGCGGGGTTGCCGAGCTGCCGGTGGCAGGCATGTCGATCAAGGGAATGCTGGGCAAGGCAACGTTGCCGGGCCGTGCTGTCCAGTACTTCGAGCTGCGTGGCAACCGGGCCATCACCAGCGGCAAATGGCGGGCTGTGGCGGTACACAAGCAGATGACCGACTTTGCCACCGACACATGGCAACTGTTCGACACCGAGGCCGACTTTTCGGAGAGCAAAGATCTCGCAGCCAGGTATCCGGCCAAGGTCGAGGAACTCAAGCGCCTGTGGTGGCGCGAGGCCCGCAAATATTCCAATCCACCGCTGGCCGAAGCACCCGAAGCGTTCCGCCTGCGCGAGCGGTTCGACGACAGCCCGGAGCGACAGCCTTTGCCTGACCGCCTGAAGCCCGCCGACCCAAATGAAGACACGATCAAAAGGGTAGCGGGGCAATGACCGGTAATTCGCGACGCCAATTTCTCAAGGCCGGCGCCACAGGCGCGCTGGCAGCGGTTTCGGCGAGTGCGCTGCGCGCCCAGACTGGCAAGCGGCCCAACATCATCTGGATCGTCAGCGAGGACAACAACCCGTTCATTGGCGCCTATGGCGACAAGCTGGCGCACACACCCAACATCGATGCGCTGGCACGTGAAGGCGTGCTATATCGCAATGCCTTTTCGAATGCGCCAGTCTGTGCGCCCTCGCGCTTCGGTATCCTCACCGGCGTTCTGCCGGAAGCCTGTGCTCCCGCCCATCACATGAGGTCGGATGCAAAGGCGGCTGGGATCTTGCCGACGTATCCCGACCTGCTGCGCAAGGCAGGGTATTTTGTGACCAACAACGTCAAGACGGATTACAACTGCGACATCGACCCCAAGGCGATCTGGGACGACAGCAGCACCAAGGCGCACTGGAAGAATCGTCCTGCTGGCAAGCCGTTCATGGCCGTCTTCAACCTGATGACCACGCACGAATCGCAGAACTTCAAGAAGGTTCCTGGCAAGGTGACGCCGGAAGCCGTGCGGGTCCCGGCATACTTGCCTGACACACCTGCCATTCGTCAGGATATTGCCAGCTACTACAACCTGATGGAGGTCATGGACGGTCAGGTTGGCAAGTTTCTGGCCGAACTGGACGAGGCGGGGCTGAGCGAGGACACCATTGTCTTCTACTATTCCGACAACGGCGGGGTTCTGCCGCGCTCCAAGCGGTATTGCTATGATAGCGGGCTGCGGTGCGCGCTGGTTGTGCGCCTTCCGAAGAAATGGGCGCATCTTTCCCCGGTCGCTGCGGGTGGGGAAGTGAAGGCACCGGTCAGTTTCATCGATCTCGCGCCCACGGTTCTGTCCCTTGCCGGCGCGCCAATCCCGGCGGTGATGCAGGGGAAGGCTTTCATGGGGTCAGCTGCAGCGGCGCCGGGGAAGTGGGCGTTCGGAATGCGCAACCGCATGGACGAGCGCTATGATTTCGTGCGCACCGTCAGCGATGGACGTTGGCGCTATGTCCGCAACTACATGCCGCACTTGCCCCTGATGCAGAACCAGGCATTCGCGTGGCTGGCCAAGGGCTATCAGGACATCGACAGGCTGCGCAGGGAAGGGCAATTGACGCCCCTGCAGCGCAGTCTGTTCGAGGAACGGCCTCATGAGGAACTGTACGACACACAGGAAGATCCAGACGAAACGGTGAACCTGGCCAAGAGGCCCGAGCAGGCGGCGCGCATGGCGGAAATGCGTCGGGCGCTCGATCGGCACATGTTGGCAATCAACGACAACGGCTTCATCCCCGAAGATTCGCGGCTGGAGGGCTATGTGCCTAGCCGCGTTGCCGGAGCCTACCCGCTGCGTCGCCTGATGGCGCTTGGACAGGTGGCCGCGCAAGGTGACCGGCGCAAGGCTCCGATCTTGCGCGCCGCCTTGGCGGACAGCAACGAGGTCGTTCGCTTCTGGGGTGCGACAGGGTTTGCGGTCCAGGGAGCGTGGGGGGAGGATCTGCAGCGTCTGCGCCGCCTTGCTACGTCTGACCCGGTGCCGCAGGTCCGTGTTGCCGCGTGTGACGCTCTTGCTCGCAGCGGCGCCAGTGCCGAGGCGTGTTTGCAGCTGGCCGCCCTCCTCGAGCCGGGAACACCTGACAGGGTCCGGCTGCAGGCACTCAATGTTTTGACCCGCATGGGTCCGGCAGCGCTTCCGGCCCTGCCGCAAATTGCGGCGCTGACAACGGTGGATGATGAATATCTGCCAAATGCAGCCCGCTATCTGAAGCTGGTTCTTGAGGGGCAATATGATCCCTCGGTGCCGATTTTCGATCTCGACGCGCTCCGCCGGAAGAACCCGACGAGCGGTCCATCTGCAGCATGAGGCACCCGCAAATGTTCACGTCACGCCTGCGCCGCCGAGCCATTCTTCCCTTGCTGGCCACGACCCTGATGGCGCCGCTCTCGGCGGTTCTGCCGCAGGCTGCAGTCGCGCAGACGACGGCCGCCCCGTCGCAGCGGGCTGCGGACGCCAGACCGAACGTCATCCTGATCCTCGCCGATGACTTCGGGGTCGAGGGCGTGAACGTCTACGGTGGCGAGTACCACACGCCCAATATCGACCGGCTTGCCGCCGAAGGCATCCGCTTTCAGAATGCGCACGCCACACCGCTCTGCTCACCCTCGCGGGTTCGGCTGATGACGGGGCAGGAGAATGCCCGAAACTACGAGGCTTTCGGCTACCTCGCGCCGGGTCAGCGCACGTTCGGCAACCTGATGCAGGAGGCAGGCTATGCCACCGCCATGGTGGGCAAGTGGCAGCTCATGGGCAACGGGTTCGACGGCCGCGTCGGCATCACGCCCGAGGCAGCGGGTTTTGACGAGAGCTATCTCTGGCAGCTTCAGGCGCTCGCCGCCAAGGGGTCGCGCTATTGGGGGCCCACCCGCGCCACGTCGGGCAAGAGCAAGATCAACGAGGAGGGCTTCGGTCCCGACTTCGACAGCAAGTACGCGCTCGATTTCATCGACCGGCACAAGGACAAGCCGTTCTTCCTCTACTATTCGATGGTGCTCACCCACGATCCCTATGTGCCGACGCCGGCATCGATGACGGCGGAGGGTTCGAAGGCGCGCTTTGCCGGGATGGTCTCGTACATGGACCAATTGATCGGCGATCTCATGGCAAAGCTGAAAGCCGATGGTCTTGACCGCAACACCATCGTGATCTTCACCGGCGACAACGGGACCGGGCGCAAGATCACGAGCATGCGCAACGGACATGCGATTCCGGGGGGCAAGGGCTCGCCCACGGTCAACGGCACGCACGTTCCGATGATCGTGTGGGGTCCTGGCCTTGTTCCCGAGGGCAAGACCAGCGAGGCCCTGTTCGATTTCACCGATGTCCTGCCGACGCTTGCGGAAGTGGCGAAAGTCCCGGACAAGACTGGCAAGGTGGACGGCATGAGCCAGTGGCCGGTCATCACCGGCAAGGCGGCTTCCGTGCGCGATTCCATTTTCATGCACTATGCTCCGGCCTGGCAGTTCGAGCCGACGCGGTTTGTCTTCGATGCGCGATGGAAGCTCTATGGCGATGGAAAGTTCGTCTCGATCGATCCTGATGCCGGCATTGAGAGCGAGATAGACCCGAAGGCCGCGAAGGGAGAGGCGGCCAAGCGCCTCGCGACGTTCAGGCGGGTCCTGGCCCAGGCCGGCGACGGGCCGCTCGATCCCACGCGCTACCCGTGGTGTGCAAAGTTCCCCTCTGTGACACCCGGAGTGCCGGCAACCATAGCGGGCTGTGGCCGCACGCCTGCAGGTGATGAATGAGCGGGCCGGTCCGCAAGGCGTTGTCCGCATTGTTGGCAGCAAGTGCGATCGTTGGCATGTCCGGCTGCGTCGGCAAGCCTCGGCTGTCCGAGACAAGCGCGGACATGCCGGCAGCGCGCAGGCCGAACGTGCTCGTCATCCTTGTCGACGATCTGGGCTGGAACGACGTCTCGATCTACGGACGGAACGATGTGCCGACCCCCAATATCGAGCGCATCGCTCAGAATGGCGTTGCATTTTCAAGCGGCTACGTTGCGGCGTCAGTCTGCGCAGTCTCGCGCGCGGGCCTGCTTACGGGGCGCATGCCGCAGACCTTCGGCTTCACCTACAATATCAATGATCAGGGCGATCCGGGTGCTGGCCTGCCTGCCGACCAGCTGACCCTTGCCGAAAGGCTCAAGCCGCTGGGCTATCGCACGGCGGCCTTCGGCAAGTGGCATCTCGGCGCGGAACGGCAGTTCTATCCGACCAACCGTGGGTTCGACGAATTCTACGGCTTTCTCGCGGGCGAAACCGTCTACGTCGATCCGAAGACGCCTGGCATCGTGACCACCCCGACAAAGGCGGACAAGTATGCGCTGGACGAGCGCAAGGGCAACGGCGTGACTGTCGAAGGTCCTGACGCGCGCCCGGTCAATGACTTTGACCGCTACATGACGGACGAGATCACCCGACGGGCGGTGGACTTCATCGACCGTTCTGCGGCGGACCGCTCCCATCCGTTCTTCGGTTACGTCGCCTATAATGCACCGCACTGGCCGCTTCAGGTTCCGCGCAAGTGGTACGATCGCTTCGCGCACATCAAGGATCCGGTGCGCCGTACCTATGTCGCCATGATTGCGGCAATGGATGACGGCGTCGGCCAGATACTCGATGCGCTGGAGGCAAGGGGGCTTCGCGACGATACGATGGTCGTGTTCCTGTCCGACAATGGTTGCCCCGAGCAGTTCGGCTTCTGCAACTCAGCCCATCCTTGGGGGGCCGGAAAGTTCACCTACATCGAAGGCGGCATGCGCGTGCCTTTTGCGATGTCGTGGCCGCGAGGCCTGAAACCGGCCGGGGTCAACGACACGCCGGTCAGTGCGATCGATATCGTGCCCACTGTGCTCAAGGCCATCGATCCGAAGGCTGTCATGCCCTCGGCTCTGGGAGGCGTCAGTCTGGTCGACAGCGCATCAGGCAAAGCGCAGACAGAGCGCACCCTGGTGTTCGGCCAGGAGCCGGTCTACGCCGCGCGGAAGGGCGATCTGAAGCTGTGGCGGTCGCAGGACTGGAACGCCACCATGCTTTACGACGTGGCCCGCGATCCTGCGGAAAGCGCGGACCTTTCTGTCCAGAACAGCAAGGCTACGACCGAGCTTTCGGCCGCGATCGAAGCATGGCGGGCGGAGCTGCCCCAGCCCTTGTGGAAGCGTCACGGCGTGCGCAAGGTCGTGATCAACGGCCGCGAGACCGAGTGGGTTTACTGATCCAGACGAGGGCGAGGGGCTGGACCTTCAGGGGTCCAGCTCTTCGCAGCGCTTCAGTCCGGCAGCACCGTCGCCAGCGCCACTCTTCTGGTCAGGATTTGCCTTGGCGACAGGGAAATAGGTGCAATCGCGGATAGCGTCGTATCGCACCGGGTTCGGGCGTGGCTCGACCGGCCCTCGTGGCAGCAAGGCCCGCAGCGAGGTGACCGTTCCGGCAAAGCGCGGGCTGTCGGCCAGATTGTGCTCTTCGGCCGGGTCCGAACGGTGATCGTAAAGTTCGCGGCCTTTCTTGCCTTCTTCCCATTCGGTGTAGCGCCACCGTTCGGTTCGAATGCTGCGGCCGCCGCGCACCTGTGAAAGTGCGGGCTTCGTCCACTTCCTGTCTGTGGGCTTGGCAAGCAGCGAGGTCAGGCTCTTGCCCTCGTTGCGCGAGTACTCGGGCAATCCGGCAAGTTCGACCAGCGTCGGATAGATATCGAGCAGTTCCACTGTGCGCGGCGAACGCTTGCCGGCCGAAGCGCCTCTGCCCGGCACCCGCAGGATCAGGGGTACTCGCGCGGCAGGCTCCCACAGGATGTTCTTCATCCACTGGCCATGTTCGCCCAACATGAACCCGTGATCGCTGGCAAATACCACGATGGTATCGTCCTCGAGCCCGAGTTCCTGCAGGGCATCGAGCACACGACCCACCTGGGCATCCATATAACTGGTGGCGGCGTAGTAGGCGCGGATCATCTGACGCTGCTGGTCTTCGCTCATGGCAAAGTTGTCCGGCGTCCATGCCTTGCTGGCGGGAAGGACCGCCGCAAGTTTGTTGGGATCCTGATTGGCCACCTGGATCGACTGGATCGGATAGAGGTCGAAGTACTTTTTCGGGGCTACTTCGGGCACATGTGGTCGGTAGAAACCGACACCGATGAAGAACGGTTTGTCCTTGTGCGCTTTCATCATTTCGATCGCGGCGGTGGCGACCTTGCCATCGGTCTGATCTTCGTCCGCGCCCTCGTCAGCGAGGTAGGCCATTGATGATCCGTATGGGATCCCGGGCGTCAGCTCGACCAGTCGACCGGCTTCCGCATCGCGATCGCGGCCACGCGGATCGACGGTTGCATCCCACGATTGCGGGTCGTCAGGTCCCGGCTGGCCGATCCCGCCGGGCACACCCTGGTGGAATATCTTTCCGACCCGGCCGGCGAAGTAGCCGTGCCCGCGGAAGTACTGCGGTAGCGTCTGGATATCCGGTAATGCCGCCCGAAACGGCGTCGTCAGATCCGCAACGCGGGTCGTATCCGGGCGCGTGCCCGTCAACATGGAAGCGCGGCTGGGAGCGCACCATGGAAACTGCGCGTAGGCGCGGTCAAAACTGATGCCCTGCTTGGCGAGCCTGTCGATGTTGGGTGTACGAACAGGGGCGCCATAGTTGCCGAGCTGGGGTGCGAGGTCGTCGGCCATTATGAGTAGGACGTTGGGCCTTCGCGCTTCCTTCACTTGCGCCGATGATGGGGGTGCCGTTTGTGCAAGCACCGGAGCAGGCAGTGTCGCCGCCATGCCGCAGGCAAGAGCCATTGCGGCAACCTGCAATCCATTCCTTATCCGCCGCATCTCACTCTCCGCGCGCCAGCTTGTTTAGCGCTATACCTTGCATGAATTGCTCATCTGTGGAATTCAAGAGCTTGTCAATGAGGGCGGGCCGGTGAACTTCAATACAACCGATTGCTGTCAAATAGTTGTGGTTGTTAGGAAATGAGCAGCCGCATGCCGCGCCGATCCAGTTCGGCAGTGACGATCAGCGATGTCGCCGCCCGGGCCGGCGTCTCGGCCATGACCGTTTCGAACGTGCTGTCCGGCCGAAAGAAAGTACAGGACAAGACGCGCGAGGCGGTTGAGGCTGCGATCAGGGATCTGGGCTATACGCCCAATGCGGCCGCACAGGCTTTGGCCAGCGCTGCGCAGATGCGCGTTGGGCTCGTCTACAACAACCCGCAAAGCGCATTCCTCAGCGCAGTTCTGGTCGGCGCACTGAACGCGGCAAGCCAGCTTGGCGCGCAACTGTTGATACGTCCATGCAAGGGTGAGGATGTCGGCAACACGGGGGAGACCATGGCCGAACTGGTCCGGGCAGGGGCAGGTGCCCTTCTGCTTCCGCCGCCCTACTGCGAGATTGTCGAACAGACCGAAGCCCTGCGCGCCCATGGCCTGCCCATCGTCGCCATTTCGCCGGGGCGGGAGTTGAAGAACCTGAGCGGCGTCCGGATCGACGATTTCAACGCTGCGCGCGCAATGACCAGCTGGCTCATCGAGCGCGGGCATCGGCGCATTGGTTTTGTCGGGGGACCCGAAAATCATTTCGCGAGCCAGTCACGCCTGGAAGGTTATCGTGCAGCGCTGGCCGAGGCAAATCTCGCCAATAACCCCGAACTCGAGGTCACGGGCGATTTCAGCTACGATTCGGGATTGATCGCTGCGCGCAGACTGTTCGCGCTGCAACAGCGACCTACCGCAATCTTTGCAACAACCGATGACATGGCTGCAGCAGCGGTGTCCGAAGCTCACCGCCTTGGCCTCGACATACCTGGTGACGTGTCGATCGCAGGCTTTGACGATACGCCGATAGCGGTCAAGATATGGCCAAGACTGACGACTGTACGTCAACCCATCGCCGCAATTTCCGAGCAGGCTACGCGCAGCGCGATTGAGCTTCTGCGCGCAAGGAATTTTTCCCCGGATAAGGTAGTCTCAAAGCATTTGCCTTTCGAGATTGTGGAAAGGGATTCCACGAGCAATTGCCCTTCATAGTTCGATGAAGGTGTCCTTCGGTGCTCGAAGGTTGAATCCCAGAGCCTGAATGGACGGCGGTATCTGATAACTTCACAGAGAAGAGTGAACGTCTGGTCTTTAGGGCAACCTCGACCGAAGGTCTTAATGCTCCCGGTACGACCGGTGTTGGAGTAAGTTGACGCTCTCAGAACCACGCCGGAACGACCGGATCTGGTCGATTCCTGCCAACATAGTTGTGCTTAGTTCTCGCAAGGGCTTTTAGAGTTTGCGGAACCAACAGTTTCGCTACGTTCGGGGCTCCTTCGCCTCCTGCCTGAGAAGTGAAACGCTAGGTGCTGCGCCTTGCAACCGTCAGCAGATCCTTGGCCGGCCGCATGTCTTCAAGCAGCAGGTCCGCCCACTCGCACGCGATCTCCCGCCTGCGCGGCATAAACTCGGCGCGGTTGTAGGCGCGCTCCACCTTGTTCTCGGGGACGTGCGCTAGCATGAGGTCGATCACGGCGCGGTCGTCGGCAATCCCGGCGAGCTTCGCCCGCTCGTTCATGATCGTCGAGAAGGCCGCGCGCCAGCCATGCGGGACGTGCCTGCGGTGCCAACCTGCCCGGTTGTAGAGATAGCCGATCGCGTTCTCGGACAGGGGTATATGGGCGTGGCGCTGGCCGGGAAACACGAGCTCGCTACGCCCGGTCAGGCGGCGGACGGCATGGAGGACGTCGACGGCTTGCGGCGCCAGGGGGACGACGTGGTCAAACGCCTGCTCATCCTTGCGATCGAGAGTGAGCTTCATGCGCTCGGCTGGAACGTGCCAGTACGGCTCCTCACCTTCGAGATCCCTGAACTCATCCCATCGCGCGCCGCGGACAACGCCCGGGCGAACGGCGGTGAGGGCGAGGAGGCGCGACGCCAGCAGCGTGACGGGCGACGCGCCCGATTGCTCGGTCTTGGTCAGCAGGTCGCGCAACTCGTCTATGGCGAGGATCGCAGGCTGCTTCTTGGCCTTCGGCTTCGGCAGCAGGGCGGCATTCAGATCCTTGGCGGGATTGTCGCGCGCGATGCGCTTGGACACCGCCAGCAGGAACACGCCGCTGATGCGCTGCCGGATGCGCTTGGCCGTCTCGATCGAACCGCGCTTCTCGATCTTGCGGAGCATGTCGAGGACGTCATGGGCCTCGATGTCGTTGATCTGCCGCTTGCCCAGGGTAGGGAACACGTCGCGCTCGAGCGATCGGATCACGTCGGCCTGATGCACGTCGGTCCAACGGCCCTTGTTGAGCTCGTGCCATTCGCGCGCGACCGATTCGAACGAATGCGCCTCCTCCAATCTGGCGGCCTTGGCTTCACGCTTCTTCTCTGCGCTCGGGTCGACACCTTGGCGCAGCAGGCGGCGGGCTTCGTCGCGTCTCTCGCGTGCGTCGATCAGGGTGACGTCGGGATAGGGGCCGAACGAGAGGAGCTTCTCCTTCCCCTCGACGCGATACTTCATGCGCCAGAGCTTGCCGCCGTTCTTGCGCACAAGGAGAAACAGACCCTTCTCGTCGGCGAGCTTGTAATCTCGCTCGGCTGGTGCGGCTTTGCGGATCTTCGTGTCGGAGAGCATGCCGATACCCCTACTTGGGGGTATCGTTTAGAGCGTTACCCCCTGAATTACCCCCTCGGGCCCGGTCCATTGATGGCACGCGATGGCACACCGCGCACGTCCCAATGAGACAGAACCCCAGCAATTTCTAGGGTTTTTGGCATGGGATGGCATGTCTTGGCAAGGTCAAGTGGCGGTGGGAACGGAGCCGGATTCCGACCTTCTCTGGGGTGTAACCTACTGATTATTATATTACGACTGTGAGTTCGATTCCCATTTGAGACCGGTTAAACATCGTTCGCAGGCACGACCGGCGACTCTTTTCCTTGCCCGAACGACACATGCTCGCTTACACCTCAATAGGCCCACTAACTGGATGGGTTTGGAATCTGATTCGAGGGCGGCCATGGGGGAAGGCAAACCAAGTTTACGATGGAGCGTGGAGCAAAAGCTCCAGTTCATCGAGTTCCGCCTCTTCTGGGAAGGTCACGTCAATAGAGGCGATCTAATGGACACGTTCGGTGTCTCGCTGAACCAGGCATCGGGCGACCTCAACCGCTACATCGCGCTCGCGCCTGACAACATGGTCTACGACAAGAGCGGGAAGACTTATGTCCGTTCCCCAGCTTTCAGCCCCCACTTCCTGAAACCTGACGCCATCCAATATCTCGCTCAGGTACGTTCTGTTGCTGAAGGGATTGTCGCTCCTGAAGATGCATGGATCGGGAACCTTCCTACTTTCGACGCAACCCCGGCGCCTGCACGCGGCATCGATCCCACCGTGCTGCGATCGATAGTGATTGCAATCCGGCGACGTGAAGCAGTTGAGGTTCGTTACCAATCAATGTCTTCACCAGACCCCGAGTGGCGCTGGATAGCTCCGCACGCCTTGGCGTTCGATGGTTTCAGGTGGCACGCTCGCTCGTTTTGCGAGAAGAGCGGGGAATACCGTGACTTCGTCATTTCGCGGATTATCGAGACCCGTCAGTCACGGTCCACTCAAATGCAAACGGCGGCTGATGCTGATTGGGACGAAATCGTTCAGCTTGAGATCGGCCCGCATCCAGCTCTCAGCCAAAATCAGAAGCGAGTGATTGAACTCGACTACGGGATGCAAAATGGTCGGGTTGTTATCCCTGTCCGCCGAGCCTTGCTTTACTACGCATTAAAGAGGCTCGGGCTTGATACGGATCCTGCTGCGCGTAAGCCGCAAGATCAACAGATCATTCTACTCAATACCAATGACGTTCCGGGGGCATCGGCATGAACATTTTCGACCTCGATAAGGCCCTTGTTGACCGTTACGCCTCTTTTGCCCGCTCATTCTCTTCGATCCGTGCTCCGGAGATCGATCACCAGATTCGCGACATTTACGAGCAGGGCAAATTCTGGCCGCCCCCCCTCATAACCATCAACCCGCGCTTCCTGCCTGGGCAATCGATCGATGAGCTTGTCGCATCAGGCGATGTCGCGCCGGAAATTGCATCCGTCTTTGCCGTCGGCCCTGAGCGAAATCCGATCCGCCTTCACCGACACCAAGAACGCGCCGTAGCCAAAGCGAGAAATCGCGAGAGTTTCGTGGTTACGACAGGCACCGGTTCGGGCAAGTCACTCTGCTTCTTTGTGCCGATTGTGGACGCCATCATCAGGGCCAAGAAGGCGGGTGAAGCGCCTCGCACCAGGGCGATCATCATTTATCCGATGAACGCGCTGGCGAACTCGCAGCTGGGGGAAATCAAGAAGTTCGTCGACGATGCGGGGCTGCCCCCGCATCTGCGCCCGACCGTAGCCCGCTACACAGGGCAAGAGTCCGAAATTGAGCGTCAGCAGATCTCCCGGGACAAGCCGGATATCTTGCTGACGAACTTCATGATGCTCGAACTCCTGATGACCCGGCAGGAGAAACTCGATCGTGCCGTGATCGAGAACGCTCAGGGCTTGGACTTTCTGGTCCTCGACGAATTGCACACCTACCGAGGGCGACAAGGTGCGGATGTCGCCATGCTAGTGCGGCGGGTCAAGCAGCGCTTAACGCCGTCCAAGGACCTGATCTGCATCGGCACGTCGGCAACCATGTCCAGCTCGCCAGATGAGCAGGAACGCGCCGCAGCGGTGGCAGAGGTCGCGACTAAGCTGTTTGGGCAGCCAATTTCGTCTGGCAGCATCATAGATGAGGCGCTCGACCGGGCGACCTCTCATGCGATCAAGGCAGAAACACTTGGTGAGCCGTTGCGCCAAGCGGTCTTGCAACCGCTGGCTCCAGCTTTGTCAGATGAGGAGTTACACGTTCATCCGCTTGCCTGCTGGATTGAGACGCAGATCGGCCTTGAGGACGGCGAGAAGCTCCGTCGACGCAAGCCGATGACGCTTCCTGATGCAGCGGCGAAACTGGCAGAGCAGACAGGGCTGCCCCAGACCGATTGCGCGCGGGCCATCGCCGATATGTTGGCGATGATGGGCAAGAGGGAAGATCAGCGCGGTGGCACCTCATCGCGGGCGTTTCTTGCCTTCAAGCTGCACCGCTTCATTTCAGGTGCTGGCCAAGCCTATTCGACGCTGGAGCCCGCAGGCAAACGCAGGGTCAGCCTGGAAGGGCAGAAGTATCATCCCGAGGATGAGAGCGCCCGCCTATACCCACTTTTCTTCTGCCGCGAGTGCGGGCAAGAACATCACAGCGTCTCGGTCACCTTCGCTGATGGAGCGCATCGGGTTATCGCCCGGCCAATCGATGAACCAGCCCGCGATGAAGCAGAACCCGACGGCACCGAGACCGGCTACCTGGTGCCTGCAGTCAATCAGGCCTTCCGGTTCTCAGGGGACGTCAATGACTATCCGGATGAATGGCTTGAAGTCGCAGCGAACGGCCAAGAGCGCCTAAAGGCGTCACATCGAGGCAAGCATGAAGGGCGCCTGGTGATGGTGCGCCCTGATGGCAGTTTCGGAGACGACGGGGTTGCGGCGTGGTTTTTTGCGGGCAAGTATCGCTTCTGCCCTGAATGCGGTCATCAACCTGCTTCCGGGGCTCGCGAGATCAACAAACTGGCCGGCCTGTCGGCTGAAGGTCGCAGTTCAGCGACCACACTAATTGTTTCGACGATCCTTGCCTGGATGGAAAAGGATGGTTCCCTCGATCCACATACCCGAAAGCTGCTGGGATTCACGGACAACCGTCAGGACGCGGCTTTGCAGGCCGGTCACTTCAACGACTTCATTTTCGTCACGCTTCTGCGTGGCGCGATCCTGCGTGCCGTCAGAGCTGCAGGTCCTCAGGGACTGAAGCCGGACAAGTTTGGTGAGGCAGTGCGGCAGGCGCTGGGCTTCGACCTCGATGAGAAGGGACGGCTGGGCGAATGGATGCTCGATCCCAATGCCAAAGGTTACCAGAATAGGCAGGAAGCCCAGGAAACCCTCTCAGACATTCTGGCTCACCGCCTGTGGGCAGACCTGCGGCGTGGGTGGCGTTATACGAACCCGAACCTTGAAGAGGTGGGCCTCATAGCAGCCCAGTTCCCGGGGCTGGATGACCTCGTGCAGGATGACGAGGAGTTCGTGGGCAACGAGAGGCTTGCCCAGGCCTCTCCTGATCAGCGACGCAAGCTTTACGAGATTCTATTCGATCACATGCGCCAAGGGCTGGCAGTCGCCACTGACGCGCTAGACCGCGGCAAAGTTCGTCAGGCTGCCGAAGTGTCGCGCAATCGGCTCCGGCTGCCTTGGGCGATCGATCGTGAGGAAGAAAACACGCTGCGCGAGTGCGGCTTCCTGATGATCAACCCGCCTCGGAACAATACGATCCGGGCGTCGGAAGCGGTACTGATCCTGAGGGCAGGCCGACAGAGCAAGCTCGGGAAAGCCCTGCGACAAGCCTCGCTCTGGGACAACCAGCAAGTTCCGGCCAAGGAATATGATGAGCTGATCGAAACCCTGCTCAAGGCAGCAGAAGCGCATCAGTTCGTCCGCAGGGTCAACGTCGGGTACGAAGCCCCGGCATGGCGCATGGCGCCGACGGCAATTCGCTTGCTACCTGCCGAAGAACGGCGCGACAAGAAACGCCAGAACCTGTTTTTCCGAGAGCTGTACGAGCAGGTCGCCGACATGCTCGGCCACGAGGGCGATCTTCCCTACAGCTTCGAGGCCCGCGAACACACCGCACAGGTCGATCAGGACGTTCGCGCCTGGCGCGAGGACCGTTTCCGCTTTGAGCAGGCAGACCAGGAACGTATCAAGGCTAACCTTGATCAGATGCGCGAGCAGAACGAACCGGATGGCTTTCTTCCCGCACTTTTCTGCTCTCCGACCATGGAATTGGGCGTGGACATCAGCGCCCTCAATGCAGTCTATCTTCGCAACGTCCCGCCAACTCCGGCCAACTATGCACAGCGTTCAGGTCGCGCAGGCCGAAGCGGTCAGGCCGCTCTGGTGGTTATCTACTGTGCGGCGCAATCCCCGCACGATCAGTACTACTTTGCCGACCAGCCCGCACTGGTTGCTGGTGCGGTTCGTCCACCGGCTTTGGACTTGGCCAACCAGGACCTTTTGAAGAGCCATTTGCACGCTGAGTGGCTTGCGGCTGCATCAGTACCGCTCAATTCTTCCATCCCTGAAAATCTCGACATGGGCGGCGATAACATGCCGATTGCAGCCGAGATTGCAGAGGGATTGAAGCAATTGGCAGCGTCTGGTGCGGCGAAGCCCATCATGCGTCAGTTGATCAACGCCATGCTGCCCGCCGTGGAATTGCGCGATGCCCCTTGGCTTGAGGACGTGGAAGCCTTTGTTGAACAGACTGACAGGGATGCATTCTCAGCATTCAGCCAGGCATTCGATCGCTGGCGGAATCTGCACAACAGCGCTCGGCACGAACAGGAACAGGCGCATTCGATTCAGAACAAGATAGGCCTCAAAGCCGGCGAGCGAACAGCGGCAGCTTCTCGGTACCGCAATGCATCCCGCGAGCTCGAGATTCTCGAATGTGGCAAAGCCTCGAACAGCTCAGATTTTTACACCTATCGCTATCTCGCCACAGAGGGCTTCCTTCCGGGATACAACTTCCCGCGCTTGCCGCTCTACGCCTTTATCCCGGCGTCAAAGAGCGCTGTCCTGCAGCGCCCGCGCTTCCTTGCGATCGCTGAATTCGGCCCCAACAGCATGATCTATCATGAGGGCCGCGCTTTCCGGGTGACCAAGGCCAAGCTACCCGCGGAAGGTCGGTTGGATAATGGCCAGCTATCCACCACGACCCTGATTCTTTGCCCTGAATGTGGGGCTGCTCACACCGATGAACTCCAAGAACGTTGCCACGCCTGTGCCGCGCCTTTGGGCGGTGCCGAGCGCCTCGACACAGTTTTCCGTATCGACAATGTCGAAACTGCGCCCTCAGAGCGGATCACTGCGAATGACGAGGATCGTCAGCGGCGCGGGTTTGAGATCCAGACCGTGTTCCAGTGGCCCGTCCACAACGGCTCGCCCGACATTCGATCAACGACCCTATGCGCCGACGACACGGAGCTGCTCAGGCTCGACTATGGTGCAGCCACCAAGCTCTCCCGGATCAACAAGGGGCTCAGGCGGCGAAAGTCGAAATCCATCTGCGGCTTCTTCATAGACCCTAACTCAGGGAGATGGCTCAAAGATCCAGAAAACGGCGATGATGACGATGGCATGGGTGATCCTACCCAGGCCAAGCCGCAGCGCATCGTGCCGATGGTCGAAGACCATAAAAATGCCCTCCTGCTGCAGCCCAAGGTCTCATTGAGCACCGAGGAGATGGCGACCTTCCAGCATGCGTTTATCCGCGGCATCCAGCTAGTCTTCGAACTGGAAGAGGGAGAAATCCTTGGCGAGCCTCTGCCGACCCGGGACATTCGACACACCATCCTGCTTTATGAAGCAACTGAAGGTGGCGCGGGCGTTCTCAACCGACTGGTTGCCGATCCCGCCAAGGTTGCCGAAGTAGCGCGCGAGAGCCTCAAGCTCATGCACTACAAGGAGCCATTCGAGCCGGGTGACATGGTTGAGACTGAAGATGCCTGCGTCGCGGGCTGCTATCGCTGCATCTTGTCCTATTTCAATCAGCCTGACCATGAATTGATCGACCGCCGAAACGACAACGTGATCAGTCTACTCTGCGAGCTGACGTCCGCGCACGAAAGCAAGGCCGAAACCGCCAGTGCAGGCGACCCTTGGTGTGAAGCCGTTCGGCAGTGGGGGCTTCCTACCCCGTCAGGACTCAGCATAGCTGGAAAGCAACTGCCCTTGTTCTGGCCAGCCAAGGGGGTGCTCGCTGTACCCGGCGGGGCCTCACCTGAACTCGTCAACGATGCCGCCGCTCTCGGGATCCTCGACGTGATCAGTCTTCCCAGCAATCCCGGCGATCAAGCGCCGGTCGAACTGCTTTCAGCGCTCGGAGTATCATGATGAACGCCATTGTATTTTCTCCTGGCGACATGGTCCGCGCCCGTGGGCGTGAATGGATTGTTCTGCCATCGCCCTCCGAAGAACTCCTGAATATTCGGCCACTGTCGGGAACCGACGATGACGCGCAGCTGATTGCGCCCGCCCTTGAGTCGACACCTGTCAGCGCTGCCAGCTTCGCGGCCCCCACGGCCGACCGTCTCGACACGCAAGACGGGGGCCGTTTGTTGGCCGATGCCCTTCGCCTCTCGCTTCGTCGCGGCGCTGGACCATTCCGAAGCGCTGCGCACTTGGGCGTCGAACCCCGTGCCTATCAGCTTGTCCCACTGATGATGGCGCTTAAGCAATCCGTTGCACGGCTGTTGATTGCTGACGATGTTGGTATCGGCAAAACCATCGAAGCAGGCATGATCCTTCGCGAGTGGCTGGATCGCGGCCTTACAGACAGGTTCACCGTCCTGTGCCCGCCGCATCTCGTTGATCAGTGGGTCAGCGAACTTGCCGAGAAGTTTGATATTGATGCTGTGGCCGTCACGGCGGCACGGGCTCGCGGACTCGAGCGGGGCTTGCCTACCTCGCAAAGTCTGTTTGAGGCTTACCCGTACACCGTCGTCAGCCTCGACTATATCAAGGCGGACAGCAGGCGTGATGAGTTTGCCCGGGCGTGCCCGCACTTCGTCATCGTTGATGAAGCGCATGCCTGCGTTGGCAATGAGCGCGGAAAACATCAGCGCTTCGATCTTCTGCAAACACTGTCTGCGGACGCTGACCGTCACCTGCTCCTTTTGACTGCGACCCCGCACAGCGGCGACGTTGTGGCTTATGATCGCCTGCTGGGTCTGGTCCATGCAGATCTGGCTGGAGGTCCGGAATCAGGGGATGCCAATGCCCGTGAGCGCTATGCCCGCCGGTTGGCTCAGCACTTCATCCAGCGCCGTCGCCCAGACATCCAGGATAGCTGGGACGAGAAACGTGCCTTTGCCCGGCATGAGACCAAGGAATCGCCATTCACGCTCGCAGGTGATTTTGCCACCTTCCAGGAGGCAGTCCTCGATTACTGCCTGAACGTTACTGAGCGTGCAGGATCAGATCAGAGGCATCGCCGTCTCGCCTTCTGGGGGACGCTTGCACTCATGCGCTGTGTGGGGTCGTCCCCTGCCGCAGCGGTCAGTGCTCTTCGAAATCGCCTTGGTGGCATGGCTGAGGAAGAAGCAATCGAACCGGTCGTGTTCGATGCCGAAGATGGCGTTCTCAACGAGAGCGATGTGGAGCCGGCCACTGCCATTGAAGACCGTGAGGAGGCAGCAGCACTTAACAGCCTCATCGAACTGGCCCAATCCCTCGACTCCCGGCGGGATGAGGACCCCAAAGTCAAGAAACTCCTGGTGGAGCTGCGCCCCATTCTCAAGGAAGGCGCCAAGCCAGTCATCTTCTGCCGCTTCATCGCCACTGCTGAGGCGCTGGGAGAAACCCTGCGAGCCATCTTCCCCAAGGCGGCTATTGCCGTTGTCACGGGCACTCTACCGCCTGATGAACGGCGCAGCCGGGTCGATGCGCTTGAGCCCTTCGAAAACCGGATCCTCGTTGCGACTGACTGCTTGTCGGAAGGTATCAACCTTCAGAGCCTATTCGACACGGTCGTCCACTATGACCTGAGCTGGAACCCGACCCGGCATCAACAGCGCGAGGGCCGCGTCGACCGTTTCGGACAACAGGCGCCCGTTGTCCGCTCGCTCATGATGTATGGCGAAAACAGCCCAATCGACGGAGCTGTGCTCAACGTCATCCTGCGAAAGGCCGAAGAAATCCAGAAGGCAACGGGCGTCAGCGTTCCGATGCCGGAAGATCAGGAAAGCGTGACCTCAGCTCTGATGCAGGCGGTCTTGCTGCACCGTGGCGGCAGCGCAAAAAGCCAGATGACATTTGACTTCGGCCCTGGTGCCGACCTGTTCGAGCGGCAATGGCGCGATACGGCTGAGGGGGCAAAGGCAAGCCGCGCTCGCTATGCCCAGGGATCATTGAAGCCTGACGAAGTTCTCCCCGAGTGGCGCAAGATGCGGGCGCTCAATGGTGGCCCCAAGGAAGTGGCCCGCTTCACGGAGCGGGCGCTAAAGCGCCTCCAAGCCCCATTAGAACCTCTGCTCGGCCATTCGCTGCTTCACCTCGACTTCCTGCCCGAGATGATGCGTGAGCGGTTGGGGCAGCGAGGTTTGCATGGCACGAAGCGGGTCAGCTTTGAAGACGACCCGTCTCCCGGTGTAACCCATGTTGGCCGCGTCCACCCGGTAGTAGCCGTCTTGGCCGAGACTTTGGCTGAGGGCGCACTGGACCCAGAAGCTGCAGAAGGGCGCGCCCTCGGTCGCGCTGGTGTCTGGCGGACCCGTGCGGTTAGTCAGATGACCACGCTTCTCTTGCTGCGCCTGCGCTACAAGCTGGTTACCAGCGGCCGTATGAACCGTCTCCTGCTAGCGGAAGAAGCCACCGGGCTGGCCTTCTCAGGGCTTGGCCAGGACGTCTCGCTGAGCGCTGAAGACGCGCTGGCCCTGCTTGAAGCCGAAGCTTCGAGCAATATCGATGAAAGTGCACGCATCCGGCAGATCGACGCTGCCCGCGACCGCTTGGCTTCCTACACGCCCGCTCTTGAGGCGTTCGCTCATCAGCGCGGTGAAGCACTTTCGTTCGATCACCTCCGCCTGACCGAGGCCGCTGGCGGCGGTGCCACCGTCAAGGTCAGTCCCGTCCTGCCGGCCGATATCATCGGCCTTTATGTCCTGCTGCCGGAGGTGAACTGATGTCCCGTGCCATAAAGCGCGCTGCCGACATCGGCTTTGCGGCGATCACAATTGAAGGTGGGCTGATCGCCCCCGCCCAAGTGCAGGCGATTGCCTCTGCTGCGCCCGATCAGAAGATGGCGGCCGACTATGGTTGTCCCAAGGGCACCGGCCTGCGTGATGAAATTACGCGCTATTTCCGTATCGGCCAGGCCCATTGGCAGGCCTATACCCGGCTTGATCAGCCCACCATGCAGCAGACCGCTGATTTTGCGCGGAGCCTGCTGGAACAAGCATTCGGTTTCGAGCTCACCGGACCGCACCATCATACCCGCGAAGATCGGCGCTACACCATCGCATGGGAAGCTAAGGGCGGGCGCGTGCCGGTAGTCGTCGCGCCGCCAGCACCCGCAGAAAAGGGCAAGGCTGGCGATGGATTCGCCCGGGCATTGCCGGAGTTCGGCGATGGCTCAAGCGGCCGCATTGCTCGCCGATCGCCTACCGTGCTGTTGCAGGACTGGTTGAACGCCAACCCGGACTTCTATTGGGGCCTCGTCTTTGCGGGCGACCGGGTGCGGCTGATGCGTGACAATGCCAGCCTGACCCGACCTGCATGGATCGAGGCAGACCTCGGTGCGATCTTCCGCGATGAGATGTTCGCTGATTTTGCGGCCCTGTGGCTGCTGATCCACGCCAGCCGCTTCGGTGCAGAAGGCGCGGGCGCCAGCGACTGCGCGCTGGAACGTTGGCGCGAGGCTGGGATGCGGGCTGGCACCTCTGCGCGCGAGCGGATGCGGGTCAACGTCGAAGATGCTCTGATGGCACTTGGCCAGGGCATCCTCGATGCCAACCCCACTATCCGGGAACGGCTTGATACCAATGAGCTGACAATGCCGCATCTGTTCGAGCAGATGCTGCGCGTGGTTTACCGGCTGATCTTCCTGGGCGTGGCCGAGGATCGTGATCTGCTACACCCGCCCGCAACCCCAAAAGCTGTGCGCGATCTTTACAGCAACAACTATGGCTTCGCCTGGCTGCGAGATCGGTCGACGCGCCGCAATGCGCACGATCATCACCATGATGCCTGGGAAGGCGTGAAGGTGGTGTTCCGCGCGCTGGAGCGTGGGGAAAAGCTGCTGGGCTTGCCCGCGCTTGGCGGCCTGTTCGACCGGGCGCTCACGCCTGATCTAGATGCCGCGCAAATCCCCAATCGGGCAATGCTTGCAGCCGCGTTCAAGCTCGGTTGGCTCATCGAAGATGGCCGCCGGGTTCGGATCAACTGGCGCGATATGGCGACCGAGGAACTGGGCAGCGTTTATGAAGGGCTGCTGGAACTCGTGCCGGTGCGTGAGGATGGCGGGCGCACCTTCGGCTTTGCGGGCGGCGCGGAAGCGCGCGGCAATGCCCGCAAGGTATCAGGCAGCTATTACACGCCGGACAGTCTGGTGCAGTGCCTGCTCGACAGCGCTCTCGATCCGGTACTGGACCGGGCCGAAGCAGAGGGCGGCGCTGATGCCATTCTTGAGCTGAACGTAATCGATCCGGCCTGCGGATCGGGCCACTTCCTGCTGGGCGCGGCGCGGCGCATGGCGACGCGGGTAGCGCAGCTGCGCAACCCCGATGCGCCGGACTACAACGCGGCGATGCGCGATGTGGTGCGTGGCTGCATCCATGGCGTGGACCGCAACCCGATGGCGATCGAACTGGCCAAGGTGGCGCTGTGGATTGAATCGGTGGAGCCGGGCAAGCCGCTGGGCTTCCTTGATGCCAACATCCAGTGCGGGGATAGCCTGCTGGGCGTGTTCGATCTGCAGGCGCTGGAAGAGGGTATTCCCGACGATGCCTACAAGCCGCTGACCGGGGACGACAAGGCCACGGCGAAATACTTCGCCAAGCGCAACAAGGATGAAAAGAAGGGCCAGGCCGCGTTTGATTTCACGGCGGGTGGCGGCACCGGGCTGCCCCCGGCCAAGCTGGCTGCGACGATGGACGATCTGCGTCATCTGCCGGAAGATACCGTGGCGCAGGTTGCGGAAAAGCGCCGCCGCTTCGCCGCGTGGGAGGCAGACCCGAAGCGCTATGCTACCAAGGTTGCCTGCGATCTCTATATCGCCGCCTTCCTGCTGCCCAAAAAGGGCGGCGCACCGGCCAATGCGAACAGCGTGACCGTGCCGACCACATCGCACTTGCGGCAGAGGCTGGGCGGCGGGCAGATTTTCGGCCCGCTGGAAGCCGCGTCAGTTGATGCGGCGGGGAATGCCCGTGCATTCCACTGGCCGCTCGCCTTCCCGGAAGTGATGATCGGCAAAGGCGGGTTTGATGTCGTGCTGGGCAATCCGCCGTGGGAAGTCGTGCAACTGAGCGAGGAGGAGTATTTTGCTTCCCGCGTTCCGGAAATCGCCACACTGAAGGGCGCAACGCGGAAGCGCGCGATCGCGGCCTTGGAAACCGAGTATCCGCAGATTTTTGCTCAGTATCAGACGGACAAGCGCACCTTCGATGCGATGAACGAATTCGCTCGTTCAGGTGGTCGGTTTGATCTGACGGCGCGCGGCAAGGTCAACACCTATGGCCTTTTTGCGGAGCACTTCCTCAACCTTGCCAATATAAAGGGCGGCGCGGGCGTGATCGTGCCGACCGGCATTGCGACCGACGCTAACACCGCGCCCTTCTTTGGCCATCTGGTGTCGAGCCAGCGGCTGGCCGGGCTGGTCGATTTCGAGAACCGTGAAAAGTTGTTCCCGGCAGTCGATAGCCGCATGAAATTTGCCCTGCTTACCTTGGGCAGCGGCGTGGCCGAGGCGGAGTTTGCCTTTTTCCTGACCGATCCGACCCAGCTGGAAGATACGCGGCGGCGCTTCACTCTGTCGCCCGAACAGATCGCTGCAATCAACCCCAATACCAAAACTACTCCTGTGTTCCGCTCCCGCAATGATTCTGAGCTCACCGCTTCGATCTACAGTCGCGTGCCGGTTCTATTCGACGACGAGAGGGGCAAGGCTGGCAATCCGTGGGGTGTGGAGTTCCGCCAAGGCCTGTTCAATAAAACTGCCGATGGAGCGCTATTCGAGAAGCGGAGTGACATTGTCGCGAAAACCGATGTCGATAGTGGTGCAATGCTTATCACGGAGAGTGGCGAAACCTATATTCAGGTTCTGGAGGGCAGCCACGGATTTTCGTACGATCACCGTTATAGTTCATTCACATCCGGTGCCTTAACTCCTCTGAATGATGCTCAGAAGCGCAATGCAGATGAAGAAATTAGTACCGAACTTGTTATGCGGATCACGGATTATACCGACCGCGTCAGTCGCAAGGGGTTTGAACGTCTTGGTTATTGGGTAGGTATACGGCGAGTAGCACGAAGCACGGATGAGCGCACCGTTGTCGCTACAGCACTTCCTGAATGGTCTGCGACATACGGCTGGCTCATTGCAAAGCAACCGCGAGGCGCAGGAAGCGCCTATATGCTGGCGAATCTTAACTCGCTTATTTTCGACTGGCTAATGAGGATCGAATTGAGTCAGCCGAGCATTCCTCTCGAGACACTTTATCAACTCCCCATCCTCCCACCCACCGCCTACACCGAAGCGGACCATGGTTTCATCGTCCCGCGCGTATTGGAGCTGAGCTACACCAGCCACTCCATGGCTCACTTCGCCCGCGATCTGGGCTATGACGGCCCACCCTTCGCGTGGGACGAAGACCGCCGCGCGCAACTGCGCGCCGAGCTCGATGCCTGGTATGCGCTCGCCTACGGCCTGACCCGTGATGAGCTGCGCTATGTGCTCGACCCCAAGGACGTGATGGGCGAAGACTATCCGTCCGAAACCTTCCGCGTCCTCCAGAAGAACGAAATCGCCAAATACGGCGAATACCGCACCCAACGCCTCGTCCTCGCCGCCTATGACGCGCTGGTCGCCGGCGGCATGCGGCCGCGGACCGAGGGCTACAAGTAATGGGGGATGAGGAGGATATCCCGGGCGAAGAGCTGGCCTCCGTCATCCGGGGGACAAATGGTGCGCCTGTTGCCGAGGCCCTCATCGGTTGCAGCTATTACCGCGATGATCCTGATGACCTTGCGACGATTACCCAATGCGATCGCGGCTCCGGCCGTCTGTCCTTGCAGTCTCCCGCGGGCACAACACGCGTTGCCGGCCTTGCCTCTGGCTACGTGCTTCTCACCCCTACCTTGCGCTCCGCACTGGAAGCCGCGATCACGCCCGCCCAACGAGCGGAAAAGAAAGTGCGCGCGTCTATTGCCGCATATGGATTTACAGGCGCAATCGAACAGCAGGACATTGCCCCACTCCTCAGTGCAATCCGCAGCGCCCAGGAAGGCGTGGTTCCTCCGATCGACGAGCGAAGGCACGCGCTTCGTCTGGCCGAAAAGTATGGCGCTGAACGCGTGGTTGCGAAACTGGCCGCAGCCTGGGTTGATGCTGATCCTGCCACGGTGCTGCCCGACGTTCTGATCACCCTCTTGCCGGCACTTCGGCACTCTGGCCGCAGTGCAGAAGCCCTGGCACGCAGCGAGATCCTGCGATCACCGGGATTGGGCCTCTCCCCCAGTGAAGAGCGCGTGCTTTTCACCGAACGAGCGGCCCTGCTGGCTGACCGGTACGAGCAAACGCGAACACCGGAATTCCTGGCAGAAGCCCGAAAGGCCGCAAGCCGCAGTTGGGCCAACGGGCCATCCGAACATTGCAGCCACGTATTTGAGAGGCTGAAAAAGCTGGAACGGGAAGCTCAGGCATGATCAGCACCCAGTCAAGGCGATCCGATTACCCGTTCGCGCTCGAGTCTGAGTTGCGCGATGCTGCCAACGAGCACGGCTATCGCATCCCTCAGGGGCAAGCTGCTGGATGGCTTTTTTTCTCGTCGGCGTCTGCGCCTGGAGAAATCGCAGTGGCGGCCACTGACGCGGGCATGGCTGGCCCGTTCTTCCTGTCCGTCGCTCACCCCGGAGCTGCACGGGAACTAAATGCTGAGCCTGCACAACCGTGTGCAAAGGGCCATTCAGGAGCCTTTGTATTCGCGGATAGGGCTAGCCTCTACGAGGCAGTTAGGTCGGTGTACCGACTGTCGATGAGCCTTCCGACGTTACCGTTCGAGGATTTCGTCAAGGAAACAGCGCATCTTGGCGATACCGAAGCCGAACGAGCACAGAAGGTGCGGATCGGCCAGAACCGCTTTCGGTCAGCGTTGATGGATTATTGGAATGCGACCTGTCCGTTGACTGGCGTGCGAGAACCAGAACTACTACGTGCCTCCCACATTATTCCGTGGGCAGCTTGCGAGAGCGATGAGGAACGACTGAACGTTCACAACGGCCTGCTTCTTTCAGCACTGTGGGACGCAGCTTTCGACGCCGGGCTAGTGAGCTTTGACGATCTCGGGCGGCCAGTTCCATCACCAAGATTGGGCGATGATGCTCGTACCGCCATGGACTTGGATGCTGTGGCGCAGCTACCTCTTTCAGATCAGCACCGTGAACGGTTGAAGTGGCACCGCGAAAACATCTGGATCGCGGCCGACGCGTAATTTTTTAACTATCGAGGTTCCGAATGTTCCGCATCGATCTAAGCCAAAATCGCCTCGCGCGCCTCGTCCAGAAGCGGTTTGCTGACCTGCAGCTGCGTGAACGAGACCATTTGCAGGAGTGGCTGGCAAACCAGCCTGACGCCCTTGGCGAAGAGTTGCTGATCATTCAGAAAGAATTCGATGGGTTCGATGAAACCCGCGAACGGCTGGACCTTCTTGCTCTCGACAAGGATGGCAATCTGGTCGTGATAGAGAACAAGCTGGATGACAGCGGCCGGGACGTAACCTGGCAGGCGCTGAAATACACCGCCTATGTTTCCGGGCTCAACAAAACTCAGATTGTCGATATTTATCAGCAATACCTCGACCGCTACTGCGGGGGTGGTCACGCGGTGAACAGACTTTGCGAATTCCTGGAAGTGGAGGACCTCAGCGAGATTGTGCTGAACCCCGGCAATGACCAGCGGATGATCTTCATCGCTGCGAATTTCCGCAGAGAAGTGACAAGCACCGTCCTCTGGCTGCTCAGCCGCGGCATCCGCGCCCAGTGCTTCAAGGTCACCCCTTATGCCTTTGGTGACGAGCTAATCCTTGATGTGCAGCAGATCATTCCGACTCCGGAGGCTGCAGATTTCATGATCGGCATGTCGTCCAAGGATAACGATGAAAAGGTGGCCCAAGACACCCAAAAGAAGCGCCATCAGTTGCGCCTATCCTTCTGGGAAGCCGCCTTGGAGCAGTTGAGAGCTGATGGAGTGGATATTTTTCGTAATATCAGCCCGTCACGCGACCACTGGCTGAACGCAGGATCGGGCCTCTCAAGCTGCCCATACACGATGATTTTCTCCAAGGATGAAGCACGCGTCGAACTTAATCTGAGCCGTTCGGAAGCCGATGAAAACAAGTGGCTCTTTGACAAGCTGTTCGCGCAAAAGGACAAGATTGAAGCCGAGTTCGGAGCTCAGTTCGATTGGCGAAGGATGGACGCCAAAAAAGCCTGCCGGATTGTGTTTGCAAAAGCCTTTGATGGGTATAGCGAGGAAAGCTGGCCAGAGATGATCTCTTGGCTCTCCGAGCACGTTCGCAAACTTGAAACGGCGTTCCGAGCCCCACTTGCGTCCTTAAACCAGCAGCTGCGTAAGCGGGTGGGTGAAACAACCCCCTAATAAACAGACCCTGGGCCAATGCCCGAGCAAATGGCGCGGGCCGATGCGGCAACCGCGAGGCCAACACCGCGATCAGGACGTCAGCGGAAGTCAATCTTCCTCCGCCAAACGCCGAAAGAACTCGATGTCCTCGTCCGGCTCGTCCCATCGGTCTGAAACCTTTGCCCAGCGATCGACGCTGTTCCTGAAATCTGGATCGTCGATCAAGATGTGGAACGTGTAGAGCCGGTTCACGATCTCGCGCATCAAGTCGCGCATCTGATCATCGTCGAGATGGGAAACGTCGTTCCAGTTGATCTCACGGCCGTCGGCATCGATGACGCGGACGTCGGAATAGTCACCGGCATGGGTGACAGGAACGATGCCCGCATGAAGGGTTTCAAGGCCGGTGTTGCGGACACACATCATCGCCAGAGTCTTCGCCATCATGGCGGCAATGCGCTTTTCATCCTCGCGATCCATAAGAACAGGGTGCCATAATGGCCAGCCATTGTCTGCCACCCTGTGCTTTCATCAGCCGATCCGCGCCTTCGCCGTCTTCCGAAACACTACGCTGCCGATACCGGTCAGCGCCAGCATCACGGTCAGGACGTCCGCCTGCGTCAGCCCCTCGGGCAAGATGCCGAGTGCCGCAGCGACGCCCCACAGGCTGCCGATGATGCCGGTCCAGATGGCCTTGGACGCCCACCAGGGTTTCATTTCTTCCATGTCGTTTCTCCATAAAAAAGCCCGCGGGAATCGCGGGCGGACGGGTTGGTGATGGTGGTGGCCGGTCAGGCCTCGTTGGCGGACAGGACGCCGTTGGCCGCCAGTTGGACCGGCTTCGCGGTAGCGGGCGCCCTGCGGTAGGCTGGCCGGCGAATGGCAATGCAGCGGTCCCGTGCGATCCGGGTGATGGTCACGCCGTCGGACTGGTTGCCGCCCAGCACGTGAAAGGCACCGTAGTCCTCGCCAACATAGAGCCCGACATGGCCGGATCCCTGCGCGCGGCGGAACACCAGGATGTCGCCCAGCTGGGCCCGGTCGGCGGCCTTCCCGAACTTCGCCCAGTTGCGCGCCCAGAGGGGCCCCTCGACGACCGGCTTGCCGGCGCGCTTGGCAACCA
Source organism: Novosphingobium sp. FW305-C-30-35 (assembly GCF_058783135.1). Classification (NCBI taxonomy): domain Bacteria; kingdom Pseudomonadati; phylum Pseudomonadota; class Alphaproteobacteria; order Sphingomonadales; family Sphingomonadaceae; genus Novosphingobium; species Novosphingobium sp. FW305-C-30-35. The sequence goes on from NZ_JBYSYJ010000001.1 coordinate 2,889,899, forward strand.
CGGCCATGAACAGCCCGCACCATGGAATGGCGTCGTCATTGTAAACCGTCGCGAGGCCCGTTTCCTTCGCCCAGCCGAGGATCACGGGATTGTCGGCAGGCCCCGCCACCTCGAAGGTGCCGTAGAGCTTGCGAGCCTCTTCCAGCATCCGGGGCAGCGGACGCAGGTCATCGATCCAGCCATAGGCCGGTGGCAGCGGTTTCATGGATGTCTCCCGGGAAGTTAGCGGCCGGACAGGCCCTTGACGGTGGCGTAGAGGACGGCGAGCGCGGTCGCGAAGGTCGACAGCCACTTCACGAACCGGACCATGCCGGTTGCGGTATTCCAGGCCTCAAGCAGGTCCTTCAGTTCCTTGCGGACGGCCTTCAGGTCTTCCTGCATGGCCTCGAGATCAGCCCGGATCAGGGCAATTTCCACAGCCGGATCGCGATCAGGATTGGGGGCCATCAGCGCAGCCTCCCGATGATGGCGAATTCGCCGGCAGCCACATCGAGGGCTTGCCCGGCCGGCAGATCGAAGTCCGTCTGCTTCTGCCGCACACCGGTGGCGTAATGGGCGAACAGGGCCTCGCGATCGAGCTCGGCCGGTCCGGTCACCACCTCGAAGTGGTACTGCACACCGGGCGTCCGACGGAACTTCTGCACCACGCAGCACAGCGTGAAATCGTCATGGAAGCGCCGGGTGAACTCGCCGGCCGGCAGATAGCCTCCGCCATTCTCGACATTGTGGCAGCCAGGTGTCCAGCGCTGGGTAATCGGCCCCTTGGGCCCCTCGAACACGTAATCTGCCCATCCGTTGATTGCGACCGACACATGCTCGCACAGCGTCCAGGAGACGCCGGCATCGACCATTTCGGCGATGGTAGTGTTGAGCCTCGGCGGCACGAACTCGAGCATCGGCCAGAGCCGCCAGGAATTGGCTGCCCGGCGAAAGGTGAACCCGTTTTTGAACACCCCGTAGTTGATGTCGAGGTCGTCGTTGATGGCGATCACCTCGTCGGTGACCGTCGGCCGGCGATCTGCCTGCATCTCAGTTTTCCTCCTAGCTGACCGTGACCGGCACGACTTCTCGCATCGTATGCGTGCCTGACTGGCCGCCCGAGGTGCCGATCGCGGCGCCGCCCTGCGTGGCAGAGAGGTTGAAGGTGTCGGTCGCGGCGTTGATGACGAAGTAGGTCGTGTTGGCGAGGATCCCGGTCGGCAGAGCCCCGCTGGTCGTGAACTGAACCCGCTTGCCGTTGGTGAGCCCGTGCCCGGCAGCGGTGACCGTTGCCGGACTGGCAATGGTGATGGTCGCCGTGCGAGGAAGCACGCTGGCGAACGGGTTGCCGCTCAGCGCACCGAAAGCCTGGTAGGACGTGATAGGGTTCTTGTAGCCGTAGCGGGTGCCGGATCCGGAACCGGTGAAGCTGATCGCCGCGCCGCCCGGGGTGGCCGCGATCTTGAAAGCGCTGGCGCTCACCACCGACTGGACGAAGTATATCGTGAACGCCGTGATCCCGCTGGGCATGCCGCCGGTGCAATAGAACTGGACCGGGTCACCCACCGCGAGGCCATGTGAGGTCCAGTTGATGTTGTTGGTCGGCGATGGGCTGAAAGTGATCCCGGTCACGTTGGTGAGCCAGGCGACCGAGCCGGCACCCAGGGTGAAGTTCGTGCCGTTGATGCGCAGGCGCTGCGGGATCGGCGTGGCATTGTAGCCGTCGATGCCGATCAGCGTGGTCGAAGTGCTGGCGTAGAAGTCGTAGCTGTGAACCAGCGCGCGGATGGTGCGCCCCTGCCAGGTGGCTGGCGTGAAGTTGCCGCCGGAAAGGTAGCTGAAGTAGCCGCCGTCGGCACCGTACTGCTCGCCCGCGCTGTACTTGTCGCCCCACGCATAATAGCTGACCGGCAGCGCGACCTGCAGGCCGCCGCTGCCGGTACCCAGCAGGGTCATGAGTACCCCGGCCATCAGTTGAGGCCCGCCCCGGTGATCACCCAGGTCGTGGCGGCGACCTTGACCAGGGTCGCCAGCCCGTAGCCGTCGAGCGTCCGGCTGCCGGTATTGGCGGTGCCAGCCTGGCGCAGCGTGTCGGTGGTAATCGAAATGGTCTGGGCGGTGGCGCTGTCGTTGTAGATGGCGATCGTCGCGCCGATCGGGAACGCGACCGAGCCATTGGCCGGGATGACGACCCCGCCGGTGGTGATGCTGATGTGCTTGCCATTGTCGGTCAGCGCCAGGGTATAGGCAGCGGTCCTGCTGTTCTGGGGAACGCCCCGGAAACCGACGCTCCCGGTCGCAATCGTGCCGCTGTCGCTGACGGTCGAGGCGGCATTGAAGGTGCCGCCATTGATCGTCGGGCTGGTCAGCGTCTTGTTGGTAAGCGTCTGCGCATCGGTGGTGCCGACCACCACGCCCGAAGGCACAGCTTTCCCGGCCCAGGAGGTGAGCGTCACGTTGTAGGCCTGCACGTCCGTGCCGATAACGAGACCAAGGTTCGTCCGCGCCGTGGCTGCATCCGATGCGCCGGTCCCGCCGTTGACCACTGCGACAATGCCGGTGATCTTCGAGCCCGCCAATGAAGTCAGCCAACTGGGATCCGCATAGCTGCCGGTGGCCAAGAGCGCATTGGTGCCCTGCGATGGCGCGGCCAGCGCCACGGTCCAGGCGGCGATCGTGCCGCTACCGCCGGTCATGCCGACATTGACAACCAGCGCGCCGGTCCCGCTGGTGTAGGCCGTGATCTGCCCGTGCATCCAGTTGGCTGGCGACGCCGTGCTGGTGATCGTCACCCATTGGCCGATAACGAAGGCCTTGCCGGTCTGGACCGTCAGAGACTTCGAGCCGGTGCCAATGGCAAGGCTGGTCGTGCTGGTCGCGCTGGTGCCGGGCGCGTTGATGGCGGTGGCAGCGCTGGCCGCTGCATCGGCGGCGTAGCCGTTGGTCTCGGTGGCGAGCGCATTGGCCTGCGTGACAAAGGTCGGCAGTGCGCCGAGGAAGGCTTCGGCGCGCACGTTGAAGTTCGCCGCATCCGTCCGGGACGGCGGCGTTGGGAGGGCAGTAATGGGCATGGGAGGTCCCTCGGGAGGTTTTAGGCCAGGACGGTCAGGTCAGACCCTCGATGGTGAGGCTGCAATAGCTGACGGTCGGGTAGGCAAGGTCGATCGAGAACTCCTTGTAGAAGCCGTAGACGGTCAGGCTCTCGAAGTTCTCGGACCCGATCCACAGAACCGGGGTGGCGCGCAGGCTCGCAAGGTTGCGGTGGACATCATCGACCGCATCGGTCTGCATGACGACCCGGGCGGTCATGCGCTTGGCAAAGGCGCGCTCTACCACCGAGATGACGCCGAACTGGTCGGCCTCCTTCCGGCTGTAATCGATGATGCCGATGTCGGCCCCGTGCTCGGTCTCGCCGATCGAGAACTGGCGGCCGACCAGCAGCGTGCCGCAGGAGACGGTGTCGGCGGGATTGTCCCGGGTGATGGTCACCGACACCACGCCATTGGCGTAGACCGGCACATCGAGGAACAGCAGGCTCGACTTGCGGCCGATCGGCTCGAAGAACCACGAGAACCAGTTGTCGATGGCATTGCCGCCGAGGTTGAAGCTCTGCGTGCTGGTGTAATTGGTCACCCCATCGACGGTCAGCGTAACAGTGGCACTTTCCGCATCGGTGTCGATCAGCGCCACGGCATCAATGGCACCCGGCGCCAGCACGGTCTGGAGCGTGCTGGCACGCGTCGTTGCCGTGCCGACCCGCGCATCGAACATGGCCCAGCGGTTGGTCGGGCCGAGGTCGAGCCACTTGGTCGGATCGCTCGCCGGGTTGACCCCGGTCGACGCCGCCAACGCCTCGTAGCGCCGATGGGTCGAGGCGAGGATCACCCGGTTGCCGGTCACATAGGCGGTGCCAGCATTCCATGCCGGATGATCGTTCTCGGCCACGGTGCTGCTGGTCAGCATGGCATCGGTGATCGTGACGGGCCGCAGCAGTTTCATGCCGCAGTCCTCGTAGACAGGGCGTCGCCATCCGGAGTCACCCGCTCGAGGATCCGCGCCGTCTTGGTGGTGCCCGAGGCGATCGTGGCCGAGGCAATGCGCTGTTCTCCGCGCAGGTCCGCCACTTCCTGCCGCAGTGCCCGCACTTCATCTAGCAGCGCCGTCTGGCCGTCGTTGGCCGGAATGGTCGCCGTGCCCATCTGGTTGGCGGCGAACTGCTCCCACCAGCCGGGCGCGCTGGATGCGGCCGCGCCTGCATCGGGGGCCGTGCCGCTACTGGCGGCCTGGGTGATGATCGCCAGCGTCTGTTCCAGACTGGCGGCCGTCAGGCCCTGCAGGCGCGCAAGATCCTCGGACGAGCGGGCGGTTTCGGCAGCCTGCGACAGCAGCGCCTGGCTGAGACCCGGCAGTGCCTTGGCGGCTTCCTGGTCACCGCCGCGGGCCAGCATCGAGGCATTGTTGAACTTCGCCAGCGCCTCGGCATAGCTGCCGGCCTTCGTACCCATGACGCCGCGGATCCGCTCGATCTCGGCAATCAGCGCGTCGGTGATCGCCGCCCAGGCCGAGCGCAGCTTCTCGGCGGCACTGGCTGCCGCGTCGGCCGCCTGCCGCTGGTCTTCGAGCGCCCAGATCTGCTGCTGCAGCGCCCGGTTGGAGGCGTCGAGCTGGGCAAGGTCGAGCGCCCGCAACGCCGCGGTATCGCCCTGAAGTTCCAGCAGGCGGCGCTCGAGCGACGCGCGTTCGTCGGCAATGGCGGCCGCGCTGGCCGCATCCTGGGCTGCGCCCACCAGGTCCGCGAACGCCGGGGCCAGCTGGATCAGGGCGACATAGGCCGCCCGCCCAGCCTCGGTGGAGAGGTCCTGCGCTTCGACCAGCGCCCGGAAGCCCGCAATGCTGTCGGGCATGGCGAGACCCATGCTGGCCAGCGCCCTGGTCATCTGCGCCGTGCGCGCGGCAGCCTGTTCGGTGCCGGTGTAATAGAGCGAGAAATATTCGCCGGTTGCCGCGGTCATGTCGCTGACCGTGCCGAACAGCTCGACCAGATCCATCGAGGCCGCGATCGTCAGGTTGGTAGACCGGCCCAGCATGGTCATGGCGCTGGTGACCGCCTCAACGCTCGAGGCGACCCGGATCAGCGTCTCGAAGTAGCCTTCGCCGACCTTCTGGAACTGGTCGAGACCGGCAATGGCATAGCGGGCGAGATTATCCGCCGCTGCGCCGAACACCGCAGCCAGCTTCTCCTGGATCTGCGCGCCGGTCAGACCCTTGAGGTCGATCTTGCCGATGTTGATGACGAAGCTGTCGAGCCGGGCCTGGACCTCGTCGAGCGACAAGCCGAGCGGGCCGGCAGCGGCCGAGATGGCGTCGTAGAAGCCGGTGAAGATCAGCGAGAACTGTCGCTCGAGCTCTGCGCTCGCCTCGGAATATTGCGTGCTGTAGCGGGTGCTGGTCGTGATCCCGAGGAACTTCTTCTTTTTCTGGATGTCGGTGTAATACTGCCCCTGGAACCCGCCGGACATGATGCCGCCGAGCGACTGGGCGCCGCCATAAATGCCCTGGCCGACAACGCTGGTCTTGGTGCCGAACAGTGAACCGATCAGCTTGCCGATCGCGCCCACGACACCGCCCAAGATGCCACCGATCACCGGGATCTTGTCGAGGACCGAGCCAACCTTCTGCATGGCCCCGCCCAGGATGGCGGTGACGCCGGTGGGCTTGAACCCGGTCTGCACGCCGGCAGCGAGATCCTCGGCGCCATTGGTGCGGATGATGAGATTGGTGAGCCCGCCGATATTGGCCTCGATGCTGCGCAGCGAAGCCAGCATGGCGGCTGAATAGCGCATGGTCAGCGTGTCGATCTCGCGCAGGTGGTCGATGGCCCTGGCGATGCTCTCGGACTTCGCTTCCGCATCGCCGAACACTGTGCCGGCGCCCTCATTGGCGGCTTCAGGTTTGGGTCCACCGCCGCCAAAGGCTCCGCCGATCGCGACACCAAGCGAGGCAATGACCCCGGCCGTGACCGCACCGGCCGCAATGTTGAGCGGGAAAGGCAGCGAACGGATGGCGTTCACCACCGCCTCGACCGCCTTGATGCCGGTGGTGATGATCGAGTTGCCCTGTTCGACACCCGCGCGCGCCGTATCGGACGCGGCCATGGCGGTGTCGGAGGCGACCTTGGCAGTCGTCTGCGCGCCGATCAGCCCGATCTTCACCGCGGCGTTCTTGATGGCGACGGCCAGTTCATAGGCGCGGAAGGCCTTCTCGGCCGCTTCCAGCGCCTGGAATCCCTTCGAGCCCGCCTTGAAGAAGCCCTTCGCGGCGCCGGCGAGATTGCCATAATGATTGATCTCGGCGGATGCCTGGGCCGTCCGGGCTGCGGCATACTGGAACGAGGCACGGCCGTATTCGCGCTCGGCCTCGGCCATGCGCCGGGTGGCGGCTTCCTGGTCGGCAGCATAGCGGGCAAACTCGGCCGCAACCGCCCCGATCGCGCCACCGACACTGCCGAAGGCTTCGGCCATGCCCTGCGCAGCGGTCTGGGTCTGGCCCGCCATTTCCTGGAGCGTATCGAGATACTGCTCCTGTTCCTTCAGGCCGAAATCATGCTCGATCAGCTGGGTGCGCGCGGCGCGATAGCGTTCCCAGGCCTCAACGCCGCGTTCCAGGATGATCTGCTCGCGCTCGGCCTCGAGGTTGGCCAGGGCCTGCGCGCGGGCCGATTGGCCGAGCAGCGAGACCTGCAGTTCGAGCGGAGCAACCGTCTGGCGCAGGAACTCCGAGGTCGCGAAGGCGCGGGTGGCCTGTTCCCAGGCTTCGCCGGCTTCGAGAATGGCGACGCGCGCTGCGTCGGTCGGGGCTTTCAGCGCCGCCATGGCGACTTCCATCCGCTTGATCTCGATCGGGGTCTTGCCGATCTTGGCGGTTTCCAGCGCGAGGTTGGCGGCGAACTCCTGCGCTGCCTGCAGCGCGCGTTCGGCTTCGCTTTCCTCGCGGCTGTTGCGGCCGGCCCCAGTGCGGCCCGCCCGGTCCGAACGATCAGCGCGGATCCCGGCAGCGTCGGCGGCGAGCCGATCGCGCGCGGCCTGGAGGGTGTTTTCGCGCCACTGGGCTGAGAACGCATCCATCATGGTCATGGCGTCGCCAAAGGCCGAGGTGAACTCGTCGCGCACCGTGGCCGCCATGCGGGCGGTTGAGCCGGCAAAGCTGTTTTCCATGCGCGGCAGGGCAACCGTCTCGAGTCTGTTGATGGTCGCAAGACCTACCCGATCGAGCACCGGGTTGACCCAGCTTGCCAGCCAGTTGAGCGCGGCGATGGCCTTGTTGGCGAGATACTCGATCCCGCTGATGGCCAGGTTTGCAGCCCCAACGGTGGCCTCGCCGATCACGCCGGGGAGCGCCTGCCAGACGGTGCGGATCGCGCCGAACCCGCCGACCCAACCGGCATAGATCACCGCGATGCTGATCTTGCCGACCTCGAGCACCTTCTGGAAAGCCCAGACGGCCCAGTCCTTGAGGCTGGAAAAGACGGGGCCGAGATTCAGGCCATCACTGATCGTGCGCCACAGCCCGCGCATGACGTCGCCGGCCGTGATCCCGACCGGTCCCAGCTTCTCCATCTCCTTGGCAGTGAGGCCAAGGCTCTGGGCATAGCGGTCGAGTTCGCCCGACTGCTTCACGCTCGACTGGAACAGATTGAATGCCCCGAAGGCGATCCCGGCCGCCGCTGCTGCGGCCAGCAGATAGGGATTGGTGAGCGCCGCGGCTGCCGCACTGGCAGCGAGCCCCAGCAACGCCCGGGCCATGCCGCCGATGCCGACACCGGCCTGCATCGCGATCTGCCCGATCTGCGAGCCCTGCTGCATGAACACGGTCATTGGCTTCTGGCCCGAGGCGAGGCTCACGACCATGTCGTTGACCTGGTAGATCAGGTTCTGGACATGGTGGCCGGCAAGCTTTGCAGAACCGCCCATGCGGGTCATGCCGCCTGTGCCGACCCGCTCCATCGCCCGGTCTGCCCGGCCGGCGGTCGCCACGATGTCGTTCATCGTGCCGCCAACGGCCCGCTTCATGTCCGCCATCTCCTTCTGGAGGCGCGCGATGTTGGTGATCATCTCGATCTCGAGGGTGCCGGCTTTCATGGGGCATCCTCCTTCGGCATGATCAGCGCCCGGAAGGCCTGGGAGACTTTCCGGGAAATGGTGGTGCGGTTGTGACCTTCGGCAATGTCGGTCCAGGGCGCTGGGCAATCGGGTTCCCTGGCATTCTGGCTTTCGGTGACGAACTCGATGGACAGCCGGCGGAGCAGCCGGCAGAGCCAGGGTGCAAGGTCAACGCCCATGCACGACTGCCAATGGACGATGGTCGCCCACGACAGCGGCACCGGCCCCATGGCCCCCGGCTCGCTGGGACCAATGTCCATCAGGGTGTCGATGATCCATGGGGCCCGGACCGGCGGCATGTCAGGGGCGATGCCGTCCGCCGTCATGCGCTGGAGCCGGGTCTGCGGGTCGGGATCGTCAGCAGTCTTGCCGCCGGACTGGCGCGGCTTCGGCGCGGTGCCGAGCCAGGCCAGCTGCCGGACGTAGAGGCTCAGCTCGCGGCCGAGCTGGTCGTAAAATTTGCCCAGTCATTGATGTGGGCCGCGACCTGCGCGGCGATGAAGCCGATCGAGGGGTCCTCGTAGGCCTTGCGGAACAGGGCTGCGCCTTCCAGCCCTTCGGCCGGCGGATAGGTGAAATGGTTGAAGCTGACGGTGCAGGCAGCGAGAAACTCGGCCTGTTCGGCGAGCTTTTCCTCGGCCGTCTGGTCCATTTTCCCGCGCTTCTTGATCTTGTCGACCAGCAGGTTCTGCTGGCGGGCCTGGGCGCGCTGGTAGATCCGCGTGCCCGGGCCATACACCGTGATCGAGAGGCGGTTGCCGTCTGCGTCATGCAGCGGCGCGTCATCCCCGCCGACAAGTTCCACGGTCGAGGTTTCGGTGGCGGCGAGCTTGGTAATGTCGAACATGAATGGTCTCCGTCAGAAAATGTCAGGGATCAAGGCGCGAGAACTTCAACCACGCCGACACCTGCGGAGTTCGTGGTGAGTTCGAGGGTGACGCTGGCCGTGGTGATCTGGTCAACCGAGCCGACATTGACCTTGAAGCTCATGACCTGGGCCTGGAAATAGTACTTGTCGCCGTTCTGGGTGGTCACGAGGAAGCTGTGGTCGCTGTCCGAGGTCGATGCGGATTTCAGCAGGATCTGACCGGCATCGTCGGTATCGAGGCCCATCTGGATGGTCATCGTGCCCTGGTTGAAGCTGCCCTTCTTCTTGACGACACCGCGGCTGCCGACAGGGTTGAAGGTGACGAGATTGTACTCCCGGCCGAACTCGCCGAGGTCCGACACCTCGCCGACCAGCGTCATGGTCAGCGCATTGTAGCCGGTGGGATCGAAGGTCGCGGGGGTAGAGGCCGACACCTTCAACGTGGTGCCGGCGGAAGTCCGAACGGTCATATTAGCTTGTCCTTATGAAGGTGAGGCTAGCCGCGCCTCGTTGAATGAGACGCGAAAATCCTGCGTCTGCATGTGGATGCCGGTCTCCTCGTCGAGGAAATCAGGCCCGGTGGAGTCAGTGTGGACGGTCACGTCGGTGAGCCCGTCGATTGCGGGCATACGATCGGCGGCGGCCGCCCGGACCGCGCGGATAATGGCCTTGGCGGCCGGATAGCTGGCAGCCAGCACCGTCACCTGCACCCGCTCGGTCACCCTGCGTTTCGGGCCGGGCGCGGCGATATTGCGGTCGGTGCTGCTGACCGACATGAGCGAGATCGCCGGGAGCGAGGTACCCTGCGGCAGCATTCCAGCGACAATCCGCACCGCAGGGACTAGTGCGGTCACTCCGGTGTCAGCCAACAGGAGACCGCGGACCGCAATCACCCCGTTCATTCGTCATCGACCTCAAGCGCAGGTGCCTTCAGGTTCCCGATCTGGACGCGGTTGGCGATGTAGGCCCCCATGGCGTTGACGGCTTCTTCCGCTTTCTGGTCGAGCGCGGGGCGCAGGAAAGGTTTGGGAGCGTGCCCCGGGTGCATGACCATCGGGCCGACAAAATGTTCGCCGATCTTCAGGCTGCCGCGTTTCACCATCTTGTTGATCGTGCCGATGCTGATCTTGCGGGAGCCACGACGGGTATTGCGCACCGGCCGATCCGCATCGGCGACCGAGATCAGGTGCGGCGCGACGCCGTATTCGATGAACAGGCCAAGATAGGAGCCGGACCCGCGCAGCTTGACGTACGAACTGAGCCGACTGCCATTGGTGCGGGTACCGATGCCGATCGCCCGTTTGAGTTGGCCGGTTTTCACCGGGACATTGGCCTTGGCCTGCTGCTGGATAACCTTGGCCCCGGCGCGCAGCCCGCCGCGGATGACGTTGCGCTCGAGGTTCTTGGGCAGTTCGTCGAGCAGGCGCAGCAGTTCAGGGCCGCCCTTGAGCCGGATCGTCATGGCGCGGCTCCTTCGCTGCTATGTTGTTCGACAATGAGCTCGATACCTTCGCGGCGGCCGATTTCCGCCGGTCCCGACACGATCTGGAGGGTCCGATTGCCGATGATCATGCGCATGTCCGGGGTGATCCCGGCGAGATGGCGCATGCGGATCCGCGCGGGGCGGTTGGCGATGACAATGCTGTTGGCCAGGCGTTCGGCCCGGCTGGGCAACACGTCCTGGACCTCGGCCCAGACAGTGGCGAACTCGGTCCAGGTGACGGTTTCGGTGCCATACAAAGGGTCAGAGGTGACGGATTTGCGCTCGATCCGGATCCGGGTGTCGAGCCGGGAAGCTAGACCCATCGCGCGGCCAGCTGATTGACGAGGGTGTCGAAGGCGAGACAGGTCGCCCCCTCGCGGTTTTCGAACAGAGAGGCGGTCTTCACGAGGATCGCGGCCCGGGCGATCGCCAGATCCGGGTGGCCGTCGGCAAAACCGGCGGACAGGGTAATGGTGATCTGCCCATCGGGCGCAAGCGGGGGCCATGATGCGCCGACAGCGGGGCGGATACGCATGAACCCGTGACGTGTGCGGGCAACGTAGTCGGCCTCGGGCAAGGTGATCGTGGTGCCGGCGTTGTCGGTGTAGGTAATGGCCGCGATGGTCACTGGACGGACGGGTACGGTGATTTCATCGGGCCAGGCCTCCAGCCCCATGGCGAGCGTCTGCGGGCATAGCCGTAGATCCGTGAGCCGCTCGAGCTCAGCTTGGGCTGCATCGAGGTGGACGGCCAGCAGCATGTCCTCGTCATGGGCGTCGAGACGCAGCTGCTGGCGTGCTTCCTCGACCGTCACGGCCCGGTCCTGTGGGGGCACCAGCGTGACGATCCCGGTCATCACGCGACCTTGGTGCGAGGGGTTGAGCTCGCCTTGCGCGTAACAGCAGGCGCTGGTTCGTCGGATATAACTTCAACTGCCAGCCCCTGCTCGATCAGCTGGCGGCCAAAGTGGTCATCCAGCTCGAAGGTCTGGCCGGCCAGCAGGTTGCTGGAACTGACTGAGCTGATGTGCAGGGTATCAAGGGCTTTGAGGATCATGGATCATCCCTTTCGGTGGATGACAGGGGCCGGAACGAGCCGACCCCTGCATCATCACGCAGCCGTTGCCGCGGTGGCAGCAGCCGCGAAGTCGCCCTTCACGAAAGCCTCCGGGCGGTAGACCGCGAGCGCGAGGCGCTCTTCGGCCAGGACCGTCACCAGGTTCTTGCGGAAGTTCTGGTCGTCCTCGGTCGAGATCTCGACCATGGCGTCCATGCGGTCGAAGATCTGCGCGCCGAGCTGGAAGGCGCCGGTCAGGAACTTGCCCGTCGCCATCGACTGCGTTGCCACCACTGGCTGCCCCCACAGCGTCGGCGACAGGTTGCCTTGCGGATTACCGATGATGAACTGGCCGGTGGTGTCCTTGAGCAGTTCGATCGCAGCCCAGTCCGACGGATGCAGCACGACGCCCGTCGACATCAGCTCGGAAAGAGCCGTCTGCAGCATGGCGATGCGCAGGACATCGATGCGGGTGACAGGTGCCGGGATCGTGATCGGCGGCGCAAAGGCGGTCGCCTGGGTGTAGACGCCATGCAGGTCGGTGCCGGTGCCGCCGCCGTTCAACAGCTGGTTCTCTTCAACGAGCGCCAGGCCATAGGTCAGGCGGCCGTCGATGTAGGATTGCAACATCGGCACGTCGTCGAGGATCTGGCGGGTGGCCAGGACCCAGTGGGCGATCGTGGTAACGCTGCTGGTCACGACATCGAACTTGATGTCGGTCTGCGGCTTGGTGGCGCCGGCCGTTTCCGAAACGGTGGCCGCTGCATTCGTGAAGCCGGTTTCCTTCACATACTGGACGGCATTGCTGTTGGTGCGGCCTGGGGTCAGCAGGTCGCGGACCGTCAGGCGGCGCTGGCCAGGGGTGATAATCCCCGGCTGACGATCGGGTACGATGAGGTCGCCGGCCGAGCCATTGGCATCGGTCGTAAGGGCAGAGACGATCGCCTTGACCTCGACACTGGCGCGGCCGCGGGCGGTCTTGCTGTTCAGGAACGGCTTGATGGTGTCGGACGAAACGACGCGTTCACCGATGGTGCGATAGTCGGAGCGTTCGTCATCCTGCTTCTTGCGGGCGAGCTTCTGCTCGACCTCGTCGAGGCGGGCCTTGGCTTCATTCAGCGCGGTCAGCGCCTCGTCGGCCAGTTGCTTGGTCGCGGCCGAGAGCTCTTCACCCTTGGCAGCCTTGCCCAGCGCCTCTTCAGCGATGGCTTTTACTTGGTCATGGCGCGTATCGAACGCAGCCTTCACTTCTTGCGCCAACTGATCGGCGCTCTTGGTCTCGGTCATGGGATTGCTCCGTAGGAGGTGGGTTCAGCCGCGGATTTGCGCGGCAAGAGCCGACAGAAAGTCGGTGTTGGACTCACTGCCGGACTCACTCCGGAGCAGCGATTTGAGGCCTTTGCCCGCGATTGCGGTGGCCTGGCTTTTCGAGAACCCTGCCTCGCGCAGGAAATTCTCAAAATCGGAGAGCGACGGCATCGTCTGCCCGTCGGTGACTGTCTTGACCGCCGTCACCTTGGCCTCGGTATTCATGGGCATGGTGACGAGGCTGATCTCGCGAAGATCGATCTTCTTGAGGCGCAGGACGCCGGCCTTGTAGGGATCGGGTGCGGCACCGCCCTTGGGGATTGTGTAGCCGATTGAGAGGCCGCCGAGCGCGCCGTGCTTCAGCTTGCCATAGGCACGCTGGGCAACCGGATCGCCGTCGAGGATCAGCTGCCCGCGCACGAACAGGCCGCGGTCATCTTCGAAGATGTCGCGCCATACGCCGATCGGTTCGCGCTGGTCGTGCTGCCAGAGCATTGGGATGCCCCAGCCTTCAGCGCGGGCCTTGGCGACGCTCTCCCGGAAAGCGCCCGGTTCGATGAGATCGCCGCCCTGGTCGACATTGCCAAAGGTCGAGGCGTAGCCCTCGAACTGCCCGGTATCCTGAAGGTCACTGGATTTGAGGGTCAGGGTGAGATGTTTCATTTAGAGGGCTCCGATGGGGCATTCGCTTGGGCAAGCGGCAGCAATCCTGCCTGGCTGATGGGCACGTTCTGCATCTGCATGCGGGGGACATCGCCGCCTTCGACCGGCGGAAGGTTTTCAAGCGCGCGGACCTCGTTGATGGTCATCACGCCGTTGGTCAGCATCTGCTGGTAGAACGACGCGCGCGCCGCACTGTCGCCGCGCAGCAGGCCTTCCAGGTTGAATTCGATCACGAGCCCAGCTTGCCGGTCAGTTGGCGAGAGCAACTGCTTGGCCAGCGCCTGTTCGATGCGCTTCAAACGCCTGCGCAACGTGAACTTCTGGAAACCGAGGGTCTGCTGTTCGAGGCCCGTGCCCCAGCTGGTGGTCTTTTCGGTATGTCCGACCATGAACGGCGGCACGCCAAAGAACCGGCAGACCTCCTCGACCGAGAAGGCCCGACTCTGGAGCATCTGCGCATCTTCCGGGCTGATCGAGAGCTGGACCCAGTCCATGCCTCGATCGAGCAGCATCGGCCGTCCGGCGTTGATCGCGCCGGCAAATTTCTCCTGCAGCAGCTCCTCGGCCTGTTTGCGCTGGTCGAGGGTCAGGGTGTCGGCAGTCTTCAGAAGTCCTGATGGCCGGACCCCATTGCGGAAGGTGTCGCCCGAGGCTCGCTCGATCGCCTGCGCCAATCCGAAAGTCTGGCGTCCGAAGCTGAGGGTCGAAAGACCGCCCAGCGGGTTGCCGCCGAAGCCCCGAATATGCAGCATATTGTCCTGGCCGACGATGGACCGGACCCCATTGTCGGACCACTCATATTCGAGGCTGCCGTCGCGCAGGCGGCGAACCGTCATGAGCTCCGGGGCGATGGGAACACTGAGAGCGACCACCCGGCCATTGCTGCCACGGATGATCTCGGCATAGGCATTGCCGCTGAGTTCAATCGATGCGCAGATGAATTCCCAGAAGTCGACCGCGGTCTGGTCGGCATTCGGGCTATCGTGCAGGATCCGGTAGAGCGGATGGTCGGTTGCGACCGTCCTGGCTCCGCCTTTGGTCCGGTAGACCATCAGCGGAAGCGAGGCGATCGTGCCGGCCAGCAGATTGACGCAAGCCCATGCCGAGGCGAGCCCCAGCACCGAGCTGGTTGAAACCAGTTCACCAGTCGTGGTGGTGCGGCCACCTGCTGCCTGTACCAGCCGTGGGTCAGTAAGGCCGATAGAGCGCGCGATGTAGCCCAGCGCCTTTTGCAGCAGGTTCATGTCGCAAGGCTCTTCAGCCAGTCATCGATGGTGCCAGAGGTATCGCCTGCCATTGCTGCCCCCACTGCCATGCACAGCGCGACCGCTGCGTCGATCTTGTTGATGGCCCGCTGCTTGGAGAGCCACTTGTTGTCCCAGCGGTCGGTCTCTGTGACCGCCGACATCATTGCCGAGATGAGAACCGGATTGCGTTTGAGCCGGATGCGGCCCTCGAGGATCAGTTCTTCCAGGTGCCGAAGCGAGCCCGGCATCCACAGACCTTCCACAGATCCATCCACAGGCCGCGCCCGCTTGGTGCCGCCCTGCGGATGTTCGACAAAGGTAAGGTCGAGCCCGAGTTCGGCGACCTCCTCCTCGAAGCGCCGGAAGGCGTAACGGTCATAGGCGACCGCCTCGACCCGGTAGTCCGAGGCCATCTCAGCCAGTGCCTGCGCCACATGGCGAAAGCTGATGTTCTCGCCGGCCGGCGCATTCAGAAATCCGTCTGCAACCCAGAGGTCGTAGGGCTGCTTGTCGCGCAGCACCCGCGCGGCAAGCGTATCGCCGGGAGTCCAGACTTCGACCCAGGCATCAAAGCAGGGTTTACCGTCCTTCTCTCCATTGCGCTGGACAGCGGCGAGTGCGGTCAAATCGCGGTTCTGGCTGAGGTCGAGGCCGAGCCAGACGGATTGTCCGGCCTTAGGGTTGAACTCTGCAAGCAGCGGTTCCAGCGTGGCTCGGGCCATCCAGGCGGTCTCGGCATCCGTCCAAACGCAGAAGTGCAGCCGCAGTATGCCGTTCAATTGCCCCGGGATGGCTTTGGCCTGCGCCACAACCTCCGAGAGGTATTGCTCGGAGATCGTGATGCCCAGCAGCGGATTGGCCTTGATCCAGCAACTGGGATCGGTCAGCGGATCGTCGCCTTCGTCGAGTGCGCAGACGTAGCTGAACGTCGTGTCATCGATGACCTGTCCCAAAAAGGTCGGGTCAGTCACCGCATCGGGATTACCGGCCGCGACGCGGATCGCGTGTTCGTGTTCCTCCCATGCGACCGAATTGCGGTCAGAGCCGGAGTTCGTGATCATGAACAGCAGCGGGTCGCGGCGGAACTTGAAGCCGCGCTCCAGCATCTCGATGATCGAGCGATCGGGAAGCTCGTGGACCTCATCCGCCAGCACAAAGTATGGCCGCGGGCCAGAGCCGGTCTTGCCGGTATCGCGCGACACCGGGCGAAAGAAACTGCCCGATGCCAAATGCGCGATGTTGAACTCGCGTCCCGGTCCACCCGAGAACTCCAACCGCCGTGCCAGCGCGGGTGATTGCCGCACCATCCGCACCGCATCTCGGAACAGGATGTTGGCCTGCTCCTTCTTGGCCGCCGCCGCATAGATCTGGGCGCCAGCTTCCTGGCAGGCGGTCATCCCATAAATACCAATACCGCCCGCGACCGGTGACTTCCCGTTGCCCTTGCCTTGTTCGATATAGGCCCGGCGGAACCGGCGGCGGCCGTCCTTGCGCTTCCAGCCGAACAACGAGCCGACGATGAACGCCTGGCTGGGCTGGAGCTCGAAGGGCTCGCCCTCGAACTGGCCTTCGGAAAGCTTCAGTACCTCCTCGAAAAAGGCAAAGGCATGATTGGCAGCATCCTGGTCGAACCAGATGCCGTCCTTGCGCTTCAGATCCGCAATGTGCCGTTTGCAGGCATTGCGGACATGCGGTCCGGCCACGATCTCGCCCGCGACCACCGCCTTGGCATAGGCCAGCGTCCGGTCAGGCGAAGAAGCGGTCGGCGGGGTCCGCGCCTTCTTCTGGCGGCTGGGCCGCGATCCTGCTCCTGGCACTCGGCGTCATCCCGAATTCTGCGGCGTAACGCATCATGTCCGCCGCCGCCTTGTTGGCGGTGCCCACCAGCGGGTTCTGGATCGCGTTGCCGTTCGATGTCTTGATCATGAGGCCGCCAGTCAGCTGGTCCTTCTCGGCCATCTTCGCGATCGCGCGTTCGGCCTGGACCCAGCGGCCATAGGCCATGGCGTAAGCGGCGAGCGCTGCCCGATCGATCTCGGAGAGGATCCCGAGGTTGTAGAGCTCGGTCGCCACCCGGTTCCATTCCTCAACCGCGTCTGTATTGAGATGGGCTGGCGGTGCCGGGATGGCTGCTTTGGCCTTTGCCTCCTTGCGGTTGACCTGCCGTTTGCCGGGGTTGGAGGTCACAAGCTTCAACTGCGTGGGCTTCGGCTTCCTGCCGGTAATCATGCAGCCTCAGCTATTCTCCCGCCTGCAATCTCGTCAAAGGTCCGGCCGTCACCCTCGAGGGTCGCAGCTTTGCCCGTAAAATCCTGCCAGCGCTTCACGGCAACATCGATGTAAGCGGGATTCAGCTCGATGGCGTGGACAACGCGGCCGGTCATTTCGCCGGCGATGATCGTGGTGCCCGAACCGGAAAACGGCTCGTAGACCGCCTGGCCCGGGCTGGAATTGTTCTCAATCGGGCGCTTCATGCACTCGACCGGCTTCTGGGTCCCATGACCCGTCTCGTTCTTCTTGGGCTTGGCGATATGCCAGACGGTGGTCTGCTTGCGGTCACCGGCCCAGTGACCCTTCGCGCCCTTCTTCACGGCATACCAGCAGGGCTCATGCTCCCAATGGTAGTCGCCGCGCGAGAGCACGAGCTGACCCTTGTCCCAGATGATCTGGGAGCGAAGCATCAGATCGCAGGCAGCCAGGCTGTCGCCCACTACACCGGCATAGAGTCCAGCATGCCAGACATAGGCGACGTCTCCCGGAAACAGCGCCCAGGCTTCTCGCCAGTCGGCCTTGTCGTCGTTCAGCACCTTGCCCTTGGCAGTGCCTGAAGCGGCAACGCCGGCCTTTTCGCGCCAGGCCGGATCATATTCCACGCCGTAGGGTGGATCGGTGACCATCAGGTGGGGTGAGACCCCGTTCAGCGCCTTGGCGACGGTGTCGGCGTCGGTGCTGTCGCCGCAGACCAGCCGGTGCTTCCCCAGCAGCCAAACGTCGCCGGGCTTGGCGACCGGATCAATCGGCGCTTCCGGGATTTCGTTCGGGTCGGTGTTACCTTCGGTCTTTTCGGCCAGCAGCTTCGAGAGCTCGTCGTCCGAGAAGCCGGTCAGCATCAGGTCGAAGTCAAACCCCTGCAGATCGCCAAGTTCGACGGCCAAGAGCTCAAGGTCCCAGCCGGCATTTAACGCCAGCTTGTTGTCGGCGATGACATAGGCCTTCTTCTGGGCTTCGCTCCAGCCCTTGGCGACCATGGTCGGGATCTGGGTCAGGCCCAGCTTGCGGGCAGCCGCCAAACGTCCGTGCCCCGCGAGAAGTCCACCGTCCTCATCAACGAGGATCGGGTTGGTCCAGCCCCACTCGCGGATCGAGGCGGCAATCTGTGCGACCTGTTCGTCCGAGTGCGTGCGGGAGTTGCGCGCATAGGGCGTGATCTTCTCTATCGGCCAGAGCTCGCTGCTCTGGGCCGGCCAGTTCTGATCCATAGATGTCCTTGAAACGGGTTCGGCCGCAGGAGCCCGGAAGGGCTTGCGGCACTTGTTTGCGATGTTGGAAAGCCGCTATGGGCGTTGGAGGTGGGGCCTGTAGCTCAGTTGGTTAGAGCTGGCCGCTCATAACGGCTAGGTCGCGGGTTCAAGTCCTGCCGGGCCCACCAATCAAATAAGTTCGAGCTCGCTCAGCACCTTCGCTGCGTCGAGCAACTGGTCGGTCTGGACCGTGATCTCGATCGTCATGCTGTCTGCGGTCGCGCTGGCGTAAACGCCGCCCTCGTAGAGTTCCTGTTCGATCGTCTCGATCACCGCGATGATCCGGCTGCGGTCGAAGTTCTCGGGCAGCGTGCGGATCGCAAGGCGGATGGTGCTGGTGATGCCCGCGCTCATTCTGCGTCTGCCATGATCTCGTAAAGGCCGACAAAGCCGGTCAGGTAAGGCAGGCCCTTTGGAATGCCATGTTCCCGCGCAGTGTTGCGGTCGATCTTCCAGCCCATCCAGCGGGTGATGGCGGCGTCGATGGCCCTTTCAAGGCCAAGCCCGGTGTGAATGCCGTTGTGCACATCGTCGGCGAAGTGTCGGCCGTGGCGGCTGTCGAGGAAATCCCGCACCCCTTCCGCGCTGCCCACCGTGACCTTGGTAATCGCCGGGAAGGCAATGGCCCAGGCTGCATCGGCATCGGCGAATGCGCTGCTGGTGCCGTAGAAGCCCCAGGCTTGGTTGGCAGTTGGCAGGGTCGAGTTGGTCATCTGCATCGCTCCGTGTTCGTGAAGCGACTACCGCTCTTATCGCGGCGACTATCCAGTCAATTCGATGGAAAACATCGACTTTCTGGTTTCTGACCCCCGGTTCGAGTTTCGCGGTTGCGTGAAGTTTGGGCCAAGCGCGGTTTCCCCCGCCAGAGCCCCAGACTTTCGAACCGCCCCCCCGGCCTGGTCACCCGATCGGCCACCCGTCAGGCCCCACGGCGACCGTCCTGCGCTGGCCGAATTGTTCGGCAGTCCGCTTGGCGTGGCACTCGGCGCAGAGGCAGCGGATATTGCTGTCCTCGTCCGATCCGCCACGGGCTAGCGGCACGATATGATCAGGTACGGTCGCCTCGCGGACAATCCCGGCGGAGGCGCAATCGCGGCAGAGGGGTTCAGCCTTTAATCGACGCAGGCGCTGCGCAACTGCTTGGCGTCCCCGAAGTCGTTCAGCCATCGCACAACGCCTGCAACGAGAAACGCCCGGAAAGTCTTTCGACCCCCGGGCGCAACTCGCATCTCTATATTTCGGAAACATCTACATGAGAGCAATGCTCCCGTCAATGATGAATTGTATTTTTATCGTTGAATCACAGTTTGTTAAGTCAACAGCTAGGCGGACAATACTGGCAGCGAACTGTCGCTCTTGATACCGAAAAGGATGACCAGTGCTTCGAGCCCGTGCGCCAGATTACGCAAGTCCGCATCTCCCCAGCCTGCGGCATCCACCTCGTAGCAGACCACCGCATGGACAAGCATGCTCGGTCGCCGACCGGTCGCGGCGATGCCATCGTGGTCAGCAGTCCGCAGCATCAGGATTGCCGCCGCTGCCCGCTTGCGGATCTTCTCGACGTAGTCCGGATCGTACTCCGTGAGACTGCGACCGAAAATCCCTTCGTCGAGAAGCAGACCGCTGGCCGAATGCGGGTGGATGGGCGGCAGCCCCATGACCGCCCGGTTGCGGGCCATCAGGTCACCATAGAGCTCGGCCGCTGCCAATTGCTCTGCCGTAATCTTGCCGGCGAATGCCAGCCGCCCGATCGCCGAACCCAGACGCTCGTCCTTGGCCTGCCGAGCGGTGACGCCGTACTGACGCTGGCGGGCGTCCAGCACTGTCGCCGTCACTTCGCGCAGGGTCTCGGCTTTGCCCGGCTGCACCAGCTTGCCGCAGGGATGGCGGCGGCCCGCCTTGCGCTTACGACCGCGAGCCACGGATGATCTCCGGAATGAGCGCCGCATAGCCGATCACATCGATCGGACCGTCGGCATAGTTTGGATCGTGGGCGAGCCGCGCCAGTTTCAGGTCGATCATGCACAGCGCCACCTGCTGGGCGGTGACAGGCGTGCCGAGGGTGATCGACCAGCGCCGGGCGATCGCCTCCATCTGGGTCTTGGGATCGCCGTAGGAAGCACCGCGATCTTCCAGCACCTGCGCCACGCGCTTCAGGAATCCAGCCGCGCTCACCGGACACCTCCACGGGTCTCAATGGCCCAGAGCAGGATCGCGATGGCGTCAGCTTCGTTGTCGTCGGCCGGGGCAAAGCCCTTTGCCTGGACCGCCGCGATCACGGCCGCCTTGCCTGCATTGCCCTTGCCGGTGATGAACCGCTTGATCGTGCCGACGGGCACGCCATGGTAGGCGACCAGGTGTTCCTCGCACCAGGCGGTCAGCACGCCCAGCAGGCCGCCATAGACATGGGCCGCGTCGGTCCCTGCGTGGCGGCGGACTTCTTCGAAGTAGATCGCCTCAATCGGACCAGCATCGAGATCAAGCTGCTCGAGCCAGCGGCGGAAGCGCAGGAACCGCATCCCACCGCCATCGAAGCGGGTGTGCTTGAACGACGCGGTGCCGCTGGTGATGAAGTCGTCGCCGGTCGTCAGCGCCCAGCCGGTGCTGGTGCCGAGATCGAGGGCAAGGATGGCTCCGCGACGGATCGTTCCGCCGACGTTGGCTTGAGCCGGATTGGGGCAGGCAACGGCCTGCATTTCAGGCAGGGTCATGACGACCTCCTCTTCGTGTGGGGCGGTCGGGGCGAAGCATGAGGCCCGTGAAGGCTGGCAGCTCGCCCGAACCCGAAGCGGGTCTGGTCAGGTCGTCATTGGGGCGGACTTCTCCACCCGGAATATTTATGAGGTTTCATGCGGGCCGATTGAAACATCGGAGCGCCCAACCCCTTGAGTAGACTAGGGAATATATAATATTTCAATTATTATTATTTTTATAGGGGTACACCTCTCTATCTCTAAAACGCGCGCGTACGCGAGGGGATATATAAGGCACCCCTTGAAAGATTGAACATTCCAGGTAGCCCGGATTTATCGTTTATATCCATCGCGTTATACCTCGAAATACTGCTTGTGACGAATTGCACCCCCTTGAAGGACCTCCCTTCGCTGGCATGGGTCATCCCGGTCCAGCATGTTGGGGCTCGATCGTCCTGCCACTCGCGTCACGCCAATTACCCGACCAGCGCGCCAGTCGGTAGACCATGGCTTGCCTGGTGGCCGAACTGCGCATGCCCGTCGTCACGTCACCGCTCTCGATCAGGGTCTGAATGATATCGTCGCGGTCCCGGGATTTGAGCCATTGGGAGCCGCGGGTCAGTTCAGACTTGGTGATGCCCTTGGCGCCGGCTGCCCGGATCAGTTCACGCAGCCGTTTCAGGTGAGCCTCAGTCTCGGTATCTGCGACATGGCGGTCCACCGCCTCCATTGCCCGCTGAGCGTAATGACGCACGAAAGCGATGGCCCAATCTGCGTCATCAATCGCGATGACGGGAGCCACCGGATCTTTGCCCACCGCCACGATCAGTGCCAGTTTCAGCGCGATTTCGCCAATGCGCGCAAGAATAGCCGTAAACGACGTGCCCGCCGCCGCCCGCAATTCGTCGGTCAGCTCCCCGCTCAGCGACTTGAAACGGGCACGGGCCTCATCAGTCATCGGTACGGTCGTCAGCACCACAGCGGTCTGCGGGCCCGAGGTGGTGCCTGCCAGATTGCCGCGCTGTTGCCCGGGACCCGACGCCAGCAGCTGGAGCCCTGCGATCAGGTCCGCAGGCGGGGTGCGAAGCCCGACGGAGACATTTTCGTCCGGGTAGTCCTCGTCACTGGGCAGGATCAGGAAGCGGGCGAGCGAGCCATCCACCACATTGGCTCCTTGCAGCGCGCCCCAGAAGTGCAGCGGGGTCGTGGTGCCATAGACGCACAGGCATGGCTGGACGATGTCCCGCCGCTCGTTCGTGCCGTCACGGTTGGCATATTCCGCCCCGAGAAAGATCCCGCCGGCCGAGGTGTAGAGCTCGGTCATGTTGTCGAGGATTTCGGTGATGTGGCGCGGGCTGCGTTTGCGGTCTGCCGCGGCCGACAGGAACATGCCGAATTCGTCGATCTGGAACAGGATTGCAGGCTGGCGATGCAGGGCCGTCAGCAGCCCGGCACCCGACGCGATCTTGTTGCCGCCCAGATGATTGGCGAGCCCGGCCTCGAACAGCACTTCGTTGATGATCTCGCGTGAATGGTTCTTGCCCGAACCGCTGTCCGCGATGCCCACCACATAGAGGTTCGAGCGCAGGTTGCTTTCGGTGCGGTAGAGGCGCCCCATCAGCGCACCGATCGCGCAAAGGCTGGCGCCAAGCGATAACAGTGGCTGAGGCCGGCGAGCGGTCGACAGCATGTAATCGGTCAGCTTGCCCACCAGTCCACCAGGGATGGTCAATGCAAACTTGGGCGGCGGCGCATCCTCAGTAGCCGGGGCCGTAGTATCGAGCTGGGCCAGCAGGCCAGATGCCGGGTGATTTTCATCCAGAGGCTGGCTGCCGTCGAGGACCAGGCCTGGATCCGGCTTCCAGCCCCGTTCCATGGCAAGGTGGTAGATCGAGCCCGCGCCAATCCGGTCCGGGCGGAAACTGCCCCATGCCTTTTCGGTCGTCGCGGCGACGTTCTTCGCAGCCTGATCAGACCAGGCCGTGAACAGGTCCTTTCCGTCCTCGCCGAGCGCGCCCTTGATCGCCATGCCAATCCGCACCCAGCTGTCGTAGTCGAGATCGCTGTTGGGCAGATACTGCAGCGCGGCGCGAATAGCGTCATGCGTCCCGGCTTGGGCATGCGCCGGGACCGCCGGTGCGCTGGCAAAGACCGAGGTCAGACTGGATGGCCGTAGTTCGGGCGGGACGAGCGCGAGCGCTTCTTCCATGAATGCGGCCGCCATGTCCGCGTCGATGACCGGCAGGCTTTCGAGATCGAGTTCTGACAGGCCCTCCTCGGGCCAGGCGTAGGGTTGGCCGGTATCGGGATGATCCGCGTAAGCCACGAACTGCTGGCCCAGACACAGAATCTCCAGCGGGGCCCGACGGATACCGCGGAACGGGGCGCTGGTTCGGTAGACCAGCAGGCGTTTCGGGGCCCGGCCAATGCGCAGCGCTGGGGTATCGCCGAGCCGGGCGCGCGCCAGTTGCTCGATCTGCAGCGCAAGGTCCGGGGCCGACAGGATGTCGATATCGATGGCGGCAACGCTGCCGCCTACAATACCGATGCCGCAGTCCGGCCAGCTGGACCATGTCGCCACCTCGACCTCAGTGGTCGGCCGCTCCGCATGACGGTTCCATTCAGGGTAATCGACCCACACACCGCGCTGGTATCGGCCCGGCTTTTTACCGCCGGGCGCGATGGGCAGGATGGTATAGCCGTTGGCCAGGAGGCGCGAACCATGGCGTGCCATGAAAGACGTACTCATCAGAAGGGGCACTCCGACAGGTCGGCGGTAAGCTCGCGAAGGTGGTCACAGTACCCGGTGATGAGATGCTCGACGAAAGCGGACCACTCGGCGTCAGTCAGTGCCACCAGGTCGGTCTTGCCGATCTGTTCGAGATAGCGGCCACCGGCCTGTCCGCCTTTGACCATGGCGGCCTGTTCATTGCGGCTGATGTTGATCATGCCCTGCCTCCGGTGACAGAGTTCCTGGCAGACACGGCTGCAAAGATATTTGCGGCTTTCGTCCCGGCGGGGATCGGAAACCCGGTAGTGCGGGACGAACCAGCCGAAGCCGCGGGGTTCGCGATGGCAGACCGAGCAGAGCCCGGGGTTGGCGTATGGCATGTATCGAACCTTGCCTTGGTGATTTCGGTGTAATTGCCCGACGGGCGCACAGCGATGTGGCTGGGGCGGCGCAGGCGGTGGACCAGCTGCAGAGCCGCATAGACCGAGCGCGGCACAGGAATGCCCGGCGCCCGTTCACGCCACCATGCCTCGGCCTTGGTGCGGGGATAGCCAGTGTGCTCGAGACAGATCCACTCGTGGTGCCAGCCAAGGCCGCACTGATAGGTGACCTTAAGCGAAGGGCGGCCACCCGGCTTTTCATGACGCTGGTAGGAGATGTTGGAGACCTGGAGCCATTGCGGCCCCTTGGGCTTGCCTGACGACAGCACGGCAAGTGTCGACGCGGTGGGCGCCAGCTTCACCTGGCGGGCCGGAAAGAGATACCCGCAATCGGGGCATTCCAGCGCCGCAGCGGCGACGATGCTCTCGCACTCGGGGCAGAGCTTGACCGGCGCATCACCATCGCCCGAACCCGGCCGCTTCGGCTTGACGAGATCGATCGGACCGTGACGTTTCACGTTTCCGGCGAAGTCCAGGACGAGGCAGTTGTCTTTGCCTTGCGCAAGCCGGGTGCCGCGCCCAGCCATCTGAACGTAAAGCCCGGCCGACTTGGTCGGGCGCAGCATGGCGATCAGGTCCACGGCCGGGGCGTTGAAGCCGGTGGTCAGCACCCCCATCGATGCCAGCGCACGGATCTTGCCGGCCTTGAACTCCGCAATGATGCGGTCGCGCTCGTCCTTGGGGGTGTCGCCGAAGATCGTGGCGCAACTGATCCCGCGCCGGCGGAACTCCTCGGCAACGTGGGAGGCGTGGCTGACACCGGAGCAGAAGGCCAGCCACGACTTCCGGTCCTTGCCATAGGCAATAATCTCACTCACGGCGGCCTTGGTGATGGCGTCCTGGTCAACCGCCTTTTCGAGATCGCGGGCGATGAACTCGCCGCCGCGCGTACCGACGCCAGTCACATCGAGCTTGGTCTTCGGCTGCTTGGACATCAGAGGACTGAGGTAGCCAGCCGTAATCAGGTCGCGGACCGAAACCTCGTAGGCAATATCGGTGAACAGGGCGTTTTCGCCTTCATGGAGCATGCCGGAGTCGAGGCGATAAGGCGTGGCAGTCAGCCCGATCACCTTGAGCTTCGGGTTGATCGCTTTCATGGCGTCCAGGAAGCGGCGGTACATTGTGCTCGCCTTGCCCGGGATCAGGTGGGCTTCGTCGATCAGGATCAGATCACAGTGGCCGATTTCGGCCGCGCGGCGGTGGATCGACTGGATCCCGGCGAACAGGATGCGCGCTCCAGCATCACGGCGACCGAGGCCGGCGGAGTAGATACCGGCAGGTGCTTCCGGCCACAGGCCCAGCATCTCGGCATGGTTCTGAGCGATTAGTTCACGCACATGGGTCACGACCAGAATGCGCTGATCGGGCCAGGCCTTGAGGACCCCGTCGATGAACGAGGCCATGACCAGACTTTTGCCGCCAGCGGTCGGGATGACGACCAAGGGATTGCCGTTCTTGTCTTCGAAGTAGCTGTAGATCGCGGCGATTGCCGACTGCTGATAGGGGCGGAGCTTAAGCATTTGCGGCCTCCTTCTGGCGCGCGTCGTTCAGCCAGTCGGAGCCGTCGGCCATGCGGTAGGCGACGAAATCCTCGCCGGCGTCGGTGACGGTTCCGGGGACGAGATCAGGGATGAAAAGATGACGGGCGCAGGCGCGCCGCTGGTCCTGGGCATCAAGCTTGCGGTCATGACGGGCGCAGTGCCAACCGCCCTCGACGGGCGTGGAATGCAGACAGGTCCGGCAGTTCACCGCAGCCGCTTCGCCGGTGTGGCAGGCAGCATGGTGCGAACACATGCGGCACTCGAACCAGGTCGGATCTTCGCTGATCCGAGCCGGCGGATGCTGGGCATCAATGGTGCGTTTGGCCTTGTCGAGCAGCCGGGCAGCAGCCTCAGGATCGGCTTCGATCCGCTCGATGTGCAAAGCGTCCGTGTCCTTGCAGACCGCGACGTACATGGCCCGGGTCAGCCCGGTGAGGTGCATGTAGATCTGCATCTGGGCCGCGTGCTGGGGCTTCGATTTCACGACGCCCTTGGCAACGAGATCCGCGAAGCTCTTGATCGAATGGGTCTTGAACTCGACGACGTGCCAGGTCTTCGGTGCCTCCAGCAGGCCAAGGGCGACGCCATCAAGCGAGCCGCCAAAATGACCGCCATGGGCTTCGACGCGGAACTGGCGGCCAGTCTCGGGATCGACCTCCAGTACGGTGGCGCCGGTCGAGCGCAGGTTGGCGACGATCCGGTCTTCCTCGCGCTGCCCGGTCTCGAACAGGCGAAGCATGCGGCCAGAAAAGCGCGAGGGTGTGACCCACCGGAAATCGAACCACAGCGCACGGCCGCAGGACTTGCCGATCAACGATGCACCGAGGTGATCGCGGAAGCCGTCACCCTGGCGTGCCTCGTATGCGTTGTAGATCGCCGTCAGGGTCGGTGTCGGCGGGGCGGGAAGCTCTGCCATCACAGATCCTCCGCTTCGCTGCGGGCACGTGCTTCGGCGAGAAGCTCGGCCCAGACCTCGGGATCATGGCGGGCGCGCAGGATGTCGATCAGCGCGTCCTTGACCTTGCTGCGGCGGTGCCAGCCGCTGCCGTCAGCGAGCAGTTCAGCCCGTTCCCGGTAGAGGTGGCGCTGCGCGGTGCGGGCGCGATTGAACCAGACGGGGTCGATGGGTTTCCCATGCGTCTGGCGGGTCAGATCGGCGGTCGCGATCTGGGTGCGGATCTTGGCGATCGCGTCGTCGAGTTCGATCAGGCGGCGCTGTTTTTCAGGCAAGCCGGGGGCGTTCGCGGCCACAGGGGCCGCGTTGAGCGGTTCAGTCATGGTCAGTCTCTTGTCTGGCGGAGGCTGCCGCGACTTCCCGCGGCAGCCCGCAGGATCAGGTGTTACGGTTCCACGGAGCAGCGGCCGGGGCGGCCGACTGCGACGGCGCAGGTGCAGGCTGCTGGACAGCCGGCGCGGTCTTGTCCGGAACAAGGTAACGGATGGTGTTCTTCTCCGAGTAACCGTCCTTGGGCGGCTTCACCCCGACCTGGATCGTCATCGGCACCAGGTGCAGATCGACGCTGTCGTTGACCTGCAGCTTGCCGGTCGCGTGGCAGATGGCCGACAGCGTGCGCTGCGCAATCTCGACCGTCTGCGGGTTCGAGTTCACGAGGTTGAGCTGGTCGAACAACTTGCGTCCCTGGTACTGGCCCTCGATGATGTCGAGCATCAGCCAGAGGAACTGGCCCATGCCGTTGCGCGTGACGCGCATCTCGCTTTCGACAATCTGGGCGCGGTATTTGCCGGCGGGAAGAACATCGTAGCCGGTGGTGGGTTCGATGCCGGTCGCATCGAAGGCGGTGTCAAAACGTGCCATGGTGGAAATCTCCGTCGGATCAGGACTGTGCGGGCTGAGGCATGGCCGCGACGAAGGCCTTCCAGTCGAGCGGAAGCGTGTCGGGCAGGCCGTAGCGGTTCTTGGCGAGGAAGGCCGGACGCTCGGCGGTGTGCAGGACGCGCTCACCGGAGCCGAGTGCTCGGGCAACCTTCTTGTTAAAGCCCACGTCCGCCTTCGTGATGGACATGCGGTAGTTGGCAAAAAGCACGACATCGCAGTGCTCCTGCAGCAGGGCCGCAGCGCGGGCCTGGAGCTTGATGACATAGCGGTCGTAGGGCTCGTGCTCCGGGCTATCGAAGCGCTTGATGTCGGTATGGGCGATCTGGACGATGGCCATGCCGCGGCGGTCACGCAGGGCATTCAGCCGGTCGAGATATTCGCGCCAGACAGTCAGCGCCTCGGCATAGCCCTTGCCGAATCCGGGCGCTTCGATCGAAGCCCAGCCGTTGCGGCGGCAGGTCTCTGCCCAGACCAGCGGTTCCAGCCAGTCCACGCTGTCGATGACCACCGTGTGATAGGGGTGATCTTCGCTCAGCAGGGCGTCGAGCGCCTCAACGACATCCGCATAGCTCGTCGCCAGCGGAAAGTGCGGCACCTTGAGCATGCCAAGGCCGTCTTCCGTCATGATGACGACCGGGGCATCAGCGCCCGCAGCGAAGGTGGTCTTCCCGACGCCGTGCACGCCGTGCATCAGGATACGGGGCGGGCGCAGCGTGCTCGACGTCTGCAGGGAGGCAAGCGAGATAGCCATCAGTTCGCCCCCTCTTGAGCCATGGCATCAGCCTCGGGCTCGCTGGAGTAAACGGCCAACAGCGGGGTGCCGTCGGCGTGGGTGCCGGCTTCTTCAATGTGATACCGGCGCTGAACCTCGAAGATTTCCGGCAACTCCCAGCGACGGTAGAGGCCGGGGATCCGCTTCAAAGGCTCAGTCGGGATGGCAGTGGTATGGCTCATCAACTGGGACTTTCTGTTTGGGCAAAGACGCTCGGTGCGTCCGAAGTTGAAAAGCCAACGGCGCGCACCGAACGGGACAACGAGGTCAGGATTTTTGTTCTGCATGGTCACGCAGGCGCTTGAGGGCGCGCTGGAACCGCTTGCGTGCCGCCGGTTCTGACAGACCCAGCTGCTGACCGGCCTCGGCCTGGGTGTACCCGTCGATGACCACGCGAAGGACAAGGTCTGCGTCCACGCCGATCAGACGGGTCAGTTCGGCAAGCAGCTTTC
This sequence comes from Novosphingobium sp. FW305-C-30-35, assembly GCF_058783135.1. Classification (NCBI taxonomy): domain Bacteria; kingdom Pseudomonadati; phylum Pseudomonadota; class Alphaproteobacteria; order Sphingomonadales; family Sphingomonadaceae; genus Novosphingobium; species Novosphingobium sp. FW305-C-30-35. The sequence continues at coordinate 2,918,649 of NZ_JBYSYJ010000001.1, forward strand.
CGGGTTCCAGCTCCGGGTCCGCTACCTCGAAAACGCCCCCGTGTAGATCGGTGTCGAACTCGTCCTGGACGGCTTGGCGGCCAGTTTCGCGTTTGTGCACTCGCAGCACGTCGCGTTCGACGTTCTGGAGGATTGTGGCCGCGATCCAGTTAACGCAATCGAGATCAAGTTCGCGGATCGCGGCCGTCGCGCGAGCCAGGATTTCAGACGCGATTTCGTCGGTCTGTCCGAGGCGGCGAGCCCGTGACCGACGAAAAACGCCGTCAAGTCCGGGCCACAGCGCAAGCAGCATCAGCGTGAGAGCACAGTCCCCGGCGCGGTCATTGGCCTTGGCGCCCTGGATCAGATCGCCGAGGAGCAGGTTCTTCTGATCGGGCGAGCTATCGCCACGATGCAGGTGGTCCAGCAATGCCGCCGGGTCCGCAAAACGGGTCAATCCGCGGTGGCGGTTGCACACCGTGGCGAAGCCGCGCTGGAAGTTGAGGGTGGAAGACGATTGAACGAGGTGTTGGTGAAATTCGTGCCACGACGAGGGCATTTGACGCCAGCCTGACGGCCGGGCGTCGAGCGCCTCCTACTGGCCAGATCAGGGCGTCAAGCGCCTCTCGTTTCGGGGATGTTCGGGTAAGTCTGTCGCTAAGCTAGCAAGCGGACTTCTTGTTCAGGGTGCCGCAGCCGTGGCAATTCGCGGTAACCGGGAACCCAACCAGATACTCGCGGTGCTTCTGGACCCGGATGTGCAGTTGGCTGCCTTTGGCAACGCCAAGCAGCTTTCCGCACTGGGTGCAGCGCCATTCCGGGAGAGAAGCACCCGACGTAGTGCGGGGCATACCATTATCGTTCACGCCATTCAGCTGAGGGGCGGAAATACTCGTGTGCGTCATTGTTCGGGGGTCCACTGTTTGTTGAAGCGGGCCCATCATCAATTTTGCGGTGCGAGTAGGAAAGCAGTGTGCGCGGAACACCGCGCAGCGTCTGTGGGATCGCGCACAACCTCGGATGGAGCATGAACAGTCTAGCGAGCAGCTCGGAAACTGTACGGTCTCCGCCGGAGACCGTAATCAAGGCCTAAAGCGGATGCCAAGCTCTTTTGCCTTCGCTCGAATCCAGTCCGCTACGGTTCGGTGTCCCCGTTCGATATTTTGACTTTCCAGCCAATCCACGTAATAATCTGCGGCCTTTTCGGCGCTTAGAAAACGCGTCTTATCCGCTGCCATTTCACGCTCAAAATCGTTCAGAACAGAATTTTTAACCTGCCGATTTTCACCATGGCGTAGGTCGTTTTTCGCCGAAAGTTCATCTCTGCGCTGTTGCTTCTGCTCATTTAAGATCTCAGCGCGAATTTTGTCGATTTCCTCCTGCGGGATTTTTGCGGTCTCCTGCCTCGCCTTTTCGATACGCTTCTCGTAGCGCTCTTCCACCCTTGAGATTTCCCGCAGTCGCTCAGCGTAACAAACTGAATCCAGGGCATCCATGATGGTTGAAGCCATCGATTTTATATCACTCGTGCTGAGTTCAGATTTATCGCGCTGGACAGACTTCATTGTCTTTATGTCGAAGGTAAACTTCATCTTGCGAACGTATTCATCAAGGCGCTCCAGCGCACGCGCCGCAAATAGCTCGTACTCCTTGGGGTCGGTAGCATCGATATTTGTAGGGTCGAAAAAACTCTCAACACCCTCTTGGAGTGCTTCCAGCTCACTCACGCTATCACGATCGCGAATGTCGTAGTGCTCGCTGGCCTCATCTCTAAGTGACTCGACTTGCCCATCGCAGTCAAAGACAAGAAGGCTGACACGACCGTCGGCAATTATTTGATCCTTCAACGCTTCTTTTTCGGAATCATAATACCACTCGACAATTTGATCTGCATAGCTGGATAGCTCAGATATATCTTCTTTATTTCTACCTCGAAGGATATTTCGCGCACGCCAAGCAATATCATTGGCTTCGCTAAACGGATGATAAGGAAAACGCTCCCCTAGAGGATCCGTGTACTTGAAGTTGTTTGCCATAGCTCCCCCTGGAATGATTCGTCTCGTCAACGTTCTAGCGCCCTCGGAACAACGTCAACCAGGCTCAAGATTTCGGTCTACTCAAGCGGCATTCTCTGAGGCGCCTCAGCGACCCTGTCCCGTTCCGCAGTGCCAACTGGCTTTTCCGTCTCAGCACCATCGTTCGGCTCAGCCGGGCGAGAGACGGAGACCTACAAGTGAAACGCCCCAATCCGCTGCCCCCCTGCGAAATGACGCCCGCTCAGCGTCGGACCGAGCTGTGCGCTATCCTCGGGCTTGGCCTCGCCCGCCTGCACCTTCAGGATGGCACCCAACTATCTGACAAAAAGGGAGACTTTCCGCTACACTTCGCGCCGGAACAGAGCGGTAGTGCACCTCCAACTCAGTGGAGCAACGCACAATGAAACCCGATCCCGTACTTGCCCGCCTGGCTGCCATGAAGGCGGCTCCGGTCGCCGAGCTGAAGAAGCAGTGGCGCGAGCTGTTCGGCGAGGAACCGCCGGCCTTTAACCGGCGCTACCTCGAAAGCCGACTGGCCTACCGCATCCAGGAACTCGCCTACGGCGGCCTGAAGGTTGAAACGGTCAGGCGCCTGCAACAGATGGGGGAACAGCTCGACGGCGGCAACATAACCACCCGCCGCGTGCGGGCTGACCTGAAGCCGATCGTCGGGACCCGCCTGATCCGGGAGTGGCAGGGTGTCGAGCACACCGTGACCGTCACCCAGGACGGTTTCGAATGGCAGGGACGCCCCTACCAGTCACTGTCAGCAATCGCCCGCGCCATCACCGGCTCGCGCTGGAACGGCTGGATATTCTTCGGCCTCAAGGACCATCGGAGGGCCGCATGAACACGCCTATTACGCGCAAGCTGCGCTGCGCGGTCTACACGCGCAAATCATCGGAAGAAGGGCTGGAGCAGGAGTTCAACTCGCTGCATGCCCAGCGCGAGGCCTGTGAGGCCTACATCACCAGCCAGCGCGCCGAAGGGTGGGTGCTGGTCCGCGACCAGTATGACGACGGCGGGATTTCCGGCGGCACCCTTGATCGTCCGGGACTGAAGCGCCTGCTTTCGGACATCGAGGACGGGCTAGTCGACGTGGTGGTGGTCTACAAGATCGACCGCCTTTCGCGATCCCTGATGGACTTTGCCAAGCTGGTCGAGGTGTTCGACCGAAACGATGTGACGTTCGTGTCGGTGACGCAGGCGTTCAATACGACGACCAGCATGGGCCGGCTGACCCTCAATGTCCTTCTGTCCTTCGCCCAGTTCGAGCGCGAGGTGACCGCTGAACGCATCCGTGACAAGTTCGCAGCTTCCCGGGCCAAAGGGATCTGGATGGGCGGCGTCCCCCCGCTGGGTTATGATGTTCAGGCGCGAAAGCTGGTGGTGAATGAAACGGCCGCTGCCAATGTCCGCTACATTTTCCAGCGGTTCCGCGATGTCGGCTCGGCCACACTTCTGCTGCGGGAATTGCGGGAGCAAGGTATCACGACCCGGCAAGGCAAGACGATTACCAAGGGCTACTTGTATCGCCTGCTCGCCAACAAGGCCTACATCGGCGAGGCCGTTCACAAGGGTAACAGTTATCCCGGCGAACATGACGCGATCATTGATCAGGAGCTCTGGGATGCTGTGCGCGCCATCACGAAGGAAAGCCCTCGGACCCGGGCAAACCGTTCGCGCGCCAATACGCCTGCGCTGCTGAAGGGGCTGCTCTGGGGTTCGGACGGCGGGGCGTTTTCACCGACCCACTCCTGCAAGAACGGCAAGCTCTACCGCTACTACGTCAGCCAGACGCTGCTCCGCCACGGAGCAGGCTCCACCACGGTCGGACGCGTGCCTGCCGCCGAAATCGAAGGCGCGGTCGTCAACCAGCTGCGGGCCGTGTTCCGGCAGCCGGAAATCATCATCGGCGCATGGAAGGAGGCCGTCAAACACGCCCCCGCAATGACCCAAGATCAAGCGCGGGATGCACTGATCAATCTGGACCCCATGTGGGATGAACTGTTCCCGGCCGAGCAGGCCCGGATCGTGCAGCTCTTGGTCGACCGGGTCATTGTTGGCAGCGCCGGACTGGAACTGAAGCTGAGGGTTGACGGGCTCGATGCGCTGGCCCGCGAACTGCAGGTGCTTGAACTGGAGGAGGCAGCGTGAGCAAGGTCGTGACGATTCCCCAGACAGTGTCGATCCACATTCCGTTCCAGATCACCAAACGCGGCGGCCGCAAGGAGATGGTTCTGCCAGCGGGTGCCCAGCTTCAGCCCCCCCGCACAGACAACACCGTGGTCAAGGCGCTGGCACGAGCTTTTCGCTGGAAGCGCTTGCTGGAAACCGGGGCCTACACATCGGTGTCCGACCTCGCCGAGAAGGAAAAGGGTCGTGTCCCACGGGGTGGTGTAGGAACCGTCGATCCGCAGTAGGATCAGGTTCGGGTCAGGCAGCCAGAGCTGGCAGGCTGACAATGGGGTTATGGCTCACCGAGCCGAGGGTTTCCAGCGTCATGTAACGGCGTGACACCGCCCACTCATCATTCTGTTCCAGCATGAGTGCTCCGACGAGGCGGACGACGGCGGCGTCATTCGGAAAGATGCCGATGACATCGGCCCTTCGCTTGATCTCCTTGTTCACCCTTTCCAGCGGGTTGGTCGACGCGATCTGCGCCCAGTGCTCCTTCGGGAAGGTCATGTAGGCAAGCACGTCCTCGCGCGATCCGGCCATCATGTCGGCCAGCTTCGGGAACTTCTCGCGCAGGGCATCGGCGACCTGTTCCCATTGCTGGTGAGCCGCTTCAGCCGTTTCCTGCGCAAAGATCGTCTTGATCATGGCGATGACTGCCGGTCGCTGCTTAGGCGCGGCATGTGCCAGCGCATTGCGCATCCAGTGGACCCGGCAGCGTTGCTGGCTCGCGGCGAACACCTTGCTGGCGGCGGCGCGCAACCCCTTGTGGTCGTCCGCGATGACCAGCTTTACCCCGCGAAGTCCCCGGTCGGCGAGCGAGCGCAGGAAGGCTTTCCAGAAGGGTTCCGCTTCTGAAGGGCCGGTGGCAACGCCCAGAACCTCGCGCCGACCATCGGTGTTGACGCCGACGGCGATTATCGCCGCCGTCGAGACGATCCGCCCGCCCTCGCGGACCTTGAGGTAGGTGGCGTCGATCCACAGGTAGGGCCACTCGCCCTCGATCGGCCGCTGCAGGAAGGCGTTCACCCGTTCGTCGATCTCGGCCACCAGACGGCTCACCTGGCTCTTCGAGACGCCGCTGGCGCCCATCGCCTTGACCAGATCGTCGACCGAGCGAGTCGAGACACCGTGGACGTAGGCTTCCTGGATCACCGCCGCCAACGCCTTCTCAGCCGTGCGGCGTGGCTCAAGGAAGCTCGGGAAGTAACTGCCCTTCCTGAGCTTGGGGATCGCCAGCTCGATCCGGCCGGCCCGAGTGTCCCAGCCCCGTTCGCGATAGCCGTTGCGGTGGTTGAGCCGCGCCGGGCTGCGACTGCCCGCAGCCGCACCCGTTCTGGCCTCAATCTCCAGATCCATCATGCGCTCGGCGGCAAATGCCAGCATATCGCGCACCAAATCGCTGTCTGCCCCTTGCTCAATCAGCTCAACAAGGGCCATTCTGTCGTCGGTCATCGTCTTCTTCTCCAGGTTCGAGTTCGCATCCGAACCCTACCAGAAGATCGACGGTGGCCACCCTCTCAGAGAAACCTTCCTACACCACCCCGTGGGACACGACCAGGAAAAGATCGGCCTGAGCTATCTGACCCGGGTCCTGCGCATGACGCTGCTGGCCCCTGACATCGTCGATGCCATTCTCGACGGCCGGCAGGGGGACGGGATCGATCTTGCCACGCTGGCCGCGCCTTTCCCCAACGAATGGGCGGCGCAGCGGCGACATTTTGGCCTCGACGCCTGATGGGGCGGTGGCGGCTCGACGGAGCCGTCGTTGCTGAGCGGTGAGGTATACAACTGCTACCGGCAAAAGCAGACGCTCCGAACCAGCCCGACAACCGCGCTGCTGGACTATGCGACGCTGGCGCTGATATCTGGCGCATGGCGGCCGGACACCCTCCCTTCGGGAACACCACGATTGTCTCGGACCATTCACAGTTGCGGCGGCGCCGGAAAATCGCGAAATCTCAATACGGGTCGCGCGCAATCGCTTCCTCGATCATTTGATCCATTTCGGACTCGGCCTCTTCGAGCTTGTCGAGCACGCCCTCGAAGAACATCGATAGATCGTCGATCGCCGTGAGCAGTGCGTCGAGATCGACGCTGCCGATCCGCTCAAACTGCTGTTGCTCCGCCCTGTCGAGCGCGTAGCGGAACGCATCCGCACGGGCATCGAGTTCGACCAGCTCATTGATCGCCGAGTGCTGGTCTGCCGTCGCCTCAAACCTGAAATTATCAAGCACCTTACCGACTTCATTCCAAAGCGCCGCGAGATCGTGACCGAATTTCTTGTCAGCGAAGTCGATCGCGAACGCGCCGCCGGCTGCAAGGATATCCTTGAGTGCCAGCTCGACATAATGGCGGAAGAGATACAGTACCGGCATCGCCGACGCGTTGGCGCCATCACGTTTGCGCAGAGCCGATGCTGTATCGCGTGCCGTATCGAGATAGCCGACACGATAGTAGGATCGCGCGCCTCGACCCGAGATCAACGGTGCGACGCGAGGGTCGCGTCCGAACGGCGATCTTTCGAAATCAACGATCTTCGGCATGGCAAATGTTCCTTGTTCTTGCATGTGGTAGGAGGACAACAATTCGAGCGCCAGCGGATCATCCCCGGCAACGCCGAGTGAGACGATAACAGGAAAGGACTTCGGGGCCGGAGCGGCGCCGGCGGTGGAGCGATGAGGAGCAGCTGCGGATACTGACCGAGGCGTTTTCGCCCGGCGCCTGCTTTGTCGAGGTTTGCCGGCGGCTCGATATCTCCTCGGGATTGATCTACACTTGGCGGCGCAAGCTCGCCGTCAAAACGGAGTTCAAAGATTCTGGAAGAGGTAAGTTTTTGGGCTTACCGCATGCTACTTAAATTCAGGTTGATCTGCAGGTAACACGTGATTGAATGGCTGGTCGTTGCTGGAATTGCGGCTCTCTTTGGCAACAGGAAGGAAGAACCTCGATACACCAGCAGCACTCCCAGCCGGAGCCCCACGACGCTCAGCCGTAAGGGCGTCGACGAAGAACTCATCGATTGGCGCGCCCTCTGGGAGAACCAGATCGACAACACCCGCTGGATCCCGGAAAGCACCGCGCTCCGTATCGTCGAGCAGTTCCCGCTACCGGATCGCTTCGGGGAATCTCCGCGTGGCTACTGGAGAAACAAGCGCCTGACAGACTTGAAGAAGGAGTTCGCCGCTCACAACGTCGCCTTCCTCGCCCAGCAGAAGGAAAGGCAGCGGGACTTCTTCGCTACCGTTGAGAAAAACCCGCTTACCGAAGAGCAGATGGAAGGCTGCATCTGCATGGATGATGCCCTCTTGATCGTGGCAGCGGCCGGATCGGGCAAGACCTCGACCATGGTGGCCAAGGCCGGTTACGTCCTGAAGGAGGAACTGGCCAAGCCCGATCAGATCCTGATGCTGGCCTTCAACCGGGATGCGGCAAACGAGTTGGACGCACGCGTCAAAGACCGCCTCCACGACCTGCCCGGCCACGAGCAGATCACGGCCCGAACCTTCAGCGCGTTCGGCCTTTCGGTCATCGGACAAGCAACCGGCATCAAACCGTCCCTCGCACCCTGGGTCGAAGATGGACGCGCAGCCGCCAAAGTCCGCGAGATCATCGACACCTTGCGCGATCGGGAACCCAAGTTCCGTTCAGACTGGGACTTCTTCCGCGCCATTTACGGACGCACCTTTTCGTCCGGCAGCCAAGGCGAGGCCGCCCTTGCTCAACCCCGCTTTCCCACAGCCGACGGGAAGCTTGTGAAAAGCGAGCAGGAATGCTGCATCTGCAACTACCTCTTCCATCACGGCGTGAACTACCTCTACGAGCCACGCTACGAGCACAGGACGGCCACCGCCCAGCATCGCCAATATAAGCCCGATTTCTACTACCCCGAGGCAGGGCTCTATCACGAGCACTTCGCCCTGGATGACGATGATGAGGCCCCTGAAGCGTTCGAGGGTTACAAGGATGGAGTGGAGTGGAAAAGAAACCTCCATGCGGAAAAACGCACGCCGTTCTTCGAAACGACCTCCGGCGAATTCCAGAACGGTCGGCTTTTCGACAAGCTGAAGGCAGAGCTCGAACGCCGTGGCCTCACCCTCGAGTTCAACATGAACCGCGAGGTCAAAGGTCCGCCTCCGGTCAGTATGGAGCAGCTTGCCTCGACCTTCCGGACCTTCCAGCAGCATGTGAAGGCGAACGGCCTGACCATGGCTCAGCTACGCTCGATCGGTGAAACCAGCGCGTGGAAATCGGACCGCACCAATCGGTTCCTCGATCTATACGAACGTATCTCGAACGAATGGGAGCGCGAACTCCGGGAAGCAGAATGCATCGATTTCGACGACATGCTCCTCGAAGCCATAAATCATATCGAAAGCGGTCGATATGAAAGTCCGTTCACCGTTATCCTTGCGGACGAGTTCCAAGACAGCTCCCGTGCCCGCGTCCGGCTGCTGAAAGCCCTCCACGCCAAAGCACCGGGACAGGCACATGTCTGCGTGGTCGGTGACGATTGGCAGGGGATCAACCGATTTGCGGGTGCCGACATCTCGGCCATGACCAATTTCGAACAGACCTTCGATCATTCGACCCGGCTCATGCTCGCCACGACTTTCCGGTGCCCGGAATCCATTTGTGTGGCATCGAGCGCCTTCGTCCAGGCCAACCCGCGCCAGATCGCAAAGACCGTCCAGACGACGAACGATTACGCCAAGAAGGCCTTGTTCGCCTTTGCGGAAGACAGCCAGGATGCTGCTACGGACAAGCTGGAGCAACAGCTGCAGCTCATGTTCGAATATGCCGAAAGCGGATCCCTCGCGCCCGACACCGTTGGCAGGACCATGAGCGTCATGCTGCTCGGCCGATACCATCGGGATAAGCCGTCACGGCTCAAGCAGTGGCAGAACCGCTTCGGCCGGCACCTCGACATTACGTTCAGGACGATCCACGGCTCGAAAGGACTCGAGGCTGACTACGTAATGATCCTCAACGCCGCGGAAGACTTCCTCGGATTCCCGAGCCAGGTTGAGGACGAACCCATTCTCCAGCTTGCCATGCCTGAGCCCGATCCTTTCCCGCACGCTGAAGAAAGGCGTCTTTTCTACGTCGCGTTAACTCGGGCCAAGCGCCAGGTCCGCATCTTCACGACAATCACGGCACCGTCCCGCTTCATCGTCGAACTGGTCAAGGCTGGCCATGTCGAACTCGAGTATAACGGCGCCCGCCTTACCCCCTGCCCCAAGTGCTCCAACGGCCTGCTAAGGGTGCACAACGGGCGTAACGGTGCCTTCGAAGTCTGTAGCGGCGCACCGTACTGCACCTACAAACGCAACCTCAGCGACGAGGAAGCCAGTTCCATCAAGCCTTCCCGGAGCAAGGCCGGATCAACCAAACTTACCCAGCCGATGGCAGCAGGAGACACTTGCCCCAAGTGCGTGACAGGCAAGATGGCCGTCCGGAAGGGCAGCTACGGCTCATTCCTTGGCTGCTCCAATTATCCAAAATGCAAAACCATCGCGGATATCGGGTGATCCGGCTCTGATAAACGCCGATGGAATTTAATGTGATAGAGTGAAGCCAGCGAGATTGTGCCTCGAGGCTTCACCTCTTCCTACGTCGATCAGGGTTTTTCCGCGTTGTCGACCCAAACATTCCAGGGGCTGGAATTCCAGCTCGTCCAGATTGTTGTTTCGCTCAAAGGCCCTCAAGGATCTGCACTTTCAGCAGGCAACCGTTCAGATGGCGATTGCCCAGCTTGAACGGCTGAGGACGCGGTCACCCTGGGTAACGCCGTGGCCGTGGATCACGATCATGGCCCTGGCGCTGATCGTTGCCCAAGCTTTCGGTGATGCGGCAGTTGGAGCCGGGACGGATTTTGAGGTAAATCTCGGTTCTGACCCCAAAAGGGATCGCCAAAATATCTGCATAGTTTCAATGCGATGAAGCTCTACACTGAAACCGGTGTAGTCGAGAGCTTTGGAGAATATCGGCCGAGAGAGAGCATGCCAGGGGCATATCAGGCCTAGCCCGGTGGAGAGCCCTTGGTCTATAACCATTGAAACACACGGGATTTTTCGCGCTCAACCTAAGGAATAGAACGATTCCAATAGGTTAAATGGCGGAGCGGGAGGGATTCGAACCCTCGATACGCTTTTGACGTATACTCACTTTCCAGGCGAGCGCCTTCGACCACTCGGCCACCGCTCCGCATTGCTCTGGAAGGCGCCCACTAGCCGCACAAGATCGCTTTCGCAAGGCGTGGCTTCCTGCAATGATGAAGTTATGTCGCTTCTTCTTGCATTGGCCGCCGTTGCGGCTTCGCCTGTGTCTGCCAAGCCTGCCGCCGCGCTGTCGCCGGGGGAGGTTGTGGCTGCTTCACCAGCCGCTGACTGGCAGGCGATTCCGGCGGACAACCTGCTGGTCATGGACCTCGCACCCGATTCCATCGGTAGACCCCGTCGCGTGGTGATCCAGCTGATGCCCGAGCCCTTCTCGCAAGGCTGGGTGGGCAACGTGCGCAAGCTGGCGGCGGCGCATTGGTGGGACGGTCTCACCGTCTACCGCGTGCAGGACAACTGGGTGTCGCAATGGGGCGATGCCGAGGGCGAGGACAAGACCAAGGCCAAGCCTCTGCCCGCAGGTATCGAGCAGGTGCCGCAGGCGCGCTATGTCGTGCGGCCTGAAGGGCCTGAGCGCAGCGCCACCCACGAAGAACTGGATACGTGGCTGGCGACGATCGAGGGCACGCATGCGGCGTGGCATGTGCTGGCGCGGAAGGGGTCGAAGGTCAAGGATTCCGATCCTTACGCCGACGAGACCTTCTTCTATCGCGGCTGGCCGGTGGCGGCATCGCAAGCGGGACCGAGCGCGTGGCCGGTGCACTGCTATGGCAGCATTGGCGTTGCGCGCGACATGCCGCCCGATACCGGGACCGGGGCCGAGCTATATGTCGCCATCGGGCATGCGCCGCGCCAGCTGGATCGCAACCTGGCGGTGGTCGGGCGGGTGATCGAGGGAATGCAGTTCTTGTCCTCGCTGCCGCGCGGGCCTGCGCCGATGGGCGTCTATGCCGATCCGGCAGAGCGCACCCCGATTGTCTCGGTCCGTCCGGCGAGCGAGGTGGCGGACCTGCCGGTTTACGAGTTCCTGTCAACCGAAAGCGCATCGTTCCGCAGCTATGCCGAGGCGAGCGCCAACCATCGCGAGCCGTTCTACGTGCAGCCAGCCGGCGGGGTGGACATCTGCAATCTCAAGGTGCCGGTGCGTCGCCGCAAATGAACGACGAAGTCTACAGCCTGGCTACGACGTTGTGGCGCTGGGCGGGCGGCGCAAATGGCGGCGACTGGTTCTTTGCCACCATCGACGGCCCGGTGGGTGAGGCGCTTTCGGGGACCGCAGTGATGCACAGGCTGGAAAGCGGGCGGCGTTCGGGGTGGGGGTCGGTCAAGGTCGTGGCAAAGGTTGGCCAGACCGAGTGGCGAACCTCGGCATTTCCCTCGAAGGCGCTAGGATGGATGGTGCCGATCAAGTCAGCGGTGCGCAAGGCTGAGGGATTGGTCGAGGGCGAGCCCTTTACCCTTTGGCTCATCTTCTAGGGAAGGCCGCCTGTCTGTCGCAGGGCCTCCGCCACGGCGATCGAGGCGGAGGTCGCGAGGTTCATCGAGCGGACCTCTGGCCGCATCGGGATGCGCACCCGGGCGTCGGCGATGTCCGAAATCTCTGCAGGGACGCCAGCGCTTTCCTTGCCGAACAGCAGGATATCGCTGGGCGCGAAGGTGAAGTCGTAGATCGAGGCGCTGCTCTTGGTTGTGAAGAGTACTAGACGGCCGGGTCCAGCCGCCTCGCGGAAGAACGCGAAGCTGGGGTGCCGGATCACGCGCACGTGGTCGATATAGTCCATTGCGGCGCGGCGTACACGCTTGTCCTCCCACTGAAAGCCCAGCGGCTCGATCAGGTGGATCTCCACGCCGAGGCAGGCGCCGGTCCGCATGACGGCGCCGACGTTTCCAGCGATTTCGGGTTCGAACAGGGCAATGCGCATGGCGGCTGATTGGCGGTGGTGCGGGGCAAAGGCAAGACCCATGCGAAGGCCTTGTCGCGAGGATGCAACCGGGCGTTGCCTCAGGCGTTGTACGCACAAGATCGACAAGGCAGGAGGAGGACGCCATGAACGCACCGCGTGAGAGCAAGACCGCTATCGGCAATCACGAACTGCATCCCGAAACGCTGATGCTGAACTACGGATACGACCCGTTTCTGTCCGAAGGCGCGGTCAAGCCGCCGGTGTTCCTGACTTCCACCTTCGTGTTCCCCACGGCCGAGGAAGGACGCGACTTCTTCGACTACGTTGCGGGGCGCAAGGAGCCGCCGCCGGGGCAGGGCCGCGGCCTTGTCTATTCGCGCTTCAACCATCCCAACAGTGAGATCGTGGAGGACCGGCTGGCGGTCTACGAAGGGGCCGATGCCGGGGTGGTTTTCTCATCCGGCATGGCTGCGATCACCACGACGTTGCTTGCCTTTGTACGGCCATGCGAAGTGATCCTGCATTCCCAGCCGCTCTATGGCGGGACCGAGACCCTGCTGGCGAAGACGTTTGCCAACCTCGGCATCGGGGCCGAAGGCTTTTCTGATGGTCTCAGCGAGAGCGCGGTCTGGGCAGCAGCGGAGCGCGCCTTGGCGCGCGGCCCAGTTCCGCTGGTGATGATCGAGAGCCCGGCCAATCCGACCAATGCGCTAGTCGATATCGCGATGGTGGCGCGGGTCTGCGAAGCGATCGGGCAGCGTCAGGAGAAGCGGCCGCTGCTGGTTTGCGACAACACGTTGCTTGGCCCAGTCTACCAGCAGCCGCTGCAGCATGGTGCGGACATTTCGGTCTATTCGCTGACCAAGTACGTCGGTGGGCATTCGGACCTTGTCGCGGGTGCGGCCCTGGGCTCCGCCAAGCTGATGCGCGACGTCCGATTGCTGCGCAGCGCAATCGGAACGCAGCTCGACGCTCACAGTTGCTGGATGCTCGGGCGCTCGCTCGAGACGCTAGGGCTTCGGATGGAGCGGGCCAATGCCAATGCCGTCGCGGCAGCAGAATTCCTAAAGGATCATCCGGCGGTGGAAAGCGTGGCCACACCCATGTTCGCCGACGCAGGTTCGATGGAGGCGGAGGTGTTCGCGCGGCAATGCGGCGGGGCGGGATCGACCTTCTCCTTCGACATTCGTGGCGGGCAGCCGGCGGCGTTCCGCTTCCTCAACGCACTGCAGATCTTCAAGCTGGCGGTCAGCCTCGGCGGTACAGAATCGCTGGCAAGCCACCCAGCGACGACAACCCATTCCGGCGTGCCGGTGGAGTTGCGCGACAAGTTCGGCGTGCGCGATGCAACGGTCCGGTTGTCGATCGGGATCGAGAACCGCGACGATATCGTTGCCGACTTGTCGCAGGCCTTGGCCGCTGCGGAACAATGAGTGATAAAGCGCGCCGTCCTTATTGATCCGCCTTGCGCCGGGCTACTCCTTCACCGTCTCCATCGCCACGAAGGTCGAGGTGCTTGCCACGTGCGGCAGGCTCGAGATCTTTTCGCCCAGAACGGTCCGATAACGGCGGATGTCGGGGGTGCGGACTTTCAGGAGGTAGTCGAAGCTGCTGGCGATCATGTGGCATTCCTCGATCTCGGGGATGCGCAGGACGCCGGCGTTGAATTCCGCGAGCGCCTTGTCGCGCGTGTCGGACAGCTTCACTTCGGCAAAGGCGACGTGGTCCATGCCGAGGCGCGCGTAATCGATCAGGGCGGCGAAGCCGCGGATCACGCCGCCTTCGACGAGGCGTTTGAGGCGGACTTGGCAGGGAGTCTTGGACAGGCCGACCTTTTCGGCAAGCGCGGTGACGGGAATGCGGCCGTCAGCCTGCAGGACCTTCAGGATCTTGCGGTCGTGATCGTCCAGATCGACCGATAATAGGCCGGATTTGTGCATTATCGTCCTTCATATGCCGCATCAAAAGGCAATATAGCTTGCTTATGGAGCCAGTTCGGTGAGATTGCCGTCTGGTCTCGTGGTATGTCAATGGCCATGATCACGCCCTTCGCCTCGTTCGCCCCGCCTGCCCGCCCTGCCACGCCGCTGCGCCGTGAGATTACGTCTGCGGCGCGGATCGATGAGGCCGAGGCTCTCGCGCCGCTGTTGCGCGCGGCGACGTTGCCCGAGGACATGCGCGCGGCCATTCGTGCGACGGCAGGCGATCTCGTAACGGCGCTGCGCAGCGAGCATCGCGGCACGGGCGTTGAAGGGCTGGTGCAGGAATACTCGCTGTCGAGCGAAGAGGGCGTGGCGCTGATGTGCCTGGCCGAGGCGCTGCTGCGCATTCCGGATACGGCGACGCGCGATGCGCTGATCCGTGACAAGATCGCCGATGGCGACTGGAGCGCGCATCTTGGCGGCGGGCGCTCGCTCTTCGTCAATGCGGCATCTTGGGGCCTGGCAGTGACGGGCAAGCTGGTGAGCAGCGTCGATGATCGGGGCCTTGGCGCGGCGCTGACGCGGCTGGTGGCGCGGGCCGGTGAGCCGGTGATCCGGCGCGGCGTGGACCTCGCCATGCGCATGATGGGTGAGCAGTTCGTGACCGGCGAGACCATCGAGCAGGCGGTGGGCCGCGCGCGTGAACTGGAAGCGAAGGGCTTCCGCTACAGCTATGACATGCTGGGCGAGGCGGCGACGACGGCGGCGGATGCGGCACGCTATTATGCCGATTACGAGAAGGCGATCCACGTGATAGGCGCGGCTTCGTCCGGGCGCGGCATTATCGAGGGGCCGGGGATCTCGATCAAGCTTTCGGCGCTGCATCCGCGCTATTCGCGGGCGCAGGCAGGAAGGGTGATGGACGAGCTGCTGCCGCGGGTGAAAACGCTGGCGAAGCTGTGCATGGGCTATGACATCGGGCTGAACATCGATGCCGAGGAAGCCGACCGGCTGGAGCTGTCGCTTGACTTGCTGGAAAGCCTGGCGACCGATCCGGAGCTGGCGGGCTGGAATGGCCTGGGCTTCGTGATCCAGGCTTATGGCAAGCGCTGCCCGGCGGTGATCGACTGGATCATCGATCTGGCGCGGCGGTCGGCACGCCGGATGATGGTGCGGCTGGTCAAGGGCGCCTACTGGGACGCCGAGATCAAGCGCGCGCAGGTGGAAGGACTGGAGGACTTCCCGGTCTATACCCGCAAGGTCCACACCGATGTTGCCTATGTGGCATGCGCGCGCAAATTGCTGGCCGCGCCCGATGCGGTGTTCCCGCAGTTCGCGACGCACAACGCGCAGACGCTGGCGACGATCTATCATTTGGCTGGGCCGGACTATCGACCGGAAGACTATGAATTCCAGTGCCTGCACGGCATGGGCGAGCCGCTGTACGCCCAAGTCGTCGGCACCGACAAGCTCGACCGGCCATGCCGCATCTATGCACCCGTGGGCACGCACGAGACGCTGCTGGCGTACCTGGTGCGGCGCCTGCTGGAGAACGGGGCAAACAGCAGCTTCGTCAACCGCATCGGCGACCCGTCAGTGCCTGTGGCCGAGCTTGTCGCCGACCCGGTTGAGGTGGTGCAGGTGATGCCGCGGCCCGGAGCGAGGCATGACGGGATTGCACTGCCGACGGACATCTATCCCGACCGGCGCAATTCGACAGGGTTGGATCTGGCCTCCGAAGCAGTGCTGGAAAAGTTGACGCGGGATCTTCAAGCGAGCGCGGCGGTGGACTGGCGCGCGGGTGAGGGAGAAGGGCGGGCAGTGCTCAACCCTGCGGATCACGGCGACGTTGTGGGGCATGTAGCCGAAGTCTCGCCCGAGCAGGCGGTCGCCGCCTTGGCGCGGGCGGCGGCTTCGCGCTGGTGGCAGGAACCGGTGGCAAGCCGGGCGGCCAAGCTGGAGCGGGCGGCAAGCGTGATGCAGGCGCGGATGCCGGTGCTGCTGGGGCTGATCATGCGCGAGGCGGGCAAGTCCTTGCCCAACGCGATTGCCGAAGTGCGCGAGGCGATTGATTTCCTGCGCTATTATGCCGCGCAGGCGCGGGCCACATTCGGCGCGGCGCAAGTGCCGCTGGGGCCGGTGGTGTGCATCAGCCCGTGGAACTTCCCGCTGGCGATCTTCACCGGCCAAGTCGCGGCGGCACTAGTGGCGGGAAATGCGGTGCTGGCCAAGCCCGCCGAGGAGACGCCGCTGATCGCTGCCGAAGCAGTGCGCCTGCTGCACGAGGCCGGGGTGCCAGAGGACGCATTGCAACTGGTCTGCGGAGATGGTGCGATCGGGGCGGCGCTGGTGGGCGCAGAGCAGACGGCTGGGGTGATGTTTACCGGATCGACCGAAGTGGCGCGGCTGATCCAGCGGCAACTGGCGGGCAGGCTCTCGGCGGATGGCAGGCCGATCCCGCTGATCGCCGAGACGGGCGGGCAGAATGCGATGGTGGTCGACAGTTCGGCGCTCGCCGAACAGGTTGTGGCCGATGTCATCGCTTCGGCCTTCGACAGCGCCGGCCAGCGCTGCTCGGCGCTGCGGGTGCTCTGTCTTCAGGAAGAGGTGGCCGACCGGACGCTCGCCATGCTGAAGGGGGCGTTGCAGGAATTGCGGATCGGGCGGACCGATGCGCTCGATGTCGATATCGGGCCGGTCATCACCGCCGAGGCGAAGGGCAATATCGAGCGACACATTGAGATGATGCGGGCAAAGGGACTTGCGGTGAGCCAGCTGGCGCTGCCGGACGAGTGCGCGCAAGGGACGTTCGTAGCGCCGACGATCATCGAGATCGGCTCCATGGCAGACCTTGGCCGCGAGGTGTTCGGGCCGGTGCTGCACGTATTGCGCTTCCGGCGCGAAGGGCTGAACCGGCTGATCGACGAGATCAACGCCACCGGCTATGGCCTGACCTTCGGCCTGCACACGCGGCTGGACGAGACGGTCGCGAACGTCACCGCGCGCATTCGCGTCGGCAATATCTACATCAACCGCAACGTGATCGGCGCGATTGTCGGCGTGCAGCCGTTCGGCGGGCGCGGGCTTTCGGGAACCGGGCCGAAGGCGGGCGGGCCGCTCTATCTCGGGCGGTTGGTCAGCCGCGCGCCAGTGTTTGCCGAGCGCGGGGGGCGCGTGCCGGGCGCAGCGCAGGACCTTGCCGACTGGCTCGACGCGCAGGGCGAGGCCGAGCTTGCGCGCAAGGCGCGGCGCTATGCCGATGCCTCGGCGCTGGGGGCGGAGCTGGAGCTGGCGGGGCCGGTGGGTGAGCGCAATCTCTATGCGCTGCATCCGCGCGGATCCGTGCTGCTTGTCCCTGAGACACGCGAGGGCCTCCTCGAGCAGATGGCGGCGGTGCTCGCCACCGGCAATCGCGGCGTGGTGCAGGGGATGGCCCTGCCGGACGGGCTGCCGGAAAGCGTGGCGCGGCGGTTTGCTGCCGGGGGCGAGGGTTATTCGGTCGCGCTGGTCGAAGGCGGGACGGAGCGGGTGCGAGCGGTGCTGGCGCAGGTTGCCGGGATGGAAGGGCCGATCGTGACCGTCCATGCGGCCGATCCGGGAGCGCCGCTGGCGTGGAACTGCGACTGGCTGCTGGAGGAAGTCTCGACCTCGATCAACACGACAGCGGCGGGGGGGAATGCGAGTCTGATGATGATCGGGTGAGGGTGGCCTTTGGTAACGCGGGAGGCGCGCTTGCGATTTGAGCGGGCGTGCGAAGCAAGAAAAGCCAAGTCCCGGATCAGGTCCGGGACGACGGGTTTTGGGTACTCACCGTTGCGGGCTGAATGGCTGGTTTGGGGTGGTTAGCTGCCAGTATACGCTCCAATCTCCTTGTGCGCCGACAATAAGCATTAATGGGATGACCCGCCCTGTCCTTCCATCCACAGTCGAGCGATCAAGAAGGAGGATGCAATGAGCATACGGAACAAGCCAAGAGATGCAGCCGTGTTCGGCATCGACATCGGCAAGACGGTCTTTCACGTCGTCGGCCTCGATGCTTCTCACGCACCGATCCAGAAAGCCACCTTCAGACGGGAGACGTTGCTGCAGTTCTTTGAGCGTGCGTCGCCGGTGTTGGTGGGGATGGAAGCGTGTCCCGGTTCGCAGTGGCTTGCGCGCAAACTTCAAGCGATGGGTCACATTGTGCGGATCGTGCCGGCACAGTTCGTGAAGCCGTTCGTGAAGTCGAACAAGAACGATATCATCGACGCCGAAGCCATCGCAGAAGCGGTAACCAGGCCGACGATGCGCTTCGTGGAGATCCGGTCGCCGGAACAGATTGACCTGCAGGCTCTGCACCGCGTCCGGGACAGGATGATCGCTCATCGCACGCGACTGATCAGTCAGATGCGCGCCTTTTGCCTGGAATACGGCATCGCAATCCACCAAGGTGCCGGCAAGTTCAAAGCCGACATGCCACGGGTGCTCGGGGATATGGACAATGAGCTCACGCCCGCCATGCGCCGAATGCTGACTGAGGTATTCGGGGAACTCGGCGATCTCGAACAGCGCATCGCCGCCATGAACCGCGAGATCGAAGCTATCGCAGCGCGCAGCGATACGGCCCGTCGCTTAATGACTGTACCCGGTGTCGGCCCACTGGGGGCCACCGCCTTGCTTGCATCGGCCGGCACGGGGCGTCAGTTCCGCAAAGCTCGCGATCTGGCGGCATGGCTTGGGCTCGTGCCACGGGAGTACTCTACTGGGGGCAAAACGAGGCTGCTCGGCATCAGCAAACGTGGCAACAAGTACCTCCGGCGCATGATCATCCACGGAGCTAGATCCTGCGTGACGCATCTCGACCGAAGCCGGGACCGCCTGGGGCCATGGCTTGATGGGCTGGAACGCCGAATGCATAAGAACAAGGTCACCGTCGCCTTGGCAGCCAAGATCGCCCGCATCTTGTGGGTCGTGCTGACGAAGCCCGGTGCCAGTTACGAGCGGAGGGATCCAGCCTTCGGCTGATCTGGACCGCTACAGACTGCGAGGTTCGTGAGCGTGATGACGAAACAGTTGACCTGCGTATCGTAAGCTCCGTCAAAAAAACGGGCTACCAGCCCGAAGCATTTATCCGAGAACGATACGCGCGGATCTCATCAAGGCCTGGCCGCAACAGCGGTCCACTCGCGAGAGGCCGGATACATTTGTGCAGACTGGCACCGTCACCACCGATCGACCCTTGCATGGACAGGGCGGGTCATACATTTTTGAGAATATGCGCTTCAACGTCACGCAACACGGATGCATGCTGGCTCTTGCCCTTCCATTTGCGATTTTGCTGTTAATAGCTGGACCAGTTAATTGCGGGCTGCGCTACCAAAGCTGGTCTCAGCTTTCCAAAGATAAACTCATCCAATCCGCGAACTCGTATATCGCGAACCGCGCACCGGGCAACGGTGCCTGCCTTTTCGCAGTTGAATGTAAAAGTGGCCGAGCCCGCCTAAAATTAATCAAGTCAATGAAAGATTGGGACTTCGAGGCGTCCAAGCAGATCGCTTGGGATCGTAAGTTTGACGGTATCTGCCAAGGTCTTACTGCAAACTTCGCATTAGAGTTGGCAAACGACAATCCGCAAAGTCACAATACCTACGAGGGCAGCAGACGCGCTGTTTGGTCTTTTTACAATGATAAGTTCGTTCCCACCAGAACTCGCTTAGGATTTGAAGCATTTAGCGAGGCTGAGACTGAGACTTGCGTAAACTCATATTCGGTCA
Organism: Novosphingobium sp. FW305-C-30-35; assembly: GCF_058783135.1. Classification (NCBI taxonomy): domain Bacteria; kingdom Pseudomonadati; phylum Pseudomonadota; class Alphaproteobacteria; order Sphingomonadales; family Sphingomonadaceae; genus Novosphingobium; species Novosphingobium sp. FW305-C-30-35. The sequence goes on from NZ_JBYSYJ010000001.1 coordinate 2,938,540, forward strand.
CAACGCCATAAAAATCAAAACCTAATCACCAATTTCGTGGGTTGAACAATGTCCGCAATGGCGTCGTGTCCTGACTGACTGCTTTATGGATCAGATTGCCCGGAAGCCGCCGCTGATCCTCCCTGTTTTTGCGGAGCACAAATGGGGAGGATTTAGCGGAGGATCCGAGCTCGCTTCATCCCATCCTGCCAAAAGGGCCAGTAGGCATCGCGCGCGCCTGTCTGCGATGAAACCGGCAAGGTTGCCGGATTTACAGGTGGCCGCAATGCAAGGTCTTGTTTTTCAGGGCCGGGAGAGCGGGGAATTGCGCCGGGTGTTGACTGCCGACGATCTGATCGCGCGCCATGGCATTCTCAATGCGCTGGCCAATCATAGCCGGGGCGTCGACCGGGCGGATGCGAACCTGCTGGGTTCGGCCTATCATGCCGATGCGACGGTAGATTACGGGTTCTATGCCGGGCCTGCGGCGACGCTGGTGGAGATTCTGGCGGGCGCGCAGAAGGGGGTGCTGCCGACGCTGCATCGCACGTCCAACTGCTGGACCAGGGTCCGGGGTGAGCGGGCCACAGCGGAGTCCTATGTTATTGCCTATGTCGAGGAAGCGGAACTGCAGCGCTTCGTGCTGGGGCGTTATCTTGACCGGCTGGAGTGCCGCGACGGGGAATGGCGGCTGAGCCATCGGACCTATGTCCTCGACGGCAACGTCAACCGCCCGAACAGCGCCGTGCGCTCCGACCCGCCTACAGGCTTTGAACATTTCGTCCCCGCTGGCGGCAAGGGTGCCGCCGATCCGGGCCGGGCGCTGCTCGCCTTCCACGCCGCAAGTGCAAGGAATACTACGATGTCCACGTCACCGAACAAGGAAGCCGCGCTGGAGGCAGCGCTCGCCCGCGCCGAGATCCACGATCTGTGCATGGCCTATGCGCGGGGGGTGGACCGGGCCGATGCCGAACTGCTCGCCTCAATCTTCACCGAGGATTCGACGGTGATTTCAGGCGTGGTCAACGGTTCGGGTAAGGACTTTGCCCGCGAGATCACCGCGTTCGTCTCTGCCAATCTCGAGATGTGCTTCCATTCGGTGGCGAACGAATGGGTCGAGGTGCGCGGCGACGAGGCGGTGGGCGAGCACTACGTCATCGCGCAAATGGTCCAGGCCGGGACCGAGGTGCTGACCGGCGGGCGCTACATCGACCGCTATGTCCGCCGCGACGGGCGCTGGCTGATCCAGAGCCGGACTTTCGTGGCCGACTGGAGCCATTCGCACGAATCCACGATGCAGCGCGACGGCTTCTACGAGGCGCTGACCAACCGGGGCTGCTTCGGTCGGCAGGACCCTGTCTATGCCCACTGGGCGGCTTGAGGAAGGACGCATGATGAGCATTCGCGGACACGTTCCCCTGCCGATGGACGGGCGCGATCCTTCGCACCTGCGCGGCGATCCGATCACCGGTGAGCGCTACTTCTCCGCCGAGTTTGCGAAGAAGGAATGGGACCACATGTGGACGCGCATCTGGCATATTGCCGGGCGCACCGCTGACATTCCCGAAGCCGGGGATTTCCTCGTGCACAACTTCATGAAGGAATCGGTGATCGCGGTTCGCCAGGAAGATGGCACGGTCCGGGCCTTCTACAATTCCTGCGGCCATCGCGGGATGCGGATGGTCCATGATTCAAGCTCGGTCGAGGCGTTCCACTGCCCCTACCACGGCTGGAAGTGGGGCATCGACGGCGTGCTCAGGCACGCGCAGGACGCCGACGTCGATTTCAAGGCGGGCAACCCCTGCGGAAAGCTGAAGCTGAAGGAACTGCGCTGCGACATCTGGGGCGGGTTCGTGTGGTATTCGATGGCGGACGACAGCCCGTCGCTGATGGACTTCCTCGAGCCGATGCCGGAGCTTTATCGCAACTACCCGATGGACAAGGCCGTGCGGGTGGCGTGGTACCGGATCGAGATCAACGCCAACTGGAAGTTCGTTACCGACAACTTCTCGGAAAGCTATCACACCCGCACCGCGCACCCGCAGGTGCCGCCGTGGATCGACCAGGACGTGGATTCCGCGCGGCACGAGATGTGGCCCAGGGGCCATGGCCGCACGGTGCAGCCGATGCGCCCGTCGCTGACTGACCGGCCTGAGGGCGGCGGCAATGCCATGTTCGAGGCGGAGCTGGCCAAGTGGGACATCGATCCTGCGTCCTACGCAAGTTACGAGGACTTCGCGCTGCAGGGCTGGCTCGACCTCAAGGCGGCCAAGCAGAAGCTGTGGCGCGAGAAGGGCTATCTCCACTACGAGCACATGGACGACGAGGAGATCACCGACAGCCCGCATACGGTGATGTTCCCCAACGTGACGATCAGCTTCCTGCCCGACAACCTGATCCTGTTCCGCAGCGAACCCCACGCGACCGATCCGGAGAAATGCTATTTCGACCTGTGGTGCATGGCCTTTCCGGTCGAGGGGCAGAGCGAGGTCCAGTCGATCATGGCGGGGATGAAACCCTTGCGCGAAGTGGCCGAGTGCGAGCACCGCGTGTTCGATGGCGGGCGCGGGGTTCCGGAACTTGCCGGGCAGATCGTCTATCAGGATATGGAACTGGCCGAGGCAATGCAGGCGGGGATGCACTCGCGTGGGTACACCGACGCCTATCTCTCCGATCAGGAGACGCGCATCCGGTTCTTCCACGAAGTGCTGAACGACTGGATCGAAGGGCGGCAAGGTCGCTGACACCATCAAGCCAAGAAGAATTTCCCGGAGAGAGACCCGATGAGTGGTGATGAGATGACGTGGGATCGCGAGGCGGATGTTGTCGTGCTCGGTTCGGGCGGTGCAGCACTGACGGCGGCGATTGCGGCGCATGACCACGGCGCGAAGGAGGTGGTGATCCTCGAGCGCTCCGGAATGGTCGGTGGCACCACTGCGATGTCCGGTGGTATGCTGTGGATTCCGGGCAATCATCACCAGCTCGCCGCAGGGATCGAAGATTCGGACGAGGACGTCGTTGCCTACCTTGACGGTCTTGCGCCGGGGGCGCTTGACCCCGAAACCCTATGGGCATTCATGCAGGGCGGGCCTGAGATGTTGCGCTATCTGGAAGAGAATACGCCAGTGCGGATGTGTTCCTTTTCAGACTTCCCGGACTATCAGCCCTATTCCCCGGGCGCGAAGCCCGACGGCGGGCGCTCGCTCGACAACGAGGCATTCTGCTTTGCCCGGCTGGGCAAGTGGGCAGCACGGGTGAACCCCAGCAAGATGGCCTACCCGTTGCGCGGCAGCCTGATCGAGGCGACGCGCGGCACGCTCGACGAGGCGACGCTGGCCGAGCGCGAGGCAGGCGACTATCGCGGGCTGGGACAGGCGCTGGTCGGTTCGCTGTTCCTTGGCGTGATCGAACGGGGCATTCCGGTGGAATTCGAGAAGCGCGCGCGCAAGCTGGTCAAGGATGGTGAGCGGGTAATCGGCGTCGTGGCCGAGGACGCGAACGGCAAGGACTTTCGCGTGCGGGCGCGGCGCGGCGTGGTCATCGCCACTGGCGGGTTCGAATGGAACGAGACGCTGGTCAAGGCCTTCATCCGCGGACCACTCACCGGCCCGGTGAGCGTGCCCGAGAACGAAGGCGACGGCCTGCTCATGGCGATCGAGGCTGGCGCGCAGCTTGGCAACATGCAGAACGCGTTCTGGATGCAGAGCGTACTGGAGTTCAAGCCGCAGCACCGCAACGCCAAGCCAAACTACATGCTTGGCTCGGACGAGCGCGCCCGTCCCGGCGCGATCCTCGTCAACCGCAAGGGAAAGCGCTTCGTCAACGAGGCGGCGAACTACAACGCGCTGGGCAAGTCGCTCCATGCCTTCGAGGGCGGCACGCATGAGTATGCCAACCTGCCTTACTGGCTGATCATCGACCAGCGTTACCGCGACAAGTACCCGCTGTTCAATTCGCAGCCGGGAAGCCCGACACCGAGCTACGCCATCGAGGCGGCAACGCTGGCCGAACTGGCGGAGAAGGCCGGCATCGATCCGGCAGGGCTGGAGGCCGAAGTTGCGCGCTTCAATCAGATGGTTCGCAACGGTCATGACGACGATTTCAACCGCGGCGATACCACCTATGACAACTTCTACATGTGGGGCGACATGGCGTTCGACCCTCCCTACCGCACGCTTGGGGTGATCGATCAGGGACCGTTCTATGCGGTGAAGATGGAGGCGGGAGCTTTGGGTACGGCAGGCGGCCCGAAGACCAACGCCGATGCGCAAGTGTTGGACTGGAGCGGCAATCCCATTCCCGGACTATACGCGGCGGGCAATGCCATGGCGGCCGTGCTGGGCGAGGTCTACGGCGGTGCCGGCGGTACGCTGGGGCCGGGGCTGACCTTCGGCTATCTAGCGGGCAAGCATCTCGGTTCGCACATCTCCAACCATTGATCCATGTTGGCTTGCGGCGTGCTTGCCAGCATGGCCATCGCACAAGGTGACCGCTTGGTCCTTCGGGGCGGAACTGGTGGATGAACAGAAGCTTCTCTCGGCTCAAACCCAGAGGAGAGACAGCAATGCCCGCATCCGCCATTTTCGACAACCACGCACAAGCGGAACGCGCCGTCGGAGATCTCCGCGGCCTTGGCGTGCGCGACAGCCAGATGTCAGTCATCGCGCACCACAGAGGCACGACCACGACACGCTCTGGCGATGGCGAGGTGACGGACGAACATCACCGCAATGTGTTGCGCGGCATAATCGGCGGCGGCGCATTGGGCGCAGGGTTAGGCGTTGCAGCCTTGGCGATACCCGGCGTCGGACCCTTGGCTGCGGCTGGCGCGATCGCGGCTTCGGCGGTACCCGAGGCTATCGGCATCGGCGCGGCGCTTGGCGCGATTGGCGGTTCGTTGAACGAGGTGCTGACCAAGCACGGCATCGATGAGGCCGACGCGACCTACTACAACGACCGGATGAAGGATGGAGCCGTTCTTGTGACGGTCGAGGACGACTTCGCCGACAGTAATCAAGTAACGGAAATCCTGCACCGCAATGGCGGCCACAACGCGACCACGCCACGGATGATCTGACCTTAACGCAGCGCCGTACGCGGAATGCTGATGGCGCAGAATACACCTTCGGGGCGGAACTGGTAATCCAGTTTCCCCCCGATGCCGTGGGTGACCGACCGTTCTATCAGCCTTGTACCAAAGCCTTTTGCGGAAGGCTCTGCAACGGCTGGGCCGCCCGCTTCTGCCCATCTCAGCACCAGCGCCGCGTCGTCCTCGGACGAACTGCTGCAGGTAACCTCGACGCTGCCCTCGGTCGAGAGCGCGCCATACTTCGCCGAGTTCGTCGCCAATTCGTGCAGAACCATGCCCAGCGCCTGGGCCGTGGCAGACGTCAGAATGAGGTTGGAGGTTTCGTCCCCAAGTGCAAACTCGATTCCGTAAGGCGTCAGTTCGTCTGAGATGAGCGCCTGCAATGGCACGCCGTTCCAGCGGTTTTCCGACAGGTGACTGTGAGCGCGGCTGATGGCGGAAATGCGACCGATCAGGGCATCCTTGAATTCGCTGACTGTGCCCTGCGCTTTCATCATCTGGACGATCGACTGGACCACGGCGAGCAGGTTCTTGGCGCGGTGATCGACTTCACGCGTGAGCAGATCCTCACGTTCGCGCGCTTGCTTGAGGTCGGTGATCTCGACACAGAAAATACCTACGCCCCGCCGAAATCCGTCTGGGCCGTGAACGGGGTAGAACACTTCCGACCAAGTGCGCTTCACGCCTGGCTTTGCCGGTGTCTCGCCGGTGATCTCCACCCCGCGCAGCACTTCGCCGCTTTCCAGGACCTTGCGCAAGAGCGGTTCCGCCGAGGAGCGCAAGTCGGGGAGAAGATCCCACACGCTTTGCCCTAGATGATCCTCGGCTGAAAACCCGTTCATATCCGCAAGAGCCGCGTTGATGCGGGCGAATTTGAGATCGCCATCGAGCAGGCCAAGGCCGACAGGAGCCTCGTCATAGATTGCCTGCAACTCGTCGATCACGCCAAGGAGGTGCGCCTTCTGTTCGGCCTGATCGCGGCCTTCGCGTTCAAGCGCCTCTTTTGCGGCGATGAGGTTCATCGCGCTGGTGCAGAGCGAGTGGACGACTTCGAGCACGATTATGGTGCTGGGAATATAGACCAGCATGGCCACCGGCGCGCCCGGCTGCATGCCAAGGCCCGTCCCGGAATTCAGGAACAGATAGCCAGCGCATATCCATGCCAGAGTCGCCGCGATATAGCCTGGTAAGCGGCCTCCGAGAAAAGTCGCGATGACAATTGACGGATAGAAGGGCAGAAGCGGCGCAGGTGGCGGCGTGCCCATGGCGAGCCGAACCACGAGAGCGAATGCGATCAGGCCGATGGCGGACAGTACGCCAGGAACGGGGCGGCCGAGAAAAACATGGCACAGTGAGAACGGCCATCGACCAAACAGGTGCGCTTCGCCTTGCTGGCGACCCGATTGCATCCCCCATCACCCTTTCGGCAGGTGCACGCGCAGCCGGATGACTGCGTATGCTCATCTTGCCCGAGTTTGCCTGCGTGGCAATCCCTGCGCGATGCTGAACCCTTGAAAAAGCGTCAATTATGGCAAAGTGAAACGCGGCTGGCGCGCATGTCACAACATAGGTTAGCGAACCTGCGATGAGCTGCGACAGGTCATGGCTTGGCCGCGGTCGCCAATCCGTTTGCAGGCCACCAAGACAGCGTGTGCACATCGTGCGCCGAGGTCCAGATGCCCTTGGGCGTATAACGCAGTGCGCCGCTGCCCGCTGGCTTTCCACCACGCTGGGCGACGGTCATGGTCACCGGATCGATTGCCGCCCAGACCTGATCGTCGGTGGTGCGCAGCCAGACCTTGCCGCCGCCGGTGTCGATATCACCCCATTTGAGGTTGGCCCCGACCTTGACCCGTCCGACGACCTGGCCCGTGGCCGGATCGGCGCGAACGAGTGTGCCATCGCCCTGTTCCTGCACCCAAATGCCACCTTCGCCCGCAGCGAGGAAGCCCGGCATCGTGCCGAGCGCAGCGCGGGCGACGACGGTGTTGGTGGCGGGATCGATCTTCTGCAGCGTCTGCTTCGTGGCGCTGACCGCCCAGACGGCATCATAACCGAAGGTCACGTACCAGGTATCAGGATCGACCGGGATGGAGGCGACGACCGTGTTGGTCTCGGGATCGACGCGAGCGACCGCGCCTTCGGGCTTGCTCGCCAGCCAGATCGAGCCGGCACCATTGGCGACGATCAGCTCGCCCTGCTTCTGGTTGGCAATTCCGGTGGGGATCGTGGCGGTGATCTTCGCGGTTTCGAGATCGATCCGCACCAGCGAGCCATCGCCGCAGTTGGCGACCCACAGTGAACCGAACGCCACGGTCAGCGCACCGCAGGGGCGGGCGACGGCAACTTCCGCAAGCTTGCCGGTGCGTGACCACTTTTCGACCTTGCCGCGATTGGTCGCCCACACAGCGTCGCCATCGACGGCGAGGAAATCGGCGAAACCGGGAACGGTCTGCGCCTGTTCGACCTGCGCGTGGGCGAGGGTGGGGACGAGGGCGGCGGCGGCGAGAAGCAGTTTGCGAAGCATCTGTTTTCTTCCTGACAGCTCCGGAAACCCTCCCCGCTGCGACTAATTTCGCCTTTGGCTCAATAAGTCTCGCTCCCCTCCCTCAAGGGAGGGGTGGGGGTGGGTTTACGACGCCTGTTTTGGCAAACGACGTGGACTTTGGGGCTTAGCTACGCGAGGCGATATAGGCGCGCCATCCGCCAAGGTGCGTAATGTCTTCGGCTCCGGTAAGGGCGCGCGGTTCGGCGACGAAGCCCTTTACGCTGCTGCCGTCCGCCAGCGTGACGGTGCCGATGGCGAGCGGCGGCGGAACCTCGACGGTGAAGCTGCCGAACTCGGCGACGCCCAACTCGTAGACCTCCAACTTGATTGCCGCCCCACCTTCATCGAATACTAGCGCGGGCTTCGGCGGCACGCTGTTGGCGATCGCGTAGAGCCTGTACGTCGGTGCGGTTTCAAAGGCGCCGACGAACTTCGCATTTCGGGAGGTCAACTGCCAGTGCAGCGGCATGCCTTCGAGGTGTGCGCCAACAACGGCCAGTTTCACGGTCTGCATCTTGCCCTCCAGATCGAGCGGGGGTGGGGGAGAAAGGTTGGCGGCAGCGAGCCACGCATCGGCGGCATCGAGCAGGGCGCGATCTGTGGCGGCCGGGCCGATCAGGGTGATGCCAAAGCCGGTGCCGTTGTGGCGGGTGCCGGCCGGCACGGCGACGGCGGCCATGTCGAGCAGGTTCACGAAGTTGGTGTAGAACCCGAGGTTGCTGTTCAAGGCGACAGGGGCGACCGCCAGTTCGGCCACGCGATAGGTCGTGCCGGTCGTGGGGAAGGCCAACATATCGACGCTTTGCCACAACTGATCCGCATGGCGTTTCAGCTCGGCCATGCGGTACAAGCCGTTCCACAGTTCGACGGCGGTCTTGTCCCACCCTGCCTCGACCACGGTGCGCACGGTGGGGTCGACAGCTTCGGGGTTGTCCTTGAGAAGTGCGGCGATGGCAGCGGTGCGTTCGGCCACCCACGGTCCGCCATAGAGCAGTTGCGCGGCTTCGAGCAGCGGGGCGATATCGATTTCGACCACTTCTGCACCTTGCGCCAGCGTGGCGAGGGCATGATCATAGAAGAACTCGGACTCGCCATCGCCAAAGAATGCCCGCTGATCGCGGCGAGGCACGCCGATGCGCCTGGGGTTGAGCGGGGCTTCGGTGAGTTGGCGCGACCATGGATCGCCAACGTCAAATCCGGCCAGCGCATGGTCGACGAGACGCGCGTCGATGGTGTCGCAGGCGAACACGGTGATGCAGTCGATCGAGCGGCAGGCCGGAACAAGGCCCCTGGTGCTCCAGCGGCCCTTGGTCGGCTTGAAGCCGATCAAGTGGTTGAACGCGGCGGGCACGCGGCCCGAACCTGCGGTATCGGTGCCAAGCGCGATGGGCACCAGGCCAGCGGCAACCGCGATGGCTGAGCCGGAGCTGGACCCACCGCTGACGTAGTCCCGGTTATAGGCATTGCGCGGAATGCCATAGGGGCTGCGCGTACCGACAAGGCCGGTAGCGAACTGATCGAGGTTGGTCTTGCCCACGCAGATCGCGCCTGCGGCCTTGAGCCTGGCAATGACCGTGGCGTTTTCCGCGGGCGCATAGGCGAAAGCCGGGCAGGCCGCGGTGGTCTGGAGCCCCGCCACGTCGATGTTGTCCTTTGCGGCATAGGGCACACCGGCGAGGGGGAGGACTTCGCCGGCTGCAATCCGGGCGTCGACTGCTCGGGCCTGCGCAAGCAAGTCCTCCGCCGTGTCGCGGCTGATCCACACTTGCGGCTGGACCGCATCGTAGGTGGCAATGCGGGCGAGCGTTTCCTCCATGACGGAGACGGCGGGCGTCGTGCCGGCATTGACGCCGGCAGCGATGGCTGCGGCGCTGCGGCGGTCGAGCACGGTCATGCGCTCCTCCGCAGGGCCAGCATCGGCGTGCCGGGCTGTAGCGGCTGTCGTTCCTTGATGTAGAGCGCAGCCACCGTGCCGGCGCCGGGGCTTTCGACCGGGCATTCCATCTTCATTGCCTCGATCACCGCGATGGTCTCGCCTGCCTGAACCGTGTCGCCGGGCTGAACGAGCAGCTTCCACACGCTGCCGCCGAAGGGTGCTTCGATCAGGTCCGCGCCCTCGGGCACGTCCACCGCGTTTTCTGCCGGAGCCTCGCTCTCGGCAAGCGCACTGACCCGGTCGAACTCGCCCCGGCGCTCCCACTCGGCGCGCTCGGCATCGAAGGCGGCCGTGCGGCGCGCTTCGAACGCGGCGATGTCATCGGCGTTGTCGGACAGGAACTTGCGGTAGTCTGACAGGCGAAATTCCGACGGTTCGATCTTCAGGGAGCGCTTGCCGCTGGGGAAATCGCGGCGCCACTCGGCCAGTTCCTCGGCGCTGACCGGATAGAAGCGGATCTGGTCGAAGAAGCGCAGGAGCCAGGGCTTGCCCTCGATGAAGTCTGCCGTCTGCCGGTGCGTGTTCCATACCTGCACGGTGCGGCCGAACAACTGGTAGCCGCCGGGTCCCTCCATGCCATAGATGCACATGTAGGCGCCGCCGATGCCGACGACATTGGGCGGCGTCCAGGTGCGCGCGGGGTTGTACTTGGTGGTGACGAGGCGGTGGCGCGGATCGACCGGCGTGGCAACCGGCGCGCCGAGGTAGACATCGCCCAGCCCCATGACGAGATAGCTCGCCTCGAAGATCAGGTTCTCCACCGCCGCCACGTCGGGCAAGCCGTTGATGCGGCGGATGAACTCGATATTGTCCGGGCACCACGGCGCATCGTCGCGGACCGCGCTCATGTACTTCTCGATGGTCTCGATCGTGGCCGGATCGCGCCAGCTGAGCGGCAGGTGGACAATGCGCGAGGGGATGGCGAAGTCCTCGAGATCGCCGAGGCGCTCCTCTGCCGCCATGAGCGCGGAAAGGGCAGCGGCTTGCGTGAGACTGCGTCCATCGAAATGCAGCTGGAGCGAGCGGATGCCGGGCACGACGTCGATCACGCCGGGCAGGGCCATGCGCTCCAACTCCGTCATCAGCGCGTGGACGCGGATGCGCAGTTCCAGATCGAGGACGAGCGGCCCGTATTCGACGAGGATGTTGCGATCGCCCTGCTGGCGATAGACGACGCCGGGGCGTCCGGGCGCGGCCTCGATTGCCCCGAGGATCGGCGTCTGGGTGGCGGCATCGCAGGGGCGGCTGGAGGCGGGCTTGGCGCCAGTTGCGAGGTATTCCTGCTGGGCACGGTCGGCGGCAGTCGCCTCCTCCATTGTTACGGGCACGAAGCGCACCCGGTCACCTGGAACGAGCTGGCCGATCTTCCACCGATCAGCCGCGATCACCACGAAGGGGCAGACGAAGCCGCCAAGCGAGGGACCATCGGGGCCGAGGATGATCGGCATGTCGCCGGTAAAGTCCACCGCACCAATGGCATAGGCGTTGTCGTGGATATTGGACGGGTGCAGGCCCGCTTCCCCCCCATCACGCCGCGCCCATTCGGGCTTGGGGCCGACAAGGCGCACGCCAGTGCGATTGGAATTGTAGTGCACCTGCCACTCGGCGGTGACCACCATGTCGATGTCGGCTTCGGTAAAGAAGTCCGGCGCGCCATGGGGACCGTAAAGCACGCGAACGCACCATTCATTGGGGAGAGCGGGGAGCGCGGCAGGAGCGAGTGGTTTGCCAGTCGGTTCATGGGCGAGGTGAAGGACATCCCCGGCGACGAGGCGGCGCGCCGCGTGGCCGCCGAACTGGCCGAGTTCGAAGGTGCTGCGGCTGCCGAGGTAGGGGGCGATGTCGAGCCCTCCGGCAACGAGCAGGTAGCCGCGCATGCCGCCGCCCTTGGCCCTGCCGACGACCAGCGTTTGCCCTGCCTTTGCCTCGAAGAGTTGCCCTGGAGTTACCGGTTTGCCCTCGAGAGTTGCGCCGAAGTCCGCACCGGTGAGGCACAGGGTTGCATCGGCGCCGAACTGGAGCGTGGGGCCGGTGACGGTCATCTCCAGCCCGGCGGTACCTTCAGGATTGCCGAGCAGGCGGTTGCCGAGGCGGAAGGACTGGTCGTCCATCGGGCCAGAGGGCGGCACGCCCACGGCCCAGAGATGCTGGCGGCCGGGCCAGTCCTGCACGGTGGTGGCCGTTCCGCCACTCAGCACGCGGATTGATTGGGTTCTGAAAACAACGTCTTCGAGTGCGCGTGTTGAGACTTCACCTGAAGTGAAGGCAGGCGCGGCGACGACGCTGCGCAGCCAGCGCAGGTTGGTTTCGATGCCATCGACGCGGGACTTGACCAGCGCTTCCTGCATGGCAGAGACGGCCTCGGCGCGGGTGGGCGCGTGGACGATCAGCTTGGCAAGCATCGGATCGTACCAGGCGCTGACCTCGGTGCCCGCCATGACCCAGGTTTCGGCGCGGATGTCGGCCGGAAACTCGACACAGGTCAGGGTGCCCGAGGTGGGGCGGTAATCGAGCGCGGGGTCTTCGGCGTAGAGGCGGATCTGAACCGAATGGCCGCTGGGGGTGATGGGGGCGCTATCGAGGAAGCTGTAGTCCCCGGCAGCGCCGCGGATCATCCATTCCACCAGATCGACGCCCATGACCATTTCGGTCACGCCGTGTTCGACCTGTAGCCGGGTGTTCATTTCGAGGAAAAAGAATTCCTTGCGCTCGGAATCGTAGAGGAATTCTACGGTGCCCGCCGAACGATAGCGGGCTGCTTCGCCGAGGCGGATGGCGGCTGCGTAAAGCGCCTGACGGACCTCTTCGGGCAGGAGCGGGGCGGGGGCTTCCTCGACGACTTTCTGGTTGCGGCGCTGGAGCGAGCAGTCGCGCTCGCCCAAGGCGACAACGCGGCCCTCGCCATCGCCGAAGATCTGAACTTCGACATGGCGGGCGCGGCGGACGAAGCGTTCGAGGAAGACACCGGCGTCGCCAAAATTGCTTTGGCCGAGGCGGGCAACGGCGGCAAAGCCTTCGCGGATGTCGTTAGCGGTTTCGCACACGCGCATGCCGATGCCGCCACCGCCTGCCGTGGCCTTGAGCATGATCGGGAAACCGATGGCGTCTGCTGCGGCGAGCGCTTCGTCCTCGCTGGTCAGCAGGTTGCTGCCCGGCGCAAGGGGGACGCCATGGGCAGCGGCAAGCTCGCGAGCGCTGTGCTTTAGGCCGAAAGTGCGGATGTTGTCGGGCGTGGGGCCGATGAAGACGATGCCGGCTTCGGCACAGGCGGCGGCAAACTCGGTGTTTTCGGAGAGGAAGCCGTAGCCCGGATGGATTGCACCGGCGCCGGTGCGCTTGGCCGCTTCGATGATCGCGGCGATGTTGAGGTAGCTTTCCGAAGGTCTCGCGCCGCCAATGCACACGGCCTCGTCAGCATGCGCAACATGGAGCGAGGCTTCGTCGGCCTCGGAATAGACCGCGATCGAGCGCAGGCCCATCTTTCGCAAGGTGCGGATGATGCGTGTGGCGATGGCGCCGCGATTGGCGATCAGTACCGTGTCGAATGCGGGGGCCATGCTCATGCCGCGACGATCATGCGGACGGGGGTGGGGTTGAAGGCGTTGCAGGGGTTGTTGATCTGCGGGCAGTTGGAAACGACGACGATCACGTCCATCTCTGCGCGCAGGTCCACTGTGAGGCCAGGGGCGGAAATGCCGTCAACGATGCCAAGCGCCCCGTCAGCCTCGACCGGCACGTTCATGAAGAAGTTGATGTTGGAGACGATGTCGCGCTTGCCGCGGCCTTCCCAGAGGTTGGCCTCCAGAAAGTTCTCGACGCAGGCATGTTGCGACTTGGTGTGATGTCCATAACGCAAGGTATTGGATTCGCACGAACACGCGCCGCCGATGGTGTCGTGATACTCGACCGCGCTGCCGGTGATGGTCATCAGCGGGCGGCCTTCGTTGGAAAGCAGCACGGTGCCTTCGCGCAGGAACAGGTTCCCCTGTGCGGCGACAGTATCCTGCGCGCTGTAGCGTTCGGAATCATCGGCGGCGCTGTAGATCAGGAAGTCGACCGCCTGGTTGCCTTCGAGATCGACGATGCGCAGCGTCTCGCCCTGCTTCACGTGGTGCGCCCAGGGCGCGCGGGCGGGGACGATCTCGTCGTGGACGATGCTGCCGGAAAGGCCGGAGATGTGGGGGTCGGTCATCGGTCCTGTCCTTTTCAGCGGCGGTAGTAGTCTTCGACATTGAGGAAGGCCCGCTGGCCCTCCGGCGTCGCGTTGCGGATGGGGTCGCTTTGGGTTGTCACAGGTCCGCGCCATGCGGTGAGGCGCAGCGGAGTGACACTGTATTCCGGCCTTGGATCAAGGACATGCGGGCAGTTCGTGACAACAACGATGATGTCCATCTCTGCGCGTAAAACCACGCTGCGTCCGGGCGCATAGGGGCCAACCTGCGGCGTGATCGTGCCGTCATCCTCAATGCGGGTGCCCTTGAACAGGGTGACGCAGGGGTGAACATCACGGCGACCGAGGCCGTGCTTGGCAGCGCCCAGCAGGAAACGGTCGCGCCCGTTGGGATAGCTGCCGCTATTGCAGCCTTCGCCGTATTTGGCGGCATTGGTGGCGGCATTCGAGGTGCCGCAGAAGCAATCGTGCGTGCCGGCATCATCCGCCTCGATGCTCATCAGCACGCGGCCCATATCCGACAGGAGAAGCTTGCCGGTGCCAAGGTAGGCATTCCATTGGACCTTGACCGTATCGGCGAAGTTCAGCCGCTCCGTCGGCATTTCGGCGTTGAAGATGTTGAGCGAGGCGCAGGCATCACCCTTTACGTCGATCAGCCGCAGACGGGTGCCGCGAGCGATGCGGCGCGTGGCGTACCCGCCGGGGGCAACGGTTTCTTCCCAGAGCAGGTCGTCAGCGCTGACGCCATCGGGAAGGTCTGCCGCGATTGGGGGAAGGATCGGCATGGCTTCCACGACCGTTCCCGCCATCGAGCGGGCGTGATCGCGGGCGGCGTTGGGGTTTGCCAGTGTGCTGGTTGGGGCGTCGGTCATGCGGCCGCTCCTTTCTTCGATCCGGGGCCAGCCTCGGACAGAGGCGGCAACAAGGCGGTGGTGGTGACAAGCTGGAGTTGCTGGACTCCGCGCACACGGCGCAGAGCGTCGGCAAGACCCTTGAGCCGGGCGGCGGGGCCTTGCACCAGCAGGACTTCCAGCGACTGGTCGTCCTTCAGAAAGACGTGCTGGGTGGAGATCACTTCGGTCTGAAAATCGGCCTGCGTGCTTGCGAGTTGATGGCGCACGCGGCCGCGGTCTCCACGGTAGACGAGGGTGATGGTGCCGGCGAGGATCTCGTCCGGGCGAGTCAGTGCCTCGTGCGCTGCAAGGGCGTGGCGGATCAGCTCCGCAATCAGCTGCGAGCGCGAGGGGAGCTGGCGTTCCTCGACCATCATGTCGAGCTTGCGGAACAGGTCTGCCGGCAGGCTCATGCTTAGGCGGGCGAGGCTGGCGGGTTCGTTGGACATCACGCCGCTTCCGGTTCTGGTTCAGGCGCAGGCTCGTCCTTGCGCAGTTCCAGATCGTAGACTGCCGTTGCGCCAAAGCGGTGCGGGGCGTGGGGATCGTGGCGGCGCTTGTCGAGCGCGAGAACGCGGGTGCCGAGCGAGAAGGCTTCCTTGATGTCGTGCGTGACCATGATGATGGTCAAGCCGAAGTCCTTCCAGAGCTGGCGGATCAGCACGTGCATGTCGGCACGGATGCCGGGATCGAGCGCGCCGAAGGGTTCATCGAGCAGGAGGATGCGCGGGCGCATGATCAGGGCCTGCGCGATGGCCAGGCGCTGCTGCATGCCGCCCGACATCTGGCTGGGGTAAAGGTTCAGGCTGTCGCCGAGGCCGACCGCCTGCAGCATCGCCGCGGCTTCCTCGGCGGCACGCTTCTTTGCATCGCCGAAGAGACGCGCGAGCAGCGGGGCCTTGGTGCATTCGAGGCCGAACATCACGTTCTGAAGGACGGTGAGGTGCGGGAAGACCGAGTAGCGCTGGAACACCACGCCGCGATCGGGGCCGCATTCGCGGGCGAGGGGCTGTCCATCTAGGGTGATCGTGCCGGAAGTGGGCACTTCCTGGCCGAGAACGACGCGCAGGAACGTGCTCTTGCCCGCGCCGGACGGACCGACGACCGAGACGAACGAGCCTTCTGCGACGTCGAGATCGACCTTTTCGAGGACGACCCGGTCGCCGTATTCGACCCAGACGTTGCGGAGAGAAAGGAGCGCGCTCAATGGCTTGCTCCGTGTGCCCAGGGGAACGCCCTCTGGCTCAGGGTCTTGAGGCCCCAGTCCATGGCGATGGCGAGCAGGGCAATCCACGCGACGTAGGGGATGATCACGTCCATCGCGAGGTAGCGGCGGACGAGGAAGATGCGGTAGCCAAGGCCGACATCGGACGCGATGGCCTCGGCCGAGATCAGGAATACCCAAGCCGGGCCGAGCGCAAGGCGCAGCGCAAGGATTAGGCGCGGCATCGCCTGAGGCAGAGCGACGCGGATGAGGATTTGCCATGAGCCTGCGCCCAACGTCTGTGCCTTGGCCAGCATTTCGCGCGGGAGGGTGCCGACATGGCCGGCGACGTCGCGGATCATCACCGGCGCAATGCCGATGACGATCAGGGCGACCTTGGCTGTTTCACCGAGGCCAAGCGCGACGAACAGGATGGGCAGGAGCGCGATCGGCGGGATCACCGCAATACCTGTTACGAGTGGTCCGAAGGTGGCGCGCACCGGGGGCAGCCCGCCCAGCACAAGGCCGACCAGCAGGGCCATGAGCGTGGCGATGGCAAGGCCAAGGCCAAGACGCTGGAGGCTGGCGAGGGTATCGGCCCAGAACACCACGCTGCCCGTTAGCACGTCGACCTTGGTCATCTGCGCCCAGAGCGCCGTCGCCATACCCGAAGGCAGCGGCAGGATCTTGTCTGCCGGGTTCCCCGCATGCCGGCTATAGGCAGCGAAGAGGTAGACGATGACCAGCAGCAGGATCGGCACGGCGCCGAGCGCGAGGCGCTGTCTGCGGTCCGGTTCGCGGTTTACCCAGCGCATGAGGAGTTTTCCCGAAGTATCTAGGAGATCAGAGCTTTCCGTCGGCGGCAAGCTTCATGAAGCTGTCGTCGAAGCGCAGGGCGACGCGAGCCGGATCGCCCAGTGTCTTGCCGCCGGGGAAGGCCATGCCCACTGCATCGGCGGAGGATGCGCCGGGGAACAGGCCCTTGGAGAAGCTGAAGTCGCGCACGCGGGTCATGGTCTCGATGAGCTTTGCGTCCTGCGTGGCGGCTACCGCGTCCTTGGGCTGGGCGTAGAGGTAGGTGGTCTTGAGCTGGGCTTCGAAGACGTCCGGTGTCGTCCCGGCGAGCTTTGCCATCGCGGCGCGGGCCTGCCTGCCCTGCTCGTCCTGCGCAGTCATCACCTTCATCGTATCGTACCAGATGCCGGCGAGGGCCTTGCCGAGATCGGGGTTGGCCTTGAGCGTTGCGGTATCCACGACGAGGAGGTCGAGGATCTCACCCGGGATGTCCGCCGAGGTGAAGACCTTCGACACGCCGGGCTGCGCGGTCATGACCGAGAGCTGCGGGTTCCAGGCGACAGCGGCCGTTGCATCGGGCGAAGCGAAGGCGGCAACGATGTCCGCATCGGACGTGTTGATTGTCTTGACGTCGGTCAGCGCCATGCCGTTTTTGCCGAGCGCGCGGGCGAGCAGGTAATGCGAGACCGAGAGTTCGGCGAGGTAGACCTGGCGGCCCTTGATCGCGGCCAGAGCGTTTGCGCCCTTGAGCAGAATGCCGTCATTGCCGTTGGAGTAATCGCCGACGATGATCGCGCTGGTGTCCTTGCCGCCGGCGGCGGGGATGGTGAGCGCATCCATGTTGGCAACCGTCACGCCGTCGAACTTGCCGGCCGTGTACTGGTTCACAGACTCGACGTAGTCGTTCACCTGCACCACGTTGATCTTGATGTGGTACTTGTCGGCCCACTTCTTCACGATGCCGGCCTGCTGGGCATAGGGCCATGGCATCCAGCCCGCATAGATCGACCAACCGATGCTGAATTCGGTACGCTTTTCGGCGGCCTTCTCACCGCCCGAGCACGAGGCGAGGGCGAGTGCCGCACCGATCAGCGCGGTCTTGCCGACTTTTCCGATATGAGTCCGCAAGCGCGTCGCGAAGGCATGTAGCACCAGCCATTCCCCTTGATGGAGTGAAGCATTGTCGCAGCCCCGGACCGGCTGGTCCCTGGTATTACGATCAGCTGCTTTGGTAATACCCGCCCGGCCGAAAGTGCGGATACGTCGATTGACGTAGCGTCCGGTTTGGCGGGTTGGGCCTAAGTGCGTTATATCTGCTTCGTTCAGGGGTTTTCCGGGCAAGCGACATGAACATAAGGAAATTTGCAGTCGATATGCTGCCGCCGGTGACGCTGGCGATTGTCGTTTCCTTCTGGGGACTTGCTCCGAAAGCCTGGGTGGAAAACACCTGGACCGCAATCATCATGACCGCGCTTGTGACGACATGGGTGCTGGGACTCGAGATGGTGTTCGAGCGTCATGCCGGGTGGCGGATGAATCGCCAGGAGTTCTTCACCGACCTGTTCTACATGGTGTTGAACGCGACGCTGATCTCGAACGTTTCGCAGCTTGTTGGGGAAGCCCCGCTGATGACTTTTAAGAAGGCAGCGGGCATCGAGACGCCTTGGGCGGCAGAGATGCCGTTTCTGGCGCAAGTGGCGCTGATCTTGTTCGTCTATGAGTTTGGCCAGTACTGGATGCATCGCCTAATGCACAATTCGACGCCGTTCTGGCTGACCCATGCGCCGCATCACCACATCACGCAACTCAACGCGATGAAAGGCGCGGTGGGCAACCCGATCGAACTGGTGCTGATCAGCCTGAGCATCGTTGTGCTGTTTGACGTATCGCAGGCAGCAGTGCTGGGCGCATTCGGCGCAACCAACGTGATCTCGACCTTTGCGCACGCCAATGTCCGGTCGGACCCGCCGAAGTTCTATTCTTTCTTCTTCACCACGATCCGCCACCACAGCTTGCACCACTCGGTGCCCTACGAGGATACGCGCTGCAACTATGGCAATTCGCTGATCCTGTGCGACCGGATCTTCGGCACCTACAAGGAGGGCGAGGCCAGTGTGGTCGGGCAGGACGATCGCAGGCGGCTGTCTATCCGCGAGCAGTGGGTCTTCCCCTTCGTGCCGCTGTTCAAGGCGTGGCAGTCACGGCGCGCCAATGCGCAAACGGGCAGCAATGGAGTGGTTTAGCGACGTCGGCGCCGGTCGGAGGAGCGCAGCCACAAGGGCCGTAAAAAATCCTGCTTACCCGGTTGACCGGACAGGCAGCCACAGCTAGAGGCCCGACCTGCCCAGCGGACTTCAGTTTCGCGCACCGGGGCGGAGTAGCTCAGCAGGTTAGAGCAGCGGAATCATAATCCGCGTGTCGGGGGTTCGAGTCCCTCCTCCGCTACCAGTTTTCAATGACTTACGGGTCATTCTGGTTTCTCCTGAAACATCTTTTACACAGGCCTGTTAAATATCAGGCTGTCTTGCGGCGAAATGCTCTGGCGCGGAGTCGTGAAAACACCCGCTTCCGAAGCGCCCTGCCTTCCTCGACCAGTTCGGCGGCTTTCTGAAGGTCCGCGCGATCCTGATCGGTCAAATGCTCAATGTGCTTCATAACGCTTACCATAGGCCGCGTTACGTCGCGCTGTCAAGATGCGTTACGCGTCAACCGTTCCGCAAGGTCGATAACGACTCTTTCGGCGCTCACATACCTGGCGCGGATCGCGGCGATGCGCTTGGCGGTCCAGCCCATGACCATCGCCGCTTGTTCATCGGTCAGCCCTGCCATGATAAGGCGGGTGGCAAACGTGCCGCGCAAATCGTGGATTGTCCGCTCAAAGTCTTTCGGCTTGGCTTTCTGAAATACGCTGCCAAGGCCGCTTTCCGTCCAAGGTTGGCCGCGACTGTTGCGCAGGACAGTGCCCGTATTGCCGTCGATGCGTTCAAGA
Organism: Novosphingobium sp. FW305-C-30-35; assembly: GCF_058783135.1. Classification (NCBI taxonomy): domain Bacteria; kingdom Pseudomonadati; phylum Pseudomonadota; class Alphaproteobacteria; order Sphingomonadales; family Sphingomonadaceae; genus Novosphingobium; species Novosphingobium sp. FW305-C-30-35. The sequence continues at coordinate 2,958,144 of NZ_JBYSYJ010000001.1, forward strand.
ACCTTGCGCGTCTCAGGCAGGAGTGGAATGACAGCTCGACCGCCGCGCTTGCGGGTCTTTTCGATGATGATGGCATTGGGGCCAATGTTCGCCCAATCCAGCCTTACCAGATCGCCCAAACGCAGGCCGGTCAAGCCAGCGAGGATCAAGGCGTTGCGCAGGTGCTTTGGCGCTCTGGCGAACGCGCGCATGTGACGGCGCTCCCAAATCTCGTCTGACTTGTCCACGCTGTGTAGATGCTTGATGCCTGCTGCGATGTTTACCGATAGCAGACCGTTCTCGATGCCATGGTTCAAGAGCGTGCCAAGCATAACGACCGCCTTGTCAGCGGTTCGGGGTTTAGCTGCCCATTGGTTGCGCCAATCGATCACGTCCTTGCGCATCCGGCGATCCTCGAACACGTCAAGCGGTGCCTGCCCGAACTTTTCGCTTATCCGGTCCAGCCATAGGCGATAGTCGCGCTTGGTGCTGTCGCGCAGCTTGGTGAACTCTGGTGCGGCACGGTAACTGGTGATAATCTCTTCCAGCGTGTCGAAGTGCTTGACGGTCGTGGCTTCCATGCGGGCTGCATTGGCTTTCGCAATGAGCGCTATATCGATCACAGGGCGTTCGTGCATGGCCTTGCCGATCAGTGGGCCACCGCGCCAAGCGTAGATGTAGAAGGTCTTTCCCGCCTTAGTTTTGGAGGGAACAACGTGGATGCCTGTCACGACCCGGTTCCTTCTTCCACGCGTCATAAGCATTCCCCGGCGCTGCATTGGCGGGGAAGAACGTCACCCCATCAGCGCGAATGTCAACGCCAGCGAAGTCGATCTGTTCTTTTCGCAGGAAGTCGAGCATTTCCTTGACCTCGGATACCGGGACAAGGCGACGTTTGGCAGTCATACCACCTCCAGGTATTCAGCAACGGTCTTGTGTAGGAGTAGGGCGGGCCATCTCATGCGGCTTGCCTCCGTTCCTCGAAGCCAGCCATGATCGCATGGCCGACTTGCTCAAACAGCGGGACGACTACGGCGTTTCGGATGGTGTCAACGCGGTCCACCCTATAGGCAGTCCCATCATCCATTCCTCGAAGCTCGCGCAGCGCACTTTGCCAATCTCGGTCCCACGGAACGGATTGCTGCTTCCGCCCCATTCGTCCAAGCGCCCTACGGTATGGTTCTTGCCGCCATTCACTCCCGATGGGGTAGGCAACAATGACTGTCCGGTCCCGGTCATGGGGCGCGCCAACGTAGGAAGCCGGTATGCAATCCGCGATTGCATCATAACTGACCTCGGCCAAGGCTCCGAATACAGTGCCCAGCCCTCGATTATGCAGCGCTGCCACGTTCTCCAAGATGACGATACGGGGTCGAACCACGCGAACGGCTCGTATGACCTGCCAGAACAGTCCTGAACGTTCCCCGGCCAATCCGGCGCGCTTACCTGCATTGCTCAAGTCCTGACACGGAAAACCGGCTACAATCGCGTCGGCTTGCACGGCGGCAAAATCAGCCTGCGTTACATCACCAAGGTTAGGCACGTTCGGCCAATGCTTGGCGAGTAGCTTGCAAGCGTAGGGGTTTACCTCGCAGAACGCTGCCGATGTAAAGCCAGCGCGTTCAAGGGCCAGGTCCAAAGCGCCACAGCCTGAAAACATGGATAGCAGCCTCATACCGTCACCATCTTCACGGCAGTCTCAAGAACATCTGCCAGTGTGTCCCATGCTTCGTAGGTTTCGTCTGGAACCTCGATGCCTGCTTCGTCTCCGATGATCAGGGCAAGCTCTATCCTGTCCAGTGGATCTAGCTGTAGATCGTGGAAGGTGGCGTAGAGGTCGTCGATGGGGATGCCTTGGTCTTTGAGGTAGGTGAGGATGTCAGGCATGGCGAAGGTAATCCAACTTGCCTTCGAGTTCGAAGGCATCATCAACGGCATCCCAGTCGCCAGCCTCGATTGCGACTTGTGCATGTGCTTGCCGGTTACGGAATGACGTTACTGCGAGCCACTCTTTAAACCGCTCGTCCTCTCCGTGGTTACGGATGGTGGTGTGCCATTGGTCGTAGGTCATGCTGCCAGCCTTTCAGCTTCAGTGCGCAGGGCAGTGACATCAACGCCGGTCCAAGTGGACCAAAGCCCTAGCGCGCGGGTGGTGAAGTCTGCCCGTTCGGCCTCGTTCATCGCGCGGTTCGATGTCGAACGCAGCTTGCGGAACGTGTCACCGCTGGGCAGTCCAATCTCGTCATACATCCGCAGTTTCGTGCGGGTCAGGTCGTGCAAGTCCTGCTCATCCAAGGTCATGCCGTGTGCCTGGTTCAAAAGTTCAACGACAATGCCAGCGCAGACCCAATACAGACCGCGACGGCGCTGGTTCGCTACACCGCCCTTGATCTCGACGCGAACCCGGCCCTTGATGTCGCGCAACGCTTCCTCGGCTGCACGATTGGCGGGCTTGAGCATCCCAAGGCGGGCTTCAAAGTAGAGGGGGGCTTTGTCGCTCATGCTGCCCTGCGCTCCTGCCTGACGCGCCTGATCTCCGCAGCCTTCGGGCTTGCCTCGGCAAACTCCGCTGCCAGCGCGTGAAGGTTGATCTTGTGCTTCTTGGCAAAGCTGTCCTCGCCAATGCGGTGTTGTTCGGCATGGTGTCCGTCCAAGCCACCGCAAAGGCTGATGGTGTAGAAGTCGCTTGGCTTGCGGCCCATCCCGGCGTCAGACCCGTTGCGAACGTGAGCAACCTCAATCGGGCGGTTGGTGCATCCCGGCACGCAGCATTCGTGCTGACGCACAAAGTTGCAGTGCGCAGGCGAGCGCCACCGTTCCGAACGGTTCTTCTCTTTGGAAATCCTACGCGGCAACATGCTTCCACCTTTGCCCTGTCTGAATTCTAGAGACCTGCGCCCCACCGATATTGAACATGGCTGCGACTTTGCTCTGTGGGATTTTCCCAGCCATCGATCGTATCGTTCTCACGTCATCTTCGGAGAGTTTGGCTTGGCCATTGCTGGCACCTTTTGGCGCTGGTCCAGTCGGCATTTTCCCGCGGTTCTTCGCGCGCATATCCCGCAGATTATCTTGCTGGGTGCCGCCAGTTAAATGGCTGGGATTTACACAGCCCGGGTTGTCGCACTTATGCATGATGCATTGCCCGGCTTGGGCAGGACCATTTTCCGCTTCATAAGCAAAGCGGTGAGCAAAGATTACCTTCCCGCCAAGCCCGAACTTGCCGTAGCCATTCCTGTCTTTTGCTGCGGTCCATACCCAGCACTGTTCTTGGTTAAGCCTCTGGACCTTACTCCAAAAGCGTTGTTCTGGCGTTTTTGCCATCACCACACCGTATCGTTGCGTGCGAAGGGGATTTCATCTGAGAAGTCGTCGCCCCCACCGAACCCGCCTGCGTGGCCCTGCGAACCGTCTGGCTCCCGGCGTTCGCCACCCTGCGGCGTTCCCTGCACGGTCACATGATCGGCGCGGCACTGGATATAGGTCTTGCCGTTGTGCTCGCGCGTGGACATTTCGCCCGACACGGCGACCTTGCTGCCCTTGCGGAGAATGCGGGCCAGCCCTTCCGAACCCTTGCCCCACTTGGTCACGTCAACCCATGTGGTGGCCTTGTTTTCGCCGTAGCCAGTGCTGACACCGACGCTGAAGGTGCAAAGCTCGGTCCCGTTCTGCGTGGTCTTGTGTTCGGCATCGCGGCCAAGGTTCCCGGCCAGTGTGAGAATGAGCATGTCTTAAGCTGCCTTCTTTTCGGCATTGGCCTGCATGGTGGCCTTCAGCCGGTTGATGATCTTGGGGAACGCCTCGGCAGGAATAGCTTTGAGATTATCCACGCCTGCCGCAGCGCAAATCTTATCGAGGCCGACGCCTGCGCCCTGCGCCATGACTGCAATCTCATCGCGCTGTTCATCGGTGATCGTCGGAACGGGCGCGGCCTGCACATTGGCCTGCGTCTTGTCGTAAAGTGCCAGGCCAAACGGATTGCCGAACGTCATAAGGGCGCGCTTCATCGCGTCCGTCTCGGCTTCTTTCAGGGCGCTTTCGTGAGCCTGCCCAACGTCCTTGTCGATGCCCTGCCCAAAGCCGCAACCTTCGCGGACAATGTCGCCCACGGTGATGCGGACGCGGGCCATGTATTCGACGCGGGCCTTGCCATCGACCGAGCGCGGTTCGCCAAGCAGTCGCAGGTCAACCGTCTCGCGGTTCCATGCGTCAAATCCGAAGATCCGATTGGCCTCGGCAATGGCGTGCCAGCCTTCGATATAGGACAGGGACCGGCCTGCCTGCGAACGGGATGCAACGTGCTTGGGGTCAAGCGGTGCGGAGAGGGCGGCTTTCTGCTCTGCGGAAAACATCACGCGGCCTTTCGTTCAATGCGGATGGTGACGCCGGGAAGCTGTGCGGGCAGTGCCTTGCGGGCGTAGTCTGCCAGCCAGTTTGCCAGCGCCTCGGGATCGGTGCGCATCACATGCTCAAGCAAGGCGCGGCGGTCGGTTACGTCTGCCACCTGATAACTGCGCAGGCCGGTTGCCTGACGCTCGATCTTGTTGGCCGTGGTCGCCAGTTTGGACGCTGCCTTAATCTCTATCTCGCCCTGATAGCGGGCTTCCAGATCGTCGCTCTTGATGGCTTCCTGCGCTGCCTTCAGTTTGGCTTCCGCTTCCTCGCGGGCCTTCTGTGCGGCTGCGTTCTTGGCTTCCAGCTTGGCCGTGCGGTAGGGCGTCAGGCGGGCCTTGATTTCCGCCGTGGCAAGGTCGCAGCGGTCGAGCAAAGGCTTCCACTTGGTCTGCACTGCCTTAGCGGCATCATCGTGCGGCTTCTTCTCAGCGGCGCGTTCCCCATCGGCTTCCTTGCGGGCCTTGCGGAACTCGTCCAGCAGCTCGTCAAGCGCGGCTTCCTGTTCGTCGTTCGTTACATCGGTAATTCCGTTCGCAACTTCGAACAGGCTTTCGATGTGCATTGACCATACCTCGAACGGCGGAGGGTTGTTGTGGCCCTTCATGCCGCCAGCCTCGGAGTGTTGCGGGCCTTCGCGTCAGCCAGTGCCGCGCCAACGGTATCGCCGTATCCGGGGAATACCTGGCTGCACAGATTGACCTCGAAGAACCAGCCATCGGCGGGCAAGGCGCGCTTGCGATGAATGCTCGCAATGCCTTCGCGCTCCATGATGGCGGTCAGGTTGATGCCGGTGTCAGACATCGCTGTATCCTTTCCCCCGGCCAGCCTCTGCCGGGGTTGATTGCGCGTTAGGTGAGGCTGCGCGGTGGTTCCGTTCCTTGCGAAGCTGCCAGAAAAGGGCGTCGTCCTTGGTCATGGGGAGCAAGGGCATTGTGCTGCGCATAGGGTGCGGGTTGCGGTGGATTGCGTGGGCGGTCACTTGGAGCGCTCCGCAAGCATGGCGTCGGCGATCTGCCCGCAAATGCTGGCAATGGTCGCAGCGTCTAGGGATTGTTCCCCGTATCCGTTTCCAGAGTAGGCCATGACGCCCGCCAAAGCCTGACCAGCGAACCAGTCACGAAGGGTCATGCCGGGATAAGTCCAAAGCGCCGCCCCGGACTGAAAGCCGTTGGCATTGCCATTGGTTTCGCAAGGAAATGCTGGCGGGTTCTCAACCATTCCCCTTCTCCTGCTTGTATTGAGAGACGGCGCGGGCGAGCATTTCCGGGGGGAGATATGTGCCATGATTTGGACCGTCGCCGTAATACGCCGCGAATATCCGCTTCACCGCTTCCTCGTCAGGATCGACGGGCTTGGTTTCGTGCTTGGCGATGATGGAGGCACCATGCCGAACGGTCACACGAAGCGTGACAGCATGTTCACCGCCTGCGCTCATTACTTGGTTGTAGTTTAGGCCCGCGCCTTCGCAGAAGCGTCGGATTGCCCAATCGGGTATGTCGTTCATGGCGTCTCAATCCATATTCCGGTGAAAACGAGGGCTAGGCCAACCAGAGCCGCAACAAGGCGAGGCTCGTGGGCAAAGGCGAGGGCGATCAGCTTAGGCATCGCCAACGACCTTGATGTCGACATCATCAACCTCAAAGTCTTCAGGACAAGACTGCTCTAAAAGTTCTGTTGCCAGATCTTCGGCTTCGTCTTCGGAGAACGCTTCAACCTCGAAGACTTCAGTTTCGTTGACGTGGTAACTGTAATGCAGTTTCACCTTGTAGGTGCGCTTCTCGGCGTCATCTTCGATTGCCTTGCCCCAATGCGGGTTGTAGTGCTTGCGCATCTCATACATTGAGCGTGGGAACGGCATTGCTGCGATTTCGTGCAGCGTGGGCTTTTGTGGATCAGCCATCACAGCCACTCCGCATTCAAAGCGGCCCACCGCGCTTCACCCATTTCAGCACGAGCCTGCGCAATGTGGCGCTCAAGCGTAAATGCGGGGACTTGCTCCGAAAGCTCGTCCAGATCGCGCCCGAACACCGTCTCGCCATTGTCCAGATTGCTTGCCACCCATGGGTCAGACACGGCTGCGGGATCGTAATGAACCTGCCAGCCTGTTGCGCGGTGGAACGTCTCGACAGGACGGATGCTGCGGACGTTGGAGATGGGGGCGCTCATGCCGCCCTCCGATCCGAAAGGCTCAGGAGGCGCGCCCCCATGGCCGACTTGATAGCCGTGGCCAGCGCTTCACCATCGGCAAGCGCGTGGCGGGGCAGTTCGTCAACCATCTGGCAGACGATGCAGTCGTAACCCGGCACATGAAGTTCAGACCCGCAGACCTCGCAAGGCTCTACGCCTTCACGACCGCCGCAATCGTCGCAGGTGGTTTCGGGATACGGGTTCCACGTCGAAGGACGGGCCTGCGATGCCACGCGACCAAGGCCGTCGCAGGTGGTGCAGTGGTGGACGCCGGAATGGAAGTTCCATGGGCGGGGGATGGGCTGGTGGCGCATTATGCCGCCCCCACTTCCGGCTTTTCAGCCTTGGCAAAGGGCCTGCCAGTCGCGGCGCAAAGAGCCTGCAACGTCGCCTTGTGTTCCTTCCAGAACTCAAGCGCTCCGCTGTCCATGCGATCAATCAGGCGGTCGTCGAAACCCCACCAGCGTTCGATTGCGTGTTCCTGACAGCCAATCTGCATGTCCTGATCGGCAATGGTGATGGACCAACGTAGCCCGATGATGTGAATGGGAGTTTTCGACGCATTGCCGGAGACCCGCGCATTGCCGTAGACCCACGCATCGTCGAATACCCGCGCATTGCCGTAGACCCACGCATTGCCGGAGACCCGCGCATTGCCGGAGACCCGCGCATTGCCGTAGACCCACGCATCGTCGAATACCCACGCATTGCCGGAGACCCGCGCATTGCCGGAGACCCGCGCATTGCCGTAGACCCACGCATCGTCGAATACCCGCGCATTGCCGTAGACCCGCGCATTGCCGTAGACCCGCGCATTGCCGGAGACCCGCGCATTGCCGTAGACCCGCGCATTGCCGTAGACCCACGCATTGCCGTAGACCGACAGGCACTTCTCGCTTTCGACCCAACCGCCGAGCGTCCCGGCAGTGATGCCGAGCGCGGCAATGTCAGCCACGGCGCGGATGCGGTGGAGCGTTACGCCGAGCCAATCCTTGGTCTCGCCGGTTGCTTCATACTTTGCGTTGCGGAATGCGGGTTGCATCGTTCGGTCTCCAGTGCAGCGCTCTTGCTGCGTCTGGAGACTTGTTACGATAACCGTAACATCACGTCAATACGAAAATCGTAATTATTTTGATGCGGACTGGTTTGCCTTCCGCTATACTGCCCTCACGGGGCACGAAAAAGGCCCCGCCAAACGACGGAGCCTCATATGGATGCGAGTAAGTTGGATGCGCTGGTTAGGCAGTGTCAGGCGGTGATGGTGGAATACCTGGTGCCGGGTGGGATCGATGCGGAACAGGCGATGGCGCGCATGATCGAGCTACTGGACGGGCCGGAGCAGAGGGATGCGCAGGGTTAGTCAGCAGTCATACTTATCGCGGATGAACGCGTGGTAATATCGCCCCTTGGACGATGCGTGGCAAAGCCCATCAAAGATGCTTTGAGGGACGCGACAAAAGTCATACTCCCCACCATCCGCGAACCATAGCTTCATGCGTCTGGTCTCGGGATTGTATTCAGCCCTGCGGATGGCGGTAGAGTTGAATATCGGCATAGCTTCCTCACATCACAGATAGGGCGGTCAACCGGGAGCGCGTCCTCGCCAAACCCATTTCACAGTTTGCACAATGGCCGCGAGCATCGCGTAAATTACAGCGAAGGATAAAGCTGCGGCGGGGATCGCCTCAAACCACTCCCGCCACCCTATAAATCTTGACGAACCGGCGGTAAATTCATCCCAACACTTCTCGTTGGCCTTGTTGTCCAGTTTGCTGGCGGCAACCGCCGTGCAGGTATCAAGCCTAGCTTGCTGCAAATCTGCCAGTTCGGAGTTTACAGAAAACACATACCATGTTGGACCAGCAATGACGGTCAAGGTAAAAGCGACAATCGCCAGCCTATTCCAGAAGCCAAGCCTCACAGACCAGCGTCACTCGTGAAAGACACCACGCGCCCAATAACGATGATGTCCTGATCACCGATCTGAATGACGTTGTGGGCCGGATTGTCTGACACAGGCTCGAAGCGTGCAGGCTCATTGCAGAAACGCTTGATTGTGGTTTCCCCACTGCCATTCTGGATCAAATAGACACGGTTGTGTCGCAAGTCGCGTTGGTCAGGATCGATCACCGCATAAGATCGCTCGGGCAGGATCTGGTTCATGCTGTCGCCATCCACCTGGACGGCAAAAGCCTTGTTGCAGTTCGGGGTTCTGATTTGAGGGACGAGGAACGCTGGCACCTCTATAGCTTCGCGCCAACTGCCCGCCGCTGCAATACCTATTACGGGCACCCAAACCAGATTGGATGTATCTGACGGTTCGACACTGCCCATCCCGAAGAACTCGGCAAGAATGGGCATCTCATGCTGCTGAATGCGCCGCTTGCCATTCTTTATCTCGGCAATGCGTGGCGGGGTGGTGTTGAGCAGGCGCGCAAGGGCCGCAGCGGCACCACGCTTTTCCAAGCGCTTCCGCAGTTCTGCCAGAATTTCGTCATGCGTGACCATGGGCACACCATGCGAAAATCGTAACGCTCCGTATATAACGGACATCGTAATTATCCGCTTGCAACCAAGTTACGATTATCGTAACAATAGGCCATGCAGAACGCAGCCGACATCATCAAAGCGCTTGGCGGCACGGTTGCTGTCGCCCGCGCACTAAAGCTCACCCCATCAACGGTGTCCAGTTGGAAGGGATCAAAAATCCCGAATTGGCGCGTCGATGCGATCACGAAGCTGGCGAAGAAGCAGGGCGTCGATCTGTCGACCATACCATCGAAAGCCGCCTGACCCATGGAAGCCACAACCATAATCCTGATCTGGACCGTAACGGCGCTGGCTCTTGGCTCCTGCATCGGTCGCTGGATGCGCCACTGTGCGGAGACGAGGCGGTGATGCGCGTCGAAACCATAGGACGCGCCACGCTGTATCTCGGCGATTGCCGGGATGTGCTTGAAGGCGTTGAGTTCGACTCCGTTGTCAGCGACCCGCCATACGGGATGTCCTTCCAGTCGAACCATCGGATTGAACAGCACGAACGCATTGCCAACGACGACAATGAAGATTTGCTGTTTTGGGCTTGCGGATTGAAGCCGAGCCACAGCTCCTACCTCTTTTGCCGGTGGGATAATCTTTTCTCGGTCCCGAAGCCGAAAAGCCTCATCACTTGGGTCAAGAACAATCACTCCATGGGCGACCTTGAGCATGAACATGCTCGGCAGACGGAAGTGGCATTGTTCTATCCCGGCCCTTTGCATGACTTCCCTGGTTCGCGTCCAACCGATGTGATCCGCTGTCCGCGAACTGGCAACGAGCATCATCCGACCGAAAAGCCGGTGCAGCTTATGCGCGCATTCATTGAATGGACGCGAGGGACTGTTGTCGACCCCTTCATGGGGTCTGGAACGACTGGCTGCGCCGCTGTCCAAATGGATCGCCCGTTCATCGGCGTCGAACTTCACGAGCCGTATTTTGACATTGCATGTCGTCGCATTGAGGCCGCCCATCGGCAGTCCGATCTGTTCGCGGGTGCCGCCTAAATGCGCCTCAATCCTTTCAAGCACGCTTTTGACCGCTTCCCCCACGGGAACGGCATCGCGCGCAACTGCCGGGTCTCCGGCAAACTCCGGGCGGCTGCGGGGTCTCCCCTCCCATCCATGTCCGCAGCCGCCTGTTTCTTCAATGCTTTCCATGACTTCGGAAATACATCGGAAGTGGAACTATAATCATGCCGCCCGAAACCATGATCGTTGATCGTGTCCGCGAAGAGCAAAAGCGCATGTTTCGCATTGCTCTGGACCCGATGCGCTACGGCCTCACGCTGAAGGCCATCCATCTCGACACCGGCATCTGCTACCAGAGCCTGCGCAACTATGCCGCTGGCGTCACCACGATGCCCATCACGGCGATCCATGCGCTCTGTGGCGTCATTCCGAACGAGTTGCTGTCTCTCCTGCTGCCTGCCGGTTTTGGCGTTGTGGCGCAGTCTGACGAGATCAACTTCACCGACATGGCGGCAAAGTGCGTTGACCTGCTGACTACCTACACCGCTGCTCGCTCCGAAAACAGCGAGTGCGGCACTGACCTTGGGCCGAACGAGCGCGAAACGCTTGGGGGCAAGGTCGCTGGTATCCGGGGGGTGGCATGATGCGCCTTCTCGACTTCTTCCGCCGCCGTCCTGATGGCCGCTGCGAGCCTGACACATACGACCTTGATGCTCGCCTGGGGTCGTGTCCCACGGGGTGGTGTAGGAAGGTTTCTCTGAGAGGGTGGCCACCGTCGATCTTCTGGTAGGGTTCGGATGCGAACTCGAACCTGGAGAAGAAGACGATGACCGACGACAGAATGGCCCTTGTTGAGCTGATTGAGCAAGGGGCAGACAGCGATTTGGTGCGCGATATGCTGGCATTTGCCGCCGAGCGCATGATGGATCTGGAGATTGAGGCCAGAACGGGTGCGGCTGCGGGCAGTCGCAGCCCGGCGCGGCTCAACCACCGCAACGGCTATCGCGAACGGGGCTGGGACACTCGGGCCGGCCGGATCGAGCTGGCGATCCCCAAGCTCAGGAAGGGCAGTTACTTCCCGAGCTTCCTTGAGCCACGCCGCACGGCTGAGAAGGCGTTGGCGGCGGTGATCCAGGAAGCCTACGTCCACGGTGTCTCGACTCGCTCGGTCGACGATCTGGTCAAGGCGATGGGCGCCAGCGGCGTCTCGAAGAGCCAGGTGAGCCGTCTGGTGGCCGAGATCGACGAACGGGTGAACGCCTTCCTGCAGCGGCCGATCGAGGGCGAGTGGCCCTACCTGTGGATCGACGCCACCTACCTCAAGGTCCGCGAGGGCGGGCGGATCGTCTCGACGGCGGCGATAATCGCCGTCGGCGTCAACACCGATGGTCGGCGCGAGGTTCTGGGCGTTGCCACCGGCCCTTCAGAAGCGGAACCCTTCTGGAAAGCCTTCCTGCGCTCGCTCGCCGACCGGGGACTTCGCGGGGTAAAGCTGGTCATCGCGGACGACCACAAGGGGTTGCGCGCCGCCGCCAGCAAGGTGTTCGCCGCGAGCCAGCAACGCTGCCGGGTCCACTGGATGCGCAATGCGCTGGCACATGCCGCGCCTAAGCAGCGACCGGCAGTCATCGCCATGATCAAGACGATCTTTGCGCAGGAAACGGCTGAAGCGGCTCACCAGCAATGGGAACAGGTCGCCGATGCCCTGCGCGAGAAGTTCCCGAAGCTGGCCGACATGATGGCCGGATCGCGCGAGGACGTGCTTGCCTACATGACCTTCCCGAAGGAGCACTGGGCGCAGATCGCGTCGACCAACCCGCTGGAAAGGGTGAACAAGGAGATCAAGCGAAGGGCCGATGTCATCGGCATCTTTCCGAATGACGCCGCCGTCGTCCGCCTCGTCGGAGCACTCATGCTGGAACAGAATGATGAGTGGGCGGTGTCACGCCGTTACATGACGCTGGAAACCCTCGGCTCGGTGAGCCATAACCCCATTGTCAGCCTGCCAGCTCTGGCTGCCTGACCCGAACCTGATCCTACTGCGGATCGACGGTTCCTACACCACCCCGTGGGACACGACCTCGCCTGGCAGCACGTAAGGCAATCCGCAGCGAACCCAATCCCCACAAGCGCGGACACATGACCCGCGCCCTTGATGCACAGGTGCGGGGATGAGCGTGGCAGTAGCAAACGGCATCGCCCGTCGCATGTATGAACTGACCGGGTTCACCATGGCTATGGTTCGTGTCCCCGGCAGGCGCAGGGAGCAAGCTCGCGCAAGGCAGGCTGTGGCCTGTATCCTTCGTGAGCGCACCGAATGGTCGTTCCCGCAGATCGCGCGCTATGTCGGTCGCAACGATCACTCAACGGTCATTCATGCCTACCACAAGGCGCTGAGCGTCGCGGCGCAGGAACCGGACTTTGCCTGGTTTCTTGATGAACTGCGCGCCTCCGAACCATGCACGTCCGTCGAGCTGGAAAAGGCTTATGGCATCGACTTTGACAAGCTGGAAAACATCTTCAGCTTGGAGGCGAAGCGCAAGCCCCAGACAGGCCCCAAGTTCGATCAGGACGGCATGAACGACGATGGGGAAACCATCGACATGCACCGGGCCAAACTGGCGCAGCTTGCTGGTAACGACGCCTTCCTCGCCGCTCTTAACGCAGCGAGGGCGGCATGACCGTAGCTATTGACGATACGCCCGGCGAAGGCTGGTTGTTTCCTTCAGAGCGTGCCCGCTATGCTCTCAATCCGCATTCGCACACCGTCGAACGCTATCGCGCCAAGCACGATACGCTGACCATCGTTCACCGCGATCCATGCCCCAAGTGCGGCGTTCGTGGTGACATTGGCTGCAAGCATCGGAGGGCCGCGTGAAGCGCAACTTCCATGTAGCCCGCAAGACGTGCTGCAACGCCGGTCACGTGCATGACAGCAAGGCGGAGGCGAAGCGCTGCGACGACCTGTGCATCCTTGAGCGCGCTGGCCAGATCCTCGCCCTGAAGATTGCCCCACGCTTCTATTTCAGCGTCAACGGCATCGACGTGAAAATGCGTAACGGACAGGTTGCCCGCTACACCGCAGACTTCACCTACATCGAAGGCAATCGCCAGGTTGTCGAGGACGTGAAGCCCAAGGGCGGGCTTGTCGAGCGTGACTTTCCGCTGCGCTTCGCACTGGCGAAGGCGTCGTTCCCAGACATCGAATTTCGGGTAGTCAAATGACCCGTTGGTATCGTGCCTATGAGGGGACTGTAACCGACCCCAAGCTCGCAGAAGCCGCAATGGTCGCTGACACCTCGCGCTCGGTTTCCGTCGCCTCTTGGCACCTCATACTGGAAAATGCCGCTGCCGTTAATGACGGTGGCCGCATTGACATTCCGACCCGCCGCATCGCAGCCGCTCTATGCGAACCCCTCTCCGTTGTTGAAGCGCTCGTTGAAGCCTTCCGGACTATCGGGTTGCTGACCGGTTCCCATGTGGCCGCTTGGAAGCGCCGCCAGTATGAAAGCGACAGCAGCGCCGAGCGGGTGCGCCGCCATCGCCAGAAAAACAAGCAACCTGCGCAATGTAACGGCGATGAAACGTTACAAGCCGTTACCGTAACGCCCCCAAAGACAGAGACAGAGACAGAGACAGAGACAGAAGGTTCAGAAGCTAAAGCTTCTGGCACTGTCGCGCCGTTACCTTTGTCTGCTGCTGACGTTCAACGGGCCATTTTTGGCACTGGCGTGAACGTCCTGACAGCCAATGGCATTCCTGATCGCCAAGCCCGGTCACTCATCGGACGGTGGCGCAAGGAATACAGCGACAGCGCCGTGCTTACGGTCCTTTCCCGCTGCCAAGCCGAACAGCCTTCCGCCCCAATCGAATGGATCACCAAGACCCTGCAAGCCGAACAGCGCAGGGCAAGTGGAGTCGCACATGACCAACGTCCACAACCTGCCAAGCCATCGCTCATCGACACAGCCCGCAGCGTCGCGGAACGCCTCGAAGCCGAACATCGAGCCTACGCGGGCCACTGACGCAGTTGCCCTGCTGTCCACCTGCCTTGCCTTGGTCAAGCCGGTCGGAATGAGCGCCGAGGACGCCGACGCATGGCTGATCACCGCCGCCCGAGAAGTGTCCTATCTGCCGAACGACATCCTTGCCGACGCCTGTCGGGAGGTTCGCCGGACCGCCACGCATCACGGCCATATTGTTCCTGGCATCATCAAGGAAGGCGAGGAGCGCTATCAGAACCGGCGCAAGATTATTGGCCCCGCGCCACTGCCGCCTGAACGCCAGATCGAACATCACCGCTGGGCACCGACGCGTGACGAATTGGAAGCGCTTAAAGCTGAAGCTGCAAGCAACCTCAAAGCATAACGGAGACCAGACCATGAAGGCCCTGCAAACCGAATATCGCGGCATCAAGTATCGCTCACGGACTGAAGCGCGCTGGGCTGTCTTTCTGGACGAGCTTCGTGTGCCGTATAGCTATGAACCGGAAGGCTTTGACCTTGGCGGAGACTGGTATCTGCCTGACTTCTGGTTGCCAACGCCGGGAGTGTGGCTTGAGGTCAAGGGGGGTGAACCGACCGACCGGGAGCGCCGAGTTGCAGTCATGCTGGCTAAGGCGAGCCGCTGCCCTGTCCTGATTGCGGTTGGTGCGCCGCCTGTAACAGAGGACTTCACCATTCGAGCCGTCGATAGTTCGGGCAGTTGGATCGACGCCGCTTTCACTGGCGATATGTCCGACCTGTTTATTTCCAGCGAATGCCAGAACCTGATGCTGACCGTGCGCGGAAGTGTCGGCAATCTTCCAGGCATTCCTTTCCCGATTACAGGCCCTGCGCGCGTCGCCATGTCCTGCCGGTTCGGGGTGCATGAATGATCCACGACGTTCCCATTCACCACGCCAAGACGCTTGCGGAGTTCTGGCGGGAAGCAATTGACCACGGACGCCAGCACATGCGCACCCGTTGGCCAGCCTACAAAGGCAAGGTTCCTGACGCTCTGGCTCGGGACATTGTGGAGGGAGCGGGGAAGTGAGCGCAGACATTGTTCCATTCGCAAAGCCGAAGAAGGAAGAACCGCACCTCGCTGGGGAAGCGCTCTGCATTGGATGCCGCCACGAGTGGACCGCTGTTGCTCCTGTCGGCGTCTGGCAACTCGAATGCCCGTCCTGCACATCCATGAAGGGCATCTGGCGTTATCCGGTCGGCGGGCAGGAAGGTGACGCAGTATTCCAGTGCGCGTGCGGCTGCGAGGCTCTGACGGCCTACTACAGCCATGGCCTGTTTCGCCTCAAGTGCATGTCCTGCGGAAAGGAGCAGACCAATGCAATCTTCGGGGAATGAGGGCCGCGCAATCAACAAGGGGGATAGGTGATGGCAAGAAAAGGACGCCCGAGCAAATCCGGCAAGCGCTACAAGTCCGGCAAGCTCAAGACGCCAGTTGACCCGCAAGTGACCCGTCCCTCCGAATGGGTGTCTCAGCGCTTCCACCGCTACGGGCAAGACTACAACAGTCCATTGGGCCGCGCTTTCGCCGCAGGGCTTCTTGGAGAGGGAACGCAGGCAAAGGACCGCTATGACACTGCCCGCAAGTTCGTCGCGCTCTACGGGCGTATAATCGGGCGTGACCGCTATCGGTGCGGCTTGGATCAATCGCCGCGTGGAATGGACCATGACGCACCACCAAGCCAGCGTGACATTGACGATCAGGAATGGCTCCTGGTCAACATGACGCGTCTGGACAACAGCGGGTGCCGTCCGTTCTTCGATCAGCTTACAGCGTCTGGCTTCACTGACTACGGCCCGCCATGGCTGGACCGCCTGCTGAACACACAGCACAAGGACCGGCGCGATACGATAATCCTAGACGCTGCGATCAAGGCAATCGACGCGATAGGCCCAGTGAACGGTGCGCGGGTGGTGATGAAACAGGTGGCTTGACAAGCAAACGCTAATATGCCACCGTTCCGTAAATGATGATTGGAATTGCGCCTAGAGGAAACTCCGGGCGCATTTTTCGTTTTGGCCCTTCGGAAGTCAGGGCCGACCCGCTCCACCACCTTCGCAATGATCAGCCCGCAATCGAGGGGCATCTGGTGCGCTGCGATGCGGGGTTACTGAAAGGACGTAGGCAAAATGACGGCAGGCCGTCCGAGCAGCTACGATCCTGCCTACTGCGACCGCGTAGTTGAGCATTGCAGCGATGGCTCAAGCCTGACTAGCTTCGCCGCTGAAATCGACGTGGCGCGCTCCACGATCAACGAATGGATGGATAAGCATCCTGAATTTTCGGAAGCCGTAAAAAGGGCGAAAGCCAAATGCGCGGCTTGGTGGGAAAAGCAGGCTCGCATGGGCGCTGCTGGCACACAGAAAGACATCAACCCGACGCTCTGCATCTTCGGTCTGAAGAACATGGCTGCGGATGATTGGCGGGACGTGAAGACAACCGAACTGACCGGCAAGGACGGCGCACCTGTCGAAACAGTCCAGAGGATCGAACGTGTCATCATCGATCCTGCAAATCCAGACGCCGCGTAAGTTCGCGCCGTTACTCAAGGTCAGTCGCTACAAAGGGGCGCATGGCGGACGCGGTTCGGGCAAATCGCATTTCTTTGCGGAGATGCTGGTAGAGCGTGCGCTGATGCAACCCGGCCTTCGCGCTGCCTGTGTTCGTGAAGTCCAGAAGTCGCTGAAGAACTCGGTCAAACTGCTGGTTGAGGACAAGATCAGGCGGCTTGGTGTCGTTTCATCGTTTGAGATACTGGAAGCGGAGATCAGGACGCCGGGGGGTGGCGTCATCATCTTTCAGGGAATGCAGAACCATACGGCAGACTCGATCAAGTCGCTCGAAGGTTTTGACATTGCTTGGGTTGAGGAAGCGCAGAGCCTAAGCCAGCGCAGCCTTGACCTGTTGCGCCCGACGATCCGCAAGCCCGGTTCGGAATTATGGTTTAGCTGGAACCCGAACAAGCCGACTGACCCGGTTGACGTTCTGTTGCGTGGCGAGAACCCGCCTAGCGATAGTGTGGTCATAGAGGTTAACTGGCACGACAACCCATTCCTTCCTGCCGAGCTTCTGGCAGACCTTGAAGACGACCGCCGGCGCGATCCAGACAAGTTCCTGCATGTGTGGCAGGGGCATTACGCACTGAACAGCGAGGCTCGCGTTTTCCGTAACTGGACAGTGCAGGAGTTTGATACACCGGCTGATGCGGTCCACAGGTTCGGTGCTGACTGGGGCTTTGCGGTTGATCCGACTGTTCTGGTTCGCTGTCACATCGAGGGGCGCAAGCTCTATGTGGACCAAGAGGTTTCAGAAGTAGGATGCGAGATAGATCGCACTCCGGCCCTGTTCGACCGCATCCCTGGATCAAGGAAGTTTCTAATTCGCGCCGACAGCAGCAGGCCGGAAACGGTCAGCTACATGAAGCGGCAGGGTTTCCGCATTGTCCCGGCAATCAAGGGGCAAGGTAGCGTCGAGGATGGCGTCGAGTTTCTGCGCAGCTTCGACATCATCGTGCATCCGCGCTGCAAGACTGTGGCTGTCAACCGGCGCGCAAATTTGACCCCCTATCGGCGTCCAAAATTGACCCCAGCTGATTGTTGTTTTGGCGGTTATCCCGGTAGTCCATAGGAGGGCCCCGCGGACGACGACGCGCGCCGTCAGGAGCGCTGGCGGCGGCGTCCGTGGGAGGTACCTGTGGACCCACCGGGTTAACCGCCGGGGATGGGGGTCCGGGGGAAGGGGTTCAGCTGCGGTGTTTGAACCGCCAGCTGTCGTTGCCCGTCTCGATAATATCGCAATGGTGGGTAATGCGATCGAGCAGCGCCGTCGTCATTTTGGCATCGTGGAACACGCTCGGCCATTCGCCGAACGCCAGGTTGGTGGTGATGATCACCGAGGTCTTTTCGTAGAGCTTGCTGATCAGGTGGAACAGCATCTGGCCGCCTGATCGGGCGAACGGCAGATATCCCAGCTCATCAAGCACGACGAGGTCGAGCCGGGCTAGTTGCGCTGCAAGGCTGCCTGCCTTGGCCTGACGGGCCTCTTCCTCGAGCCGATTGACCAGATCGACGGTGTTAAAGAACCGCCCTCGTGCCCCGGCACGGACCACGGCGGCAGCGATGGCAAGGGCCAGGTGCGTCTTGCCGGTGCCGGTGCCGCCGACCAGCACGATATTACGCTGTTCAGGCAGGAACGATCCGGCGTGTAGAGAACGAACCAGCCCTTCATTGATCGGTGTATCGTCGAACACGAAGCCATCCAGATCCTTGATCGCAGGCAGGCGGGCTGCGGTCATGCGGTAACGGATCGACGCTGCTTCGCGGTGTGCAACTTCAGCATGCAGGAGGTCGCCCAACATCTCCATCACGGAGCGGTCGCGGCGGATGCCATGGGTGACCGCATCGTCGAAGGCTGCGACCATGCCCTTCAAGCCCAGCCCCTTCAGGGCGCTGATCATCTCATGCCGCTGCATCAAGGCCTCGCACCGTGTCGTAGCGCGCGCAGTCGGCAATGGGCGGATGCTTGAGCTTGAGGTCCACCACGACGTCGATGGGCTGCGCTACCTGCGGTTCGCGTCGGCGCGACAGGATATTGAGGACCACTTCGTCGTTGACCGCGCCTGCCGCCAAGGCTTCGCGTATCGCGCCCTCAACCGCGGCAAGGCCATCGTCGATCACGGCAGCCAGTACCCGCACAAAGCGCCGGTCGGCATCGTCGCTCCTGCCTAGCTTGCGACGCAGCTGTGCCAGTGCAGGCGGCAGCTCCCAGTCATGGAACGGCGCGCCGTTGCGCCAGGCGCCGGGCTTGCGCGCGAGCACTGGCAGATAATGCCAGGGATCCAGCACGGTCTGGTTGCGTCCGAACATGCGGGCATGCTCAGCGACCACCTTGCCGGCATGGCGGATCACGATCCGGTCGGCATAGGCGCGTACCTGCACCACCTGCCGAGCGGCACTGGCCATGACTGTCAATGGACACCCAGTTTTACGAGCTAAGGCGACACCCAGTGTTACGAGGTGTCGCGCTGCATGATAGGTATGATTTCAGGGGTGGGGAGCATGCTCCCCACCCCTGAAATTTCTTCGACGAGGATTGGCGGTCAGGCCTTGAAGGCGTCCTCGAGGTCGCGCAGGCGGTAACTGCGGCCTTTGATGTTGAGGACATGGGCGCGGTGGAGAAGCCGGTCGAGGATGGCGGTGGCGAGGACTTCGTCTCCAGCAAGCAGTTCGGTCCAGTCGCGGATACTTTTGTTGGTGGTGATCATCATGGCGCCCCGGCCATAGCGATAGCTGACGAGACGGAAGAATAGGCTGGCTTCCTCGCGGTTTAGCGGATCGTAGCCCATCTCGTCGATCAACAGCAGCGCGCTCGACATGTATTTACGCATCTTGATGCGCGGCGGTGGCAATTGGGCGTCGTGGCGCAGCGCGGCCATGAGCTCGTCGAAGCGGTAGTATTGGACCGAGAAGCCGAGTTGGACCGCACGGATGCCCAGCGCGGCGAGCAAGTGCGACTTGCCCACGCCAGGCGGCCCCTGCAGCAGGACCACCTCGGCGTTGCGTATCCAGGTGCCAGTGGCGAGTGTGTCGATGCGTGAGCGCTCGATTGCGGGCTGGAAGGCAAAATCGAAGTTCTCCAGCGTCTGCCCCGACGGCAGCTTCGAGTTCTTGAGCATGACCCGCACACGCCGCTCCTCGCGGCCAGCAAGTTCGGTCGTGAGGAGCCGGTCGAGGAAGACGTGCGCACTGATCTCGTCACGCACCGCCTCGCCAATCATGTCATCGAGAGCATCTGCGGCATGGCCACAAGCAAGCTGACACAGCTTCTCGCGGGTGGCATCGATATCGAGCCTGATCCGGGGCGTGTTCATCGAGCCACCTCCGCGAGGCGCGCATAGAGGTCGAGAGAGCGGTGCTGGACACCAGCGCTTGCAATCTCCTGCAGTTTGCGGCCCATCCGGCCCAGCGGCAGCGGCGCAATTACCCGGGGCGTGCTCGGACCCTCGAAATGGGCGGGGTCAATGACGACCAGCGCCTCGGTTCCGCGCGGATGGTCGGCGACAACTTCGCAGTTCTTCAGGAACAGTACCCTGCCAGAGACTCCACGTACCTCGACGTCCTGTCGGATGAAGCGGAAGGGCACACTGTATTGGCGGCCTTCAAAACTCGCCATGCAGTCATCGCCAACCTGGCGACGCACAGCAACGTCGAACGGCTCGGGCAGCGTCTCGGGGAGCCGGGTCAGCAGGAAACGTTCCTGCTCCCAGGCCTGCATGACCTTTGTGCCGGTCGCCGGGCAGCGCAATTGGCCTGAGCGTTCGGTCATTCGCTCATCCGTCCAGGCCTGTAGATCGGCAAGGTTGCCGAAGACACCGCTGTAAGGATCGAGGTACTCGCGGCAATCACGGACCGAACGTTCGACCTTGCCCTTCGCGCGGGGCTGACGGACCTGGCACGCATCGACATGAAAATGCATCTGGCTGGCGAAACGGCGGTAGGTCGGGTTGATCTCTCCCCAAGCGCCCGCGCCCTTCGACAGAGCCGTCTTGACGTTGTCGATGCGCATCACCGCCGCGACCCCACCAAGGCGCTGAAAGCAGGCCAGATGGCATGACTGCCACGCCAACGCATCCTTCGAGCGGGACCACACGATCGCTCGCTTGCGGCTCCACGATAACGTCATCACCAGCGCCGAAAGGTCGACCACTTCCTCGCCCAGCACCATGCCCGGGAACTCGGCCCAGTCGACCTGCGCCTGCGCTCCCGGCGGCGTCTCCACCCGGCGACGCGCGCGGATCACAGGGGCTGGAAATGTCCGCGACCAATAACGCTGCACCGACTTCAGACTCCCGGCATAGCCATGTTCGCGCGTCAGCCACTCATGCAGCGCCGCGATGTTGATCGCACCATCCCCACGGCCGCTGCGCCAGTGCGCGATCGCTTCAGCATATTCGGCCGCCTTGCCGATCTGCCGGCTCCGCCCATCCACCGCACCCTCAGCGCGCCGGCGGCGGTGATAACGGACCGCGCCCTCTGTAATCCCAAGCAGTCGCGCAACCGCACTCTGCGTATGCCCTTGCTTCAACAGCACACTCATCGCCGTCAATGCCTCGCCATCGAGACAACCCATCGTCCTCTCCCGGAAGACTACCCGCCGGGAAATCGATCAGGCCAAGGCGACAAATCGTAAAGGTAGATGTCGCCTTACGGCTCCTGTGAACTGTCCTTCAACAATGACCGAGTAGCGGTTGCGATCGAAGCTGACGAGGCAGGTCGCGGTGGCAACATGTTCGCTCTCGAAGAACCCGTCGAACGGCACGGGCAGTGGCTGCAACATGGCGCGCTCCCTCTCCAGGGCCGCAGCGATGGTCGTGTCTTCCAGGTCCGGGTGGGCATAGCGCTCGGCCCAGCGCCGGCACTCGGCCTCCAGCCAGGCGTTCAACTCCTCGATAGTGGCAAAGCGCAGGCGAGGCTTGAACAGTCGCTCCCTGCCAGTCTGGACCTGGTTCTCGACCTGGCCCTTCTCCCACCCCGCCGCCGGACTGCAGGCCACAGGCTCCACGCCGTAGTGGTCGGTCATGATCAGGAACCGTCGGTTGAACATGCGCTCCTTGCCGGTGAACACGGTCGTCACCGCGGTCTTCATGTTGTCGTAGATGCCCCGGGTGGGCACACCGCCGAAGAAGGCAAAGCCGCGCACATGGGCATCGAACACCATCTCCTGCGTCTCGCGCGGATAGGCCCGTACGAACGGTGCGCGCGACCAGCACAGCCGCATATGGGCCACCTTCACCCGCATCGGCTTGCCTGCAATCTCGACGTCCTCGTGGCTCCAGTCGAACTGGTAGGCCTCGCCGGGGCGGAACAGCAGCGGGATGAACACCTTACTCATGTCCCCGGCATCCACCCGGCGTTCCCGCTTCCAGCGCGCCGCATACCGCCGGACCGCATCATAGGAACCGGTGAAGCCCTCCCGCTCCAGCAGATCGTGAAGCCGGGTCAACCGTAGCCGATCACGGCGGGGCCGTTCCTCGTTCTGTTCCAGTAACTCATCCAGGCGCTCCCGGAACGGGCCGGTCTGCGGACGTGGCTGCTCTCGCCGCTCATAACTGAACTGCGCCTCGGGTGCCCGGATCGCCTTGCGCACCGTATTGCGCGACAAATGCATATCCCGCGCGATCGCCTTGATCGGTTTACCCTGCCTCGCTTCTCGTCGGATCTTCGCCGTCGTCTCCACAATCAACATCCCCATCCCCCACCGCTTGGAAATCCCAAACGGCGGTGCCTCACACCCAGGAATGAAGGGGTCAATTTTAGACGCCGATCACCCCGCTATGGGGGTCAATTTTGCACGCCGCTCCACAGCTTGTTCAGGAAACGCATGTAGGTCCAGATGTTTAAGTCATAAGGCTGCCGGGGGTATTTTGATGAAGCACCGGTTCTGGATCGGCACCTACAGTGCCAACGGTGGAGAAGGTCTGATCTCGGCGACGATCGACGAAGCCGGAAGGATCGAAATCGAAGGGGCGGAGTCGCGCATCGTCGATGCAAGTTACGGCTTATGGTGTGCTGACCTGCAGACTGCTTGGTTCGTCTGCGAACAAGAGGCCGGGCAAGTCTCCGGTTGGCGTCTGGAAAACGATCGGTGGGTGCCCTTGGGGAGCGTCTCGACGGGCGGTGCCGCGCCGTGCTTTCTCGATATCTCTCCGGACCACTCACTTCTTGCCGTGGCAAACTACGAAAGCGGTTCCGTGGCCACCATCGTGCTCGATGCTGCGACGGGAGCGCCGTTGCACCGTAGCGGGTTCCTGCAAAACAGCGGCAAAGGACCTGATCCCGATCGGCAAGCTGGTCCGCATGTACATTGCGCACGCTTTGCCGATAAAGGAGGTACGCTATATTTCACTGATCTCGGCCTCGACCGGGTATTTGCAGCCTCGGTGGATAGTGGAGGCGAACTGCAAGACAAGCGCGTGATGTTTTGCGCACCGCCAGGATTCGGGCCCCGACACCTTGTGGCATTGGCAGACGAGGTCATGGTCAACGGCGAATTGTCAAGCGGTCTGGTGGCACTCGCAAAGACGGACGGCACTTTCATACCAATGGACTCCCTGCGAACTGACCCGTCGAACAAGCCTGGCAATCTCGGTGGGCATCTGTTGGTTGAGGACGAGCTGATTTGGACAAGCAACCGCGGAGCCGACACGTTGGTGGCTTTCCGAGTGATGCAAGGCGTGCTGCACCAAGTTGCTTGCTTTCCCAGTGGTGGCCAATCGCCACGCCATCTCGCGAGAGTGAACAAGCACCTTGTGGCAGCTCACGAAAAAGATGGCACAGTTTCCTCGATCGACGCATCTGTAGGCAATGTCCTCTGCGATGTCATTGTGCCGGGGGCCGCATTCCTGATGAGCGCATGAAAATCGGTCGCAGCTGCGGCTTGGCCAGATCTCCGCGAGGGCCTGAATTTGTCGAATGGGATCTCGCAGTCTTCCTGTGCCCGTTTTTACCGAAGGAGAATCGTGGTGGGACATTCAGATCTTGATGCTGCCATGCACGATCGGCTGCCATCGAATGCAGGGCAGAATGTTGGCCCGAAATGCACTTCGCGCAGGCGAGACATCAGGGCAATTCGCTTTATCACGGCGCACGCATACGCAGTCGTGAGCGCGCGTTGTACGACCTCGCCATCGATAGCCAGCTGAGAGGCTGCGATTTGATGAGATTCCGCATTAGAGGACCTTGTGAGCGGCAGACACATCAGAGATCGCACAACCGTGATCCAGCAAAAGAGGGACCGACCTGTCCAGTTTTAAGTCAGGACTGAAACGCGACTGACGCTAGAACGCTGGCTTGAATAAGAGGTGGGAGAATCAACGATTTCGTGTTCATACTGCGGGCCGACGCGCGGATGTGGATTTTCTCACAGATAAGCCAGTTCAAAGTGTAGAAAGTCGACCGAGGTGGACAACCAGCACACGCTCTGCTGGTGCCTTGCAGGACGTGAACCTGAAAAACGGGGTAAAAAAATGGGGGTAAGAGCGGGGGTATGGCTTTGGGGGTATCCAATTTTCGTTGGGTGACGGCGGCCTGCAGTCTACGGTGACGCGGGAGAGCGCGCCTCGCTGTGACGCGCTCGTGTAGCAATCGTCACTTCAGACAGTGCGCCTTCAGGCCGTCAGTCGGTAGCCGAATCCGCGGACGTTTTCGACGATGGGCGGGCCCAGCGCGTGAAGCTTGCGGCGCAGGCGGCTGAGGTAGACTTCGACGATATTGGTCAGCGGATCGTCCTCGATTCCCCACACCGCACGCAGGATTTCGGTTCGTGAAATCACCGTGCCGGGGGATTCCATCAGCAGCCGCAGCACGCCCATTTCCTTGACGGTCAACTGGACCGGCGAACCGGCGCGCGTGAGGGTCATGGTCCGGGGATCAAAGTGCAGATCGCCCACGGTAAGGCTTCCATCGGGCTGGATCGGGCTGAATTGCGGCCGCTCCATCCGGCGCTTGACCGCATCCATCCGGGCCAGCAATTCCTCGAATGCGAAGGGCTTTGGCAAGTAGTCATCCGCACCCCCCTTGAGACCGCGAATGCGGTCGGCCACATCGTCGCGAGCGGTGACCATGATGATCGGTGTCGTCACGGCAGCTTCGCGGAGGGCCGAGCAGATATCAAATCCGCTCATGTCCGGCAGATTTACGTCGAGAAGAATGAAGTCAAACGCAAGGTTTGTCGCCAACTCAAGACCAGTTGCACCGTCGGTTGCCAGCGTGACCTTGTGGCCCTCCTGCGCGAGGCCGCGATGCAGGGTTGCGGCGAGTTCGACTTCGTCTTCAATGAGAAGCAGTTTCATGTGCTTGCACCATCTATCGCCGATGCGGGCGACATTAGAGGGAGGCGTATGGTGACGACCGTGCCGACATTGACCCGGCTGGTCAGGCTGATTGTTCCGCCCATGGCTTCGGTGATCGAACGGGCAATCGACAGTCCTAGACCTTGCCCGCTGCCGCTGCGCTTGCTGCCCCTGCGGAACCGCTGGAAAAGATAGGGCAGGTCTTCGGCCGGTATGCCATCGCCGTGGTCGGTGATGGTTATGACGGCATGATCCTCTTCCACGCTGACCGATGCTTCGACATTGGGAGCGTGCGTGGAATAGCACACGGCGTTGTCAACGACGATGCGGATGACCTGCTTGAGGCGGGCTTCGTCGCCTTCAACGATGATGCTGGAGGGTCCATCGTGAAGCACGATCTTCCCGCCGTCGGCTTCAATGACGCGGTGGAAGTCGGCGATGCTGTCGGTCACTGCCGCCACCGCGTCGACCGGTTCGATGGTTGTATGCAGCATCGGCTCTTCTGCACGCGCCAGGTTCAACATGTCTTCGATCATTTCGGCCATGAGCTCTGACAGGCGGACCACCCGATCCAGCGCGCCTCGCAGGTCAACCGATTGCGCAGAGGCATCGCGTAGCGTGATCTCCGCCTCGCTGCGCATGATGGAAAGCGGCGTACGCAGTTCATGGCTGGCATCGGCCAAAAACTGCTGACGCAGGCGGTTCGATCGCTCCAGCGAACGGTTGGTTGCGGCAAGTTCACTGGTGCGCCGGGCAACGGCCCGCTCGAGCTCTTCGTTGGACCTGCGCAGCGTATCGGCACTTTCGCCCACGCGAGAGGCCATGATGTTGAAGCTTTCGGCGATCGCACGGAATTCCGTCGTGCCGACAATCGGCACGCGCTGTGTGTAATCGCCTTCGGCCATGGCGCGCGTGCCTTGCAGCAGGTTTCCGAGCGGGCGGATCAGCTGGCGCTGTCCCCAGAAGACGGCGAGCAGACCGCAAATGGTCACGACCGTCACCGTCAGCGTCATCGTGTCGATGACGCCCTGGAACGTCTCGATCGAGCTGCGGTGGTACTCCTTCGCCTCGCGCTCCTCGATCTTGATCGCTTCGAACACGAGGTCTTCCCAGACCGTGTCCGGCTTATCGCCCTTCAACGAGCGCTCGAGGCTGGCACCGATCTTCTTCAGGGTTTCCCGTTGCTTGACTTCCTCTTCTATCTCCGAGGCGCGCTGCTTGCGCTTGAGCGGCGTCTCGCTGATCATCTTGATTTCGGCGTTGATGTAACGCTCCGCATTGGTGACGTGGGAGCGGACGCCATCGATGTAGAGTTCGCGATCCTGGACGAACGCGCTTGGATCGGTGTAGCGCTCCTGCTGCAGGGTGTATCCTAGAACCGCGAGCCTCTGGAACGCGCTGAGTGATTGCGACGAGGCTTCGGACCTTGCCTGCTGCGCACGGATGACTTTCACTGCATGGTTGGCAATCACGCCCGGCACTGCCACGATGAACAGCATGAACACCAATGAGACCCACAGCTTCAGGCGCAGCGCGTTCATGCGCACATCGCCCGCAGCATGGCGAAGCGATTGCGGGCACTATGCCTGGCGTCGGGCGATGACACGCCTCGCTTCAATCGTAACATAGAAATGGCGTTCCCCTGCCTGTGCCGCTGCTTCGAGCTCAAGTAACGGCACACGCCCTGACCTCACACTCACATTGTCCTGACAACGCTTTCCGATCAACGAATTGGCCGATTAAATTTCCATGAATGCGGCAGGCGCCAGATCTGGTTCGGCATGCTGATGGATGACAATGTGCTGCGTCCATGGCATCGCAGTCGGATGCGCACCACTCACGATCACGCAAGCGTTCGCCTTTACCATCTGGGAGACGGGCCGGAGGGCGGTTCGGCCGACACGCTGTTCTATGGGCCGCTGAGCGAAGCCCTGCGGATCGCGGCGGAGCAGCCACTTGAACTTCAGGAAGGACTGTTCATCGCGACCGACAATGATGTCGTGGCTTATCTCGACCTGATCGAGGGCTGAAGCCTGGTGTTCACACAGCTTCGCCTGCAGCGCGGCCGCTGGCCCATGCCCATTGGAAATTGTATCCTCCCAGCCACCCGGTTACATCTACGGCCTCGCCAATGGCATAAAGGCCGGGCACTTTCGCTGCAGCCATGGTTTTCTGATTCAGCGCGCGGGTTGAAACGCCGCCGGCGGTGACTTCCGCCTTGGCATAGCCTTCGGTGCCGTTCGGATTGAACGGCCAGCGCGCGAGTTGCTGCTGGGCCTTGCGCAAGTCAGCGTCTTTCATGCCAGAAAGCTCGCCCTCCAGGCCAAGCCGGCTGCCAAGCGCTTCTGCAAGCCGTTCCGGCAGTCGGCGGGCAAGAGCCGAGCGGAAAGCCGCGCGGGGGCGATTGCGCTTTTCCTCGATCAGCCAGTCGGCGCCCTCTTCAGGCAGGAAGTTGACGGCGATTGGCGTGCGGTGCTGCCAGTATGAGGAAATCTGCAGCATGGCAGGGCCAGACAGGCCCTTGTGCGTGAACAACGCCGCTTCGCGAAACGCTGTCTTGCCCCAGTGCGTGACGACATCGGTCGAAACGCCCGAGAGCGAACGGAACAGCGCCTCGTCCTCACCCAGGGTGAAGGGCACGAGGGCGGGGCGGGTCTGCACCACCTGCAAGCCGAACTTGCGCGCGATCTCGAAAGCGAAACCCGTCGCCCCCATCTTCGGGATGGACAGGCCCCCTGTTGCCAGGATCAGGGCAGGGGCGTGATGATCACGGCCATCGATGGTCACGCGGTACAGGCCGTCGGCATGATCGACCGTGCTCACGCTCTGGCCAAAGGCGAACGTCACCCCGCCATCGCGGCACTCTGCCATCAGCATGTCCACGATCTGCCGCGCTGAGCCGTCGCAGAACAATTGGCCCAGCGTCTTCTCATGCCATGCGATGCCGTGGCGATTGACCATCCCGATGAAGCCTGCAGGCGTGTAGCGAGCCAAGGCCGATCGCGCGAAGTGCGGGTTTTCGGAAATGTAGCGGTCGGCGGCAGTGTGGATGTTGGTGAAGTTGCACCGCCCGCCGCCCGAGATCAGGATCTTCTTGCCCGGCTCGTCGGCATGATCGACGAGCAGGACGCGCCGCCCGCGTTGGCCTGCGGTCAGCGCAGCCATCAGCCCCGCCGCGCCCGCGCCGAGGATGATCGCGTCGTAGTTGGCGGCGTTCACGCGAGGAGTTCGGTGGCGAGGGCCTCGGCGACCTTGATCCCGTCGACCGCGGCCGAAAGGATGCCGCCGGCATAGCCTGCGCCTTCGCCGGCAGGGTAGAGGCCGCGTGTGTTGAGGCTCTGGCAATCCTTGCCGCGCGTTATGCGCACCGGGGAAGACGTGCGCGTTTCCACACCGGTCATCACCACGTCAGGGTGGTCATAGCCCGGGACCATGCGACCGAACGCGGGCAGGGCCTCACGAATGGATTCGATCACGTAGTCGGGCAGGCACTTTTTGAGTTCGGTCAGGTGCACGCCGGGCTTGTAGCTCGGGATAACGCTGCCGAACTCCGTGGAAGGACGGTCGGCAAGGAAGTCGCCCAGCTTCTGGCCCGGCGCCATGTAGTTGCGCCCACCCGCTTCGAAGGCGAGGCTTTCCCAGTGACGCTGGAAAGCCATGCCCGCCATCGGTCCGCCGGGGTAATCCTTGCTCGGATCGATATCGACGACAATGCCCGAGTTCGCATTGAACTCGGCGCGCGAATACTGGCTCATGCCGTTGGTGACGACGCGGCCCTCTTCGCTGGTCGCGGCAACGACGCGCCCGCCCGGGCACATGCAGAAGGAGTAGACCGTGCGCCCGTTCGTGCACTTGTGCGAGATCGAATAGGCGGCAGGGCCGAGGATCTTGTTGCCCGCACTCGGTCCATAGCGCGCAGTGTCGATCCAGCTTTGCGGGTGCTCGATACGCACGCCGATGGCGAACGGCTTGGCTTCGATGTGGACGCCACGATCGAATAGCACCTGGAAGGTGTCGCGCGCGGAATGGCCGACTGCCATGATGACGTGGCGCGCGGGCAGGAACGAGCCGTCCGACAGGTGCAGGCCCGCAATCCGGCGTGTGCCATCGGTGGCAGTCTCGATCTCGAAGTCTTCCACGCGGGTCTGGAAGCGGTACTCGCCGCCAAGGCTTTCGATCGTCTCGCGCATCGACATGACCATGGTGACGAGGCGGAAGGTGCCGATGTGCGGGTGGGCTTCGGTAAGGATATCGTCAGGCGCGCCGGCCTTTACGAACTCCACCAGCACCTTGCGCCCGAGATGGCGCGGGTCCTTGATGCGGCTGTAGAGTTTGCCGTCGGAAAACGTACCAGCGCCACCTTCGCCGAACTGCACGTTCGATTCCGGCTCCAGCACCGAGCGCCGCCACAAGCCCCAAGTGTCCTTCGTGCGTTCGCGCACCGCCTTGCCGCGCTCGATGATGATCGGCTTCAGGCCCATCTGCGCGAGGATCAGCGCAGCCAGCAATCCGCACGGGCCCGCCCCGATGACAACCGGGCGCTCACCATCCCAGCCTTCGGGGGCCATGACCGGGAGCTTGTAGGAGGTGTCAGGCGTGGGCTTCACGTTCTGGTCGTCCGCAAAGCGGGCCAGCACTTCGGCCTCGTTCGCCACGACGCAATCGACCACGTAAGTCAGCAGGATCGCGTGCTTCTTGCGGGCATCGTTGCCACGACGGAAGATCTGGTATCGCGTGAGGTCTGCTGGCGCGATGTCCAGACGTGCGCAGATCGCCGCCGGAAGATCTTCGGCAGCGTGATCGAGGGGCAGTTTCAGTTCATTGATACGAAGCATGGCGCCGCCCTAGCGAAATCGCGCGGGCGGCGCCACTTGTGCTTATGCCGTGAACGGCCCGGCGAAAGCGATTTCGCTCACCGGCTTGCGGTCGCTCACCACTTCGCGCTCTTGGAGCATTTCGGGCAACTGCGACTTGTCGCCCTGCTTGCCGATCACGAAAGCCATTTCCACGCGATAGCCTTCCGGCAGGTTGAGCACTTCGGCAGCCTTGGCAAAGTCGACGCCGGTCATGCCGTGGGTGTGATAACCAAGGTGCAGGGCCTGCAGTGCCGCATTGGCCCATGCCGCACCGGTATCGAAGCTGTGGCTGTGGTTGGGGTTGTTGCCCTTGTCGCTGCGCATGAATTCGTCGGACACGGCGAAAACGAGCACGCCCGCATCCTTGGCCCAGCTCTGGTTGAAGGGCACCAGTGCCGAGAGGAACGCGTCGAAGTTTGCATCGCCCTTGTGGGCATAGGCAAAGCGCCAGGGCTGGTAATTGTAGGCGCTGGCGGCAAGACCTGCGGCTTCGAAGATCACGTCAAGGTCAGACTGCGGCACGGCCGAGCCGTCGAATGCGCGGGGGCTCCAACGATCGACGATGATCGGCAGGACGCTGGGGGAAGCGGTACGGGTCATTGAATGCTCCTTGGGAGAGGTTGGAGAGAGATAAGGGGGTAGGGCCGGAGCGCAACTGCACTCCGGCCCGCGGGGGGTAGGTTTCAGCGGCGGTCGAAGCCGAAGCGGCCCGAGCCGAAAGCGGTCACCTGCAAAAGGCCACCGGCCAGCGCCACGTTCTTGAAAAAGTGGATGAACTGGTTCTGGTCAGCCAGGTTGGCGTGGAAGCCGAAGGCGGCGGCAAGGCTGAATGCAGCTATGGCCGAAGCAACGATGCGGGTGCGGATGCCGGCGATCAACAGCAGGCCGCCGACAAGTTCCACCGCCACGGCAGCGCCATAGGCAAGGCTGGGGGCAGGCAGGCCCGCGCTGGTGATGTAGGCGATCGTGCCAGTCGGATCGGCAAGCTTGGAAACACCGCTCAGCACGAAGATCGCCGCGAGAAAGACGCGGCCGGCTGACGCCAGCAGGTCAGAAGTGGTGGATGAGCCGCCGCGCGTCTCGAGAGCGAGGGAAGTCATGGGATCGGTCCTTTGCAACAGTCGTAATTGGGGAATGTGAGAAAACAGTTCGGTCACGGTCAGGCCGCGTCGACGAGCACCAGTTCGGCTTCCTCGAGAGCGGTAATGACGATCTCGGTCACCCCGGTAATGGCAACGCCATCACGGGCATTGGCTTCGATTTCGCCGATGCGAATCTTGCCCTTGGCAGGAACAAGATAGGCGTGGCGGTCTTCGGTCAGTTCGTAGCGGACCGTTTCGCCGGCCTTCACCGTCGCGCCCAGAACGCGGGCGTTCGCATTGATCGTCAGCACATCGGTGTCACCAGCGATGCCCGAGGCGAGGGGAACGAACTTGCCTTCCCGGCTATCCTTGGGGAACGGCCGGGCACCCCAGCTTGGCGCGTGGCCCCGGCGATCGGGGATGATCCAGATCTGGAACAGGCGGGTTTCCTCGTCTTCCAGATTGAATTCCGAGTGGGCGATGCCCGTGCCTGCCGACATGACCTGCACGTCGCCCGCTTCGGTGCGGCCTTCGTTGCCCAGGCTGTCGCGATGGGTGATCGCGCCCCTGGTCACGTAGGTGATGATTTCCATGTCGCTGTGCGGATGGGTGGGGAAGCCGCTCTTCGGCGCGATGCGGTCGTCGTTCCATACGCGCAACGCACCCCAGTGGACGCGTGCCGGATCGTGGTATCCGCCGAACGAGAAGTGGTGGTGGGCATCGAGCCAGCCGTGGTTCGCCGCGCCGATCGAGGCGAAGGGGCGCAGTTCGATGTGAGCCTTTGTAGCGGTCGTGTTGGCAGTCTGGGTCATGGCGATTTCTCCAAACGGGCGGCTTGGGGTCCGTCCTGTTGGGGTGTAGATAGGCCTTGCAGGTCATTCGGAATATCCCGATAAGATAAATCAGAATGTTCGAATTTCTTGAAAGGGTTTCTCTTGGACGTCGGCCAGCCAACCCTTGACCAGCTGCGCCTGTTCCTCGCCGTGGTCGATGAGGGCAGCTTCAATGGCGCCGCGCGCAAGCTTGGGCGGGCGATCTCCGTGGTGAGCTACGGCATCGTCACGCTGGAGTCGCAGCTCGGCGTGACGCTGTTCGATCGCGAAGGATCGAAGAAGCCGGTGCTGACGCCCGCGGGGAAAGCGATGCTGGCCCACGCGCGTGCCGTAACCGACGATGTCGATGCGTTGATCGCGGGGGTTCGCAACTTCAACCAGGGCCTCGAAGCCGAACTCGGCTTGGCCATCGACGTGATGTTCCCGACGCATCTCATTGCGGAAGTGCTTCGCGAGTTTCAGGCGCTTTTTCCTACGGTGCAAATGCGGCTTTTTGTGGAGACATTGGGTGCGATTGCAGCGCTGGTGGTGGATGGGCGCGCGGAGCTAGGCATCTCGGGGCCGGATCTTGTGGCCTTGCCTGACCTTGAGCGCGAAGCGATCGGAGAGGTTGAACTGCTTCCCGTCGCAGCGCCCGATCACCCCTTGGCCCGCATGGCCAAAATCCCGCCAGGCGAAGTGCGCAAGCATCGCCAGCTGGTACTGACCGATCGGTCGAACCTGACGCAGGGGAGGGACTTCTCGGTTTTCGCGGCGAGCACATGGCGGTTGGGAGACCTTGGTGCGCGCCATGCCTTGCTCCGTGAAGGAATTGGCTGGGGCAACATGCCTCGCCACTTGATCAATGCTGATCTCGCCAGTGGAAAGCTCAAGCGACTGGCCCTGCCGGAAGCACCAGGCATGGCCTATCGCTTTCACGCCTTGTGGCGGCGAGATTGTCCAATCGGCCCAGCGCGCGCCTGGGTGCTGGACGCCCTGCGTGAGCGGCTTTCACGTTGCCCCGATGCAAAAGCGCCCCGCCAGACTGACTGACGGGGCGCCGAAAGTTACTTTTCGATTTGATTCAGGTGCCCGCGCTCTTGCGCTTGAAGGCCGCGTTCTCGTTGGCCTTGATCTTGGCAATCTCGAGGCCAGGGCTGGGCGGGAAGCCGTTCTTCGGTCCCGGCGCCGGATTTCCGTTGCTGGGTGAGGCCGCCACCACAATCGGCGGGCTCGCACGTGTTCCTGCGCTGGCTGCAGTCGGCAGAATCAAGCCCGCAGCAATTCCTGTGGCAAGAAGCCACTTCTTTCCGTCCATCATTTGTGAATGCCCCCGAAGTTTGTCCCTGGACAGGCAGTTTTCATCGGTCCCGAAAACCGCTGCCCTTGTTCATGATTTGGGGGCAGCCGGTTTACTGAAATGAAATATTCTTAATTAAATTGATATTTACCACGATTATTGGCTCCAAAATGACCAAATGGGTCTGCAGATTACGGCCGTTTCTTGAGCAGCGCAGAGCGCAGGCAGCGGCAGACGACCTCGCCGCGCTGGTTCAAGAGTTCATGCCTGAACGTGGTGATGCCGGCCTCCGGTCGCGATTTACTTTCCCGCAAATCAACAACTTCACTGGTTGCGCGCATCGTGTCGCCGATGAACACCGGCGCCGGCATCACCAGTTTGTCGTATCCCAGATTGGCCACCAGCGTTCCGAGCGTGGTGTCACCGACCGACAGGCCAACCATTAGGGCGAAAGTGAAAGTACCGTTCACGAGAATCTGCCCGAACTCGCTTTCCTTGGCCGCTTCCACATCGATGTGGAGAGGCTGCGGGTTGTGGGTCATGGTCGAAAACAGCAGGTTATCCGTCTCGGTCACGGTCCTGCGAATCTCGTGCTCGATTCGGTCGCCGATTCGCCACTCGTCGAAGTACTTGCCCGCCATCAGCCTTCCGCCTTCTTGATCTGCGCCAGCGGCGCCTCGACCTGAACCTGCGCCCCGGCCACGGCGTTCAGCTCCTCCACCACGCCATCGAACGGCGCGGTCAGGGCATGCTCCATCTTCATCGCTTCGAGTACCATGAGCTTCTGGCCCTTGGTGACGGACTCACCGGGCGCGACGTCCACCGAAATGACCTTGCCGGGCATGGGGGCGATAATCGCGCCATCCGATGCGGCGCCCCCAGCGCCGCCTTCAGTTCTGGCAAGTTGCACAAGGAAGCGCTCGCCACCTTCGTCGATGCTTGTGACGGGTTCCCCCGGCCAGTAGTCGACCGCCGGCTCCTCAGGCATTTCGACAATGAAGGCCCGTCCGAACTGGTCTGCCAGATGCACTTCGCGCCGTGCGGCGGCATTCATGCGGAAGCCTGATTGGCTGGTCCACGGACTGTCGCCCGGCGTGCCGACCAGCCGCATCGCCGCAAGCCCAAGCGCTTCGGACGTCGGTTCCGGACGGGTGGTGAGGCTTTCGAGGTTGCGTTCGATCAGCCCGGTATCGACCACCCCGGCCTGGAACGCGGCGTGCCCCAGCAAGCGCCACAGGAACCCGCTATTGGTGATCAGCGGGCCGACCACGCCCTCGTCCAGCGTCTCGCGCAGGCCCGCTATGGCCTCGGCGCGCGTCTCGCGGTGCACGATCACCTTGGCGATCATGGGGTCGTAGAACGGCGAAATCTCCGCCCCGGCTTCAACACCGGTGTCAATGCGCGCCTGATACTGATTGAAGTGGAAGTCCTCCACGCGGCCGATACTGGGCAGAAAGCCCTTGGTGGCATCTTCGGCATAGAGCCGCGCTTCCATGGCCCAACCGTTTATCGAGAGTTCGTCCTGTCGCTTGGGCAGCGGCTCGCCGCTGGCAACACGCAGTTGCCATTCGACCAGATCGACGCCGGTGATTTCTTCGGTCACCGGATGCTCGACCTGCAGGCGCGTGTTCATTTCCATGAACCAGATGCGGTCGGCGCGCAGGCCTTCACTGCCATCGGCGATAAACTCGATGGTGCCCGCGCCCTCGTAGTCCACGGCCTTGGCCGCGCGGACGGCGGCAGCGCAGACCGCTTCGCGCGTGGTCTCGTCCATGCCGGGGGCAGGTGCTTCCTCGATCACCTTCTGGTGCCGCCGCTGCAGTGAACAATCGCGCTCGAACAGGTGGACGACATTGCCATGGGCATCGCCGAAGACCTGCACTTCGATGTGCCGGGGCGAGAGGATGTACTTCTCGATCAGCACGCGATCATCGCCGAACGAGGACGCCGCCTCACGCCGACACGAGGCCAGCGCCTCGGCAAAGTCGGCAGAGCTTTCCACCCGCCGCATGCCCTTGCCGCCGCCACCGGCGACGGCCTTGATCAGCACCGGATAGCCGATGGCATCAGCCTCGGCCTGCAGGCGCTCAGGCGTCTGGTCCTCGCCGAGATACCCGGGCGTCACCGGCACGCCCGCCGCGATCATGCGCGCCTTGGCCGCATCCTTGAGGCCCATCGCCGTAATCGAGGCGGGCTTCGGCCCGACCCAGACCAGCCCCGCATCCAGCACCGCCTGCGCGAACTCGGCATTCTCCGAAAGGAAGCCATAGCCGGGATGGATCGCCTCCGCTCCGGTCGCCTTGGCCGCCGCGATGATCTTCTCAGCCAGAAGGTAGCTCTCGCGCGCAGGCGACGGGCCGATGTGCACGGCTTCGTCTGCCGAGCGAACATGCAGCGCCTTGGCATCCGCATCGGAATAGACCGCTACCGTGCGAATGCCCAAGCGGCGTGCAGTCCGGATAACCCGACAGGCGATTTCGCCGCGATTGGCGATGAGGAGGGATTTGATCATTGCATTCGCCTCCATCACATCCTGAACACGCCAAAGCGCGGAGCCTCCGCAATCGGCGCTTCCAGACAAGCCTCCAGTGCCAAGCCCAGCACGTCGCGCGTCTGCACCGGGTCGATCACGCCATCGTCCCACAGCCGTGCCGTGGCGTAGTAGGGATTGCCCTCGTCCTCGTACTTCTGGCGGATCGGCGCCTTGAAGGCTTCGGCTTCCTCAGGCGTCCACTTGTCCGCATCGCGGTGCACCGTCGCCAGAACGCTTGCCGCCTGCTCGCCACCCATCACGCTGATGCGCGCATTGGGCCAGGTGAACAGGAAGCGCGGCTGATAGGCTCGGCCACACATGCCGTAGTTGCCTGCGCCGAAGCTGCCGCCGATCAGCACGGTGATCTTGGGCACCTGCGCTGTCGCCACCGCTGTTACCAGCTTGGCGCCATGCTTGGCGATGCCCTCGGCCTCGTACTTGCCGCCGACCATGAAGCCAGAGATATTCTGCAGGAACAGCAGCGGGATCCGGCGTTGGCAGGCGAGTTCGATGAAGTGCGCCCCCTTCTGCGCGCTTTCCGAAAACAGCACGCCGTTGTTGGCAAGGATCGCCACCGGTGCCCCGTGGATATGGGCAAAGCCGCAGACCAACGTGGTGCCATAGAGCGCCTTGAACTCGTGAAACTCGCTACCGTCGACGACCCGCGCGATCACCTCATGCACGTCGTAAGGCGCGCGCACGTCCTCGGGGATGATCGAGTACAGCTCTTCCGGATCGTACTTCGGCGGCACCGGATCACGCCGCGCAACGCCCGCATCTCTTGCGGGGCCAATGTGCGATACGATGTCGCGCACGATTGTCAGCGCATGCTCGTCATTGTCGGCAAGATGATCGACCACACCAGACTTGCGTGCGTGGAGGTCTCCGCCACCCAGCGCTTCGGCGGTGATCTCCTCGCCTGTCGCAGCCTTTACCAGCGGAGGCCCGGCAAGAAAGATCGTCCCCTGTTCGCGCACGATCACCGTTTCGTCGGACATGGCCGGCACATAGGCGCCGCCGGCGGTGCAGGACCCCATCACGCTGGCAATCTGCGGGATGCCCCGCGCGCTCATGTTCGCCTGATTGTAGAAGAACCGGCCAAAGTGGTCGCGGTCAGGGAAGACCTCGGCCTGGTTGGGCAGGTTGGCGCCGCCACTGTCGACCAGATAGATGCAGGGCAGGTGGTTCTCCTGCGCAATCTCTTGCGCGCGCAGGTGCTTCTTTACCGTCATCGGGAAGTAGGTACCACCTTTTACCGTCGCGTCATTCGCAAAGACCATGCAATTGCGGCCCGATACACGGCCAATGCCCGCGATGATGCCTGCGCCGGGCACCTCGTCTCCGTACATCCCGTTGGCGGCAAGCTGGCCGATTTCGAGGAACGGCGAGCCCGGATCGAGCAGGCGCTCAACGCGGTCGCGCGGGAGCAGTTTCCCGCGCGATACGTGGCGTTCTCGGCTGCGCTCGTCACCACCCAGCGCGGCCTTTGCCACCCGCTCACGCAGCTCCCGAGCCAAGGCCCGGTTGTGCGACGCGCGGGCTCTGGCTTGGTCAGAGTTCAGATCGACGTTGCTGGAGAGGACCGGTGCGCTCAACGCGTGCTGCCTTTCAGGTGCTTGGAGAAGAAGGGCAGCACATGCGTGCGGAAACGCTCCTTCACCCGGTTGCCGTGGTCGCCCACATAGATTTCCCAGTCGTGCGCTATGCCGAACCGGGTCAGGGTTTCGTGGATCAGTTCATCGTCAGCGCGCACGAAGTCGGTATCGCCGGTATCGATGGCGATGCCGCTCATGCGGCGCAGCGAGGGGAGGTACTGTGAAGCCATCGCTACGGGCGAATTTGCGGCCCATTTGGCGATGACCAGATCGTTCACCTTGCCATCGCTGGTGCCCAAATCGGCATAGAACGGAGGCTTGGTGGGATTGGGTGACCAGGCCGTGGCCACCGCGAAGTTGCCCCGGCTCATCCAGTCCGCCGTCAGTGCCTGATCGACCGACCAGCCTTCGTACTTCGGATCGGCTGAAGATGCCGGGCGCGGAATCTGGCAGCACGGGTTCATCGCGTAAAGCGCGCCGAACACGTCTGCGCGCTTCATGCCGAGCTTCAGCGTGCCGTAGCCGCCCATGGAATGCCCGGAAAGGCCGCGCGCCTCGCGCGAAGGGATCGTGCGAAAGTGCTTGTCGGTCCACGCCACCAGGTCTTCGGCGATGAAGTCCTCGAAGTTTCCGACCGTGGGAGAGTTCGAATACATCGAACCGCCCCACTTGGTCATGCTGTCGGGCACGACAATGATTGCTTCCGTGCCAGAGGCCTTCAGCGCGGCATCGAAGTCATTGCGCTCGACGTACTGGTCTGCGGTCGAATTATACCCATGCAGGAAATAGACGACCGGATAGCGCCGGCCCTTGGACTTGTCATAGCTGTCCGGCAGGAACACGTAGACCGTGCGATCGGCCGAATTGCCCTCTAGATTGCCTTCGACTGCGGCGCTGTGAACGGTCGCCTTCTCCATCCGGGCCATCGCCGGGTTGGCGATCCCGAGCAGGGCAGCACAGGCGAGGAAAGCTTTCAGGCGCATGGTTCTCTCCGCAAGATTGTTATCGTCTGCAGATCAGCGCGCTCCAATAAGCTCACGACCGATCAGCATCCTGCGGATTTCATTGGTTCCGGCACCAATGTCCAGCAACTTGGCGTCGCGCAGGTAACGTTCCACCGGCCAGTCCTTGGTATAGCCCGCGCCGCCCAGCGCCTGTACCGCTTCGCCCGAAACGCGGAAGGCATTCTCGCTGGCGAGCAGGATCGCGCCCGCAGCGTCAAAGCGCGTGGTCTGCCCGGCGTCGCAAGCCTTGGCCACGGCATAGACATAAGCGCGAGCCGACTGGATGGCGACGTACATGTCGGCGACCTTCGCCTGCATCAGCTGGAAGGTGCCGATCGGTTGGCCGAACTGCTTGCGCTCGCGCACATAGGGGATGACCGTGTCGAGACAGGCCTGCATGATGCCGATCTGCATTCCGGCCAGCACCACGCGCTCGTAATCGAGCCCGCTCATGAGCACGCCGACACCACCGTGGAGCGGACCCATCACGTTCTCTTCCGGCACAAAGCAGTCGTCGAACACCAGCTCGCAGGTGGGCGAGCCGCGCAGGCCCATCTTGTCGATCTTCTGCCCGATCGAGAATCCGGCCATGTCCTTCTCGATAAGGAATGCGGTTATGCCGCGACTGCCAGCTTCGGGCGAGGTCTTGGCATAGACCACCAGCGTATCGGCATAAGTGCCGTTGGTGATCCAGAACTTGGTGCCGTTGAGGCGGAAGCCGCCTGCAACCGGTTCGGCACGCAGCTTCATCGAAACGACGTCCGACCCGGCGCCCGCTTCCGACATCGCGAGGCTGCCGACATGTTCACCGGAGATCAGCTTGGGCAGGTACTTCGCCTTCTGCTCGTCATTGCCCCAGCGGCGGATCTGGTTGACGCACAGGTTCGAGTGCGCGCCATAGGACAGGCCGACCGAGCCCGATGCCCGGCTGACTTCCTCGACCGCGATGACGTGATCCAGATAGCCGAGGCCCAGTCCGCCGAACTCTTCCTCGACCGTGATGCCGTGCAGGCCCAGCGCACCCATCGGCTCCCACAGCTCGCGCGGGAAGCGGTCGTTGCGGTCGATCTCGGCGGCGAGAGGCGCAATCTGCTCGTCGGCAAAGCGACCCGCAGCCTCGCGGATCATCAGGGCGCTTTCGGTCAGGCCGAAGTCGAAATCGGGCGTGGCGCGCATCTTGGGCATCCTCTGCAAACTTGTCGGGGCGAAGGATACCATCGTAGAACCATCGCTCAAAATTGATTTACATCGGGGTTTGCGATAGGTTTTTCCTATGATGAAGCGCACCCATCTCCGGCAGTTCCTGGCCGTGGTCGAGACCGGGCATTTTACCCGTGCGGCCGAGCGGCTGGCAATCTCGCAGCCGACATTGTCCGCCGCCATTGCCGAGCTTGAGCGCCTTGCCGGAACGCGGCTGTTCCTGCGCGAGCGGCGGCAGGTCCGCCTGACCGAAGCAGGCGCGCGGCTGGTCAATCACGCGCGTGCCATCGAGCGGGAATTTCGCGCAGCCGAAGCCGCCTTTGCCGAGGCGCCCGTGCCGCTCAGCCCCTTGCGGCTCGGCGTCCTCCCCTCGATCGCCACGCTTGCGCTTTCCAGTCTTGCCCGCCGCCATGCCGGACCGCAGCCGCTGACCATGGCCGAAGGCACTGATGCGGAACTGCGCCGCAAGCTGGGCGAGGGACAGGTCGACGCCATTCTGACGCTGATGCGGCCGGAAGACGCGGACAGGCCTTCGCTGCCGCTGCTGGAGGAAGGCTATCGCCTGCTCCTGCCCGAAGGACATGCCCTTGCCGGCGCGAGTTTGCTCGACGCCAGCGACGTTGCCGCGGAAACCATGATCGCCCGCCGCTCCTGCGAAATCCTCGGCGAGACCAGCCGCTGGTTCACCCAGCGCGGCGTGCGCCCGCCCTTCTTCCTGCGCTCGTCCAACGACGATCGCTGCATCGAGATGGTGAGGGTCGGAATGGGCGTGACGACCGCGCCGCAGTCACTCGCGCGCGACGGCGTCGTCGCGGTGCCGCTGGCCGATTACGATTTCCGGCGCACCATCGTGCTGATCGCTGCGCGCGAGCGTCCGGACCTGGTCGAAGAAGGCAGTGCGCTGGCCGAAGCCGCGCGCGCCGCGTTTACTTGACGGCGTAGAGCAGGCGGCCTTCGCCCAGCCGCTCGAGCACGCCGTTGATGTCGCTGTTCGAAAACGCGAAGCAGCCCTGGCTCCGTCCGATGCGGCCTTGCGTTGCGGCCATGTCCTCGCTGACATAGCTCGCCGCGTGGATCACGATACCGCGCTCGAGCGCGGCGCTGTTGGCGTCCTCAAGCCCGATCAGGCGGCGCGAACGGCCATGCTTGCCGTAATAGGTCACGCCGGTGAGGAAAGCGCCGGGGCTCGAGGCGTTGGAGCCATAGGCGTTCGAAAACCGCTGTACCCAGCCGCTGTTCGCCGGATCCGATCCGCTGCCGTGCGAGACGAGGTGCGAGGAGACGAGCTTGCCGCCTGCGACATCGACCAGATGGAAGCGAGCCTCGCGCGAGGCCTTGCCGAAATCGACCAGACCGACGAGATCACGATGGCGG
This sequence comes from Novosphingobium sp. FW305-C-30-35, assembly GCF_058783135.1. NCBI lineage: Bacteria > Pseudomonadati > Pseudomonadota > Alphaproteobacteria > Sphingomonadales > Sphingomonadaceae > Novosphingobium > Novosphingobium sp. FW305-C-30-35. Next base: position 2,998,821 of record NZ_JBYSYJ010000001.1, read on the forward strand.
ATATGCGCGCCATGCGCATCGAGCGCGGCAATCGCGCGTTGCACCAGCAACGGCGGCGTCGGCCGGGCGAACGGCGAGACTTCCGGCTCTTTCACAGGTGTTACTGCCATCGCCGGCTGGCCCGAAACCGCCATGCTACCCAGCGTTGCAACCATGGCGCCCAAAAATTGGCGCCGATCAGGAACCATTATGCGAGACCCCGGTTATCGTCCATTGGGCCTCAAAATGTATGCGGTACATCACATCTGCAAGAGGGGCGGCCCGGCCTTGCGACGAGTCGTGCATGACCCGCCACCTGCCGAGCCGCCGGGTTAGCTTAGCCCGCCTTCTTCAGCCGCAGCGCTTTCGGACTGCGGAAGTTCGAGGATGAAACCCAGTCGAGCTTCTCATCCACCCGGGTGAAGTCCGGCACGACCTTGAGCAGTTCCTCGTAGGCAATCTGCGTCGCCAGCCGCCCGATCATCGAACCTAGGCAGGCATGGACGCCGCCGCCGAACCCGAGGTGCCGCTTCGCCTTGCGGGTAATGTCGTAGACGTCCGGATTGTCGAACATCCGCTCGTCGCGATTGGCCGAGCCATAGGCGAGGATCACCGCATCGCCCGCCTTCATGACCTGCCCGTGCAATTCCACGTCCCGTGTCAGCGTCCGCTTGAAGCGCTGCGCCGATGTGTTGAACCGCAGCGATTCCTCGATCGCGTCCGGGATCAGCGAAGGGTCGGCGACCAGCGCGCGCCGCGCCTCCGGGTAATCGGCGAGGTTCAACCCGAACATCGCCATGAAGCCCGAAAGGCTCTCGATCCCGGCCATGATCAGCGTGGTGACCGTCAGCTGCACTTCCTTGTCGAGCAGCTTCTCGCCGTCGATCTCGGCGGTGATGAAGTTCGAAAGCAAGTCATCGCCCGGGTTGGCCTTGCGCGCCGCCACCAGCTTTTCCGCATAATCCGCCATCCAGTGGAACGCGGCGAGGTGTTCCGGTCCCTTCTTGCGCGTCACTGGATCGGTCTGCACCATCAGCACGGCGTTGTGCCGCACGAGGTCCGCGTTCTCCTCGGGCAGTGCGAACAGGTAGAACAGCAGGTCCACCGTCAGCTTCGAGGTATAGTCTCCGACAAGGTCGAACACCGGCTTGTCGGCAATCGCGGCCAGATGCGCGCGGGCCGCTGCCCTCGCAGGCTCGACGATGTGCTCCAGCGCGCGCTTGGTCACTGCCGACTGGATCAGCGCCCGCAGGCGGTCGTGGCGCGGCGGATCGCTGGAGCCCAGCGTCGATCCGGCGCGGCCCGGAAACTCGTCCACCAGGTTGCCCTGCGCCGAGGAATAGGTCCGCCAGTCCTGCAGCGCATTGAGCACGTCGGAATAGCGCGAAAGCACCCACTTCCCGGCCTCTTCGGACCAGAAGCAAGGGTGTTCATCGCGCAACGTCTTGTAGGCCGGGAACGGATCGGCATCGGTTGCCGGGGAATATGGGTCAAAGCGAAACGCGGGCCGCTCGATGACGGTAGCCATGACAGGTCTCCTCTCTCGATTGATGCTGCACGCGAAGCGCAAATGGCGCGACGCACCGCGCGCGCAAAAACTTGCACTTTTCGCGCAGCCTGCGAGATTGCGGCAGATGCGGAAGGAAGGCTTCAGTCGCTACACGCTCTACGGTGAGGAGGGGATTTCCCTGCCGCCGGAGTTCGTCCATCTCGAACGCATCCGCGATCGTGCCACCTTGCACGATTGGACAATCGATCCCCACGCGCATCCCCACATGCTGCAATTGCTGGTGGTGGAGAACGGCGGCAGCGAATTGCATGGGGAGCGTTCTGTCCAGAGCTTCGCAGCTCCGGTTCTGGTGATCGTCCCGCCCGCCTGCGTGCACGCCTTCCGCTTTGATGCAGGTGCCGAAGGCTGGGTGTTGTCCGTCGCTGCCGACCTCGCCAACGATCCGCGTCTCAGGGGCTTGCTCGGCAGCATGGAAGCGCTTGGCGGCAGTGCCTTGGCTATATCACTCGCCGCCCACCCGCTGATACTCCAGCGCCTTGCATGGTTGCTGGGGGATCTTGGCCAGCGCCTGGGGCAGGAGGATCAGGTCGGCCCGACACTGCTGGCCCAGGTCGCGCTTATCCTTGCCACGGCCATCGAAGCGGGCACAGGCAACCTCGATGCGCCGGCCGATGGGCGCGAACCCCTTGTCGCCCGCTTCAGGGCACTGGTCGAGCGGCACTATCGCGAGCATCTGCCTGTTGCCGACTACGCCGCCCGATTGGGCACGACCACGTCAACCTTGACCCGCGCCACGCGAGCGCTGGTCGGAAAGCCGCCTGCCGAGATCGTGCATGATCGCCAGGTCCTCGAAGCTCGCCGCAATCTTGCCTTCTCGGGGGCCAGTGCGGCGCAGATCGCCTATGCCTTGGGCTTTGCCGACCCGGCCTATTTCGCCCGCTTCTTCAAGGCGCGGACCGGGCAGACCACCACAGCCTTCCGCCGCGCACGAAGCTCCAAAGGAGCGTAATCAGTCTGACGCAAACGGCCTGCAATCCGGCGCACACCCCTTGTCTATCAAATTAGTTGAGTTATCTCTGCTGAATGTCGGGACGTAATCCGAGTCGACCGGCCTTCCTTTTCTGGAGACAGCACATGACTCACCAACGCTCGTTCGCGGGGCAGGACCCGCTTGTCCTTACCGTTCCCGGCCTCGGCAACAGCGGCCCCGGCCACTGGCAATCGCAGTGGGAGCAGGACCTGCCCGATTGCGAGCGCATTGATCTCGGCCTGTGGGACGACCCGCATCGCAATACCTGGGTCAACAAGATCAACCTCGCCGTGCACAAGGCCGATCGTCCGGTCGTGCTAGTCGCTCACAGCCTGGGCTGCCTGGCGGTCGCCTGGTGGGCCGAGTTCGAAAAACCTGCAGACGGAAGGGTTCTGGGCGCATTGCTCGTTGCCCCGCCCGATGTCGAAGTGCGCCCGATCGACCGTCGGCTTACCCGTTTTGCGCCGTTCCCGCAGGGAGAGCTGCCGTTCCCGTCGATCCTCGTCGCCAGCAGGAACGATCCTTACATGGGCATCGGGCAGGCCCGCCAGCTCGCCCAGGCGTGGGGCAGCCGCTTCGCCGACGCGGGTGAGGTCGGGCACATCAATGCTGAATCCCGCCTCGGTGAATGGACGTTTGGTCGGCTGCTGCTGAACCAGCTCCTGCCCAGGCCGGTCACGCTGGAAAGCGGTGAGCGCGTGCCGCTCGGCTCCTTTCACCCCGACCGCGCATTGCGCCGTCTGGGGGCATGATGATCAGGCCGGACCGGCGTTCGGTCCGGTCCGGTCTATAAGAAGGCAATAGTCCGGGCCTTCCCACGAGAATCCGCGGGTCTGCGGCCATTCCCAGTCTCCCGGATGCATCGGCGCCCCATCCAGCCGACGCCATTGGCCGTTTTCTGAGAAGCGCACAAATGCGCTCGATCGTTCGTTGCGCCACGCGGCCAATCCGAAGACAAAGCTCTCAAGGTCGCGGTCACGGCCTTCCCAGTCGATCCAGGTGATCGCATTGTCCTGCGCATAGGCGTTGTTGTTGCCGAGCTGGCTGCGGCCGAACTCGTCCCCGGCGGTCAGCATGATCGTTCCGGTCGAAACGAACAGCGTGCCGAGCATGGCGCGGGCAAAGGCAGAGCGCCGGGCGAGGACTTCCGGATCTTCGGTCACGCCCTCGGCGCCGTTGTTCCAGCTGAAGTTCTCGCCGTGTCCGTCGCGATTGTCCTCGCCGTTGGCGTCGTTGTGGCGGTGCTCGTAGGCCAAGGTGTCGGCCAGCGTGAAGCCGTCGTGCGCGGCCAGTAAGTTGACCGAGCGGCAGTCCTTCCCGAACAGATCGGCTGAACCGGCAATGCGCGTGGCCAGCACGTCAACGCCAGCCTCGCCTTTCCAGAACCGGCGCACGTCATCGCGATACCTGTCGTTCCATTCGAGCCAGCCCGGCGGGAAACTCCCCAGTTGGTATCCGCCGGGGCCAACGTCCCAAGGCTCGGCGATCATGACGCGGTCGGCCAGGAGTGGATCGGCGGCAATCTCGGCAAAGATCGGAGCATCGGCGGCAAAGCCCGGGCTTCTTGCGAGGATCGGGGCGAGATCGAAGCGGAAGCCGTCAACGCCGCAGTGGCGGACGAAGTGCCGCAGGCTATCGAGCGCCACTTGGCGCACCGCGGGATTGCCGAAGTCAAGGGTGTTGCCGCATCCAGTGTCGTTGATCAGTCTGCCGTCAGACGCTTTGGCATAGGCTCCGTCGTCCAGCCCGCGCAGCGACAGGACCGGCCCGAGCACGTCGGACTCGCCGCTGTGATTGAGTACGATGTCGAGGATCACGCCGATCCCTTCGGCGCGCAGTGCGGCAACGGTTTTGCGCAGTTCGGCAACGCCGCCGGGGCACAGCCGCGGGTCCAGCGCCATCATCGCCACCGGGTTATAGCCCCATGCATTGCTGAGGCCGAGCGGCGGGAGATGCCGCTCATCGATCCAGGCGACCACCGGCATGAGTTCCACGGCGGAAATGTGCAGGCGCTTGAGGTGCGCGATCACCGCCGGATGCGCGAGCGCGGCGACAGTGCCGCGCAATGCCTCGGGCACATCTGGGTGCAGCTTGGTAAAGCCGCGCACGTTGAGCTCGTAAATCAGGCCTCCGTGCCGGAATAGCGGCGGTGCAGGGGTAGCCGGTTCGTAGAGGCCAATCACCGCCTTCGGCACAATCGCCGCCGTATCCACGCCATAGACTGATAAGCTGGCGTCGTAGGTGAAGGGGCGGTCGAGTTCGATGGCGTAAGGATCGACCAGGAGCTTGGCGGGATCGAACCACTGGCCGGCCGCCGGATTCCACGCTCCCGAAGCGCGGTAGCCATAACCCATGCCGCACAACGCGCCGGGCAGTTCGGCCGTCCAGTTCTCGCCCACGCGCGTCATGGCCACGCGCTGTTCAGGCTCGCCGTCAAACAGGCAGAGCGTCAGGGCTTCGGCATGCGGCGAGCGGACGGTGAAGCGGGTCTTGCCGTCCGTGATCTCGACGCCGGGCGTCACGTCACCACGTCGGGCGCAGTCCGTCCGGTGTGCCGCGCAATCCCGGCGATGGCATCGGCTGCCGCGATCAGGTCGGCCAGCATGTCGGGCGTTTCGCGATCGAGGTCGCCGCCAACCGGTTCATAGCGTTCGAGGTAGACGCGCAAGGTCGCCCCTTCGGTACCGGTGCCGGAGAGGCGGAAGACCACGCGCGAGCCGCCCGCGAACATCACGCGCACGCCCTGGTTGCTGCTGGTAGAGCCGTCGACCGGATCGAGGTAGGAGAAGTTGTCGGCCTGGGCGACTGCGAGCGATCCGAAAGTCTGGCCCGGAAGGCTTTCGAGTGCAGCTTTCAGTTCCGCCATCAGCGCGTCGGCCTTGTCGGTTGGCAGCGCTTCGTAATCGTGGCGGGCGTAATAGTTGCGGCCGAACTTCGCCCAGTGCTCGCGCGCAAGCTGGTCGACGCTGATCTTGCGGACGGCGAGGATGTTGAGCCAGAGCAGCACGGCCCACAGGCCATCCTTCTCGCGCACGTGATCGCTGCCGGTCCCGGCGCTTTCTTCGCCGCAGATCGTGGCCATGCCGGCATCCAGCAGGTTGCCGAAAAACTTCCAGCCGGTCGGCGTCTCGAAACAAGGCAGACCAAGCGCTTCGGCAACGCGATCAGCCGCGGCGCTGGTGGGCATCGACCGGGCAATCCCCTTGAGGCCGCTCGCATAGCCCGGTGCGAGATGTGCGTTCGCCGCAAGCATGGCGAGGCTGTCCGAAGGCGTGACGAAGCGGTGACGCCCGACGATCAGGTTGCGGTCGCCATCACCGTCCGATGCTGCGCCGAAATCGGGCGCTTCAGCACCGAACATCGTCTTGAACAGCTCTTGTGCGTGGACCATGTTCGGGTCGGGGTGATGCCCGCCAAAGTCCTCCAGCGGAACGCCATTGCGCACCGTGCCCTTGGGAAAGCCCAGACGGCTCTCAAGAATCTCAGTAGCATAGGGGCCGGTTACGGCGCTCATCGCATCGAACGCCATGGTGAAACCGGCGCTGACATTGGCGCGGATGGCGGCGAAGTCGAACAGCTCTTCCATCAGCTCGGCATAGTCGGCCACGGAATCGATCACTTCGACGGTCAGGTCGCCAACCTGCGTCGTGCCCAGCGTGTCGAGATCGACATCGGGGGCATCGACGGTCAACCAGCGGTCGATGGTCCGGGTGCGGGCATAGATCGCCTCGGTCACGCCTTCCGGCGCGGGGCCGCCGTTGGCGATGTTGTACTTGATGCCGAAGTCTTCCTCCGGCCCGCCGGGATTGTGGCTGGCCGAAAGGATCAGGCCACCGCTTGCGCGGTACTTGCGGATCACGTTCGATGCGGCGGGGGTGGAGAGGATGCCGCCCTGGCCGACCAGCACCTTGCCATAGCCATTGGCGGCGGCGATGCGGATCGCCTGCTGGATCACCGTGCGATTGTGGAAGCGACCGTCACCGCCGAGGACCAATGTGCTGCCCGGCTCCCGCTCGACCACATCGAACACTGCCTGGATGAAGTTTTCAGCGTAGCCCGGCTGCTGAAAAACCTTCACCTTCTTGCGCAGGCCGGAAGTGCCGGGCTTCTGGTCGGAGTAGGGCGTCGACGGTACGGTACGGGTCATTGGTCCTCCGCGATGAGGGCGGCATAGAGGTCCGCATAGGCCTTGCCGGAGCGGTTCCAGGAGAAGTCGGTCTTCATTCCGGCGCGCTGCATGGCACGCCAGGTATCGCGTTGCCAGTAGAGTGTGACAGTGCGGCTGATGGCATCGGCAAGGCTCGCATAATTCACGCCATCGAACTGCACACCCGTCGCCACGCCGCCCATCACGGCCGCCAGATTGGCGTCGATCACGGTGTCCGCAAGCCCCCCAGTCCGCGCCACCACCGGCACGCACCCATAGGCAAGGCCATAAAGCTGCGTCAGGCCGCAGGGCTCGAAGCGCGAAGGCACGAGGATCGCATCGCCACCACCCTGCATGCGGTGCGAAAGGCCCTCGTCATAGCCGATCCGCACACCGACCTTGCCGGGGTGGCGCATGGCCGCGGCGTGGAAGGCGTTCTCCATCGCCTTGTCGCCGGAGCCGAGGAGGGCGAGGCGCCCGCCGATGCCGACGAGGTGGTCGATGCACTCGAGAAGGACGTCGATGCCCTTCTGCCAGGTGAGGCGGGTGACGGCGATGAAGAGAGGGCCGTCGCTCGCTTCAAGTCCGAATTCTGCCTCAAGTGCGCGCTTGTTGGCTACCCGTTTGCCCAGGGAGAGTTGCCCGTTTGCCTTCGAGAGTTGCCCGTATGCCTGCGGGAGTTGGATATCGGTTGCCGGATTCCATTGCACGGTGTCGATGCCGTTGACGATGCCTATCACCCGATCGGCTCGACTGACGATAAGTCCTTCCAATCCCATGCCAAATTGGGCGGTGCGGATCTCGCGCGCATAAGTCGGGCTGACCGTGGTGATCATGCTCGCCGCTTCGAGTCCTGCCTTCAGGAAGCCGACGCCGCCGTGATATTCAACCCCGTCCATTGCCCAGGCATGGGGCGGCAAACCGAGCGCCGGGAAAACGTCCGCGCCGTAGTGCCCCTGGAACGCCATGTTGTGAATGGTCATTACCGAGGGCACGCGCTTGCCACCGTCAGGCGGCGAAAAACGCAGGTATGCCAATGCCATGGCCGCCTGCCAGTCATGCGCGTGGACTAGGTCAAACGCGCGTCCCTTGACCATGCCCCCACCAACATCCGCCGCCGCCCGACCGAATGCGGCAAAGCGACGCCAGTTGTCGGCCCAGTCGCGGCCCGAAGAGTCGACGTACGGGTTGCCATCGCGCTGAAAAAAGGCTGGTGCATCAAGGACTAACAACGGGTGGCCGTCGATCTTGCCGCCGACCAGCCGCGCCTTTTCGCCCAGCAGGTTGTCCCAGGTATGCAGCGCTCGAGGGCGGGAAAGCGCGTTCATCACTGCCGGATAGCCCGGAAGAAACGTCGTCATTTCAACGCCATGCGGCGCAACCGCAGCAGGCAGCGCTCCTGCCACGTCGGCAAGGCCGCCGGTCTTGACCAGCGGCACCGCCTCGGAGGCAACGGACAGGACCCTGATCGTCATGCCAGCCGGTCGATCATCCGCTTGGTGATGAGGCAAACCCCGCTTTCGGAGCGGCGGAAGCGGCGGGCATCGAGTTCCGGATCCTCACCCACGACGAGGCCTTCGGGAATGCGCACGCCGGAATCGAGGATCACGCGGCTGAGCCTGGCGCCACGACCGATGTTGCAATAGGGCAGGATCACCGCTTCCTCGCAGGAAGAGAACGAGCCCATTTTTACCCCTGTAAACAACAGGCTGCGTCGGGCGATGGCGCCGGAAACGATACAATCCTGTGAGATCAGCGAGGAGATCGCCATGCCGCGACGGCCATCTTCGTCGTGCACGAACTTGGCCGGCGCGGCGATGATCTGGTCGGTCCAGATCGGCCAGTCGCGGTCGTACATGTTGAGCTTGGGCACCGTGTCGGTAAGATCGAGATTGGCCTCGAAATAGGCGTCGATCGTGCCGACATCGCGCCAGTATTCCTCGATTTCCTCGGCCGCACGGATGCAGGAATTGGTGAAGCGATGTGCCACCGCCTTGCCGTTCTTCACGATCTTGGGGATGATGTCATTGCCGAAATCGCGGCTTGAGTTCGGGTCGTCAGCGTCTTCCTGCAGCATCTGGAACAAGAACTTCGTCTCGAAGACATAAATGCCCATCGAAGCCAGCGCCATTTCCTCGTTGCCGGGAATGCCGGGAGGATCGGCAGGTTTTTCGACGAAGGCAGTGATCGTGTCGTGCTTGTCCACGGCCATCACGCCGAAGCCGGTGGCTTCCATGCGCGGCACGACGAGGCAGCCGATGGTGACGTCCGCGCCGCTGTCGACGTGCTGGCGGAGCATCAGCTCGTAGTCCATCTTGTAGATGTGGTCGCCAGCGAGGATGACCATGTACTTGGGCGCATAGGAGGCGATGATGTCGATGTTCTGGAACACGGCATCGGCAGTGCCTTCGTACCAGTGATCTTCCGAGACGCGCTGCGAGGCGGGCAGGATGTCGAAGCTCTCGTTGCGTTCGGGACGCATGAAGTTCCACGCGCGCTGCATGTGGCGGATCAGCGAGTGCGCCTTGTACTGCGTGGCGACGCCGATGCGGCGGATGCCCGAGTTGATCGCGTTGGAGAGGGCAAAGTCGATGATGCGTGATTTGCCGCCGAAGTAGACCGCAGGCTTGGCGCGGTTGTCGGTCAGTTCCTTCAATCGGCTGCCCCTGCCGCCAGCCAGGACATAGGCCATCGCATCGCGGGCCAGTGGCTGAGAGTAAGTTTCGCGCATCCCCTGTTCTCCGTTCTTATCCCTGGAATTCGAGTATCAGCGTGGCCAGTGGTGGCAGCACCACGAAGGCGGCACCGCCTTCGGCCGTGACCTGCCCGAGATTGCCGATCCCGCTGCCGCCGTAGTCCTGCGCATCGCTGTTGAGCACTTCACGCCATTCGCCGTCGTGCGGCAGCGGCAGGCGGTAGTGGTCGTGCACCTGCGGCGTCATGTTGCAGATCACCGCGATGGGCCTGGCATCGGGAGCCTTGCGCAGCCAGGCGAAAACCGAGGCCTGTGCATCGTCGACGACCAGCCATTCGAAGCCATCCGGCTCGCAATCGCGGGCATGGAGGGCGGGGCGGGTTGTATAGACGCGATTGAGATCGCGGACCCAGCGGCGGACGCCTTCGTGGGCCGGGGCATTCAGCAGGTCCCAGTCGAGCGAGCGGGCCTCGCTCCATTCCCTTCGCTGCGCGAATTCCTGCCCCATGAACAGCAGCTTCTTGCCGGGATAGCCCCACATCAAGCCGTAATAGGCGCGAAGGTTGGCGAATTTCTGCCAGTCATCGCCGCTCATCTTGTTCAGGAGCGAACCCTTGCCGTGGACGACTTCGTCATGGCTGAGCGGGAGGACGAAGTTCTCGCTGAAGGCGTAGGTCAGCCCGAAGGTGATCTCGTTGTGGTGGTACTGCCGGTGGATCGGGTCACGCGCCATGTACTGCAGCGTGTCGTGCATGAAGCCCATGTTCCACTTGAAGCCGAAGCCAAGGTGCTCACGCGGGGCCTCGTCGAACGCTGGTTTGCTGACGCCGGGCCAGGAGGTGGATTCCTCGGCGATCGTCAGGAAGCCGGCGTGGCTGGCATAGACCGCGCGATTCATCGCCTTTAGGAATTCGACCGCTTCCCAGTTCTCACGCCCGCCTTCGGCATTGGGGATCCATTCGCCCGCCTTGCGCGAGTAATCGCGGTAGAGCATCGAGGCGACGGCATCCACGCGCAAGCCGTCGACGTGGTAACGCTCGGCCCAGAAGAGCGCATTGTTGACGAGGAAGCTGACGACTTCGCGGCGGCCGAAGTTGTAGATCAGCGTGTTCCAGTCAGGATGAAAACCGAGGCGAGGGTCTTCATGTTCGTAGAGTGCGGTGCCATCGAAGCGGACGAGGCCGTGTTCATCGGTGGGGAAGTGGGCGGGTACCCAGTCAATCAGCACCGAAACGCCGGCGCGGTGCGCACCGTCCACGAAGCGAGCGAAGCCCTCTGGTGGGCCGAAGCGGGCAGAAGGGGCATACAGGCCGGTGGTCTGGTAACCCCATGACGGATCGTAGGGGTGTTCCGAGACGGGAAGGAATTCGATGTGGGTGAAACCCATCTCCGCGACGTAGGGGATCAGTCGGTCGGCCAGTTCGTCCCAGGTGTAGAAGCCCTCGTCATGCGGCTTCTGCCAGGAACCCGGATGGACCTCGTAGATGGACATCGGCTGGCGACGAGCATCGACGCTGGCCCAGTGGGCGCGGTGATCGGCGTCGCCCCAATCCATCTTGACCGGGTGCGCTGTGATCGAGGCCGTGCTGGGGCGGAATTCTGCGGCCTGGGCGAAGGGGTCGGCTTTCAGGGGCAGCACTGTGCCGTCGGCGCCGATCACGTGGTATTTGTAGACGCGGTGTTCGCCGATGTCGGGGATGAAGATTTCCCACACGCCGATGTCGGCACGACGCCGCATCGGGTGGCGACGCGAGTCCCAATCATTGAAGTCACCGACAACGCTGACGACCTGCGCATTCGGCGCCCAGACGGCGAAGTGGACACCGCTGGCGCCCTCATGGTCGATCAGGTGTGCACCCAATTTGTCGAACAGGCGGTGATGGGTGCCCTCGGCAATCAGGAAATCGTCGAGCGGGCCGAGAACCGGCCCGAAGGAGTAAGGATCGGTTACCAGCCATTCGTGCGTGCCTGCCGTGCAGGCGTACCGAACCGGCTGCCGCGGGCCCTTGACCTTCCCTTCGAACAGGCCGCGCCCGTCGACCCGCGTCAGTTTGCCGAGCCTCTTGCCGGAGAGTGACCATGCCACCGCATCTTCGGCACCGGGCAGGACCGCGCGGGCGAATGCGCCCTCTGGTCCTTCGTGGATGCCGAGAAGCGAGAAAGGATCGGCGTGCGTCCCGTCAAGCAGGGCATCGATGGCGCTCGCCGGTGGCTTCATGCTGGCTCTCGGACCCCCCAGATATCGCGGGCGTATTCGCCGATCGTGCGATCGGACGAGAACCAGCCTACGTTGGCAATGTTGCGGATTGCCGAAGCGCGCCACGATGCCTGCTGTTCCCAGCGGCGGTCGATGTTGCGTTGGGCGGAATGGTAGGCGTCGAAGTCGGCCGCGACCATGAACCAATCGTGGTCATAGATCCCGCCCATGAGTCCGGCGTAGCGCTGCGGATCGTCAGGCGAGAATACCCCGGTGGCGATGGCGGCGATGGCCTGCTGCAACTCGCGCGAGGCTTCGATGACTTCACGCGGGTTGTAGCCGTTGGCGCGCTTGTCCTCGACCTCTTGCGCGGTCAGGCCGAAAATCTCGATGTTGGGATCGCCGACGCGATCCTTGATCTCGATGTTCGCTCCATCGAGCGTGCCGATGGTCAGAGCGCCGTTCAGTGCAAACTTCATGTTGCCGGTGCCCGAGGCCTCCATGCCGGCGGTGGAGATCTGCTCGGACAGATCGGCCGCCGGAATGATCCTCTCGGCGAGGCTGACATTGTAGTTCGGGACGAACACCACCTTGAGCAATCCGCCGACGGAAGGATCGGAATTGACGCGGCGGGCGATGTCGTTCGCCAGTTTGATTATCAGCTTGGCATTGTGGTAACTTGAAGCTGCCTTGCCGCCGAAGATCTTCACGCGCGGCACCCAGTCGCGTTCCGGGTGGCTGCGGATCTGGTCGTAGAGAGCAACCGTCTCGATCAGGTTGAGCAGCTGGCGCTTGTACTCATGGATGCGCTTGATCTGGACGTCGAACAGGGCATCAGGATCGAGGCGGACGCCCATCAGGTCCTTGATGTGCTTGGCCAGCGCGATCTTGTTGGTGCGCTTGACCTCGGCAATGCGTTCGCCGAGCGCGGCATCGTCAGCCAGGGCGTTGAGGTCGGCAAGCTTTTCGGCATCGTCGAGGAAGGCCGGCCCGATCGCGTCCTTGAGCACTGACGTCAGGCCCGGGTTGCACTGCTGCAACCAGCGGCGCGGGGTGACGCCGTTGGTCTTGTTGTTGATGCGGGTGGGGTAGAGTTTGTGCAGATCGGAGAAGACGGTGGTCTTCATCAGATCGGTGTGCAGCGCCGCCACCCCGTTGACGCTGTGCGCGCCGGTGAAGGCGAGGTTGGCCATGCGCACCCGCCTTTCGCCGCCCTCGTCGATCAGGCTGATCGCGGCGATTGCGGCATCGTCCATCCCGGCCTTGCGAGCTTCACGCAGGACGCGGCTGTTGATGGCGTAGACGATCTGCATGTGACGCGGCAGCAGGCGCTCAAACAGCGGCAGCGGCCAGGATTCCAATGCTTCGGGAAGGAGCGTGTGGTTGGTGTAGGCGACGGTCGCCTTGGTGACTTCCCACGCCTCGCTGAACTCAAGCCCGTGCACGTCGACCATCAGGCGCATGAGTTCGGCGACGGCAACCGCAGGGTGCGTGTCGTTGAGCTGGATCGCGGCCTTCTCGGGCAGGCTGCGGATGTCGCCATGATATTGGACATGGCGGCGGACGATGTCCTGGATCGAGGCGGAGGTGAAGAAGTACTCCTGCCGCAGACGCAGTTCCTGGCCGGCGGGCGTGGAGTCAGCGGGGTAGAGCACGCGCACGAGGCTGTCGGCACGGACCTGTTCGGCAAGCGCACCGAAATGGTCGCCGGCGTTGAAGGCATCGAGCCGCAGGGGATCGAAGGCGTGGGCGGTCCACAGGCGCAGGGTATTCACGCGCTTGCCGCGCCAGCCGACGACCGGGGTGTCGACCGCGCTGGCTTCGACCTTCTCAGCCGGGCGCCATTCGACCGCATCGCCATTGGCAACGACTTCGCCGCCGAAGCCGATGATGTAGGCGCTTTCGCGGCGATCGAATTCCCAAGGGTTGCCGTGGCTGAGCCAGGTTTCGGGCAGTTCGACCTGCCAGCCATCGTCGATCCGCTGGCGGAACATGCCGTTCACGTAGCGGATGCCGTAGCCATAGGCGGGAATGTCGAGGCTGGCGAGGCTCTCCATGAAGCAGGCGGCAAGACGGCCTAGACCGCCATTGCCCAGCGCTGCGTCGGGCTCCAGGTTCTCCAGCGCAGAGAGGTCGAATCCGTGGTCGCGCAGGGCCTTTTCCATTTCGCGCGTGAGGCCCATGTTGGAAAGGGCATCGCGCAGCAGGCGGCCGATCAGGAATTCCAGGCTCAGGTAGTAAACCCGCTTTCCGCCCTGCTCATAGGTCTTGCGGGTGGAATCCATCCACTGGTCGATGATGGCATCGCGAAGGGTCAGGACAGTCGCGGTGTACCAGTCATGCGGCTTGGCGGCGCGTTCATCCTTGCCGACGCGGTGGCGCAGCACGTCGATGATCTTTGCGTCGATCTCGCTTGCGCCTGATTGTTTCATGATGCTCATCGCACAAGTCCCACCCTGCTTGACGCCAGATGCGCGCTGCTGAGGACAGCGAGCGGCAAGCGTCTGTTGTACCGACCTGTCAGGACAGCGTGCCGCGCTCCACCTTGCCGCGGAGGATGACTGTCGCAGCGCCTTGCATCACACTCTCGAGCAGGACGGTAGGCGAGGCTTGGGCGCAAGGGCAAGCGTGGAGTGCGAGCCAAGTCAGTCATGGCAGAAATCCGTCGCCCCCCATGCACGTTTCGATGGGGCTAGTACGTGTTCTGCCTCGCTTTGTCGGTCAGAATACGTCTGCGCTTCAGAGCATGCGGCGCAAGACATTGTCCTTGATGACAAAATGATGATGAAGCGCCGCCGCAATATGCAGAATCACAAGGCCTGCCATCAGGAAGCCGAGAACTTCGTGCCCTTCATGCGCGGCTTCGGCGAGGGCAGAACCCTTGGCGACCGGAAGCTTCGGCCAGTCAAACAGGCCGTAGATCGAAAGGGGATATTTGCCGGCCGAGGAAAAGATCCAGCCCGTAAACGGCACGACGATCATCAGGACGTAAAGCGCACCATGCGTCAGGCGCGCCACGCTTTGCTGGAGCTTCCCCATGGTTGCCGGCCAAGCCGGCATGGTCCAGGTGAAGCGCCAGGCAAGCCGGGCGAGCGAGAGAAACAGGATCAGGATGCCGGTGGCCTTGTGTGCGGGGAAGGGCTGCCAGATATCTTCGATGGCCTCGCCGAAGATACCGGTCAGGATATTGAACAGAACCAATGCCGCAATGACGGCGTGAAACAGGCGCGCAACTGCATTGTACCGGACGAAATCGTGCGTGCCAGATAACGTGGCCATGACCATTCCCCTCGACTTGATCTGGAGCCACGATAGTGCGCAGTCTTTCGCTCGTCACGTATCCGATTGTCGCAGGGTACCTTCGGTGGCCGGCTCGCCAAAATATGACAGATGTCAAGTAATGGGATGCGGCAAATGACGTATGCCTGTTCGCCCCTGCAAAAAATATATGGTGTCGGCAGAAACCATAGTCCGTGAGGGAACATGTCAACGCCGCGTCTCACCCAAGTCGAGCCCGCTGTCGTCCACAAGATGGCGTCCGTCCTCAAGAGCCAGAAGCCAGAGGTTATCCAGAACCATTTCGGTATCGGGCTCAACACATGGGTAAAGCTGCGCGAGGGGAAGGCAATCCGCCACTCCGTCGCGGTGCGCCTGCTGCAACGGTTGCAGCGAGACCAACTGATCTGAAGGGACAATCTGCCCTGCCGGGCACAGCTTGACAGGGCTTGAGTTCAAGCTGGTTGCAGTGCACAATCGCCGCGTGCCTCATACAACGACACAGGCACGCGGGGTCATTGAAATGCAGACTTCCCGGCGCGGCCGGAGCAGACAAGGGGCACAGGCAGGTCGACGGCTGCCCCGGCAGTCGCGAGTGGAAACGCAGGATCAGGTGGCAGAGCTTCGCGCACGCTTGGCTGCGGCCGAAGCGGCCAACGAGGCGAAAAGCCGGTTTCTTGCCAATGTCAGCCACGAAATACGATCGCCGCTCAATGCAATCTATGGCTATGCCCAGCTTGTCGAGCGGGGCGCACAGGTCGATCCGTTGGCGGCCGCGCGTGTCATTCGCCGCAGCGCCGAACATTTGACCAACCTCGTCGAGGGCCTGCTGGATATCGCCTCGGTTGAACAGGGCGTGGTCCGGGTCGATAACGGAGTGATCCGGCTGGGGGCGCTGGTCGAACAGGTAGCCGAGATGTTTTCGCCACTGGCGGCGCATAAGGGCCTGTCGTTCGTCTGCAGCATACAGGGCCGGCTGCCCGAGTTCGTGCGGCTTGATGAACGGCGCGTACGACAGGCATTGATCAATCTGGTGTCGAACGCGGTAAAGTTCACGCAGCGTGGGGAAATCCGGCTTGTGCTGCGGTGGTCGGGCCAGATCGCCACGATCGAAGTTCATGACACCGGTCCCGGCATTGCGCTTGATCGGCAGGAGCAGATCTTTGCGCCCTACGAACGTGCCGATGCTGCATCCGAGGCCGAGAAGACAGGGGCGGGCCTTGGTCTCGCCATCACGCGCGCTGTCGTGAACATGCTGGGTGGCGACCTCAAGCTGGACAGTGCGGTTGGCCGTGGGAGCTGCTTCACGGTCAAGCTCATGGCGCCGCAGGTTGCGGGAATGGTCGATCATGCGGCCGACAAGGTCCGCCCTGCCGGATACAAGGGGGACAGGCGCGCGATCCTGCTGGTCGACGACGACGCTGATCACCTGTGTGTCTTGCGCACCGTTCTTACCGAGGTCGGCTTCGACGTCGCAGAGGCGGGTGATGGAGCCACGGCGCTGGCACTGGCCGATGCGCAGCCTTTCGACGCCATAATCTGCGATGTCAGCATGCCCGGCATGTCGGGTTGGGATGTCGCGGAACGTCTGCGCGCCATGTGCGGACGCGATCTCAAGATCCTGATGTTGTCCGCCAACGCGTTCGAGCGCCACGGTCTGTCCGGTCAACAAGCCAGCCACGATGCATTTCTGCTCAAGCCAGTGGATCTGGGGTCGCTGCTCGACGCATTGGGGCGCCATCTTCAGCTGGAATGGATCATGCCTGAAGTGCGGGAAACTGGCACTGGCGCGCGTGACAGCGTTCAGGTTTCGGCCGCAACGCGCGAACACGTCGACAGGTTGAAGGCGCTGGTCCAGATCGGTCACGTCAGGGCTCTTGAAGGAGAGATCAAGTCGCTGGCGGCCGCTGATCCTGCTGCAGAAGCGCTAGCCACGCGGCTGTTCGATCATCTCGACCGCTTTGATCTCGCCGGGATCGGAAGGATACTGGAGGACCTGCCCGATGAGTGGCGATAACTTGCGTCGTGATACGGTTCTGGTCGTCGACGACGAGCCGGATTCGCTCCGTTTCCTGACCGATGCACTTGAAGGGGCGGGAATCACGGTGCTGGTTGCCATATCGGGGGGCGCCGCGCTGGACCTGCTTGAGCATGTCGTGCCCGACCTGATCCTGATGGATGCCGTGATGCCGGGAATCGATGGGTTCGCCGCAACCAGGCAGATCAAGGCACGCTCGCAGCTTTCGCACGTGCCGGTGATGTTCATGACCGGGCTTACCGAGAGCGAGCATGTGATCGAAGGCTTCGAAGCTGGTGGCGTCGATTATCTGCGCAAGCCGGTCAACGTGCACGAACTGCTGGCGCGGGTTCGAGTGCATCTGGGCAATGCGCGTGCGATGCAGGCGAGCGCTACCGGCCTCGATGCAACCGGACGGCTGATGATGTCCGTTGATCCCCAGGGCGGTTGCCTCTGGTGCACGCCACTCGCCGAACGCGCCATCCTTCGGGTAAGCCCGGAATGGAGCCGGGAGGAGCGGCAGTTGCCCGATGCGATCCGCCTGCCTTTGCTTCGCGTGCTGGCGCGAAATGCCACGGGGGCATCGGTCCGGATCGAGCAAGGGGAAAGCGCGCTCGAACTGGTTGTGATTGCACAGTACCGCGACAGTGAAGTGCTGATCCGGCTTAACGAACTCAATCCCAAGGCGGACGTGTCCCAATTGCAGCTCAAGCTGGGGTTGACCGACCGCGAGGCCGAAGTGCTGCTCTGGATAAGCTACGGCAAGTCCAACGGGATGATTTCGGAGGTGCTGGCGATCAGCCCGCGTACCGTGCAGAAACACCTCGAACGCATCTACGAGAAGCTGGGCGTAGAGACACGGGCTGCCGCGGCAGCGGTCGCGATCAAGGTGCTCGGCACCTGAAGGCGATGACGCCGCCGGAAGGGGATGACGCCGCCGGAAGGGGAAACGATCCTTCAGGCGGCGTTGCGCCTCTAGCCAAGCTTCACGCCAGCGTGGGGCTGGTCCAAGGTCGATCAGCGGCGAGCCATCTTCCCGCTGCGGGCGGCGAGCGCAAGCTCCTGAACCATCGGTTCGACACTCGCAATCGCGGCACGGCGGCACTGATAATCAGGCATCGGTGTGACGATCATGCGGTCAGCCGGATCACAGGCTTCTGCAGCGGCGTCGGCAATGCGGTTCCGAAGACGGCGCATGTCCGAGGCGCGCGACAGGTCGAGGCCGTCGGCCGAGATGGCAATGTTGACGGTCTGTGGGGCAGGTGCGGCAAGAGCGATCTGCGGCGCAGACAGCAAGCCGACCGCCAAAGTGGCGGCGATAAGGGTCTTCATGAGCATTCTCCTGCGTACTGTCTTTATGTGCGGGTACCGTTTTTCGGCCTCGCTTATTTTGGTGGACCGTGCGGTTTTGCCCGGCTTGTTGATCCGTGCATAAAATAGGCTGAGGGCACACGTCGGACAAGCCATTTTTATTGCAAAACCCTTGGATTTACGGGGTTTTCGCTGTTGCCACGCAGCATCTAGGCGGCGGCTGCAACGGAGATTTCATGCACGATTCCTCCACCTGAGAAGGCCGAGTTAGGACGCTTGTTCAAAATTCTTGGCAGAAGTCAGCCATTTGGCGGATGGGCTTCATCAAGATTGCAGAAAGGCGCTGGACCCATGCGCATTAGGCCATTTGCTTTGTGCGCTGCAGCAATGGCGCAGGAAATTTTATTGGTGATCGGTCAAGAAGTGGCAGTTGGAGAGCCCATCGGAATGCGTCACGCTCTGCGGGGGAGATGGAGATGACCAGAATGATGCGAGCGCTGCAGGTCCAGAATCTGAGCGCCGACCTGTCCGGTGTTAGCATTGTGGATACCGCGATTCCGGAGCCGCAGTCGGACGAGGTCCTGGTACGGATCGAAGCCGCAGCGCTTGGATTTCCCGATCTTCTGATGACCCGCGGGGAGTATCAGGCAAAACCGGCCTTGCCATTCATTCCGGGCATGGAAGCTGCGGGCGTAGTGGTTCGGGCGAAAAGCGATGGGCCTTGGCGCGAAGGCGACCGTGTGATTGCAGGGATGCTCACCGGTGGGGTCGCCCAATTCGGGTGTTTTCCCGAAGGAGCCCTCATCAGATTGCCAGACCGGCTGTCGATGGCCCAGGGCGCGGCCTTGCGGGCTGCCTACCTGACTGCCTGGGTGGCACTAGTATGTCGTGGAGTGGCGCAGGCAGGCGAATGGTTGTTGGTGCACGGGGCGGCTGGCGGCGTGGGACTGGCTGCCGTCGATCTTGGGGTGGCTCTTGGCCTGAAGGTCATTGCCGTGGCCTCCACGCAGGAAAAACGGAAGACCATCAGCGACTTCTACAAGCCCGCCCACGTTATCGACGGCAGCGCGGGCTTCCGTGAGCAGGTGCTGACCATTACAGGGGGCAGAGGCGTGGACCTCGTCTACGATCCCGTCGGTGGAGACGTGTTCGATGAATCGACGCGCTGCATCGCGTTCGACGGTCGGTTGCTGGTTGTCGGCTTTGCGGCCGGCCAGATTCCGCAGATCGGTGCGAACATTCCTCTCATCAAGGGGTTCTCGGTGGTCGGCGTAAGGGCAGGGGAATATGGGCGCCGCTTCCCCGATCGAGGCAGGGAGAACATCGCGCATATCCTGGAATTTGCGGATCAAGGCAGGATCAAACCCCACGTCCACGCCGCCTTCCCCTTGGATGACTGGAAGCTCGCGTTCCAGGGCATGGAGCAACGCAGTGTCATCGGGCGGAGTGTCGTCCTGCCACACGGGCGACGTGGGACACGTAGCGCGAGGGCTGCACAAAGACAAAAAATGGGCCGCACCGTTGCCGGCGCGGCCCTGAAAAGTTTGGGAGAGGATGCCTGAAAGGCCTTTCCGAAATGGGGAAACTGCGCTCTGTGTGCAAGTGCGAAAGCCACATATCTAGTTGCGTTTATTGCAATTTAGTGTGTGAGTGCGCGCATTTGTGTGGGGGATTGCCCGGCGTCAAAAGCCCGGATTTCCTGGGGATTTCGCTGCGTCGTCTCCAAGCTGTTCATCCTTCCCCCGACCGCTGACGATGCATTCCCTGCACAAAAGATCAGGTGCGGGGTTTTGCAAATGACCTGTTGCGACCACAGACATTGATTGCTATAACCCATAACAGAAATGGGAGAGAGCACATGCTGTTTGAGCGCATCAATCCAATGACTGGCGCGGTAGCTTCGACGGCCGAAGCCATGCAGGCGTCGGATATTCCTGCAATCACCGCGCGTGCAGCTTCAGCATTTCCAGCTTGGGCGGCCATGGGACCCAATGCCCGGCGCGCTGTATTGATGAAGGCGGCTGCTGCGCTCGAGAGCCGCGCCGATGCCTTCGTCGAGGCGATGATGGGCGAGATCGGGGCGACCAAGGGCTGGGCGCTCTTCAACCTCGGGCTGGCCGCAAGCATGGTGCGTGAAGCCGCCGCCCTGACGACGCAGATTTCGGGTGAGGTCATCCCTTCGGACAAACCTGGCTGCGTGGCCATGGCCTTGCGCGAACCGGTCGGGGTGATCCTCGGCATCGCACCGTGGAATGCGCCGATCATTCTGGGCGTTCGCGCCATCGCCGTGCCCCTCGCCTGCGGCAACGCTGTGATCCTCAAAGCCTCGGAGCAGTGCCCGCGGACGCACGCCCTGATCATCGAAGCCTTTGCCGAGGCTGGCTTCCCTGAAGGTGTGGTCAATGTCGTCACCAATGCCCCGAAGGATGCGGCCGACGTCGTCGGGGCACTGATCGACGCGCCGCAGGTGAAGCGCATCAACTTTACCGGGTCTACGGCTGTGGGCAGGATCATCGCGGTTCGCGCGGCGCAGCATCTCAAGCCCTGCCTGCTGGAATTGGGCGGGAAGGCCCCGTTGATCGTTCTGGACGATGCCGACCTTGATGAAGCCGTAAAGGCAGCTGCGTTCGGCGCGTTTATGAACCAGGGTCAGATCTGCATGTCGACCGAACGCATCATCGTGGTTGATTCTGTTGCGGACGCCTTCGCCGAGAAGTTCAAGGCAAAGGTAGCCGCCATGCCGGTAGGTGATCCGCGCGAGGGGACGACGCCGCTGGGTGCGGTGGTGGACGCAAAGACAGTCGCACACTGCAAGAGCCTGATCGACGATGCGCTTGCCAAGGGAGCGCAACTGCTGACCGGGGGCGAGACCACGCACAATGTCTTGATGCCGGCGCATGTCGTCGCGGGCGTCACCCAGGACATGAAGCTGTTCCGCGACGAAAGCTTTGGTCCGGTCGTTGGCGTTATCCGTGCGCGCGATGAAGCCCATGCCATCGAACTGGCAAACGACACCGAGTATGGGTTGTCGGCCGCAGTCTTCACCCGCGACACGGCACGCGGCCTGCGCGTGGCGCGGCAGATCAAGTCTGGCATCTGCCATGTGAACGGCCCCACCGTGCATGACGAGGCGCAAATGCCTTTCGGCGGCGTCGGGGCGTCTGGATACGGGCGCTTCGGTGGCAAAGCAGGCATCGACAGTTTCACCGAGCTGCGCTGGATCACGATGGAGACGCAGCCCGGCCATTATCCCATCTGAATTTGCACGATTGCCCTAGAGGAAAGACCATGACCGAACAGCAGAAGATCGAGCGTGCGGAAGAAGATACCGTCGCTTTCACCGTGGAAGACGGCATTGCCTGGGTGAAATTCAACCGCCCGGAAAAGCGCAACTGCATGAGCCCGAAGCTTAACCGCCGGATGAAGGCGGTGCTTGAGGAACTCGAGTTCCGCGAGGATGTGAAGGTTCTGGTGCTGACCGGCGAGGGTGATGCCTGGACCGCAGGAATGGATCTCAAGGAGTACTTCCGCGAGACCGAGGCTCAGGGGCTTGGAGCGGTGCGCAAGTCACAGCGCGAGAGCTATGGCTGGTTCGAGCGTCTTCGCTGGTACGAGAAGCCGACCATCGCGATGATCAACGGCTGGTGCTTTGGTGGAGGTTACGGCCCTCTGTTTGGCTGCGACATCGCGATCGCATCTGAAGATGCCCAGTTCGGTCTTTCCGAGATCAACTGGGGTATTCTGCCCGGTGGCGGAGCATCGAAGGTCGCCCAGGAACTGATGCCGTTCCGCAAGGCCATGTACCACGCCATGATGGGCGAGAATCTTACCGGCAAGCAGGCCGAAGAACAGGGTCTCGTCACCGAAGCCGTCCCTGCTGACAGGCTGAAGGCGCGCGTTCTGGAGATTTGCGAAGCGCTCAAGAAGAAGGACACGCATGCTCTGCGTGCAACCAAGTGGACGATGCGCCGCATGGTCGACATGACCTACGACAACGGTCTGGAGTACCAGATCCGTGCGCAGGAAGCGCTGCACAGCTTTGGCGGCGCCGCTGCTCGCAAGGAAGCCACGCGCCAGTTCCTGGATGAAAAGAGCTTCAAGCCCGGCCTCGGCACGTTCGACACGAGCAAGGTCAAGGCCTGATCATCTAGACGGGTTTCGGAAGGCCCCGGACGCAATCGCGTCCGGGGCGTTTCTGATTTGATATGCCCGGTAAAAGCGGTTGCCTGTAGTCTCGCAAGAGGTCAGCTTGGCGGAAGAGGAGTCTTGTACATGCCGCCCAAGTTCCGAATTGTCCTTGCCGCTTCAATTGCGTGCTCCATGCCTGCCGTCGCGAAGGAGCCCACTTATCCAAAGGCCGAGGCTCAGGTACTCGACCTGTCGCAGAAGGCCATTGCCATTCGCTCGGTGCGGGGGGACGGCAACAAGACCATCGATGTCGCCAGGCTTTTCGGTGACGCGCTGGTGGCGGGCGGCTGGAGCACCTCGGATATCGAGATCACGCCGGTGGACGATACCGCCTATATCATCGCGACGTGGAAGGGCAGCAATCCGGCGCTCAAACCTCTGGTGATCTCGGGTCACATGGACGTGGTCGAGGCCAGGCGCGAGGATTGGGAGCGCGATCCTTTCGTGCCAGTGGTTGAGGACGGCATCCTCTATGGCCGTGGCGCGAGCGATATGAAGTTCGACGGGGCGCTGGCCCTTTCGACGCTCATCGAACTGCGCCGACAGGGTTTCAAGCCCAGGCGCACCATCGTCATCGAGTTTTCCGGAGACGAGGAAACGACGATGAAGACCAGCGCGATCATAGCCGAGAAGCTGAAGAACGCGGAATTGGTCATCAATGTTGATGGCGGTGGCGGACTCCTCGACGAGGCGACTGCCAAGCCTCTGTTCTGGACCTGGCAGGGCGCGGAGAAGACCTATGCCGACTATCGGCTGGAGGTGACCAATCCAGGCGGGCACAGTTCCGCGCCCCGGCCGGACAATGCGATCGTGCAACTCTCGCAAGCATTGGTGAAAGTTGGTGCCTACAAGTTCAAGGCCGAGCAGAACGAAATCACCAAGGCCGCGTTCGAGAAGGCAGCGCCGTTTACCGAAAAGCCCGAGGTAGCTGCTGCGATGCGCGCCTTTGCGGCCAATCCTGCCGACGAGACGGCCTTGGCTACTCTGCGGGC
The DNA here is from genome assembly GCF_058783135.1 of Novosphingobium sp. FW305-C-30-35. Lineage (NCBI taxonomy): Bacteria > Pseudomonadati > Pseudomonadota > Alphaproteobacteria > Sphingomonadales > Sphingomonadaceae > Novosphingobium > Novosphingobium sp. FW305-C-30-35. Next base: position 3,022,163 of record NZ_JBYSYJ010000001.1, read on the forward strand.
CGATCCGGCCATGGTCGGACTGGTTGGCACTACATGTGTGCCGACGATGCTGGGCGGTGGGCACGCGGAAAATGCCCTGCCGCAGCGGGCCTTCGCCAACATCAACTGCCGCATCTTCCCGGGCCATTCCAAGGAAGAGATCATGGCGGAACTGGTCAAGGTCATTGGTGATCCGGTGGTAAAGGTCACCGATGTCACGGTCGGGTCGGTGGCTTCGCCGGCATCGCCGCTACGGCCTGATCTTATGGCCGCAGTGGCGAAGGCGATGGCCAAGGCCTATCCCGGTGTGCCGTTGATCCCCTCGCAATCATCGGGGGCATCTGATTCAATGTGGTTCCGCGCTGTCGGCGTACCGAGCTACGGCCTGAGTCCGACGTTTGCGAAGGACTTGGAGTCGTTCGCCCATGGCCTCAATGAGCGGACCCGCCTCTCCAACATTCGTCCGGGGATCACCTATTACTTGAGCCTGATCACCGACCTGACGAAGTGATCGAAGCGAGGAAGCCGCGGGCGATGTCCCGCGCTTCTCCGGCTGTGAAACACCCGGGCGACAGGCACAGCTCGAGCCAGAGCCCGTCCACCAGCGCCGTGACCGCTATGGCGTGTCGACGGCGTGCCGAGACCGGCACGCCGCAATCTCCTAACAGGGCTTCGAGCCGGGCGCGGTAAAGGGCGTATTGCTCGTCATGCTGACGAGCAATGTCCTTGCGTGCCGTGACAAGGCTCCAGAACGCGATCCACGTGGCCAGCAGAGCCGTATCTGCAATCGGCGGCGCAAAGGAGGCCATGACGAAAGCTTCCAACCTGTCCTGAGGCGCGGGACCGGCCTCGGCGACTGCAAGGTCGAGCGCTTCGGCAACACGGCGATCGACATGTTCGTACGTTGCGGCAACAAGCGCATCAACGCCACCGAAGTAGTGACCCACGAGGCCGACCGAGGCACCTGCTTCCTGCGCAATGGCACGGACGCTCGCCCCGGCTGCCCCGTTGCGGGCAAGCACGCGGGCACAAGCTTCGATAAGGCTCAAGCGCCGGACGTCGGGTTCTGTGCGACGGAACGCGGGGGATGCTGCTGCTTCGCTCATCTCTTGAACAATCTGCCCGTTGTTGTACGATTGTTCAACAGACAATCTGGATTCGGGTTCATGGGCGATCTATCCGGCGCATTCCGCCATATCTCATCGGACGAAGTCGATCCTGACGCGGACTGGAGCCTGCCGGGCTGGCTCTATACCGATCCGGAGTACTTTGCCGTCGAGATGGAGCGGGTGATCCGGCCGTCGTGGCAGATCGTCTGCCATGAAGGCGACATTGCCGCTGCCGGAGAATACCGGACGCTGGATTACCTGAACGAAAGCGTAATCGCGATCCGAGGAGACGATGGCGTCATCCGCGCCTTCACCAACGTCTGCCGCCACCGCGCCATGCGTCTTGTCGAGGGCCCTGCAGGTTGTGCCAGAAAGCTGGTCTGCCCCTATCACGCCTGGACATTCGAGCCTGACGGACGGCTTTCGGGCGTGCCCATGAAGTCGGATTACCCGGCGCTGAAACTCGAAGATAATGGCCTAGTGCCGGTTGCGGTCGAGATCTGGCGTGGTTTTGTGTTCGTGCGTCTGGTTGATGCAGGCTTCCCGAGCGTCGCTGAAATGATGGCGCCGTTCGAGGAAGAGGTTGAGCCTTATCGGTTTGAGGATATGCGCCGCATCGGCGACGTGCGCCTGCGCGAGAGGCAGGTGAACTGGAAGAACGTTGGCGATAATTATTCCGACAACTTGCACATCCCGGTTGCGCACGATGGCCTGACGCGCATTTTCGGGAAATCGTACGAGATCTCCGACCACGGCTGGGTTGACCGGATGAAGGGCGATCTTGTCGACAAGCCTTCGGCGAATTTCTGGGAACGGTTCTATCAGACGCACCTGCCAGAAGTGCCGCATCTTCCGCAGCAATCGCAGCGCCGGTGGCTGTATTACAAGCTCTGGCCGAACATGGCGTTCGATATCTATGCCGACCAGATTGATTTCATGCAGTGGTTGCCGTTGACGCCCACGACTTCGGTGCTGCGCGAGATGTGTTTTGCGCTACCGGACGAACGCCGAGAGATGAAGCTGGTGCGCTATGCAAATTGGCGGATCAACCGGGTGGTCAATGCAGAAGATACCTGGCTGATCGAACGGATTCAGCAGGGCATGGCGTCGAACTCCTACGGGGCAGGGCCGATTGGCAAGAGCGAAGTGTGCCTGCGCAGCTTCGCCCGCAAAATCCGCGCGATCACGCCCGAGGCGCGACTGCACAGGGCTCCGTCGGCTGGCTGGTCGAAGAAGTAATCACGAGGGTTTCGGGGAATTATCGCATGTCCAACCGTTACGACGCACTGATCATCGGCGGCGGCCATAATGGCCTGGTCTGCGCATTCTATCTCGCCAGGGCGGGAATGAAGGTGCGCGTGCTGGAACGTCGCGACATTGTCGGTGGCGCAGCAGTCACCGAGGAATTCCACCCCGGCTTCCGCAACTCGACCGCGAGCTACACTGTCAGCCTGCTGCGGCCCAAGGTGATCGCAGACATGAAGCTCCACGATCATGGCTATCGCGTGATCGAGCGGACAATCAGCAACTTCTTTCCGTTTCCCGATACGTACCTCAAGCTGGGTGGCGGGCCGGGGCGCACGGAGGCGGAGTTCGCGCGCTTTTCCAAGAAGGATGCCGAGGCCTATCCCAGATACGACGCCGCGCTGGAAAAGGTCGCCAACGTGCTGCGCGACATTTCGCTGCAGACGCCGCCGAATGTTGGTGGCGGCATTGCTGCGCTGAAGTCTGCTGCAATGCAGGGGTGGCCGATCGCCAAGCTCGACATGGCAACGCAGCGTGACCTGCTGGATATCTTCACCAAGTCGGCGCGCGATTTCCTTGATGGCTGGTTCGAGGACGATCACGTCAAGTCGGCATTCGCGTTTGACGCGGTGGTGGGCAACTATGCTGGCGTTTCGACGCCCGGCTCTGCCTATGTGCTGCTCCACCATGTCTTTGGCGAGGTAAACGGCAAGCTGGGCGCCTGGGGCCATTCTGTCGGCGGCATGGGCGCGATCACGCAGGCGATGGCCAAGGCCTGTGCCGAGGTCGGCGTCGAGATCAGCCTTGAAGCACCGGTTTCCAAGGTGCTGGTCAGCAACGGCAAGGCTGCGGGCGTGAAGCTGGAAGGTGGCGAAGAGCTTTACGCGCCGATCGTCGCTGCCAATGTCGGCCCCGCGCTGCTCTACCGGCAACTGGTCGACTCCTCGGATCTCGATGAGGACTTCAACCGCCGGATAAAGGGCTACAAGACCGGTTCCGGCACCTTCCGCATGAATGTCGCGTTATCCGAACTGCCGGATTTCACTGTGCTGCCCGGCAAGGAACAGGCCGAACATCACACGGCCGGAATCATCATCGCGCCAGGCATGGATTACATGGATCAGGCCTTCATCGATGCCCAGCAGCACGGCTGGTCGAAGAAGCCGATCGTGGAGATCAAGATCCCGAGCACCGTCGACGACAGTCTGGCGCCTCCGGGGCAGCACGTAGCGAGCCTGTTCTGCCAGCAGTTCGATCCGAACATTGATTGGGATGCGCATCGCGAAGAAGTGGCGGACCTGATCATCGATACGGTCACCGAGCATGCGCCGAACTTCAAGGGTGCAGTCATCGCACGGCAGATACATTCGCCTTTGGACCTGGAGCGCAAGTTCGGGCTTATCGGGGGCGACATCTTCCACGGCACCATGGGCCTCGATCAGCTTTGGGCTGCGCGCCCGGTGCTTGGTCATGGTGACTATCGTTCGCCGCTCAAGGGCCTCTACATGTGCGGATCGGGAACCCATCCTGGGGGCGGCGTGACCGGAGCGCCCGGCCACAACGCGGCGCACGAGATCATCCGTGACCGTTCAGTGCTGTGGAAGCTGCTGCATCGCTCCTGACCCAGAGATAGACCGGCAAGCCGAGCGCAATGAAGCCCGCGCCATAAGAGAGGGCTTCGCCGCCGAGGCCCCATGCCGCCCAGGCAATGAAGCCTGCTCCGATGAGAGCTGCGACGGCCAGAATGCGCTCGCCCGGTAGCAGGCGCACGGCCGAGAGCATGGCGAGGAAATAGGACAGCATGCCGGCGGCGAGGCTTACGGAGGCGATGAATGCGAAGAGGTCTCCCATCCCGCGACCGAAGTTCAGCAAGGTCACGATGCTCAGCAAGACACTTGAAACCAGGTGCGAGCGTGCCGGTGTGCCGCGGGACCCTTCTGTTGCGAACCAGCGCGGGAAGACGCCGCCCTTCGCCATAGCCCAAGGCACTTCGCCTTGAAGAAGGATGAAACCATTGAGCGTGCCGAACGCGCTGATCGCGGCGAAGACTGCGACGATCTGACCCACACCGGACCCGAAGAACCGCGCGAGAAAATCGGCCACTGGCGCAGGAGATGCGGCGGCAGCTTGCATGGGCATGTAAAGTGCGAAGGCGGTGGAAATGCCGATGTAGACGAACCCGGTCAGTGCGACGCCGATTAGTGTGGCGCGCGGGACGACCGAGGCGGCGTTCTCCACCTTGTCAGCAGGGACGGTTGCTGACTCAAGGCCGAGGAAGCCCCAGAAGGTGAGGCCAGCTGCCGCTGCAACCACCGTGCCTGACAGCGGCACCGCAGGCTGCACTGCACGGGGGGCGCCAGTAAGCAGCAACCACAGAGTCAGGCCAATAAGGCCGACCAGCGGCACCAGTTTGAGTACCGTGGTGACAACCGATACATCGCCAGCGGCGCGGACACCTCGGATGTTGACTGCAGTGAGCAACCACACGCAGCCGACCGAGATGATGGCAGGAAGCCCGGGAACGCGGCCCATGACGGGAAAGATCAGGCTCAGGTTGGATACGACCGCGACTGCTACGGCGCCGTTGCCCGCCCAGATCATCGTCCAATACGACCAGGCAGTTACAAAGCCTCCAACCGGTCCGAATGCGGCCTGCGCATACGCATAGGGTCCTCCCGCCAACGGCAGGCGTGCGCCAAGGCGGGCAAAGGTGAAAGCAAGGCACAGCGCACCGGCGATCGTCACCGCCCAGCCAATCAACTGGTTTTGACCCAGGGGTGCAAGCGTTGCGGGCAGGATGTAGATTCCCGAACCGATCATGTTGCCAACGACCAGCGCCAGCGTCATCCAGAAGCCCAGCTTGCGCATCGCGATCATTGGCAACTGGTTCCCTTCATTGTGCTTGGGTGAAGACTAGCGCTTGATCGCGAGGCGTCACCATGTTTGTGATGCAGTTGATGACCAATGTGACCACGTCTTCGCCCCCCCTTGCTGCACCGGTCTACGATCCGCGGCTTGTTCGTGCGGCAGTCGCCATGAACGAGAACGACTTGCCAACGGCCGAGCCGTTATTGCGGTCGCTGCTGAAGGACGATCCGTTCGATGTCCGCGCCATCCGACTGTTTGCCGAGCTGGCGGGGCGTATCGGGCGCTATAATGACGCAGAGAACCTGTTGCGCAGGGCAATCGAGCTTGCCCCGCAGTTCACGGCAGCAAGGGCGAATCTCGCGCTGGTCCTCTACCGCACAAACCGGGCACCGGAGGCGCTGGAAGAGCTGGCAAAAGTCACGGCTGACGATCCGGACAACGCCGGGCACGCCAACTTGCAGGCAGCTGCCTATGGCCGCATAGGCGAGTTCGACGAGGCTCTTGCGCTCTACCAACAAGTGCTGCGGCAAGCGCCCAACCAGCCCCGCGTCTGGATGAGCTATGGCCATATGCTCAAGACCGTTGGGCGGCAGGCGGAGGGTATCGCCGCCTACCGCAAGGCCATCGAACTTCTGCCAGTGCTTGGAGAGGCCTGGTGGAGCCTTGCAAATTTGAAGACGGTGAAGTTTAGCAATGACGACATAGCGGCCATGCAGCAGGCACTGGCGCGGACGGACCTCACTGCGGAAGATCGCTGGCATCTCGATTTCGCGCTGGGCAAGGCTTTCGAGGATCGAGGAGAGGCAGAGGCGTCGTTTGCGCACTACGCGGCAGGCAACGAGTTGCGTCGTCGTCGGATACCATATCGAGCGGAAGATACGACCCAGAACGTGAATGCTGCGATCGCAGCTTTTACGCCGGCTGTCGTCGCTGGATTGCAGGGGAAGGGGTGCACGGCGCCTGATCCAATCTTCGTTCTTGGCATGCCCCGCGCGGGCTCGACGCTGATCGAACAGATTCTGTCCAGTCACTCGCAGGTGGAAGGTACGAGTGAACTCTCCGACATCGGCTTCCTTGCACGTAGTGTCGAAGGCTATCCCGAAACGCTGTCAGCTCTCGATGGTGACGAACTGCGCAAGCTTGGGGAAGCCTATCTTTCGCGGACCCGGGTGCAACGGCATACGGCACGGCCATTGTTCATCGACAAGATGCCGAACAACTGGCTGCATGTGCCCTTTATCCATGCGATCCTGCCGAACGCCAGGATTATCGATGCCCGTCGTCATCCGCTCGCCTGCTGCTTCTCGAACTTCAAGCAGCATTTCGCGCGGGGGCAGGGCTTCAGTTATTCGCTGGATGACATGGGCCGCTATTACCGCGACTATGTGCGGGCGATGGCGCACTTTGATCAGGTGCTCCCCGGCGTCGTGCACAGAGTGATATACGAGCGGATGGTAGAGCAGACGGAAGCCGAAGTTAGGGCTCTGCTGGCCCATTGCGGCTTGCCATTCGAGGAGTCTTGCCTGACGTTCCATGAGACCGAACGCGCAGTGAGGACTGCAAGTTCGGAACAGGTGCGTCGCCCGATTTTTCGCGATGGAACAGAGGCATGGAAGCCTTTCGAGCAATGGTTGGAGCCTCTCAGATCGGTGTTGGGTGACGTTCTCGAGGCCTATCCGGATGCGCCGGCAGACTTCGGAACCGACATCGTTGTAAATTAGCCACGCTTGCAGGGTTAACGCTCGCTTCGTGCAGTATCCTGCTTGACGATAAGGATCGCACAAGAGCAGCATCGTCGCGCAAAACAGAAACATGAGGGTAAATTCTGCTATGCGCGGGCACACCAAGATCAATCGTCGTACGCAGTTGGCCAAGGTTCTCATGTTGGCGGGGGCGGCAGTTAGTTTCCCGGCGATGTCGCAAGAAGCGCAGCCGGATGCTGCGGAATCCGACCCCAACGTCATCATCGTTACCGCGCAAAAGCGCAGCGAGAACCTGCAAAACGTGCCCATTTCGATCCAGGCGCTTGGCACGCAGAAGCTGGAACAGCTCGGGGTCGCCAGCTTTACCGATTATGCGCAGCAGCTGCCCTCTGTCACGTTCCAGGCACTTGGCGGAACGCCGGGCACGAACGTTGTCTACATGCGCGGTGTGGCCTCGGGCGGCGATGGCAATCACTCTGGCTCACTGCCATCGGTCGGCGTCTATCTCGACGAGCAACCGGTTACCACCATCGGCGGCAACCTTGACGTGCATGTCTATGACATCGCCCGCATCGAAAGCCTCTCGGGTCCGCAGGGCACGCTCTACGGGGCATCGTCCGAGGCGGGGACGATTCGCATCATCACCAACAAGCCCGATACGTCCGGCTTCTACGGCAGCATCGACGGCGAGGTGAACACGGTCCACAAGGGCGGACAGGGCTACAAGCTCGAAGGCATGATCAACGCGCCGCTGTCCTCCAACGCGGCTTTGCGTGTGGTGGGCTGGTATCAGCGCGATGCCGGCTTCATCGATAATGTGCCAGGCACGCGCACGTTCTGCGGCACGCCGACATTCGACGACGAAGATAACATCAACGGCTGCATCAAGGATGGCGTCAGCGTCAACAACGCGGCCTTCGTCAAGAAGGACTACAATTACACCGACATCTACGGTGGCCGCGCTGCGCTCAAGGTCGATCTGGACGAAAACTGGACCGTCACGCCGCAGTTCATGTACCAGGAAACCAAGAGCCGCGGGTCTTATGGATATGATCCGTCGGTCGGTGATCTTCAGGTGCAGCACTTCTTCCCGGAGTTCCGCAACGACAAGTTCTGGCAGGCTGCGCTGACGATCGAGGGCAAGTTTGGCAACTGGGACGTGACTTACGCAGGCGCGTATCTTGATCGCAAGACCTTCCAGTCAAGCGATTATACCGACTATTCGGAAGCTTACGATTCGCTGTATGAATCCGTTGGCGGCTTGGCCAACTACTTCTATTATCAGGACTCTCTCGGAAACACGATTGATCCTCGGCAGAAGGTTATCGGGAGTGACCACTTCAAGAAGTTGAGCCAGGAGTTCCGCGTAGCCTCGCCCTCGTCGGACCCGTTCCGCTTTGTTGGCGGCCTTTTCTACCAATATCAGTCGAACCTGATTCATCAGGACTACCAGATTGCCAATCTGGGGCCGCTGGTTTCGGTCAACGGCCTTCCGGGCACGCTCTGGCTGACACAGCAGAAGCGCGTCGATCAGGACTACGCGGCGTTTGGTGAATTCAGCCTCGACGTTTCGCCGACGGTGACGCTGACTGCGGGCGGGCGCGCATTCATCTATGATAACACGCTGGTCGGCTTCTTCGGCTTCGGGCGCAATCCGGCCTTCATCCAGGGCGCTGACGACAATCCTCCGCCGAATGCTGCGGGCTCATCGCGGACTGGCGTTGCTGCGTGCTTTACGCAATCAGGGCTGCGACTGCGGGATGCGCAATTGGCCGGCCAATCCAACACCACCTTGCTGCCGCCTGAAGTTGCTGGCAGTCCATGCACCAACCTTGGCGTCTACACCACCGATGGTGTCAAACCAGTCAAGGCTTCCGGGACGGGCGGAACCTACCGCTTCAACGCAACGTGGAAGCCCAATAGCGACGTTCTCGCTTATGCGACTGTCTCGCGAGGCTTCCGCCCGGGTGGCATCAACCGTCGCGGTGATTTCGGGGCCTATCAGCCCGATTACCTGACCAACTACGAGCTTGGCTTCAAGACGACGCTGGCCAACGGACTGCTGCGCTTGAATGGCGCGGTATATCAGCAGGATTGGAAGAACTTCCAGTTTGCCTACCTCGGGCCAAACAGCTTCACGATCATCACCAACGGTCCGAATGCTCGCATTCGCGGCTTTGATCTTGACGCTTCGATCTCCCTCGATCGCCTAAGCATCAATCTTTCAGGCGCTTACACTGACGCGAAGATCAGGAACAACCTTTGCGCTGCAGTCGATCCTACCTTTACCTGCTCTGACCCGGACAACAGCATAAGCGCGCCGGCAGGAACCCGCCTTCCGATTACTCCGCAGTGGAAGATGAGCGGAACCGCACGCTACACGGTGCCGATGGGCGAGGGCAAGGTCTACGGACAAGTCAACGCGACGTACCAAAGTTCCGCAAGCTCGGACCTTCGCGTTGATTTTGCAGCGGCGCAGGGGCGGCTAGAGGGCTTTGGCCAAGTCAATCTTGCGATCGGGGGTGAGTGGTCGAGTTATTCGATCGAAGCCTTTGTACGCAATTTGACCGACGAACGTGGCCAATTGTCGCGCTTCGTTCAGTGCGGCGCCTGCACGCAGCGTCCCTACATCGTGCCTACAACGCCGCGCATATTCGGGCTGCGGGCCGGCGCAAAGTTCTGACAATGCGCCGCCCGGTCGGGATCAAATCCGGCCGGGCTCGCCCATCCTGACAAGTTCGGCGAGTGCCTCGGTAACCGGGGCGGCAAGTCCTGCTCGTTTTGCTGCTGCAATGATCTGACAGTTGATCGCCTCTATCTCCGTTGTGCGACCTGCCTGTCTGTCTTGTAGCATGGACGGCTTGTGCGCCCGGTGGTTGGTAAGCGCGAAATCGGTCTTGGCCAGGAGGCGGTCCCTATCCATCCGGATGCCCTGCGCGTTCGCCACTGCGATCGTCTCGTCGATTACTGCTGTGGCAACTCTTCGGCCTTCCGGGGAATCGAGGCCACCAACAGGACGTTCGAGGATGGTCGCAAGCGCGTTCAGTGCGGCATTGAAGGCTGCCTTCTCCCAGATTGCTGCAAGCACGAGGGGATCATGCTGCGCCTGCATTGCTGCAGCATTGAGACATTTGACAGCTTCGACTGCCGAGCTTTGTCCACCTGCCGTGAACGATCCAAGCCAGACGTGGCCCGTCCCGTGCGCCGCCACGGCGTTGGGAGGGGACAGGTCCGCTGGCCAGTCTGTCACACCGACAAGCGTACGGTCTGGCGTGAACACCTCCGAAATGGCCTCGGCATTTCCCAAGCCATTTTGAAGGGTCAATGCACAGCAATGCCCGTCTGCAAGGTGGGCAACGGATTGAATCGCAGCACGACTGTGCATGGCCTTTGTGAAAAGCAGCAACAGATCTGCGTTGGGTGCATCGATTGCCAAGGCAGTGCCTACGTCCACCACGCCGTTGCCGCATTCGTCGTGGAGTTCGACGCCCCTTTTTGCAATCTGCTCGAGGCGGTCCGCATCGATGTCCACCAAGGTGACCATTTTTCCTGCACGGGCCAGACGTCCGGCGAAAAGACATCCCATGGCTCCCGCACCTACCACCACCACTCGTTCCATGTTCCCTCCCAGGCGGGGTGGGCTTACAAAGTGTGCCCAACTCTGTTTCACTTACGGGGGGCAGCAAGATATAACAATTGTGCGCATGCCAATGACGCACCATGCTTTGCACCGGGTGAACCTAGAGGAGCGAGATGCCGACAGTTCGAGAAATTTCGCTAGAGGTGATGCGCGAAGTTGGGATGACGACGGTTTTCGGAAATCCGGGCTCTACCGAATTGCCGATGTTCCGGGATTTTCCGGCGGACTTTCGCTATGTGATGGGGCTGCAGGAAAGCATCGTTCTCGGCATGGCCGATGGATATGCACAAGGAACGGGCCGTGCGGCGCTCGTCAATCTCCATAGCTCAGCCGGGGTCGGGCATGCTTTGGGAAACCTGTTTACCGCGTACAAGAACCAGACGCCGCTGGTGGTGACGGCGGGGCAGCAGGCTCGGTCCATACTGCCATATGAGCCATTCCTGTTCGCAGAGCGCGCCAGCGAGTTTCCTCGGCCATTCGTGAAATGGTCGTGCGAGCCGGCGCGCGCGGAAGATGTTCCTGCAGCCCTTCACCGCGCTTGGCTGGTGGCGATGGAGCCACCCCGAGGCCCCACGTTCGTTTCGATCCCGATCGACGACTGGGATCGCGAGTGCGAGCCATTTGTATTACGCAAAGTCCATCCCGCCCGCGCTCCGGACAGCATTGCACTGGCCGAATGCGCCAATGCCCTAGCACGTTCCGATCGCCCTGCGTTCGTTGTCGGAGCAGGTGTTGCGCGCGATGGGGTGTGGGATGAGGTCGTCGCGTTGGCCGAAAGGCACAATGCCGCGGTCTGGGTTGCGCCGATGTCCGCACGGTGCAGCTTTCCCGAAAATCATCCGCTCTTCGCCGGCTTTCTCACGGCGGCCCGCGAAGCCATCGTTTCTGCACTTGCTCCATATGACTTCGTTCTGGCCCTCGGCGGACCCATGAATCTGTATCATGTCGAGGGAGGCGGGCTCCATGTTCCCGAAAGCTGTGAAGTCTGGCTGATCGGCGACAATCATGTGCACGCAGCATGGGCGCCAGCGGGAACGGCAATAGTTGGCAATTGCAGAGATGCGATTGTCTCGCTGCTTGCCAAAGGCGGCCTCGCGCAGCGAACGGCACCCATGTCGCGACTGCACCCTGAACCGCTCGATGGTGCGGTCATGTCGGACGCGTTCGTCCTGCAACGACTTGCGGCCTTGCGTGATCCGCACAGCATTATCGTTGAGGAGGCTCCGTCAAGTCGTGGCGCAATGCATGACCGCTTGCCGATCGTGCACAAGGATACCTTCTACACCACGGCCAGCGGCGGTTTGGGGCATGGCCTGCCGGCCGCAGTGGGAATGGCGATGGCGCGTCCTGAGGAGAAGGTGGTTGCCGTACTTGGGGATGGCTCTGCCATGTATGCAATCCAGGGCTTGCACGCAGCGGTGCAGCATGGGCTTCCAGTCAGCTTCATCATAATCAAGAACAACCGCTACGAAGCGTTACACCATTTCGGGCATCACTTCGGAATCCAGGAGCTCGTCGGGACCAAGTTTCCGGAACTCGATTTCTGCAAGATCGCCGAAGGCCATGGCTTGACGGCGCGGAGGGCTGTTGACGCAGCCTCGCTCGATGCGGCGCTTTCATGGTCGCTGGCTTCGAAGGAGCCCACGCTTGTCGAAGCAATTGTGGCATGACGCTGCGTCTTACAGACCTCATTGACGACAGACCTGATGAAGGCGTGTTCCGCGTGAGCCGTGCGATCTTCGCCGATCAACGCGTTTTCGACGCCGAGATCCGGCGATTGTTCGAGGGCGGCTGGATATTCCTCGGACTGGAAAGCCAGGCGAGCGGGGCACACGACTTTTTCACGACTTTCGCCGGGCGAGTGCCGGTCCTCGTCCAGCGAGATGGTGAGGGCATCCTGCGAGGCTTCATAAACTCCTGTCCTCACAAGGGAGCGCGCCTGGCGCAGGTGCGACAGGGACACGCGCGCCTGCACGTCTGTCCTTACCACAGCTGGTCGTTCGACAGCGCGGGCAGGAACAAGGCGGTGAAATGGAAGGCGGCCGGGTGCTATTCGGAGGCCTTCGATCAGGACAATCACGGGCTCGTGCCTTTGGCGCAGTTTTCCAACTATCGTGGTTTCCTGTTTGGTAGTCTGGCGGCAGACGTCCCGCCTCTGGTGGAATACCTTGGCGAGGCCGCCAAGTTGCTCGATCTCGTTGCCGACCAGAGCGCCGATGGCTTGGAGCTTGTACCCGGTCAGGTCACCTTTACCTTCGAGGCCAACTGGAAATTGCAATTGGAGAACTGTTCGGACGCTTATCACTTCACCTCTGCTCACCCGTCCTACATCCGGGTTTTGGAGCGGCGGCAGAAGGAATTGAGCGCGGACGTCGTCGCTTCGGTCTGGGAAAACAGCGATTACTGGAAGGAGGATACGAAGGGTATCGGCGGTGGCAGTTTCAGCTTCGCCAACGGGCACGTGCTGAACTGGGGCGTGTTTGGCGTGACGCCGGCCATACCCCTGTATGAACGGGCGGAAGCGCTTGCTGCGCAACATGGCGAGACTAGGCGTGACTGGATGTTCAACATGCGCAACCTCACCATCTTTCCGAACCTACAGATTGCGGAGAATGCTTCAAGCCAGCTGCGCGTGATACGTCCGCTCGGGCCGGGCTTAACGGAAATGCGAACGTGGTGCATCGCGCCGAAAGGGGAGAGCGATGCCGCCAGGCGTCAACGCATTCGCCAGTACGAGGATTTCTTCAATCCCACCGGCATGGCCACGCCCGACGACACGGTATCGTACGAGAACTGCCAGATCGGCTTTGCTGCAGAAATCGAACCTTGGCTACAGGGTTACGCACGAGGGATGACGGCGTCCGCCATAGGGGGAAATCGCTTCTCGGACAGAATTGATCTCTACCCGGAACGCAGTGTTCTGGCTGATTCCCAGCTTTGCGACGAGACGCTGTATCACAGCTACTACCGTGCGTGGGCAAAGCGCATGAGCGCGGAGTTTGCGGAATGACGCCAGCGATGACGCGAGAGCAAGCCGAAGAACTCCTTTATCTGGAGGCCCTGCTGATCGATACTAGTCGCTTCGACGAGTGGCTCGACCTGTTTACTGGAGACGTGGAATTCTGGATGCCGGCGTGGCGTGATGAAGTGACGCTTACCGATGACTCGGATCGAGAATTGTCGCTGATCTACTACAGGGGGCGCCGCAACCTTGAGGATCGGGTCATGCGGCTTACGTCCGGTTTGTCTACCGCTTCTTCGCCTTTGCCCCGCGTGGTTCACCAGGTAACGAACGTTCTGTTGACTGACGCAGGGGACGGATATGCCGAAGTGTGCGCAGCATTTAACTGCCACCGCCATGACGTGCGCATGAACCGGTCGGACTGCTTTTTTGGCCGATACGAGTACCGTCTGGTCATCTCCGACGGGCGGTGGCGGATCGCACGCAAGAAGATCACTCTTCTCAACGACACGATCCCTACCGTGGTTGATATCAACGCCGTCTGATCAGGCGAGGACCTCTCCAACCGGAACGAAGTCGTACCCGAGTTCACGGGCAACGGCTTGATATGTAACCTTGCCTTCGTGAACGTTGAGACCCTCGGCGAGATTGGGGTCGGCCTTCAACGCTGCCATCCAGCCCATGTTCGCAATGCGCAGCGCGTGGGGCAGGGTGACGTTGTTCAGGGCATAAGTGCTGGTGCGTGCCACAGCGCCAGGCATGTTCGCCACGCAATAGTGAACGACGCCATCGACGATGTATGTCGGCTCGGCATGAGTTGTCGCCTTCGAGGTCTCGAAGCACCCGCCTTGATCGATGGCAACGTCCACCAGAACGGCGCCTGGCTTCATGGTCGACAGCATGTCGCGCGTAACGAGCTTCGGCGCGGCGGCCCCCGGGATGAGCACTGCCCCGATGACCAGATCGGCGTCGGCAATGAGAGAGGCAAGCGCAGCCTTGCCTGAATAAAGCGTGCGGGCGCGGCCTTCGAAGTGGTTGTCGAGGCGCTCGAGCACGTCCGGGTCACGATCGAGGATCGTTACGTCAGCGCCAAGCCCAACGGCCATTTGTGCCGCGTTGAAGCCGACGACGCCACCGCCGATCACGACGACCTTTCCGGGCAATACGCCGGGTACGCCACCGAGGAGCACGCCGCGTCCGCCATGTGCCTTTTCAAGAGCCGTCGCGCCCGCCTGAATTGCCATGCGGCCTGCAACCTGGCTCATCGGCTTGAGAAGAGGCAGGGTGTTGCCCGTGCCCGTAACCGTCTCGTAGGCGATGGCCGTGACGCCGGACTTTACCAGATCGGCAGTTTGCTCGGGATCCGGAGCGAGGTGGAGATAGGTGTAGAGGATCTGGCCCTTGCGGAGCATTGCCCGCTCGACCGCCTGCGGTTCCTTGACCTTCACGATCATCTCGCAGCCGTCGAAGACGATCTTGGCGTCAGCTTTGATCATAGCGCCGGCGGCTTCGTAGTCCGCATCACTGGCCCCAATGCCGTTCCCAGCGCCGGTCTCCACCCACACCTCGTGTCCGTGTGCGGCCAATTCCCGAACGCTTTCCGGCGTCAGGCCGACGCGATATTCGTGATTCTTGATTTCCTTGACGGTGCCGACGCGCATTGAATCGCTCCCAGAAGCAGGTCTATTCAGTGCGGGCAGAGTATCGCGGTATGGCCGGCAGTTTTTGCCTAATTTTCGCGTTGAACAGCTTCGTGGTGGTGATATTCTTCGCATAATCGGAGATCAATGGGATATTGTCCTTTGGACCGTGCAGACCTCGCCCTGCTTGAAGCCTTGCAAAACGACTCGTCCTTGTCCGTGTCCGACCTTGCGGAGAAGGTCGCTCTGTCCTCTTCCGCCTGCCATCGTCGCATCAAGGCGCTGGAGCAGAGCGGCGTCATTGCGCGGTATGGCGCAGTATTGGATCCACGTGCACTTGGCCTGTCGGTCGAGGTTTTCGTGGAGATCACGCTGACTAGCCAGAGCCGCGAGGCGATGGACCGCTTCGAAAGGTCGGTTTGCGATTTCGACGAAATTCTCGAATGTCATTTGATGTCCGGTGCAGCGGACTACATTCTGCGCGTAGCGGCAAAGGATCTGGAGCAATACGATTGGGTGCACCGCGAGTGCCTTGCTCGCCTGCCCGGTGTTTCTGCGATGAGATCCAGCTTTTCCTTGCGCCGGATAAAGCAGATGCGGGGCTATCCCGTCAGGATTGGCGCAATCAGGAGTGGCCAAGCCCCTTGATTTCGCTTTCGCTTATCGTCTTGACCAGCAGTACAAACGAACGCGCTGCAATACGTTCGATCTGCGGCATCCGGCGTTCGAATGGCTTGCCGTGCCCAGCGAAGATGGTCATTCCCTCCATCGATCCCGAAATGAAGAGAGCCACCGTTTCCCGGCTCGCCTCATCCAGATCGGGACGCATTTCGGCGATGATCTCGAGAAGGGGGGCGCGAGCCCGGACGTAGAGTTCCTGAACGCGTTCCAGAACGAACGTGTCGTGGTTCGACAGCGCCCAGAGTTCTGGAAAGAAATTGGTTGTCTTCTTCGATCGGATGTCGTCCAGGATGAGATTGCAAATCCGGCATAGCCGCTCCTCTGCCGGTACTCCCGGCATGTGCACGATCTCGACAAACTCGAGTTCGTAACTGCGGATCACGGCTTCGAGCAGCTCCCGAACCAGGTCTTCCCGGCTTCTATAATGGTACGTCAGGTTGCCGAACTTCATACCGCTGGCAGCTGCGACTCGGCGCATCGACATAGCCCGATATCCCTCTTCAATCAGGATGGATAGCGCCGTGCGGAGAATGTGTTCGCGAGTTTCATTACCTTTGACATAGCCGCCTTCTCGCTCCGGCATGACCATGTCCGTCACGTACTTCGGCGCATCATCAGCCTGATTCATCACAATAACCCTTCAACTCAATTCTAACATATCGCCACTTCGGAACCCTGTCACAAAGGAAATTTAGGTCACTTGACAGATTTGTTGCTCCTCTGAGACTATGGTTTCCAGCCGACGAGCGGGCTTTGGCAGGCAAGGGGAGTGCCGACATGAGAACTGTTGGGTTGACCATGGCTTTCACACTGGCGGTCAGTGTGGTTGCCGGGGTTGCTGCTGCTAACCCCGGAATTGACACTTCCCGGTTTCCCAAGGCGCTGCCGGAAGAGCCCATTCCTTCGATCCGGAGTTTGCCAGCAGCTTGGCCGGCAGCATGGGTTCTGATCCACGATTTCCATTTCAGCTCGATCGTCGATGGTCGGGTCATGCTCGTGGACACCTCGTCCGAAGAGCAGCCCCTGAAGGGCATCGTGCGCGCTGCGCAGTTCGCGAACATGCTCGTCTCCCCTCGGCGCGGAGAGGTCTTGACTGCAGAGACCTTTTACTCGCGCTTGACGCGTGGCGATCGGACAGATGCGATTACCATCTGGGACATGGCCACGCTTCAGCCGAAAGGTGAAATTGTATTGCCGGGCGGCAAGCGCCAGCAGTCGGTCACCTATCCGCAGCTGTTCCAGTTCACCAATGCGGACAAGTGGGCACTTGTCGCAAATTTCACACCTGCTCAGTCAGTTAGCGTTGTCGATCTCGACTCGCGTAAAGTCCTGGCGGAAGTCGATCTCCCTGGCTGCGCACAGGTTTATCCCACTGGTGAGCGCGGGTTCTCAAGCTTCTGTGCGGATGGTTCAATCTTGAGCGTGACGCTTGGCGCTGACGGACAGGCCGTGTCGTCGAAGACGCTCGAGAAGGTTCAGGATATCGACAATCAGCCGCTGTTCAGCACCCCGGCATGGGTCGGGCGCACAGCATGGTTTGTCAGCTACCGTGGACAGATCAAGGCTTTCGATTTTTCGGGGGATGTTGCGCGCGCGCTCGGCGGATCCTTCAACGTCGGGACCGCAGACGGTGGCGCGCCGGAATGGCGGCCGGGCGGCTGGCAAGTGATCGCAGCCGATGGCGCAGGCAAGCTGTTTGTCCTGATGAGTCCCAATGGCCGCGAGGGAAGCCATAAGGATGGCGGGACGGAAGTCTGGGTTGTCGATACGGCGTCCAAGGCACGCGTGGCTCGCATTCCCCTGCGCGCAGTGGCATCGGCAATTGCGCTGACAAGGGAAAGCAAGCCACAACTTGTTGTCGCTCGCGGTGACGGGGTCATCGATATTCACGATGCCGCCACCGGCTCGTTCGTGCGCTCCCTCGGCACTGCAGGTGGCGCAAATCCCATCTTGATCACGGCGCCCTGATATGGCCCCGGTCATTATCTTTCTCGCCATGCTGCTTGCCGGATCAGCCGTGCACAAGGCAGTTTCTCATCGGCGTCTGGCCATTGCCGCAGCACGATTGGTGGGCATGCCGTCGCAGGGTCAGCTGTTTCTCATCATCGCCGGCACGCTGGAAGTAGCCGCTGCTGTTTGCCTGCTGGTTGCGCCGCTTCAGAAGACCGGTGCGATGCTGGGTATGGTCGTGTGGCTGGCTTATGCTGCAGCCCTGCTGGCGCATCGCGGACAGAGTCTCGACTGCGGTTGCGATCTTGTCGGTCGCGAGAGGCCAGTTGGCTGGCTGACTATCGCTCGTCCCACAGCGCTCGCCATGCTTGTCGCTATCGCTTCCACCCTGCCGGCGGCATCGATCGGAGTTGACGCTCCATTTGCTGCCGCCGGCCTTTTGGCGCTCTATCTCGCTGCTTCGGAACTGCTGGCCATTCCCCTTCCACGCTGGAGGAAATCGTGATGTTGACGTCCCAGATTCTCTTGTGGACCGCTGTGGTCGTGCAGGCTTTGTTGATCGCGGCCCTCGCTCGCCAGGTTGGCATCCTTCACGAACGCATTGCCCCTGCTGGCGCGTTGACGCTGCACCAGAAGGTAGAGGTCGGAGAAGTCGCCAGTCCGATGACCGTCACCACGATCGAGGACGCGCCCATCGAGATTGGTGGCAAGCGGGAAGGGCGCAGCCAATTGCTGTTCTTCGCCTCGCCTGACTGCCCAGTTTGCAAGACCTTGCTACCAGTTGTGCGATCGGCGGCGAGCGCCGAAGCCGATTGGCTTGATGTCGTAATCGCTGGAGATGGAACCAAGGCTGAATACCTGCGGCTCCGCGGCACGCATGGTCTCGAGCGTGTTCCCATTGTCCTTTCCGAAGCGGTCGGCAGGGCATTCGGTGTCTCCAAACTGCCTTATGCGGTCCTGCTGGACGAAAATGGCCGCGTTGCCTCGCTCGGTCTCGTCAACAGCCGCGAGCATCTGGAAAGCCTGTTCGAGGCGAAGGAGCGCGGTGTTGCCTCGATCCAGGAATTTCTCGCACGCCGAAAGGAGGCCTGATCAATGGCTGGCTTCGACAAGTGGACTGAGCGCCTGACCCGCAGCATTGCACGGGGAACATCGCGGCGCAGCACTCTCGCCTGGCTGGGAGCGACGATTACCGGTGCGGCAGTGTTTCCGGTCCTGCCCGTTGCCCGGGCGGCAAGCGGATCATCGCATGCCGATGGCGGCAAGCACGCTCCCATCTCATCCGGCAATCCGCAGGATCCGGGCGATCAGTCTTCGTGCGATTACTGGCGCTACTGCGCGATCGACGGGTTCTTGTGCTCGTGCTGCGGCGGGACTGTCAGCTCCTGCCCTCCCGGCACCGAAATGTCGCCGATTACGTGGATCGGCACGTGCACCAACCCGGCCGACAACCGCGCCTACGTGATCAGCTACAACGATTGCTGCGGCATTTCCTCGTGCGGACAGTGCCTGTGCAACCGTAACGAAGGGGACCGTCCACAAGTCCGCCCGCAATCGAACAACGACTACAATTGGTGCTTGGGCACGGAAAGCAGCATCTACAACTGCTCGACCGCAGTGATCGTCGGCGTAGCGTTGGACGCACCGAAATGAGAGCGCTTGTCGGTCTGATCCCGGTCATGGTGATGGCGGCAGTGGCGCTGCCTGCCACTGCCGCCCCCGATGGCGCGGCAGTGTTCCAGCGCTGCGCTGCGTGCCACACCAAGACTGGTGCGGGCGTGCCGGGTGCCTACCCTCCGCTCGGGGCGGATTTTCGGGCCTTGGCAACCAAGCCGGCAGGGCGCCGCTATCTTGCGCTTGCAGTGCTGCGCGGTCTGTCAGGCCCGATCACGGTCGAGGGAAAACCCTATCGCGGTGTCATGCCCGCTCAAGTGCTGGACGATGCTGCGGTGGCCGCGGTGTTAAACCATATTGGTACGCAGGTCGCAAAGACCGGGCCGAAATTCACGCCGTACAGCGATAGGGAGGTTGCTGCCCATCGCGATTCCGGCGCTTCGCTCTCTGCAGCGGATGTCGCAAGGCTTCATTCGGGAGCCGGCGGGAAATGAAGCGCCTGGCGCTCGCTCTGGTTGCCGTCCTCGCTGCGCTGGCAGCGGGGGCCGGCGTCGAGGCGGGCGAGCCGGTAATGCGTGGCGTCAGCAATCCACAGCAGGCTCGGATCGATTACATACTGAAGTGCCAGGGGTGCCATCGCCCCGATGGCGGCGGCGATGATCGCTCCAATCCGCCGATGAAGAATGTTGTCGCCCGATTTCTACAGGTCCCCGGCGGGCGAGAATTTCTCGGTAGGGTGCCGGGTGTCTCGACCGTCGATCTCGAT
Organism: Novosphingobium sp. FW305-C-30-35; assembly: GCF_058783135.1. Lineage (NCBI taxonomy): Bacteria > Pseudomonadati > Pseudomonadota > Alphaproteobacteria > Sphingomonadales > Sphingomonadaceae > Novosphingobium > Novosphingobium sp. FW305-C-30-35. Next base: position 3,042,320 of record NZ_JBYSYJ010000001.1, read on the forward strand.
GACGTGCGTCTGGCAAACCTCCTGAACTGGACACTCTACACTTACGACCCGGCGCACATGCCGGCCGATTTCAGACCATACACGGCTCAGGAAATCGGCAGCCTGCGGCGCCACCCCCTGAGACTGGAAAGAGCGCCGATGAGGGCGCGGCTTGTCGCAGGGTTCGAGCAGGAAAGAACACAAACGCAGTCACCCTGAACTTGGGAGCAAAGACAATGAGGGAACGTCTTTTCCGTGGGATCGCGCTGGCTGGGGTAGCCGCAACATGCGTTCTCGTCGCGACACCGGCTCTTGCCCAGGATGCCAAGACCGAAGAAGCAGCACCAGCGGGGGAGATCGTCGTCACGGCGACAAAGCGGGCCGAAAGCCTGCAGTCCGTTCCGATCTCCGTTTCAGCGATCGGCGGCGACACGCTCTCCAAATCACGGGTTGTAAATGTTGACAGCCTCGTCACCAAGGTTGCCAATCTGCAGCTGACATCGATCGTGGGCGACAATACGCCAATCTTCTCGCTGCGTGGCGTTTGATGTCGGACTACAGCCTCAATCAGGCAAGCCCCGTCGCGACCTATTATGACGAAGTCTACAAGGGGAACTTCGCCTTTCTAGGCGTGGCCATGTATGATCTCGAACGGGTCGAAGTCCTGCGTGGCCCCCAGGGCACGCTTTATGGCAAGAACACCACGGGCGGCGCGGTCAATATCATTGCCAATAACGCCAAGCTTGGCGAAACCAGCGGTTACTTCAATGCAGGCTATGGGAATTACAACCGCGTCGACCTGAACGGCGCAGTCAACGTGCCGCTGGGGGAAAAGGCGGCGCTGCGCGTTGCCGGGACCTATGCCAAGGCCGATGGCTGGTTCAAGAACGTGGTGCCGGGAAAGCCGGACCTTGCCTCGACTGACGAGTACGCGATCAGGGCCACCTTGAATGTCGAGGCGAGCGAGACGGTCCGGTTTGTCCTGCGCGCATCGACCAGTTTCCAGAACCCTTACAATTACGGAATCTATGCGCAGCCCGAAGCAGCGAACCGTCCTGGCCTTGGCAGGCGGGAGATCGCTTCGAACATCGATGCCAAGCGCCGGGCGCGCACCTATTCGGTGGCACTGACCGGCACGTTCGACATATCCGATACGCTGACCGTCACGAGCATCACCGCCTGGGACAAGGGTAGCCTGTTCTTCTACGAAGATACCGATGGCACGGCCAGTGAATTGCTGGAGATTCCCTACAACGACCGTGCGACCCAGTTCGCCCAGGATCTGCGCCTGACCAGCGACTTCGGCGGCCCATTCGAATTCATCCTTGGCGGCTATTTCCACCGCGAGAAGGTGTTCAACGAAACGACCTTCGAGATCGGCAAGGATATAGACTCTGACGGCGTCCCGGGAATCACCGCAGATGACTGTGCGGTGGGCCTTCCGCTCGCGTGCCTCTTCCGCAATCGCTTCGATCAGTTGAAGAAGAGCTATGCGATCTATTCCGATGTCAAATACGAGCTGACAGAATCCGTCACGATGCGGGGTGGCCTGCGCTACACCCACGATACCGGCGTCCAGAGCGGTTTCCGGTCAGATGCACTTGGCGTTGATGGCACATTGATCGCCAATCTGATCCCGCTGTCCTCGCTGCGCTATTCGCAGGACAACCTCTCGGGCAAGATTGGCCTCGATTACAAGCTGGCCGACGGCAACCTTGTCTATGCAAGCATCAGCCGGGGCTATCGTGCGCCGAGTTTCAACGCTCAGGCCTTCTTTGATCCGTCCGAGTTGTCGATCGCCAAGCCGGAGCAGGTCACGTCCTACGAGGTGGGAGCCAAGACACAATTCGCTGACCGCAAGGTCACGCTCAATGTCGCTGGCTTCTATTACGACTATCGCAACCAGCAGTTCATCAATGTCGATCCGGCGTCGGCTGCACAGACACTGCTCAACATTCCCAAATCCCGTATCTATGGCGGTGAGGCCGAGCTGACCATCCGTGCGAGCGACCGGCTGACTTTCCATGGCGGCATGGGCCTGCTGGCGACCAAGATTCAGCGTGGCAGCGTGAGCGGCGTGAACGTGGCAGGCAACCGCCTTTCAAATGCGCCGACGCTGACCTTCAACGCGACCATCGACCTGACGGTTTTCGACGGCGGAATGGGCAAGCTCTCGCTGCATCCTGACGTCGCATACCAATCGAGCCAGTTCTTCGAAGTCCTCAATGTTCCCCGCTTGCGCCAGTCCTCCTACGCTCTGGTCGGCGGGCACATCGACTGGGAAAGCGCAGACGGGCGGTTCAATGCCTCGATCTGGGGTAAGAACTTGACCGACAAGTTCTACTTCACCTCTCGGGTTGATCTGCTGGCAGGCTTCGGGTTCGACTACAACCACATCGGCAACCCTCGCATGTACGGGGTCACGCTGGGCGCAAAATTCTGACGTTCTGACATTGCAAGGCGGCAAAGCCGCCAGGAGAGGACCATGGCTGACTACAAGCTGCTGATCGGCGGCAACCTCGTCGATGGCGATATGACGATGGATGTGATCAATCCCGCAACAGGGGAGCCGTTCTGTACGGTTCCCCGAGCCTCCGTCGCTCAGGCAGATGCGGCTATCGCAGCAGCCAAGATGGCCGTCCCCTCTTGGTCAGCCGTGCCTTGGGCCGACCGGCAGGCAAAGCTCCTTGAGCTCGCGGACGCAATTGCTGCTCGCAAGGACGAACTGGCTCGGACCTTGACCATGGAACAAGGCAAGCCGCTTGCCGAGGCCATGGGCGAACTGGCCATGACCGATAGCTATCTGCGCCATTATGCCACGCTGGAGCTGCCCGATCGTGTCATTCAAGACGATGAAGCGGGTTACATCGCGGTCAAGCACCGTCCGTTGGGCGTGGTGGTCGGAATTATCGCCTGGAATTTTCCGCTGCTCGTCGCCTGCTGGAAGATTGGTCCTGCGGTTCTGGCGGGCAATGCCATTGTGCTCAAGCCCGCGCCGACAACGCCGGTCTGTGCGCTGATCCTTGGCGAGATCTGCCGGGACGTATTCCCCGCTGGCGTGGTCAATATCATTACAGATGCCAATGACCTCGGACCGCACCTGACAGCTCATCCGGACGTCGCCAAGGTCGGCTTCACCGGTTCTACGGCCACTGGCAAGCGCATCGCTGCAAGCGGTGCCGACACGTTGAAGCGCGTTACTCTGGAGCTGGGCGGTAACGACCCTGCTATTGTACTGGAAGATGTGGATGTTCGCGAGACGGCGCAGGCGATCTTCGGCAACGCCTTCTTCAACAACGGGCAGGTCTGCCTTGCCGTGAAGCGCGCCTACGTCCACGCTGACATATATGACGCCATGTGCGAGGAGCTCGCCCGCCTTGCCGAAGCTGCCGTCGTGGACGACGGGCTGCAGCAAGGCACCCAGATCGGGCCGATCCAGAACGCGATGCAGTTCGAGAAGGTCAAGGATTTCATCGCGGCGGCACGAGCCGATGGCACGATCGTTGCGGGCGGCGAAGTGATGGAGCGTGCGGGGTACTTTATCCGCCCTACCATCGTCCGTGACGTGACCGACGGTGACAGGATTGTCCATGAAGAGCAGTTTGGCCCCATTCTTCCAGTAATCGAATTCAATGATGTCGAAGATGTGATCGCACGCGCCAACGCATCGGACTACGGTCTTGGCGGTTCGGTATGGTCAAAGGATGTAGCGCGTGCGGCGGACATTGCTTCGCGGATCGAAAGCGGGCAGGTGTGGGTCAATCAGCACATCGCGATTGGCCCCCACATTCCGATGGCCGGTTTCAAGTCCAGTGGCCTTGGCGTGGAACAATCGGTCGAGGGCCTTGCCGAATACACACAGACCCAAGTGGTGAATATCAAACGATGACGCATTTTTCCTACACCAAGGGCGCCACGGAAGAGCCGCTCCTGGAAAAGACGATCGGACAGGCTTTGCGCGACGCGGCGCAATCATGGGGAGTGGAACTGGCTCTCGTCTCTCGCCATCAACGCATTCGCTGGACGTGGGCGGAATTGGACATCGAGGTCGATCGGATTGCCACCGGCCTGCTTGATCGTGGGGTGGCAAAGGGCGATCGCGTCGGCATCTGGGCACCCAATTGCGCTGAATGGACCGTGCTGCAGTTTGCCACGGCCCGGATTGGCGCGATTCTGGTCACTATCAATCCTGCCTACCGCACCAGCGAGGTGGAATATGCGCTGAACAAGGTCGGCTGTACCTTTCTCGTCACCGCAGCCAGCTTCAAGACCAGCGACTACATTGCGATGCTGCGCGAACTGGGACACGCCAAGTTGCCGATGCTGCGCGGCATGGTTGCTCTTGGTGATGCGGTACATGACGGCTTCGAACCGTGGGACGCCTTGCGCGCCGAACCTGATCATGGTCGGCTAACGGCCGTAGACGCCACGCTTAGTCAGAACGATCCGATCAATATCCAGTTCACCAGCGGCACGACCGGCTTCCCCAAGGGCGCAACGCTCACCCATCGCAACATCCTCAACAATGGCTACTTTACGGCGCGGACAATCAAGCTCGGGGTGAGCGACCGCATCTGCATTCCGGTCCCGCTGTATCACTGCTTTGGTATGGTCTTGGGCAACCTCGCCGCCTTGGCGAGTGGCGCGGCCTTGGTCTATCCCGGTGAGGCATACGATCCCAAGACGGCGCTTGAGGCGGTGCAGGCTGAAGGTTGCACTGCGCTGTACGGCGTCCCCACGATGTTTATCACCATCCTCGCACAGCCCGACCTCGATGATTACGACGTCAGCACATTGCGTACCGGAATCATGGCGGGTTCGCCTTGTCCGGTTACCACGATGCGCCAGGTCATGGATCGCCTCAACATGACGGAGGTCACGATTGGTTATGGCATGACCGAGACCAGTCCGCTGACCACGCAGACGGCTACCGACGATCCAATTGAGGAGCGCGTTGGCACCGTCGGCCGCGTCCATCCCCATGCCGAGGCCAAGATCGTGGGGCTCGATGGCGAGGTCCTTCCGATTGGCGAACAGGGCGAGTATTGTTCGCGCGGTTATGCCGTCATGCTTGGTTACTGGGATGATCCTGCCAAGACTGCCGAAGCCATCGATGCTGACGGCTGGATGCATTCCGGCGATCTGGCTACCATGGACGAGAATGGATACATCCGGATTACCGGCCGTATAAAGGACATGATCATCCGCGGTGGTGAAAACATCTACCCGCGCGAGATCGAGGAGTTCCTGCTCACCCACCCGGCCATTCAAGACGCGCAAGTGTTTGGTGTTGCGGACGAGAAGTTTGGCGAGGAAGTCTGCGCGTGGGTCATTGCCCGGGCAGGGGAAGACCTCGGCCCGGATGATGTGCTGGCGCACTGCAAGGGGCGCATCGCGCACTACAAGGTCCCCAGTCACATCCGCATAGTCGAGGCTTTCGCCATGACCGTAACTGGCAAGGCCCAGAAATTCGAGATGCGGAAGATGATGGAGGCAGAGCTTCAGTCATCTCGCCGGTAGACGCTGCGAATCGGAAGCGAACAGGTGCAAATTCTCTGAGATTCTTGATTGATTCTTGTCATTCCTAACGGATCGGCGTCTGTCGGTAATTAACTATATTCTTTAATATTATCAGTTTCTTCGCTGTTCTGAGTGTAGATAAGCTCTCGGCGAGTGGCGGTAAAAAACCACCAAGATACGAAAACAAAAGGAATTTTCAGTTTTACCAGCTGTTCCCTGTTTCAAGCGATGGGGCCAGGTGAAGCCTGTTTACTCTATTTTTTAATTCTCCAGATGCGACGCATCTGGGGCAAATTCTGTCGGATTTGGATGCATCGTGAGTCACGGCAGGCGTTCTGTCGAGCGTAAAAGGTTACCTGCAAGTTAACCAATTCAGGCGCATTGCCACCGAAGACGAACACTGAAGCCAATTTCATCCGCTTGGAGATGTCGACCTACATTTCCAAGGTTGAAGAATTGCGCCCGTAAAAGGGCAAGTGTTTCCATCGCAAGGCAAGCGCGCCGAGTTGCCGTAAGGCAGCAGGGAGCAGTGCGCATGTTGATGCACAAGATCAGGATCGGCTTGACGGCGATTGCGGCCACGTGCCCGTCTGCCGTTCTGGCACAGTCAACCATTGCGGGGCCGACGGCATACGCCGGTGGTACTCCCGTGTCGCTGACCCTACCTGTCACCGCATCTGTTGGTGGCCGGTGCGGCTTCGCTATTGGCGGTGCACCATCCGGCAGCTTCGATGCCGGGCAAATTGACCAGTCAGGTTGGTCCAATCAGTTTCCCTTTACATTGAATTGCAACGGCGCCGCGCGCGTTGCTGTCACGTCCGCAAACGGTGGATTGCGCAGCGGTACTCAACCCTCGGAGCCAGGATATACGGGGATCGCCCCCTATCTGGTGACACTCAACCTGGTTGGCACCGGAGGTGGCAGCGTGACCGATCAGTGCGAGGCAGCCACCCTTTCCATCACGGCGGGCACGCCTTGCTCGTTCATAGGACCTGCCACGCAAAGCCAAGGGCTTCGTGTCGCTCCCAGTTCCCAGAACCTTGCTGGTGCCTACCTCCAGATAAGCGCCCCGGCATACGCGGGCCCGTCCGTTCTGGTTCAGGGGACCTACTCTGACACCCTGACCGTGACGGTTTCCGCCGCTTTGTAACCTGACGATTCCAGCCGGGCTTGTCCCGGCACCAATTCACGCCGCCTTTGGCGGCAGACTGAAAGGCCGATTGCCATGAAGACCGTGCTGTCCTTGCTCGCCGCAACTACCGCAATTGCAATCACAACCGCTTCCGCACAGGCGCAGACGGTGACGACTGGCACGGTCAATGTCACTGGCAGCGTCCTTGGAAGGTGCTCCGTTGTTGCACCGGGCGGCTCGGCGACCCAGGCCTTCACCGGCACGATCGCGCTAGGCGCGCTGGACGCCTCGGACGGCACCTTGGCGACCGGCTTCACCACCACCACCAGTGCAGCCCCGGGCGGAACCCCGGTCGCCACGCGCGTGGTCTGCACTTCGGCCAGCGTCTCCATCGCGATCGCGGCTGACCGTCTCGCCACCGCCGCCGCCGCCGTTTCAGGCTACTCGAACGAGATAGACTATACCGCCGAAATGCAAGTCGCGCTCGCGGCCGGCGGAAATGGCACCGTGACATACAGCACCGCCACCGGCGCCACCGCAGCCAATTCAGCGACTGTCGGTCGTCTCGCAGCTTCGGGCAACAACATTGCCGTCAAGGCCTATGGCTTCTCGACCAGAGGTGGCGCGTCGAACCTGCTCGTCGCCGGCAATTACACCTCCACCATCACCGTAAACATCCAACCCGTGGCCTGAATTGATCGAGCCTTTCTCCAGGAGAAATGAAATGCGTAAGATCCTTCTCGCGGCGACCGCCGCAGCAACCCTCTCGGCAATGCCTGCTTCTGGTCAAAGCGTTACCGGCACTGTCAATATCACCGGTTCCGTAGCCGCCAAGTGCAAGTTCGTGACGTCCTCGCAGGACCTGCCGCTGGGCGAACTGGCTGACGCAGACGGCGGCCTCGACACCAGCAAGGTTGATGGTCAGACCCGCACGCTCACCGGTTGGTGCAACAATTCTGCAGCCACCCTCTCTGTCAAGGCGACCGCGTTGACCGGAGACCAGCCGGTCACGTCCGGTGCCGAGGCTGCATTCACCGACACTGTCAATTACACTGCTTCGGTCTCGGCAAACGGCAAGAGCTTCTCTGACATCAGCACCGATGCGGTCGCCAGCACTGCCGCCAACGTCGACATGTTCTCCGGCAACATCGCCGTCACTTTGGGCTCGTCCACGGCCGCAAGCAAGAAGCTCGTCGCTGGTGCCTACACGGGCAAGGTCGAGGTCTTCCTGTCACCCACCGTCTGATCTGCATTGCGCGTGAAAAGTTCATCCAGGAGCACGACGATGAAATCCGCACTGTTCAAGTCCATCCTGCTTTTGCTGCCTCTATATGGGATGGCTGCGCCTGCGTCTGCGCAGGAAACGGCTTCCGACACAGCGTCGGGTCAGGTCGCTGTGACGGGCTCCGTCGCACGGTTGTGCATCCTGGGTGAACCTTCGCGCGCGGTAGTCGATCTCGGCCAGATGGTGCAGACTTCTGGTACATCCGTCGGACGGATTGCCGCGCTCGCCACGCAATCGGTCTCGCTACCCGGAAGCTTCTGCAACTTTGCCGGCTCGGTGCTCGGTGTAAGCGCGACCGCATTGCTTGGCGATTCAACAATTGCGCCGCCGGCCGGATTTTCCCGTGCCGTGAACTACACGGCCACCGCAACCGGATGGGGCAATAGCGGTACTGCTGCGACAACCAATGCTGCGGCCGACGGGGCCTCTCCCGATTCTGCCGCGACGGGAAGCACGCAGCCCAGCCCGAAACTTGGTGACATCGAAGTCGCGCTGTCTTCGTTCTCGGCGCCTCAGAACGCGCTGCTCGTTGCGGGAAACTACAGCGGCCTGGTCACTGTAACCCTCGGTCCCGTACCGGTAACGGAGTAAGCGGCCATGAACAGGCTTAAGCTTTTCACAGCTATCTCTTCCGTTGTCGTTTCGGCTCCGGTCCAAGCCCAGAGTACCAGTGACTCGGCAGACTTCGCGGTCGTCGGGACTGTTCCGGCAATCTGTGTCGGTGGCTCGGTGACGGAAGCCGGTGGCATTTTCGACCTGGGCATTCTCGTCGATACGACCACAGGTCTCCTCCGCTCCGATCTCAGTGCACCTTCCCAGGTGCTGGCGGGGAGCTTCTGTTCGTCACGCAGTTCGATCGCGGTTACTGCCACGCCCGTAGTTGCGCAGACATTCACGGCCAATGCGCCGACGGGATTCTCACGCAGCGTTGATTTTACAGCGACGGCGGCAGGCTGGACGACAGTTCCAGCCAGCTTCAGCACCGCTTCGGCAAGCAACCCTGCAGCGATCCAGCAACGGACGACGGCCTTCAGCGGACCGATCACCGTGGGAATAGCTGACTTCGCGACCACCGGTGGAAGCGGCCTGCGCCTCGTCGCCGACACCTCCTATCGCGGCACGGTTACCGTGGCGCTGACGCCGGAAAGCTGAAGCATGGCGCGCTGTTCCATCATGTTCGCCATCGCGGTCTTGCCGCTGGGCACGATTCCGGCCGCCGCGCAGGAGACGGCGAGCGCTCGGGGGCTCCCGGTCACCGGTTCTGCGCCGCAGATTTGCACGCTTGCTGGCGGCGAACTGCAGGCAGGTCAGCTCGTCAACTTCAATGGCATTTCGGGTGACACTCTGCAGGTAACACAACTGCTGGATCAGCAGACGCTCGCTGCCCGCCCGGCGAGCGCCACCGTGTCATTCTCGGCCGTCTGCAACTATCCGCATCAGATCCGCATCCAGTCCGAAAATAATGGTTTGTGGCCCACCGATGGACGGCAAGCCACCGATGCACCGGGATTTGCGACGGCCTTGCCTTATGATGCCAACCTCACCTGGGGCAATTCTTCCGGTCAAATCCAGATGGATGCCCGCATTCGCAGCAATCGCGAGGAGCGTATCGACGTTGACCAGGCGACAGCGGGAATTGTCACCTTGCGCCTTGCCATTCTCGCCGGAGCATCCAATGGCGGCGTGAATGCGCCCGTACTTGCCGGAGTTTATGGCGATACGCTGCGCATTACGCTGGAGCCGAAATAATGCGCTTCATGCTCATAACCGCGGCCCTCGCGCTTGGCGTCTCAGCCAATGCCCAAGAGGCGGATCGCGCAGCTCGAGTGCTGGAACTCAGTGCGACTGCAGGTTCGGCCTGTGTAATCAGCACCCCCAGAGCAAAAGCCGTAACTAACGCCAACTTCCAGGCGACGGGTGACGGCAATGCCACGGTTGGGTTGACGCGCCTGGTTGATCCCAACACCGCTCTGCCGAGGGGGGCCAGTTTCGAGCTCGAAATTTCAGCCACCTGCAATGCCTCGCACCGGGTAACCGCAGCGTCGGGCAAGGGCGGGTTGGGCAGGATCGGAGCCGCCGGCACGCAGGCGCAGGGCTTCGCGGATCTGTTGCCCTACACGCTGCGCCTCGACTGGGCCGGGGCCAGTCAGGAGCGAAGCAGCAACGCAGGCATGCTGACCTTGGCGGTGGCGAATGGCGCGACGGGCAATCTCGCTCTTCTGGTCAACACGCCCGATGGCGGCACGCCGCTGATTGCCGGCGACTACGACGACACGATCGTCATTCAGCTGCAGCCAACTGATTGAATCTATTGCCTGCGGGCTGGGGGAACTTCACGTGAAATCGAATGTCTCGTTTATGTCTGCTGCTGCCGTTTCGCTGCTGCTGCCGGCTGCCTCGACCATGGCGATGACGGTGCAGCCAGTCGTGATCGATCTCAAGACATCGGGACGTGACATGTCGCAGGTCATCACGGTCGAGAACACGTTCGCCAGCCCGCTGCCGGTCGAGCTGACTGTTCAGGAACTCCGCCTGACCGAGACGGGCGTTTCGCCGACCGGCAAGGACCCCGGAGACCTTCTCGTATTCCCCCCGCAAGCTCTTATTGAGCCGGGCCAGACGCAAACCTTCCGCGTCCAATACGTTGGCGACCCTGCTCTGGCTGGCAGCAGGCACTACTACGTCACGGTCGCACAGCTGCCGGTAAAGTTGCCTGAAGGCCAATCTGCAATTCAGATACTCTACAATTTCCAGGTCCTCGCCAGCGTTTCGCCTGCCGGTGTTAAGCCGAAGCTGGAAGTCACAAGCGCCGAAGTTGGCAAGGATGGCGCTGGCAAGCCGGTTGCGGTCGTGACCGTTGGAAATGCTTCAGCCGTCCACGGTTACTTGAGCGGTAGCAAATTGCGCATTGTTGAAAAGGATGCCGCAGGAAAAGAGCAATTCAGGCGCACGCTTTCCGGTCCTGAAATCCAGCAGACAATCGGCTTCGGCCTCGTGGGCGGCAACCAGACCCGCAAGGTGACCATTCCTGTCGAATTGCCGCTCGCCGTTGGCACGGTTGAAGCGACGATCACACCGGAGGGCTAAGCTCATGCAGGGGCGGTCGCGGCAGATCTTCGCAATAGGAGCCAGCTTGCTTTTTGCGGGCAGGGCTCCTGCCGTCTGGGCGGACACGCTCGAACCAGGTCACGACGGCGCCGGGATGCGCGTTCCTCTGGCTCCAGCGACAAAGCTGGCGGCGGCCAATCTGGCAGATCAACTGCCCGCTCCGGCATTTCGCTCGCAGAAACTCAATCCGACGGGACGCGCTGTGGTTCTGACGGTCCCTGCAAAGGACGGTGGGAGCTATCTCGGCGACGTTCCGGTGCAGATCGATGTCGACGACCGCCTGACATTTCCGGCCGCTCGCGTCGTACAGCTTCTTTCCGAGTTGCTCGCGCCAGACGTGCTGGAAAGTCTGCGGACGAGCTTTGGTGGCAAGACGCAAGTCAGTGCAGAAGATCTGGCGCCTGTTGGCATTGGCGTGGATTACGATCCACGCACGCTCGAACTGCGATTCAGCATTCCCACTGAGAGGCGCGCGTCGCGGGCCGTTTCGGTCTCGGCGCTTGATCGATCGCGTGTTGGCGAACTTCTGAAGCCGGCAAACTTCAGTGCCTATGTCAATCTCCGGAGTTCGCTGGACCTGGTGGAGGATGGGTTTGGCCAGGGACTGCGCCAACCGGTCATGCTTGTCGATGGCGCGCTACGCCTCGGCCCGATTGTGGCGGAAAGCGATGCGATCTGGCAGCCGGGAGCGTTGGGTGGCGATTTCCAGAGGCTTGGCAGTCGTTTCGTGTTTGATGACACCCGGCACCTGGTGCGCATTTCTGCGGGCGACCTTGAAGCGCAGGCACGTGGCTTCCAGTCTGCACCGGACATCGCCGGGATCTCGTTCTTTCGGTCCTACAGCGTCCTCAATCCTCAACAAGTCGTGCGTCCGCGTGGTGACCGTGCTTTTCGCCTCGACCGCGCGTCTACGGTTGAGGTTATCGTCAATGGCCAGCAGGTCCGCCGGCTGCAACTCGCGCCAGGCAACTACAACCTGCGAGACTTCCCATTCACGCAGGGCGGCAATGATATTCGGCTGAACATTCTTGACGACACGGGGCGTACGGAAGTCGTCCAGTTCAACCTTTTTGTCGATCAGACCCAGCTGGCCAAGGGCCTGAGCGAGTTTGGCCTCTACGCTGGCGTGAAGGCTCCATTCGGATCGCGCGGGCCCAGATACAGCGATGACTGGATCGTCTCGGGCTACTATCGCCGAGGGCTGACCGATGCATTGACTGTTGGTGTCAATTTTCAGGCTGACGCTGATAGCCGAATGGGCGGGGTCGAAGCCGTGGTCGGCACGCCGTTCGGCACGCTTGGCACAAATGTATCCTTCAGCAAGGTTGACGGCGTCGGGTCGGGACATGCCTTCAACGCCACGTTCCAGCGTCTTATCCAGCGACCGAGCGGCCTTGGCGATACCTTTAACCTTTTTGTCGAACGGCGGAGCCGCCGCTTCGCTCCGGTCTCGTTCTTCCTCCCTGACAATCCCTACAAGTACGAGCTGGGTGGCGGTTACACCCATGCCTTCACCACAAGCTTCTTCGGAGGCGCCGATGTTCGCTTCTCCAAAGGCCGCACTGGCAGGCCCAACGTTCAGAACTACCGTCTGAGTGCGGGTTGGCGGTTTTCAGACCGCGCAACGCTGAACGCAGAGGCGCGCTACCAGGAAGACACGCTCGGTCGGGAGTTCAGCGGATTTGTCTCGCTCATTGTCCGTCTGGGACGCTATTCCACTGTCCGCTCCGACTTTGACACCCGCGACAACCGCTTCCGCGCATCTTATCAGACTCTAAGCGGTAGCGGCGTTGGCAGCTACAACGTGACAGCCGATGTCGAACGCTCGGACAACGGGGCAGGCGTCTCGGTGAACGCCAATTATTTCGCCAATCGCGCGGAGCTTGGCTTTAGCCACTTCGGAACATACACGCGCGGTTTCGGCGACAGTCAGAACCAGCGCAGCACTTTCCGCTTGGGCACCTCGCTGGCCCTTGCCGATGGTGCAGTTTCGCTTGGCCGCCCCATCTTTGACAGCTTTGCGATCGTGCGGCCGCACCGAAGCCTTGGCAAGGCTGACATCGTGGTAGACGCGTCAACCTTCGGCAACGCTGCAAATAGCGGTAGCTTGCGCTCGGCCACGATGCCAAGCCTGCCTTCCTATTCCGAGCGCACGGTGCCGCTTGATGTACGGAATGCGCCTCCTGGCACAGACATTGGCCAAGGTTCCTTCCGCGTATTCCCATCCTACCGCAGCGGATACGTCGTCACCGTCGGCTCTGACTATAATGTCACAGCCCTCGGCATCATGCTCGATCTTGATGGCCAGCCGGTCTCGTTGGTCAGCGGAACGGCCACGGAAGTGGCACACCCGGAGCGTCCCGCGCAGACCGTGTTCACCAACCGCCAGGGCCGCTTCGGCGCGACCGGACTGGCGCCCGGAAAATGGCGCGTCGAAATGCTCGATGCTGCGCGCTCCACATTCGAAATCGAAATCCCCCAGAAGGCTACGGGAGTTGTCCAGCTTGGGGAGATAAAGGCGGTAGAGAAGAAATGAAAAGTTGGACCGGGATGTCACGCCTACGCACTTTTCTGGCGATGGCTGCAGTTGTCTTGATGGTCACTGCTGCCCAGAGTGCCCAGGCTCAGTCCAACTGCGGTGTTACCGGCAGCGGCGGAAGCACGTCCATCCAGTACGATCCGTTTGCGTCGTCCGGCCTGCAGTCGGTCGATATTCCGCTAACGCTTACGCGCGTTACGGCAGGCGGCGGGAAGAAGACGCAGGAAGCCTATTTCGTGTTGACGAAGCCGGCGGGAAGCCCTGCCTATCAGGTGCAGGCGACCGTGCCGGGTGGCGGTACCTACTTTGACGTGCTGTACGATTCCAACGCGGTGCCAAGCAATCTCCCGACCATTTCCAATATTCAGACCGGCCAGATTGCCGTGCAGTTCGGTGGGGCTGCGCAGCCGGATACGCTACAGATCAACCTGCGGGTAACCGTACCTGCCAACGTCGATCTGACGGCTGGCGGCCTCATCCAGTTCGGAATTCGCTACGTCTGCAAGGGCACGGGCGGTTTGAACGATGTCCTGACGCCGATCGACAGTGCGGCCGCCATCTCGATCAACGTGAATGTGTTGAGCGCACTTCGCGCTAGCTTCGTTGGCACCGCTCTCGATTTCGGCGAGCTTGCCCAAGTTTCGAATGTTCAGGCGCCCACTGTAAAGACTTCTGCGTCAAACCACGTTCGCGTGCAAAGCTCGGGGCCCTACACCGTCACGCTCGGCGTCATGCCGGGCGATGCCCAGCCGTTTGTCCTGACCCCAAGTGGCGCCTCGACGACGGACAGCAGCCAGCAGATCCGCTATTCCGTCCGCTTCCTCGGGCAAAGCCGTTCTCCCACGAGTACGTCGCCCATCAGCCAGACATGCGCACGCGCCGGGATTGGCGATGCGGTCGAAGACCGTCTGCCAGTGCAAGGAACCCTGATCGATGGCGGAGCGACCAAGGCGATCTCCCCGAACTATTCGGAGAACCTGGTCGTCACGATCACTCCGCTCGTTGCTGGATCAGTTGCACCAACGGACTGCGGCAGCATCCCGCTATGAAAGTCAGCGTGGCTCGATGCGGAAGCGGATCGAGCCAGCAGCCTTGCCGTCAGCTTCAATCGCTATCGAGCGCGTTGTTGCAGCGGCGTGGCTCACGTCACTGATAACGACTTCGCCTGAACCATCGAGGGCAATTGTGCGGCCATCAACGATCAGTCGGCCCGCAGCAAGCTGCTTGGAATAGGTCGCTATCACCCGGTAACCTGCACCGTTGTTGCAGAACTCGCGCAGTTCGCTCTTGTTGCCATTGGCGCTGAGCATTGCGCTGGCGCTGTTGTCCACCGCAACGCGGCAAACCAACGGCACTTGTCCAGTGATAGTGATCGATGCGGACCCTTGCGATGCATGCACCGCACTGCCTGCGGCCATTGTACCCAACGAGGCAAGCGCCAAGGCCGCCATCCTGCCAGAAATCATGATGCAATCTCCATTAACACTCAGGCATCATGCATCGGTGCCCGCCAACGTCGGGTTCCGGTTTCTGGTTAACAATTTCCGGAAAAGCTTTAGGAATGGCGGGATTCCGACGTTTTTTCTCCGCAACCTGCCTAAGTCTGATTACCTAAGCCGCTCGAAAAGTCTGAACGCGCCTTTCATCCCTGCGGGAACCGCATCCGCCATTCGCGCATAGAGCCAGCGAAGCTGTCGCATCATCGCGCGTCAGTCAGGATCCGGAAGGAAGCCCGCCATGGCCGCTCGCGCATACTGGCAAGGGCAATTGCGCCTTGCCCTGGTTTCGATCCCGGTCGAAATCTATCCGGCCACGCGAAGCGGTGCGGCCATTTCTTTTCACCAGATCCACGAACCCAGCGGCAAGCGCATCCGCTACGAGAAAGTGGCGCCCGGCGTCGGTCCAGTCGATCGCGAGGAGATCGTGAAGGGCTACGAGGTATCACGCGGCAATTACGTTCTACTCGATGACGAGGAGATCGAATCCGTGCGCATCGAAAGCCGCAAGACGCTCGAACTCGTCCAGTTTGTCGGTTCGGACGAAATCGATGTGCTCTATTATGAAAAGCCCTATTTTGTCGTGCCGGCCGATGACCTTGCAGAGGATGCCTACATTGTCCTTCGTGAGGCGCTCAGAAAGACGAGAACTGTCGGGCTGGGACAACTCTCGGCCCGTGGGCGCGAGCAGTTCGTTTCGCTCAAACCGTGCGGGCGCGGACTTATCCTCGAGGTTCTGCGCTATGCTGACGAGGTACAGCGCGCGCACAACTGGTTCCGCGATATTCCCGCACGTGACGCCGACCCCGAGCTTCTCGATCTGGCAGCCAGCCTGATCGAGAAGAAGACGGCGAAGTTTGCGCCCGACAAGTTCCATGACCGCTATGTCGATGCACTCCACGCGCTGATCGAAAAAAAGATCAAGGCGAAGGGGGAGCGCATTATCGAGGATCCCGATGCTGACGAGGCTCCGCGTGGTGGCAACGTTATCGACCTGATGGCAGCGCTCAAGCAATCGCTGGGACACGACGACGAAGACGCCGACGAGGGCA
Organism: Novosphingobium sp. FW305-C-30-35; assembly: GCF_058783135.1. NCBI lineage: Bacteria > Pseudomonadati > Pseudomonadota > Alphaproteobacteria > Sphingomonadales > Sphingomonadaceae > Novosphingobium > Novosphingobium sp. FW305-C-30-35. The sequence continues at coordinate 3,058,431 of NZ_JBYSYJ010000001.1, forward strand.
GACCCCGCAAACGCGCATCTCCAACGCGCCGCAAGCGGGCCTGAGCGATGGCCGCCCGCGATCCCCTCGCAGCCTACAACGCCAAGCGCGATTTTACCCGCACGGGAGAACCTTCGGGCAAAAAGGCATCAAGCAAGACTGGCAACCTCTTCATCGTTCAGAAGCACGACGCCACGCGGCTTCACTGGGACTTCCGCATCGAAGTTGACGGGGTACTGAAGAGCTGGGCGGTAACGCGCGGCCCCAGTCCAGATCCGGAGGACAAGCGCCTTGCCGTGCAGACCGAGGATCACCCGCTGAGCTACGCCGAGTTCGAAGGCACCATACCCGAAGGCGAGTATGGCGGCGGAACCGTGATGTTGTGGGATCGCGGGACCTGGGCACCGATCGAGGGCAAAAGCGCGAAGGACCTTGAAGACGGACATCTGCATTTCCGTCTTGATGGCGAGCGGATGAAAGGCGAATGGCTTCTCATCCGCCTGAAGAAGCGGGGCAACGAGAAGCGCGAAAACTGGCTGCTGCGCAAGATCGATGACGCGTTTGCTGCAGAGGGAGATATTCTCGTGGAACGCGCGCTCACCAGCGTGCTTACCGGGCGGACCATGGCCGAAATCGCCGCCGACAAACGTTCGAGTCATTCGCTGAAGGGGAAGCGGGGAGCGGACTTCGCGGCCGAGATGCAAGCAGCAAGCAAGCACAATGCGCGGATGTCCAAGGCCAAGTCACCGCGCAAGAAGCGCAGCAACGCACCACTGTCAGCGTTTCAACCAGTCCAGCTTGCAACATTGGTCGACAGTGTGCCTGAAGGACGCCAGTGGCTCCATGAAATCAAGTTCGACGGCTATCGGGCCCTCATCGCTGCAAAAGGCAAGAATGTAAGGGTGTTCACCCGCAGTGGCCTCGATTGGTCCGAGAAGTTCTCCCCACTGATCTGCCACTTCGCAAGCCTCGATCTGCCTTCATGCCTGATCGATGGCGAGATCACGGCCTCGGACGCCGAAGGCAACCCGGATTTCTCGCGCCTGCAAGCCGTGCTGAAGCGTGGCCATGGCGAACAGGGCGAAGAAGATGCTCTTTCCTTCCATGCATTCGATCTCCTTGAACTTGACGGCGAGGACCTGAAACCGCTGTCCAATGTGGAGCGCAAGCAACGGCTTGCCGGCCTCTTGGCCGACGCTCCTCCGCCAATTCACATCGCCGATCACATCATTGGCGGGGGCGAGAAGCTGCTGGAGGCAATGTGCCGCGCCGGGCAAGAGGGCATCATCGCCAAGCGGGCTGACGCACCCTATCTGCCAAAGCGGACGCAAAACTGGCTGAAGGTCAAGTGCATCCTCCGCCAGGAATTCATCATCGTCGGCATGACGAAATCGAATGCCCGCCGTCGGCCCTTCGCGTCGCTCCTGCTGGCGCAGCGAGAAGCTGACGTATTGGTCTACAAGGGAAAGGTCGGCACGGGGTTCAATGAAGATCTGCTTGATGAATTGGCCGCCCGTTTTGAATCGCTGAGGCGAGAAGACCGCGCGCTCGAAGTGCCCAAGGCCGAAGCTCGCGGGGCGTCGTGGCTCGAACCGGTGCTCGTTGCCGAAATTGCCTTTGCCGAGTTCACCGGCGAAGGCAGGGTCCGCCATGCCAGCTTCGTCGGCTTGCGCGAAGACAAGGAGGCCGAGGACGTGATGCCAGAGAAACCTGTCCGGATCGAGAGCCCGACGGAGATCATCGCGATAAGCAACCGCTCGCGGGTGATCTTTCCCGAGAGCGGGCAGACCAAGGGCAATCTTGCAGACTACTACGCTCAGCTTGCTCCAGCGATGCTCCCGTTTCTCGCCAATCGTCCGGTCAGCCTCGTGCGTTGTCCGCAGGGGAGGGCAAAGCAGTGCTTCTTCCAGAAGCATGATAGCGGCTCGTTCGGCGAACATGTCCATCATGTCCCGATCCGCGAGAAGGATGGCGATAGCGAAGACTATCTTTATGTCGACGATGCTGCGGGCATTCTCACCTGCGTCCAGATGGGCACCATTGAATTCCACGGGTGGTGCGCACGAACCGATGATGTCGAAGCGCCGGACCGCATGGTCATCGATCTGGACCCTGACGAGGGACTTGATTTTGCGGACGTCAAACGTGCGGCGAATGATATCCGGTCACGCCTGTCTGATCTCGGTCTGGTAAGCTTTGCGATGCTTTCGGGCGGGAAGGGCGTTCACGTCGTCGTTCCCCTGCGTCGCGATCATTCCTGGGAGGCACACGCCAGCTTTGCCGAGCGTTTTGCCAAGGCGCTCGGTATGGCCGACCCTGAGCACTACGTTGCCAACATGAGCAAGGCCAAGCGCAAGGGCCGAATTTTTGTCGACTGGTTGCGCAACCAGCGCGGCAGCACGGCAGTGATGCCCTATTCCGCCCGGGCACGCGCCAATGCTCCGGTTGCAGCGCCGATCGATTGGAACGAACTCGACGATTTCGACAAGGCCAGCACTTTCACTATTTCGGACGCAGCCGCCCTGCTGAAGCGAAGCGAGGGCAAGCTGCTGCGAGGATGGGGAGTCGCAGAGCAATCACTTCCTGACGTGTGAGGCTTTCCCGCGCGCGGTAATAATCCGTTACACCATGTTCTCTGGACGTATCAGGCGATCGAACGTCGGTTCGTCGATCAGGTTTAGGGCCAGCGCAGCTTCTCTCAGGCTCAGATTCTCCTGGTGCGCGTGCTTGGCGATCTTCGCGGCATTGTCGTAGCCGATTTCGGGGGCAAGCGCGGTCACCAGCATGAGCGAGCGTTCGACCAGTTCCGCAATGCGCTGTCGGTTCGGTTCGATCCCTTCGACACAGCGTTTGGCAAAGCTTTCCATTCCGACCGCCAGAAGGTGCATCGAGCGCAGCACCGCAGCCCCGATCATGGGCTTGAAGACGTTGAGCTCCAGGTGCCCCTGCATTCCCCCAACGGTCACGGCTTGATGGTTCCCGATCACTTGCGCGCAAACCATTGTCAGCATCTCTGCCTGTGTCGGATTGACCTTGCCGGGCATGATGGAACTGCCCGGCTCGTTGGCCGGAAGCTCCAGTTCACCGAGGCCCGAGCGTGGACCGGAGGCAAGCAGAAGGATGTCATTGGCAATCTTGGTCAGCGCCACCGCCAGCGTCGACAGGGTTCCTGAAAGCTGGACCAGCGCATCGTTCGAAGCCAGCGCCTCGAACTTGTTGGGCGCCGTGCTGAAGGGTTTTCCCGTAAGGTCGGCTACTTCCGCAGCGATCTCTTCGGCAAAGCCAGCAGGTGCGTTCAGCCCGGTGCCAACCGCCGTTCCGCCTTGTGCCAGTCGAAGCAGGTGCAGCTCGATGTGTCGCAGATGATCGTGCGCATTGCGGAGCTGCTGTGCGTAGCCCGAAAACTCCTGTCCGAGAGTCAGTGGCGTGGCATCCTGCAGGTGGGTGCGTCCGATCTTGACCAGACCCTTCCACGCTATCGCACATCCAGCGAGCGCACCGGAAAGCTTGTTCAGGGCGGGGACCAATTCGGCGTTCAGCGCTTGCACCGCCGCCACATGCAGCGCGGTGGGAAAGGTATCGTTCGAGGATTGCCCCATGTTCACGTGATCGTTGGGGTGCACCGGACTCTTGCCGCCGCGTTCACCGCAAAGCATCTCGTTGGCACGACCCGCGATGACCTCGTTCGCATTCATGTTGGTCTGCGTTCCGCTGCCGGTTTGCCAGATCACCAGGGGGAAATGGTCATCAAGTTTTCCGGATGCGACTTCGGCCGCAGCCTGCTCGATGGCGCTGGCAAGATTGCTGGCAAGCCCATGCCGACGGTTCACCCGGGCGGCGGCTTGCTTGATGAGACCCAGCGCATGCACCACCCCCAAGGGCATCCGCTCCATTGAACCGAACGGGAAATTGTCGATGCTGCGTTGCGTTTGTGCGCCCCAGTAGGTCTCGGCCGGCACGCGCACTTCGCCCAGGCTGTCGCTCTCGATACGCTGCATTCGCATCTCCGGTCAGGTTCGGTCGAGCAGTCGCTCCACTGTCTCGTCTGCTGTACCCTGCTTGTCGGTCGATGCACCAACTTCGCGTTCAAGCGCAGATCGCAGTCGGCAGATCTCGTCATCGGTGAGATGTTCGATGCCGACAAAGCCTTCGCGGGCCTTGTCTACCGCACGGATCAGCTCGTCCAGCTTCGCCTGCATGGCGGCAGCATCGCGGTTCTGGCTGTTCTGGATCAGAAAAACCATGAGGAAGGTGATGATCGTAGTGCCGGTGTTGACCACGAGCTGCCACGTATCACTCCACTGGAACAATGGGCCGCTCAAGCCCCAGCCGATGATGATGGCGAGCGCGATGACGAAGGTTGCGGGGCGTCCGGCCCATCCGGAAACCCGGTTGGCAACGGCGGTGAAAGCCTGATCCACCGATCAATCCTTGCGCACGTGCTCTGGCTTGCCTTTGCGACTTGTCGCGGCCAGCTCCTCCAACTCCTTCTCGGTCATCGATTTTTCCATCGATCGAGATGCACCTTTGAGGTCGTCCTTGTCGGTCTCGCCACGTTTGGCCGACAGTGCAGCGCCGGCGGCTTTCTGTTGGGCAGCTGATTTGGCTGGCATCGTCGTTCTCCGAATTGTTCCCGACGTGAACGTTCGGGCAGGTTTGCCGTTCCGAAATCCCGGCCCGCAACTGCGCCGATTTGCGTAGCGCCTGCCGTCGTGCGTGGAGCTAGGCTTCAACTATGGCGGCGGGTTCATCATTGCGACAACTGCTTGGCTCGGGGCGAATTTCCGAGGCTCTGGTCAAGGCGGGAGAGGCGCTTGCGGCCAATCCGCACGACGTCGAGGCCGGGTTCGTTGCCGCAGTTGCTCTGGCGGAGAGCGGGCGCGTTGCCGATGCGCTGAAGGCGATTGGGGCAGTGCTCAGAGCCGAACCCAGCAACGCCGAGTATCTTGCTCAACAGGCGAGATTTTTTCTTCTGGCCCGGCGGGAGGCCGATGCACTTGCCGCGGCGCGGCGGGCAGTAGATGCAGGGAGTTCGGAGCCGCTGGTGCTGGACACGATCGGCTGCGTGTTTGCCCGCCTTGGCGCGCATGACGAGGCGCTGCCCTTGTTCGAAAAGGCCGTGGCGTCTGCCCCGGAAGTGATTGAATTCCAGTTCAATCTTGGCAGCACACTGGGGTTCTTCGGCCGAGTTGACGAAGCTGCCCGCGCCTATGAGGCCATACTTGCGCGCGAGCCCGGTCATGGCCGGGCGCATCTTGCCCTTGCAGGACTGCGCCGAGCCTCCGCCGGGGCTGGAATCGCCCGGATTGCGGCTGCCTTGTCGCAAAATCCCGATCCCGAAGAGGAAGTCAGGCTGCGCTATGCCGCTTTCCAACTCTACGAGGCAGAAGGGCAACTCGACGAGGCAAACGCACAACTCTCCCTGGCCAACGCGAGGCACAGGGCCAACCTCGGCTACCAGTTCGAGACCGATCAGGCGCTGTTCGAGATCATCCGCCGCACCTTCGTCCGCGACCTGCCACTGGCCAACGAAAGCCGCCTCGGCGACGCACCGATCTTTGTCGTCGGACTGCCTCGCACCGGCACGACCCTGGTCGACAGGATCCTGTCCTCGCATGCCGACGTGACTTCTGCCGGGGAGCTTCAGGCCATGCCGCTGGCGGTGAAGCAATTGTCCGGGACATCATCGCGGCTGGTCCTCGACCCGGCGACAGTGGAGGCGAGCCGGGGCGTTTCGGCGCAGAAGATGGGGGAGCTCTATCTCGCTCGTGCGCGTCAGAATGCCGGGGCCTCCGTGCCCCGGTTTACCGACAAGTTTCCTCTGAATTTCCTGTACATAGGATACATCCTCCAGGCGCTGCCGCATGCGAGCATCGTCTGTCTGCGGCGCGGGGCGATGGACAGTGTGTGGAGCAACTACAAGCACCTGTTCGCCTTGGGTTCGCCCTACTATCGCTGGTCCTACGATCTGATGGACACGGCGCGCTATGTGCTTCTGTTCCAGCGCTTGATGGCGTTCTGGCGCCAGCGCTTTCCGGGCCGAATTCATGAGGTTACCTATGAATGGCTGGTTGCGGATCAGGAGACTGAGACCCGCAAGCTGCTGACTCACTGCGGGCTTGAATGGGATCCGGCCTGCCTCGACTTCCACCGGAACGAAGCAGCCGTGTCCACGCCAAGCGCGCAACAGGTGCGCCAGCCGATCAATACGGGATCGGTTGGCCGGTGGCGGGACCATGAAAGGCACCTTGGCGAGGTCATGGAATTCTTCGCCGCGAATGGCATACCGCTCGATTGACCAGACAGGGTTGATGACGAAAAAAGGGCCGCCTGTCTTGCGACGGGCGGCCCAGTCTTCGCAGGAACTCTTGGCGTCCATGGCAGGACAAGCGGCCGGTCTGCTGAAACAGACCGGCCCGATATTCAGAACCTCAGGAAGTACTCGATGCCGACCTTGCGGGGGGCGATGACCGAGTTGCTGTAATAGCGCGAGACGATGCCATCGTTGATGATGCGGCGCGAACGGTCTTCGCCGACCGACGATATTGCGTAAGTGTTGAACAGATTGTCTGCGTAGATGCGGACCTCGTACTTGTCGCGGCGGTAGCCGATCGACGCTCGGGCCAGGAGGTAATCGGGAATGGTTTCGCCCCCGGCGCGGCCACCGATGCGCGAAAGGACTTCGCCCTGGTAGGTGGCGGTAAAGTTGGTCGAAAGAACCGCGTCAGGACCGAGGTTCATGTCGTAAGTCATGCCGAGGCTTGCGGTATGCCGTGCCGTGCCCGGCAGGCGATCGCCATCGAAGACGGTGACGCGAATGTTCTTGGGCCGCCGATTGAGGTTCTGGTTGCGGATTGTCAGCAGGCCGACCACGTCCTCGGTCAACCGTGAGTCATTGTAGGAGTAGCTGCCGGTGATGGTCACCCCGTCGTCCGGCTTGGCATTGAAGGTGGCTTCGATGCCCTTCGATACCGCAGAGCCCCCGTTGGCAGTGATTCCGGCGATGCCGTATTGCGTTTGCGAGGCGAGCTGGATGCCTTCCCACTTGATGTGGTAGCCGGAAATCGTGGTCTGAAGCTTGCCGCCAAACAGCGTGGCGCGGATGCCGATTTCCTTGTTCTGGGTCTTGTCCGGACCGTAGAACTGTTCGTTCGGCAAAGCGCAGGCGTTCTGGACGTCTTCAAGGTCTTCAGGGCAAGGCGGGACGCTGTTTGGACCTCCGATGCGATACCCTTCGCTGTAGGTCCCGTAGACCATCAGGTCTGGCGTGATCTTGAATGACGTGTTGAACTTCCACACCACGCCGTCCTGGCCGGAGTCACCGCCGCCCGTATCAAAGCGCAGCACCGGTACCGGTTCGAGCAGAGGCAGTGAAATGCCACCGTCCGTCTTTGCATCATAATCAAAATAGCGGCCACCGGCGGTAACCTGCCACTGCGGCGTGATCTCGAAGGTACCTTCGCCGAATATGGCCTTTTCGATGATCTTGCTGTTGTTGAAGCTCGCGTACTCGATCGGCTCGGGATAGGCGGGCGAATAGGTTACCGGGCCGAAGTAGAATTCGGGCAGGCCGGGGGTCACTTCTCGGTATGTGCCCTTGGTCTTGCGCTCGTTGTAGAACCCGCCGACCACCCAGCTGAACGGTCCGCCGTGCGTGGAGACGAAGCGCACTTCCTGGTTGAACTGCTTGATGTCGGTTGCCGAGCGGGTGAAGCCCGAGAACTGCGGAAACAGTTCATAGCCATAATCGAGGTCGAGCAGAAGGTCGGTAACGTCTGCTGAACTGCGGATTTTCTGATGCGAATAGGCGGTTGCCGAGACCATCTGGGCAATGTCGCCCAACTCGATCTGGACTTCGCCGCTGACCAGGTGGACCTTGCGCCTTGACGGTTCCAGATAGCGCGAAACCGCTTCGTATCGACCGGTCCCGAAGACGCCGGCGCCATTGACCTGACGACCGTTGGTCGACGTGTCCTGGAAAGCATAGTTGATGTAGATGCCAATGGTTTCCGAGGGAAACAGCGCGAGCGTGTTGCGGGTGGTGAAGGTATGCTCGAAGTTGGCATCCTTGTAGGTATAGAGGTTGGCTGCAATCTGCTCCGGGGTTCCGAGCGGATCGGTGCGCGACGTGGTCGGGCCGCCAGGCTGGGGTAGTGAGACGCCCGGTTCGCGCAACAGCGCGACATAATCGATGAAGCCCGGATCGTTGTAGTACCCGACCGTCGAGCGCAATGCGACCTTGTCGGTAATGATCGGAATGTTGATCGTGGCGTCGGCCTGGAAGCCAGGATCGTCTGCCTGCGCCACGTCATAGACACGGCCGTGGAAGCTGGCCGACCAGCGTGTCGGGTCCGGTCGGTTGGGGATGTAGCGGATAGCACCGGCAAGGGTTCCGACGCCGTACAGGGTGCCTTGCGGGCCAAGCAGCGTTTCAACGCGCGCAATGTCGAGGAGCTTGAAATCCTGGTAGAGCGGCACCTCGCCAAGATAGATGGCGACGGCGTTGTCGGAGTTGTTCCCGGTCACACCGACGTCCGCGGCAGAAAGGCCGCGCATCACGATCGAGCCGGTAGAACGCGGACCGGTGTCGAGGATCGTGAGGCCGGGAGTGAAGGCTGCGAGGCCACGGACATCGTCGATGCGCTTTTCCGTCAGTTCGGCACCACCGACTGCAGTGATGTTGATCGGAACATCCTGGAGAGAAACGGCCCGGCGCGTGGCAGTGACGACGATGGTGCCGCCCTCGCTTGCAGCGTCAGCTTCGGCTGAAACTTCGGCGCCGTCGGCGGCCGGGGCTTCCTGTGCGACAGCAGGAAGAGCCGCGATGCTGGCCAGCGCGCTGGCTGAAAGGAGCGCTGCGCGCTTCAGGGAAAACGTCATGAAACCCTCACTTTGTTGTTTTGTCTCTTGTGGCTTCAGTCACCCTCGCCTTCGGTGCAGCGCTGGCTCTGGCTTGAGCTCTGTTCGCGACGCCGATGCATTTCTCCCCGGTATTCGATCCGGAATGGGGCGAAGCTAACCGCTGCATGCCGCGCGACTATGGGTCATTTGACGTACTGCAGCGGCCTTCGGGGCGGGTTCGCACCTTTGGGTGTACGTAGATCGGCCCATCCTCTGACGGCGCGGTCTTGGCCACTATCACCTGCATGGAACGAGCCAGGCTGGATTCTGCGGGACGGGCGGCTGCATCGGGCATGTCGCGCTCCACGACGATCGTTCCCGAGCGTCGCTCCTACAATCAGTGGGCGGCGGTCCAGACGCTCGATGACTTCGCACATCGCCATACCGGTGAGGAAGCGCGACAAGGCCCGGCTTCGCGCGTGGTGGCAGCAGCGCTGGGGACGAGTTCCTCGCTGGTCTACGAGGCAATCGGAGCGGCCATCACCGTGCTGTACGGCCTCAAGGTCGGCATTGCGGCGATTGTTACGGGTTGCCTGATCCTGCTCCTGATCGGTCTTCCGATAACCCTGAATGCTGCGCGGCGAGGGATCGATGTCGATCTGATCTCGCGCGGGAATGGCTTTGGCTACCTCGGTTCGACCATCAGCACGCTCATCTACGCCACCTTCACCTTCCTGTTGCTCGCGCTCGAAGCGAGTATCCTTGCTGACGCGCTGCGGCAGGCGACGGGCTTGCCGCTCGAGTTCGGTTACTTTGTCGCGACTTTCGTCGTGGTGCCGCTGGCGCTCCAGGGCATGCGTTTCATCGCACGTTTTCAGGCGTGGACGCAGCCCATGTGGCTTGCGCTGCAACTGGTGCCGGTTGCCTACATTGCCTGGAAAATTGGCGACGTCGGAGACGTGTGGAGCGGGTTCAACGGGGTATACGCGCCACGCTCTGCCCTCGTTTCGTTCGGTTTTGCGCTTTCGGTCATGCTCTCGCTGCTGCCGCGGATCGGTGAACAGGCCGGGCACCTGCGCTTCCTGCCTCCGCCGGAGCAGATCGGGGTGCAGCGATGGTGGAGCGCGGTGCTGCTCGGCGGTTCGGGCTGGGTCGTGATTGGCGGCCTGAAAATGGCCATCGGCGGGGTGCTGGCAGCCTGGACGATTGGCCGGGGAATTGCGCCCGATGCCGCGGCATCAGTCAGTCGCATCCACGTGCAGGCTTTCGCCGCCATCGGAGGTGGCCGCGAGGCGGGGGTGCTGCTGGTGCTGCTGTTCGCGGTGGTCTGTCAGACGCGTGCGAACCTGACCAACGCCTTTGCCGGGTCGGTTGCGTGGTCGAACCTGTTTGCGCGGCTGACGCAGGGGTACTCTTCCCGCCATGTCTGGCTGCTGTTCAATGTCGGGCTGGCAGCCATGCTGCTGTTCTTTGGCATCACCCGTTCGTTCGACGTGGTGATGATCCTCTATGCAAGCCTTGCAGCAAGCTGGATCGGACCACTCGCGGCGGACCTTGTGGTGTCACGGGCCTTGCGGCTCAACCCGGCCGACCCCGAGTTTCAGCGGGCTTACCTCTATGATGTGAACCCTGTCGGCATCGGGGCGATGCTGTTGTCGCTGATCGCTTCGGCGGTATGCCAGCTCGGATTTGCGGGGGAAGTGGCGCAGGCCTTTTCGCCGGTCATCGGGCTGGTCGTGGCATGCCTTGCCGCGCCGCTGCTCGCCGGGCTTACGCACGGGCGCTATTATCTTGCCCGCAGGAGAGAGGACGGGGCTCCGGCGCGGGTCGCCTGCGTGATCTGCGAGAATAGGTTCGAGCGAGCCGATACTGCACATTGTCCGTTCTATTCCGGCGCGATCTGTTCGCTGTGCTGCACGCTGGAGACGCGGTGCCACGATGCCTGCAAGCAGGGTGCCCGCGCCACCGAGCAGTTCACCAACATCGCCGAGCGCCTGCTGCCGCGCGTCCTGGCGCGCCATGTCCACACCACCACCGGGCATTTCGTTGGCGTGGCCGGAGCGTTCACGCTGGCCAACATGCTGGTGCTGGGCCTGATCGGACGCGAGTATGCGCGCTACTATCCGGCACTTTCGACCCACGTCTGGTCGATCCTGTTTGCGGTGTTCCTGGTGTTCTTCTTCATGTCGGGCGTGGGCTCCTGGTTCATCGTGCTGGCGCATGAAAGCCGGCGGGCCGCGCTGGACGAGACGCGGCGGCATCTGGGGGAACTGGAGCAGGAGATCGTCGCGCATGAAGCGACCGACGCTGCGCTGCAGAAGGCTCGCGAGGTGGCTGAGAACGCCAACGCCGCCAAGAGCCGCTACCTCGTTTCGGTGAGCCATGAGATACGCTCGCCGCTCAATTCGATCTACGGCTACGCGCAATTGCTGGAGCGCGGGAGCGACCTGAATCCGGGCGAGGTGGGCAAGGTCATCTGCCGGTCGAGCGAGCACCTTTCCAATCTGGTCGACGGGCTGCTGGATATTGCACAGGTCGAGGCTGGCGTGCTGCGCTTGTCGCGCGATACCATCCGGTTGCCGGCGTTTGTCGAGCAGATCGCCAACATGTTCCGGCCGCAGGCGCAGGCCAAGGGGCTGATGTTCCGCCTGGAGACGCCCAGGCAACTGCCCGAGTTCGTGCGGGGCGACCAGAAGCGGTTGCGGCAGGTGCTGATCAACCTGATCTCGAACGCGATCAAGTTCACGCCGGCCGGCTCGGTGACCTTCCGCATCGGCTGGCGCGGCGAGATCGCGACGTTCGAGGTGATCGACACCGGCATCGGCATCGCGCCCGAGGACATGGACCGTATCTTCGGCGCGTTCGAGCGGGGGAACAGCAATTCCGTGGCGGGGCAGCCGGGGATAGGTCTTGGCCTCGCGATCACCTCGACGCTGGTGCACGTGATGGGCGGAGACCTGACCGTCGACAGCACGCTGGGGGAGGGCACACGGTTTGCCCTGCGGCTGATGCTTTCCCGGCCGGTTACGCAACCGGTGCAGAGCCATCGCGCGGATGTCATTACCGGGTATGAAGGCGAGCGGCGCCGGGTGCTGGTGGTTGACGACGATGCAGCGCAGGCTTCGGTCATCGAGAACCTGCTGCGGCCACTGGGCTTTGTTGTTACCGGTGCGCGCGACGGGGACACCGCGATCGCGCTGGCTGCTGCGACGCGGCCCGACATCGTGTTCCTGGACATCTCGATGCCCGGCAAGACCGGGTGGGAGACGGCCGGTCTGCTGCGAGCGGCGCACGGCGGTTCCTTGCGGATAGTCATGGTTTCGGCCGACGCGCACCAGTTCAGGCGGGGCGGAGACGGGCACGATCCGCACGACATGTTCCTGACCAAGCCGATTGAACTCGACAGCCTGCTCGATGCGCTTTCCTGGCAGTTGGACCTGACCTGGACCGTGCAGGATGGCAGTCCGCGAAAATCGCCCGCGGCCGCGACGGTGGAACTGCACTTGCCGGCTGCAGCACTGCCTTTTGTACCCGAGATCGAAAGCCTCGCGCGGATCGGCAATGTCCGCGCGATCCAGACCCGCCTCTCAGAGCTTGAGGATGCCGTCCCCGATGCAGCCCGCTTCGTCGCACACCTTCGTTCCAGTCTCGAATGCTTCGATTTCAAGGGCCTGCGCGAAGCCCTCCGACGAGGCGTCGTCAATGTTCAGTGATACCTTCGCCGGGCAGGCCGGGCGCGACACCGTGCTTGTCGTCGACGACAATCCCGAATCCCTGCACTTCCTGATCGACACGATTGAGCGGGCCGGGATGACCGTGCTGATCGCCACGAATGGTGAGAATGCCCTCGAGCTGCTGGAGCACGTTGCTCCGGATCTGATCCTGATCGATGCGATCATGCCGGGACTGGACGGGTTCGACACGACGCGAGCGATCAAGAAGCAGCCGCGGCTGGCGGACATCCCTGTGATCTTCATGACCGGTCTTACCGAGACCGAACATGCAGTCCGGGCGCTGGACGCGGGCGGAGTGGACTATGTCCGCAAACCCATTGCGATCGAGGAACTGCTGGCGCGGATGCGGGTGCATCTTGCGGGCGCGCGGGTCTCGCAGGCGGGAAGGTCCGCTCTCGACGCAACCGGCAGGCATCTTTTCGCGGTGGACCGTGCGGGGCAGCTGCTTTGGGCAACGCCGCAAGTGGAGCACCTGATGGCGTCGATGGGCGGCGGGGATCGGTTGCCACCGGACTTTGCCGGGCCGGTTGCCCGCTTGATGGCCCTGCGTGACAATCCGGACGCGACCTTGCGTTTCGAGGCCGGGGCGCAGGTCGTCGAGCTGGTCCTCGTCGGACCCGTACGTCGCGACGAGGGCGAGGGGCGGGAGGTGCTGGTGCGGTTGAATCTCATCCGCGAAGGCGCCGACCTGGAGCGCCTGCGAGACCGTTATGGGCTGACCCAGCGGGAGGCCGAGGTTCTGCTGTGGATCAGCTATGGCAAGCCCAACCGGGTGATCAGCGAGATCCTGGGGATCAGCCCGCGCACGGTGAACAAGCATCTGGAGCAGGTTTTCGAGAAGCTGGGCGTCGAGACACGAGCGGCGGCGGCGGCTTTCGCGGTGCGGACAATTGCCTGAGGCCGTGCCCGGTTACCGAATTGGCGAAGGGTCCCGCTCTCTTCCTTCGCCATGCTGCGGGAAAGGCGCTAGGACAGGTCGATGACCTTCGGAGCCCTTTCCCGCAGCGCGTTGCTGGCCCTTCTTATGGCTGCCCGACCTGCGCACGCAAGCAGCCATGACGTCAAGATAACCCGCGATGACTGGGGCATTGCCCATGTCGATGGCAGTACCGATGCCGATGCCGTATTCGGCGCAATCTATGCGCAGGCGGAGGATGATTTCCCGCGCATCGAGGCGAACCTGCTGACTGCGCTGGGGCGACGGGCGGAGACCGAGGGCGAGGACTTTCTGTGGCAGGACCTGCGACAGCGGTTGTGGATCGATCCGGACGCTCTCAAGCGCGACTATGCGGCTTCGCCGGCTTGGCTGCGCAAGCTCATGGATGCCTGGGCGGCCGGCCTGAACCATTACATCGCGACCCACCCGCAAGACACGCCGAAAGTCCTGACCCGCTTCGAGCCATGGATGGCGCTCTCATTTACCGAAGGATCGATCGGTGGGGACATCGAGAAGGCAGCGCTCAAGCCTCTCGCCGCGTTCTACGGTGGCGAAGCAAGCCCCCTGGCGCTGGCAAGGGAAATGCTGCGGGACGACGAGCCGCGCGGTTCGAATGGGATCGCGATAGCGCCCAAGCGCACGGCGAATGGCAATGCTTTGCTGCTTATAAACCCGCATACCTCGCTGTTCTTCCGATCCGAGCTGGAGATGAAGAGCCGGGAAGGGCTGCATGCCTATGGCGCCTCAACCTGGGGGCAGTTCTTCATCTATCAGGGCTTCAACGAGAAGCTTGGCTGGATGCACACCACCAGCGGTGCCGACAACGTCGACGAATTCGTCGAGACAGTCGCGCGAAGGCGGGGCAAGTGGCTTTACAAGCGCGGATCTGCATTCAAGCCGTTCGCGGTGAAGCCGATCGTTCTGCGCTTCCGCAAACCGGATGGAAGCCTGGCCGAGCGAACCTTCCGGACTTACGCCAGCGACCATGGACCAATAGTGCGGCAGAGCGGTGAGGGAAAGAGCCGCAAGTGGATTGCCCTTTCCTTGATGCACCGGCCAATAGCTGCGCTCAGCCAGTCATGGTTGCGCACAAAGGCCCGCGATAAGGCGGAATTTCTCAGGATCGCCGAGTATCGCGCCAATTCGTCGAACAACACCCTGTACGCCGATCGTGCCGGCAATATCGCGCTGCTCATGCCGCAATTCGCGCCCCGTCGGGATGCGAGGTTCGACTATCGCGAACCGGTGGATGGGAGCGATCCTGGAGCCGATTGGAAGGGGCTATATGGGCCGGCAGAGCGGCCTGACGTGGTCAATCCGCAGTCAGGCTGGGTCTACAATTCCAACGATGCGCCGTGGCGCGCGGCAGGGGAAGGCACGCTGAATGCGGCGCGCTGGCCAGCGACGTTCGACCAGGTCGGGGCCAATCCACGCGGCGACCATGCGCTTGAGCTGCTGGGCAAGGCGCAGGGGCTCGATCTGGAAAGCCTGCGGGCGCTCGCCTACGATCCGCACATGCCGCTGTTCGAAGACCTGATTACGGGGCTGGCGCAGGTGGCTGCAACAGATCCGCTGAGCGGGCCGGTTGCGCTACTCAAGGGCTGGGACCGGCGATGGTCGGCAGGTTCACAGGCCATGAGCCTTGCACACTATTGGGGCGACGAACTGGAGGCTGACGTGCGCAAGTCGCTGCCGCGCACCGGCAACGTCTTCGCCGCGATGCGGGCGACGACGGAGCAGCAGCGCAGGGCGGCGCTTGCACGCGCGGTTGCGCGCTTGCAGGCCGACTTTGGCGGGTGGCAAGTGCCTTGGAGCGAGGTCAACCGCTATCAGCGCACCACTTCGGACATCATCCAGCCGTTCGCTGACGACAAGCCCAGTTTGCCCGTGGCATTCTCTTCAGCCCGCTGGGGTTCGTTGGCATCGTTTGGGACGAAGCAATATCCGGGAACCAGGCGGTGGTACGGCACGAGCGGGAACAGCTTTGTGGCCGTGGTCGAGTTCGGCCCGAAAGTGAAAGCCATGGCGGTATCGTCGGGCGGGGCCAGTGGCCGCGAAGGGTCACTCCATTTCAACGATCAGGCCGAGCTATATGCGGCAGGAAAGATGAGGGCGGTCTACTTCTACCCCGAAGACATCAAGGGGCATGTCGAGAAGACCTATCGCCCCTGAATGATCGCTTCAGCGCGCGCCAGGTCTTCGGGCGTGTCGATATCAAGGGCAAGATGCTGATCCAGCGGGATTGCTGGTGCATTGCGCAGCAGGGCAGCGGCTCCGCGATCACCTTGGAGCGAGCGCAGAGCCGGAAAATGCCGCGCGCCGAAGATGGCAGGAACCATCGTGCGATCGGCCACGCTGGTGCCAATGTGATCGCCATCGAACGCCTGAATGAGATTCTCAAAATGGCTGGTCGGCACGAGCGGCATGTCTGCGAGGGCAATCAAGGCAGCGCAGGCATCGGGAATTTCGCCAATGCCAGTGGCAATCGAGCGGGACAGTGGAGCGCCGATTGGTTCGAGCGCGATCCTCTCGAAGCCTTCGACCTCGGGCGTAGCTTCGGAGCAGATGATCAGCTTTCGCTTGAACGGCAAGGCTGCCAGACGGTCACCGAGGTGCCGGGCCAGTGGCCGGCCTGCAAGCGTCGCGGCAAGCTTGCTGCCGCCGAAGCGACTTCCGCGCCCGGCAGCGAGGAGAACGACGACGATGTCGGCAACTGTCATTGCTCTGCGTCGGCCAGGGATTCGCCTGTCCAGTAGGTCCAATGCGCGAGAGTGTTGTATTCGGCAACGAGTTCGGCGAGCAGGGAAACGGCAAGCGTTGCCGGATCGCGGGTGGAAGGAATAAGCCCGATATGGCCGCGCAGACGCGCGATCTGTTCCAAGGGGACGCCGCTTGCCTGCAAGGCATCAAGCCTTGCGCGATGTGTGCGCCGACTGCCGATGGCGCCGTGGTAGAATGCCGGGAGCGCAAGCGCCTGTGGCAGCAGATACTCTTCCCAATCACGCCCGTGAAACAGGAACACGATAGCGGACCAGTGATCGGACGCGGTCAATGGTAAGGTTGAGCGCACCTGGATGCGGGTGGTTGCGATCTCGAGAGCGGCAAGGTCCATGCAAGTGCCGACGTCAGGGGATAGTGCATGAACTTGTGCGCCGAAGGCTTTGGCCAATCTGGCAAAAGCCGTAAGATCTTCGCCTTGGCCCAATGCATGAATGCGCAATGCCGGCTGGTAGCAGTGGGTCAGACATTCGCCATTCCATGGCGCTTCCTGCGCGTCTGCCACCACTGTGACCCGATCGCATTCCAACCGAAGTGCGGCTGGCTGGCGTTCTCCCAGCAAATCGAGAGCCTTGCGGATCGACGCAGTATCCGGGCGAGGCGTGAACAGGAGATCTATTCCCCCACCGCACGGCAGGCGAATGTCGATATAGGGGGAACCGATACCGTAACGGACCACATGCCCCCAGCCGTCGGCCAGCGTTTCCAGTGCCTCCGCCGCCACGGCGTCTTCAATGCAACCGCCTGAGAACGAACCAACCCGTCGACCGTCTGCCGCGACGGCCATTTGCGTGCCAATGCCGCGCGAGGATCCGCCGATCACCGCAACCAGAGTGACGAGCACGGTCTCCACGCCTTCATCCGCACGAGCGGACAAGAAGCGAAGAATGTCTAAGGGAGTCGTCGCGACCATGCGCCGCGGGCTATATCATCTCCAACGGAAGGCGGCGATGCCGTTTTCCTGTGAGCGAGTAGATTGCGTTTGCCAGAGCAGGAATGACCGGAGGAAGAGCCGGTTCGCCAAGACCGGTCGGCGGGAAGTCTGTCTTAACGAATTCGACCACGATTTCTCGAGGCGCCGCATCAATCCGCATGAGGGCGAAGTCCCCGAAATTCTCGGCGGTGATTGCGCCGTTCTCTTGCACGATCTTCTGTCCAACGAGCGCCTGGCCAATTCCATCGATCACGCAGCCTTGCGCCTGGTTCAGCGCGTTGATCGGATTGATGACGTGCGCGCCGATGTCGCCTGCCACCCAGACCTTATCGATCTGGATGTTGCCGTCCTTCATCGAAAGATCAACAATTTCAGCGAAATAGCCAAGGTGGCTGAAGTAGAAGCCGAAGCCGCGGCCCTTTTTGCGGCCTTGCAATCCAGCGGACTTGCACACCGCGTCGATCACGCCGCGCGCCCGGCCGGTGTGGAACTTCACGCGCTCGCCCGGGATCTCGCGCGGTGCCCCGAGGGTGCGGCGCATGAACTCGGGGAGATCGAGCCCTGCGACTTCGGCAACCTCGTCCATGAACGACTGCCACACGAACGACATGGCGTTCGAGGTCGGCGCGCGCAGCCAGCCGGTGGCGAGGTTGGTCGCCATGTAGCTGGCGCCGAGGTCGACGTTGGGCACGACCGGCGCGGGGAACTCGCTCGGCGCCATCTGCGCGGCGCGGATCGGTTTGCCATCAGCGCCGAACGTCACGAAGTGGTCCTTGAGGGCAATGAGCGCCCCGTTGGCATCGAGACCGGCGGTGAAGCGGTGCCAGCCGGCGGGGCGGTAGAAATCGTGGCGGAAATCGTCCGTGCGGTCGTAGAGGACCTTGACCGGCTTTCCGGGCATGGCCTTCGCGACCTGGCCGGCGATCACCATGTAGTCATTCATCAGGCGACGTCCGAAGCCGCCACCGATCCGTGTCAGGTGGATGGTAAGGTCATCGGCGTTCAGGCCGCATAGCTTGGCGGTTTCCTCGCGCCCGCCCGCGGGCGCCTGGCTGGGCGCCCAGATCTCGAGCTTGCCGTTCTGGAACATCGCCGTGCAGTTTTGTGGTTCGAGCGATGCGTGGGCGAGGAAGGGGTATTCGTAGTCCGCCTTGACCACCTTTGCCGCCTTGGCGAGCGTGGCGTCCGGATCGCCGACCTTGAACAGGCTGGCTTGCGGGGCGTTGCCGACGATCTTCGCGGCGTCGGCTTCGTATTTGGCGGTTGAAAAGCCTGTGACGGCAGCGTCGTCCCATTTCACGGCGAGCTTTTCGCGTGCCTTGCTGGCTTTCCACCAGCTGTCGGCGATGACGACCACCGTGTCGGACTTGCCCTGTGGAACGAAGCCGCTGTTGACGGCGACGACGCCGAGCACGCCGGGGATGGCTTTTGCCGCCGCGTCATCGAACGAGGCGACCGTGCCGCCGTGGGACGGGCACTTGACGATGGCGGCGTGAACCATGCCCGGGAGGCTGGTGTCGATGCCGTAAAGGGGCTCGCCCTTGACGATCTTCGGCACGTCGACACCGGGCTTGGATTTGCCGATGATCGTGAAGGTTTTCTCGTCCTTCAACTGGACCTTGGCGAGATCGGGCGGGGTTTCGGCAGCGGCGGCCCTGGCCAGAGAGGCGTAGGTCAGGCTCTTGCCGGAGGACGGCTGGATCACGGCACCCCTGGCCGTGGTGAGGCTGGCGGGATCGACACCCCACCTCTTTGCTGCAGCGGAAACAAGCATGGCGCGGGCTGCGGCGCCGACCTGGCGCATGGGTAGCCAATTGCGCGGTGTTGCCGTGCTGCCTCCTGCGGTCTGTACGCCATAGATCTTTTCGTTTGCATCGGTCTGCTCGATGCGAACCTGCTCCCAGGCGATGTCCATTTCCTCGGCGATCAGCATGGGCAGCATGACCTTTACGCCCTGTCCGATCTCCGGGTTCTTGGCACCGATGGTCACGGTGTTGTCGGCATTGATGCGGACGAAGGCGTTGAGGACGTCGGCGGGTGCAGTGGCCGTTGCAGCGGCGAGGACGACCGATGCGTCGAGAGTGAGTGCCGTGCCGCCAGCCAGCGAGGCGGCGATGAACGAGCGGCGGGAGAGGGTCAACTGGTCGCTCATGCTGCGGTCTCCTCAGACGGAAGGCCTGCGGCGGTGCGGATGGCGGCGCGAATGCGCATATAGGTTGCGCAGCGGCAGATGTTGCCGCTCATCCAGCCGTCGATATCGGCCGGTGTAGGTTTCGGGTTCTGCTTGAGCAGTGCGGTGGCGGACATGATCTGCCCGGCCTGGCAATAGCCGCACTGCGGCACGTCGAGCGCGACCCATGCGTCCTGCACGCGCTTGCCGAGCGCATTGAGGCCGATGCCCTCGATCGTGGTGATCGACTTGCCGGCGGCATCGGCAATCGGCGTCTGGCACGAGCGAACGGCATCGCCATCGAGGTGAACGGTGCAGGCACCACACAGGCCAGCGCCGCAGCCGAACTTGGTCCCCGGCATGTCGAGATCTTCGCGTATTACCCAGAGCAAGGGCTTGTCTGCTTCGGCTTCGACAACGCGTTTGCGGCCGTTTACGGTGAGGGTAATGCTCATCGCCTGAAATCCCTGGATAATCCGGAAGGGCAAAGCGGGACGCCTGATGGCACCGGCTTGTGACTTCCGGAATCTGGACAGGCATCCGGTATGGGTCAAGCGCCTTGTTGGGCAAGTAACCGTTGAGCGGCAATCGGTGCAAGCGCGACCTTGGTCTCTGGGCGGCGCGGTGTTATGCGCGGTGCGTAATGGCTGCGCTTCCCGAGACCTTAGACACCGACTTGCCATCCGCCCGGCGGCCGGGCACCTACGCTCGTGGGACGGAGACGGTCGACGCGATCATCAAGGCGGCGCTGCGCGTCCTGATCGATGAGGGGGCAGGGGCCTTTACCATTCGGCGGATCGCTGCGGAATGCGGGATGAAAGTGGGGAATGTCAGCTACCACTTTCCCAAGAAGGAACTGCTGATCCAGACGCTGCTCGATGACATCATCGGGAACTATGACAAGCTTCTCGAGCGCACCGTCCGTCAGCCTGGTCTCGACGCCGAGGAGCGGCTGCGACTGATCGTCGTCATGTGCCTCGACGACATCGCGGGCAAGCGAACCACCAGGCTGTTCACGGAGCTGTGGGCTCTGGCCAACCACAACGAATTCGTGGCCGACCGTGTACGCCTGTTCTATCAGCGCGTGCACGAATTCATCGCGGAGTATATCGCTGAACTGAACCCGTCACTGAGCGCGCAGGAGATCCGCGATGTCGCGCTTTACATCAGCGCGTCTATGGAGGGGGCGACGCCTTTCCTCGGATACCAGAAGCCTTGGGCCTCGCGGATGAGCGCCTATACCGCAATTGCGACACATGCGCTGGTATCGCTTGCCAAGTCGATAACTTCGGCAGAAATTGCGGGCCTGGCCGACCGCAGGTAGCGCATCGTTTCGCACACGCAAAAAAGGCGTTGACCGAATCTGGACATGCGTCAAGTCTCTGCCCTGCGGACTGGCAAAGGGGGCCGAGATGACGCTTCAACGCAAGGTGGCGCGAGTTGTTCTGGGTTCGATGCTGACCGGAGCGCTGGCAGGTCTTCATGCCATGCCGGCATTCGCCGAAACCGTGGTGCCGGAGGCCGAAGAGCCAGGCGTGATGACCTTGGAGCCGCCCAAGGCAAGCTGGTTCTACGTCCGTGGCGGCTGGGGATCGGCAGGTTCGAGCATCTTCGACGCTGGCACGGGCAAGATGGTCGGCATGGTCAACACCAGCCGCGATTCCGATATGGCGATCGACCCATCGGGCAAGTTCTACTACGTTGCCGAAACAATCTGGTCCAAGGTCAACCGTGGCACGCGCCAGGATCTGGTTTCGATCTACGACAGCAAGACTCTGAAGCTGGTAAGCGAAATCCCCACGCCGGGGCGCCTGATCGTCGGCGGGTTTACGACCAACTTCGTGCTGACCGACGATGGCAAGACCGCCTACGACTACAACTTCGATCCGGCCTCGTCGGTGAACATCATCGACATGGTGAAGCGCAAGTTCGTGCGTGCGGTGGAACTGCCGGGGTGCGCGGGGATGATTCCCAATCCGGGCGTGGGGTTCTCCTCGCTCTGCGCAGACGGCACGATCGCGACCGTGGCCATCAAGGGCACAACGCAGGACATCACGCGGACCGAGCCGTTCTTCGACGCTGCGGCAGACCCGATCTTTTCGAACACCGTCTATGATCGCAAGAAGAAGCAGGCGGTGATGGTCAGCTATACCGGCCTGATCCGCACGGCTTCGATCGGTGCCAAGGTCGAGGTCAGCACGCCGTTTTCGATCCAGGAAGCGGGCGGGATGAAGTCCGCCGATGTCAAGCCGCTCGATATTGCCTGGTATCCCGGCGGGATGCAGCCGGTTGCGCTGCACAGGCCCAGCGGCACGCTGTGGGTACTGATGCACAAAGGCGAATACTGGAGCCACAAGGAAGGCGCCGAGGAAATCTGGGGCGTGGACCTGGCGGCCAGGAAGCTGGTCAAGCGCATTCCCGTGGAAGGCAAGCCGGGCAACATCCAGATCACGCAGGACGATGCGGCCATGATCATGGTCAACGGCTACAAGGGCGATGCGCAGGTTATTGATTCCAAGACAGGCGAGGTGAAGCACGAGATCGAAAACGCCGGTGGCGGCTTGATCACCGTCGTGGAGCCGATGTGATCACCGGCGACGCCTTGAGCATGCAGACAGCAATGGGGATCGCCGGCACGGCAGGGGCGATCGGTGTTGGCGCGGTGTTCGTTGGCGCTGGCATTGCAAAGTTGCGCAGCCGGCGGATATTTTCCGGCGTCGTCGCCAACTATCGCTTGCTGCCGGAGGCATTGGTTCCGGTGGTCGCGGCGACGCTGCCTTTTGCCGAAGTGGCGGTTGGCATTGCGCTGATCTGCGGCGTTCGCCTTGCAGCAGTGCCGGCCGGTCTGTTGCTGCTGGTCTTTGCGGCGGCCATGGCGATCAACATCGGCCGGGGCCGTTCGCACATCGATTGCGGGTGCGGCCGGTCAGAACTTCGCCAGCCCCTCAGTCGCGCGCTCGTGACACGCAACCTCGTGCTGGCTCTGCTGCTGGTTCCCGCGCTGCTGCCACAGCCGCAGTTCGCTTCGGCACAATGGCTGATCGGTCTAGCCGCTGGCACGGCACTTTATCTTATAACCCTTCTGGCCAACACATTGGCGGCGCTGGCCCAAGGGCCTCTCGCCATGGAAAGGAATTCGCGATGATGACGGCACTGATCGTTGGGCAGGTCCTGTCATGGCTGGTGATCATAGCCCTGGTGGTGGCGCTGCTGGCGCTGGCGCGGCAAGTGGGCGTGCTGCACATGCGGGTGGCTCCGGCGGGCGCCTTGCAGACCAGCGGCGGGCCTGCGGTCGGGGGCACGGCTCCTGCGGTTCCGGCGCGCACACTGGATGGCAAGGACGTGATCGTTGGTGGACCTGCTAAAAACGTGCCGCTTCGGCTGTTGATGTTCGTCTCGGCAACGTGCCCGCTGTGCAAGGGCCTGATCCCGGCGGCGCGCTCCTTTGCCAAGGACGAGCGGGTCGAATTGACCTTCGTCGGCGACGACGACGCGCAGGTGCAGCGCGGGCTGATTGCGGCGCAGGGGCTGGAAAGCTACCGCTTCATCAACGGACCGGAGGTGGGGCAGGCGTTTGAGGTGGGCAAGCTGCCTTACGCGGTGCTGCTCGATGCGGACGGCACGATCCTGTCAAAGGGCCTGGTAAACAGCCGCGAGCATCTCGAGAGCCTGGTGGTGGCGCATGAAATGGGGATCGCCACGGTGCAGGATTACATCGGCAAGCTGAAGACCGTCGCTGCGGCCTGATCGGTCACGCGCATCCAAAGGATCATAGGGGGCATTCGATGAAGCGTTTCAATCCCGATGCGATGGGCGAGAAGCTTTTGCGGCGCTTTGCTGGCGGAACATCGCGTCGTGGCATCCTTGCGCGGATGGGGGCGGCGCTGGTGGCTGCACCGGTCTTCCCGTTGCTGCCGGTGAGCCGCGCCGAAGCGGCCAAGCCTGATCGTTCGCCCGAAGCCAAGACCGCGTTTGCGCGCAGCGCGCAGACGAGCGACCAGACCAAGTGCAACTACTGGCGTTATTGCGCCATCGATGGCGCGCTGTGCACCTGCTGTGGCGGGGGCATCCATACTTGCCCGGCAGGCGCCGAACCATCGCCGGTTTCGTGGGTGGGTTCGTGCATCAATCCGGATGACGGCAAGGCCTACATGATCGCCTATCGCGATTGTTGCGGAAAGCCCGCCTGCGGCCAGTGCAATTGTGACAATATCGATCGCGAGACGCAGCTCTATCTGCCGCAGCTCAACAACAATATCATCTGGTGCTTCGGTACGAGCAGCATGGAGTATCACTGCTCCACCGCGATGATGATCGGCGCGGCCTGAGGATCGGGCGATGCGCGTGTTGGCCTTGGCCGGAGTTATCGCGGCGCTGGCAATTGCGATGCCTGCGGTATCTGCGGGCGATCCGCGCGCCGAGACGGTTGCGAATGGACTGGCGGCGATCGGCGATCCTGAGCTGGCCAAGGCCGATTATGTCGAACATTGCGCCGGGTGCCACGGGGTGCAGGGCCTTTCTGCGCCAGCCAGGCTGCCGGAATTGCGCGGGCGCGTAGGCTACATGATGTGCACGGCTGATACCCGCGCCTATCTGCTGCGGCTGCCAAACATCGCCAAGAGCCGGATCAGCGACAACCAGCAACTGGCTGACATGCTAAACTTCATGGTCTTCGGCCTTGGCGGCACGAGCGTCTTGCCCGGCACGAAGCCTTTCACGGCGGCGGAGGTCGGCTATGAGCGTCAGTTCGCGCTGACCTCGGCCTCGCTGGTGCGTGAGCGCATGCGGCATGTGGAAACGGCGATCGGCAAGTGCGGCGCACCTGCCTCGTTCCGCAACTTCTACAACGGCAATTGATCAGCGCGGAGCAAGGCCCGCTGTGAGGAAGTCGACCAGCTTTACGGCAATCTCGCGCTCGGGCAGTTCGCCTTCGGGGCGATGCCAGCGGGAGGGGCCATTAAGTGCGCTCGCCAAGGTGAGCGCCGCGAGCTTGGGGTCGCACGGGGCGGCGGATCCATCGGCTATCGCCTCGGCGACAAGCTCGCGCAGTGTTGCGTCGATGCGGCGCTTGCGAAGGCGTATCGTCTCACGGGCGTCTGGCGACAGGGCTTCGTTGGCCGTCAGGATGTTGCAGCGGCCAAAGTCGTTCATGTTGATCTCGGCATAGTCGATCAGGAACGCGCGCAGACGCTCCAGGCCGAGGCCATGGATCAATCGCGCCTGTTCGGCTGCGGCGAGCAACTGGTTCATGCCAATGGTGAGGCATTCGATCAGCACCTGCTCCTTGTTGCCGAGGTAGTGGTAGATCGTCGGCTTCGAGATGCCGAGGCTGGCGGCCACGTCGTCCAGCGAAGTCTGGTGATAGCCGCGCGCGTTGAACATGCGCACTGCAGCGGTCAGCACGGCCATGCGCTTGGCTTCACGTTCTTCGCTGCGTTCTGCGGCGGTCTTGAAGGGCGATCGTGGGGCCAAGGACGGTACCTGCGTGTTCTGCCAGTTGGAAACTCGACGCGAGCGGCGCTTTTGTCGCGCGCAGGGTAGGGCAGTCTTGCGATTGACACCATACCCAAAAGAACAATACCTACTCGTGAGTATATATTGTTCCAGTAGGTCGGGAAAGCTTCTGGCTTGCTGCTGATAGGATTGGATTGGCTATGGAAATCAATGATCTGGCTGCGATCGTAACCGGTGGTGCTTCCGGTCTCGGCGGAGGGACTGCGGCGCGACTCGCTGAACTTGGCGCGAAAGTTTCGATCTTTGATTTGAACGAAGACCTGGGGCGGGCGCACGCGGCAACCATCGGAGGCAGCTTCTTCAAGGTTGACGTGACCGACGAAGACGCGGTCGACAACGCCATCCTTGAAGCTGAGGCGATGAACGGCAAGGCACGCATTCTGGTGAATTGCGCCGGGATCGGCCCACCCGCCAAGGTCATCGGCCGCGATGGCAAGGCCATACCGCTCAAGGATTTCAGCAAGATCATCCAGATCAATCTGATCGGCACGTTCAACGTGCTTTCGAAGTTCGCGGCCCGCATCTTCGATGCCGAGCAGGTTGGCGAGGAGCGCGGCGTCATCATCAACACCGCCAGCGTCGCAGCGTTCGAAGGGCAGATCGGGCAAGCCGCCTATTCTGCGTCAAAGGGCGGCGTTGTCGGCATGGCGCTGCCGATTGCGCGGGAATTTGCGCGCTACGGCATCCGCGTGAACACGATCGCGCCGGGTCTGTTCCTGACGCCCCTGCTGCAGTCCCTGCCGCAGGAAGCGCAGGATTCGCTGGGGAGCCAGGTCCCGTTCCCGAGCCGTCTGGGCAAGCCCGAAGAATACGCGCGCATGGTCGAAAGCATCGTGACCAATCCGATGCTCAACGCCGAAGTCATCCGCCTTGACGGCGCAATCCGCATGGCGCCGCGCTGATACGATCATCAAACGATCCCGCGATTGAGGAGTGAAGCAAATGGCAACTGGCATCGGCATGGACGCCGCATTGGAAATCGCGGATCGGGTAGAGCGGTTCGTTCGCGAGGAAGTGATCCCGTACGAGAGCGATCCACGTCGTGACGATCACGGCGCGCCGCTTGACGAGATGGTCATGGAAATGCGCGAGAAGGCCCGCGCGGCGGGCGTGCTTACGCCCCACATCCTGGCCGATGGTCGCCACCTCAGCCAGCGCGAGACGGCGGTCGTGCTGATCCGTTCGGGCCTCTCGCCGCTCGGCATGCTGGCAGTGAACACGCAGGCGCCGGACGAGGGCAACATGTACCTGCTCGGCAAGGTTGGCAGCCCCGAACTGAAGGAACGGTTCCTCAAGCCGCTGGTGTCGGGCAAGGCGCGGTCGGCGTTCTTCATGACAGAGCCTGCGGAGACCGGCGGAGCGGGTTCCGACCCTTCGATGATGCAGACAACCTGCCGCCGCGACGGCAACCACTGGGTGATCAACGGGCGCAAGGCGTTCATTACCGGTGCCAAGGGTGCCAAGGTCGGCATCGTCATGGCGAAGGACGAGGAGGGCGGGGCGTGCATGTTCCTTGTCGACCTGCCCGATCCGGCGATCGAGATCGTGCGCGTGCCGAACACCATCGACAGCAACATGCCCGGCGGCCATGCGGTGATCGACATCAAGGACCTTCGCGTTTCGGCAGACCAGATGCTGGGCGAGCCGGGCGAGGGCTTCAAGTATGCCCAGGTTCGCCTGAGCCCGGCGCGCCTATCGCACTGCATGCGTTGGCTCGGCGGCTGCATCCGCGCGCAGGAGATCGCTTCCGATTATGCCAACAAGCGCATGGCGTTCGGCAAGCAGTTGATCGATCACGAAGGCGTGGGCTTCATGCTGGCCGAGAACATGATCGACCTGAAGCAGGCCGAACTGATGATCGACTGGTGCGCAGGCGTCCTTGATACCGGCTCGCTCGGCACGGTCGAAAGCTCGATGGCCAAGGTTGCTGTGTCCGAGGCGCTGATGCGCGTGGCCGACAAGTGCGTGCAGGTGATGGGCGGAACGGGCGTCACCTCCGACACGATCGTCGAGCAGATGTTCCGCGAAGTGCGCGCGTTCCGCATCTATGATGGCCCGACCGAGGTCCACAAGTGGAGCCTTGCCAAGAAGATCCGCCGCGACTGGCGCCACGCACAGGCGGGGACGGCACACTGATGGGCGGCACGGCGCAGGAGGCAAATGCCGGCACCACGCCGGTTCGCGAGGGCTACCGCTTCGATGAGGCCGCGCTTGCGAAGTGGATGGAGGCCAATGTCGAGGGCTTTTCGGGGCCGCTTGAGGTGGAGCAGTTCAAGGGCGGGCAATCGAACCCGACCTACAAGCTGATCACGCCAGGCCGCGCCTATGTCCTGCGCCGCAAGCCACCAGGGCCAGTGCTGAAGGGGGCACACGCGGTCGAGCGGGAGGCCAAGGTACTCTTGGCTCTCGGGTCCGTTGGCTTTCCGGTGGCGCATGTCCACGGATTGTGCACCGATGAAAGTGTCATTGGCAGCTGGTTCTATGTGATGGAGATGGTCGAGGGCCGCATATTTTGGGATGCGACCTTTCCTGACGTTTCCCGCGAAGAGCGGCCGGCCTATTTCGACGCGATGAACGCAACGATCGCGCAATTGCACTCGATCGACCATGAAGCTGTGGGGTTGGGCGACTACGGCAAGCCTGGCAACTACTTCGTGCGCCAGGTCGGCCGCTGGTCGAAGCAGTACCTCGAGGACGAACTTGCCGGGCGGGATCCGAACATGGATGCCCTGGTCGATTGGCTGCCGACAGCCATTCCCGAAGGGGACGAGACCAGCATCGTTCACGGGGACTTCCGCTGTGACAACATGATCTTTCACCCCACCGAACCGCGTGTGATTGCCGTGCTCGACTGGGAGCTGTCGACGCTGGGGCATCCACTGGCCGATTTCGCTTATCACGCGATGATGTACCGCATGCCGCCCAATATCGTGGCCGGGCTGGAAGGGGCGGACCTGGCAGAACTGAACATTCCCGGCGAGGCCGAGTACGTCGCTGCCTATTGCCGCCGGACAGGGCGAGACTCGATTGCGTCGTGGGATTTCTATGTCGCCTTCAACTATTTCCGGCTCGCCGCGATTTTCCACGGCATCAAGGGGCGCTACCTTCGGGGTACTGCCGCATCAGCGCATGCCAAGGACCGTGCGGAGGCATTTCCGGTACTCGCGCGGCTGGCGAGAGAAGCCATGGAGCGCTGCCGGTAGGTGATTGGTTCGAATCCGAACCTTAACAGTTCTTGGTGATTTGCGGTCTGCGCCGATCCTTTCGTCCGTCGAGCGCATGTTTGCTTTGTCGCTCTTGTGGGGAAAACCCGCTGCTGATTCGGCGGCCGAAGCATACTGGAAAGCAGGTGCAAAAGCGCGGAGGCGCCGGGCCTGTCGATACTGCCAAAGCGGAGGCGATTGATTCTGGCGGCGGCAGGTCGCCGGCATGCTGCAGCGCAAAGGAGGGGGCTGACTAACTGTCAGAGAGGTAAGTAAATCTCCGTGGCAACGTCCTCCATCTGTTTCCACCTCGGTTTCCGGTTGTTCATTTCCGGTGCAATCTTCCCTTTCTGCCTGCAAATTCGCGGTTAGGAGTTGGCATGCAACAGGGTCCGTCCGGTTGTGCGGGGCAACAGGAACAGTCTACGCCATGCAGGTAGCAGCCAAGCCACTAGTCGAAGTTTTCGAAGCCCTGTCGACTGCGCTCGACGAACTCGACACGCACGGTGAGGCTATGGCCGCCCTCCATCTTGCCATGGCAGTGGAATGCCTCGCTCACAGGCTAGAGGACGACGAACCGCACGCTCCGCGGAGGGCGCCGCCGATACTGCGTCTGATCAAGAACGACTGAGCCGCCGGGACGGGGTGTCGAAAACTCCAGCAGGGCTGCCGCGCGAACTGTCGCGCGCTGACGCCCATTCGTCGCATGAGCATTGTCTATCTCTTCGATAGAGTTAAACGAACTGGACGGCGCCAAGTGCGCGACAGCCTATCGCATCGGCAAAAGGAAAGCTTTGAGCCGTAACAGACGAAGTTTAATGTCTACTAAAAAACTTGAGTATAGAAGCTGAGCAACGGCGACGATTCGCCGGAAACCGCGCAGGAAAGGGGCAAGGCAATCATGCGAACACAATCGACGGGCACCCTTCGCGCCAACAGGATCGAACGGGAGATGACCGAACCCACCAAACCAGGAGCTGGCAACCAGGGTGTGTCCGAACGCCATCTCGAAGAAAGCATTGCAAGCGTGCGCGAAGCCCTGACCGGGCTGCGCTACGGGGCCGTGCAACTGACCGTCCATGAAGGGCGTGTCGTCCAGATTGACGTGACCGAGAAGCGACGGCTCAAGCCGAACTGATCGTTCCACGCAGCCAATACCAATAAACAAGCAGAACTACCGCACCGCTGACCGGACCACCGGAAGCATCGTTCGGGAACACATGAGGTCCTACGATGAATTTCCGCGTCCTTCTTGCGGGTGGCGTTGCGCCGCTCGCCCTGGCTTCGCATGGCGTCTACGCTGCCGAAGCGCCTGCCACCACCACCAACGCCGCAGTGCCCGCACCCGAGGACGCCCAGACGACTTCCGTCGGAACGGGGGCCAGTGACAGCGGCGAGATTGTCGTTACCGCGCGTCGGCGCCAGGAAACAGCGCAGGATGTGCCGCTGGCAATTTCTGTCATCGGGGGCGAGCATATCGACAATACCGGCGCCTTCAACGTCGGCCGTTTGCAGCAGTTGACGCCAACACTGCAGTTCTACTCATCGAACCCGCGCAACACAGCGGTGAACATCCGTGGCCTTGGCGCGCCGTTCGGCTTGACCAACGACGGCATCGAGCAAGGCGTCGGCATCTATATCGACGACGTCTACAACGCGCGCGTCGCCTCGGCGACGTTCGACTTCCTGGACGTGAAGCAGATTGAGGTCCTGCGCGGGCCACAGGGCACGCTCTACGGCAAGAACACTACAGCCGGCGCGATCAACATCACCACCAACCAGCCGACCTTCGACTTTGAAGGCAAGGCGGAAGTAAGTTTCGGCAACCTGAATTTCGTGCAGGCGAAGGCTGCGGTGTCTGGGCCGATCACGGATACTCTGGCAGCGCGCTTGGCGGTGTCCTCAACCAACCGCAGAGGTACGATCTACAATGTGACGTCGAAGCAGTGGGTTCAGGGGCAGGACAACCTCGGCCTGCGGGGCCAGCTGCTGTTCAAGCCGAGCGACGCGCTGAGCATCACGCTCGCCGGTGACTATAGCGAACAGGACGCCGCATGCTGCGGTTCGGTCTATGTCCGGACCGGAACCACGCAGCGCGCTGCCGATCGTCAGTTTGCAGCGCTTGCCGCGGCACAAGGCTATACCGTGCCGAGCACCAATCCGTATGACCGGCTGACCGACCTCGACGCCACCCTTCAGGCGGGCAACAAGATCGGTGGCGTCTCGCTCAAGGCCAAGTGGGACATCGGGCCGGGTACGCTGACCTCGGTCACTGCCTGGCGCTTCTGGGACTGGCAGCCTCAGAACGACCGTGACTTTACCGGTCTGCCGATCGTCACAAAGTCGCAGAACCCGTCGCAACAGGATCAATACACGCAGGAGCTGCGCTACAACTACAGCGGCGATCGCCTTGATTTTGTGCTGGGAGCCTTCGGGTTCTACCAGCGTATCGACACGCAGGGCACCGAGCAGCATGGCAGCGCGTCGACCAAATGGAACCTTGCGCCAAGCAATGCCCTCTATAACTCCAACGTGCTGAACGGGCTGACGGCGCTCAACACGCAGTATCTCAAGAATACCAGCGTGGCGGTTTACGGGCAGGCGAGCTGGAAAGTGACGCCGGAACTGACCCTGCAGCCGGGCGTGCGCGTGAACTATGACAAGAAGGACGGCTTCTACCAGCGGCGCGTCTTCACGGCCTCGGGCAGCGAAATCCTGATCGACGGAACGACCAGCCCGGTGAAGACGGCGCAACTCGGCATCTTCACGCCGCAGACCATCTCCCCCAAGTTCAGCGACTGGAACTTCAGCTACGATTTTACCGCCAGCTACAAGGTCGCACCCGGCATCCTGTTCTATGCTACGTACGCCAAGACCTTCAAGTCAGGCGGCATCAACCAGAACGGGGTGCCCACGGATGCCGCGAACAACCCGATCCTCGGGGCGGCTACTGTCAAGCCGGAATCGGTGCAGCACTACGAAGCAGGCCTCAAGACCGAGTTCTGGGACCGGCGGGCCATCCTCAATCTGTCGGCCTACCGCACGGACATCAAGGACTATCAGGCCAACGTGAACAACGGCCAGTTCGGCGTTCTGCGCGGCTATCTCGCCAACGCCGGAGCGGTTCGCTCACAGGGAGTCGAGGCCGATTTCTCGGTCCGGCCGAGCGAGCGCTTCAATGTCTATGTGAACGGAGCCTACACCGACGCCACTTACCGCAAGTTCGTCGACGCTCCGTGCCCGCCGGAGCTTTCGGGCGGAGCCAGTAGCCCCGCCAACTGCGACATTTCGGGCCAGCGCCTGCCTGGTGTATCGAAGTGGTCACTGTCCTTCGGGCTTGAAGCCAATGCTCCAGTCACGTTTCTCGAGCAGGAGGGGCAGGTCTACTTCGGCTATGACGGCAGCTATCGCTCGAACTTCTCGTCGAACCCGACGCCCTCGATCTACACTTGGGTTGATGGTTATTCGCTCTCGAACTTCCGCGTTGGCTTCCGCACTGACGACGGGTTCGACATTTATGGCTGGGTGCGCAATGCATTCGACCAGAATTACATCGACCAGCTCTTCGTCGGCCCAGGCAATACCGGCCTGATCGCGGGACTCCCGGGCGATCCGCGCACTTGGGGCGTAACTTTGCGCAAGAGCTTCTGAGGCCGAACCACCCCGCAGCGCATGCGGTACTCAAGGGCCGGTGGAGCATTCCACCGGCCTCTTTTCGGATCGTCAGTTGTTGCCGCCGATGAAATCGCCCAGTTCGCCCAGAATCGAACCTTCGCCCCGGTTCTGTCCACCACGCGAACCGGCTGCGGCGAGCATCCGGCCGGCCAGGCGGGAGAAGGGCAGGGACTGGATCCAGACCTTGCCGGGACCGCGAAGGCGGGCGAAGAACAGGCCTTCTCCGCCGAACAGGACAGATTTCACGCCGCCTGCGGTAACGAGGTCGAAATCGATGCCAGGCGTGTAGGCGGCAAGGCAGCCGGTATCGACGTGGAGTTCCTCGCCGGGGCGCAGTTCCTTCTCCACCAGCGTGCCGCCCATCTGCACGAAGACCCAGCCATCCCCGTCGAGCTTCTGCATGATGAAGCCCTCGCCCCCGAACAGGCCGGTCATCACGCGGCGCTGGAAGGCAACGCCGATGGAGACGCCGCGCGCGGCGGCGAGGAAGCTGTCCTTCTGACAGATCAGCGTGCCGCCCACTTCCGACAGCTTGATCGGAAGGATCGCGCCAGGAGTGGGCGAGGCGAAGGCCACGCGCGCCTTGCCCGAACCATTGTGCGTAAAAACGGTGGTGAACAGGCTTTCGCCGGTCACGAGCCTCTTGCCCGCACCGAGCAGCTTGCCCATGAAGCCGCCCTGCTGATCGGCACTGCCATCGCCGAATACGGTGGTCATCCCGACTGAGCCGTCCTTCCAGACGAGGGCACCAGCTTCGGCGACCGCGCTTTCGCCGGGATCGAGCTCGATCTCGAGAAACTGGAGTTCCTGCCCCTTGATCTCGAAATCGATGTCGTCAGCAATGCTTGCGCTACGGTGATGGGCCCACGGACTGTTGGACATTGAGGTCTCCCAAGGATTGATGTGCGTAGATGTAGCAATCCACTACGCCGATACGAGAGGGCATATCATGTCTTCGTCGGCGCTGTTATGACGCTTGTCGGATCGAGGGGTATATTGACAATGACGACGCTGCGGCCCGAACGGTATTCTGCGCTTGCCATCATCTTGCACTGGGCGATCGCCTTGTTGCTGCTGTTCCAGATCGGGCTGGGCTGGGCGCTGGAAGACCTTCCCAAGGGCGCGGTGCAGTTTTCGGGCTACCAGTTCCACAAGTCGGAGGGCATCGCGATCCTGCTGCTGAGCCTTGCGCGGCTGGTGGTGCGACTGTTCAAGGCGCGTCCAGCACCCGTGCAGGATGGCAAGGCGCAGATGTTGCTCGCTTCTGCTGTGCACGTCCTGCTGTATGCGGTGATGATCCTCGGGCCACTGACCGGGTGGATCATTGTTTCGACGGCCAAGGTGCGGTTGCAGACGATGTTGTTCGGCAAGGTGCCATGGCCTGACCTGCCGGTTGGCCAGGCCTTCCATGAGCCTGCCGAAGTTCTGCACGGAGCCTTGGGAACCGTCGGCATGGCACTGATCGTGCTGCACGTCGCTGGCGCCTTGTATCACCACTTCAGGCGCGAGGACGTGATTGGCCGGATGCTGCCTGCGGCGATCCGCTCGCACGGCGCGATAGGTATTGCCGGATTTGCAGCAATTGCTCTTGGGGCCGGGGCGCTGATCTGCGGCCTGTTCCTTTCGTTTTCCGGGAACAAGAGTCCGGCTGCTAAGCCGCCAGGCGAAGTGGCTTCTGGAAGTGCTGCCGATGTGCCGATCGAAGAGCCCTCAGCACCCGCGAGTTCCGAACCCGCCGTTGCCGAGAGCGCGGCAGCGACAGCGGCCAAGGCGAGCCCGTGGAAACTGGAGAAGGGCGGACGCTTGGGCTTTGCGGCAGAATACAGCGGAGAGGCCATCAACGGATCGTTCTCGCGCTGGGATGCGACGATCGTCTTCGATCCCGAAGACCTGCCGGGCTCATCCATCCGTGCGACAATCGATCTCGCCTCGGTCGACAGCGGCGACAGCCAGCGCGATGATATGCTGCGCAGTGACAGCTTCTTCGCTGTCGGCGCACATCCCAAGGCGCAGTTCGTCTCGACCAGCATTAAGGAGGCGGGCCAAGGCCGCTACGTCGCCAATGGAACGCTTTCGCTGCATGGACAGCGCAAGCCGATGGCGTTGCGGTTTGCCCTCAAGATCAGCGGCGACAAGGCAACCGCCACCGGCAATGCAACCCTGCAGCGGCTATCCTTCGGAGTCGGTGAAGCAGAATGGTCCGCGACCGATCAACTGAAGGATGCAGTCGGCGTCAACTTCAATATCAAGGCTACGCGGCAGGCCCCTTGATCGCGCCAGTGTGGCGCAGGCCGCCAAAGAAAAATTCGGAATAGGCTCGAGCCCACTTCTCGTTGGCACTGTCGTCGATTTCCTTGATCGAGCCTGTGAAGCGCGCGTGGCCTAGCAGGCCTTCCAACCAGAAACCCGCAGCCAGTGCAGGATCGACCAGTTCGAGGTTCTGCACTCGTGCGGCTTCGCGGATTTCCTCCGAGATACTGACAAGGGCATCGGCGTACATCGCCTGGCGGTAGTTCACTTCGTCAGTCCCGAATTCCTGGTCGCACCAGTCGACCAGCCGCTCCATCATCCGGCCTTCGGCCGAATGAAGCACCCGTATCACGGCGGCGGCGCGGATGCAGAACGCTTCGACGATGGGCAGGCCGACGCCGAGCTTCATGATCTCGAGCCGACGCTCGATAGTCTTGTGAGCCAGGAGCGCTTCGAGAAATTCGCGTTTGCCGGCAAAGCGCGTGTAGATCGTTGCCTTGCCAATGTGCGCATGGCGCGCGACGCGATCAAAGGTGAAGGCTTCGAAGCCGTGGTCCCGCAGGACTTCCCAACCGGCTTCAAGGATTCGCGCAGGGAGACGTTGCGCTTCCTCCAGCGAAGGACGGCCGCGCTTGGTGGCCGTCTTACTGCCTGAAAGATCAGTGGACGGTGATTTGCTGCTCGGCGATTGCGGCGAGGGCGGCAGTGTCATGCGGCTGATCCCGGTCGCACAGCCGGTCGGCCAGAGCTTCGGCGATCCGGTTGTGAACCGGGCAGGACATTTCGAGTCCTTCGCGATAGGCCTGCCAGAAGCGGAGGCCCGCATCGGTAATCCAGCGCATCTTTCCCACTTTCTCGCCTTTGCGGCGTTTCTGGTGGATAGAGTGCCTCAGGCATGGCTGGAGTCAATATACTATAAAATAGGCGAATTCGTTTCATTTATTGGCCCCTGACGCCGCTGCATCGGCGGTCCAGCCAAGGCCAAGTGCCTTTTCTACCGCAATAAACCCTGTCGTAAGCTCTGCTCGAGCGGCCGCGGTTGCCATCGCCAACTGCAGCGCTTGCCGCTCTGCATCAAGACGGTCGGGCTTGCCGATGGTCCCTGCCTGCACGCGTTGCTGCTGCAGATCGACGTTCTTGCGAGCCCGCCCTTCCGCATCAAGCGCCTTGCCGAAAGCGACGCGCTGCGCGCCAAAGCGCGCGAGCGAGCCTTCGGCATCCTGTAGCGCGGTCAGCACTGTCCTACGGTAATTCGCTTCGGCTTCGGCATAGGCGCCCTTGGCGGCTTCGACCTGGCGGTCAGCGCGCCCGCCATCGAAAAGGTTCCACTTGATCTGCGGCAGGGCAATGCCGACGATGTTCGCAGGGTCGAAGATGTCGCCGATGTTTTGGCCGCCAAGACCCAGCAGCCCGAGGAATGATATTTTGGGGAACTTGTCGGCAATCTTCACACCGACATCGGCATTGGCCGCAGCGAGTTGGCGCTCTGCCATGCGAATGTCGGGGCGGCTGCGCAACAGGCTGGCCGGGTCGCCGATGGATACTTCGGCAGGCGGCAGGGGCACCGGTGCCGGAGTTTGCAGAAGAGCGTCGAGTGCTCCAGGCTCCTTGCCTGTCAGCACTGCAATCTGGTCCATCAGCACGGCGATTTCGGCGCGAGACTTGGCAACGTCCGCCTCGCTGGCGAACGCCTGAGCCTCGGCTGCGTTGACGGGTTGTTGCGGGATCGTCCCGGCGGCGTAGCGCTGTTGCGCCAGCGCGACCAGTTCCCGATCGATGCCCACCTGCCGATCTTGGAGCGCCAACATCGCCTGCCGCGCGCGCAGGCCGACATAGGCACGGGCGATTTCGGCGGATAGTGTCACCCGCGCGTCTGCCGAGGCTGCCTCTGCGGCCTCTGCGCGCGCCAGCGCGGCTTCCACCTTTCGGCGCGTGCCGCCGAAGAGATCAATTTCCCATGAGGCATCGAAGCCGAGGTTGTAGGCGTTGATCTCGTCCCTCCCGCCACCGTTTCCGGCAATGTTGCCCGGAACGTTGAGGTACGGGGCGGCAAACGATGTGTTCACCGTCGGCAGTGCGGCAGTTCGGTTGGCAGCAAGAGCCGCGCGTGATTGGGCGATGCGGGCATTGGCCACGGCGATTCCCGGACTGTCTTCAAGAGCGGAGACGACCAGCTGGTTCAGGACCGGATCGCCCAGGCTCTCCCACCACCTTGATGAAGGCGTTGTCTGTTGCATGGCCTCTCCGGCGCGGACGAACTTGCCGCGCGAAGCGGCGACGGGGGCGGCTTCGGGAGCGCCATTGTAGTTCGGGCCGACAGTCGTGCAGCCTGCCAGTAACGCGGCGAGGATCGTGGCGCTGCCGATGCGGCGAAGGGATAGCGAGGCAGTCATCAGTGCGCAGCCTTTGCGTGATAGCCCTTGGGAAGCGGGCGCAGAAGAAGAACGAGCGGGGACACGAGCAGAATACCCAGCGTCAGCGCCATGAAATCATCGTTGAAGGCCATGACGAGTGCATCGCGCAGGATCATCCCGTCGAGCGAACGGAGTGCGGCCGCCATTCCATCGGGGCCGCCGCCGTAGGTCATCGCCTGCTGGCCGACCCAGTCCTGAACGTTGAGGTCGTTCGCGCCGAGCGCACTGTGCAGGGTCCAGCGATGGAACTCCCAGCGCTGATCCTGCAGCGTGGCGAGAAGGGCAAGGCCGACCGAACCACCGAGGTTGCGCGCTGCATTGAACAGGCCCGCTGCGTCACCGGCGTCCTCGCGGGAAACGGAACTGATTGCCGCCTGGTTCAAAAACATCATGCAGAACACGGTGCCAAGGCCACGCATCAATTGCGTCTCGACGAAATCGCCGCCGCGCGATTGCGCAGTGAGCGTGACGTCGAGGTAGCAGGACATCGCCAGCAGAGCGATCCCGGTGCCGACGATCACGCGCAGATCGACGCGCGAAATCAGGATCGGAAACAGCGGCATCATCATCATTGCGGGAATGCCGGATATGAAAACGATGCGCCCTGCCTGCATGGCGTTGTAGTCGGCAATCGCCGCCAGGAACTGCGGGATGACATAAGCAGTGCCAAACATCACGGCGCCGAGCACGAAAGCCAGCACGAACACCGCCGCGAAGGATCTGTTGCGAAGCAGGGACAGCTTGATTACCGGGCGCGTTGCCTTGAACTGGCCAATGGCGATGAAGATGAAGCCCAGCAGCGTGACTGCGCTGAGTTTCCAGATCAGGGCGGATTCGAACCACTGCTCGCGATGGCCTTCCTCGAGCACTACGGTGATGCCGCCCAGGCCAAGGATCAAGCCGATCACGCCGAACCAGTCAGCGTTCACCAGCTCGCCCAACTGCATCTTCCCCTTGGGCAGACCAACCAGCAACAGCGTGATCAGGATCAGGCTGATCGGCACGTTGACGAAGAAGGCATAGTGCCAGCTGAACGTCTCGGTCAGCCAGCCGCCTACCAAGGGGCCCAGGACCGGGCCCATGATAACGGTCAGGCCGAACAGGGCCGTTCCCACCGGCTGCTGGTTGGGCGGCAGGCGGGTGGCAATGATGGTCAAGGCGGTCGGGATCATCGCACCGGCGGTGAAGCCCTGGCCGACACGACCGAGGATCATCATTGTCAGCGAAGAGGACAGCCCGCACATCACCGAAAAGCCGGTGAACAGGATCGCCGCGATCAGCAGGAAGCGGCGCAGGCCGAACACACGTTCGAGCCAGCCCGTAAGCGGAATGATGATGATTTCGGCCACGAGATAGGCGGTGGCGATCCAGGTGCCTTCGCTCGACGAAGCACCGATCTCACCCTGGATCGTGGGCAACGATGCGTTGACGATGGAAATGTCGAGCGTCGCCATCAGCGAGCCGATGGCGCCTGCAGCCACCGCCAGCCAGGCGGTGATGTCGGCCTTTTCGCCGCTTGCGGCGGCCGGCGGCATCGCCGCCTCATCAATGGCTGCCGACTGGCTCACTTCGACGCAACCCGATCCTGCTCGTTACGGATCGTCTCGATTGCCGACTTTGCCGAACGCGTGTCGACTTCGACCGAGAGTGAAAGGCCGGGAACCAGCACCTTGCGTGATTCCGGCCCGGCATTAATGCGGATGCGGACTGGGACTCGCTGGACGATCTTGGTGAAGTTGCCGGTCGCATTCTGTGGCGGGATCAGCGAGAAATTGGCGCCGGTGCCCGGCGTGATGCTTTCCACCGTGCCGTGGAAGTCGACGTCGGGCAGCGCGTCGACGTGGACAGTTACCGGCTGCCCCGGACGCATGAGGCCAATCTGCGTTTCCTTGAAATTGGCTTCGACGTAGATCGCTTCGGTCGGCACGATCGTCATCAGTCGCTGGCCGGGCTGCACGAACTGGCCGACGCGCACGGTGGAGTTGCCGATCTTGCCCCCGATCGGGGCCGCAATGCGGGTCGTCTCCAGATCCGTGCTGGCAGCCTCGCGCTGGGCTTGTGCTGCCTTGATTTGCGCCGCGCTCTGGCCGGCCTGGGCACGCGCGCTTGTCACGCGATCGCTTGCGGCCGAAAGCCCGGCCTGTTTCGCAGCAACGTCTGCCGCAGCCTTGTCGCGGTTGGCGACGAGCTGGTCGAACGCCTGCTTCGGTTCGGCACCGCTAGCCACCAGGGGCCGCATCCGGGCAACTTCGCCGTTCAGGTAAGCGAGTTCGCGCTGGGACGCCTGCAGCGCTGCGCGGGCCTGACCCACTGCGGACTGTGCTTCCTGAATGGCTGCAACGGCGGTGGCCTCCGTGGCGCGGGCGACGTCGACCTGTGCGCTGCTCTGCGCGAGGCGGGTGTTGTAATCGGTCGGATCGATCTGGACCAGCAGAGTACCCTGATCGACCGCCTGATTGTCGCTCACTGCAACACGGCGCACGTAACCGCCAAGCTTGGAACTGATGGTGACGCCGTCTGCTTTCACATAGGCGTCTTCCGTATCCTGCATGAACTTGCCGACAGTCTCGTATTCATACAGCGCATAGGCACCGTATAAGGCACCGGCTGCCAGAGCGCCGAGCGCGATACGACCGATCAGCTTCTTGCGGCCCTCGCCGGTATGATGGGAATCAGCTGCAGGTGTCGTGTCGGTCGAGGCGGCCATTTTTGATCCATTCGGCAGTAATTGAACGAAATCGTTCCGTTGCGAAATGCCACTTGGTTCAGGCGCGAAAGGATTTCAAGTGCTGAAATTGCGGCAAGCAGTGCAAAAAGTGCACGCGCACGGCGCAACGCTCTCGCCATTGCGGCGTTCCTGGGATTCATCAGGACCTGCACTTTAGGTCACGGCTTCATAGACATCCGGAAAGTGCAATATAATTTCCGCTATTGATCGATCCAATCAATCAAACAAGGCGAATTTGCTCATTGGAAATTCGACTGCTCATGCCCTACCTCACCATTCGTATCCCGGTTCACCAATCCACAACGAGAAGGATTTGAGTCTATGTCGATCGTCGGAAGCAAGCTGAAGCCATTCCAGGCAACCGCTTTCCACCAGGGCAAGTTCGTCGACGTCAGCGATGCGGACGTACTCGGCAAGTGGGGCGTGTTCTTCTTCTACCCGGCCGACTTCACTTTCGTCTGCCCAACCGAACTGGAAGACCTTGCCGACATCTATGGCGAACTCCAGGGCCTCGGCGTCGAAGTCTACTCGGTTTCGACCGATACGCACTTCAGCCACAAGGCATGGCATGAAACCTCGCCGGCTGTCGGCAAGATCAACTACTACATGCTCGGCGACCAGAACCACACGATCTCGAACAACTTCGGCATCTTGCGCGAAGGCGTCGGCCTTGCTGACCGTGGCACTTTCGTGACCGATCCGGACGGCACCATCCAGCTGGTCGAGATCACCCCCGAGGGCGTGGGCCGCAACGCTGCGGAACTGCTGCGCAAGATCAAGGCTGCCAAGTACTGGCGCGAAAATCCCGGCCAGGTCTGCCCGGCCAAGTGGGAAGAAGGCGCCGAAACGCTGGCTCCGTCGATCGACCTCGTCGGCAAGATCTGATTGTTCTGGCAGGGCGCTCACCGCGTGGGGTTGAACGTCCTGCCATAGCCACCGGACGGGCCGTGCCGCTTGTGGGCGGCCCGCCGGCTCCACGATCCCGATCAAATTCGAACTGATCCCCCGTGCGCCGACCATTCGGTGACGCGCGGTCTGTAATGTCCAAAGGAAATGACCATGCCCGTTCTTGACGCCGCCACCACTGCCCAGCTCAAGTCCTATCTCGGCAACCTGCGCCGTCCGATCGAGCTGGTTGCAACTCTGGACGATAGCGCCAAGTCCGCCGAGATGCGGTCGCTTGTCGAGGAAATTGCTGCGCAGTCGGACAAGGTCAGCGCCCGCTTCGACGGAACGGACGAGCGGGCGCCCAGCTTCGCCATCCGGTCAGACGAGGGCAGGGCGGAAGCCGTGTTTGCCGGTCTGCCGATGGGGCATGAGTTCACCTCTCTGATCCTAGCGCTGCTCCACGTTGGCGGGCACCCGCCGAAGGAAGACGCCGAGCTTCTCGACCAGGTGCGCGACCTTGACGGTCCGCTACACTTCGAGACGTTCTTCTCGCTGACCTGCCAGAACTGCCCCGACGTGGTGCAGGCGCTCAACATCATGGCAGCGCTCAACCCCAACGTAACTCACGTCGCCATTGACGGCGCGCTGTTCAAGGAAGAGGTCGAGCGGCGCCAGATCATGGCCGTGCCGACCGTGTTCCTAAACGGCCAGCCCTTCGGCTCGGGCCGCATGGACCTGGCGCAGATCGTCGCCAAGCTGGATACCAATGCTTCTGCCCGCGCCGCCGAAAAGATTGCCGCCAAGGAGCCGTTCGACGTGCTCGTCGTCGGTGGTGGTCCGGCCGGTGCCGCTGCTGCGATCTATGCCGCAAGAAAGGGCATCCGGACCGGCGTGGTGGCAGAGCGCTTCGGCGGGCAGGTGCTCGACACCATGGGGATCGAGAACTTCATCTCGGTCCAGCACACCGAAGGGCCGAAGCTTGCCGCCCAGCTGGAAAGCCACGTCAAGGAGTACGACGTCGACGTGATGAGCCTGCAGAAGGCGACGGCGCTGTTGCCAGGCAGCGAAGGTGCACTGCATGAGGTACAGCTCGAGAATGGCGCAAGCCTCAAGGCGAAGACGCTGATCCTCTCGACCGGCGCGCGTTGGCGGCAGATGGGTGTTCCCGGCGAGGACGAGTACCGCAACAAGGGTGTGGCCTATTGCCCGCACTGCGATGGTCCGCTGTTCAAGGGCAAGCGCACGGCAGTGATCGGCGGCGGCAATTCGGGCGTCGAAGCGGCGATCGACCTTGCCGGCATCGTTGCGCATGTGACGCTTATCGAGTTCGACAGCCAGCTTCGAGCTGACGCGGTGCTGCAGGCCAAGCTGCGTTCGCTGCCCAACGTCACGATTGTGACCTCGGCTCTGACCACCGAGGTACTGGGCGACGGTGCAAAGGTAACCGGACTGGTCTACCAGGACCGTACGAGCGAGGAACTGCATACGGTCGAGCTTGAAGGCATCTTCGTGCAGATCGGTCTTGTGCCCAATACGGAATGGATCAAGGGCGCGATCGATCTTTCGGCGCGAGGCGAAATCGAGGTCGATGCCCGTGGTGCGACCAGCGTTCCGGGCATCTTTGCGGCGGGTGACGCCACCACCGTGCCCTACAAGCAGATCATCATCGCCATGGGCGAAGGTTCCAAAGCTGCGCTTTCTGCCTTCGACTACCTGATCCGACAGAGCTAAGCATAACATTCGGTTTCCGAAGGGCTTTCCCCTTTTAGCCCGACGGGTCGCAGAGGCGGCGGCGCGAGCATTGCGTCGCCGCTTTTTCTGTCTTGAGGCGTTGCCCGATCCGCATCCTTTGACTAACGTCCCCATGTCCTGCGCTGTCAATCCGCAGGCGGGAGAGATTCATGTCGCGTTCGTTGACGTCGCTTCTTGCGGGTCCCGTAATCTTGCCGGCCCTCGGGGCGGCCATGCTTGTCCACCAGCCAGCCAGCGCAGGCGGAACTTATCGCGATCTCAATCACAACGGTCGACAGGACGTCTACGAGAACCCGGCAGCCCCGACATCTCGTCGCGTAGAGGATCTGCTGCGGCAGATGACGCTTGAGGAGAAGGTCGCGCTCATGCTCCATGGCACGCTGGCGGCTGAGAAAGGGTCGGCCATCGGGGTTGGAGCGGCTTACGACAAATCGGCAGCGCAGGCGCAACTCACTCGGGGCGTGAACAGTGCGATCACCCGCCTCTCGCCCGATGCCAGGACTTTTGCGGAAGAGAACAATGCCATCCAGCGGTTGGCAGAAGCCACGCGCCTCGGCATCCCTGTCACGATCAGCACGGATCCGCGCAACCACTTCCAGGTGACAGTAGGCGTCAGTTCGGCATCCGGTGGCTTCTCGCAATGGCCCGAGACGCTGGGAATGGCGGCAATCGGGGACGAGAAGCTGATCGAGCGATTTGGCCGGCTCGTCGCCGCCGAATACCGGGCAGTCGGCATCCATATGGCTCTGAGCCCGCAGGCCGATCTTTACACCGAGCCACGCTGGCCTCGCGGCGTGGCGACCTTTGGTTCGGACGCTGCGACGGTGTCCCGGCTTGCAGGGGCTTATGTGCGCGGTTTTCAGGGCAGCCCTACGGGTCTCGTCCGTTCTGGCGTCGCCACCGTGGTCAAGCACTGGGTCGGTTATGGCGCCGAGCCGGAAGGCTTCGACGGGCACAACTACTACGGCCGCATCGCCCGCCTAGATAACGAGAGCTTTGCCCAGCACGTGGCAGCATTTGAAGGCGCGCTTTCCGCGAACTCCGCAG
This sequence comes from Novosphingobium sp. FW305-C-30-35, assembly GCF_058783135.1. Lineage (NCBI taxonomy): Bacteria > Pseudomonadati > Pseudomonadota > Alphaproteobacteria > Sphingomonadales > Sphingomonadaceae > Novosphingobium > Novosphingobium sp. FW305-C-30-35. The sequence goes on from NZ_JBYSYJ010000001.1 coordinate 3,101,275, forward strand.
GCGTGATGCCGACCTACGTTGTCGCCAATGGCGTCAGTATAGAAGGCAAGCCCCTGCCACAGGTCGGCGCGGGTTTCAGCAAGCCGCTGATCGACGGCCTGCTGCGCAAGACCAAGAAGTTCGGTGGCATCGTGATTTCCGACTGGGCGATCACCAACACCTGCCTCGAACCGTGCAAGGCGCCCACGGAGGAAAAGCCGCAGGGCTATAACATCGCGATGCCTTGGGGCGTTGAGGATCTTTCCGAGGAAGACCGCTATGCGATGGGCGCCAATGCCGGGATCGACCAGTTCGGCGGCGTCGATGATCCAGCGCCGCTGCTTGCTGCAGTGAAGCACGGCAAGGTCAGCCTCGCCCGGGTCGACGAAGCGGCGCGGCGCGTGCTCAAGCTCAAGTTCGACCTCGGCCTGTTTGACAATCCCTATGTAGATGTGGCCCAAGCCGGGAAGGTGATTGGCGATCCGGCAACCCAGGCCGAAGCCGACAAGGCGCAGCGCGCCGCGCAGGTCCTGCTTGAGAACAGGAATGCACTGCTCCCCTTGGCGCCGGGCCGCAAGGTTTGGCTGTCAGGCGTGGGTGCTGAAGCGGCGCGCGCCGGAGGGCTGACGGTTGTGGATACGCTGGATCAGGCCGATGTCGCTCTGGTGCGTGTCGCCACGCCGTTCGAGGTGCTTCACCCCCACCACTTCTTCGGCTCGCGTCAGCACGAGGGCAGGCTCGATTTCCGTGCTGACGACGAAGCAACGAAGGTGGTTGCGATGGCGTCTGCCAAAGTGCCCACGATCGTTGCGGTGGACCTCGATCGTCCTGCCGTTCTGACCGCATTCCAGGCCAAGGCCGCAGCACTCTACGGTCTGTTCGGAGCCAGCGATGCTGTGCTCGTCGATCTCGTGACCGGCAAGGCAAAGTCGCAGGGGCGTCTGCCGTTCGAACTGCCCTCATCGGCAAAGGCGGTCGAAGAGCAGCATCCCGGGCGGCCCGATGATAGTACCGCGCCGCTGTACAAGCGCGGTGATGGCATCATCCTGCCGTAAAAGGCGTTGAAGGCGGGGGAAATCACAAGGCCACGGCCTTGCCGACTCTCCCCGCCTTCGCCAGAGCGACAGGCGTGAGCGCATCAATCGTCATCGGCGCCGACCGGTCCGGCGCGTCTGTCAGGATCGACGTCGAGGAACTTCTTGCAACCCGCCTGCTCGTGCAGGGCAACAGCGGGTCGGGCAAGTCGCATCTGCTGCGCCGCTTGCTGGAAGAGAGCGCGAGCATCGTGCAGCAGGTGGTAATCGACCCGGAGGGTGATTTCGTCACGCTGGCCGAACCGTTCGGCCACGTCGTCGTTGATGGTGCGGCCTACGATGGCCCGGAAATTGCCAAGCTTGCAGCGCGCATTCGCAAGCACCGGGCTTCAGTGATCCTCGCCCTCGATGGACTCGAGCTCGAAGCGCAGATGCGGTGCGCGGCGGTTTTCCTGAACACTCTGTTCGATGCCCCGCGCGACGAGTGGTACCCGGCACTGGTGGTGGTCGACGAGGCGCAGATGTTTGCACCGGCCGCTGCCGGGGATGTGACCGACGAAGTGCGCCGCCTCAGCCTTTCGGCAATGACCAACCTGATGTGTCGCGGGCGCAAGCGCGGACTCGCGGGGGTTATCGCCACCCAGCGCCTCGCTAAACTGGCCAAAAATGTCGCGGCCGAAGCATCGAACTTCCTGATGGGCCGCACTTTCCTGGATATCGACATGGCGCGTGCGGCCGACCTGCTCGGCATGGAGCGGCGCGAGGCCGAGAAGATCCGCGATCTGGAACGGGGACATTTCCTTGGTCTTGGGCCAGCCATTGCCCGCCGTCCGGTCAGCGTCCGCATTGCCGATGTTCAGACTCGCGCGCGCAACGTGGTGCAGGGCCTGATGCCGCTGCCCAATGCGGCCGGTGCTGAGATGGAATCGATCTTGCTGTCCGAACCTCTGGCGATGGAAGCGCCGCCCCGTACGCCCGAACCGGAAGCGCCAGCGCCTGAGAGCGGCGAACTGCTCGAGCAGATCGCAGGCTTTGTGCCCGCTTCAGAGCAAGTTGAGCCGCCCGCGGCGCCAAGCCTGTTCGAGGCGGAGGAAACTGCCGCGAGTATCGCCTCGATCCTTGCCGAGATGGCGGCCGAACCAGATTGCACGTTCCAGCCGGCGTCGCAGCTCTATCAGGACTTCACCGTCCGCTGCCGCATGTTGCGGATATTGCCAGGCATGGACCTCGGCGTGTTCCGGCGCCGGTTCGCGATGGCGGTTGCAGGGATCCATGACGACAAGGCGGCGCAGTGGCAGGATCTGCTCCGGATAGGCAAGGATGTGCCCGATGACTTGCTGGCCCCCTTCCTGACATTGGCCCGTGCAGCGATGGAGGGGGCGCCTTGCCCCGATGATGAAAGACTCGCTGAAATCTACGGAACACGCTCTTCCGGGCGCATACGGCGCCTGTTGGAGCATCTTGAAAAGGGCAATCTGATCGTCGTCCGGACCGATTACGGGGGCAGGCGCTCGGTCGGCATCCCCGCATTGGGAATGACCACGGCGCCGGTCGAAGCCTGAGGCGCTGCCGTCTTTCGCTATTCCACCGTGTAAAAGTCGATCACAACGCCATCAGGCTTGCGAATGCCGCGAGCGACGAACACCTTGCGTCGCATCCATTCGTGCGGACCTGAGCGCACGGAGAAGCGCGGCGTTGTGCGGAAATAGTAGGCGGAAGGATCGACCTTTTCTCCGTTGGCGAGCTTACCGATAATCTCCGGCGCTGCCGTACGGACTCCCGGATTGGTCACTTCGATTACCGTTCCGTCCGTAGCCTTCAGCAAATAGCGCGCCTCTATCGAAGTGAGACCGCCAGGGAGGATTTCCTGCCAATCTCCACCGCCAGGCAGTACCTGCCCGGCAAGCGCCGGCCCACTCACCGTGCCGCCGGTTATCGGGATGAAGCGCTTGCGCCCGGTATCGATTTCACCTTGCTCAACCGGAGGAGCGAGGGAGGCCTGAACAGTGAATGCGTACGCGAGAGTCGGGGCAGGGGCGCTGGGCCCCGCATCGGCGTAAGCGGCCGGATTCGCAAAGAGTGCAGCCATGCTTGCGAGAAACGTTTTTCGGGACACCACCATCGCTCCAGTCATGTGCAATCGCCGTAATTGTTGTTGGTCGCATTTTATGCGATTGTCATCCTCCAATCGGGCGCCGTGCCGCAATGTGCGTTGCACAAAAGGCATTGCAGAATTTGTTTGTGTTACTAATGGAAGGAGCCGGACGCAGCGCGATCTCTGCCTGCAATTCGGCCCTTTACAGGGGCTTTGTGCGCCAGCGTTGGAAGGAATATCCGTGGCTACGGCAGTGATCAACCGACAATCCGTCGTACCTGAACTGGATCTCGACGATCTCGACTCCGTTCTTGGCCTGCACATCGGCACCGTCAACACGCTATTCGTCACGCGGCTGGAAAAGCGGCTGGACACGATGAGCGTCACGCCGAAGCAGGTGGCCATCCTTTGGCTGGTCAATGCCAATCCCGGTTTGAAGCAGACCGATCTTTCAAAGTTCTTCCAGATCGAACGCCCCACCGTGCATCAGTTCGTGCGCCAGTTGATCAAGAACGGCTTTGTGGTGAACGAGCCTTCGAAGCTGGACAGAAGAGCCGGAGGCCTGTGGTTGACCGATGAAGGCCGCGAGGTGCTTGCCCGTTCGCGTCTGGCCATTGCCGAGCACGAGATGGAACTGACCTCGAAGCTGACAGCGCGTGAAAAGTCCGAGCTTTTCCGGATATTGATGAAGCTGTATCTGACGGCGCCGGCCAAGGATTGATCGTTCAGCAGCGGGACATGCCTTGGCAGGCATAATGCCATGATGACCAAAGGATTCCGCTTCATGAAGCCAATCGCACTAATCGCCGCCGCTTCGTTCGCCATTGCCGGCAGCGCGATGGCACAGCAGGCATCTGGGGATCCGGTCAGGGGTAAGACCGTGTACGCCCGTTGCGCCGCATGTCATGACCTGAACACCGGTGCGACGCGTCTTGGCCCGTCGCTCAAGGGCGTGGTGGGTCGCACGTCTGGCACCATGCCGAACTTCAATTATTCGCAGGCCCTCAAGGACAAGGCCGTCGTCTGGAATGCGCAGTCGCTGGACGCGTTTCTGGCTGGTCCGGCGAAGTTCGCACCGGGCAACCGAATGGCCTTTCCTCCGCTGGCAAATGCGCAGGACCGCGCCGATCTCATCGCATTCCTGGAGCAGTCAGCGCGCTGATTGCAACTTAACCGCAAAGAGCCTCGCACTCATCGGTGCGGGGCTTTTTTGCGTCCAGCATTAAAGCAATCATAAACGATCATTCTTGATCGTTTCTGCGCAAGGTGTTACTGAGTCGGCGACCGCGAAATCGCGCAACAGTCTGCAGGATGCCATGAACGCCCACACCCAGATTACCGCCGCCCTTCCATTCGCCGTGCCTGCCAGCCGTTGGGACGATGCGGTCGCTTCGAAGCTCAGCCCGGCTGAACTGCTGCTCTATCGCTCGAATCTGCTCGGCAGCGACCTGACGGTGACGAACTTCGGCGGCGGCAATACCTCAGCCAAGCTCGAGGAGGTCGATCCGCTTGCGGGCGAGAAGGTTGAAGTTTTGTGGGTCAAGGGTTCCGGCGGCGACATCGGGTCGATGAAGCTCGATGGCTTTGCCACGCTCTATCAGGCCAAGCTGCTGGGCCTCGAGGCTCACTATTCAGGCCCCGACGATGACGACAAGATGGTCGGCTTCCTGCCGCACTGCACATTCAATCTGAATGGCCGCGCGGCTTCGATCGACACGCCGCTGCATTCGCTGCTGCCTTTTGCCCATGTCGATCATGTGCACCCCGATGCGATCATCGCCCTGGCAGCGTCCTCCAGCGGCGAAGCGGCTACACAGGAAATCTGGGGCGGCAAGATCGGCTGGCTGCCGTGGAAGCGCCCAGGATACACGCTGGGCGTGATGCTGCGCGATTACGTGAAGGCCAATCCGCAAGTCGAAGGCGTGATGCTGGCAGGTCACGGCATCATCTGCTGGGCCGATAGCGCGAAGGCCTGCTACGAGCACACCGTGCAACTGATCGCGGATGCTGCGACTTATTTGAACGGCAAGCTGTCCGGCACGCCGGCGTTCGGTGGGCAGGCAGTTCCGCCCAATCCGGATCGTGCCGCTATTGCCGCTGACCTCATGCCCCGCCTGCGCGGCTTCATGACCGGTGCGCGCCAGAAGCTCGGCCACTTTTCGGACGACGCCGAGGCGCTGGAGTTCACAGGCTCGGTCGACTTCGAGCGCCTCGCCGCGCTTGGCACGTCGTGCCCCGACCACTTCCTGCGCACCAAGATCGCACCGCTCACGCTCGATCCGGCGCGCCTGCAGGACGATGCCTATCTGGCGCAGAAGATCACCGACTATCGCGAGATGTATGCGGCGTATTATGAGCGCTGCAAGCGGTCCAACTCGCCTGCGATGCGTGATTCCAACCCGGTTGTCGTGCTCGTGCCCGGCGTCGGCCGCATCACCTTTGCCACCGACAAGAAGACTGCCCGCCTCGCGGGTGAATTCTATGGCAATGCCATCAACGTGATGCGCGGCGCCGAGGCGATCGGCGACTACATCGCGCTCGATGAGCAGGAAGCCTTCGATATCGAGTACTGGCTTCTCGAGGAAGCCAAGCTGCAGCGCATGCCGGCGCCCAAGCCTCTGGTCGGCAAGATCGCGCTGGTCACCGGCGGGGCAGGGGGCATCGGCGCCGCCTCTGCCGCTCGCCTGCTGCGCGAAGGTGCCTGCGTGGTGCTGGCGGATCGCGCGGCCGATGCGGTGGAGGAAGTGCGCGCCGGTTTTGCCAGGCAGTTCGGCAAGGACGTCGTACGAGCGGCGGTATGTGACGTGACCGATGAAGCGCAGGTGCAGGCTGCAATCGATGTGGCGGCGCGCGAGTTCGGTGGTCTCGACATTCTCGTCGCCAACGCCGGCATCGCCTCGTCCGCACCGATCGAGGAAACCACTATCGAGTTGTGGAACCGCAACTACGATGTGCTGGCGCAGGGCTACTTCCTTACCGCCAAGGCGGCTTGGCCGCTGATGAAGCGGATGAAGGAGCAGGGCGGTGCGTCGGTCGTCTTCATCGGTTCGAAGAACGGCGTTGCTGCGGCGACAAATGCCAGCGCCTATGCCTCGGCCAAGGCCGCCGCGAACCACCTCGCGCGCTGCCTTGCGCTGGAAGGTGCGCCCCACGGCATTCGCGTCAACACCGTCAACCCGGACGCTGTGATCAAGGGCAGCAAGATCTGGGACGGCGACTGGCGCAAGGAGCGCGCCGGAGCTCACGGCATCGACAGTGGCAAGGAACTGGAAGAACACTACCGCCAGCGCTCGATGCTAAAGCGCGACGTGCTGCCTGAAGACATTGCCGAAGCGGTCTATTTCCTCGGTTCGGACATGAGCGCAAAGTCCACCGGCAACATGATCAATGTCGACGCGGGCAACGCGCAGGCCTTCACGCGCTAAGTCTCCGGGAGAGGATGAAGAGATGACCGAACTGCCCATCTCGGCGGACCTGATCGCCGAACGCAATGCCCTTCACGCCGAGGCGCTGGAGGAGGATTACGCAGCACTTGGCCGGAAGCTTTCCCGTACCGGGATCGACATCGATGCAATCAAGGACCGCGTGGCGGACTTCTCGGTCGCCGTGCCGTCATGGGGTGCTGGCCGAGGCGGCACGCGCTTTGCCAAGTTCCCGATCGCCGGTGAACCGACCAACATTCACGAAAAGCTGGAAGACTGCGCGGTCATCCAGCAGCTCAGCCGCGTCACCCCTCGCGTGTCCCCGCACTTTCCATGGGACAAGGTCAGCGATTACAAGGCGCTGCGAGAAGAGGCTGCCAGTCTCGGCCTTGGCTGGGATGCGGTCAACTCGAATACGTTTCAGGATCAGGTCGGGCAGGCCCACACTTACGCCAATGGCTCGCTTGCCGCGCAGGACGCCGCCACGCGCCAGCAGGCAGTCGATCACAACATCGAGTGCATCGAGATCGGCCAGCAGCTCGGCTCGACTGACCTCACCGTGTGGGTCGGCGATGGCACCAACTTCCCCGGCCAGCAGGATCTTGGCCGCAGCCTCGACCGCTATCTAGAAGCCGCCTCGAAGATCTATGCGGCGCTTCCCGATGACTGGCGGATGCTGCTCGAGCACAAGATGTTCGAGCCGGCATTCTATTCGACCGTGATCAGCGACTGGGGTTCCTCGATCCTTGCCGCGCAGGAACTGGGCCCGAAGGCAAAGTGCCTTGTCGACCTCGGCCATCATGCGCCGAACGTGAACATCGAACAGATCGTTGCCCGTCTGCACCGCTTCGGCAAACTCGGCGGATTTCACTTCAATGACAGCAAGTATGGCGACGACGACCTCGACAGCGGCTCGATCAACCCGCACCAGCTGTTCCTGGTGTTCAACGAACTGGTCGAGGCTGAGCTGAATCCGCGTGATGGCTTTAACCCCAGCTATATGATCGACCAGTCGCACAATGTGACTGACCCGATCGAGTCCATGCTTTCGAGCGCCGAGACGATCACCCAGTGCTTCGCCAAGGCGCAACTGGTGGACCGCGAGGCGCTCCATGCGGCGCAGGAAGCCAACGACACGATGATGGCCTTCCAGGCCCTTCGCCGCGCCTACAATGTCGACGTTGCGCCGATCCTGGCAAAGGCGCGGATGGAAGCCGGTGGCGCCATCGATGTGCTCGAAGCCTATCGCCTCAGCCAGTACCGGGGCCGCAAGGCGCAGGAGCGCAAGGCCGTGGGGCTGGGCGCCGGCATCGTCTGATTTGCTATTCCATAAAAAGAACAGGTCTGGAGAGAAGATGATGAACATTCGCCGGCGCATTTCAGTCGCAGCGATCCTTGCCTGCAGCACGCTGCTCTCTCCGGTTGCCTTTGCCGAGGCGCCTACGGCCGAGCAGGGGGCAACGAATCCTGATCCGCTTGCCCAGCAATTCCAGGATCCGCCAATGGAAGCGCGCCCGCGCGTATGGTGGCACTGGATGAACGGCAATGTCACCAAGGACGGGATCGCCAAGGATCTCGATTGGATGAAGCGCGTCGGCATTGGCGGCCTGCAGAACTTCGATGCAGGACTCCAGACCCCACAGGTCGTGGGCAAGCGTCTCGTATACATGACGCCGGAATGGAAGGACGCCTTCCGCTTCGCCGCCAGCGAGGCCGACCGATTGGGCCTTGAACTTGCTATCGCAGCCTCGCCGGGCTGGTCGGAAACGGGTGGTCCTTGGGTAAAGCCGGAAGACGGTCTGAAAAAGGTCGTTTGGGCTGAAACGCGGCTCAAGGGTGGAAAGCGTTTCACGGGCAAGTTGCCTATGCCCCCGGTCACGACCGGCCCTTTCCTCGACATGCCCGATTCAGACCCGCTGGCTTCGATCACCGGCGAACATGGCTTCGAGGCCCCCGAGCTATATAGCGATATTGCAGTGCTCGCGCTGCCGGATACGGCAGCGGAAGATGTGCTTCCTTCCTTCAGTTCGGATGGCAAGCCGATTTCCGCCGCGGCACTGGCAGATGCCAGCCTGCAGACTGGCGTGACCTTGCCGCGCGGTCCGGCGGAGGCGCCAACCACTCTGGTGGCGAGCTACGCCAAGCCACAGGCGATACGCTCTGCGACGATCGCCATTCCCGGTGCGAAAAGCATGTTTGCCGGGCCGACTCTCGACATTCGCCTCGAGGCCAGCAACGACGGCACCACATGGCAGCCTGTTGCAAGCATGCCGGTCACCGGCGCCCCGTCCACAGTCAGTTTCGAGCCGGTAACCGCGCGGCATTTCCGTCTGGTTTTCGTACCCCTGCCATTCAATGGCTCCAATTTGGGCGATCCCACACCCGGTGTCGTCGTTGGCGGTTTTGTCGACATGATCGCGGCTAGCGCGAAGGCGCCGCTCGAGATCAAGCAATTCCGCCTGACCTCCGAAACCATAATCGATCAGTTTGAAGCCAAGGCAGGCTATGCGATCGCACGGGATTACGACGCGCTCGGCGAACCAGATAGGGCGGCCGTTGGCGTTGACCCTTCGAGGATCGTCGACCTGACAGGCAAGATGCGTCCTGACGGCTCACTCGATTGGACCCCGCCCAAGGGGAAATGGCGCGTGATCCGTCTTGGATCTAGCCTGCTTGGCACAACCAATCATCCCGCGCCGCCCGAGGCGACGGGCCTCGAAGTCGACAAGTTCGACGGTGCTGCCGTTCGTCGCTATCTCGAGCACTACATCGGCACGTATAAGGATGCGGCGGGCGAGGATCTCGTCGGCAAGCGCGGTGTTCGCGCTCTGCTGACGGATTCCATCGAAGTGGGGGCGGCCAATTGGACGCCGCGCATGATCGAGCAGTTCAAGCGCCTGCGCGGCTATGACCCGATGCCTTACCTGCCGACGCTTGCCGGCGTATTGGTCGGCACGCGCGAGCAGTCGGACAAGTTCCTGCGCGATTACCGCCAGACTCTCGCCGATCTCATGGCATCGGAACACTACGGAACAGTTGCGCAAGTGGCGCACGAGAATGGCCTGAAGGTCTATGGGGAGGCTCTCGAGGACAACCGTCCTTCGCTTGGCGACGACATGGCAATGCGCAGTCATGCAGATGTGCCGATGTCCGCCTTGTGGACCTTCGGCCGCAAGGCCGGGCCCAACCCCAGCTACCTTGCCGACATGAAAGGCGCTGCCTCGGTGGCGCATGTCTATGGCCAGAACATCGTCGCGGCAGAATCGATGACGTCAGCCTTGGCGCCTTGGGCCTACGCTCCCAACGAATTGCGCCGCATCATCGATCTGGAATTCGCCAGCGGCGTCAACCGCCCGGTCGTGCACACCTCGGTGCATCAACCGGTTGACGACAAGGTGCCGGGCCTTTCGTTGGCCTTCTTCGGCCAGTTCTTCAACCGCCATGAGGCGTGGGCTGAACTTGCCCGGCCTTGGGTTGATTACATGGCGCGGTCCTCTCTGCTGTTGCAGGCAGGCCGCAACGTTGCAGACGTCGCCTATTTCTACGGCGAGGAAGGACCGCTCACTGCGCTTTATGGGCGCAAGCCGATCGGTGACGCACCATTGGCACATGCCTATGATTTCATCAACCGCGATGCGCTTTTCGATGCGATCGAAGTGCAGGATGGAGAAATCGTCGCCAAGGGCGGGGCGCGTTACAAGGCGATCCAGCTTGGCGGATCGACCCGGCGCATGACCGTCGCAACCTTGCGGCGCCTCGCCACGCTTGTCGAAGCGGGCGCAACCGTCGTCGGCCACGCACCCGAAAGCTCGCCTGCACTGGCTGACGGCAAGGCGGACTTCGCCGCGCTGGTCGCGAAACTGTGGTCCGGGGCGCCTGTGACGAGGCTTGGGGCAGGGCAGGTCATCGCCTCTGCCGATATCGACGCTGCGCTGGCGAAGGCAGGTGTGTCGCCCGATTTCAGAATGTCCGGAGCAAGTGCGGATGCCGAGGTACTGTTCGTTCACCGCAATCTGGGCGACGGGGATCTGTGGTTCCTGAACAACCGCAAGACGGTGGATGAGCGCGTAGAGGCGCGTTTCCGCGTCACTGGAAAGCAGCCAGAGTTGTGGTACGCCGATAGCGGGCGTTCCGAGCCTGTATCCTACCGCATCGAGAACGGTGAGACGATCGTCCCGCTGACGCTCGGCGCAGAGAGTTCCGTCTTTGTCGTGTTCCGTAAGCCCGCCAAGGCCAACTCGCTGATGATCAAGAAGGTGGTGCCCGCGGCTGTGGCGACGCTGGACAGCCCGTGGCAGATCGCTTTCCAGGCAGGCCGTGGCGCACCGGCAGGCATCACCTTGCCGAGACTGGCATCGCTGAGCGATCAGGCTGAACCGGGTGTCAGGTACTTCTCGGGCATGGCGACCTACACCAGCAGCTTCACCTTGCCCAAGAGCGTGAACGCTGGCGCGCCACTTTGGCTTAATCTCGGCGAAGTGGGCGAGATCGCTGAGGTGTCAGTCAATGGCAAGCACGTTGGCTATGCCTGGCACAAGCCCTATCGCGTCGACCTGTCAGGTGTGGTGAGGAAGGGCGTGAATTCGGTGGAGGTGAAGGTCGCAAACCTCTGGGTCAATCGCCTGATCGGCGATGCGCAACCCGGTGCGGAAAAGGTGACGTGGACGTCGTTCCCAACCTATCGTGCCGACACCGCGCTCCGCCCTTCGGGCCTGATCGGCCCGGTTACCCTTGAGTCTGCCGGGGAGGCGCAGTCGAATCCCTGATCACCAGCTGGAACCCAAGCTGGGAAATCTTGCCTTCCTGCTCATCTCTCCTGAGCAGGAGGGCTGCGGCAGCCTGGCCCATTTCCTCGATCGGCTGATATACGGTCGTCAGATAGGGCCAGACTGACCGCGCAATCCAGCTGTCGTCGAAGCCGCAGACAGAGATGTCGTCCGGCACCTTCAATCCTGCCTTCGAACATGCGGCCATCACGCCAGCAGCGCTGTCGTCATTGCAGGCGAAGACGGCGGTTGGCCTGGGGCTCTGAGCGATCAAGGTTTCGCCTGCAGCAATACCGCCTTCAAAAGAAAACCCGCCATCGGCGTCGATGATCGGGGTGGCGCTGCCCAGCCGTTCCAGTTCCGCGATGAAACCGTCGCGTCTCCGGGCAGCGGCCATGTGCGATGCGGGGCCCCGCATGACTGCGAAGCGGCGGTGGCCAAGATCCCACAGATGCTGGGCCATTGCCGCCGCCGCAGCAGCGTCGTCGATGGCAATTCCAGGGCCACGAGCATTGTCGAGCGCGGGGGCGATCCGGACATAGCGGATCTTGCGCGCCTCAAGAAAGTCCAGGAGAAGCAGATTGTCCGACAGCGGGGGCGTCAATACGAACCCATCGCAGCGATTGTTACGAATAAGGGCTTCCAACTGCGCGGAAAATTGTTCGTCCGGTACGGTGGAATCGACATTGTCGATGCGCAGGTGATACTGGTGGGACCGTACGACGTCGTAGACGCCCTTCTGGATTTTCATGGTGTAGTGCGGGCTCGGATTGTCCAGCAGCAGGCCAATGATGAAGGTGCGTGATCCGGCCAGCGAACGAGCAGCGGCATCAGGGACATAGTTCAGTTCTGCAATTGCAGCCTCGACCTTGGCGCGCAGGTTTGCCGACACGTGAGGCTCGCCATTGATGACGCGAGACACGCTTTTCAACGACACGCCTGAAAGACGTGCCACATCGTCCATGGTGGCCCGCGCGGAATTCGCCGGAAAGGTCAGGGGGGTCATGCTTCTCTTTGTGACAATAGAGGGATGGAAACCGCTCTGCGAACATTCTCAATTTGAAACCTAGTCTGTGCGTGTGCGCATCACAAGGACCCTATTTTACGCATCGAGGTTTCTACGTGAGCCGCTTGACAGCGCTGCCAATACTCTGGCACGTCCACGGCTATCGAGTGGTCAATCCGCTGTGAAATTCAGGAGACAATGGATGTCGAAGGTGTGGCGCCTCTTGGTGGCGGCGAGCACGATGGTGGTTGCTGGCACGACGGACACCCGGGCCCAGCAGGCGCCAGCCGTGGACATGAAGGCGGCCGACGCGCGCGCTGCGGCGACGGTGAAGCAGATGACGGCGGACGAGAAGGTGGTGCTGACGCATGGCATCATGCCGCTGCCCTTGGGTGGGCCGACCCCTCCGATCCCTTCCGATGCGATTGCCGGTGCCGGCTATATTCCGGGGATCGAACGCCTTGGCGTGCCGGCGCTGAAGGAAACTGATGCCAGCCTTGGCGTGTCCTACGTCATGGGCATCCGCAAGGACGGGGCGACGGCGCTGCCGTCTGGCGTCGCGCAGGCGGCTTCGTGGAACCCGGACCTGATGTATCGCGGCGGCGCGATGATTGGATCGGAGGCGCGGGCCAAGGGCTTCAACGTGCTGCTGGCCGGCGGTGTCAACCTGATGCGCGATCCGCGTAATGGCCGGACTTTCGAATATCTTGCCGAAGATCCGCTGCTTTCGGGCATTCTGGTAGGCGCAGCGATCCGCGGCATCCAGTCGAACAACATCATCTCGACGATCAAGCACTTCGCGCTGAACGGGCAGGAGACCGGGCGCAAGTATGTTGACGTCAAGATCAGCGAAGGCGCCGCGCGCGAGAGCGACTTGCTCGCCTTCCAGATCGGTATCGAACAGGGCCAGCCCGGCTCGGTGATGTGCGCCTACAACCGCGTGTGGGGCGAACAGGCTTGCGCCAACGACTGGCTGCTCAACAAGGTGCTGAAAGGGTCGTGGGGCTACAAGGGCTTCGTGATGTCCGACTGGGGCGCGGTGCCGAATATCGACGCGGCGCTGAAGGGACTTGACCAGCAGTCGGGCGAGCAGCTCGATCCGGCCGTGTTCTTCGGTGACAAGCTCAAGGACAAGGCGGCGGCAGACCCCGCGTGGAAAGCGCGGCTCGATGACATGAACCGCCGCGTGCTTACCGCGATTTATGCCTCGGGCCTCGACAGGAGCCCGGTCAAGGCCGGCGGCAAGATCGATTTCGCAGCCAATGGCGCGGTGGCGGAGGAAGTTGCCAAACAGGGTATCGTGCTGCTCAAGAACAACGGCGCACTCCCGCTGGCCAAGTCGGCAAAGTCGATCGCGATCATCGGTGGCTATGCCGATGGCGGCGTGCTTTCGGGTGCAGGTTCGAGCCAGGTGCATGGCGAAGGCGGCCCTGCCGTGACCCGTCCCATTGGCGGCAAGGGTGTGTGGGCCGGCTTCATTGCCCAGCAGTACCACCGCTCCAGCCCGATGGACGCGATCCAGGCCCTGGCCAAGGACGCCAAGGTGACCTTCCGTGACGGGCGCTACATTGCCGATGCAGTGGAGAAGGCCAAGCAGTCGGAAGTCGCCATCGTCTTTGCGACGCAGTGGACCACGGAAGGCCTCGACGTGCCCGACCTGTCTTTGCCCGATGGACAGGACGAATTGATCGCAGCGGTCGCCGCCGCCAATCCCAACACCATCGTTGTCCTGGAAACAGGCGGCCCTGTGAAGATGCCTTGGCTGGACAAGGTCGCGGGCGTCATCGAGGCCTGGTATCCCGGCGCACGCGGCGGGCCGGCGATCGCATCGGTGCTGTTCGGTGACACCAATCCTTCGGGCCGCCTGCCTCTGACCTTCCCGGCCAGCGAAGCGCAATTGCCACGGCCCAAGCTAGATGGCAGCGATTGGGTCGAGCCCGACTTTTCCGGCGGGCCATCTTCGGGCAGCGACAAGCTGACTGCCGACTATGACATCGAGGGTTCGGACGTCGGCTACCGCTGGTTCGCGAGGCAAGGGGCGAAGCCGCTGTTCCCGTTTGGCCACGGCCTTTCGTACACGACCTTCGAGAGCACCGGTCTGAAGGTGACGGGCCTGACCGCAAGCTTCGCGGTGAAGAACACCGGCAAGCGCGAGGGCGCCGACGTGGCGCAGCTCTACCTTGTCGACCGTGCAGGACAGGCCAAGCGCCGCCTTGCCGGGTTCCAGCGGGTGAATCTCGCTGCAGGCGCATCGCAAAACGTCAGCCTGACCATCGATCCGCGCATCCTCGCTGACTGGAAGAACGGCGGCTGGACAATGCCGGCTGGCGAATACACCTTCGCCCTAGGCAAGGACGCCGAAACGCTGGGAACGCCGGTGAAGGTCAGAATGCCGGCCAAGACGTGGAAGGATTGAGGATGCGTGTCATTGCAACGCTCGCATTGGGTGCCGGAATTTTCGCCCTGTCATCAGGTGTCGGCCATGCTGCCAAGCCGCGAGCCGGGTCTTCAGACATGACGACTGAAGTGGTCGTTGAAACCGCTTTGGGCCCAGTTCGCGGCGTTCAGGCGGCAAACGGCGTCTCGGCCTTTCTTGGCATTCCCTATGCCGCACCTCCGGTAGGAGAAAACCGCTGGCGCGAGCCACAGCCGGTGGCGACATGGAGCTCGGTGCGCGATGCCACCAAGTATGGGGCGGATTGCCTTCAGGCACCATTCCCGCCCGATGCAGCGCCGATCCGCACCACGCCATCGGAAGACTGCCTCTTCGTCAACGTCTGGAAACCCTCATCGGCCAAGCCGGGGGCCAAATTGCCAGTGATGGTGTGGGTCCACGGTGGAGGGTTCGTCAACGGTGGCTCGTCCCCTGCGGTCTATTCGGGCGAAAACTTTGCGCGCGATGGCGTCGTGCTGATCAGCCTGAACTATCGCCTGGGTCGCTTTGGCTTCTTTGCCCATCCGGCCTTGGCGGCAGAGGGGTACGGCGGCAACTTCGGCTATCTCGACCAGATCGCGGCGCTCCGCTGGGTAAAGGCCAATGCCGAGAGATTTGGCGGTGATCCGGCGAACGTCACTGTCTTCGGGGAAAGCGCAGGCGGCATGTCGATGCACATGCTGTTGCAGGCTCCAGAGGCGCGTGGGCTGTTCCAGAAGGTGATCATCGAAAGTGGTGCCGGGCGCGAACGCTCCTTGCCGACGCCAACCATAGCCGGTGCAGCAAAGGCCGGGGAAACTTTCGCAGCCGGTCTCGACGCAGCAGGGCTGCGCGCCTTGCCGGCGGAGAAGGTGACCGGCGATCTTTCCATGATGACGATGGCGCAGCCGTCCTATTCCGGACCGATGGTCGATGCCCGTACGATTTTCGGCAGCCCGGTCGAGGCAATCGCCGCCGGACTTTATGCCAAGGTTCCGATCATGGTCGGCGCAAACTCTGCCGACGGACTTCCGTTTGGGACCGACAAGGCCAAGATCTTTGCCAGCTATGGTGAACGGGAAGCAGAAGCGCGAAAGCTATATGATCCGACTGGCGATGGTGCACCTTTGCAGGTTGCGGTCATGACCAGCGCCGATCGCACGTTCATCGAACCGGCACGTGCCGTGGCAAGGGCCCTGGCAAAGCGGGGACAGGCGGCTTTTCTCTATCGCTTCGACTATGCCCATCCGGATTTCCGCAAGGCAATGGGGGGCGCGCCGCACGCCAGCGAACTGCCCTATGTCTTCGACACCGTTGCAGCCCGCACGCAGTGGAAGATGGTCCCTGGGGAGCAAGCGGTCGCAACCACCACGCACAAGCTGTGGATCGATTTCGCAACGCACGGAACGCCGGGGCCGGCGTGGCCGGTCGCCACCTCTGACGACACCCGGGTCATGCTTATTGCTGAAGGGGGCGCGAAGCATGTCGAGGACCCCTACCGCGCCCGGCTCGATTTCGTGGAAAGCACTGCCGAAGCAAAGTGAACTTCGCGCTGACGTATTGGCGGGCTTGAGTCAGGCGGCCCGGTTCCCGCGGGGAACCGGGCCGGACTATCGGCAAAGTGCAAGAGACCCCACCAGTAATTCTACCAAGCGCGTTGACATTCGCGTTCGAGTGTTCATGTCTTTCTCATGCTCTCGCAAAAGACGCGATATACAATCCGGGCGCTTCAGCATCTCTCCGACCTGTTCGGACAAGGCCCCGTGCGCCTGGATGCGATTGCCGAGGCGCAGAACATCCCGCGCAAGTTTCTCACCGTCATCCTTTCTGAAATGGCGAGGGAAGGGATTGTCATCTCGCACCGGGGGCGGGACGGCGGATACGAACTGGCGCTTCCGCCTGTCGATATTCGCTATGGTGACATCATCCGGTTGACACGCGGAAGCCTTGCGCTGGTGCCTTGCGCAGCGCGCAATGCTCATGAAACCTGCAACAACTGCCTGCCCGAGGCGGAGTGCCGCTTGCGCGGATTGATGCTGCAATTGCGTGACGAAACGGCCGCCATTCTCGATCGCATGACCCTGGCCGATCCGATTGCGCTCGAACCGCCCTTCGCCGAAGGGTAAAAGACCGCAACTTCACTTGGCGTTCAGGAACCGGCTGGCTATAGGGTCGGCATGACCGTCCTCGATATGCGCCGCCCGCTGCGCTTCGCCGTCCTCGCCGCCGCTACCGTCGCCATGGGCGTGACTGCCGGTTGTGCGGGCGGAGGAAACAAGAAGAAGGACGTGGCCTACGTCGCGCGCGACGTCGATACGCTCTACACGGCGGCCAAGGACCGGCTCGATCGCGGCGATTCGAAGCAGGCCGCTGCGCTGTTCGACGAGGTTGAACGTCAGCATCCCTATTCGCCCTGGGCACGCCGCGCCCAGTTGATGAGCGCATTCAGCTATTATGTCGCCCGCGACTATTCGAAGTCGGTCCAGTCGGCCCAGCGCTTCCTGTCGATCCACCCCGGCAACAAGGATGCGCCATACGCCTATTACCTCGTCGCGCTCTGCTATTACGAGCAGATCTCCGACGTCACGCGCGACCAGAAGATCACCCAGCAGGCGCTGACCGCGATGAACGAACTGGTTCGCCGCTATCCCAACACCGATTATGCCGCCGATGCCCGCCTCAAGATCGACCTGATCAACGATCACCTTGCCGGCAAGGAAATGGAGATCGGCCGCATGTATCAGCGCAGTGGCAAGTGGCTGGCCGGCACGCTGCGGTTCCGCACCGTAGTCGAAAAGTATCAGAGCACCAGCCACACGCCCGAAGCGCTATACCGCCTGGTCGAGAGCTATCTCTCGCTTGGCTTGCCGCAGGAGGCTCAGAAGGCTGCGGCGGTGCTCGGAAGCAATTATCCGGGCAGCAAGTGGTACGAGCGGTCGTACGATCTGATGAACAAGTACGCGCCGGGCACAACCGCCGCCTGAAGGTACTTCAGAACCCGTAGACCAGCGTCAGCCGACTCGTCGTATCCGTGCCGAGCCGGCCGAGTTCAGGTGCAGTTTCGTGCTGCACCATGTACGAAAGCCGGGCCTTCAGCTTGCCGATCAGCCGCGAGTCCAGAGCCGCAAGGGTATAGAACGTGCTGCCCTGCGCATCGAAATAGGCGCTGGCATCCTGACTGTATTCCAGGCTCGGCGTCAGCTTGATCTTGGCTTCCAGCGATGCCAGCCCTGCCACGACGGATTCGCGATCGCCATCCACCGGGTTCGTCACGCGCCATGCTGGTCCCGCCTTGACGCTCAGCTTGGCATCATCGGCTTTCAGCAGACTGTAGCCCAACCCGCCCGAGATGCTGTAGCGCGAGGCAAAGCCCTGAAAGCGGTCTTGCTCGAACTGCCCGAGGCCATAGAGATAGCCTCGGCTGTCGAACTTGTAGTTCGGCTCTGCAGAAAAGCGATATTGTTCGCGGGTGACCACGTCTGCCGTTTCCTGGTAGTCTGCACGGGCAGTCGTGGCGATGCGCCAGTTTGCGCCTTCCGCCAGCAGCTTGAAGCCGCCCACCAGGCCAATGCCCGGGGCATTGCCGGAGTTGGCAAATGCTCCTGCTTCCCCTTCGCCTTTAACTTTCGGTTCTTTCGTCAGTGCTTCAGCGGCTTCCGGCTTTTTAAGTTCGCTTGGCTTCGGGACCTGTGCCGGAGCCAAGGCGAATCCGGATGATTTGCGTGTCTCAACCCTCTTGTCGATCGCTTCTGCGGCATTTGGGAACGCAAGCTTGGCAGAACGGATAACGGCTTCAGCATCGGCGCGATTGCCTGACGCCAGCGTTGCGTCGATCAGATCTGCCACACCGGCCGGCAACTCCCGCGAGGCTGCGGCTTCGTTCGTTTCCGATGCGATTACAACAGGTTGGGGCGGGGCATCTGCAAGCATTGGGGCGGGGTCTCCGTGGCCGCGCCCATAGCATGGCAATCCGGATAGATGCCACCGCCTTTTGTCTGATTACATGACTTCAGGCGAACTCGCGTGCAGTGGGCTCGCGTATGGCGTCGCCCACGGCCTCGAGGAACTGATCGGTCGCTCGATCCCAGTTGTATCGCGCGCCTTGGACGGCCGCGCCGATCCGGTCGCAGCGCAAGGCCTTCTGGATCGCCAGGCCAAGGTCTTCGTCCAGAGCGCCGATTTGCATGGGCAGGTCACCGGACGGGCCGCGCCCCTCACGCCCGATGATGTCGAGTGGACCCGGCACGGGATAGGCTGCAACCGGAACTCCGCAGGCAAGAGCTTCGATCATGACAAGACCGAATGTGTCGGTCCTGCTCGGAAAGACGAAGACATCGGCCGAAACATAGGCTCGCGCCAATTGCTCGCCATGGCACGCGCCCAGGAAGATCGCTGCGGGATACTGGGTCTGCAGTCTTGCCAGAGCGGGGCCGTCTCCCACGACCACTTTCGTGCCGGGCACATTTGCATCGAGGAAGGCAATCAGGTTCTTCTCGATCGCCACGCGACCGACATTGAGCATGATCGGGCGTGGCAGATCTGCCAGTTCAGGCAACGGATCATGATCAGGATGGAACAGGTCCCGGTCGATGCCGCGCGTCCAGAGCCGCGTCTGCGTCACGCCGTGGCTCGCCAGTTCACCCGCCAGCGTTGGCGTCGACACCAATACCGCTCGGCTCGCACCATGAAAGCGGCGCATGACTGGCCAGAAGCGCTCGGGTTTCAAGCCGGTACGGACAGCCGCATACTCGGGGAAACGGGTATGAAAAGCGCTGGTGAACGGCACGTTATTGGCTTTGCACCAGCTCCTTGCGCTCCATCCGATCGGGCCTTCCGTGGCAATGTGCACAACGTCGGGAGCGAAGTCTGCCAGGGTGCGCCGCGTGCCGAACCGGGGCAGCATGGCGAGGCGTATCTCGCTGTAGCCAGGCAGCGGCATCGTCAGGAACTGGCTCGGCGTGACCAGTTCGATTTCGTGACCTCGCCTGATCAGGCGGTCGACAGTTGCAGCAAGGGTCCGGACGACACCGTTCACCTGCGGATGCCAGGCGTCCGTGCAGATCGCAATCCTCATGCCGCTTCCTCCTCCAGCTGCGGAATGGGCTTGAGCGCTGCCTTGACTGCAGCCGCGCGCCGCGTGTCCTCGGCCCAGTCGATGATCGACATGCTGCCGTCGAACTCTTCGGCAAGCGCCGTGCAACTCTCCACCCAGTCACCATCGTTGTAATAGGTCACGTCGCCGATCTGGCGGATCTCGGCGCAGTGGATATGGCCGCAAACCACACCATCCACGCCTATGTCGCGCGCGGCATGGGCAACCGCCTCCTCGAAGTCGCAGACGAACTGGACTGCGTTCTTGACCTTCTTCTTCAGGTAGGCCGACAGGGACCAGTAAGGCATCTTGAGGTGCCGACGCGCGATGTTGAACAGCACGTTGGCGCGCAGCAGCAGCGAATAGGCCTTGTCGCCCAGAAACGCCAGCCAGCGCGCATAGAGCACCACGCCATCGAACCCGTCACCATGGGTCACCAGCAGGCGGCGTCCGTCAGCGGTTTCATGAATGGTCTCGAGCGCCAGTTCCACCCCGCCAAAGCTCATGCCGGCATAGGGGCGCAGCATCTCGTCGTGATTGCCGGCTATCAGGATCACGCGCGTGCCCCGGTGCGCCATCTTGAGGATGCGCCGGATCACTTCGTTGTGCGCATCGGGCCAGTACCAGCCCTTGCTCAACCGCCAGCCGTCGACAATGTCACCGACAAGGTACAGCGTTTCGCATTCGATGGCTGTGAGGAAATCGAGGAGCATTGGTGCGTTGCAGCCGCGCGTGCCGAGGTGGACATCGGAAATCCACACGGTGCGCAGGCGGCGCTTGGGTCGAAAGCCGCGCGGTTCGGGCAGGTCGAGCCACGCTGGAGCAGACGAAATCAGATCTGCGGCGGATTTGAACGGCCTCGAGCCCTCGAGTTTCGCATGCGATGCCATGAGCGAACCTTTCTCCATCTGGAGCTGCCAATGGCGGATTCGCATTGCGGGCGTGTGGCATGCTGTCACTCGAATGAAACAAGTGGAGAACGAAAGGCTTCTCCGTGCGTGGACGAGCGCGCCACAACCGGCTAGAGAATCGCGCGATGCTCACCAGCCTGTCGATCCGCAATGTCGTGCTCATCGAGGCGCTCGATCTCAGCTTTGCCAGCGGGCTTGGCGTGCTGACGGGCGAAACCGGCGCCGGCAAGTCGATCCTGCTCGATGCGCTGGGTCTAGTTCTGGGCGATCGGGCGGACAGCGGGCTCGTCCGGGCCGGCGAAGATCAGGCCAGCGTCACCGCCACGTTCGAGTTTGACCGGATGCCCGTAGCCATTCGCTCGGCTCTGAATGACGCAGAAGTCGACATTGAACCGGGTGAGCCTTTGATCATCAAGCGCCGCGTCCGTGCCGATGGTGGGTCGAAGGCGTTCGTCAACGATCAGCCCGTCGGCGTTGCTCTGCTTCGCGAACTGGCCCGCAGCCTTGTAGAACTTCACGGCCAACACGATGATCGCGGCCTCGTAAACGCGCGCGGCCATCGTGCCCTGCTTGACCGTTATGCCGGGGCCGATGTCGCAGGCGTGGACAGCGCATGGATCAAGTGGCGCAAGGCAGAGGATGCGCTTCAGTCGGCCCGTGCCGCAGTCTCGCGCGCTGCCGAAGAACAGGACCTTCTGCTCGCCCACTTGGCCGAACTCAATGCCCTCGCTCCGATCATCGGCGAGGAGGACGAACTCGCCGGTCAGCGCGCCGATATGCAGAAGGGTGAGCGGCTTTCTGGCGACCTCGTCGAACTGCAGCGCCTGTGGGAGGGCTCCGACTCCGCCCTTGCCACGCTGCGCAGCGCCGCCCGCCGGCTTGACCGCATCGCCACCGAGCACCCCCTGCTGGCCGAAGCGCTCGAAGCGCTTGACCGGGCGGTCATCGAGGCGAGCGAGGCCGAGGACAAGCTGGCACGCGCCGCCGAGGTCCTGGCCCACGATCCCGCTCTGCTCGACCGCATCGAGACGCGGCTGTTCGACCTGCGCGCGGCTGCCCGCAAGCACGGCTGCACCGTCGATGAACTCCCCCACAAGATGACCGAGATGCGCGCTGCGCTTGACGCCATCGAAGGGGGAGAGGCCCAGATCGCAGGTCTCGAACGGACCGCGCGCGATGCGGCGCTGGACTATCAGGCGAAGGCCGAGACGCTCTCGGTCCAGCGCGCCGAAGCTGCCCGCAGGCTCGACAAGGCAGTGGCGGCTGAACTGGCCCCGCTTAAGCTTGATGCTGCCAAGTTCCACACAGCGGTCCTACGACTGCCCGATGATCGCTGGGGCGCTGGCGGAATCGATGCTGTCGAGTTCCTGATCTCGACCAACCCCGGCGCGGATTTCGCCCCACTCGGCAAGATCGCCTCGGGCGGCGAACTTTCGCGTTTCATCCTCGCGCTTAAGGTCGCGCTTGCTGAAGAGGGCGGCGCGGCAACGATCATCTTCGACGAGATTGATCGTGGCGTCGGCGGTGCGGTGGCGAGCGCGATCGGCGACCGGCTGGCGCGTCTCGCCAGTGGCGGGCAGTTACTTGCCGTCACGCACAGCCCGCAGGTCGCCGCGCGCGGCGACCGCCACTACATGATCGCCAAAAGCTCGGATGGCACCGTCACCCGCACGTCGGTCGCGTTGCTCGATGCAGCGGCGCGCAAGGAGGAAATCGCGCGCATGCTTTCGGGCGCTGAGGTTACTGCCGAAGCTCGGGCGCAAGCCGACCGTCTGCTGGAGCGGGCGTGATCGAAATTTCGCAAATGGTGCAACTCAATTTGCTCGACCGCCCAGTCTGGCACTCGCTTGGCGGGCCACAGAACGCACTCGACGTGGGGACGGGCTCGGTGCGTCGTCTTGATCCTGCTTATGGACCGTTTGCCGCGGCAAATCCCGGCAATGAGGGAGACCTGGCGCAGCATCTGCACGGGGGTGAGATCTGGCTTGTCGAGCCCGAAGCCTTGCCTGCGCCCGTGGGCCTGCAGGTCTTGCGCGAGGCACCGCTTTTGCAGATGATCGCAGATCGCCCAATCGTTCCGATCGAGGATACCGAAATTGTGGCACTGGGCAAAGCCGATGCGGCCGAAATGGCAGACCTGGCTCGCGCCACCGAGCCCGGACCTTGGGCGCCGCAGACTTGGCGCTATGGGCAGTTCCACGGCATCCGCATCGATGGCCGCCTAGCCGCGATGGCAGGCGAACGCATGCGCCCCGCAGCTCACCTTGCCGAACTCAGCGGTGTCTGTACCTGGCCGGAATTCCGGGGCAGGGGCCTTGCCGCGCGTCTGATCCGCAAGGTCATGGCCGGCATGGCAGCGCGGGGCGAAGTGCCGTATCTGCACAGCTACGCCAGCAACGTCTCGGCGATCCGCCTTTATGAAAGCCTGGGCTTCCGCGCCCGTCGCCCGATGGTTGCCACGCTCCTTGGACCAGCATGATGATCGAGATAACCGAAGCCGAAGCCGCCAACGAACTCATGCGGCTGGCGCGGCAGATTGCAAAGCATAACCGCCTTTACCATGCGGAGGATTCGCCCGAGATTTCCGACGCCGAGTACGACGCGCTGGTGCGCCGCAATGCCGAGCTTGAAGCCGCATTCCCGCATCTGATCCGGCCCGATAGTCCCAGCGCGCAAGTCGGGCACGAAGTTGCAGCCTCGCCGCTGGGCAAGGTCACCCACGAGGTTCGCATGATGAGCCTCGACAACGCCTTCACCGATGAGGAAGTCGAGGAATTCGTCGCCCGCGTCCGCCGCTTCCTCGCGCTGCCGGAAAGCGCCGAAGTGGTTATGACCGCCGAGGACAAGATCGACGGCCTGTCCTGCTCGCTGCGCTACGAGAACGGCAGGCTGGTCCGAGCAGCGACGCGCGGTGACGGGCAGGTCGGCGAGGACGTGACCGCGAACGTGGCGCATATCACCGATATTCCGCAGGAGCTGAAAGGCGCAGGTCTGTTCGACGTGCCCGCAGTCTTCGAGATTCGCGGCGAGGTCTACATGGCCAAGGCCGACTTCTTCGCGCTCAATGCCCGGCAGGCCGAAGCAGGCGACAAGGTCTTCGCCAACCCGCGCAATGCCGCTGCGGGTTCGCTGCGCCAGAAGGACGCCAGTGTCACCGCCGCCAGACCATTGCGCTTTCTCGCCCACGGTTGGGGCGCGGCAAGCGAGGTGCCGGCGCCCACGCAATTCGAGATGATGCGCAAGATTGCGGAGTGGGGTGTGCCGGTTTCGCCACTGCTGGTGCGCTGCTCGTCCGCTGCCGAGATGGTCGCGCATTACCGCACGATCGGCCAACAGCGCGCCGATCTGCCCTATGACATCGACGGCGTCGTCTACAAGGTTGACCGGCTCGACTGGCAGGAGCGTCTCGGCTTCGTCGCCAAGGCCCCGCGCTGGGGCATCGCCCACAAGTTCCCCGCCGAAAAGGCCGAGACGACTCTCGAGGCTATCGACATCCAGGTCGGCCGCACGGGCAAGCTGACGCCGGTGGGCCGTCTCAAGCCGGTACTTGTCGGCGGCGTCACCGTTACCAACGTCACCCTGCACAACCGCGACGAGATCGGGAGGTTGGGGCTTCGCGTCGGCGATCGCATCGTGCTCCAGCGCGCGGGCGACGTGATTCCGCAGGTGGTCGAGAACCTCACGCGCGACGAGCCGCGCGAATCATACCACTTCCCGGACCATTGCCCCGAGTGCCAGTCCGAAGCGGTGGCGGAGGAGGGGGAGGTCGACGTTCGCTGCACCGGTGGCCTCATCTGCCCCGCCCAGCGAGTCGAACGCCTCAAGCACTTCGTCAGCCGCGCCGCGCTCGACATCGAAGGGTTGGGGGAAAAGACGATCATCGAGTTCTTTCAGCTCGGCTGGCTTGAAAGCCCGGCCGACATTTTCCGCCTGAGAAAGCGCCGCAGCGACATCGTCGGGCGCGAAGGCTGGAAGGACAAGTCTGTGGACAACCTGTTGGCAGCCATCGAGGCCAAGCGCGAGCCCGACGCTGCGCGCCTGCTCTTCGGCTTGGGGATTCGCCACGTCGGTGCTGTCACGGCACGCGATCTGATGAAGCGCTTCGTTACGCTTCCCAACTTGCGCGACGCCGCCATTGCTGCGCGGGAAGGCGGCGATGCGACTGCAGACCTCCTCTCCATCGAGGGCGTCGGCCCAGTGGTAGTCGAAGCGTTGGGCGACTTCTTCCACGAACCGCATAACATCGCGGTGTGGGAGGACCTGCTCTCGGAAGTCACCCCGCCACCCTACGTGGTCGAGACAAAGGACAGCGCGGTGGCCGGCAAGACCATCGTCTTTACCGGCAAGCTCGAAACGATGAGCCGTGACGAGGCCAAGGCCCAGGCTGAAGCCCTGGGCGCGCGCGCGGCCGGTTCCGTCTCTGCCAAGACTGATCTCGTAGTGGCGGGACCCGGCGCAGGTTCCAAACTGAAGCAAGCAGCCGCGCTTGGCATCGACGTGATAGATGAAGCGGCTTGGGCCGAGATCGTCCGAAGCGCTGGTTGATGCTCCAGGACTTGGCCGCCATCGCCGCTGAGGCAGGAACCCTGCTCAAGGCGCACAACCAGACCATTGCCGTCGTCGATGGCTCGACCGGAGGCCTCATCTCTGCGAGCTTGCTCGCCATGCCCGGCGCATCCGCGTTTTACCTTGGCGGCGGGGTGATCTACACGCTCAAGGGGCGGCGCATGGTGCTCGGCCACCCGCCAGGCTCGCTACGCGGTTACACTTCGGCGCAGGAGGACTATGCTCTGGCGCAAGCGCGGCTGATGCGCGAACGCTACAGTTCCGATTGGGCCATCGCCGAAACCGGCGCTTCCGGCGGTAGCTCACATCCCTTGGGCGTCGCTTCCGGCACCAGCGCGATTGGCGTCGTCGGGCCGGACGGGATCGAGGCGTCGGTGCGGGTTATGACCAACAGTGACGACCGTCTTGCCAACATGCAGGCTTTCACCCGCGCCGCGCTGATCCTGTTGCGTGATACCTTGGCCGCTCACTCCGGCACGTAGTTCGGCTTTCGCTTCTCCAGAAACGCCTGCATTCCCTCGCGGAAATTGGGGCTGGCCGCCGTCATCAACTGATTGCGGTTCTCGATCGCCATTGCCGCCTCCAGGCTCGGCGCGTCGATAGAAAGGTTGAGGCCCTCCTTGGTCATCCGCAGACCCATAGGCGAGGCGGCAAGCAGGTCATCGACATACCTCTGGCCGACCGCTTCAAGTTGCTCGTCGGGTACGACTTCCGAAACGAGCCCGGTCGCCAGGGCGCGATGGGCGTGGATGAAACGCCCCGTCAGCATCAGTTCGCTCGCTACCGAAGTGCCGACCAGACGTGGCAGGAAATAGCTGCAGCCCATGTCGCAGGCCGAGAGTCCGAGCTTGATGTAGGCGGCGTTCATCCTCGCGCTTGTCCCCGCAATGCGAATGTCCGAGGCCAGCACGAACGAGAAGCCACCGCCACAGGCCGCACCTTGGACTAGGCTGACAATCGGCTGGGGGCAGCGCCGCATCTTTATATAGACGTCGGCCAGATAGCCCTGAAAGCTGAACCCGCCCGCAAACGGGATTTCCTCGCGGTTCTCGGCGCGTTCCTTGATATCCAGCCCAGCGCAGAAGGCCTTGCCCGCGCCGCGCATCACAACGACGCGGGTATCACGATCGTGGAACAGCCTGCCGAAATAGTCGGATAGCTCGCGCACCATCTGCAGCGAGATCGCGTTGAGCATCTCCGGCCGGTTCAGCGTTACCCAGTCCGCTGCGTCCCGCTTTTCGATGGTGAAGGTCTCGTAGGTCATCGCGCATCTCCCGCCTTAACCGAATGATTAATCGAGTGCGGGCGATGCACAAGCCCCCTACCGCGCTACCAGCGCTTCGACCACTCCGGCAGAGCGCCAACCCGGCTGGCGCGCACACCGCCTGCCGCGCGCCGTCGCAACCACAGGATCGACCAGTCGCCGCGCACCATCCGCGCTGCCAGCCTCAGGCCCGCCTTGCGATAGGCTGCCCGGACAGTGGCTTCCTGCGTTTCAAGCAGTCCGGCCAGCAGCACGCTGCCACCCGGCACAACGGCGCGGGCGAATTCCGGTGCCAGTTCGACCAGCGGCCCGGCAAGGATGTTGGCGATCAGCAGGTCATAGGGCCCGGCCGCCTGGAGCAGGGGATGGTCCACTCCGGCGGCGATGACCATGGCCATGCGCCCAACGCCATCGCCCAGCGGAATGCCGTTGTTGGCCGCGTTCTCTGTCACGACCGGGCCGCAAACAGCATCGATGTCACTGGCGATGGCCCGGGCGGTCGGCCACAGATGCAGCCCGGCGAAGCCGAGCAGACCGGTGCCGGTGCCGATGTCAGCCAGGTTGCGCACGGTCACGCCTTGCCGCTTCATGTGGCTCAGCATGGCGAGGCAGCCTGCGGTCGTTGCGTGCTGGCCGGTGCCGAACGCCTGGCTTGCCGGGATCACGAAGTCCCGAACACCACGCTGGAGGAGCGGCGGGTATTCGGGCGTATGTACGTGGAACACGCCCTCGCGGATCGGCTCGACGCCTTGCTGGCTGAGCGTCACCCAGTCGGTATCGGGCAGCTTCTCGATCTGCAGCGTGGGCGGTGCCCCTTCGAACAGATCGGCGATGGCGTTCTGGTCGGCCTTGGTCGGCTTGCGGTCAAGCCAGGCTTCGAGTTGCCAGTCCTCGGGCTTGTCCTCGGCGATCTCGCTGCCGGCAATGACGATGTCGTGGTCCCAGTCCCAGGCATCCTCGTGCGCGATCAGCGCGGCCTGAATCACATCGCGCGGGGCAAAGACGGTGACTTTCCAGCTCATTTACGCAGTGCCTTTTCCAGACGATCCCGTGCCCCCGCTGCCAGCGCCTTGCAGGCATCGCGATTGGCAAGCGGTTCGGATCCACTCATCCGCTCAAACATGGCGCTGGCCGAAGGATGCGGCGTCAGCAGGACGCCGCATTCCAGCGCCTCCACTTGCGCGAAGGTCTTGCGGAACATCTCCACGCGCTCGGGATGATCGGCAAAACGATAGGTGCCGAGCGGGAGAGCGGTCAGGCTGTCGACGTATGTGATCGTGCGGCAGTCAGTCCCCTCGCACGATTTCCAATGCCAGCTGGTCGAACCCTCGGTGTGGCCGGGAGTCTGGAAAGCCGTGATCTTGAGCGGCCCGACGCTGAATACGTCCCCGGTCTTCAAAGCGAAGTCTACTCTTGCAGGGCGACTGCCGTGAATTTCCTGCACTTGCGGGTCAGCGGGGCTGACTTTGCCGCTGCGTATTACCTTGGCCGCTTCTGCCGTGGCGACGAAGCGCGCACCGGTTGCCTTCTCCAACGCTGCGAGACCGCCAACGTGGTCGAAATGCTCATGGCTTGAGACGATCAGGTCGATGTCCTTCGGGTTGAATCCCAGCTTGCGGATATTGGCAAGGATTTGCGGCACTGCCTCTTCCACCGCTGCATCGACCAGGATGTGCCCCTGCGGGCCGGTGATCAGCAGGACCGAGACGTTGCAGGTGCCGACGTACCAGACATTGCCGAAGATCCGGGCAGGCGGGGCGGGATCGGAGAAGTTCTCCTTGCCCTCGCACTGGCGAATGATTGCACGGGCTGCGGCAGTATCGGCCGGGGCGGGCGTCACCGCAGTCTCTGCGGCCAGGACGGCGAGTGTCATGCTCATGAGGGTCGTCTAGGGACCGCGCTGGACAAGCGCAACCGGCTGTCCTTTTTTACATCCTGCATACGCTTGCGCAGGCGGTCTTTTCGACTAATAGGACTCGCAATCCGTCGCGGGGGCTGTCCTTTCCGCGATCCTTGTACCTAGTCGAGGGGGTATGTTCATGGCGCAGGCGCGCAAGGCACGGCCGATTTCTCCGCATCTCCAGATCTGGCGCTGGGGCCCGGCCATGCTGGTTTCGATCCTGCACCGCATCACCGGCAACGGCCTTGCGTTTGCAGGTCTGGGGCTTCTGCTGTGGTGGATCGGTGCGCTGGCAAGCGGGGCAGGGGCCTATCAGACGTTCCTGGACTACGTGTGGCTCGGCACTGGCGGTGGCCTGCAGACGGTTACCGCGATCCTTGGCAAGATCGTGCTTGTCGGCCTGACCTGGGCCTTCTTCCAGCACGCCGCTTCGGGCATCCGCCACCTGATCCTCGATATCGGCGCGGGATACGAACTGGAAACCAATGCCCGCTGGTCGAGCCTGACAATCGTCATCTCGGTCCTCCTCACCATCGCATTCTGGGCTTTCGTGCTGCTGCGCTGAGCGCCGGCACGAACCGTCAAGCAAGGAAGGCTTACTCCCATGGGTAACGGCACCTCCATCGGTCGCGTGCGCGGGCTGGGCTCCAGCCACGAAGGCACCCATCACTGGCTCACGCAGCGCCTCACGGCGGTGGGCAACCTCGTCCTGATCACGTTCCTGATCGTCAGTCTCGCGCTGCTGCCGGACTACAGCTATGCCACTGTGCGCGGCTGGGTCGCGCGGCCGCTGCCGTCGATCGCGCTCATCCTGATCATGATCAACACCTTCACCCATGCCCGTATGGGCGTGCAGGTCATGCTCGAAGATTATGTCCATGAAGAAGGCGGCAAGGTTGTCGCCTGGCTTCTGGTCAATGCAGTGCCCTTCGCGGCCGCTGCCTTCGGCATCCTTTCGGTTCTGCGCATTGCGCTCGGGGGCGCATAAGACATGACTTCGACTCAGCCTGCCTACAAGATCATCGACCACACCTACGACACCGTCGTCGTCGGTGCCGGCGGTTCCGGCCTGCGCGCCACCATGGGTTCTGCCCAGGCCGGCCTGCGCACCGCCTGCATCACCAAGGTCTTCCCGACGCGCTCGCACACCGTGGCAGCGCAGGGCGGTATCGCCGCCTCGCTCGGCAACAATTCGCCCGATCACTGGACCTGGCACATGTACGACACCGTCAAGGGGTCGGACTGGCTGGGTGACCAGGACGCCATCGAATACATGGTGCGCGAAGCTCCGGCTGCGGTCTATGAACTCGAGCACGCCGGCGTGCCGTTCAGCCGCAATCCCGAAGGCACGATCTACCAGCGTCCGTTCGGCGGCCACATGCAGAACATGGGCGAAGGCCCGCCGGTGCAGCGCACTTGCGCCGCGGCTGACCGTACCGGCCACGCCATGCTTCACGCGCTGTACCAGCAGTCGCTGAAGTACGACGCGGACTTCTTCATCGAATACTTCGCGATCGACCTGATCATGGAAAACGGCGAATGCCGTGGCGTGATTGCGCTGTGCATGGACGACGGTTCGATCCACCGCTTCCGCAGCCACGCCGTCGTGCTGGCCACCGGCGGCTATGGCCGCTCGTACTTCACCGCCACGTCCGCCCACACCTGCACCGGTGACGGCGGCGGCATGGTCCTGCGTGCGGGCCTTCCTCTGCAGGACATGGAATTCGTCCAGTTCCACCCGACCGGCATCTACGGCGCCGGCGTGCTCATCACCGAAGGTGCACGTGGTGAGGGCGGCTACCTCACCAACTCCGAGGGCGAGCGCTTCATGGAGCGCTATGCCCCGTCGGCCAAGGACCTCGCCTCGCGTGACGTCGTCTCGCGTTCGATGGCAATGGAAATCCGCGAAGGGCGCGGCGTCGGCCCGCACAAGGACCACATCTACCTGCACCTCGATCACATCGATGCAGGCGTCCTGGCTGAACGTCTGCCGGGCATCACCGAAAGCGGCAAGATCTTCGCAGGCGTCGACCTTACGCGCCAGCCGCTGCCGGTCGTGCCGACCGTCCACTACAACATGGGCGGCATCCCCTGTAACTACCACGGCGAAGTCGTCACCATCGGTGCCGACGGCAACCCCGAAACGGTCGTCCCTGGCCTGTTCGCAGTGGGTGAAGCGGCGTGCGTTTCGGTCCACGGCGCCAACCGCCTCGGCTCGAACTCGCTGATCGACCTTGTCGTGTTCGGTCGTGCCACTGGCCTGCGCCTCAAGGAACTGATCAAGCCGGGCACCTCGCACAACTCGCTGCCCAAGGACAGCGCCGACCTTGCGCTGACCCGCCTCGATCACTTCCGCCACGCCAAGGGCGGCTCGCCCACGGCCGAGGTTCGCGTCGAGATGCAGCGGACGATGTCGGCCCACGCCGCAGTGTTCCGCACCGACGAACTGATGGCCGAAGGCAAGGTGAAGCTCGCCAACACCTATAAGCGCATGGAGGACATCCATGTGTCCGACCGTTCGCTGATCTGGAACTCGGATCTCGTCGAGACGCTCGAACTCGACAACCTGATCAGCCAGGCCTCGGTCACCATGCATTCGGCCTACAACCGCAAGGAAAGCCGCGGCGCCCACGCGCACGAGGATTTCCCCGAGCGCAACGATGCCGAATGGATGAAGCACACCGCAGCCTGGTTCAACGGCTGGGGCGGCAAGGGCGGCGAAGTCCGTCTCGACTATCGCCCGGTCCACGAATACACGCTGACCGACGACGTCGAGTACATCAAGCCGAAGAAGCGCGTGTACTGATCCGATGCCAATTCCTCGACACTGGTCCATGCGGACCGGCGGTTCGTCGAACCTGAGATGATCTGGTGCCAGGGTAGGAATACTCCGGCATCAGTCATTTTCGGCCCGGTGATACGGGCAGCCCCGGGAGGCAGTTCGATGAAGAGCGGTTGGAAGCATTCGAAGCTGACGCTGGTGGCAGGCGCTGCATTGGTCATGGGCGCAGCGGGGGCCATGGCACAAGGCATTACGGACATGCCGCGGCCACCTGCTCCGCCCGCGCCGCCCGCACCTCCGGCTCCCCCGTCACCTCCCGCACCGCCAGCGCCGCCTGCGCCAGGCATGGGGCAGCAAACCGTCATCATCGAAAAGCATGGCGGCGCGGATGGGCAAGAGCACGTCCGCACCGTCACCCGCGATGGCAAGACCTTCGTGTTCAAGAGCGACAAGCCATTGTCTGACGCGGACGTCGAGGCGAAGATCGCCCGTGCCGAGGCTGGCATTCCGCCCGTCCCGCCCATGCCTCCGGCTCCCCCGCTGCCTGGCAAGGGCGAGCGCCGCATGCAGCGCGTGATCGTGATCAACGGCGAGAACGAAGGCGTGACCGACATCGTTTCCGAGGACGGTCCGCATTGCCGGGGCAAGAATGCCTACGCCAACGTCGATGCCTCCGAGGAGAACGACGGCAAGGTCACTCGCGTGCGAATCCGCACATGCGGCAGCGAGGCAGACATCGAGAAGCATGCCATGGCCGAAGCGCTCGCCGGCATTCGTCAGGCGCGCGAGGAAATCGCCCGCGACAAATCGTTGTCAGACAGCATCCGCAAGCAGGTCCTCAAGGAACTCGACGCTGAAATGGCCAAGCTCAAGGCGAAGGGATAAGCGGTATCTGGCCGAGAAGGTCTTTCAGTCAGCCTTCTGGACGACCGGTTTGCTTTCGAAGCGGATCGGATCGGCGTTGCCCGGCTTCGATTTTGCGGACTTCTTGTCGTCGTCCTTCTTGCTGTCGTCCTTCTTGTCGCGTTCCGCCTTGGCCTCTGCTGCTTCGCGTGCGGACCACAGGGCTGAAACATCCTTTGGCGTTGCCGCGCTCGCCGGGTATTTGCAGCCGCGCTGTTCGCCCACGCCCTTGAGATAGGCGCGGCGCACCGACCCTGCGTAGATCGCCTCGTTCCACTTGCGCTGCTGGGCATTTGCGCCACTGATTTCGCGGATTACGCCGCCGAACGGAATCAGTGAGCCAACGAGTGACTTGGCAATATTGCCCATCTTCAGCGTCGAATTGCCATCGTCCCGTGCCACGTCGATGTCGTCACCAAGAACAGCGTCAAGCTTGGTGATCTCTGCGGCGATGGCAGGACACTTGCGCATGCCGGCAAGATCATAAGGCTTCTGCCGCGCAGCGACGAGAATTTCCGGCACTTCGTCCTTCTTGATGTTCAAGTCGGACAAAGGCTTCGTAACCACATCACTCGCCGTCACCTTTTCCTCCGAAACCGCAGTCTGTGCGGCGAGAGGGAAGGCAACGGCAAGCGTGCAAGGCAGTATCGTTGCGAACCGAAGGGCCTTGGTAAACTTCATTGTCTGCTCCCCGTTTAACGGATGAAGTCTTCAGGCCCTTCGCGGTTCCGTGAATTAATGTTAACAA
Source organism: Novosphingobium sp. FW305-C-30-35 (assembly GCF_058783135.1). Lineage (NCBI taxonomy): Bacteria > Pseudomonadati > Pseudomonadota > Alphaproteobacteria > Sphingomonadales > Sphingomonadaceae > Novosphingobium > Novosphingobium sp. FW305-C-30-35. Next base: position 3,134,156 of record NZ_JBYSYJ010000001.1, read on the forward strand.
ACACTCATCACAGCGCGGCGAACGTGTCGCACTGGTCCTCGTCCGCTGTCTCGATTCCCTTGCGCAGCCACTGCATCCGCTGCGCGGCGCTGCCGTGTGTGAACGCATCCTCCACCGGACGGCGGCCTGCCGCCTTCATCAAAGTATCGTCGCCGATCTGGTGTGCTGCACGCATGCCTTCCTCGATGTCGCCCGCTTCGATGCGATCCCGATTGCGGCCTGCCCAGACGCCGGCATAACAGTCGGCCTGAAGTTCGAGAGCGACCGAGTAGCGGTTGGCCTGGCTCGGACTGCTCTGCTGCAACTGCCGCACCTTGGCTGACGTGCCGAGCAGGCTCTGGATATGGTGGCCGTATTCGTGCGCCATCACATAGACACGGGCAAAGTCGCCGCCGGCACCCATCTGACGGTCCATTTCCGTGTAGAAATCGGTGTCGATATAGATGCCGCTGTCGCTCGGGCAGTAGAACGGCCCCATCGCGCTCTGTGCCGCGCCGCAGCCCGACCGGCCATTCTGCGAGTAAAACACGAGAGTCGGGGCTTCGAACGGGATATTGGCCTGCTGGAACAGTGGGCCCCACGTCTTGTTGAGCGAGGACAGCGCGTTGCAGCTTTCCTTGCTGAATTCGTTGACGGAGCAGCTTTCTGCCAAGGAGGCGCCACCCTGCTGTTCAACTGGTGCCGAAACCTGGCCCTGCTGCATCGAACCCAGCATCTGCATCGGGTCGACGCCGAACACCACTGCGGCAATCAACGCGATCACGATCGAGCCGCAACCCACCTTGCCGCCGCCGCCGAACGGGAAGCCGCCGCCGCCGCGTTGATCCTGGACATTGATGGAACTGTCGAAATCGTCGAGCCGCATGGGCAATCCCCTTTTTTGCGTTTGCGACTGGACAAGCGGCGAGCCGCCCGCGATGCCAGCGCGATCAATCCATCCAGAAACCCCGGAGTAATCGAATGTTCCTGAAGGGCAAGTGCGCGCTCATCACCGGCTCCACCTCGGGCATCGGCCTCGCCTATGCGCGGGCGCTGGCCGCAGAAGGAGCGGACATTGTTCTCAATGGCTTCGGTGATGCCGAACAGATCAAGGCGCTGTGCGAAGAACTTGCCTCTGTCAGCGGCGGCCGGGCGATCTTTGCCGCAGGGGACCTGACGAAGCGCGAAGGCACCGAAGCGATGGTGGCGACGGCGTTGGCGGAGTTTGGCGCGGTCGACATCCTGATCAACAACGCCGGAATGCAGCACGTCGCCCCGGTCGAGGAATTCCCGGTCGACAAGTGGGACACGATCATCGCGCTCAACCTCACGGCCGCATTCGACGCCTGCCGCCTGTGCATTCCGGGCATGAAGGCCAAGGGATGGGGTCGCATCCTGTTCACGGCCTCGGCCCATTCGCTCACGGCTTCGCCTTACAAGGCCGCCTATGTGGCGGCCAAGCATGGCATTGCCGGGCTGACCAAGACGCTTGCCCTGGAGCTGGCAACCGACGGCGTGACCGCGAACTGCATCAGCCCCGGCTACGTCTGGACGCCGCTGGTCGAGAACCAGATTCCCGATACGATGAAGGCAAGGGGCCTGACGCGCGATCAGGTCATCAACGATGTCCTGCTGGAGCGGCAACCCACCAAGCAATTCGTCCAGCCGGAAGATTGCGCGGCGCTCGCGTTGTTCCTGTGCCGTCATGAAGCGCGCAACATTACCGGGGCGAATTACAACGTCGACGGTGGCTGGGTGGCGCAATAAAGGGCAACCACCAACCTCCTATGTAAAGTTCTGTTCATCATCCACGCCCCAATTGGGAACTTGCGCCTCGCTCCCGCTTTTGAGAGCAAGGGTCTGCGACGAGGCGTTTGGGGTCGGCGATGAAGCGTTACGGGGGCTGGACAGTAGCGATAAGGGGGAGCTTGGTCCTCGGCGCGCTGCTCCTCGTCTCCGCGAGGCCGGCGCCGAAGAAGCCCGGCCCGGTGGAGATCGCGCTCAAGGCCCACGTCGAAACCCTGGCGAGCGACGCCTTCGATGGACGCGAACCGGGCACCGAGGGTGAAACCAAGACGCTGCGCTATCTCGCGCGTCAGTGGTTCGACATCGGGCTGTCTGCCGGGACCAACATGCCTGGCAACGGCTGGTTCGCCCCAGTGGAACTTGTCGAGCGTGAACCGGTGCTGTCACGTGCCAGCTTCATGCGCGGTCGCAAGCGGGTGAACTTGCCGATCGACAGCGTGTTCGTGGTAACGTCTGGCCTGCGCAGCCTTGTGCAGGATGCGCCACTGGTGTTCGTCGGGCAGGCCACGTCACCCGTCACGTCGCGCGCGGAACTTGCCGGCCGGGTTGCCGTGATGCTCGACAGCCTGCCCGAGGGCCTTGCGCGAGATCGGGCAGGTGATCGCGCGGGGCGGTTGCTGGATGCCGGCGCGCTGGCGGTTGTCACCGTACTTGATGATGAGCGGGGCCTGGAAGATGTGATCGCCCGCCGGCGTCGCGCCGGCTATGCGGTCGCAGGCGAAAGAATCGGAAATGAGATCGAGGCATTCCTGTCGCCGGCAACGGCCGAGACGCTGCTCGCCGGAACGGCACGGCCGACCGTGGCCCGGCTTCAGGCAGATGCCCGGGCAGCAGACTTTTCGCCTTATCTTCTCGGGATTTCCGGCACTTTCGAGGCAACTAGCCGCGAAACGCGGATCAAGACCCACAACCTGATCGGCAAGCTGGAAGGCCGCAATCCTTCGGCGGGGGCCGTCCTGATGATGGCGCACTGGGACCATTTCGGCGAGTGCGGCAGCGCGCCGGCCGAGGACCTGATCTGCAACGGCGCGATCGATAATGCATCGGGCCTTGCGGTCATGACCGAAACCGCGCGCATTCTCTCGCGCGGCAAGCCTCTGGAGCGCGACGTTTATTTTCTCGCGACTACGGGGGAGGAACTCGGCCTGCTCGGCGCGATGGCCTTTGCCGAAAACCCGCCGATCCCGCTCGATCGGTTCGTCGCCGCGTTCAATGTCGACAGTACCGGGCTGGTCCCGCCAGGCGGGCCGATCGGCGTGGTCGGCAAGGGGCTGACGCCGCTCGATCCGCTGATTGCCGATGTCGTCAAGCGCATGAAGCGCAAGCTCGCGCCGGGTGATGCGCCCAACGCCTATATCCGGCGGCAGGACAGCTTCATCCTGATGCAGCACGATGTCCCGGCGGTGATGGTCAGCAACTCCTACGGCGACATGGAGCGGACCGAGCGGTTCATGGAGGATACCTATCATCGTCCCAGCGACCAGCCAGGGCCGTGGATCGACTACGCCGGGATGGCCGACGACGTGAACCTGCAGGTCGAACTGATCCGCGCCTTTGCCGATCCGAAACGCTACCCGGCGCGCGCTTCGGCCCCGTCTGCAAAGCGCCCCTGATTTCGGGAACCAAACCCTCTAGCGGAACTGCCCCTTCCTGTTTACATGGGCCGCCACGAATCTCCCCGGACCTTTAGAAGTGGCGCGCATCATGGACATCCCTCTCGGCCTTACCTTCGACGACGTGCTGTTGCGTCCTGCCGAGTCGGATATCGTGCCTTCAATGGCCGACACGCGCACGCGGCTGACCCGGGGTATCAATCTCAACATTCCGGTCCTGTCGTCGGCGATGGACACAGTGACCGAGGCCGACATGGCAATCGTCATGGCGCAGTTGGGCGGGATCGGCGTGCTCCACCGCAACCTTTCGATCGAAGAGCAGTGCGCCGCGGTGCGGGCCGTCAAGCGCTTTGAAAGTGGTATGGTCGTCAATCCGATTACCATTTCGCCCGATGCGCCGCTGGGCGAGGCACAGGCCCTGATGCGCCAGCACAAGATCAGCGGCATCCCGGTGGTCGAGGCTTCGGGCAAGCTTGTCGGTATCCTCACCAACCGCGACGTCCGCTTTGCCGACAACCCGCAGCAGCCCGTGCGCGAACTGATGACGCACGAAAATCTCGCCACGGTAAAGCTCGGCGCCAGCGGCGATGATGCGCGCCGCCTGCTGCACCAGCGCCGGATCGAGAAGCTGCTGGTGGTTGATGATGCATTCCACTGCATCGGCCTGATCACGGTCAAGGACATCGAGAAGGCCGTGACCTTCCCGGACGCCACCAAGGATGCTGCCGGTCGCCTGCGCGTTGCCGCCGCCACCACCGTGGGCGAGAAAGGCCTGCTGCGCACGCAGGCGCTGGTCGAGGCCGAATGCGACGTCGTCATCATCGACACCGCTCACGGCCACAACCGTGACGTCGCCCGCGCTGTCGAAGCGGCGAAGAAGCTGTCGAATTCGGTCCAGGTGATCGCCGGCAACGTCGCCACGGCCGAAGCCACCCGCTCGCTGATCGATGCCGGCGCCGATGGCGTGAAGGTCGGCATCGGTCCCGGCTCGATCTGCACCACGCGCATCGTCGCGGGTGTTGGCGTGCCGCAGCTGACGGCCGTTATGTTGTGTGCCGAGGAAGCCGAGAAGTCGGGCGTTCCGGTGATTGCCGACGGCGGCCTGCGCACCTCGGGCGACGCTGCCAAGGCGCTTGCCGCCGGTGCCAGCTCGGTGATGATCGGCTCGATGCTGGCCGGCACCGAGGAAGCGCCGGGCGAGACGTTCCTGTACCAAGGCCGCGCCTACAAGTCGTATCGCGGCATGGGTTCGGTCGGCGCAATGGCGCGCGGCTCGGCCGACCGCTACTTCCAGCAGGACATCAAGGACCAGATGAAGCTGGTGCCTGAAGGCATCGAAGGCCAGGTGCCCTACAAGGGACCGGCCAAGGACGTGGTCCACCAGCTCGTCGGCGGCGTGAAGGCCGCGATGGGCTACACTGGCAGCCGCACGATCGAAGACCTGCGCAAGCGAGCGCAGTTCGTGCGCATTACCAATGCGGGCCTTCGCGAGAGCCACGTCCACGACGTGACGATCACGCGCGAGGCGCCGAACTACAAGGTCGGCTGAGGGCGGCTGAATGACGCCTCCGGCGCGGGTTCAGGCCGCGATCGATCTGCTTGATGCAGTGATTGCGGCAGCCAGGGCGCAAGGGGCTTCGGCAGACCGGATTGCGGCGGACTGGTTCCGGGCGCGGCGCTATGTCGGCTCGAAGGACCGACGCGCCATTCGCGAACTGGTATGGAATGCGATCCGGGCATGCGGCGAGGTGCCGGTGTCCGGGCGCGCCGCGATGCTTCGTCTGGCGCAAGCGGACGCGGCTCTGGCCGGGTTGTTCGATGGATCGAACTATGGGCCAGCGCCGATTGAGGCAGGTGAGCCGGTGGCGTCCGGTGGCGTTGCGCCTATGTGGCTGGCAGAACGACTTGCGGCTTCGGGTCTCGATGATCAGGAACAGGCCGCGCTGCTGGGAAGGGCGCCGCTCGATATCCGGGCCAATACGCTCAAGACCACGCGAGACGAATTGCGTTCGCGCCTGCCTGTCGAGGCCGACCTAGCTATCGCCCCACAGGGCTTGCGGCTGCCATCGGGTACGGCAGTCGAATCGTGGCCGGAATTCGCCGAGGGGCTGTTCGAAGTGCAGGACGCCGGCAGCCAGATCGCCTGCATGGCGCTTGGCGTGCAGCCCGGCGAAGTGGTGGTCGATCTGTGCGCGGGGGCGGGCGGCAAGACGCTTTCGCTGGGGGCAGCAATGGGCAATCGCGGCAAGCTCCTCGCCTGCGACATTGACCGGCCCCGCCTGTCCCGCCTTCCGGAGCGCGCCAGCAGGGCAGGGGTCCTGGTTGAAGCGCGCCTGCTCAACCCCGGACGTGAGGCTGAGATGCTGGCCGACTGGCAGGGCAAGGCCGACGCGGTGATGATCGATGCGCCGTGTTCGGGCACAGGCACCTGGCGCCGCAATCCCGAGGCGCGCTGGCGGCTCGATGCCAAGGCGATCGAGCGCTACTGCGCGATGCAGGCCAATGTGCTCGATATCGGGGCTTCGCTGGTAAGGCCGGGCGGTCGGCTGACTTATGTGGTCTGCTCCCTGCTCGATGCTGAAGGTGCAGACCGGATAGAGGCATTCCTTTCGGCCAATCCCGGCTGGGATGTCGCGCTGCCCCCGCTGCCTGCGGGCCAAGCGCGGGGCAGCGGCTGGCGGCTTACACCCTTTAGGGATGGCACCGACGGGTTTTTCTTCGCAACGCTCGTACGCCGTGTTAACTGAAGCGTCATGGACGCGGGTTCATTCAATGATGGTCCTTCAAAAGGTAATCGGACCAAGGAGCTGTTGATGCGTTACGCCCCCATTGCCCTCGCTCTGTCACTTGTCGTTGGCGTGACCGGCAGCATGGGCGTGGCGAAGAACACGGCGGCGTCCGACCCGCGCGTCGAAGCCTTGCTCAAGGACGGTCGTGCATCACTCGCCAAGGGCGACGTTTCGGCGGCGACTGACAGTTTCGAAGCGGCGCTCGCCCTTGATCCGGCCAGCAATCCTGCGCTGCTGGCGCTGGCTGATGCCGCCCGGCGCGATGGGCTGCAGGGCAAGGCGATCCACTATTACCGCCAGGTGCTCGAACGCGATCCCAATAATGTCGTCGCCATTTCCGGCGAAGGCGGCGCGATGGTCGAGAAGGGCGCTCTTGAGAAGGCCCGCCGGAACCTGACACGGCTCGAAGGCCTGTGTGGCAAAGCTTGCGCGGAAACCGCCGAACTCTCGGCGGCCATCGCGCGCGGACCTGCCAAGAAGGTCGTGTCGGCCGAAGCTGTCATCCCAGCCGAGAAGGTGGAGACGAACTGACGCCAGCGGACGTCAGATCAGTTCGCGGAATTCCTCGACCACCTGCCGGTAGACGCGCTTCTTGAACGGCACGATCAGTTCCGGAACCTGTTCCGGTTCAACCCAGCGCCATGCCTCGAACTCGGCATGTTCATGGGCGTTGAGGTCGATGTCGGTATCCTCGCCTGAAAAGCGCATCAGCAGCCACTTCTGGCGCTGGCCGCGAAACTTGCCGCCCCACATCTTGCCCATCAGGAAATCGGGCAGGTCATAAAGCAGTTCGTCGCGCGTTTCCGCGATGATCTGCACGAGGTGGGAGGAGACGCCGGTCTCCTCCTGCAGCTCGCGCAGGGCGGCGGCGTGGAGATCCTCGCCGTCGTCGATCCCGCCCTGCGGCATCTGCCAGGCGTCCATCTCCTTGTTGTCGATCCGCTTGCCCACGAACACGCGCCCGGCGCTGTTCACGAGCATGACCCCGACACAGGGACGGTACGGAAGCCCGGCAAATTCGTCTGTCATTTCAACCTTTCCAGTAGCAGCCGGACCGCCTTGAAGATCGACTGCATGTCGGCCTGCGCGCTCGGGATTGCCTTGCGCACCTGCGTAAACCCGTGGATCGTCCCTTTCATTTCAAGAAAGACGACTTCTGCTCCAGACCGGATGAGTTCCGCCCCATAGACCCGCCCGCTGTCGCGAATCGGATCGAGCCCCGCCGTCACTAGCACCGTCGGCGGCGTGGTCGAGTGGTCGCCATAGATCGGATAGGCGCGCTTGTGGCCGGTGACCGCCTGATAGGCATTGGCGAACCAGTTCATCGAATCCGAGGTGAGGAGGAAACCCTCGGCGAAATCGAGGAAAGACTGGTGATCGGGCTTGTCGTCGGAAAGCGGGTAGATCGGCACCTGCATGACCACCGGCACCGCCGCGGGGCTTTCGACCAGCGCCTGGGTCACGACGATCGTCAGGTTGCCGCCGGCGCTGTCGCCCATGGGGATCAGGCCGGTGATTTCGCGCCCCAGCGTGGCCGAGTTCGCAGCGATCCAGCGTGCCGCGGCCTCGCAGTCGTCCGGCGCGGCGGGGAAGGGGTGTTCGGGCGCCAAGCGATAGTCCACCGCGATGACCGGCAGATCGAGTTCCGCGGCGATTTCGGTGCACAGGCTGTGATGGCTTTCGAGATCGCCGATCACGAAGCCGCCGCCGTGGAAGAACACCACCGCCGGACCTGCCTCGCGCGTTTCGCGCAGGTCATAGAGACGAAGCGGGATGTCGCCGGCGGGGCCGGGGCAGGTCAGGTCTCGGACCACCGTCAGTTCGCGCGGGTCTGCTTCGGCAAGTTGACCCATCGCAATGTAACTGGCGCGTGCTGCCTCCAGGCCCATCTGGCTCATCGGCGGGGCATCGGTGCTGTTGAGGAAAGCCAGGAAGGCTTGAACGTCGGGGCGTACGTAGTGGGTCTTCTGATCGGTCATGACAGTTCCTCGTCCCGCAAACAGGATTCGTTATAAACACCGTGGTAAGTTGGCTTTTGCAACTTGACTGGCAAGCGCGATGGGAATCAAGAGCGCAGGAGGATTTTTCGCCCTGCGCAGATTTTCTTCTTTGCGAACGGAACACGAGGGGCATAGGCGCGTGTCAGCACTGGGTGAAACTCCCGGGCGCAGCAGAGGACGATATGGCTACACTAGTTGAAGGACCGGACGCGCTGACGGGCGGCAAGGAATCACCGACCCCCGAGGCGGTGGTTGTGCGCTTTGCTGGTGACTCGGGCGACGGCATGCAGCTGACCGGCGGTCAGTTCACCCTTTCCACGGCGCTGGCGGGCAACGACCTTGCCACTTTCCCGGACTTCCCGGCGGAAATCCGCGCGCCGCAAGGCACGCTGTTCGGCGTCTCTGCCTTCCAGATCAACTTCGGCTCGACCGAGATCGACACCGCGGGCGACCAGCCCGACGTGCTCGTGGCAATGAACCCGGCAGCGCTCAAGACTAACGTCGGCGCGCTCAAGGCCGGGGGCCTGATCATTGCCGACACCGGCGAGTTCAACAAGCGCAACCTCGAGAAGGCCAAGTACGAGGTCAACCCGCTTGAGGACGGCAGCCTCGAGAAGTGGCAGCTGCTCGCGTTCGACATCTCGGCGCTGACGCTCGAAGCGGTAAAGCCCTTCGGCCTTGGCAACAAGGAAGCGCTGCGCTGCAAGAACATGTGGACGCTGGGCCTTGCCCTGTGGATGTTCGATCGTGACCGCCAACCGCTGGTCGACTGGTTGAACGCCAAGTTCGCCAAGAACCCGGTTCTGGCCCAGGCCAATATCGCTGCGCTGAACGCTGGCCATGCCTATGGCGAAACCGCCGAACTGGCAGGGCCGCTCAAGCAGTACCACATCGCTCCGGTCGAGAGCGAGCCGGGCCTCTACCGCACGGTCACCGGCGCCGAAGCGATCAGCCTCGGCCTCGTAGCGGGCGCGCAGCTGGCCGATCTGCACATGTTCTTCGGCGGCTATCCGATCACGCCTGCCTCGGCGATCCTGCACAACCTTGCCCGGCTCAAGGAATACGGCGTTACCACCTTCCAGGCGGAAGACGAGATTGCCGCAATCGCCTCGGCCATCGGCGCGAGCTATGCGGGCCAGCTGGGCGTGACCTCGTCGTCTGGCCCCGGCATTGCGCTCAAGGGCGAGGCGATGGGCCTTGCCATCATGACCGAGCTGCCGCTGGTCATCGTCAACTCGCAGCGTGGCGGCCCGTCGACGGGTCTGCCGACCAAGACCGAACAGTCGGACCTCTACCAGGCGGTCTATGGCCGAAACGGTGATGCGCCGATGCCGGTGATCGCGGCACGCAGCGCTTCGGACTGCTTTGAAGTCGCCATCGAGGCCTGCCGCATCGCGGTGGAATACATGACCCCGGTCATGCTCCTGACCGACGGCTACATCGCCAACGCGGCGGAGCCGTGGAAGGTGCCCGATCCCGAAAGCTTCAAGCCGTTCCCGGTGACGTTCCTCGAAGAGAAGAACGGCCCCAACGGCGAACTGTTGCCCTTCGCGCGCGACGAAAAGGGCGCGCGTCCGTGGATCAAGCCCGGCACTCCGGGCCTGATGCACCGCATCGGCGGCATCGAGAAGAACCCCGGCACCGGCAACATCGACTACAGCCCGGCGAGCCACCAGATCATGACCGACGCACGCAAGGCCAAGGTCGAAGGCGTGGCGAACTCGATCCCCTTGCAGGAAGTCAGCCATGGCGAGGCTTCGGGCAAGCTCGTGGTCGTCGGCTGGGGCAGCACTTATGGCCCGATCTATCAGGCCGTGCGCCGCGCCCGTCGCAAGGGCCTCGACGTCAGCCACGTCCACGTCCGCCACATCTGGCCGATGCCGTCGAACTTGGGCGACCTGCTCAAGTCCTACGACAAGGTGCTGGTGCCCGAGATGAACACCGGCCAGTTCAAGACCGTGCTGCGCGACCAGTTCCTGATCGACGCCCAGCCGCTCAACAAGACCAGCGGCCAGCCCTTCACCATCGCGGAAATCGAAGCCGCGATCGTGGATGCGCTTGGCGGCCACGCCGGAGGCGAGGTCGATGCCGACAAGACGCAGCTGCCCAGCATCAAGAGTGACAATCCATGAACGAGATGACCAAGATCGCGGTCCAGACCACGCTCAAGGACTGGGAAACCGACCAGGAAGTGCGCTGGTGCCCAGGTTGCGGCGACTACGCGATCCTCAAGGCGGTGCAGCGCACCCTGCCGGAGATCGGCGCCGATCCTTCGAACACCGTGTTCGTTTCGGGCATCGGCTGCTCCAGCCGCTTCCCGTACTATGTGGAAAGCTATGGCTTCCACACGATCCACGGCCGTGCGCCCGCCTTTGCCACCGGCATCAAGCTCGCCAATCCGGAACTCGACGTCTGGCTGGTGACGGGCGATGGCGATGGCATGTCGATCGGCGGCAATCACACGATGCACATCCTGCGTCGTAACGTGAACGTGCAGATCCTGCTGTTCAACAACGAGATCTACGGCCTGACCAAGGGCCAGTTCTCGCCGACGAGCCGCGAAGGCACCAATTCGCCGACGTCGCCGCTCGGCTCGGTTGACCGTCCTGCGCTCCCCTGCGCCTTCGCGCTGGGTTCGGGCGCGCGCTTCATCGCGCGGGCCTATGACGTCTCGAAGAACCTGCCCGGCGTGCTCAAGGCGGCTCATGCCCACAAGGGCGCGGCCTTCGTGGAAATCTTCCAGAACTGCATCGTCTACAACAAGGACCGCTTCGACGACTTCGTCGCCAAGGGCGTGGCCGACCAGAACCAGCTGTGGCTGACCGATGGCGAGCCGATGCTGTTCGGTTCGGAGAAGTCGGGCGGCGTGAAGGGCATTGCGCTCGACATGGACACGCTGACGCTCAAGGTCGTCGACGTGACCGATGGCGACTGGCAGGCGGCGGGAGTGCTCGTCCACAACGTCAAGAACCGCGCGCTCGCCCATATGCTCGTGGAGATGCCGTTCGGCCCGTTCCCGATGGCGCTGGGCGTGATCTACGACGATCCGCGGCCTTCCTATGAGGACGTGCTGCTCGGCCAGGACGAACAGGCCCGCAAGGGCAAGGACGCCAACCTCGCCAAGCTGCTTGGCAAGGGCCAGACCTGGACCGTCAGCGGAACAGCTGCCGATCCGGTCTGATTTCCGGGTTTCCCAAAGGCTTCCAAGGCCGCAAGGATGCGACGCGGGTCGTGCCCTTGCGGCCTTTCTGTTTGAGGTCACCGATTGGACAACCTGACGCACAGCCTTGTCGGTTGGGCACTCGCGGAAACGGGTCTGAAGCACCGGTCGCGCAAGGGCCTTGCCGCGCTGGTGCTGGCGGCGAACATGCCGGATATCGACGTGTTCTTCGGCTGGGCGCCGTGGGCGCCGCTCGCCATGCATCGCGGGTTCACGCATGGGCTGGTGGGTGGCGTGGTGTTGATGCCGCCGTTGCTGGTAAGCCTTCTGTGGCTGTTCGATAGCTGGCAGGCTTCGCGCGGGAAGATCGCGCGGGAGGCGCCGCCGCTGCGCCTGGGCTGGCTGGTGTTGCTTAGCTACCTCGGTGCGATCACGCATCCACTGCTCGATCTGCAGACTGTCTATGCCGTCCAGCTGCTGTCGCCGTGGAGCGAACGGTGGTTCCACTCTGATGGCCTGTTTATCGTCTCGCCCTGGGTTCTCGCGATGTTGGGTGGTGGCATATGGGCAACGCGGCGTTTTGCCTCCGGCGCGATCGCGGTGGCTTGCCTGGGACTGGTGGCAGCGTTCATCCTGCTCAATGTCGGCATATCCGCGCTGGCCTGGCAGGCACCGCGCAGCGACGCCCCTTATGCCATTCCCGACCGCGTGTTTGCCGCGCCCGAGGCGATGATGTTCTGGCGGCGCGATGTGGTCTGGCGTGAGCGCGGCAGAATCACTTTCGGCCAATACGATCCACTCCAGCGGCTTGGCGGTCTTTTTAGCTTCGGCGCTCCGATCGCTGACAACATGAGCGATCCGCTCGTCCGCAAGGCAGCGAACGCAACGCCCGAGGCGGTCAAGTTCCTCGCTTGGTCGCAGATGCCGGTTGCGAAAGTGGAGCGCTCCGGCTGCATGGCGAGGGTGACTTTCGCGGATGCGCGGTTCACTGGCCCGACGATGGCGCGAAACTTCCACACGGTGGTTGAACTTCCGACCTGCTAGGCGCCGGGCGTCAGTGTCTCGAGCATGTCGTCGGCCTGCTCGGCGACGGCTTTCGCTGGCTTGTGCAGCAGCGCCGAGGCGAGGAACGCCCAGCCTGCGCCGCCAAGCCATCCCGCCGCAACGTCAGTCGGAAAATGGACGCCGAGCCAGACCCGGCTGATCGCAATGGCAATGCTCAGGGCGATGGCGCTGATGATCAGGGTCCAGCGAATCGAGCGGCGCGGGCTCATGGCCGCGAAGGCCAGCGCGATGGCGATGTAGATCACCGCGGAATTGAAACTGTGCCCACTGGGAAAGCTCTGCCCGCCCGCCTCGGTCAGGTGCGGCACGATCATCGGGCGGGGGCGGCCGACAGCAATCTTGACCAGCGAGTTGACCAGCCATCCGCCCATGACTGTCGCAGTCAGCAGCACTGCCTCGCGCTTCAGACGCAGGAACAGCAGGGCGGCGAGCACGCCGATCAGGATGAGGTTGCGCAGCAGGACCCCGCCAAGCGCCGTCAGATCCCGCACCGCCTCGAGCAGCCATTGCGGACCGGCGGGAACAAGGTCTGCCCCGCGTCGCCAGAACAGCAGGCCGGAACTGTCGATCTCGCTGCCGTGCCCTGACAGCACGAGCGAGGCGACCAGGACAAAGCCGATCCAGCACAGCGCCGACGCGATCAGGGCATGGCGCGGAGATATTCTCCAGCTGCGCGCCCTTTGGGGCAGGTGGCGTTCGGGGGCGGCTTGGACCATCGGTTGCTTGGAACGAGATTGCCGCAAACCTTGTTCCCGAACAACGGTTTGTGATGCCGGCTTGCAAGGGCCGCATAACAGGAGAAAGGGAACTGGTGTCTGCATCGACGCAGGCCGAACCGACGATTGTCTGGTTCCGCCGCGATCTTCGACTGGCCGATCAGGCGGCGCTTCTGGCAGCCGCCGAGGCCGGGCCCGTTATCCCGGTCTACGTGCTTGATGACGAGACGCCCAGGCACTGCCGCATGGGCGGTGCCTCGCGCTGGTGGCTGCATTACAGCCTGGCCAGCCTGGATGCCGCGCTTCGCAAGCTGGGATCGCGACTGATCCTGCGCCGGGGCAAGGTGCACGAGGAACTGGCGGCTGTGCGCCGCGAAACCGGGGCGCGGGTCGTCCATGCGTTGCACCATTACGAGCCGTGGTGGCGCAACGCGGAGAAGGCCGTCGCCAAGGGTATGCAGCTTGTCCTTCACGACGGCAACTACCTGGCGCCGGCTGGTGCGGTGAAGACCGGAAGCGGCGCGCCCTACAAGATCTTCACGCCATTCTGGCAGGCCCTTAAAGAGCGGATGCCGCCCGCGCACCCAGCGCAAGCACTAGAGCAGCTGGTCGCGCCGGAGCACTGGCCGACGAGCGACACGCTCGACGACTGGAAACTGCTGCCCACTGCGCCCGACTGGGCGGGCGGGTTCCGCAAAGAATGGATCCCCGGCGAAGCGGGTGCGCACAAGCGGCTGGAAGCCTTTGCGGCGCGGGCGGCGCGGTACGAGCAATGCCGCAATCTGCCGTCGATTGAAGGAACTTCGCGCCTGTCGCCGCATCTCCACTTCGGCGAGATTTCGCCGGCGACGGTGTGGCAGAAGGTGGCCGATGCCGGCGGATCGGTGGACGTATTCCTCAGCGAGCTGGGCTGGCGCGACTATGCCCAGAACGTGATCGTGCAATTCCCAGACTATGGCTCGAAGAATGCGCGGGAGGCCTACGACCGGCTGCAATGGCGTGACGATCCCGAGGGGCTGCGGGCATGGCAGCAGGGGCGCACTGGCTACCCGATCGTCGATGCCGGGATGCGCGAGCTTTGGCACACAGGGTGGATGCACAACCGCGTGAGGATGATTGCGGCAAGCTTCCTGGTGAAGCATCTCCTGATCGACTGGCGTGAAGGCGAGCGTTGGTTCTGGGACACTCTGGTTGATGCGGATTACGGTTCCAACGCGGTCAACTGGCAGTGGACGGCAGGGACGGGCATAGATTCCAACATGTTCGTGCGAATCATGGCACCACTCACCCAGTCGGCGAAGTTTGACGCAGCAGGCTATATCCGCAAATGGGTGCCGGAACTGCGCCATCTGTCCGACGCCGAGGTCCACGATCCCACGTTCCCGCCACCGGGCTATGTCCGCAAGATCGTGCCCCATGCGCAAGGCCGGGCGCGGGCTTTGGCGGCGCATGAAGCAATGAAGGCGCATGGCTGACCTTGCGCGTTACGCTGCGGAGCCGCATATCCCGCCCATGACTGCACAGACGCCATCGAGGGGACGGCATCTGGTGGCCGGTGGCTGGAACATGTCTGCCGTCGGCCGCTGGGTCGCACACCTGTTTGCCGGACCGTTCGAGCGCGTTGTCGAAAGGATCGACCGCGGCCTAGTTCTTGGCACGATCCACGCTATCTTGCCGGACGGCAGCCAGCGCACTGTCGGCGGGCGGGGCGAGGGGCCTGTCGCGCGAATTCACCTGCATAACTGGAATGCGCTTGTGCGGCTGGCTACGGCTGGCTCGATCGGCTGGTATGAGGCCTGGGTCGAAGGCGAATGGGATAGCCCAGATCCCGTGCCGATCTTCGATCTGTTCATGCGCAACGCCACCACCTTGGGCGACGTCGGCCGGGCTAAAGGTCCGTGGCGTCTGGCTGGCCGGGCGCTCAACTTCCTGCGCAAGAATTCGCGAGCGCAGGCGCGGCGCAACATCGCGGCGCACTATGACCTTGGCAATGACTTCTACCGCCAGTGGCTGGACTCGACCATGAGTTACTCGAGCGCGTTGTGGGACGGCATTTCAGCAGATGCACCCTTGGCCGAGGCTCAGGCCAACAAGGTTGACCGGTTGGGGGCGCGTCTGGCGCTCACACCTCGCAGCGAAGTGCTCGAGATCGGTTGCGGCTGGGGCTTTCTGGCGCGGCGCCTCGCCGAGACGACCGGGGCGCGGGTGACCGGCATCAGCCTATCGGACGAGCAGCTGGAGTGGGCGCGCGAAGCCCTCGCTTCATCAGGGCTGGGCGGGATCGAGTACCGTCATCAGGATTACCGCGATGTCGAAGGAACATTCGACGCTATCGCCAGCGTCGAGATGGTCGAGGCCGTGGGTCGCGAATATTGGCCGTCCTACTTCGACTGCCTTGCCCGCTGTCTGAAGCCCGGAGGGCGTGCGGCGCTGCAATACATCACCATCCGCGATGACCTGTTCGATGCCTATGCCGCCAGCGCCGACTTCATCCAGGCCTATGTCTTCCCCGGCGGCCTGCTGATCAGCGAGCGGGAGTTTGCACGACTGGCGCACGAGCGCGGGCTCACATGGCAGGATCGCCAGGACTTCGGCCTCGACTATGCCCGCACGCTCAAGCTGTGGCGCGAGGCGCTTGATCTTGCCGTAGTCGAAGGGAGGCTGCCTGCCGGGTTTGACGAGCGGTTCGTCAACTTGTGGCGCTATTACCTGATGTATTGCGAAGGCGGGTTCCGCGGTGGCGGCATCAACGTCAGCCAGGTGACGCTGGTAAAGCAGTAAGCTTCAGGGACGCCTGAAAACTCCGTCCCCGCGATATCGCGCGAGGATGTTGTCGTGGACGATCGGGCTGAGCAGGTTGGCGAAGGCGCAGCCGACGCGGCCGGAATCCCACCACACCACCTCGGCCTGAAGGGATTCCATGCCGGGCAGGGTCAGCCAGCAGCGGTTGCCGGCGTGCATGCGTTGCAGCGCATTTGCGCAGAAGCCGCCTAGCGAAAGGTCAAGCACGACGGTCTGAAAGCCCTTGCCGCCGGATGGCCTGAGCGTTGCCGGAATGTTGACACGTTGGCGTGGCGCACTGCGGTCCTCGAGCGCGGCCTGCCCATAGATGTTGGTATTCCAATCCGTCGTCGTCATGCCGGGCGACCTCGACCCATTGCGTTTCCGGTCTGCCGACGGATCGGCAAACCTTTGCAAAGAATCGCGCGGCTACGTTAATTAGGCGCTATCAGTCCTGGTTAACGCGAATGCGGTGCGGACTGGCAAACTGTTCACCAAGAAGCGTAACGATCCGGTCAGCAACGACTTCCGGAGCCTTGACCGTCTGCGGGTCTTCTCCGGGGTAGGCGCGGGCGCGCATCTTGGTGCGGGTTGCGCCCGGATCGACCACGGCAACTCGGATGGCCGCGGTGTTGCGCACTTCCTGCCCATAGCTGCCCAGCAGGTTGTCAAACGCCGCCTTCGAAGCGCCGTAGGCACCCCAGTAGGCGCGGGGGGTGGCGCCGACGCTGCTCGTCACGCCGATGACGCGGGCGTCCTGGCTCTTGCGCAGCATGCCGTCGAAGCCGGCAAGAAGTGCCTGCGTTGCCAGCACGTTGAGAGTCAGCGCCTGGTTGAACTCGCGCGCGTCGATCTGCCAGACCGGGGTGAGGGTGGGCAGGACGGCGGCGTTGATCACCAGAATGTCGAGTGCCTTCCAGCGGCCCGAGATGGCGGTGGCGAGACGGGCGATGCTGTCAGCCTCGGAGAGATCGACCGGCGCAATCGTGGCGCTGCCACCGGCCTCGAAGATCTCTTCCTCGATCTTCTCGAGGTCCTTGGCGTTGCGCGCCACAAGAACGACGTGCGCTCCGGCAGCGGCCAGTGCCTTGGCCGTGGCCGCGCCAATGCCGCGGCTTGCGCCGGTAACCAGCGCGACTTGACCCGCAAGGCTCATCTTACGCGACCTTTCCGACCGGCAGCGAAAGCTGATCGGGGCTCTCGCGATCGGCAAGATCGGTCAGGCGCGTGGGGTATTCGCCGGTGAAGCAGGCGTCGCAATACTGCGGGCAAGACTTCTTGCGTTCGGCCTCGCCCACGGCGCGGTAGAGGCCGTCGATCGAGACGAAAGCAAGGCTGTCGGCGTGGATGAACTCCGCCATCGCGGCGACATCCATGCGTGCAGCGAGCAGCTTCGAGCGTTCGGGCGTGTCGACGCCGTAGAAACACGAATGCTCGGTCGGCGGGCTGGCGATTCGCATGTGCACTTCGGCGGCGCCTGCATCGCGCATCATCTGCACGATCTTGAGGCTGGTAGTGCCGCGCACGATCGAATCGTCGATCAGGACAATGCGCTTGCCGGCGACCAGCGCACGGTTGGCATTGTGCTTGCGCTTCACGTCGGCGTTGCGGGCACCGTCCGAGGGCTGGATGAAGGTGCGGCCGACATAGTGCGAGCGGATGATGCCGAGTTCGAACGGGATGCCTGACTGCTGGGCGTAGCCGAGCGCAGCAGGCACGCCGCTGTCAGGCACGGGGATGACGAGATCGGCGTCTGCCGGGCTTTCCATCGCCAGTTGCGCGCCGATGGCCTTGCGTACCTGGTAGACCGAGCTGCCACCCATGACCGAGTCCGGGCGGCTGAAATAGACGTGTTCGAAGATGCAGGGGCGCGCGTTGGGCTTGCCGAACGGCCGGTGCGTGCTGAGGTTGCCGTCGAGATCGACCTGGATCAGCTCGCCGGGCTCCACTTCGCGCACGAAGTCTGCGCCGACGACGTCAAGCGCAACGGTTTCGCTGGCGAAGACCACCGCGTCACCGAGCTTGCCCATGACGAGCGGGCGGATACCGAGCGGATCGCGGCAGGCGATCATGCCCTCGGGCGTCATGCAGATCAGCGAATAGGCGCCCTCGATCAGGCGCAGGGCATCGACGAAGCGGTCGAGCAGGGTGGGGTAACGGCTCGTCGCAACGAGGTGAATGATCACCTCGGTGTCCGACGTCGACTGGAAGATCGCGCCCTTGCGGACGAGATCGCGCTTGAGGAACATCGCGTTGGAGATGTTGCCGTTGTGGGCGATCGAGAAACCGCCCGAGGCGAGGTCTGCGAAGAGCGGCTGGACGTTGCGCAGGCCTGCACCGCCCGTCGTCGAATAGCGGACGTGGCCAGAGGCCATCATGCCCGGCAGTTCGGCAATGGCCGATCCGGTCGAGAAATTCGCCGCCACATGGCCAATGCCCTTGCGCGAGTAGAATTCCTGCCCGTCGAAGCTGGTGATGCCCACGGCTTCCTGCCCGCGGTGCTGCAGGGCATGGAGACCTAGCGCCACTGTCGCCGCAGCGTCACGTACGCCGAGTACGCCGAAGATGCCGCACTCCTCGCGCAGCTTGTCGTCATCGGCGCCGATATCGCCCCGCCCGATATCCCAGGGCGTTGCATCGAGAAGTTCGTGATCTGTGGTCATGGGTCCCGTGGACTCGCGTGGGCGCGTGCGCGCCGGCCGGTTTCTGGCGCCCAAATGGCGACGTTTGCGCACAATGGCAAGGGCAAGGTTCGCAATGCATCGCTTGAGGCCGTTCCCGGCCCGGGGAACCGCGAGTCTTCTGGGGCGTAGTTGGGGCCACGGACAGGCGGAGCATGGAGTGGCTGGTGAGGATAATCGGTATCGGGCTGTTGGCTCTTGGGGCGCTTTTCGTGATTGGGGGGACGATTTCCTACCTGCTCAACGTGGTTTTTCACTGATCTGCGCAGTCGATGATTGTGCGTGATTTGCGCTGGGAAAAATTAACCAGGGCAGTGTTAGGGCAGGGCAATGCGCGTTGCCCGTACTCTTGCCGATCCGGTCTGTACCGCCGTCGCATACTTTGCGTTGGCCTATGGCGCAGTGGCGTTCGGTCGGTTCACCGGCGGCGTTGCCATGGTCTGGATCGCCACAGCGCTCCTGGCGGGGCGGCTGGTGCATCTTCCGTTCCGCCTCTGGTTGAAGTGGGTGGTCCCGTGCTGGTTCGCGAGTACCATCGCAACCGGGTACTTCGGGTTTGGCTGGGTCCTGGCGGTGCCACTGGCTTTCATAAATATGGCCGAAGCTATCGCCGTCGCGTTCGTCTGGCGGCGGATCACCGATGCGTTCTGGCCGCACGACATCCTCGAATGGGTGACGTCCTTCTACCTCGGCATCGGTCTGACCATCCCATTGGTGACCGGTTGCATCGCATCGTTCCTGGCCTGGTTCTCCTTTGGTCAGCCGCTGGTCGAGAATTTTACCCGATGGATCATCGGCCACGCTCTCGGGCTGGTCGCGTGCCTGCCCGTGTTCCACTATGTCTACCATCGCCTGGCACGCGGACGAAGCTTCCTGCCGCCAGCGCGCCAACTGCCCTTGGCAACGCTCGTGTTCGGGTCGTTCACGGGCCTGACCGCGCTGGTATTCCTGCTCGACATGCGCGCGCTGCTGGTGTTCCCGCTGGTATTCCTGATGGTTTCCTCGGCCCTGGTGCCAGCTGCGATCACCACCTTGATGCCTCTGCTGCTGATCGCCATCGGCGGCACGATGACTATCCTGGGGTTCGGGCCGATTGCCGGCATGGACATCGAGTTCGGCGACCGCATCCAGTTCTTCCAGCTCTATGTCGGCGTGACGGTGCTGGCAGCCCTGCCGCTTTCGTGCGAGCGTCATCGGCGCATCATAGAGATGCAGCAGATGCAGCACCGAATTGCGGAACTCGAACGGACAAGCGCGGCACTCTGAACGTCCGGTTCTTGCAGCCATTGCCGTTTGCTGCGCTCCAGCCTACATCCGCAGCCGTCTCCGGGAACCCGGAGGCGCATTCCTGCCAGGGGACTTCTGCTTGATCCTGTCGCCATTCGAATGGACCATCGCCAAGCGCTACATGCTGCCCGGGCGAGGCGAGGCATTCATTGCGCTCGTCGCGGGCATCAGCCTTGTCGCGGTAATGCTCGGCGTGGCCGCGCTGGTCATCGTGATGAGCGTGATGAACGGTTTCCGCGCCGAACTGCTCGACAAGATCGTGGGCCTGAACGGCCATGCGATCATCCAGGCCTACGGCGGGCGGCTGGACAACTGGCAGGACATCCTCAAGAAGGTCGAGGCGACGCCCGGCGTTACCCATGCCTCGCCGCTGATAGAGCAGCCGCTGCTCGCCAGCTTCAATGGCAGGGTCGAGGCGATTCTCGTGCGCGGCAATACTGCGGGCGATATCAAGCGGCTGGAGGACAAGCGCGTCGATGGCGTGATCGCCTCGCTGCGGCCAGAGTCAGGCAATGTTGCCATCGGTTCGCGCCTTGCCCAGAACCTTGGTGCGCGGGTGGGCGACAGCATCACGATCATCAACCCGCAAGGTCGAGCTACGCCGTTCGGCACTGTCCCGCGCGAGATTGCCTATACCGTATCGGCAATCTTCGAAGTCGGCATCTACGATTATGACAACGCGTATGTGGTCATGCCCATCGCGGATGCGCAGACATTGCTGCTGACCGGTGACTCAATCGGCATGATCGAGGTCACTACGACCAATGCCGATACCGTGTCCGAGACCCTTGCTCCTATTGCCAAGCAACTAGAAGGCACGGCGGTCGTCACCGACTGGAAGACCATCAACGCCAGCCTGTTCGAGGCACTGGCGGTGGAGCGCGTGGCGATGTTCATCGTGCTTTCCATCATCGTGCTGGTCGCGGTGTTCAACATCCTTTCGTCGCTGATCATGCTCGTGCGCGCCAAGACGCGGGACATCGCGATCCTGCGCACGATGGGGGCAACGCGGAAAAGCCTGCTCAAGATCTTCGTCACGATCGGCTTCGTGATCGGTGCTCTTGGCACCGTTTCCGGACTTCTGCTGGGCTTCGTCTTCCTGTTCTTCCGCCAACCTATCGTGAATGCGATCCAGTGGGTGACGGGGCAGAACCTGTGGGACCCGTCGATCCGCTTCCTTACCGAGCTGCCGAGCCGTTCGGACCCGGTCGAGATCACGACCATCTGCATGATGGCCTTGCTGTTCTCGTTCCTTGCCACGCTTTATCCGGCGCTGAAGGCTGCCAGCACGGACCCGGTTCAGGTGCTGCGTTATGAGTGATCCCGTCGCCAAAAATCCTGTGGTTCGATTGCGCGACCTGCGCCGCTCATTCAGCCAGGGCGGGGTGACCATCGACGTGCTGCGCGGCGTGAACCTCGAGATCCGCCCCGGCGAGATCGTTGCGCTGCTGGGGCCTTCGGGTTCGGGCAAGTCGACCATGCTGCAGGCGATCGGACTGCTGGAAGGCGGTTTTTCGGGGCTGATCGAGATCGCCGGGACGAATGCCTCGCAGCTTTCGGGCGATGACCGGACGGCGCTGCGCCGCGATCACCTGGGCTTCGTCTACCAGTTCCATCATCTTTTGCCCGATTTCAACGCGATCGAGAACGTGGTGCTGCCGCAGATGGTGGCAGGCAAGACGCGGGGCGAGGCAGAAACCCGGGCGGCCGAGTTGCTGACTGCGCTGGGGCTTGCCAAGCGTCTCGATCACCGGCCCAGCCAGCTTTCGGGCGGCGAGCAACAGCGTGTCGCCGTGGCGCGTGCGCTGGCCAACCGGCCGGAAATGGTGCTGGCCGACGAGCCGACCGGCAACCTTGATGAGGCCACTGCCGACCGCGTGCTCGAGGAGTTTCTCAAGCTGGTGCGTGGCGAGGGCAGCGCGGCGCTGATCGCCACGCACAACGAACGCCTCGCCCTGCGCATGGACCGCGTTGTGCGGCTGCATGAGGGTGTGCTCGAATAGGGATACATCGTTCTCCTGAAGCGTTTTCGTGTGCAAAAGGAGATCGTACCTCATGAACACCACGATCCGCGCCGAAGCTGCCGATGCGGCTGCATTCTGGAACGACCACGCCGTTGTCCTGCGCCGTGAGGCTGCAGACGGCGTGTTCCACGGCTTTGCCTCGCTGCATTCCGGAACCTTCGCCGACATGGTGCGAATGGTTGCGCGCATGTCGGAAAGCGAGCGGGCGAACCTGGTCATCGAGAAGTCGGGCGACCGGCAGTATTCCCCGGCCGAAATCGCGGCACTGGCCCACCGCATCGATTTTCCCGCCTAAGCCCATTTGCCGTTGATCAGCTTCCCTTGTCGTGCGAACCATTTGCATGACAAGGGGAGAAGTCATGTCCGGTCTTGATTGGAATGCCGAAGCCACGTTGCATGAGCGCGACGATGCCGGCTCTGAGATGCAGTACAATTTCAGCGTCCTCAAGAAAGCTCCCTTGCGGGACCTGGTGGCGGAAGTGGCTGGCATGGATGCCGCCCAGCGTGCCCGCCTGGTGATCGACGTGGCGGGAGGCAAGTCGCTCAACGTCGGCGAAATCCTCGAACTTGCGGATCGGGAGGGCCTGACATGAGCGAACCGACCACGATAGCCGATTTCAAGGCGAAGAAGCCAAATGGCGAAGTGATCGATCTGGCCGAGAAGAAGGGCAAGGTCTTGCTGGTGGTCAACACCGCGTCGAAGTGCGGCTTCACCCCGCAGTACGACGGGCTCGAGAAGCTGTGGAAGGACTATGGCGACCGGGGCTTCGAGGTGCTGGCCTTCCCCTGCAACCAGTTCGGCGGGCAGGAGCCGGGATCGGCCGACGAGATCGAGAGCTTCTGCAAGGTCAACTTCGGCCTGAGCTTCCCGCTCATGGCCAAGATCGAGGTCAATGGCGACAATGCCGACCCGCTCTACGACTGGCTCAAGAAGGAAGCGCCGGGTGTGCTGGGCACGAAGGCGATCAAGTGGAACTTCACCAAGTTCCTGATCGGCCGCGACGGCAAGGTCGTCCGCCGCTATGCGCCGACCGACAAGCCGGAAAGCATCGCGAAGGATATCGAAAAGCTGCTCTGACAGCAGCATTCGGTTCGGGGGAAAAACAGGCCGCGCCTCTCGCAAGAAGGCGGCCTTTTTCCTACCTTGGCCGACATGCCCCACGCCCCCTTCGTTCCCTTGCGCATCTTCTCGTCCTACACGATGCTCGACGGAGCGATCGATCCCAAGGCGATTGCCAAGACGGCGGCGGAGCGGGGTTTTCCGGCGGCGGCGATTACCGATCGCAACGGGCTCTATGGCAGCGTCGCCTATGCCAAGGCATGCAAGGACATGGGCGTGCAGCCCGTCATCGGCACGATGCTGGCGGTGGCGCGGCCCGAGCGTGATGGCGCGGCGACGGGGTTCGGGCCTGCTGCACCGACCGTCGACTGGCTGGCGCTCTATGCGCAGGATGCACGCGGCTATGACAACTTGTGCCACCTCGTCAGCCGCGCGCATCTTGAGCGGCCTCTGGAGTTCGAGGCGCATGTCGTGCTGGCGGACCTCGTTGGCCGCACCGATGGGCTGATCTGCCTGACCGCGGCGGGCGAGGGCGCGCTGGCGCGGCTGCTTGCGGGGCAGCAGCAGTCTGCGGCCGAAGCTTACCTCGATCGCTTGCAGGAACTGTTCCCCGAGCGGCTCTACATCGAGATCGCGCGGCGCAACGAGCCGGTGGAAGAGGCGTCTGAAGAGGCGCTGATCGATCTGGCCTATGCTCGAAACCTGCCGCTGGTGGCGACCAATCCCGCCTGTTTTGCCGAGCGCGGGTTCTACGACGCGCACGATGCCATGCTGTGCATCGCCAGTTCCACCCACGTTGACAGCACCGACCGTCCGCGTTCCAGCAAGGAGTGGTGGATCAAGCCTGCGCCGGTAATGGAGGAAATCTTCAAGGACCTCCCCGAAGCGCTCGCCAACACGCTGGTCGTAGCACAGCGCTGCGCGGTGATGCCGCCCAAGCGCAAGCCGATCCTGCCGAGCCTTGCCGGTGACCAGGAAGGCGAGGCGCGGATGTGTGCCGAGGACAGCCGCAAGGGCCTCGTCCTGCGGTTGAAGCCCTATTACCCGGAAGCCGCCCACGCCGAGCTGGAGCGCGTGCTGTGCCTTGGCCCGGATGCCGAGCCGGACGCTGCCGATTATCCGCAGCTCAATGTCGCGGGCGTGTGGGAGGAAGTGCTCGACTACCGCAAGCGGCTCGAGTTCGAGATCGCGATCATCAACCGCATGGGTTTTGGCGGCTACTTCCTGATCGTCGCTGACTTCATCAAATGGGCCAAGGAGAACGACATTCCGGTGGGGCCGGGGCGCGGTTCGGGCGCGGGCAGCCTTGTGGCATGGGCGCTGACCATCACCGACCTTGATCCGATCAAGCTGGGCCTGCTGTTCGAGCGCTTCCTCAACCCGGAACGCGTCTCGATGCCGGACTTCGATATCGATTTCTGCGAAACCCGGCGCGGCGAGGTGATCCGCTATGTCCAGCGCAAGTACGGGCTGGATCACGTGGCGCAGATCATCACCTTCGGCAAGCTGAAGGCCCGCGCCGTGCTGCGCGATACCGGGCGCATCCTGCAGATGAGCTATGGGCAGACCGACCGCCTGTGCAAGATGGTGCCCAACCATCCGACCGACCCGTGGCCGCTGCCGCGCGCGCTGAACGGGGTGGTGGAACTCAAGCGCGAGTATGACCGCGATCCCGAGGTCAAGCGCCTGATCGACCTTGCGATGCAGCTGGAAGGCCTGCCGCGCAACAGCTCGACCCATGCGGCCGGCGTGGTCATCGGCGACCGCCCGCTGGCGCAGCTGGTGCCGCTCTACCGCGATCCGCGCTCGGACATGCCGGTGACGCAGTTCGACATGAAGCATGTCGAGGATGCGGGCCTCGTGAAGTTCGACTTCCTCGGCCTCAAGACGCTGTCGGTGCTGCGCAAGGCGGTGGACCTGATGGCCAAGCGCGGCATCAGCATCGACCTTTCGGCGCTCGCCTGGGATGACGAGCAGACCTACAAGCTGCTGCAGTCGGGCGATACGGTGGGCGTGTTCCAGCTGGAATCCGAAGGCATGCGGCGCACGCTGGCGGCAGTGAAGCCGACCAACTTCGGCGACATCATCGCGCTCGTCTCGCTTTACCGTCCGGGCCCGATGGACAACATCCCGCTGTTCGGGCGGCGCAAGAACGGCCTCGAAAGCATCGAGTATCCGCACGAGAAGCTGGCGGGAATTCTCGCCGAGACCTACGGGATCTTCGTCTACCAGGAACAGGTCATGCAGGCCGCGCAGATCCTGGCGGGCTATTCGCTCGGCGATGCAGACCTTCTGCGCCGCGCGATGGGCAAGAAGGTGCAGGCCGAGATGGACGCGCAGCGCCAGCGCTTCGTCGATGGCTGCAAGACGGTGTCCGACATTCCGGCGGCCAAGGCCAACGAACTGTTCGACTTGATCGACAAGTTTGCAGGCTATGGCTTTAACAAGTCGCACGCTGCCGCTTACGCGCTGCTTGCCTACCAGACGGCGTGGCTGAAGACGCACTATCCGCACGAGTTCTATGCGGCATCGATGTGCTTCGACATGCATCAGTCGGAAAAGCTCTCGGTCTTCGTCGACGACATGCGGCGCAATGGCGTGGCGCTGGCCGGGCCGGACATCAACCATTCCGAGGCCGAGTTCACCGTCGAGCGGACGCAGGACGGCTTTGCCGTGCGCTATGCACTGGCGGGCCTGCGCAATGTGGGCGAGAAGGCGATGGAGCAGATCGTCGAGGAGCGCGAAGCGAACGGGCCCTTTGCTTCGCTCGACGACCTGTTCAAGCGCATTCCGGCAGGATCGATGAACCGGCGGCAGCTGGAAGCGCTGGCTGCGGGCGGTGCGCTCGATTGCCTTGAACCCAACCGCGCGCAGGTGATTGCCAATGCCGAACTGCTGATGGCGGTGGCGGACGAAGCGGCGCGCTCTCGCACGTCGGGGCAGGGTGGCCTGTTCGGCGGGGACGATCATGCCACGCCCGCCACGCGCCTTGCCGAGACGAAGCCGTGGAGCCGGGCCGACCAGATGGCGGCGGAGCGCGAGAACTTCGGGTTCTATTTCGCGGCGCATCCGGTGGAAGAATATCGCGCCGTGGCTTCGGCCAATGGGGCGAGATCGTATGGCAGCCTGATGACCAGCAGTGGCGAGCCGGGCGGGCGTTCCGGCGCGGTCATGGCCGCGCTGGTGGAGAACGTGCAGAAGCGCAAGACGAAGAAGGGCAAGGACTTCGTCATGGCCGACTTCTCCGACAGTTCGGGGCTGTTCTCGGCCTCGTGCTTCGAGGAATCGCTGGTCGAGCCGTTCCAGCAATGGGCGAAGGACGGGACCTGCGTGCTTCTCAATGTCGAACTTGACCGGCCCAATCCCGACGAGCCGCCGCGCGTGACGGTGCGGGGGGCAAGGCCGCTGGCTTCGGTGACAAGCTCGTCGCGGATGATGCTCAAGCTCGAGGTGAGCAAGCCCGAGGCGATCTCGGAGCTGGCGATGCTCCTGCCGCGTGGGTCTGGCGGGACGGGCGAAGTGCTGGCGCGCCTTCGGACTGGCGGACCCAAGGAGCCGCTCGTGCGGCTCGGCAATGATTTTAAACTGGACAGCGACTTAATCGAGCGATTGATTCCGATAGAAGGACTCGCCAATGTCGCCCTGACCGCAAGACCGGAAAGGCATCTGCGGCTGGTCGAATAAGAACCGGATGGAGAGAGAGATGACTCAGCAGCTTGGCGCAATGCAGGACTGGAAGCTGCGGGTCACACATCTGATAGACCACGCCGCGCGCGAACACGGTGCGCGCGAGATCGTCAGCCGCTGGGCCGATGGCAGCGAGACGCGGACCAACTGGGCCGGCATACGCCACGATGCGCTGCGCATGACGCAGGCCTTGCGCAAGCTTGGCGTGCAGCCCGGGGACCGGATCGCGACGCTGGCGATGAACCATCATCGGCATCTGGTTTCGTGGTATGGCGCGGTGGGCGTTGGCGGCATCCTCCACACGCTCAACCCCCGGCTGTTCGACGATCAGCTCGAATACATCGTCAATCATGCCGAAGACCGGGTGATGCTGTTCGACAAGGTCTGGGCGCCGATCATAGAGCGGATGAAGCCGCGCTGGCCGACGGTCGAACACTACATCTGCTTTGACAGCAGCGAACCGGCGCTTCACTTCGAGGAATGGATTTCGGGCGAGGACGGCGTGGCCGAGTGGCACGACGGTGACGAGCGCGATCCCTGCATGCTGTGCTATACCAGCGGCACCACCGGTAATCCCAAGGGCGTGCTCTATGAGCATCGCTCTACCATGCTCCATGCGCTGAGCGCGATCAGCCCACCCGTGTTCGGGATGGACTGTCGCTCGGTCATGCTGCCGATCGTGCCGATGTTCCATGCCGCCAGCTGGGGCCTGCCCTGGGCCGGCGCCGCGGCAGGGGCCAAGTTCGTCTATTCAGCGGTGAACGATGGCGCAGTGCTGTGCGACCTGATGAACCGCGAAAAGGTGACCTGTTCGGCCGGGGTGCCCACCGTGTGGCTGGCCCTGCTGCAGCATGTCGACACCCACAACGGTGGCGAAATCCCGCCGAGCTTGCAGACCATCGTCTGCGGCGGTTCGGCGATGCCGCGCGCGATGATCGAGCGCTTCATGCGCGCCGGGCGCCGGGTGGCCCATGCCTGGGGCATGACCGAGACATCACCGATCGGCACGACGGGGGCCGAAACCTGGAACTGGGACGAGCTTTCGTTCGACGAGCAGGTGACGGTCAAGGCGATGCAGGGGCGGCCGCCGTTCGGCGTGGAAATTCGCTGTGTCGATCTGGGCGATCCGGAGAAGGTCCTGCCGCGCGATGGCGTGACGGCGGGAGCCTTGCAGGTGCGCGGGCCGTGGATCGTCAAGCGCTACTTCAAGGCCGAGGCCGATGCGGTGGTGGCAGGGCAATGGTTCGATACCGGAGACGTGGGCCTGATCCATCCGGACGGAACCCTGCAACTGACCGACCGCACCAAGGACGTGATCAAGTCCGGCGGCGAATGGATCAGTTCGGTCGAACTGGAGAATGCTGCGATCGGTCATCCCGCTGTGGCGGAGGCGGCAGCGATCGGCGTGTATCACCCTAAGTGGGATGAGCGGCCGTTGCTGGTGGTGGTGAAAAAGCCGGGCGCCGAGTGCAATGAGGAAGAAATCCGCAGCTTCCTTGCGCAACATGTCGCCAAGTGGTGGGTGCCCGATGCGGTAGCCTTCGTGGAACAAATCCCGCACACGGGCACCGGCAAGATCAGCAAGAAGGACCTGCGCGAACAGTTCCGCGACTTCGTGTGGGACAAGGTGGCGTGAGCGAGCGCCCGGTCTACATCGATCCGAGCCGCGAGAACTTCGAGGTCTTCAAGTCGCTGCCGCGGGACCGGCCGATCCACATGCTCAACCTGATCAAGTTCCGCGATCTTGCCAAATACCCGGAAGGGCACTCCAACCATGGCAAGGGCCTGACCGGGCGCGAGGCCTATGCGATCTACAAGGACGCGTTTCAGGCGCTGGTAAGGGATTCCGGTGCGGCGATGGTGTGGCACGCGCCGATGGAATGCGTTGTCACCGGGCCGCAGGGCGAGTGGGACGAGGCTTTCGTGATGGGCTACCCCGACGCCGGGGCATTCTTTGCGATGGTGAAGGACGAGGCTTATGTACGCGATGCGCTTCCGCATCGCACAGCGGCGGTGGCGGACAGCCGGTTGATCCGGTTCAACGGGGCTTAGCGTTTCCTTGGCGTGGAGCCGGGTGCCCACCCCGCTGCGACTAGCTTCACTACGTTCAGCAAGTCTCACGGCCCTCCCGCCTGGGGGAGGGCATCGCATCGCGGAACCCCGGTGCGCCCCCGCAAAGGCGGGGCCTCATTGGTTTACTGTGAGGTTCCGTAAGAACAACGAGGTCCCGCCTTCGCGGGGACGCCGCGAGGTGGCGCGAGGGAGCATCCGCTGGCGAATGCGGACGGTAACGCCTGTGGGAGTTCACAGATCGCGCGACCGGTGCGGTGCCGTTGTGGCACGCAAGGGATGGGGCGCGGGACCGGTTGCGAGTGGCCGGGGGCGGTTCCGGGCCCCTTGTCGGCTCAGCCTGATGGTCGGACACATGCGAAAGGACGAAGCTTTGGCAGCGGCTCGCGTACTGCCTTGGCTTCTGGCAAGCGGCTGCGTGAAAAGAACCTGTCGTTTGTGCTGACACAGTCGCACAATCATGGCGGGTTCCGCATCCGCAGCGTCGCTCAGGGTTCGGCGCCGTGCTATCAGCCCTGGGTTGTCCTGTCTGTCCTTGGGTAACGGCAGGGATTGCCCGGTGGGTCTTGGGCTTTACGCCCCTCGTTGAACCCGCTGCGCACCTGCCGCACCGATCGCGCCGGAGCCGTCCGCCCAAGTATAATTCTGGGCGTAAGCTCCGAAGGGAGAGGAGCGGGTTGGCCTTGTGCCCTCTCCTGACCTGTGGGCGGAGTGTATAACCTATATGGTTCTTTTTGTCAAGCTTGTCCGTACTGACCCAAACCGTCATCCCGGGCTTGACCCGGGATCCCGCTTCCTTGGTTCACAGGAAGCGCAGAAGAAAAGCGGGGCCCGGGTCAAGCCCGGGGCGACGGTAGGTTTGGAGAATGTCTGGTGTGTGCTCAGAACAGGTCCAGCTGGCCGTTGGGGCTGGGCTTCCTGAATTGCGCGCAGTCCAGATCGATGCGGGCCTTGCCGATGCCGTGCTTGCGACAGGCGACGCGGAAGCGGGTGCGGATGAGGTCGGCCCAGACGCCATTCGGCTTCATGCGGGTGAAGAACTGCGCGTCGTTGTCCTTGCCGCCGCGAACCGACTGGACGATCCCCATGACTTTCGATGCGCGATCCGGGAAGTGCGTGTCGAGCCATTCGCGGAACAGCGGGGCGACTTCGTGTGGAAGGCGCAGCATGATCCAACTGGCCGACCGCACGCCACGGTCTGCGGAGGCCTCAAGGATGCCTTCCATGAACTGGTCGGTGATCGACGGAATGACCGGGGCGACCGAAACATGGGTGGGGATGCCGGCGGCAACAAGCTTTCCAAGGGCTTCCAATCGCTTGGCAGGACTGCTTGCACGCGGTTCGAGAAGGCCGGACAGGCGCGGGTCGAGGCTGGTGACCGAGATGCCGACCGCGGTCAGATTGCTGCGGGCGAGTTCGGCCAGCAGGTCCAGATCATCCAGTACGCGCGCGGACTTTGTGGTGATGGTGACCGGGTGGCGCAATTCGAGGCAGAGTTCGAGAACCTGGCGGGTGATGCGGTAACGGCTTTCGATCGGCTGGTAGGGATCGGTATTTGTGCCCATGGCAATGGGAGCGGGCATGTAGCCGGGCTTGGCCAGGGTTTCACGCAGCAGCTTTGCCGCATCGGGTTTGGCAAAGAGCTTCGTTTCGAAATCGAGGCCGGGCGAGAGATCGTGCCAGGCGTGGGTGGGCCGAGCGTAGCAGTACACGCAGCCATGCTCGCACCCCCTGTAGGCGTTTACCGAACGATCAAAGGGGATGTCGGGCGAGCGGTTGAAGGTGAGGATCGAGCGGGAATGTTCTTCGGTGACCGTCTTGCGCAGCTTGGGACCGGGACCGTCGATATCCTCGCGCGCGTCGAGCCAGTCGCCGTCAACCTCGCGCGTGGCGAGGCCGAAGCGGGTGGGGACCCTTGCCGATTGCGCTCCTCTGCCATGGATTGCCATGGCTGGATTGGAACATAAGTGGAACGAAAATGCAATAGCGATTGGAAAGACTTACTTTTCCAGCAGCCTCGGCATCAGTTCGACAAAGTTGCAGGGCCGGTTGCGGCTGTCGAGCTGTTCGTCGAGGATGCCGTCCCAGCCGTCCTTCACCGCGCCATTCGAGCCGGGCAGGGCGAAGATATAGGTGCCGCGCGCGACGACGGCGCAGGCGCGTGACTGAATCGTGCTGGTGCCGATGGTCTTGTAGGACAGCCAGCGGAACAGTTCGCCAAAGCCCGGGATGTCGCGCGTCTTGACGCGTTCGAGCGCTTCGGGAGTCACGTCGCGGCCGGTGAGACCGGTGCCGCCGGTGATGACGACAGCATCGACGGTGCGATCGTCGATCCAGTTGTTGAGGCGGCTGGCGATGCGGTCGGCATCGTCCTTTTCCATGGCGCGGGCAGCGAGCTTGTGGCCCTTGGCCTTGATGCGTTCGGCGAGGATATCGCCCGATGTATCCTCGGCCGGGCCGCGGGTGTCGGAAACGGTCAGCAAAGCAATGTTGATCGGCTTGAATTCGCGCGAAGTATCAATTGCCACGCGATGCGATCCTCACATTATCTGCGCCTGAAAGGCCGGGGAACTTGGGCCACATGCCCTGGACAAGGCCCATGCGGCTTTCCGACGGGCCGCCGGCCTGCTTTTCGTACATCCAGTAATTGCGCATGACGATGGAAACGTAGCCGCGCGTTTCCCAGTAGGGGATCGATTCCATCCACAGCAGCGGATCGCTGCCGCCGCGGATTTCCGTGTTCCAGCGGCTGATCGGCAGGGGGCCGGCATTGTAGGCGGCCATGACCTTGGGCAGGAGGCCCTGCGTCGCATCGGAATCGCGCAACTGCTGGAGGTACTGCTGGCCGAAGGCAAGGTTGACGTCAGGCAGGTCGAGCTGGCGATCGCGCCCGGCCATTGCCGGCTCTACGCGGGCCATGTCCTTGGCCGTGCCGGGGCGGACCTGCATCAGACCCTTGGCCCCGGCCGGGCTGGTGACGGCCGTGCGGAAGTTCGATTCCTGCAGCGAATGGGCAAAGAGCAGCGCGGGATCGACCTTCCAGCCCGTGGCCGGCGTCCACTTCGGCGCAGGGAAGCGCGCGGATTCATCGGGACGGGCCCCTGCCGGGGCATTGTAGGCCATCCACAGCTGGGTGGAGGGGAGGCCCAGATCGCGGGCAAGGCGCGAGAGCGGGGCATATTGCCCGGGCGCGCCGATGCGGGCCTGATGGCGCAGGACTTCGTCGGCAAGGCCGTCTTCGCCGATTTCGGCAAGCTGCACGGCGGTGCGGATGTTCGGAACGTCGCGAAGCTGCTGCCAGTCATTCTGCGAGAAGTCCGGCGCGACCGGCGGCGTGCTTTCGCGCATGCCCAGCGCTTCGGACGCCATCATGCCGTAGAGCGTTTCGCGGAAGCGGGCGGCGTTGCGCAGCGAGGCCGAGACCTTTTCCGGCTTGCGGCAGCGCAGCCAGGCGCGGCTGGCCCAGTAGTGTGCGGCGGACGCCAGTTCGTCGTTCTGGGCTGATCCTGCGGTCTTTTCAAAGGCGTCGGCGGCGGCGAGGCAGTCGCTCAGGCGCCAGCTGGCAAGGCCTGCGGTCCAGTAGGCTTCCGCGACCCACGGGCCGGTGCCTTCGGCGGCGGTGAGCGAAAGAGCGCGGGCGGTGGCGTCGTCGTTCTCGATATAGAAGGCCCAGCCGACCTTCTGCCGCCATTCGGCGCGAGCAGCGGGCGAGAGCGTGGCATCGACCCCATCGAGCAGGACGCGGGCACCGACGGGATCGTCAAACTTGATGCGGTCCTGAATCGCGGCGGCGACGCCGGCCGGCATCGTACCGTCATCGATCGGGCGCGGCTTGATGCGCTTGGAGACGGTGGGAAGGCTGACAAGACGCTGTGCCTGCGGCAGGGCGGGCATGTCGGTGGCGCCGCGCTTCAGGGCGAGGCGACCGAGCTGCTCCGCCCACGGCAAGTCCGGAGCCTTGGCCAGCACTTCAGTGATCGGGGCGAGCTCTGCCTTGGGCGAGGTTGCGGCCAGCATGTACTGGGCGCGGGCTACCGTATGGAGAGGCCCATCGGTCCGCTGGGCGAACAGCGTCTGCACCTGCGTCCAATCCTCGCGCTCGATCGCGGAGAACAGGCTCTTGTAATAGGAGCGATCGTCGGCGCTCAGCAGCGAGGGGACGGCGGTGCGATCGGCGCGGCCACGGAAATAGTCGACCGCGGCGCTGTTGGCGTGAGCCGGGACAGCCGAAAGCCCAAGCGACGAGGCCGCGAGCGCGAGCAGCGTGAACGTCTTGGCGCGAGCCAGCTTCAAATCGTTTCGGTCCCCGTCCATTCGAGCCAGCGGCTCCACAGACCTGCCTTGAGGGCAGGGCGCTGCAGCATGGCTTCGAGATCCCACGCCGGCAGCGCGGGAAGTGGTGGCCCTTCTTGATTAATTGCCCGTAAACTTTGAGCCAAATTCGGCGGGTCGTTGCCGAGAAGCGCCGAAATGCCTGATGCGCCTAGGATCAGCAGTCGTTTCGGAGCGGCAAGAGTGATGTGGTGGAGGAGAACTTCGCCGAGGCCCGACTCCTTGTGGAGGTGCCAATCGGGCATCGGCACGTGGGCTGGAAGGGCAGAGGCGATGTAGGTTCGGGACCGGTCAAGGCCAAACGCGGCCAGCATGGCATCGAGCAATCGGCCTGCACGCCCGGAGAGAAGGGTATCGCCATCGTCTGCCGAGGGCATCGGCACCAGGATCATCAGGTCCGCACCTTGCGCGCCGACCGGAGGCAGGCGATGCAACCCGGCGGGCGCGAGGGCGGGTTCGGCCAACCACCAAGGGGCGAAGGCTTCAAAGGTCTGCGGCCAATCAGCCTTGGCGCTAACCTTGGCCACCTTGGGCGAATCATCGCGCTCTGCCGTGAGTTCGCGCAGCGGCTTCATCGGGGCCGGTGGTGCAGCTTCCCTTGGCTTGCGCGCTTCGGACAGCCAGTCTTGAGGATCGTCAACGAAGGCATGGTCTACGCCCGCATCGCGCCACCAATCGAGCGCGGCCGTAACGGCATCGCGCCACTGATGATTTTCTGCGTTAGCGATATCGGGCAACCTGTCTTTCCTTCCAGTCCAATTTGCGGTCTTGACCTTGCCTGTGCCCTCT
The DNA here is from genome assembly GCF_058783135.1 of Novosphingobium sp. FW305-C-30-35. Taxonomy (NCBI): domain Bacteria; kingdom Pseudomonadati; phylum Pseudomonadota; class Alphaproteobacteria; order Sphingomonadales; family Sphingomonadaceae; genus Novosphingobium; species Novosphingobium sp. FW305-C-30-35. Next base: position 3,167,995 of record NZ_JBYSYJ010000001.1, read on the forward strand.
TTCAAGGCACATTCGAAATTCAATCGTGCGTTTAGCAGCAGTCGGGAGATATCGGGGCATGAGCGAACGGGAATCGATGCCGTATGACGTCGTCATCGTTGGCGGAGGGCCTGCGGGCCTGGCTGCTTCGATCCGGCTTAAGCAGGTGAACCCGGAAATTTCGGTCTGCATCCTGGAAAAGGGTTCGGAAATCGGCGCGCACATCCTTTCGGGCGCGGTGGTAGACCCGAAAGCGCTCGACGAACTGCTTCCGCAATGGCGCGAACAGGGCTGCCCGATGGCCGAAGTGCCGGTGACCGACAATTGGCACTGGGTGCTGTCGAAGAAGGGCAAGGTCTCGATCCCGCACTGGCCGATGCCGCCGTTCATGTCGAACGATGGCAATTATACCGGCAGCCTTGGCAACCTGTGCCGCTGGCTTTCGGAACAGGCGATGGAACTGGGCGTCGAGATCTTCCCCGGCTTCCCCGCGGCGGAGATCCTGTTCGACGAGAATGGCGCGGTCATGGGCGTCGCGACCGGCGACATGGGCATTGCCAAGGACGGTTCGAAGAAGCCCGATTATCAGCCGGGCATGGAACTGCACGCCAAGTACACGCTGTTTGCCGAAGGCGCGCGCGGGCACCTGACCAAGCGGCTCAAGGCGCATTTCGACCTCGAGCGCGATTGCGAGCCGCAGGTCTATGGCATCGGCATCAAGGAGCTCTGGGACATCGATCCCGAGAAGCACGTTCCGGGCCGGGTGATCCACACGCAGGGCTGGCCGCTTTCGGAATCGAATTCGTGGGGCGGCGGGTTCCTCTACCATCAGGCCAACAACCAGGTGGCATTGGGCTTCGTTACCGCGCTCGATTACGCCAACCCCTATGTCTATCCGTTCGAGGAATTCCAGCGCTGGAAGCAGCATCCGGAAATCCGCGCGATCCTGGAAGGCGGACGCCGCGTTTCGTACGGCGCGCGTGCGATCAATGAAGGCGGCTGGCAATCGGTGCCGCGCCTGTCGTTCCCGGGTGGCGCGCTGATCGGCTGCTCGGCCGGCTTCGTCAACGTGCCGCGCATCAAGGGCAGCCACACCGCGATGAAGAGCGGGATGCTGGCCGCGGAGTCCATCGCGGCGGCGATGGCAGCTGGCCGCGAAAAGGACGACATGGTCGAGTACGATGCGGCCGTGCGCGAAAGCTGGATCGCCAAGGAGTTGAAGAAGGTCCAGAACGCGCAGCCGCTGGTGGCCAAGTTCGGCGGTGAGCTGGGCACGGTGCTGGCTGGCGCGGACATGTGGCTGCGCACGATCGGCGGCTTTGGCATCTGGAAGCCGATGAAGCACCACCGCGACAGCGAGGCGACGCAGCGCGCCGACCTGTACAAGCCGATCGCGTACCCCAAGCCTGATGGCGTCATCACCTTCGACCGCCTGACCAGCGTCTCGTTCTCGTACACCAATCACGAGGAAGACCAGCCGAGCCACCTCGTGCTGAAAGACCCGACGGTGCCGACGCGGATCAACCTGCCGCTCTATGCGGGCCCCGAGCAGCGCTACTGCCCGGCGGGCGTCTATGAGTACGTCGGCGTGGAGGAAGGCAACCCGCGCCTGCAGATCAACGCCCAGAACTGCGTCCACTGCAAGACTTGCGACATCAAGGACATGACCCAGAACATCGAATGGGTCACGCCTGAGGGCGGCGGCGGGCCGAACTATCCGAATATGTGAGGTTGAGTTCCTCCCCGGCACGGGGAGGGCACACTGACTCTGGTCAGCATACATGAAGTCATGAGCTTGCGAACATCGCATTAGCATTGGTAAACCGAGGCTGGAGGCGCCTGTTTATGGCCTACTCGCTGTTGGTGATGCTGTTTTCAGCTGCGCTTGCTTGGATGCTTGATTTGTATGGCAGGATGCCTTGGGGAAATGTCCGCCCTTCGAAGACTGACTTGAAGCATGTCTCGACGGCAAGCCCGGTGACCAAGCTTTCATTGAAATATCGAACCGCCTCGAGATGGGGAGGTATCGTTGGTTTCTGGTCAATTTTTATTTCAGTTTGGCTTTTTGGATCCACAATGAACGTCTGGGGGTGGTTGAGCTTGGGACTCCTCGGGGCGGTTTCCGTTGCAGCGGCGGTTTTTTCGCATTGGTGGCTTATCTCTTGCCGCACCCTTAGGCCAAAGAGATGAAAGAAACCGCTTACGCCAAGATCAACCTTGCGCTGCATGTGCGGCGGCGCAGGGAGGATGGGTATCATGAGCTTGAGACGCTGTTTGCCTTCGTGGATGCGGGGGATGTGCTGAGCGCTTCGTCTGCGCAGGCGGATTCGCTGCGCGTTGTCGGCGAGTTTGGCGGCGCTTTGGACGATCCGTTTGGCAATATCGTGGCCAAAGCCTTGCAATCCCTGCCGCATGGGCCGGGCTGGGCGGTGACGCTGGAGAAGAATCTGCCGGTGGCGGCCGGGCTGGGTGGCGGATCAGCCGATGCCGGGGCGATATTCCGGATGGTTCGGGACAGCCATGGTTTGCCGGAGGACTGGCATGCGCGGGCGGCGAAGCTGGGGGCGGATGTTCCGGCTTGCGTCGAGAGCGTGGCGTGCATCGGACGCGGAACCGGAACCGAGCTGGAGCCGATTGCCAACGATCTGGCGGGGACGCCTGTGCTGCTGGTCAACCCTCGCATTCCGCTGGCGACCGGGCCGGTGTTCAAGGCTTGGGATGGCGTTGATCGCGGGCCGATGGAAGGTGACAACCTCAGGGAAATGGCGCTTGCGGGCCGCAATGATCTGGAAGCTCCGGCACTGACGCTCGTGTCAGAAATTGGCGATGTGCTGAGAGCCCTGGAGCAGACGGGCGCGTGGTTGACGCGTATGTCAGGATCAGGCGCGACGTGCTTCGCGCTCTATGATAGACCTGAGCTGCGCGATGCCGCCAAGGCGGCGATGACGGCGGGGTGGTGGACCTTGGCGGGGGCCTTGCGATGAGTGAGGCCTTTGCCATCCTTGGTCAGCCGCGCTTCGGGGGCATTCTGGTGGTGTCGGACCATGCTTCAAACCGCGTGCCCGATGACATCGACCTTGGCATCGCTCCCGAACTGCTGGACCAGCATATCGCGGTTGACATCGGCGTAGCCGAAGTCGGCTCGTTGATGGCTCAGCGGCCCGGCATTGCGGCGCTTCAGGGCGGGGTGAGCCGTCTGGTCTGCGATTTCAACCGTGACGAGCATCTGCCGACCGTGGTGCCGATTGCCAGCGATGGCCATGCGATCCCCGGCAACGCGCTCGATCATGCAGGCCATGAAGCGCGGCTGGCGCGGTTCTTCCGGCCCTATCACGATGCGCTGGCCGACCTTCTGGCCGATGTGCCGCAAGCGCTGATCCTGTCCTTGCACAGCTTCACGCCGCAACTCGCCTCGAGCGATGAGCCTCGGCCCTGGCACGTGGGCGTGCTCTACAACGAGGATGATCGCGCAGCGCGGATCGCCATTCCAATGCTTGAGGCCGAAGGGCTCTGCGTCGGGGATCAGCTGCCCTATTCGGGCAGGCTGCTTAATGCGACAATGAACCGCCATGCCGAGGCGGATGGAAGGCCCTACCTGGGCATAGAGGTGCGGCAAGACCTGATCAGCGATGCTAAGGGCCAAGCTGAATGGGCCGAGCGGCTGGCGCGGATTGCCAATCAGGTTGCGGTCGCAATCAGTTAGGTTTTCTGCCACTTTTGGCTGACATAGTTGTAATTAATACTTTCGACAGCGGCTGATTCCGTCGGCTAGGGAACGATCCCAAGTCGCTCGTAAAAACTGATTCCCTGTCCGGAGTTCGCACAATGCCCCCCTATCGTTCACGCACCACCACCCATGGCCGCAACATGGCGGGCGCGCGCGGACTTTGGCGCGCAACGGGCATGAAGGACGAGGACTTCGGCAAACCGATCATCGCGGTGGTCAATTCGTTCACGCAGTTCGTGCCGGGCCATGTCCACCTCAAGGACCTCGGCCAGATGGTGGCGCGCGAGATCGAGGCGGCTGGCGGCGTTGCCAAGGAATTCAATACCATCGCGGTCGATGACGGGATCGCCATGGGCCACGACGGCATGCTCTATTCATTGCCGAGCCGTGACCTGATCGCCGACAGCGTGGAATACATGGTCAACGCCCATTGCGCCGACGCGATGGTCTGCATTTCCAACTGCGACAAGATCACCCCGGGCATGCTGATGGCGGCAATGCGGATCAACATTCCGGTCGTGTTCGTCTCGGGCGGGCCGATGGAAGCGGGCAAGGTAATCCTCAAGGGGAAGGAGCACGCGCTCGACCTCGTCGACGCGATGGTTGCGGCAGCCGACGACACGATGACCGACGAGGAAGTGACTGCGATCGAGCGGTCGGCCTGCCCGACCTGCGGTTCGTGCTCGGGCATGTTCACGGCCAATTCGATGAACTGCCTGACCGAGGCGCTGGGTCTTTCGCTGCCGGGCAATGGCTCGACGCTGGCTACCCACGCTGATCGCAAGCGCCTGTTCCTCGAAGCGGGGCGCCTCGCCGTGGACCTGTGCAAGCGCTACTACGAGGAGGACGATGCCAGCGTCCTGCCGCGCTCGATTGCCAGTTTCGATGCGTTCGAGAATGCGGTTTGCCTCGATATCGCGATGGGCGGTTCGACCAACACGGTGCTGCACCTGCTGGCGGCGGCGCACGAAGCGGGCGTGAACTTCACCATGTCGGACATCGATCGGCTGAGCCGCCGGGTGCCGTGCCTGTCGAAGGTCGCGCCGGCCAAGAACGACGTGCATATGGAGGACGTCCACCGTGCGGGTGGCATCTACGCCATTCTTGGAGAGCTGGATCGTGCGGGCCTGATCCACACGCACCTGCCGACCGTGCACAGCCGCACGCTGGCCGAAGCGCTGGAGCGCTGGGACATCAAGCGCACCAATTCGCCAAGCGTGCAGGAATTCTTCAAGGCAGCGCCGGGCGGCGTGCCGACGCAGGTGGCGTTCTCGCAGGACCGTCGCTGGAAGGAACTGGACCTTGACCGCGAGACCGGCGTGATCCGTTCGGCCGAACACGCCTTCAGCAAGGACGGCGGGCTTGCCGTGCTCTATGGCAACATCGCGCGCGACGGCTGCATCGTGAAGACGGCAGGCGTTGACGAGAAGATCCACAAGTTCTCGGGGCCGGCCAAGGTCTATGAAAGCCAGGACGCGGCGGTGACGGCGATCCTGACCGGGCAGGTCGTGGCAGGGGACGTGGTGGTGATCCGCTATGAAGGGCCGAAGGGCGGCCCGGGCATGCAGGAAATGCTCTATCCCACCAGCTACCTCAAGTCGAAGGGGCTGGGCGCGGCGTGCGCACTGCTGACCGACGGGCGCTTTTCGGGCGGGACTTCGGGCCTTTCCATCGGCCATGCCTCGCCGGAAGCGGCCGAGGGTGGCGAGATCGGGCTGGTCCAGAACGGCGACATGATCGAGATCGACATCCCAAACCGCACCATCCATCTGGCGGTGAGCGACGAGGAATTGTCGCACCGTCGTGCGGCCCAGGACGCCAAGGGCTGGAAGCCGGCGCAGGAGCGGCCGCGCCAGATCTCGACGGCGCTCAAGGCCTATGCCGCGATGACCACCAGCGCGGCGCGCGGTGCGGTGCGCGACCTCAAGCAGCTGGGCATCGACTGATGCGCAAGGGGCTGCCAGCGCTGCTGATCTGCGGGGTGCTGGCTGCCTGCTCAAAGGCCGAGGACGCGCCGAAGGGGCGGGTGATCGATTGCGCAGTGGGCGGATCGGCGAAGTTCCTGCCGGAATGCTTTGTCGAGGACTCGCGCGTGGGTGACAAGCGCTTCCTGACCGTGCGGCACAAGGCCGGGGGTTTTCGCCGGTTTGAGATGGTGAACGACGGGCGCGGCGTGGTATCGGCTGACGGGGCCGACGAGGCGACGGCGCAGTGGTCGTCGCAAGGCGTGCTCGAAGTTTCGGTCGCGGGAGACCGCTATCGCTTTCCGGCAAGGATGAAGGACGATGCCCCGCAGCCGTGAGCCTGTGCTTTCGCAAGTACTCACAGTGGCGCAGATGCGCGCCGCAGAGGAGGACCTGATTGCGGCGGGCTCGACTGTCGATGCGCTGATGCAACTGGCCGGGCGCGGCGCGGGCGAGTGGGTACGCCGGATCGCGGGCGGCGGTTCGGTTACCGTGCTTTGCGGGCCGGGCAACAACGGCGGCGATGGCTGGGTCATCGCCGAATACCTTCGCGAACATGGCAATGCCGTGCAGGTCGTGCAGGCGCGCGAGCCGGTGACGGATGCGGCGCGCAATGCCAAGGCCCTGTATCGCGGGGCGGTCGTTTCGGCGGGAAGTGTGACGGCGGGGGACGTGTTCGTCGACTGCCTGTTCGGAAGCGGGCTGACGCGCGCCTTGCCGGATGATCTTCTTGCCCTGCTGTGCGATTTGGCGGCGCTGCATCGCCATCGCATTGCGATTGATCTGCCGAGCGGAATCGAAAGTGACAGCGGCGCCGCGCTGAATGAGGGCTTGCCGGAGTGGTCGTTGACAGTGGCGCTGGGGGCGTGGAAGCATGCCCACTTTGCCATGCCTGCCTGTTCGAAGATGGGCGCGGTCAGGCTGGTTGATATCGGCGTGGCGGCACTGCCGGGCGCGGCGCGGGTCCTGGCGAAACCGAAGCTGGAGGCACCTGCAGCCGATGCGCACAAGTACCGGCGCGGGATGCTCGGGATCGTCGCCGGAGAGATGCCAGGCGCAGCCTTGCTGGCGGCGACGGCCGCGCTGCGGGCAGGGGCGGGATACGTGAAGCTTGCAGCGCAGGCAGCGCCCTTGGTGGTCCCGCCGGAGTTGGTGGTGACCGGCGACGCTGCGGGAATGCTGGCCGACGCGCGGACCTCGGCGCTACTGGTAGGGCCGGGTCTGGGCCGGTCTGATGAAGCGTCGCGCCTGCTCGCTGCTGCGCTCCATGCTGGCCGACCGACAGTGGTGGATGCCGATGCGCTGGTCTTGTTGCGACCGGCGATGTTGTCTGGTGCACAATGCATTCTGACCCCGCACGAGGGCGAGATGACCGCGCTGGAGCGGGCTTTCGGGCTGTCGGGGGCGGGCTTGCGGCGGGATCGCGCGCTTGCTCTGGCTGAGGTTTCAGGCGCGGTCGTGGTGCTGAAAGGGCCGGACACGCTGATTGCCGCGCCCGGTGGCGAGACTGTTCTGGCACCGCGAGCTTCATCGTGGCTTTCGGTGGCAGGGACGGGCGACGTTCTGGCGGGAGCCATCGCCAGCCGCCTTGCCACGCATTGTCAGGACTTGGGGCAAGCCTTGCGCGCCGCCGAAGAAGGCCTATGGCTCCACGGCGAAGCGGCGCGGCTGTGCGGGCCTGCGTTCACGGCCGGAGAACTGGCCCATGGCGTGCAGGCAGCGCTGAAGGCCTGCCACGGAGGTGGCTACGAAGGAACTTCTTGAATGAGCGAGTCAGATCTGATCGTGCGTGTTGCCGCCAAGGGGGAAGGCGCAACGGCAGACGGCAGATACGCGGCGCTGGCGGCTCCCGGCGATGTGCTGCAGGCTGATGGTTCGCTGGTGCACGGTCCCAACCACGTCGATCCGCCGTGTCGGCACTTTCCCGCCTGCGGCGGTTGCCAGTTGCAGCACCTGTCCGAGAATGCGCTGGCCGAATACGTGCACGATCGCGTCGTAGGTGCGGCAAAGGGACAGGGGATCGCGGACGTGGTAGCCACGGCGGCGCACATCTCCCCGCCACGTTCGCGCAGAAGGGCGACCTTGCATGCGCAGGCGATCGGCAAGCGCGTGGTCATCGGGTTTCGCGAGCAGGGTTCGCACAAGATCGTCGACATGCGCGAGTGCCATGTTCTGGCGGCTGAACTGTTTGCACTGGTAGCCCCCTTGCGCGCCCTGCTCGAGCAATGGGGCGACCGCAAGCTGGCGGTCGATGTCGAGCTGGCGCTGGCCGATCAGGGTGTGTCCGTCGGCTTGAAGGGGCTGACTGCCGAAGGTCTGGCGAAGACCGAAGCCTTGCTCGACTTTGCGCGGGCCAACAGCCTGGCGCGGCTGACGATGGATTCTGGCTATGGCGCCGAGGGCGTGTGGGAGCCGGAGCCGGTAACGGTCACCCTTGGCGGGACGCCGGTTTCGTTGCCGCCCGGAGCTTTCCTGCAGGCGACTGCCGATGGCGAGGCAGCGCTTGTGGGTGCGGCGCGCGAATGGCTGGCCGGGGCACCCACGGTGGCGGATCTGTTTTCAGGGCTTGGCACCTTCGCCTTTGCCCTTGCGGGTCCGAAGACAAAGGTGCTGGCAGCCGAAGCGGCGCGCGATGCGCATCTTGCCTGCCAGACGGCGGCGCGAATGAACGGTCGGCCGGTCCACCCGCTGCACCGGGACCTGTTTCGCAATCCGCTGCGGGTGGAAGAACTGGATCGCTTTGCTTCCGTCGTGCTCGATCCACCACGGGCGGGCGCGCAGGAGCAGGTGGAGCAGATCGCCCTGAGCAAGGTTGCGCGCGTGGTCTATATCAGCTGCAACCCCGCGAGCTGGGCGCGGGATGCGATCAAGCTGATCGCGGGCGGTTACAGGCTGGCGGAGCTGCGGCCGATCGGCCAGTTCCGCTGGTCGACGCACGTGGAGCTCGCCAGCCTGTTCGTCCGCGATTGAATCAGGCGGCGAAGACGATCTTCGCGGCGTGGTAGATCAGCGCCATGAGCGCGACGCTCGACAGCGAGAACAGGATGAAGCGGACCATGACCTTGTTCACGGTCGCCTGCACCAGTGAGTGGACAACGCGCAAGGCTACATAGGCCCATGCCACAGTCGCGCTGGTGCCGTTGCCGGCCCCTGCGACAGCGATGACGAGGCAGACCGCGTAGAACAGCGTCGGCGCTTCGTGCAGGTGGTTGTAGTTGTGGGCCTTCCATTGGACGCTGGCGGGAAGCAGATCGTCGAGCGTCCTGGTGGGGTCCTTGGCGAGACTGTCTGGATCGAGCTTTGCCGCATTCATGGCCGGAATGCGGGTGACGTACATCCACAGCCACATGACCATGGTCCACGCCATCAGTGCAACGGCAGGTTGCAGGATATGGGCAATCTTCATTGGCATTCTCCCCCTTTTTTATGGCTTATCCGTGGCCCATGGTCGCTCCCAGCGCGCGCAGGGCCAGCCCGATCAGGCACAGCGTTGACAAAAGGAACAGGCTGAAGCGCACAGGCACGCGGTTGACGGTTGCCTGCCAGATCGAGTGGACGATGCGCAGGACAACGTAGCCCCATGCCAGCATGACATCGAGCGAGGCCGACCCCATGATCGCAAGGATCATCACGGTGGCGTAGAACAGCGTCGGCTGTTCCATGAGGTGGCTGTAGTTGTGCGCCTTCCAGTTGATCTCGTCGGGCAGCACGCCTTCGAGGTCCTGTCCGCGCCCGCCGGGCTTGGCTTTGCCGAGGCCACCCTTTTGCTTGAGGGCTGGCAGCCGCGTTCCGGCCATCCAGAACAGCATCACAATCGACCACAGCACAAGCACCGCGGCGGGCGTGAGGATTTGCGCCTGCATCTTCAGATCTCCCCCGAGAATTGCCGGGAGAGTGCGAGGTGTGAGTTAGATTGTCAAATGCAACTTATCCGTGGTGCGCAATCACTTGGGCAAAGGCGGACGGGTCGACGTTGCCGCCCGAGAGCAGAACGGCGGTACGGCCATCTGCGGCCACCTTGCCGGCGAGCAAGGCGGCGAGGCCTGCTGCTCCGCCCGGCTCGACGACCAGCCTCAGCTTGCTGAAGGCATAGCGCTGGGCGGCGCGCACTTCCGCTTCGGTTACGCTCAAGCCCCTGAGGCCCCGCGCGGAGAGGACGGCGAAGTTGATGGGGAAGGTGGCGGGCGTCTGCAGCGCGTCGCACGCTGTGGGAGGGGCGTCGCGAGGGACGCGCTGGATCGCGCCACTGACGAGGCTCCGGGCGACATCGTCCCAGCCTTCGGGTTCGACGGGCACGATCTCGGCGTCGGGCAGGGCAAGGGCGAGACCGGCAGCAAGGCCGCCGCCGCCGCAGGGTGTGACGACGCGGGTCGGCCCGCCATCGGCGAAACATTCCATCTGCGCGGCCAGTTCGATTCCGGCGCTGCCCTGACCTTCGATCACCCATGGATCGCCAAAGGCATGGACAAGCGTTGCCCCGCTTTGCGCAACAAGTGTAGCGGCCACGGCATCGCGATCCTCGCCGCCGGGCCGATCATAGAGCACGACGTCTGCGCCAAGCTCGCGCGTGGCGGCGAGTTTCACTTGCGGCGCGTCATTGGGCATCACGATCCGGGCCGCAATGCCGAGCCGGCGGGCGGCCCAGGCCACGCCTTGCGCGTGGTTGCCGCTCGATACGGCGATGACGCCGCGGCTGCGCTCGTCATCGGTCAGGTCAGACAGCCGGTGCCACGCGCCGCGAATCTTGAAGGCGCCGACGGGCTGGAGGCATTCGGCCTTGCACCACACGGTTCCGCCATTCGGCAGTTCAAGCGGAAGCAGCGGCGTTTGCGGCAGAAGCTGCGCCATCTTTTCCGCGGCGCGGAGGACCCCTGCGCGGGTGGGAGCGCGCTGATCTGACGAAGCATTCGGGTTAGGACTTGGGTTTGTCATGGCTCTACTCTAAAGGGCCTGCCCATGAATGTCCTGCGCGTTCGATCGAGAGGTCCGGAACGCGACGGGACAAATGGCATTTGGAGCAATCATGGCAAAAGTTCTCGTCATCGGCGCAGGCGGCGTCGGCTCGGTCGCGGTCCACAAGATGGCGATGAATTCCGATATCTTCACCGGCATTGCGCTGGCGAGCCGCACCAAGTCCAAGTGCGACGCCATTGCCGCTTCGGTGAAGGAGCGCACGGGCGTTACGGTCGACACCTACCAGATCGACGCGGATGACGTTGCCGCAACCACGGCGCTGATCAACGAGGTCAAGCCCGTCCTCGTCGTCAACCTGGCTCTGCCATACCAGGACCTCAACATCATGGACGCCTGCCTTGCTGCTGGCGTCAACTACATGGATACCGCGAACTACGAACCGATCGACGAGGCCAAGTTCGAATATTCGTGGCAGTGGGCCTATCAGGACAAGTTCAAGGAGGCGGGCTTGATGGCGCTGCTGGGATCGGGCTTCGATCCGGGCGTGACCAGCGTTTTCGCCACCTGGTTGAAGAAGCACAAGCTCGACACGATCCGCACGCTCGACATCCTCGATTGCAACGGCGGCGATCATGGCCAGCACTTTGCCACCAACTTCAATCCGGAAATCAACATCCGCGAAGTGACCGCGCCTGCGCGGCACTACCTCAACGGTGAGTGGGTGGAAACGCCGGCGCTGACCATCCGCCAGCAGTTCGACTTCGAGGAAGTCGGCCCGAAGAACATGTACCTGATGTACCACGAGGAACTCGAAAGTCTCGCGCATCACCTGCCCGAGATCGAGCGCATCCGCTTCTGGATGACCTTCGGCGATGCCTATATCACGCACCTCACAGTGCTGCAGAACGTGGGCATGACCCGGATCGATCCGGTGATCTACGAGGGCAAGGAAATCATCCCGCTGCAGTTCCTCAAGGCGGTGCTGCCCGAACCGGCTTCGCTCGGCCCCACGAGCAAGGGCAAGACCAACATCGGCGATATCGCCACGGGCCTGAAGGATGGAGAAGAGAAGACCTTCTACATCTACAACATCTGCGACCACGAGGACGCCTATCGCGAGACCGGCAACCAGGCGGTGAGCTACACCACCGGCGTGCCCGCGATGATCGGCGCGGCGATGATGGTGCAGGGCATCTGGTCGGGCGCCGGCGTGTTCAACATGGAACAGTTCGACCCTGATCCCTACATGGACATGCTCAACAAGCACGGGCTACCGTGGCAGGTGAAGGAACTGGCGGGTCCGCTGGCGTTCTGATCTTTCTGCGTCCCCGCGAAGGTGGGGGCGTTCCACGTCTGATGTCGTGTTGGACGGAATGGGGCCCCCGCCTGCGCGGGGGTCCATTGTTTTGAAGTGAGGCTTAGCATGGAAACCAGAGCGGGCGATCCGGGGGCTTTTGCGCAGTTTGACCTGAACCGGGTGGATAGCCCGGCATTCGTGGTCGATGCAGCGAAGTTGCGGGCCAATCTGGCGGTGCTGGCCGACGTGCGGGACCGCGCCGGGATCAAGGTGCTGGCGGCGCTCAAGGCGTTTTCGATGTGGAAGGTGGCGCCGATCGTCGGGGAGTATCTCGACGGCGTGTGCACGTCCGGCCTGTGGGAAGCCAAGCTGGCGGCCGAGCACTATTCGGGCGAGATCGCGACGTACTGCGCGGCCTACAAAGCTGAGGATCTGCCCGAGATCCTGCGGCTATCGGATCATGTGATCTTCAATTCGCCCGGCCAGCATGCGCGGTTTGCGGGCGAGATCGCGGCAGCGCAGGCTGTCGGAGACAAGTTCGACATCGGCCTGAGGATCAATCCACTGCACGCCGAGGGCGAGGTGCCGCGTTATGACCCTTGCGCGCCGCATTCGCGTCTGGGCTTCCCGGTGGATCAGTTGTTGCCAGAACACCTGGAAGGCGTATCGGGCCTGCATTTCCACACGCTGTGCGAGCAGGATTTCGAGCCATTGAAGCGCACGTGGGATGCGCTGGGGGCACGGATTGCGCCTTGCTTCGGGCAGCTCAAGTGGCTGAACTTCGGTGGCGGCCACCACATCACCCGCGCCGATTACCAGCGTGAGGACCTGATCGCATTCCTGCGTGAGGTGAAGGCGCGCACGGGTTGCGAGATCTATCTGGAGCCGGGCGAGGCCGTGGCGCTGGATGCGGGAATTCTGGTCGGCACCGTACTCGACACGCACTGGAACGGGATGCAGCTTGGGATTACCGACATTTCGGCGACCTGCCACATGCCCGACGTGATCGAGGCACCTTATCGTCCGGCAATGCTGGGCGAACTGCCCATCGACGAGTACGAGGATGGCGGGGAGGGAGGCGCTCCGGTGCGTCTTGGCGGGCCTTCGTGCCTCGCGGGTGATGTGATCGGCGATTACCGCAAGCCCGGGTTGGCGCAGCCGGGCACGCGCTTTGCGTTTCTCGATCAGGCGCATTACTCGATGGTCAAGACCACGACTTTCAACGGCGTGCCACTACCGTCGATCTGGCTGTGGGACAGCAAGAGCGATGCGCTCGAGAAGGTGCGCGGCTTCACTTACGAGGACTTCCGCGACCGTCTTTCCTGAGGCATGCTGCCTGCTGACAACAATGTTGGCGGGAGAAGGCAATGGCGGGCGATTTGCTCGATGGTGTGACGAGCGATCCGGTGCGCATGGGCTGGATGCAAGGTTCGCCGCCGCCTGCCGACAAGATCCTGCTCGCCTCGCGCGCGGACCACATGCGGTTTCCGATGATCCGCTGGTCCTATTCCAACATGCGCCAGTTCGTGCCCTCGCGACGTGTGGCCGCGGGGGACGAGAGCAAGGCGCTTGAACGGGCAATTGACGAGGGGCTGGGGCAGATCCGTTTCGTACCGCTGAATGCGGATGAGCCGATGTCGCTGGAACAGTCGCTGACGCAGGCCTTCACCGATGGCATTCTGGTCCTGCACCGCGGCAAGGTGGTGTTCGAGCGCTGGTTCGGCGTGACCGGGCCGGAGACGAGGCATATCGCCTTTTCGGTAACCAAGAGCTTCGTCGGAACGCTTGCCGAGATGCTGGTCGAGGAGGGCAGGCTTGATCCTGCGGCGCTGGCGTCGGATTACTTGCCGGAACTGACCGGGAGCGGGTTTGGCGATGCGACGGTGCGCCAGGTGCTGGACATGACCACCGCGCTCGATTTCTCCGAGGATTATGCCGATCCCAACTCTGGCATCGGGGCCTACAGTGCGGCTCTTGGGCTGACGCCGAGGCCGGTGGACTATGCCGGGCCGATTGATCTTGCGTCGTACCTGCCCCGCATCGGCAAGGCGGGGCAGCACGGGACAGGCTTCACCTATCGCACGCCCAATACCGAAGTGCTGGCGTGGATGATTGCGCGGATCGAGCGGAAGCACTTTGCCGAGGTGCTGTCGGAGCGGATCTGGCGGCCGCTGGGCATGCGGGGCGATGCCGACCTCATCGTGGATCAGGCGGGAACGGCCTTTGCCGGTGGCGGGCTGAACCTGAGGCTGGAGGACCTGGCGCGGTTTGGTGAGGCGATGCGCCTTGGCGGGCTGGGGGTCATTCCCGAAGCCGTGGTGCAGCGGGCGACGCATGGCGGAGAGCCGGCGCATTTCGACCGCAACCGCTATCCGCAACTGCCGGGTTGGAGCTATGGCAGCCAGTGGTGGATCAGCAACAACAACCGCGGCTGCTTCTCCGCGCGGGGCATCCACGGGCAGACTCTGTGGGTCGATCCTGCAGCGGAATTGACGGTGGCACGATTCGCATCGCACCCCACAGCTGCCAATGGCGCCAACGATCCGCTGTCACTCCCGGCATGGGCTGCACTGGCCGAAGCATTAAGTTCCTGATTTTTCGCGATCTGTCTGGATTTGTTTCATTTTCCTGACAGGACTTTTGGGCAGCGTTATTTTCACTTGAGATTCATGCGCAGGGCCTTATTTACCCCCCTCTCGCTGCCCCATGGGGACTTCCAAACCGCAAGGCAGCTTCGTTCAACGTTCCGTTTGGGGGTCCCTTGAGTTGCACATCCATCCTGACGCACTGGCTGTAGTTCGCGCCTCCGCGCCTGAACAACCCGCCATTTTGAACCGTCCGCACGCCGCCGCGCGCGCTGCCCGCTTCTTCGTCGAGAAGTTTCCGGGCAAGTCGCTGTATGCGGTGAAGGCGAATCCGTCGGCCGATCTGATCCGCATCCTGTGGGATTCGGGCGTAACGCACTATGACGTCGCCTCGATCGCGGAAGTGCGCCTGGTGCGCGAGACGCTGCCCGAGGCAGTGCTGTGCTTCATGCATCCGGTGAAGGCTCCGGCTGCGATCCGCGAAGCCTATCACACCTATGGCGTGCGAGTGTTCAGCCTCGATTCGATCGAGGAGCTGGAGAAGATCAAGGCTGCGACGGCAGACTCGGAGGGCAACGTGCCCGAAGACCTGACGCTGTGCGTGCGCCTGCGCGTTTCGTCGGAATACTCGGAGCTGAGCCTCGCCTCGAAGTTCGGCTGCGATCTGGCCAATGCGGCAGAACTGCTCCAGGCGACCCGCCAGGTGGCGGACTCGCTGGGCGTGTGCTTCCATGTCGGCAGCCAGTCGATGAGCCCGCATGCCTATGTGCAGGCGTTGGAACGCGTGCGTGCCGCGATCGTCGATGCTTCGGTCCTTGTCGACATCATCGACGTGGGCGGTGGCTTCCCCTCGATCTACCCGGGCATGGAACCGCCGCCGCTCGAAGACTACTTCGGCGTGATCGACCGTACCTATGAATCGCTGCCGGTTTCCTACTCGGCCGAACTGTGGTGCGAGCCGGGCCGTGCGCTGTGCGCGGAATACAACTCGATGATCGTGCGCGTCGAACGTCGCCGCGGCGCCGAGCTGTACATCAACGATGGCGCTTATGGCGCGCTGTTCGACGCGGCCCATGTCGGCTGGCGCTTCCCCGTCCGCGTGCTGCGCGACGAGGTGGCGAACGATATCGACACCGAGATCGAGCTGGAGCCGTTCAGCTTCTATGGCCCGACCTGCGACGACATGGACCACATGGAAGGTCCGTTCGAACTGCCGGTGGACATGAAGGTTGGCGATTACATCGAGATCGGCATGCTCGGCGCCTATGGCGCGGCAATGAAGACCGCGTTCAACGGCTTCGGCGCCACGGAAGTGTTCGAAGTGACTGACGAGCCGATGTCGAGCCAGTATCGGGGCGATCGCCGCGATCCGCGCGTTTCGGACAACGTGGTCTCGCTGCGCTGATTGCTGGCGCGATTGAGGATACAAGGAAGGCCCTGCCGCGAGGTGGGGCCTTTCTCGTTATTGCTGTGCGAAGACGGCGTGATAGATGACTGCCGCGGCAACCAGCCACAGTACCACGACAGCGACGAGCCCGCCGGTTGAGCGTGGCTTGCCGACTGCGCTGGCACGTTCGCGCAGGTCCTGCATGAGCGGTGCGGGGATCATCCTGACGGCGAGCGCGATGCCAAGCGGCACGAGGATCACGTCGTCAAGATAGCCGAGGATCGGGATGAAATCGGGGATGAGGTCAATAGGGGACAGGGCATAGGCCGCGATGATGGCGGCGGCGACTTTAGCTGCAACCGGCACGCGCGGATCGCGCGCGGCAAGCCACAGGGCCACCACATCACGCTTGATGCGCCGGGCCCATGCCTTGAGATCCTGGAGTGCCTTTACTGCCACCAGCTCGAAGTAGGAGCGCGGGCCGCTGTTACAAGCTTCAGTCGAAGCCGACGAACCGGGCGGCTTCCTCCACGCTCTTGCGTTTGCTGACGACTGCATTGGCGGGGAAGTCAGGATCGGGCCAGCCCAGCGCGACCGCTTTCATGATGACCTGATCGTCAGGGATGCCGGCATGTTCGCGCACGACCGGGGATTGCATGATGCCTTGCGAGTTGATCACGCAGCCAAGCCCCCGCGACCAAGCGGCGTTGACGAGCGCGTTGGTTACGGCGCCGCAGTCAAAGGCGGTATCGTCGCTGCCGGATAGCTCACGGTCATACGTGACGATAACGCAGACCGGTGCGTCGAACTGGCGGAAGCCGCGCAGCACCCAGTCCTGGCGGGCGGGCGCATCGTCGCGGGCAATGCCCATGGCGCCAAACAGCTGCTTGGCAACTTCGACCTGCCGGTCACGATGAACGCCGGCGAAGGGGTTGCCCTTGCGGAACTCGCGGCTGTCAGGCTCGCCTGCGAGGATGCGCTCGGTATTGCCTTGGCGAATTTGGTTGAGCGATTCGCCAGTGACGACATGGAAGTGCCAGGGCTGGGTGTTCATCGAACTGGGAGCGCGCATCGCCAGCGTGAGGATTTCCTCGATCAACACGCGCGGCACCGGCTTGTCGAGATAGCCGCGGATCGACCGGCGACCAAGGACCACTTCGTCGTAGGACAGAACCGACATGCACTCTCCCGGTCTTTAATTGATCGGTTAAGGTTAGCGCCGGGGGCAGGAAAGGCAAGCCCAACGAAAAAGCCCTCCCGGTTGGGGAGGGCTTTTTGACTTGCAGAAGCGCAAAGATCAGGCCGCCTTCTGGATTTCCATTTCCATGCGCTGCCAGATCTCCACCAGCGCCTCGGTCAGCTCGTCCATCATCGCCTCGGTGTGCGAAGGGCCGGGGGTGAAGCGCAGGCGCTCCGTGCCGCGGGGGACGGTGGGGAAGTTGATCGGTTGGACGTAGACGCCGTATTCGGCGAGCAGGATGTCGCTGATCTTCTTGGCACGGACCGGATCGCCGACCATCAGCGGCACGATATGCGTGGTCGATGGCATGACCGGAAGGCCCGCGTCGGCAAAAGCCTTCTTCAGATAAGCTGCAGCGGCCTGCTGGCCTTCGCGTTCCTCGCTCGACGCCTTGAGGTGGCGGACCGAGGCGAGGACGCCTGCGACCAGCACCGGGGAAAGCGAGGTGGTGAAGATGAAGCCGGGGGCATAGGAGCGGATCACATCGATGATCTTGCGATCAGCCGCAATGTAGCCGCCCATGACGCCGAAGGCCTTGCCCAGCGTACCCTCGATGATGTCGATGCGGTGGGCAGCTTCGTCACGATCGGTGATGCCGCCGCCGCGCGGACCGTACATGCCGACAGCGTGGACCTCATCGATGTAGGTCAGTGCGTTGTACTTCTCGGCAAGGTCGCAGATCGCGTGGATCGGGGCGACGTCACCGTCCATCGAATAGACCGATTCGAAAGCGATCAGCTTGGGCAGGGCGGGGTCCGTCTCTGCCAGAAGCTGTTCGAGATGCTCGACGTCGTTGTGACGGAACACCTTCTTTTCCGCGCCCGAATTGCGGATGCCCGCGATCATCGAAGCGTGGTTCAGCTCGTCCGAGAAGATCACGCAGCCGGGCAGGATCTTGGCCAACGTGGATAGCGTAGCGTCGTTCGAGACATAGCCCGAGGTGAACAGCAGCGCGCCTTCCTTGCCGTGCAGGTCGGCCAGCTCTTCCTCAAGCTGGATGTGGTAGTGCGTGTTGCCACCGATGTTGCGCGTGCCGCCCGAGCCGGCGCCGACATTGTGCAGCGCCTCTTCCATCGCCTCGATCACCTTGGGGTGCTGGCCCATGGCGAGGTAATCGTTCGAGCACCACACGGTGATCGGCTTCGGGCCATTGTGTCCGGCAAAGCAGCGCGCATTGGGATAGGCGCCCTTGTTGCGCAGGATGTCGATGAAGACGCGGTAGCGACCTTCGGAGTGCAGACGCTCGATCGCAGAATCAAAAACCTGATCGTAATTCACCCCGCCGCTCCTTCCTGCAACGAAAGCGCATCCGCGCTCCCGAGGCCCGATCCCGTTGGGCCACCGGCGAATGGGCGGCTTCTACGCCTGTTCAAAACGCATTGCCAGCCTCATTTGGCATAACTGCCCGAAAGTCGGAGCTATTTGGTTGTCCTGGCCTTACGTAGTTCCGGCGCAAGCGTGATCCCATACCCCGGCCCCTTGGCCATCACCCATTCGGCGTCGTGGGAAGGGACGATCACGAGGCCTTCATGTTCTTTCTTCAGAGCCTTCAGCCCCTTCAGCCAGCCCATGACGGAGGAGCGGTCCTCAGGCACCAGCCAGTCCGCCAGGAGGCGCGAACGCGGCGTTGGCATCTCGACATTGGCGGCGAGCGACGCGGTGTCTCCGGCGAAAATGTATTCCCGGCCCGAGGCGAGACGCACGTAGATCATTTCCGAGGCAGGAGTGTGCCCCGGCGTCTGGATCAGCACCACGCCCGGGGCAACTGCCTCGATCGCGGCGAACTTGCGCGGGGCGTGGAGCAGCCGGGCATTCTCGCGCCATAGTGCGTTGATATTGCCCATCATGCCTTCGGAAACGACGGCTTTTCCTTCGATGCTCTTGAAGCGGGGGTGATCGAGAAATCCACCCACATGATCGATGTGCGCATGCGTGAACAGGATCATCGCAGCACGATCCATCCACCCGTTCACCAACTGCTGTGCCCGGGGCCTGTATACCTCGAAGCCCATGCTGCGGGCGTCGTCTCCCGAGATGCCCGGATCGATCACGATGCTGCCCTCGGGAGTCTCTATCCGCCATGCCGTGATGGCGCTGGTGATCTGTCGCAGGCCCGTGCCGGCAGCCAGCGCGGCACCGGGAACATCGCGCATTGCCACTGTGGCAAAGGTGATGGCCGTGGGCTTGTCGCCCTTCATGGCATCGGCCGCCTTGCGCAGTGCACCAAGGTCAATCCTGCGTGCCGGCACTTGCGGTCCGGCGTTCACCAGAAGCCAGTAATAGGCAAAGCCCAGAACTGCCAGCAGCACGATCATGAACTTGGAAATCTTGCCCAAGGCCTGTCCTCCCGGTCGTGCCTGCGTCAAAACGTCTCTATCCGATCAAGCCCGTGCCGCGCCAGAGCCCGACGCAGGGCCGCCACGTCTTCGCCATCGCGGGTGAACAGGGCAAGATCCGGCCCGGCGCGATGCCATGACTGGCCCTGCGTCAGGTAGGCAATGCGGCGGGCGATGCCATCCGAACCGTCCACGAATTGAACGCCAGGCCCGAAGGCCTCGGCAAGTTCATCCTGCACCAGTGGAAAATGCGTGCAGGCAAGGACGACGGTATCGATCCGGTCGCCGCCGGGCATCTCTTTCAGCGCTTGTGCGGCGCGGCGGTAGATGGCCGGATCGACCGTCTCGCCGCGCAGCTTGGCCTCCGCTGCAGCGACCAGTTCGGGCGCGCCATGGCGCAGGAGCAGCTTGTCGCTGGCGAACTCTGCCTCCAGTCGATCGACATAGGCCTGCCGGATCGTGGCAGCCGTGCCGAGCAGGCCGATGACCCCGGTTTTGGTCATGGCCGCAGCGGGCTTGATCGCCGGCACGGTGCCGACGATGGGCACTTCCAGCACCTCGCGCACGGCGGCCAGCGCAATGGTCGAAGCGGTGTTGCAAGCGATGCACACCAGCCTCGGGCGGAGGCGCTCGGTCAGCCTGCCGAGCAGCCCGGAGACCCGCGCCGCGATCTGGGCCTCGGTCTTGTCGCCATAGGGCAGACCGGCATTGTCTGCGACGTAGATCACCGGCGCAGCGGGCAGGACGTTCCGCACCTTCTTCAGCACGGAAAGCCCGCCCACGCCCGAATCGAACAGGAGCAGCGGCGCGGCGGCATCGGGTTGGGGAGAAGCGGTCATCTGGCGGGCTTGTATCGGGAATGGCGATAAAATGGAAAGTGGCCTCTTTCGCTTTTGTGGAGGGACAGGATATGAGCGGGGCGTGGAAACGCTCATGCCCCTGCTCGTCGGCTATCTGCTTGGCTCCGTGCCTTTCGGCCTCGTCCTTACGCGATTGACCGGGGGTGGCGATCTGCGCGCCATCGGATCAGGGAACATCGGGGCGACGAACGTGCTGCGCACCGGCAAGAAAGGCGTCGCCGCAGCAACGCTCCTGCTCGACATGGGCAAGGGGCTGGCGGCGGTGCTGCTGGCTCGCCATCTCTGGCCGGGAAGCGAGCCGCTGGCAGCGCTTGCCGCCGTGCTCGGCCATTGCTTCCCGGTCTGGTTGAAGTTCAAGGGCGGCAAGGGCGTGGCGACGATGATGGGCGTGTCGCTGGGGCTCGCCTGGCCTATCGGCCTTGCTTATGCAGTGGTCTGGCTCGGCGTGCTCTTCGCCAGCCGCATCTCGTCGCTGGGCGGGATGAGCGCCGCTTTGGCTGCTCCGGCTGCAGCGCTGCTTCTGGGCTACACCGCGTACGCTCCCGTCCTGGCGCTGCTGGCGCTGCTTGTCCTGTTTTTGCACCGCGAGAACATTGCCCGCCTCCGCGCCGGGACCGAGCCCAGGGTCGGCAGCAAGAAGTGAGCGCGGCGGCTGAAGCCACCCTCTCTCGCGACGAGGCCTTCGCCCGCATCCGCCTGCTGCGTTCGCCCAATATCGGACCGGTCAGCTACACCCAGTTGCTGCGCCGCTTCGGCACGGCCAGCGCCGCACTAGAGGCTTTGCCTGATCTGGCAGCGCGGGGCGGGGCGCCCTACCGTCCGGCTGCCATCGACCGTGTTGAGCGCGAGATCGCTTCGGTGCGCAAGGCCGGAGCCCGCTACCTGTTCCATGACGGGCCGGATTATCCCGTTCTGTTGGCCGAGCTCGAAAGCCCCCCGCCGATCCTGACGGTCCGGGGAGACGTGGCGCTGCTGCAGCGGCCTTCGGTTGCCGTGGTCGGGGCGCGCAATGCCTCGGCCGCCGCGGTGAAGCTATCGCGCGACTTTGCCACTGCTCTGGCCGGGCAAGGGTACGCCGTGATCTCCGGGCTGGCGCGCGGGATCGATGCGGCAGCCCATCGCGGCGCGCTGGCAGGCATGGAGGATGGCGGCGGTACGGTCGGCGTGATCGCCAGCGGGATCGACATCAGCTATCCGCCCGAGAATGCCGAGCTGCAGGAACAGGTGGCCTGTGAGGGGCTGCTCATCGCGGAAATGCCGCCGGGCACCGAACCGCTCGCCCGCCACTTTCCGCATCGCAATCGCATCATCGCCGGGCTGGCCACCGGGACACTGGTGGTGGAAGCCGCGCCGAAATCCGGATCGTTGATCACGGCGCGACTGGCCGCAGAGGCGGGACGCGAGGTCATGGCCATTCCCGGATCACCGCTGGACAGCCGTTCGCACGGCTGCAACCAGCTGATCCGGGAAGGGGCAATTCTGGTGCAAAGGCCTGAAGATGTGGTGGAACTGCTGGTCGGCTTTACCGGACAGCCGCGTTCGAGCTTCCGCGAACACGCGCCCGATTACGACAACCCCCTGGACGATGACAGGGCCGACATTGCAGCGATGCTGACACTTGCCCCGGTGGCGGTTGATGAACTCATCCGCCAGAGCGGTGCCAGCGCCGGGGCCGTCCAAATGGCATTGCTCGAACTGGAACTGGCGGGCAGGCTGGTCCGTCACGCAGCAGGGCGGGTAAGCCTAATGTCCTGAGCCTTACCCAACCATCCGCTTGACGAACCGCGAAGCCAATCCCCACCCTCGCGCGTACGTACACGTAAGGACTGCTTTTCATCGCCATGCAGCTTGTCATTGTTGAATCCCCGGCCAAGGCCAAGACCATCGAGAAGTACCTCGGCCCCGGCTTCAAGGTTCTCGCCTCCTACGGTCATATCCGCGATCTTCCGGTAAAGGATGGCTCTGTCCGTCCCGACGAGGACTTCGCGATGGATTGGGAACTCTATGGGGACAAGCAGTCCCGTGTGAAAGCCATCACCGATGCGGCCAAGGATGCCGATCGCCTTATCCTGGCGACCGACCCTGATCGTGAAGGCGAAGCAATTTCATGGCATGTCAGGGAGTTGCTGAAGAAACGTAAGGCACTTCCGAAGGAAGTGGAGCGAGTCACCTTCAACGCGATCACCAAGCAGACGGTGACCGATGCGATGAAGCGTCCGCGCGAGCTCGACCAGGACCTGATCGATGCCTACCTCGCCCGCCGTGCGCTCGATTACCTGTTCGGCTTCACGCTTTCGCCGGTGCTGTGGCGCAAGCTGCCCGGCGCGAAGTCGGCCGGGCGCGTGCAGTCGGTGGCCCTGCGCCTCATCGTCGAGCGCGAGCGCGAGATCGAGGTTTTCAAGGCGCAGGAATACTGGTCGGTCATTGCCCGGCTCGAGCAGGGCGGGACGGAATTTGCCGCACGGCTCGTCAAGTTCGATGGCCAGAAGCTCGACAAGCTGACGTTGGGTGACGAAGGGGCCGCGATGAAGGCCAAGGCCGTGGTCGAGGCTGGCACGTTCCGCGTCGAGGACGTCGAGACAAAGCCCACGCGCCGCAACCCCTATCCGCCGTTCACCACTTCGACGTTGCAGCAGGAAGCCGCGCGCAAGCTTGGCTTCTCGGCCAGCCACACCATGCGTGTGGCGCAGACGCTGTATGAAGCGGGCGCGATCACCTACATGCGTACCGATGGCGTGCAGATGGACCCGAGCGCCATTTCGGCGGCGCGCAAGGCGATCTCGGACCGGTATGACGGGCATTACCTTCCCGAAAAACCCCGTCATTACGAGACGAAGGCGAAGAATGCTCAGGAAGCACATGAAGCCATCCGGCCAACCGACTTTTCGAAGGATCGCTATGCTTCGGGCGACGAGGCGCGCCTTTACGACCTGATCTACAAGCGGGCGATGGCGAGCCAGATGGCCTCTGCCAATATCGAACGAACCAGCGTGACGCTGCGCGACGGGACCGGCAAGCACGAGCTGCGCGCGACGGGGCAGGTGGTGAAGTTCCCCGGCTTCCTTGCCGTCTACGAAGAAGGCCGCGACCAGAAGGCCGATGGCGATGACGAGGATGGGAGCCTGCTGCCTTCGCTCAACAAGGGCGACACGCCGGCCAAGCGCGGTGTCGATGCAACGCAGCACTTTACCCAGCCGCCGCCGCGCTATTCGGAAGCAAGCCTGGTGAAGCGTCTGGAGGAATTGGGCATTGGCCGGCCCTCGACGTATGCCGCGACGCTGCAGGTGCTGAAGGACCGGAACTACGTTCGGACGGAGAAAAACCGTTTCTTCGCAGAGGAATCGGGCCGACTTTTGACATCGTTTCTTGAGCGCTTCTTCACCCGCTACGTGGCGTACGAGTTCACTGCGGGCATGGAAGAGGAGCTTGACGATGTGTCGGGCGGGCGTGCCGAGTGGAAGAAGGTGCTTGCCGAGTTCTGGCGCGACTTCAAGCCCAAGTCCGACGAGGTGATGGAGAAGAAGCCGAGCGAGGTGACGGCCGAACTGGATGAATTCCTGTCCGACTACCTCTTCCCGCCGCGCGAGGACGGCAGCGATCCGCGGCTTTGTCCCAAGTGCGAGGCGGGACGCCTTTCGCTGCGCGGTGGACGTTACGGGGCGTTCGTCGCCTGCTCGAACTATCCGGAGTGCAAGTACACCCGCAAGTTTGCGCAGCCCGGCGGATCAGACGGTGACGGTGGCGAGGACGGAGTTCTGGGCAAGGATCCGGAGACAGGACTTGAAGTCGTGCGCAAGGCTGGCCGCTTCGGACCGTATATCCAGTTGGGTGAGGGCAAGGAGGCCAAGCGTGCATCGATCCCCAAGGACATTGGCGAACTCGATCTGGAGTGGGCGCTGAAGCTGCTGTCGCTGCCGCGCGAGGTCGGGACGCATCCGGAATCCGGCAAACCGATCACGGCCAGCATCGGTCGGTACGGTCCTTATCTTGCCCATGACGGAAAGTACGCGCGCCTTAAATCGACCAGCGAGGTGTTCGAGACCGGAATGAATGCTGCCGTCATGCATCTCGCTGCGGCAGCAGCGGGCGCGGGTGCGCGTGGGGGCCGGACGGCAGCCGAACCGCTCAAGGTTTTTGGTGCACACCCGACGTCTGGCGGTGAGATCAAGCTGATGGCGGGGCGCTATGGTCCCTATGTCACCGATGGCACCACCAATGCGACTTTGCCGAAGGACAAGCAGCCCGAAGCCCTGACGCTGGAAGAGGCGATCACCCTGATCGACGAGCGGGCTGCCAAGGGCCCGGCCAAGGGCAAGAAGGGCGCGAAGAAGGCCCCGGCCAAGAAGGCGGCCCCAAAGAAGGACGCGCCGAAAAAGGAAGCGGCCAAGAAGCCAGCGGCAAAGAAAGCGCCGGCGAAGAAGGTTGCGAAAAGCGCCGAGTAAGCTTTCTACCGGTCGCGCTTAACGGCGCGGCCGGTAGAGCCAGTATTCCTTGTTGCCCAGAGGTACACGGGCATAGCGTTCATACTTGCGGGCGAGTTCCGTCTGTATCATGCGCCGCGTGTCCATGTTTGGCAGGTAAAGCTTCTTGTTCAGGCCGCGCATCACGATCACGCCGGGCTTGCTGGCCAGGATTTGCGCGAGTTCGGCGGAAGGATCGACCCCGATTGCGGGGGCTTCGACATAAGTATTGAGGTGGTTGGGGAAGATCCACCGTGTCGGCAGGCAGGTGTTGGTCGTCCGATAGAACGCCATCTCGCCTTCGTAGATATATAGGCAGCCCGCGTGCAGTTCCTGGGCGATTGCCGCGTTCATCGCTTGGTACTGCCTGGAAGTTCCGTGCTGATTAAGCTGATAGAGCATCACCACCACGCCAGCGATTGCGCCAAATCCGAGCAGCAGGCGGCCATACCACCGCTCACCTGGCGTCGCACGCGCCAAGGCCGGAGCGGCCAGGACCGCAAGCGGCATGAGCACGGGCGATACGTAATGGTCGTACCACGTGCCGAAAGCGAGAAACCCGGTGCAGGCTGCCATACCCCAGAGAGCGAGCACGCGGTGGCTGACCAGGTTGGCCCCGGCCAACGTATCGAACATCCTGGGTGCTCTGAAGATCGCCAGCCAGAACGGCGTCAGGACCACGACTTCCTTGAGCAGGCGCCAGTACGAGACCCAGCCATCCGAGCCGCGATCGAAGATCGAGACGAAATTTGCATAGATGAAGGCATCGAGCTGTCCGATTCCGGCATACCAGGCCATCGCGGCAAGCGTCGGCAAGAGTGCGACGCCAATCCAGAGCAGGCCGGTTGCAGCCAGGCGCTTGAACGACCAGACATCGGCAAAGCCGCGCGCCAGCAGGATCAGGCCGAACGCGGCACCTTCGAATATCACCGTGTACTTGATCTGGATGGCAAGCCCCAGCAGCAGCATGACGAGGCAGCCCCGCCAGATCAGCGGGGGGTGCTCAGGGCGCTTGACGCTGTCGACCACACCCCATGCCGCCATGGCGACGAGCAGGTTGTAGAAGACCGGCGCCTGTCCCATGCCGGCATTGAAGATCGGCATGAACAGGACGTAGGCGGCACCAGCCTGCCACGCGGCCCTTGGAGAGGCAATTTCGCGCGCCAACCGGGTCAGGACCATGGCCGTCAGCGTGAAGCTGATGCCTGCGCCGACCTGATAGGCAATCACAGGATCGAACGGTAGCGAAGCCAGCGCTTCGTAAAGCAGGAAGAGGCCGATCGGCTTGCGGTCCCAGATGTCGACATAGGGCACCGCCCCATCGCGCATGCGTTCCGCGACGAACAGGTAGAACTGCTCGTCGATATGGACCACCGGATTGCCGAAGAGAAAACTGCGCGTGACCATGAAGATCAGGGCGAACCCGGCGGCCTCTAGCAGCCAGGCGGGCAATACCTTGGGCCTGCGCAAGTTCCTGATGGCGGATGGGAAAGACCGGCCGGGCAGCGCGCCTACTGTGGCCGCTGCCAAAACGCCGCCAGTTTCGTTCATGCTCGCACTCCGTCCACCATTGCACCCGGGACGTTAACGGGCGAGCTGCCCGTTCCCTTCGCGCGGGCGACGCTAGGGGGCAAACGTCAATTGTCGATGTCAATTCCGTGCTGCAGTGCAACAAAGCCAGAGAACGGCGACAAACTGCCCTGTGCGGCCGACGAACCGTTAGTAACGATCGCCGGTCAGCGCAGAAACCGGGCCAGACCCTCAGCTGCGGCCTCATGACCGGCGCGGTTGGGATGGATCGGGATGCCGTCCCCCGACGGCGCATTGAGGCCGTTGCTCCAGGGATTGGCCGAGCAGGGTGCGTGATCTTTCGACATCGCAGAGAAACGGAAGAGTTCGGCGCCTTCCTCACGCGCGACCTTGGCAGTCAGCTTGGCGAGACGCTTCGCCGCGTGGCGACTCTGGTTCATCCGCTCGACACTGATCGGAAGGGAGGCGCATGTACCCCTGGGAGGCAGGACAGTGATGTAGTCGACGAAGACAACGCGTGCTTCCGGAGCCCGCTGGCGCACTTCGCGGACGATGCGGCGCATGCGCTCCTCGTCGGCCTTCCACACGTCCTCGCCGATGTCGCGCCACTTCTGGCAGCGCGCATCCGGTGTCGGCATCTGCTCGCACGCTGCGGCAAAGATGTTGCCGACGAAGTTCACGTCGTTGCCGCCGATGGTTACAGTGACAAGCCGGACATCGGCGGTAACGCTCTCGATCTGCGCCGGTATTTCCTTCCACGGGCCGAGGACGTGTTCGGTTGTTGCGCCGCTGCAAGTGGCGTCAACCAGCGAAAGCTTCAGCCTTGTCGCCAGCAGGTTAGGATAGTTCAGGGTTCCCCGGCCACAGCGATCCGGTGTGCCGGGCGTGTTGGGGCCAACGCCCGGGCCGGCCGCGAAAGAACTGCCCAGCGCCACATACCGCGCGCCTTCCGGAAGCGAGGCCGGTCCGGCAAGGGCTGGGGTGGCAACAAGCGCAAGCGCTGCAAGAGCAAGCCGCATCACTTTACCCATTCGAGACCGATTTCCTCGTAGATTTCCTTGGCGTCGGCCCAACGCTCGTCGACCTTCACATGAAGGAAGAGATGCACCTTGGTGTCCAGCAGTTGCGCCAGTTCCTTGCGCGCCGCTTCACCGATTGCCTTGATCTTCGCTCCGCCCTTGCCCAGCACGATCGCGCGCTGGGTTTCGCGGGCGATCACGATCTGCTGGTGGATCTCTACCGAGCCATCCTTTCGCTGGATATACTTCTCCGGCCGCACGGTGCTGTCATAGGGCAGCTCGTCGTGAAGCTGGCGATAGAGCTGCTCGCGGGTAATCTCTGCAGCCATCAGGCGTTCGCTGGCATCCGACACCTGGTCTTCGGGATAATGCCACGCGCCTTCGGGCATGAGTGCGGCAAGGCGCTGCTTGAGTTCGGGCACGCCATCGCCGGTGAGCGCGGAGACGAAGAACACCTCATCGAACTCGGCTTCCTGGGTCAGCGCCTCGGCCATGACCAGCAGCGGTTCCTTTGGCGTGGAGTCCACCTTGTTCAGCACCAGGAGCTTGCGTTCCGGTCGCCCTTTGAGTGTTTCGAGAATGGGTTCGAGATAGTCGCGCTTCTTCTTGCGGGCGTCGACCACCAGCAGGATCGCGTCGGCTTCCTGCGCGCCGTCCCATGCCGCGCTGACCATTGCGCGGTCGAGGCGGCGACGTGGTTCGAACAGGCCGGGCGTATCGGCCAGGATGATCTGCGCCTTGTCCTCGCCGATGTCCGCAAGGGCAATGCCCATGAGGCGCGCGCGCGTGGTCTGCGCCTTGGGTGATACGATCGCAACTTTCTGGCCGACGAGGGCATTGACGAGGGTCGACTTGCCGGCGTTAGGTGCGCCGAGGACGGCCACGAGGCCACATTTTTCGGTCATTATTCCAGTTCTTCAGAAGAGTTGCGGCCATCTTAGGCCAAATGGGCGCGCGCCGCTAGATTTAGCCGAAATCCTGCATGAAGGCGCGGGCGGCGGAGGTTTCGGCCTCCTGCTTGCTGCTGCCGGTGGCGCTGGCCGTGCCGACGCCCTTCACTTCGACCGAGACCGTGAACCGGGCCGCATGATCGGGTCCTTCGCGCGCGACCAGAGTGTAGACCGGGGGCTTGCGGCGGTTGCCTGCTGCCCATTCCTGCAGAGCAGCCTTGGGATGCTTGCGCTGGCCGGTCCCTGTGGCCATCGGCTTGTCCCACACCCTGCGCACGAAAGCGCGTGCGGCATCGAACCCGCGTTCGACGAAGAGAGCGCCGATCAGCGCTTCCATCACGTCGCCCAGGATGTTGTCGCTCTGCGTCCCGCCATCATCGCGCGCCTGCTTGCCGAGCCGGATGTGGCTGGGGAGGGCAATATGGCGTGCAACATCGGCGCAGGTTTCGCGGCTGACCAGGGCGTTGAGCCGCTGCGAGAGCTTGCCTTCGGCGGCATCGCTCTTTTCATGCAGCCACTCGGCAATGGCAAGGCCCAGCACCCTGTCGCCAAGAAACTCCAGGCGCTGGTAATCGCGTGCCTCGCCCATCGAGCCATGGGTGAGGGCTTCGGTCCACAGATCGACGCGTGTCGGTGCCCCCCCGGTAAGGTCCGTAAGGTAGCCCAGCGTTTCAGGCGGCAGCGCGCTCAGAACGTGCCCCCGATGCGGTTCCAGCGCGCCGCGGTGAACCAGGTCCAGGGCAGGAACCAGTTGGCGCTGCCATCGGTGGACCACATCATCACCGTCGCGCGGCCAACGAGGTTCTCCTGAGGGACAAGGCCGATGCCGCCGCCTTCCATTGCCGGGAAGCGGCTGTCCATCGAGTTGTCGCGGTTGTCGCCCATCATGAACAACTGGCCCTCTGGCACCACGACCGGCACGGTGTTATCGGCATCACGCTGGCCAAGGTCGAGCACGTTGTAGCTCTTGCCGTTCGGCAGCGTCTCGCGGAATTGCGGGTAATGGCAGGTCTGGCTGCCATCAGCTTCGGTCACGACAAATTCGGCCGAGAGGCAATCGGTGTTGGGGCTGACGGGGATGACGAAATCCTCGACCTTCACCTTGGGCACGGCCTGTCCGTTCAGGTGCAGCACGCCGTCGATCATCTGTACGGTATCGCCGGGCAGGCCGATCACGCGCTTGATGTAGTCGACATCATTGCCGGGAGGCGCCTTGAAGATGGCAACATCGCCACGTTCTGGCTGGCTGGCGAAAATGCGCTTGGGCAGCAGGGGCGCGCTGAACGGCAGCGAGTAGCTGCTGTAGCCGTAGGGCCATTTGGCGGCGAGGAGATAGTCACCATTCTCGAGCCGCGGCAACATCGATTCCGACGGGATGTTGAACGGCGAGAAGATAAAGCTGCGGAAGATCGCGACGACGATCACCAGCTTGATCAGGAAGACGGGGAAGCTGTCCTCCTTCTTTTCCTTCTTCGGTTTGGCCGGTGCAGGTGCGGGCGCGGCCGGCTCTACCGGAGTGGGGCTGCTGGCTTCGGGCGTGTCGTTCATCGTCGCGGTCATGTTGCCAGCAAGGCCCTTCGTCAAGTGTGTTGTTTGTATAATACAGCGGCGAAATACGTCTGCGCAGCTTGCGCGGCGATGAACAGCGCGCTTGGCGCGGCGTCCCCGAGAGGGCATTAGGGCCATTACGCAGTTGCGAAAGGATGAGGTTGGACATGTCGGCAGGCGAGGCACAGCAATTTTGGACGGCACTGGAGAAGTTGCCGCGGCCAACCCTGAAGACTCTGTTTTCCGACGCCGCGCGGCTAACACGCTATTCGACCACGCTGGATCTGCCCGGCGGCCCGGTGATCTTCGACTGGTCCAAGACGCACCTCTCGCCGGAAGTCGAAGCCTTGTTCGGCTCGGTTGCAGCCGCGATGGACCTTGAGGGGCAGCGCGATGCTCTGATTGCGGGCGAAAAGATCAACAACACCGAAGGCCGCGCTGCCGAGCACACCGCGCAACGCGGGGTCGGCAAGGACACCAGTGTCGAGGAGGCCGAGGCGTTGCATGCCCGGATGCGGATGCTCGTCGAAGCCATCCACGAAGGCGCGCTGAGCGAAGTGAAGAGCCTGATCCACATCGGCATCGGGGGATCGGCGCTTGGGCCGGCGCTGGCAATCGATGCTCTGACCCGCGAAGGGGCGAAGGTTGCCGTTCATGTCGTTTCCAACATCGACGGCTGTGCGCTTGAGGCTGCGATCAAGGCCTGCGATCCCGAGACGACGCTGATTGCCGTGGCCTCCAAGACTTTCACGACGACCGAGACCATGACCAATGCGCATTCGGCCCTGGAGTGGTTGCGTGAGGGCGGTGTCGCCGATCCCTACGGACGCGTGATTGCGCTCACTGCATCTCCCGAAAAGGCAGTCGAATGGGGCGTGGATGAAACCCGCGTACTGCCGTTTTCGGAAACGGTGGGCGGACGCTATTCGCTGTGGTCATCGATCGGTTTCCCGGTGGCCATGGCACTGGGCTGGGAAGGCTTTGCCGAGTTCCTCGATGGCGCTGCAGCGATCGACCGGCACTTCATCGACGCCGACCTTGCCGAGAACATCGTGGTGCGCGCGGCCTTCGCCGACCTTTATTACACGCAGGTTCGAGGCTGCCAGACGCGCGCGGTATTCGCCTATGACGAGCGGCTGAAGCTGCTGCCCGACTATCTCCAGCAACTCGAAATGGAATCGAACGGCAAGAGCGTGCTCGCCGATGGCTCCCCTCTGACCCGCGCCAGCGCGCCGGTAACGTGGGGCGGCGTCGGCACCGATGCGCAGCATGCGGTGTTTCAGCTGCTCCATCAGGGCACGCACTTGATCCCGGTGGACTTCCTTGCCGTGAAAACGCCTGGTCACGATCTTGACCCGGCCCACCATGAGATTCTCCTGTCGAACTGCTTTGCGCAAGGGGCGGCGCTGATGGCGGGCAAGGCGTCTGACGACGGTGCCCGTGCCTATCCCGGCGACCGGCCTTCGGCGACGATCCTGTGCGATGACCTGAACCCTGCCACGCTGGGCGCGCTGATCGCGTTCCACGAGCACCGCACGTTCGTTTCGGCCGCAATGCTGGGAATCAACCCGTTCGACCAGTTCGGCGTCGAGCTGGGCAAGGCGATTGCGAAGCAGATCGAGGCTGGCGGCGGTGCTGGCTTCGATCCGTCGACGGAAGCACTTCTCTCCGCTGCAGGAATTGGCGGCTGATAGTTTGCAAGGCTAACAATATCGCCTAAATGCCTCTGGTCTTGGCCAAGACCAGAGGCCATATGCGCTTCACCAACAGGAGTGCATATGGCTGAGCAGGTTTCCGGGCAGGACTTCGACTACGATCTCTTCGTGATTGGTGCAGGATCGGGCGGTGTGCGCGCCAGCCGCATTGCCGCGAGCCATGGCGCGCGGGTGGCGGTGGCTGAGGAATACCGCGTCGGCGGCACCTGCGTGATCCGCGGCTGCGTGCCCAAGAAGCTGCTGGTCTATGGATCGCATTTCGCCGAGGAACTGCAGGACGCGGCCAACTACGGCTGGACAGTCGAGAAGATGACGTTCGACTGGCCGACGTTACGTGACGCTGTGCTCCGGGATGTCGACCGGCTCAACACGGCCTACACCAACACGCTGGAGACCAACAAGGTCGAACGTTTCCTTGAGCGCGCAGAGGTGGCGGGGCCGCACAGCGTGCGGCTGGCGTCGGGCAAGGAGATCACCGCGAAGTATATCCTGATCGCAACCGGCGCCTGGCCGGTGATGCCCGAATTTCCGGGTAGCGAGCACTGCATCACCTCGAACGAGGTGTTCCATCTCGAGCAGTTACCCAAGCGCGTCGTAATCTCTGGCGCTGGCTATATCGCGATGGAATTTGCCGGGATTTTCAATGCGCTGGGCTGTCACGTAACGGTGGTCAATCGCAGCGAGACGATCCTGCGCGGGTACGATGAATCCCTCCGGGACCGCCTGCTCCAGATAACCATGGCCCGCGGGATCGAATACAAGTTCAATTGTCCGTTCGATCGTGTGGAGAAGCGGGACGATGGATCGTTCGACGTCTATGTCGGCAAGCAACCCGATCCGATCCACGCCGACGTGGTGCTGGTGGCGACCGGCCGTCGGCCCAAGACCGATGGCCTTGGCCTGGAAAACGCCGGAATTACATTGGGTTCGACGGGCGAGATTCCGGTCGACGATCATGGCAGGACTGCGTGCGACAGCATCTATGCCGTGGGTGACGTAACGAACCGCGTGCAGCTTACGCCTATCGCGATCCGCGAGGGCCAGGCCTTTGCCGACCACGTGTTCGGCGGGAAGGACACTGCGGTGAGCTATGATGCCATCCCCAGCGCGGTGTTTTCGCAGCCGCCGCTGGCGGGCGTGGGCCTGACAGAAAGCCAGGCGCGTCAAGCATTTGGCAGCAATATCAAGGTCTACTCGTCCGACTTCCGCCCGATGAAGAACATCTTCGGGCATCGGCCTGAGCGCGGGCTTTACAAGATGATCGTCGATGCCTCGACCGAGAAGGTGCTGGGCATTCACATGATCGGGCCGGACAGCCCGGAGATCCTTCAGGCGGCGGCGATTGCGGTGAAGGCGGGGCTGACCAAGGCTGACTTTGATGCGACGGTGGCTTTGCACCCGTCAATGGCGGAAGAGCTTGTTCTGATGCGATAATCCGGAGAATTGCCCGTTTTCCAACTCTCGCAGGCAAACGGGCAACTCCCCCCTGACTCTCCCGCAACGCTGCCGAACGCAGGGCCTTCTGCCGCAGGCTGAACCGTAGCGATTTGCAACCGGACGCCCCCGCGCTATCCTCTCCTCAAATCGATCGATGGGGAGAGCGGAAAAATGGCGGGCACGGTCCTCGTATCGGGTGGCAGCGGCTACATCGCCGGGTTCCTCATCCGCCAGCTTCTGGCCGAGGGGTGGACAGTCCACGCCACGGTCCGTTCCCTGTCACGCGATGCGCAATTGCGGCCGCTCCTTGGCGGGACCGCCGAGACGTTGCGGTTCTTCGCCGCGGACCTCTCGGCCGATGCCGGGTGGGCCGAGGCGATGGCCGGGTGCAGCCACGTGGCGCATGTCGCCTCACCGTTCCGGGCCGATGCGCCACGACATGAGGACGAGCTGATCATCCCGGCGCGCGAGGGGGTGTTGCGTGCGTTACGTTACGCACGGGACGCCGGGGTGACGCGGTTCGTGCAGACCTCGTCCGTAGCCGCGATTGCCTATGGCCATGGCAAGGGGGTGTTCGAGTTCACCGAGCGGGACTGGACCAACCTGGATGGGGCGGATGTCTACGCGTACGTGAAGTCCAAGACCATTGCTGAACGCGCGGCGCGGGACTGGGTGGCCTTGGAAGGCGGGGGAATGGAGTTCGTCTCGGTCAATCCGGCGGCCGTGCTGGGGCCGGTGTGGTCCGGCGACTTCTCGCCATCGATCGAGGTCGTGCGGCGACTGCTTTCGGGCGCCCTGCCGGGGTGCCCGGACTTGGGGTTCGGGATTGTCGACGTGCGAGACGTTGCGGACTTGCATGTGCGAGCGTTGACCGCGCCCGGCATTGCGGGTGAGCGTTTCATTGCCTCGGGTCCGTTCCTGAAGATTGTCGACGTGGCCACGGTGCTCAAGGCGAACCTGGGGCCACAGGCGCGCAAGGTGCCGACGCGCAAGCTGCCCGACTGGCTGGTGCGGACGGTTGCGCTGTTCAACCCGGTGATCCGTCAAGTAACGGGCGAGCTTGGCAATGTGCGTGGCGCAAGTTCGAACCATGCCCGGTCGCGGCTGGGCTGGACCATGCGGCCGGTGGAAGAATCCATTCTCGATTGCGCCCGCAGCTTGATCGAGCGGGGTGTGGTGAAGGTCTAGATCCCGGCGAACCACTGGTAGCCGGAATGGTCCTCCCAGTAGCCGCCTCCGCCACCGTGGATGCCGGCAAGAGTTTCGACCGCTTCGATCCGCATGACGTACTTGGCGTGCTTGTAGCCGAGCGCACGTTCGACGCGCAGGCGGATCGGGGCGCCGTGGCCGACCGGAAGGGGCTGGCGGTTCATCGTGTGGGCGAGGATCGTCTGCGGGTGCATGGCGTCGATCAGGTCGATGCTCTCATAGTAGGGAATTCCTGAGAAATCATCTGCACAATGGAAGACAATGTATTGAGCAGTTGAGGAAATCTGCGCGTGACGCAGCAGCAGGCCGAGCGGCACGCCAGTCCATTCGCCGATCGCGCTCCATCCCTCGACGCAATCGTGCCGGGTGATCTGGGTACGCTGCGGTGCGGCTTTCAATTGGGCGAGAGTGAGGCTGAACGGGCGGGCGACCTTGCCGCCGATTTCCAGCTTCCAGTCGGCGAAGTTGCTGGCCATGTGGGCCTGATATTCCGCTGAAGCGGGCAAGCGATTGCCGTTCATGCGGAACCTGGGCGAGAGATCGGCGCGGGTGAATTGCGGCGCGAGGGCATTGCGATCCGTCACCAGACGCTGGCCGGACAGCGTGGCTTTCTCACCTAATGTCAGGACCTTGCGGACAGTCGGGGACGCGGTGATCTTCTCGCATCCGGCCAGAAGCAGACCGCTGGCACCGACGATGGCGTTGCGCCGCGTGACGAGGGTCATGGACGTTCCTTTCGCGGTGCGGGGAGCCGATACCATCCGGTGACGATCGAGCGAAGTTCGTTGAATGGACCGGCCAGCAAAACCATGAGAAGATGGATGAGGATGAACGCCAAAAAGCCTGTCGCACAAAGGAAATGTATCGATCGCGCCGACTGCCTGCCGCCGAAGATATCGAGCAACCACGGGAAGGCAGCATTCAGCGTGGGCGACATGGTCATTCCAGTGAGCACGAGCAGTGGGATCAGCACGAAGATGACGCCAAGGTAAGCGATCTTCTGCAAGGGGTTGTAGGCTTTGGCCGCTTCGCCTGTGGGAAAGCGCAGGCGGGCATGCTCCTTGATGTCGTGCCACAGATGCGCGAGCTTGCGCTCTTCAGGTTTCAGGGCAAGATCGCGCGACAAGTGTTTTGAAAACAATGCATAAATAACGAAGAGGGTAAGAGATATTACCAGCACCCATGCGAAGAAGAAGTGCCATTGGCGACCTTCGGCCAAGCTGTAGTAATTGGGGATCGTGACGAGAGGCGGAAAAGCCCGGGTCGAGTGTTCCGTCCATCCCAGGAAGCCGGTCGTATCGAACTGGAGGCTGCCGAGGCGCAGGAAGCCTTGCTGGCCTTGTCGCCCGATCTCCAGCCATGGCGTTTCGAAGGTGGCGCCGTACTTGCCCCAGTAGAGGCGGGGGTGGGCGTTGAAGATCGTCGCCCCGCTCATCAGCATGGCGAAGATCGTGACCGCGTTGGTCCAGTGCCAGATCCTGACCGGCAACCGCGTGCGATAAACCAGAGGCTGCGACTGCGCCGCGGGGCTTGGGTCCTGTGACGTAACGATTGCTGGCGCGGCATCCACGGCGGGGTTCCTGCTCCTGTCCTGTGGTCAGAGTGCCACATTCAGCAGCGCGGAAAAAGCCTCTGGAACGACGCGCGTGGAAACGCAGCGGCAAGGGCCTGGCCCTAGGCCGGATGGCGCGCCGCCAGCGCGATCAGATCAGCGCGGCTGAAGCGGCGCTGGCTGGCGCGGGCAATGCAGGAACGCGGGACGGGGCGCAGCGCGGACCATGCGGCCTTGCCGATGAAACCGAGCTTGCGAGCGTTAGTAACGACAGTGCGATGGTCCCAGGCATGGTCGCCGCGTTTGGCGACTTCGCGTGCGATCTCGCCATAGATGCCGGCGGCGGCGAGGATGGCCCAGCGCTGGCGGCCCTTGAGGCGGGCGGCGCCAATACGCGCCGAGCATTCGTGAATTTCCGCCGTCTCGCACATCCGCGCGACGAGCCGGGTGAGCGCGGGGCGGTAGTGCGGCTTCATCTGTTCGCCGGGCGGGATATCGAGCTCGGAAAGCCAGTCTAGCGGGATGTAGCAGCGGTCGGCGGCGTCATCCTCCTCGATGTCGCGCGCGATGTTGGCTAGCTGGAAGGCAAGGCCGAGATCGCAGGCGCGGTCGAGCGTGTCTTCGTCATCCGGCGAGACGCCCATGACCACGGCCATCATCACGCCGACGGCTCCCGCTACGTGCCAGCAGTAGCGCATCAGGTCAGCCTCTGTATGGGGCTGCCATTCCGCAGCATCGAGTGCGAAGCCATCGATCACGGCGCGGGCCATCTCGATCGTCAGGCCGGTTTCCCGGGCGACCAGGCCGAGGGCGTCGAAAGCAGGATCGCCGGTTTCGCGGCCGGCGAAGGCGAGCGCGGTCTTCTCGCGAACCAGCGCAAGACGCTCGGCTGCGCCTTCCTGAAGACCGAGTGCGCCGCCATGGTCCTGCGCATCGACGATATCGTCGCAGCGACGACACCAGGCGTAGAGCAGCCAGACGCGCTCGCGCGTCTCGCGATCGAACAGGTGACTGGCGGCAGCGAAGCTTTTCGAGCCCTTCAGGATCGACTTGCGGGCGTTACTAACGAGAGACTTGCGATCCTGCATCACTCAGAGGTCTTCGGCCTTCATCGCGAAGATCGGCCTGTGCGGAACGTGGGCTTCCATGCGGGCCAGCAGGAGATCGAGGTCAGGCTCTGCGATGATGATTCCGGCGTGGGCTTCGCGGATGAAGCCGACTTCGATCATGTGGCGGTTGAAGGCGAGCAGGTGGTCGTAGAAGCCATAGGCGTTGAGCAGGCCGACCGGCTTTGCGTGGTAGCCCAGCTGCGCCCAGCTGACCGCTTCCCACAGCTCATCCATCGTGCCGACGCCGCCGGGAATGGTGAGAAAGCCGTCCGACAGGTCGGTGAAGGCCTTCTTGCGTTCATGCATGCCGGGGACGACGTGCAGTTCTGTACAGTCGTGATTGGCGACTTCGCCCCCGACGAGAGCTTCCGGAATCACGCCGATCACTTCGCCGCCGGCGTCAAGCGCGCCGTAAGCCACTGCGCCCATCAGGCCGAGCTTGCCGCCGCCATAGACGACGCCGATGCCGCGCCGGGCGAGTTCGGCGCCGATCTGGCGGGCGAGTGTTACGTAACGAGTGTCGGCAGGTGAGGCAGAGCCGCAATAGACGGCGAGACGTTTGATCGAAGTGCGGCCGGTCAAGCAAGATCCTCCAGCATCAGTTTCGCGGTGGCCTTGGCCGAGCCCACCACTCCGGGAATCCCAGCGCCCGGATGGGTTCCCGCGCCAACCAGATACATGTTGGAAATGGCATCGTCACGGTTGTGGGCGCGGAACCAGGCGCTCTGGGTGAGCAGCGGTTCGAGACTGAACGCGCTACCGAGATGGGCCGACAGGTCGGTCTTGAAGTCCGACGGCGCGTAGTGGAACTTCGTTACGATACGCGAATGGATGTCCGGGATGAGGCGGCGGCCGACTTCATCGAGGATTCGCTTTTCGAGGATCGGGCCGATCTCGTCCCAATCGACCGGAAGCTTGCCCATGTTGGCCACGGGAACGAGCGCGTAGAAGGTACTCATCCCTTCAGGTGCGACCGAGGGGTCGGTCACGGTCGGGTGGTGGAGGTAGATCGAGAAATCCTCAGGCAGGACGCCGTGCTTGTAGATGTCGTCAAGCAGGCCCTTGTAGCGCGGGCCGAACAGGATCATGTGGTGCGGAATGCCGGGCCAGGTCCCTTCGACACCGAAGTGAACTACGAACAAGCTTGGCGAGAATTTCTTTTTGGTCAAAGCCTTTGCGCGACGTTGTGCATGTGGATTGTCAGGCATCAAATCGCGGTAGGAATGGACGATGTCGCCGTTGGAGGCGACGGCATCGAACTTTGCCGACCAGCCGCTCTTTGTGGTGACGCCAGTGACTCGCGTGCCCAGCGTCTCGATGTGGGTGACCGGATCGCTCATGCGCACTTCGCCGCCAAGGCGCTGGAAGTGGGTGAGCATGCCCTGGATCAGCTTGTTGGTGCCGCCCTTGGCCCACCACACGCCGCCGTCCTTCTCCAGCTTGTGGATCAGGGCATAGATCGAACTGGTGTTCATCGGGTTGCCGCCGACGAGCAGGGTGTGGAAGCTGAACGCCTCGCGCAGGCGTTCGTCCTTCACGTAGGACGACACCATCGAATAGACCGAGCGCCAGGCCTGATAGCGGGCAAGCGCGGGCGCGGCCTTGAGCATGGACGCAAAATCAAGGAACGGGACCGAGCCCAGTTTCACGTAGCCTTCCTCGAACACGCCTGCGGAGTATTGCAGGAACTCGTCGTATCCGGCGACGTCGGCCGGATTGAGCTTGGCGATCTCGGCGCGGAGGTGGGTCTCGTCGTTCGAGTAATCGAAGTTGGTGCCGTCGGGCCAGTTGAGGCGATAGAACGGCATCACCGGCATGAGCTCGACGTCATCGGCCATGCGGTGGCCCTTCAGGGCCCAGAGTTCTTGCAGGCAGGCAGGATCGGTGACGACAGTGGGGCCGGCGTCGAAGGTGAAGCCGTCCTTCTCCCAGTGGTAGGCGCGGCCGCCGGGCTTGTCGCGCGCTTCGATCACGGTCGTCTGGATGCCGCCGGACTGGAGGCGAATGGCGAGGGCAAGGCCCCCGAAGCCGGAGCCGATTACGCAAGCGCGCTTCATCGTGGGGTTCCTGCAAGGGTAAGAGGCTTGGGCCGCGCGCCGAGGCCGGTGAGCACGCCCAGGGCGCGGGTTATCGGCAGCGGCGGCTTGCCCGCGAGGATGCGGGCCTTGTCGAAGACGGTGGTCTTGCCGGCGTAGAAGCGCTCGATCAGCCCGTGGCGCAGGCTGTAGAAGCGTTCGAGTACGCGGTAGCGCTTGTCAGGCTCGGCGCCTGCAAAGAGCAGCGCGGAGAGCTGGCGCAGGTAGGCGGACTGGGCCCAGTGTTCGCGCGCCCAATATTCGCTGAACTGGGCGAGAGCTTCGCCGGACAGGTCCTGCTGGCGGGCGAGGGCCAAGGCGTACTTCACGGCATCGGGAAGCGAATAGCTGGTGACGGCCTGGAACAGCCCGGCGCGGACTCCGGCGCGGGCGACAGGGCCGCCGCTGGCGCGCCAGAAGGCGTCGAAATTGCCACCGGCGACAACAGGCAGCACGCCCTGCTCCTCTTCCAGCACTTCGGCGACATGCCAGCCCTTGGCGGCAACGTAAGCGTCGATGCGGGCGCGAATGGCGTCGGCATCGAGGGCGGGGCCGTCGGAGTAGTAGGTGTCCTCGACGAAGATTTCGTCTGCGGTGAAGGGGA
The DNA here is from genome assembly GCF_058783135.1 of Novosphingobium sp. FW305-C-30-35. Lineage (NCBI taxonomy): Bacteria > Pseudomonadati > Pseudomonadota > Alphaproteobacteria > Sphingomonadales > Sphingomonadaceae > Novosphingobium > Novosphingobium sp. FW305-C-30-35. Next base: position 3,207,492 of record NZ_JBYSYJ010000001.1, read on the forward strand.
GCGAATAGACGAAGCGGTAGCCGTCGATTTGCTCGACCGTGGCGTCCTTGACGATCGGCGCTTCGAGGCCGTGGGGGGTCGAGAGGCGAAAGCGACGGCCGACGAACTTCTGCCAGCCGCCGGTGAGGTCTGTTACGTTACGCAGGCCACGCGCGTCGATCACGCCCTTTGCCTCGAGCCGGGTGCCATCGGACAGGGTTGCGTTGGTGGAGCTGCAGGCGAGGGCGCGGACGCCGGTCATGATCGATGCCTCGCCAAGGCGCTGGCGGACGACCTTGTCGAAGCGGTGGGAGCTGATCGAGTAGTAGCTGGTCTTCAACCGGCGTTCGTAGCGCGGGAAGCGGACGGTGTATTCGGGCCAGGCCGCAACGACCATGCCATCGAGCAGTACGCGCCCGGCCTTGTTCACGTCAGTGCCGAAAAACGACCAGACGTGGTTGCCGCCGATCGTTTCGCCCTGTTCGACAAGGACGAGGTCGAGTTCGGGGCGGGCCTGGCGCAAGGCCAGGGCGACGAGGCCGCCAGCCAGCCCTCCGCCGAGGATCGCGATGTCGCAGTGTCGCACGCTCATGACCATAGCGCTTAGGGGGATGCGGTTGCCGGTGCAACCATGGGCTTGTCGCTGTCAGCTTCACCCGTCAGAAAGGGCATGGAACGGGGGAGTAGCGGCAAATGGCAAGCAGGGTTTCATTGCGGCCCGGCAGGGCGGGGTGGATTGCGGCCGCAGGTGTCGCGCTGGGGATCGTGATTATCCTGCTTGGCATGGCGCGACCGCCGATCTGCCCGTGCGGAACGATCCGGCTGTGGCAGGGCGTGGTGGAATCGGCCGAGAACAGCCAGCAGATCTCCGACTGGTACAGTTTCAGCCACGTCATCCATGGCTTCCTGTTCTACGGCGCGGCGCATCTGCTGTGGCGGAGGGCCGGTTTCAAGGCGATTTCGCCGCAGTGGGCGTTGGCGCTGGCGGTGTTGGTGGAGGGTTCGTGGGAAATCCTCGAGAATTCCCCGATAATCATCGATCGCTATCGTGCCGTAACGATTTCGTGGGGCTATTCGGGCGACAGCGTGCTCAACTCCTTCTGCGACATGGCGTTCATGGCGCTGGGCTTCGTCTTTGCCAGTCGCGCGCCGGCGACCGTGACGATACTGGTGGGCGTGGCATTCGAGCTGTTCACGCTGGCCATGATCCGCGACAACCTGACGCTCAACGTGCTGATGCTCGTTTGGCCGGTCGAAGTGGTGCGGCAGTGGCAGGCAGGCGGCTGACGGAAAGTCCTCGAGCGTTTCATTTTCTTGACCGAACGCTTCATCCTCATGCGCAGCCGGTTGCATGTTGACGACGATCAATGTCACTTTCTGCAGTGAGCCGAAAACGGCCGCAATGGCGTCAGACCATGGAGAGGCATGATGAGCGAGCACGCAGCATCGGGCGGCGACTTCGACGTATTGATCGTCGGCGCGGGCATTTCCGGCATAGGCTCTGCCTGGCATCTGCAGGACCAGTGCCCGGGCAGGACTTATGCGATTATCGAAGCCAAGGACACGTTCGGCGGCACGTGGGAGACGCACAAGTATCCCGGCGTGCGATCGGATTCCGACCTGTACACCTTCGGCTATCGCTTCAAGCCCTGGGTCGGCGCGCCAATTGCCAGCGCGCAGGCAATTCTCGACTACATGGGCGAGGTGATCGAGGAAGGCGGGATCGACCGGCACATCCGCTATGGCCACACGATTACCAGTGCAAAGTGGGATAGTGCCAGCAACCGGTGGACGCTGGAAGCACGGACCAAGGACGGAAACACGGCCACGTTCACGGCCAATTTCTTGTGGATGTGCCAGGGCTACTATGACCACCAGGTGCCCTACATCCCGAAGGAGTGGCAGGGCGTTTCCGACTTCAAGGGTCTGTTCGTCCACGCCCAGCTGTGGAACCCGGCGACTGACGTTTCGGGCAAGCGGGTTCTCGTGATCGGATCGGGCGCCACGGCGGCCACGGTGGTCCCGGCGCTGTGCGATCTGGGAGCCACGGTCACGATGCTCCAGCGCTCGCCAACCTGGTTCTATGCTGCGCCAAACGTGAGCGAACTGGCCGAGCGGTTGCGCACGATCGGGATCGATGAACCGACGATCCATCGCGTTGTGCGGCAGGACTACATCTACAACTTCCATGAAATGGACCGTCGCAGTCGCGAAGAGCCCGAAGCCATGGCCGAGGACCTGCGTGCCCTGATCCGCGGGTACGTGGGTGAGGATTTCCAGTTCGAGCCGCACTTCGCCCCGCGCTATCGCGTTTGGCAGCAGCGGCTGGCCCAGTTGCCTGACGGCGATCTGTTCCAGCAGGTCGTGGCGGGCAATGCGACGGTAGTGACCGACACGATCGACCGGTTCACCGAGACAGGGGTCCTGACCAGCAGTGGCGAATTGCTGGAAGCAGACATCATCATGGCCTGCACCGGCTTCCGGCTGAAAGTGCTGGGCGATATTCCTTTCGAGGTGGATGGCCAGGCCGTGGACTGGGGCAAGACGGTGACCTACCGTGGCATGATGTTCACCGGCGTGCCCAACATGGCGTGGGTCTTCGGCTATTTCCGCGCGAGCTGGACCTTGCGCGTCGACATGATGGCCGACTTTGTCTGTCACCTGCTGAACCATATGACAGAGCGCGGTGCGAAGAAGGTGGAAGTCGCCTTTCGCGACGAGGATGCGGGCATGGAGATCTTGCCGTGGATCGAGGAAGACAATTTCAATCCCGGCTATCTGATGCGCGACATGGACAAGCTGCCAAGGCGCGGGTCAAACGATGTCTGGCGGCACAACCAGAACTACTGGCTGGAGCGTGAGGCCTTTCCGTCCATCGACCTGGATGGGCAGGAGTTCATCTACGACGGGGTACGGCGGGATGCGCCCCTTGCGGAGGCGGCCGAGTAGCCGCGCACGGTTGGACAAGACGATCGCGCTTTGATCAGACAGGTGGCGAGGATCGGGCCGGGACCGGCCGACGGTTGCCCTCGGCCCGGGCTCGCCTTGCGCCCGCGGCGAGTTCCTTGTTCAAGGCGCGAACATAGGCGTCGAAGTCCAACTGGATCGTATGGCGCCGTGCGGCATAGTACTGGCCGGTATGGTAGGCTTCGTCCGCCGCGATGATGCGATGCATTTCGGCTGGTGATGGCGGGGCATAGTCACCTGCAAGGTAGGCGGCGACGAGCTTCGACTGCTGTTCGGCGAAATTGACCAGGGTCGGCAGGGGCTGGGCGAGGCCGACATAGAACAGATCTGGTACTTCGGGCTTCATGATGCGCTTGAACAAGGGGGGCGGGCGATTGTCTGCATCGGCGGTGAATGCGGGATCGTCGAAGAACGGAAAGCGAATGTCATAGCCGGTGGCCCAGATGATCACGTCCACCTGCTCGCGGGTTCCGTCGCTGAAGGCGACGCCATCGCCGTCGAGCCGCTCGATGCCAGGCTTCATGATGATGTCGCCCGAGCCGGCGCGGAGCAGGAATTCGCCCGAGACTGTGCCGTGGCTCTCGAACGGACCGATATCGGGTTCGGGCAGGCCGTACTGGCTCATCCGGCCGACCAGCTTTTTTATCATGCGCGTGGCCAGCCAGTTGCGCAGCCGCTTGGGCATCCATGATGGGGCGGGATTCTTGTCGAGCGGCTGGCCGCGGTAGTATTTTGGCAGGACCCAGACCCCGCGCCGGGTGGAAACGAACAGCCGCGAGGCGATCGGGCGCTGCGACAGCTCCGAAGCAATATCCATGGCGCTGTTGCCCATTCCGACAACGAGTACGCGCCTGCCGACGCAATCGACCGGATCGAACGGACTGCGATAGGCATGGCTGTGGATCTGGGGACCGGAGAAGTGGCCCGGATAATCGGGGATGCGCGCAGCCCAGTGATGGCCGTTGGCCACGACAAGTGCATCGAAGCGCTCGGTCTCACCCGTGGAAAGGGAGATATTCCAACCGCCTTCGCCTCGCCGCGTCGCACTCTCTACCCGCGTATTGAACTGGATGTGCGGGCGCAGGCCGAAGTGATCAACGTAATCGTGGAAATACTGCAGAAGCTGGGCATGATGGGGGTAGTCCGGCCATTCTGTGGGGACGGGATAATCTTCGAACGCCAGCCGCCATTTCGACGTGTCGATGTGCAGGCTCTGGTAGCAGGCCGACATGCCGTTGGGATTGTTGAAGTACCAGTTCCCGCCAATGTCGTCGGACGCTTCGTAAACGACGAAGGGGATGCCACGATCCTGCAGGCGTTTGGCGGTAGTGAAACCCGAGCAGCCTGCGCCGATGATACATACGCGCGGGAGCGGACCAGGCGCTTGGGACGCGGCGACAGGCGCGATTTGCGGTGATGACACCAATTCGGTCATGGCAATGATCCTGCTCCATCGTCCGGGCTTGCGGGCCCGGAGCAGGAGTATCCTTAATCGCGTGATTAAGTCCAGCCGGCCGGGTGATCGGTCAAGTATTGCGGACGCGAAGTGAACTACCCGCACGCGCCGAGCGCTTTTTCAGCCAGATGACCACTCCGGTGACGGACAGCATGGTGACGAGCAGACCCAGCATGCTGACGAAGATCCGGTAGGGCAGGCCAAAGACCTGCGCCATGTGCAGCGCCGTGAGCCAGTTGCTGAACGTATTGGTGCCGTTGACGCCGCTGGGCCAGTAGACAGCCTTCATCTTGCCGGTGTTGCTGTCGAAAGCGATACCTGTGCCGCCGCCGTGATGGCCGATATCTGCCGCGGTGGTAAAGCCGTAGACGTACATGCCGCTGGTTGGCACGTGCCATAGCCAGCTTTCGCCCTCTTCGAGCGGCACAAGTCCTTGCTTCATGGACTCCTGTTCAGCGAGTTGCCTGGCGCGCTCGGTTGCGGCGCGGAAATCGAGGAGGGGGTTGTTCCGAGGAACAGCCAGGGCGCTTTCCTCCAAGATCAGCCGCGGATCTTGCGCGCCCAGAGCCTGCATCACGGGCACATGGACCTGCGGCAGGTTGAAGGACACGCTCGACCAAGCAAAAACCAGCAGAAGCGGCCATAGCCACAGGCCGCCGGCACGGTGGAGGTCGAAGTTGAGCTTGTAGGGTGTGGACTTCCAGCGGATGCGCCAGCTCGGGCGCCAGCGATCGAGGAAGGATGTGCGCGCAGGCTTCGGAGCCTTGGGCGGCAGCGTGAGGTAGAAGCCGACGAAACAGTCTACCGTCCAGACAAGCGCGGCAATCCCGAAGATCAGGGTCCCGAATGTATCGAGGGCAAGGCTGTAGTGCAGGCGATAGAGGAAGGGCATCAGGTTCTTCTGCCCTTGGGCAATGTTGCCCCATTCGCGGCGGCCTTGCTCCTCGCCGGTGACGGGATTGAGGAACAGGTCGTCCCATTCGGGCACGCCCGGCCCGTGTTCACGCTCAAGCCCGGTCTTCGGATCGAGCCAGTGGAGGTGGAGGCGCAGCGCCTTGCCCGGTTCCACCGAGAGCGGCAGGAAATCGAGCGCGGCACCGGGGTAGCGCGCCAGCACCTCTTCGCGCACGCGCAGGGGATCGGGCGTGCCGGTCCAGCTTGAATTGTGCAGTTCGGGCGCGGTGGCGGCTTCGAGTTCCTCGATCCATGGCAAGAGAGAACCGGTAAGGCCCGCCACGGCAAGGAACAGTGCAAGGGTGAGGCCTGCCCAGCGATGGACCATGACCCAGAATGCGCGCCCCGGCAGCGCGAGGCGCCGGGGCGATGGGACAGACTGTTGGGCGGTGGTGGCCATCAGAAGGTCATCCTGACAGAACCGGTGACGCTGCGCGGCGGCGAAAGGAAGGATTGATCCCAATAGAGGCTGGCGAGATGCTTGTGATTGGTGACATTGGCGACGTTGAGGTTGAAGCTCACGTTGTCATTGAGCTTGTAGCCGGCCTGGAGCTGCAGGGTGGCGTAATCGTCCTGGCGGATCGTGCCTACGCTGTTCGTGATGAACACCGAATCCTGCCAGCGCATCGCCGCGCCAAGTTGGACCTTCTCGACCGGCTCCCAGCGAAGCAGCAGGTTGGCAGTGGTGCGCGGAACATAGGTGCGGACGGGATCGCCGTTGCGCCCTTCGAGCGACAGGTGGGTGACGCCGCCCTGCACGGTCAGGCCGGGAGCAATGCGGCCGCCGACTTCCGCCTCGACGCCCTGGCTCCGCACGAAGATGCCGTTGTAGAGCGTCTGGCCGAGAGTGACGTCATATCCTGCGGCTTCGGCAAGGTTCGACTGTTCGGAGCGGAACAGGGCGAGCGAGCCGAACAGGGCCTTGTCGGCGGTCTCGCCCTTGAGGCCGGCTTCCCAGCTCTTGCCCTTGGCCGAGCCTACGGGCTTGAGGTTTGTGCCGAGTTCCTTCTGCGGATTGAAGATGTCGCTGTAGCTGCCGTAGATGTTGATGCCCGGCAGGATCCTGAAAGTGGCGCCGACGAACGGGCTGACCGCGCTCTCGCTGCGGGCGGCGCTGACGCCGAAAGTGAAGCCGGTGGTCTGCACGTCGATGTAGTTGGCGCCAAGGATCAGGCTCAGGCGGTCGGTCAGCTCGAGATCGGTGGCGGCACGGACCCGCCATTGCTTGTCCGAGATGCGCGCGCTTTCTACGGCATCGCCAAAGGCCGGGAATGGGACTTCCGTACCGTTCCAGCCTGATTGCAGGGCGGGGAGGGCACCCCAGGCCGGGTCGGTGCCGGGGACGGGGTAGGTGAGGTAGCCGAACTTCGCTGCGGTGCGCTGGACACCGAGGGTCAGCTTGTGGTCGCGGCCGAAGAGCTTGAAGGTGCCATCGAGGCGATTGTCCCAGATCCAGCCGCGTGCGGTGGAAAGGTAGCCGCCGGGGTAGCCGAACAGGCCGAGGCCCGTTTCGGCATCGGGCGTGCCATAGACGTAGAACAGCCGCGAGGGTTCGTCGTTGATGCGGCGCGAGAGATGGGTTTTGACGCTCCAGCCAGGAGCGAAAGCCCATGTGGCTTCTCCGAACGCGGTCTGGTCCTTGCTTTTCCAGTAGGTCCAGTCCTGCGTGGTCGACGTGGAGAAGTCCCAGTCGAGCTGGTTGCCCTCGCTGTCAAGCAACGGCAGCGCGCCCCACAGCACACCGCGCGAGGTGCCCTGCTGGCGGGCGTAGCCGAAGGACAGCGCCAGGTTATCGGCAATGCGGCCATCGACCACCGCCTGCAATGCCGTGCGGTTCGAGCGGTAGTCCCGCAAGTAGGAGTCCGCATTCTGCGCTGCACCGACAAGGCGGACGCCCCAGTTGCCATCCGACGTCAGCGGCATTTCGATATCGACTTCGCCGCGTACCCGGTTCCACGAGGCGGCAGTCAGTTCGCCGGTGACGCGGCGCTGGCCGGTGTAATGGCGGCGGCGGTAATTGATCGTGCCAGAAGGATTGCCGACGCCCGACAGCAGGCCATTGGCGCCTCGCACGACCTCGATTGAATCCCACATCACGGTATCGAGCGACCCAATCGCAGGCCCCCAGATGTTCGGCAACTGGATCCCGTCCACCATGGCTTCGGTGATGTCGAAGCCGCGGGCGTTGTAGTAGGTGCGGTCCGTCTCAGCCTCCTCGACGTTCACGCCGGTGACGTAGCGCAGGACGTCGTTGACCTCATCGAAGGCAAAGTCATCGAGCAGGGTGCGATCGACGACGGTTGCCGATTGCGGCGTGTCGATGATGGCCAGAGGGAGGCCGGTTGCGCCGCTGGCAACGCCCTCAGCCTGGTCTCCGATCACGGTGATGCGGTTTTCGGTGTCCTCAGCTTCATCGGCATATGCCGGATGTCCGCCAAGGACGAGGGCGGCAAGGGACGTAGCTGAAAGGAAATGCAAGCGATGCGACACGTTAGGCTCCCGTCTGTGATGGGCGGGCCTTAGTGCGATTCATTCGCAAGAGTCAATGCAAGTAAGAATCATTCGCATTAAAGATGTGTGAACCCTCATGGATTGGCTGGTTGCCAGTGTCGGCAGACCGCATTAGAAGTGCGGCCATACCCCGGGGAGCCAGTGTGGCTGAGAGGGGCTGGTCACGCAGCCCGACCCGTCGAACCTGAACCCGTTAGCACGGGCGGAGGGAAGGGCAGTGCCAGAGGTCAGAGCCATGGCACCCGCGCTCCCGATGCCTGACGAGAGGAGCGCTTGCATGGCCGACATCAACTCCAAGCTGGAAATCGGCGTTACCACTGGGCCGATCCGCGGCAGCCGCAAGATCCATGTGGAAAGCGCGCGCTTTCCGGGGCTGACCGTGGCGATGCGCGAGATTTCGCTGGAGCCTTCGAGCGGCGAACCGCCGGTGCGCGTCTACGACACGTCCGGCCCTTATACTGACACCAACGTCATGATCGACATTGCGGCGGGCCTGCCCAAGCTGCGGCGCGACTGGATCGTCGGCCGCGGCGACGTCGAAGAGTACGATGGCCGGGCAGTGAAGCCTGAGGACAACGGCCTGAAGGGGCCGGACCGGTCGGCGGGCGTGCCGCCTTTCCCGAATGTGGTGAAGCGACCGCTGCGTGCCAAGGCGGGGCAGAACGTCAGCCAGATGCACTATGCGCGCCAGGGCATCATCACCCCGGAAATGGAATATGTGGCGATCCGCGAGAACCTTGGTCGCAAGCAGGCCAAGGAAGCGCTGATCCGTGATGGGCAGGACTGGGGCGCTTCGATCCCTGACTACGTGACACCGGAGTTCGTGCGTGATGAAGTGGCGCGCGGGCGGGCCATCATTCCTTCCAACATCAACCACCCCGAGAGCGAGCCGATGGCGATCGGGCGCAACTTCCTCGTCAAGATCAATGCGAACATCGGCAATTCGGCGGTGGCATCGGACGTTGCGAGCGAAGTCGACAAGATGGTCTGGTCGATCCGCTGGGGCGCCGACACCGTGATGGACCTTTCGACGGGGCGCAACATCCACGACACGCGCGAATGGATCCTGCGCAACTCGCCGGTGCCGATCGGCACGGTGCCGATCTACCAGGCGCTGGAGAAGGTCGGCGGCGTGGCCGAGGACCTGACGTGGGAGATCTTCCGCGATACGCTGATCGAGCAGGCCGAGCAGGGCGTCGACTATTTCACGATCCACGCCGGCGTCCGCCTGCCCTACATCCCGCTGGCCGCCAAGCGCATGACCGGGATCGTCAGCCGTGGTGGTTCGATCATGGCCAAGTGGTGCCTGGCGCATCACAAGGAATCGTTCCTCTACGAGCGTTTCGACGAAATCACCGAGATCATGAAGGCCTATGACGTGGCCTATTCGCTTGGCGATGGCCTGCGCCCCGGATCGATCTACGACGCCAACGACGAGGCGCAGTTCGCCGAGCTTTACACCTTGGGCGAGCTGACCAAGCGCGCCTGGGCGCAGGACGTGCAGGTGATGATCGAGGGCCCTGGCCACGTGCCGATGCACAAGATCAAGGAGAACATGACCAAGCAGCTCGAAGCGTGCGGCGAAGCGCCGTTCTACACGCTCGGGCCGCTCGTCACCGACATCGCGCCGGGTTACGACCACATCACCAGCGGCATCGGCGCGGCGCAGATCGGCTGGTACGGCACGGCGATGCTTTGCTACGTGACGCCCAAGGAACACCTCGGCCTGCCGGATCGCGATGACGTCAAGGTCGGCGTGGTCACCTACAAGCTGGCGGCCCACGCGGCCGACCTTGCCAAGGGCCACCCGGCAGCGCAGGTGCGCGACGATGCACTGAGCAAGGCGCGCTTCGAATTCCGCTGGCGCGACCAGTTCAACCTGTCGCTCGATCCCGATACTGCCGAGCAGTATCATGACCAGACGCTGCCAGCCGAAGGCGCCAAGTCGGCGCACTTCTGCTCGATGTGCGGGCCGAAGTTCTGCTCGATGAAGATCAGCCAGGAAGTTCGCGATTTTGCCGCCAAGCAGAACCAGCCGATCGAGACGTTTGTCGCGGCTGACGAAGCCGAGGCGGAAGCCGGCATGAAGGCGATGAGCGCCAAGTACGACGAAATGGGGCGCGAACTTTATATCGGCGCGGGTGGTCGCGAACACGATTGATCGTCAAATGCCGATCCGGCTTGCTGCGTCACCAATGCGGCAAGCCGGATCGGCGCGAGATGCGTGAACGCTCAGGCGGGCTGGCGCAGCAGACCTTGCAGCAGCAGTCTGACCTGTGCTGGCGTCTGGTTGCTCATGACCTCGACATAGCCAATGCCTGCCCGCCGCAGAGCTTCCTTCTTCACGGCGTCTCTTGCTGCGGTTTCTGCCCCGAGGTGATGACCGCTGCCTTGAAATTCCACTGCATGGACAGGACGGCAGCTGTCGTCGACGATGAGCAGATCGACGCGCTTGGAATTGATGGCCCAATAGGCATCCTTGTCATCGCTCAACAGGATTTCGCCAAGCGATACCTGACCCATTGCGCGCCAGGTGGGCTTTTCTTCGCTCAAGGTCTTGTCGAGCACGGCGAGTAAGCGCCTTTCCGACTGGTTCAACAGCGGCCTGCTCTTGAAATCGGCCTCCATGACTCGGCGGAGTTGCTCTGCTGCAACTTCTGTCTGGCTCTTGTGGGAGAGCGTGGGGGCCTGGTGTGGACGGTATTTTCGTTCAGCCGATTTTCGACCCCGCCAGAAGGCCCGGCGTTCGGCGCGCTTCAAACCCTCGGCAAAGCGTTCGACCGCGATGCCGATAGCAGCGCCAATGGCGAGGAGGAGGGCAAGTAGGTGCGGCTTGTCTATCAGACTGACGATTTCGGATGGCATGGCAGAGGGATAGGGCAGGGGCAGTAATCGGAATCTTAATGCTGGCCGGGGAACTGCCGTCTTCACCATCCATTGGCTGAGCAACTGGGCGACGATTACGTTCGCTCTTCGGGAAGCATTGGAGAAGGCCATGACGAAAGCTCGCAAGGCGGCAATTGTGCTGGCAGCGGCTGCTGCGACGACTTTGACTGCAGCATGCACGAACAATGGGTATTATGACCGCCCCGGCTATGCGGATGGCTATGGCGATTGGGGTTATTACGATCGAGGGTATTACCAGCAGTATGGCCGGTATGATTACAATAATCCCGATCCGCGCTATGGCGGCTATTATGCCGACCGTTATTATCGCGATAATGCCCGCTATCGCGAGCGCCAGCTTTCCTACGATGACCGGGTCTATCGCGGGCGTGACGGGCGCTATTACTGCCGCAGGTCCGACGGTTCGACTGGACTGATCGTCGGCGGCCTTGGGGGCGCGGCGGCAGGAGCGATCATCGCCGAAGGTGACAGCAAGCCGCTCGGCGCGATCATCGGCGCGATCGGTGGCGCGGCGATCGGTGCGGCAATCGACAGCCGCAATCGCAGCAACGTGCGCTGCAGGTAAGCGATGGATGAACGGTGGGCTCCATGGGGAGCCCACCAGTTCGTCAGGTATTCTTGATATTATCCAGCCCTGCGATCACACCGGGTTTCATCGACGGGTTCGATGCGTTGGGCTTCTTGGGCTTTTCGGCTTTGGGCTTGCGAACCTCGCGGTTCGACTTTTTCTGGCTCTTCGCCATTATCGTTCTCCATGCGGGCGCGTGCCCGAAGGCCTCGCTAGACGCATCGGCCTGTAATAGCGACCTTTAACGCGTCAGTCTTGCCAAGGTCTCGTCCAGCGCAGACAGAAAGCGCGAGCGATCCGCCTTGGAGAATGGCGCCGGGCCTCCGATCACGTCGCCACCGGCGCGCAGATCGGCCATGATCGCGCGCGTGGCGATCTGACTGCCGATGGAGCTTGTGGTAAAGGGTTTGCCAGCCGGAGAAATCACTGCCGCGCCCGCTTTCAGGCACCGGTCTGCCAGGAGTATATCGGCGGTGACGACCACGGCTTTGGAACCTGCCGCTTCGGCAATCCAGTCGTCGGCGGCGTCGAAACCATCGCTGACCACCACGCGGCGGACAAGAGGATGTACTGGCACGCGGAAGGGTGAGTTGCTGACGACGGTTACTGGCACGTTCCGGCGGAAGGCGACCTTGTAGATCTCTTCCTTGACCGGGCATGCATCGCCATCGACCAGGATGCGCACGGCGTCGGTGGGCGTTTCAGGCATGATCGTCCAGTAGCTTTGCCGGAGCGGGATGGCCACTGTCCGATTAAGTTCGCCAAAGCGCGGGCGGGGTGCTACAAGAGCATCGCTGACGTCGAATTTTGCGACGGACTTCGGCATTGACTACCACGCTGGCGCTTCGGTTCTCGCGGGGCCTTCGACGACGATTTCCTTTCAATTGACGAACCACGCACGGCCCGGCGGCACTTTCGCTTCCGGGCAACACTCGTTCTTGGAAGGAACATCCCATGCCAGTAGGCACCGTAAAATTCTTCAACACCGAAAAGGGCTACGGCTTCATTCAGCCCGACAACGGCGGCGCTGACAGCTTCGTGCACATCTCGGCCGTCCAGGCTGCCGGCATGGCCAGCCTCGATAAGGACCAGCGCGTAAGCTACGAAGTCGAGACCGGCCGCAACGGCAAGGCTTCGGCCGTGAACCTCGTTTCGGCCTGATCGGAACCAACCTCGGCATCGACAGGCAACGGGGCTTTGCAAATTGGCTGAGCCCTGTCATCGCAACGCGATGAGCAACCCTGCCGATGCCGAACTGCAAGTCCGCCTCCGCCGCGCCGCGTTCAACCGCGCGCTGGCGGAGGGGGATCTTGCCGCGATTGCGCCGCTTCTCTCGCCCGATGTGGTTCTGATCACCGGCAGCGACAGTGCAGTCATTTCTGGGCGTAAGGCGCAACTGGCGGCTTGGAAGCGAGATTTCGCGCAAGCTCCTCGAGCCGTCTACGTGCGCAGCACCGATAGCGTGATCGCTTCAGCCGTAGAACCGATCGCCATGGAGCACGGGCGCTGGAGCGCAACTGTTCAGGAATCCGGCGAAGTGACGGCCGCCGGGACCTATGCCGCCAAGTGGCGCAAGATCGGTAACGGCTGGGTTTTGATCGCGGAAATTTTCTTGACGCTCGGCTGAGCCCGCCAATGCCTTCACGAGGCGGTTGGCAAGATATTCATAACGATAGCTTCCTGTCGCATTTCCCGGTCCGCCTGAGCCGGCAGATCCGCCTCTTCGTCTTCGATGACCTGGGGGTCAGGCGCAATCTCGTAATCCTCATATTCCGGAATCGCCTCTGCCGGAGGCAGGTCCTCTGGCTCGTCCCAAGGCTGCTCCCAATAAGCAATACGCATGGGGCGATGGAAAATAGGTGCCGGAGCCACCGGATAACTCTCGTAGGTGACGGCAGTGATTTCGGGATAGGCGTCCGGTCGCGCAACAGGGTATGGTCGCTCCGGTGAGGGCATGCGCGTCGGTATCGTGCTGGTCGCGGCAAGGCCCAAGCCGGCGCCGATGGCGATCATGACGGTGGCAAAGCGATCGAACAACACGAACCTGGCTCCTGCAACCCTCCCTTGGGGAAGGAATGCCGGAGCGTTGCGGCGGTTCCGGGGCGACCGGTTCGCCCGTCAATTGACCGTGGATCACCCCGGCTGGGCCGAGTCCAGCAACCGATCGTCGCGGTCCTGACGTTGGCAACACAGCGCTGGTGCTGACGGCGCGTGCTTGGGACGGTCACCAGATTCAAAACAGAAAGGGCGCCTCCTGCGGGAAGCGCCCTTTGCCGGGATCAGCGGTACAGCACGAAGCTGGCCTTGCTCACGGGTGAGGCGCTGCTTGCAAGCTGGCGACTTTGCGCCGAGTCTCTGGGCAGTCCCGTGTTGCGGGGCAGTCAATCGTTGCTGGCAGCAGCCTTGCTGGAGATCTTCTTGACGTCCTTGACGTCGAAGGTGACCGGGCGACCGTTGAAGCGGCCGGTGACGGTGCGCTTGGTGACCTTCAGTTCGAAGGGAACCTTGCCGGCATAGGCCGAGCCCTTGAGAACCTTGACGTCGCCCTGCTGTTCGGCGGTGTAATCGTACTTCACGCCCTGGTACGTGAACGAGCCGGTTTCCGGTTCTGCAGCAAACACGGGGGTGGCGACGAGGACGGCAGCAGCGGCAGCGAGGATAGTCTTGATCATGGCAATATCTCCTGGAAGATAAGGAAAGATTGCCTTCAGCACCCTTATCTTGTTGCGTTGCAGCATACTAATCGTGTGCAGTGCGGCAATTGTATTTGCCGTGCTGTCAGTTGCATGATTTGCAACTCGGTGCTTTTCGCCGCGAAAACAGGCGTTTGCCAGAGGTTGCGCCAACCCCGCCATGCCCCTTCATACGTAAGCATGCATAACGATTTGTCGCAGGGGTGCCGTCGAATCGAAAGCTACGCTGGCGGGGTGGCAACTTGCCGACCCCACGCCTCGGCCGGTCAGCGTTTGCGAACGAATTCGGCCCGCAGGACCAATCCCTTGATGCCGGGATACTTGCAGTCGATCTCCTGCGGGTCGCCCGTCAGACGGATCGACTTGATCAGCGTGCCCTGCTTCAAGGTTTGCCCGGCGCCCCTGACGTCGAGATCCTTGATCAGGGTAACCTGGTCACCATCAGCCAGGAGGTTGCCGACGGCGTCGCGAACCTCAACGGCGCTGGCGGCTTGGCGCTTTGCCGCGAGTTCGGATGCTGGCAGCCATTCGCCGCTGTCCTCGTCGTAGACATAGTCTTCATCTTCGCTCATCGTTCCCTCCATTCGCGCATCCCCGTGGCACGCGGGGGCGCTGCTTGCCAGCAAAAGCGGCATTCGAGGGAGGATATGCTTGGATCGGACAATCGTTCGCCTGGGACTTGGCGATGCTGACGCAGCGACCGAGACGTTGACTGCTGCCTTCCGTCAAGATCCGGCGATGAACTGGATGTTTGCCAATGATGAGGCCCGCGAGCGTCGAATGCCGCAGTTGATCCGCTGGATGTTCCACGATCACCTGCGGCACGGTATGGTATTGGGAACGGCCGGATGTGAAGTCGTCACGCTGTGGCGGCCACCGGGGAGCGTTCATGAGCATGCAAGTCTGACGCCGCCGGCGCTGGTGCGCTTTATCGCGATGCTCGGCACGGCCGTGCTGCGGGCGGAGCGCGCTGACCGGATGATCGGCAAGCATTTGCCGAAGGGTGAGCGTCAGTTCTATCTGCGCATGGCCGGTGTTCGACCTGACAGGCAGGGGCAGGGCCTTGGCGGCCTTGCCATCCGGGCTGGCCTTGCCGAAGCCGACGCTGCGGGGCTACCGGCCGTTCTGGAAACTGCGACGGAGAGCAATGTCGGGCTTTACCGCTCGATGGGTTTCGAACTGATCGACACGTGGCCGGTCGCCAGAAAGGGCCCGACATTCTGGACCATGAACAGGCCGGTGCCGTTCAGGTGAAGGCATCGACGATCAGCTTGCCGCCAAGCATGACCATCAGCAGGTAGATGATGGTGTAGAACCGATCAGGCTTGAGCGCGCGGACGACACGGACAGAGATCAGTGTGGTAATGACCGCCAACGGGACGAGCAGAGCGGCGGCCACCACCACTTCGTGGGTGAAGGCCCCAAGCATGATATAACTTGGCACCTTGAGCCAATTGATCGCGGCGAAAAGGATCGCGTTGGTTCCGGCATACATCAGGTGCGGAAGCTTGCGCGGGGTGACCCACATCTGGAAGGGCGGACCGCCCGCATGGGCGACCTGGCTGGTAAAGCCGGTGGCCATTCCGAACAGCGCGCCGACCCAGCCCGGAGATGCAGACGCGGCGGCCACGCGATTGCCACGCTCAATCCACAGGCGGTAAAGGCCGAACATGAGCGTGATGCCACCGAGAACGCCCATGAGTGCCTTCTCGTCGATACTGGCAGCAATGGCCCAGCCGATGCCGATGCCGACCATGGCTCCCGGCAGCATCCAGCCGACGATCCATTTGTCCCAGGCATGCCGGAAGGACCAGACGCTGACGACGTCCTGAACGATGAGGATGGGCAAGAGGATGGCGGCGGCGGTCGATGGCGGAAGAGCCAAGGCGGCAACGGGTGTGCCAAGTGCTCCGAGACCGGAAAATCCGCCCTTGGCCATGCCAACGAGAATGACAGCCACTGCGCAGGCGGCGAGGGTTGCAGGATCGGAAAGGAGCATCTGTCTATCGGGTCCGTGGCTTCCATGGCCATTCGATGACCCCGCCGGCCCACAGCGCAAGCCAGACGAGCACCGGTTGCGCAAACATGCGAGGGACATGATAGGCGAGGCCCGCGCCGTGATCCGACTTTGCCAGATCAATCGCAAAGTGGTTGATGTTGGCCGGGAAGACACACACCGCATAGAGTGCGAGACCTATGGACGCAGCCCGGCGGATCGGCAGGGAAGCGCCTTGCGCCAGGCCAACAGCACCGAGCAGTTCGGCAATGCCGGTCCACAGCACGACAGCTTCGGGGGCAGGGACCCATTGCGGCATGATGATCAGGAACGGGCGGGGCGATACGATGTGGATCACGCCCGCCGCGAAGTAGAACAGTGCCAGCGCCAGACGGGCAGCGGCGCGGATCATGCGCCGGGTTTCCAGCCGGGCGGGGCGAGGGTGAACCCGGCAAAGTCAAATCCCGGCGCCACAATGCATGAGACAAGCACGTAGCCATGTTCACCGGCGACAGGTTCGGCGGCCTGCCAGTGCCCGGCAGGAACGATCCCCTGCAGATCTTGCGTGGCGAGATCGTTTCCGAGGATCAGCGTCGAGGGTGCAGTTGTGGATTCCGCTGCAGTGTGCAGTGCAAGAGCATCACCCGCATGCCAGATCCAGATCTCGTCAGCATCGACGCGGTGCCAGTGTGATCTTTCGCCAGCTGTCAGCAGGAACAGGATCGCCGTGCTCGAGGCGCGTCCGCCGCCGACTGAAGGCGCACGCCAAGTTTCCCGGAACCACCCTCCCTCAGGATGGGGCGCGAGGTTCAGGCTGGAAATGATTTCATGCGCGGGCATCACGAAACGGTTGCCCGACATACGCGCTGAGTCAATCACCACAGTGCTGGGGTAAGTTGAAGGGGAACAGGAGAAACTTCGGTCCAGCCAAGCGCCGCGATGGCCGAGTTGCTTTCCTTGGCAGTCCTGTGTTCAGCGAGCGACCAGGTTATGTGCCAAGTGCCGCCGTCTGGTCTGCCAGTCGTCCCATCAATTGAAACGATATATGCCTCAACCCCTTCAGCATCGTCGACATATCCGACAATTTCAGCACGATGCACCGCTTCTGGCGGTATTGTTCCTGCGACTGACAGAGTCACGTGGTCAGCAATGGCTCGCTCGTAACGAGGCGGGAGGGCGGCGAGGAGGTTTTCGCGCTGGGTTCTGTCCAGCTTCCAACCCAGTGTCATGCCGCCCCCTCGTTCATTTTACTGGGGCGTGGTGAGCGCCCCGGTTACCCAGATGACTGTCAATGCACCGATGGCCAGGACCAGGCTGATCAGCAGGACCCAGCGTACCACGTTGAGGCCTTCGCCCCCGCGAGCCTCTTCGGTGGTGATGTGCGTTTCTTCGCCGCGTCGTTCCATGGCGCTTCTCCTTCGGTAGAACCGTGCTTGGCGACTCTACGCGCAGGCAAGCGCCCTGTTCCGGCAATGCCCCCATGGACATGACCGGAACGGTGATTAATTCAGATCAATCAATCGCGCAGGAGTTCGTTGATCCCGGTCTTGCTACGGGTCTGCGCGTCAACCGTCTTGACGATGACGGCGCAGTAGAGCGACGGGCCGGGGGTGCCGTCGGGCAGGGGCTTGCCCGGCATGGCACCGGGAACGACGACCGCATAGGGCGGCACGCGGCCAACGTGGACTTCACCCGTGGCGCGGTCGACGATCTTGGTGGAAGCGCCGAGGTAGACGCCCATCGACAGCACTGCGCCTTCGCCGACGATGACGCCTTCGGCCACTTCGGAGCGGGCGCCGATGAATGCGCCGTCTTCGATGATGACGGGGCCTGCCTGCAGCGGTTCGAGCACACCGCCGATGCCGGCGCCGCCCGAGATGTGGACGTTCTTGCCGATCTGCGCGCAGGAGCCGACCGTTGCCCAGGTATCAACCATGGTGCCTTCATCGACGAAGGCGCCGATGTTGACGAAGCTTGGCATCAGCACCACGCCCTTGGCAATGTGTGCGCCCTTGCGCGCGACGGCACCGGGGACGACGCGGAAACCGGCTTCGCGGAAGCGGTTCTCGCCCCAGCCTGCAAACTTCGAGGGCACCTTGTCAAATGCAGGAGCGCCGCCCGAGCCGGCCTCGATCACTGCGTTGTCGTTCAGGCGGAACGAGAGCAGCACGGCCTTCTTGAGCCACTGGTTGACGCGCCATTCGCCGTCCACCTTTTCGGCAGCGCGGGCCTTGCCGCTGTCGAGCAGTTCGAGCGCGGCCTCAACCACTTCTCGCACGGCATCGCTGGCCGGGGTGACATTGGCGCGGTCTTCCCAGGCGGCTTCGATGGCAGCTTGCAGCTGGTCTGTCATGGCGTTTCTCCGTGCGGGATCGGTATGGAACAAAATTGCGTGGCGACTAGCCGAGCGTTGCCTGATCGGCAAGCGCCGCAATCGTATGATCCAGCCATGCGACGACATCGTCTGTGACCACGTCGATTGCGGCATCATCCTTGGCGCGATCGCCCCAGTCCGTGGCGAGATCGAGCCAGACCGTCTGCATGCCGAGGGCCTTGGCCGGGGCGAGGTTGCGCGCCATGTCTTCGACGAAGACCGAAGTCTCGGGATTGACGCCCAACGCTTCGATCATGCTGGTGTATGCCGTGGGCTCGGGCTTGGGTTTGTAGGCCATGGCGTGGATGTCCCACAGCCCGTCGAAACTGTCGGAAAGATCGAGTCCGGCAAGCACCCTGGCGGCATAGGCATCATCGCCATTGGTGAAGAGGATCTTGCGGCCCGGGAGTTTCGCCAGCCTGTCTGCCAGACGCGGTGCGGCAGCCAGCGGGCTCATGTCGATGTCGTGCACGAAGCCGAGAAAATGGTGCGGATCGGTGGCGTGGTAATGCATCAGGCCTGAAAGGGTGGTGCCGTGATCGTGGAAGTAGAGCTTCTGCACGCGCCGAGCCTCCAGCTCGTCGCAGCCGAGCAGTTCCTTGATGAACAGGCCCATGCGCTCATCGATCTGATCGAACAGCCGGGTCGATGGGGGATAGAGCGTGTTGTCGAGATCGAAGATCCAGCAGTCAACAATCGTGGGATCGAAGGGCATTTGCGCATTCCAGTCCGGAACTGTGTCATTCGGCATTTACGGCCAACGGGTTATCAGCAAGACTTGGGCAAAGCTACCGGAGCCGGGGTGCGGTGATGTCGGAAATTCGCTGGTTTGGTTACGTCGCAGTGGCCGCGCTGGCTGCTGGATTGGCGGCATGCGGAGGGGGAGGCAGCGTCTCCAGCACGCCCGCGCCTGCGCCGGCCCCGACGCCCACCCCAGTCCCAACGCCAACTCCCACGCCAACCCCCACTCCCACTCCGGTCAATTTCGATACCGCAGAGTATCGCCGGTCGGATGGGCCTTCGCTTCATGGCGCGATCACGGCCTGGCAATCGGGCGCGAGTGGGGCAGGGACCACGATTGCCATCGTCGATTCCGGTATAAATACGTCCAATACCGAGTTTGCCGGAAGGATTGCCTCATCATCGACCGACGTGGTGCAATCGCGCGGATTGGACAACGCCGACGATGATCACGGGACGCAGGTTGCCCTGACGGCAGCAGCGGCCCGCAACAATTCAGGGATCGTCGGCATCGCCTGGGGCGCAACGATCCAGATGCTGCGGGCCGATACGCCGGGTTCGTGCGCGGCGTCGGATGGCTGCACTTTTGCCGACAGTGCGATAGCGGCGGGCATCAATGCTGCGGTCGCCTCGGGCGCAAAGGTCATCAATCTTTCGCTCGGTGGCGATCTTGCGAACTCGACCCTGCGGTCGGCTGTTGCCCGGGCGGCCGCAGCGGGCGCGGTGATCATCGTTTCAGCGGGCAACGACGGCGACAGCACCGATGCTGGGATTGATCCCAACAACCCCGATCCCTTTGCGCAATCGCTGCTCCTGGCGGGCGGCAACAACGTGATCATTGTCGGCTCGGTCAATGCCACCGGCGTGGCTTCGGCCTTCAGCAACAAACCGGGAAGCTCGGCGGCGTCGGTGCTGATGGCGCAGGGCGAGGACGTCTGCTGCGTGTACCAGGGCAGCCAGATAAAGACCGAGACGAATGCGCAGGGAACATTCGTGACAGTGGTCAGCGGGACAAGCTTTGCCGCGCCGCAGGTTTCAGGCGCGGCCGCATTGCTGGCGCAGGCTTTCCCGAACCTGACCGGCACACAGATCGTCGACCTGCTGCTGCGGACCGCGCGCGATGCGGGGGCGACGGGGACGGATACGATCTATGGCCGCGGCATTCT
The DNA here is from genome assembly GCF_058783135.1 of Novosphingobium sp. FW305-C-30-35. Classification (NCBI taxonomy): domain Bacteria; kingdom Pseudomonadati; phylum Pseudomonadota; class Alphaproteobacteria; order Sphingomonadales; family Sphingomonadaceae; genus Novosphingobium; species Novosphingobium sp. FW305-C-30-35. The sequence continues at coordinate 3,227,804 of NZ_JBYSYJ010000001.1, forward strand.
GGACATTGCGCGGGCGTTTTCGCCGCAGGGGCAGACCGGGTTGGCGGGGACGCAGGTGGCAGTGTCGCTTGACAGCCTTGCAGGCACGAGCAGCGGGGCGATGGGGGATGCCTTGGCCGGGGCTTCGCTCGGCACGGTAATGCTGGATGGCTACCAGAGGGCTTACAGGCTGAACCTTGCGGCGGGCTTGCGCTCAGGCCAAGCGAGGTTGCCTTTGCATGAAGCGCTGGCGGGGGGCGGCAGGCCGGTGGCGATGGATGCTTCCGGTTTTGCGCTGGCGTTTACGGTGGACCGGCGCTTCGGGGCGGTGCCCTTGCGACTGGCGCCGGGTGAGGGGCAGCAGGCGCGGGTGCTGGCGTCCTCGGTGGTGACACGGCTGGACCGGTCGCTCGATCTGGCGCTGGGCTGGAAAGTGAGCGCGGAGAGCCTGACCGCGAGGTTGCAGCAGCGGCACGAGCCGCAGTTCCTCGTCGCGGGGATGGCGAGTGGGGTGTTCACGCGGCCCGAGACGGGCATGGGGGCGCGCTATCGGTTGGGGCGTATGGGGCTGACGGTTTCGGCGGAGCGCAGTGTGCTGGTGCGCAGCGATCCGCTGCGAGAACGGCGCGAGGACCGGATGACGCAGTTTGGCTTGGCGCTGGATGGCGGGCAGGGTGGCGCGTTAGATTGGCGGCTCGGCCTTGGCCTGATGCGTGAGGAGCGCACGGTGCTGGGCGCGCGCTTTGCCGATGCGCTGGGCGGCGGCGGGGCGACGACGGCGACGGTATCGCCGGGGCTTGGCTGGCGCTTCGGGGATGGCTGGGCGCTGGGGGCGACGGGCAGCCTGGGCTTCACGCGGATCGACAGCGGGGCGGTGGCGACAAGCGGCTCGCGGCTGGTGTCGTCATCATGGAGCGTCGATCTTTCGCGCGAGGGTGTCTTGGCGGGCGGCGACCGTCTGGCCTTGCGCCTCTCACAACCCTTGCGGGTGGAGCGCGGCGGGCTGGACCTGAACCTGCCGGTGGCGTGGGACTATGCAACGCAGAGCGCCACCTTCGCCCGCGTGCCGCTGTCGCTGGCGCCGAAGGGGCGGGAGCTTGACGCGGAACTGGCCTGGGCGACGGCGCTGTGGGGTGGGGACGCCTCGGCCAGCGTGTTCTTCCGCAAGGAGCCGAGGCATTTTGCCAAAGCGGGGGGGGATGGCGGAGTTGCGGTGCGGTGGTCGCGGGGGTTTTGAGTAGGTTAAGCGACACACGCACGGTAATTGGTGTTTTGCACTATTGGTGGTTAGCTGGCTGTCGTGTCTGATAGCATGAGGGACTGATGGAAGAGCGCTACTTACCCCCGTCTGACTTCCTCCAAGCTGTCATCAACGAGGATGTGCCATTTGGCGAACACGATTTTGGCGAGAAGAACCTTGCCCGCCTGATCGAAATGACGCGGGATGCAGATCCGGCGAACCGCGACTGGGCAACTCTTTTGCTTTCGCAGCTGGGGATGGATCGGCCCGATGTTCGCGCGGCCTTGGTAAAGGCAGCAGAAGATGAAAATTCGGCAGTACGTGCCGAGGCCATCCTTGGCTTGGCGCAAATGCATCGCGGGTTGGCACTGCCGCTTTTAAGAAAGGAACTTAAGGGCTGGCACGTGAACATGCCACTACTTGAAGCGGCGACGATCGTTGCAGATGTGTCGTTGGTGGAGGATCTCGAAGCCTTCGCTGAGCCCTCCGGTAACAAGCTGTTAGACCAGATGGTTGTCGATGCGATCAACGCGTGCCGCCCGGTTTGATTACTAACAAAAACTGGCGAACCAGACGTTTAGACAACTCCGGTATGCTCCGGAAATTTCTAAACTGGCGCCACGATCCTCACCCCTGCGGCACCAAATGCCGCAACTTAGCACCTTCACCATCCTCAAGCACATATAGCGTCCCATCCGGTGCCTGCTCGATCTCGCGGATGCGGTTGCCGAGGTCTATGCGTTCGAGTTCGGTGGCTTTTTCGCCTTCGATCTTCACGCGGACGATTCCGCCTGAGCCCAAGGCGGCGATGAGGGCCTGGCCTTGCCATTGGGGGAAGGCATTCCCGGTGTAAAAGATCATGTTGCCCGGCGCGATGACCGGGTTCCAGCTGATCGCGGGCTGGGCGAGGTCGGGGCGGGTCTTGTTGCGAGGGATCGGCTTGCCGTCGTAATGGTCGCCGTCCGATACCAGCGGCCAGCCGTAGTTCCTGGCCGGTTCGACGTGGTTGATCTCGTCACCGCCGGCGGGGCCGTGCTCGATATCCCACAGCCGGCCATCGGGCGAGAAGGCGAGGCCCAGCGGGTTGCGGTGGCCGTAGGACCAGATCTGTGCCGAAACGCCGCCCTTGCCCGCAAACGGGTTGCCCGGCGCAGGAGTGCCATCGGGCAGGAGGCGGAGGACCTTGCCGAGGTTGGCATTCAAGTCCTGCGCGGGCGTGAACTTCTGCCGATCGCCGGAGGTGATGAACAGGTATTTGCCATCGGGCGAGAAGGCGATGCGATGCGAATAGTGGCCGCGCCCGGTGACCTTGGGAAATTGCCGCCAGATCACGCTGAGGCTCTCAAGGCGGGGGGCATCGCCCATCACCAGTCTGGCGCGAGCGACGACTGCGCCGCGCGTATCGTTCTGACCCGCTTCCGCCCAACTCAGATAGACCATGCCGCTCTGCGCGAAATCGGGCGCGGCGACGACATCGCCAAAGCCGCCTTGTCCGCCGTAATCGACCGTGGGGGTGCCCGAGATCTCGACGGTCTTATCGGTGCCTTCGGTCCAGAGCTTGAGCTTGCCCTTCTTCTCGGTGATCAGCGCCTGGTTGGTGCCGGGAAGGAAGGTCATCGCCCAAGGCTCGTCGAACGTGGCGACATCGGTGATCGCGATGCCCGCTGTGGAAGGGTCAGCGCCCTGGGCAGAAATCGATGAGCCGCAGCTTGCGAGGAGCAGGGCGAGAGGCGATAGCGAGCGCAGGATCGGATTCGTCATGCAGCCCACAATGCCTCTGAACGCCAGTTGTGCCACCTCCTTTTCGTCCATGGTCACCATTGGCGTGGACGAGGCGGGGCGCGGGCCGCTGGCTGGGCCGGTCGTGGCGGCGGCGGTGGTGCTGTGCAAGCCGCGTCCATCGGGGCTGGATGACTCCAAGAAGCTGAGCGCGGCGCGGCGGGCGGAACTGGAAGAGAAGATCAAGCGGCGCTGCCGGTGGGCGGTGGGTGTGGTCGAGCCCGAGGAGATCGACCGGCTGAACATCTTCGGTGCGACGATGCTGGCGATGACGCTTGCGGTGCAGGCGCTGTGCGAGCAGATCGCGCATGACGAAGGCGTGGGCGAGGTGCTTGTGGATGGCAACCTCACGCCGCACGGCCGTCGCCCGGAATGGTGCTGGCCGGCGCGGCCGATCGTCGGCGGTGATGCCCTCGAGCCGTGTATTTCGGCCGCCTCGATCATCGCCAAGGAACATCGCGACCGGATCATGCGCGAGGCGGCGCTGACGCATCCGCACTACGGATGGGAGCGCAATGCGGGCTATGGCACACCCGAGCATCTGGCGGCATTGCGTGAGCATGGGCCGACGCCATTGCACCGGCGCAGCTTTGCCCCGGTGGCGCAGTTGCAGCTGCTCTAACGAAAAAATTTGCCGGTGAGTCCGTCCGGGCACACCACTAGATGTTGAGTCCCACGCCGCCAGCCAGACTCAACATGTCGAAATAGACTCTTTTCGTTCTCATCCCTGATGGCGCGCGACTCGCCGGAATCTGGCGAGTCGAAGCTTGACGGCGAGTCTCCGATGACTCAAACGGTGCCCTTATCCACAAGGGGTCAGGGACAAGATATGGCAGTTGCAGTCAAGGAACGCGCGAAGGCTTTGCGTGCGGCGCCGGCAGAGGTGCTCAAGGCAGATGTTGCGCTTCCGGTAAACCAGATCCTGCGCGGTGACTGCATTTCGGAAATGCGCAAGCTGCCCGATGCCTCGATCGACATGATCTTTGCCGACCCGCCCTATAATCTCCAATTGGGCGGTGATCTGGCGCGGCCCGATGGCAGCCATGTCGATGCGGTGACCAACGACTGGGACAAGTTCTCGAGCTTTGCCGTCTATGACCAGTTCACTCGCGAGTGGCTGACCGAGGCACGCCGCCTGCTCAAGCCCGATGGCTCGATCTGGGTGATCGGCAGCTATCACAACATCTTCCGCGTCGGCACGATCCTGCAGGACCTCGGCTTCTGGATCCTCAACGATATCATCTGGCGCAAGGCCAACCCGATGCCCAACTTCAAGGGCACGCGCTTTACCAATGCGCACGAGACGCTGATCTGGGCGTCAAAGAGCGAGAAGTCGAAGTACACCTTCAACTACCGCGCCATGAAGACGCTCAATGATGAACTGCAGATGCGCTCGGACTGGGTCCTGCCGATCTGCTCCGGCCCCGAACGCCTGCGTCGCAACGGCACCAAGGCTCACCCGACGCAGAAGCCCGAGGCGCTGCTCTATCGCGTGATGCTGGCAACGACCAACAAGGGTGATGTGGTGCTTGACCCGTTCTTCGGCACGGGCACGACAGGCGCGGTGGCCAAGCGCCTGGGTCGCGACTGGATCGGCTGCGAGCGCGAGGACGACTACATCGAAGTGGCGCAGGAGCGCATCGAACTGGCGCTGCCGCTTGACGAATCTGCGCTTGTTACGATGCAGTCGAAGCGCACGGCGCCCAAGGTTGCCTTTGGCGCGCTGGTTGAGAGTGGCTATCTGGCCCCTGGTACCCGGCTGACCGCCAAGAAGGGCAAGTTCGAGGCAGTGGTGCGGGCTGATGGTTCGCTTCAGGCAGGCGCGGAGATCGGTTCGATCCATGGGCTTGGTGCAAAGCTGCAGGGGGCGCCATCGTGCAATGGCTGGACCTTCTGGCATGTCGAGCACGAGGGCGAGGTGAAGCCGATCGACGCGCTGCGCCAGTTGTACCTGCTCGCCGTCGAGGATTGATGCCTCGCGTCTATATCCGTCCGATCGCGTTCGCCGACAGTCCGCAAGCGGAAGATGGCGAGGCGATCAGGCTGGGCGGGGGTCTGATCTACGCCAGCCGCTTTGTCCTGATCGTGCGCGAGGGCGGAAAGGTGGTCTCGCGGCAGAGGTTCGGCGCGGGCGATGTTCAGAAGGCAATTGCCACCTTGCCCGATGCCTTGGCCGCCGATGCAGCGGAGCAATGGGACAACCTGCGCTGCACGCACGCGCCCATCGCCTGCGGGCAGCGGATGGTGCGGCTCGATCAGCCGGTGGTGATGGGTATCCTCAATGTGACGCCCGACAGCTTTTCCGATGGTGGCCAATTCCTCGACAAGCCTGACGCCGCGCTTGAGCACGCCCACGCGATGCTATCAGCCGGGGCGGGGGTGATCGACGTCGGTGGTGAATCCACCCGCCCCGGCGCCGCGGCGGTGTGGGAAGGCGACGAGGCAAAGCGCGTGGTGCCGGTGATCGAGCAGCTTGCGGCAGCAGGCGCAGCGATTTCCATCGACAGTCGGCGCTCCTCGGTAATCGAGGCGGCGCTGGCGGCAGGGGCACACATCGTCAACGATGTTTCGGCTATGCGTCATGACGCCCGGACGACCGAGATCGTGGCTCGTTCCGGGGCTCCGGTGGTGCTGATGCATGCGCCCGGCAACGACGGCGATCTGCATGCCGATGGCGACTACGCCGACGTTGTGCTCGATGTGTTCGATGCCTTGCGCGAACGCCGTGACGCAGCCGTCGCGGCGGGGATTGCGCGGGAGAAGGTCCTGCTGGATCCCGGCATAGGCTTTGGCAAGTCGCTCGCGGAGAACCTTGCGCTGATCAATGCCCTGCCATTGTTCCATGCGCTTGGTCAGCCGATCCTGTTCGGGGCCAGTCGCAAGCGGATGATCGGGGCGCTTTCCAACGAGGCGCCAGCCCATCAGCGCATGGCCGGTTCGGTCATGCTGGCGCTCAAGGCGATGGATGCCGGCTGCCAGATGGTGCGCGTGCACGATGTGGCCGAAACCGTGCAGGCCATGCACGTCTGGCGCGGCCTGCGCGATGCGGCGCTGACGGATTTCAGCCAGCTTGCCTAGAGCGAGACGCCGCCATCGCTGACCAGGCAGGTGCCGGTGATGGTTGCTGCTGCGTCGGACAGCAGGAAGCCGATCTGCGCCGCAACCTCATCCGCGCTGGCGAAGCGCCCAAGTGGCGTGGCCTGCTTTGCCATTGCGGCAAGCGCTTCGGCGCGTCCACCATGCTGTTCGATCAGCGGTGCGAACCATTCGGCGCGGTCCCAAATGCCAGTGTCGACGCCGCCCGGTGCGATGGCGTTCACCCGCACGCCGTACCTTGCGGCTTCGGCAGCCGCGACCTTTGCCAGCTGGATCGTCGCGGCCTTCGATGCGGAATAGGCCGCGGTTCCGGCGGCTGCCTTGATGCCGGAGACCGAGGCCGTCAGCACGACCGCTCCGCGGTTTGCCCTCTTCATGGCGCGCAAGGCGGTACGCAGCGAAAGGAACATGCCGTCGAGGTTGACCGACAGTGTCTTGCGCCAGGCGGTGATGTCGAGGTCAGTGATCTCGCCGTTGCTGGCGATACCGGCATTGAGCACGGCGTAATCGATCCGAGGCACTTCGCGCTCCAGCAGTTTCCAGAGCGAGGGGTCCGAGACGTCGCCGCCAAAAAGATGGACCTTGCAGGACAGGCCCAGCCGGTCGAGCGCTGGCCTGTCAACATCGACCAGAACGAGCTCGCCGATCCCCTGCGCATCGAGCCAGCGCGCGGCGCTGGCTCCTATCCCCGCGGCGGCACCGGTGACAAGCGCGACGCAACCTGCAAATTCCCTATTTCCCGTCATGCCGGGAAGCTAGCGCGGGTCAGGCCGCGTTGTCGATGCCAAGTTCCGAAAGCTTGCGGTAAAGAGTGGAGCGGCCGATACCAAGGCGGCGGGCAACTTCGGTCATGCGACCGCGATAGTGGCCGATTGCCAGCCGGATGACGTCGGCCTCGATGTCTTCGAGAGGTCGCAGGTTGCCATCGGGTGCGAACAGGGTGATGCCGGCGCCATCGGTAACATTCGGTGCGCGGCGGCTGGATTCCCCGATCAGGTTCGAAAGGCTGGGGAAGTCTTGTGCCGTTAGCGCCTCGCCATCGCAGAATACGGCGGCGCGGAACAGGGTGGCCTGCAACTGGCGGACATTTCCAGGCCAATCATATGCCGACAGAAGTGCCAACGCTCCATCAGTAATGCCGAGCGGCCTGAGCCCTGGCTGTTCGCCGATGCGGGTCAGGAAATGCCTTGCAAGGGCCGGAATATCGGCGGAGCGCTCGCGCAAGGCGGGCAGCAGGACCTGTGTCTGGCTCAGCAAGGCATGGAGTTCGGCGCGGAAGTCGCGGGTCTCGACAAGGTCCCGCAGGCCAGCATTGGCGCAGGCGATCACTCGAACATCGACGCGGAATGAATGCCGCGCGCCGATGGGCTGGACGTCACCCCGTTCGAGAAAGCGGATCATTCGCTCCTGCACGTAATCCGGCAGGCGATCGACCTCGTCGATGACAAGGGTGCCGCCATCGGCGTGCTGGAGCAATCCGACGTGACGTTCGAATGCTCCGGCGAAAGCGCCTTTCTCGTGTCCGAACAACGCGGATTCAACCTGATTGGCAGGCATGCCGCCGACGTTGATGGTCTTGAGTGCGGTCCGGCTGCGCGGGCTGGCGGCGTGCATGGCGCGGACCAGCATTTCCTTGCCTGTGCCGCTTTCGCCTTCGATCAACACGCTGCCATGGGTGCGCGCGGCCTTTGCCGCCACGGCCAGCGCCGCGCGGAAGGCCGGGGTTGCACCGATCATCGAATCGAAGTCGAGCGCGGCGCCGAATTTCTCGGTCAGGGGTTGCAGTTCACTGGCGTCGGTCTCGCGCGAAGTCGCGCTGCGCAGGGCCTGGAGCAGGCGTTCCGGCGCGACGGGCTTGATCAGGTAATCGGTGGCGCCTGCGCGCATTGCCTCCACAGCGAGCAGGGGCGAGTTGCTGGTAGTCAGCATCAGGATCGGAAGTGCGGGACGGCGTGCCTTCAATTCGGCGATGAGTGCGCAGGCATCGTCGCCCGGAACCCATTGATCCAGAATGATCGCGCCGAGTTGCATACCCTGGCGGGTGCCCAGCGTGGCGATCGCGCTTTCCGAATCGCGGGCGATGACCGTGCGCCAGCCCTCCCGCGAAGCCAGCGCCGAAATCAGGCGGCACTGGGCGGGTTCATCGTCGATGAGCATGAGAAGGCGCTGTTCGGGCTCCTGCATGACCTAGTCTTTTGACTCCCCCGCAAATACGTCAGGAGCATTGCTCTAGGCCGATAGGGTAAAGAGCCGATTAAGCGCGATGAGACTGCTCCGCACTTGAGCGCAGGGGCGGCCATCGCTAGAGCATGCACGTCGCGCCCCAGTGGCGCATGGTTTTTGGGGAAGAAAATGGCTCCGGCAAACGACATCAAGGCTGCAAAGTCGACGTACGAAGGTTTCGTGAACATGGTGAAGTGGGCCACGCCGGCGATCTGCGCGCTGGTTTTCGTGGTCATCCTGGTGATCCAGTAAGAGCGCCGTGGCGGGGGCAATAAAGATCGCCGTCCTTCGGGAACGTGCGACAGGGGAGAGCAGGGTTTCGGCATCGCCTGAGACCGTGAAGAAGTTCATTGCCCTCGGGGCCACAGTGGCCGTCGAGAGCGGGGCGGGGATTACCGCTTCGATCTCCGACGATGATTACCGCGCCGCCGGGGCCGAGGTTGCGGACAATGCGGTGCAGGGCGCGGACATCGTGCTTGGCGTGCAGGGACCGGAGCCTGAGCTTTTGGCAGGTGCAAACCCTGGCGCGTGGATCGTGGCAGGGCTTGATCCCTTCGGCCAGCGCGCGCGCGTCGATGCCTATGCCGCTGCCGGATACGAAGCCCTCGCCATGGAATTCATGCCGCGCATCACGCGTGCGCAGTCCATGGACATCCTGTCCTCGCAGTCGAACCTTGCGGGCTACAAGGCCGTGCTGGTTGCCGCGAACCTTTATGGCCGCGCGTTCCCCATGATGATGACTGCGGCAGGCACGGTCTCGGCTGCCAGGTGCTTCGTCATGGGCGTCGGCGTCGCCGGTCTTCAGGCCATCGCCACCGCCCGCCGCCTCGGCGCGCAGGTCTCGGCAACTGACGTGCGCTCTGCCACGAAGGAACAGATCCAGTCGCTCGGCGCCAAGCCGATCTTCGTGGAGAACGTCGCCGGCATCGAAGGTGAGGGCGCGGGTGGCTACGCAACGGAAATGAGCGAGGAATACCAGAAGGCCCAGGCCGAACTGGTGAGCGCGCACATCGCCAAGCAGGACATCGTCATCACCACCGCGCTGATACCGGGCCGCGCTGCACCGCGCCTGATCTCTGATGCGCAGATCGCGACGATGAAGCCGGGCTCGGTGATCTTCGACCTTGCCGTGGCGCAGGGCGGGAATGTCGAGGGTTCGGTGGCGGATCAGGTGGTCGAGAAGCACGGCGTCAAGATCGTCGGCTATTCGAACACGCCTGCGCACCTGCCGGCGGATGCTTCGGCGCTGTTCAGCCGCAATCTCTACAACTTCCTCTCGGCCTTCTGGGACAAGGAGCAGGGCAAGCCTGTTCTGGACGAGGAAATCGGCAACGCCATCCGCCTGACGCAGGGCGGGAAGGTTGTGAACGAACGACTGCTCGGCTGAGGGGGAAAGCCATGGACTTCATATCGATCCTGAGCATTTTCGTGCTCGCCTGCTTTGTCGGGTACTACGTCGTCTGGTCGGTCACGCCGGCCCTGCATACGCCGCTGATGGCAGTGACCAATGCGATTTCCTCGGTGATTGTGGTTGGCGCGCTGGTCGCTTCGGCGGCTGCCGGTAGCCCATCGGCCAAGTGGCTGGGGCTGGGCGCTGTGGTGCTGGCTTCGGTCAACATCTTCGGCGGGTTCGCTGTGACGGCGCGCATGCTGGCGATGTACAAGAAGAAGGAGAAGAAGTGATGGAACACGTCGCTGTCTCTCCCTGGGTGGCGCTCGCCTATCTGGTCTCGGGCGTCCTCTTCATCCTCGCGCTGCGCGGGCTTTCCAGCCCCGCGACGAGCCGTGCGGGCAACCGCTATGGCATGATCGGGATGACCATTGCGGTGGTCACCACGCTGCTCACCCACTCGATCGCCAGCCTGCCGGAAATCATTGTGGCGCTGGCCATCGGTGGCGGCATCGGCTTCGTCATCGCTCGCAAGATCGCGATGACCGATATGCCGCAGCTGGTTGCCGCGTTTCACTCGCTGGTCGGTCTGGCGGCAGTGCTGGTGGGCCTTGCCGCCTATCTCAATCCCGATGCTTTCGGGATCATGCTTCCGGACGGTCAGATCAACCCCGTCAGCCGCATCGAACTGGGCCTTGGCATCGCCATCGGTGCGATCACCTTCTCGGGCTCGGTCATCGCCTTCCTCAAGCTTGCCGGCAAGATGAGCGGATCGCCGATCCTGCTGCCGGGACGCCACGTGCTGAACCTCGGTACGCTGGTCGCGATCATCGGCCTTGTAGCCTACTTCACGCAGGACCAGTCGGCCTGGGTGATCGCGACGATCACCGTGCTCTCGTTCATCATCGGCTTCCTGCTGATCATCCCGATCGGCGGCGCGGACATGCCGGTCGTGGTTTCGATGCTCAACTCGTATTCGGGCTGGGCAGCGGCTGCGATGGGCTTTACCCTGCACAACACCGCGATGATCGTGACCGGCGCGCTGGTCGGTTCCTCGGGCGCGATCCTTTCGTACATCATGTGCAAGGCGATGAACCGCGGGTTCCTGGCCGTTATCGCAGGCGGCTTCGGCGCAGAAGCCTCTGCCGCTGGTGGCGCTGCCCGCGAGCAGCGCCCGTGGAAGCGCGGGTCTGCCGAGGATGCGGCCTACATGATGAAGGAAGCCGAGAATGTCATCATCATCCCGGGCTACGGCATGGCCGTATCCCAGGCGCAGCACGCGCTGCGCGAGATGGGCGAAGTGCTCAAGAAGGAAGGCGTCAACGTCAAGTACGCCATCCACCCTGTGGCGGGCCGCATGCCCGGGCACATGAACGTGCTGCTGGCCGAAGCCAACGTGCCGTATGATGAAGTGTTCGAGCTGGAAGACATCAACAGCGAGTTCGCGCAGGCGGACGTGGCCTTCATCATCGGCGCCAACGACGTGGTCAACCCGGCGGCCAAGACCGACAAGTCCTCGCCGATCTACGGCATGCCGGTGTTCGACGTCGACAAGGCCAAGACGATCTTCTTCGTCAAGCGCTCGATGGGCGGCGTCGGCTATGCCGGAGTCGACAACGACGTGTTCTATATGGACCAGACCATGATGCTTCTGGCCGACGCCAAGAAGATGGTCGAGGATATCGTCAAGGCGCTGCAGCACTGATGCGCAAGGCTGCCGCTGTCATCGCCACGGTCTTGACGCTGGCAGCCTGCTCGCCATCAAAGCTGGCTTATGGAAAGGTCCGCTCGGCGCTCGTCGATGCGGGCCTTTCCGATTCCAACGCTTCGTGCATGGCGGAGCGCATGACCGACCGCCTGAGCATCGGCCAGTTGCAGCGGTTGCAGTCGCTTCAGGCACCTAAACGCGGGTTGGCCGATTATGTCGCCACGGTGAAGCGCCTTGGCGATGCCGAACTGCTTGGTGTCACGACAAGCGCCGCAGCGCTCTGTGCAAGCGGTCTGGCGCCAGAGAGGAAGCGTTAGCGGTCTGGACCTCCCGCGCCGCCTTTCGTAAGGCCGGTGCAAACAGGGGCCTGTCATTCAAGCCCGGGGAGTTATCGTTTTGCGCAAAATCGGCCTTATCGGCGGCATGAGCTGGGTTTCGACCCGCACTTATTACGAAGACATCAACCAGCTGGTGCAGGCGCGCACCTCGAAGACGGCCAGCGCGCCGCTGCTGATCGAAAGCCTCGATTTCACCAACCTTATTCGCCTTTCGACGCCGGAGCAGTGGGACCATGCCGCTGAAGTGCTGACCGACAGCGCCCGCAGGCTGGAGCAGGCGGGGGCCACCGCGCTGCTGATCGGCGCCAATTCGATGCACAAGGTCTATGACAAGGTGGTCGACGCAGTGTCGATCCCGGTGATCCATATTGCGGATGCTGTCGGCGCGAAGATGAAGGAAAAGGGCGTAACGAATGCCACGCTGATCGGCACGCGCAACGTCGTGATGGAGAGCTTCTATCGCAAGCGCCTCGTCGCTCATGGCGTGAGCCTGCTGCCACCCGTCGTCGAGGAAGTCGAAGCGATGGACAAGATCATCTATGACGAGTTGATGCTGGGCAAGGCCTCGCGCTCGGCCGAGCGGACGTTCAAGACCATGCTGACCAACATGGGCCAGCGTGGTGCAAAGGGCGCAGTGCTGGCCTGCACCGAACTGGACATGGTTATCGACGTAGACGCGAACGTGCTGCCGATCTTCGATGGTACGCGCATCCACGCGCAGGCCGCAGTTGACTGGATTCTCGGTTGAGCGCAGCGTGATCGAGGGCCGCGCTTCTTATGCCAGCGACCCTGCGCGCACGCGCGGGCGGGAGTTCGGGCTGGACGACAAGGCCTCGCGCGGGCCGCGCAGCGCGTTCCAGCGCGATCGCGACCGCATCATCCATTCGATCGCGTTCCGCCGGCTGCGCCACAAGACGCAGGTCTTCATCGCGCCGGATGGCGATCATTACCGTGTGCGGCTGACGCATAGCCTTGAGGTGGCACAGATCGGCCGGGTGATCGCCCGCGCGCTGGGGCTGGACGAAGACCTGACCGAAGCGCTCTGCCTTGCGCACGACATTGGTCATCCGCCGTTCGGCCATGCCGGAGAGGATGCTCTGGAAGAGGCAATGGCCGGGGCAGGCGGCTTCGACCACAACGCCAACACTCTGCGCGTATTGATGCGGCTGGAGAGCCCTTATTGCGGGCACGAAGGCTTGAACCTTTCCTGGGAAACGCTGGAGGGCCTGGCAAAGCACAACGGGCCGATCCTGAAGCCGACCTGGGCTCTGGAGGAACTGGACAGGGCATTCTCTCTGGAACTGTCTTCCTTCGCCTCGCTCGAGGCGCAGGTCGCGGCGATTTCGGACGATATCGCCTATGACAATCACGACATTGATGATGGCCTCAGGGCGGGGTTCCTGTGTCTCGATCAATTGCTCGAACTGCCATCGCTGGCAGAGCAGTGGCGCGCGATCGAGCGTCGGTTTCCCGGTGCACCGCAGGACCGCCTGTTGCGTGAACTTGTGCGTGGACAGATCGGCCGGATGGTCAATGATGTCATCACCACGGCTCGGGCCAACATCGCGGAAACGGGGGTCGTTAGCGTCGAGGACGTGCGCGCGGCTGGGCTTGCGCTGGCCACGTTCTCGCCTGCGATGGGCGAGGAAGAGCGGGCACTCAAGCAGTTCATGTATGACCGGCTCTACCTGCACGAGGAGCAGTGCCAGACGGCAGATCGCGCACGTGGCGTGATCGCGGCGCTGTTCCGGGCCTATGCCGAGGACCCTGTGCAGATGCCCGAAAGCTGGCGCGCCTCGCTTCCCGATGCGGAACCGGCACGGACGCGGCACATCGCCGACTTCATTTCGGGCATGACCGACCGCTACGCGATCGACAGCTATGCGCGACTGTTCGGTCAGGCGCCGGAGGGCTTGCGCAATGTCTGAGCAGACCCGCGTGGTTCTCGTCGGCGCGACTGGGCTGATCGGTCGTGCGGTCATGGTCGAGGCGGTCGGTCGTCCCGACATCCATCTGGTCGCCGTTGCGCGTCGCGAGGTTCCGCTGCCGCCCGGCGCGCGCATGGAAATGCTGCTGTCTGATACCAGCCATTGGCCTGATGCCATAGCGGCGGGACGCCCGCATACCGTGGTCATTGCGCTGGGCACCACGATCAATGCCGTGGGCGGAAGCCGCCAGGCCTTTCGCGCCGTGGACCATGACCTTGTCCTGGAATGCGCGGCAGCAGCCAAGGCCGCAGGGGCGCGCCAACTTATCGTCGTGTCCTCGGTGGGGGCGCAGTTCTCGTCGAAGAACTTCTACCTTTCTGTAAAGGGCGAGGTCGAAGACAAGCTGGCGAAGCTGCACTTCGATCGGCTCGACGTAATCCGGCCCGGACTTTTGCGCGGCAAGCGCGATGGTTCACCCAGGCCCGCCGAAAGGATCGGTATGATCCTCAGCCCGCTGACAGACCTTCTGATGCTCGGCAGCTTGCGCAAGTATCGTTCCGCCAAGGCCAGCGACGTGGCGAAAGTGATCCTGAAGCTGGCTGGCACGAAGCAGCATGGGCGTGTGGTGCACCAGCACGACGAGATGCAGCGCATCCTGCGCAGGGGATAAGCTGGTCTCACTCCGGTTGACTTCCTGCTGCACTGCAACGATGAGGAAGCGTCGCTGATCGCGCGGGAGAGCTCTCTCGATTCGTTCAGGGTCGAGAGACGCCGAAGGAGCAACCGCCCCGGAATCTCTCAGGCAAATGGACCGCGTTGGTCGATAGCGACACTCTGGAAAGTGCCGCTTCCCGCAAAGGGAAGGGCCGCCGAAGGGGTAACCCCATCCAAACCCGTCTGGAGAGGCGGGCGGGGGAAAGCTCTCAGGTTTCCGTGACAGAGGGGGCGCCGCATGGCGTCTGAACTGCACGGGACTGATATTTGTGAGCGACACATACAATACCTCTGGCAATAACTCTGGCGATATTTCCGATATCGACCCTGACGTACCTGTCGGCCCGCTGACCTTGCCGCTTGATGCGTGGCACCGTGCGCGCGGTGGACGGATGGTCGATTTCGCGGGCTACTGGATGCCGGTCCAGTTCGAAGGGATCATCGCCGAACACCTCTGGACGCGGACGAGCGCCGGGTTCTTCGATGTTTCGCACATGGGGCAGCTTTATGTTTCGGGTGAGGGTGCTGAGGCGGCGCTGGAAGCAGTCCTGCCGATCGACCTTTCAACGCTGCCTGTGGGCGGCGTGCGCTACTCGCTTCTGCTCAACGAGGATGGCGGGATTCTCGATGACCTGATGGTCACGCGCTGGGGCACCGGCTTCTACCTCGTCGTCAACGGCGCGACCAAGTGGGACGACATTGGCCACCTGCGCGAGCACTTGCCCGATGCCGTAACTCTGAACCACCTTGAGGACAGCGCGCTGTTTGCCTTGCAGGGGCCGAAGGCGTTCGAAGCGCTGGAACGGCTGGTTACTGGCGAATACTCGCTCTCGGCGCTCACTTTCATGCGTGGCGGGCAGTTCAAGCTTGGCGGCGTCGACGCATGGATCAGCCGCTCGGGCTATACCGGCGAGGATGGATTCGAGATCGCGGTCCCGGCCGAAAGCGCCGCTGAACTTGCCGATCTGATTTGCGGTCAACCGCAAGTAAAACCGATCGGCCTTGGCGCACGCGACAGTCTGCGGCTTGAGGCCGGGCTGCCGCTCTACGGCCACGACATGACCGAGACGGTGGATCCGGTCAGCGCCGACCTGCTGTTCGGGATCAACAAGCGCCGCCGCATCGAAGGTGGTTTCATCGGTGCGGACAGGGTGCTGCCGCGCATCGCCACTGGTGCTGCCAACCGCCGTGTGGGCCTCGCCATCGACGGCCGCATGGCCGCGCGTGAGGGCGCCAAGGTGCTTTCGGGCGAAACCGAAGTTGGCACCGTCACCTCCGGCGGTTTCTCGCCCAGCCTCGAGCGTCCCATCGCCATGGCTTATGTGCCGGTCGATCTTGCCGCTGCCGGCACTCCGCTTTCCATCGACGTTCGTGGCCGCAAGCTTGCTGCCAGCGTCGTGCCCATGCCTTTCGTTCCCCATCGCTACCATCGCAAAGGAGCCGCCTGATGACCCGCTATTTCACCAAGGACCACGAATGGATCGCGGTTGAAGGCGATGAAGCAACGGTCGGGATCACCGACTATGCCCAGAGCCAGCTGGGCGACATCACCTTCGTGGAACTGCCCGGTGCAGGCAGTGAGGTGGGCAAGGGCGACAGCGCCTCTGTTGTCGACAGCGTCAAGGCAGCGTCGGACGTCTATGCCCCGGTTTCGGGCACCGTCACGGTTGCCAATGCCGCCCTCGAAGAACAGCCGGAGCTGGTCAACTCCGACCCCGAAGGTGAAGGCTGGCTATGGAAGATGACCCTTTCCGAAGCCGCCGAACTCGATGGCCTGATGGACGAGGCCTCCTACCAGGCCTACGTCGCGGAGCTTTGATCCTATGCGCTATCTTCCCCTGACCGACGCCGACCGGAGCGCGATGCTTTCGGTCATCGGTGCCGGCTCGATCGACGAACTATTCGCCGACGTGCCTGCCGAAGCGCGTCTCTCTGCGCCCATTGCGGGCCTGCCGAACCACGCCAGCGAAATGACGGTCGAGCGTCACATGGCGCGACTTTCGGAAGACAATACGACCGCCGGATCTGTGCCATTCTTCCTCGGTGCCGGTGCCTATCGCCACCATGTGCCGGCCACCGTCGATCACATGATCCAGCGCGGCGAGTTCCTGACCGCGTACACGCCCTATCAGCCGGAAATCGCGCAGGGCACGCTGCAAGTCCTGTTCGAATTCCAAACCCAGGTCGCACGGCTCTTCGGCACGGACGTAGCCAACGCCTCGCTGTACGACGGCTCTACCGCGTGCTGGGAAGCGATCGCGATGGCTGGGCGCATCACAAAGCGCGGCAAAGCGATCCTCTCGGGCGGGCTTCATCCCCACTACGTCGAAACCGCGCGCACGATGGCGAAGTTCACGGGTGACGTTCTCGACACCACCGCTCCCGATCTTGCGACGGCTCCGGACGATGATGCACTGATTGCAAAGATCGATGCCGAAACGTCATGCGTCGTTGTGCAGTACCCGGATATTCTGGGCCGCATACCTGATCTGGCAAAGATTGCAGCCGCCGCGCAAGGCGCAGGCGCGCTGCTGATCGCCGTTGTGACCGAACCGGTTGCGCTTGGCGTGCTGCAGAGCCCGGGTAGCCTGGGCGCGGACATTGTCGTGGGCGAGGGTCAGTCACTCGGGGTCGGCCTGCAATTTGGCGGCCCCTACCTTGGCCTGTTCGGATGCCGCGAAAAGTATCTGCGCCAGATCCCAGGCCGTCTCTGTGGCGAGACGGTCGATGCCGATGGCAAGCGCGGGTTCGTGCTTACGCTGTCTACGCGCGAGCAGCACATTCGCCGCGAGAAGGCGACCAGCAACATCTGCACAAACTCCGGTCTGTGTGCGTTGGCTTTCTCGATCCACATGACCCTGCTGGGCGGTTCGGGCCTGTCGGACATGGCGAAGTTGAGCCACCTTGCCGCACGCAAGACCGCCGCTGCGCTGGCCGAAGTCCCGGGCGTGGAGGTGGTGAACAGCCACTACTTCAATGAATTCACCGTGACCCTCCCGCGCGATGCGCGCCAGATCGTGCGCGAACTTGCTGACCGCCAGGTACTTGGCGGCATCTCGCTCGGCCGGCTCTACCCGCAGGAAGAGAGCCTCGCCAACGGCATGGTCGTGGCCGCCACCGAATGCACGACGGACGAAGACATCGCTGCGCTGGTCGCGGCGCTGAAGGAGGTGCTGGCATGAACGCGATCAACCCCACCGGATGGCGTCCCTCGATGGGCGAGAATGCGCCCCACAACGGCATCCAGACCTTCACCGGCAACCGCGCGCTGCAGCTGGAGGAAGCGCTCCTGTTCGAACTCGGCAATGCCGATCGCTCGGGCGTGGACTTTCCAGCAACAGACGGGATTGATCTCTCGGCATTGGGGCCAATGGCCCGTGCCGAACGTCCCGATCTGCCGGGGCTGTCGGAGCCGGAAACGGTGCGTCATTATACGCGCCTCTCGCGCAAGAACTATGCGATCGATCTTGGTCTTTTCCCGCTCGGCTCGTGCACGATGAAGCACAATCCGCGACTGGACGAGAAGGTGGCGCGCATGCCCGGCTTTGCCGACGTGCACCCGCTGCAGCCAGTCCAAACAGTGCAGGGCGCGCTCGGCGTTATCAACGAACTGGCGCATTGGCTGATCGAGCTGACAGGCATGCATGGCGTCGCAATGACGCCCAAGGCCGGGGCTCACGGCGAACTCTGCGGGCTGCTCTGCATCCGTGCCGCGCTGGAAGCCAAGGGCGATCCGCGTGATGTCATCCTTGTGCCGGAAAGCGCGCACGGTACCAATCCCGCAACGGCGGCCTTCGCCGGGTTCAAGGTCGAAAACATCCCGGCCACTCCGGATGGCCGTGTCGATACCGCCGCGCTGACCGCGCGGCTTGGTCCCGATGTGGCGGGCGTGATGATCACCAACCCCAACACCTGCGGGTTGTTCGAGCGTGACCTGAAGATCATTGCCGACGCGGTTCACGCCGCTGGCGGCTACGTCTATTGTGATGGGGCGAACTTCAACGCCATCGTCGGGCGCGTGCGTCCCGGTGATCTTGGCGTCGACGCCATGCACATCAACCTGCACAAGACCTTCTCCACCCCGCACGGCGGTGGCGGTCCGGGTTCGGGGCCGGTGGTTCTGTCCGAAGCGCTTTCGCCATTTGGTCCGCTGCCATTTACCGCGAGGCAGGCCGATGGTTCGATCAAGCTCATCGAGGAAGAGCAGGCGCATCAGGAGCACCCGCAAGCATTCGGCCGGATGTGCGCATTCCATGGCCAGATGGGCATGTACACCCGTGCCCTTGCCTACATTCTCAGCCACGGCGCGGATGGCTTGCGGCAGGTCTCGGGTGATGCGGTGCTGAACGCCAATTACGTTCTGCGCAGCCTTGATGACGTGCTTGATGCGCCCTTCGGTGGCGCCGGACCATGCATGCATGAAGCGCTGTTCTCGGACGATGGCTTTGCTGAAGGCTTCTCGACCAACGATCTCGCCAAGGGTCTGATCGACGAGGGCTATCACCCGATGACGGTCTACTTCCCGCTGGTCGTCCACGGAGCCATGCTCGTGGAGCCGACCGAGACCGAAAGCAAGGCTGGGCTTGACCAGTTCATTGGCGCGATGCGATCCTTGGCACAGCGGGCCAAGGCAGGGGATGAGCTGCTGAAGTCCGCGCCGCATTTGGCTCCGCGGCGTCGTCTCGACGAGACACTTGCAGCGCGAAAGCCCAAGCTGGTCTACAAGGACTGAGGATACGAAAAGGGCCGCCCCGGAAATCCGGAGCGGCCCTTTTTCTCAACCACAAGACCGATCAGTTGATCGCTTCTTCGGTTTCATTGGCTGCCGACTTCAGGTCGTCGCCCGCACCGCGCACGGTGTTGCAGGCAGTGGCGCCGAGCAGAAGACCACCCATCATGGTGGCAAATACGAACTTGCGGATCATGGCTTACACCTTTCGAACTTTGGGGTGAGGCGGGGGAACCTCACGATCTGGACAAGAGGCGAAACGCCGCAATTGCGGCGCGGTTCCATCATGCAGCCAGAGGGGCACGTTCCCGAGCGCGGGCCAAGAGATGTTCGCGCCAGGCAATCAGGAGGCTTGCCCCGATGATGATCGGCGCGCCCAGCCAGGTGGTTGCCGGCGGAAGGTGATTGAAGATCAGCCAACCCCAGAACGTCGCCCATGCCAGTTGGATGTAGTCAACCACGATGACGCTCGACACCGAGCCGAAGCGGAGCGAAGCAGTCATCGCAATCTGTGCGAACAGCCCGGAGATACCGATCCCTGCCAGCATCGCCCAGCCAACGACGTCATGGCCAAGATCCTGTCCGATCAATCCAAGCGCCAGAACGGGGGCACTGAAAGCCGAGAAGTAGAACACGACCGTAATCGGTTCCTCGGTGCGGCCAAGATCGCGGACCTGGATGGTCACCAGCGCGACCATGAAGGCGGCGCCAATGCCAACCGCAACGCCGAACGGCGGCAGGCTGGTAGTGTCGGGCCCAGCAATGACCACGACCCCGAGCAGGCCCATTATGACCGCAGTCCAGCGCCACGGGCCGACCTTTTCCTTGAGGAACAACGCAGAAAGGATCACGGCGAAGATCGGCGTCGTGAAGCCCAGTATGGTCGCTTCGGCCAGGGGCAGCAGCCTGACCACGCCCAGAGTCAGGAACATGCCTGTCCCGCCGATCAACGCGCGCCGGGCATGAATCCAGGGGCGCTGTGTCCTCAACCGCCCGATTTGCCCGCGCGCCGCCAGCCACCCGAAGATCGATAGCGCCGGCAGGGCTTGCCGGAAGAAAAGCGTTTCGGGCAGTGCGATGTTTCG
This sequence comes from Novosphingobium sp. FW305-C-30-35, assembly GCF_058783135.1. Classification (NCBI taxonomy): domain Bacteria; kingdom Pseudomonadati; phylum Pseudomonadota; class Alphaproteobacteria; order Sphingomonadales; family Sphingomonadaceae; genus Novosphingobium; species Novosphingobium sp. FW305-C-30-35. Next base: position 3,248,013 of record NZ_JBYSYJ010000001.1, read on the forward strand.
CTCGCCAGTGAGCTTGACCAGCAGCAGCATGACCGAGAACAGAACCGTCGCAACCAGTCGCAGGCCGAGAGCCAGCATGGGGCGATCGTGGGCGCTGGACATCGTTTTTGCCATGAGCGGGCCATAGGCCATTGCCCCTTGCGATCAACCCCCTCGTAGCCCATCTGGCGAGCAATGGAAGACTGGTTCCCGCATATCTGGCAATATCACTTCGCCGCCGGCGCACTTGCGCTCGCTGTCGCGACAACATCGGTCTGGGCTGAACGTCGGCGTTTCCGTCGTGTAAATCTTGACGCGGTGGGCTTCATGCCGTGGACCGTGATCTATATGATCGCGTTTCTGGCAGCGTGCGTATTCCTCGGCCTGGCCGCGAGGGAGTGGTTCGCGGCCTGATCCGATATCAGAGGCAGGCTTCCAGGTAGGCTTGGTCAAAGCCGAACTGACGTGCCTTTTCGAGCGTGTAGGGCCGCAGGCCTGACGGCCGGAATTCGCCGATGATCTTGCCTTCTTCGGTCTCGTCCAGATACTCGAACTTGAACAGTTCCTGGGTCACGATCACGTCGCCTTCCATCCCGATCACTTCGGTGATGTTGGTAGTGCGACGCGAACCGTCCCGCAGGCGCTTGACCTGAACGATGATGTCGACCGATTCCGCGATCTGGCGGCTGATGGCTTCCTTGGGGATCTTGATGTCGCCCATCAGGATCATGTTTTCCATACGTCCCAGACATTCGCGCGGGGAGTTGGCGTGAAGCGTGCACATCGAGCCATCATGGCCCGTGTTCATCGCCGCGAGCAGATCGAAGCACTCTGCGCCACGAATTTCGCCGAGGATGATGCGGTCAGGGCGCATACGCAGGGCGTTCTTCACCAGGTCGCCGATGGTGATTGCACCTTGGCCTTCAAGGTTCGGCGGGCGCGTTTCGAGCGGCAGCCAGTGCGGCTGCTGCAGGCGAAGTTCCGCGGCGTCTTCGATGGTCAGCACGCGCTCGCCGGGGTCGATCATCTTTGACAGGGCGTTGAGCATGGTCGTCTTGCCCGAACCGGTACCGCCCGAGATGACGATGTTCATGCGGCAGGCACCCGCGATCTTCAGCGCAGTGCACATCTTGTCCGACATCGAACCGAAATCGCGCAGCATGTCGAGCGTGATCGGCTTTTCGGAAAACTTACGGATCGAGATGGCCGTGCCACGAAGCGACAGCGGCGGGACGATCACGTTGACGCGGCTACCGTCCTTGAGGCGGGCGTCGGCCAAGGGCGTCGTCTGGTCAACGCGTCGGCCGACCTGGTTGACGATGCGCTGCGCGATCTGGAACAGGTGGCTTTCATCGCGGAAGCGGATCGGGGCGAGCTGGAGCTTGCCCTTCTTTTCGATGTAGGTCTGCTCAGGGCCGTTGACCATGATGTCCGACACGTCGGGGTCGTTGAGCAGCTCTTCCAGCGGCCCGAAGCCGAGCAGCTCGTCGATCAGCACCTTCTCCAGCGCGAACTGTTCACGCCGGTTCAGGGTGACCTTGAGTTCGGCCAGCACTTCCAGGATGATCGGGCGAAATTCTTCGGAAAGCTCGTCCTTGGTCAGCGTGGCCGCCGCTTCGGGATCGACACGCTCGAGCAGGCGCGGCAGCACCTGTTCCTTGATCTTGTGAACCGAAGCCTCGAAGCCCTCGGCCTGATAGTTGCCTTCGTTTACGCCGTTCGCACGGTCGGCAAGGCGGGTGAGGGCATCAGCCTTGAGCGATGCGGCGTTGATCGGGGTATCGACTGGATCGAGCGGTGGCAGGGGCGGGAACTGATCACCGCCCATGGGCATCGGCACTGCCGTCGGTGCTGCGGGCACCGGCGCCGCAGATTCGCCGCTGCGCATCGGCCGGGCAACACCAAACGAGGGGCGAGCCCCGGCGGCGTTGCCTGCAATCCCGTTCTTTCGCCCGAAAGCGCTCATTTTCAGTTCCCGTCAGTGTCCCGACGATCATCCGGCCAATCTGGTCAGCGATCCGTCTTCAGGAATGGTGAATAGACTTGAAACTTTGAAGATTCCCTAATTTGTGTCACTTCAGGACTTTCGGGCGATGACAATGTATCCGTCGCCGAAGTCAGTCCTGCGGAATAGCCGCTGGGTCTGGCAGGCAAGCGCCATTGCGAAGCGCCCGAGCCAGCTCTGTTGCAGGCCAAAATAGGAGAGGTCGACAGACCGATCCGTTCCGCTGGCTGCCGTAGCGGTGTGCGGATCATCTGCTCCGCCAGCCATGTCCTTGTTGCGGAAGCGCTTGTTTGCGAGCCAGTTGGTAAAGGTTGCCAGCGGATAGCCGTAGCACTCTACGCCTTCGAGGCGCAGGTTGGATCGCGCAGTAAGTCGCATGATGTCGGCACGCTCGTACCTGCGTACATGGCCCGCCCATTCGTCGCGCCTGCTCCAGCTGCGCATGTGAGCGGGCATCGAAAGCATGACGAGACCGCCGGGCTTCAACCAGGTCAGCCATTCCCGAAGAGCTTGCTCGTCCTGTTCGATATGTTCGAGGACCTCGAAGGCCAGGAGCGTGTCAAAGCTCTCCTTCCAGTCCGGAGCAGGTTCGCTCACGATCTGGGTGGCGCCGGTGCCATTTGTCATCGTTCTTGCCACCGACGCTGCGGCAGGTGCGGCTTCAAGGCCGATACATTTGTGCCCGAGATCAGCCAGTTCGCGCAGCAACGCGCCCGCACCGCAGCCGACTTCCAGGACACGTCCCGGCGCATGTCCGGCCAGAGCTGCCATGATGCGATCCCGTCGTAGCACATAGCGTGGGGCGGGTACCCAAAGTCCCTCCAGCATCGGGCCGTATTGCCTGTCCTTGCAAAACAGGCCTTCGTGGGTGTCAGACCGGGCGTGGAGCATCGTAGTCGTATTCACTGTGTCTCCAGCGCACTTGCAAGTTGATCCCTGACCACAGTCATCCCGACCGTGGTCATTTCCTTCTGCGCCGCCTTGTGGATTTCGACAGACTTTGCCGGATCACACAGTTCTTGTGCCAGTGTGATCAATGCGTTGGCAAGGTCGAAGGGATCTCCAGGACGAACAAGGCGGATTGACCTGCCAGGAGCGATGATTTCCCGGATCGCAGGACAATCCATGGTTACAAGTGGCCGCCTTGCTGCAAGGATCTGAAAGACCTTGTTTGGGATCACGCGAGCAGCTTTCCCTTTGGCGGCAAATACGCCCAGGCAGATCGAGGCCTCGGCGATTTTCTGCGCGAGGAGCCGGTAGTCAACCCATGGAATGCGCTTCACATTCTTGAGCTGATGCAGCTTTATCATGGCATCGACGGATGGCTGTTCCTGACCGGTGCCGATTATGGTGAATTCCATGGCAGGCGCTTCGGGGCGAGAGGCTATCTCGCAGATGGCTTCCACGATGACCGGCAGGCCGTGGAGGGGGATGAACTGGCCGTAGAAAAGCACTTTGACAGGCATTCCGGCGGGCGGATTGCTGACGGGCGTGAAAACGTCGCCTTCAACTCCGACCCACACAGTTCCTGTCCTGGACAAGGGCAGGCGATAGAGCGCTGCAATGTAGCGGGCGTGTTCGCAGGTATCGAGCAGTATAATTGCGGCAGCGCGAGTGGCCAACCATTCGGTCGAATAGAGAAGCTTGGCGAACAGGCTGCCTTTCCGAATCATCTGACGGTCGATCACGATCGTGTCATAGGCGGAAAGGAACATGTCCCAGCAGATCCGCGCACCGCGCAATCTCGCGAAGGGGTAGAGCACCAGAACATCAAGTATACCGGGATAAGGCACGACAACGCGGTTATGCTGCGGTGTGCGCAGATAGGCCAACAGCAACGCAGGATAGGCTGCGAGCAAGCGCAGGAAGACGATCAGGCGTGCACCTGGGCCCAACATCGACTTGTCTTCGATCTCGTTCCATGGGGAGCGGTGGCAGATGACAAGGTCTGGCTCAAGCGAGCGCAAGGCTTCCAGCATAATTCGCACGCGTGGCTTGCCGCAATCGAACGTACCCCAGACAATCGTCCTGCCATTCATATGTCATCGCCCAGGGATGATCGGTTCGGTGCTTTCGACATCAGATTTGCCACTACGGCAACGGCGCTCGCCGTCAGGCAGGCAAGGCGATCAAGCCCCACGGCAAGGAACGCCGCCGCTGGCGCAACTTTGACGGAATTTGCAACAAGCGCCGCAAGGCTCTCGCTGATGCCAAGGCCTGCTGGAGCAATGGCAGCAGCAGAGCCAGCAATGTTGGCCAGGGCAAACGGGAGCGTATGCATCGGAGGTACGTGCAATCCCAGACAAAGCAGTGCAATATGAAGGCGCAGCGCAATCAGGGCCAATCCGGCAAGGCGGTGGCCGACCGTCAACAAAGTCAGCACTACCCCGACATGCCGCAGCATCCACAAGATCGTTGGTAGCATTCCCATCAGGCCTGCCACGGCCATCACCCAGCTGGCATTGGCCTCATGAAGCCATAGGGCAAAGCTACATCCAAGGCTTGCAAGTGCAATCCAGAGCACCGCCGTCATCAGCACCAATAGCGAACTTTGCGCCGCGCTGGCTCCAGCCGCCATCAGCGCGCCGACCCGGACCATTGCTCCGCCCGGTATGGGAAGGGCTTCGGCCAAGGTGCCGTATGAAGCGATCATCGTGGCCTGTTTAAGGGTGGTGCGTGCCCCCGCGCAGCGTGAAAGCAGGGCAAACCCCAGTCCAGAGTAGAGCAGCGAGAGCGGCATGAGCAGCACAGTGGCCAGAAGCGCCTGGGGATCAAGATCGCGTGGGGCCAGACCAAGCGTCCGAAAGGCGTACCAGCTGCCGCTGGCGAAAAGTCCGGTAGCCGCAAGAAGCAGCGGCATTCTTCGGCGCGCAACAAGGGACTGTATCCTTCCGCGCAGGTCGGTGAGCCAGTCGATCTGGAGGGCAAAGATTGAGGCCGGCTTCATTGTTTCAGAACGACGTGAAGTAAGGTTCGGACGGCGCTGGTTGCGTGGGAATGCGAAGGCCTCGTCCCCAGAGAAGGCGCGCGGCTCCGGCGTTCGTAAACGCCTTGTGCGGCCCCCGTTCCAGTTCGACTACGGTACCGGATTCATGACGCACACCGTCGATGACGATGCTTCTGCCGGAGGCAACGGTGTACAGACCGGGTACCACCACAGTGAAGATTGACGGCGCTGTAGTTTGTGGAAGGTCGAAACCCGCGATCCAGAATGGACCCCAGAAGTGCAAATAGCTTTTGCGCAGCATCGCAAGATCGGAAGGCAGAAGTTGCGGAACGTCTGCCTTCGAGTTGAACGCATTGGCAAACATCTGGTCGTCGTTCACCACCAGCGGGACTACGCGTTCGCGCTGGATCTGCTCAAGGCTCGGCAATTCGCCGCGCAAGTAGCGCTCGGTGCCCCATGGCGTCATGAAGCCGTTGGCTTTGGGAAACTGCCCAAGCATGGCGCAACTGTCGAAGTAGCCTACCGGCGAGCCGAAGATTTCGTTCGCTGCAGCAACCAGCAGGCGCTGCTTTTCCAGCGTGCCGGTCTCCTCGCGGCTCATGGTTATCGCTGCCCCGACCATCAGGAACAGGGCGACCAGCAACGTGCCGTAGCGCCGGGTGGCAAGCCGGATCCCGACGCATGCTGATGTCGTCACCGGTGCCAGCATGAAGACGTGATAGTACGGCGCGGTATTATGGTAGAAACCCAGCGTCGTAAGCGGCAGCCAAAGTCCCGCCAGAGCGATACGCTCTGCGCCGGGACGGTCGCTGCGCAACAGGACAACGGGCACCGCAAGCACCAGAAGCGTCGTGGCAGGCGAAAATATTGCGCCCTTGACGTTGTGCCGCCAGTAAGGATGGGTCGTAAGGCTGAACATCTTTTCTGCCGATGCGCCGACGATGTCTTTCGCTCCGCGCCCGCTTGCTTCGCTGATGTTGCTGGCATGAAACGCATAGGCAACCACAAAGGTCAGCGCCGCTGCAGCGACCATCGTGGCCACGGCCTTGAGGTAGGCGCGATCCTTGCCGGCTTCGGTCCAGCGAAGCCAGAACACGCCTGCGAAAGCAGGTGCGTAAAGAACGGACTTGATCGTGGTGAGGCCCGCCAATCCGCCGAGAACGCCGGCGAACAGCATCCATGGCAGGCTTGCCGGACGGCTCAGCAGAACCCATAGACTTGCCATCAGGAGGGCGGTTGCCTGCGGATCGAAGCGGAAAGACGTGCCGTGCTGCAGGACGTACCCCGCCGACAGATAGGCAAGCGCGGATAGCAGGCCGGTTGTCTTGTCGCTGAACCGCATCGCGATGCTGGCAACGCAGGCCAGAGTCACCAGTTCGCAGCCGAACATGAACAGGCGGATCAAAACCACATGGTCCACCGCATTGCCGGGCAGCGCTGGCACCCACATGAATGCCCGCGTGAAAAACGTCTGCAGTGGCTGGTCCAGCTCGCCCTTCATCGCCAGGACAGTCAGGCTGTAATGCCAGAACTCGTCCCAATTGATTGCGCGATTGAACGTAAGCTGGAGTTGCAGGGCCGATACAATGAGAAGTGAGCATAGTGCGATCAGATACGATCTGTCACCGTAGTTCACGGTCGGTTTGATAGAGGTCGCCGCCTGGAATGCGGCAGTCATGCCGCTTCCTTGTCCGAGCCATTGTTCGAAGACCAACCAGTATGCGGCGAGCTGCCGTCCTTGAGCGTCGCGATGTCCTGTTCAAGTCTGCGAATATGCCCAAGCGCTGCCTCCAGGAGTTTGCGGTTGGCGCCGATGAGTTCGGCCAGGACGCCGAGGAGTCCCGTAAGAGTTCCCATGACGATAAGTGCTCCGCCGAGCACCAGCGACTGGATGTGGCCCGCACCGTCGCCCATGACCCACAGGGCCAGGAAGCGCAGGACCGGGAGCAAGCCGACTAATGCAATGGTACCACCAATCACGGCGAACGTTCGCAGGGGATTGTAGGTGGCGTATGCCCGCCCCATTGTCATCAACTGGCGCATGATGAATTGCGGGATTGACTTGAACAGCCGGCTTGGGCGCTCGGTCGCATTGGTGCGGATCGGGACACTGACTATCTTGAAGCGCTTGCGGCCTGCCTGGATCAGCATGTCGGTCGTGTAGCTGAATTCGGTGGTGATGGTGATGCGCTGCGCTGCTGCGCGGCTGATCGCACGGAAGCCGCTGACCGCATCAGTGACCTCGGTGCCCGAGAGGTTTCGCACGACGGCACTGCCAAGGCGCTGCAGGCAGCGTTTGATCGGTCCGAAATGTTCATTCCGACCCACGCCTCGATCACCGATGACCAGATCGGCCTCGTTTGCCACGATCGGTGCGACGAGCTTGGCGATGTCCTCACCAGCGTATTGCCCATCGGCATCGGTATTGACGATGATATCGGCGCCAGCGGCAAGGGCGGCGTCCAGACCGCTCTGGAATGCGGCGGCCAGGCCGCGGTTGCGGCGGTGACTGACAACATGATGCGCTCCGAAGCGCCGGGCAACTTCGGCCGTGCCGTCGGTACTGCCATCATCGATGATCAGTATCTCGATCTTGTCTATGCCGGGGATTCGCCGGGGCAGGGCGACCAGCGTGTCAGGCAGACTGTCAGCCTCGTTAAGGCAGGGTATCTGGATGATCAGCTTGGTCATGGCCCCGTTTCCGTCCTTGTGGCGGCGCCCCCGGTGCCCCGCAACTCCGTATTCCTAAGCTGCCATGGTTAACTGCCGGTAAAGTGCCGCACTTCGCACTGGAGCTGTCGTGTCCATCCCGCTAGGACTTCGGTTATGATCAATAACCGGTTCAACAAGGGCAACGGGATTTCGCATCTTGCAGGATAGTCACAGGTCCGGATTGCTCTTTGCCCTTGGCGGTTTTGCTCTACTTTCGCTGGGCGATGTGCTGGTTAAGAGCATGGCAGGCGCGTGGCCCGGTACCGCAATCGCAGCCTTGCGCTATGTGTTCGGAGCGCTGGGGCTCGGCATTATCCTGCTCGTTCGCGAGGGGCCCCGGGGTTTTGCCTTCCCGAAACTGCGCTGGCAGGTTCTGCGTGGCTTGAGCGTGGCTATGTCGGCCGTAAGCTTCTTCAGCGCTGTCCACCTGATGCCCATCGGTGAGGCAACGGCCATTTCCTTTACCAGCCCGATGATTACGGCCCTTCTTTCCGCGATCCTGTTGGGCGAGCCGATGCGCAAGGAAACCTGGATCGCCACCGTGGTGGCGTTTTCAGGGGTGCTGGTGATCCTGCGGCCCAATCTTTCATTGCTGGGTCCGGTTGCACTGCTACCGGTAGTCGCGGCAAGCGGCATGGCCCTGCTCATGGTTGCCAACCGCAAGGTTGCCGGTACGGGCAGCCTGCTGTCGATGCAGTTCAATGTGGCGCTGATCGGCGCTGGTTTCCTGTGCCTGGGCACGTGGGCGGGCCACGAAAGCGGCATCCACTTCTTCCAGGTTCCCGCGCTGCCAATGCCTGTCCTCATCAAGTGTGCGGTCATCGCGATCTCGGCGAGCTGCGCTCACGCCCTGATCTACGTTGCGACTACGCGGGCCGGACCGGCCTCGATTGCACCGATGACTTATGTCCAGCTTCTGCTTGCCGGCACCTTCGGGTGGGTCCTCTTCGGTGAGCGGCCGGATCTCGTGGCAGCTTTCGGAGCGTTGGTCATCGTTGGCGCGGGGCTTTACCTGTGGCGCGCTGGCAAGCCGCCTTCAGAACCGGCCATGACCGATTGATGGACGCGCTTGCCAAGCCCTGCTGGCTTTGCGGGCGGCGCTTGGGGAAGCGCGTGGAGTTCCATCATCCCGTACCCAAGAGCCGGGGCGGGCGGCAGACCGAAGCGGTCCACCCGATCTGTCACCGGACGCTTCACGCAACGTTTTCGAACGGGGAACTAGGGCGCTTCGGCGCAGACCGGGAGGCTCTCATAGCCAATCCCGACATTGCCCGGTTTCTGGTGTGGATTGCGGACAAAGACCCGGATTTTCATGCGCCCACTGCGGCGAGAAAGCGCTAGAGGACGTCGAGCAGAGGCTTGAGGTCGCTCAACAGCGCTGACGGGCGGTCCTTCTCGAGAAGCTGGGCATCGGTTCCCATTATGCCCGTCGCAAGCCCGATCGAATGTGCGCCGACGGCATTTGCCATCCGCATTTCCAGTGCCGGATCGTCGCCAATCACGACAACACTTTTCGCTGCGCTTTGCGGCAGGCCCATGATCGTCAGTGCCGTCTCGAACGCGATCTTCGAAGGCTTGCCGAGGATACGGGGGCGTTTGCGCGTCATTGCCGTGAGCATGGCATTGATCGGAAAGCTGGCGCCGATTGCCCGGCCATTTTCCGTGGCGAAGAAGGGCACATTGCTGGCCGTGAACAGCCGTGCACCGTTCCACAATGAATGGCAGGCAGCCTCAAGAGCGGCAAAGTCAAACTCTCGGAACCAGCCGGTGTAAACTGCCTCGACACCTTCGGCCTCTTCGGACGGACCGACCACATGGAGGCCTGCATCCGAAAGCGGTGCGGCACAACCGGCATTGCCGAGAACCCGCACTTTGCTCACCCCGTTCTTCGAAAGCCATACGGCCGCCGACGATGATGGTGTCAACATCTGGTCATCGTCCACCGGAAAGCCTGCGTTTCGCAGCGAGTTTGCGTAGGCGGCCGGCGGCTTGGCTGTGCCGTTGGTAAAGACGACGAACGGCTTCCCGCTATCCTTCAGCGCGCCCAGCACCTCGATTGCGTGCGGCAGCGCGCGGTGCCCTCCGCTCTTGGAGTCCCCCAGCGCAATCGTGCCGTCCATGTCGAAAATGAAGCCGGCTGCATCGCGCAGGCGAGCCTTGAAATCCGAGGTCAATGTCAAAGCGCAGCTCCCGCATGAAGGGCTAAACGGAAAGAGCCGCGCTCGATCACGATGTCGCGTGCATTGGGCTTGGCGGCAAGCTTGCGTAGCAGCGAGAGGATCGGGGCGACCTTTGGCGAATAAGTGGCACGCGATGGTCCCGCGGCAAGCATCGCATCGACCTGCTCGGCTGGCATTACCGCGCGCAAAAGGAATTCCTCGTCTGGCATGTCGTAGCCAAACTGGCGGCGAAGATCCCCCAGAGCAGGGAAGTTTGGCTCCTTCTCCAGCTCGCGCGAGCGTGGCCGGTCCATGATCGTGGCGAGCACCTCGCGGTCGACCGGTGAAGTGGGCTTGCCGAACTTGCCCATGCAGTAGCGAATAACCTGATCCGAAACTTGAGCGTAACGCCGCTCACCAATCACGTTGAACAGGGCTTGCGTCATGACCATCTGCGGAAATGGCGTGACCATGATCGGAAAGCCAAGGTCGGCTCGGACCTGACCGGTTTCCTCGATCACGGCATTCATCCGGTCCGAGAGGCCAAGCTCCTCGAGCTGACGTGCGATGGTGGTCATCACTCCGCCTGCGATCTGGTGACGAAGGAAGCTGGCGTCGAAGTTCTGCGGCGTGCCCGGTGGCAGGCCCTCGGCCAGCGCGACGCTTTGCCAGTAGGCCGTCAGGCGCTTGAGCGCGGCCTTGTCGACACCGACAGAGAAGCCTGCTTCTTCGAGGTTGGCGACCGTACGGTTTGCTTCGGGTAGCGACGAGCCATCACCGCCTGGACCGACGCCAACGTGAATGGCCGAAATGCCGAGCTTGGCGGCTTCGAGACTCGCCAACATGCCTTGGCCCACCGTGGTGTGCGCGTGGATCTCGAGCGGGCGATTGCCGATCACGGCCTTCACTGCCGGGACAAGCGTGCGCGCACGGTCCATAGATAGCAGGCCTGCCGGGTCCTTGATGTAGAACAGGTCGATGTTCGGGCTCTGCCCCACCGCGCGGGCAAAATCGGCGTAGAACTGGTCTGTGTGTATTTCGGAAAGCGTGAAGGTGAGGGCTGCCATGACCTCGGCGTTGCCCTCTTCCTTCACCAGCTTTGCCGCCTCGATCACCGCGGGCACTTCGTGCATCGGGTCAAGCAGGACAAAGCGCCCGACCCCGTTGGCCTGCAAGGCACGGTATACAAGGCGCATGAACTCGGGATCCGCCTGCTGCCAGGCAATGAACCGGAGGCCGGTGGTGATGAACTGAAGCGGCGTTGTCGGCATGGCAGCCGACATGCGGCGGAGACGCTCCCAGGGATTGTTCTGGAAGTAGCGCACCGCCACGGCCATGTGGCTCGATGAGGTGAAGTCAATCGCCCTGAACCCGCACGCTTCAGTCAGCGCAGCAGCTTGCAGCATGTGTGCGGTGTTGAGGCCGGTCGCGCCCCACAGGCTCTGGTTGCCGTCGCGCATGGTGACGTCGACGAGACGGATCTCGGTCATTGGGCAAGTCCCGCGAGGAAGCCGGTATCGACGCCGCCAGCGATAAAGCGCGGATCGGCGACGATACGGCGGTGGAGTGAAGCGGTGGTTGGCAGTCCTTCGATGTGAAGCGAGCGCAGCGCGTCGGAGAGCCGTGTCACGGCCAGTTCGCGCGTATCGCCGTGCACAATCAGCTTGCCCATCAGCGAATCGTAGAACGGTGGCACCTCGCCCCCGATGCCGATGTGAGTGTCGACACGAATACCCTCGCCGGCCGGCCACGCGGCGCGGACTGCACGTCCGGGCGACGGGCGGAAATCGGCGTCCGGGTCCTCGGCATTGATGCGTACTTCGATAGCATGGCCGTGCGGACGCACCATCGCCTGCGTGAGGGACAGCGGCTTGCCCATGGCGACCAGCAATTGCTGCTCGACAAGATCGACGCCGGTAATTGCCTCGGTCACCGGGTGTTCGACCTGGATGCGTGCGTTCAGTTCAAGGAAGTAGAACGAGAAGTCCTCGGCATCGACAAGGAACTCGGCCGTTCCCGCGCCGCGATAGCCGATGTGTCGGGCGAGCCGTACGGCCGCCTGTTCGATACCTTCACGGGCCTCCGGAGGCATGGCCGGGGCAGGTGCTTCCTCTACCAGCTTCTGGAAGCGGCGCTGGATCGAGCAATCGCGCGTACCAAGGTGGATGGCCTGCGTGCCATCGCCAAGAAGCTGCACTTCGACGTGGCGCCCCCGCGCGACGAACCGCTCGACATAGATTGCTGCATTGCCGAAAGCGGCCTGCGCCTCGGCTTGAGCCATGTCGAGAGCGCTGTCGAGATCTTCGGCGCGATCCACGCGGCGCATGCCCTTGCCGCCGCCGCCTGCCACGGCCTTGAGCAGCAGCGGATAGCCCGTCTGCGCTGCGCGAGCGTGCACGTCGGCGCGCGTTGCCGCCTCGCCGCCCGGAAGTACCGGGAGCCCAGCTTCAACGGCAAGCGCACGGGCAGCAAGTTTGTCGCCCATGCCTTCGAGTGTCTTGATGTCCGGTCCGACAAAGCGGACGCCTGCGGCCTGCACTGCGCGCGCAAACGCGGCGTTCTCGGACAGAAAACCGTAGCCCGGATGCACCGCGTCGCAGCCTGACTTCACCATCGCGTCAACCACGCCATCGATGGCCAGGTAGCTTTGCGATGATGGCCCGGGGCCAACGATCTGGACATGGTCTGCAAGCTGCGCCGGAAGCGATGCAGCGTCGGCTTCGGAAGCTCCGAGGACGGTTTCGATCCCCATTGCGCGCGCGGTGCGGATCACGCGGAGTGCAATCTCCCCGCGGTTGGCGATGAACAGCTTGTGGATCATCTCAGGTCAGCCGGACCAGAGCTTCGCCCTTGGCGACCAAGGTTCCGTTCGCGACGACGATCGCGGCAATCGTGCCGCTGCGGCCGGCGTGCACCGGGTTCATCAGTTTCATCGTTTCGACGATGCCGATCACTGTTTCGGGGCCGACTTCGTCGCCCGGCTGCACGAACGGCGGCGCTCCGGGCTGTGGGGCATGGTAGAAGGTGCCGGGCAGGGGCGAGCAGATTGCGTTCGGATCGACGACTGCCGCGCTTGCTTCGGTCGAGACTTCGGGTCCCGATCCGGCCCATTGCCATTCCTGGGTCACGCCGCCCTGTGCATCGACGCCTTTGGCCACGCGCAGCCGGAAGCGCCGCGTCGAAAGGTCGAGTTCGCGGTAGCCTGACTTCTCCAGGATCTCGGCGATCTCGGCGATGTCTTCGTGGGTCAGGGGAATGTTGTCGGTCATCATCGGATCAGTTCTTTGCGGCCAGCAATTCACGGGCAGCGGCGATCACCGCACTCGAGAATGCTTCGTCGTTGAAGTGGGAATCGATCGCGGTGACAGGCACATGATCGGGCATCACCTGCGCGAGGTACTCGGCGAACGGGCCTGGCACGCTGAGGTCCTGCAGATGTCCGGCTGCGCTATCGTGGCTGGAAAAGCCCCTGAGCGGGGTGAAAACCCGAACCGGCCCCTTGGCTTCGCGCACGTTTGCGGCAAGGTGGTCGGCCAGCTTCTTGAGATCATCCACCTTGGTTCGCACCGCTGTCAGCTGCGGGTTGTGCTGATGGTAGCGGCGGCCGGGGAACTGCACTTCTGCTGCATCGATCGGTCCGCCGATGATGAAGTCGGCATTACCAGGTGCCAGGATCGTCGGTATGCCCTTGCGCAGCGCTGCGCGACCGCGATCGGGGCCGGAGTCTGCCAGCCCGCCGAAGAGATGGTCGAGGATCTCGGTCTGCGAAAGATCCAGCACCAGCGCCACGTCCTTGTCGGTGGCCAGACCATCAAGGGTGGGCCCGCCCGCGCCGGAGGAGTGGAATACCATTACCTCGCAGCCATCGCCTTCCAGAGCCTGGCGGATGCGCTTCACGCTGACTTCGGTGGTGCCGAGAGTGGTAATCAAGACCAGCGGCTTTTCCGGGCCCTTGTCGCGATCATAGCCTTTGGCCATCCCTGCAACGGCGTTGGCGGCGTTGCGGAAGACGTCGCGGCTGATGGTGTTGATGCCCGATATGTCGGTCACCGCGTTCATCATCGCGATGTCCTTCACGCCCATGTATGGCTTTGTAAATCCCGAGGCCATGGTCGAGACGATCAGCTTGGGCAGGCCATAGGGAAAGCTCTGCATCAGTGCCCCGGCAAGCGCCGAGCCCATCGAGCCGCCGACGGCAAGAATGCCCGAGACGGGCGACTTGGCGTCCCATGCGTGGGCTGCTGCGATTGCACCGCCAATCATCGCATCCTGGCACTTGCCTTCGTGGCCAAGTGCCCGGACCTCCTCGATCGTCATGCCGGCGGTCTCCGCAACCATCTCGGGCGAGATTTCCGCACCGCCGACAGTGCGGCGGACGCTGGGATCGAGGTGGACCACGTCAACGCCTGCCGCCTCCAGGGCTGCTCGGGTGAATCGGGCTTCCTCTTCCTTGGTATCCTGCGTGCAGATGAACAGGACGCTTGGCTTCGTCATCGTCAGGTTTTCCTCTCCGTCCCCTATTGCTGCGACAGCGCGGTTGACTTTGCACGGGGGTTTCGTGATTTTGCGTTGCATAAGGTGAAACGCAGAATTTGCCGGAGCAGGATGGATGCTGGAACGCAGGGTCAAGACCGTGCGCGCGCTCGAGCGTGGACTGGACGTGTTGATTGAGGTGCAGACGCGCAAGGCGGCAAGCCTGCACGAACTCCACCAGGCGACGGGGTTGCCCAAAGCGACCTTGCTGCGAATGCTTGTCACCCTCGGGCAAAAAGGGCTGGTTTGGCAGCGTCTGGCAGATGGTGCCTACCTTCCGCATGTCGATCGGATCGAACGCGCGTCTTTCACCTCAGCTGCGCATATTGCCGAAGTCGCTTCTCCACACCTGAAGGCGCTTTCGACAAGGGTGGCCTGGCCGTCCGTGCTGGCCGCCCCGCGGCTTGATCACATGGAGATCCTCGAGACCAACAGCCCGCTTTTCCGGCTGGATTCTGCTATTCTCGGTCCAGTGGGCGTCAAGCTATCCTACATCCATACCGCGACTGGGAGAGCATACTTGGCGGCATGCGGAGATGCCGAGCGCGACTCGATCATCGATCGCCTTCGCCCCGCCAATCCACCTGACGGCAGCGAGGCTGAGCTTCGGCAGATGCTGCAGCAGGTAAAGCAGCGGGGGTATGCAACCCGCGATCCGCTGCTGCCCTGGCCAGATCGGTCGAAGCAACTCGTCTTGCGAGACGGGCGACGGTCGATGGCTGTACCGATCATGGTGGGTGGATCGCCAATAGCAACCATCAACGTGACCTGGCCGGGCAGGCGGGGAGCGGACGAAGCAGTCGTCCAGAGACATCTGGAAGCTTTGAAGGCAACTGCGCGAGCAATCGCGGCGGCGCTCGAAGCCAACCCAAACTAGGTTTCACTCCGTGAAATCGGTTTGTCCAACTGATTAATTTGTGACGCTGGATCGGTGATGATCGTCTCACAGGGAGAAAATGCCGATGCGCCAGTGGGTGATAGCCGCAGGCTCTACGTCGCTGAATGATCTGCGGCTGGACGAGACCGACATTCCGCAGCCCGGTCCGGGCGAAGTGCTGGTGCGCGTTCGTGCGTGCTCGCTGAACTACCGCGACCAGATCATTCCGCTCGGCTTCTACATGGGCGGTGTCGTACAGCAGGATACCGTACCGCTTTCCGACGGCGCCGGCGAGATTGCCGCGGTGGGCGAGGGCGTTGCCTCGCTCAAGGTGGGTGACCGCGTGGCCGGTATATTCTTCCAGGACTGGATGGACGGCCCGCCCAACCCCGGCATGGGCGCAGCCCTTGGCGCACCGCCTGCGCCGGGCATGCTGCAGGATTATGTTGTCCTGCCCGAGCATGGCGTTGTCCCGCTGGCTGAAACCTTGGACTTCACGCAGGCGGCCTGTCTGCCCTGCGCCGGTGTCACAGCGTGGAACGCCCTCATGGAGGGACCGCGCCCGGTAAAGGCGGGGGACACCGTCCTGGTTCTTGGCACCGGGGGCGTCTCTCTCCTGGCGCTGCAGATTGCCAAGGCGGCAGGTGCCACCGTCATCGCCACTTCGTCCTCGGACGAGAAGCTCGAGCGGGTGAAAGCGCTGGGTGTCGATCATGTGATCAATTACCGCACCACGCCCGAGTGGGGTGCCGAAGCAGCACGGCTCGCTGGTGGCGGCGTTGACAAGGTCGTCGAGGTGGGAGGCGCAGGTACGCTCAAGCAATCCATCGCCGCGGTCGGCTTCGCGGGCGAAATCGCCCTGATCGGCGTGCTGACGCGCGAGGGCGACACCAACCCGCACGGCCTGATGTTCAAGGGGGCCTCGATCCGCGGCATTTTCGTCGGTTCCAAAGGCATGGCCGAGCGCCTGAATGCCTTCATTGACCAGCATGGGATCGAGCCCGTGGTCGACAAGGTATTCCCTATCGAGAAGGCCCGCGACGCTTACGCTTACCAGTCATCGGCAGGCTTGTTCGGCAAGGTCGCAATCACGCTTTAGCAGCATTTGGAACGCTTCCGTCCGCCAGAGGCGGGGCGTGCGGAGAGGACAGAAATGGCAAGGATGCTCGGCTTCGGCCAGCCGTTCGGCGGCGTCATGCAGACCGCGTTCGTGGTCGAGGATGTCCGCGCGTCGATCGCGCACTTCCAGAAGGATTGCGCCGCCGGGCCGTTCTTCCTGCTCGACCATTTTCTCGGTCCCGACCAGTTTTATCGGGGCGCGCCATCGAACGCAGATGTCACGATCGCGATGGGCTTCATCGGTCACATGCAGGTCGAACTGATACAGCCTCTCGACGGCAACCCGTCCGTTTACCGCGAAACCATCGAGAAGAGCGGCTACGGCTTCCACCACTTCGGTATCGCCTGCGAGGACGTAGAGGCTGAACTGCCCGGCTATCTCGCACGGGGCTACAAGCTTGCGTTCAAGGCTGCTGTGCCGACAGGCGGCAGCGTCGCCTATCTGGAAGGCGGGAATGCTGCGGCACCTGGCTTTCTTGAACTGATCCCGGCCACGCCCGGGATGGACGCGCATTTCACGGCAATGTGGCAGGCTTCGCAAGGGTGGGATGGCGCCGACCCGGTCCGTCCATTCATCTGAACCATAACAATGATAGCAGGGACGGGAGACCGGGATGAAGGGCACACAGGCAAGAGGCAGCGGCTATCAGGTGTGGGTTACCGCGCTCCTCAGCCTCAATTTCGGCATCCTGTTCTTTGACCGGAACGCGCTCAACTTCCTGATGCCGTTCGTCCAGCCGGACCTGCAATTGAGCAACACGCAAGTCGGCATGTTCAGCTCGGCCCTGTCGCTCACTTGGGCGCTGTCGGGCCTGTTGGTCGGGCGCATCTCGGACAAGCTGGGGTCGCGCAAGCCCGTGGTTGTAGTGGCGACGGTGGCATTCTGCTTGTGCTCCTTCATCTCTGGCGCCGCCTCTTCGTTTCTGATGCTGCTTGGCGCGCGCCTCTTGATGGGGGCTGCCGAGGGTGGTGTCATGCCGGTCAGCCATTCTATCATTGTTGCCGAGGTCGCCCCTGAGCGCCGCGGCCTTGCCATGGGAGTCGCGCAGAACCTGGGTTCCAATCTGCTCGGTTCGGGACTTGCGCCCTTGCTGTTGGTGCCCGTCGCTGTTGCCGTTGGTTGGAGAACCGGCTTCTACCTGGCTGCGCTCCCCGGACTCGTGACGGCGGCCCTGATCTGGTTCACGCTGCGCGAGCCGCCGGTGGAGGCGCATGACGACACCGCACCCAAAGTCACGCTGCGTGAGGCATTTGGCCATCGCAACGTGATCCTTTGTGCCCTGATCTCGATCCTGCTGGTTTCCTATCTGGTTGTGTGTTGGGCCTTCATGCCGCTGTTCCTGACCAAGGTGCGCGGGTTTGATCCGGACACAATGAGCTGGCTGATGGCAACGCTCGGGATTTCCGCGGGTCTGGGCAGCTTCGCTGTACCGGCGATCTCCGACGTCATTGGCCGCCGCCCGGTGATGATCTTTTTCTCTTTCCTTGGTGTGATCCTGCCCTTGGGTGGCCTTTATTACGAAGGGTCTGCGTGGGTCCTCGCAGCGATCTTCTTCTTCGGCTGGGGCCTCAACGGGCTTTTCCCGATGTTCATGGCCACGATCCCGTCGGAATCGGTCGACCCGCGGTTGACCGCAACGCTCACAGGCGTCGTCATGGGGACAGGCGAGGTGCTCGGCGGGGTTCTGTCCCCGTTCCTCGCCGGAACCTTGGCTGACGCTTACGGTCTTGCTGCCCCGCTGTGGCTGATGCTCGGCTGCACCGTGCTGGCGGGCTTCCTGACACTTGGACTTATCGAATCCGCACCGCGCGTCGTTGCGCGGCGCTCCGGCAACGCGATCCCCTCGATCGCCTGACACGACGGAGAAGAACCATGGGTGCGCTTCTCAAATTTCACACTGCTGACGTGGCTCCCCATGATCGGGCGCGATATTGGAACGAGATTGCCGATCGGGCCTTTACGGGCACATTCGTCAACGTGCCGGGAGAAGACTTCGCGGGGAAGATGCTGTCCTGGCGCGTCGGCGAGCTCGACATGATCCGCACGGATTCATCCCACTCGGCAGTAGGGCGCAATCCTTTGCCACAGAATGACGAGCGCCTGATCCTCCACCTTCAATGCCGCGGCAACAGCGAGCATATGCAGGGGCGCAGCGAATGCACACTCCAGCCGGGCGATTTCGTTCTCGCCAGCCCGCACCAGCCTTATGCGATCCGCCTCACAGGCCACGAACTGCTTGTGGTCGAGTTTCCGCGAGCGCCTCTGGCCGAGCGTTTTCCGGGCATCGATGATGCGCTGATGCAACGCATGTGCGGCGCGACGCCTGGCGGGCGCGTGTTCCACGATTTCCTGCTTTCGTTGTGGCAGCAGGGCGAGCGCGCCTCAGAGGATCCGGAATGGGAAATCGGTGTCAACGCCGTATTCTATGATCTCGCCGCAATGGCCGTACGCGGGGCGCAGCGTCCTTCAACCGACGCAGGCGAGGCCGACATGCGCCGCCGCGTCCTGGCCATGGTTGCAGCCAACCTCGAGGACCCGGCCCTGCGCACTACGTCCATAGCCGATGCCTGCAGCATATCGGTTCGTACGGTGCAGAACATCTTCGCGGCGATGGGTACTACGCCCACGGCCTACATCCTTGATCAGCGCCTGCGCCGCGCGGCTGACAGGCTGGTGGCCAGACCCGATTCCAGCATAACCGAGATCGCATTCGAGCTGGGCTTCAATGACAGTGCCTACTTCACGCGCTGCTTCCGGCAGCAGTTCGGCGCTGCCCCGCGCGACTGGCGAATGGGCAGAAAGTCACCAGCATGACGTAAGGGAATGCCGCGCAGCAGGACTTTTGCGCGGCAGTCCTGATCAGCTTGCGCGTGAGTGCAAGCGACAAGTTCCGCCAGTGCCTATCAAGCTGGCGAAATTCCGGGGCAGCGGCCCCTTTCGGACATAAACAGGGAGAGGAAAACCATGAGAATAGCATCGGTTTCCATTGCAGCCATGGCGACGGTCCTTGCGGCGCCAGCGTTTGCACAGGATCAGGCTCAGGCCGAAGACAGCGGCGGCGGCATCGCCCAGATTGTCGTGACTGCACAGAAGCGCGCGGAGAACGTCCAGGACGTGCCGATCGCGATTTCCGCATTCAGCGCAGATGCTCTGCAGGAACGTGCCGTCGGCAGCGTTGCGGGTCTTTCGAACATTTCGCCCAACGTCACGCTGGACGCCGGTACGCCGTTCTCGGGTTCGTCGGCGGTTCTCTCGGCCTATATCCGTGGCATCGGCGCGAACGACTTCGCGTTCAACATCGATCCTGGCGTGGGTGTCTATCTCGACGGCGTCTATCTCGCCCGTTCGGTCGGTGCGAACCAAGACCTCCCCGACGTGGAGCGCATCGAAGTGCTCAAGGGCCCGCAGGGCACGCTGTTCGGTCGTAACACCATCGGCGGCGCAATCTCTATCGTCACGCACGATCCGGGCGACGAGTTCCGTTTCAAGGGCGATGTGACGACTGGTCGCTTCGGCCTCGTACAGACCCGTGGCACAGCGGACCTGCCGCTGACTGACGGTCTTGCAGCGTCGGTCAGCTTTGCAACCAAGAACCGCGACGGTTACGTCAAGCGCGTTGCGTTCCCCGGCGCGAACAACTTCGCCTCTACGCCGATCACCAACTACAAGGCCGCTGGCTACAACAATATCGGCTACGGCAGCGAAGGCGGCGACAACAGCTGGAACCTGCGCGGCAAGCTGCGCTACGACAACAAGTCGAACCTGCGGATCACCGTGTCGGGTGACTACAGCAACATCGACCAGTCCCAGCTCGCCAATACGCTGATCAAGACAACCCCAGCCGTGTTCGCAGGCACCTACAACTGCGCCATTCAGGGCGTTGTCGTTGGCGATTGCGGTGGTGGTCCGCCCTCGTTTGCGTACATTGGTGGCATCGGCGGCCTGAACAGCATTTTTGACAATCCGACCGTCTTCGGCGTCAACGCCGATGCCAATCCGGCCAACAATCGCCTGCCTTACGACGACCGTTTCGTGTCCAAGGACATCGACGTGTCGTATGCGAACGGCAACAACTACTCGAAGCTGAAGACCTACGGCGGTTCGGGCACCATCGAGTTCGATCTTTCGGACACGATGATGGTCAAGTCGATCACGGCCTATCGCGAACTGCACTGGAACGCCGGCATGGACCTCGACGGTTCGCCGCTGAACTTCCTGCACACCAGCTTCACCATGAACCAGTGGCAGTTCAGCCAGGAACTGCAGCTCAATGGTTCGGCGATGGACAAGAAGCTGAACTACGTTCTGGGCGCATACTTCTTCAAGGAAGCGGGCGACCTTCACGACTACGTGACGTTCGCCGAAGGTCTGCTGCAGGTTGACGGTCCGAACGATCTTTCGACCAAGAATTATGCCTTCTTCGGCCAGATCGACTACCGTCCCACCGAACAGTTCGGCATCACCATCGGCGGTCGCTACACCAAGGAAAACAAGACCTTCGAGGGCTTCCAATCGGATGCCAACGGCCTGACCTACAAGATCCTGAATCAGATCGGCGTGCCGCAGTGCGCCTCGATCAATCCGATCTCCGATGCATGCCGTATCGCTGCGGGTTTCCCCAATCAGGGTCAGCCACTGCGCTACTACGTCGCCGGAACGCAGCGTAAGTCGTTCAGCGATTTCTCGCCCAAGATCGGCCTTCAGTATCACCCGACCGAAGACGCCATGCTCTACGCCAGCTGGTCGAAGGGCTACAAGACCGGTGGCTGGACGACACGCCTCTCCAACCCGCTGCCAACCGCGCCTGATTTCAACGAGGAGAAGGCAACGACCTGGGAAGTGGGCGTGAAGTCGATGCTTCTGGATCGTCGCCTGCAGATCAACGCAGCTGCGTTCCTCACCGACTACAAGGGCATCCAGCTGAACTTCCAGCAGGGCGTTTCGCCGACCATTCAGAACGCCGGCGATGCGCGCATCAAGGGCTTTGAAGTCGAGGTCGTCGCAGCTCCGACGGATGGCTTCCTGATCAATGCCTCGGTCGGTTACACGGACTCGTACTATACTGCGGTTCTTGCAGGAGCGCAGGTTGCTGCAAATCCGTTCCAGGCTGGCGTGTTCCCGGGTGCCGATCTGCCCAAGACGCCGAAGTGGAAGTTCAACGTCAGCCCGCGCTACGAACTTTCGATGGGCGGGGATTCCAAGCTTGTCGTGCTGGCTGACTGGACACACACCACGTCGCTTTGGAATGATACCGAGCGCGCCTACCTGCTCCAGCGTGGGCCGACTGACATCATCAACGGCAACATCACCTACAAGTCGGGCAACCACTGGGACCTGACTGTGGGCATGACCAACATCACCGACGAGCGTTATCTGGTCACCGGCCAGGCCCAGATTGCCGGTGGTCAGTTCTACGGCACCTACAGCCGCCCGCGTGAGTGGTTCGCGCGTCTCGGCGTGGAGTTCTGATAAACTGAACAAGTGCGCGGGCGGGGTCGTATCCCCTTCGGCTTCGCCCGCGTCCATCAATACGGAGAGAGACAATGCCTGAAGCGGCGCACACAGAGTTCTGGAAGGACATCAAGCCGGTCGACAAGGTCTTCCGTGAAGGCGGTCTGCCCGAAGTCTACATGCCCAAGATCGCCGAGGGCGACGAGCGCTACTGGGTGCCAATCTCCGAAACGGTATTTTCGAAGCCCGTCTGGATCAGCCCGGCAAAGAACATGTGGGCGGACGTCCTGATGAGCAAGCAGGCGGGTCTGGTGAACCGCCACTATCATCCGCATCCGATCTGGGCCTACACGATCAGCGGCAAGTGGGCCTACCTCGAGCACAGCTGGACCGCCACTGCCGGTGACTTCGTTTACGAAACCCCGGGCGAGAGCCATACGCTGGTCTGCTACGAGCATGAGGACCCGATGAAGGTCTTCTTCGTCGTCTCCGGCCCGCTCATGTGGCTCGATGAAGAGGGCAACACTGTCGGCCACTACGACGTGTTCGACTACATGAAGGCAGCGCGCGAACACTATGACGCCGTCGGCATCGGCGCCGACTATGTCGACACGCTGATCCGTTGAGAGGACCTGCACAATGAGCACCGCCACCGTGATGACCGCGCCGCCCTCGGACAAGGCCGAGATCGTCGATGTTCCTTTCGCGCACAAGGACCTGGTCAAACGCCTCAGCCCCGGCGGTCGCTACATCGACGCGCAGACCGACGTCGACAGCCCGTGGGTGCCGTTCGGTGAAAACGCCGCGATCAAGCACCTCGCGTTTGATGTGCGCCAGAACCTGTTCTCGAACATCCTGTGGGTGAAGGGGCCGGGCGTCATCGGCACGCACTTCCATCGCGGCACCATCACCATGGTCTGCCTCGAAGGCAGCGTCCGCTATCTCGAGTACGATTGGGTTGCCACACCGGGCGGTCTGATCCTTGAGACGCCCGGCGAGAGCCATACGCTCGTCACCGACCACCCGGAAGGTTGCAAGCTGTTCGGCTGGATGCAGGGCCCCATCGAATTCTACGACGAGAATGCCGTTCTGGTCGACACCACCGACGTCTGGTGGTTCATCAACCACTACGAAACGTACTGCCGCGAGAACGGCATCGCCATCAACCCCAAGCTCTATCTCTGAGGCTGCCATGGGTACCATGACCGCACCCCCATCGGGTGCCTACAAGATCGTCAATGTTCCGGAACTCTACGGTGACCTGATTCGCGCCAAGGGTGTTGAAGGCACCTACGTCGGCTCGTCGGAAGTCGAGAGCCCGTGGGTTCCCTTCGGTGACAACGCGGCCATCCGTCACCTTGCATTCGACGTCCGCGAGAACGTCTACGTCAACGTGCTGTGGATCAAGGGACCCGGCGTCATCGGCACGCACAAGCACCGCGGCAAGGTCTGGGCGATCGGCCTCGAAGGCTCGTTCCGCTATCTCGAATATGACTGGGTTTGCCGCCCCGGCGACTTCATTACCGAGACGCCGGGCACCGCGCACACCCTCGTCACTGACGACCCGAACGGCATGAAGGCGCTGTTCCACATGCAGGGTGCGAACGAGTTCTTCGACGAGCACGGCAATCACGTCGAAACGCTCGATGTCTGGTGGTTCATGAACCACTACGAAAGCTACTGCCGCGAGCACAACATCGCGATCAACCCCGCCCTCTATCTCTGACGCTGCGATCGTGAGCGAGGAGAGGGCACCGGTTCCACGGCTCGGGCAGGAGCCACGGGGGACATACCTGCGCAACACCTGGTACGTGGCAGGCTGGGCGAGCGATCTAGGTACACAGCCGCAGCAGCGCACGTTGCTTGAAGAGCCGGTAGCCCTGTTCCGCGACGCAGCAGGCGTGGCGCAGGCCATCACCGGCCGCTGCCCCCATCGCTTCGCGCCGCTCGGTCATGGTACGGTGGTGGATGGCGCGCTGATGTGCCCGTATCACGGCCTGCGCTTCAGCGGTGCCGGTGTGTGCGTCCACAACCCGCACCCGGGCGGCCAGCTGCCCGATGCGAACCTGCAGGTCTACCCCCTTGTCGAACGCCATGCCCTGCTGTGGATCTGGATGGGCGACGCGGCCAAGGCCGACGCCTCAACGATCCCGGACTTCTCCTGGCTCTCGGACCCGAAGTGGGAAGCCGTCCGCGGCGTAACCGTCGCCGAAGGGCATTACGAGCTCTACAGCGACAACATCCTCGATCTCAGCCACGCCAATTTCGTCCATCCCGCGCTGGTAGCCAGTGCTTTCACGGAGGGGGAGCGGAAATTCTGGCAGGATGGCAGCAGCGTCTTCGCTGAATACATCCGCCTGAACGATCACCTCTCGGTTGGCATTTCCGCGGTCATGGGCACCGAGGGGCGCCGACAGGACTTCTACGGCCTCGTGCAATGGCACGCGCCCGCCGTGCTCTACTTCGACTTCCGCGCCGGCGATCCCGGTACCCCTCGTGAGGAGTGCACGCTGCTGCCCTCGCTGCACGCCTTCACGCCAGAAACGCCCGACACCACTCACTATTTCTGGGCAACGGCCCGCGACTACAAGCTGGGCGATGCCGAGTTCACGGCGGCCATGCGCGGCGCGCTCGAATTCGCGTTCGAGCAGGAGGACATGCCGATCATCCGTGACAGCCACCGCCTGATGCGCGGGGCAGACTTCTGGGATCTGCGCCCGGTCATTCTCGGTGGAGACGGCGGCGGCGTGCGGGCCCGCCGGATGCTGCAGCGCCTGATCGACCGCGAGCGCGAGGCCAGCGCCGCTGCCTGAACGAAACCAAGAACAAGAGGATGCAAATGGGAACGCTCGACAAGTTCGACATCAAGGGGCGCTCGGCGCTTGTAACCGGCGGCGCATCGGGGATCGGCCTCGCCTATGCCGAGGCCATGGCGGAGGCGGGCGCTGCAGTGACGCTGACCGACATCGATGCCGATGGCGCTGCCCGGGAAGCGGCACGGTTGCGGAGCGAGGGGTATGAAGTCCGCTCCGATCAACTGGACGTTTCCAACTGGGAGAACGTCGTCGCCGCCTTCGACGCGCACGATAGCGCTTATGGTGGGCTCGACATCTGTTTCGCCAACGCCGGCATCGACACCGGCGCCGGCTTCTGGAACCCGGCAGGCCACCGCAACGATGATGGCCAGGTCGATACTTACGATCACAACCGCTGGGACCGTTCGATCCAGGTCAACCTCAACGGCGTGTTCTATACCGTGAGCAACGCCGTGCGGATCATGAAGAAGGGGGGGCGTGCCAGCGGTCGTAGCGGCGGCTCGATCATCACCACCGCGTCCAACGCCGGGCTCGTCACCGAACCGATTGTCGGCTTGCCCTACATGCCCGCCAAGGCTGGCGTTCTTCACATGGTGCGCGCGCTCGGCCTCGAACTCGCCGAGTTCAAGATCCGCATCAATGCCATTGCTCCGGGCCCGTTCGTCACCAACATCGGCGGCGGTTGGCTCAAGAAAGACCCGGTCGCTCGGGCCGCATGGGACGCCATCGTCCCGCTCGGTTCGGTTGCAGAGACAGACCAACTCAAGCCGCTTGCGCTGCTGCTCGCCTCGGATGCTTCGGACTACATGACCGGCAGCCACGTGGTGATCGACGGTGGCATGATGCTCGGCAAGTACAAGTAAGGACCCCGTTATGCGCGCCGCCGTGATGCAGGGGCTGCACAAGCCCTTGGCCGTCGAGACCATCGCCGACCCGACGCCGGGGGAGGGCGATGTTGTGGTAAAGGTCGGCCGCTGCGGCATCTGCGGTTCGGATCTGCACATGACCGAGGACCCGGCCTATGGGCAGGGTGCCGGTTCGGTGCTCGGCCATGAATTCGCTGGCGAGGTCGTCGCTCTCGGCAAGGGCGTCGAAGGTCTGCGCAACGGCGATCTGGTCTCGGTAATACCGCTGCAAAGCTGCGGCCACTGCCATGCCTGCCAGACTGGCGAAGTCCAGTGGTGCGAGCGCTTCGGCTTGCAGGGCGGGGGGTACGCCGAATACGCCTTGACCCGTCCGAACCAGTGCGTGCGCCTGCCATCCAGCGCCAGCCTCGCCGATGGCGCGATCGTCGAACCGCTGGCCGTTGCACTCCACGGCGTCGTGCTCAGCCGAATGAAGATCGGTGACAAGGTGCTGGTCTTGGGGGCGGGGCCCATTGGTCTTGCTGTGGCCTTCTGGGCGCGGAGGTTCGGGGCGGGGCGCGTAGTCGTGCAGGACCTTGCCGACTGGCAGCGCGATCGTGCGCTGCTGATGGGGGCCCATGATTTCGTGGTAGAGCCCGCCGATCCCGTTGGCAGCGCCGACCGCGCGCTCGGCGGCAAGGCCGATGTCGTGTTCGAATGCGTCGGGGTTCCGGGTCTTATCGCCCAGGCTGTGGATCAGGTGCGCAACGATGGCACGATCACACTGCTAGGCCTCTGCACCCGTCCTGACAGCATCAACAGCTTCGCCATGCTGTCAAAGCAGGTGAAGCTCGTGACCTCTGCCTTCTTCACCCGGCAGGAGTACGAGGCAGCACTTGACGCGCTTGACCGCGGCGCCGTCGAACCACGTCTGCTGGTAACCGACACGATCTCGCTCGCCGCAACGCCAGACGTGTTCGAGAGCCTGCGCAAGCGTACGCATCAGTGCAAGGTGCTGATAGATCCAGGGCAATGATGTGTGAGACTTGCTGAGGCTGAGCCTTTTCAGGGCAAGGTTGAAGGCTAGGCTCGGCACCGCGGGACCGTCAGGTTGCGATGCCGATGGTCGTCGTGCCGGTGTACCCCGTAGTTGTCGAGCCGGTCACCGTGGGTGTCATTACCGCGAGCTGTGCGTCGGTGTTGTCGCCGAAGACGTTGTCGCTGGAAAGCGTGACGTTTGCAAAGTTCGTCTTGCTGCTTGGATACGCCGAAAGTGCATAGACTTCGTTGCAGGCTGCCGCAGGCAGTGCGAGCTGCGAAATCAGTCGGGCGTAATTCGCGTTGGTCGCGTTGGCGAGGCTTGAGAACACCTCGAAGTGGATGTGCGGGTAGCGGCCGGAATAGCACCCCGGGAAGATCGTGGTGAATGTTACCTTCCCGTTGGTATCGGTTACCTGCACGCCCCGCAGGTAGCTTTCATTCGGCAGGGTATAGAGCGAATAATACCCATCTGCCGTGCAGTGCCAGATATATACGGCGTAACCGGCAAGTGGGGTACAGCCGTTGTTCACGTCGACTACGGTCAGCGTAAGCGTCAGTTGAACGCCGACGGCGGTGGCGGTCGAACTGCCTAGGAAGCTGGACCTTATGTCGCTTCGGACGATTCCGCTGGCTGTAAGGGCGTTCGAGGTAATGCCAGAGGCGGTGTTCGTACCGTCTGCCGGGTAGGGACCGTTGGTCTCGGTCGCAGGGACGGTGCAGGTGCCAGCAGTCGCAGTAGCTGTCGCAGTTGCAGTTGCAGTTGCAGTTGCAGTTGCCGAAGCTGTCGCCGTTGCGGTGCTGGTTGATAATGTCGTTGTGCTTGATGCTGCGCCATCGCTGCCGCCGCAGCCAAACAGCAATGCGCTGCCGCCGGCCGAGCCGAAGAGGGCAAGGGCGCGACGCCGTCCCACTCGCAGGCGTTCGATCTGGGCTAGATCGGCAGCAAGACCCTCGGACTGATGGTCGTGCGAGGTGTCTTCGGTGATGTCGCCATGCTGCATTGGATGTCTGTCCCTTTGTCCCGCTGATATCATCGTTTGCCGATGTCTAACGTCCTGCGGATCGAAACCCTTCACCAAGACCTGGCTTGAGTTTGCATATATTTCGCAAAGGTCTGTTTTCTGGTAACTTATTGCATTCCATCAAAGCTTCCGATCACAGCCTCGAGTGTGGGGTCAGGTATTTCTGCAATCGATTGTTGTAAGGCTCGACATGCTGTGGCAAGAAGCGGCGAGAGGGCCGGAATAGGTCCGTGGGAGAGCCGGACGTGGGAACCAGTAACATCGCCAGACCCAAACTGTCCTTGGCGCGCATTCTCGAAATGAATCTTGGATTCCTCGGCCTGCAGTTCAGTTTCGGCCTGCAACAGGGCAACATGGGGCCGATCTACAGTTATCTCGGTGCTGATGAATCCCAGTTGCCCATGCTCCAGCTGGCCGGGCCGATCACCGGCCTGCTTGTGCAGCCAATCATCGGAGCCTTGAGCGATCGGACTGCCAGCCGGTGGGGGCGTCGCACACCCTATTTCCTGATCGGTGCAGTACTGTGCTGCCTCGGCCTGTTCTTCATGCCGCTGTCGAGTTCAATCCTCATGGCGATGTCGCTGCTGTGGATCCTCGATGCCGGCAACAATATCACGATGGAGCCCTACCGCGCCTATGTCTCTGATCGGCTTAATCCCGATCAGCGCCAGGCGGGCTTCCTCTCGCAAAGCGCCTTTACCGGTCTCGCGCAGATGCTTGCGTTCCTCACGCCCTCACTGCTTGTCGGCTTCGGCATGAACCAGGACTGGGTAGACAGCCATGGAATTCCCTACACCGTCCGCATCGTGTTCATGATCGGTGCGGTACTTTCGCTGACCACGATCTTGTGGTCGGTGCTTCGCGTTCCCGAACTCCCGCTTACGGCAGACGAGATCGCCCACATCAAAGCCCAGCCGAGGGGTGTTTGGGCGACCTTTAGCGAGATTGGGGCAGCGATCGCCGACATGCCCGTCGCCATGCGCAAACTGGGCCTTATGAGCCTGTTTCAGTGGGCCGGCATGTCCGGCTACTGGACGTATGCCGTCTATTCGATCAGTCGGACAGTCTATGGGACCGCCGATGTTCACAGCAGTGCCTTCCACACGGCGGTACTGACCAACGGCGAAGTCGCCGCATTCTACAATGCCATTTCCTTTGTGACCGCCTTCGCCATGGTTCCTCTCGTGAAGCGCATCGGACCGGGGCCACTCCATGCACTTTGCCTGTTTGCCGGTGGCGTCGG
Organism: Novosphingobium sp. FW305-C-30-35; assembly: GCF_058783135.1. Classification (NCBI taxonomy): domain Bacteria; kingdom Pseudomonadati; phylum Pseudomonadota; class Alphaproteobacteria; order Sphingomonadales; family Sphingomonadaceae; genus Novosphingobium; species Novosphingobium sp. FW305-C-30-35. Next base: position 3,276,763 of record NZ_JBYSYJ010000001.1, read on the forward strand.
CATGTTTCTTCTGCCGAACGTGACAGACAAGGCGTTCCTGTTCGTTCCGGCCATCGGCATAGGCCTGGCGTGGGGCAGCATCATGGGTAACCCCTACGCCATTCTGACAAACTCAATCCCGCCGCAGCGCACGGGCGTCTACATGGGCATTTTCAACATGATGATCGTAATCCCTATGCTGCTGTTTGCTGTGGTGATGAGCAGGCTCGATCTTGGCTTCGTCTCGATCGGCTTCGATGCCTACAAGCTCGCGCTGGGTGGCGATCCGCGCAACATGTTGATGTTCTGTGGTGTCTCGCTTGCACTTGCAGGTGTTTCGGTTCTGTGGGTCCGTGAAGGGCGGGTCGGAGCCAAGTCGCAGCAGGCAGTGGTTGCGTGATGTCTCGCACTTTTGCCTTGCATACGGGGACTGCGTCCCTGGCTTGGGAGACGGCAGAAGGCAGGGCGCCGGTCTGGCGACATTTCGGTCCGACGGTCGAGACGCAAGGCCTGCCGCCATCGTCGGACCTGCGCGGTCCCGCTTCGTATTCACTCGACCACGACGTGCCGTTCTGCTCGGTTCCGGTGTCAGGCCTTGGCTGGTTCGGCCCTGCATTCCTGAAGGTCAGCAGCGCCGGGAAATGCCTGGATATCGACTTTTCTGCTGTGGACGTTTCCGACGGTGCTGGATGCGTGATTATCCGCTGTCGCGATGAGGATTCCGGCGTTGAAGTTGAACAGACTTTCGAGGTCTCGGGTAGGGCATGCGTATGCCGCAGCGTCGTCCGCAACGTAGGTGATTTGGCTTTCTCGGTGGATTGGCTCGCCAGCGCCATGCTGCCGCTCCCGTCAACTTCAGGTCAGATCGTGTCATGGCGTGGCCGTCATAACGCTGAGCTGGTGGAATGTTGTGAGGCCATGCCTCAGCAGTCGTGGGTGCGCGAGGTGCGGCGGGGCATTTCCGGGCACGGTGGACCGGGTGGTGTCTTCGTGCTCGATCATGGTGCGACTTTGCACCAAGGCACCGTTCGCGCATTGCAGTTGGCGTGGTCGGCCGACAATCGCGTTGCAATAGAGCGCGACGATGAAGGCTGCTGGATCATGAGCGCAGGCGCTCTTCTGCAGCCGGGCGAGGTCACTTTATCCCCTGGAGATAGCTGGACAGCACCAGACGCGATTTTCACGGTGTCAACCGAGGGGCGGAACGGTGCGGCATCTGCGTTCCACGACGCGGTGCGTGCCCGGCTGCGGTGGCCTGGCCGCACTATGCGCCCCCGTCCCGTGCATCTCAACTCATGGGAGGCCTGCTACTTTGACCATGACGAAGCACGCATCGTTGCCTTGGCCGAGGCAGCGGCATCGGTTGGTGTAGAACGCTTCATTCTGGACGATGGCTGGTTTCGCAATCGGGATGATGACACTTCCGGACTGGGCGACTGGACGGCCGATCCGCGAAAGTACCCGAACGGCTTGAAACCCCTAGCGGACAGGGTGAACGCCTTGGGCATGGAGTTCGGTCTGTGGGTCGAGCCGGAAATGATCAACCCGGATAGCGACCTTTATCGTGCTCATCCCGATTGGGCACTGTCCCTGCCGGGCCGGCCGCAGCCGACAGCTCGCAACCAGCTCGTCCTGGATATGGCTCGAACGGATGTCCGTGACTATCTATTCGACTGTCTCGACGCTCTTCTGACCGAGCTGCCGATCACATACCTCAAGTGGGATCACAACCGCGATCTTGCGCCAGCCGGCGGTGCCTCGCAGTTGCGTGGAGTCTATGCTCTGCTTGCGAGAGTTCGTGCCGCGCATCCTGGAGTTGAGGTAGAGTCCTGTGCCGGTGGCGGTGGCCGTAACGATGCCGGAATGGCTGAATTTTGTCATCGCTACTGGACCAGTGACAATATCGACGCAGTCAGCCGGATCAGTATACAGCGCGGATTTCTCTCGTTTTTGCCGCCAGAAATGATGGGGTCGCACATTGCTGCGAGCCCCGCACATGCGACTGGTCGCAGCCATCCTCTCGCTTTTCGCGCGGCGATGGCGCTGACTGGTCATCTCGGCGTGGAACTGGATCCGCGCACGCTGTCGGAGGGCGAGCGCGCAGAACTTGCGGGCTGGATTTCCTTTTACAAGCAATGGCGTGACTTGCTCCACCAAGGCCGTGTCTGGTTGGGTGAGGGCGCTGACGGGATACTCTGGCAGGCGCAGGGCAAAGAAGACGAACTCCTGCTTTTCGTCATCCGTGCAGAACCTCCGGCAGATCGGCGGCCGCAACCACTTCCGCTACCTTTTGCAGCTGGAGGAGGCTGGTGGGATGTGCAGTTGATGAGGATTGCCGGGGGTGAGGGCGGCCATGCCATGCAAAGCGCCCCATTGTTCGAAGCGATGATCGCCGAGCCGCAAAAGTTCTCTGCAAGCTGGCTTGCGCACTCCGGGCTGCCGTTGCCGCCATCCAAGGCCGAGACAGTTTCCATTTTTCACATGCGCAAATGCGCCTGACCGCACTTCGAGAAAGCTCACGATGTCTCAAATTTCAGCGCTGATCCAGAAGGTAGCACCGTTTGGTGCGAGCCGTTGGGAACCAACATGCTTTGGCGATGCACCCCGCATCCCGATTATCGGCAGGGACGATGTGGTGCGTTTGTTTGACCACATCGATTTATGGGACTGCTGGCCACTTGCTCACGAAGATGGCAGGACAGTGCAACATTTGGGCCGCAGCTGGTGGTTCTTTCTCTCTGCGCCGGTTTTTGCCGACCCGGTTGAACGTCATGGTCATGCCCGGATCAGGCTGCTTTCGATCGGGGATGGGGGGTGGATCGATCACGGGAGTGCTTTTCCCGATGGCATGACGCCCGGCAGCCGCGAATGGGCCGGATCGGCGGTACTGATGGACGACGGCGTAACCGTGCAGCATTTCTTCACCGCAGCCGGCCGGCGCGGCGAACAGGCGATGACTTTCGAACAGCGAATCTTCTCGAGTGTGGGGCGGTTGGGTGACGCTGGCCCGGGGCAATGGCAGGAGCCGCGCGAAATCCTGATCGCAGACGGGGTGCGGTATGTTTATGACAGGCAGGATGCGGGAGCGCCCGGCCTGATCAAGGGGTTTCGTGATCCGGCCTGGTTGCGCGATCCCGCAACCGGGCTGGCCCATCTTTTGTTTACCGGCAGTGCTGCCTGGACCGATCACGCCTTCAATGGAAATGTCGGCATGGCGACCCTGATGGAGGGCGAGTGGAAGCTTGGAGATCCCCTGATCGAAGCGACAGGGGTGAACAATGAACTTGAGCGCCCCCACGTGATCGTGCGCGATGGACATTATTACTTGTTCTGGTCCACGCAGACCCACACCTTTGCCCCCGGTGCGGTAGCTGGTCCGAATGCACTATACGGCATGGTGGCCGACAGCCTGGCAGGGCCGTGGAGACCGATCAACGGGACGAGCCTCGTCGCCGCCAATCCCGACGCCGAGGCCAAGCAGTCATACAGCTGGTGGGTTACTGGAGAAGGCGTCGTGTGGAGCTTCGTAGATTATTGGGGCATGGAAGGGCGAACCACTGCAGAGTGCCCTGCATTGCTGCGCAGCAATTTCGGAGGAACACCTGCACCGCGCTTTTCCCTGAACTTTGACGGCGACAGTGTGACGATTGCCTGATCCAGATCAGGCACTTTCGCGCGCGACCAGTTCCGGCTGCATGACAGTCGATGGAGCATCCTCTCCGGCAATCCTGCGGCGCAACGCATCGACCATTGCCTTGGCACCCTCGGCGATGTCCTGCTTCACGGTGGTCAACTGCGGCACCATCCGGGCGGCTAATGGGAGGTCGTCGAAACCGGTGACGGCAACGTCATCCGGGACGGTGACTCCTCTTTCGTGGAGAATTCGGATGGTTGTCATCGCGATGATGTCGGATGCACACACGATGCCGTCCACTTCGCCGGCAAGGGAGTCGAGATGCGCTGTTATCTGGCTTGCCATCTCATCACTTGCCAGGTGGGTCGGAAAATTGGCAAGACTGACATCGGATAGCCCGGCGATCGCCCGTTCTACACCGCGCAGGCGTTCGGCAATTTCTGGTCCGTTGGTATCACCGAAGAAGGCGAGACGTTTGGCTCCGCGCGCCAGCAGGCGCCGTGTTGCGAGCGCTCCGCCAGCCGCGTTGTCCACGCCCACCGTGCATTGGACCTGACCCTCGCGATAGCTGCCCCAAACGACCAACGGTCGATAGTGTTTTGCGACCCGTTCGATCACGTCGAACTGGTTTGACTGTCCGATGACCAGGGCGCCATCGAGCATGCCGGAGTCCACGATACGGTCGAGCCACTCGTCGTCCCCAGGAATGACGCGAGAGAGCATAAGGTCGTGTCCGCTCTCTGTCAGCTCGTCGGCGAGGTAGCCGAACAACGTCATGAAAAAGGGGTCCGAGATGTGCTGGCGCCGTTCATGGCCAAGTGGAATGACCACGCCGATCACGCCGGTCTGCTGCGTGCGCAACCGACGGGCCATCTGATTGGGGCGGAACCCGTGTTCCCGAGCCAGGGCCTGGATGCGTTCTCGGGTCTCCTTGTTTACCAGGGATTTGTCGGCAAGTGCGCGCGAAACCGTTCCGGCGGAAACGCCAGCAATCTTGGCTAACTCGGCAATATTCCTGATCTTGCCGGGCTTTTTTACGTCGTCCATGGAAAATGCATGTCCTGCACAAGCGCTTCTCTGCGCTATTTTGCGCAATGTCTTCGGGCGATTGATGCGCCGCACGGAGGCGGCGTGTCAATGACTATGGTGCCCGAGTTCTCGTAGGGCTCGGCGCCCGGTGTTGCATGATAAACACGATTTGCGCATCGAATGCAATCGATTGTTATTTGGACTTGCAAACGATTGCAGTAGGGTTTAGCGAACATCTGACTGATTCCTGCAGGTGCTGCAGGAGCATCTTGGTGGGAGGAAATATGAAGCTTACACCCCTTTACGGCTGTGCCTCGCTTGTCGCGCTCTGCAGCGCGATGTCGGCCATGCCCGCTCTCGCGCAGGACGCAGCACAGGCTGACAGCGCCGAAGCCGCTCCTGAGACAACCGGCCTTGACGCTATTGTCGTGACCGCATCGGGCCGTGACAAGACGCAGCTCAACAGCGCAGTCTCGGTCAGCTCGATTTCGTCCGAGACCATTCAGGCGATCCGTCCTACCTCAGAAGCCGAAGTGTTCCGCGCCATCCCGGGCATCCAGGTTGCCGGTACCGCCGGCCCAGGCGGCAACTCGAACATCGCCGTGCGCGGTCTTCCGGTCGCCACCGGTGGTTCGCCGTTCGTGCAAATCCAGGAAGATGGCCTGCCGACCGTGCTGTTCGGCGATATCCAGTTCGGCAACAACGATTACTGGACCCGCTTCGACGGATCGGTGCAGAACATCGAAGGCGTTCGTGGCGGTTCGGCCGGCACTTTTGCCTCGCAGGCACCTGGCGCGGTGATCAACTACATCAGCCACACCGGTAAGCAGGAGGGCGGCTTCGTCTCGATTAACCGCGGCCTCGGCTATGACGAGACCCGCGCCGACTTCCGTTATGGCGGTCCGATCAACGACACGATGTACTTCCACATCGGCGGTTACGTGAAGAACGGTCGTGGCCCGCTGAAGGCGGACTATACGGTGTCGGATTCCTTCCAGGTCAAGGGCAACCTGACCAAGGAGTTCAACGAAGGGCGCGGCTATTTCCGCCTCAACTTCAAGGTGGCCGATACGCAGGAGCCGAACTACACCGGCGCACCCGCACTTGCCACGATCACCGGCAAGAAGGTCTCGAACATTCGCCCCTATCCGGGCTTCGATGGTCGTGATTCCTCGAACTACTCGATCTACAATCAGGACTTCCTCATCTATAACCGTGAGGGCAACCTCGAGCGCGTCAAGATGGACGGCATCACCACCCAGGCGCAGTCCTTCGGTGGCCAGTTCCACTATGATTTCGACGGCGGGATCACTGTCGATAACAACATGCGCTACACCAGCATGAGCGGTGCGTTTGCCTCACCGTTCCTCAACACCGCGCTGACCTCGTCGGTGCTCGGGTCGACCGTCAACGGCCGCACCGTCGCCGCGATCCGCTATGCCAGCGGTCCCAAGGCCGGTCAGCTGTTTACCGATCGCTACCTCGACAACAACGTCAACGTGCGCACCAACATCCGCGACATTGGCAGCTTTGCCAATGACCTGACCCTCGCCGGCAAGTTCGACGTCGCATCGGGCAAGCTGACCACCCGCGCTGGTCTGTTCTACATGAACCAGAAGATCGCGATGGACTGGCACGTCAACAAGTCGCTGCGCGAACTGAACGGCGACAACCCCTCGCAGCTCGATCTGTTCGACAGCGCGGGCAACAAGCTGACCCAGGCCGGCACCTCTGGCTACAACAACAATTGGGGCGAATGCTGCGCTCGCGACTACGACCTGTCGTATGCGAACACGGCGCCGTACCTCTCGCTCGACTTCGACCACGACCAGTTCGGGCTCGACGGCTCGGTCCGCTTCGAGCGCATCAAGTCGACCGGCTATGCCATCGGCGGCGGGGCCGAGTTCCCGATCAACAGCAATGGCGTGACCATCCCTGCGATCACTGCCAACGGCGTGCGCGAGAACCTGAACTATACCCGCAGTTACACCTCGTGGACCGTGGGCGGTCTGTTCAAGGTCACGCCGAACGTGACGATCTTCGCCCGCACCTCACGGGGTGGCCGCTTCAACAGCGACCGTCAGACGCTGGGCGGCAAGATCCGCAACGACGGTGCGCTGTGCCGTGCGAGCGACATCGGCAGCAACGGCTGCTCGGCTGACGGCGTGACGCCTTCGGTCGACTTCGTCACCCAGCACGAACTCGGCATCAAGAGCCGTGGCGATCTGTTCGGCGGCCAGTTCACGATGGAAATGACGCTGCTCAAGGGCAACTTCAAGCAGTCGACCTATGAGCTGTCGGCCACCCGCTGCCCCGGTGGTTCTGGCGGTTGCGTCATCGATGCCAAGTTCAAGTCGACCGGTGCGGAATTCTTCGCAACCTATCGCAACGGCGGCTTCAGCTTCGTCGGCAACGCAACCTACTCGAAGGCCAAGCGGCAGTCGGCAGGTGCCACGTCCTATACTCGTTCGCCCAACCTGCCTGACCTGATCTACACGGCATCGGCCAATTACGACATCGGCGATATCGCCACCGTCGGCGTGGCGATGACCGGGCAGACCAGCGCGATTGACGATGCGGGCTTCGAGTATCCGGGCAAGGCCATCTTCAACCCGTCGCTTCGCGTCTATCCGATGAAGGACCTCGAACTCGGCCTGCAGGTCTACAACGTGTTCGATACCTTCGACCTGCGCGGCAACGGCGGCATTGCCGACACGACTGCCAACCCGGTCGTGATCGGCGGTGCGCCTGCACTGGGCCGCACGGTTTCGGCTTCGGTCCGTTACAACTTCTGATGCTGGCGGGAGAGGCCTGGCGTCTCTCCCGGTCACCTCGGGTCGCATGAGGGAGGGGCGGGGCGCTGATGCGTTCCGCCCTTCCGTTCCAATATCGCCGGAAGAGCGATAGGACAGAAGGGACGCCAACAAGAGGCAGGCCTGAATGAGCTGTATGACATGAGCAATCCCGACCTGATGATCCGTTCTATCGCGGTGATCGGTGGTGGCACTGCAGGCTGGATGACAGCGGCGGCGTTGGCTCAGGCGCTGCGGCACAACTGCAGCATCACGCTGGTCGAATCCGACGAAATCGGCACGGTCGGCGTAGGCGAGGCGACGATCCCGCCGATCCGCACCTTCAACGAGACGCTCCAGATCGACGAGCGCGAGTTCGTGCGCAAGACCAAGGGCTCTTTCAAGCTCGGCATCGAGTTTGTTGACTGGGGCAGCCTCCGCAACAGCTATTTCCATCCGTTCGGTCCGCATGGACGGGCGTTCGATATCGTCAACCTTCACCACTACTGGCTGCGGGCGCGTGAAGCGGGCGAGGCTTCGCCGCTGGACGAGCATTCGATGGCGTGGGCTCTGGCAAGGGAGAACCGGTTCGCTCCGCCGATGCCAGATCAGCGCAATGTGCTTTCGACCTTCGATTATGCCTATCATTTCGATGCAGGCCTCTATGCAAGGTTTCTGCGCGAATACTCAGAAGCCAGGGGCGTGACGCGCATCGAGGGCAAGGTCGCCAGCGTGCAGCAGGACGCCGAGACCGGCTTTGTCACAGGGGTAACGCTGGATGATGGGCGAGCGGTCGAAGCGGAGTTGTTCGTGGATTGCTCGGGCTTTCGCGGCCTGCTGATCGAAGGTGCGCTCAAGGCGGGCTACGAGGACTGGACGCACTGGCTGCCGTGCGATCGGGCAATGGCCGTACCATGCGAGAATGCAGGGCCGCTGACGCCCTACACCCGGTCGACTGCGCGGGAAGCGGGGTGGCAGTGGCGCATTCCGCTGCAACATCGCACTGGCAACGGCTACGTTTTCTGCAGCCAGTTCCTGTCCGAGGATCAGGCTGCGGACAAGCTCCTGTCGCGCCTGGATGGCAAGGCGTTGGCCGATCCCCGGCCGCTGCGTTTTGTCACTGGTCGGCGCAAGACTTTCTGGGAAAAGAATGTCATTGCGGTTGGCCTCTCCAGCGGGTTCATGGAGCCGCTGGAATCAACCTCGATTCATCTGATCCAGGCCGGCATTTCCAAGCTGCTTGCCCTGTTTCCCGACCGCACCTTCGATCCCATCGTGATCGAGGAGTACAACCGCATTGCCATCAACGAGTACGAGCGGATCCGCGATTTCCTGATCCTGCACTACAAGCTCACGACGCGCGATGACTCCGAACTCTGGCGCTATTGCGCGGCAATGGACATTCCCGATACGCTCCAGACCAAGATCGAGCATTTCCGTCGCTACGGCCGCCTGGTTCAGCGCGATGCCGACCTGTTCGGCGCGCCGTCGTGGCTGGCGGTGCACGTCGGGCAGGGAAACATTCCAGAGCGCACCGATCCGCTTGCAGACTACCGCGGGATCGACGGACGCGAGTGGCTTGGCAAATTGCGGGCCGCCATGCACCACGCTGCGCTTCAGCAACCCACGCATGAGCAGTTCATCAAGGCCAACTGCGCGGCATGAGCGAGGCGGAAGCCTTGTTCCGGCGCGCCGTCGCGTTGCGCGAAGTGCAGGACCTTGGCGGTGCTCTGGACGCGATCCTGCTGGCGGCCAAAGCCGCGCCTGGCGATCCCAACGCGGCGCTGGGACTGGCGCAGATCTCGTTTGAGGCGGGGCTGAATGCTGCAGACCTCTACGCCGAGGCGGCAAGGCTGCAGCCACAGCGGATAGACCTCCAGCGCAGCCGTGCGACTGCCTTGGCGGCCGAAGGACGACAGCTGGAAGGTGAAGACCTGCTGGAAGGCGTGCTGGCTGCAAATCCCGGTTGGATCGAAGGTCACCGCTGCCTGTGCGGAATGCGTGCGACTGTCGGCGATCCGGACTTCGCGCGCAGCTTTCCAGCCGCGATCGAGCGCGATCCTGCCAACTTCGGCCTGAGGATGGCGTGGTTCCACGTGCTTGCCACGGCCCGGCAATGGGACGATGCCCGCGCCGTCATAGCAGACGCCGAAGCGGCATTGGGCGAACGCCAACCTTCGCTGCTCGGCAAGCTGTTCATTGCCAGCGAGAGCGGTGAAGCGGCGGACAACGCGGCATTGTTCGACGGCGTGGAACACGTTCAGGACGTGGGGCTCGATCTCGCCCGCGTTCGACACTTCCTGCGCGGTGGGCAGATAGAACGCGGCCGCGACGTTTGCCTGCGCCACGCCGGAACCGCAGCAATGCGCGCTTTCTGGCCCTATCTTTCGCTTGCCTGGCGGCTCCTCGGTGATGCCCGTGTCGATTGGCTCGACGGCGGGATGCGCGATGTCCGGGCGTTCGATCTTGGCTTCAGCGCTGAAGAATTGGCGGAACTGGCACGGACGCTTCGCCGGCTTCACACCATGAACGAACCCTGGCACGAACAGTCAGTTCGCGGCGGCACACAGACCGAGCGGCCGCTGCTGCTGCGGTTCGATCCCGTCATCGCTGCAGCGAGGAGCAGGATCGAAGTGGCAGTCGCACGCTACATCGCCGACTTATCCTCGCCTGACCCCGCGCACCCGCTGCTTGCTGCGCCGCGGGGGCGGTCTCTGTTCGCCGGTAGCTGGTCGGTAAAGCTGCGGCCCGGTGGATATCACGCGATGCACACGCACCCTATGGGCTGGATCAGCTCTGCACTTTACGTTACCGTGCCGGAGGAGCCCCGGCGGGGGGCGGCGCCGGCGGGTTACCTGCAATTCGGAAAACCGCCGCCCGAACTCGCTCTGGCGCTTGAGCCTTACGGCTCGATCGAGCCCAAGCCAGGTCGGCTCGTGCTGTTTCCCTCGACGATGTGGCACGGCACTGTGCCGTTCACTGATGGAGAGCGAATGACCATCGCTTTCGATGTCGTTCCCGCTCCCGCAATCCCCAACCCACCCGCAAAGGCCTGAGATGCGCCCTCGCTATCATTATGCCCCCGCCGTCAACTGGCTGAGCGATCCCAACGGCCTCGTCTGGCAGGATGGCGCGTGGCACATGTTCTACCAGTACAATCCTTTCGGTGAAGAATGGGGGCACATGTCGTGGGGGCACGCTGTTTCGTCGGACCTCGCACATTGGCGGGAGCTGCCGGTGGCACTGGCCGAGGAAAATCAGACCATGATCTTCTCGGGTTCGGCAGTCATCGATCATGCCGACAGTGCTGGCTTCGGACATGGCGCGATGATCGCAATCTACACCGGCGCCAGAACCGATCGCCTGCATCAGTTCCAATGCATTGCCGCAAGCACCGACCAGGGGCGCACCTTTACCAAGTATTCCGCAAACCCGGTGCTGGACCGCAAGATGGAAGACTTCCGCGATCCCAACGTGTTCTGGCATGAGCCGACGCAGCGCTGGATCATGACCGTGGTCCTGTCCGACGAGAATCGCGCCTTGATCTATGGATCGGGCGACCTGAAATCATGGGAAGAGCTGTCTGAGATATCGACAGACGGCGCGCCGGGACACTTGTGGGAATGCCCGTTTCTCGTCGAACTACCCATTGAAGGCTCCGCTGAGACACGCTGGTTGTTCAAGGTCGATGTGCTTTCAGGCGCGCCGGGATCGGGCGCTCTTTATCGGGCCGGCAGCTTTGACGGTATCCGGTTCAAAGCCGAAAGCGCCTGGCAGGTGGCCGACTACGGCGACGAGTTCTACGCGGCTATTGGCTGGACGGAACCACGCGACCGACTAGACAGGCCGACGTGGATTGGCTGGATGGGCAACCATGCCGTTCAGAAGCACTTGCCGCTGCAAGGGTGGCGCGGTGCGATGAGCCTCCCTCGCAGGCTTTCGCTCAGGCGGCGCGAGGACGGCTTCGTGCTCGTCCAGTCGATCGAACCATCATGCCGCGCACTCTTCGGTGGAGCGGAGAAGATCGAGCTGGATCACGGCTGCTTTCCGCTGCCGGGTTGTGCCATGCTGACGGCGGATGCTGGCGAGTGGAGCTTCACGCTTTCCGATGACGCGGGACGCTTTCTCGCATGCTCTCGCAAGGCAAGCAGGATCGAGGTCGTGCGCAAGGATGCACTAACGCCCCAGTTTGATCGGAAGTGCGAAATGGAGCTCACCGGCGATGGACAAGTCGAGATCTGGCTCGACCACGGCAGCATCGAGATCGTCGCAGGGGCTGGGGCAGATTGCCTCACCTTGCAGCACCGCCTTGCCGGTGAGGCATGGGCGTTGCGCGGCAGCGGCACACTTTCTGCCCGTTACCTTACCGCGAGCGCTTGACGGCCGAGTTCGATGGCGCCGGTGATTCCCGCATCATCTCCAAGGCCCGGCGTGACGATGTAGCTTTCCAGCCCGGCGTCGAGCCGTGGATGCTGAACATAGCCATTAAGCTGGCCAACCGTAGCCTTGCGCACCGCTTCGACCAGCCCCGGCGCCTTCATCACGCCACCGCCGAAAATCAGCCGGTCCGGCATGTGCAGCAGCACCAGTGTCGAGGCGAGGTGGGCGATGTAGTCGGCCACAATGCCCACTTCCTCTGCCCCGAGCTTGTCGAGGCTGGTGCCCCACCGCTTCTCTATGGCTGGACCACAAGCCAGGCCTTCGAGGCAGTCGCTGTGATAGGGACAGATGCCGGGGAAGGGATCGCGCGACGGATCGCGCGGCGATTGGATATGGCCGCTCTCGAAGTGCGAAATGCCCATCAGCGACTGGCCATCGCGCACAACGCCCGTGCCAACCCCGGTGCCGATGGTGGTGTAGGCGAGGGTGCGACAGCCTTGACCCGCCCCGGCCATCCATTCGCCGATCGCAGCGCCGTTCACGTCGGTATCCACCTTGATCGGGGCGCCAAATCCGGACAGCACGTCGTGAAACCGTGCGCCTGACCAGCCCGGCTTGGGCGTGGTGGTGAACGTGCCGTAGGCGGACGACGTCGGGTCGATGTCGATAGGGCCAAAACTTGCTACGCCGAACGCCGCGATCGGACCATGCTGCGCGCTTGCCTCTTCGAAGAACGCCTGCATCGCCGGCCATGTCTCGGTCGGCGTGTTCGTCGGCATGCGCGTGCGGGCGAGGATTTCACCCTCATGCGTCGCAAGCGCAAGTACGAACTTGGTGCCGCCAGCTTCGACAGCTCCGATCAGACCCTTATTGCTCATTCGCCCGTCACTTTCGCATTCTCTTTAACCAGTATCATGGCAGCTGCTGCCGCCGTCATCATCAAGGCCGCCACCAGCATCGTCCAGCGCGGTTCTCCGGGGAAGAAGCTGCGCATCACACCACCCATCAGTGTCGCCACGACGAGTTGGGGTATGACGATGAAGAAATTGAAGATGCCGATGTAGATCCCGAACTTTCGCGGCGGCAGCACTCTTGTCAGAATGACATAGGGCATCGAAAGCACCGATGCCCAGGCAATCCCCATGCCGACCATCGGCAGGAGCAGCGCATCCGGGTTGCGGATCAGGAGAATCCCGACGAAACCTGCCGCCCCGCACAGAAGGCCAACTGCATGAGTTGCGGCATTGCCGATGCGCCGCGCCAGAATTGGCAGCACGAACGCTGCAACTGCGGCAACGCCGTTGTAGAATGCGAACATTATCCCGACCCAGTCCGCGCCTTCGTTATAGGCAAGGCTGGTCGTGTCGGTCGCGCCAAACGCCTGTGCGGTGACCACCGGCGTGGTGTAGATCCAGACAATGAAAAAGCCGATCCAAGTAAAGAACTGCGCGAATGCCAGTTGGCGCATCTGGACGGGCATCTGGGCAAGGTCGCTGACGATGTGCGCAAGCGCTCCTCGGGCTGACGTGGCACGAACGCCGATCTGGATGAGGCCGAATGCGCAAAGCCCGGCTCCCAGCACGTAAAGCTGCTTGTCCAGGGCGAGCGCCTGGACAAGCCCAAGCATCACGATTCCGGCAATCGTCCAGAACGGCCCACTGCGCGGATAGATCAGTGGCTCGTGCTCCGCGCCATGATCGTGGTCGGAGCCCGGATCGAACTCTGCCATTTCATCGGGTGAGTATTCGCGCACTCTGAGCACTGTCCAGCCCACGCTGAAGACCATCGCTGCCGCGCCGAGATAGAAGCTGTAGCGGACGGACGGCGGGATCACCCCCTCCGGCGCGACGTTAGGAATACCGAGCCAGTTGAAGAGCGCCGGCGCGAGGCTGCCGAGCACGGCGCCCGCGCCGATAAAGCACGTCTGAAAGGCAAAGGCCTGCGCGCGTTGGTCGTCCGGTGTCATGTCTCCGGCAAAGGCGCGGAAGGGCTCCATTGCGACGTTGAGCGAAGCATCTAGAAGCCACAGGAAGGCGGCGGCGAGCAGGAGCAGTCCGGTGTTGGGCAAGCCGATCAGGGCCAATCCGGCGAGCACCGCACCGGCAAGGAAATAGGGGCGGCGGCGGCCAAGGAAACCCCAGGTCCGGTCCGAATGATAACCGATCAGCGGCTGCACGATGAGGCCCGTTACCGGCCCCGCGATCCACAGGAATGCGAGATCGTCGACGGAGCTGCCAAGTGACTGGAAGATGCGGCTGACGTTTGCGTTTTGCAGTGCGAAAGCGATCTGGATGCCGAAATAGCCAAAGCTGATGTTCCACAGTCCCCAGAAACTCTGCCTGGGTTTTTCCCTAGCGGGTTGGCGGATCGAGGTGGTCATCGGCTCTCCATCGGGGCGCTGTTGGCGCGCCAGGTGGCCGTCTCACGCGGCCATTGCATTGCAATCAGGCGTCGCGAAGTCGCAGAATCCGGGCGTTCCTGCAATCGATGCGCATACGAATACCAAGACCGTTGGCGGTTCACCCGCCGCTGCTTGCCCGAACCACAAGCCGCGCCGGCAGCACGCGTGGGTTGCCTGGGCGACCTTCGACTTGTGCAAGGACGCTTTCCACCAGAGCTTCACCAGCCAGCCGGATATCCTGCATGATCGTGGTCAGCGGAGGCGAAGTGAATGCGGCAGCGGGAATGTCGTCGAAGCCCACGACGGCGACATCGTCGGGAACCGACAGTCCGGCTTCGGACAGTGCGCGCATGGCGCCTACCGCGATAAGATCGCTCGCGGCAAAGATCGCATCGAACGACGCCTCCCGCGATAGAAGCTCACGCGCAGCGTGATAGCCGTTCTCCTCGGATGAAACGGCGTCGACAAGCAGGGATGGGTCCGGCGCGAGGCCTGCAGTCACCACAGCTTTGGCAAGGCCGGCATAGCGCTGCTCGAATTCCGGATAGTGCGAATCCGCCTGGCCGAGGAAAGCGATCCGCTTGCGTCCACTTGCCAGAAGGTGCTCGCCAGCAAGCCGCCCCGCACCGAAATTGTCCGATCCGACCGTGGCCCCGATCGTGCCGTCGTCAACCGAGCCCCAGCGTACAAAATGCGTGCCCGAGCGGATCAACTGGCGCAGTCGCGGCTCGTATGCCGTGTAGTCGCCATAACCAAGCAGGATCAGTCCGTCCGCGCGATGGCTGTCCTGGTAACGCTTGTGCCAATCGTCATCCAGTTTCTGGAACGAGATCAGCAGGTCAAGACCGCGATTGGCGCAATGCCGCGTGATCGATCCCAGCATGGCGAGAAAGAACGGGTTGATGTTGGATTCATCAGGCGTCGGATCCTCGAAGAACAGCAGAGCCAACGTGTTCGACCGCTGCGAACGCAGTGAAGAAGCATTCTTGTCGACCGTGTAATTGAGTTGTCGAGCAATCGCCTCGATCTTCTGCCGTGTCGCGAGACTGACCGATTTGCTGCCTCGCAACGCCCTGCTCACGGTGGGCTGGGATACGCCGGCAAGGTAGGCAATGTCGAAACTGGTTGGTTTGTTGGAAGGCCTGCGCCCCATATCCCGATCACTCCCACCGCCCGGTGTGGTCCCGTGGTCGGTCAACCCGGACTTTATGCGTGATGTCTCAGTCATGCAATGGCTCGGCGGTTGCGCTGCCAGAATCATTGGGAAATGCCGATTTCCCAAGGGTTTTTCTCACGGCGGGAGCGTTGCCAAATAGCATCAACTGAAACCAATCCGGGGGGCGGCGCATGCATAGTATACGTATGCCATATTCGCCATTCTTCATCGCTCCCTTAAACCGAGGTGGAGCGGAAGGCCGGGATCAGCGGCACCGCCGAGTGCAATCACGGTTTCAACAGAAGGTTCAGGGTCGGAGCTTCCGGCTTGGGGGAGTGAATTTCAACATGGCAATTCGCACATTATCCGCTGCTGCCGGCGTATCGCTCGCAGCGATGACAGTCGCCCTCGTTGCGACTCCGGCCATGGCGCAGGACGCCACCCCGGCGCAGGATCAGGCGCAGGCAACTGACGCGGCTCCGGAGGCGCAGGAGCAGGCCATCGTCGTGACCGGTTTCCGCGCCGCGCTCGCCACGGCCGTCAACGTCAAGAAGACCTCGCCGGTGATCGTGGAATCGGTCTCGGCCGAAGACATTGGCCGCCTGCCCGATGCCTCAATCGGTGAATCGATCGCTCGCCTGCCGGGTCTCACCACCCAGCGCCTGTTCGGCCGCGCCAACTCGATCGCTATCCGCGGTTCGAGCGCGGACCTTTCCTCGACCACGCTGAACGGTCGCCCGCAAACCTCGACGGGCGAACAGCGCAACGTCGAGTTCGATCAGTTCCCTTCGGAAATCGTCAGCCGCGTTGACGTCTACAAGACGCCGCAGGCGAACCTTGTCCACCAAGGCCTCGTCGGCACCGTCGACATCAAGACGATCCGTCCGCTGGAATTCGGCAAGGGCCTTCTCTCGTTCGGCGGCCGCGGCACTTACGCTGACCTTGGCAAAGTCAACAAGGACAGCAACGAGTTCGGCTATCGTGCGACGGCGACCTATGTCGGCCAGTTCATGGAAGATCGCCTTGGCGTTGCTCTGTCGGCTGCTTACACCGATGAGCCATATCAGGCTCAGGAATTCGAGGCTTGGGGTTACGCCGACGGCCCGAACAATACCAAGATCATCGGCGGCATGAAGCCTTTTGGCGTATCAACGCAGCTCAAGCGTCTCGGCATCCAGGGCACCGTGCAGTTCAAGCCGGTCGACGAGCTGACCCTGACCGTTGACGGTTTCTACGGCAACTTCAAGGACAAGCAGATCAAGCGTGGCATCGAGTTTCCGCTGGCCTGGAGTGGTGCGCAGCTGTCGCCTACCGGTATCGAGACCAACGGCAACCTGATCACCAAGGGCACGTTCTCGGGCGTCGAGGCCGTCGTCAACAATCATGGCTACGAACGCAACTCGGACATCTTCTCGGGCGGTTTCAACGCTGCTTGGGCCGGTGAGGATGGCTGGTCGGCCTCGTTCGACTTCGGCTACTCGAAGACCGATCGCAACGAACTTACCCTTGAAACCAACGCGGGCACCGGCCCGGGCGCTGGCGTCGGTGCGACCGATACGCTGACCTTCGTCAGCGGTCCGACCGGAACCAGCTTCACCAGCCACGTCCTCGATTATGGCAACTACAACACCATCGTCCTGACCGACCCGCTCGGCTGGGGTGGCGGCGCGCCGAATGGTTCGCAGGAGGGCTACTACAACGACCGCGTCATCGACGACGAGATCAAGAGCTTCCAGGTCGAAGTCGGCAAGGAACTGGAAGACAGCTTCCTCTCGAAGCTGACGGTCGGCACGGCTTACGTCGATCGCACCAAGGCAAAGACGCCGGTCGAGTATTTCCTGAACCTCGCCGGCGGCGCCAAGTCGCTGGTCGTGCCGGAGAAGTACCGCACGGGCGCGACCGACCTTGGCTTCATCGGTGCCGGTCCGGTCATCGGCTACGATCCCTTCGCGCTGCTCGAAGACGGAGTCTACGTAAAGACGCTGAACGCTTCGAAGGACGTTCCGGCAAAGGCTTACTCGGTCACCGAGCGCGTCATGTCGATCTATCTCAAGGGCGACCTCAAGGCGACGCTCGGCGATGTCGAGATGGACGGCAATATCGGCGTTCTTGCACAGAACACCGAGCAGAAGTCGCGTGGCTTCGTGAACCTTGCGGCTGCCTCGCTGGTGCCTGTCACCCGCGGCGCGCGTTACTGGGACATCCTGCCAAGCCTCAACCTGAATTTCCGCATTCCGGGTGACTGGGTGATACGCTTTGCCGCAGCGCGCGAGATCCAGCGTCCGCGCTTCGAGGACATGAAGGTTAGCCTGGACTATAGCTACAACGTCAACAGCGGCGTGATCACCGGTAACGGCGGCAACCCGCAACTGCGTCCGTATCGTGCATGGGCAGCTGACCTGAACATCGAAAAGTACTTCGGCCGCAAGGGCTACGTCGGCCTGCAGATGTTCTACAAGAAGCTCGACAACTACATCTACAAGGACGTTGTCCCGTACGACTACACCGGCCTGCCGATCGTCGCCCCGGTTCCGATCACGAACTTCGTCGGTACGATCAACACGGCGGTCAACGGTTCGGGTGGCAAGCTTTATGGTGTGGAACTCGCTGGCACCCTGCCGTTTGAAGTCATCACCCCGGCGCTCGAGGGCTTCGGCTTCACGGGCGGGCTTGGTTACACCAAGACCTCGATCAAGCCGGGTCCGAACGCCAATTCGATGGACCTTCCGGACTACTCGCGCTGGGTTGCTTCGGGCACGCTGTTCTTTGAGAAGGCCGGCTTCAACGCCCGCGTCTCGGCCCGTCACCGCTCGTCGTTCCAAGGAATCTTTGTCGGCTTCGGCGGCGAGCGTGAACTGCGCCGCGCGCTGAAGGAAACCATCGTCGATTCGCAGATCGGCTATGACTTCCAGGAAAGCAGCCCGCTAAATGGCCTGTCCCTCTTCGTGCAGGGCCAGAACCTGACCGACGAGCCCTTCGTTTCGGTCGACAATGGCGCACCGCTGCAGATCCGCAACTACCAGACCTACGGTCGTCGCTTCATGGCAGGCTTCAACTACAAGTTCTGATCCCTCCGGAGGGAGCGGCCTCATCCCGCTCCCTCCACCCTTTCGGGACAGAGACGTTGCAAGAATGTGCCCGCAGAAGGCACTCTCGAGAGAATTCACTGCGGGAGAACGGACGTGTCGGCTACAGATCAGCGCAGGATCGTCATTGCAGGTGGCGGCACGGCAGGATGGATGACCGCCGCTGCTCTTGCCCGGCTGGCTTCGCCGCACTGGCAGGTGACATTAATTGAGTCCGAGGAAATCGGCACGGTCGGCGTCGGTGAGGCGACCATCCCGATGGTTCGCCTGTTCAACCAGACACTGGGTATCGACGAGGCCCAGTTCCTGCGCGAAACGCATGGCACCTGGAAGCTTGGGATCGCTTTCGAAGGCTGGGGTGGTTTCGATGACCGCTACATCCACGGCTTCGGGCTTACGGGTCGCAGCCTCGGTGTTCTGCCGTTCCACCACTACTGGCTGCGAGGCCGTGCACATGGCCTTGCCGGTCCGCTGGGCGAATACGTGCTCAACGCCGTCGCTTCCGATGCAAACAAGTTCGCGCATATCGACCGTCCGCAAGGTAGCGCCTTGCCGCCGATGCCATACGCCTACCATTTCGACGCCTCGCTTTATGCCGCATTCCTCAGGCGTTACGCTGAAGGCCGTGGCGTTCGCCGGATCGAGGGGCGGATCGTCGGTTTCGACCGCGATGTGCTGAACGGCAATCTGGCGGCACTTCGCCTTGAACGTGGCGACGTGATCGATGGCGATCTTTTTGTGGACTGCTCTGGCTTCCGCAGCCTGCTTCTGGGTCAGGAGATGGGCGTCGGTTATGTCGATTGGAGCCAGTGGCTGAAATGCGATCGCGCAGTGGCGGTGCCCTGCGACAGGGCTGAGCCGCTTGTTCCTTACACCCGTTCAATTGCCCAGCCCGCCGGCTGGTGCTGGCGCATTCCGCTTCAGCATCGTACCGGAAACGGCCACGTCTTCTGCTCCGACCTGATGAGCGAAGACGAAGCCACAGCGCGGCTTATCGGCCGCCTCGATGGCGAGCAACTGGCCGATCCGCGCACCATCCGCTTCAAGGCCGGGCGGCGCGAGAAGTTCTGGGAGCGGAACGTTGTGGCGATCGGGCTCTCCTCCGGCTTCATTGAGCCTTTGGAATCCACCTCGATCCACTTGATCCAGACCGCAATCAGCCGCCTCGTCGATTTCATGCCCAATGGCCCTGTGCAGGATGCTGATCGCGATGCTTACAACCGCCTCGCAACTTTCGAAATAGAGCGCATCCGCGATTTCGTGATCCTGCATTACGTCGCCAATGGCAGGCACGGCGAACCCTTCTGGGACTCTCTGCGGCAGATGGAGGCAGCCGGACAACTGCCCGATGCGTTGGGCGAACGTCTTGCGATGTTCCGGGCGTCGGGACGCATCGTGCGCGAACACGACGAACTGTTCGACGTGCCCGGTTGGGTGCAGGTCATGATCGGGCAGGGTGTCGTGCCCGCACGCTGGCATCCGCTTGCCGACCAGGTTGCGCTCGAAAGCCTCAAAGCCTTCCTCGATACCGTGCGCGGTGCCTACGAAAAGGACGTTGCCCGAATGCCGTCTCACGCTGAATACGTGTCGCATGTTTGCGGACAGGTGCCGGCACATGCGTAAGGTCATGGGTCTTTCTCTTCTGGCGCTGCTCGCCTCGCAACCCGCGCAGGCCGACGTGCCGCTCGCCGAAGTCCGGGCGCGTCCGGCAGCGGGGGAGACGATCTATTTCCTCCTGCCCGATCGGTTCGAGAATGGCGACAAGGCCAATGATCGCGGCGGCCTGAAGGGAGATCGCTACAAGACCGGTTTTGATCCCGCCGCCAAGGGCTTCTACCACGGCGGCGACATCAAGGGGCTGACCCAGCGGTTAGACTACCTGCAGCGGCTTGGCGCCACCGCGATCTGGGTGGCACCGGTCTTCAAGAACAAGCCGGTGCAGGGCGGGCCGGGGCTCGAGAGTGCCGGATACCACGGCTATTGGGTGACCGACTTCACCCGCGTCGATCCGCACTTCGGCACCAATGCCGACTTCAAGGCGCTTGTCGACGCGGCCCACGCCCGTGGGATGAAGGTCTACATGGACATCATCGCCAACCACACCGCTGACGTAATCCAGTACAAGGATGGCCAGTACACCTACCGCGACAAGGCGAACTGGCCCTATTCGCGCAAGGGTGGCGTGAATGGTGAGCCGGTCAATCCTGGGTTCGCCGGAGACGCGGACTCGAGTGCAGCCAACTTCGCCAAGCTGACCAATCCCGGCTTCGCCTACGAGCCATTCGTTCCGCCAGCCGAAGCGCACGTGAAGGTGCCCGATTGGCTTAACGATCCGATCTATTACCACAACCGCGGTGACAGCACGTTCCGCGGCGAGAACAGCCGCTTCGGTGACTTCGCCGGCCTTGACGACCTTTTCACCGAGCATCCCCGGGTACGCGCCGGCATGATCGAGATCTATGCCGATTGGATCAGGCAGTTCGGCATCGACGGCTACCGGATCGACACGGCCAAGCATGTCGATCCGGGTTTTTGGCAGGCGTTTATCCCTGCGATGCTGGAGACGGCGAAGCAGGCCGGCATACCCAACTTCTCGATTTTCGGCGAAGTGGCGCACGAAGGGTCGGACCCCGGCACCATAGCCCGTTACACCCGGCGTGACGGCTATCCGGCAGTGCTGGACTTCGCCTTGCAGGGCGCGGTGCGCGCCGTGCTGGGGCAGGGCAAGGGCACCGAGGTCCTTGCCGATACTTTCGATGGCGATGTGCTCTATGAGGGCGGCGAAGAAGCCGCGCTGGCGATGCCGACGTTCCTTGGCAATCACGACATGGGCCGGTTCTCCACGCTGCTCGCCAAGGACATGCCGGGGATTTCAGACGCCGAACTTACCAGGCGCGTCGAGCTTGCCCATGTGATGTTGCTAACCCTGCGTGGTTCGCCAGTGATCTACTCTGGCGACGAGCAGGGCTTTGTGGGCGATGGCAACGATCAGGACGCCCGCGAGGACATGTTCGCCAGCAAGGTCGCGAGCTACAACGACAATCGTCTGCTTGGCACTTCGGCAACCACCGCAACGGCCAACTTCGATCCGGCCCACCCTTTTTACAGGTTGATCGCGACCCTGGCCCAGCTGCGCAAGGCCCACCCGGCGCTGGCGCGAGGTCGGCAGGTTACGCGAACGTATTCGGAAGCGCCCGGCTTGTTTTCGGTCTCCCGCTTTGATCCGGTTAGCGGTACCGAATACTTCATAGCCTTCAATACCTCGGACAAGCCGATCGCCATGCAAAGCGTGATCGGGGTGTCCGCAGCAAGCCTTGAGACGCTCTATGGGCGATGCCCGGCGCAGGTTTCCGCGCCCGGCAGCGTTACGGTCGAGCTACCCGCCTTCGGCAGCATGGTTTGCCGTGTCGCTCCCTCCCCGGAAACTACCGTTCGATGAAGACTTCCGAAGCCGTACTTCCCAGCACCAAGCCACAGCCTGACGTGCCGTGGTGGCGTGGCGCTGCGATCTATCAGATTTATCCGCGCAGCTTCTGTGATTCCAATGGTGACGGCATCGGCGACCTGCCGGGCATCACGCAACGTCTGGAGCACGTGGCGCGCCTCGGCGTGGATGCAATCTGGGTCTCTCCGTTCTTCAAATCGCCGATGCGCGATTTCGGCTATGACGTGGCCGACTATTGTGACGTCGATCCAATTTTCGGCACGCTCGCCGATTTCGACGCAATGGTGAGACGCGCCCACGAACTGGGGCTGAAGGTCACGATTGATCAGGTCTACGCCCATACTTCGGACCTCCATCCATGGTTCGAGGAAAGCCGACAGGATCAGCTGAACGACAAGGCGGACTGGTACGTCTGGGCCGATCCCAGAGCCGACGGTTCGCCACCCTCAAACTGGCAATCGGTGTTTGGCGGTCCGGCATGGACGTGGGATGCGCGGCGCAAGCAGTATTACCTGCACAACTTCCTTTCCAGCCAGCCGCAGATGAATGCGCACAATCCTGATGTGCAAGATGCGCTGCTTGGCGTCATGCGCTTCTGGCTGGATCGTGGCGTGGACGGGTTCCGTCTCGATGCGCTCAACTTCCTCATGCATGACCCGACGCTGCGCGATAATCCGCCAGCGCCCGATGACGGGCGTCGCAAGACGCGCCCCTTTGACTATCAGCTCAAGATCTACAATCAGTCGCACCCGGATATCCTGAGGTTCATCCAGCGCGTGCGGGAACTGTGCGATCAGTATGGCGCGGTGTTCACTGTGGCCGAAGTGGGTGGCGATCTGGCCGAGACCGAGATGAAAGCCTTCACCGCGGGCGAGGATCATCTCAACAGCGCCTATGGCTTCGACTTCCTCTATGCCGACAAGCTGACTCCGAAGTTCGTCGAGCAGGCCGTTGCCAAGTGGCCGGACACGCCGGGTATCGGATGGCCGAGCTGGGCTTTCGAGAACCACGACGCTCCCCGCGCACTGTCGCGCTGGTGCGGCCTCGATGATCGCGAGGCGTTTGCACGGCTGAAGGCCATGCTTTTCACGTCGCTGCGGGGCAACATCATCGTCTATCAGGGCGAGGAACTGGGGTTGACCCAGGTCGAGATCCCCTTCGAGCAGTTGCAGGACCCGGAAGCGATTGCCAACTGGCCGCTGACGCTTTCACGCGATGGGGCCCGCACGCCGATGCCGTGGGTGGTGCAGTCAGGCGAGGGGGGCTTCACATGCGGAGCGCCGTGGCTGCCGTTGGGCGAAGAGAATCTGGCGCGCGCGGTAGACCGGCAGGAAGCCGATCCGTCGTCGCTGCTCAATCTGACCACGCGCCTGCTGCGTCTGCGCCGTGAAAACGATGCGCTACGCCTAGGCTCATTCCAGGTTGTCCATGCAGACGAATGCCTGCTTGCTATCCGTCGCGTCTCGGGAGAGCAATCGATTGCAGGACTTTTCAACCTGTCCTCCGTCCCGGTGGTCTGGCCGCAAGGACTGGTTCGGGATGGCAAGGAACTCGCGTCGGTAAACGGCGCCACTGTTGGGCAGTTGCCGCCGTTTGGCGCACTGCTGATCGAAGAGAGGATCTGATGCGTAACTTTCTGAACGTTGCAGCGCCGCTGGCGCTGACCCTTTCGTGCGCCCTCGTTTCGCCGGCTCTTGCTGAAACCGTGACCGCATCATCCCCGGACGGATCGTTGGTCCTTTCCGTCACAACCGACAATGACGGGCACCCGCTTTACAGCCTGACCCGCAAGGGCAAGCTGCTGCTGGCGTCGTCGATGCTGGGCTTCATCACCAGCGACGGGCCGACGATGCAGCGCGGCCAGAAGATCGTCGGCAGCGAGACCGCATCGGGGAAGGAAACCTGGGAACAGCCGTGGGGCGAGCGTCGCTATGTCAGCGACAACCACAATGAATTGCTGGTCAGGTTCGAACAGACGCCGGACTGGGGTGCCCGACGCATGAATGTGCGCTTCCGCCTGTTCAATGACGGCTTCGGCTTCCGTTATGAGATCCCGGAACAGCCCGCGATGAAGGTGATGAAGATCGCCGATGAACTGACCGAGTTCAACGTCGCGCAGAACGGCACCGCATGGTGGATCCCCGGCGGCGAATGGAACCGTTACGAGCAGGTCTACCAGAAGACCCCAATCGACGCCGTCTCCACCGCGCACACGCCGATCACGATGAAGCTCGATGACGGCACCCACCTGTCGTTCCATGAAGCCGCACTGGTCGATTATTCGGGAATGTGGCTCAAGCGTCAGACCGGCACTTCGTTCCGTGCGACACTGGCCCCTTCGTCCAGAGGCCCGAAGGTTGTACGCGCAGTGCCATTCAACACTCCATGGCGCACGCTGCGCATCGCCGACAGTGCCAAGGGCCTGGTCGAGAACGACCTCGAATTGAACCTCAACGAGCCCAACAAGATCGGCGATGTCTCCTACTTCAAGCCGATGAAGTACATTGGCATCTGGTGGGGCATGATCCGCGGTGATTGGTCGTGGGCCGAAGGGCCCAAACATGGCGCGACGACCGCGCGGACCAAGCAGTACATGGACTTTGCCGCCAAGCACGGTTTCGGCGGGGTGCTGGTGGAAGGCTGGGACAAAGGCTGGAACGGCACATGGTTCGGCAACGGCAAGGACTTCAGCTACACCCAGGCAACGCCCGACTTCGATATCGAAGCCGTCACCAGATACGGCGCGAAGAAGGGCGTCATGTTGATCGGCCACCACGAAACCGGCGGCAATATCGCGAACTACGAGGCCCAACTCGAAGACGCCATGAAGCTTTACGACCGGTTGGGCGTTCGGGCGGTGAAGACCGGCTATGTCGCAGATGCCGGTGGCATCCTTGCCCCCGGTGACACGCCGGACACGTACAAGATGGAATACCATGACGGCCAGCGGCAGGTTCAGCATCACCTCAAGGTCGTGGAGATGGCGGCGAAGTATCGCATCGTCGTCAACGCCCACGAACCGGTGAAGGACACTGGCCTGCGCCGCACCTATCCCAACTGGATCGATCGCGAAGGCGCGCGGGGCATGGAATACAATGCCTGGGGCCAGTTTGCCAACGGACCGGACCACGAGCCTACGCTGGTCTACACCCGCATGCTGTCCGGGCCGATGGACTACACGCCGGGCGTGCTGAGCCTTGAAGGCGCAAACAAGGTGCCGTTGGCCTCCACGCTTGCCAAGCAGCTCGGCCTTTACCTTGCCCTCTATTCCCCGATCCAGATGGCAGCGGACTTCATCGAGAGCCTGGAGGCGCATCCCAGGGAACTGGCCTTCATCAAGCAGGTGCCCGCCGACTGGTCCGAGAGCCACCTGATCGCCGGTGAGGTGGGTGACTTCGCGATCTTTGCACGCAAGGACCGCAACAGCGAGGACTGGTATGTCGGGGGCGTGAACGATGCGACGGCGCGCGACGTTTCGCTGAGCCTCGACTTCCTCGACCCGGGCAAGACCTATACCGCCACAGTGTGGAAGGACGGCGAGGGCGCTACTTACGAGACCGAGGCCCGGCACCGTATCGCCTATGCCACGCTGAAGGTGAAGAAGGGCGATGTCCTGCCGGCCTGGCTGGCGCCGGGCGGTGGCCTTGCGGTGCGTTTGCATCCCGGGAAGTAGTCATCCGGCAGGATTGCGGATTGCGGTCGGCCATGGTGCAGTGCACACCGTGGTCGGCCGCTTTTCCGCGCATAGCTATCCTGCATACATATGCGTGCTGAACCGGACCGACTAAGGGTCTAGGGCCGTGTGTGAGGCACGGGCCGAACGCCGATTTCGGCGGCTCGAAATGCCAAGGGAGATTTGCGTCGATGATCGAAACCAGTTGCTCGGCCCTGCTGCTGTTCGGCGCGACCGGGGACCTTTCGCGGCGCATGCTGCTGCCCTCGCTTTATGCGCTGCACGAGGACGGGCTGATCCGCCCCGACCTTCGCATAGTTGGCACCGCGCGTTCCGAGCATGACGACGCCGAGTTCCGCGAGTTCGCGCGCGCCGCACTCGCCGAGTTCCTGCCGGAGGATCGGCGCGACGACGAGAAGCTGGCAAGCTTTCTCGAACGGCTCGAATACCAGACGCTTGATGCCTCGAATGTCGATGGCTTCGGCGCGCTCGCTGAAAAACTGGGTGATACCTCGTGCGGCCTGTCGATTTTCCTTTCGACCGCACCCTTCCTGTTCGAACCGACCATCGAAGGCCTGAAGCGGGCGGGGCTGGCGCATGCCAATGTCCGGATCGGCCTTGAAAAACCGCTGGGCAATGATCTCGCCTCGTCCACCCGGATCAACGATGCTGTCGCTGCCGCCTTTGCAGAGGAACAGATCTTCCGGATCGACCATTATCTTGGCAAGGAAACGGTCCAGAACCTGATGGCGCTGCGCTTTGCCAACATGATGTTCGAGCCGTTGTGGAACGCGGGCGGCATCGATCACGTGCAGATCACGGTCAGCGAGACGGTCGGCCTCGAAGGCCGAAAGGGTTTCTACGACGATACCGGTGCGCTGCGCGACATGGTGCAGAACCATATGCTGCAGCTTCTGGCGCTGACGGCGATGGAGCCGCCAGCCAGCCTCGATGCCACTTCGATCCGCGACGAGAAGGTCAAGGTGCTGCGCGCACTGCGCCCGGTAAAAGCCGAGGAGATGGTGCGCGGCCAATATCGCACCGGCGCAGTCAAGGGCGCTTCGGTGGCGGGCTATCAGGAAGATCTTGGCGAGGCATCGGATACCGAGACCTTCGTCGCCATCAAGGCGCACGTCGACAACTGGCGCTGGACCGGGGTGCCGTTTTACCTGCGGACCGGCAAACGCCTGGCCGAGCGGCGCAGCGAGATCGTCGTCGAATTCAAGCAGGTGCCGCACAACGTCTTCGCCGAGCGTGGTGGCCGCCTCCGCGCCAATCGCCTCGTCATCCGCCTTCAGCCCGAGGAATACGTTCGCCTGCAGGTCATGGCGAAGGAGCCGGGGCTGGATCGCGGGGGTATCGTGCTCCGCGAAGTGAACCTCGACCTGTCGCTGACCACGGCGTTTGCCAAGGCGCGCCGTCGCATTGCCTACGAGCGTCTCTTGCTCGACCTGATCGAGGGCGAGCAGACGCTGTTCGTGCGCCGTGACGAAGTGGAAGCGCAGTGGAAATGGGTCGACGCTATCCGCAAGGTCTGGGCTGACACCGAAATGGAAGCTCGGCCTTATGCCGCCGGGTCGTGGGGGCCGAACGCCGGCATTGCCCTGACCGAGCGGGACGGGAGAAGCTGGAATGACTGACCTCGTGCCGGCAAGCGTGCGGTGGGCGCAGCCCGGCGATGCTGCGGCCGTGGCGGATCACATCGTGCGGGTGGTTTCGGCATCGGGCCATAAGCGGATTGCGTTCACCGGGGGCTCCACGCCGATCAAGGTGCTGGCCCTGCTCAAGGATCGCCCGCTCGACTGGTCCAGCGTCACCATTGCCCTGACTGACGATCGCAGGGTGGCGGACGACCATCCGGCAAGCAACTTCGGCAAGATCCATGCAACGCTCGGGGATTCCGGTGCGCAATTCGAACGCCTCGCAGAAGGCGCGCAAGTCGCGCCATTTGACCTCGTGTGGCTCGGCATGGGTGAGGACGGGCACGTCGCCTCGCTGTTCCCGGAAATGACAGCGCATGTCCGACCCGGGCCGGCTGTAATTGCCACGACGCCGATCCCGCTTCCGCCGGAAGCGCCGTTCGATCGGCTCACCTTGAATGAAAAAGCACTCAAGGCGACGAGGGAGATCATCCTTGTCGTGACCGGAGCGTCCAAAAAGGAGCTTCTGGAAAGCGCCTTGGCGGGTGACAACCGCTATCCCGTTACCCAATTCCTGCGCGGCTATGGGCCGCCCGTTACCATCTATTGGAGCGAATGATGCCCTTGCATCCCACCGTCGAGCGCGTCACCCAACGCATCATCGAACGCTCGCGCCCCACGCGCACCGCCTACCTCGACCTGATCGAGCGGTCGCGCGAACAGGGCCTCAATCGCCCGCAGCTTTCATGCGGCAACCTTGCCCACGGCTTTGCGGCCTCGGGCGAGGACAAGACGCTGATCAAGAGCGGCAAGGCGATGAACATCGGCATCGTCACCGCTTATAACGACATGCTCTCGGCGCATCAGCCCTATGGCCGCTACCCTGAGCAGATCAAGATATTTGCCCGTGAGGTCGGTGCGACGGCGCAGGTGGCGGGCGGCGTTCCCGCGATGTGCGATGGCGTGACGCAGGGACAGGACTCGATGGAGCTGTCGCTGTTCAGCCGCGACAATATTGCGATGGCTGCGGTCGTCGGGCTTAGCCATGCCATGTTTGAAGGCGCACTGCTGCTGGGCATTTGCGACAAGATCGTGCCGGGTCTGCTGATCGGCTCCTTGCGCTTTGGACACCTGCCAACGATCCTCGTCCCCGCCGGCCCGATGCCGAGCGGCCTGCCCAACAAGGAAAAGGTCCGCATCCGCCAGCTCTATGCCGAGGGCAAGGTAGGGCGCGACGAACTGCTCGAAAGCGAGAGCGCAAGCTACCATTCGCCCGGCACCTGCACCTTCTATGGCACCGCCAACTCCAACCAGATGATGATGGAAATGATGGGCCTGCACATGCCGGGCTCCAGCTTCGTCCAGCCCGGCCTCAAGCTGCGCCAGGAACTTACCCGCGCTGCGGTGCACCGGATCACCCGGATCGGATGGGACGGTGACGACTACCGCCCCCTCGGACTGTGTGTGGATGAAAAGGCGATCGTCAACGCAATTGCCGGTCTGCTGGCGACCGGAGGTTCGACCAACCACGTGATCCACCTGCCAGCCATCGCGCGGGCCGCGGGCATCCAGATCGACTGGGACGACATGGATGAGCTGAGCCGCGCCGTCCCGCTGATCGCCAGCGTCTATCCGAACGGGGCCGGCGACGTGAACGCTTTTGCTGCGGCCGGTGGCATGCCCTACGTGATCCGCGAATTGATCGGCGCAGGCCTCGCCCATGCGGATATCATGACCGTATACGGCAAGTCGCTCGAAGAGGGCGCGCAGGAGCCGGTCATGGATGGCGACACGCTCAGATGGAGAGCCGCGCCAGAGGTGTCGGGCGACGACAAGATGTTGCGCCCGGTAGCTGCACCATTCCAGCCCGAAGGCGGCTTCCGCCTGCTCAAGGGCAATCTCGGCCGCGGCACGATCAAGGTCAGCGCTGTGGACCCCTCGCGCTGGACGATCGAAGCGCCTTGCCGGGTATTCAGCGACCAGAACGACGTTCTGGCAGCCTTCAAGGCCGGCGAATTGGAGAAGGATGTTGTGGTCGTGGTGCGGTTCCAGGGACCCGCGTCGAACGGCATGCCCGAGTTGCACAAGCTGACACCGCCGCTCGGAGTGCTGCAGGACCGCGGCTTCAAGGTTGCTCTGGTCACTGACGGCCGCATGTCTGGCGCTTCCGGCAAGGTTCCTGCTGCGATCCACGTGTCGCCGGAAGCGAAGACCGGTGGCCCACTGGCCAAACTGCGCGACGGCGACATCGTGCGCGTCTGCGCAGACACAGGCGAACTGGCTGCGTTGGTCGATGCTGCTGAATGGTCCGCACGCGAGAATGCGCCTGCTCCCGAAGCAGCCATGGGCGTTGGGCGTGAACTGTTCGCCTTGATGCGCCTGCATTCGGACGAGGCCGAACGCGGTGGTTCGGCGATGCTGGCTGCAGCCGGGCTCTGACGGCAACGAAAGAGAATAGGGGGACAGGATGCAGGTAGTTGCCGTCGATATTGGCGGGACCCACGCCCGCTTCGCGATTGCGGAAGTGACGGGGGGAAGGGTCGTTTCCTTGGGTGAAGCGGTCACGCTGAAGACCGCCGAACACGGGTCTTTCCAGCTCGCCTGGGAGGACTACGGGCGGATCGTCGGCAGGCCGTTGCCGTCGGCAGCAGCGATCGCAGTTGCGGGTCCGGTTGGCGGCGAGATCATCAAGTTCACCAACAATCCGTGGATCATCCGACCGGCTCTGATTCCCGAAAAGCTCGGTGCGGAACGCTACGTGGTGGTGAACGATTTTGCCGCCGTGGCTCATGCAGTGGCGCAGGCGGACGATAGTCATTTCCTGCATCTCTCCGGCCCGGAAACGGATTTGCCATCCACTGGCGTGATCAGCGTCGTCGGCCCCGGCACCGGCCTCGGTGTCGCGCAACTCTGGCGGAACGAAAGCGCATATCGCGTTCAACCGACCGAGGGCGGGCATATCGATTACGCGCCGCTCGATGCGATCGAGGATGCGATCCTCGCAGGCCTGCGCAAGCGTCATCGCCGGGTATCGGTCGAACGTGTCGTGGCAGGGCCGGGCATAGTCGACATCTACGAGGCTCTCGCGCTGTTGGAAGGGCGCCCATACACCCCCCGCACGGACCGCGAGCTTTGGGAACTCGGCACTTCAGGTGGCGATAGCCTGGCGGCGGCGGCGGTTGACAGATTCTGCCTTTCGTTGGGCAGCGTTGCCGGCGACCTCGCGCTTGCGCACGGTTCGACTGGCGTGGTGATGGCGGGCGGACTTGGCCTGCGCATCAAGGACACGCTAGTGCGATCGGGATTTGCTGACCGGTTCCGCGCCAAGGGTCGCTTCGAAGGGCTGATGGCGGCGATCCCGGTGAAGCTGATTACCCACCCGCAGCCGGGCCTGTTCGGTGCAGCAGCAGCCTACGCCCAAGCCTATCCAGACTGATCAATGTGTGGATAGGCGTGCGGTGCCGCGTCCGCCTATGGATGGGACCAGATAGACCGGCATTCTCGCTTTAATCGGGCAATTAATTCTGGTGGATTCGTTCTGCCGAAGCGGTATTGCTTGGGTCGGAAGCATGAATGCGGATGCCGAAGGAGAAGGTGCCCAGATGGAATACGAGACCATTCGCGTCGAGCGTGCAGGCGATGTCCTCAAGATCGTGCTGAACCGGCCGGAGCGGCTGAACGCCTGTCCGCCGAACATGGCGCTTGAACTGGCCAATGCCGTCAACGATCTCGGTGGAGCACGTGCCGTCGTGATCACCGGAGAGGGCCGCGCGTTTTGCTCCGGCGCTGATCTTGCCGCGCGGGGTGATCGCTCGATTGCAGGCGGGCGAGGTGCCTACACTGCGCTGACGCAGGCCTATAATCCCTTGATGCTTGCATTATCGCGCCTGCCGGTTCCGGTGGTCACGGCGGTCAATGGACCTGCGGCAGGCGTCGGATGCTCGATAGCGCTGGCAGCCGATTTCGTGATCGCCGCCCGCAGCGCCTACTTCCTCCAGGCTTTTGTCAACATTGGGCTCGTGCCCGATGGGGGCGCCTCATGGATGCTTACGCGTCTTGTCGGCAAGGCGCGCGCCACCGAGATGATGATGCTGGGCGAGAAGATCGGAGCGGAGAAGGCAGAAAGCTGGGGCCTGATCTACAAGGCTGTGGACGATGCCGCTCTCCAGGACGAGGCGATGGCTCTGGCTACCCGACTGGCAGCAGGGCCAACGGTTGCCCTCGGCGTGATGCGGCAGAACATCGCCAAGGCGCTTGAAGCGGACTACGCCAGCGCCTTGCTCGTCGAAGCCGAAGGACAATGGAAAGCCGGCGACAGCGCCGATGCGGCCGAAGGTGGAAAGGCGTTTCTCGAAAAGCGCAAGGCGGCGTTCACCGGCAAGTAAACCCTTGATATGCGGATGGTCTACCCCACTTCAGGGGTATGACCACCCGCAGGATCTGGACTATCGGCTATGAGCAGGCAACCGTGCCTGCGGTGATGAAAGCGCTGCGTGAGGCGGGCGTTGAGGTGCTTGCCGATGTCCGGGCCCTTCCTCTGTCTCGCAGGCCGGGCTTCTCTAAGTCGGCGTTGGCGGCAAATGCGCGCGACGCCGGGATCGAGTATGTGCATTTCAAGGCGCTCGGAACCCCGGCCGAAGGACGCGCGGCGGCACGGCGCAACGATCACGCAACTCTCGAGCGGATTTACGAAGGCCAGCTCGAACTTCCCGAAGCGATTGCGGCCGGTGCCAGGTTGGCCGACATGGCAAGCGAGCGCAAGGTTGCTCTGCTCTGCTATGAGCGCGAGGCACACGGCTGCCATCGCACCTTGCTGCGGCAGGCCATCTTGCCGGACTTCGAGGTGATCGACCTGATCCCCGTGGACGCTGCCTAGGCGCGCAATTCCTCATCGAGGAACGCTGCCACGTCGGCGAGGTCGACGTCCTTTGCAAGGAATGTCTGCCCGATCCCCCGCATCAGCAGGAAGGGCAAGGTGCCTGCGTCCATTTTCTTGTCGTGCAGCATGTGGTCCACAAGGCGGCGGCCATCGCAGGCAAGGCCAAGCGATTGCAACGATGATGGCAGGCCGACCGCTTCCATGTGGGCCGCTATCCGACGCGCATCCTGTCCGTTCATGAGCCCTCGACGTGCCGAGAAGCGCGCGGCGAGTACCATGCCCAGGGCAACGCCTTCCCCATGGAGCAGGCGGTCCGAAAAGCCGGTCTCCGCTTCCAGCGCGTGGCCAAAGGTGTGGCCAAGGTTCAGCAACGCGCGGATTCCGGCAGTCTCCTTCTCGTCTGCGGCGACGATCCGGGCCTTTGCTGCAACGCTCCTGGCAATTGCAGTTTCCCGCGCGCCGCTGTCACCTGCGAGCAACCTTGTCCCATTGGCCTCGCACCATTCGAAGAAGGGCGCGTCGTCAATCAGGCCGTACTTGATGACCTCGGCGTAGCCTGCACGGGTGTCGCGCAAGGGCAGCGTGTCGAGGGCCAGCGGATCGGCGAGTACCAGCGAGGGCTGGTGGAATGCGCCAACCAGGTTCTTGCCGGCGGGCGTGTTGATTGCGGTCTTGCCCCCGACACTGGAATCGACCTGGGCAAGGAGCGTGGTGGGAATCTGGACGAACCCGCAGCCCCGCTTGACCATCGAGGCGGCAAATCCCGTCAAGTCTCCGATCACGCCTCCGCCGAGGGCAACGATGTTGTCCTTGCGCTCGACTTCCAGTGCCAGCAGCCAGTCGACAACTTCGGCGAGGCACTGCCAGCTCTTGGTGCTTTCGCCGGCGGTCAGAACGAGCCATTCGCTGCGGATGCCTGCAGCCGTGAATGAGGCCGCAACCACTTCGCGCCAATTTGCGGCGACGTTCGCATCGGTGATAACGGCAACACGGTCCTTGCGCAGGAATGGCCGGCAATGCTGGCCCGCATTGGACAGCAGCCCTGCCTCGATGCGCACTTCGTAAGGGGCGCCAGCGATGGCGACGGGGATCACAGCCATTTGTCGATTGCCTTGAGTATCTTGTCGGCAGTCACATGATGCGGCTGCGCACTGCTGGTGACGTGAATCGGGGCCTGGGAGTAGAACGGTTCCCGTTCTGCCTTGAGGCGAGCCAGGATCTCGCGCGGGTCTCCCGACCGAAGGAGGGGGCGGTTGTCCTTCCGGCCTACCCGCTCGACAAGGGTTTCGACGTCACTGTCGAGCCAGACTGCAATGCCTTTTTCAAGGATCAGTGCGCGGGTTTCGGCATTGCAGAACGCTCCGCCGCCGGTGGACAGCACCTTGCGATCCGTGTGCTGCCCTGTGCCCATCAGGCGAACGATGACGCGACGCTCACCATCGCGAAAATATTGTTCGCCATAGGTGGCAAAAATCTCGGGGATTGGCATGTGTGCGGCGCGTTCGATCTCTTCGTCCGCGTCAAGGAAAGGCAGGTGCAGCATTGTCGCCAGCTTTCTGCCGACGGTCGTCTTTCCCACGCCCATCATGCCGACGAGTACCAACGGTCGTGCAATCCGCCGCGCGATGCGGGCGATTTCGGACGAGCTGAGCGGATGCGCGTCATGTTCCATTGCCGCGCCGCCTATACTTGCGCTAGTGCCCGTTGCAAGCACCGCCTCGACTGCACGGCGGTGCAAAAGGGTTTGTCGTCTGGTACCGGGTGGTTGAATGAAGAGGATTGCCGTGGTCGCTCTGGCAGCAGTTGTAGTGGTGGCCTTGTTGACGGTGATCTGGATCAGGGGTGGAACACAGCCGATGCAGTGGGTTGAACAGCCGGTCGGCGAACCTCCGGTCGGGGGCAATGCGCAGTGAGCAGGCCTGTGTCCGGAAGGATGACGTTCTGGCTGGGCGGGGTTGCTGCCCTGGCTTCCCTGTCCGGGGCCTTGCTTGCGCAGGAATCCCTGCTCCCGCCGGGCTTTGATAACCCTCCTGCGCCCACGCGCCCTGCGCCACAGCGTTCCAGCGCCCCGGCACCGGCACCGGCACGTAACGCGGCTCCCGCGGCAGTGCGTCCAGCTGCATCGGGATCGGCGGCTCCCATGCCGACAGCTTCGCCTGTCGTGCAACCGTTGCCCGACACGGTGCAACCCGTAGCCACGACCGGGGGCGGTCTCAGCGATCAGGCATTGCTCGATTCGATCGACCCGGCACTCCTCGCCAAGCTGATAGATTCGGCGAGGCCCAAATCGGACATTCCGCCGGCCGGACGGCGCAGCCTCGATGTCGTGGGCGTGATCGACCAGAGCGATGGCGGTTTCCCGGTCGGCTCGACGCATTACCTCAACGGCCCGTTCGTCGAGGGCGTGATCACGAAGATGCGCGGACGCTTCGTGTCGCGCTGGGGCCACATCCTCGCACGCAGGGTGATTGCCAGCAGGCTGGCAACACCTGTCGGCATGAACGGGGCGGACTGGGCGGCGATGCGTGCGCAGCTGCTGCTGCGCATGGGCGAAGCGGACGCGGCGCGGGCGATGGTGCAATCGGTCGACAGCGGAAATTTCACCCGTGGCCTTGAGGACGCCGCGATGGCGAGCTTCCTTGCCACGGCGGATCCCGTCGGGCTGTGTCCCATCACAGCGCTAACTGCCGCAGGCCGGCCCGGGTGGGACTGGGAACTTTCGCGTGCGATCTGTTCTGCCTTCACCGACGAAGGGTCGACCGCGATGGCCACGCTCGACAAGGCCTTGCGCAGGGGAACCGGAACCAAGATCGACATCTTGCTGGCACAGAAGTTCGCCGGAGCGGCAACGAACGCGCGGCGTGCTGTCAAGATCGAGTGGAACGATGTGGAGGCACTGACGCCCTGGAGCATCGGCATGTCCTTTGCCACGGGGCTCGAGCCTCCGGAGGACCTGCGCAAGAAGGCTGGCGAGAATTATGCCTTGCTGGCGGCGCGGGCGCCGATGCTCTCCATCTATTCACGGGCCGCGGCTGCCGATGTTGGCGCTGCACGTGGCGTACTGTCGTCGCGGTCACTGATCGACCTCTACAGCGCGATCTATGCTCAGCGCGATGCCGAGGCAGCAGACGCCACTGAGGATGAATGGACCCAGCGGGCAGCGACCCTGCGCACCGCCTATGTGGCCGAGGCGCAGGAAGACCGGCTTGACGCGATCCGCAGCCTGTGGGGCGATGGCAATGATCCGGAGCGGGCCTATGCAAGGCTGGTCCTGACATCTCATGCATCAGCACGGATGGTCCCCTCCGAGGCACTGGCCGATAGCGCGGCGCCCTTGATTTCGTCGATGCTGACCGCCGGACTCGATCGCAACGCGATAAAATGGGCACCGTTCTGCCCGGTTGGAACGGAGGCCTGGGGATTGCTGGTCCTGTCAAATCCGGGCCGGGCGAACCGGACTGGGTCTGAAGGGCTGAACGCATTCGCTGACAATGACGACTCCGATAACGCGATCAGATCGCGCTTCCTGCTTGCGGGCATGATGGGGCTCGAGCGGGTCGACCCTGCCGCCGCGCGCGACTTTGCAGGCAAGCTGGGCGTTGATTTCAACCGGCAGACTCGTTGGACCCGGGCGATCGATCAGGCTGCGGCGTCGAACAATCAGGCCTTGGTGGCTTTGCTTGCGGCCTTTGGCATGCAGGGCGATGGCTGGGGCCGGATGACCC
Organism: Novosphingobium sp. FW305-C-30-35; assembly: GCF_058783135.1. Classification (NCBI taxonomy): domain Bacteria; kingdom Pseudomonadati; phylum Pseudomonadota; class Alphaproteobacteria; order Sphingomonadales; family Sphingomonadaceae; genus Novosphingobium; species Novosphingobium sp. FW305-C-30-35. The sequence goes on from NZ_JBYSYJ010000001.1 coordinate 3,312,582, forward strand.
CGTTGCACCTCTATCATGTGGTGTCGGCCCTGCACCGTGTCGGGCTCGGTAACGAGGCACGCATGATTGCTGCCGAAGCCGTCGCTCGCGTCTAAGGGGGTGAAAGCCAGGGCAGAGCCTGCAGTCGAAGATTTTCTGTCGATGCTGGCTGTCCAGCGCGGAGCGGCACCCAATACAATCGCCGCCTATCGCCGCGATCTTGCGGGTGCGGCCGAGGCGATCGGGTGCTTGTCGACAGCAACGCGCGAAGACATTTCGCGGCTTTCGGTCGCCTTTGCGGACCTGGCGCCAGCCTCGCTGGCACGAAAGTCTTCGGCTTTGCGGCAGTTCTACGGCTTCCTTGTCGACGAAGGGGTGAGAGAGGACGATCCGTCCGGCGCCTTGCCACGGCCAAAGACCCGTCGCGCTCTCCCCCGCCTGCTCGGCCATGAGGAGATCGGCGCTCTTTTCAGGCAGGCGGAAGAGGATGCCGCGTCCCGGACTCCGGAGGGTCTGCGGATGCTGGCGCTGTTGGAGCTTCTCTACGGGTCTGGCCTGCGAGCGACTGAGCTGGTTTCGCTCCCATTGGCGGCGGTGCCTCGTGATGCACCGTTCCTGACGATCACGGGAAAGGGAGGGACGCAGCGGATGGTGCCGGTTTCCGCCCGGGCCGTGAAGGCGTTGTCCGATTGGCTGGTAGCGCGGGGAGGGGGCGGGCGATTCGTCTTCCCATCGCCGCGAGGTGGGTTCCTGTCGCGCGTTCGATTGTTCCAGTTGCTAAGGGATTTGGCGCTTCGGGCTGGCCTGGACCCGGAAAAGGTCAGCCCGCATGTGCTGCGCCATGCCTTCGCCACCCATCTCCTGGAGGGCGGCGCTGACCTGCGCGTGTTGCAGACCTTGCTGGGCCACGCCGATATCGCGACCACGCAAATCTATACACACGTTGACTCCGCGCGTCTGGTCGCCCTCGTAAACCAGCGTCATCCGCTTGCCCGGAGTTGACCAAATCCGCGCTCGCGCCTAGCGGATTGGCCATGATTTCCTACCTCGAGTTCGAAAAGCCGGTCGCCGCGCTGGAAGCCCGCATCGCCGAACTGCGCCAGACTGCGCAGGGCGGAGACATCGACATCTCGTCCGAGATCCGCAGGCTTGAAAGCAAGTCGGCCGAATTGCTTGCCAGCACGTACAAGGCCCTGACCCCTTGGCAGAAGACGCAGGTTGCACGGCACCCTTCACGTCCGCATTTCAAGGACTACGTCGAGAAGATCTTTACGGATTTCATGCCCTTAGGCGGGGATCGTCTGTTCGGTGAAGATCAGGCGATCGTCGGTGGTTTCGCCAAGCTGGATGGTCGCCGGGTCATGCTTATCGGCCATGAAAAGGGCAACGATACCCAAAGCCGCATTCGCCACAACTTCGGCATGGGCAAGCCCGAAGGCTATCGCAAGGCGATCCGGCTGATGGAAATGGCGAGCCGATTCGGGCTGCCTGTCGTGACGCTTGTGGATACCTCTGGCGCCTTCCCGGGCGTAGAGGCGGAAGAGCGCGGTCAGGCTGAAGCAATCGCAAGGTCAACGGAGGCCTGTCTTGCGCTGGGCGTTCCGATGGTGGCGACCATTGTGGGCGAGGGCGGATCGGGCGGCGCAGTGGCGCTGGCAAGCGCAGAACGCGTCCTGATGCTTGAACATGCCGTTTATTCGGTCATTTCTCCCGAAGGATGTGCCTCTATCCTGTGGCGTACGGCCGAGAAGGCTGCAGATGCGGCAGAGGCCATGAAGGTGACGGCGCAGGATCTGCTTTCGCTTGGCGTGATCGACCGCATCGTGCGCGAACCTGTTGGTGGAGCGCACCGCGATCCTGACGCGACCTGTGCGCTCCTGGGCAAGGCCATCGGCGAAGAGCTCGATGCCCTCGTCGGAAAGCCGGCGGACGAGCTGCGCCAGATCCGGGCAGAACGCTTCCTGCGCATCGGCGCCTGATCGCGGGCGCCATCTGGCGCTCGGGAACCGGATTTGCGACAAGACGGTTATCGGACCAGTCCCGTAGCGGGCGGGTGTTCTGCACTCGCGTCCCGCTAGACCTTCGCCTTGGGGAGTTGAAGATGCCGTTATTCCGCCGTTCGCGTGCAGCGTTTCTGACTGTGTCAGTCATCGCGATGTCGTCTCTGCCTGCATGTGTCAGTCAAACTGGCAGCCCGGCAAGCGCGCAAGGCGCGACGCAGGCTATCAGCGCAGCCGACAAGAAGCAGGGCGCTGAGGCGCATCCACAACTGCTTCAGGAATTTGGCGGAGCGATGACGGGGGCGCAGGCGACCTATGTCGAAACGGTGGGCAAGAATATCGCGATCCAGTCCGGACTCAGCAACGCGCGCGGTGATTTCACCGTCACCTTGCTGAATTCCCCGGTCAACAATGCTTTCGCCATCCCCGGTGGCTATGTCTACGTAACGCGTCAGCTTGCGGCGCTGATGAACAACGAGGCCGAACTGGCCGGCGTGCTGGGGCATGAAGTCGGTCACGTGGCCGCACGCCACGCGGCCAAGCGCGAAAGCCAGGCGACTCGCAATTCGTTGCTCGGAGCGCTTGGATCGATCCTGTCGGGTGCCTTGCTCGGTAACAGCGCCCTCGGCCAGCTTGGCCAGCAGATTTTCTCGACCGGCAGCCAGTTGCTGACTCTCAAGTATTCGCGCGGGCAGGAAACCGAAGCGGACAACCTCGGGATCACCTATCTTCAGCGGGCAGGCTACGATCCTCGGGCGATGTCGACGGTTCTGCAGAGCCTTGCCAACCAGAACGCACTCGATGCCAGCGTTAAGGGGACGACGAATCAGGTGCCGGAATGGGCCAGCACCCACCCTGACCCCGCGTCGCGTGTCCGGGCAGCATTAACCCGAGCGGGCAACACCACCGGAAGAACGAACCGCGATACCTTCCTCGCTGGCATCAACGGGCTGACCTATGGGGATGATCCTGCCCAAGGCATCGTCGACGGTTCCAGCTTCGTGCATCCCGCTCTGCGGCTTGCCTTCCGGGCCCCCAATGGCTTCTACCTCGTGAATGGCACGCGGGCCGTCTCCATCTCCGGGCAAAGCGGGAAGGGCGAGTTTTCGACCGCAGCATATAGTGGAAATCTCGAGAATTACGTGCGCTCGGTCTTCACCAAGCTGTCAAGCCAACAGCAGCTCGCGCCTGCAACGCTTGAACGGACCACGGTCAACGGCATCCCCGCCGTCTACGGTACAGCCCGCGTAAACAGCGGCAATGGGCAGGTTGATGTTGTGGTGTTCGCGTATGAATTCGGCCCGCAACAGGCCTATCACTTCACGACCATCAGCCAGGCTGGGCAAGCCTCACAGTTCGATACGATGTTCCGGTCCATCCGGAGAATCAGTGCAACCGAAGCATCGGCGGTCAAGCCTCGCCGTCTGTCGGTGGTCACTGTAAAATCGGGCGACACTGTCGAATCCCTGGCGAAGCGGATGGCTTATGCCGACCAGCCGCTGCAACGGTTCCTGGTGCTCAACGGTCTTTCCTCAGGGAGCCGTCTGGTTGCGGGGCAGAAGGTCAAGCTGGTCGTCTATTGACGCTGCTTCTTCTGAATTTTCGACGAACATACGAAAAGAGGCAGGTGCCATGGCACCTGCCTCTACAAATCCTCTGACGAGGAGCCGACTATTAGTTGGCCTGGTCAGCGGTGTCCATGTCGTTCGACACGTCGGTGAAGGTGTTGCTCAGCGAGTTGCCCAGCGAGGTCATGGCGCCGATGGCAGCGACAGCAACGAGAGCAGCGATCAGGCCGTATTCGATCGCGGTTGCACCTTCGTTGTTGGCGAGCAGGTCACGGAAAAGCTTCATGTTCGGTCTCCTAGAGGTGGTGCTTCATTCTTCCCGTCCCGCCCCATTTTGTCCCCGGAGCGAGCATTCGTACTCTTACTTACAAAAGACTAAGGATTCGTTAATCCGTATTCGTCTTCTGGTTAGTGTTTTCATCTACAGTGACGTACAAGTTGTACAAAGCTGCGGTGAAGTTCTTCATGCCAAAGGTGGCAGCAAGGCCGATCAACGAGATAAGTAAACCGTATTCGACAGCTGTAGCGCCGCAATGGTTACGGAAGATTTTCAGAAGAAGGGTCTTCATTTCCGTTTCCATGGTTGCAGCGTAGGTTGGTCTACGTTGCCATTCCTAAGAAAAGGTTGATAGGCGCGCGAAATGGAAAAATTCTCGACAGTCATGATCGTCGTGGCGGTAGCGATCCTTGATCGGGCAGGGCGCGTGCTGATGCAACAACGCCCCCCGAACAAGCCGCACGGCGGCCTCTGGGAGTTCCCCGGCGGCAAGGTGGAGGCGGGGGAGACCCTCGCTGCCGCGGTTGTAAGGGAAATCGACGAAGAACTCGGCCTTGCGATCGACGCAGAAGCCCTGTTCCCGATTTGCTTTGCCAATGATGCGCTGGCCTCCAGCTCCCGGCAGATCCTCCTTCTGCTCTATGGCGCGCGAATCTGGGGTGGCGTGGCAATGGCCAAGGAAGCTGGGAGCGCCATCCGCTGGGTAGACGCCAAGGAACTGGCAGCTCTGCCGATGCCCCCGTTGGACATTCCGCTAGCCCAGGCGGTAATTCCTCTGCTTGGGGGTTGCCAAAGGTGAATCAGCCCCCTAAAGGCGCGTCTCCCAAGCACCCGTAGCTCAGCTGGATAGAGCATCAGACTACGAATCTGAGGGTCGGACGTTCGAATCGTTCCGGGTGCGCCACCTTCCCCCGGGAAGGTGATTCGGGAGGGCTGTGCCGCTGGTTCAGCCACGACATGATGGTGAGCACCCGTAGCTCAGCTGGATAGAGCATCAGACTACGAATCTGAGGGTCGGACGTTCGAATCGTTCCGGGTGCGCCATCACCGTCTCTCGAAAGAGCCCGCCTTTGCGCGGGCTCTTTTCGTTTCTGGCAGCCCATGCATTTGTGCGACCGCGAACTGCGAGCCAGAACGGTTCGCGGAATTTGCATAGGTATCCATAATAGCTTCGTATTGACCGAACAGCGTTGCGAACGGGCTGTGCTAAGGTATAGGCTCGCCTGTGCGTTCCTGACCCTACGGAACCCGAGGCTGCCAGAAAAGGAAACCCAGACTTGGCGAAGTCCCCGAGGCCCAGAGCCAATACATCTGCCACGAAACCAGCCGCTAAGCGTGCGACCACTTCCGTGGTCGGGACCGAGCCGGTGATTGCGTCCGACGTAGCCGAAGAAGCGGCCTTCGCCTTGCGGAGTCTCCAGCAGGCGCATGCGAACAACAAGCGCTACGATGCCAGTGATGAGGAACTGCTCAAGTTCTACGAACAGATGGTTCTGATTCGCCGCTTTGAGGAAAAGGCGGGTCAGCTTTACGGTCTCGGCCTGATCGGCGGGTTCTGCCATCTCTACATTGGCCAGGAAGCTGTCGCCGTTGGCCTTCAGTCCGCCCTCAAGGAAGGGCACGACAGTGTGATCACCGGGTATCGCGACCATGGCCACATGCTCGCTTACGGCATCGATCCCAAGGTCATCATGGCAGAGCTTACCGGACGCGGCGCTGGCATTTCGCGCGGCAAGGGCGGCTCGATGCATATGTTCAGCACCGAGCACAAGTTTTACGGCGGTCACGGCATCGTCGGGGCACAGGTTCCGCTTGGCGCAGGTCTCGCCTTTGCGCACAAGTACCGCAATGACGGCGGCGTCTGCATGGCGTACTTCGGCGACGGTGCGTCGAACCAGGGCCAGGTTTACGAGACTTTCAACATGGCGGCGCTGTGGAAGCTGCCGATCATTTTCGTGGTCGAGAACAACGGTTACGCGATGGGGACGGCGGTAAAGCGCGGTTCGGCGGAAACGCACTTCTATCGCCGTGGCACGGCGTTCCGGATTCCGGGCATGGACGTGAACGGCATGGACGTTCTCGAAGTCCGTCAGGCAGCGGAAGTTGCGCTTGAGTACGTCCGCGCCGGCAATGGCCCGGTCCTGATGGAACTCAAGACCTATCGCTACCGTGGCCACTCGATGTCTGACCCTGCAAAGTATCGCAGCCGTGAGGAAGTGCAGGAAATGCGCGACAATCACGATCCGATCGAGGGCGCCAAGGCCGAACTTCTCAAGCGCGGTGTGACCGAGGAGAAGATCAAGGAAATCGACAAGCGCATTCGCCAGGTTGTCGCCGAGTCGGCGGACTTCGCCGAAACATCGCCCGAGCCGGATGTGGCCGAGCTTTATACCGACGTGCTGGTGGAGAACTATTGAGATGGCCATCGAACTGAAGATGCCTGCGCTCTCCCCGACGATGGAGGAGGGCACGCTTGCCAAGTGGCTGGTCAAGGCCGGAGACGAAGTGAAATCGGGTGACATCCTCGCCGAGATCGAGACCGACAAGGCAACGATGGAATTCGAAGCTGTCGACGAGGGTACGATCGGTGAAATCCTCGTGGCAGAGGGCACCGAGGGCGTGAAGGTCGGCACTGTCATTGCGACCATCAAGGGCGAAGATGATTCGGCTGACGCGGCACCTGCAGCTGCAGCCGCACCCGCAGTCGAACAGAAGGCAGCCGAAAGCGAAGCGCCTGCCGGACAGGACGCCAAGGCCAAGGCAGCGGCCGCGATCGCGCCCAAGAGCGATGCCAAGCCGGCCGCCGATCCCGAGCTTCCCGCTGGCACGGCGATGGTTCCGACCACGGTTCGCGAAGCGCTTCGCGATGCCATGGCCGAAGAAATGCGTGCCGACGATCGCGTTTTCGTGATGGGCGAGGAAGTGGCCGAGTACCAGGGCGCGTACAAGGTAACGCAGGGTCTGCTCGAGGAGTTCGGCCCGCAGCGCGTCATCGATACTCCCATCACCGAGTATGGCTTTGCCGGTATCGGCGCAGGCGCTGCCATGGGCGGCCTTCGCCCGGTCATCGAGTTCATGACGTTCAACTTCGCCATGCAGGCGATCGATCACATCATCAACTCGGCCGCGAAGACCAACTACATGTCCGGTGGCCAGATGCGCTGCCCGATCGTGTTCCGCGGCCCCAACGGTGCTGCCAGCCGCGTCGGTGCGCAACACTCGCAGAACTACGGTCCGTGGTATGCCAACGTCCCCGGCCTCGTCGTCATCGCGCCCTATGACAGCGCCGATGCAAAGGGCCTGCTGCGCGCGGCCATTCGCAGCGAGGATCCGGTAGTCTTCCTCGAGAACGAACTGGTCTATGGCCGCACTTTCGACGTGCCGCAGATCGACGATTTCGTCCTGCCGATCGGCAAGGCGCGCATCGTTCGTCCGGGCAAGGATGTCACGATCGTTTCGTACTCGATCGGCGTCGGCTTCGCGCTCGAAGCAGCCGAAGCGCTTGCCGCCGAGGGCATCGATGCAGAAGTGATCGATCTTCGCACGCTTCGCCCTCTCGACAAGGAAACGGTTCTCGCCTCGCTGGCGAAGACCAACCGCATGGTCGTGGCCGAGGAAGGCTTCCCGGTCTGCTCCATCGCTTCCGAGATCATCGCGATCTGCATGGAAGAGGGCTTCGATCACCTTGACGCCCCCGTCCTGCGCGTATGCGACGAGGATGTGCCGCTGCCTTACGCGGCGAATCTTGAAAAGCTGGCCCTGATCGACGCCAGCAAGATCGCGGCTGCCGTGCGGAAGGTCTGCTACCGCTGAAGTGGTTGATCCGCTGAAAGTTCAGGGGCGCCGGAGCGATCCGGCGCCCTTTTGCATTCAGTCGTATCCGTCATAGACGTTGCATCGTGCGATGGGGTTCGGCGCGGCGGCGTTGCGTTGGTAGATCTGGGTCAGGTCCCGATCCGCACGGACGTTGAAAGTTGCGGTGGTCCGTATCACGGCATCGGGTACGAAGCGTTGGCTTACGAGCGGCTGGTAAGCGTACTCGATCTCGACGAAAATGACCGCATCGCCTTCGGTCGCGGTCACTTCCTCCCCTGCTGGCCCCATTCCTGACAGCGAGCCATCGGTTCCCGTTCCTTCACCACCGTACGAGGATTGAAAGTTCCGCTTACCCTTGCACCGCTGCCAGTGGATGTATTGGGTATCTTCAGTGCCCGGCACCACCTCGAGGCTGCTGATGACCACGCGGCCATGCTCGAACAGATCAAGCTTGCCCGCCTGGATGTTGGCGCCAACCAGCAGGTCGTTGATGTCGCTTTCGTAGATCTTCAGGTTTTCGAGCATCGACTCGTCGCCAATGCGTGACCCGTTATCGGCCAGTTGCATGGCAAGCTGGCTGACACGCATATGAGTGATGGCAAGATTGCCCAGTTCCGCTCCCCACAGCCCGAGAGTTAGCACAAGTGGCGCCCCAAGAGCGAGCTCCACCGCCGCGACGCCGGACCTGTTGCGGACCAGGCCCGCCAGGCGTTCGACAATCAGCTTCATGTACAGTTCCCGAGTTTCGCCCGGCTTTTCTGGGCATCGTAGGGCTGGTTCCGGAGTACCGTGCTGGCGCTGTTGGTCGCTGTTTCGCTCAGGCCAATCAACGACGCCATCGGGAATTTGCGACTGTAGGTCATGGTCGCGGTGTAGACGACAGCGTCGCGCGCTCCTCCCAGACCATTGGCGCCTCTGTCGCGATCCCATGTGCCGCTGCCGTTGGCGTCCTCGTAAGGCTCTCCGTCATCGCAGACGCCGTTTTCGTTGGCGTCGGTATAGTCTTCTTCCAGCCCGATATCCGTGAAGTTTGCATAAGCCTTGCGCGAAAACGCGATGGAAGCGTCGGGGACTACGCGGTGGACCTCTGCCTTCACCGCATCATCCAGCGTGGTCAGCGTGCTTGCTGCCCCTTCGACAGTGGAATCGCGCGCGGCGCGCTGCAGCGCCCCTTGCAGCATGGTGTTTGCATATACCGAGTACCCCATGTCGAAGAGCCCCATCAGCAGGAGCACCAGAACAGGAGATGCCAGCGCGAATTCCACCACCGTTGCGCCATCCGCATCCGTGCCGAGGCTGTGCAGTTGGCGCCTGATCATTGGGCCAGTCTCAGGTCACCGATCGAACGGGCGATCTTCCGGAAGGCGTTCTGCAGCTCTTCGGCATTCTTCGCGCTGAAATAGTGGCCGCTGCCCGCACAGTCGGTCATGATTGGGTTGAGATCGGTGCCGAATGCGACGAACCAGACCGTGACGTTGCGCTTCTTTATTTCCTCGCAGACGAAGGAAAACCGCTTTTCGATCGTCTGCGTGAGCGTGAGGGGCGAACTGGGATGCCAGCGCCGCTGCGCGATCGGTTCCACGCCATAGGAACTGTAACTGATGTCCAGCGAGGAGGTCTGCCCGTCAGTCAGGAAGATCAGGTGGCGACTGGTCCTCTGACGGGTGGAGACATCGGCGTTCTCGGCCGCGAAGATTCCGCTCGGAGACAACAGTCGCGCCGCCCAGATCATGCCGATGTCGTGGTAAGTGCTGCCTGCGGCAACCAGTCCGTCGATGTAGCCGTCGAAGGCGCTCTGGTCCCAGACCTGCAGTTTGCGCGCTGACGTGGGGCAGGCAGCGAATCCGGCAATGCCGGGAGCAAGGAACTCGCTGTTGGTGGTGACTTCGCTGGTGGTGAAGCTGCCCGAGCCATCCCAGAGCCTGGCGCGCTCATAAATCATGGCAGGATACATCGGCCGCCACTGCGTGTCAGGCGCGCCGGCGGTCGGCACGGTGTCGATATCGAGATCGAGAGCGCGATCGAGATCGACATTGTCGTAGTCGTCGATCTCGTAGGTGGATCGCTCTTCAATGCAACCGTTAGACGCTGTGCGCCAGTCGCTCGTGTCCTTCAGCACATCCTTGTAGAGCCAGGAACTGCCTGAAGCGAGACTGGGCTCGGTGATATACTTGAAGGTGTCGACGTAGCTTGCGTAGGTCGTGGTGGAAAGCGTGCAGGTACTGCCTGAACGAGAGACGGAGTAGGTGTTGCCGTTCCTCGTACGATTATAGGTGTAGGTTGTCCTTGTGCCGGACGGATTGCTCACTTGGGCGGTCGTCGTGGACATGAGTTGCGTCGACGTTGTCAGCGTGTTCGCCGGTGCGGAACAGGTATATCCGCCACCGGCCTCCGTCGCGGCAAACGTCGAGGTGGTGGTGTAATAGGTTCCGGAGACTGGAGAGACCGCACTGTAATAGCCATAAAGCCCGCCGCTTCCACTGGTGCCAACCAGGGTCCGCGATGGATAGCGCCACTGCGGGACCACCCACTCGTCCTTGAGCAAGCCGCCGACGTTCACGTTCGTTGAATAGGGAACGAAGCCATAGCGAATCCGGCTTTGTGGCTGGCGATTCGCTTCCATGGTGGCGTAGAAGCCCTTCACCACCGATTTCAGCACGGCGATCTTGGGCGAGGTGTCGTCGGGGTTGCTCTCGGCCATCGAGCCGGTGACATCGAGAGCCATCATGATGTCGGTGTTGGGCACGCTCAGTTCGGCGCGGCAATTTACGGAAATGGCAATTTCGTCCTTGCCGAAGAACTGCATGATGTCGGTGGGAAGGATGACGGACGCAATGCCGCCGACGGATTGATCGTCCTCCAGCGTCATCACGAAGTCTCGGTCGACGGAGTTGTAGATGCCGTCGGCAAAGTTCGCGTTGAAGAAGCGCGTGCCCTTGCTGATGACCGCTGCTCCGTCGATGTCCGGGTCGAAGTCCACGATCGCGCCCAGTTCCTTGCGTGCACCCAGGACGCCGGCATCACAGGCCTGTTGAAGTCGGGATTCGACGAGATAGGCGCGCCCCATGTCTATGCTTGAGCCAACCAGGGCAAGCAGCGGAACGACCGACATCGCAAGCATGATCAGGGCATTGCCTGACTCATCCCGGCAGAGACTGCGCAGGCATCTGACCGTCGAACGATAATGCGTTCGAAGCCACGAATGACGGCAGGAAAGATAAGCGTCTGACGACATGATTAGACGACTACGCAGAAACCCCTAATATTAAGGATAACTTTCATCGTAAAATATTTCCTAAAGTGTCCGGCGCGCACAGAGGAAATCGTATAAGGCGTGCTTAACCCAAAGCCGTGTACGCGATTTCGTGACGCCCCAACGGATATTCAGCTTTCCATCAAAAAAAGGGGCTGAGTATATGTGATGGGAAATGCATCAACCCCAATAAACGACAGCACTGTCGGTATGCTGTAAGTCATGGTTACGGTTTTCTCGACAGTCCCATCTATACGCGGATCGATTACATTCGTTACGCTGATCGCCAGACGCGCGCTTTCCAGCTTGTAGGGGCTCTTTATCGCGATGGAGCGCAGGTAAAACCGGATCTGATCGTTGGTAAGCTCATTTCCGGTCTGATAGTTCACCACAGCATAACGCATCACGTCTGACGCAACCGAACGCATCGCGTTGTAGTTCTGCATGCCAATGCCGATCTGCAAAACCCCGAGCATCAATGCGAGGATCGTGGGTGCGAGAAGAGCAAACTCCGTTACCACGGAACCCTGCTTCTGGCGCAGCAATGCACGGAGCGTTCTGGCCAAGCGTCCGGTAGTCATGCCTTTGTCCTCTGACCGTAGAGAACATAACGATTGACTTGGAGCGAAATGGTCGAGCCCAAGCCGAACTCCGTCCAGATCGGCACGTAATCGTAAGACAACGTGACCTGCACATAGCGCGAAACATTGTCGCCTGTCGCGCAGGTGCTTTCCAAGGCGACATAGGCGTTCGAGGAATTGCAACGATAAGCCGCCGCCACCATCACCTGTTCGGGTTCAAGTCCGGCTGTGGCAACAACCACGTTCTTGAGTGCGTTCAGTTCGTCCGACGTGTCAGGGTCGGTGGCAAGTGCGACGGATTCGGCCAGCGTCATGGCGCTCTGCAACTCGCTTTGCCGCGCAACCAGGCTGCTTACCTGGTAGGCGCCAAGGCTGAACAGCACCATGAGCGGGGCGATGATGGCGGTTTCCACGGCCATCGCCCCGCTTGGATCGCGGATCAGGCGTTGCAGAAGCGATCGGGCTGGGATCATACGATCAGCTTCACCTTGCTGACTTCTTTCGCCACCACGGTGTCTTCAGTCAGTCCGGGCGGACAGAAAGAGCTCATGTTGGCCGTGCCGGAGATCGCGATCGTGTCAGCCGCGATCATCAGGCATTGACTGGTGACCTTGGCGGTCCCGGTAAAGTCGATGCCGCTGTTTGGCAGATAGATGGTCCCGTTCAGAACCGTGTCCGAATCGCCATTGATCTTGCTGCGGTCAGTCCCGGTGGAGTTGCGATCCTCGAAGACCAGCATGCCTGCCAGTGCGTTGGCATCCGTTTCGGACACACCGCGGCTGACCAGTTCCGAAGCCTGAATGGCAGTGAGGTTGATGTTCGAGCCGCCATTGATCTTGATGTACGCACCATTCTTGAGCACGAACATCACACCGCTGCCGACGACGGCGTACTGACCGCTGATCTCGACCCCGCCACCGTCGATGATGTAGACGCCCGGCGCAAACGTCGTGGCGCAAGACACCTTTATGCCCCCGACATAAGTCCCGGGCAGCGCAGAGGCCAGGTCGGCGGTGGTCGTCTTGCTGATGTTGGACAGGGTGGTGGCAACAACCGTTTCCATCTTTTCCCAGACGGTGTTGTTCCCCGAACCGCTGTTCGTCTGGGTCCAGACTACGGTGGTCGCATAGGTCGTGCCCGCCACTACCGTGTTCTCGACAATGACATAGCTGTCGTTGTTCTCGGTCGAATAGTCCTTCTTCGCGTTCTTGTTGCCGCTGACCTGCTCGGTCGCAGTTTGCCAGGTCGCACCCTTCCAGTAGGTATAGGTGACAGTGGTCTTCTTGTTTCGGTCGGCTCGGGTCGTGGTCGTTCCTTTCACGCAGTAGTAGCTGCGTGCCACCTGGCTTTCAGTCGGGTTCGGCGGCGAAAGGTTGGCATAGGGATCGAACAGGCCTTCGAGATAGTCGTGGACCTCGTCGTCCGTGTGGTTGCTGAACCATTCGTCGATGCCGCCGCGAGAAAGCACCCAACCGGCATCGATGTCGGGATTGCCGTCGACGAGGATGGACGAGTCGGAGGTCGAAAGGGCCGCAATGCCGCACTTGGCCTTCAGCACGGAAGTGCCGCCGATCGTGACGGCGCCGCTATCGTCTTCATCAAGCGCAAGCAGGCAGGACGTAAAGGACGTGCCGGACGTATAGGCTGCCTGCGCCGATGCTGTGACCGTGGTGCCTTCTCCCGTCAGAAAGCTCGAGAAGGGCAGGGTGTCCCGCACCGTCGCGCTCACCGTGACGCTGTTGTTGCTGCCACCGGCATAGCTCGACAACGTAACCGAGGGCGGGCCCACGGTGATGTCGTTAACGGTTGAGATGTTGGCGTTGAATTCCTGAAGCGCCCGGTCCGAATAGATGGCGCGCGTCGCGCTCTGCGTTCGGGCCCAGGCGCCGGCCAGAGCTGCCTGATCCACGGCGAACTGCAATTCGCGCTTCCACATGTACCACTGTGCGGTATCGACCGCCAAACCCGCCCCGCCAATGAATGCCGGCATGCCCAGGGCAAGCAGCAGCGTTGCATTGCCGCCCTTGTGCCGGGCAAGGCGCTTGCACAAGTGGACCAACCCCGAGAGTGATCGAAATGCTGAGAGCATGCTGCTACCGTTTTCTCATTCCGTCGGCGGCTGCCGATGCCAATCCCGCGAATCGTTAAGTAGATTGTCGTGGTAAGTTCATCTTGAAGCCATCTGGTTGACGGCCCGTTAAATAATACGGGATTTGCGAGAGTTGTTTCTTAATGTCGAAGTTACCATCGAAACCCGCCGAAACCCTGGATATCACGCGTAAAATTGCCCTTGCCTATGCTCCTGCGGCGGCGCGCCCTGCGTGGCTGGCCCTGTTCATGCTCGAGCAGAAACTGGCCGAGACCGCCCGCCCCGGGCGCGAACCCTTGATGGTCCAGTTGCGGCTGTCGTGGTGGCGGGATCGCTTGAACGAGAGCGGTGAGGCATGGCCGGTCAGCGAACCGGCACTGGCATCGCTAAGGGCGTGGAAGGGGCAGCACGGTCGGCTGGTGGAACTGGTCGACAGCTGGGAGGCTCGCGCCATGGGCGAGGAACAGGAAGACGAATTCGCCTTGGCCCTGACCAATGCCTATCTCGCACTGGCCGAGGTGCTTGACGTTCGAGACAACGGCGCGATCGCGGTTCATGCGCGATATCTGGCGGGTGAGGCAACCTCAGGCGGGCGGAGAGGTGCATTGCCCCGCGCGATGCGGCCACTTGCCGTGCTTTGCGCCATGAAGGACAGTGCCGATAACCCGGGAAAGGGACGCAAACTTATCGATTTCCTGCGGGTGGTCCGCGCAGGGACGCTGGGCTTCTGAGTTCGTGCCAAAGCGGTAGCATCTACCGCTGCCGCAACAAGCCTGCGGCGTTAGACCCTTCATAAAGGAGGGTGAAAAATGGTTCGTGCCTTGCTTGGTGGGCTCGCTGCCCTGATGCTTTGCGCTGCAGGCGTCTTCTGGTGGCAGGGCCGTGCCGAAACACGCGAAGGGACTGCCCCGCCATTGCCGGTCGCCGATGCTGCAGTCGCTCCGGAAGGTCTGCCAAGCGCCGACATCGAAGGGCTTACCGGTGTCGCCCCTCCCGAAGCAACGTCTGTCGGCAAGGAGACCCGCAGGTTCAATCTGGTCGACAAGGACCGGGACAACCGGATCAGCCGCACCGAAATGCTGAGCCTGCGCGCATCGGCGTTCCGCAAGCTCGACAAGGACGGCAACAATCTGCTGACCTTCGAGGAATGGGCCTATGTCACTGTCGACAAGTTCAAGTCGGCCGATGGGAATGGCGACCTGTTTCTCACCCGTGAGGAGTTTGCCACCACGCGGCCGAAGGCAGCACCCAAGCCAAAGCAGAAATGCTCCTGCAAATAGGGGCTTACGCCAGAGAACCGAGCCACCCGGCCATGTCCGCCTTGGCCCGCTCGGTATAAGCTTCCTTACGCGCCTTCTTCTTCACGTCGTGCAACGGCGGGAAGAGGCCGAAGTTGACATTCATCGGCTGAAAGCTCTCGGCATCGGCATCGCCGGTGATGTGCGACAGCAGTGCTCCCAAGGCCGTCGTTTGCGGAGGCGGTGTCCACGCGCGCCCTGCAATCTGCGCCGCCGTCATCAGGCCGGCCAGCATCCCGACCGAACCGCTTTCGACATAGCCTTCGCAGCCCGTGATCTGACCGGCAAACCGGATGTGCGGCGCCGATTTCAGTCGAAGCTGCCGATCGAGCAGCGTTGGCGAATTGAGAAAGGTGTTGCGGTGCAAGCCGCCCAGTCGGGCGAACTCGGCATTTTCAAGGCCGGGGATCGTGCGGAACACGCGAACCTGTTCGGCGTGCTTCAGCTTGGTCTGGAATCCGACCATGTTCCATAGTGTGCCGAGCTTGTTGTCCTGGCGAAGTTGCACCACGGCATAGGGCCAGCGCCCATTGGGGTGTTCCGCCGTCGCCCAATGCGGATTGTCGAGTCCTACCGGCTTCATCGGTCCGAACCGGAGCGTCTCTTCGCCCCGCGCGGCCATGACCTCGATCGGCATGCACCCGTCGAAGTAGGGGGTGTTGGCTTCCCACTCCTTGAACTCGGTCTTCTCACCGGCGAGCAGCTCTTCCCGGAAGGCGAGGTACTGCGGCTTCGTCATCGGGCAATTGATGTAATCGCGCCCGTCGCCGCCGAGCGCGAGCGAGGCCTCCGCGCCCTTGTCCCAGCGCGAGGCCATCCACGCCACATCCATGTCGATGGAATCGCGGTAGACGATCGGCGCGATGGCATCGAAGAAGGCGAGGCTGTCGGCGCCGGTGGTGCCACCGATGCTTTCGGCAAGGGAAGGGCTGGTGAGAGGCCCAGTCGCCACGATCGTCAGCCCCTCTCCGGGCAGTGAATCGATGCGTTCCCTTGCAATCTCGAGCGTAGGCTGCGCGCGCAGGGCCGCCTCCACTTCAGCGGAGAACACGTCCCTGTCGACAGCCAGCGCCGATCCTGCGGGCACCCGCGCCTTGGCCGCTGCCGCCATGAGCAGGCTATCGCACTGGCGCATTTCGTAATGCAGCAGCCCGACGGCGTTCTTCTCATCATCATCGGACCGAAAGGAATTCGAGCAGACCAGTTCGGCAAGGCCATCGCCGTTGTGTGCAGGGGTAGTGTCACCACTGCCGCGCATTTCGGAAAGTCTTACGCGAACCCCGCGACGGGCAAGCTGCCACGCCGCTTCGCTGCCGGCCATGCCGCCGCCGATGATATGGACCTGATGCGTCATGGGCTTGCCCTTGGCATTGCCGCGCCGTTGCGGCAAGAGCGTCCGCAGGGCAAAGGGAGAAGACGCCGGGTGCCGGGACGCGCATTGATCGAGAAACGGCCCTGGCTGGTCGCCAGTCTGATTGCCGGAACGAGTTACTGGCTTGCCGCAAAGGGGCAGGTGCCCGGCCTTTGGCTGATACTCTGGAAAGGCGCGGGCGTTGCCCTGCTCGCTGCATATGCCTGGGCGCACCATCCCTCGCGCAGCGCCCACCTGCTGGCGCTGGTCATGGCGCTGGGCGCGATTGGCGACATGGTGCTGGAAGTGGACTTCACCGGTGGTGCTGCAGCCTTTTTCGCGGGCCACATCGCCGCAATAGCGCTGTATCTGCGCCATCCCCGCGCCAGCCTTTCAGGGCTGGACAAGGCCGTGGCAGTTGTATCTGTCATCGGCGTCCCGGCGCTGTCGTGGGCGCTGTCCGGCCGGATGGACGTTGCAGGCTATGCGCTGTTGCTCGGCGGAACGGCGACGGCCGCATTTGCCAGCGATTTTCCGCGCAGCCGGGTGGCGCTGGGCGCCGCCATGTTCGTCGTGTCCGATCTGCTGATCTTCGCGCGGATGGGGCCGCTGGCGCGCAGCGCGGTCCCGGGGCTGCTGATCTGGCCGCTCTACTACTTCGGCCAGTTCATGATCTGCACCGGCGTGATCGCCACTCTGCGGAGGAGGGGCGAGTTCCCGGCCGTCCGGTAAGGTTCAACCCTGAAGGAGGGCGCGGGTTGCCGCTTCAACGTCTGGCTGACGCATGAGGCTTTCACCGACGAGGAACGTGCGCGCGCCGCAACCTTCAAGGCGCAATATGTCGGCGTGGGTGTTGATGCCGCTTTCGGCAACCAGCAAGGTGCCTTCGGGGGCCAACGGAGCAAGGCGCTCGGTCGTGCCAAGATCGGTCACGAAGCGCTTGAGGTCGCGGTTGTTGACGCCGATCAGGCGCGACTTCAGGCGGCTTGCGCGCTCCATTTCCTCTTCGTTGTGGACTTCGACCAGCGCATCCATGCCCTGTTCTCGGGCAGCGGCTTCGATCTCGGCCATCTGGCTGTCGGAAAGACAGGCGGCAATGATGAGGATGGCATCGGCCCCGATGGCGCGCGCTTCAAGACACTGCCAGGGATCGACCATGAAGTCCTTGCGGATCACCGGCAGTGTGCAGGCAGCACGCGCCGCGACCAGATAGTCCTCATGCCCCTGAAAATACGGCGCGTCGGTCAGCACCGAAAGGCAGGCGGCGCCCCCGGACTCATAGGCGCGGGCATGGTCTGCAGGGGCGAAATCGGCGCGGATCAGTCCCTTTGAAGGGCTGGCCTTCTTGATCTCGGCGATCAATGCATAGCCGGTCTGCGCGCGGGCACGCAGTGCCGCCTCGAACCCGCGCGGGGCGCTCTGCTGCGCGGCGCGCGCGGCCAGCTCGCCGATGCTGACAGCGGCCTTGCGGGCGGCGACTTCAACGCGCTTGGTGTCGCAGATTTCAGTGAGCTTGTCGGTCATGGCAGGGGCGCCTTAGCGAGGTTGAACCCGTTGGGGCAAGTGTATCGTGTGACCTGTAGCGCCAAGCGCTACTTCAGCGCCGCAATCCAGCAATTGAGCAGCGCGTTGGCCAGGCCCTTGTCAATCGCTTCGGCGGCCTCTTCGATGCCCTCGTGCCAGTCGCGTGCCTCACCCGCAACGATCAGCGCGGCGGCGGCGTTGAACAGCACCGCGTCACGGTACGGACCTACTTCACCTTGCAGCAGGGCGCGCAAGGCTGCGGCGTTGAAAGCAGCATCGCCGCCACGAATGGCGTCGACCGGGGTTTGCGGCAGGCCGACATCTTCCGGGCTGACACGGCGCATAAGCACTTCGTGCCCACGCACTTCGGCCAGTTCATTGCCGCCGGCAAGGCTCAGTTCGTCCAGCCCCTCGTCGCCCGAGATGACCATGCTGTGATCTGTGCCAAGGCGCCGGATTGCTTCGGCATAGATCGGTACATAGGCGGGACGCGCAATGCCGACCAGCTGGCGGCACACGCCTGCCGGATTGGCCAGCGGCCCCATAAGGTTGAAGATCGTGCGGCGGCCCAGCGCCTTGCGGATCGGCATGATGCGGCCCATCGACGGGTGATGGCGCGCAGCAAAGAGGAAACAGATGCCAAGGTCGGCCAGCGTTTCCTCGGCAGTTTCGGCGGCGCGATCGAGGTTGAGGCCGAGCGCCTCCAGCGTATCGGCGGCGCCTGCTTTCGAACTCGCCGCGCGGTTGCCATGCTTGGCCACCGGCACCCCGCACGCGGCAACAACGAGGCTGACTGCGGTAGAGACGTTGAGCGTGTGGTGACCGTCGCCCCCGGTACCGCAGACGTCTATGGCATTGGCGGGTGCGCTGACCGGGATCATCCGCGCCCGCATCGCCCGGGCTGCACCGGCAATCTCGCCCGCCGTCTCTCCCCGGTCCGAAAGGGCGACGAGGAACTTCGTGATGGCTTCGTCCGCCACGGTGCCGTCGAGGATCGCTGCGAACGCGGCCTCTGCCTCGGCTTCCTCCAGCGGATGGGTGACGTCAGGCAGGCTCATGCCGGAAGCGGGTTGGTCTTGATGCCGCAGAGCTTCAGGAAATTCGCGACCATCGCGTGGCCGTGCTCGGTGGCGATGCTTTCCGGGTGGAACTGCACGCCATGGATCGGCAGCGAGGTGTGGCGAAAGCCCATGACGTGTGTGTCATCCGACCGCGCGTTGACAGCAAGGCATTCGGGAATGTCGGTCACGATCAGCGAGTGATAGCGCGTGGCGATGAAGGGCGAGGGCAGGCCCTCGAACACGCCCGTGCCATCATGGGTGACCGGCGAGGTCTTCCCGTGCATCAACCCGCCGCGCACGACCTTCCCGCCGAAGTACTGCCCGATGGACTGGTGCCCGAGGCAGACGCCAAGCAACGGCACTTTCGCATCCGCCGCCGCGCCGACGAGATCGAGACTGACTCCCGCTTCATTGGGGGTGCAGGGCCCCGGCGAGAGCAGGAACCCCTGCGCCCCGGTGTTGATCGCCTGTTCAGCGGTGAGCGCATCATTGCGCACGACTTCAACCTCCGCGCCCATTTCCATCAGGTAATGGACGAGGTTCCAGGTAAAGCTGTCGTAGTTGTCGATGACGAGGATCATTGGCCAAACTTCGCTTCTGTTGCCACCCGCACAGCCTCACGCGCCGCTGCGAACAATGCGCCTGATTTCAGTTCGCACTCGCGCTGTTCGTATTCGGGGTTGCTGTCGGCGACGATGCCTGCGCCTGCCTGCGCGTGGAGCACGCCGTCCTTGATCACGCCGGTTCGCAGGACGATGCAGCTGTCGACCGAGCCGTCAGGGGCGAAGTAGCCGACGCCGCCGGCATAGGCGCCGCGGGTTTCGGGTTCGAGTTCGGCGATGATCTCGCAGGCGCGGACTTTGGGAGCGCCGCTGACGGTGCCTGCGGGGAAGCCTGCGAAAAGCGCGTCTACGCAGTCAGCCCGCGAGGTGTCGAGTTGGCCGACCACGTTCGAGACGATGTGCATGACGTGGCTGTAGCGCTCGACGGTGTAGCTTTCAGTGACCTTGACCGTACCTGCCTTGGCCACGCGGCCGACGTCGTTGCGGCCGAGGTCGAGCAGCATGAGGTGTTCGGCGCGTTCCTTGGGATCGTCGAGCAGGCTCAACTCGTTGGCGCGGTCTTCCTCTGGCGTCTTCCCGCGCGGGCGGGTGCCGGCAATCGGGCGGATCGTCACTTCGCCATCGCGGATGCGGACGAGGATTTCCGGGCTCGATCCGGTCAGCGCGAAGCCCGGCATGTCGAGGAAATAGAGGAACGGTGAGGGGTTGATGCGGCGCAGGGCGCGGTAGAGTGCGATCGGCGGCAGGGGGAAGGGCGCGGTGAAGCGCTGGGCCAGTACGACCTGGAAGATGTCGCCTGCCTCGATGTAGTCCTTCGCGGCACTCACCATGCGCGCATAGTTGGCGGCAGGCATGACGGGTTGCGGGGTCACGTCCACCGCCTCGGCCAGACGGGCATCGACCGGAACAGGCTCCGCCAGCTTGCGCAAGGCGTTGTCGATGCGTTCGGCCGCGGCTTCAAGCAGCCGCTCGGGCGCGCCGCCTTCGGCCCAGACCGGGGCAATGGCGAAGAGTTCGTCGGACAGGCGGTCGAACACCAGCACCACGGTGGGGCGGGTGAACAGCATGTCGGGCAGGACAAGGTCGCTCTGCGGAGCACGCGGCAACTTCTCGACAAGGCCGATCGTCTCGTAGCCGAAATAGCCGACAAGACAGGCCAGCGCCGACGGAAGCGCGGCAGGAACATCGATCCGGCAGGCAGCGACAAGGGCCCTCAGCTCTGCAAGTGCGTCGCCGGGAAGCGGCGCGAAGGCGGCCTTGTCGTGCCGCCAGATGCGATTGATCTCGGCGCGTGTGCCGGTGGCGCGGAACACCAGATCCGGGTCGATGCCGAGCAGGCTGTACCGTCCCCGCACTTCGCCGCCTTGCACGGATTCGAGCAGGAAATCGCCCCGCCCGCTCTCCATGAGCTTCAGCGCGGCGCCCACGGGAGTCTCGGTATCGACAATCAGCTTGCGCCAGATCAGCGCAGGCTTTCCGGCAGACAGCTGCGAAAGCGCAGCTTCATGGTTCTCGGGGAGTGCGACGGCAGTTTCGGCGAGGTCGATGGTCATGGGATTTACTGGGCGTTGCTGCCGGTCAGCTGGTCACGGACGGCCTTGATCCCGGCGTCGTTCCGTTCGACTCCAACATCCTTGCGGATCGCCAGGCGGAGCTGCTCGGCATATTCGCCGCCGGCATCCTGTCCGAAGGAGCGGGCAGCCTGCTGGAAGATCTGATCTCCGCGCTTGACCTGGCCGAGGACGATTTCCTTGAGCGAAACGACGTACCAGCCGCCGTTGTTCGGCCCTTCGAGCCGCTTGTTGCTGCCCTTGGCCATGGCAAACATCAGCGCAAGCGGTGCAGGAACCTGTCCCTGCATTTGGGTAAGCGCCTGACGCGGCAGGTCCACGGGCTGAGGAGCGGGCAGAGCGGCGCCGGCGAGCTTGAGAGCTTCGGCCAGCGGCGTGCCCTTGTTCAATGCTGCCAGGATCTTGTCGCTGGCAGCCTTGGCTTTCGCTGCGCCCTGCTGAACGGCCCAGTCCCGGGCAACGACGCTCTTGATCTGATCCAGCGGGGCGGGCGTGGCGGCGACGAGCTGGCCGACATCGTAAACGGCAAACTTCTCGCCAGGCTTGATCTCTGCCAGCTGGGCTTCGCCTTCGCGCTCCATCGAAAACGCGGCCTGAACCAACGGGGCGATGTCGGCAGACACCTTCTCGTCCTGCTTGCCGAACACGCTGCCATTCGCTGTCAGCGGAGCCGTGGTGGAGACGGTCAGGTTCAGCGTCTTGGCGATATCGGCAAGGCCGGTGCCATTGTCGATTTCCTGCTCGACCTGTGCGGCAAGATCGGACAGCGCTGCGCGGCGCTTTTCTAGGGTCAGGGCCGCGACGATCTCGGGGCGCGCCTGTTCGAGAGTCTTTCCGGCATTGCGCTTGACGGCATCGACCTTGAGTACATGCCAGCCGAGGCCCGACTTCGCAGGTGTTGCCAGCGTGCCCGAAGCCGCGGCGAATGCGGCATCGGATACGGCACGCGACGTCTGGTTGGCGAGGGTATCGCGTGTCTGATCGGCAAGCTTGCTGGCGACCAGGCCCTTGGCACGAGCGGCATTGTCGAGCGAGCCGTTGGCGCCGACTTCTGCGGCAAGCGCCTTGGCAGCGGCCTCGGTAGGGACAATGACCTGCGTTACCGAGCGTTGTTCGGATGCGGAGTAGACTGCGCTGTTGAGCTTGTAGCGCTGGGCCACTTCGGCGTCGCTGGGCGCTGCCACGGTCTTCAGGCTCGCCTCGTCAACGATCGCATAGCGGATCGTGCGGCGTTCGGGCTGCATGTAGCGGCTCTTGTTGGCGGTGTAGAACGCGGCAAGAGTGCTGTCGGCCGGGGGCGACGTCGGCGCAAAGGCGAGCGATGGCACCGAAACGATCGTGCCGACGCGCTTCTCCGTCAGCAGCGCAGCATAGCGCTGGACCGCTTCGTCAGCCATCTGGGCGCCGAATGCAGCTGGCAACAGGATCTGGCGGGCCAGCAGGCCCTGACCGAGATCCTTGCGGACGTCCTTGTCTGTCAGGCCGCGCTGGGCGAGCAGCTGCTCATAGGCCGACTGGCTGAACTTGCCATCAGGACCCTGGAAGGCCGGGATCTTGGTGATTTCGCTGTCGATCAGGCGGTCACCTGCCATCAGACCATGCTCGCGGCCCCACTCGGCCATGGCCAGCCGATCGGTCAGGCCGGTGAGCACGGTGTCCATGCCGCCAGCGTCGAGGAATTGCTTCATCGTCAGGCCAGGCTGCTTCTGCCGTTCCTGCTCGAACGCGTTGGTCAGCGCCTTGCCGAGTTCAGCCGTGCCGATGCGATTGGAGCCGACCTTGGCGGCGCGGTCGCCTCCGGCGATTCCGCCAAAGCCACTGCCGGTGACGTCGGCACTGGCGAATGCCAGCGCGATCAGGCCAAGAAAGATCAGGGCAACGGCAACGCCGATGCGCGACTTGAGGAACGAGCGGAAAAAGCCGAGCATTTGTGTAGTTCGTCTCTCGTCTGGGCACGGCAACGCACCCGAAGGTTCGGTTAGCGGTTGCCTTAGGAGGCAAACGCAATTCTCGCAATGGCTCCATGCCATCGATCATCGGGCAATAGGTCGCGTGTGGCAGCGGCGCCTGCGGCAACCGGCGCTATGCCCGCTTATGCGATCAGGCGTTTTGCAGAATCAGTCCGGGTTTGATAGCCGCGCCGACGAAGCAGGGCGATCGATGTCCTGCAACCGATTGTATCTGCGAAATTCAGGGGAACGCGCCGATCATGCCGCACCGTCCTTACATTGTAGGCAACTGGAAGATGAACGGGACGCGCGCCATGCTCGCCGAAGCGCGGGCGATTGACCGGGCGGCAGGGCGCTATCCGGACGTTCAGGTTGCCATTGCCCCTCCGTTCACCCTGATTGGCGCTCTTCGCGAGGCGGTGAGCGCAATGGGGGTTGGCGGGCAGGATTGCCATGTCAACGCAAAGGGCGCGCACACCGGCGACGTCTCTGCGCAAATGCTGGTCGATACCGGAGCCGACTTCGTTATCGTCGGGCACAGCGAACGTCGCAAGGACCATGGCGAAGGCGACGACCTGATAAAGGCGAAGGCCGAAGCCGCACTTGCTGCCGGGCTCGGAATCATCGTCTGCGTGGGTGAGACGCTTGAAGAGCGCGATGGCGGAAAGGCCGAAGCGGTCGTTTCCGCTCAGGTCACTGCCTCGATGCCGGATGCCGATGCTGCTGCAGACGCAGTAGCGTCAGGCAAGGTGGCGGTTGCCTATGAGCCGGTCTGGGCGATTGGGACCGGGCGCGTGGCCGAAGTTGCAGACGTTGTCGCCATGCATGCCCAGATTCGCCAGCAACTGCTTGCTCTCTACGGCGAGATCGGTGCGAAGGTGCGCATCCTTTATGGCGGTTCGGTCAACGCCGGAAACGCCAGGGACTTGCTTGCTGCAGAAGGCGTGGGCGGTGCGCTGGTCGGCGGGGCGAGCCTGACGGCTGAAGCTTTCCTGCCGATCGTGGCCGCGGCCGACAACGGAGAGGCTTGAGCGCCGCAACGCGCGGGTTGCGCCGACGGCGCAGCAAGCCTACATGCCGCTCAAGATTCCCGCGCGGTTTCGCGCACGAGGTGTGATTCATGTCGTTGTTCATTTTTCTAACCGTGGTCCAGGCCATTGTCGCAGCGCTGCTGGTGGTCGTGATCCTGATGCAGAAGTCCGAGGGCGGTGGCCTGGGCGTGGGCGGAAGCCCGGCCGGCTTCATGTCTGCTCGCGGTGCGGCTGACTTCATGACGCGGTTGACGACGATTCTCGCCACAGCCTTTGTCGTGCTCAGCATTGCCTTGGCTGCTCTTGCGGTTGGCACAAACTCGAGCCGCGAGATTGATACTTCGCTGGAGCGCACCACGCCCGTGCAGAACGCACCGGCAGCGGATCCCCTGGCTCCGGCGCAGGGCGTGCAGCCTGGCACGGCTCCGGTCCAGTCGGCCCCGGCCAATGATCCGCTGAACGGCGCCGCCGGCCAGTAAACGGAATACCGCAGAGCGGCTCGCCGCCCCGCGACCGGACAGGTCGCGGGTCGGTTATCGTTTTGCTTTCGTCCAAGGCTTGTGGATTGTGGCGAAGATTGCAGCCGCAACCGCTTGCCTAGTTGCAACTTCTGACGCTAAGGCCCGAATCCCATGGCGCGGTACATTTTTATCACCGGCGGCGTGGTTTCCTCGCTCGGCAAGGGACTCATGGCAGCAAGCTTGGCGGCTTTGCTGCAGGCACGCGGTTTTCGCGTGCGCATCCGCAAGTTCGATCCCTATCTGAACGTCGATCCGGGGACGATGAGCCCCTATCAGCACGGCGAAGTCTACGTGACCGACGACGGTGCTGAAACCGATCTCGACTTGGGCCACTACGAACGCTTTACGGGCGTTTCAGCCCGCCAGGCAGACAACATCACCTCGGGCCGCATCTACCGCGACATCATCGCGAAGGAGCGCCGTGGCGATTACCTTGGCGCGACGGTGCAGGTGATTCCGCACGTGACCGACGCGATCAAGGATTTTGCGCAGGCCGAAACCGAGGATCTCGATTTCGTGCTGTGCGAGATCGGCGGGACAGTGGGCGACATCGAAGGTCTGCCGTTCATCGAGGCGTTGCGCCAGATGCACAACGAACTCGACCGGAACGAGACCTGCTTCGTCCACGTCACGCTGGTGCCCTACATCGCGGCTGCCGGTGAATTGAAGACCAAGCCGACGCAGCATTCGGTGCGCGAACTCACCGGCCTTGGCATTCAGCCCGACATTCTCCTGTGCCGTTGCGAGAAGCCGTTGCCCGAAGGCGAACGGGCCAAAATCGCGCAGTTCTGCAACGTGCGAAAGTCTGCGGTCATTCCGGCTCTCGATGCCTCGAGCATCTACGCCGTGCCGCTGCAGTACCATGCAGAGGGCCTCGACAGCGAAGTGCTGCGCCATTTCGGCCTGACTGCGCCGGAGCCGGACCTGACGCGCTGGGACGATATCGTCGATCGGCACCAGAACCCCGAGGGCGAAGTGACCATCGGCGTCGTCGGCAAGTATGTCGGCCTGCAGGATGCCTACAAGTCGCTCAACGAAGCTTTGGTCCATGGCGGCATGGCAAACCGCGTAAAGGTGCGGATCAAGTGGCTCGACGCCGAGCTTTTCGAGAAGGACGATGCGGAAATCGCAGCGCATCTCGAACCGATGCACGGCATCCTTGTGCCGGGCGGCTTCGGAGAACGTGGCACCGAGGGCAAGATTGCCTCGGTGCGCTTTGCCCGCGAACGCAAGGTACCGTTCTTCGGCATCTGCCTTGGCATGCAGATGGCCTGCATCGAAGGCGCCCGCAACACCGCCGGCATTCCCGGGGCTTCGTCGACCGAATTCGGCCCCACCGATGAACCGGTCGTCGGCATCATTACCGAATGGATGACTGCCGAGGGTCTCGAGAAGCGGTCGGAAGGCGGTGACCTTGGCGGAACGATGCGGCTGGGCGCCTATGATGCCAAGCTTGCAGGCAACAGCCATGTTGCCAACATCTATGGCGCGACCGAAATCAGCGAGCGCCATCGCCATCGCTACGAAGTGAACATCGCCTACAAGGAGCGGCTCGAGCAGGGCGGTCTGGTGTTCTCGGGCATGTCTCCCGACGGTCTCCTGCCGGAAATCGTCGAGCGTCCGGATCACCCGTGGTTCATCGGCGTGCAGTTCCATCCGGAGCTCAAGAGCCGTCCGTTCGAACCCCATCCGCTTTTTGCAGGGTTCATTGCCGCGGCCGTCAAGCAGGCGCGTCTGGTTTAAAAGCTCTTAAGGGACTGGTCATGGCGAGGTTTCCCTGATTATCTGCGCTGCAGCAATCTGGGGGACCTCGACATGGATGCGGCCAAGCTGGCTGAAGCGCTGACGGCACAAAGTCTTTTCGCGGACTGCGAACCGGCCGAGCTGTCCGATATTATCGCGCGTGGCCAGGTCCGCCAGTTCAAGCCAGGGCAGGAGTTGATGGCGCAAGGTGAAGAGGGCAAGACTCTCTTCATCATCCTCAAGGGGCTCGCGCGGGTCAGCATGCTGGCGGCAAACGGGCGCGAGATCATCCTCGACTATGCCGAGCCCGGCCATGTCCTGGGCGAGATCGCCTTTCTCGATGGCGGGGATCGCACCGCCACGGTCGAAGCCATCGAGCCGATCGAGGCGCTGATCCTTACCCGCGGGGCCTTTGGCGATATCATCGACAAGCACAAGGGTCTGGCCCTGCGCCTGCTCAAGGCGATGGCGCGCCGGTTGCGGCAGAACAACGCCGTGATCGAGGCCGACCGGGCCTATACCTCCGGGCCAAGGCTGGCGCGTTTCCTGTTGCGCCTGATGATGGGGGACACGTCTGACACCGGCAATCAGCTCAAGATTGCCCTGAGCCAGGGCGAACTCGGAAACTTTGCCGGCATGTCGCGCGAACAGATCAATCGCCAGCTTTCCGCCTGGGTCGACAATGGCATCATTGCCCTGAAAGGCGGGCGCGTGACCATTCTTGATCGCGAGGCGCTGATAGACGTGGCCGAAGCCTGGTGATTCAGAAAGAGCGGACCGTACTGGCCCGCTCTTCCCTGTTTTTCCTGTAAGAGATCAAGCGGCGGCGGTATTGTCGCCTTCGATCACCTTGAGCTGGTTCTGCGCGCCGATCAGCACCTTCTTGGGCTTCATCGCCTCGGGCACCTCGCGCACGAGATCGATGGTCAGCAGGCCGTCGGCAAGGTCTGCGGCTTCAACGCGGACGAAATCGGCGAGTTCGAAGCGACGCTCGAAACCGCGGTTTGCGATGCCGACATGCAGGAATTCGCGGTCCTGCGGTTCGGGGCGCTGGCCCTTTACCACGAGCAGGTTCTGCTGGGCGGTGATGTCGATGTCCTCGGACTTGAATCCGGCGACCGCCAGCGTGATGCGGTAGGCATCTTCCCCGCTACGCTCGATATTGAAGGGCGGATAATTGTCACCGGCATTGGCGCGGGCCTGGCGTTCGAGCAGGTCGAACAGGCGGTCAAAACCCACGGTGGTGCGGCGATAGGGGGTAAAGTCAAAACGGTTCATGGCAATATCCTCTGATAGAGCAATCTGCACTTGCCTTTGCGAACCCGGAACCCGGCGCCCGCATCGGCGGTTTTACGAACGTATTCGTGATCAGGCCCGGCTTGCGGCGCATGACACGAAAACCCATGTGTGTTAGCGAAAACCGCATTTCAAGACCCAGATAGAGGTACCGATGTCCGATACGCCCAAGGTCGAAGTCTATACGAAGTGGGGTTGCCCCTACTGCGCGCGTGCCAAGCAGTTGCTGGACAGCAAGGGCGTGTCCTACGAAGAATTCGATGTGACGATGGGCGGACCCAAGAAGGCGGAAATGCTGGAACGCGCTCCCGGCCATACCACCGTCCCGTCGATCTTCATTGACGGCATTCATGTTGGCGGATCCGATGATCTTGCCGCGCTCAATGCGCAGGGCAAGCTGGACATGATGCTCGGAAAGTGACGGATCCCTTAAAGGTTGCGCTGTTCCAGATGACCAGCGGGATCGATCCGCTGGCCAATGCAGATGCGATCGTCGGCGCAGCGCGGAAGGCGGCGGACGAGGGGGCGGCGATGCTCTTCACCCCCGAAATGTGCGGGCTTCTCGATCGCGACCGGGCAAGGGCAACCCCGCATATCGTGACCGAAGCTGACAATCCGGTCCTTGCCGCCGCGCGATCGGCGGCACGGGATCTTGGGCTATGGATCGATCTTGGTTCGCTGGCCGTGCTTCGCGATGACGGCAAGGGGGCCAATCGCGGCTTCATCATCGATTCCGACGGGGAAATCGCCGCGCGCTACGACAAGATCCACATGTTCGATGTCGATCTGGCAACGGGCGAGACCTGGCGCGAATCCGCAGCCTACACGCCCGGCGATGCAGTGGTGACTGTCGAGACGCCGCTGGGCCGCCTCGGCATGGCCATCTGCTACGACATCCGCTTCCCGGCCCTGTTCGAGGAACTGGGCCGTCGCCGCTGCGACGCGATCCGCATCCCGGCGGCATTCACCGTGCCGACCGGCAAGGCGCATTGGCACCTGATGCAGCGCGCTCGCGCCGTGGAAGCCAGCGCCTGGGTCATTTCCGCTGCACAGGGCGGCGTTCACGAAGACGGCCGCGAAACCTTCGGTCATTCGCTCGTGGTCGATCCCTGGGGCGAGGTTGTCTACGATGGCGGTGAAGGCAGCTCGCTTGGCTTTGCATATGTCGACCCTGCCCGAACGGGCGAGGTTCGCGCACAGCTTCCCAGTCTTGCCAACAAGCGCGAAATCCCTAGATCGGCGGCATGATTGTCTTTGATCTGCAATGCGGGCCGAACGGGCATCGCTTCGAGGGCTGGTTCGGCTCCTCGCAGGACTATGAAAGTCAACTTGCTCGGGGGCTGGTCTCCTGTCCCTCGTGTGGATCGCCCGATGTCGCCAAGGCGGTCATGGCGCCCAATGTTGGCCGCAAAGGCAACCAGCTTGCGGCACCGGTGCCGGCAAAGCCTGCGGAATCCGCGCCCGTCGCCAATGTCCCGCTGCCGCCCGAGGCCGTGGCCATGCTGCAGGCCGTCGCTGCGATGCAGGCGGAGGCGATCAAGTCATCGACCTGGGTAGGGGACAAATTCGCCGACGATGCCCGCGCAATGCACTACGGCGAGAAGGACCCCGGCGCCATCCACGGCCGTGCGACGCCCGATGAGGCGCGTGAATTGCTTGATGAGGGCATTGCGGTTGCTCCCTTGCTTATTCCCGTCGTTCCGCCGGAAGAAGCCAACTGAAAGAGCGTTGCCAGCGCCCGCGCCCCTGCCTAAAGGAGTGCGCGGGCGCCCGTAGCTCAGCAGGATAGAGCACCAGATTCCTAATCTGGGGGCCATGGGTTCGAATCCCGTCGGGCGCACCATTTTCCTAGAGCATTGATGTCATTGCCGTGGTCGGGGACGCTGAGGTCCCGCCTTCGCGGGGACGCCGCGAGGTGGCGCGAGAGATCATCCGCTGGCGAATGCGGACCATAACGCCTGTGGGAGTTCACAGATCGCGCGACCGGTGCGGTGCCGTTGTGGCACGCAAGGGATGGGGCGCGGGACCGGTTGCGAGTGGCCGGGGGCGGTTCCGGGCCCCTTGTCGGCTCAGCCTGATGGTCGGACACATGCGAAAGGACGAAGCCTTGGCAGCGGCTCGCGTACTGCCTTGGCTTCTGGCAAGCGGCTGCGTGAAAAGAACCTGTCGTTTGTGCTGACACAGTCGCACAATCATGGCGGGTTCCGCATCCGCAGCGTCGCTCAGGGTTCGGCGCCGTGCTATCAGCCCTGGGTTGTCCTGTCTGTCCTTGGGTAACGGCAGGGTTTGCCCGGTGGGTCTTGGGGCTCGCCCCTCGTTGAACCCGCTGCGCACCTGCCGCACCGATCGCGCCGGAAGCTTCGGCAACAGCGTCGGCTTCCGAAGGAGAGGAGCGGGTTGGCCTTGTGCCCTCTCCTGACCTGTGGGCGGAGCATGTAACCTATATGGTTCGTTTTGTCAAGCTTGTCCGCGCCCCTTTCCTTGTCATCCCGTGCTTGACCCGGGATCTCGCTTCCTTGGTTCACAGGAAGCGCAGAAGAAAAGCGGGGCCCCGGGTCAAGCCCGGGGCGACGATTGTGTTTGTAGTGTGGTGGTGGTGTGCAGATTACATTTTTGTCTGTGCCGTTTTACCTATTGTGATGCGGGTGAAGGTGAAGGTCCTTGAAACGGCGCGGGATTTGTGATTCAATCGTGACATGAAATCCCGTCGCCCACTTCTCCCGAAAGACAGCCTTGCGCAGTCGATGGCGCTTGTCGTCCTGCTTGTGCTTGCGGCGGTCGGCGTTGCCGGGCCAAGCGGTCTGCTGGCCTGGGGCGAGAACGCGCGGGTGCTCGAACAGCGGCAGAAGGAAATCGCGTCGCTGACGGCCGAACGGGACCGGATAAAGAACCGTGTCGATCTGCTCGATCCTCGCCATGCCGACCCCGATCTTGTCGGCGAATTGCTGCATAGCAATCTCAACGTGACGCATCCTGACGACGTGGTGATGCAGCTCAAGGATTGAGCGGGTCTCCGCCAATGCAGCGGAGGCTTACCGCCGCTTCTGGAACATGGCGTCACTGTAACTCCCGTCCATGCGCGCATCGTCGGGTCCGTAGAGCAGAGTCATCGGATCGGCGCGCGTGAAGCGAAGGGAGCGCGCATGATAGCGCGCAGCGACGGGAGTATCGCTGAAGCGGAAGTGCGCATTCCAGATCGTGAGCCAACCGCCCGGGGCAAGATGGCGATCCAGCGCGGCAACCGTCTGCGCAAAGCGGGAGAAGGGCAGCCAGGCCGAACAGGACTGCGGCGCCTGGCTTTCCAGGGCGCCGTGTCGAAACACTGCCATGGCCAGAATGGCATCGAACGTCTGGCCTTCAAGCACCCCGACGTCGGCGGCCTCGATGTAGGAAATATCGGGGTCAGGGTGCAGCGCGAGGTGCGCCCGCGCGGTCCGGATCATTGCCGGGTTGGGGTCCAGACCGACAATGCGGGCGTTGGGGAACCACCGCCGCAGGCTGCGGACTTCGCTGCCATCACTGCACCCGAAGGAGAGGATGCGCGGGTTGGCGAGGGTCCACAGATGCGCGTCGAGCGCCGTGAAGATCTCGGGGTAGCGATCCTCGCAGGTCGTCGGCCAAGGTTGCAGGATGGCGCTGGAATGGGTGCGCTTCATGCGCGCGATGGCGCGGCGATCGGGGTCTGCCAGGTCCCTGATCCGATCGATCGTCGAACGCACTTGTGGAACTGCAAGCAGCCCGGTGCGTAGGGACGATATCAGGGTTGAGCCGCTTGCCATGGCTTCTGCATTGCGGTTGAGTTCGCTGCGGTAAAGCTGAAACGGACTTTTCCTTACTAGTGACAAAAAGATAGCAATCTATCGGTATGCAGGGGAATGTCGGTGGTGTGTGCTGGTAACATAATCGAAGTAAGTTTTTGTGGCTGAACACGAAGGCGTGACCGAGCAACAGGCCGGCGGCCTTGCCCGGATGCAGTCGGAATCCGAATCAGTCTGGCGCTATGCGATGGCCGACAGGGCGCATGCGGTGATCGATGCTGCAGATTACTTCGCGCTCATGCGCGAGGCGATGATGCGCGCGCAGCAACGGATTTTCCTGATTGGATGGGATTTCGATACGAGGATCATCATCGGCGGCGGCCGGCGATGGTGGAACCTGCCGCGAAGGCGCGTTTCGCCGGCGCGGCTTGGCCCCTTTGTCGTCTGGCTGGCCAACCGTCGCAAGCAACTCGATGTCAGGGTTCTCAAGTGGAACTTCGGCGCCTTGAAGGCCGTCTTTCGTGGCTCGATGATGCTTGATCTGTTGCGCTGGTGGAGGCACCCGCGCATCGTGTTCAAGCTCGACAGCGCGCATCCGCTGGGGTGCAGCCACCATCAGAAGATTGCGGTGATCGACGATCGCTTTGCCGTGTGCGGCGGGATCGACATGGCGGGCGATCGCTGGGACACGCGACAGCACATCGACGACGACAAGCGGCGCAGACGGCCCGGAGGCAAGCTCTATGGCCCGTGGCACGACTGCACCATGCTGATGGAAGGCGAGGCTGCCGCTGTCCTCGGAGCCTTCGGCAGAAAGCGGTGGGAACAGGCCGGGGGTAAGCCGTTCGAGCCTTGCGAGCCGCAACGGGCCTCTCCCTGGCCAACCACGGTGGAGGCTGAATTCCGCAATGTCGAGATCGGCATCGCGCGGACGCGATCACACTTTGCCGAAGCACGCGAGGTGCGCGAGGTGGAAGCGCTGTTTCTCGAGCATATCGCGCGGGCGAAGAAGTTCATCTACTTCGAGAACCAGTATTTTGCATCGCGCAAGATTGCAGAAGCCATCGTCAGGCGGATGGAGGAGCCGGATCCCCCCGAGATCGTGCTCATCAACCCGCAGAGTTCGGATGGCTGGCTGGAGCAGACGGCGATGGACGGGGCACGCATCCGGCTGGTGCGGGCGATCGAGCAGGTCGATCACGCAGGTCGCTTCTCGGTCTGGCATCCCTTCACCGCGAAGGGCACGCCGATCTACGTGCATTCCAAGCTGACTATCGTCGATGACGAGATCCTGAGGATCGGATCTGCAAACCTGAACAACCGGTCGATGGGTCTTGATAGCGAGTGCGATGTGTTCATCGACTGTGCAAGGCCTGCCAATGGTCACTGTGGCGAGGCAATCCGCCGGTTGCGCGTTTCCCTTCTGGCCGAGCATTGCGGTATCGGGCCAGAGCGGGTAGCGGAACTTCTGGACCAGCACGGTTCGATGGCTGCGGCCATCGCTGCTGCTCCGCAGGAGGGCAAGAGACTGGGGCGGTTCGTGCCGCACGACCTTACCGATGCGGAGAAGGCGCTGGCCGACAACGAGGTACTCGACCCAGAGCGTCCGGAGGAAATGCTGTCCTTCTACCGCCGGGGTCTGTTCAGGAGTCGCTTCCTGCGACGGCCTGCAAGGTAGCGGAGGAACGTGATGAGCAGTCTGGTGGGGCCTGATGAAGATGACGATCTGGCCCAGGGCAAGTCACCTGTTCCCGAAGATGTCCAGGACGCCATCCGCACGCTGATCCGGTGGTCGGGTGACGATCCGGCGCGCGAGGGACTGCTTGATACGCCCAAGCGCGTCGCCCGTGCCTGGAAGGAATATTGTCTGGGCTATGGCGAGGATCCTGCCAGCCATCTGTCGCGCCAGTTCGAGGAAGTAGGTGGCTACGACGAGATCGTGCTGCTGAAGGACATTCCGTTCCAGAGCCATTGCGAGCATCACATGGCGCCGATCATCGGCAAGGCGGCGATCGCGTATCTCCCGCGGCACAAGGTCGTCGGCATTTCCAAGCTGGCGCGGGTCCTTCATGGGTTTGCGCGTCGCCTGCAGATTCAGGAGCGCCTGACCGCCGAAGTCGCGCAGTGCATCTGGGACAACCTCAAGCCGCATGGTGTGGCGGTGGTCATCGAGGCGAGCCACGCCTGCATGACCGCGCGCGGCGTGCGCACGCCTGGTGTTGGAATGGTGACGAGCCGGATGATGGGCACGTTCCTTGACGATACGCGAAGCCGCAAGGAAGTGCTCAGCCTGATGGGCTATTGAGGCAACCTAGCAAAGAAACATTACAAGTCGGTCGGTTGGTTGCACACAATCGCGGTTCTATCTTGCTTGTGTCACCGGAAAAAAGCCGGGACGTTTGCAGGAGACACAACATGAAGACGCTTGGCTTTGCAGGTCTTGCCGTTGCGCTGGGCTTCAGCGCTCCGGCGATGGGCATGGAGCACTCGACCGTCATCGAGCATGCTGCCGGCCCGATCACAGCCGATTACAGCGGAAAGACAAGGGTCGAAATGAAGCAGGTCGGTTCGGCAGGCGGTGCCGGGCGGGCTTCCTCCTTGCGCTGCCAGTGGTCCGTATCGCTTTCGGTCGAGCGGCAGGCACGGGTTGGCGCAAAGATGCAGGCAAGTCGTTCGATGCTGCGCGATGACGTGCTTACGGGATCGTCGCCGGGCTGGTGCTCGGAGCGCGGCAATGGCATCGACCGCGTGATCGAGGCGCGCCGAGATGACTTGCGCAGTGCGATGATGGCCATGGTTGCGCAGGATCGCGAAGTGATCCTCGTTGAAGCAGAAGGAGCCCACGCAAGGCAGCGCGAGGGCTGAGGAGAAATGAGTACATGACCCGCATCCACACTCTGAATGGTCTGGCAGTTCTTGGCGTGATCGCCTCGGTGCAAGCGCCGCAAGCGCTGGCCCAGTCGGTGGAAGTGGGCGTGGAGGCAACCACGGACGAAGTCCGGCGCGGGCTCAGCTGGAGTGATGGGGAAATCTCCGCCTCGGCTGATGCCAGCGTCGGCTTTGCCGGGCTCGATGCCTCGGTGCGCATGGCGGCGCTGCGCAAGTCTGACCGCCATGCTAATGCCGATGTCGTCGGCGACGTGGCTATCGGCAAGGATTGGGAAGCCGGGGCGATCACCCTGCGGACGGAAGCTATCGGGCATTTCTTCGGCGGCGCGGATATCGGTGCCGACTACGGGGAAGTGGGCCTTGGTGCGCGTTATTCGATCGGACCGCTGCAAGTGCGGGCCGATGCGTTCTATGCGCCGAAACAGGACGCGATCGGCGGGGACAATCTCTATCTGAGAGGGTCAGCGAACTTCGGCGTGCCGGCGCTGCCGATCAGTCTTGCCGCATCAGTGGGATACACCACGGGGGACACGAAGGATCTTCGCTCGGCAAGGCTGCGTCCGGCCGGGGACTATGCAGACTGGAGGCTGGGCGTGGAATACAACCAGTTTCCGTTCACGATCGGGCTCGACTACGCTGGCACCGATATCGACACTTCGGGTGTCTCGGTTTCGCCCTATGCCGATCTCAAGCACGCCGGTGACCGGGTGCTGGGGAGGGTCCGGCTTTCGTTCTGAGTGCTCAAGGAAAAAGGCCCCCGCTTCCGGGGGCCTTTTGATAGATCAGATGTTCTCGATCATGTGCTCGGCGGAGCTGACCTTGAAGTCGCCCGGAGCTTCGACGAACAGCTGCTCGACGACGCCATCGTTGACGACCATCGAGAAACGCTGGCCGCGCTTGCCGAGGCCGAAGCCCGAACCGTCCATGGTAAGGCCGAGCGCTTCGGCGAGGTCACCGTTGCCGTCTGCCAGCATGGTCACGTCGCTCGATCCCGAAGCGGCGCCCCAGGCCTTCATCACGAAGGGATCGTTGACGGCGGTGCAGGCGATCTCGTCGATGCCCTTCGCCTTGAGATCGGCGGCCTTTTCCACGTAGCCGGGGAGGTGCTTGGCCGAGCAGGTCGGGGTGAAGGCACCGGGGACGGAGAACAGCGCAACGCGCTTGCCCTTGAAGTAATCGGCTGACTGCACGGCTTCCGGACCTTCGGCAGTCGCCTTGACGATCTTGACGTCGGGCAGCTTGTCTCCAACAGCGATTGTCATCCCCATCTTCCTTTCGTTGCGCCGGGCGAGGGGGCCCGGACGAGTATGGCGGGTTGGATATAGGCGCGCTGCGGTGGTCTGCAACAGTCCGGCAGTGCGGTAATCCCGAATAGCGATATAAAGACATCTTTATATTAAGTTTGCAGAGTGGGGGCGGGCACGCTATGGGCCCTGCAGGAGCGCGCCGGTACCTTGGTCTGCCGCGCAGATGATTTTTCAGGAGAAAGCTTCGTGGCCAGCGTGCTTGACGCCAAGAACGACTACGTGATCGCCGATATCGGCCTTGCCGACTTCGGTCGCGCCGAAATCAAGATCGCCGAAACCGAAATGCCCGGCCTGATGGCCCTGCGCGAGGAATTCGGCGCATCGCAGCCGCTCAAGGGCGCGCGCATCACCGGATCGCTGCACATGACGATCCAGACTGCCGTGCTGATCGAGACGCTGGTCGCGCTGGGCGCCGAAGTGCGTTGGGCCACCTGCAATATCTTCTCCACGCAGGACCATGCTGCGGCTGCCATCGCCGCTGCCGGCATCCCGGTCTTCGCGATCAAGGGTGAAACCCTTGCGGAATACTGGGACTATGTCGGTTCGATCTTCGACTGGGGTGACGACCAGACTGCCAACATGATCCTCGACGACGGCGGTGATGCCACCATGTTCGCCCTGTGGGGCGCGCGCGTGGAAGCTGGCGAGAAGCTGTTCGAGCCTTCGAACGCCGAGGAAATCGAGTTCGTCCGCGCGCTCAACGCTTTCCTCAAGAGGAAGCCCGGCTACCTCACGCAGTCGGTCAAGAACATCAAGGGCGTTTCGGAAGAGACGACCACGGGCGTCCACCGCCTGTATCAGATCGCCAAGGACGGCAAGCTGCCTTTCCCGGCGATCAACGTGAACGACAGCGTTACCAAGTCGAAGTTCGACAACCTGTATGGCTGCAAGGAATCGCTGGTCGACGCCATCCGTCGCGCCACCGACGTGATGCTGGCCGGCAAGGTCGCCTGCGTTGCCGGCTTCGGCGACGTCGGCAAGGGCTCGGCCGCATCGCTGCGCCAGGGCGGCGCGCGCGTGATGGTCACCGAAATCGATCCGATCTGCGCACTGCAGGCGGCGATGGAAGGCTATGAAGTTGTCACCATGGAAGAAGCGGTCAAGCGCTGCGACATCTTCGTGACCGCGACCGGCAACGAGGACGTAATCACCGCCGAGCACATGAAGGCGATGAAGCCGATGTCCATCGTCTGCAACATCGGCCACTTCGACAGCGAGATTCAGATCGCTGCGCTCGACAACTACAACTGGACCGAAGTGAAGCCGGGCACCGACCTCGTCGAATTCCCCGATGGCAAGCAGATCATCATCCTTGCCAAGGGTCGCCTGGTAAACCTGGGCTGCGCCACCGGCCACCCGAGCTTCGTGATGAGCGCCAGCTTCACCAACCAGACGCTGGCCCAGATCGAGCTTTTCACCAAGGCCGAGAACTACAAGAACGAAGTCTACGTGCTGCCCAAGCACCTCGACGAGAAGGTTGCGGCGCTGCACCTCGAGAAGCTCGGCGTGCAGCTGACCAAGCTCAGCAAGAAGCAGGCTGATTACATCGGCGTGCCGGAAGCTGGGCCGTTCAAGCCGGACCACTATCGCTACTGATCGTGCGATAGCAGCCAGAACACCAGAGGGCGGCGCGGGAAACCACGCCGCCCTTTCGGTTCTCGAAATGAGTGATACCGGATCGATCAGTATTGTAGAGCGCCGGATTGTAATTCTTGGGGGCAGGCCCTAGCGAGAGGACGATGCCGCTGCTCAACCAGACCATCATGGTGTTGATCGGATTGCTGCTTGCCGCCTGGACCGCAGGGGCAGGCTGGCTGGTGCTTGTTGCACGAGCGCGCGCGCGCAAGGGCGAGGCGGTGCATCGCCAGGCGCGCCGATTGGCGAGGATGGTCGATGAATCGCCCGCCCTGCCATTGCTGGTGCGCGCCGATGGCAGGATTGAAGGCCCTGCGCGGCTTGCCGGATGGTTCGGCTTCGAGACGATGCCCGGCTACCTGACCGAACTGGACGCAGAAGGTGCAGGCTTTGACGAGGTGCAGCTTTCGCAATTGAGCGACGCTGTGCGAAAGGCGCAAAAGACTGGCGCGTCCTTCAGGCTGGCGCTCACGCCCAAGGATGGCAAACGCAGCCTTTCGGCCCAGGGACACCTGGCCGACCCCCAGATCTCTCCGGGTGGTGCAGCCTTGGTCTGGTTTTTCGACTTCTCGGAAAGCCAGGAAGAGCTGGTCCGGTTACGAAGCGAGACGACTGCGGCACGGGCGGATTTTGCCGGGCTTTCGGGCCTGATCGAGGCGGCTCCCTTGCCGATGTGGTTTCGCGGGCCGGACCTGCGCCTGCGTCTTGTCAACAGCGCCTATGTGAAAGCCGTTGGTGCTGCGAGCGCCGATGTGGTTATCGCTCAGGGCATCGAACTGATCGAACCGGTGGATGGTCTCTCCGCATCCCAGGTTGCCCGCCAGGCGCAGTCTCGCAAGGTGCCGATCGAGCGTTCGCTGCTGGCAACGATCAAGGGGCAGCGCCGCGCGGTGCGCGTGACGGACCTGCCGTTGGGCGAGGACGGCATCGCCGGATACGTCGTCGACATCGAGGAAATGGAGGAGCTGATCCGCCAGTTCCGGCGCTTCCGCGAAGCGCAGCGCGAAATGCTCGATACGCTCTCGGCGGGCATTGCCCAGTTTGACGAGAAGCGAAACCTGGTCTTCGCAAACCAGCCTTTCCTGCGCATATTCGGTGTGCCCAAGGCCTGGGTGGTGGACACACCGCCGTTCGACCGGGTCATTGACCGGATGCGAGATGCGGGCCGGTTGCCGGAAGTCCGCGATTTCCCCGAGTGGCGCCGCGAAAGGCAGGCCTGGTTCCTCGCCCGCGTGCCAATCGAGGAATCCTGGCACCTTTCCGGCGGGACCCATCTGCGCGTGGTCGGCCAGCCCATGCCGGATGGCGGGCTGTTGATGATCTTCGAGGATCGAACCGAACAACTGCAGCTCTCGGCGACGCGGGACACCCTGCTGCGGACGCGAACGGCAACTTTCGACAATCTGTTCGAATCGCTCGCCGTTTTTGCACCTGACGGCAAGCTGCAGCTGTGGAACCGAAGGTTTGCTGCAGATTGGGGGCTTGAGGAGGAGTTTCTCACCACCCATCCGCGGGTCGACGTTCTGCTTAACAGGCTGGCAACGCAACTTAAACGTCCCGCGCAGATTGGCACGATAGCGCAGGTTATCCAGGCGGCGACGCTGGAGCGCAAGCAGCGTTCCGGCCGGTTGACGCTTGCGGATGGACGCCATTTTGCCCTCGCTGGCGTGCCGCTTCCGGACGGGAACGGGATGCTCACGGTCCTGGACATCACCGACAGCCAGAAGGCCGAGGCGGCGCTGCTCGAACGCAATGCGGCGCTGGTCGAGGCCGACGCGGTGAAGACGCGGTTCATAGCGAACATGAGCTACGAATTCCGCACGCCCCTCACTTCGATCGGAGGCTTTGCCGAGCTTCTGCAAAGTGGCATCGCCGGGGATCTGACGCCCCAGCAGGACGAATATGTTTCGGCAATCCTCACTTCGGTCGCGCGGCTTGGGGAGCAGATCGAGAACGTGCTCGACCTTTCGCAGAGCGAGGCCGGAACGCTGCCGCTGGAACAGGAGCCGGTGGAGATATTCCCGTTGCTGACCGAAGTTGTCAGCGAACGCGGAGAGCGGATCACGGCTGCTGGCCTTGCCCTCGATCTGCGCGGCGACAAGAGCGCCGGAACCGTGATCGGCGATGCCCGCAGGTTGCGTCGGGCCTTTGGGCAACTGGTTGACAATGCCGTGGCCGCTACACCCGAGGGCGGCAGGATCCTTGTCGTTGCCTCCCGAAGCAAGGGGGGACCGCTCCAGGTGGTCGTGTCCGACAATGGCCGCGGCATGGAGCCTGCGGTCCTTGCCCGCGCTCTTGAGGGGCTGAAGCTCGATGCCGAAGGCAAGGCGGTGGAGCGCCGGCAGGGGCTCGGCCTGCCGCTGGTTCGCCAACTGGTGGAAGCGCATGGCGGAACACTGGAGCTTGTGTCCGAGCCCGGCCTTGGCACCAGCGCCATCGTGGTGCTGCCGTGATCTTCGAGTTGCCCGACCTGGACAGTTCGGCTGTTCTCGCCCGCGAGATCGCCGCGAAACTGCGCCCGGGCGATGTGATTGCCCTCTCTGGCGGCCTGGGCGCGGGAAAGACAACCTTGGCGCGATCAATCATTGCAGCACTGGGACACGCCGGAGAAGTGCCCAGTCCCAGCTTTGCCATCATCGAGCTTTATGATCCGCCGTCGGTGCGTCTGCCCCTGGTCCACGCAGACTTCTACCGTCTGGACGATCCGTCCGAGGCGGAAGAGATCGGTCTGGATGACTATCGCGAAGGCGCGGCGCTGCTCGCTGAATGGCCGGAAAATGCCGGGGGCTTCGCGCATGAGCCCGGATGCCTTTCGATCGTGCTGGAATCCACGGAAAACGGCAGGCGGGCCATTGTAACGCCGGGGCGCGATTGGATAGAGCGAGTACCATGGACCTGACTATTCCTTCGGGCGTCGACGCCTTCCTGAACAAGGCAGGCTGGATCGGCGCTACCGTCGAGCCACTGCCTGGCGATGCATCGTTCCGTCGTTACTTTCGTATTCGCCGATCAGCGGGCAATGCGATGCTGATGCACGCGCCGCCGCCCAACGAAGATCCCGAGCCGTTCCTTCGCGCTGCCAAGTGGCTCGATGCAAATGGCCTGCGCGCGCCCCATGTCCTCGCCGAGGATCCGGCGCAGGGCTTTGTCCTGCTGGAGGATTTCGGTGACGTGCGCATGCGCGAATACCTCGATGCCTGGCCGCAGGATGAGGAAGAGGTGTATCGCCATGCCATCGACGCCCTGCTGCAGCTGCGCAAGCTGCCTGCGGGGCCTTTCACGGGATATACGCTGGCCGAGTATCAGCGCGAGGCTCGCCTGTTCATCGAGTGGTACGTGCCTACCCAGTCCCTCTATGTCGATGGGCGGGGCTGGAACGCAGCCTGGGAAGAGGTCCTGTCGCACCTTCTTCCGCGTCAGCGCCCCGGGGTCACTGTCCTGCGCGATTATCACGCCGAGAACATCATGCTGCTCAACGGCCTGGATCGACAAGGGCTGCTGGACTTTCAGGATGCCCTGAACGGCCACTCGGCATACGATCTGGTCTCGCTGCTGCAGGATGCGCGCAGGGATGTCTCGCCTGACCTCGAAGCCAGCATGCTGGACTACTACCTGCGCAAGACAGGTGAAGGCGACGATTTCCTCGCGGATTACGCCCGGCTTGGCGCGCAAAGGAATGCCAAGATCGTCGGCATCTTCGTGCGGCTTTGGAAGCGCGATGGCAAACCGCGCTACCTTGACTACATTCCTCGCGTCTGGGCTCTGCTGGAACGCGATCTCGCGCATCCGGCACTGGCTCCGGTTGCCGCCTGGTTCGATGCCAATATTCCGGCAGACCTGCGGGCCAGCATGGGCGGAACGTTTAGGGTATGAGCAAGCCTCTTGTGAGCGACGTGGCCATGGTTCTTTCGGCGGGCCTTGGCAAAAGAATGCGCCCGCTTACGGCCACGCGGCCAAAGCCTCTGGTGCAGGTGGCGGGCAAGCCCTTGATCGACCATGCGCTGGACAAGCTTGAGGAAGCCGGCCTGGCCCGGGCCGTGGTCAACGTCCATTATCTTGCCGACGCGATGGAAGCGTATCTGGCGCAACGCAAAAGCCCGGCCATCGCCATTTCTGATGAGCGGGCACAGTTGCTGGAAACCGGCGGGGGCATGGTCAAGGCATTGCCCTTGCTTGGCACCGATCCGTTCTTCTGCCTCAACTCCGACAATATCTGGCTAGACGGGCCGCGGAACGTCTTTGCCCACCTTTCGGATCACTGGGACGCCGAAAGGATGGATGCGTTGCTGCTGCTCGTGCCCCATGCGCGGGCGTTCAACTATCGCGGGAAGGGGGATTTCCACATGGATGCCCTGGGTCGGATATCGCGCCGTCGGACCGGTCGTGTGGCGCCTTTCATTTACAGCGGCATCCAGATTGTTTCGCACCGCCTGCTCCGTGACGCGCCGGAAGGTCCGTTCGGAACTATGGTGCTGTGGCAACGGGCCATCGAAGAGGGGCGGCTTTACGGATTGTCCCACCAGGGACTGTGGTATGAAGTGGGCGAACCCCAGATGATCGCCCCAACCGAGGCTGCGCTGAAGCGCGACTGACATGGCCGAGTTCTCCACCCGTCCGCGTGTCTGGTCCATCGCGGCGCACAGGGGTTTTGCCGACGCCTTGGTCGCCGGCCTGGTCCCTCGTTATCGCGAGGATCGGTTTGGCCTCGCGCGCCTGACGCTGCTGCTGCCAAGCCAACGCGCAATCCGCACGGTCACCGAAGCTTTCGTTAGGATAAGCGGGCAGGGACTGTTGCTGCCGCGCATGGCGGTAGTGGGCGACCTTGACCTCGACGAGACGCTGGGACCGTTGCTTGACCCGATCGGTGCCGGGGCGGGGATTCCCGATGCCGTGGACCCAGTACACCGGCTGCTCAAACTCTCCGCGCTGATCCGCGACGAACTGGGCGACGAAGCGCCCGGTGAAGCTGCCTTGCTGCGACAGGCCAGAAGCGTGGCACAAAGCATCGACCGGCTCCTCGTTGAAGGGGTGCGTCCCGAGGACATGCTCGACGAAGGCATCCTCGGCCTCTCGTCGGAACTGTCGGAGCACTGGCGGGAAAGCACCAAGCTGTTCGCCACCGTATTCTTCAAGTGGAAGGACGAACTGGCGCGGCTGGGCAGGATCGATGCGCCCGAACGACGCAATCTGCTTTTGGCCCACGCGGCGCAGGTGTGGAGGGAAACCCCGCCTGCCCATCCCGTGATCGCTGCGGGCGTAACCTCGGCCTCGCCTGCGGTCGCGAATTTGCTTCGGGTGATTGCGGATCTTCCGGACGGCGGCGTCATTCTGCCCGATCTTGATCTTGCGATGGATGTATCGGTCTGGGACGCGCTCGGGTCTGCAGGCGGACCTGACGGCAAGGTATTTCAGCGCGGGGATGTCGTAACGCATCCGCAGTATCACCTGAAGCTTCTGCTGAATCGCATGGGCATCGGGCGAGGCGAGGTTGAGCCGTGGCACCGCTCTGGCCTTGCGCCTGCGCCGCCGGAACGCAGCCGCGCAATCTCAAACCTCTTCCTGCCGCCGGAAGCCAGTGCTGCTTGGGCTTCGCTCGAGGCGAGGGAGCGCCGTCTTTCCGGCGTTCGGATGATGGAGAGCGCCAACCAGGATGAAGAAGCGCAGGCCATTGCCGTGTTGGTCCGCGAAGCTCTTGACGAGCCAGAGCGCCGCGTGGCGGTGATCACGCCGGACCGCAGTCTGGCGGCGCGGGTCGTGGCGCATCTTGGCCGCTGGAATATTGGCGTGGACGATACAGCCGGCCGGCCATTGCCGCAGA
Organism: Novosphingobium sp. FW305-C-30-35; assembly: GCF_058783135.1. Classification (NCBI taxonomy): domain Bacteria; kingdom Pseudomonadati; phylum Pseudomonadota; class Alphaproteobacteria; order Sphingomonadales; family Sphingomonadaceae; genus Novosphingobium; species Novosphingobium sp. FW305-C-30-35. Next base: position 3,355,460 of record NZ_JBYSYJ010000001.1, read on the forward strand.
CGGCGGCAGGCAGGGTGATCCTTCAATTGGCCGAAGTCGTTGCCGAGCGGGCCGCACCCGTCCCGCTGCTTGCCTTGCTTGGCCACCCGCTGGTCTGCGCAGGCGAGGGCAGGGCGAAATGGCTCGAGCGGGTGCGACAGCTGGATCTGGCCCTGCGTGGCCCCCGACCCGGCCCCGGACTGGCTGCCATCCGGAGCAAGGCGAAGGAACATGAAAAGCGATATCCGGGTCTTGCAGACTGGTGGTCGGGCGTCGAGGATCTCCTGTTTCCGCTGCTGTCGCTCGATGGCCACGTGTCGCTGGATGCGGCGCTGATAGCTCTGTCCGAAGTGGGAGAAGCGCTGTGCGGGCAGGGGCTGTGGGCACAGGCCGATGGGCGCTGTCTCGCGCAGTTCATCGAGACCTGGCGCGAAGCTGCTTCAGAGCATCCAGGCCTTTTGCCGCCCGAAGAACTGCCGGCACTGTTGCGCGATGCCATGGAGGAAGTCTCCGTCCGCCCGCCCTATGGGGGGCATCCGCGTCTGGCGATCTACGGCTTGCTCGAAGCGCGGATGAGCCGCGCCGATCTTGTCATCTGCGCTGGCCTGACCGAGGGCTCCTGGCCAGGCAGCCCGGCGACTGACCCGCTGCTGGCACCTGCCATCCTCCGCGCGTTGGGCATCCCGGGTGCCGATTTCCGCATCGGTCTTTCTGCACACGACCTTGCTGCTGCATTGGGAGCGCCCGAAGTCGTGCTCAGCCATGCGCACCGCGATGCAACCGGTCCGGTCATTCCTTCGCGCTTCCTGCTGCGAATTCACGCAATGCTTGGCGAGCAGCTTCGGCGCGAGACGCGCGCGGTCAGCCTTGCCCAAGCGTTGGCCGATCCCGAACCGGAGCAGCCTCACCCCCGGCCGCACCCCATGCCCAGTGCGGAGCAGCGGCGCGTTCCGATTGCTGTTACGGCACTGGATCGGCTGCGCGGCGATCCGTACCAGTTCTATGCCTCGGCGATTCTTGGTCTGCGTAGCCTGGATCCGGTCGATGCCGATCCGACGCCTGCCTGGAAAGGCACCGCAGTTCACGATGTGCTGAAGGCATGGCACGATGGCGGCGGCCGTCCCGGCGAACTCGTGCCGCTTGCCGAACGCATGTTCGACGAGATGAGCGCCCACCCCTTCATGCGGGCGATGTGGAAGCCGCGCCTGATCGATGCCTTGCTGTGGATCGAGGAGGAAACGGACCGCCTTGCCGGCGAAGGCCGCGACGTTCTGGCGATCGAGCGCAAGGGCGAGATCATGGTTGACGGCATCCGCATTCACGGCCGTGCAGATCGTATCGACAGGCTGGCCGACGGAACGCTGGCCGTAGTCGACTACAAGACCGGCACGCCGCCATCGGGCAAGATGGTCGCGCAAGGATACGCCCTTCAGCTTGGCCTCATTGGCATGATCGCCCGTGGCGGTGGCATGGAAGACGTCTCGGGCGAGCCAACGAAGTTCGAGTACTGGTCGCTTGGCCGGAACAAGGATCGCGGCTTTGGCTACATGAAATCTCCCGTCAAGGAAACGGCGCGGCAGACCGGCCTGTCGCTTGAAGACTTCCTGCCCGAAACCAAGCGTTTCCTGCGTGAAGCAATTGCGCGTTGGTTGCTCGGCAGCGAGCCGTTCACGGCGCGGCTCAATCCCGATCTTCCGGGCTACAGTGATTTTGACCAGCTGATGCGTCTCGACGAATGGCAGGGTCGCGAAGAGGAAAGCGGCCGGTGAGCAAGGTCTATCCCCTCAGGGACAATCAGGCGCATGCGGTCCATCCGCAGCGCACCGTCTGGCTATCTGCGTCCGCAGGGACCGGCAAGACGCAGGTCCTTTCCGCGCGCGTTCTGCGCCTGCTTCTGCAGGAGGGTGTCGAACCCGAGCAGATCCTTTGCCTGACTTTCACCAAGGCGGGTGCCGCCGAAATGGCGACGCGCGTCAACGAGGTTCTCGCCAGCTGGGTGCGTCTTCCCGAGATCGAGCTCGCCGCGCAGTTGAAGGCGATTGGCGCGCCGTTCGGACCCGAAACCGTGGCCCGCGCGCGCAGCCGCTTTGCCGCCGTGCTCGATTGCCCCGGCGGCGGTCTCAGGATCGAGACCATTCACGCCTTCTGCCAGTGGCTGCTTGCATCTTTTCCCGTGGAGGCGGGATTGCGACCGGGCAGCCGAGCCATGGAGGACCGCGACAGGGCACTGCTGGTTCGGCAAGTGCTGGCCGAATTGCTGGTTTCGGCCGAAATCGAGGGCGACGAGGCATTGATCGACGGTCTTGCCTCGCTCTCGCGCCGGATGAGCGAGGATCAGGTGGAAGCCTTTCTGCTGCGTTGCGCCGGTGCACTGGATCTGTGGACAGGGCCGGGCGCATGGCAACCGCCACTGCGCCCGCGGATCAACCGCGTGATCGGGCTGGGCGAGGATGACGGGCCGGAGAGCCTTGCCGCCATGTGCGCCGATGATCGGTTCGATTGCGAGTCCGTCCGGCGCTGCATGGAGATGAACAGCGCCTGGGGCACCAAGAGTGGTATCGAAACCGCGAACACCCTTGGCGACTGGCTCGCCGCGGGCCCGGAAGGGCGCCTGAACACCTTTGCCGCGCTGAAGAGCCAGTTTCTCACGGCCAAAGATGAAGCCAAGTCGACCACGAACATCGAAAAGAAGCAGCCCGGATATGCCGACTATGCCGCGCGGGTCATTGCCTGCGTCGAGGCAGTAAAGGCCCGCAAGGCACAACTTGATCTTGCCGACCTGCTCGAGACAGCGCTTACCATCGGTCGCCGTTTTTCCCTGGCCTGGAGCGATGCCAAGGCGCGCGAGGGCTTCATCGATTTCGATGACCAGATCCGCACCGCCGCCGACCTTCTGACCAAGCGCACCAGCGCCGAATGGATCCGCTTCAAGCTCGATCGCCGCTTCGACCACATCCTTGTCGATGAAGCGCAGGACACAAATGCCTCGCAGTGGGAGATCGTGCTCGAAGGGCTGGTGTCCGACTTCTTCACCGGCGAAGGCCAGCGTGGCCCTGCCGTGCGCACGCTGTTCGTGGTGGGCGATTACAAGCAGGCCATCTTCGGTTTTCAGGGGACGAGTCCCGAGAACTTCGCGCAGGCGAGCCTTCGGGTCAGGGAGCAACTCGATCAGGTCGCGCAGATCCTCTCCGACCCGGACCGCAAGCTGCTCGAACTCGGGCTGGGCCAATCGTTTCGCACGTCAAGGCCGATCCTCGAATTCGTCGACCGTGCCATCGATCATCTGGGGTGGGATCGGCTGGGCCTTGATCGCAAGCCCGAGCGCCATGTCGGTCTGGATATCCCCGGCACGGTCGGCCTCTGGAAGATCGTCGGCGATGATGCGCCGGACGAGGAGGATGACGGTGGCGGGGGCGGGGGCGACCAGGGAGGGGGAGACGAGGGCGCCGAAAGCTGGCTCTCGCGCCCTGATCGCAAGCTGGCGGACCAGATCGCGCTGCAGGTGAAGGCGTGGATCGACAGCGGCTTCCCACTGGGCAAGGCTCAGCGCCATGCCGGTGCGGGCGACGTCATGGTCCTGGTGCGCAAGCGCAAGGAACTGGCGGGGCTGATCGTGGCACGTCTCCACGCGCGCGGCGTGCCAGTGGCGGGCGTGGACCGGCTGCGGCTTGGCGCTCCGCTTGCGGTGAAGGACCTGGTGACCGCGCTGCGCTTTGCCGCGCAACCACTGGATGACCTGAACCTGGCTGCGTTGCTGGTTTCTCCGCTGATCGGGTGGTCGCAGGAAGACCTGCTCGAACACGGCTATCGCAGGCAGGGCGTGCGGCTGTGGGACTGGCTGCGCCAGAATGAGGGGCCTGCGACTTTCGCAACGATGGAGCAATTGCGCAGCCTGCTTGCCCGGGCCGATTTCGATCCGCCGCAAGTGCTGCTGCATTGGTTGCTGGTGGGGCCTTGGGATGGCCGTCGCAGACTGGTCGCACGCCTTGGGCGTGAGGCCAACGATCCGATCGACGAACTGCTCAACGCAGCGATCGCGTTTTCCAGCGCCAATGTGCCCAGCCTGATCGGCTTCCTGCAATGGTTCGATGCAGGTGAGGGAGAATTGAAGCGCGAGGCAGGCAAGGCTGATGGCCTGGTGCGGGTGATGACCGTGCACGGATCGAAGGGGCTGCAGGCGCCGATCGTGATCCTCGCCGATGCTGCGGATGATCCGGACCTGTCTCCACCCCGCGGTCTTGAGCTTGTCGAAGACGTTCTGGGGTCCGTGCGCAAGGTCCCCCTGCCGTCGCTACGAAAGGAGGAGAAGGCACCCGCTGTTCTCGAGGCGGAGGCAGAAGCCAAGCGCGCCGAGCGCGAGGAGCATTGGCGTCTGCTCTATGTGGCGATGACCCGTGCCGAGGAAGCCCTGTTCATTGCAGGGGCGAAGGGCAAATGGCGCAAGAAGGGGGCGGGCGACCTTCCCGAAGACAGCTGGTACGCACAACTCGAGCCGCTTTTCGAGGGCGATTGGCGCAGCGATCCGCTTTGGGGCGCGGTCAAGCAGATCGGCGGTCCAGCCAGCCTGAAAGGCCAGCCGGCCGAGCGATCCGGACGTTCTGCGCGGATTGAGGTCCCGGAGGTGTTGCGCACTGCAGTCGGCCCCGAACCTCGCCCGCCGCGCCCGCTTGCACCTTCATCGCTGGGAGAGGACGAGGCCCCGGATCCGCCGGCGCCGCCCGGTCCTCATGCCATGCTGGCGGCAAGACGCGGGACGCTGCTGCATCGCCTTATCGAGCGCCTTCCGGAACTTCCGGTCGAGCGGCGACAGGAGGCCGGTCTCGCCTGGCTTGCCCGGATGGCGAGCGATTTCGACAATTCGGACCACGTGGCCATGGTGGCGGATGCCACAGCGGTGATCGACCAACCGGGCTGGAACGACGTCTTCGGCCCGGATTCCCTGGCTGAAGTGCCGCTGGCAGCGGTCGTCGGAGGCCGCGTCGTGAGCGGCACGGTGGACCGCCTTGTCATCTCCGACAACGGCATACGGATCGTGGATTTCAAGACAGCGCGCCGCCCTCCGGCCTCGCTCGAGGAGATTCCTGCGGCCTACATCCGCCAGATGGCCGCCTATGTTGCCGCGCTTGAAGCAATCCACCCCGGCCTGCCGGTTGAAGCTGCGCTGCTCTATACCCACACGCCGCAATTGTTCGTTATTCCCGATGACGTGATCGCAGCGCAAAAGCTGCGCCTTGCCGGGGTTCAGGAATCCTTGTCCGGCTGATCTGTTGCACCGCGCGCGCGAGTGCCTAGATTGCCCTCAACCACACAGGAGTTTCACGCAATGTCGACCAAGGCCGTTTCCGACGCCACTTTTGCCTCCGAAGTTCTGGGCAGCAGCAAGCCCGTCCTCGTCGATTTCTGGGCGGATTGGTGTGGGCCGTGCAAGATGATCGCCCCCGCGCTTGAGGAGATTTCCGAGGAACTGGCCGACAAGGTCGAGATCGCCAAGGTCGACATCATGGAGAACACCGATACGGCCAGCCAGTTCGGCGTGCAGTCGATCCCGCTGCTAATCCTGTTCAAGGACGGTCAGCCGGTCGCCCAGAAGCTGGGTGCTGCGCCGAAGAGCCAGATCAAGGGATGGCTCGAAAGCGTTCTTTGATTTCGAAGCAATTGCCCCCGCGAAAGCGGGGGTTCTTGTATCAGGCCGGCATGCGCGAAAGACGCTCGGCCAGTTCGTCGAACAGCCTGGGACTTGCCGCGCCGATCAGGCCGGGTTCCAGATGGCGATCGACGCGGTAGGCTGAACCATCAGGCCGCGCTGCCTTGCCGCCTGCCTCGTTCAGGAACAGCACGCCTGCGGCGTGATCCCACGCCAGTGTCTTCTCGAACAGGGACACGTCATTCTGGCCAAGAGCTATGCGGGGATACTGCTCGGCGGCGCAACGGGGGATATCGACCAGCGTGTAGTGCGGCGCGATATGCTCCATCAGCGACGCGCGCTTGGACTTGTCGACAAAGACCAGCGAGATCGCGGCAATCGGCGTGTCATTGCCGCTGCCTTGCGCGGTCAGCTTCTCGCCGTTGACCCGAGCGCCCTGGCCGCGATGCGCGGTGCACAGACGGCCCGAGAGCGGGTCGTAGATCCAGCCTGCAACAGTTTCGCCGCCCTGCGCCAGGGCAACCAGGATACCGAACGGCGGCTTGCCGACCGCATAGTTGTTCGTCCCGTCGAGCGGGTCGATGATCCAGCACAGCTTGTCGGACAGGCGCTCGAAGATTGCCGGATCTGCATGGGCCGCTTCCTCACCGACGATCGCCGCCTCGGGCAGGATCCTTGCCAGCCCTTCGGCCAGCATGATTTCGCTTTCGGTGTCGGCAATGGTGACGACATCGTCGACCGCCTTGTTGCTCACCTCTTCAATGGCCAGCCGCTGGTAGTGCTTCAGCAGCGTCTTTTCCGCAGTGTCCCGCATGAGGGCGGCCACTGCATCGTCAAGGGACCGGCTCAAGACCGGTAATCCGCATTGATCGAAATGTAGCCGTGCGTCAGGTCGCAGGTCCAGACCGTGGCCGAGCCTTCGCCCAGGCCGAGATCGACCTCTATCGAAATCTCGCTGCCCTTGAGATGCGCGGCGACGGGCGCTTCGTCGTAATCGGCCAAGGGCTGACCGTCACGCGCTGCCCAAGTGCCGCCGAACCCGATCGAGAGGCGGTCGCGATCGGCTGGTTCGCCAGCCTTGCCCACGGCCATGACAACCCGGCCCCAATTGGCGTCCTCGCCTGCGATGGCGGTCTTGACCAGCGGCGAGTTGGCGATGGCAAGCCCCACCTTGCGGGCGCTCTCGTCGGACACCGCGCCGGTAACGCTGACGGCGATGAATTTCTGCGCGCCTTCGCCATCCTTGACGACGAGGTGGGACAACTCGCGACATACCTGTTCAAGCGCGGCGGCGAAGGCATCGGCACCGGGGCTGTCGAAGCTGATCAGTTCGGCGTTTCCTGCCTTGCCGGTGGCGAAGGCGAGCACGGTGTCACTGGTCGAGGTGTCGCTGTCGACAGTGATGCATGAAAACGTCCTACGGTTTGCGGCCGAAAGGCACTCCTGCAGGAATGCCGGGCTGACGGCGGCATCGGTGAAGATATAGCCCAGCATCGTTGCCATATCGGGCGCGATCATGCCGCTGCCCTTGATGATTGCACTGAACGTCACACGGGTATCGCCGATCATCGCCGAAGCGGCCGCGCCCTTGGTGAAGGTGTCCGTGGTGCCGATGGTCCGGGCGGCGTCTTCCCATGAGCAGACTTCGGCCTGGAGTGCGGCTTCGATCCCCGCACGGGCCTTGTCCTTGGGCAGCGGCACGCCGATCACGCCGGTGGAGGAGACGAAGACCTGCTCCTTTTCGCAGCCGAGGTGTGCGGCGACTTGCGACATGATCTGCTCGACCGCCTCGCGGCCGCGATAGCCGGTGAAGGCGTTGGAGTTACCGGCGTTCACCACCAGCGCGCGGGCCTTGCCCTGCTGGACGTTCTGCCGACCAAGTTCCACTTCTGACGAGCAGCACACGTTGCGCGTGAAGACGCCCGCAACCGCCGTGCCCTCGACAAGTTCGACATAGGTGAGGTCGCAGCGGCCCCAATCCTTGTACCCGGCGCGCGCGATGCGCGGGGTTGCGCCTGCAATGGCGGGCAGGGCGGGGAAGGGCGTTGCGAGCGGGGAAACGGCGTCAGACATGGCGATGCGCCTAGCGCGCAGGCGCTTCCGGTTCAAGTTATGCGCAGAACGCGGGTTTGTCGGCTTGTGCTTTGCAATGCACCTTGTAGCCTCAGTGGATGAATTCGATCCGATATCTTGCGGCCTGCGTGGCCTTTGTCGTTGTTCAGCAGAATGCATCGGCCGCGGAGCCACAATCCCCCAAGCCCATGGGAAACCCGGGCGAGTGGGTTACCACCCAAGATTATCCTTCCGAAGCCCTTCGGAACGAACAGGAGGGCACCGTCGCCTTTCGCATTCAGGTCGGAACGGACGGAGTTCCGTCCGGCTGTGAAGTCACCATGAGCAGCGGAAGTGCATTGCTTGATAGTGCCACGTGCGACCTGATCCAGTCACGGGCGCGTTTCAGCCCTGCCATGGATGGGCAGGGAAGGGCCGTCGTCGGGACCTATTCGAATTCGGTACGCTGGACGATCCCGGATGATCTTGTCCCGGCCTCGATTTCACCCACAACGCAAGTGCTGGCGTTTGTCGCTGACGAGCAGGGCAACGTGATCAACTGCCGCCAATCCATCACTACGCCGTCAGGTACGAGGGAGTTGCCAGGCGCCGGACCGTGTCCCGGCGGGCCCCCGAAAATGGCTCCGTTCAAGGACAAATCTGGAAAGCCGGTAAAAAGGCAGGTGCAGGTCACCACGAAGATAGAGGTGTTTGACGTCGCGCCTTGAGAGCTTTCCATATGGACGAACCGCGACGGAATGCCTATCTGTTGCGGCAATGCGCATGCTTCTTGCCCTTTTGGCCCTGATTACGGGTCTTTCCCTGCCCGAGGCGGCGCTTGCCGTCTCGCGCACGGAAGTGGCCGAAGCAGGCATGGCGACAGGCGCTTCAACTTCTGTCGAGCAGCGCCAGCAGCGTTGCGCGGCCCGCGGTGGCGCGGTGCCGCAGAAGCGCACGAATGCCCGCCGCAAGACGGTGTGGCTGCCCGCTCCGGCACTGATCCGGCCTTGCGGCATTGAATTGACTGACCGCGCGCGCGAATAGCGCCACGGACAGCATACCTTTACCGGCACGACACTGTCCGACGCTGCGCGCCGATGATGCGCATGGCCAACTACATCACAGATTCAACAGGAAAATCCGCCCATGTTCGGCTCTATCGCCAAGGCCTTGTTTGGCTCTTCCAACGATCGTTACGTCAAGTCGCTCGACAAGCTCGTTCGCCAGATCGCGGGTTATGAACCACACCTCCAAGCGCTTTCCGACGAGGAACTGGCTGCCCAGACGCCGAAGCTGCGCCAGATGCTGGCCGAGGGCAAGACGCTCGACGACATCATGCCCGAAGCGTTTGCCACAGTCCGCGAGGCTTCGGTCCGCACGCTCGGGATGCGTCACTTTGATGTGCAGATGATTGGCGGCATCGTGCTTCACCGCGGCGAGATCGCCGAGATGCGCACCGGCGAAGGCAAGACGCTGGTTGCGACACTGGCTGTCTATCTCAACGCGCTGGAAGGCAAGGGCGTCCACGTCGTCACCGTGAACGACTACCTCGCCCGCCGCGACGCCGAGACCATGGGCGTGCTCTACAGGTTCCTCGGGCTGACGGTTGGCGTGATCGTGCCGAACCTCAACGAGGAGCAGCGCCGCGAGGCTTACAATTCGGACATCACTTACGCGACGAACAACGAACTCGGGTTCGACTACCTGCGCGACAACATGAAGCACGAACGATCGCAGATGGTGCACCGCCCGTTCAACTTCGCGATCGTCGACGAAGTGGACTCGATCCTTATCGACGAGGCGCGCACGCCGCTGATCATTTCGGGGCCGACCGACGACAAGAGCGATCTCTACATCTCGGTCGACGCCATCGTGAAGCAGATCCAGCCCGATCTCTACGAGGCGGACGAGAAGACCAAGAACATCACGCTCACCGAAGATGGCGTCGAGTGGGTCGAGCGTGCGTTCGAGGAAGCCGGGTTGCTGGTCGGCTCGAACCTCTATGACGTCGAGAACACGATGGTGGTCCACCATCTCGACCAGGCTCTCAAGGCCAACGTCATGTTCAAGCGAGACATCGACTATATCGTCAAGGACGACAAGGTCGTGATCATCGACGAGTTCACCGGCCGTATGATGGACGGCCGGCGCTGGTCGAACGGCCTGCACCAAGCGGTAGAAGCCAAGGAAGGCGTGCAGATCGAGCCCGAGAACCAGACGATGGCCTCGATCACGTTCCAGAACTACTTCCGCATGTACCCGAAGATTTCGGGCATGACCGGCACGGCTGCCACCGAAGCGCCGGAATTCTTCGACATCTACAAGATGAACGTCGTCTCGATCCCGACGAACGTGCCGGTGCAGCGCATCGACGAGGAAGACGAGTTCTACAAGAACACGCTCGACAAGTTCGCGGCCATCGCGAAGCTGATCCGCGACAAGTACGAAAACGGACAGCCGGTGCTGGTCGGCACCGTGTCGATCGAAAAGTCGGAGCTGCTTTCCGAATTCCTGACCAAGGAAGGCGTGAAGCACAACGTCCTGAACGCCCGCTTCCACGAGATGGAAGCGCACATCGTGGCGCAGGCGGGCCGCCTTGGCGCGGTGACCATTGCCACCAACATGGCGGGCCGCGGCACCGACATCCAGCTTGGCGGCAATGTCGAGTTCCGCATCGAGGACGAACTGCGCGATCTGCCCGAAGGCCCGGAGCGCGATGCCGGGATCGCCCGGATCAAGGCTGAAGTCGCCGAGGAAAAGGCCAAGGTGCTTGCCGCCGGCGGTCTGTGCGTGATCGGCACCGAACGCCACGAAAGCCGCCGCATCGACAACCAGCTGCGCGGTCGTTCGGGGCGTCAGGGTGACCCGGGCATGAGCAAGTTCTACCTCTGCCTCGAGGACGACCTGCTGCGTATCTTCGGTCCTGACACGCTCTTCGCCAAGATGATGAACAACAACCTTGCCGATGGCGAGGCGATCGGTTCGAAGTGGCTGTCGAAGGCTATCGAGACCGCGCAGAAGAAGGTCGAGGCGCGCAACTACGACATCCGCAAGCAGGTCGTCGAATACGACGACGTGATGAACGACCAGCGCAAGGTCATCTACGAGCAGCGCGCCGACATCATGGATGCCGAAGCCGTGGGCGATGTCGTGACCGACATGCGTCACGATACGGTAAACGCCATCGTCGGCGACGCCTGCCCTCCCGGCTCCTATCCCGAACAGTGGGATGTCGAAGGCCTCAAGGGCAGGGTGCGCGATGTTCTGGGCCTCGAGGTTCCGATCGAGGACTGGATGCAGGAAGAGGCGATCGAGCCGGATACCATCGAGGAGCGCATCCAGACGCTCGCCGACGAGCATATGGACCGCAAGATCGGCGAGATCGATCCGGTGGCCTGGCGCAGCCTCGAGAAGTCGATCCTGCTTGAGCGGCTTGATCATCACTGGAAGGAGCACCTCGCGACGCTCGACGCGCTTCGCCAGGTCGTGTTCCTGCGCGCTTACGCACAGAAGACGCCGATCAACGAGTACAAGCAGGAAGCGTTCGGCCTGTTCGAGAAGATGCTCGATGCCATCCGCGAGGATGTTACGCGCATTCTCACGACCAGCGAGATCCGCCTTCGCCCGTCCGAGGAATTCCAGCTGCCCGAACTGCCGGATTTCCTTACGAGCCACATCGATCCTTTCACGGGTGAGAACGACGCGGCTCCTCTGGCGCCGGCGCCAACCATGTTCGGCGCTCTGCCTCCGCAGGCTGGCGGCGGGCTGACCGTCGGTTCGTCGGCGGTGGATCCCTATGCGGGCCAGGGCATCAGCCGCAACGCGCCCTGCCCATGTGGTTCGGGGCAGAAGTACAAGCACTGCCATGGCGTTGCCGCCTGACCACTGGTTTCAGGTTTGCCGAGGGCATCTCGGTCAAGCTGATTTGATTCAAGGGCTTGAAACAAATGTTATTGTGCAATCGCCGGTCCTCGGCGATTGCACGATCCGCATTTGTTGCTAAACATGAACGAGCGATAAACAGAACAGAACGGGCCGCGTCGAAGAGTTATCCGACGGGGGCACTTGCAGAATGACGTTCAGGGAGATGCGCAAGCGGAGCTTGCTGGCAAGCGGAGGCGTTCTTGCCTTTGCGGCGATGGCCTCCACTACAGTTCCGGCGCTCGCGCAATCGGCACCCGGCCAGGCTACCACTCCGCCATCGCGCGATGAACTTCGCGGCATCACAGGGCAGGCTCCTCAATCTGCGCCACGCCTTTCGGTCAGGAACGAGATCGAGCGTTCGCCCTGTCCGCTGGAAGACCCGCAATATGCGGACATCAGGGTTACGCTGAGCGAAGTTACCTTCAACAACCTGAAGGAGATCGCACCGGACGAGCTTTCCGAGACGTGGAAGCCGCTTGCGGGAACGCCGCAGCCGATCTCTGTCCTGTGCCAGATCCGTGACGCTGCAGGAACCATGCTGCGCAACAGGGGCTACCTTGCTGCCGTTCAGGTGCCGACCCAGAAGATCGAGAACGGTCAGGTCCGGATGGAAGTGATCTATGCCCGGATCACCACCGTCCGAGCCCGCGGTGAGACTCAAGGGGCCGAGAAGAAACTGCAGCAATACCTTGGCGCCCTGACCGGCGAGGAAGTGTTCAATCAGCGCCGCGCCGAACGCTACCTTCTGCTGGCCCGCGATCTGCCGGGATACAATGTCCAACTTACGCTGAAGCCCGCAGGCACCGGAGCGGGCGATCTCGTGGCCGAGGTGAGCGTATTGCGCGAACCCTATGCTCTCGACCTGACGATCCAGAACCTTGCGTCTGAGGCTACCGGTCGATTCGGCGGACAGCTCCGCGGCCAGTTCTACGGGCTGACGGGAATGGGAGATGTCACGACGCTGTCCTACTATGCGACGTCCGATTTTTCGGAGCAGCATATCCTGCAGGGCAGCCATGAGTTCCGCCCCGGCTCACGTGGCCTCGTCGTCGGTGGCCAGTTCACCTATGCCTGGACCAAGCCCGATGTGGCGGGGCTTCCGGCCAATGTCTCGCTCGACGCGCGTACGCTCTATGCCAGCCTTCATGCCCGTTATCCGCTCCAGCGCTCGCTCGCTCAAAACATCTGGCTCAGCGGTGGATTCGATCTGGTCAATCAGGACGTCAACCTGATCGTGCCACTCACGCAGGACAAGATCCGCGTGGCATGGGGCCGACTGGACATGGACGCCGTCGACACGTCCCACGCCCAGCCGAGATGGCGCCTCGCGTCTTCGTTGGAAGCGCGCCAGGGGCTCGCCATCCTCGACGCGACGCGGCCGTGCGCAGGCGCTGCATGTGCCACGGCACTACCTGCCAGCCGTGCTGATGCCTCGCCAACCGCTACGGTCGTGCGCTGGCAGGGTGAATACGAGCGCGCGCTTGGCAAGGTATCTTTTCTTCTCGCCCCTCGTGCCCAGTACGCCTTCAAGCCGCTGTTCGCGTTCGAGGAATTCTCGACCGGCAACTTCACGATCGGTCGCGGGTTCGATCCGGGAGAGCTGATCGGCGACGATGCCGTGGGCGCCACGGCTGAATTCAGGGGACCGCGCCTTCCGATCGGGAGCAGCCGGGAAATCCGCGTTCAGCCGTTCGTGTTCGCCGACGCCGCGTGGGTCTGGAACAAGGGGCTTGCGGGATCCGACCGCCTGACGTCTGCAGGTGGCGGTTTCCGCTCCGACATTGGCTCCCGCTTCCGTCTGGAGGCGACGCTGGCTGTGCCCCTGGAAAAGGTCGGCCTCCAGGCCCGCCGTTCCAAGCCCCGCTTTCTCATGACTTTGACCACGCGATTGCTGCCGTGGAGGAACTTCTGATGCGCGCTCATGTAAAGGCCCCCCGCAAGCAACTGCTTTCAGCTTCCGGAATTGCGCTGGCGACGGCACTGGCGGCATCGGGTTCGGTTGCGCAGGCGCAATCGTTCCAGGCTACGCCGACATCGACGTTCGGCTCTGTCTCGATCAACACCGGTTCGGGCACGACCGACATCGTCGTTTCAAGCCCGAGCGCAGTCATCAACTGGACGCCGAACGATACCGCAGCAACGGGCGGGCCAATCATATTTCAGTCGGCCGGCACGACGGCTACGTTTACCAATAACCCTGCATCGAACGGCGACTTTGCGGTGCTCAACCGCATCATCCCTTCGGGATCGACACGTGCAATCCAGTTTGATGGGACGGTCGTTTCTCGTCTGCAATCAGCTGCGGGCGGCTCTGCTCCGGGCGGGACTGTCTTCTTCTACAGCCCCGGCGGCATCCTCATTGGCGCATCGTCGGTCTTCGATGTCGGCAATCTGGTTCTCACCACATCGGATCTCAATTACAGCACGACCGACGGCAGCTTTGACACCAGCGGCGCCTATGTCTTTCAGCCAGTCAGCGTGGCTGGCTCGCAGATCGTGGTCAGCGCAGGCGCTCAACTCGGCGCGACGACGGACGGCTCCTACATCGCCATGGTTGCGCCGACGGTTACCAACAACGGCACCATCACTGTCAACGGTTCCGCCGCGCTCGTTGCTGCCGATGCTGCCACAATCACCTTTTCTCCCAACGGCCTGTTCGACATTCAGGTCGATTCCGGAACAAGCGCAACCGGCACAGTTGCGAGCAACAACGGTACGATAACCGGCCCGGCGGCGTCCAACCCGGACTTCTTCCATCGCATCTACATGGTTGCCGTCCCCAAGAACGACGCGATCACCATGGCCATCGGGGCCGGCAGTTCGCTGGGATTCGACATCGCAGGCGCGGCGGATGTCATTGGCAACACCGTCGTGCTTTCGGCTGGCCGCGATGTCATATCAGGAAACGTCTCCACTCCATCCGGGGGTGGGGGGACGGGCCTTGCAAGCGTGATTGGTGGCGATGCCGAGATAACCTCTGATTTCACTGCTCGCGCGACCGGATCGGTAAGCCTTGGTTCTGGAACCAGCGCGGGTCTGAATTTTGCCGCGAATGTCCTGATCGAGGCTACTGGGGGCGCCTCAGGCCTCTTCGCAAATGCCGGTGGCTCGGTCAATGTGGCGGGCAATGTCGAAACGCATGTTGATGTTGCGGGAACTGACCCGGCAGTAAGTGCTGTCGCATTTCGCACTGAGCTTTACGCGACCGATGGCGGGGTAATCAACGTTGCAGGGGATGTGCTCCTCACCGCAATCGGATCTGGCGCATCACAATTTTCTCCCGGCTTCAATGCCGGGACGGGTCAGGGTGGCTTCGCAATCATCCAAGCCAACAACGGTGGCCAAATCAACGTCGGAGGCAGCGCGAGCCTGCAGGCGAACGGATTTGGCGGCATTGGACGCACGATCGGAGTCGGGGGAGGAGCTGCTCTTGGTGGAACAGCCGCCATACTTTCCACGGGAGCGGGAGGGGCCGGGGTCTCGATTGACGGCCCAGTAGAAGTCCAAGCGTTTGCGAACGCTTCCGGAGGCTCCGGTTGCGTTACCTGCGTGGTAGATGGGGGCAATGCCGTCGGCGGCTTGGCTGCAATCAGAGCATCGGGCGATGCGTCGATCGCTATAGGTGGCCTGTCGTCACTCACGGCATTTGGCGGTGCAGGTGGTTCGATAACGGCGGCAGGGGGCAACGCTACGGGGGGACAGGTCAACCTGATGGCAAGTGACACGGCGTCAATTTCCTTGGCGGGTGTCTCTGGCTTTGCCGATGCCTCATCTGGCATTGGGGCAACTTTCGGTGGAACAGCCCAAGGCGGGGACGTCTCGGTCGTTACCACCGCAACCAGCGGGATTGGCATAGGCATTGCCGGTCAGGCTCACTTCGACGCGTCCGCGTACAACAATGCTGGTGGTGGACCGGGCGGGCAGGCCGGTGCCGCCACAGGTGGTACAGTCACATTGCTGTCTGACACGACGGGTATCACAGTCAGCGATGACCTCACGGCAGCTGCAAGTGGCTTTGCCGGGCCGGGCTCTCCAGGAACCCTCCAGGTCCTGGGAGGAAGCGTCTCCGTCGAAGCCCGAAACGGTGGTTTCCTGTCAGCTGCAACCGGTATCACCATGACAGCGAACGCAATCGGTGCGGATACCGGCGATGCCACGAACGCAGGGAGTGCGACTGGTGGCTCGGTTGATCTTTTCGCCAACGGCGGCACCATCCAGACCACCGACTTGTTCATGTCTGCCAACGGCAGTGGCGGCGCTCAGTTCGGCAGCGGTGCCTCCGGGGACGGAACGGGCGGACTCGCGCGGCTGCGAGTATCGACCGGAGGATCGCTGGCGGCAACCGGGGATATCTCCGTCGCAGCAACCGGACGCGGCGGGGATGCGTCTGACGGTACCGGCGCGGGAGGCGTGGGCACAGGCGGCACCGCGCGGATAGCCATGACTGGCGGACAATTATCGGCCGGCGGTTCGTTTTCCTTTGTCGCAGAAGGTTATGGCGGCCCGGGGATGATCGCCGGTTTCGGCCAGGGTGGTCTGGTCGATATTGGTATCGCTGACGCTACGTTCGCGACCAGCGGCATCTCCTATATCGGCGCGATCGGTTCAGGCGGTGACGTGTTTGGCTTTGCGTCCGGCGGCAGCGCTGGCGGCGCGACCGGCGGGGCGATTTCGTTCAATGCCAACCGCAGTACGGTTCACCTCAGCCAGACTGGCAGCATTACCTTCGAGGCGACCGGTTACGCCGGTAGCGGTCGGTCCAGCGCAGAGGGGCAAGGCGGAACGATTACGTTCACAGCCGGGAGTTCGACCGTCGATTCCTTCGACGGCCTGAACCTTTTTTCCGAAGGAGTAGGTAGTGATGGCCAGTCCGGAGGAAATGGCGGCACCGGACGCGGCGGCACCATCTCTCTGAATGCCAACGCCAGTCTGACCGCGCCCACGCTTATCACCGCGCCTACAGTCTCGATCAGCACGACTGGCCGTGGCGGAACGGGCGGGACGGGTGAACCCATAGGAGAAGTCGGCGGCGACGGCGGCCTCGGGCAGGGCGGCACGATCAATCTGAATGCGGCTGTCGACGGTGGCTTGATCAGCACTGGTCAACTCAACGCAAATGCGTCCGGCGTTGGCGGCAGCGGCGCTCTGGGAACGATGAACTCTCCCACCGGTGACCGCGGTGGAAACGGCGGGGCCGCGCTTGGCGGACAGATCAATCTCAATTCCCTCGCAGCGTCAGGCGGCAGCGGAGCAGGCGGATACGAACTCGGTTTCGTCATCATCAACGCGGGTGCGCTTGGCGGCGCAGGCGGAGACGGAGGCGAAGGTCCGACGCCCGGCGCTGGCGGAAATGGCGGCTCGGCAACAGGGGGGACGATCAACCTGCTGTTCGACCGTGGCGGCAGTCTCCTCTCCTCCACTGACGGGTTCAATGCGCTTGCCGATGCCACCGGCGGCAACAGCGGAACTTGCGGCGTTACATGCAGCGCGGCTGGTGGAACGGCTGTGGGCGGCTCCATCAATCTGGGTTCGAACGGCGCGACCACCGGGAACGAGGTATCGTTCACCGCAGGTCTCAATCTTTCGGCGTTCGGCAGCGGCGGCGGATCGTCCGGCGGGGCAGGCGGCAATGGCACGGGTGGCAACATCGCCGTGCGGCTCGGATCGGGCCTGTCCTTCGCTGCCGACGATGTGACGATTTCGGCGACAGGCGAAGGTGGCGATCAGTTTACGTCGCTCAGCGGTGGCAACGGCGCGGGTGGCAACGCATCCTTCACCGCGTCGGGGACAAGCACCGCGGGCATCTCTGGCACATTGGCCATCTACTCGGACGGCACGGGAGGTGCTGGCCGCGATGTCGGGGCCAACGGTGGTAACGGAACCGGCGGTACAAGCCGTCTTTACAGCGACGGTGGAAGCATCACCATCGACGGCGGCGCAACCATCGAAGCGAGCGGCTTTGGTGGTGCCGGATACCTCAACGGACCGAGCGGACTCGGCGGCGCGGGTACCGGGGGCACCGCATTGCTGACGGTCGGCACGCCTGATGACCTTGGCAACAACGGTAGCATCGACATCGGCGGGTTCACGTTCGTGACTTCCGAAGGCACCGGCGGCGACAGTTTTGCCGGCGGCGTCGGTACCGGCGGGTTCGTCGGAATTTCGGCCAGGCAGGGAACGCTCGTTCTCGGCCAGACATTCGCAACCGCTGACGGATTCGGCGGCTTCGGCCAGTTCGGCGGCGCAGGCGGCGCTGCGCAAGGTGGCGAGGTCGAAGTGTTCGCCAACAGCGCGCTCGAAGGCGCGAGTTCTGTAACCATCAGCAATCTTGTTGCCGATTCATCGGCATTTGGCGGTTTTGGCGGATTGGCCTCGTCTCCCACCGGCAATGGCGGCGCGGGTGGCGATGCTACTGGCGGAACGGCCTTGATCTTTGGCACTGCAGGCAATGGCCAATTGCAGATCAATTCCGTCAACGTCTCTGCCGGTGGCTTCGGCGGCGGCGGGGGTGACGGATTGAACGGCGGAGCAGGTGGTACTGGTGCCGGCGGCAGAGTCCAACTCGGAACCGCCAGCGGGTTCGCTACAGGCGCGATCAACTCCGGATCGGCCACCTTCGGGTCTGTGCTTACCAGCGCTTCGGGCGTCGGCGGGGATGGCGGTGCGGGCGATCTGTCCTTTGGAACGGGCGGCAGTGGTGGCCTTGGGGCGGCAGGCGGATCGACATTGCTCGTTCGCGGCAGCCAGGTGACCATCACCGGCAGCGGCAATTTCAACGCCCATGGGACAGGCGGCAATGGGGGGGACGGCGCAACTGCAGGTTCCAGTGGCAATGCGACTGTAGGCACTAATGTCGCGACCGACCGGGTTTCTGGTGCGGCCCTGGTGGTTACCCACCGGTTCCAGCAGCCGGGCCAACTTGGCAGCCTGACCGCAGGCGATCTCAGCTTCAGCGCGATTGCGGTCGGAGGCACGGGGGCCACCGCTGGAACCGGCACCATCATCGGCGATGCCATCGACATGGAGATGAATGGCGGCAGCTTGACCGGTACGAATGCTTCGTTCGTTGCGATCGCCGATAACGTGGCTGCAGGCGCTCTTGCGGACTACGTTTCGTTGACCAACTCCACCGCGGACCTATCCGGCAGCCTGTTCCTCTCGACGCCCAATGCATTCTCGATCCTGCTCGATCAGTCCACGCTGACAGCCGCAAATGTGGCAATCGACGCGGGCAACTGGGTTCTTCAGGGCACGGCTCCGGCAAGCGTCGGGACTTTGACTGGCACCAATTCGCTGAGCCTCTCTTCGGGCCAGGATATTGTCGGCTATGCCAACCTGTCGACGCAGGGCTCGCTAACGCTGCAGGCACTGGGGCGGATTGATCTGGGTTCTCTCTTCGCCGTCGGCGCAATCGACGTGACGGCGGGAGGGGCCATAAGCCTTGGCGACCTTACATCGAGCGATTCCATAGATCTCGAGACGCTGGGCGTCACCGCGACCGGCAACATGACAGCGGCGACATCGGTCACCGTGCAGTCGGCAGGTAGCGTGACGACTGGCAATATCTCGGCCGGGACGGGCACGCCCAGCGGTGGCAACGGCGATCTCTATTCGGTCGGGATCACGTCTGGTGGCAGCGTCCAGACAGGCTCCGTCTTTGCAGCTTCGGACGCTGGAATCAGTGCCGTTGGCAGCGTGACGACGGGCTTCGTGCGAGCCTATGACACCCTGCTTCTGGCCGGAACTGGCGTCACCATCGACAGTCTTTCGATCGTCAATCGCACCCTCATTGCCAACGCTTCGATGGCCGCGCTGGGCCAGACGGCCAATGGCTTCGACAAGGAACTGGTATTTGGAGCAGCGCCCGTCGCAGTAGGTGGAGCAGTCCGGATCACAAACTCGTCCGGCTCCGGCAGCCTCACAGCAGCCGCGGGAGGCGATCTGACAACCGGCAACCTGTCGGTTTCCAACTCATTGAGATTTTCCGCGGGCGGAAGCCTGACTGTCGGGCAAGTCTCGGCGGGCTCGGGCACGCCAACCGCCAGCGGAGCGGGGCTGATCTCGATCGCGGCCGATGGCAATGTCAGCACTGGCAACCTGACCTCGAGCGGAGACGTCCGCGTTGCGTCCGGTGGCGGTCTCGGCACTGGTACCGTTGTCGGGTATGACGTACTGCTCGGCTCGGTTGGTGACCTCTCCATAACCGGTCTCAATGTCATCAACCGCGCGCTCGTCGCCAACAGTTCGATGCAGGCTTCGGGGCAAACCGCCAACGGGTTTGACAAGGAGCTCGTGTTCGGTGCGACGCCGGTGGCGCTGACCGGGGCGGTGACGATCTCCAACAATTCAAGCGTCGGTTCGTTGCGGATCGCCGCCGGGACCGGGGTGACCACGGGCAACGTGTTTTCTGGCGGCCGGATAGGGATAACGGCCAACGGTCCATTGACCTTCTCGAGCCTTCAGGCGCAGAACGATCGCATCGAGATTATCTCGCGCAATCAGTCGATTACCGCAGCCTCACTCGTTTCGGGAAGCGACATCCTGGCAAGTGGCGCCACGGCGCTTAATCTCGGGACGGTGCGAGGCCGGGATGTGGTGCTGCTTTCAGGGGGAACCGCATCCGTCCAGACCGCTCTGGCAGGGGCCGTGTTCAGCGCGACGGGCCAACTGACGAATGCCACAGGCCGCTTGTTGATTGCGGGCAGTTCCATGCTGCCGACCACCGCGCAGCCCGGAAGTATCAACTACCCGGCAATCTTTGCGGCGACCCCGGCAGCTACCGGCAGCAATGTCACCATCGGCAATGTAGCGATTGCCGGGCGGATCGCAGTAGCCACGGAGGGCGACTTCTCCGGCGCAGGGATGCGGTCCTTCAACGACATCAAGATCGAGGCCGCCGGAACAGCGACGGTGGCACGGCGCTGGTTGGCCACGCAGGTCCGGATCGTGTCCGGCGACATTTCGATTATCGACAACGGTAACGCGACCCTTCCGACCGGCCAGACAATCCTTTCGGGTATCCAGACGGCGGAGACGGGCTTTGTCGACCTGATCTCCAATTCGACCAGGACCGCGCTGATCGGGGATGGGCTAGCCGCAAATGGCGGATACGCACTGAGCAATGCCGAGATCGGCCTCGTCTCGACCGGCGAGTTGGTCATCGCTGCGGTGGATCGCTCTGCCAACGCAACGGACATGTTGATTGGTGACGTTTCGCTGGTGGCGGGGGGAGCCATCTTATCGACCAATGTGGCGGGCACCACCGGCAGAGTCATCTTTGCCTCGGGCGAACTGCAGACGGAGATACCGGGCGGCGCAATCCGTGTTGTCGGCGCGATTACCGGGACCGGCTTTGCTCAGTCCAACGTTCTCGAATTCACGACGGGCCGTTTCGAGCTGGATGCCGCGACAGGATCGATCAATCTTACTTCGGCCAGCCAACTGGGGAGCACTGCCCCCCTCGGTGGCGTTCTGGAGATCAATGCGGACCATATCCATGTAGCGTCGAGCAGCATTCTCGAAAAACTTGCGGCAGATCCATTCTACGAAGGCAGGATCGCCGAACTGAATGCGCCGGCATCTGTCCAGCGACCGGAAGGGGTGCTTCGCAGCCTGGGGCTGGACCTTTATCCGACAGGCACGCTCTATATCCAGAACACCGGCACGACGCTCAATCCGGCTGGCTTCCTTGCAGATGCCGACCTGACCGATGTGACCGCGCCGACCAACTCGGCGGCAGGATCAATTTCCATTGTCGTCAATGGCGCTTTCCAGACCCCTGACGGGATCGTTACCGGAGCGGCGGCACACGGCCTTGTGGTCAATTCGCCGGACGCCGACTTCACGCCCTTCACGGCTGACAGCCAGATCAACGGCTGCCTGTTCTCCGTGGCGTCATGCGCTTCTGCCATGGAGGGCCCCGATACCATCGGGTCTATTTCGGGCCAGATTGAAATTATCTCCAACGAAACGCTGGGAAGCACGCCGGCGTTTGTCGAAGAACCGTCTGGGCCGACCTCTGACGAGAATAGCGATGATCCTGCACAGGAAGAGCAGCAGCAGCAGGAGGAGGAGCGGGCTACCGAAGGGGAGGATGCAGCCTCCAGCCCAATCGCTCCGCCACCGCAGCTGATCGACAGCAAGCCTCTCGATCCCGTGGGGCAAATCGAGCAACCGGTGGCCGGCAGTGGCAATCCGGCCCTGATCGGGTCGGTCGTGAACGAGGACAGCGCGGAAGGAGACGCCCAGTGAACGCGCGCATAAAGATAATTCGCAGCAGCGCCATGATGGCGGCACTCCTGGCATCGGCGGCAACGCCGTTGCAGGCGGCCGAAGGGCAGCAGCCTCTGTCGATCCGCAACTCGTTCCGTGTTGGCAGTTCGGGTGTGACCTGCACCGCGCAGAATGCTCCGCTGGACAAGCGGCTGGGCGGTATCTTCGATCGTGGTTACCGGGTCAGTTGTCGAGACGCCGCCGGGGCAGTGGGCAGTCTGATTGCCGTGAGGCGGGACATCTCCATGGGCAACGAGCCCACCGGCCTTCCCGGCGTGACTTTGGCTTGCGGAGGCGAAGGCAGCGTCGCGATCGAAACGCTGGGCCGGGTTAGCGCAGTGAACTGCCGCGACCAGAACGCCAATGTCGAATACAAACGCTATGCGGTGAAGCGCGGCGGGACCACCTACTTTGTTGAAGGGCTTGCAGGCTATGATCCGGCGCTGCGACTGGCTCTCGCGAGCGTTGTCAGCGACAGTCCGGTGCCGGGCGAAATCCGCGTGGCGACGACCGAGGTCAGCGATCCTGCCGCCTTCGCGCGCGTGCAGGCGGGGCAACTGGATCGCCTCGGTGCGCGGGACGAAGGGTATTTGCGCAACAATGGCGGCCGCTTTGCCGAATCCTCGGAGTTTTTCGAGGCGTTGGCCAGTCGTGATCGCTCGACCGGTGGGGCAGGACTTGCAGAAGCCCTGGCCAATCAGGGCCTGCAGCAATCCAATCTCGGCAACTTCACGGCAGCCGACCGCCTGCTTTCACAAGCAGCTGGAGCGCTTTCGCGGGGGGACGGCGTGACGCAGCGCCTGATCCGCAACTATCGTGCAATCAACCGGCTCAACCAGCGCAAGGCTGCGGCTGCGCTGAAGGAACTGGCAACGCCCGTAAGCGCCGTCGGGGACGTCTATGATCGGACCAGCCTTGCGGCTGGGTTGATCAATGCGCCGCTGGCCGAACAGATCAACCGCGAGAGTTCGTCGCTCAAGCGGCTGGGGGCGGTCGATCCCGGGCTTACGGACCTTGAGCGCGCAGAGATCCTCGATGCGCAAGCCGATGCCCTGAAGGCAACGGCGGCGCGCGTTCAAGGCAGGCTGGATGAAGCAGTGTCAGGATTTGAAGGCGCCAGCCGGAGGCTCGAAGCGGTAAGGGGCGGGCGTGTGTCATCCGCTGGCTGGCTGCGTGCAGAAATCCAGATAGAGCTGGCATTGCTGGCCGAAGCGCAGGGCCGCAAGGCTGACAGCGGTGCGGCTTTCGACCGGGCAATTGCCCTGATCGGCGCATCCTTCCCGCAGTCACCGGCCTTGCTGGCCACGCAGGCCCGCAAAGCGGCGTGGCTTGGCCGCAGCGGCGACGAGGCCGGAGCCCTGGCGCTTTATGGAAAAGTCGTCGAGGAAAGCCTGTCGGTCCCCGATGCCGGGACGACATTGCGCGATCTGCTCGGACCCTATTTCGGGTTGCTGGCCAATAGCAACGGACCAGATGCAGCCAAGGCAACGTTTGTGGCCTCGCAAGTGCTTCAGCGTCCGGGCGTTGCCCAGACGCAGGCAGTGTTGGCGCGCCAGATGTCAGAAGGCAATGACGAGGCAGCGGCGCTGTTCCGTCTGTCGCTGGTCCGCACCCGTGACATCGCCCGCACCGAGGCTCTGGTCGAACAGGTTTCAGCGGTTGCCATGCCTGACGAGAAGCAGAGAGCCGCGCTGGTTGCGGCACAGGACAACCTTGCCTCATTGCGTCGCGACCAGACGGCGTTGGTAAGCAAGTTGGCGGCGTTTCCGCGCTATAACGTGCTGGCACCGCGTGGCGTTGAGCTGGCTGAACTGCAGGCCGCACTCAAGCCGGGGGAATCCTATTACAAGCTGATGCTGGTGGGCGACCGCGCCTATGGTCTGTTTGCGACAAGTGGCGATGCGCGCGTCGTGGACCTTGGCCTGACGCCAGCGGCCTTGGCCAGGCAGGTTCAGGACATTCGCGATACGATCGTGAAGGTCGAGAATGGCCAACAGGTCAACTATCCCTTCGACCTCGACAAGTCCCGCGCGCTCTACAAGGCCGTGTTCGGACAGGTTGAGGACTTGCTGCCCGGCACGCGTCATCTGATCTTCGAACCGGATGGCGCCATGCTGCAGCTTCCGCCAACGGTTCTGGTAACCGGCGACAAGGGCATCGCGGAATACAAGAAGCGGATGGAGAGCCCGGACGGCGATCCCTTCGACTTCACCGGTGTCGAGTGGCTGGGCCGTGGGCGCGAGGTTTCGATTGCGGTGAGCCCGCGCGGATTTCTCGATATTCGCAAGCTCGCAGCCTCCGGGGCGCCGCGAAATTACTTGGGACTAGGGCATAATGCCAAGCCCACGCAACGGCCGATGGCGGCGGTGGCGGATGAATGCGATTGGCCGCTGGCCACTTGGCAGAATCCGATCTCTGCCGACGAGCTGTTCTTCGCGCAGAAGAAGCTCAGCCTGGGTGGTAGCGCGGTGAAGACCGATGCGCAGTTCAGCGACAGCGCCCTACTGAGCGAAAGTGACCTCGATCAGTATCGCGTGCTGCACTTTGCGACGCACGGCCTTGTCACGGCTCCGCGCGCGGATTGCCCGGCACGCCCCGCGCTGGTGACCAGTTTCGGGGACATGGGTTCCGATGGTCTGCTGAGCTTCCGCGAAATCTTCGACCTGAAGCTGAATGCAGACCTTGTGATCCTTTCAGCCTGCGATACGGCCGGGATGGCAACGGTGGCAGCCAGCCGGGAGGCGGGCGTCACCACGGGCGGCAATTATGCGCTCGACGGGCTGGTCCGCGCTTTCGTCGGCGCGGGTGCGCGTTCGGTGATTGCCAGCCACTGGCCGGTGCCGGACGACTTCGACGCCACCAAGCGTCTGATCGGCGGTGTCATCGATTCCAAGCCCGGGCAGGAACTCGCAAGTGCTCTGGAGGGGGCTCAGGAAAAGCTGATGGACGATCCCAATACGTCCCATCCTTTCTATTGGGCTGCATTCATCATCGTGGGCGACGGCGCAAAGCCGCTGGTAACCGGCAATGCACCGATGACGACGCAGGCTTCGCGATAAGCGCAGCTTTCGATGCTGGTACGTAAAGGCCCGCAGGTGATCCTGCGGGCTGAACTTTGCGGTTAACGGGCCGTCCTCAATCCTGTCGGGAACACAGGATCGGAGATGCGCAATGTGGCTTGAGAACAACGGCACGGCACGCCGCTCTCCCTACTCTGCAGGCGTTCCAGAGGGTCCGATCCCGGCGGCCTATCGCCGCGGCATCTTCAGGGCCAAGGTTAACGCCCACGAATTGACCGGTACGCACGCGCAGATCGAATGTCTGGAGAATCCAAGCCCGGGCAGCATGGTATGGCTGACCTTCACGGGGCTCGAATCACGGGCGGCGATTGTCGAGGAAAGTGCAGCGTTCAGGATCAGGCTGCGGTTTGTCGAACCATTCCATCCCGCAGTGCTCGATGCCATCCTGCAGGGCAGGTTAGGCGTGTTTCACTGAGGCAAGGGCAAAGCCAGCCAACACCGGCGCGGCCGCTACGCCCCGAATGAAGGGCGGGGCATGATGCTGAATTGCTTGGAAAAAAGTGGCTCCCTGAGTAGGATGGTCGCATCATGGCTTAAAGTCCTGTAAATATAGCGATTTATTTTTCTAGCGGGAGCATCATGACACCAGTCGTGCCATCATTTTGGCGTGGCTAGCTCTCCGTTGAGGGCGCGTTGTTTCCAGGCTTCGATGTCAGCTTCAGCCCATGCGACTCGGCCACCGCCGAGGGCGCGGTTCTTGGGGAAGGTGCCCTGCTCCATGCGGCGGTAGATCGTGCTCACGCCGAGTGAGGTTTCGGCCTGGACGTCTTTCAGCTTGAGCAGGCGACCGGGCGATCTAAATTCTGGGGTGGCGCTCATAGGAGGGCTCCTTGGGCTGCAGATTGGTCCTCTTGGGTTCTGATGCGCCGATCGCAGGCGCCGCACATCCACGGCCCATGCGAGCCGGAGTGGCTAATGACGGGATGCTTTGCCCCACAGGCGCAGCGGTCGGGTTTCCAGCTCAGAAGCATGCCGCGACTCCATTCTGTGCCTCGACTTCCGCAAGCGTGCGGTGGGACCCAAAAGGGAAGGGGTCGATGCTAGGCTTGGGGCCGTCTTCGCGCGCGGCGAAGCTGGCGAGGTATTGCTGGCCTGCAGGGGTGACTTCCAGCTTCAGCCGGAGGGAAGGGCGGGCGATCGGTGAGATGAAGGCGCCGGGCATCAGTCGATCCCCAGTGCGGTTTTGTAGGTTTCGAGGACCGCTTCCATGTCGCGGCGATCGTCGGGCCGCATTTTGCGCAACCGGACGATCTGGCGCATGATCTTGGCGTCGTAGCCGGTGGCCTTTGCCTCGGCATTGACATCCTTGATGTCGTCCCCGATGCCCTTCTTTTCCTCTTCCAGGCGCTCGATCCGTTCGATCAGCAGCCGCAACCGATCATCGGGAGCGCGATGCTGTTCCGGCAGGTCGATTGGGATTGTGATCTGCGCATCGCCGTCGGAGTTGGTCTGGATGCGAGCACCCTTGCGATACAGATCCTCGGCAAGCTTCTGCAGCTTGCCATCGGCCTGCTGAAGTACCATGCGGCGCCCAACGTGATCAGGAGCGGAAACCAAGCCTTCCGCTTCCATCAGTTCGACGTGGCGCGCGGCCACGTTGTATCCCACGCCCATCTGGCGCTGAAGCCAGCTGATCGAGGCTTTCTGATGATGCAGCACGAGGCCCTTGGCAGCATCATAATCCGCAATCGCATCAATGGGTGCGGTGGCAGGTGGGGCAGCGGCAGTCTGGACAGACATGGTGAGTCCTTCCGTGAGGCGGGGTCTCAAGGGACCGGGTTAGTCGAGCCACCAGCGGCGCGGGGCCTCTGGTGTTGTGAGGGCCGGTTCCACAACAGGAGCCGGGGCGGTTTCGGCGGCGGGGCGCCGCAGGGGCCGGTTCATCGCTGCGCGCAGGCGTTCGCCTGATTCCTGCCACTGGCGATCCGCTTCTTCGCGGCGGCGAGCCTCGCGCGCCTGGGCGGGCAGGCAGCCCATCTGCATTGCCAGGTCGAAGCTCTCGCGCGCGGCGCGAAAGCGCTGGGCGAGAGTGACGGCTTTACGCGGCATCGCGGTGCTCCTGTTCAAAGGGGATGGCGGGATCGCCTTCGATGCAGGCCCGCTCGCGCAGCGCGCCGCAAATCGCACGCGTCAGCTCAGCCCCGGTCAGGTGCCAGCGCAGGGCGCGGCGCATGAAATCCATCGTGGCGCGGCGATTGGCGGGCACGCGGTAGCGGGCACACATGGTGACCAGCTCGGCCTGCCACAGCATGTCGAGCGCAGCAGAGGGCAGGGCCTCCGCAAAGACGGGGCGAGGCGCGGTCCAAAGGTACTCGGTGTGCGAAAAGCACTCTGCCGAGAGCGCCCGGTTGCGTAGAGGGTTGGTGCCCCAGCGGTCAATCACCTCGGGCAATGCAGCACGGTAGTACTTCCCGTCACGCTCGCTGTGCGCGGCCCACTTGTTGGTCGGCTGTTCGACCAAGAACTTCTCGTGCAGAGCCACGATCACGTGATGCGCAACGCCCATCATTGCGGTCAGCTGCGCCGGAAGCCGATCGAGCTTGTCCTTCTTCGACTTGATCTCGACCGCGACGATCTCGGCCTTGTCCACTGCCAGTACATCGATGCGATTGCCAAAGCTGGCCGCGTTGACCTCGTGCATTATGCGTGCACCGGGCATCATGTTGCGCAGGCGCTTGACTACAGCCTCGCGGATCTCGGCTTCGTCAGGGGAGCGATAGGCTGGCATCAGAGCAGCGCCCCCTTCGCTTCGGGAAAGAGGCGGGAATAGTCCGGATAGTCGCCTTCGCGGGTCAGGCGGGCGCTGGTGCCGGGGGGTATCCAGCGGTGGCGCGTGTCGTGGTCCGGGCCGCGCCAGATGATCCAGCTGTAGGCCGTGGCCGAGCTGGCTTTCTTGGGTTCGCCGTTCTCATCCAGGTTGAAAGGATCGGGCTTGTTGCGCTCGATCAGTCGGCCCTTGAGCAGCACCACCCGTTCGCAAAACGTGGCGATGCAGGCGGGGCGCTGTTCGGGCGAGAACAAGGGCTCGTAGCGGTCCTCGGATTCGGTAAAGGCGGAGCGGGCAAACACGGCCACACCGCGCCGTGCGATGCGACGGGCACGCTCGATGAAGCGTCGCGCAGGCACGAACGGCGGGTTGAGGAAGATCCAGTCAACGTCCAGCACCGGGGGCGCAGCGCTGAGATCGAGGAAGTCG
Organism: Novosphingobium sp. FW305-C-30-35; assembly: GCF_058783135.1. NCBI lineage: Bacteria > Pseudomonadati > Pseudomonadota > Alphaproteobacteria > Sphingomonadales > Sphingomonadaceae > Novosphingobium > Novosphingobium sp. FW305-C-30-35. The sequence goes on from NZ_JBYSYJ010000001.1 coordinate 3,383,607, forward strand.
AAGATGCCGTGCTCAAGCGAGTAACGGTGGACGTCGGTGGCATGGACCTGCGCGAAGTACTCGCGCATCGGGCGCGCCATGTGCAGCTCACCGCAGCAAGGCTCCCACGCGCGCTGCAGTTCGAGAGGCTCGCCATATTCGGCCTGCAGCAGCTCGCACACCGCGCGGGTGGCCCAAGGCGGCGTGGGGAAGTACTCAAGGCTGTCATGTGGCTCGATGCGCCGCTGCATGACGGCGGTGGAGCGGTTGGGACCGGTCATGCCAGTTGTTCCGGCATGCCGTTGTGTTCGACGCCATCTAGTAGGCGACCGGCGCGCTTCTTGCCGACCTCGAACATCGTCATTGCGCCGGTGCCCTGCCAGAAGGCTCCGGGCTCATGCATGGCCCTGCCATCGAACCGCTTGCCGTCCCGGTGCAGGACGCACTGGTCAACCTTGCATCGGCGCGAGGCTTCAGGATCGTGCTTCGGGGCCGGGTGATAAATGTCCTCGAGCAGTTCCTCGGGCATTTCACAGACGGGTGCCCAGTTGCCCCACTGCTTGAAGTGAAACGGGACGCCAGCGGCGATGCTGCATTGATCGCGGAGGGAGCGTGCCCAGTCGGGGTGCATCGGGCGAGCACTCGGCCCGCTTTCGCCGCCAGCAATTACCCAGTCGAGACGGACTAGATCGCAGGGATCAAACTCAACCGGCCCGAGCAGCGGTTCGCAGGAGAGGAAGCGGACGGCGGCGGGGGTGGCGAGCAGATCGGGGATGCGCTCGTCGGCGCGGGTCTGGTCCTCGACGCTGACGCCCAGCCAGACGTTGGGGAGTGGCCAAGCCTCAGCAGTGGTGTGAGGGATGCCGTCAAGCCAGAAGTCGCCAAACCGCTCCCAGCCCCCGTACTGAGCATGAACTCTTTCGGAAAGGGCAGACATGTATTCCCGCATGCGCTTGCTTCGCTTGGTCAGGATCATGTGGATGTGCTGTGGGGTCGCTACCGCGCTCGCGAACACGCGGTCGATCCACTCGTCGGGCACGGCATCGTGAAAGGGATCGCCGTGGGCGTTCCAGAAGATGCGGCGCGGCTTTGACCAGGACAGCGGCTGCAAGAGCGCCTTTTCGTTGAGGCGCACTTCGCCGTTCCAGATGGGACCGGCCTTGCTTTCGATCGTCAGGCCTGCCCGCGTCGGGTGCGTCTTCATCCGCGTGCCTGCCAGCTTCATGGCATAGCAGTTCGTGCAGCCGGGGCTGGTGACGCTGCAGCCGTTGATGGCGTTGACCGTAGCATCGGCCCATTCGATCTTGGTGTGGTCAGCCATCACCGCACCCATGCGTAGACGAGGCCGCCGAGCACGGCAGCGAGGGCGATGCCGACAAAGATGCAGGCACGGGCAAGCATGACAGCCGCGTCGATCTCCGATTGCGACGACTGCTTTCGGGCAGGGTCGCGCTCGGTCTCGATCGAGAGGTAATAGTCTCGGAAGGGATTGCCGCTCATTGGAACACTCCCGGCAGGAGGGTTGGGCCACATTTGCCGAGCATCCAGATCAGGCCGACGATGGCAGCGGCGATGCCAACGGTTCCGGCACCCTCGCCAAGCTCGGCGCGGCGCGTCCGCTCAACACGGTTCGCCAGGTGCGGATTATCGGCGTCGAGCTTCCACGCGGGCGAGGCGGGCTTCCACGCTGCGCGGTTGTTAGGCGCGCGGCGCATCAAGCGGCACTCTGCCGAACGTCGGCCAGCAGGGCGTTAACCCGCTGCACCCAGTCGATTCGCACCGCGGCGCCGGGCGGCATCAGGTTGGCGCCTTCAACCAGCAAGTCCATGACTTCGCCGCGCAGGCGGACCTTGTCCGATCGCGCATCGGGGCGGCGCGTTTTTATTTCCCGCACAGGGATGCCGAGGCGGGTGCAATCGAGGCAAAACACGGCTCCGGCCGATTGCGTCCAACCGACCGGAAGCTTGCCATCAGCGGCGTGGTGAAGCGTGCCGCAACCACACTGAAACGATGGCACGGCCGCGAGTGCAGGGCGCGGGGAAGCGGTCTTGGCGATGGAAGGCTTGTAGCGAGGCCGGGATTGCGTCTTGGGCATTGCGGGCTCCGGAAACTGGCAAGGTGATGGCGCATCCGGAATCGCGTCCGGCAAAGCGCAGCGGGGAGCAGGGAATTGATCCGGGCCGATCAGCCCGGCGTCATGGCGTCAGCCGCACCCGGTATCGGGTGCGATCAGATCTGGCGTCGTGACGTCAAACAGCTCGGGCTGGGCCGGATCGCGCTCGCGCATCAGTTCGAGGACTTCGGCCCGGGTGGGCTGGCGCATCTTGAGATCGACGCGAGGGTCGGGGATGGCGCTGGGGCGCAGGCCGTGGTCGTAGATCTCGCTGGACTTCCAGGCATGGCCGCAGAACAGGTTGGTGCACTCGTAGTAGAGTTCGCGGTTGGTGATCGCGATCTCGCGGCTAGAGCGGCAGTTCGCGGCGCTCTGGCAGTGCGGGCAGCGCGCGCGGGCGCGGCCCTTGTGGAAGAACGGAGCCTCGGCCGTTGCGGCGGGCTGTCCGGAAACTGCTGCTGCTGCCCCTCCCATGACGATCAGCTCTCCCGCTCATTGCCGTGATGTGGGCCGCGCTCTTGCGCGTCCAGCGCGGCAATGCCCTTGGTCAACGATGCGATGGCTTCCTCGCCCTCTTCCCGGGCGCGGCGGCGCATCTCCGGGTCCTTGGACGTGGCCGCGTCGATCATCGCCGATACTGCCTCACCGGTTTCCTTGGCAGCTTCGGCAGCAACCTTGATAAGGTCTGCATGTGGAACGTTCCGCTCGGCCAGTTCGAGCCGCAGCGCGAACAAACGGTGGAACGGGGCATGATCACCGCCTTCATCCATGAAGGCGCGGTCAAGCCGCTCGGCGTCGATCATGCGGATAGCTGCCTGGGTGTCGGGCTCGGACCAGTTGCTGATCGCCCGACGGCCGACGCCGCAAATCGCGGCGCAATTGTCCCACCCGATCACGCCCGCAACTGTCGCCAACGTGCGCTCATAAGTAAGGGGCTCGCGGCGCTTGGTCATGCGGCGGCTCCCAGATCATTGTTGCGATGCAAAATGCCACCGTTTTGGAAAGAGACGCGGCCATCGCCGATGTCTACGCCATGCCATGCGGGCGGTGCGTGGGGCACTTCCACAGGGTAGATATCAGGGCGCAGGACATGGCGAGACACGCCGCACTTAGCTTCCGCAGCAAGTACGTGCTGGGGTGGAAGCTGTTTCGATTGGTTAAGCCAACGCCAAACAGTCGGCTGAGAAACCTCGAAAAAGTCTGCCATCTCCTGCTCCGTCTTGAAGCATGCGCGGACCGCCATCAGGGCTTCGTACCGGGTCGAATATCTGTTCATGTATGGCTGAATATACGACGACGTATTAATGGTCAACGCAAAAGTTGCATGCTCGATTATGCGGGCGCGTATAATGATGCCGCATGGCTGAGGTAGTTGGTGAGCGCGTAGCTAAGCGCATGAAGGAACTGGGTCTAACCCAGTCCGCTCTTGCTCGCGCCGTCGGTGTGAAGCAGCCGTCTATCGGTCGATTGATAGCGGGAGAAACGCGGCAGACGCGGCATATCGTTGAATTGGCCCAAGCGCTTCGAACTTCTCCGGAATATCTCACCGGTGAGCTGGTCGAGCCAGACGTTGCGAGCGCCAATGACCGGCGGGATTCCTTCGGCGCCTTCCCGGTTCAGAACTTCGAGGAAATGGCGGCCGAACGGGGGCTCCTGCCCATCCGCCACATCGATCTAGCGTTCGGTATGGGGGCGACTTACCTCGACAATCCAGTTGAGGAGGAAATGCGCTTCTTCCCCGAAGCATTCATCCGCGCATTTACCAAAGCGCCGCCATCAATGATTTACTTTGCAGAAGGCGCCGGCGATTCGATGATGCCGACGATCCACTCAAACGACGTCGTGATCATCGATACTTCGGCCAACCGGATCACGATGGCTGACCAGATCTGGGCATGCACTTATGCGGGCCTCGGAATGATCAAACGGCTGCGGCCGATGCCAGATGGTGGCGTGAAGATCCTGTCCGACAACCCGAGCGTGCCAGCAGATACCGCTTACGACGGCGAGCTTAGCCTGGTCGGGCGTGTCGTTGGCGTTGCGAGGAAGATTTGAGGCAGAGCGGGGATATTTGATGGCTTTGCCTGGAATGTCTTTGGCCGTGGTGGGCGTTCGGCATCCCAACCGAGACAAAAGCAACCGACAATTCGAGATCGCGATCTGCAAGCCGGGTGAGCCCGTTGAACTTCGGCCGGAGCCCAAGAATCCCGCAGACGAGAACGCGGTAGCGGTCTTTTCCGTGCGGGGGGTGCAGATCGGTTATCTCACTGCAGAACGTTGTGGGCGTATTGGCGCTTTGATCCGTCAGGGGCGGGAGGTCGAAGCGGTCTTCCAGAGAGAAGCGCAACATGGCGCGTGGATACGCGTTGCGTTTGACGGCGAGAAACCAGTCGTCGATCTGGATCCGCCAGCATTTGTACGCGCACCGCTTCGAGCTGATGGCATTGATCCTGAGCCTGACTTTTACCCGGACCCGGAATGGGAAGACTGAAGCTCCAAGTGCAAGTAAGATAAAAGAAAAGGTAGGTCCGTCGAGTCGCGGTTAGTTCTTCATGGGGGTAGATGATGGATTTTGAAGCGAGCATCGCGGAACTCCAGTCGCGGCTGCGCCAGCATCGCGAGATATTGGAGACGGAAGAATCGGCCAAGACCACTTTGGTTCTTCCTTTCCTGCGCGCACTAGGGTTCGATGTCTTCAATCCCGCCGAAGTGAAGGCCGAGTTCACTTGCGATGTGGGGACCAAAAAGGGCGAAAAGGTCGATTATGCCCTTTGCGTCAATGGTGAGGTCACGGTCCTGGTCGAATGCAAGCCGGTTTCGAGCGAGCTGTCGATCAAGCATGCCAGCCAGCTGTTTCGGTACTTTGCGGCCACCAATGCGCGCTTCTCGCTGCTCACCAATGGGGTGATCTACAAGTTCTTCACGGACAGCGACAAAGCGAACATGATGGACGAGGCACCGTTCTTCACGTTCAATCTGGACGACTACCGCAAGGCCGATCTGCGCAACCTCTCAGCTTTCCAAAAGAGCGAGTTCGACGTGGAGCGCATTGTCGCCCAAGCCGGCACGCTCAAGCTGCAGTCGCAGGTGATGATCGAACTCAAGAAGGAGTTCGACAACCCATCGGATGAGTTCGTGCGCGTGATCGCCTCGCGCCTGCACGATGGCATCCTGACCAAGCCAGTGCGGGACAGATATCAGGCCGCAATATCCGTCGGCATCGAGACCATGATCCGCCAGCGCATCGACGAGCGCCTGCAGAATGCCATGGCACGGAACGATGAACCCGCACCGCTCGCCGAGCCCGATCCTGTCGCTGCGGCGGACGAGATCGAAACCACGCAAGTCGAGATCGATGGCTTCAACATCATCAGGGCGATCTGCGCCAAGCTCGTCTCGCCCGATCGCATCGTGATGCGCGATGCCAAGTCTTATTGCGCGGTGCTTCTGGATGACAACAACCGCAAGACGGTGGCGCGCATGCACTTTAACAGCGCGAAGGCGCGATATGTGGGCGTGTTCTCTGGCAAGGATGAAGAGAAGAAGCCTGTGACCGGCCCGATCGACATCTACCAACACGCAGATGCCATCGTTGCGCGCATCCAGGAGCTTGAGGCGAGCAAGTGAAGACGATCCCCTTCCTGTTCGCCGCTGCCGCCGCAGTTGCCCTCACTTCGTGCGGCGGCAGCACTTCTGATCCTAGCGCGACCAATGCTACCGCGCCGCGCCTGCAGGGCGAGCTGGATGTGGATTGGCAGCAGGCGCGATACCAGGCCTGCATGAAACGGATGGAGCATTACCAGCAGCTCGGCGTGTGGAAGCACGGCGGCGCGCGTCCCGGTGTGGCTCGTGCCGCTTGGGACCAGCTGACTGACGCAGAGAAGAGCGAGGTCTTCGACGTGGCTGGCTGCATCACCGCCGCAGGCCAGCTGGGCGAGCGCATGGTAACGGTCAGCGAAGAGGGCAACGGGCCAGAGATCGAGACGCGACGGGTGGCTAATGATCGGGATTTTGTGGCGGAGGCTGGATGAGTCTTTGATCCGCATGCCTCAGGCAACTGAATGAGCTGATTGCGAATGGGACCAGCACAAATGGGCTCCGAAGATACTGCTGAAGCTGCCATGCATCGCGTGACCTTCGAGCTCGATGGTCACATGACTGCCCTTTCGCTTTGGCATCCGTGCCAGCCTCAAATCGGAGACAAGATCTTTCTGGCTTCGAGCGAGTGGACCGTATCCGTGGTCAAGACAGAATGTGTGGACGCCGGGGACAGGCAGGTGATGCTGACGCGGTACGTTCTTTCGGATGAGACGCCGGTCACGGGCATCCAATATGGCAGCGGGCCCGGGACCAACACTCGGAGCGACTGACCGATTTTTCAGAAGGAACCAAGCTTATGAACCAAGAAGAAAGTTCGCTCGGAAAACCGCTCCACCGAGATGAGATGGCACTCGATTCCTATCGCCCGATAGTCAACAAGATGATGTCGAACGACCGCCTCGACAAGTCTAGTCGCCCTACACCAGCGCCCTCGCGAGACGATGGAGCATCCGTGCAACCACGCCCCGCGCCCGCGCCGTCCAGCCCGCCGCCTCCGCAGAGGAAGTAGCCCGATAGGGGGCAGACGGCGCAAAGCGGATAGCGATACGCCGCACCTGATTTGATGGGATGTAGGTGATGTTCGCACCCCATTCCGGATCAATCAAGCCTTCCACCGGAGCCGGTTCGGCACCCGGGGCCTGCGATTGATCAGCATACATCAGCACATCGCCGGTGCTGCCAAGGACGTAGGGGCCGAAGGGCAAGTCTCCAACGGGTGCGGTGTTGGAGCAGAAATAGGTGTAGCCATCGGTGGTCTCCACGCAGAGCTGACGGGGGTGGTGCCGGTCATTCTCCTGCAGGTGATCCATCGCGCTGATTGTTTCATCGGCCCACGAGTATCGCGTGGTGCGCAGCAGCGCGCGCAGCGCGGTCCGCCCCAGCTTTCGCCAAATCACCCCAGCAAAGAGGCTTGCGGCAAGGGCACTTGCCACTCGCGCTGGAAACACCAACATTGGTGTTAGCCACAGGGAAATCATGGCAACGAGGCCAAAGGCCACCGTAAGAAATACGGCATCTACCGGCTTGTGGTTATGCCGGATGCCTACGTAGGCAAGCAGATAGGCAAGGTATCCGCTGCCAATCACAGTCTGGAAATCCCACGGCAGCTTGGCCAACTTGCTTATGACATCAGCGTCCATTGCTAGTTCCTTTGCATGCAGTTGACATCTGCCTCACATTTCATAAGGTGAGAACACCAAACGACATGGCCTCGGGGTTGCAGCCTCGGGGCCTTCTTCGTTTCAGGCTGCCACTTCCATCTCGACCCGCGTCTTCAACCCGCTGCTGTCCATTGCATGTTCGGCGCTGCTGATCAGCCAGGGCGTGGCGTCGATCATGGATTTGAAGCCGATGGCGGTGATCTTCATGCCGGGGGAGAGCAGGGGATTGCCCCAGGCGAGGCTCGCCGAGAGAGTGGCGGCGGCGCGTTTCAGGCGTTTGCTTTCGGCCTCGGCAGCGGCCTTTGCATCGTCCTCGCTGGCATAGGTGCGCTTGAGGCGCTTGCGGTTTTGACCGCCTGTGCTGACCGTTTTGCGCTTGGCATCGGCGGGATCGTGCCACTGGGCCTCGGCCCCGTCCTGCGCCTTTTCGCGCGCGGCGCGTTTCCAGTCGATCGAACTGCAGCGCTCTTTCAGCAGGACTGCCTCCGGGATGGCATTGCCGGTGGCGGTGGTGCTGGCGCCCTTGGGCGCGAAGATCAGGCATCCGGCCTTTACCACCGCGCTGGCATCGTGCCGCCGCGCCAGATCGCGCAGGAACTGCATGTCGCTCCGACTCGCCTGCTCGGCCACCTTGATCGCGCGGGCGGCAAGGCTTTCGTGGCAGCGGGGTTCGAGGCCATGCTCCTGCGCGATCACGCCGACGATATCGCCCAGCGTGCCATCGCTCCAGGTGCGGTTGCGGCGGGTGCGGAAGCTCTCGGCCAGATCGGCGCTGCGCGCGGTGAGGGTGATGCGATCCGGCGGGCTGCTGTATCCCGCTTCGTCCACCTTGAAGCTGCCCTTGTAGACCCACCCTGTCGTCACATCGGTGCCGCGCTCCCAGCCCAGCCACACCTGCAGCGTTGCGCCTTCGGGCGGGATAGGCACGTTGCCCTTTGAATCGTCGAGCACAATCTCGAGCTGGTCGGCTTCCTCGCCGTCCTTTTCCGACAGGCGCAGCGAGACCAGGAGCGGATCGAGCTTTGCCGTCAGGTCTTCAGTGATCCCGGTGGTGCCGGTGACGACAACGCGCCATTGGGCCTTGGGCTGGACGTAGTTCGATCCGTAGGTGGGCGTGACGCTGGCCATCACTTTACGCGGGTCAGTTCGATCGTGAAGTCCTTCACCCGGGCCATGCCGTTTTCGGTGAAATTGTCGTGGCCTTCATCGACGCGATCGATGGTGAAATCGCCAAGCACGTTTCCGCGCCCGTCCATGAGGGTATAGGCATCGCCGGTGTCAGCCATGTCCACCAGCGTTTCGAGCGCGCCGTAGCGGCCCAACACCTCGGGCACGAGCCGACCGGTGAGGGTGATCTTCTCTGCGCCGGGGCCGACGAACTGGCTGGCGGCGATTGCGCCGAACCGCTCGGTGCGCTCGTGCCGCCATTCGCGGCTGCGCGTGAGCTTGTCGAACAGGGTGCTGTCGGTTGTGAAGGCGAACATGCCCAAGGCGGCGAGCTGCATCTGCATCAGAAATCATCCTCCTGAGAGCGGAGGCGCTGACTACGCTCGGCCCGGCGCACCAGTTCGGCAACGCGTTCGGCCAACGCCTGCGCATCCTCACCGGGCTGCTGATACACGTTGATGGTGACCGGGCGGGGCTGCGCTGCAGCGGCGGCGGGAGCGGCACCAGGGGCGGGGGCCAGCGCCATGGCGCCAGCGCCTGCCACCGCGCCTGCCATGCGCCCCATGGCGCGCACGGGCTGTCCCTTGGCCTGATCGAGGCCCATGCCAAGGCCGGTGGCGACGTGCCCGCCCATTTCCATCATCAGGCGCGAGGGGCTCTTGATCCCGAGGTAGGTCTTGAAGGCGGTGATGCCGTTCTTTGCCATCTGGATCAGCTTCACGCCCAGCGCCAAAGGATTGATCGCGAGCAGCAGGCCATCCATCATCATCCGGCCGATGTTGGTGAGCTCGGGAGGCAGACTACTGAAAATTCCCTTCACCGCCGCCACGCCCGCGGAGAATACGCCGGAGATGGCCTGCCACTTGGCAGAGAACCACCCGGAGATGCCGTCCCAGTTCGAATAGATCTGGTAGGCAGCATAGCCAATCACAGCAGCCAGAGGCAGCCATACCCCGGCAAACATCGCGACGCCCGCGCCTGCGCCAGCGAGTATCGGTGCCAGCGTGGCAATTGCCCCAGCAATGCTCGCTACGCCGATCAGGATCGGGCCGACCACAGCTGCAATGCCGCCGACGATAACGATCCACTTGCGGGTTTCCGGCGAGAGTGTGGCGAACTTCTGGATGATGCCGGTGAAGGTCTGGATCAAGGGCGTGATCGCGGGAATGAGCTGCTGCCCGACGATCAGCGACATGTTCTGCCACGCCGCCTCGGACGCGCGCAGCTGGTTGGCGGTGCTGCCCGAGGTTCGCGCCAGGTCGCCCTGCGCCGCCGTTGTCTGGGCCATGATCAGGCCCGCGCGGGCCATGATCTTCTGCTGCTCGGTCAACTCGCCGTTTACCGGCTTAAGCCCCATTTTTAGGGCCTGCGCCTTCACCGCGGCTTCGGTCATAAACACACCGAAGTCGCGCAGCGGCTCGCTCTCGCCCGTGAGGCCCGAGCGCAGCTTCTCGAGCGCGGTGCCGGGATCGACGTTGTAGAAGCTCGAAAGGTCCTGCGCGAGCATGGCGAACTGCTGGCTCATGCCTGCCGACTTTGCTGGGTCAGCCTGGTTGAAGAAGATCCCGAAGGTGTTTGCGGCCTGCATCAGTTCGACATTGGTGCGGCCAACGGCAGCGCCTGTCTTTGCAGCCCAGGCTTCCATCATCGCCCCGTTCTTGCCGAAGGTGACGTTGAATGCGCTGCGCAGCTCTTCGGCATCCATCGCCGCGATGAAGGCACTGCGCCCGAAGGCGACGAGCGGCGCGGTGACCGCAACCGATGCCGCTGCGCCCGCCTTGCCCGATGCCGCTGCGATGCCGGAAAACCGGCTCTGGATACCGGCGATGCGTTCGAGCTTCGTCTTCTGCGCGTCGATCTTCCCGTTGGTCTCGGCAATCGCGCGCGAGAGCGACTGTTCGGCAAGGACAAGGCCCATGCTGGTCGAGCCGCCCTTGAGCAGCTCGCGGACGCGCTTCAGTTCCTTCTCGTTCTCGCGCACTTCGGCCCGCATGGTGCGCAGCGATTGCGTGCTGGCCTTGCTGGCGCCGACGATGTTGCGAAGCCCGCCCGAGAGCTTGTCGATCCCGGTGAACTTGACCAGCAGGTTGAGCTTGTTGTCGGCCATCGGGAAACTCCTGCTATCGAGACCGCTGCAGCAGTCCGCATTGCGGCGGGGCGATACGGGCAACGGCAAGACCCTGCCAGTAGATCAGTTCGTCGACGTCCATCGACATCAGCTCTGACAGGGGCCAGTGGAACACCGCCGCGATGTCGGCCATGACTTCGCCTAGCTGTCCGAAGGTTGCGTCCCCGCGAAGTGCTCCCTGATCGCCGCCTTCATCTCGGCGCTCATAAAAAAACCCTTCACGGCACCGGCCAGTTCGATCAGGTCTTCGCTTTCAAGATCCAGTATCTCGGCCTCGATCAGCGTCGGTTCCGTGATGCGAGGGAGCAGCACGAGGAGCGAGTTGACGTCAGTCGAGTATAGGTCCTCGATCTTGAGGCCGCGCAAGGCGCCCGCCTTGGGCTTGCGCAGTGTGACTTCGGTGATGTCTCCACCCTTGCGCTTGATCGGGGTGGAGAGGCGGACCTTGACGGTCTGTGGGTTGGCTTCGGCTTCGGACATGTGCGGGGTCCTTCAGATTGCGCGGGGTTGCCTGATCTCCCGACCGACGGCCCCCGCTGACCGCCGGCCGGAAGTGCTTTACCCGCCGATGGCGGCGCGGATTGCTGCGCGTCGATCGACACCGAAAACGATGAAAATGCCTGCGATAAAGTCGATCTCGATCCAGTCCTCACCGTCCACGGTCAGCTTGTAGTAGCTGCAGGTTGTCTTGAAGGTCTGCTCGGTATCGTCACCCACCTTGGCCGTGCCCATGTCGATCTCGGCAGTGCGGCCCCGCGTGACGATCTCGCAAGAAAGGACCGCACCGGTGTCGTCGTCCTGATAGGCCCCGGCGAAGCGGTTCAGGTTCGAGGAAAGCGATGTCGCGCCGAACTGCTTGAAAAGGCCACGCACCAGACCGCCCGCCTTGAACTCGAGCTCGATCTTTTCCATGCCGAAGTCGATCGGCACGGGGCCCAACATGCCGCCAGCGCGATAGTCCTCGAGCTTCATGGTCAGCTTGGGCAGGGTCACTTCCGGGATCTGGCCCTTGTAGCTGACCGCATCCTCGAAAAACTGCATATCCTTGAGCTTGGAAGGGAAACCCATGGTGTGATTCCTTGTGGTCGACCGGGCTAATGCCCGCTTTGCGGTCATGCCGCCGGTCTCCGGGGCGGACTTCGCCGCCGGTTTCCGACGAGGTGTTGCGTTACGCCGCCAACTGCGCGGAAAGGTCCGCGTAGTACTTGTCGGTGATGCGCTGGTTGAGCTCGAGGCCTTCGAGCGGGGCGGCAGGAGTGAACTCGTAGTCGATCACCAGCTTGCCTGCGGCGAGGTTGGCCTGCGAATTGAGGGCCGGATCGAACCATGCCCGCCCGCCGATGAGGCGCTGCTGGACGACCAGGCTGCGGATGCGCGCGTTGATCGTTTCGAGCACGTCCTTGACCAGGAAGGCGGTGAGCGGTTTGTCGGACGCCCAGATCAGGCCCGCCGCGATCTCGTCCTGCAGAATCTGCGAGGTGCGCACCGCAGATTCGAACGCGAACAGCGGCTCGTCGGAACAGGTGCGGTTGCCCCAGTAGATGAACCCGCCCGAGGGGCTGCGCACCAGCGTGGTGATCTGCGCATCGTTCAATGCCGCAACATCGGTGGTCGGGTCCTGGATGTCGAAGAACAGGCTCTGCGACACGCCCGTGACGCCGCCGACCGCGACGTTGGACAGCGTCTTGTGCCAGCCCGTCTCCTCGTCGATCTTCGCGCGCAGGCCAAGCGCACGCGCCACGGCATCGCCCGGGAAGTCATTCGACCAGTTCGGCCAGAGCAACATCAGCTCGCGCGCAGCGAAGTTCTCGCGATAGGTCACCGCTTCAGCCACGGTAGCACCCTCGGCAGCGGCATAGACCATCGCGCGCAGCTTGCCCGCGACGGTGGCAAGGGCGGTGGTGACGGCCTGCGTATCGAGCCCCGGAGCGCCGATCACGCGCGGGCGGAACCCGGTCACGCTTTCGGCGGCGAGCAGGGCATAGAGGACCCGAGTAGTCCACCCGCGCTGCCGATCGTCGCCGTGTCCTGGTCCTCTTCGTCCACAGCCACCGCGCACCACGATCACGATCGGGCTGCACTGGTCATAGATCGCCTCGAGCGAAGGCAGCAGCGTGCCGCCGGTGCCGGCCTGGCCGATCGCCTTGCGCACGTCGGTTACCAGGACGGGCGTATCGAGCGGGAAGGCAGCGTTGAGCGCGTCGGTTGCGGCACCGGCGGCGGCAGTGGCAGTGCAAACAAGGCCGATAACGCCGCTGGCCACGGCAGCAATCGTGCGGGTGCCTTCGGTGAGCACGTTGGTCTTGATACCGTGCATGAGATTAAGTCCTTCTGGCGATGGGGATGGACAGGGCGGGTCAGGGTGTTGGCAGTGGAGCCGGTGCGGGTGCCTTTCGATCGTGACGCTGGCCTGTCCGCTGGCGAACTCGCCCTCGATGCGCACCGTCTTAAGCTCGATGCGCGGCTCCCAGCGCGCGAGCGCGATGGCGATGGCCATCGAGCAGAGCAGCATGGTCGCAGGACCGAGCGGACGGTCGAGCAGTTCGAACAGCAGGCAACCGTAATCGCGGCGCATGGTGCGGCTGCCCAATGGCGTGGTGATGATGTCGGCGATCGACTGGGCGAGGTGCTCATCACCCGAGATCGCAACGCCGCTGGTGCGGGACATGCCGGTCAGGCTGCTCATACTGGGGTTCCGGTCTGGCTTCCGCCTGCCGAGACGCCGCTGTGGCGATGGCTCTTCAGGCTCTTGCCGCCGCCGATCACGTCTTCGCTGGCGGTGAGGATGCCGGTGACGGACACATCGCCCTGGATATCGACGCCGCCATCACTGACGAGCACGGTGGTCGCGCCCGAGGGCAGCTGCATCAGCAGCTCGTGCGCGTCGGGATCATAGGAAAATACCGCGCCGTCCTTGAACCGCACCAGCGCAACCGGTTCATCGATCGGCGGGGGATTAAGCGCTGGAATGAAGCCCGCCGACGAAGATCCCGGCACCGAGTTCGCCACCGGGGCAGAACAGGCAGGCCCTGTTCGCCCACCGCAGGCGGAAGCCAGGCGCGGGGTTTCACCCATGCGGGGATGCAGCCAGCGCACCGGCGGGGTGGACGGCATCGTCGCCCCCGCTTTCCGGATCATCGAGCCGGATGGTGCAGGTTCCGCCTTGCAGATCGACCGATGCGACCACGCCGACGCGGATCAGGGCGTCAACATCGGTCGGGGCGTCTTCTGGCGTTCTGGACATGACGGCAAACATGCCGCCCGCGCCGCCCCGCGCCACCCTGCTGCGTTGTAAGCTCCACCTCACAACGCGCCGCGGGTGGCGGGATTGCCGTGCTTTGCCGAACACAAGCGGCATGGTCAGTTCCATCGCCTCCGGCCCATCCATCGATCTTTCCGCGCTGCCCGCGCCGGAGGTGATCGCACAACCGACGTTCGAGGGGCCCGCCTTGCCGCCAAGCTGGCGCAGCTGGTGGCGCAGGCCCCGGAATTCACCGCGCTGGTCGGAAAGCGACCCGGCGATGAAGCTGCTGCAGGCCGACAGCTACGGACGAGATGATCCTTGCGCAGGCCTTCGCCGATGCGGGCGCGCGGGCTGCTGCTGGCCTATGCCACCGGGGCCGCGCCTTGATCACCTTGCCGCGCTGTTTGCCGTGGAGCGGCTTGAGGGTGAAACCGACAGCGCACTGCGCCAGCGCGTGCAACTCGCGCCGCACAGCTTCTCGGTCGCAGGGCCGGAACTGGCTTACGTCTACTGGGCTCGCACCGCCCATCCCGACGTTGCCGATGCTACGGCCGTTTCTCCGACGCCCGGGCAAGTGGTGGTGACCGTGCTTTCCGCCAGCGGCGATGGAGTGCCGGGTCGGGCGTGCTTGATGCCGTGACCGAGCTGCTCACCGGGCCGGTGCGCCCGCTGACCGATGAAGTGATCGTGCAGCCTGCCACGCTGGTGCCATTAAACGATCGAAGCCCAGCTCACCGTCTTTGCCGGGCCTGACCAGGCGCTGCTGCTGCAGACCGCGCTCGCCAGCTTGGACGCCAACCTTGCCACCGCGCGCAAGCTTGGTCGCGACGTGACCCGCTCGGCGCTGATCGCCGCGCTCCACGTCGCCAACGTCCAGAAGGTCGAGCTGCTCTCGCCGGTTGCAGATCTCGATATCGACCCCAGCGAGATCGCCTCCGTCACCGATATCGACGTGACCATCACCGGGACGGTGATCTGATGACCTCTCTCCTGCCTCCCAAATGCGACCAGCGCCGAGCGTGCGCTTGAGCAGGCGATGCGCGCCGGGATCGACCTTTCGGCAGTCGGCACGCTGTGGAACCCGGCAACCTGCCCGGCAGACGTGCTGCCGTTCCTCGCATGGGGCCTCGCGATCAGCCACTGGGACGCGGCGTGGACCGAGGCCGAGAAGCGCGCCGCGATCGCGCAGGCCATCCCCGTTTCACCAGATCAAGGGCACGCGCGCCGCTGTCGAGCAGATCCTCGCTCGGTTTCACCCCCTGCTTTCGATCGTCGAATGGTGGGAAGCCAACCCGCGCCGCAATCCCCACACGTTCGAAGTGCGCGCTCCGGCAGGTCCGGGCGGGGATCGATGCGAGCTTCCTCACTGACGAGACTGCCAATGCCATTATCCGGGACGTGGCGGCAGCGAAGCCGTTGCGCGCCCACTTTGATTTCGTCTTCGCGCTCGAGGCGCAGGCCTCGCTCTACATGGCAGGCGGCGTGATGGCG
Source organism: Novosphingobium sp. FW305-C-30-35 (assembly GCF_058783135.1). Taxonomy (NCBI): domain Bacteria; kingdom Pseudomonadati; phylum Pseudomonadota; class Alphaproteobacteria; order Sphingomonadales; family Sphingomonadaceae; genus Novosphingobium; species Novosphingobium sp. FW305-C-30-35. Next base: position 3,398,990 of record NZ_JBYSYJ010000001.1, read on the forward strand.
GGCACGATCTCGCGCCGGGATTACGAAGCCATCCTCGATGAAAGCCGCGATTGGACGATCGTGCTCCAGACCGAGGATGGCGAGCCGATTTACACGCCCGATGGGCTGGACCTTCTGGAGACATCCTGATGAGTGCCATTCTCCTCTCGCTGACCAGCGCGGGGCTTGCTGCGGTGCAGGCTGCAGCGGGCACTGACCCGGTGGTTATCGCCGAAGTCGGCCTCACCAACACGCCTTTTGACGTTGCGCCCACGCTCACCGCCCTGCCGGGCGAGTTCAAGCGCATCGGCGCGGTCTCGGGCGTGGCGGCGGCAGACAATGTCACCCACATGACCGCCTACGACACCAGCGATGATGTCTGGGTGGCAACCGGCCTCGGCCTCTGGCTGAAGACGGCACGCTGTTCGCGGTGCACAGCTCGGAAGAGCCGATCCAGGAGCAAGGCTTCGATGGCCTTCGCCCTGATCAGCTTCGACATCGCCTTTGCGGCTGATATCGCCGGGTCTATTGCGTTCGGCGATCCCGTGTTCACAAATCCGCCGGCGACCGAGGAAGATGCGCGGCCTGATCCAGCTGGCGAGTGCTCTTGAAGCCCTGGCAGGCACTGATGAGCTCAAAGCCCTGACACCAGCTCGGGCCAAAGCTGTCGTTCTCGCCTGGCTACTCACGCAAGACGGTTCGGGCTGTGGCCTCGATGCCGATCTGCTCGATGGGCAGCACGGTGCATGGTACGCCGATATCGCCGCGCGCCTCGGGTACACGCCGCTCAACGCCACCGCCTACACCGCTGCCGATGTTCTGGCCAAGCTGCTGACGGTCGATGGTGCGGGTTTCGGGCGTGGAATGCCGACACGGTCGATGGACACCATGCCGCTGCCTTTCGCCGCGTTGTCTCTTCAAACATCACCGCGAACGGCGGGTACATCGAATATTCCGATGGCCTCAAGGAAACATGGGGCTGGGTCGATTGCGGGGCCAACACCTCGGCCTGGTACAATGTGCCGCTTCCGCACACGAGCTGGATCATCCCGACGCTGGGCATCGAGGTGCAGCCGGGTGACGACAACAATTCGGAAAACACCGGCCTCGGCGTGATCACGCTCGGCCTCCCACCACTATCGAGATCTACAGCGCGGAAAACTTCACCGCGCGTGTCTTCATCCAGACCAAGGGCGTTTGACCATGAGCGAAGCCATGAAGATCACCGTCGGCCGCTTCGATGCCGCAACCGGCACGGTCCGGTCACTTTCGAACAGAACGGCAAGAGCCACTCGCGCGCCGTCAATGCCGTGATCGGAAACGACGGCAAGCACGATCGCGCCGCACGCTGGCCCGCGTCGACGAGGTTGCGGCAGGCGTGGCTAACAAGTTCGCGCTTGGCCTGCTCGGCGATCCTGGCAGGGGGAGGCCTGATCGATGGCCAAGATCACCGAACTCGATCCGCCACCTTCGCCAATCGATGGGACCGAGCTTGTCCCGATCGTGCAGGATGGTGCGATGTGGAAATCGCCTATCGGGCAGCTTGTCGACGTATTGGCACAAACCATTTGTCGATGAGGCGCAAGCCAACGCTGAAAACGTGCGCGGCACCCTGGGCGTCGAACGTCTCGGTCGCCCCGTCATTACCAGCACTGCCGGCAACGGTTCGAACGCCGGGCTGTTTATTCTTGTTGAACCCGTAAAGCATTCCGGCACGTGGCGCCGGATTCATATTCGTAATGGCACTGCTGGTGCGAAAACGCTCAAGATCCGGGCGCTATCAAATTCTCGAAGATGGACAGTTCGAGCGTGTGCCCGGATCCGAGCTCACAGCTTTCGATGTTCCCGGGGAATGAAACGAGCCAGATCACAGTCTCGGCGATCAGAAGGCCTGGCGAGTTTACCGGGATTTCTGTCCCCACCAATGGCCATGGCCCTGCATACGAAGGTTGGCACTCCGGGCGACAGTGGCGGCTATTGGTACCACAACGTTGCTGAGCCTGTCGGGGCATTCATGCCTTCTGGAGGCAGCAATCCTCAGGTGAACATCCAGCTTCAGTTCGGCATCGAAGGCGACTATGCGCTGGCATATGATGATCTCAAGTCAGAGCTTGAACCTCGCATCGGGGCACTCGAAGGGCCGGTAGAGCTCACGACTGCAACGGTCTCACAGGTTATCGAGACGGTACCAGTTGTTGCTCTTTCGCGGATGGATCCGGCCAATGTCAGCTGGGTAACGGGGGCGCCGGCAGCAACGGCATGGGCGCCCGGATTTTTGGGAACCAGTTTTGGGGCAGATCTCGCTATTCGCGCCTTGAAGCTCAGGCCCCATCGTGCTGCAGGAGTTGTCTCTTTCAGGGTGCAGCTTTTCAGCAGACCAATCGCCAACTCCGGCGTCCCCGCCATAACAGATCGGGCAGATTGGCCAGATGCCGTTAGTATCTCGGCAGTATCGATCGCCGAAAATGCCTTCGGTGATGTTGTTGTGCAAAGTCCCGTCGATGTCTTGAATGACCAGACACGGTCGTACTACGCCATTGTCGAAGGACTTGATGATGGCGGGGACTGTTGTAAGCTTTGGCTATTGCGCGTGGCGGTGATGGCACCAGCCTTGCGCAAATGCAGCGCGGGGTTTTACCGGATGCCCAACGGTGCATGGAGTGCCGTCGGCACAGCCTCAGCAGCAGCGATCGAAGTTTTGACAGACAAGGCCCAGATCAAGGCCAGTGCCCTTCCAGCAACGACGCCCACTACAACCACATCTTCAGGCCCGAGCAAGCGGACGCGGCTTGCTCCTGATGCTGGGCAGGACAAACCTCGTCTTTGATAATACCACGCCGACTACCCATCGGCGTGCGTTTACGCTGCCAGCCAATGCCAAGCGCATCCGTGAGGTGATTTTCCAGCCATTCCTCGGCTTTTCAGGTGCCTGTCACTCTGGCTGCGATCACATCTGTTACTTCGGTTGGGAACTTCGCCGCGGCAGGGGCGGCGTGGCAGCCGTTGACGTTCAACGGTGGCGCGCCCACCGGCAACATGCCGCCGCGTGCTGGCGCCAATCGCTACGCCATGCTTGCCTCTGATTCCGCCAACTTTGCTTTGCTCGATCGCACAGATGTAGTGGGCGCTGGTAAAATCGTGATTGTTTCGCGTTCCCTTGGTGGTGGCGGGTCGCCAGTTTCTGCTCGGCCAGGCAGGAACTGACGATTACCGAACGGACTGGGAAGCGCGAGCGGACTTCCCATCGGTCATGCGTTGGAACACTGGCGATTGCGTAACCAATCCCGCAAACTTCACGAGCACAGAGAACCGCGTTAACGGCACCTGCATCGCTGGACTTGTGGTGAATGCGACGACGGCGAACTGATGAGCATCGGCTTTGTCGGCGACAGCATCACCAATGGCGCGGGCATCACCGGAAGCCAAAGGGAGTGCGCTATGGCCAAGGGTGGGCAGAAAAGCTGGCCTATGGCCTGAATTCAAAGCATCGCGGAGTGCTTCCTACGCTGCTCGGGTGGTCTGGCACCAGCATGGCGAACATCCGCGCCAATGCGCTCGACCTATACGATTTCTGCGCGGCGCGCGGCTTGCCGGTGCCAAACATCCTTTTCACACCAACGCTTCGCCGAACTCGATGGGCACTCCGCTGCTGGAAAGCCAGATGACGGCCCAGCGCGCGCTATCGGATGACATCGTGAACCGTGCACTGGCGGCAGGATCGCAGGTGGTAAAGTGGCTTTGCCTGCCGGTTGATCCGACCACAAAGGATCTCGATCCCAGCGCAGACCCGAATGATGGCGACAAGTTCCGGCAATTACAACGATGCCGACAGGGCATTGGCTGCACTGCAGACCGGAGCGGTCATCGCTGACTACGACGCCGCCATGGCCCTTGGTTTCGATGCAGATGGGCAGGCGCTGTTCAACGATGCCTTGGAGGATGATGGCATCCACCCGAATGCTGCTGGGCATGATGTGCTGCATGACATTGGCCGAAGTGCTGCGCGCGTTGTCATGCCAGCGGCGGGGTATGCCGTCGGTGGACTGGTGACCGTATGAACTGGCAAGAGATTATGCAGATGTGACATTATGCCTCCGCCTTGTTCCGGTGCCGATAAGGTCCTCGGTGACGCTCATCGATCGGCATTGGTTTTCCGTTCGAGATGGATGTCGAATGAAGGTTGTGGCAATTGTCGCAGCAAATGGCGCGCGCAGTTC